>CAWBKW010000010.1:0-21229 GCA_963789515.1 uncultured Coriobacteriia bacterium | reverse complement strand
TCCGGAGGTGCTCGCTAGGTGGCGCCCGTCACCGTCG
Source organism: uncultured Coriobacteriia bacterium (assembly GCA_963789515.1). Lineage (GTDB taxonomy): Bacteria > Actinomycetota > Coriobacteriia > Anaerosomatales > JAAXUF01 > JBAXEO01. Next base: position 21,192 of record CAWBKW010000010.1, on the reverse strand, counting down.
GGTTCTACCTGTTCTTCGTGCTCGTCTTCGCCGGCTACTGGGCGCTGTCGAGCGGGACCGCGCGCAAGTGGCTTCTGCTTGTCGCGAGCTACGGGCTGTATGCGACCTTCGACGTGCGCTTTCTCGGGTTGCTGGCCGGAGCGACTGCGGTGGGGTTCATCGCCGGCCGGCTATCTCGACCGCCGAAGACGCGGCCCGTCGCAAGACCGTGCTCGTCGTCGGCTTGCCGCTGTGTCTCGGCGTCCTCGGTGTGTTCAAGTACCTGGGCTTCTTCGCATCGAGCGCCGGAGCGCTGCTTTCGACGCTGGGATTCGGAGTCGATCCGCCGACGCTGAGCCTGCTGCTGCCCGTCGGCATCAGCTTCTACCTGTTCAAGGTGATGTCCTACCTGATCGACGTGTACAGAGGCCGCACTCCCGCGACGCGATCCGCACTTGATTTCGCCACCTACGTCGCGTTCTTCCCGCAGCTGCTCGCCGGTCCGATCGACCGCGCCGGCGACCTGATGCCGCAGATAGCCACAGCGCGGAAGTTCGACTACGCCATGGCGGTCGAGGGGTCGCGGATGCTGCTCTGGGGCCTGTTCAAGAAGGTCGCGATCGCCGACGGGCTCGCCTTCTCTGTCAGCAAGGCGTTTGGCGACTGGCGCACGGAATCGGCCCCGGTGCTGATCGTCGGCGCGGTGCTCTTCAGCGTTCAGATCTACTGCGACTTCTCGGGCTACACCGACATGTCGACGGGGCTGGCCCGGCTCCTGGGAATCAGGACCGTGCGCAACTTCGCGTATCCGTACTTCTCGCAGAATGTGGCCGAGTTCTGGCGGCGCTGGAACATCTCGGTCTCCAGCTGGTTTCGGGACTACGTGTACATTTCGCTCGGCGGGAGCCGGGTCGGCAAAGCCCGTCTCGTAGTCAACGTCATGCTCACGTTCCTGCTGAGCGGACTCTGGCATGGCGCGAACACCACCTTCCTCGTGTGGGGCGGGATGCTGGGCGTCGCCGTGTGCTTCACGGCGCTTCGCACGAGGCCGGTGCTCAAGGCCACTGAGACCCCGGGAGGGGAGCGACTCACACTCGCGGCCGCTGGCCGGATGCTTGCTACCTTCGCGTTCATCACCGTCTCATGGGTGTTCTTCAGGTCCGCTTCGGTCAGCGAGGCAGTAGGAATCCTGGGCAACATGCTGAAATGGCCCTCGGCAGCGAGTGATTGGCTCGCACCGATCGCGCTGTTCCCGAGCACGCGCGTCCTTCTGGTCGTTGTCATGCTCGGGTTCTTCGTGGTCGAGTGGATCCAGCGGCGCCGAGAATGCCCGCTCGAGTTCAAGGCGGCCCCGCGAGTGGTTCGCTGGATGGCCTACACCGCCGTCGTGTGGATCACGGTCCTGCTCTCGCAGCCATTGACCCCCGGCCGATTCATCTACTTCGACTTCTAGAGGCAGAGCATGAAGCGCTTTGTCTGGCTCGACAGTCGATCTTCGCGCTCGTTCAGCTCGGCGTTCTCGCCGTGCTGATCCTGCTGTCGCTGCCACCGAACAACCTGCACGCGACCGTGCTGGACAAGGAGCGCCTGCTGAAGGAAGCCCCGTCGCCGAGGCTGGTGCTCGTCGGTGGCTCCGGGCTCGCGTTCGGTATTGACTCGCCGACACTCGAGCAAGAGCTCGGCGGCGAGTACAGCGTCGTCAACATGGGCCTGCACGCCGGACTCGGACTGGACTTCATGCTCAACGAGGCGCTCGATGGACTGCGGGAGGGTGACGTTGTCGTGCTGTCTCCCGAGTACGACATCGTGTGGCGGGACGAGCCGAACCATCTGACCATCGCCGAGATCCTTCGTTTCGCTCCGAGCGCCCGCCGCTTCGTGGAGCGACGACACTGGTGGCCGACACTGCGATCGGCAGTGCTCGAGCAACCGCCGGTCATGCTGCACGACGTCGCGGTCAACGCACTGCGCAACGTCGTTCCCGGCGCTGGGATCGGGGGGCGTCTACTATCGCTCCGCCTTCAACTCCTATGGCGACAACCGGTCCGGCAGCCGAGCTCGAGTCCACCTACGAGCCGAGGATGAGGAGCTCGTTGCGCACGTTGACGAGGAGGACTACGCGCGGAACCTGAAGCCATCCGAGGTTCGCCTGCTCGCGCGCGAGAGCGAGGCGCCGAGGTCTACTACATGCCACCCCCGATTCCGGATGCTCGCTATGCGCTGAATCCGCTCGGTCTTCGAACGCACGGCCGCCGACATCGAGCGCAGGGCAGGCGTGACCCCACTCGGCTCTCCCTCGGCAGGAGTCTTTGCCGGTGGACTCGTTCTTCGACTCCGGGAACCATCTGCATGGCGACGCGGTCTTCGCCCACACACGTCGGCTAGCTAAGGGATTGTTGTCCGCACGGGAGGGCCAGGCGCCGAAGTAGCCGACGGTCTGCTTCGCGCCGCGGTTGCTCGGCACGACGACACGTCGGTCGGGGATGCTGCGTTAGACTGTGACTCATCGGTTCATCGGACCTGCCGAGGAGTCCACCCATGGTCACGCTCTACGACACAACCCTTCGCGACGGCACGCAGCGCGAAGGCATGTCCCTCTCGGTCGAGGACAAGCTGCGCATCGCGGCCAAGCTCGACCTGCTCGGCATCCACTACATCGAGGGCGGCTTCCCCGGCTCCAATCCCAAGGACGTCGAGTTCTTCGAGCGCGCACGCGACCTGAAGCTCGAGCAGGCGGTCATCTCGGCATTCGGGATGACCTGCGCCAAGGACACGCCGGCCGAGGACGACCGGGGCCTCTGGGCGCTGCTCGACACAGGCTGCTCAGCGCTCTGCATCTTCGGCAAGGCGTGGGACATCCACGTCACCGAGACGCTGTGCACCACGCTCGAGGAGAACCTGCGGATGGTCCACGACTCGGTCGTCTACCTCAAGGCCCAGGGCCGCACGGTCTTCTTCGACGCCGAGCACTTCTTCGACGGCTACAAGGCGAATCCGACCTACGCGATCGAGGTCGTCACGGCCGCCGAGAGGGGAGGGGCCGACGCGATCGTCCTGTGCGACACCAACGGCGGGACCCTGCCCCATGAGGTGATGCAGATCGTCGGCGAGATGGGCCTCGTGCTGACCGCGCCGCTCGGAATCCACGCTCACAACGACGCCGGTTGTGCGGTCGCCAACTCGCTGGTGGCCGTCGAAGCGGGCTGCACCCAGGTCCAGGGCACCATGAACGGCTACGGCGAGCGCGCCGGCAACGCCGATCTGATCAGCATCATCCCCTCGCTTGTGCTCAAGATGGGCGATCAGGCGCTCTCGGCCGAGCAACTCAAGCTTCTTACCGAGACGAGCCACTTCGTCGCCGAGACCGCCAACATCTCGCCGAACCCGTACCAGCCCTACGTCGGCACCAGTGCCTTCGCGCACAAGGGCGGCATCCATGCGAGCGCCGCGGCACGGCTGCCCGAGGCCTACGAGCACGCCGACCCCGCCGCCGTGGGCAACCTTGCGCGTGTCGTCGTCAGCGAGCTGGCCGGCCGCGCCTCGCTCACCATGAAGGCGGCCGAGCTTGGCATCGATCTGTCGGGTGACAACGACCAGGTGATCGCCGCCCTCGACGCGATCAAGGAGCTCGAGTACCGCGGCTACTCCTTCGAGGCGGCCGACGGTTCGCTCTCGGTGATGCTCCGCAAACGCCTCGGCACCTACGAGCCGTCGTTCTCGCTCGAGTCCTTCCGCGTCATCGCCGAGAAGCGCGAAGACGGGCGGGTCATGACCGAGGCGACCATCAAGGTCCTCGTCGGCGGCCATCGCTACATCGCCACCGCCGAAGGCAACGGTCCGGTCAACGCACTCGACAAGGCGCTCCGCATCGCGATCGGCCGGTTCTACCCGGCCCTGGCGAACATCGAGCTCGAGGACTACAAGGTGCGTGTACTCGACGAGAAGAAGGGCACCGCCGCGATCACGCGCGTGCTCATCGAGTCCGGTGACGGTGAGCAGAGCTGGGGCACGGTCGGAGTCTCGGAGAACATCATCGAGGCTTCATGGGAGGCGCTGGTCGATGCGCTCGAGTACGGCATCTCGTCAGCGGGCGACACGGGCGTCGAGTAGACTCCTTCCGCCCCGTGAGCAGGCGCCCTGAGCACTCCGTTCCCGCCGTTCACCGAAAACTCGCAGGAGATGGCCCCACGCCGATGGAAACAAGTCCACGACAAGACCGGCTCGAATGGATTCGGGAGCGTGGCATGCGCGTGGTTCGTCTGCTTCACGATGGCGACTGCCGATACGGACTCGCAGACGACCTCTCGATCACCCTGCTCAGCGACGAGCCGTTCGCCGAGTGGGAGCCGGAGGGCGTGGTGCCGCTCGTCCACGCGCACCTGCTCTGCCCGGTCACTCCCACCAAGGTCGTCTGTGTCGGCCTCAACTACCGCAAGCACATCGCCGAGATGGGACACGAGACCCCGCTCGAGCCCGTCATCTTCATCAAGCCGTCCACGTCCGTGATCGGTCCCGGGCAGCACATCCCGATCCCCGACGGCGTCGGGCGCGTCGACTACGAAGGCGAGCTGGGCGTGGTCATCGGCCGCCGGACGCATCGGGCGACGCCTGCACAGGCTGCCGAGAGTGTCCTCGGATTCCTGTGCGGCAACGACGTGACCGCGCGCGACCTGCAACGGGTCGACGGGCAGTGGTCGCGCTCCAAGGGATTCGACGGGTTCTGCCCGCTCGGCCCGTGGGTGGCGACCGACGTGGATCCGAGCGACCTGCTCATCGAGACCCGGGTCAACGGCGAGATCCGGCAGAGCGCGCGTACGAGCGACATGCTCTTCGACCCGTACACGCTGGTGAGCTTCGTGAGCAGCGTGATGACGCTGGTCCCGGGTGACGTGGTCCTCACCGGCACCCCGGGAGGTATCGGCCCGCTCGGCGTCGGGGATCGCGTCGAGATCCGGATCGAGGACGTCGGCTCGCTCGAGAACGAGGTCGTCGGCGGCGACGACGCCGGAAGCTTCGCCCTGTAGACTGATCGTCCCCCGCACTTCTTCGAACTGAAAGCCGCCCCACCATGCTCTTGCGCAACCCTGCCATCGCACGCGTGACCCTGGCGCGCCTCATCGCCCGCATGGGCGGCGAGGCGGCGTTCTTCATCGGCGTGTGGGGAATGGCCGCCTACACCTACCGGGCGACTCCGGGTCAGATCGCGCTGCTTATGGCGGTCCTCGCCATCTCTTCGATGGTGGGCGCGCTCATCGCCGGCTCGCTGGTCGACCGATTCGGCCCGCAGCGGGTGCTCGTGGGCTCGCAGTTCGTCTACGTACCCATCGTCCTCGCGGTCACCTTCGTCGGGTCGCTGAACCAACTGATCGCGATGTGCGCGCTCCTCGGTCTGGCCACGGCGCCGATCATGACCGCTACCAGCTCGTTCGCACCGTACCTGGCGAACGAGACCGACACCATCGAGGGGATCAACGCGTTGATCGAGGGCGCCGGGGCGCTCGCCTTCGTGTTGGGTCCTGCGCTGGGCGCCATCGTCGCGTCGACGTTCTCGCTGGACGCCGTCTTCTACGTCGATGCAATCTGCACGACCGCCGGTGCGCTCCTCGTTCTCGGCGTCGCGACTCCGCCGGTGTCCGGAGACAAGCCGCCGGCATTCGCGAGCCTCGTCGAGGGCATGAAGGTCTCCTACGGGATACCGAGCGTGCGCTACTACGTGCTCATGGGCACCCTGATGTGGTTCAGCTTCGGCGCGTTCGGCGCGCTGGAGCCGCTGTTCTACCGAGACGTCGTCGGTACCGGCATCGAGACGATCGGCTACATGAACTCGATCTTCGGCCTGGGCATCGGAATCGGCGCCTTCCTCCTGACGAAGCTGCCGGGAAGGGCGACGAGTGCGCGCGGGCTTGCCATCGGCGCCGGGCTCATGGGAGCGGGGGCGGCGATCTACGTCGGAACGCCCGACCTGAGGGTCATCGCCTTCGGCGCGTTGTTCTGGGGTCTGGTCATCGGTGCCACCGAACCGCTGCTCAGGACGCTCATGCAGAGCGACGCGCCCCCGGAGTACGTCGGCCGGGTCATGGGCACCGCGCAGGTCCATCGCAGCGCGGGCGAGATCGTGCCTCTGGCGCTCGCGCCGGGTCTTGCGGCGGCATTCGGCGTCCAGCCGGTGATGATCGCGCTCGCCGTGATCGCGGGCGTGGTGGCCCTGACCACACTGCCGTACGCCGCCAAGCTCGACCGCGGACGTTCCAACGCGCGTTCGGTGCGCCTCGACGAGGCTCTCTCCACCGACGATCCGATCAGCCCGCTCACCTGACCGCGGGCCCGCGCCGCTCGTCGCGAACGAACAACCGTTCGGCTATCCACAGGCCCAGCATGTGGGACATGCGTGCTATTCTGACCGCATATCTTGTGGTTTCGACGTCGCTTTCAGGGGGCCCTCACCAATGTCAGACGCTCGCGTCCGCACGCGCGAAGTAGACGATCTCATCCGCGCGTTCCTCTCGCTTGAAGATGCCGATGAGGCGTACGCGCTGCTCATCGACTTGTGTACCATCCGCGAGATCCAGGACATGGCCCAGCGGCTCGAAGTCGCCCGGATGCTTGCCGCGGGCGAACACTACACGGCCATCCAAGAGATCACGGGCGCCTCGGCGACCACCATCTCCCGCGTGAGCAAGTCCCTCCACTACGGTGCCGACGGCTACGCGCGCGTGCTCGGCCGCATCGGCGGCGCGGATACGTCCGCCCCGGCCGAGTAGGGACGCCGACGATGTCCTTCGTACACCTGCACACGCACTCCGAGTACTCCATGCTCGACGGTGCAGCGCGCGTCAAACACCTGGTCAGGCAGGCCGTCGACTTCGAGATGCCGGCGCTCGCGATCACCGACCACGGCTACATGTACGGTGCGGTCGACTTCTACACCCAGGCCCGCAAGGCGGGCATCAAGCCCATCATCGGCTGCGAGGTCTACTTCACCCCCGACACGCGCGGCAAGCGTGACGGCAAGCCCAACCTCTTCCACCTGCTGTTGCTCGCCAAGACCACCGAGGGCTACCGCAACCTGATGGCGCTCGTCTCCGACGCGGCGGTCGACGGCTTCTACTACAAGCCGCAGGTCGACATGGAGCTGCTCGAGCGCTACTCCGAGGGGCTCATCGGTACCTCGGCGTGCATGAGCGGCATCCTGTCGAAGTCCATCGAGCGCGGTCAGCCCGAGGAGGCCCGGGTGTGGGCCGAGCGCTACTCGAACCTCTTCGCCCCCGGTGACTTCTACGTCGAGCTGCAGGAGCAGGGGATCGTCGCCAACAACGGCGTCTCGCAGACCCAGATCAACCGCGAGCTCGCCACGATCGCCGGCGACCTCGGCCTGCCCACCGTGGCCACCAACGACATCCACTACCTCACGCGCGAGGACGCCAAGACGCAGGACCTGCTGCTGTGCATCGGCACCGGCTCGACCATCGACCAGGTCGGCAGGATGAAGTTCTCGTGCGACGAGTTCTACATGAAGTCCGCCGAGGAGATGGCCGAGTCCATCGGCCGTGACTATCCCGAAGCCATCGCGAACACCCTGGCGATCGCCGAGAAGTGCAACGTCGAGATCGAGACCGACCGCATCATCCTGCCCGTCTTCGAGGTGCCCGAGGTTCACACCACCGAGTCCTACCTGCGTGAACGCTGCATCGAGGGTCTCAAGGTGCGCTACGGCGACCCCGTGCCCGAAGAAGCGATGACGCGTCTGGACACCGAGCTTGCGGTGGTCGGCCCCAAAGGCATCGCCGCCTACTTCCTCATCGTCGAGGACTTCACCCGCTGGGCCAAGGCGCAGGGCATCGGCGTCGGCCCCGGCCGCGGTTCGGCTGCGGGCTCGATCATCGCGTACTCGCTCGGCATCACCGCGCTCGACCCGATCTCCAACGGTCTGCTGTTCGAGCGGTTCCTCAACCCCGAGCGCACGGAGATGCCCGATATCGACATGGACTTCGACGACGAGCGTCGCCTCGAGGTCATCGAGTACGTGCGTGAGAAGTACGGTGCCGACAAGGTCGCCCAGATCATCACCTTCAACAAGATGAAGGCGCGCGCCGCGGTGCGCGATGCCGGCCGCGTCATGGGCTACCCGTACGGCGTGCCCGACAAGATCAGCAAGATGATCGGCGCCGAGCTCGACGCCACGATCGCATCTTCCCTGAAGGCGAGCACCGAGTTCACGGCCGAGTACGGCTCCAATCCCGACACCAAGCGCATCGTCGACGCTGCGAGCGCCATCGAGGGCATGACGCGCGGCGAGGGCGTCCACGCCGCCGGCGTCGTCATCTGCCGAGACCCGCTGCACTTCCACGTGCCGGTCAAGTACGACACCAAGGGCGGCGCCGTCATCACCCAGTACGACGGTCCCACGGTCGCGCTCATGGGGCTGCTCAAGATGGACTTCCTGGGCCTGCGGACGCTCACCGTCATCGCCAAGGCCGTCGAGAACGTGGAGCGCCTGCACGGCATCCACCTGGTACCCGACGACTTCCCGCTCGACGATCCGGACACGTTCGCCCTGTTGCAGCGCGCGGACACGGTCGGCGTGTTCCAGGTCGAGTCGGCCGGCATGCGGCAGCTGCTCAAGCGCATGAAGCCCGAGACCTTCGGCGACATCGTGGCCATCCTGGCGCTCTACCGGCCGGGACCGCTCAAGTCGGGCATGGTCGACGACTTCGTCGACCGTAAGCGGGGCAACAAGGCGGTCACCTACTACGACGACCGGCTCAAGCCCATCCTCGAGGAGACCTACGGGGCGATCGTCTACCAGGAGCAGGTCATGCGCATCTCCATGGAGATGAGCGGCTTCTCGGCGGCCAAGGCGGACAAGCTCAGGAAGGCCATGGGCAAGAAGAAGCTCAAGGACCTGGAGCCGCTCAAGGCCGCATGGGTGGAAGGTGCGATCGAGCGCGGCTACGACCCCAAGCTGCCCGACCGCATGTGGACCGACATCGAGAAGTTCGCAGAGTACGCCTTCAACAAGAGCCACTCCGCGGCCTACGGCGTCATCACCATGCAGACCGCCTACCTCAAGGCCCACTACCCGATCGAGTACATGGCCGCGGTGCTCACGAGCTACAGCGGAAAGACCGACAAGATCGTCCACTACGTCGCCGAGTGCAACCGCGCGGGATACACGGTGCTGCCGCCGGACGTGAACTCGTCGGGCAAGGACTTCACGCCGGTCCCTGGCGAGGGCATCCGCTTCGGCCTCGAGGGCATCCGCGGAGTCGGTGCCGGAGTCGTCGATCTCATCGTGAAGGCCCGCAACGCAGGGGGGCGCTTCACGTCGCTCCATGACTTCTGCGCGCGGGTGGACGTCCGGCAGGTCAACAAGAAGACGCTCGAGGCGCTCATCAAGGCCGGCGCCTTCGATTCGACCGGCTACACCCGCAAGCACCTGCTCTCCATGATGGACAGCTGTGTGGACAGCGCGGCCAAGCGGGCGAAGGACGTCGACACCGGGCAGGTCTCGATGTTCGACCTCTGTGCCGAGGACTCCGGCTTCTCCGTGGAGATCCCCGAGCCCGACGGCGACGAGTGGGACAAGAAGATGAAGCTCGCCTACGAGAAGGAGATGCTCGGCATCTACGTCTCGGACCACCCGCTGCGCGAGATCGCCGACGAGGTGCGCCGCGCCTCGGACTTCTCGCTCGGCACGGTCGAAGTGCTCAAGGACGGCACCACCGGATGGTTCGCGGGCATGCTCTCGAGCGTTGCGCTCAAGCCGACCAAGAAGGGCCCGATGATGGCGATCGTGACCCTGGAGGATCTTCGACGGCTCGATCGAAGCGGTGCTGTTCCCCCAGACGCTTGAGAAGTGCCGCGACGTCGTCAAGGTCGACGCGGTGGTGCGGCTGCGCGCCAAGCTCGAGGACTCGGACCGCGGCAAGAAGCTCATCGTGTCGGAGTTCGAGCCGTTCGACGGTACTGCGTTCTCAAAGCCTCCCGAGAAGCTCACGATCCAGACCGATGCGGGTGTGTTGGTCAACGGCCGCAGGGAGAAGCTCGTCCGGATCCTGCTGCAGTACCCCGGCCGCGACTACGTTGAACTGCAACTCCTCGACGAGGACGGCAACACGATCGTGGCCCGCATGCCACAGACGGTGAACCGCGAGGCACACGGACTGCACGCAGAGCTCATAGAGCTCTTCGGCGGCGACTCCATCGTCGAGAACTAGGAGAGGCGCGGCCGCCTTGCACTCTATCACTCTACTGTGATAGAGTGCCGTCGCGCCAGACGATCACACACAACGCACGAAAGGACCGGTTCACGCCATGCGCCCTGTCACCGCCCGCGGATTCCGCGACGTGCTCCCGGCCGAGGCCGCCGAGCGCGAGCTTGTGGCGCGGCGGTTCGCCGACACCTGCTCGGCGTGGGGCTACGAGCTGGTGGAGACGCCGATCGTCGAGGACCTGGTGTCGCTGGAGGCCGCGGCCGGCAACCTCGACGGCATCGCGTTCCGACTGGTCGACTCCGACGGCCGGCTGCTCGCGCTGAGACCGGACATGACCGTGCCGATCGCGCGCCTCGTCGCTTCCCGCATGCCCGGTGACCGCGGCCCGCTGCGTTTTCGCTACGCCGCCGAGGTCTTCCGCGAGCACGAGTCGCTCCGCGGTCAGATGCGGGGTTTCAGCCAGCTCGGGGTCGAACTTGTGGGCGAGGGCGGCCCCATGGCCGACGCGGAAGTTGTCGCCGTCATGGTCGAGGGGCTGGAGGCCGTGGGGATTCGCGAGTTCACCGTCGGGGTCGGCACCGTGGCGGTCCTGCACGCGTTGGTCGCCGCTGCCGATGCCGACGCCGCGTGGGGCCGCGCCGTGCTCGAGGCCGCCCACAATCGCAACCTCGTGGGGCTCGACGACCTGGCTCGCGGTTCGGGCGACGAGCGTGTCGCGGCCGCGCTGCGGGCGGTGCCGCGCATCCGTGGAGGCGCCGAGGCGATCGACGCCTGCCGAGCGGCCACGGCTGGGCTCGCCTGCGAAGACGCGCTCGATGACCTGGCGGCCACCTGGAAGCTGCTTGTCGCCGCCGGCGTGTCGGAGCGCGTGGTCGTCGACTTCTCGGTGATGCGGGCGTTCGACTACTACACGGGGCTCGTGGCCGAGGCGTTCGCCCCGGGCCTCGGGCTGCCGCTCGGCGGCGGAGGCCGCTACGACGGCGTTCTCGGGCGCCTACGACTCACCGTTGCCGGCTGCCGGATTCGCGCTGGGGCTCGAGCGGGTGATGATCGCGCTGGTGGAACAGGGCGTCGACGTGCCGGTCGCGCCGCTCGACGCCGTCGTCGGCGGTGACCCGGCCGCCGCGCTGGGTGCCGCGGCTCGGCTGAGGGCATCGGGCAAGCGGGTCGTGCTGTCGTCGCTGTCGGGCGCCGAGCTTGCGGCCGAGGCTGAGCGTCTCGGCGCTCTCGAGGCCATCGACTCCGGCGGTGAGCGCTCGTGACCGCCCTCGGGACGACACGCCGTCCGCTCCGCATCGCGATCCCCAAGGGCGCGCTGTTCGCCGACTCGGTCGCCGTGCTGACGCGGGCCGGCCTCGATACCACAGGGCTCGCCGAGCCGGGACGTCAGCTGATCGTGCGGACGCCGACGGTCGAGTACATCATCGGCCGCACGACCGACATCCCGATCTACGCGGCCTACGGCGGTGCTGACTGCGCGATCGCCGGCAAGGACGTCCTGCTCGAGGCCGGTCTGGACTGCGTGGAGCTGGTCGATCTTCGTTTCGGTGCCTGCCGGTTCGTGGTCGCCGAACCGGAAGGGGACGAGGGCGAGGTGCGCGAGCGCGCGCGGCACCTCGGCGTGGTGCGCGTGGCCACGAAGTACCCCAACATCGCCTCGGCGTACTTCGAGCGCGAGGGGATCGCGGTCGAGATGGTCAAGCTGCACGGCAACATCGAGCTTGCCCCGCTGATCGGGCTTGCCGACTGGATCGTCGACATCACCGCGACCGGCACCACCCTTCGCCAGAACCGCCTTCGGATCGTCGGTGACGTGCTCGACTCCACCGCGCGCTTCGTAGGGAACCCGGCTGCGGTGCGGACCGACCCGCGCGTGCTCGAGCTCGCTGACACGCTGGCGGCGCTGTCGCTAGAATCAGCTGAGACGGAGACACCCTCCGTCCCGACCGGAAAGGACCCGATGCAGCCATGATGCGTCGTATCGTGCTAGCGCAGGGGCAGAGCCTGACCGATGCCGACCTCGCTCGAAGCGGGGGAGTCGATGCCGAGGTTCTGGGCGTCGCCGCCCGCATCGTCGATGACGTTCGCGCCCGCGGAGACGTGGCTCTTCGCGAGTACACGGCCACGCTCGACAAGGCCGAGATCGCCGAGTTCCGTGTCACCCCCGAGGAGATCGAGGCCGCCGTCGCCGCTGTCGAGCCCGAGTTCCTCGACGCGCTGACCGCCGCCGCCGAGGCGATCGAGGACTTCCACCGCCGGCAGCTGCCGCAGTCGTGGTTCACCACCCAGGAGGGCGGCGTCTTCCTCGGGCAGAAGGTCACGCCCATCGGCCGCGCGGGCATCTACGTCCCTGGCGGTCGGGCCAAGTATCCGTCGAGTGTCCTGATGACCGCCATCCCCGCCATCGTCGCCGGCGTCGACGAGATCGTGATGGTCGTTCCGCCCGCAGCCGACGGGTCCGTCAACCCCTACACGCTCGCGGCGGCAGCCGAGGTCGGTGTCGACGAGATCTACCGCGTCGGCGGCGCTCAGGCGGTGGCCGCGCTCGCATACGGCACCGACTCGATACCGCGCGTCGACAAGATCGTCGGTCCGGGGAACGCCTACGTGACCGCCGCCAAGAAGCTCGTCATGGGTGACGTCGGCATCGACATGCTCGCGGGTCCCAGCGAAGTCCTCGTCCTGGCGGACGAGAGTGCCGTGCCGGCCTTCATCGCCATCGACCTCATGGCCCAGGCCGAGCACGACCCGCGCGCCGCGACGTATCTGGTCACCACCGACCCCGAGCTGCCCGCCTTCGTCGATGAGGCGATCGAGCTGCTCCTCGCCGAGTCGCCGCGCGGCGACATCACGGCGCGGTCGCTGTCAGACAACGGCCTGGTCATCGTGTGCCCCGACATCGAGTCCGCACTGGCGGCCTCGAACTTCATCGCTCCCGAGCACCTCGAGGTACACATGTCCGAGCCCTTCGAGCTCCTGGGCGGCATCCGCAACGCCGGAGCGATCTTCCTCGGCCCCTGGACTCCCGAGAGTGTCGGTGACTACGCCGCCGGTCCCAACCACGTCCTTCCCACGGGGGGCACCGCGCGGTTCTCAAGCCCGCTCTCGGTCGATGACTTCGTCAAGAAGTCCAGCGTGCTCTCGTACAGCGCCGAGGCGCTCGAGCGGGACTCCGACACCGTGCTCGAGATCGCCGGTAAGGAAGGACTGTGGGCCCACGGTCGGGCGGTCTCACTGCGCCTCGAGGCGCTCACCGAGATGGAATCCGAATTCGCCGACGAAGAGGGTGGCTTCTAGTGGATCGTATCCGTCCTTCACGTCCGGAGCTCGGCGACCTGACCCCGTACGACGCCAAGGAGGTCAAGGCCGAGGTCGTGCTCGCCAGCAACGAGAACCCGGTCAACCTCCCGGCCGAGCTCGTGGCGCGGCTCGCAAAGCGCCTGCCCGAGTTCCCGTTCAACCGCTACCCCGACGCCACCGCCCGCGAACTGCGCGCGCTCATCGCCGAGGCCAACGGCCTCGAGACCGAGAACGTCCTGCTCGGCAACGGGGGTGACGAGCTCATCTTCGATCTGTTGTTGGCGTGGGGTGGCCCCGGCCGAACCTTGCTCGACATGCCGCCGACGTTCTCGATGTACGGTATCGACGCGCAGGTCACGGGCACGGCGGTCGTCCGCATCCCGCGCCTGGACGACTTCTCGGTCGACCGTGACGCGGTCCTCGAGCGGCTCGCGCAGGGCGACATCGACATCGTGGTCGTCGCCAACCCCAACAACCCCACCGGCGGGCTGACCGACGAGTCCTTCCTCATCGACGTGCTCAAGGCCACCGACGCGGTCGTCCTGGTCGACGAGGCGTACTTCGAGTTCAGCCGGCACACCATGCGGCCGCACATGACCCGGCACAAGAACCTCGTGATCCTGCGGACCTTCTCCAAGGCGTTCTCGATGGCGGGCCTGCGCATCGGCTACGTGCTCGGCCACGAAGAGGTCATCTGCGAGCTGATGAAGGTCAGGCAGCCTTACTCCGTCGATTCGTTCTCGCAGTGGGTGGCGAGCGCGGTGTTCAAGGAGCGCATGGTGTTCGAACAGGGGATCCGGGATCTCGTGCGGGGTCGTGACCAGCTCATGCACGGTCTTTCCATGCTCGAAGAGGTGACGGTCTTTCCGTCCGAGGCCAACTTCGTGCTGTTCCGGGTCGATCACGCGGCGGCCCTCTGGCGCGACCTCCTGCACAATCACTCGGTGCTCGTCCGCGACTTCTCGCGGGCGGAAGGACTCGAGGACTGTTTGCGGGTGACGGTCGGGACCGATGAGGAGAACCGGCGTTTCCTCGAGGCGATGAGCGACTGTCTCGGGCACCGCAAGGCGAACACCACCTTGGCCGCCGGAGAGCGGCAGTGAACGAAGGGGGCACCGGCATGGGCCGCACCGCGAGTATCTCGAGAGCGACACGCGAGACCGACATCAACGTCACCATCGACCTGGATGGCCGAGGCGCCACCACCGTCGAGACGGGCGTGCCGTTCTTCGACCACATGCTCGACGCCTTCGGCCGCCACGGGTTGTTCACGTTGGCGGTCACGGCGAAGGGCGACCTGGAGATCGACGCGCATCACACGGTCGAGGACGTCGGCATCGTCCTCGGCGAGGCGTTCGCCCAGGCGTTGGGCGACAAGGTCGGCATCACGCGCTTCGGTTCCTCGGTGCTGCCGATGGACGAGGCGCTCGTGCTGGCCGCCGTGGACGTCTCCGGCCGCGGTCAGCTCCACTGGGCCGTCGAGCTGCCGATCGAGATCATCGGCACCTTCGACACCACGCTGGCCAAGGAGTTCCTCATCGCCCTCGCCACGAATGCGGGCATCACCTTGCACGTCCGGTCGCTCGCCGGTGACAACGCGCATCACATCATCGAGGCCGCGTTCAAGGCCGTTGCCCGTGCGCTCAAGGAGGCCGTCGCGATCGATCCTCGGGTCGCAGGTGTGCCGTCGACCAAGGGAAGCCTGTGAGCCCGCGCATCGCGATAGTCGACTACCGTATGGGCAACCTGCGCAGTGTCCAGAAGGGCTTCGAGCACGCTGGCGTCAGCGACGTGGTCGTGACCGACGACCCTGAAGTCGTCGCGAGCGCCGACGGCGTCGTGCTCCCGGGAGTCGGCGCATTCCGTGACGCCTCGGCCAACCTGAAGGCGAGCGGCGTCGAGGATGCGATGCGCCACGCGATCGGCGCGGGCACGCCCTTCCTCGGCATCTGCCTGGGCATGCAGCTGCTCGCCGATGTCGGCCTCGAGGACGGTGAGTGGGCCGGTCTCGGACTGGTCCCCGGCACCTGCGAGCGTCTCCCCGGCGGCGTCAAGATCCCGCACATCGGCTGGAACACCGTCGAGTACCCGCGCGACAGCCCGCTCTTCGAGGGCATCCCTGAGTCGACGGCGTTCTACTTCGTGCACAGCTACCGGCTCGTGCCGCGCGACAGCGCGGTGGCCATCGGCACGACCGAGTACGGCGTGCGGTTCGTCTCGGCGGTGCAGTCGGGCAACGTGTACGCCGTCCAGTTCCATCCCGAGAAGTCATCGACCGCGGGCCTCAAGCTGCTCGCCAACTTCGGCAGGCTCGCCGAGCAGGGGGGAACCGCACGATGATCGTCTTTCCCGCGATCGATATTCTCGGTGGCAAGGCCGTTCGCCTCGCGCAGGGCGACTACGACCGGGTCACCGTCTACAACGAGGACCCGGTCGCCCAGGCGCAGGAGTTCCTCGACGCCGGTGCCGAGTGGATCCACGTCGTCGACCTCGATGGCGCCCGCGACGGCGTGCCCGGCAACATCGAGGTCGTCGAGCGCATCGCGCGCGAGACCGGTGCCCGGATCGAAGTCGGCGGCGGCGTGCGCTCGCTGGAGACGCTCAGCCGCCTGGCCGAGGCGGGTGCCGAGCGCATCGTGCTGGGCACGAAGCTCGCGACCGACCCCGAGTTCGTGCGCGCAGCGGTGCGCTGCTGCGGGAACGCGGTCGTCGCGGGCGTCGACGCGCGAGACGGCATGGTCGCGGTCGAGGGATGGCGCGAAGGCACGGCCACCTCGGCGCAGGTCCTCGTCGGGGAGCTGCGGCACCTCGGCATCCGGCACCTCGTCTACACCGACATCTCGCGCGACGGCATGCAGACCGGCATCAGCACGCCGGCGTACGTGGGCGTCGCCATCAGTGCCGGCTTCCCCGTGGTCGCGAGCGGCGGCGTGTCGACACTCGACGATATCCGTGCGCTCGCCGCGCTGGGCCCCGGCGTGATCGAGGGCGTCATCACCGGCAGGGCGCTCTACGAAGGCGCCTTCACGCTGCCCGAGGCGCTCGCAGCCGCCCGCAGGGAGGCGTGACGCCCCGATGCTCATGAAGCGCGTCATACCCTGTCTGGACGTCCACGAGGGCCGCGTCGTCAAGGGCGTGAACTTCGTGAACCTGCGCGACGCGGGCGACCCCGTCGAGATGGCCGCGATCTACGACAAGGCCGGCGCCGACGAGGTGGTCTTCCTCGACATCACGGCGACCCACGAGGAACGCCCCTCGATGCTCGACGTGGCCACACGCACCGCCGAGGAGTGCTTCATCCCCTACACGGTGGGCGGCGGCATGCGGACCGCCGAGGACATCCGCGCGATGCTGAAGGCGGGCGCCGACAAGATCTCGCTCAACAGCGCTGCCGTGCGCGACCCATCGCTCATCACGCACACGAGCCGCATCTACGGCTCGCAGTGCATCGTGGTCGCCATCGACGCGCGGCGGGTCGCGGGCGGTCGGGACCGATGGGAGGTCTTCATCAACGGCGGCCGCATCAACACCGAGTTCGACGCCGTCGAGTGGGCTCGCGAAGCCGAGCGACTCGGGGCGGGTGAGATCCTGCTCACGAGCATGGACTGCGACGGCACCAAGGACGGTTTCGACATCCCGCTCACGCGTGCCATCACGCGCGAGCTCAGCATCCCCGTCATCGCGAGTGGGGGAGCCGGCACGCTCGAGCACTTCGCCGAGGCGGTTATCGAAGCCGACGCCGACGCCGTGCTCGCGGCGAGCGTCTTCCACTTCGGCACCTACACCGTTCGTCAGGTCAAAGAGGCGATGGCATCCGCGGGTGTGCCCGTGAGGATCGTCACGGTCGACGACGGAGCGCCCTTGCAGTAGAGAACGCCGGCCGGGCTGCCGATACATCACCTGAGACACGATTCGACGTCTGGGGTGACGCATGGCGCAGAGCGCTCTGTGGGGAGCGATCGACAGAGACAGCCGGCGGTGGATCCGAGCGGGCGCGCTCGTCGCCGTCCTGCTGGCGCTGCTCGTGTTCGCGGTCTGGATCGTGGCCGTCTCCCGGAGCGTCCGGGCCTCGCAGCTCGTGTTCCGTCTACTCGTCCCGCTCGTCGCGGTCCTGTCGTTTCCCGTCGTCCGTGCCGCTCGAGAACTGCGCGCCAAGCAGGCCATCGGGGCGGTGCCCGTCGCGACGGGCATGTTGCCCGACACCAAGAAGGCGCTTCACGATGTGATGCTAGCTGCCGGGCTCACCAAGCACCCCGCCCTGCTCATGTACCTCTCCGACGCTCCCAACGCTTTCATCACTCGCGCCGGCGGGGGATTGAGCATCTGTGTCAGCAGTGCGTTCGGCGCCCTGCCCCGGGCCGAGCAGCGCGCAGGCATCGCGATGCTTGTGGGGCGCAGCCGGGTCGACACCACGTCGTTCGCGGCAGAGCACCAGTTCAGTGAGTCGTTCCGTGACGAACCCCTCCCACCCGACCGCGATCCGACCCTCTTCGCCGCGTGGCTCGACACCGCATTCGCCGGCGACCGCAAGGGCCTTGAGATCCTCAAGGAACCGGCACCGATGATCGAGCTGCTCGAGCGGCTCTCGGTCGTGTCCACCGCAGTCCCGCAGTTCGGCTACTCGGCCGGGCACGACGCTGTGTTCGGCTTCCTTGCCTGGCCGTACCTGGACAGCGCGAAGGTGATGTCGGAAGAGATGACGATGCACGGCGACGGGATGCCGCCGGAAGCCGCTGCGGCGGTCGCTGCGCTCATCGCCGAAGAGCAGATCATGCGCAGCCCGCTGAGTTTCGGCACCAACAGCTCGTCGTCGTTCATGAGCGGCGCCGAAGCGCTGCGCGCGCTCAAGCTGCGCGAGGTGGCCGGTGCGGAAGGCGCTGTGGCCGGCTCGACCACCACGGCCGCCCGTGCGAGGGCACGGGAGAAGCGCGAGGCCGCGGCCGCCGAGAAGCAGCGCCGAACACAACGTGAGCTGAGCCCCCTGGAGGCGTCGGTAGCTGCTGCGATGGTGGAGGCGCACTCCACGGCGCCGAGTTCCGCGGCCGTCTTCGAGGCGGCCGGCGCGGTCGCCGCTTTGGCACCTGCCGCGGCCGTCGCCGTCGCAGCTCCTCGGCGAGTCGAGCGCATCGCGGTCCTCTGCCCCGCCTGCCATGCGGCCAACGCGCCGGTCAATCGGAAGTGCGTCGCCTGTGGTGAGAGGATGCCGGACCGCAGCTGAGGCTCGCCATCAGCCTGCTAGACTGGTTCGCATCCGACCACTCCGGGCGAGGAGCTGCACGATGACCAACCGCGAGCGCGACCTGCTGGGCTTCGATGAGCTCACCTACGACGCGAACGGCCTGATTCCCGCCGTCGTGCAGCAGCACGACACACGCGAGGTCTTGATGGTGGCCTACATGAACCGCGAGTCCCTCATCGAGACCGTGGAGTCCGGCAAGACCTGGTTCTGGAGCCGGAGCCGCAAGAAGTACTGGATGAAGGGGGAGAGCAGCGGCCACACCCAGGACGTCGTGGAGATCCTCTACGACTGCGACGCTGACTGCCTGCTGGTGCTCGTCAACCAGAACGGCCCCGGTGCGTGCCATACCAACGAGCGCACCTGCTTCTACCGCCGGCTCTACCCCGAGGCGGCCCGACTCGGCGGCGAGGGAGCCGACGATGAGTGACTCCACCGAAACGGCCCGCTTCTCCGAGGTGATCGCCGAGCTGTGGTCGGTCATCGAGTCACGCCGACAGGGAGATCCAGGGGCCTCCTACACCGCCAAGCTGCTCCAGGGTCCCGAGGACAAGCTCCTGAAGAAGATCGCCGAGGAGGCCGGAGAGGTCATCATGGCCGCCAAGGACGGCGACTCCGAGCATCTTCGCTACGAGATCGGTGATGTGGTGTACCACTTGCTCGTGGTGATGGCGCGTTGGGGCGTGACGCCCGACGACCTCGCCGAGGAGCTTGCCGGCCGCCGGACCTGACAGCGCCGAACGCGCGAGCCGGCGCTCGGGACCCAGCCGAATCCGATCCGATGTGGAGCGTACGTGCCGACTGCACCGTGGGTGATGCGCGTGATGACGGCAGCCGTGCTGACGCCGCTCGTGATGACGTCCGTGTTCGGGTGTGCCGGCGCAGCGAAGAAGGCGCAGGACGCGACGGGGCGAGACGCGGCTGTGAGTTCTTCAGTGGCCACC
The DNA here is from genome assembly GCA_963789515.1 of uncultured Coriobacteriia bacterium. Classification (GTDB taxonomy): domain Bacteria; phylum Actinomycetota; class Coriobacteriia; order Anaerosomatales; family JAAXUF01; genus JBAXEO01. Next base: position 1,519 of record CAWBKW010000010.1, on the reverse strand, counting down.
AAGCCTCCCGCTCCGGCCCGAGGCGCCATTCCCACGAACACCCTCGTGCCGATGATCGAGGCGGATGCGCTGCAGCCGCCGTCCTACGCAGGCTACGAACCCTTGCCCTGTCTCACGTACCACCACGTCGACCCGAAGCTGAAGAACAGTATCGCGATCACCCCGGCGACGTTCGAGGCACAGTTGAAGGTGCTCAAGGACGGGGGCTACTCGGCGATCACGGCACGTCAGCTCGCGGCGTACCACGAGAAGGGCACTCCGCTTCCCGCCAAGCCCGTCATGATCACCTTCGACGACGGGTGGAAGAACCAGTACCAGTACGCTGCGCCGCTCCTGCGGAAGTACGGATTCGTAGCGACGTTCTTCGTCAACCCGCAACTCATCGGCAGGGGGTCCGCCTACATGACGCGCGACATGCTCGTCGCGCTCGACAAGGCGGGGGATGACATCGAGTCGCACACCTGGACCCACCTCGCCCTCACCAGGCGACCCGGCGAGGGCGCCCTGACGTTCCAGAACCGCATCATGCGGCAGATGACGCTCGCCGACACCTGGCTCTCACAGGTCGTCGGCCGCAAGCCGGTTGCCCTGTGCTATCCCTTCGGCTACTACGACACGGAGGCCGTGAGCCGTGCCAAGGCGGCCGGCTACAAGCTGGGGTTCACGACCGAGGAGGGCGTCGCCGATGCCCGCCCGTGGGACGCGATGGTCATGAAGCGGCTCACCATCGATCGAGCCGATTCGATCGCACGTTTCACGACCCGTCTCAACAGCGGCGTGATGGAGGCTCGGCACATCGAACCGGCGCCCGGCACCCGTGTCCGCGGCATCACGACGACGGTCACGGTCGATATCACCGACGTGCCCGCCGAGGTGAAGGACATCAAGCTGTCGTCGGGTCCTTCGATGAAGGCCACCACGATCGTGAAGAAGGACGGTCGCCGCTACGCGGTGGCTCGCCTCAACAAGACGAAGGTCGGTTTTCGCCAGGTCACCCTGCGCGGTGTGGACGGCTCAGGTCGGCGCTACTATGCGTCGTGGAGTCTGGTGATGGGGGACGACTGAGGCGCCGAGTCAGGAACTGAAACGGACCGCCCGAGGGCGGTCCGCAGTCGCGCGATTCGAATCACGAGCGCTCAGCGCTCGAGCTTGATCTTGTAGCCCTGTCCACCGCATGACGGGCACTTCTTGTGGACGTTACGTCCCACCGAGTCCTTCACGGTGACCCAGCGGTCACCCTTGCAAGACGGGCACGTCTCTTTGCGCACCATCTGTCTTCAACTCCCTAGAGCATCGTGCGTGTTCGTCGAATCAGCTATCGGTTCTCGAGCAGCAATCCTTGAGCCAAGTATTCTTAAGCGTCGCCCCGTCCACGTGACCGTCATCACACGGTGACCTGCGGCGACGCGCCCAGGGACCACTGGCCTGGCTCGGGTGGATGGGGCTGCAGGGAGCAGCCCACGACCGAACTGCACCCTTGACAGCTCACCGCACTCTGGGCGTAGACTGCTCCCCAACC
>CAWBKW010000009.1:0-211159 GCA_963789515.1 uncultured Coriobacteriia bacterium | reverse complement strand
GACCCGCGCCGAGTACCGCGGTGCTGCCGGTGAAGATGAAGCTCTCGACGTCGGTGATCGACGGCGGGTCGACACACACCACATCGGCGCGGCGGATGACCGGGTCGACCTCGCCGGTGAGCGCCGAGTTGTCGACGCGCAGCTCCGCCGAGTAGACGAGGCGCGCATCCGCCGAGATGAGGTCGCCCTCTTCGATGACCATCAGATCGCCAGGAACGAGCGCGCGTGCATCTATCTCGATGCCGCTGCCCATCGCGGATGACCTTCGCCTTGGGCGGAAGCATGTTCCTGAGCGCCTCGATGGCCTTCTCGGCGCGGTACTCCTGGACGAACGCGAAGATCGCGTTCACCAGGATGACGATGATGATCGCGACGCCCAGGGCCGCTTGGTCGGAGGCGAATGCGAGGACGGTCGCGACCCACAGCAGGATGGCGAACATGTTCACGAGATGTGCGCCGAACCGCATCCACATCGGCTTCGGCTTCTTGGCGGTGAGCACGTTCTCGCCGAACTCGGCGAGCCGCTTCTCGGCCTCCTCCTGCGAGAGGCCTTTGCGCGACGTGCCGAGCAGCTCGTACGCCTTCTCGGCTGGCAGACCGCACAGCGCGGTGGGGTCTACGTGCAGTTCCTCGGGTGATTCCACTTCGTCCAGTCCCCTGCCACTCGAAGCCCGGAGGCACCGGGCATGCGTTCTCGATTCAGCACCGGTGGAACGAGTCCTGCAGTCACCGCATTCCGGAGCCGCGAGAGGAGACGTGCGATCCGTCTCGCCGCGAGGGCTTCACGTGGCTGTTGCGGCGCCTGAACGAAAGCACACCGGCTGCGACCATGATCGCAGCGAAGAGAACAAGTAGCTCGGCCCATTCCGACACGGCACACCGCCCATCCGTCGAGGCGCCCGCACGATGCGAGAGCACAACGGGACCGAGTATCCGACGGCGGCTGTGAAGCCACCGTTAAGGACGGCGGGACCGGTGTGAAGAACGCGTTAAGTTCGGCAGGAATAGGACGCTCAGGCGTTGTCGGCGTTGCTGTCGGGCGCAGCGCGCTCAGCGGATCGCGGCTCAGAGGGGCCCTCGGCAGGGGCGGGCGAAGCCTTGGGGAACACCACGCGCAGCAGGTAGGCGACCTGCTCGGCGAGAGCGAACGGCGTCATCACCACGGGTATCACCGCGACCCAACGCGGCAGGGGCGGCACCCAGCCGAAGAGCGCGAACGCGAGGAATGCCGCCTGGAAGCCCAGGTAGATCCACCGGGGTTCAGGAAGCGCAGCCAGCCGTGCAGCGCGCTTGGGCCGCAGGCAGTCTGCCACGACGAAGACGGCAAGTAGCACCGCCGCCACGTAGATGAACAGGAAGTACCAGCCGACCGGCCCGCCGGAGAACCAGTCGAGGCCCCGAATCTCGGGGGCGCCGCCCGACATCTAGCCGGCCACCTCGGCGAGCGTGCGCACGATGGTCGTGAAGAACGGCTGGCCATCGGTGCCGCCCGTGAGCGGGTCGACCGCCCGCTCGGGATGCGGCATGAGCCCGAACACGTTGCCGCGCTCGTTGCAGATGCCGGCGATGTCGTCGAGCGAGCCGTTGGGAGCGCTGCCGCCCTCGGCAGAGAAGCCGTCGGCTTCGACGTAGCGCAGCACGACCTGGCCGTTGGCGTCGAGGCGCTCGAGGGTCTCCGGATCGCAGTAGTAGTTGCCCTCGTTGTGGTTGATCGGGATCTCGAGGATCGTGCCGGCCGGCTGGTCGAGCCACTGGCAGACGTTCGCCTCGACGCGCAGGTTCACCGGCTTGCAGATGAACTTGAGACCCACGTTGCGCAACAGGGCGCCGGGGAGCAGGTGGGCCTCGGCGAGGATCTGGAAACCGTTGCAGATGCCGAGTACGGGCCCTCCCTTCTCGGCGAAGCGCACGACCTCTGACATCACGGGCGAGAAGCGGGCGACGGCACCCGTGCGGATGTAGTCGCCGTAGGAGAAGCCGCCCGGCAACACGATGGCGTCGAAGCCGGCCAGGTCGGTGTCCCCGTGCCAGATGTACTCGCTCTCGAAGCCGAGGAACTTGGTGGCACGGATGACGTCCTGCTCGCAGTTGGAGCCGGGGAAGATGACGACGCCGAAACGCATGCTCACGCCTCCCCGACGACTTCGATGCGGTAGTCCTCGATGACCGGATTGGCCAGAAGCTTCTGGCACATCTCCGAGACGGTCGCGAGATCGGCGTCAGCGTCCAGGCGGATGTACTTGCCGATCTTGACCTCGTTCACGCCCTCGTAGCCCAGGTTGACGAGCGCCCGCTCGGCGGTGGCACCGGGAGGGTCGAAGATGCCGGCCTTGTAGGTGACGTAGATCTCGTAGCGTGCCATCCGTCTGCGTCCTTTCGGTCGGGCGGGTATCGGTCTAGTCGGTCGAGGAGTCCTTGTCGGCGGAATTCGCCGGCCTGTCTGCGGTCTTCGCGGGCTTGCCCTGCTTCGCACCGGAAGCGGCGGCAAGGCGCATCGGACGCATCTTGGCGAAGTCGAGGTAGAGCGCGTAGAAGATGCACGCGTACGCCATGCCGAGCGTGACCGCGGCGAGCAGCCCCGCGTAGGTCATGGAGAAGGAGCCGAGCGTGAGGCTCGCGTCGTGGAGCGGGTTGCCGGGCTTGTCGATGTAGCGAACCCCCCACGAGAGCGTGACGAGCACGACTCCTGTCAGGAGCAGGGTCCACCAGCGCTTGCGCAACGCCCTGAACTCCGGCGTCTGCGGATCGAAGCGCGCCTTGGTCCCGGCCGAGGACTTGGATTTCGTCGAGGCACCGGACGACGAGTTGGCCGTCGCCTTGCGCGAAGGCTTGGCGGCCGCAGCTGACTTGCGGGTCTTGCCCGGGGGCTCCTGGTACTTCTGGTAGCGGGCATTCGTGGGAGCGCGTTTTGACACGGGTGTATCGGCCTACCCTTCGGGAACGAACGCACGGCCCGTGATCAGCTCGTACGCTTGGATGTACGTCTCGCTCGTCCGCTCGACCACGTCGGCGGGAAGTTGCGGCGCGGGCGGGTTCTTGTCCCAGCCGCTCGCGGTGAGCCAGTCGCGGACGAACTGCTTGTCGAAGCTCGGTTGCCCGCCTGCCGGGACGATAGCTCGCCGCAGGCCAGAAGCGGCTCGAGTCCGGCGTCAGCACCTCGTCGACGAGCGTGATCTGCCCGTCCACGACGCCGAACTCGAACTTCGTGTCGGCGATGATGATGCCGCGTGAGGCCGCATGGTCACGCGCCGCCGAGTAGACCGCGAGGGACTTCTCGCGCAGCTCGTCGGCCGCTTCGGCCCCGATGATTTCGGCGGCGCGCTCGAAACTGATGTTCTCGTCGTGCAGGCCGATCTCGGCCTTGGTGGACGGGGTGAAGATGGGCTCGGGCAGTCGGTCGGACTCGACGAGCCCCGGGGCGAGTGGAATACCGCACACCGTGCCTGCGCGCTGGTACTCTGCCCAGCCGCTTCCGGCCAGGTAGCCGCGCACGATGCACTCGACCGGGAAGACCGTGGCCTTCTTCACGAGCATGAATCGCCCGCGCAGGTACTCGGCCATGGGCGTGAACTGCTCCGGAAGGTCCGCGACGTCGGTGGAGAGCAGATGGTTGGGCACCACGTCGGCGAGCAACTCGAACCAGAAGATCGAGAGCTTGGTGAGGACTTCTCCCTTGTAGGGGATCGGATCCGGCAGCACCACATCGAACGCGCTGAGGCGGTCGCTCGCGACAAGAAGCAGCCGATCGCCCAGGTCGTAGAGGTCGCGGACTTTGCCCTGAGAGTCGGGCGTCGGCGAAAGCTGCGGCACGAGTGGCTCCTCGAGGGGTCGTCGGTCAGCGGTCGGCGGCCGGCCCGGAGTTCGATTCGTGCGACGGGAGGCTGGCGCGGGGTACGCCGCCATTGTAGGCGAAGGGGCGGCCCTGGGCGAGGCGGCCTGGAGCAGGCGCGCGTCGTGCGGAGAGAAGGGGCACGTCAGCACCCGCTTCGTCGCTCGACCGGCGTGATCGACACCGCCGGCCACGGTCTGTCAGATGATGCGCCAGCCGAAGTAGAACGCCATGCCCGCCAGACCGTGAATGGTCGCCAGCGCCAGAATCGTGAAGGCCAGACGGCGATGCCACACGCGATGTCGTTTGCCGAGCTTGATGATGCGCAGGCCGACGAGCATCTGCGCGGCGAGGACCGTGTAGGTGAGCAGCCCGAGCACGACCAACGTGTCGAGCGAGACGGTCAGGCCGAAGAACACGACGATCTCCGATCGAAGAAGCGGTCTCGAGACACCGTACCCTCCGATTCCGGTCTCCGCCACATCCAGCGGCCGCTAGGCGAGCGGCAACCTGATGGCGAACACGCTGCCGCCGCCCCGGCGTCGTGAGACGCCGATCGTACCCTTGTGGCGTTCGACGATCTCCTTCGTCACCGCGAGGCCGATCCCGAGACCACCGCTCGTGGTGGCGCGCGCCTCATCGGCACGCCAGAACCGCGAGAACACCAGCGGCAGGTCCTTCTCGGCGATGCCCATCCCGGTGTCGGCGACCTCGATGACGGCCTGGCCGATGTCGCGGCGTACGCCCACCTCGATGCGACCTCCGGCAGGCGTGTAGCGAGCGGCGTTGCTGAGCAGGTTGCCGACTGCTTGCTGGAGCCGGTCGGAGTCGACACACGCGTAGATTCCCTCGGCGATGTCGACCGACAGCACGATCTGGCGCGTCTCGATGAGCGCTTCGTGAGTGTCGACGGCGGCACGCACAGGGACGGCGAGATCGAGCCGCGTGCATACGAACGGGACGGAACCGCGCTCGAGGCGTGTGAGTTCGAGGATACCGTCGGCGAGGCGGGCGAGGCGCACGGTCTCGTCCCGCACGATGCCGAGTCGCTCCTCGTCGGCCGGCAGCACGCCGTCCTGCATCGCCTCGACGGTGGCCTGGATCGCCTGGAGTGGCGTGCGCAGTTCGTGAGCCACGTCGGCAGTGAGCCTGCGTTCCATCTCGCGGTCGGCCTCGATGGAGTCGGCCATCTCGTCGAACGTCCGGCCGAGGAACCCGATCTCGTCGTCGCCTTCGAGCCTGGTCCGCGCATCGCGGTCGCCCGACTTGAGCGCCTGCGCGGTCTCGGTGATGCGCTCGATCGGCCGCACGAGGCGGTTCGCGTACCAGACGCCACCGAGCGAGGCGAAGCCGATGGCGACGAGCGCTGCGATAGCCAGGCCGGCGAGCGACCCGCGCTTGAACTTCTGGTCCCGCGCCGTCATCAGCGCGCCGGCGCTGTACGTCCACACGCGCACCGTACCGACCTCTTTGCCTGCCACCATGACCTTGGAAGTGACAACCGGGCCCCTGGGTTCCAGCACGACGCCGGGCTCCGGTGCACCCTGCTCGGCGCCCAGACCCGTGACGTCTCGGACGTGGGCCGACATGCTGGCGTCGTCGTAGACGATCTTGCCGCTCGGGTCGAGGATCTGCACGCCGATACCGGTCGCCGGTCCGAATCTGGGGAGTTGCGAAAGCGTCTGTATGGTCCAGCCGCCAAGTTGCGGGTAGGCGTCCTGCGAAAGCGCGGCGATACCGTCAGCGGTGTTCTGGAGGTTGGCGTGCAGGTACTGCGTGAACTGGTAGTTCCACGCCGCGGAGAGCAGCAGTCCAGCGAGCGCCGCCGTGAGGGCCGCGACGACCGCGAACGCGAGCGCCAGCCGGCGGCTGAACGTGTGCGGGCTCTTCGGGAGCCTCGCCGCCTGGGGATCGCTACCCTCGGGGGCAGTCGTCGATGACGGCTCGACGCTACTCATCCGCGTCCGTCTTGGGGATCTCGAAGCGATAGCCCACGCCGTGAACGGTGTAGATGAACCGTGGCTCGCGCGGATCGTCGTCGAGCTTTGCGCGCAGGTTCTTCACGTGGCTGTCGATGGTGCGCTCGTAGCCCTCGAAATCGTAGCCGAGCACCTTCTCGACGAGTTCCATGCGCGAGTACACGCGCCCCGGATAGCGCGACAACGTGGTCAGCAGCTTGAATTCGCTCGCGGTCAGATCGAGCTCTTCCCCGCCGAGAAACGCCTTGTGGCCGGAGACGTCGACCACCAGATCGTCGAAGACGAGACGGTCGCGCTGTGGCTCCGATTCGACGTGGGCGCGCCTGAGCAGCGCCCGGACGCGGGCAACGAGCTCGCGGGGAGAGAACGGCTTCACCAGATAGTCGTCGGCACCCAGCTCGAGGCCCGCGATGCGGTCCTCTTCTTCGCCCTTGGCGGTGAGCATGATGATGGGAACGTCAGATGCGTCGCGAATCGCCCGACAGACGTCCTCGCCTGAGACCCTGGGAAGCATCAGGTCGAGTACGACCAGGTCGAAGCGGTGTTTGGCGAATTCGTCGAGTGCTATCTGTCCATCCGCGGCGGGAGTGACCCAGTAGCCCTCGCGCTCGAGGTAGGCACCGACCGTGGTGCGGATCGTCTTCTCGTCTTCTACCAGCAGGATGCGACGGGTTTCCGCGGCCATCTCATGACTCCTCAGGGTTCGTTCTGTACGGGCGGACCAGAGCGAAGTCTACGCCGACGGGGTCCTGTCGCGTCGCTCTCCATCAAATCTACGCGGCGCGGAACCTAGGCCTCGGCGACCAGTTCTGACGTGCACGCCGAGCACTTGGTGGCCGCCTTGGGAACCAGGGTCAGGCAGTGAGGGCACTCGCGTTCCGTGGACTCCTCGGACTTGCGGAACCGGTTGACCGCCTTGATGACCAGGAAGAGCGCCAGCGCGATGATCAGGAAGTTGAGGATCGCGCTCAGGAACGCGCCGTAGTTGATGGAGACCGTCGGGGTAACGGTGAGCTTCATCCCGTCGAGCGCCGCCTTCCCCCCGCCGATCAGCCCGACCAGCGGATTGATGATGTTGTTCACGAACGAGAGCACGATCGCCCCGAACGCCGCGCCTATCACCAAGCCGATGGCCAGATCGACCACGTTGCCCTTGAACGCGAACTCCTTGAACTCTTTCCACATGATCCCGCTCCCCTTCTCCTCACGCGCCCTACCCGACCGATGGGGTCCATCAGGCTCATACCCGAGAGTGCCGCGCCGCTGGCCATCGGAGTCGATCCGATCGGCCCGGCGGGGGTGTTGACAGTTCGATGGTTATCGAAATAGTATCGTCATCGACCTCATCCGCATCCGCCAAGACCGGAGGACCGGCCATCACCTCGGCTACCGACATGACACTCGCGACGCAGCCCGCCGCCATAGCAGCCAGCCTGCCGACGACGCTCTCGTGGCGCGACATCCTCAAGCGCTGGTCGCTGAGATGGGGCATCGCGCGCAACGGCTCGGCGGTTCCGGCAGGGCTGTACCGCATCGGCTCACCCACGTCGGCCTCGCCGGTACTGGTGACCTGCAACTACCGGATGACCGTCGACCTGGTACGCGGAGATCTCAAAGGCGTGGACGCCTGGCTCCTGGTTCTGGAGACCTACGGGGTCAACGTCTGGTGCGCCGCGGGCAAGGGCACCTTCTCGACCGACGAGTTGGTGCGTCGGATCTACAGCGTCCACCTCGCCGAGGTCGTCGACCACGAGCGCATCATCCTGCCGCAGCTCGGCGCGTCCGGTGTCGCCGCGCAGACCGTCCGCGAGCTCACCGGCTATCGCGTGGTTTGGGGCCCGATCCGCTCGGCGGACCTTCGGGCCTTCCTGGCCGACGACCAGAAGGCGACCCCGGAGATGCGCGCCGTGACATTCACCTTCGCGGAGCGCATGGTGCTCGCTCCCGTGGAGTTCCTTGGCGCTTTCCGGTGGATCTGGGCCGTGGCCGTGCTTGTCGTGCTCGCTGTGATCGGAGGGTCGATCGGCGCTCGCGCATTCGTGCCCGAGGTCGCGCTGATGGCGCTTGTTCCCGAGCGTGCTCGCCTACCTGCTCGGCGCTGTGGCGGGCGGCGTGGTTCTGCCGGCCGCCCTTCCGTGGCTCCCGTTCCGGGCCTTCTCGGCGAAGAGCGCGATCGCCGGGGCGCTGGTCTCGATCGTGGCACTCGTGGCGCTCCCCGGGATGCTCGGAATGCAGAACCCGTGGACGTGGACGGCCGTCATCCTGGGCGTGTCCGCCTTCGCGAGCTACGTGGGCGTGAACTTCACCGGAAGCACGCCCTACACGTCACCGAGTGGCGTCGAGCGTGAACTGCGGCGTGCCATCCCGCTGCAGGCGACCGCGCTGGCGCTGGCACTCGTGTTCTGGACGGTCGCCTGGGCGACAGGGATCGGAGGCTAGAGATGCAGGGACTTCGCTATCTCGAGGACGCCGTCACGCTCGGCTTCGACGCCGAGAAGTGCACCGGCTGCCGAGTCTGCACCATCGTCTGCCCGCACGGGGTCTTTGCGATGGGCGCCGACAAGCGCGCTGTCATCGTCGACCGTGGCGCGTGCATGGAGTGCGGAGCCTGCGCGCTGAACTGCGCGTGGGGAGCCATAACCGTGAAACCCGGCGTCGGCTGCGCCGAGGCGATCATTCACTCGTGGATCTACGGCGGGGAGCCGACCTGCGGCTGCGCGGTTCCCGGCGCGGCGGCGGGTGCCGGGAGCTCCTGTTGCGGCGGCGGGCCGGTGCTGCCGAGTGACCAGGTCACTTCCGGCTGCGGATGCGGGGGCGATGCCCCGGACGACGCGGACCAAGCCCCCGGCGCGGCTTGATGAGCCACTAGCTCCCGGTCGGGAGCCAAGTCACCGACTGCTTCGTCAGCGCCACTGCAGCAGTGCGAGATCTGCGAGCGCGACCACGATCGCCACGATCACGGTGAACGCGCTGACGCCACCGATGAACCATCCCGCCAGGCCGCCGAGCAGGATCGCGCCGACGGCGACGATGCCCACCGACCACTCGCGATGGCCACCGCTCGCCCTGCGTGTCGCCTCGGCGGTCAGTACCCCCCAGATGAAGCCCATGAAGATGCCGCCGAACGGGATGAACCCCAGCGCGATCCCTCCGCCGATGCCCACCGCTCCCCCGACGACGACCGCCCGCAGCAGCTGCCCGGGCTTGACCACCACGTACTGGCTCCGAGCCGGTTTCGCGCAGATCTTGCACTTGTAGCCGACGGGCGTCAGAACCATGTCCTTGGGACAGATCGGACGCTCACATTCGGCGCAGCGAAGCTCGGTCTCGACTCCTGGGTGAAACGCGCACTCGGCCATCTCGGCTGCTCTTCTCGAGTTCGGCATCCTGCCGTCGGGACTGCGATGCGAACAGGGTAGCGCACCTGGCGTGAGTTCGACCGCGAAGACTCGGGTATCGCGTCGGCTCAGTTCGCGTCCGATACTACCCGTATGGCCACCACCCACACACGAGCCTCCATCGAGGAGACCCCGGACAGCCTGCGCATCACCATGCCGGTGCCGCGCGTCGGCTGTGTGGCCGTCTTCATGACGGCTTGGCTCGTCGGCTGGGCCGTCGGCGAGATCTCGGCCCTGCGCGCGCTCTTCTCGATGGGGTTCTCGTTCGTGCCCGGCTCCGCCTTCATGCTGCTGTGGCTCGCAGGATGGACGGTCGGTGGGGTCTTCGCAGCCGGGGTGCTCCTGATGACGCTCGACGGCCGCGAGGTGCTGACCATCGACGGTGGGGTCGTCCGTCGCCGTGCCGAAGCGTTCAAGCTGGGGCTTTCCTGGCGCTATCCGCTCGAGCGTTGCAGCAACCTCCGACCCACGGGGGGCTCGGGCGAGGAGAAGAGCTTCATCTCCTTCGACTACGCCGCCACCAAGGGCGAGCAGACCGTGCGCCTCGGCTCGGGCCTGACCGAGTCAAGCGCCGAGGAGATCGCCGAGCGGGTCTGGGGGGCATTCCCGCAACTCATGCCCGACCGCGAACGGCGCAAGCGCGAGCGGGAACGATCGGCACCCACCACCGCCGGCACGCCGACGGCCTAAGCCGGCCAGGTGATGTGCTCGATTCGCCCGCGGCCGTTCTGCTTGATCTCGTACATGAGCTTGTCGGCGAGGGTGACCATCTGATCGGTGCCCGGTGGCGGCTGCAGGAAGGTCACCGCGCCACCGGTCACGCCGACGGTCCATCTGCTCTCCACGGCCTCGGTCCAGGCCTCGCGGACGTCGCCAAGCACCCGCTCGGCGGCATCGAAGTCGGTGTCGGGCAGCAGGATGCCGAACTCGTCACCGCCGAGACGAGCGACGAGGTCGGTCGCACGCAGACGGCTCGCGAGGGACTCGGCAAGTACCGAGAGCAGCTCATCGCCTTCCCGGTGCCCCAACGTGTCGTTGACCGCCTTGAAGTGGTCGAGGTCGAGGTAGCAGAAGGTGATGGGGAGCCGAGTGCGCCGCATGGCGCTGATCGCGAGCGCCGCTCGATCCTCGAACGCCCGCCCGTTGGCGACTCCGGTCAGGGAGTCGGTTCTTGAAGCATCGTGCTCCGCGGCTATCGCGCGCTTCGCAAGCGTGACCAGGAACACCGTGAGCAGAAGAAACGCTACCAGCACGACAACATTCCACAGATACACCCACGGGTTGAGCCCGGGTTGCGTCAGGAGTTCGACGACCGACCAGAACGCGGCACATGCCCCGGAGACCGCAAGCCCGGCGCCGGCCGACGCGAGCCAAGTGGCCAGCACGACCGGTCCGATGTAGAAGATCGAGACATTCACGTCGGGACCGGTAGCGAAGTCCGCCGCGGCGACTCCGGCGATGATGATCAGGCACGAGGCGACGACGAGCCACTTCGGGAGCCGGTCGAGCCAGTCGCCGAATCGCCCCAGGATCCTGCCGGTCAGTCCGACGTGGGGGGCGACGGCCGATCTGGCATGATTCGATGGCGCCCCAACCGTCCCTCCGGCGCGTTCGCTGGAGCCGCTCAATGCCTGACCACCTCTCGGTCGGCCGTTGCTCTACGTCAGGTTAGTTCCGCACGGGTGCCCACACTAACCGCCGAGCGGTACAGGAGCGGACGCCCTCGGGAGCGAACCCATCCAACACAGGAGGTCTGGATGCTCAGGGCAATCGTCTTCGTCTGCGGTGCGGCACTCATGGCGCTTGAGCTGGTGGCGGCTCGGGTGCTCGCCCCCGCGCTGGGAAACTCGATCTTCGTGTGGGGGAGCGTCATCTCGACGGTGATGCTCGCGCTGAGCCTCGGCTACTGGGTCGGCGGACAACTCGCCGACCGCGTGAGCGCCGCACGTGCGCTCTCGCCGCTGATCGCCGGCGCAGGCCTCCTCACGGTGCTGGCTCCCCTCATCGCCGTCGCCACGCTTCCCTGGGCGGGCGAGCTCGGTCCGCGCCTGGGCTCGCTCGCTGCCTCGGCGGCCATCTTCTTCCTGCCCGCGCTCCTTCTCGCGACAGTGTCACCGCTCGCCGTGCGCCTCGTCGCTTCCGACGGACTCGACCGCATCGGCCGTTCCGCGGGCTCGCTCTACGCGATCTCGACGGCCGGCAGCATCGCGGGAACGCTCGCCACGGCGTTCTGGCTGATTCCCGCACTGTCGCTCACGCCGCTCATCGTCGCCATCGGGTTCACGCTGTTCGGCTGCGCGCTCGCCGCTCTGGCGCTGCCCCGGCTCACCAAGGCCTCCGAGGGAGGCCTGGAGGAACGGGCGATGGCGCAGCGGCGGGTGTCTCGGCCGGTCGCTGCGGCGCTCTCGATCGTGCTGGTGGGCGCGATCGCCGGCGCCGCCGTGCTCGCCCGGGTTGCGCCGGTCTCGGCGACCAACGAGCGCGGCGAGCGAGTGCTCTTCCGAGCGGACACGCAGTATCACCGCATCACCGTCACCGAGGCCGACAACGTCCGTCACCTGCGGTTCGACGCCACGAACCAGTCCGCCATCGACCTGACCGACGGCTATCGGTCCACCATCGCCTACCCGAACTACTTCGACCTGGCGCTCGCGATCAAGCCTGACGCGAAACGAGTGCTCGTCCTGGGGATGGGCGGGGGCGCGATCACCAAGCGCTGGTGGCGCGACTACCCGGACATGACGATCGACAGCGTCGAGATAGACCCGGTGGTGGTCGATGTCGCCTCGCGCTACTTCGGACTGCCCGAAGACGCGCGGCTCGGTGTGTTCACGACCGACGCGCGGCGCTATGTCCAGACCACCGACAAGACCTACGACGTGGTCATCGTCGACGCGTACTACGCCGACTCACTCCCCTTCCACCTCACGACGAGCGAGTTCCTGAGCGAAGTGAAGTCGCGCATGGCCCCCGATGGCGTGCTGGCCTACAACGTCATCAGCCCGGTCAGCGGCGAGGGAAGCAAGCTCTTCCGCACCACCTACCGGACCGCGGGCGGGGTATGGGACCACCTCTGGGCCTTCCCGATCGGCCTCTCCGAGGACCGCGACGCCGAGAAGCGCCGAAACATCATCGTCCTGGCCAGCGACGCCGACATCTCCGCTTCCGAACTGCTCCGCCGCACGTCGACCGGGGTCGACGGCCGAGTGAAGCTGGACGGCTTCTCGGGGTTCTCGGCCGACCTCTACACGGCCATCGTGCCTCTCGGAGACGTCCCGGTCATGACCGACGCGTACGCCCCCACGGACTCCCTCATCGACGTCCGGTAGCGCCTCGGCGAAGAGCCTGTCGTGGCGGCCGGAGCGACCTCCGACCCGCGGCGGCGGCGTCGGACCGCCCTGACGGCATGCCTGATGCGCTCTCAGGATGGTGCTGTAAGGCGACTACCTGCAGAAACGCGCGAAATCGTATACACTCATCGCAATAAAAGATGCTATCCGCGCGCGAGGGACTGCGAGCGGACGGTTTCGCGTTGGACCGATACCGTGTCGGCCGGCAGTAGATTGCGCTCGAAAACGAGGAGGTGGACGGCCTGAAGCGAGAAGGGAAAGCAGCATCCCCGCGGGGGCCTCGCCTCCGTGTGCCCGCCGTCCTCCGACGGCGCTGGGCGTGGATGGTTGCCGCGGCGGTTGTCGCGGGCCTCGCACTCCCGATCATCGCCTCGGGCTACATCTCCACCGGCCCCTCGCAAGACAAGAGCTGGTATTGGCAGAACCCCGTCCCACAGGGCAACCCGCTCTATGCCGAGTCGTTCGTCGACTCTGCCAACGGTTGGGCCGTCGGCGGCGGCGGTGCCATCCTCCACACCAGCGATGGCGGCTTGGTGTGGGAAAGCCAGGACGCGCCGACGCAGCGGAATCTGCGCGGAGTCGACATGGTCGACCTCTCGTCGGGCTGGCTGGTCGGCGACACGGGGTACATCCTGAGGACCGCCAACGGTGGTTCGAGCTGGACGACCCAGACCGCGCCGGTCGCAACCACCCTGCGGGCTGTTTCGGCGGTGTCGAACTCGACCGCCTGGGTCGTGGGAGACGGCGGCGTCATTCTCAAGACGACCAATGGCGGAACCACCTGGACCCAGCAGACCTCGGGCACCGCAGCCCTCCTGTACGGTGTCTCCGCCGTCGACGCGAACACCGCCTATGCATGCGGAGCGGGAGGCGTCATCCGGAAGACCGTCAACGGCGGAACAACCTGGACGACGGTCACATCAGGGACGGCTACGCAACTCAACGCCATCGTGGCAGTCTCGGCCACGCAGGTTTGGGTCGCGGGCAACGGCGGGCTCATCCGCGTGAGTGCGAACGGCGGCACCTCCTGGACCACGCAGACTTCGAACTCGACCCAGAACCTCAGCGCCATCACGGCGGCATCAGCAACGACCCTCTGGGCGGCCGGCGCCGCCGGCAACATCGTCGGCACCACCAACGCCGGGGCAACCTGGACACTGCAGAACAACACCGGTTCGGCGCTGTACGCGATCTCCGCCGGTAGCTCCACCGCCGCGTACGCATCCGGTGCCGTGGGCTACATGGTGGCGACCAGCAACGGGGGCTCCACCTGGGACGCCGAGTACCCACGCACTACGCAACAGCTCAATGCGACGTACTTCTCGACCGACACCACGGGCTGGGCCGTCGGCAATGCCGGAGTCGTGATGCGCACGAGCGACGGCGCGAACTCCTGGACCGTGCAGCAGTCGGGCACCGCGAACCTGCTCGGTGTCCATTTCGCAGACGCCAGCACCGGGTACGCGGTGGGCGCTGCCGGCAGGATCATCAAGACGACCGACGGGGGGGCCACTTGGGTCGCTCTGACGTCGGGCACCACCAGCGCGCTCAACGGCGTCTGGTTCACCTCGCCGACGACCGGTGTGGCTGTGGGTGCCGGAGGCCTCATCCGCAGAACAACCGACGGCGGCGCAACCTGGACGACCGTCAACTCGGGGACCACGCAGGCACTCTACGCCGTCCAGTTCTCAGGACCGTCGGTCGGCTGGGCTGTCGGCAACGGCGGGGTGGTCCGCAAGACCACCGACGGCGGTGTCACCTGGGTCGACACAACCCGCGGCACGCACAGCGGCTCCTCTCCATCTCGTGTGTCGACACGCAGACGGTGTTCGTGTCGGGACGGTCCGGAACGGTTCGCAAGACGACCAACGGCGGAACGGCGTGGACCACACTCGCGAGCGGCACGACCCAGAACATCAACTCGATCTCGATGGTGTCGGCGACCACGGGCTGGTACGTCGCCGACACGGGACTCGTGTACAAGACCACTGACGGCTCCACCTGGACTCCGCAGGTCTCCGGAACCACGAGCAACCTGCTGGGCGTTTGGGCCCGTAGCGCCACAAGCGCATGGACCGTCGGCGCGGCTGGCGTTACTCGGCGCACGACCGACGGCGTGAACTGGTCCTCGATCGTCTACGGCACGCAGAACGACCTGTACTCCATCAGCATGGAGAACACGTCGACGGGGTGGGCGGCCGGGCGCGACAGGCGCGCTGGTGCGCACCACGGACGGCGGCGCCAGCTGGACCGTCCAGTCGCCCGGCACCGCCAACAACCTCTTCGGCGTCAAAGCACTGACGACGCAGACGGTTGTGGCGGCCGGAGCCGCCGGCACGGTGGTCAGGAGCACCGACGGCGGAACAAGCTGGACGACAAGGACATCGGGCACGACGAACCAGCTCAATGCAATCGCGTTCCCCACGGGATCCGGCTGGGCGGTGGGAAACGCAGGTACCATCATCAGGAGCACGGACGGCGGCGCCACATGGGCGACGCAGGCCTCTGGGGTCACCAACAACCTACTTGGCGTGTACTTCCGCAGCGACACCCTCGGCTGGGCGGTGGGCGCCGCCGGCACCATCCTCAAGACCACGAACGGCGGCGCCACGTGGACACCGCAGACCTCAGGGACGGCGGTGCAGCTCAACGCCGTGTACTTCAGCTCGGACACGACGGGCTACGCCGTGGGCGCGACCGGCACGGTGCGCAGAACGGCTGACGGCGGAGCGACCTGGGTCGCCGTCACGAACGGCATCGGTACGACCAACGCCCTGTATGCGATCGCATCGACCAATACGACGAACGTGGTGCTCGTCGGCGCAGCGGGCACCGTACGCCGCTCGAATGACGGCGGCCTGAACTGGACGACGCAAGTGCCGGGCACCTCGAATGACCTTCGCTCGCTGTCGGCTCTCGGGCTCTCGAACGAATGGGTGTCCGGAACCAACGGGACGATTCTCAAGACCACCGACCAGAGCGTGCCCTTCACAACCATCGCCATCGACCCCGCCGCCCCCGACGGCGACGACGGCTGGTACGTGAGCGCCCCCGTGATCACGCTGCTGCCGAGCAAGCCCGGCATCACCTACTACAGCTGGACATCCGCACTGGGGCCGTTCTCCACCTACTCATCTCCCCTGTTGGGTCTTGAGGGCAACCGCACCTTCTCCTACTACTCCGTTGACACCGCGAGCATTTCAGAGGCTGTCAACACCGTTCCGCTGAAGACGGATATCGGACAGCCAACCGCTTCGGCGCTCGTCACGGTCACGGCGGTGACGACATCGACCGTCGACGTCGCTTGGGCAGCCGGCACGGACAGCGTCTCCGGGGTGTCGAGGTACGAGGTGTACCTCGACGGAGCCGTCACGCCCGCTGCCAGTACCTCGTCGACGGCTACGGTGCTCACAGGGCTGACGCCCAACTCCGTCTACGCGATCACGGTGGTCACAGTCGACGTCGCCGGGAACCGATCTCTGGCAAGCCTCCCCGTCCTCGCGGTCACCGACCCGCCCGATACCGTTCCTCCGACGACCACCCTGACTTTGAGCCCCTCCAGCCCTGACGGCAGCAACCAACTGGTATGTGACCACGCCGACGGTCACTCTCTCTTCGAGCGAGCCGGGGAGCAGCTACTACGACTGGACCGATCCGACCGGCCCGTTCTCTGAGTACTTGGCGCCCTTCTCCGCGCTTGCGGGCGACCGGACGCTCTTCTACTACTCGGCCGATGTGGCCGGGAACGAGGAGCTGGTCCAGAACGCTCAGATCAAGACCGACGTCGATCCGCCGAGCGCCTCGACGCTCGTCACGGTGACCGCGGTGACCACGTCGACCGCCGACATCGCCTGGGAGGCCGGCACGGACGCGTTGTCCGGAGTGGCTGGATACGACGTCTACGCCGACGGCACCCTGGCGGCCAGCACGTCGGCGACGGGAGCCGTGCTCACCGGGCTCGCACCCAGCACAGCGTATTCGATCACCGTCGTCACGATCGACGTTGCAGGGAACCGATCGGCTGAGAGCGCCGCCGCGTACGCAGTAACGGACCTGTTCGATCCCAACCCCCCGACCACGACACTGGCCCTGAGCCCATCCACTCCGGACGGGTCCAACGGCTGGTACGTGAGTACTCCCCTGATCTCGCTCACGTCGAGCAAGCCAGGCACCAGCTACTACAGCTGGACCTCGTCGACCGGCCCGTTCTCAGAGTACTTGGGGGCGTTCTCGGCGGATCTGGGCGACCAGAGGCTCTACTACTACTCGGTGGACACGGCGAGCCACGAGGAGGCGGTTCAGAGCACGCCGATCAAGACCGACGTCGATCCACCGACCGCCTCGACGTTGGTCACCGTCACGGCCGTGACGACGTCGACCGCCGACGTCGCCTGGGCGGCCGGCACGGACGGCGTCTCGGGAGTCTCCGGATACGACGTGTACGCCAACGGGGCGCTGGCCGCCAGCACGTCAGCGACCGGCACGGCGCTCACCGGGCTGGCACCGAACACGGTCTACAGCATCACCGTGGTCACGATCGACGTCGCGGGCAACCGCTCTCCCGAGAGCCTCCCGGCCATTGCCGCCACCGACCCCTCCGACACCACTCCGCTCACGACCGTGCTGAGCGTGAACCCCCCGGCACCGGACGGATCGAACGGCTGGTACGTCACCACACCGACCGTGACCCTGTCCGCGGAGCCGAGCACCGCCCCCGCCGCCATCTACTACAGCTGGGAGTCGACGGTCGGCCCCTACTCGATCTACACGGGCCCGACCGCGCCGCCCGAGGGCTCTTCGATCCTGCACTTCTCGGCACACGACGGTGCGGGACTGCCGGTGCGGGCTGACGAGCCGACCCGGCAGGCACCGTTCTTGGTCGACACCCTCACCCCTGCGACACCTTCGGTGACGGCCAGCGTGACGAGCTACTCCAGCGTCAGGCTCACCTGGCCCGCAGTCCTCGGCACCCCAAGCGGGATCTCACGCTACGACGTGTACCGCAATGGCGCGTTCCTCGTTGCCGTGACCGACCCGTTCATCGACGTCGTCGGGCTGGCCCAGGGCACGACGTACAGCTTCGTCGTATCCGCCGTCAATGTCGCCGGAACCGCCTCGGCGAGTTCGGCGAACGTGGAGGCGACGACTCCGACGGCGCCGCTTCCCTTCGCTCCGTCCGTCGTATTCGCCGAATCCTTGTCGGGGAACTCCTCCTACGTCAACTGGAGCGCAGTCAGTACCGGCACGGTCGGCGCCGTGAGCTATCGGATCTGGCGTTCCGAGAACGGCGCGACGTTCTCGGCGATCGCCACCGCGACCGGTGGGGCCTATGACACGACGCTGATCGACCCGGCACTGCGCGCCTCAACCCGCTACTGGTACGCCGTCTCGACCTTGGACGATCGCGGCGAGAGCGCGCTGTCGTCGATCGGCGTCGCCGACTGGGCGAGCATCTCGACGACGTCCACAGGGCCGCAGCGCCCGGTGGGACTGACGGCAGTCGAGTCCTCGGCCACGGTGGCCCTGAGCTGGCAGGCCTCTCCCAACCCGGCGACTGTCGGGTACCGTGTCATGCGCGGTGACGCCAGTCTCACCACGCCGACGGTGCTCACGCCGCTGCCGGTGACGGGCACCGCCTACTTCGATCTGACCGTCGAGAATGGGCAGACGTACTACTACTCGGTCGCCGCGGTCGACGCGTCCGGCGTGGTGGGTAGCCCGTCGCTCGAGCTCGAGGCCAAGCCCCACGGCCTCGTCGAAGACCCGACGCCGCACATCACCGGCAGCGACGCCTCCGCGTGCATCTGCCATTCGTCCCACACGGCGGCAGCACCCAACACGGGGCAGGAGCCGGGCCGGCCGCACGAGACGAACAAGCTCGTTCGCTTCCCGGGGACCACCGTCGATTCGATGTGCAACACGTGCCACCTTCCCGCGAGCGCATTCAACGAGTTCGTCGACCCGCTGGCCAAGTCCCGTCACAATCTCGACGCGACGGTCTCGGCGTCGGCGCCCTTCACCTGCCTCACCTGCCACCGGCCGGTGACCGGGCTCAACGAACCCGCCGCGAACCTCATGCGCGTGAACGGGAGCTGGGTCTGCACGGGAGTCACCGGCGTTCCGGCCGGCGACGGGTTCTGCTACTCATGCCACGGAGTCGGCTCGGCACTCCCCGAGGGCGACCTGACGGTCTTCGAGGGCTCCGCTCACGCAACGGTGACCGCTCCGGCCACCGGCGCCAACATCAAGTGCGACGCGTGTCACGAGTCGCACTCGTCGCGCAACGAACGACTCCTCACCTACAGCAGCTACATGATGTGCCTGCAGTGCCACACTTCGACGGCGGCGAACCCGAACACCCCTGATCTGTGGAGCCGCCTGACGCTGAACCCCGACGCCAACGCCAAGCATCCGCTCCTTCCGCAGGACCAGACCACCGGCGCGGCGATGAGCTGCCAGAACTGCCACAACACGCACGCGGTGACCCAGACCTACCCGCTGGTGGACCCGCACGATCCCAGGCCCGGGACGTGGCAGCAGCCCACGTCGGACCAGAAGGCCTACTGCTTCCGCTGCCACGATGGTGAGGCCCTGCCGACAAGCGCTCGAGACGACCCCGTGGGCCGGCGCGGTCCTCGC
Source organism: uncultured Coriobacteriia bacterium (assembly GCA_963789515.1). Taxonomy (GTDB): domain Bacteria; phylum Actinomycetota; class Coriobacteriia; order Anaerosomatales; family JAAXUF01; genus JBAXEO01. Next base: position 191,964 of record CAWBKW010000009.1, on the reverse strand, counting down.
CTCAGGTGCAGCGACTACCGTCACCGACATCGAGGCGGCCTACCAGGTCAACGTGCACGGCTTCGGGGCCGAGAGTGACGCCGGACAACACCACGGCGTACCTGCGGCCCGACATGGGCTACCAGTACGACACCGTGCTCGAGTGCCGCTCCTGCCACGACCCGCACGGCTCGGCGAACAACTTCACCTTGCTCCAGAACGTGAGCTCGGCCGACGGCACCAAGGTGATCGAGGGCGTCGTGGTGGCCAAGGTCCCGACGGGCGGCTACGACCTGCGGTTCTTCTGCGGAACGTGCCACGCATTCGATCCGGCCACACACGACGTGGCCTCGATGGCGAACACGAGCACGGTGACCTTCCCCATGGACTGCACCGCGTGCCATCAGCCACATGGAAACCGACGGGACGACGCCGAGCAAGGGGCTGTAGCTCGGCTCGGGTCCCCGCTCGAGCCTACGCCCACCGAGCGAGTCCTACGGAACCCGCCACTCGAGCCGCGCCTTGTCCCCCGCGCTGGGGGGCGAGAACGCGAAGGTGTAGCGAACCGACCCCTTCGGGATCCGGTACACGAAGACCGTGCTCGTCCCGAACCTACCCATGAGCGGCCTCATGGAATTGGCGTTGTACGCCGGCTTCGGGATGTCGGCCATGGCGACTGCCGCGCCTGACGGGTCGGTGAGTTCGAAGTCCTCCGGGCGCACTTCAAGCGAGTCGGTCCCCTTGTTCTCGAATCCGACCACCACCAGCAGGAAGTCGTTTCCGTCGCCTGGCTTCGAACCGCCGACTCTGTCGCCGGTCCGTTTCGCATCCTCCACGGTCACGGTCCATGCGCCGGCAGTGAGCTTCTCGCCGACCACGCCGTGCGTGATGGGCCGTGCGGCGACGGCCGCCGGCGACGGAGTGACCGGCGCCGACTCCACTGACATCGGGAAGGTGCCCGTGACACGGATGCAGCCCGGATGACACCGCGGCGCAGCCCAGCACACCCAACACCATCAGAACCCGTCGGATCACGTCGCCCCCAGCCGTTGCCCTCAGAATGCCTATCGACGCCGCTAGTCTACTACGCGCGCGAGTGCGGCCGGCGGCACCTCGGCGAACGCAAAGCCGAGCCCGAAGTCGCCTTCTGCGACGACGGACTCGGCGTCACCCGGCTAGCAGAGGGTCGTATGCCGGGAGCGTGCGGGTGGTACCGAACCTTAGGCGGGGCGTCTTACGCGGACACGATTCTTAGGGCGGGTGGGCTGGGCGACTCGGCGGCCTCCGGAGCGATGACCTTGCTCCTGACAAGGACGGCGAGGAATGCCGTCACGACCTGCGGGTCGAACTGCGTGCCCGAGTTGTCGATGAGCTCCTGCGTCGCAGCCTCGAGCGAGAGCGCCTTGCGATAGGGGCGGTCGGACGTCATGGCGTTGAAGGCGTCGGCGACCGAGATGATCCGTGCGCCTCGGGGAATCGCCTCGCCGACGAGCCCGAACGGGTAGCCGGTGCCGTCGAAATGCTCGTGGTGATGGTGCACGAGCGGCACGACGGCCTTGAGGAAGTCCAGCGAACCGAGGATGTTGGCGGCGATGTCCGGGTGGCTGCGAATGACCTCGAACTCGGCCTCGGTGAGCTTCCCCGGCTTGTTGAGGATGCTGCTGTCGATGCCGATCTTGCCGATGTCGTGAAGAAGCGCCGCGATGCGAAGCGTCTCGAGGTCGGAGCCGAGGATTCTGAGCTCCGCAGCGATCGCCAGGGTGTGGTCCGTGACCTCGGTTGGAATGGCCGTAGGTATAGGGGTCCTTGGCGTCCACCGCCGAGGCGAGCGCCCCGATCGTCCCGAGGAACGTGTTCTCCAGGTCGACGTAGAGGCGGGCGTTCTCTATCGCCACCGCGAGCTGGCCCGCGAACGAGGCCACGATCTTGAGGTTCGCACGGCTGAAAGCCTCGACGGACTCGGCCTTGCTCACGTTGAGCACACCGATGACCTTGCCCTTGGCGACGAGCGGCACGCAGAGCGCCGACCTCAGCCCCTGCCGCCGGAGTTCGGCGCCGAAGCCGTAGTCCTCGGCGTCGACCAGAATGAGCGGCTTGCGGTGCTGCGCGACCCAACCGGCTATGCCCTCTCCCATGCGGATGTGCGTGTTGGCGGCCACGTCCTCGCGCAGACCACGCGAGGCCTCGATCGAGAGTGCGGTGCCGTCGGGGTCGACGAGCATGATCGAACCCGACTCTGCCGCGGTCACCTGCATGACCTTGTTCAGCGCCCGGCTGAGCACCGCATCGAAATGGGTATCTCGGCCGAGCGTCCAGGCCAGGGTGTTGAGGGCTGACAGCTCGCGCACGCGCTGGTTGCGCTCGTCGAGCAGGATCGCCTTCTTGACCGAGACGGCAGCCTCAGCCTGGATGATGTCGAGGAACGTCGCGTCCTGCGAGCTGAACATCTCGCCGGACTGCTTCGCGCCAAGCAGGATGAAGCCGATGAGCATCGCTTCACTCTTCAGTGGAACGAGCACGCGCATCTGGCGTTCGTAGAGTATCTGAGAGATCACGGGGTCGGTCGAGGGGTCGTCCGCGAAGACCACCTCTTGCAGGTCACGCGACATCAGTGATTCGAGTTCGTCGCAGCTGCGAACCGGACCTGCCGAGCCCAAGGCTTCGAACCGGTCGCCGTGCTTGAAGGCGACCACGGCGGAGGTGAGCTTCATCCCGGCGGCCAGCTCGTCCGCGATGGCCCGGGCGAGCTCATCCACGTCGATGATCGATGCCATGACCGACCCGAGGTGGCTCAACAGGACCTGCGGGTCATACGTGCGCCGATAGAAGATGCCGTCAGTCGATCCGCTCGAGGCTCTTGCGAATGGGCTGGAAGGCGAATACTGCCACGAGTGTCGTGACCAGGAACAGATCCTCACTGTGCAGACCCATGGACGCCGCGAGATGCTCACGGGCGAGCACGGTGACCGCGACCAAGGCGACACCGAGCCCGACGACCATTCCCACGTAGACAGCGCCGCGCAGTACGACCATGCGGATATCGAGGAATCGGTGCTTGATCATCGCGTAGGCGGTGAAGCCTACGAGAAACACCGTGGCGAAGGTATTGAGGTAGGCGTATTCATAGCTGCCCGTGAGCATCGGCAGGGCAAGTCCGAAGATCATGGACGTGATGAGAAAGAGCGAGAGTCCAAGCAGCAGGTACTTGAGCTGGGCGCGCTCGCGTCCCCCGGAGCGTCGAAGCTTCGTGAGAAGCACGAACACGATGCCGCAGATGCCGGCGACGGTCCACGACGCCATCAGCCACAGGAGCGGCCCCGCGATGATGTTGGTGCCCCAGCTTTCGAACTGCACGTCCGCGACGACCAGCGGCGTCGCCGCGGTCAGGAGCGCGACGACGCTCGAGCCGAACATGAAGAGCCACCAGCCGGTACTCAGGTGACCTTCCTGTGTCGGGAACACCAAACAGAAGTAGAGCAGCAGGGCGCCCATCGCGATAGCCGAGGCCAGGGTCATACGGTTCAGCGCGAGCGCGTAATCGGCGAAGTCCGGCTGGTCCGAAAGGAACGCGAAGCCAAGCCACAGGACGATGGTGAATACGGCCGCGGCGAACGCGCGATTCGCCGGGTTCCTGCGATTCCGCATGAATACGGCGACCGCAAGCGCGATGTTCGCGAGTCCGACAACCAGTAGGCTCAGCAGTCGTGCGGTATCCACAGTTTTGGGCCATCCCCTTGGGCGAGTACAACCTGACTAGGGTGTTATCGGCCCAGATCGGGACACCCTTGACCGCTTCTTGAGGTCGGCGCGAAGTGCGCTAGACGGCCTTCAGTTCTCTGGCTTGGCGAACACGACAGACCAGTTCGCTGAAGCCAGCCACGTCGATGACCGACGGAATGCACTCGGAGCCAAGGTACTCGACGGGATCACCCACTGCCGTGAAGGGCATGCCTATGCGCGTCATCATCCGGTGAAGCGGAACATCCGCCACGGACAGGGCGACCGTGATGTCGAAGTCAGCGACCCACACCGACATCACGTGCATCAGCAGAAGGAACACTTCGAAGTTGGGAGCGCGTGACGAGCGCAGGGACGCCAGGCGTGAAACCTCGCATGCCTGCGCCGGGTGCAGGCCGAGCGCCTCCAGGTCCAGGAACCTCTCGGCCGGAAGTGGTTGGCACGAGCCGAGCAGGAGACGCGACGTGCCAAGAGCGGTCTCGGTCTCATCGTCAAGCACGAGGAAGTGGACCGCCAGCTCGTCGTACTCGTCGGTCTCGAGCCCACCGTCGCAGCTGGAAGGCTCGATCCACCCCTTCTCCAGGCAGTACACCTCGTACCTCAACGCCTGCGCCATCCGGATCTGCTCGGGCGTCTCGCACACTATCGGCCGCATCTGGTCTCCTCGGGTCGCGTCCGGTCGTTCGGCATCAGGCCGCCATCGCTTTCACGGCCGTGGCGAAGATGTTCTGGTCCGCGAGCGCTCGTCCGACCGAGAACTCCCCGGCCCCGTCGGGTATGCAGCCGTCGGAGCAAGGCGCTCAATTCGTCGGAGTCCAGTGAATGATACGCGCCGTCGGCCTCTCGGCGGTTGATCACGAAGTTGTTGAGCACCCACTGGGCGATGCCGCTCACCGCGAAGATCCCGAGGCTCCTCGTCACCCTGGCCACCTTGCGCCATACGCCCCAGATGTTCTTCACGCGCTTGAAGTGGTCGATCACGAGCGCGGTCACCGCGAACTCCGGCGCCGGACTGGTGACCACGATCACCCCGTTGGGCTTGAGCACGCGCAGCAGCTCCCGCATCGTGAAGTCAGGGTCCGGGAGCGCGTAGAGCACGTTGATGCTCAGAATCCGATCGAAGGAGGCGTCCGGGAACGGCAGCGGCGAGCTGAGGTTGCCCGGCGCGAACGTGACGTTGTCCAGATCGGCGTTCTTCTTCGTCGCGATAGCGAGCATCGACGCCGAGAAGTCGATGGCATCGATACACACGCGGGGAGGGTTCTTCTCGTGAACGAAGTGTTCGAAGTTGCCGGTGCCGCAACCCGCGTCGAGGACTCGCATCCCGGGCTCGAGGTCGAGCGCCTGGTAGGTGTCCCACAACAGCGCGCGATAGGGCATGAGCTGATACACGGAGTCGTAGACTCGACTGTAGATGTCCCAGAAGCCGTCGACGCCAGATGCTGGCGCGACCGGAGTCGTGTCCGTCACGTGACTGTCCCCTTGTACTGCGACTGGTGGTTCGACTGCTGCTGCGACTAGTGGTGTGAATCAGGGAGCCAGCGCCTTGGCGACAGAGGCTGCACGCATGAGCGCTGCGCGGCCAATTGTGACGGTTATCACACTTTGAGGGAAGAGGGGGCGTCAGTTCTGGTCGTCGGACCCCTGCTGGGGCGGGGCGGGAGCGGCCTCAGCGGGTCCCGCCGGTGCCGGCTGAGAGGCTTCGGCCGGTGGCTCGGGCGCGCGGTCACGGCTGACCGCCTCGTCGACCTTGGCCGCGGCCTTGCCGAAGACGCTCGCCAGGCCGCTCAGGGCGGTCGCGACGTGAGGAGCTGCGGCTGCCGAGACCTGCTGCGCCGCGTCGCCGATGGCGTCGCCTGCCTGCTGTGCGCCCTGCGTGACCTGCTGGCCGAAGTCGCTCGAAGTGACCTTGCCGAGCGCGGCATCCGCCTGCCGCGCCATCTCGTCGACTCCGGCCCTGACCTGATTCAGGCGCTGCTTGTTCGCCGGGTCGTCGGCCGCGGACTTCGCCCACGCCGAGAGGGCCGATCCCAGCTCCCCCATGCGCGCCACGACGTCGTTCCATGCTTCGGCGGTGGCGGTGCTGTCAGGCCGGGGTTCGGCGCCCGGCGCCGACGTCGGGTTCTGGGGCTCATCCGTCATGGTCGGCCTCCTTCAGATCGTACGGGTCAGAACTCACATCCATCCAGCCGATCGAACACGACACCCACGCGCGCGAGGAACGCCCACGGGTCGAAGATCTCGTCGAGCTGGGCGTCGGTGATGCCGGCGGCCGCGACGTCGGGGTCAGCCGCCAGCAGGTCGCGATAGCCCATCCCGTCCCGCGCCTGCTGGATGTCGTCCCAGACCACCATCGCATTGCGCTGGACGATCGCGTAGGCGTCTTCTCGGCTGATGCCGCTGTCCACGAGGGCCAGCAGCACGCGGCTCGAGTAGATCAGGCCGCGCGTCGATTCGAGGTTGGCGAGCATGCGCTCGGGATAGAGCACGAGGCCGTCGAGGATCCACTCGAGCTTGCCGAGGATGTAGTCGAGCGCGATGGTCGAGTCCGCGAGCACGACGCGCTCGGCCGAACTGTGCGAGATGTCGCGCTCGTGCCACAGCGCCACGTCGTCGAAGCCCACCTGCGCGTTGGCCTTGATGACGCGCGCCAGGCCGCAGACCCGCTCGGCGGTGATGGGATTGCGCTTGTGCGGCATCGCCGAGGAACCCTTCTGGCCCTTGGCGAACGGCTCCTCGGCCTCGAGCGTGTCGGACTTCTGCAGTGCTCGGACCTCGGTGGCGATCTCCTCGGCGGAGGCGGCGATGATGGCCAGGACGGCGAGGAACTGCGCGTGGCGGTCTCGGGCGATGACCTGCGTGGAGAGCGGGTCCGGCGCAAGCCCGAGCTTCTCGCAGACGTACTGCTCGACGAACGGGTCGATGTTGGAGTAGCTGCCCACCGCCCCGGAGATCGCGCCCACCGCGACCATCTTGCGGGTGGCGAGCAAGCGGGTCTCGGCGCGCTTCATCGACCAGGCCCAACGGCCGAACTTCATGCCCATGGTCATCGGCTCGGCGTGGATGCCGTGTGTGCGGCCGACACACAGCATGTCCCGCGTCTCAAGCGCGCGGCGCCGGCAGACCGCGCCGATGCGCCTGACGTCGGCGAGCACGATGTCGAACGCCTGGGTCATCTGATAGCACAACGCCGTGTCGCCGAGATCGCTCGACGTCATGCCGTAGTGCACCCAGCGGCTCGGCTTGGAGTCGTCCTCACCCAGACCGGCGTCGATGTGCTCGGCCATGTCGGTGAGGAACGCGATCACGTCGTGGTTGAGGACGGCCTCGAGCTCGTCGATGCGCTCGACCGAGAAACCCGCCGTCGCGCGGATGTGTGCGGCCTCCTGGGGTGTGATCCCGATCTGACCGAGTTCCGCCTGGGCCTCGCACGCGAGGACCTCGATCTCCTGCCAGATCTCGAACTTGTTCTGCAGCTCCCAGATGCGGGCCATCTCGGGGCGGGAGTAGCGAGAGATCATGGGCGGGTGCTCCTGTTCGAGGTCGCGAGGTCCTAGGGTGATTGTACGGCACTGCCACGGACGCCACCCGGTGCCCCCATGGGGAACCACCGGCGCACGTCCGCTACCGCAGCTCGCCGGCGAGCATGTCCATAAGCAGGTTGTCGTGCCATGAGCCGTCCGCGCCTCGCTCGTACTGCCGGACCACACCGACCCGCTTGAAGCCAACCTTCTCATAGGCGCCGATGGCCCGCTCGTTGGCCACCGCAGGGTCGATGCTCAGCCGGTGATGCCCGCGGTCCTCGAACAGGTGGCGGGCCACTGTGCGGAGGGTGTCGCTGCCGAGTCCTTGACCGACGCAGGTGGTGTCGAGCGCGATGTCGATGCCCGCGTGCTTGTAGTAGGGGTCGGGCTCCTCGGTGTACATGACCAGGCCCACGAAGTCGCCGTCCAGCACGACCGCGAGCGAGGTCCCGTCGGGATCCTCAAGCGTATCGGCTCGCAGCCGCGTCAGGTCGTAGCCGGGCCACCATTCGGCCACCATCGGCTGCAGCAGAATCTCAAGCAGGCGAGGCAGGTCGGTCTCGGCGAGAGGACGCAGGGTGACGCGTTCACCCCGCAGGACCGGGTGGGTCATCGTGCATCCTCCTCACGTGGCGGCCCGAACGTCCTGCCGATCGACCAGGCATCGCCGATCTGCGCGCCGACCGCCCAGTAGCGGTTGTCGGGCATCGTGAGCGTGAACGGGCGCACCTTGGTGATGTCGGGCTTGCCGCGCTCGTCGAGGAAACGGTCCTCGGTCCAGGTCGCCACTATGTCAGCGACGAAGAGTTCGTGGCTGCCCAGGTCCACCACCTGCGCGAGCCGGCACTCGAGCGAGATGGGGCACTCGGCGATCATCGGCGCGTGCTCCAAAGAGCCGCGGACGACCTCGAAGAGCCCACCCTTGTCGACACCGTTGCCTGCGGACTTCATGCCGCACCAGTCGGTGACGGCGACCATGTCGACGCTGGGGATGTTGACGCTGAACTCGCCGTGCTCGCGGATCCCTGCGTTGGTGGCGTGCGGCTTGCCCATGCCTGCGACGACGCGCGGCGGGTTGTACTGCACGCGGTTGATCCACGCAACCGGCATGAAGTTGGGGCCGGTGGGCAGGTCGACGCCGATCAGCGTCATGGGCATCGGATAGAGGAATCCCTGGGGGCCGAGATCGATCCGGTCGGACATGGCTACTCCCTGCATCGGTGTCACAAGAGGTGTACCCGCACGGACGGGTGCGGGAGCGCCTCGTGGGTACATCTCCTGTACGACGACGAGAAGGGGGCGCTCAGAAATGGCGCAAGTCAACGGCATCATGGATTCCTGGAAGGACACCTACACCGTGCGCCGGGTGTTCGGCGACCCGGTGGAGCGGGACGGCGTCACCATCATCCCCGTGGCTAAGGTAGCCGGTGGGGGCGGCGGCGGGAGCGGATCGGCCGGCGAGGCGGGCAATGGCGAGGGCGAGGGCGAAGGCGGCGGCTTCGGAGGCATGGCTCGGCCGGTCGGCGTCTTCGTGGTCAGGGCCGACGGCGTCGAGTGGCAGCCAACCGTCGACGTCACGATGCTGGGGATGGCAGGAATCGCGCTCAGCGCGCTGATCGCCGTGATCCTGGGGTGGGCGCTCGGACGCAAGCGGTAGTCGCCAACCCGAGGCGGGCCGCCCCTCCGTCCTAGAGCGCCCGCATACGGTTGTTGCGCGCGTTGTGCTCGAGTTCCGCGAGTCCGAGGGCTTCGAGCAGGGGCGGCATATACATGCCGAACCTGCCGCGGAGCCCCTTCTTCAGGCCGTACCAGCCGCCGACCGGGTTGTCCGCGGATCGCGCCCAGGCCTCGACGGTGCCCTCGGCAGCGGGCTTCTGCTCGTCCGCGCTCCCGAGCATCACCCAGTCACCACGCTCCTTCAGCATCGCGTGCAGGTCGTCGATCGCCCGCAACCGATACCCCAGCACGGTCTTGCCCACGACACACACGATGGCGGGTGGATCGGCCTCCTCATCGCGATACATCCGGTACTCCGAGGACCCGCTCGGGGTCTTGAGGATCCACGGGTCCTCGCGGGTACCTGAACCATGCGCGCCGGTGTTCGACACTTGGGCACCTCCCGAGCTGCTCGCGGCCATCAGTACATCGTGTGTACCCCTTCGCTCGCCTGAACACGATTCGCGCGGCCTCGTCGGCGGTATAGACATCTCACGAGCCCACGACATCCGGAGGTTGCGCCATGGCCAAGGTTCAGATTCGCAACGAAGTACTGTTCAAGGCGCCCACGCGCGTCGGGCTGCTCGCCGACGTCACCGAGGCGCTCAACAACGCGGGAGTCAACATCCTCGCGATCGGCGCGTACGACAAGGGCGACATGGGCGAGTTCCTGATGATCACCAGCAACAACAAGCTCGCGTATGAGGCGCTGGAACCACTCGGCGGCGAGTCGGATATGCGCTCGGTCGTCGTCGCCGAGGTTCCCAACGAGCCTGGCGAGCTTGCGGCCATCGCGCGCGTGCTCGCCGACAACAACATCAACGTCAGCCAGGTCTTCGCGACCTCCATCGACGGAGCTGACAAGGTGATGCTGGTGCTGACGGCGGCGTGCGAGGTCGACGTCGTGGGACTCCTCGAGAGTCTGTAGGTGAGGTCATGCAGTACACGCTGGAGGTGACGATCAACGCTCCGCGCGAGAAGGTCGTGGCGTTGTTCATCGATCCAACCCATTTCGTCGATTGGCAACCGGGGCTCGAATGCTACGAACTCGTGAGCGGAGAACAGGCACAGACCGGCGCGAAGGCCGAACTCACCACACGGGCGGGCAACCGCGTGACCGGCATGACCGAGACCGTCGAGAGCAACGCTCTGCCTGACGCACTCACCGTGGTCTACGAGACACACGGCGTCTGGAACCGGAACGCCAACGCGTTCATCGCCGAGTCTCCGCAGACCACACGCTGGGTCTCGGACAACGAGTTTCGGTTCACCGGCGTGAGAAAGGCGCTCGGGATGCTCGAGGGCTCCTTCAAGAAGGAGTCGCTCGACATCATGGAGCGCTTCAAGGCCTTCGCCGAGAAGTCCTGACGCGGCATCGGGATGCCGAGCCCCGACGAGATCCTCGGCCAGCGCCTCCGGCGCCAGTCGATCGAGCACCCGAACGACGACGCACCGGCGGCGTCGGGTGTCGCTGCCGATCCCGCCGGCGTCGTGGCGCGGATGTGCGCGATGCAGGCGCAGGACTACGCCGGCGCGCTGTGGTCGATCGGCTTGCGCTCGGGAGAGGGCTGCACGGTCGCCGAGGTCGAGCGCGCCCTTGCCGAACGCCGCATCGTCCGCACGTGGCCGATGCGCGGCACGCTGCACTTCCTCGCCCCGAACGACGTGCGCTGGATGCTCGCACTGCTCGCCCCGAGAGTCATCGCGCGGGCGAAGACCCGTCACTCGCAGCTCGGCATCACCGACAACACCATCGAGCGTGCCCGCGCCCTCTTCTCCGAGGCGCTGTCCGGTGGGCGCGCCCTGAGCCGAACCCAGATGCTGGCGCTGCTCGAGACCCACGGCATCGACACGACGGGCCAGCGCGGCTACCACGTGCTGTGGACGCTCGCCCAGCAGGCGCTACTCTGTTTCGGCCCCAGGGTCGACAGGCAGCAGACCTTCGTCCTGCTCGACGACTGGGTCCCACGCTCCGAGGAGCCCGTGTTCGACCGCTCCGCCGCCCTCGCCGAGCTCGCGTCGCGCTATTTCGCTGCGCGCGGGCCCGCCACGGTCGCGGACTTCGCGTGGTGGGCCGGCATCACGAGGACCGAGGCCTCGGCCGGAATCGTGGGAGCGAACGGCGTCCTCCGGCAAGAGAAGGTTGACGGCATCGAGTACTGGTCGCCGGCAGACTCGGCCGGCACATCACGCAGCTCGAGCGCCGCGGTCCATCTGCTCCCCGGTTTCGATGAGTACCTGCTGGGCTACACCGATCGCTCGCTGCAGCTCGGTGGGACTCGCGAGTCGTATGCGGCGACCATCTCGGCCAACGGGATGTTCTCGGCGACGGTCGTCATCGGTGGGAGGGTCGTCGGCACGTGGAAGCGGACCCTCCGCCGTGATCACGTCGACATCGCCCTCCGGACGTTCCGAAAGCTCACCGCCGCCGAGAAGGCCGGCCTGGCCGAGGCGGCCGAGCGCTACGGGGACTACTTGGGGCTCTCGGCCAGCGTCGCCTACTGAGAGGGGGCGCCCGCGCCGGGCGTTCGTCCGGCGATGCTCCGTGGACTCGGCGCTCGCCGCGCCTGGTTCGGGGCATCAGGCATCGTGTCGTAGACGCGAACGTAGTCGATGTCGTAGGTCTGCGGGAACTGCGTCGAATCGTCGGGCAACCCCGGCCACTTGCCACCTACCGCGGTGTTGAGACAGATCCACAGCCTCGCGGCGGGCGTCTCACGCTCATAGGCGGACCGGAGCACGCCGTCGATGTACCAGCGGACGTGCGTCGGCTGCCAGTCGATCCCGTACGTGTGATAGCCGTCCGAGAAGTCCGGACCGTCGAAAACGCCCTGGTGGACCACCCTGCCGCCCTCGTGAAGCGTCATGTACTGGCGCGTGGGCCGATCGCCCAGCATCTCGAAACCATCGATCTCGAGCGTGCGATCGTCGGTCAGCCAGAAGGCCGGCCAGATTCCCCGGCCCTTTGGCAGCTTCGCCCGAATCTCGAAGTAGCCGTACGAGAACTGCGGATGCGGCAGACTGGTCACGATGCCCGAAGCGTACAGGTACCCGTGAGTCGAGCGGCGTTCGGACTCCAAGTGCAGCGCTCCACCCGAGACCGTCGCGTTCGCCGGGTCGTAGTACTGGCGCTCGCGCTTCGTGTACCGGGTGCCCCAGGGAGTGAGTCTGGCCCAGGCGGAAGGTCGCAGTTCGCCGTCGAACTCGTCGGCGAACACAAGGCGAGGTCCGGGAGCCGCCGCGGTGAAGACAAGCAGAGCCGCGACCGCAACCGAGATTGCCACTCCAAGAATCCAGTAGGCTCGCATGGTTCAAACACTGTCGCACAAACGCGGCCAGCGGCGTGAGGCCGTCATGCGGCGTCGAGTCAGTCGGCGGGCGGAATCGTGGCCGACATACCGGTCCTGCGGTGACAGATGGGGCTAGAAGTTGTCGTCCTTGCCGGCACTGTAGAGCCCGAGATAGAGGCGGTGTGGCCCGGGGATATCGTTGGGCACGAACCCGATGCAGTCCCCCGGCATGACCCGCACTCCGAGCCCCCGAACGGTATGGTTCACGAAGACGCCTTCGACGCGCTCCGTCGGCAACCCGAAGGACTCCGCCAACTCGCGAGCCGCAATCCCCTCGGCAGGCACCTGGGCCGTGAACTCGTGGGGCAGCCCTAGATCCGTCCGAGAAGGACGCAGACTGCCAAAGACCCGCACCGAGATGACCCCCGCTTCAGCGTTGCCGTTCGAGCTGGCGTCTTCCAAGGTAACCTCCCGGCCATCGACATTCTCGGGGCTGGGCTGCGTCGATCCCCTGGCGACCGACCCCTCCATGTGTCGGAGCCCCCTAGGAGTGTGTATGCCCTACGCCGGCGAACGCGACTCGCGAGCACACGGTTCCTCTTCCCAGCCGGGGACATGCCCGTGCCCTCTCTCGGTCATACTGTGTGGTGGGCCTCGCATCGCGGCCCGCCGCCCGTATCGGCCGGTCGAGCATGGAGGGAGAGGGCGACGAAACGCTGGGCCCCTTCACTTGTTCTGCCGATGTGCCTGCTGCTCGCCGGACTCACCACTTCGGCGGGTTGCGCGCCTCGTTCGACGACGAGCGTGCCGAACCGATCGTCCTCCGGTTCCGATTCTGCGACCGGCCCCGCGTCGGCCGTTCAGGGTGCCAAGACGTTCGCCGTGATCGGCGACTACGGCGTGGCTGACGAGAATGAGCTCGCCGTCTCCAAGCTTGTGTCGTCTCAGAATCCGGACTTCGTGGTGACCGCCGGGGACAACTACTACAACGAGGCCGGCGGCAGGGGGATGAACAAGTACGAGAAGTCAGCAGGCGTGTACTACGGCGCATGGATGAAGGGTGTGCCGGCCGGGGGCGCCGGTCAGACCACCGGCACCGCCGCGGTCAACGGCTTCTTCCCCATTCTCGGAAACCACGACTACACCGACGCCACACCTTCGCTTGAGACGTACCTGAACTACTTCACCCTGCCCGGGGCGGGATTCACGAGCACCTCCGGCAACGAGCGCTACTACGATTTCGTCCAGGGACCGGTGCATGTCTTCGTGCTCAACTCCAACCCGCAGGAACCCGACGGCACGAACGCCACGTCGCGGCAAGCGCAGTGGCTGCGGGAACAGCTGGCCGCCTCCACCTCGCCCTGGAATATCGTCTTCGCGCATCATCCGCCCTATTCGTCGGACAACGTCCACGGGCCCACACCCCGCATGCAGTGGCCCTTCGCCGCGTGGGGCGCCGACGCGGTCATCTCGGGCCATGTTCACACGTACGAGCGAATCGTTCGCGACGGGACGGTCTATTTCGTGAACGGCTTGGGCGGCGAGGCCCCGCGCCACTCCTTCTCGAGGCCCGTGGCCGGGAGCGCGTTTCAGTACAACTCCGGCTTCGGCGCGCAGAAGCTGACAGCTACCGCAACCACGCTCGACTTTGAGTTCTACGACGTGTACGGAGCACTCGTGGACCGCTATCGGCTTTCGGCCGGCGCGCCCCCGGCAAACTGAGCTGCACTCTCGAGAGACACCCTCTCCACCGACTTCTGCGACAATCGCAGGCATGAGTCATCCCGCTGACATCGCACTCGATCGGCTCCGCGCCGGCAACGAGCGTTTCGCCGAGGGGCGTCAACGACCTCACTCCACCCCCGCCGAGCGCCGGCAGTTCGTGGACGGGCAGCAACCGTGGGCCGTCATCTTGGGCTGCTCCGATTCCCGCGTGCCCGTGGAGACGGTGTTCGATGTTGGGCCGGGCGAACTGTTCGTGGTGCGCAGCGCGGGCCACGTCATCTCCGACGCCGGATACGCGAGCGTCCGTTTCGCCGTAGAGCAGCTCGGCGCTCGGCTCGTTGTCGTTCTGGGTCACGAGGACTGCGGCGCCGTAGCGGCCGCGCGTGCCGGCAATGCCCCTGCCTACCTCGCGCCGGTGACCGATCACATCCACACGGACGCCCCGACGCTCGCCGAAGCCGTCGACCAACACGTGCGCGAGTCCACCGTCGAGTTGCGCGAATGGTTCGACGAGGCGGGATTCTCGGAGACCGACGTCGCAGTCATCGGCGCGGCCTACCAGCTCGCAAGCGGAGAGGTTCATTGGCTCGACTGACGCGGGCATGCGGCATGGAGGCGACCCGTGGCTCCTGACGCAGCCATCGCGACCCGTTCGCTCACCAAACGCTACGGCGACGTCCATGCCGTCGACTCGCTCGACCTCGACGTCCGCCGAGGCGAGATCTACGGGTTCCTCGGCAGGAACGGGGCCGGCAAGACGACCACCATCCGCATGCTGCTCGGCATGGTGGGCACGCCCCAGACCCTGCCGTCGGGAAGCTACGTCGTGCTCATCGTGACCTTCGTGGCCGGCATCGCGGCGACGATCGCTCAGCTGCGGTTCGCGGACAACGCGCAGTAGGGCTGCGGCGGGGCGTCAGCCCGAAGGGCTCATCCGCAGGTACTCGGTCAGGTCTGCGCCGAGCACGGCATGCAGCTCGGACAGGTCGTCGGATGGCACCTCGACGAAGGTGAACGCGAAGACCGGGTAGCGGCTGAAGTCGGTCGGTCGCAGCTCGAGCACCCTGTTGAAGCACGCTGCAAAGCGCTCGTAGTCAACCGACTCGATCTCCGCCAGATCGACCGAACTCGGCAGGTCGGAGACGATCAGCGCCGTGGTGCGCCCCCCTGTCTCGGCGGCGATCCGCGCCCAGTCCGGACGCTCGCCGAGCAGGTAGCACCGATAGGGATTCACGCCGTAGGCGAAGTGTGCGAGGTCGGTCGCGCACCACCCGCCGAAGCGCATCGGGTTGACCTCGATCGGAGCGACGCGCCCCGCGGCGTCGATGCGGAGCTCGGCATGGACCGGGAAGTCCGCCAGTCGGGCCCGCCGCCCGATCTCGGCGAGGAACTCCATCGCCGACGGACCCAGCCGGTCGATAGTCTCGGTGTTGGTGTAGTAGACGCGGTCGCTCACGTCGTCCGCCGAGGCGAAGAGGTGCGCGTAGACGTCCACGAGGACCGGGGTTCCGTCCGCGTCGAAGTATGCGTCGACGGCGAACTCCTCGCCCTCGATGACCTCCTCGACCACGAACCGGTCGAGACCCAGCACTTGGTCCGGATAGACGGCGGCGAACGCCTGCACCTCGCGCTCGAGTTGCTCCACGACGCCCGGCCACGCCTCAGCCGACTCCACCACGTGGACGCCCATGCTGAAGAAGCCCACGGCCGGCTTGACGATGAAGGGGGCGCGCAACGTCGCCGGGTCGAACGCGCGCAGGCCGGCAAGCGACACCCCGAAGTAGCGGTAGTCCGGATACAGGTCGGCCACGAGCGCACGGAACGCGACCTTGTCCTTGAACAGCCCGATCATGCGCGGAAGATCCGTTCCCCCCAGATGCTCGGCGATCCAACCGATCGCGTTCTCCGAGTTCGAGTAGAGGCGTGCGCCCGGATGCGCTGCCGCGTCGGCGAACTCGTCGTCCGCCGAGAGGGGCACGGCTTGCAAGCCCGCCAGCCGACGGCGCGCCATGGGCGTGTCGAGAACGGGCAGTCCCAGTTCGGCCACGGTGGTCGCAAGCAGATCGGACACGTAGGGGTCCTCAAGGATGAACACGTCAGGCTCCGAGGGTCGAGGGCGTGCGAAAGGGCTCCGGACAGAGTAGCGCTATCATCACTCCGAGAGTACGACCCGCCGAGAGGAGCACCCGTGCCCGACTCCGAATCGCCCGCCGAAAGCGTCGCCGCGAACCCGGCCGTCATCGCAGACCTCATGACTCGATACCGGGCGGGGGCAGCGGTTCTGCGCGCCGCCATCGAGGGTCTCAGCCCTGAATCTCTCCGCGCTCGGCCGATCCCGGGCAAGATGTCCTCGCTCGAGGTCGTCTGCCACATCGTCGACGCCGACCAGTTCATGTGCGACCGCATGAAGCGGACGATCGCGACCGACCTGCCACTACTCATGGGAGTCAACGGCATCGCCTATCTCGAGCAGCTCAGCTACCAGGAGCGCGACCCGGGGCTCGACGTCCGCCTCCTCGAAGTACAGCGCGAGCAGATGCTCGCCGACCTCGAACGCTTGCCCGCCGGCGCCTGGGAACGCGGATCGATCCACTCGGAGGTCGGGCGGCTCACCCTACTTCGGCTCTTCCACCATGCCGTGGATCACCTCGAGTCACATGTCGAGGCGATCGCCGAGAAGCGCGCGGCCCTGGGCCTGTGACCTCGTGAAACGCATCGGCGTTCTCGGCGGCATGAGCTGGGAGTCATCGGTCGAGTACGAGCGCGTCATGAACACCGCCGTGCGGGAGCGGCTCGGCGGATCCCACTCGGCGGACCTCATCCTCCGCAGCTACGACTTCGCCGAGATCGAGGCGCTGCAAGAGGCGGGCGGTTGGGACGCACTCACCGAGCGGCTCTCGGCCGACGCCCGGGCGCTCGAAGCCGCCGGGGCGCAGCTGCTGGTCATCGCGACCAACACGATGCACGTCGTTGCACCGCGGGTTCAGGCAGCGGTCACCATCCCGCTGCTCCACATCGCCGATGCCACCGCCGACGCTGTACACGCCGCAGGGCTGGACACGGTCGCTTTGCTCGGCACGCGCTACACGATGGAGCTGGGGTTCTACCGCGACCGTCTTGCCGAGACCGGCATCACCGCACTCGTCCCCGACGAGCACGATCGCGCGCTCGTTCACAACGTCATCTACCGCGAACTCGTCCGGGGAGTCGTCTCGGAGGCGTCACGCGCAGAGTACCTGGCTGTCATCGCGAGACTCCGCGAACGCGGCGCACAGGGCGTGGTCGCCGGCTGCACCGAGATCGAGCTGCTCGTTCGCGAGAGTGACCTGGAGTGCCCGCTGTTTCCCTCGGCGAGGCTGCATGCGCTCGCGGCCGTCGACGCGGCGCTGGCCGACTAGCACGTCTTCGGATTCCTGCGGGGTAGAGACCTCTTGGGAGGTGAGCGGCATGCCCGGCACGCAAGCACGCATCCTGACCGAGGTCCCCGCCGAAACGATCGGCTGGCTGCTCGAAGCGGACAACCCCGCAGTCGCCGTCCTCACGCGCCGCACGCTCCTGGGCGAGGCCGACGACGCCGCGACTGCGGGGTTGTGGGAGCACCGCAACGCGTACCCTCCGGTCGCCGCGATCCTCGACGCGCAGCTCGAGGACGGTTCGTGGGCGGCGCCCTCGCAGGACTACAAGAAGTACCAAGGCTCGCTGTGGCAGGTCCATCTTCTCGGCGAGCTCTGGGCGAACGGAGACGACCCACGGGTACGCAGGGCCGCCGAGTACGCATTCTCCCGGCAGTTGCCCGACGGTTCCTGGAGTGCGTCCAACATGCGCGCCAACGGCTCGATCGCCTGCCTGACGTCCAACGTCGCCCGAGCACTCGCGCGGATGGGCTGGGTGCGCGACGAGCGGGTCATCGCGGCGGTCTCCAACCTCGTCGACCCTCTACCGCGAGCTCGGCATCATCGACTGCCGATGGGGCCGCGAGTCGCAACTGAACGGCTACTGCCACATGCTCACCGTCAAGGAGCTGCTGTTTCTCGGCGAGATCCCGAGCGAGCTGTGGCCCGATGGAGCGGCCGAACTGCGCGATGCGTGCGTCGCCCAGCTGCGCGACAAGCAGATCTTCCGCAGCCTGCCGGTCGAGTCGGCGGAGTTCAACGATGTGTTCTGGTCCGCGAAGGCCGCCGAACGCACGGGTCTGCGGGAGCGCTTCCTGACCGAGCACCCGGAGCTGCACTACAAGGACAAGGCCGGATGGCTGCGGTTCGGCTTCCCCCTGTCGTACAACTCCGACGCCCTGGAGGCACTTTGGGCCCTCATGCGGGTCGGCGAGACACCGCGGGCCGAGTACCGGCCGGCCATCGATCTCGTGCGAAGGACTGCGGACAAGCAGATGCGCTGGGTGCTGAAGAACAGTTTCAACGGCAAGATGCTCGCGGACGTTGAGAGCAAGGGCCAGCCCAGCAAGTGGCTGACCCTGCGCGCGCTACAGGTGCTCGACTGGGCCGATACCGGGCACGCGACGAAGTAGCTCGCCTCGGATGCCGACCGAGGGGCCGGCGCATCCCGAGCCCTCACGCCGACGCCGGCATTCGTCTGACTGAGCGCCTCATCCGACCGGCTGTTGCGGGGCGACCTCGACCGGTGTCGGCTTGACGGGTGCCTCGGTCTTTCCCATCCAGAGCAGAACGAGCCCTCCCGTGCCGGCAATCATGACCAGCCACGCCGCGAGCCACCCCAGGAGCGGCACCGCCGCGACGAGCCACACCAGCACGAGCCCGAGGAGCAGCGACCACGCGAGCGCGGGCTCCCCCGTACTCGACGCCCTGCTGAGGATCGCGCGGCCCACGGACAGGACGCCGACGATGAGACCGGCCAGAAGCAGCAACCAGTACACCGCGAACAGCACGAACGCCAACCACCATGCGCCGATGAACAGCCCGGCGACGAAGATGAACCCGCCGACCATCGGCGTGGTGAAGAAGACCAGCGCGCCTACCCCGAGGCTCACGCCCAGCCGGTCAGCGACTGCCCGCGAGCCGCCCGACATCGGTCGGCGCAACGCGAAGACCATGACGAGCCCGAGCACCAGCAGCCCGATGAGCGACTGGATCCAGGCGAGGATCCCGCCCAGGACCACGGCGAGTATCCCGCTGCCGCCGCCACTGCGCGAGTTGTCCCTGCCATCTGTCGGCGGATCGTGACGCGTGGTCGTTCCGGAGACCTCCCCCACGACCACGGCCTTGTCGGCACTCCAGTAGTCGAGGTCGCCGTCGACGGTTCCCTGTCGCGTCACCTTGACGTCGGTCGACTCGGCTTCGACGTTGCCGCCCACGTCGCCGGAGATCGTGAGCGAGTTGCTGCCGGTCATCAGGTTGCGTCCCACGGTGCCGTCGATGATGACGTTCTGCGCGCCTGCAGCGACATCACGGTTCACGTCCCCGCCGACGGTCACCTGGCTGGCGCCCGCGAGGACGTCGCCGGCGACGATGCCGTTGACGTCAACGAGCTGCCCCGCGGCGCGCACGGAACCGTCCACGGTGCCATCGATCCGCACGGACTGCGCCGCCGTGAGCACAGAGCCCCGAACAGTCCCGTTGATCAGAACCATCTGGCCGAAGGCGACCACGTCGCCGTCCACGGTGCCGTCGATGGTGATGGTGTTGCCGAACGCGTACAGGTCGTCCGAGACGGTCTCTCCGCTTGCGACCACCACGGTGTTGCCTTCGCGCCTGTCGATCGCCGAGGCGGCGGCGGGAAGTGCCAGCGCGCCTGCGAGCGCCCCTGCGACCACGCACAGAACCAACCTGCTTCTCCCAGACATGTCTGCGCCTCCCCGTTCACTCGCCCACGACGGTCCGTTCCCGCCGCCATGTCATCTATTCCCTCCTGCAACGCCCGCAAGGCGGCGCGCTCGGTGTTCGACACTCTGACGTCGGAGCTGTACGCGACTCCGAGGGCAGAAGCCCGGAACGGTATCGCGAGGGGCCGTTCGTGTCGTGGGTACGTACTAGGTTGCGTGGCTGCCCGTCACGCCGGACGAGCTTCATGAGTCGCCGCACGACGCACGGGGGGTGTTTGAGATGCTCGACATCGCGCTGAAGACAACCGATCCCGCGACGGTTGCCTACGTTTCGATGTGCGGACCGTACACACAGATCCCTGAGGCTATGGGGCGACTCTACGGATGGGTGGCGCAGCACGGACTACAACCCCTCGGCATGCCGACCGGCGTGTACATTGACGATCCACGGGCTGTCGACGAGAACACCGCGCGGTGGGAGGTGCAGACGGCGGTAGCGGGCGACCCTCCCGTGGTCGACGAGCAGGGTGGCGTCGGCGTCAAACGAGTCGAGCCCCACCTCGTGGCGTCGGTGATGCACCGCGGCGACTACGAGCACATCGAGCCGACCTACCGCCAGCTGGGCGCGTGGGTCATCGGCCACGGCTATGAGATCGTCGGCCCCGCCGAGGAGCTCTACTACTCGGACCCGGCGACGACCGCTCCCGAGGACTACCTCACCGAGATTCGGTTTCCCGTGGCGCAGCACTAGCCCGGCGTATGCTGTTCACCGTCCGGCGCCTCAGACCCGAGGATCAGATGCACGAGCGCACATCGCCCTTTCACCGCCTCCGCATCACCGACAACGGTGCCTGGCGGCTTCTCGCGTTCGAGCGCAACCACCAGTCGTCGATGGCGCTCGACGACCCGTTCGAGACCGACATCGAGTACGTCAACTACCTGCACCTTCCTTTGGCGATCAAGCCGGATGCGCAGTCGGCCCTCGTGGTCGGCCTTGGGGGCGGCTCGCTGGTCAAGCGGATGTGGCGCGACTACCCGGCACTCGCGATCGACGCGGTCGAGATCGACGAACAGGTCGTCGAGATCGCTCGTGAGTTCTTCGCGCTGCCGGACGACGAACGGATCCGCATCTTCGTCGATGACGGACGCGAGTTCCTCGGCTACTGCGCCGAGACCTACGACCTGATCATCATCGACGCGTTCGACGACGACCATATCCCCCGGCCGCTTCTCACCGAGGAGTTCCTTCGGACCTGCCGAGACCACCTCTCGGCCGATGGGGCGATCGCCTACAACGTCATCGGGTCGGTGAGCGGAAGCCACAGCAAGCCCTACCGGAGCCTGCACCGCACCGCGTCGAACGTCTGGCGCAACGTGTGGGTCTTCCCGATCGGCTCGGCAGACGGCGTGACCGACTCGACGCGCAACATGATCATGCTCGCGAGCGACGCCGAGCTCTCGCAAGACGAGCTGCTCGAGCGGATCGCCACCCGTGTCGACGGCCGGGTCACGGTGACCGGCTTCGAGCGCTTCGGCGAGGATCTCTACCGCGGCTCGGTGCGCAGCGGTGACGTCGCCATCATCGCCGACCCGCGCCCCCCGGGCCGCAAAGGCAATCGGAGGCGCTGAGCCCTACCCGGACGTCATCCCGCCACTTCGCCCAGCACGAGACCGACCGCGATCCACCACATGATGCACCCGATCACGACGTCGAGCACGCGCCAGGCGACCTCGCGCTCGAAGACCGGCGTGAGCAGTCTGGCTCCGAGCGCAAGCCCGAAGAACCAGACCGACGACGCCATGCCCGCCCCCAGCACGAACGCTGCCCGCTGCGCCGGGGCATACTGCGCCGCCACGCTACCGAGGAGCACGACCGTGTCGAGATAGACGTGCGGATTGAGAAGCGACACGGCCAGAGCTGTGCCGAGCGCGGCCGAGAGCGTCCCGGGATCCCGTGAGCCGTCGGGGGCCTCGGCATGGAGCGACCCGGGCTTCAGCGCCGAGCGAAACGCCAGCACCCCGTAGACCAGCAGGAACGCGGCGCCTCCCCATGCGGCAACACTGGTGAGCCCGGGAAACCGCTTGACGAGTGCGCCGAAGCCCAGAGCGCCGACGATGATGAGCGACCAGTCGACCGCGACACACACCGCCGCAACGGGCAGTGCGTGGGACCGCAGGAGGCCCTGGCGCAGCACGAACGCGTTCTGGGCTCCGATCGCGATGATGAGCGACGCGCCGAGGCCGAGGCCGGCGAGGAAGGCGTTGAGCGACATGCCGGCAGTATACGTGACGGCTCCTCCAACGCTCTCGCGCTGAGCAGGGAGGACGGTACCGTGACCCCGCACCGGCCATGCCCCGGCTCTACAACCATTTCCCCGAATCGCCACATCCTCCTGACAGGCCCTTCACCACACCGAGGGATTGTCAGAGGTGCCGGATAGAGTCAGGCCGTGGCGCGGCGCCTGAAGAAGGAGGACGACATGCTCAGAGCGATTCACTTGAAGACGTCGGCGTTGACCAGTGAGTGGGCTACGGCCTTCGCAGAGATGACGGTCTCGCGCATCGGCGGTGTGGCGAAGGTGGTTGCCGTGCGTTCGCTCGGCATCGTCTCGGTGATGTTCGACGACAGCTCGACGAATCCTGAGAAGATCGTCCTCGCCCTGAGGGCCGCAGGAGTCGATGCGCGGGTGCTGCGCGGGAGAGGGTAGGGTACCTTCACCCCAGGCCTGCGTTCTGCCGTGAAGGGATTGCGATGGAGACCCTCGACCTGAAGAAGCGGTACGCGGCGCTCTACAAGCCGAGCGCCTCGGCCCCTGTCCTCGTCGACGTGCCACCGCTCCGATTCCTGATGATCGACGGACTCAGCGGTGTTGGCGGACCCGACTTCCAGCTGTCGATGGGTGCGCTGTACGGACTCGCCTACCCCGTGAAGTTCGCGGCCAAGAAGCGGCTGTCGCTCTCATACCCGGTGATGCCGTCGGAGGGTCTCTACTGGGACGCCGACGGCGGGCCGGGAGAGCCCCCGGCATCACCGGACACGACTGCGTGGCGGCTCATGATCCTCCTCCCGGACGAGGTCGACTCGGAGTTCGTCGATGAGGTCCGCGCGAAGGTCGCCTCCAAGAAGGACGTGCCCCGCCTCGACGACGTACGCGTCCAGACGTATTCCGAGGGCGAAAGCGTGCAGATCCTCAACGTCGGCCCGTATGCCGACGAGACCCCCACGGTGCAGCGGCTCTTCGCGTTCGCTCGTGAGCACGGGTATGAGGTGGCCGGCAGCCATCACGAGATCTACCTGAACGACCCCGGTCGCACCGCACCCGCGAAGCTCAAGACGGTGCTCCGCTACCCCGTGCGCGGGAGCGGCTAGCGGAGGCGGAAGATGAACAGCGACGTCTCGGCGCGCTCGGGTACGGAGCGACCCGCGACCGCCGTGGTGCCGTCCGAAGAGACCTGCACCCCGTCGACCGGGGTTCCCAGAGCCGCGCTCAGGTCCTTCGTCGGCCGGGTGCCGTCGGAGGGCCCGGCAAGCAGCCGCTGCTCGGAATCGATGATCGCGACCCCGTCGCGGCCGACGGCCAGCGCGTTGACGAACTCGCCGCCCTTCGTGATCGGGGTGAACGTGCGCGTGGCGAGCGAGTAGCGGCCCACCTGCTGTGTACCCCAGTCCCACTGGTCGTACCGATCGAAGTTGATCGAGTAGACCGCGTCGCCCGAGAGCCACGCGTAGCCCGGATAGCGGAAACGCGTCGCCGGCATCGGGTAGTCACGGGTCGTGGCCGTCGCCAGATCGTGGACGACGTAGTGACCCGTGCCGTCGTAGATGTCGGTCCACAGCAACCTGCCATCGGTGATCTGCATGAAGTTGTTGTAGAACTCGGCGACGTGGGTGCGAGCGATCTCCCGCTTCTCGCCCGACGCAAGGTCGAAGGTCACAATCCTCGGCTCCGAGTCTTCCTCGAGGTCGACCCAGGCCGCCGTGTCGCCCTCGAGTGCCGGGCCGTAGGCTTCCCGGCTCGTCGCGAGCACCCGCCGCGGACCCCCGGCGACGGGTTCCGCATACAGCCTCTTCTCGCTCTCCCACAGTAGCCAACGCTCGTTGACGGTGATCCACGCGATATCCGCCGGTACCGTGAGCACCGGCCGTGATTCGCCGCTGCCGAGGTCGTAGCGCAGCAGGGTGTCGATGAGGCCGGTTCCGGAGTCGACCGTCACGTAGAGCGCCTCTCCCACCACCCGAGCCATGCCGTAACCCCGGTAGGGAAGCTTCACCGTCCGGACTCCTGCGTGCTTCGCCGCCGAGTCGGCGGTTGCGGTAGTGGGCCCTCCGACGGACCCCCCGCCACATCCTGCACACGCACCCGATCCGAGGGAGACCACGAGCACGGCCAGCATCGCCCTCGCGATCCGGTTGCACCCTCTCGACTTCATGTGCCGGTGCGCCCGGCTCCCGGGGCCCCCGAAGGGGCCCCTCTCGAGGCCGCTCACCAGCACATCGCCATGTTGCTGCCGTCCACGTCGGCCTGGTAGCAGGCTCGGCACAGGCCGTTGGACGTCTGCGAGCCCATGGCGTCCCAATAGACTCCCCGGTAGCTGGAGTTGTAGTTGGGATCGACGCTTCGCATCGTGACCGCCGATGCCGTGTCGTTGATGCCTGAGACCGACATGTAGTGCCGCGAGACGTGCCCGTTGTACCGGGGGATCCGGGAGGTCGCGGTCAGGATCACCGGCACGGTCCGCGCGTCCTCGAGCATCCATCCGATACGTGTGTAGAAGGCGCTGGTCGGGTTGCCGGTGTCGGTGAGGTTCGAGGCGACGTAGTTCACGGTGCCGAACGTGCCGTTGTAGCTGTTGAGGGCGCGTGCGATCCCGGTCGTGAGGCTGCCGCTCGTGCTCGTGCCGATCTTCCCGGCGAGGGTGCCCTGCGACGGCAGGGTCTTCGACGAACCGCTCTTGGCCTTGTGCCAGCTGAGGCTCTGGCGGGCCGAGGCCGGACCGCAGTAGTACGACGTCTCCTGCTTGTAGTTGGTGGCGCTCAGCGTGTGCACCCCGTACAAGGCCGACGCTGCGGCTACTGTGACGACGCCGGCCGGCGCAGCGGAACGCTTGGCGGCCAGCGCACCCGCGATCTGCGCGTCTTTCTCCTCGGTAGCCTTCTTCCACTGCTCGGCGACGGCCGGCGTCAGTGATGGATCGTTGAGCGGCTCTCCCCGCCGGGGAGCCGCGGCAGCGACCCCCGGCGTCAGGATCGCCATGGCCAGACACGCCAGCATCCAGTTCCCGACTCTTCGACGCATGATGCATCCCCTCCGGATCTCCCGCTCGCCACATGTGACGAGGCAGCGGCGCTTCTCGCCGTCCTCCTCGGCGCCGAGGAGGACGAGCACTCTCCGCCGGCACGAGCGGAAGGTATCCGCCGGCGCTTGCCGCGACCTTCACGGGCGCTTAACCGGCCCGAGCGACAGCGAACCGCGCCCGCGAGTGCCGCGCGGTGGCCCGCCGTTCACAGCGCGCATCCGCAGGTGCGATACTTTGCGCGGGGCCTGCTGCGAGAAGAGGCCCGATCCTGCTGATCCTGGGGGCGACCTGGTGTGACCGACGGCTCTGAGATACCGCGCACCGCCCCTCGGACACTCCGGTGACCGCCGCATGATCGATCGTCTCCGAGAAGTCCTACGCGCCGGCCGCATGCCGCTCTACGCCAACGCCAACGCCCTCGTCGCCAACCAGGTCATATCGGCGGGAATCGGGCTGTTGTACTGGATGCTCGCCGCGCGCCTCTACCCGTCGGCGACCGTCGGTTCGAGCACGGCCGTCATCTCGACGCTGCTGCTGATCTCGGGGATAGCCCAACTCGGGTTCGGTGGCGGGATGACGCGCTTCCTGCCGCGCGCGGGGAAGCAGACGCGCCGGCTCATCCTGGTGTCGTACGGCGCGGTCATCCTGACATCCGTACTGCTCAGCCTGGCGTTCGTCGCGCTCGGCGGGGCGCTGGGCCTGCAAGGCCTGCTCGGCGAGGGGCCGCTCGTCGCGGTATGGGCGGTCATGGCGGCGGTGCTCTGGTCGATCTTCCGCCTCCAGGACGCCGTGCTCATCGGGCTGCGCCAGGCCAAGTGGGTCCTCATCGAGAACACCATCTACAACCTGGCGAAACTCGCATTCCTCTTCCTGGGCGTTCGCGTTCTGGCCGATGCGGGCATCGTGGGGTCGTGGTTCCTGCCGACGCCGATCGTCATCGTTCTGTGCACCTGGCTGATCTTCGGCGTGTTCACGCGCTCGAGCCGAGTCGAAGCGGCACCGCCCGGTGCCAAACCGCTCACCGTCCGCGAGGTCGCGCTGTCATCGGGCGGCGACCATGTCGGCTCGCTCGTCGCCGAGGCAGCCGCTCGCCTGCTGCCGCTGCTGATAGTCGCCGTGCTCGGAGCGAGTGCCACCGCGTACTTCTACCAGGCGTGGCTGGTCGCCACCACCCTCGGCCTGCTCGCGAGCGGGATGACGGACTCGTTCACCGCCGAGGCGGCGGCCGACAGGCCCAACATCGGCCAGCACAGCCGTGACATCCTGCAGTACATGGCCCTGCTCATCATCCCCGCCGCCCTGGTCCTGGCACTCGGCGCACCGCTGATCCTCACGCTGTTCGGGAAGACCTACGCCGCAGAGGGAACCACGCTGCTCCGCTGGCTGTGCCTCGCCACGCCGCTGGTCATCTTCAACAGCTGGTATCTCGCGTACGCACGCGTGGTGGGCAAGATCAGGCGGGTCGTCTGGCTGCAGTGCCTCGGTGCCGCGCTGCTCCTGGGCCTGAGCTACCTGTTCCTGGGTCCGTTCGGGATCACCGGCGTCGCGTTCGCGTGGATCCTGAGTGAGGCCGCGATCTCGTTGTTCGGCCTGCTCGACTCACGCGAGGTGCTCTTCGGCAATAGTCCCGCCGAGGGAGAGATCGCCGCATGATGACCGCTGTCGCGATCTTCGTCTCTCCGCACCTCGACGATGCAGCGCTCTCGTGCGGCGGGGGCATCGCTCGGCTCACGCGTGCCGGCACGAGCGTGAAGGTCGTGAGCGTCTTCACCGCAGACCAGCCGCCCGGCGAGCCGCTTTCCCCGCTCGCACGTCGGTCGCTCGCCTCGTGGGGCGCCGGCGACCAGCCGTTCGAGCTTCGGCGCGCCGAGAACCGGACCGCCCTGGAGCTTCTCGGCGCCGAGGCGGAAGACCTCGGCCTCCTCGATGCGATCTACCGAAGGGCAGCGTCGGGCGCGCCCCTCTACTCCGATCCGCTCGTCCCTCCCTCGCGGGAGGATGTCGAGCGTTTCCTTCCGCGGCTCACGGAGGCCCTCCGGAGATCCTCCGTTGCGACACGCGCCGGCGCGCCCGTGTTCTGCCCCGCCGGGACCGGCGGCCATGTCGACCACCTGTTGGTGCGGCGGGCGGTCGAACAGATCGTCGAGCCTCAAGAGATCGTCTACTACGAGGAGTATCCCTACAGCACGAGGCCCGAGACGTCGGCGACTGCGGATGCGGCCGCCGAATCGCGGCCCTTCGTCGCGCTCCCGCTCACCCCTGACGAGCTCGATGCGCGGATAGCCGCGATCGGCTGCTACGAGTCGCAACTGCGCGGGCTCTTCCCCTCCGAGCCCGAGCGGCTGCGAGAGATCGCCTCGGCTCGCCTTCCGGTCGTGGGGTCGAGGCTGGTGCGCCCGCCGGACTTGCCTGCCTCGCGTGCGCGCATGGCTGCCCGGGTTCGTCGAGACGCCGCCAATCTGGGCGGCGAGCGGTACCAGTGGCCTGAGGGTGGGTCACCCTTCCCGGATGCCGCGACTCATGGCCCGACCGCAGGAACGGGCTGACCGTCCCGCTGATAGACCCGGATGTAGTCGATCTTCAGTTGAGCGGGGAACTCCGTGTAGCGATTCGGGGGACCGGACCAGGTGTCCTTACCACCCACGGCCAGGTTCGCGATCAGGTACATGGGGTTGTTGGGGATGTTCTGCGAGACCCGGTAGCGTTCGACGCCGTCCACGTACCAGACCATCGACTCCGGCTCCCAGTCGACCGCGAACGTGTGGAACCCCGTAGAGAAGTCCGGGTCGCGGTACGTCGACAGTGACTTCCCCTTGTCGGCCATGGTGCCGTAGTGCAGTACCGCGTAGCCCAGGCTCGGGTCCGAGCCCAGCACCTCCATGACGTCGACCTCTTCGTTGCTCCCCGGCCGAGGTGAGACCACCCAGAACGCCGACCAGAGGCCGTTGCCGGCGGGCACCTGCGCCCGTACCTCCGTGTATCCGTACGTGAACAGGAACCGTTTGGATGAGCTGATGACACCCGACGTGTATGGCTTGCCACCCTCGGACTGCTTGCTCGCGGTGATGGTCAGCACTCCGCCACTCTGACTCAGGGCATCGGCGGTGTAGTACTGCTGCTCGTTGCGGTTGGTGTTGCCCCACGGAAGCGAGGTCGCCCAGCGCTTGGCGTCGAAACGGGGTCCGGTGAACTCGTCGCTGAATACGAGCCGATAGCCGGTCTTGGCTCGGTGTCGCAACCGGATCGAGCGCGACGGGTGGGGTCGTCGGAACCGCGGCCGCGGTGGCGATGACCGTGACCGACGTCTCGCCCGAGAGGCGCTCCGCCCCCCGTCGCAGGCGCACACGACACGGTGCTCACCGCAAGCATCGCGAATCCGGCCACCGCGAGCACGGCGAGCCAAGGCACGCCGCGTGACTCTCGGCGTCCCGGTTGCGTGCGCGCAGTGTCGGCTTCATGCTGTTTCATCGGTGGCAACTGTACTTCCTGAGATGCCCGTCACGCCAATGGTACGGAGGAAGACCGCACGATGGAGCCCGCGACCACCCTGCGCTTCGAGTGGGTCACCGAGCCACAACGCTTCATCGCGTTGCGCGATGAGTGGAACCTGCTCGGTTCATCGGCAATCAGGACGGTCTTCCTTACTCACGCGTGGCTCTCGACATGGCTTCAGGAACTCGCCCCCGAAGCCGAGCTCCACGTGCTCACCGCCTGGCAGGAGGACCGGCTCGTCGCGGCGTTCCCTCTCTTCGGAACCGCCGAGGAGGGCCGCGGTCGGCGGTGGGCCATCATGGGGACGGGCACGCTGACGCCCAACCACTTGGACGTCATCGCCGCACCTGACGTTCTGGAGCCTGCTCGGGAAGGGTTCGTCAGACTGCTGCTCGAAGAGTCGGCGCGCTGGGACATGCTCGAGTTCGACAAGCTGCCCGCGGACTCCGAGACTCCGTCGGTCATCGAATCGCTGTTCGCTCAGGCCGGCCTCGCCACCTCACGCTCCGTCTCGGCGGTCTGTCCGTACTGCGACCTCCCGCCGACGTACGAGGCGTACGTGGCCTCGCGCAAGAAGCACACCCGCAAGGAGATCCGCCAGGCCTACCGCTGGCTTGCCGAGGACCCCGGCGTCCGCAGACTCGCCCTGGCCGATACCGAATCGGCCGCACTCGAGGCCCAGGAGTCACTGCAGCGCTTCCACCAGGCGCGCTGGCAGGCAAAGGGCTACCCGGGTGCGTTCGCCGACCCCCGCGTCGCCCGGTTCCACGAGCTCATCGTCCAGGCGTCGTTCGAAGCAGGCGACCTGCGCATCTACACACTCACCGACGGCGATGAGACCGTCGCGGTCAGCTACAACTTCCTCATCGGTCACACCATGCAGGGCTACCTCAGCTCCTTCGACGAGCGGTGGGCCGCGTCGAGTCCCGGAGTGCTGCTGCGCGCGTACGTGATGGAGCAGTCGATCGCCGAGGGAGCCGCTCGATTCGACTTCCTCGAAGGTACCGAGCACTACAAGGCCGCCTGGTGCACCAGCGAGCGCGAGAACCTGCGGCTGCGGGTCTTCAACAAGACCGCCGCGGGAAACCTGCTGCGATCCAAGTTCGCCATGAACTCGGCTGCGGTGAGCGTGGCCCGCAAGCTGGTCAGCCCCCAGCTCCGCGAGAAGACCGTGAAGTCCCTCGCCCGCAGAGGTGCGAACCGCCGACCGCCGGGGGATTCCGGCGGCGTGATGTATGCGCCACGCCGAGGGGATGCCTGCCTCCCGGTTGCCGTCGCGGAGGCCCGGGACCTTCTTCCTCCATTGTGATTCTCGTCACAGACACCTGTAGTGACGCGGCGTTAGCTTGATTAGAGATGTCCAATGGGTACAATCCCAAGACATCCGGAACCCGCAAAGAGCTGCACAAGACATGCGTCATGGGAGACTACGATCCGTCGGTGCCATACGGTCACCAAGAGGCCGACGGGGAGTCAGTGGTGAGACCGGCCCAGTGAAGAAAGCGGGCCGGTTTTCGTGTTTTCGACGAAGCCAGCCGCCCCGCTCCATACAGGACAGGTTTCAACGTCCCCGATGAGGTCGGAGACATTGACTCCGGAGGTGGCCACCATGGCAGCAGAACTGGCGCTCGAACCCCGGCCTTACCGCCCCTGGGCCGTGCCGCGGATCTACACGGCGGGCGAAGGGGCACTCAGTGTCATCCATCCCGGCGACGCGCCGCGGGTGAGCGTCATCATCGCCGCCTGGGACGAAGAGGAGAGCCTCGGCTACGTGCTCCCCCGGCTGCCGAGGGGCCTCTACGAGGTCATCCTCGTCGATGGAAACTCGACCGACCGCACCGTTGAGACCGCTCTCGAGCTGCTCCCCGACATCAAGATCGTCACGCAGCCCGGCAAGGGCAAGGGCGACGCTCTGCGCGCCGGGTTCGCCGCCGCGCGCGGCGACATCGTGATCGCCATCGACGCGGACGGCTCGACCGACCCCATCGAGATACCGGCCTTCGTCGGCGCCCTGCTCGCCGGTGCCGACTACGTCAAGGGCTCACGCTTCATACCCGGCGGCGGCACGGACGACATGACGTTCACGCGCAAGATGGGCAACCTCGGCCTGATGACGCTGTGCCGCATCCTGTTCGGCACGCGCTACACCGACCTCAACTACGGCTACACCGGCTTCTGGCTGCGCGAGCTCAAGCGACTCGACCTGCGTTCCGAGGGCTTCGAGATCGAGACCGAGATGAACATCCGCGCCGCACTCGCGGGGCTCAAGGTCGTCGAGGTCGCAAGCTTCGAAGGTCCGCGAGTGGGCGGAACGGCCCACCTCGTCCCGCTGAAGGACGGCTGGCGGGTGCTCATGGAGATTCTCCGCCAGCGTGCCCGGCCCGCGGTTGCCGTCTTCGACACCGTCAGCCCAGCGTGCGCACCCGAGGTCGAGCGGACCTGACGGACGGCGCGTCAGCGTATGATGCTGGTGTCGAGCGGCTCCAGTTGACTGGCGGGCAGACAGTGCGCACGCAGGGCACGGGCATCACGGTAATCATCTGCGCATACACATTGGACCGCTGGAGCGACTTGGTCGCCGCCGTGGATTCCGTTCGTTCGCAGACACTCCCCCCTTCGCAGTCGATCCTGGTCATCGACCACAACCTCGAGCTGCTCGCACGAGCGTCCGAGGCCTTCCCGGATCTGACCGTGGCGGCGAGTACGCACCCGGCAGGGCTCTCAGGCGCCCGCAACACCGGGCTCGAACTCGCCACGGGGGGAATCGTCGCGTTCCTCGACGATGACGCGGTCGCAGCGGAAACGTGGCTCGAGGAGCTGGTGGCCGGCTACTCGGCGGACAGCGTGCTCGGGGTGGGGGGGTTCATCGCTCCGCTCTGGGAGAGCCCGCGACCCGGCTGGTTCCCCGCAGAGTTCGACTGGGTTCTCGGCTGCACGTACGAGGGCATGTTGGAGGGGGCGGAGGTCCGCAACCTCATCGGCGCCAACATGTCGTTTCGGAGCGACGTTCTGGCCGCCGTGGGAGGGTTCAGCGAGGATCTCGGGCGCACGAGCACCCGCCCCTTGGGCGACGAAGAGACCGGCGCCTGCATCCGCGCTTCGCAGCTCTTTCCGGGCGGCGTCTTCGTCTACGCTCCCGGAGCGCGCGTCGACCACAGAGTCCCCGCGACCCGCACCACCTGGCGGTACTTCCGCCAACGCTGCTACGGCGAAGGCATCTCCAAGGCGAGTCTTTCCCGGGCGGTCGGGTCACGTGATGGACTCGCTTCCGAGCGCCGCCACGCGTTCGTCACGCTCCCGGCCGGCGTGGGCCGAGCCCTGCGTGCCTTCCTGCACGGAGATCGCGCGGGAGTGGCACGTGCGGGCGCTCTCGTCGCCGGCCTCGCGTTCACCGCGGTGCGGATACCTCGTAGGCCGTCTCACGCCCGGTGCGGCCCCGATCGCGCCGGCCGGGAACGGTGCTGCGAGCGCGGTCGAGTCCGCCACGGCAGTCGGCGCCGAGAACCGGCGGCTGCGGCTGCTCATGGTCACCCCACGCTACTTCCCGCTCGTCGGCGGAGTGGAGCACCACGTCGCCCAGGTCGCTCGGCTGCTCGAAAGAGATGCCGATGTCACCGTACTCACCACGGACACGTCCGGCGAACTTCCGGGCTCCGAAGTCGTGGAGGGCGTACATATCGTGCGGGTACGCGCCTGGCCGCGCGGACGGGACTACTACGTCGCGCCGGGGATCCGTCGCGTCATCGCGCGGGGCGAGTGGGATGTCATCCATGTCCAGTCCTACCACACCGCCGTCGCTCCGATGGCGATGCTGGCCGCGCTGCGTAGCCGCATCCCGTATGTGGTCACCTTCCACGGCGGCGGGCACTCATCTCACACGCGTCAAGCGCTACGCCGCCTGCAGTGGGCCATGCTCCGACCCCTTCTCGCCCGCGCTCGCAGGCTCGTCGCCGTCGCGGAGTTCGAAGCCGAGCGGTTCTCGGCGGTGCTCCGGCTGCCGCGCGACCGGTTCGTGGTCATCCCGAACGGATCCGACCTCCCCGCGATTCCCGAAGAGGAGGCCGAGCGGCTCCGGGCGGACCGGCGCGTGATCGTCTCGGTCGGGCGACTCGAGCGCTACAAGGGGCACCAGCGCGTGATCCAGGCGATGCCGGCTGTACTTCGTGAGCTTCCCGATGCCGAGCTTCGGATCATCGGGACGGGGCCGTACCAGCCGGAGTTGGAGCGGTTGGCCCTCGAACTCGGGCTGGCCGAACGCGTCACCATCGGCGCGATTCCGCCCACCGATCGATCGGCCATGGCACGAGCGCTCGCGCAGTGCTCGCTCATCGTCCTGATGAGTGAGTTCGAGACACACCCGCTCGCCGTCATCGAGGCCCTTGCCCTCGGACGGCCGGCGCTCGTTGCCGATACCTCGGGACTAAGCGAACTCGCACGGCGCGGTTTGGCGCGAGCGATTCCGCTTGACAGCCCCCCCGACGAACTTGCGTCAGCGATCGTCGACGAGCTTCTGCACCCGACCCCGGTGCCAAAGGTATCCGCGCCCACGTGGCGCCAGTGCGCAGACGACTTGCTCGCTCTGTACGGTGAAGTGCGCTCCCCGAGACTGAGCTCCGCGAGGGCCGACACGGCGACGCGCATGCAGGGGGAGTAGTCCGTGCGACTCACGATCGACTCACAAGCGGATCTCATCGCCGAAGCCGAAACGGGCCTTGCGTGGGTTTCGGGATCGCTCCGGTTGAGGCTCGTTCTCGCCCCCTTGCTCATGAGCGTCATCGGCGTTGTCTGCGTGGCGGGTGCCGATGCACTGGCGCGCCGAGCCGCGCCCGGGGCGCTGCCCCTCTGGTGGATGGGTGTACTGGCCATCTTCGTTCCCGCCGCGGCGACTCTGCTCTTCTCACGGGTCTCCCGCACCGAGGCCGTGACGATCCTGGTGGCGGTCGGGATCGCGCTGTATGCGGTCAAGCTCGTCTATGCGCCGGGGATGATGTGGGGCTACGACGAACTGCTGCACTACCGCACGGTGGACAACATCCTGACGACGCGCCGTCTCTTCTCGCCCAACGCGCTTCTGCCGGTCTCGCCCTACTACCCCGGGATGGAGACGGTGACCGCCGTGCTCGTGCAGCTCACGGGGTTGAGCGTCATCACGTCGGGAACGATCCTGATCGCCGTGGCCCGGCTGCTGACCGTCATCTCGCTGTTCCTGCTCCTCGAGCGGATCGCCACGCCGTCGCGGTTCGCCGCACCGGCCACGCTGCTCTACATGGCGTGCCCCGCGTTCCTCTACTTCGACTCGATGTTCTCGTACGAATCGGTGGCCCTCGCACTCTCGCTCGCGTGTCTCTTCGTGCTGCGCGCCGCCCAGTTGGAGGACGGCCGCAGACGAGACCGACTCAACACCGTCGGGGCGCTGCTGCTTCTGGCTGTCGTGGTCACCCACCATGTCACATCGTTCATCCTGGTCGCGACGCTGCTCGCGTGGACGCTCGTCGAGCTCATCCATGCGATTCGCGAGGACCGGAGAGCGAGCGACGCCGAGACTCCCGGCACGGGTGTGTGGAACCTCGGAGCCTACCTGAACGACCTGCCCGGCAGCGGCGCAGTCCCCTTGCTGGGCGCACTGGCGGTCATCCTGTGGCTGACCAACGTCGCCGAGATAACCGTGTCCTACCTCTGGCCGCAGCTCATGTCGGGCTTCACAGAGGTGCTGCGCATCATCCGGCTCGAGGGGACCGGCCGGCGGCTCTTCGAGTCGACCGCCGGACATGGAGCGCCACTTCTGGAGCGTGTCGTGGGCATCGGGTCGGTGCTCATCATTCTGGTGCTCATCCCGCTCGGCATGAAGTACGTCTGGGAGAGGCGGCACACCAACCTGCTCTCCCGCTCGCTGGCCGTCGCTTCGCTCGCGTATCCCGCTATCCTGGCTCTGCGGTTCACGCGGAGCGGGTGGGACGTCGGGTCGCGCGCGACCGCCTTCGTCTACGTACCGCTCGCCTTCACGATCGCAGCCGGCATCTATCTGCTCCTTGCACGCGAGTCGGAACGACCCCGTGTACGTGCCGTCGTGGTCGTTCTCGCGGCCAGTGTGATCTTCGCCGGCGGCATCGTCGCGGGAACCTCGCCCATAACACGCCAGCCGGCTCCCTACGACCCGGGTATCTCCGAGGTGCCCTACGACCCGGAATCGATCGCTGCCTCAGATTGGGCCGTGAACACCCTGGGGCCGGGCCGCCGATTCATCGGTGACTCCGCAGGTGGCGTCCTCATCGGAAGCGTGGGTCGACAGCGACTCGTCACCTCGGAGGACGGCGTTTCCGTCTCAGCGATCCTCCTCTCGCCGGGGTTCAACGAGAACGAACGCACGATTCTCAAGGACGGTCGCATCGGCTACGTCCTGGTCGATCGTCGCATCGCCGGCACGGAGCCCCTGAAGGGGTTCATCTACGAGAAGTGGGAGCGAGAGCTGTTCGACTACGGCTCCTCAGTCACCAGTGAGACGGTCAACAAGTTCGACGTGATGCGTAACGCAAGCAAGCAGTTCGACAGCGGCAACGTCCAGATCTTCGAGTTGCAGAGGCTCACGCCATGAGTCGTAACCGGGCGGTCTTCATGCTGGCGATCTTCACCGCACTCTGCGCGGCCGTCCTGATGTTCGTGAACGTGGGGTTCGTATGGTTGCGCGTCCTGATCGGGGTTCCCTTCGTGCTGCTGCTGCCGGGTCAGGCCCTGCTGCTGTTCGTCGATCCCGACGGGCAGCTCGGTGGTTTCGAGTGGTTCGCGCTCACGGTCGCCGCAAGCATCAGCCTCACGACCTTGGTGGGAATGGGACTGGCCGCGTCTCCTCTGGGCCTGAACGCAGACTACTTGGTGGCCGGCCTCGCATTCGTGGTGCTGCTCGCTCTCATTGCGGCGCGCACCCCGGCCGCCCCACCGGTGCGGCCGCGCCCGGTCCGGACCTACCGCTACTCCATCAGGCGAGCTTCCCTCGGAGCTGTGGCGCTCATCGGCTGCGCGCTTCTGGTCCTGCTGCTCTCGATTCCCGATCTCGGGATGTCGCGGCGTGGCGACGTGGTCCAGCTCTGGGGGCTGCCCGACCAGTCGGGCGGGCTTCGTATCGGCGCCAACAACATCAACGCCGCCTCGCAGGACTACCGGCTGACCATCGAACAGGGCGGCCGACTGATCTCCGAGCAGAAGCTTGAGCTGCCGCCGGGAGGCCGCCGCGTCTTCGAGGTGCGGCGATCGGCGACTTGGACCACCAACGCCCCCGTCGTCGCCGTCCTCAGCGCCACTGACGGCGCAGTCGCACCCCGCTCGATCTCGGTCTGGACGACGGAATGAGCACTGCCAATGAGCTCGAGGGTCACGGCCTCCCGAGCGGGAGTCTACGCGTCCTGCTCATCAGCCAGTTCTACCCGCCGGTGATCGGCGGCGTCGAGGTGCACGTGCAGGCGCTCGCCCGCGGTCTCGTTGCCCGCGGGCACGAAGTCACCGTGGCCACGCTCGCCACGAGCGACAACGGGCCGGGCGACCGGCTCGATGAAGGCGTCCGGATCCGCGCTTTGCAGGGAGCGGTACAGCGAATCGGTCCGCTCTTCACCACGGAACGCCGGCACGCCATCCCGCTGGCGGACCCCGCGCTCGTTCGGGGCCTGAGAAGCCTGGCGAGTGAGTTCCGGCCCGATATCGTCCATGCCCACAACTGGCTCGGACGTTCGTTCGTCCCACTCAAGGACGATGTCGGCGCGCCCTACCTCGTGTCGCTTCACGACTCCGGCCGTATCTGCACCCAGGGCCGCATGATGTATCGAAGCGCCGAACTCTGTTCGGGGCCGGGCGTGCGTCGCTGCCTGTCCTGCTGCTCCGTGCAGTTCGGCGCGCTGAAGGGATCCGTGACCTACCTCGGCAACCGCGCCGCGCGCGGCGCGGAGGCCCGCGCCGTCGATCTCTTCCTGCCCGTGAGTACCGCGGTGGCCGAGTCAAATCATCTTGCGAGCGACGGGCTGGCCTACGAGGTCGTGCCGAACTTCGCTGTCGACGGACGGCCATCGTTCGACCCCGACGACCCGCGGCTCACCCTGCTCCCAGAGGAGCCGTTCATGCTGCAGGTCGGAGATGTGGTCGCCGACAAGGGCGTCGAGGTGCTGTTCGAGGCCTATCGCAGCCTCGCCACTCCGCCGCCCCTCGTGCTGATCGGCCGGATCGACGATGAGCGGCGGCGGGCGCTGCCGCAGGGCGCCATCGCCGTTGGCCCGTGGCCGCACGACCTGGTGCTCGAGGCCTGGCGCCGCAGCCTGTTCGGGACGATGCCGTCGCTGTGTCTCGACGCCTGCCCCACCGTGACCTTCGAGGCGATGGCCGCCGGCAAGCCCGTCGTGGCCTCGGCGCTGGGCGGCCTGCTCGACCAGGTCTCCGACGGCGTCACAGGCCTGCTCGTTGCCCCCGGCGATTCCGCGGCGCTCGGACAGGCGATGGCGCGCCTCGCCTCGGATCCCGCGTTGGTCGAACGGATGGGTGCGGCGGCTCGCCAACGGTTCGAGTCCGAGTTCCGGGCCGACATCGTCATCGACCGGATCGAGTCGGTCTACCGTCGCCAGGCAGGCATCAGCACGTCCTAGCCGAGCCCGGCGATGCCGATCGCCGCCCCCGCTCGAGCCGACGAACCGTAGCCCTTCGCGCCCGTGATTCTCGAGCGCACCCGGTAGCGCCAAACCCCCTCTATCGGCCTCGGCAGAGGATTTCTCGCACTTTTCGGCTCGTTGTGTGACGAGGGTCACAGAAGCGCCAAGGCGGAGGTCAAGGTCTCCTCGGCACGTTCCGATGGGATAGGTGAGCGGGTTCTCCCACGAACCCGAACGCCCATCAAGGAGAACTCCGGCCCATGAAGACCCCCCTCCGTCTCGTCGTCCTTCTTGTCTCTGTCGTCGCAGCGCTCGCCACCATGAGTTCGGTGGCGTTGGGTGCGTCGCGCCTTGTGTACTCCGACGAGTTCAACGGTCCGCTCGACACGGCCACCTGGAGAAACCGTACGCCCTGGAACACGCAGAGCCCGGGAAATGCGGAGCTCGCCTACTACGAGCCGGCCAACTGCACCTTCGCAAACGGCATGATGACGCTCAGGTCCGAGAACCGCTCCACCAACGGGTACGCCTACGCGTCGGGTATCGCGACGAGCCTCAACCGCGCCAAGTTCTCCTACGGGTACTTCGAGATCCGAGCCAAGCTCCCCAAGGGCAAGGGCATCTGGCCGGCGTTCTGGCTGACCAACGACAGTACGCTCGAGATCGACGCCCTCGAGATGCTCGGTGATCGCCCGAGCCGCATCTACATGACGCTCCACAAGAACGGCTCACAGGTCCAAGGCGTGGCCAAAGACGGCCCCGACTACTCGGCGGGATTCCATACGTACGCGGTCGACTGGCAGCCCACCTATGTGAAGTGGTACATCGATGGCCAGCTCTGTTCGACCTACAACGGGCCCATGCCGTCCGACCCGCTGTGGATCTGCCTGAACACCGCCGTGGGCGGCGCATGGCCGGGCTCCCCGACCTCCGCCACGTCGTTCCCCGTGAACTACGACATCGACTACGTCCGCGTCTACGACACCAAGCCGGCCGCCAACACCGCTCCTGCGGTCAATGCCGACTCCTACACCACCGCGAACGCCACCACGCTCAACGTCTCGGCACCCGGGCTGCTCCGCAACGACACCGACGCCGACGGCAATTCCCTGAGCGCCTCGGCGGTGAGCCAGCCGGCCAACGGCACGCTGTCTCTCTCCCCGCCGGCTCCTTCGCCTACACGCCGGAAGCCGGGTTCGAGGGCGTCGACTCGTTCACCTACCGCGCCTACGACGGATCCGCGTACTCCTCGGCAGTGAAGGTCACGATCACCGTAGCGGCGCCGGTCGTTCACGCGCCGGTCGCGCGGGCCGACTCATACGAGACCAACTCGGGGACGACGCTGGCGGTCGCGGCAGCCGGAGTGCTGGCGAACGATACGGACGCTCAGGGCCACACGCTGATCGCCTCCGCCCAGTCCCAACCGGCCCACGGAACCCTGTCATTCCTGGGCGACGGTTCGTTCGTCTACGTTCCCGCCGAGGGCTACTCCGGCCCCGACTCGTTCACGTATCTCGCCTCGGACGGAACCGCCGTCTCAAGCGCATCGGTCTCCATCTCCGTGGTCGACCCGTCGATTCCGCCGGCTGTCCACAAGCCGCTACGCGTCTACCGCTTTCTGAACCGCTCGACCAGCGTGCATTTCTACACGGCGTCAGAAGCCGAGAAGGCCAATGTGGTGGACACGCTTTCATCCACGTACTCGCTCGAGGGCGTCGCCTACTCGCTGGACACCTCGGCCGCCGCCAACACCGCGCCCCTGTACCGCTTTTACAACGTGAAGAAGGGCGTGCACTTCTATACGGCGTCTGAGGAAGAGCGGGACACCCTTCTCAACACGATGGGCGATGTGTACCGCTACGACGGCGTGGCATGCAACATCTCGCTCACGCCGACCGGTAGCCAGCCCGTCTACCGCTTCTACAACGTCAAGAAGGGCGTCCACTTCTACACGGCATCTCTCGCCGAGAGGGACAGTGTCGAGAGCCGGTTGAGTGGCACGTACCGGTACGAGGGCGTGGCGTACTACTACGCACCGTAGCGGCCGCGTGCTTGCGCCGAGACGCCTCTCCGGGGACAGCGTTCCCCCTTCGTGCGCCGGACGCCTCCCTCGGGGTGTGATCGACCGTCCCCGACCTCGCCCGTGCTTTCTGTGTTACAGAAGCGGCCCGACTGTGCACAGTAGAGGTAGGGACGTCGTCGAGGGGAGCATGAGATGAACCGCACCGTGCTATCCGCAACGCTGATCATCTGTCTGGCAGGCGTCGCCCTGTCGGCGACCGGCTGCCAGCTCATCGCCCAGAAGGCGACCGAGGGTGCGCTCGAGGGGGCCACCGGGGGTGCGGTGAAGGTGGACGGCGACTCAGTGACCATCAAGGGCAAGGACGGGTCCGAGGCCACCGTGTCGGGCGACACCAAGATCCCTGCGGACTTCCCCTCAGAGGTACCGATGCGCGACGACGGCTCCGTCAAGGCCGTCGTCACCAACAAGACCAGCAGCGGCGGCACCGGCTACATGGTCAACATCCAGTACAAGATCCCCCAGAGCGAACTGCTGGACTGGTACAAGACCGAACTCGAAAAGGGCGGCTGGACGATCACGTCCACGGTTGCCACCGGTGACGGAGGAATGGTCGCGGCCGAAAAGGGCGACCTCCAGATCAACGTGGTGACCGGCTCGGACAACAGCGACGGTTACACGTCCGTCATCACGATGCAGGTCGGGCCGAAGAACCAGTAGTCCGGCAGCCGGATCGGCAGACTCGGCTATACCAGGCCGATCGCGCGCCAGCCACCGGCGGCTATGCCGAACGACGGCAGGTACCACATCACGGCGCCCGTCAGATAGATGGTGAGGTCCTTGCGCGCGAACCCCCGCAGTTCGCCGGGTGTTCCGAGCATGAGGTAGCCGACGAACCCTGCCACTCCCAGCGCGATCAGAATGGCGAGCATCTGCACCAAGGAGCGCCAGCCCGGCCGCGTCCGCAGCCGTTTCACCAGCGCGAACAGGAGCGGACTGGCGAGTATCACGAGCACGGCGAACGCGATGGGCGTCGTAGCAGGGTTGCTGCCCGGACGAAGGAACCCACTGACCGGCAGGACGGTGAGTGACCCCGCGAAGAGCACCGTGACCCCGGTCACGATCACCAGGGGAAGCAGGATCGCCGAGCGAAGCGCCACCCGGCGCCACGGGTCCGCGCTGTCGGTGAAGAACGTCGCGAGCAGCCCCAACACGAAGGGGCCTGCGAAGGCCGTCACGTACTGAAAGGTGTAGGTGCGAAACGGCAGTGTGCTCATCCAGGCGAGCCCGGGAACCAGGAACGTGAGGGTGAACGCATACACCAGCGCGTAGGTGTCGAAGAACCGCGGCTCGGCGGTGACGGCGACCGGAGCTACGAGTGAGTCATCGGACATGCTGCCTCCAACGGCGAGATCGGACACCCTCAGCATCCTCGCCGAGACGCCCGGCGTCCTTGACGGCCGTCAAGTCCGTGCGCTGACAGGGCTCCGGGACTACGGAGCGGCGTCGGGCACCCACCACTCGGGCTCGCTAGATCACCTCGTTGAAGGGCGTCGGATAACGCGCCACGCCGCGCACGTGCTCGAGCCCGCCGTCGTCAAGCGCGAGCGCCATCCATGCCTCATCGGGAACGTCCCAGCCCTCGGGGGGCTCGATGCCGAGCGCCCGAGCGGGAGCAAACCCGAACCGGCGGTAGAAGTCCGCATATCCCAGCACGATCACCGCACTCTCTCCCCGAGCTCGCGCGGCCTGAAGACCGACGGTGACCAGAATCGGGCCGATCCCGTGGCCCTGGTAGTCGGAGAGCACGGAGACCGGGGCCAGCGAGAGGACGTCGCTGGTCGCGTCAGGACCGTCCACCCACAGGCGCGTCAAGAGCGCGTGGCCGACGATTGTGGCCCCGTCGACCGCCACGATCGAGAGCTCGGGAATGTACGCCGGGTCCTCGGCGAGTGCCCGCACAAGCGCTGCCTCGGCGCCGGTATCGAACGCCTCGAGGTGCACCGACACAACGGCTTCGAGCTCATCGCTGTCGGCAGGTCTGAAGATCATCGCGACCCCTCGTCTCGAAACAGATGTGCGCCGCCCTTACTCACTTGCCGAGCCACCGGATCAGAACCCCAGCGAGCCGACCACCGATGCGGGAAAGTATGTCGTGGGTGCGGGTGGCTCGGGATCCTGCGGCTTGCCTTCCCATGCCCCGGCGGTGTACTTGCACCAGAAGTCGATGGGTTCGAAGGCGCTCGATGCCGAGCTTGCCGGCTGAACGATCGCCCGGCCCCACCACGCGCCGTTGGAGTCCTGAGCGACCTTCACCAGCGTCATCTTGTAGGGTTCGCCCTGACCCTCCATGAGCTGCTTCGACCACGTCTTCGCCGCGGCCGTCAGGCTCTTCACCATCGCCGCGCTGCTGGCAGGCTTCTGGTGCTTCCAGTCGATCCGCGCCAGGAGCTCGTTCGACAGGCCCGGGACCTCCTGCTTCGCGCTTGCCGAGGAGGCGCTCGCGGATCCGAACGGCGTGACCCACTCGGCTTCCCACTCCGGGCCCTTGAAGGCGACGAACTGCCGCTTTCCGCCGGAGACCGTCTCAAGGTCACCGATCGCGCGGTCGCCCTGGACGTAGAGCTGGTAGACGACGAACTGCGAGGATGTACCGAGCTTCTTGCGGGCCGCATCCATCAGGGCCTTGCGCGTCACGGAGTCGGCGGCGGGGGTGGTGATGGGTTCGGACAGGTCCTCCGC
The DNA here is from genome assembly GCA_963789515.1 of uncultured Coriobacteriia bacterium. Taxonomy (GTDB): domain Bacteria; phylum Actinomycetota; class Coriobacteriia; order Anaerosomatales; family JAAXUF01; genus JBAXEO01. The sequence continues at coordinate 150,019 of CAWBKW010000009.1, read as the reverse complement.
CGGGGGAGCGACCGTGGCTTCCGCGGAAACGGAAGGCGCCGAGGGCGTCTGGTCGGCCGGCGTGGTCACCGGGGCCTTCTTGGCGCACCCCGCGGAGACCAGAACCGCGACGAACAGACAGACGAGCACGACTCCGAGGACCCTGGTGCTCTTACGCATCTGGCTACCTCCTGGTATGACTCACCCGAAGCGGTCGGGATCCGGACCGATACGCGTCCCCGTGTCGAGTCCGGCGATGAGCGCCATCTCCTGTTCCGACAGAGCGAAGCCGTAGACATCGGCGTTCTCGGCGATCCTGTCAGAGTGTACCGACTTGGGGATCGTCGTGATGCCTCGCTGCAGGATCCAGCGAAGCGAGATCTGCGCGGGCGTCTTGCGGTGACGTTGGGCGATCTCGACGAGCTCGGGGATGAGGTTCACCCTCCCTCGCATGATCGGCGCCCACGCCTGCATCGTGATGCCATGGACCGTGCAGTACTCCACCAGCTCCGGCTGCTGGAGTCGCATGTGGAACTCGAACTGGTTGACGGCGGGGGGCACCGTCGCCGATTCGAGGAGCTGCTCGATGTGGTGCGGAAGGAAGTTGCACACGCCGATGGCGCGCGTGCGTCCTGACGCCAGGATCTCCTCCATGGCCCGCCACGTCTCGGCTGTGAGCGCGGGTATCGCCCAGTGGATCAGGTACAGGTCGACGTGGTCCATGCGCAGCGCGCGCAGGCTCGCGTCGAAGGCCGCGAGAGTCCTGTCGTAGCCCTGCTCGGTGTTCCAGAGCTTGGTGCTCACGAAGTACTCGTCTCGCGGGATCCCGCTCGCGCGAAGCGCCTCGCCGACGCTCGTCTCGTTGTTGTAGAGCGCCGCGGTGTCTATGAGCCGGTAGCCAAGCGCCAGGCCGGCCGCGACCTCTCCTTCGACGTCCGGGCCCTCATCGGCTTTGTACGTGCCGAGTCCGAGGCGGTTCATCCAGACGCCGGGAGCGATCTCCACCACGTCGGCGAGCGAAACGAGCTTCGGGGATTCCGTCATCGCGAGCACCTCCTGTCATCCAGTGTACTCGCCTGAGGCCGCGCTGCCGCAGCACACGCTTCAGCCTCGTTCAGCAACAATAGTTACAACTCGCGCCCATGGCTCATGGGTTGCATACTGATGTGCGCGTACACACATGGGGGCGCCTCGTGCTGGTGCCCGACCGTAGGAGGCACCCGCATGGCACACGTCCGATCGCTCTTCTTCAAGGGCCCGCTGGACACGGTCGAGAACCGCGCCGTGAAGGCCTACAAACTCGGCCGCCCGAGCGACGTGATCTGGAACATCACCAACCGCTGCAACCTGCTCTGCGACCACTGCTATATGGCCGCCGACGGGCACACGCGACCCGATGAGCTGACCGACGAGGAGACCATCGCGCTCGTACACCAGATGGGCGAGCGGGGCCTGCCCGCCCTGTTCCTCTCGGGTGGCGAACCCATGATGCGCTCCAACTTCTGGGAGATCCTCGAACTCGCCCGCTCCTACGACATCCGCGTCACCGTGTCGACCAACTGCACGATGATGGACCGCGACGCCGCCAAGCGCCTGCGCGCCGCCGGCATCGACTGGATCGCGACCTCGCTCTACGGCCCCAACGACTTCCACGACGAGATGGTCCGCGTACCCGGCACCCGTCAGCGGGTCATCGACGCCATCAAGATCCTGCGCGAAGAAGGCGTTCACGTCGCGATCAAGACCGCGATCAGCAAGGACACCTGGCCGCACATCTACGACCTCATCGCCGAGGCCAAGGAGCTCGACGTCGGCCTCCTCTACTTCTGCGACCTGATCACCGCCGGCCGCAGCGAGGGCGAGGACGACGGCCGTATCACCGCCGAGCAGTGGCGCGAACTGGGCGACTTCATCATCGACGACATCCTCTCCGAGGACTCCACGATGGAGTGGGACATCGGCGCGATGCCGAGCTTCATCCCCTACGTCGCCGAGCAGCTCACCGCGCGCGGCATCGACGTCTCCAACGGGCTCGAGCGCCTCAAGACCATCTCGGCGTGCCCGGTGGGCAAAGGCCACATGAACATCAACTCAGAGGGCGGCATCATGCCGTGCCAGTTCGCTCAGGACTGGACGATCGGAAGCGTTCGCGAGATGTCCCTGCAGGACGCCGTGTGCGAGCTCTACAATCTCGACCAGCAGGAAGCCGAAGGCGTGTGCGCCCCTGAAGCCTGCGTCTACTCGCGCATCTGCCGCGGCTGCCGCGCCAAGGCCTGGCAGCGCACGGGTGACCCGATGGCCGAGGACGTGACGTGCCTGCTGCATGCCGAGACGGACCGCAGCGAGCTGGTCGCCCACATGGAGGCAACGCCGGAGTTCCAGCGCTCGGCGCCGTGCTCGGTCCCGGGGAGCTGCTAGCGACCCTACGGCAGCTGCTTGGCGACCTGCTCGGCGAGCGCGCGCAGGTTCTCGGGTGACTTCGGGGCCGTCAGTTCGAGCGCGACCATGACGGCGCCGTTGGTGAAGCCGATCGTGGCAAACCGCCGACCGTCGGTGCCGAAGTAGGCGTCGTGTCCGTTGATCTTGAGCGTCGCCGAGTCTTTGGAGTAGGCCTGCTTGACCTGGTGCGCGAGCGCGCTCTTGGCGTCATCGGCCGTCCGGAACTGCTCGGCGACGATCACCAGACCCTGCGCGGGCGAGTCCCCGGAAGGGATGTACTCGCGCGACACCGTCAACGCGTCGGACAAGGGTTTGGCGGCTACGAAGCCGGTGATGGTGTCAGGCGTCCACTTGCCCAGAGCGCCGACCGTTGTCGGAGTCTCACCGGGCTTCGGCGGCACCACCGGCGCCGTGGTGGTGGTTCCCGTGCTCGGCGCGGGTGCCTTCTCGGGCGCGGGCTTTGCGCCCTTCGCTATCGAGTCTGCCTGCTCCTTCGCCTTGCGATACGTGGGGTCGAGCGCAAGCACCTGTGCGAGTTTGGCCGCCGCGAGCTTGGTGTCGCCGGCAGCGAGGGCCGTCTGCGCCTCGGCATAGAGGGTGGGGACCTTGGCGTGCTTGTCGCAGGTCACGACCTTCGTCTGTACGCGGTAGGCGCCGGCCTTGTTCGCGGGCACCTTGATGGTCTTGACATCGTCGGAGATGACCTCGCCCTCCGTGCAGACGGTCCGCGTGCCGGACTTCACTTCCACTTTGCGCTGGCAGCCGGAGGTTGAGGCCCCGGCCAGGGCGACCGTGAGCAAGAGCGCCAGCGTGACCTTCATCGTGTGAGTCGACCTCATCACGAGCCTTCTTCCGTTGAGTGACCGGTCTTGGTGCCTCGGGCGGCGGACAGGCCAAGCAGGCCTGCCGAGACCACAGCGAGCGCCATCGCTCCGACCCTGACCGGGTCGACGATGGCCGATACCGACAAACGAGCATACTCCGTGCCGTATGTCTGCTGGACCTCGGCGGGAATCCAGCCATTCCACGTGTGAAGCGTGGTCGCTGCCAGAAACGGCATCGCGAGCGCGCACGCGAAGACCGCCGCGGAAGCAACCACCCAGGTACGGGCGGTCTGTCCTCGGCGCGCTTCGAGCGAGGCAGTCAGCGCAAGGACGGCTGCGGCAACCGGCATCCACCCTGCCGCCGACTCGAAGCCCAGCATCGTCCAAGCGGCGCGGAAGGTCTCGCTGATGTGACCCTCCGACAACGCGTTGAGCGCAGGCGTGGCGAGAGAAACCGCCGCAAGCACCAGCGACGCGGCAGCGACCCAGAGGGCGACCATGGCCACCCTACCTTGACGCGCACGGGATGGGCTCCGGTCGAGGGCGGACAGCCAGAGGACAGCCGCGCCGACGATGACGATCGCTGAGCCGGCGAGGACGCCACGCATCTCAAACGGAACGACGCCGTAGACAGACGTGGCCTGCTCGTACGCGGACAGCGCAGTCATCGCGACAGGAACCAGCAACAGCGAGGCGGAGGCCCGCGCGGCCCCTGCCCGTGAAGCCGTCCATAGCCAGCTCACAACGAATACGGCCGTCACTACGCCGAGGTAGACGCTCGGCCTCCACGCCGCCCCGACGGAAGTCGCTGCCGCCAGCCTTGGCAGCGCGCCGAGAACCCCGAGTACCGCCGCCGCACCGAGCCCGAGTGTCGCCGCAGAACGAGTGCCCAGCCGCCGCGCGGCCTCCGCAAGCGCCAGTACGCCGGCAGCGAACAGAACGCCCGCGAAGAGCATGAGCGCCTCTCGGACCGGGAACTTCGCAAAGGGTGAGAACGAGCTCGGATACTCCCAGCTCGCGAGCAGCCCGGCAGCTCCTGCCGCGGAGCACACCGCGCCGGCGATGCCGGTAAGCGCCGGGCGCTCACTGACCGTCAAGTACGCACCGAGCACCACCAACACAGCCCAGGCGGTCGTGGTGAAGAAGAGCGAGTCTGCGCCGGAAGGGGCGCTGGTCGCGCGCTGAGACAGAGCAAGCAGTGGGGCAGCCCAGAAGGCCAGCGCTCCGCCCGCCAGTGCAAGCGCGAGCGTTGAGCGCTCCAGCGTCCGGAGCTCCTCTGCGACGCGCCATCCGCCCGCCGCAGCGATGATGACGAAGGCCACCACGGAGCTGCTGCCGACGAGGACCGGATCGGGCAGCGAGTCCATGGCGACCGTCGTCACGATGAAGGAGGACATTGCGCTCAGTACGGCGACTGCGAAGACAGCGGCTGTAGCTATGCGAGCGTTCATGGGCCTCCCTTGCTGGCCGAGGATGTTCAACCGCACGTTGAGAGAAGGGCCGGGGTTTGATCCCCGGCCCTTCCGACAATACCAAGAATCTGTGCTACGACGAGCTTACTTGTTGTGGCACCTTTCGCAGACCCCACGGTTGTCGTAGCGGAGCAGTGCTGACGGAACGGGGTTGGCCGCCGGGAACAGGTTCGTCGGAAGACCAATCGTGTTCACGATCGACGCGGCGCCGGCGTTAGACGCCCAGCCGGTCATCGAGGCTGCCGTGCCGTGCGCACGGTGGCAGGTCAGACACTCGATCCAGTCGTCCTCGTTGGTGACGGGAGCGCCCTCTTCTGTGATGGCGTGAGCCAACGGCAGACCTGAGGAGCTGTCCGTGACCATCTGGTTCTTGTCCGGACCCTTGTAGTTGGTCGAGCGGAACGTTGATCGGGTGCCTGTGGCGAACAGCGAGACCGCCGCCGTCACCAGCGTTGTACGTGGTGCGCGAAGCTGCGCGGAGGTCGTCGAGGCGACCGTTCGTCGACGTAGCTCGCTCGTCGAGCTGTCCCAGATACGTGCTGTGACAGCCCGCGCACCAGCCGCTCATGCCCTTGTCGGGGTTGAGGTGGCCGTGCCGGTGCGTCGCATGTCGTAGCCCTTGGCGTACATCGGCGTGGTGTAGTTGGGCTGGTAGGCAGGGTACGGCGTGTGCAGACGGAAGCCCGCGACCGGCCAGCCCGTCTCAACCGAGGAGACGAAGCCGTCGGGGTCGGGATCCTGCGGAGTCGGCCCGTGTCGGCTGTAGCCACCCACGTTGTTGCCGTTGACGACGGCCTTCAGGATGCGGTAGTTCGCGCTTCCGTGCGGGTCGTGACAGGTCGCGCAGTCCATCTTGATGGAGTTGCCGGTACCGACCATGAAGGCGTTGGGGCCCTGGCCGGCGTTGCTGCCGTCGGGCGCGAACGTCGTCGCCGGTGCCGGTGTAGCCGCCACCGTAGGCGCCCCACGAGGAACCCTTGTACATGTGGGTCGAGGTCGTGGCCGACTCATCAAGCGAGTCGAACCCGCCGCCGTTGAGGATGGCGCCCGTGGTGCCGTACAGGGTGCCCTCGTAGATACCCTGCTGGACGTTGGTGTCGGCACCCTGGCTTGTGGCGTCGTGGCAGGCATAGCAGAACTGCCACATCTCAGTCGCCGAGGTGACGAGCAGCGCGGATGCGTGCTCCGTGCCCAGCGTGTCCGTCCACCCGATCGTGGCTACCGACGTGTGAGCGCGGTGACAACCGGCGCACGCATCGGTGTCCGTCACGTAGTTGCCGTGAATCGCGAAGTTGGCGAACGCGGCCGTCGGCAGAGCCAGAGCGGCAAGGGCGACGAGGACGAGTTGCGAGGAAGAGTCTCTTGGTTTTCATGCGGTCCTACACCTCCCTTACTGACAGATCGTTGGCTTCTGCTGCAACCTTGGTGCGGCGCATCGAGACGACTGCGAGCCCGCCGAGCAGCAGTGCCGGGATCACGAGCTTGCTGCCTCCGGAGACCATGCTGCTCACCATCGGAGTGAGGTGATCCTCGATGAACGGGTCGGCCTTCGGCGGAACGAGCATGATCTTCTTGGCCGCCCAGTACATCGCTACCGCTGCCGATCCAGTTCTGCGTGCCGTTGGCCAGGATGTAGCCGTTGGCCGGGTCCTGGAGGTAGGCAAGGATGTTGGCCTTGGTGTCCCACTTCATCGCCTTGGCCGGGCACGTCGAGACGCACGCCGGCTGGTGAGCCTTCTCCGGGCACAGCAGCAACCTCAGCTGCAGTGGCCGTTGTCGGAAGAGCGGTGGATGCGTCCAGGTTGGGATCTGACCATCGGCGCCGGCGCGACCGGTGCACAGCGTGCACTTGTTCATCTTGACCTGACCGGCGTAGGTGCCGGTCTCGTAGGCCACGCCGACCTTGGGATAGCCACCTTGCTGGCAGCCGATTTCACAGGGCTTGGGGCCTGTGCCGGCCTTGCACAGCGTCGGCTTGCACAGTGCGTTGTTCACGCTGACCGCGCCGGTCGTCGCCTCTTGCTTGATGGCACCGAACGGGGCACTCCTTGATGCACGGGGCATCGGGGCAGTGCCAGCAGCTGAAGCGGATGAACGGACCCATGTCTCCGCGCCTCAGGCTCTTGATAGCGAGGCGCTGACGCGGGCTGACGATTGACTTCTGCGGAATCACTTCGGCCATGGTCGTCGGCAGCTTGAGGTTCCACTCACGCTTGCAGGCGGTCACGCAGCCGTTGCATCGAATGCACTTGTCGACATCTTGCAGGATTGCCATAACAGTCATCGGTCACACCTCCCTACATCTTCTCGATGCGGCAGAGACAGGCCTTGGACTCAGGAATGGTCGTGTTCGCGTCACCAGCGTCGATACACAGGTCGTTGGCACGGGAGCCGGTCGACAGACCCGTCTCACCCCAGTGCCATGGAATCGCCACGACGCCGACACCGACCTTCTGGCTCGCCGTGAGTCCGATGCCGACTCGGGCGCGGAATCCGTTGCCGTAGTCGAAGGCATCTCGTTGTTCACGAGCGCCTCGGTACGAGCGGTGACGATCTTGACGTAGTCGCCGTCCTTGATCCCGTTTGCGCGGGCGTCGGCGGAGTTCAGCTCGATCCAAGGCTCCGGCTCGAGCTCGACGTTGAACCAGTTGTTACGGGTGATGGGGCCGCCCTGGAAGTGCTCGACGCAACGGACGGTCGTGAGCACCAGCGGGAAGTCCGCCGGGGTACCGACGGGCGTCGCGGGCGAACCAGCGACGACCGGCAGCAGGTTCATGGTAGCGTACCGGTGCTGTTCTTGCCCCAGGTCTCCCAGTCCGTGCGCGGAGTCTCGTACGGCTCCGTGTGCGCCGGGAAACGACCCGGGAGCACGTGGAACGCAGGAATCGCGTTCGCCGAGTTCTTCGGCACGTCCGCCAGACGGTGGATCGTCCGGTACCAGCGGGAGTAGTTCAGAACCGCGGTGCTCGTGCTGACGAAGAGACGCGAGCAGGAGTCCGGACCCATGAAGAAGTCGGCGGTGTCGCCAGGAGCCTCGAGTCGTGTTGTTGTAGAGCACACGACGGTTCACGAGCCACGAGTAGCCCCAGCCATGGGAGGCATAGGTGCCCGTGTTGGTCCGGTTGCGGCTCTTCGCACGGTTGCGGACCGTCCAGCCGCCGTAGCGCCGGTCGTGCCACCAGGATGTTGTCCGCCTGCCATGTGCCAGCCGGGTTGAACGCGCCGGTGTAGATCCAGATCGTACCGCCGTTGGCGCTCGGCGTGGCACATCTCACGGTAGATCATCTCGGCTACCCACTCGCAGCCGGTGACCGTGGGCGTCGACACGACGTTGCCGGTGGCGGCCACGATTTCGACGGGCGGGGCGACAGCCGCAGTCACGGCCTCGAACGCCGTGGCGCTCAGCGGGTTCCAGCCGTTCGCGTACGGCGAGCCGTACAGCTCGTCGTAGACCGACGTGTACGGTGACGCCAGCCGTGCCCCATGCAGCCGAGATGTGGCTGAAGGCGCCGGCACCGTCGAGCGCGTAGGCAAGACGGAACAGGAGCTCGAGGTCGGACTTGCTGTTGCCGGCAGGCTTGCGAGCCTGATAGCGCCACTGCAGCGTACGACCGGAGTTGGTCGCGCTGCCGCCAACCTCTACGTGCGCGGCCGCCGGAATCAGGTACGTGACACCCGTGGCCTTGCGGTCGCATGCTGCGGTCTCGGTCTCGAACATGTCGGTGACGACCAGCAGGTCCAGGTTCTCGAGACCGGAGCGGATCGCGCCCTGGTTCGGCTCGGTGACAGCGGGGTTCTGACCCCAGCTGATGAGCACCTTCGTGGCACCGGTGATCATCTTGCGGAACATGATGCGGTGGTCGTCGCCGTTGCCCTTCGGCCACAGCGAGAAGAGCGCGTCGATCTTGGGCTTGTCGGCGACGGTCCCGGCGAGCGTGTCGGGAGTTCCGAAGAACTTCAGCGTCATGTTGTAGAAGCCACGCTGCTGAAGCGCCATCGAGTCGCCCACGGTGCGGCGTACGCGTCAGCGTACGTCCCGTCCATGGCGGCTCTGCCGCCGCTGCCGGAGAGCGGATTGCCCCAGAGGGCATCCATGTACTTGCCGAAGCCGTTGGTGTCGGTGGACGGCTGCTGGGCCGCGGTCGGGTTGCCGGAGTAGGCCGGGATGTTGCCGTAGAGCAGGCCCATGTCGGTCGAACCCTGGACGTTGTGGATGCCGCGGAGCGCGTTGATGCCGCCACCGTAGCGTCCCATGTTGCCCATGAGCGTCTGCAGGACCGCGAACGACTTGACGTTCTGGGAGCCGTGGTGTGCTGCGTGATGCCCATCGCGTAGAGCATCGTCGTACGAGCGGAAGTACGGGCTGCTGGGGGTGTTGATGATCGTCGTCGGGGCCGCGGGGTCGAAGCTGGCACAGCGGCTGTTGTTGATGAACGACATCGCGATCACGGCGAGTTCAGCCTCGGTGATGCCGCTGATGTCCTCGACCACGGCCGGAGTATACGGCGCGACGTGCGCCTTGAGCTTCAGGTAGACGGTGTCGTACGTACCCGCGGCTGCTCCGCCAGGATCGCCCGCAGGTACGGTGACCTGCGTCCGGCAGTCGGTGGACTTCTTCGGGAAGTCGTAGATGATCGTAGCGGGGCCGTCTCGGCGCCGACCAGCGGGTCGCCGGTGACCGTAACGTTCTCGCGAACGTAGTCGGTGCCGGCAGCGTTCACCAGGAAGCGAGCGTCCGTGAACTTCGAACCGTACTTCGACGGCCGCGGCCAGGGTGCTGGCACCGCCGCTTGCAGGCTCTTGTTCGTGAAGAACGGCTGCAGGTCAGCGCCGGTCGCACCCTGGTTCAGGTAGGCGAAGAAGTTGATCGACTTGGGGTCGGCCGGATTGCTCTCCATCCAGTTGATGATGTAGCGAACCAGGCCGTTGACGACGGCGATGTCGGTACCGGGACGCATGCGAACGAACGTGTCAGCCTGCAGTGCGGTACGCGTCTTGCGCGGATCGATGACGAGCATGTTCGCCTTCGCGTGACCCGGTGCCACCTGCCGCGCGCGGCTTGTTGATGTGGGCTATCGATGCCGGGTGGTTCTCCACCGGGTTCGCGCCCATGACGACGACGTTTGTCGAGTTCGCCATGTCGGCCCAGTGGTTGGTCATTGAGCCTCGTCCGAATGCGGCGGCCAGACCGGACACCGTGGACGAGTGTCAAATACGAGCCTGATGCTCGGTGTTGCTCGTGCCGAAGTTCGCGATCAGCTTGCGATACAGGTAGTTCGGCTCGTTGTTCATGTGCGAGGAGCCGAGGAACGCGACGCCCTTGCTGTTGTAGCCATTGGCGTCGGTGACGGCGCCGCGGGCGGTGACCATCTGGTCGCGATGTCGTCCATCGCGGTCTGCAGGGCCATCTGCGCTCCAAGCGCCGTTGCCGGTCCGCTTGTAGGCCACACCGTTGGGTAGGTGGTCGTGTCGGCCGTGAAGACCGGGTTGACGGGGTGAGCGGCCGTCCACGCGCCGATACGGCGCGTGTTGTTCACGAGCTGAATCGAACCGGCACCCTTGGCGCACAGGCCGCCCGCGTTCATCGGTGACTCGAAGTCACCGTAGATGTCAACGACGCTGCCGGCGCTGGCACCCGTGAGTGCCGTGACGACGCGCTGTCCACAGCTGGCAGAGCAGTACGGACACGTGGTGGTCGTGACCTTGTAGTTGGCTGTGTCGTTCTCGTACGCGAGCGCCTTATCGGCGTCATACGCGACATCGAATCCACAGCCGACTGCCGTTGCGGCAACGGCCGCCGAGGTCACAAACGCGCGTCTGCTGATCCCGTTGGCCGGTTGCCCGGTGTCTTTAGTTGCCATTCCTCCATCCCTCTCTCTCGTGTGGTGCATAAGCTGGGTCAGGGCTTCCGTCGTTCCCAGGCGGGAACGTCCGGGCAGCTAGGCGGTCAGCCCCCCTCTCGCGCTGCAATCAGCGAGCGGAAGCCCGCGGAAAACGAAAGAACCGGAGCACAGCGAAGCCAGAGGGCTGCACAGTGATCCGGTTCGAGAACACAACATATGGACGATCTCCTTACCCCGAAGAACAACGCATCGCAAAGGAATCGTCCCGAGGTACAGGACGTTCCGGCCGGATGCGTTCTCCTTTCCAAGGAAGGGAGGCTCCACTGTTTCCGGTGAAACCCGACGGCCTGGGCGCCCTAGCGCCGAAGGCGCCGTAGGCAGAGAGGCTCGGAGATCGCGTTGTTCTTCTGATTTCAAGTGCGGTTCGCGTAGGGTTGCCGGACCCCGCAGCTGGCCTGCTCACACAGACCCCGCAGCCGTACAGTACACCCCTATCGGGGATTGTTGCAAATGTTACGAATCCTTTGTGGCCTTCTCTACTTCCCTGCCAAGGAACATGGTTCTGAACTCGTCGACGCTCACCGCACGTACCTCGGCGAGCACGGCCAGCCAGCGCAGATCGCGGTCCTGGGTGCCGAGCGCCTTGGCTCGCCAGGTCATCGAGATGAGTACTGCCTGGCGCTCGTCAACCTGCAACTTCTGGACCAGGCTGCGGGCGTCTGAGTCGGAGTGCTCCTCGAAGGCGATGAGCTCTGTCAGCGTGACACCTTCGAGGGTGCGTCCCTCGTAGAGGGGACGGTCCTGGATCGGCGCGATCAGGCGTATGCGCGACTTGCCCGCGACTGCGGCGATCTCACGAGCCTCCGCGAGGCCGTCGACGAAGTCAGGCGTCACGATGATGCGGATCTTGCGGCGCAGCAGGAGGAGCGGCAGCAGCAAGAGCGGCAGCAGGCACGCGAGCCAGTACGACCGGCTTGCTCGGCAGCGGGATGGGGGGCAGCGCGGCGACCGGCCAGCCCCACACCTGGACCTGGTTGTTCTCTCGGTCGGTCACGTAGATGCGGCCGCGCGCATCGAGTGCGACGTCGTTGGGGTAGTTGAATTGGCCAGGGCCGAATCCGCGCGAACCGAACTGCGTGATGGACTTGCCGTCGAGGTTGTAGACCTCGACGGCGTTGGCCAGCGCGTCGACCACGTAGAGGCGCTGCTTCGGGTCGATGGCGATGCCCCGAGGAACGCCGCTCGCGTCGATGAAGCTCTTGAAGGTCCCTTCCGGAGAGAACACCTGGACTCGGCGGTTGTCACCGTCGGAGATGTAGACGTTGTTCTTGTTGTCGACCGCGACTCCGTTGGGGAACAGGAAGTCTCCCGGCGACTCGGCAAGCCGAGTCACCTGCGCGGTCTTTCCGAACATGGCCGTACGCGAGCCCTCCGCCGAGAAGTAGATGACGCGATGCTCCTTGGTGTTGCCCACGTCGGTGACGCGCAGTGCCCCGGTGTTGTCGAATCCAAGCGCAAGCGGGGTCCAGTTCAGCTTCTCGTTCTTCGGTTCGAAGGTTCTCAGGAACTTGCCTTCGAGGTCGAATACGCTGATGCTCCGCAGCCTGCCGGTCGGTGACCCAGACCTCGTTGCCCTTGATCACCAGATGGACCGGGTTGCTCAGCTTCCCACCGGCGACCGTGCTGAACGAGAACAGGAAGCGTCCCTCGTTCGTGAACACACTCACCCGCTTGTTGCCGAAGTCCACAACGTAGACACGGCGGTCGGGACCGACCGCGACGCCGACCGGCCGTTTCAGCTGGTTGGCGCCCTCGCCGGAGAAGGCGTAGAGGAACTGCGGTGGGGTCACGGCATTGACCCCGGGCGGCGAGATGCCAAGCGTGGGGAGACGCCGGTTCTGAGCGAAGTAGTACGCCACGTACACCAAGAGGGCGAGCAGCAGCAGCAGCACGGTCAAGAGCACGATACGGCGCCGACGCTCCGGGCCGGTCAGCTTGCGCGGATCCTTCGGCGGCTCGGGCGGTACGTGGCCGCTCATCGGTGGTCGCGCAGGCTCGGCGATCGGCTCCGACGACTTCTCCGGCATCTGACTAGGATCCATTCGACACCCGCTTCAGCCCTTCAGTAGCGATCGCGTTTCCAGGATCCAGCACCAGAAGCTTCCGGTACGACTCCGCCGCAAGCTCGAGCAGCTTCTGAGTCTCATACAGCTGGCCGACGAGGGCGAGCGCGTCAACCGACTGCGGGATCCAGCGCGAACGCGATACGCGCCTCGATCAGCGCTTTGGCGGGGTCAGTAGGCTTGAGCCGCTTCGCTTCCGCGAGCCGGTCCTCGGAGTTCCCGAGTTTGTCCAGCTCGATCTTGCGGCTTGTCGATACCGGGCGCCGCGTCAGCCGAAGTCCGGAAGTGCTCGGCGGCGCCGGCGAGGTCCTTCTTGGACAGCAGCAGAATGCCGTAGTCGTAGTTGGCCTCCGGCATCTTGGGGTCGAACTGCAGGGTGTAGAGGAGGTAGTCCTCGTAGCCCTGCGGCTCATCCAGTTCCCGATAGCACACGGCAAGCGCGTAGCTGGCATCCGCCGAGTCGCGCCGCAGCCTGAGAGCCGCCTTGAAGTAGCCGGCGGCGTCCTCGTACTTTCGCTGCTCCATCAGTGCGGTCGCCACGTAGAAGTACGCCGTCTCAAGCGGGCTTGAACCGACGCCCTGCGTGTCCTTCTCGGTAAGGGCGATGACCTTGCGGAAGTAGCCCTCGCCTTCCTTCCACTGCTTCTTCTTGAGGTACTCGAAACCCACTCCCGACAGCGCCGGGACGAAGTTCTTGTTGACCTTGAGTACCGCCTTGTACTGCTCGATGGCCTCGTTGTCTCGGCCGGCGATCGCGTACGCCTGAGCCAGACGCATTCGAACGTCGAAGTTGTTGGGATTCGCGCGCAACTTCGCCGTCAGGGAGGCGATCTCGCGGGCGGACGGCGAGGAGTCCCTGAGCATCTTGTTCTGCGCCCAGACCGAATACCCGAGGTACCCGCCCAGCACCAGCACGATCACCGCAACGACCGCGATCACGGCATCGAGCGGTCGGATCTGCTTGAAGCTGAGCACGCGGCAGTTCCTTTCCTTGAAATGTCCGGTTTCACCGAGCGGGCGCGCGGGGCCCAGAGAGCCCCGTCGAATCTAGGGGTGCAGGTGTGCCGTGTCAAACCAGCGACACGATTGTGGGCAGGCGGCTACGGAGCCAGGTAGAACGCCGGACCCTCCAGCTGCCAGGTGGCCGACAGGGTGTTGACGATGGTGTTCTTCTCGTTGGGGTCCGCCGAGAGCAGGTAGGTCCCGTTCTGCTTGTTGCGGAAGCGCCAGACCGGGCGGCCCGAGGAGTCCCTGGACACCTTGTAGGCCTCACCCTCGAGCTGCCAGACGCTCGCGAGCGTGGCGACGATGGTGTTCTTCTCGTTGGGGTCGGCGGAGTAGAGGTAGAAGCCGCCGCGGATGTTTCGGAACCTCCACAGGGGCGAGGTGTTGGTCACGGTGTTGACTACGTAGGCCGGACCCTCGTACTTCCACGTCTGGGAGAGGTTCCCGATGATGTAGGCCTTCTCGTTCTCGTCGGCCGACCAGAGGTAGTAGCCGTTCTGGAGGTTCCTGAAGCGGTAGACGTTCTTGTAGACGGCGGCGCCTGCGAGCTCGACCGTCTTGCGGGGCTCTCGGGGTTGCAGGCCACATCCACTGAGTCGAAGTAGAGCGTGTAGGCGCTGATAGTGAGATGCACGGACGTTCCCCGGTGAGCGGAACGCCGAGCGGTCCACGTCTCGCCACGGGAGCGCCCGTTGTTCCAGTCGCGGGTTTGCCACTGGGTGTCGCCTTGGCGTTGGGTGTCGACGCGCACCCATGTGGTGCACGTTCCAGTAGTCTGCCGTCGGTCGCGAGCGTTGAGGAGCGGTGTTGCTGAACGGGTAGCTCCAATCGACCGTTGAGCACGCCGAGTCGCCACCCACGTGAACCATTCCAGAAGGTCCGTTCTCACGCTGATCCGACTTCGACCTTGCGAACGCCAGACGGTGTCGGCCGAGAAGCCGCTGATGGTCCCGCAGGCGCGATCCCGATCGGCGATCGATCCGGAGTGGTGAGCCCGTACGAGCCGGCCTGGTTGGCGCCCCGTTGGTGAAACGCACGATCGTCTCGTTGCCGCCCACGACGATCCAGCTGTCGGGGCCGGTCATCTGAACACCGTAGAGGTTGTTGGTGGAGCCGGTGGTCTGTACGCGCACCCATGTCGGAGTGGCAGCTGGTGGCGTTTGCTGTGTAGTAGACCTTGCCCAGGTCGCCCACAACGACGAGATGATCGGCGTCGTAGGCGTCGAGCGCGTTCGACTGGAAGCCGGTGGCGATCTGAAGGTCGATCTCGACCACACCCCGGCCGGCGAGTTCGCCGCAGGAAGTGTCTGCTGCCCAGCCCCGCCGCCTGGTACGTCGCATACGCCACGTCGGAGTCCGCTGCCGTGACCGCGGTGATTTCATTGAGCAGCGCAGCGGATGTGGCCGTGTCTGTGGTCCATGTCGACGCCACCATCTTGGGTGCGGTAGATGAGCGAGGTCTTCACCGCAGCATTCTGCGGAAGGCTGTACTCGGTACCGACCGCCCAGGCGATGCTGCCGCCCGCCGTCGCATCAATCGATGTCAGCGAGGCGTAGGTCGGAACCGGCGTGCCGTCGGCCAGCGGCGCATAGAGCGGGAAGAAGTCCGGGGTCCAGACTCCGCCGGTCTCTCGGGCGATGACGGCGACGTTGCCGTTGTTGGCCGTTCCCTCTTGCTGACCCACGGCCACACGTCCGCCGCTCAGGTAGGCGACGTCGTTGATGTGACTGGTCCCGCCAAAGCCCGGCACGCCGCCAAAGACCGGCGTGCCCGAACCCCATGTGCCCCCGTTGTTGGTCGTGGCAATCGCCGCATCGAAGTAGTCAGCGGACGCGGTAGCCGATGAGCCGTCGGTTGACGATCCCACAGCCCATGTCCGCCGATTCGGGAACTGCGTCGGCTTCCACGTGACGCCACCGTCGGAGGTATACGCAAGCACGCCATCATGCCCGTGTACCCTCCCGCGATGTATCCATGGGACGCGTCGGAGAAGGAGACTGCGAGAACACTCTGCGGGGGAACGGTGGCGGCCAATGCGGAGCCAGCCGAGAGGATAGCCGCAGCAAACACAGCCATCGCAAGACAGCGACGAACCATATTCATTCGAATCACTCTCTCAAATCTATCTCGACCGCTCGTGCCGGATTATCGAGCGCGTCGGTTTCTCACATCCCGAGGCAAAGCAACAAGCGAACCAGAGTGGCCTGTGGATGTTCTCATCCACGGCAACCACACAAGCCTGAGCAGCACGAATCCCGGCAAAAGAGAGGGCCCCGTCTCCGGGGCCCGTCTCCCATCGCTGACTTTCGAACAGCGACGTTCTTTCCGATTGCTCGGTTTAGCGTTGCGATTGGCGGGGCGAGTGAGGCCCCTCGAAACGCCGCCGTCCTATGCGGATCCGACCTCCACGTGAGTGGAATCGGTCATGACCAGCGCAGCGATGTATCTACTTCGCACTACTGGCTCACCTCCTTCTGGACAGCGGGCCGCGGGATTGCGCCCTCGGAGTTCTCCGTGCACGTGACATTAGCGAGGAGCGTGCCGAGAAAGAGCACTATTCGGATGGAATCGGCGAGGGAGCGCGCCGTACACTGCATTTGCCCGATCCCTCCGACGAGGAGCCCGCCCGTGGTGATGTCCGAACCTATCGCCGCCGCCGTCGCCGCGTCAGCGCGCGCCATCGACGACGCCGTCGACTCGGGCACCCGCCCGCCCTCGCTTGCCGCCCTCGCGCAAGCGTCACACGTGTCGCCCGGACACCTGCGCCGGGCGTTCGTCTCGGCGGTCGGGCTCTCCCCGCACGCCTACGCCGATGCGCGTCGCGCCGAACGGCTGCGACGCCAGCTAGCCGAAGGCGCCGACGTCTCGACCGCGATCGACACGGCCGGATACGGCTCGGCGAGCCGCGTGTACGAGCGGACCGGCGACCTTCTCGGCATGACGCCGGCGCAGGCGAAGCGCGGCGCACCCGGCGAGGCGATCCGCTACACGCTCGCCGACAGCTCGCTCGGCCGGCTGGTGGTCGCGTGCACGGACCGCGGGGTATGCCTCGTCGCCTTCGGCGAGTCCGATGCCGAGCTCGCCGACGAGGTCGCCCGCCGATTCCCGCGCGCGACGATCGCGCCGGCCGAGGGCGAATCGCGCGCGTGGGTCGAAGCGGTGGTCGCGCTGGTCGACGCGCCCGCCGGGCCCCCCGCGGGCGACGCCGGCAAGCTGCCGCTCGACGTGCGGGGCACCGTGTTCCAGCGCCAGGTGTGGACGGCGCTCCGAGAGATACCGCCCGGCCGCACCGTCACCTACTCCCAACTCGCGGCGGCGATCGGCCGCCCCACGGCAACACGCGCGGTCGCGGCGGCCTGCGGGGCCAACCCCACGGCGGTCGTCGTCCCCTGCCATCGGGTCATCGGTGCAGACGGCTCGCTCACCGGCTACCGCTGGGGTATCGAGCGCAAGCGCACGCTCTTGGACCGCGAGGGCGCCGTTCGCCAGGTAGCGGTACCACCCGGCACCGTGGTCTGAGCCGACGCCGTCGCCCGTCGGCACAGGCGTTGCTCCCAGCGGGACATGAGAATCCACCGCATCCAGAGCGTCGCCGCCTACAGCCACCTCATCGAGACCGACGAGGGGCTCTACTTGGTAGATGCCGGCATGGTGGGTCATGGCCGCTCGATTCTCCGAAGGATCCGCGACATCGGGCGCGACCCCGGCGAACTCAAGCTCGCGATCGTCACGCACGGGCACGCCGACCACTTCGGCGGCCTTCCTGAGATTCTCGATGAGGTGCCCGGGTTCGAGATCATCGCGCACCCCGAGCACGCCAGGACGGTCGCGACCGGTGGCGTCCTGATCTCACCGGGGCTCAACCCCTACTCCAAGTTCTATGAGTTCCTCGCCCGCACGTCTCTGCCCCGTCTCGGGCTGCGCGGAGTCGGCACGGTCATCGCGCTCGACGACGGAGCGCGGCTCGACGAGTACGGACTTCCCGGACGCATCATCTACACGCCCGGTCACAGCACGGGCGACATCTCACTGCTCCTCGACGACGGCACGGCCTTCGTCGGCGACGCCGTGCAGGGCCGCCGCATCCCTCATCTCACCCGGCCTGAGATGCCCAACATGGCGCTCGACATCGATGAGGTCCTGGCGAGTTGGAGAGTCCTGCTCGATGCCGGCGCCACGACCATCTACCCCGCTCACGGCAGCGTCATCACCGGCGAGGATCTCCGGCCGGTCCTCGAGCGGATCGTCGCTCGGCGCGAACCCCTCCAGACCGCGGAGCAGACCCAGCTCTAGCATCCGCGCAGCGTGTCATACTCTCCTCCGAGGTGACGCGAGCCATGAAGCGCTTTCCCGGTGCCCCCGATGGCGCCATCCCCATAGCAGGATCGACGCTCTACGTTCCCGGGCTGACCAACTCCGGGTACGTGGACGGGCTGGTCATCGATACCGGCCCCGACGAGTCAGTCTACGAGTTCGTCTCGGCGGACCGGCTCGCCATCACGCATGGCCACGCCGACCACTTCGCGTGCGGCGCCTACCTGCGCAAGCGGGGTGCAACCGTCGTGGCCGCGCGTGACGATGCGGCGCTGGTCGAGAACCCGGACATCAACATCCGCGGCATGTTCTCGTGGGCGAAGCCCAGCGACGTCCTGGTGAGCAAGCTCTTCCGAGGCACTCCCTGCCGCGTGGACGCCCTGGTCGAGAAGTGGCGTGACCAG
Organism: uncultured Coriobacteriia bacterium; assembly: GCA_963789515.1. Lineage (GTDB taxonomy): Bacteria > Actinomycetota > Coriobacteriia > Anaerosomatales > JAAXUF01 > JBAXEO01. The sequence goes on along the minus strand of CAWBKW010000009.1, from coordinate 131,615 downwards.
CGCGCGACCCCGGTCAGCCTGCCGGGCCACACACTCGGCCACACGGGTTTCCTCACCGCCGACAAGGTGCTGTTCACGGGCGACGCCCTCTACCTCGAGGCGCTCTGGGCGCGCCATCCCCTGCCCTACGCGATCGATCCCGACATGGTGGCCGCCTCACTGAAGTCCCTGCGAGCCGTCGACTTCGACTGGCTTGTCCCCGGCCACGGCTGCCTTGTCGACCGCGAGACCGCCGAGAAGGACATCGACTTCCACCTGGCGCAGATCAGGGCCATCGAGGCGGGCATCCTCGAGATGCTGATCGTCCCGCATACCACCGAGGAGTGCATCGCGGCCGTCTCGGAGGAGCGCGGCCTTTCGGACAACCCCGCGCAGTACTGGCTCGCGGTCACCACCGTGAAGGGCTACTTGGGCGACTTGCTAAGCCGAGAGCTGCTCGAGTTCTCGGTGGTCGACCATGCCGGGGTGTGGCGGACGGTGAACTAGGGGCGGCGACGCCCCGCGATGCGCCGACGAGTCGCCTATGCCCTGACCCGCAGCAGTCTGGCGTTGACTGCCACGACGACGGTGGAGACCGACATGAGCAGCCCGCCGACCGCCGGGCTCAGCAGTATCCCGGCTCCGGCAAGAACGCCCGCCGCCAGAGGAATCGCGATGACGTTGTATCCGGTGGCCCAAGCGAGGTTCTGCACCATCTTGCGATAGGTGGCACGCGCCAGCGCGATGGCCATCGGTATGTCCCCCGGATTGCTTCGCACGAGTACCACGTCGGCGGTTGCCACGGCCACGTCGGTGCCTGCGCCGATGGCGATGCCGACATCTGCCGAGGCGAGCGCCGGCGCGTCGTTCACGCCATCCCCGACCATGGCCACTACCTTGCCTTCGGATCGAACGAGCTGAACCGTCTCTGCCTTCTCGGCGGGAAGCACTTCCGCGAAGTACCGATCGATTCCGAGTTCCTTTGCCACCCTCTCGGCCGCCACGGCATTGTCGCCGGTGAGCATGATGGTCTCGATGCCCATTTCCTTGAGCTGCCTGATAGCGGCGAACGACTCGGGCCTGATGATGTCGGACAGCGCGATCGCTCCCACGAGCTCGTTGTCGCGCAACACGAAGACGACGGTTCTGCCGCCGGCGGAGAGCGCGGCCGCCGCATCGGGCGCGGCGATCTCGGCATCGCTGAGATAGCCCGGACTCACAACGGCGATGTCTCGCCCCTCCACTCTGCCGCGTGCGCCCTTGCCGGGAATGGCTGCGAACTCCTCGACTTGGGCCTTCGATGGCGCAGCGTCGGCGATGGCTCGCGCAATCGGGTGCTCTGACAGCTCCTCGATCGAGCCTGCCAACGACACGATCTCGTCCTCGGCCAGGTCCGAGAATGAAACGACCTCCTCGACACCGAATCGGCCCAGCGTCAGCGTGCCGGTCTTGTCGAAGATGACCGCGTCTATCAGCCGCGCGTTCTCGAAGGCCATCCGATTGCGGACAAGCAGTCCATTGCGTGCCCCAAGTGCGGTGGAGACCGCGACAACCAGCGGGATGGCCAGCCCCAGGGCATGCGGGCACGCGATGACCATGACCGTGACCGCTCGCTCCATCGCGTAGGAGAGCGGTTCTCCGAGCACCAGCCACACCGCGAACGTCAGGGCGCCGCCGCCGAGCGCCACGAACGTCAACCACATGGCCGCGCGGTCGGCCAGGTCCTGAGTCTTGGACTTCGACTCCTGCGCCTCACGCACCAGGTCGATGACTTGGGACAGAAAGGAGTCCGCGCCGGTCCTCGACACCGAGACGACCAAGGAGCCCTCTCCATTCACCGCACCACCGATCACTTGATCTCCGCCCGATTTCGACACGGGGACCGACTCGCCCGTGAGCATCGACTCGTCGACCGCGGAGGATCCTTCAAGCACATCGCCATCGGCGGGTACCTTCTCGCCGGGTCTGACAAGGACGACGTCGCCGAGTTGCAGCTCGGCGAGCGGGACGTCCGAGAGGCTGCCGTCGGGGTTCCGTCGATGAGCCACCGAAGGCATGAGCTCGGCGAGCGACTCCAGTGCCTTCGACGCCTCGCCGACGGACCGCATCTCCACCCAGTGGCCGAGCAGCATGATGTCGATGAGGGTGGCGAGCTCCCAGAAGAACGGCATGCCCTCGAGACCGAAGACCGTCGCCGCACTGTAGAAGTAGGCGACGCTGATGGCGACCGCGACGAGCGTCATCATGCCGGGCCTGCGGTCGTGCAGCTCGCGAACGAACCCCTTGAGGAACGGCATCCCGCCGTAGATGTAGAGGAAGGTGGAGAGCCCGAGCAGTATCCAGTCCGCCCCAGGGACGTTCACTATGCGTCCGCCGGGAACGAACGGTAACCCAGGCGATATGAGAAGGACCGGGACCGTTACGGCGAGGCTGATCCAGAAGCGACGGCGGAAGTCGGCTACCGAGTGTCCTTCGTGGCGGCCACCTTGGTGTGCCGAGTGATCCTGCCCCACATGGGTCGCGTCTTCGCCGTGACCCGTCACTCCGTATCACGCACCGCGAGCACGATCCGGTCGACGATCTCGTCGAGAATCTCGCGCGAGGTCGCGAAGTTCAGCCGCGCGAAACCCGCTCCCTCGGCCCCGAAATCGAGGCCTGCCGACAGTGCCACCCGTCCGCGCTCGAGTATCAGCTCCTCGGGCCGATCCCCCAGTCCGAGCGCTCGGAAGTCCAGCCACGCCAAGTACGTCGCCTCGGGCACCGCGAAGCCCACGGCCGGCAGCTCCTCTGCGAGCCGAGCCGCGAGATGGTCGCGCTGCGCGGTGAGGTGCGCGCGCACAGTGCCGAGCCACGGCTCCCCCGCAGTCCATGCCGCGAGCGTCGCCTCGGCCCCGGGCGAGCCTACCGCGCCGAGGAGGTGCCGCGGCAGCGCGGCCAGTCCGTCGGCCACTCCGGCGTGCCCGAGGTGGGCGACCGCGCAGTGTAGTCCGGCGATGTTGAACGCCTTGCTCGCCGCCGAGATCGTCACGGTCCGCGCCGCGATGTCCTCGCCGAGCGAAGCGATCGGGATGTGCGTGGCTCCCGGGTGCGTCAGGTCGCCCCAGATCTCGTCGCTGATCACGAGCAGGTCGTGGCGCTCGGCGACCTCGGCGATCGCGCTGAGTTCCTCGGCGTCGAAGACCCGGCCGGTGGGGTTATGCGGATTGCACAGCAGGATCGCCCGTGTGGTCGGGTCGATGACCGACGCGAGCAGTTCGGGGTCCAGGCGCCAGCCGTCCGGATCGAGCGGACAGTCGACGATGCGCCGGCCCGTCGACGTCACCGCCGGGAAGAACGGGAAGTAGACCGGCGTGAACAGCACGACGCCATCACCGGGCTCGGTGTGCAGCCAAACGGCGGTCTCGACCGCCTGCATGACGTCGCAGAACACCCGGACCCTCTCGGGGTCAGGCCGCCAGCCGTGATGGTGCTCCTGCCACGCCGAGAACACCTCCGGCAGCCGGGCCGCCGCGGCGAAGTTGTAGCCGAAGTCGCCGCAGTCCGCGAGCGCGCGCACCGCCTCGACGGCGACGGGCGCGGGGGCGAGGTCCATGTCGGCAACCCACGCGGGAATCACGTCATCGTCGTAGCGCGACCACTTGATGCACGTGAGCGAACGCAGCCGGTCCAGATCGGCGCCGAGCTCGCGTCCCGGTGTCGCTCGCGTGTCTTCGGCTGTCATCCGGTCGGCCCTCTCTCACGTCGGCTCAGCGGTGCCTTTCGACCATACCACCGCCAGCACCGCGTCCCGGCTCTCTGCGACCTGGCCGCCCCTACTGAACCAACTCGAACGTGATATCGCCCACTCCGCGCACGACCTTAAGCGTGATCTTGGGTCCCGGCTGGCTCCACGCCTTGTTGGTCAGCACGTTGCCGGTACGGGTGAAGTCCTCGCTCGATACTTTGCCCAGGCCGCTGCCACTAACGGTGATCTGCACACCTACGTCCCGCGGCAGCCGAACGGTCGTCGCACCGACGCCCGACGTGATCGTGCCCGAGACGTCGCTGGAGCGCGGACCGCTGAGGTCCAACTTGGTCTCGCCGACACCGGTGACGACTTCGATGGAGCGCACGTCGACATCCTCAAGGTCCACGGTGGCCTCGCCGACGCCCACCTTGAGCGAGAGGTCTGGTGGGGACTCCTCTTGCCAGCGCGAGGTCCCACGAGTTCTCGGCCTGGCCCCACTTCGTGGCGCCTCCGGCTTCCGGCTGACCCACGTACAGCACGCCGATCGGGCCGGGGTCCGCCGGCCTCACGTGGTAGGCGACCTCCGGCTTCCAGCTGCGCGGGTTGTACGTGAAGTCCGCCGTGAACACCGCCGTGCTGCTCGGGACGCTCGACACCAGCAGCTCCCCGACCCCCATGCGGATCGTGGCGTTGACGCGCGTCGCCCCACCGAGCGGAGCCGAGGTCGTCTCGGTGCTGCTCGTACCCGGTTCGCCTCCGAACACCTTCTGCGACCCGGTCAGCGGAACCCTCACGCACCCTGCCGAGAACAGCACCGTGCCGAGCACCGCCACGGCCGCCAGCGCGACCAGAGTCCTCTTGCTCATCACGCCGTCACCTCCTGGCCGGCTACGACAGCCGACGCATCCGGTGCACCGGCACCTTCGAAGCGGCCTACCAGCATCGTCTTGGCCCAGTGCCCGTGCGCGAACCCGATGCCCTTCGCGATCCAGAGCGTCACGAAGAAGCCGAGGATCCCCAACGCCATCACCAGCGGCATCGCCCACGGCTGAATCAGATAGCCGTAGTCGAAGTCCCGGATGATCGGCTGACCGATGACGACTTGCACGATCGGCAACGCCGTCACCGCCGCCGACAGGGTCAGAGCAGTCACGATGATCGTGAAGTAGATGATGCCGAGCGGCAGCTGCAGCACCATGTAGAGCATCGTCGTCCAGGTGCGGTAGTCGGCGAGCCACGACTTGATGCGGGTCCACAGGTTGCCCTGTACGCCCAGCGTCCGCGGCCTTCTCGGCATGCGCACGCCGAGAAGCCCCTCGACGATGCGGCCCTCCGCCAGCGAGATCGCGCGCACGACTGCGAGGAACACCAGCGCGAAGGGAAGCCCGATGATGAGGATGGCGAGCCCGAACGTCAGCGACAGCCCGGTCACCACGATGGTGAAGTAGATGATCCCGGTCGCGAGCGCGAGCAGCGCGTAGAAGAGCGCGCCATAGGCCGACGGGTCGAGCACGACTGCGAAGAACCTCCCGACCGGCGAGCGTCCCACCTTGCTGCGAGGCGCCGACGCCGCAGGCCTGCGGAGCGCAGCCGCGACGGTCAACTCGCTCTCCCGATACGCGGTGGCTATCTCTTCAGGTGTTCCGTACGCCTCGATGGCGGCTTCGAGCGCCTCGGGGCTTCCGTCACCCTCGGCCACGGCGTTGCGCAGGTAGTCCTCGGCGTCGTAGAGCGCGTCCTGCACGAGCGCAGGGTCCGCACCGGCAAGCGCCGTTCTGAGTTCAGCGAGGTATCCCTCGACCGTGTTAGACAACGTTCCCCTCCAGTGTCGCATCGACGAAGGAGCGCGTGCGTTCCCACGCCACCTTCCATTCCCCGAGCGCAGATCGCCCGCGCTCGGTGATCGAGTAGTACTTCCGAGGCGGCCCCGAGACGCTGGGCTCCACTCGGCTCTGAAGCAGCCCGTTCTCCTCCATGGACCTGAGGACCGGATAGAGCGTCCCCTGCTTCACCGGGACTCCCTCGCTCCAGGCGCCCTCGATGCTCTTCGCGATCTGGTAGCCGTAGAGCGGCTCGGCCGAGCGGTCGAGTATGGCCAAGAGTACGAGTGAGACGGTGCCGCCGTTCAGCTCCTTTTGGAACTTCTTCAGCGTGGTGTCAGCAGCTGGGTCCATGGCCACCTCCCTTCGTTCAGGACTGCACGCGGTCCGTTCACTAGTATCAACTTCACACTAGTCACGAGTCATACTACTACTAAGTTCGTACTAGTCAAGTCGTCGGTGTTCGGTGGTTACGCGGAGGCCGCGAACGGATACCCTCTGCTATGACCCCGAAGAACCGAAAGGAGCTGTCAGATGGCAAGCATCAAGGGAACAAAGACCGAGCTGAACCTGCTCAAGTCTTTCGCCGGTGAGTCGCAGGCTCGCAACCGCTACACCTACTTCGCCAGCGTGGCGAAGAAGGAGGGCTACGAGCAGATCTCGGCGATCTTCACGGAGACCGCGGACAACGAGAAGGAGCACGCCAAGGTCTTCTTCAAGTACCTCGAGGGCGGCGACGCCGAGATCACCGCGTCGTACCCGGCCGGCAGGATCGGCACGACCTCGGAGAACCTGGCCGCCGCCGCCGCCGGGGAGAAGATGGAGTGGAGCGAGCTCTACCCCGCCTTCGCCGATGAGGCTGCCGCCGAGGGCTTCGCCGACATCGCCGATTCGTACCGCCACATCGCGGAGGTGGAGGCGCACCACGAGGACCGCTACAACCGGCTGCTCGCGAACGTCGACGGAGACAAGGTGTTCTCCCGGCTGATGCCCCACAAGTGGATCTGCCGCAACTGCGGCTACGTGTCCACCGGCATGGAAGCGCCGGACATCTGCCCGACGTGCAAACACCCGCAGGCCTACTTCGAGCTCCTGGCCGAGAACTACTAGCATCCGCTTGCTGTGCGAAGAGAGCCCCGGCTGCGCGCGCCGCCGGGGCTCTTGCGTACCCGTCGACACGAGTAGCGCGTGTGGCGCCGTCTGACGATCAGCCGCGCATCGCCTTCCAGATGCCGAACAGTGCGAAGAGCAAGCCGAACAACCCCAAGGGCAGCGCGACCTGCCACGGCTTGATCGTGGGGATCCGCTCGGTGACGCGCGCGAACCGCTCCGTGGCCCATCCGGGAGCGAGGAGGAAGGCGAGCGCCGGTACCCACAGGGTCGCGGTGCCCAGCGTGGTCCAGATGATCACCGCCGGCCCGTAGACCAGGGGATTGTGCCCGGAGCCCGCAACCGCGGTGCCGACACCGATCGTCTGCCAAGCGAACTCCAGGATATTGGCGAACAGGATGGTGATGCCCATGACGAAGGCGGGCCACACGCGCGCTGCCCCGTCGTCATCGACGGCCGGCTTCTTGGCCGAAAGAAACCCCGGGGGACGCCGGTAGACCACTACGGCGGCGACAACGATGCCCAACCCGATAAGGATGCTGACAACGGGGTGCGGCTTGTCGGCGAGAGTCGTGACCTGGTCGGCGAGCCCGTTGACGCCGGAGTCGGTCACGAGCAGGGTCCACACGATGATGACGCTCGCCGTCGTGAGCGTGACCCCGCGCCCGATGGTGTACGCGATGGAACGCGAGAGCGGCCGCCGCTTCTGGAGCAGAAATGCCATGTTCGGGCCCCACACCAGGGCGCTCGCGTTGGCGACCAGCGCCATCACACAGACGAAGACCAGGATCGAGAGGTCCTTGATCAGATTCTGGCCCAACGTCGCGATCTTCCTTCCGGCCGAGCAGGGCTTCCCGGACACAGTGTGCCACAGCAGGCCCGTGGTCTCGCGCCGGGGCGCCGGGGAGGTTACCGAACGATCTTGCTGATCGGCATCTCGAGGATGTCTTCGGCGCCGGCGGCCTTGAGCTGGGGAATCAGGATGTTGACCCCGGCCTTGTCGGCAACCGTGGTCACCTCGAGGTCGTCGGAGCCGTAGAGCTTGGAGACGGTCGGGTGCTTCATGGCGGGAAGTGCGGCGATGACCTCGTCGAGGCGGCTCTCCGGCACGTTCATCGACAGCAGCACCCGGCCTCGGGCCTCGATGACCCCCAGCAGCAGCGTGCGGATCTCCTCGATCTCGCGACGTTTGGTCGGGTCGGCCCACGCGTCCTTGTTGGCGAGCAGCCGGGTGGTGGAGGTGAGCACGGTGTCGACGATCTTCAGGCCGTTGCGGCGCAGCGTCGAGCCGGTCTCGGTCAGATCGACCAGCGCGTCCATCATGTCGGGCACCTTGGCCTCGGTCGCGCCGTAGCTGAAGTAGACCTCGACCGGAATGCCCAGCCCCTCGAAATAGCGCTTCGTGACGTTGGGAAACTCCGTGGTGATGCGGCTGCCCGGAGCGATGTCGCGCGCCGATGCCACCGCCGAGGAGTCCGGAACCGCCAGAACCATGCTGACGACCCCCGTGCCGGTCTTCGCATAGGGCATCTCGGCAACCTCGACCACGTCCGCGCCGGTCTCGGTGACCCAGTCGTAGCCCGAGATGCCCAGGTCGAAGTCACCGTCCTGCACGAACACGGGGATCTCTTGCGGCCGCAGGATCTTGACCTTGCCGATTCGCGGATCACTGATGGTGGGGTTGTACTCGCGGCTCGACTTCTTGACCTCGAGATCGGCCTGGGCGAACAGGAGCATCGTCTGCTCCTCAAGCGAGCCTTTGGGAAGGGCGATGGTCAGCATCGGGGTGCTCCTCGTGGTGTCGTGGTCGTCCGTCGCTCTATCACTACAGCGTAGTGTAGCGTCTTGACGCTCAGAAGTCTGCCTCCGCTTGCACAAAGCGGGGCGCGACGGCGCACTCCGCCTGTTTCGGGTAGGTTGTCTGGTGGGCGCGTTCTCGCGCTCGCTACGATCCCGACACCGCTACTCGTCCTTCGGAGGTACGGAGATGGCCCCCGACTGGCAGGTCTCGCTCGACCGCGTCGCGTCACTGATGGCCAAGGACGGCGATGAGATCGCGGTGCCGTGCAGGACCCGGTTCCTCAACCACGGGGCGCGAACTGCCGCCGTGCACGTGCTGCTTCACGGCTATACCAATGCACCGGCGCAGTTCCGTGAGATCGCGCAGGCGCACTTCGACGAAGGCGCGAACGTCCTGGTCCCGCGAGTCCCCTACCACGGTTACCTCGATCCCGATGCCCGCGAACTCGGCAACATGACGCCCGCGGTCCTCGAGGCCTTCTGTGACGAGGTCGCTGAGGCGGCGGCCGGCCTGGGCGAGCGAGTCATCGTGACCGGTCTCTCACTCGGCGGCCTGCTCGCCGGCTACCTGGGCAAGATGCGAGACGAGGTTGCGGAGGCCCGCCTTGTAGCGCCGTTCATCCAGCCCAAGGCGGTGCCCGGATGGGTCGACGGTCCGTTCGACGCGGCGACGCGCGCGCTCCCGGACGTCTACTCCTGGTGGAACCCCAAGCTGCACGAGAAGGAGGTCGCCGGAACGTGGGCGACGCCCAAGTTCTCTCTCAAGGCGATCGGGGCGCAGATAACCTTCCGACGGCAGCTGGAGCACGTCTCCCCCGCCAGGACCACGAAGCTCGATCGGGTTCTCCTTGTGGTGAACGACAACGATATCGCCGTACGGAATGACCGGGCCTACGACTTCGTCGCCCGGCAGCTTGAGCCGCTCGCGCTCGAGGTCGAAGGCATAGAGCTTCCGAAGGCCCTGGGCTTCACTCACGATGTGTTCGAGCCCAACGGAGACAATCGCGACCGGATGGACAGCGTGCGCGATGAACTCTGGCCGCTGCTCGGTCTGACGCCGCCCGAGCATGGAGCGCTCGCCGGCCCGACTCCCGGGGGCGGCTACTACCCCGAGTTGGGCCCTTGGCCGGGCACGCTCTAGCGGTTCCGCACGAGGACCACGTGGTCCTCCGACCTCCGGCAGCCGCTCCACCGCATACCAACTGCCACGAAACGAATAAGCGCCCCACGGAAGACCGCGGAGCGCTCGTTCATGCTGCCGTCGGGCCGGGGGATGGCCGGCGACGACCGCAAGGGGGGCTAGAGGATGTTGAGAAGAACTGCGAGAACCAGGATCCCGCCCACGATCGCAAGCGTGCGACCGTAGAAAACGCCACCTGAACTGAAGCTGTCATGCATGTGAAACGCCTCCTCGTAGCGGCTGGATCGGTTGGGCCGCGTGTGTCCTAGAGCTATCTTCGTACCTTTGATGCTGAAGAACAATTGCCTGTTTCTAATGCATATCGTAAGATTTACTACATGTTGAACGTCACGAGACTCCGCATGCTTCGCGAGGTCGCGGCGCGAGGGACCATCTCGGCCGCCGCGGAGGCCCTGTTCATGACTCCCTCCGCGATATCGCAGCAGATGGCGGTGTTGGAGCGAGAAGCCGGCACCCCGCTGCTGGAGCGACTCGGCAGGAACGTGCGGCTGACCGACGCGGGAAAGCGGCTCGTCGCCAATACCGAACGGATCCTGGCCGATATCGAGCGCGCCGAAGCCGATCTCGCAGCGGCGTCGCGAGGGGTGGTGGGTCGCGTTCGCGTCTCGGCGTTCCCCACGGCGGCTCGCGCACTGCTTGTCCCCGCGCTGCCGGAGCTGCGCGATCGTCACCCCAACCTCCGGGTCTCGATGGTCGACCTCGAGCCGGAGGAGTCACTTCCTGCCCTCAAGGCCTCAGACCTCGACGTGGTCGTCACCTACGAGTGGGGACTGCTGCCGCACCTCACCGACGCGGGCATCGAGCGTGAGGAGTTGTTCACCGAGCCGGTCTACCTCGCACTCCCCGCCAGCCACCGCCTCGCGGGCACCGGACCGGTCGGGCTCGCGGACCTGGTCGACGAGGAGTGGATCGTGGGTCGAGACTCGACGTCGATGCTCGACCTGGTGGTCGCCGCGACGCGGCGTCAGGGATACGAGCCGCAGACCGACTTCCACTCGATGGACTTCCAGGTCATCCTCGCCGCCGTCGGCCAGGGGCTCGGAGTGGGGCTCGTCCCGCCGCTCGCCCTCATCGGCACCTACCCGGACGTGGAGATCACCCGCGTCGCCGACCTCGAACTCGACCGCACGATCTGGGCGAACATCCGCCGCGGCAGCCGCGACAACCCGGGCATAGCGGCTGTGCTCTCGGCCCTGCGCGAGCGCGCCTCCGAGATCGCCGACCGTATCCCGCGCACCACCGAGGAACCGCCGGCCGAACCGGTGGTATAGCCGCACCGCGTCGCGGGCACACAGTGGTAGGGACGCCGACCGGAAGGATGAGGCCCCATGAAGGCAGGACGTATCGAGCCGGGACCCGGCCAGGAGTCGGTCTGGGACTACCCCCGGCCGCCAGCCGCCATCGAGGTCGCGCGCGAAGTCGTCGTCCGGTTCGGCGGCAAAGAGATCGGGCGGACGACCAGGCCGGTCAAGGTGATGGAGACCAGCCATCCCCCCGTCTACTACGTTCCGCCTGGCGACGTGGATCGCGCCGCACTCGTTCCCTCATCCCACCGCACCGTCTGCGAATACAAAGGGACCGCGTCCTACTACGACGTAGTGGTCGGGGACCGGGAGGCCAAGAACGCCGCCTGGTACTACCCTGCACCGAACCCGGGATACGAAGTGCTCCGCGACTGCGTGGCGTTCTATCCTCAGGCCATGGAAGAATGCACGGTGGACGGTGAGGTCGTGACCCCCCAACCGGGTCACTTCTACGGCGGTTGGGTCACGAGCGAGGTGGTCGGCCCGTTCAAAGGGGCGCCAGGTACGATGGGTTGGTAGGCGAGGTCCGCTACGCAGAATCGTGTGCGTCGATTTCGACCGACGCAGCCGCTTCCGCCCGTCGCCGCCGCCGGCGACGAACCCAGAGTCCGACCGCCAGAACTGCCAGTACCACCAACGCCACACCGCAGGCGTTGGCTCCCGGCCGCACCGGGCCGCCTGCCCAGGAGCCGAGCCAGATCGTCGGCATCGCCGCTCCGGTCGCGGCCCAATCTGCCGCCGAGAACTCCTCGCCCCCTCCGAAAGTCAGTACGTAGGCCCCATGGGACCGACCGGTCTTGGGCGGCTCGACCAGAACGTAGTAGCGCTCGTCGGGCCTGAAGGTGGCCGTTATCGAAGGACCGTTCCAGAAACTCGCAGCCGAGAACGGCTCGTAGAAAGAAGTGCGTGGTTCGGCCCCCGGGTCGGGGGCGTTCAACGTGTCACCGGAGCCTTCGGCGTAGATCCGCAGGCCCGGGCGAAACCCCTGCAGCCCCGCGCGCTTGGGGACGATGAGGGAGACCTCGGTGGTCACCTCTCGGGCGACGGTGAACGTGTAAGCGTCGAACTCGGTGCCAGGCGCGAGGTAGCCGTAGATCGCACGCGAGACCGTGGGCGACGGCAGCGTCTGGGCCTGCGGATACGGCACGCCGGGCGGACCCGCGACTGTCGGAGCGCTGGCTGGACTCGATGAACGGAACGTGCGCACAGGCGGCGGCAGGAGCCGTGAGCACGGCTAGCAGCGTTGCGGCTGCGATGACCAAGCTGCCGCAGACGGCGCGGCGGTCGGGACGACCCGATCGGCTCTCTGGGCTCACGGGCGATTCCCCTCCTGGGGCGACGGCACTACCGAGATTGTGCCCTCACGTGCGCGCTGCTACCCAACGGGTTCCCGCTAGTCGGCGACCACGACCGCGCGACGCCAGTACGAGTCCGTCTCAAGCGCCTTCACCACGACCGCCGCCACATCCGCCCGAGAGATGCGCGAGGCCTTGGCCAGCAGCGAACCGTCGAGCGAGATGCGGTACTGACCGCCGGGCGGGTCGTCGGTCAAGCCCACGGGCCGAACGATCGTCCAGTCGAGATCGGACGCCATGATGCGCATCTCCATCGCCTCGAGGTCGTCGTAGACCGCCCGCATCGCCGTCGCAACGAGTGTGCGGTAGGCGAACGAGAGCTTCTTGTCGTTGCGGGCGAACGTCCCTGCCGCGCTCACCGCCGCCAGACGCGAGACCATGCACTCGGCCATCGCCTGGATCACCGTCGCGATACCGGCTTCGTGGATATCCGCTCCGGCGCCTGAGCCCTGGGACAACGCGAACGCGACCGCGCTGTGTCCGATGACCGCCTGACGCACCGCGTCCGAATCGCGCACGTCCCCATTGACCACCGTCAGCGCCTCGTCCTCGACGGCCAACGGCGTGTTGTGGACGAACGCCGTGACCTCGTGCCCGTGCCCGAGTGCCCTCTCCACGACGAGCCGGCCGGTCCTGCCTGCCGCCCCGAATACCACCATCTTCACGTGCTGCTCCTCCTCATCGAGCGTCCGGCACGCCGAGAACGCGCGGGCCGCCCGATGTGGACGGCCCGCGTCATCACCTTCTGCGTTTCGAGGTTACTGCACCGGCACCTTGATGGCGACTTCCTTGCCGCCCACGAAGAACGGCTGGTCGACACTGTTGATCTTGTCATCCATATCGAACTCGAACAGGCCCGGATCGCCCTTGTCGACGTGGAGCGCGACCACGAGCTTCGGCGTGAGCTTGACCGGGTCGAGCGGGACGATGACATCGGCGCTCTGCCCGGCCGGGACATGGACCAGCCCGACCCGCTGGCCGGGCCCACCGTCCTTTTCGAGATGCACGACGACCCACGCGTCAGTCGGCGTCTTCACGCTGGAGATCACCAGTTGCCCGGCTGCGCCGGGCTGAGCCGAGGCCTCGATCGAAGCAGTGCCGGGGCCCGCCTTGACTCCGTAGTCGCGCACGGTGACGACCTTCGCCAGTTCGGCCCCGTTGACGAAGAACGGTCGGTCGGGGCTCATCTCCTTGTTCATCATGTCGAAGTCGAACGTGCCCGCCACGCCCTTGTCGGCATGGACCGCGACGATGACCTTGGGCGTGGTGAGATCCTCGAGCGGCACCTTGACGTCGAGGGACTCGCCTCGCTTGATCGGCGCGAGACCGACTCGCACTCCGGGTTGGCCGTTCATGTCGGCGTGTACGACCACCCAGCCGTCGGTGGGTGAGAGCACGCGCTTGACCACGAGTTCGTTGGCGCCGTTCTGCTTGTCGGCGAGCTCGATCTGCGCCTTCTCCGGAGCGGCGACGTAGCCCCAGACCGTCGAGGTGTCGGCCGCCATGTCCTTGGTGCCGGTGCAGCCACTCAGCGCAAGTACGCCGAGGGCCAGAGCTAGCGCGAAGCTCGCTGCGAGCGTTCGTTTCATGAGAGTTCCTTCCTAGCGCCGCTTCAGGCGGCCTTGTCAGCCGTGCGCAGGCTTGGCTTGAAGCCGCGCAGCAGCAGGGAGTTGGTGACGACGGAAACGCTTGAGAACGCCATCGCGGCACCTGCGACCCACGGGAACGGCGAGAGCAGTCCGATGGCGGCAACCGGCATCAGCACCGTGTTGTAGCCGAGTGCCCAGACGAAGTTCTGGCGAATCTTGCGCATGGTCGCGCGGGACAGTTCGATGGCGGTGACGACGTCGCGCAGGTCGTTCTTGATGAGCACGATGCCGCCGGTCTCCATGGCCACGTCGGTTCCCGCGCCCATGGCGATGCCCACATCGGCCTGTGCGAGCGCCGGAGTGTCGTTGATGCCGTCGCCTACCATCGCCACGGTCATGCCGTCGGCCTGGAGCTTGGCGACCTCGGCCGCCTTGTTCTCGGGCATGACTTCGGCCAACACGCGCTCGGAGGGTATGCCCGCCGCGAGCGCGATGGCCTCGGCAGTACGGCGGTTGTCGCCGGTGATCATGAAGACGCTGACGTCCATCTCGGTCAGGCGGCGAACCGCCTCGGCGGAGTTGGGCTTGAGCGTGTCGGCCACTGCGATCATGCCGGCGAAGACGCTGCCGTCGACGCCCACGAGCATGACCGTCTTGCCGTTGTCCTCGAGCGCCGTGATCTCGTCCTCGTGCGCCGAGACGTCGATGCCCTCGCGGGCCATCAGCTTGCGGTTGCCGAAGGCGACGCGCTTGCCCATGACCGTGCCTTCGACACCGTGACCCGGGATCGCCGAGAAGCCCTCGACGGCCGGCAGGTCGATTCCGTCGTCCTTGGCGCGGGCGACGACCGCCTCGGCCAGCGGGTGCTCGGAGTTGCGCTCGAGCGCCGCCGCCAGCGTGAACATCCTGGTTTCGTCGTGACCGTCGACGAGCACGATGTCGGTGACCTCGGGCTTGCCGTGGGTCAGCGTGCCGGTCTTGTCGAAGACGATCGCCGAGATCTTGTAGGCGGTCTCCAGAGCGACACCGGACTTGATGAGGATCCCGTTCTCGGCGCCTCGGCCGGTGCCGACCATGATCGCGGTCGGTGTTGCCAGCCCAAGGGCACACGGGCAGGCGATGACCACGACGGCGATACCGGCCAGAAGGGCGGCGATCCACCATCCGTTGGTGGATGCGGCCATCAGGATGGGCTCCAGGATCAGGGGCGCGGTGGCCACGATCGGGTCCGCACCGAAGATCAGCGGACCGGCGAACGCCCAGAACAGGAACGTGAACAGCGCGGCGCCGATGACGAAGGGCACGAACACGGCGCTGATGCGGTCGGCGAAGCGCTGCACGGGCGCCTTGGAGCCCTGCGCGTCTTCGACGAGCTTGACGATCTGGGCGAGCGCCGTGTCGGCACCGACCTTGGTCGCCCGGAAGCGGAAGCTGCCGAGCTTGTTCATGGTCGCACCGATGACGGAATCGCCGACGTTCTTCTCGACCGGCATCGATTCGCCGGTGAGCATGGACTCGTCCACCGCCGAGGAGCCTTCGATGAGCACGCCGTCGACCGGGATCTTCTCGCCCGGACGCACGACCACGACGTCACCGACGACGACCTGCTCGACCGGAACGTCGATCTCCTCGCCGCCGCGCACCACGCGTGCGGTCTTGGCGGCGAGTCCCATGAGCTTCTTGATCGCGTCAGAGGTGCGGCCCTTGGCGCGCGCCTCGAGCAGCTTGCCGAGCAGCACGAACGTGATGAGCAGCGCCGACGTCTCGTAGAACGCCGGCTCCATCTCGACGGCGGGAACGAAGGTGGCCGCGACGGAGTAGAAGTACGCCGCCGACGTACCGATCGCCACGAGCAGGTCCATGTTGCCCGAGCGGTTCTTGATCGCGTGCCACGCGCCCTTGTAGAAGCGGGCGCCGGCGACGAACTGCACCGGCGTCGCAAGCAGGAACATGACGTACTTGCCGACCATCATCGGCGCCCATGCGCCGCCCAGAACCCGCTGCCAGCTGCTCGGAGAGCCACAGCGGCACGGTGTCCATGAGCGGCGGGATCATCGAGATGATGAGCAGCGGAATCGAGAAGGCGACCGCGAACCAGAACATGAAGAGCTCGTGCTTGTACGCCTTGGCCTGCGCCTCCGCCTGCAGGTCGACCGTGTCCTCGCTCTGGCCGGGCACGTGCTCCACCTTGACGACGGCGTCGTAGCCGGCGCCACGCACGGCGGTGATGAGCTCGTCGATACCGGTGATCGTGGGGTCGAACTCGATGGTCCCGGTGTTCGCGGCGAGGTTCACCGTCGCCGCCGAGACTCCCGGCACCTTCAGGAGCGTCTTCTCGATGACGGCCGCGCACGAGGCGCACGTCATGCCGATGAGCCCCAGCGTGACCTTGCCCGGGGCCTCCGCCGCCGTGCCCGGTGTGCCGAGCAGCGTCGCGGTGTAGCCGATGCCACTGACCGCCGAGATGATGCCCTCGGTGTCGATGACGGAAGGATCGTAGGTGACGTTGAGCTTCTCGGTGGCGAGATTGACCACCGCAGAGTGGATGCCGGCCGTCTTGCCGAGCACCTTCTCGATGATCGCCGAGCACGACGCACAGGTCATGCCGCCGATAGCGAAGGTCGCATCAGCTGACGCCGAAGCAGCAACCGTCTGACTCGCACCTTCGACGACTACGGTTTCCAGCGCGGCGGGAGCCGGACCGGACTCTTCATCTTCAGGGGGAAGAATCGGGCATTCGGTCTGAACAGCCGCGGGCTCGACCTCCGAGGTCTCGAGAGTCTCGCTCTCGAGCGGCTCGCCGGAGCCAGCGGAGAGTGACTCTGCCAAGGTAGGGCCGACCGCGCTTGCGATGACCGCAGTCTCGACAGCGACCTCTCGTTCGGGAGCCGGGGCAGCCGGCGCCGCAGCGCTGACCTCACCATCCGGTCCCGGGAGCTCACTCACGAACCCCACGGCCAGAACGAACGGCGTGCCCGGTGTGAAGCCCGCGGCCTCCACGGCGGCAGCCAGGTCGTCGAGCGAGACCTCGTGCTCGAGATAGACCGTCACGGTCTCGGCGGCCGCGTCACCCGTTGCGGCGGCGACTCCGTCGATCTGTCCGGTCTGCATCGTGACGAGCTTCTCGCATGCGCCGCAGTGCATGCCGAGTGCGCGAAGCCGCAGTCGGCGATAGCGCGTAGGTGCCACGACGCGGTTCGGCATCCATGCTTGGCGCTGCGTTCAGCGCCGGCGCCACGGCGGTTGCCGCAAGGGCACGTACCGCCGGCGCCACTCGCGCGGGTTCTGGTTCCGGCTCGGGTTCGGGCTCCGGTTCGGGCTCGGGTTCGGGCTCCGGCTCGGGCTCGGGCTCGGGCTCGGGCTCTGGTTCCGGCTCGGGCTCGGGCTCGGGCTCCGGCTCGGGCTCCGGCTCGGGCTCGGGCTCGGCGATCGGCTGGACGGCCGCGACCACGACCGGCACTCCCGCCTGCACGGGCGCCGCGACTTCCGGCACCAGTAGCCTCGGGCGGATCGGTCTTGGACGCGGCGATCGGCATCTCCACCGACGGTGCGCCCGAAACCGACTCGACGACCTCGGGAACACCCGGGACGAACCCGGCGTTCATGACGGCCTTGAGCATGTCGTCGACCGAGGCGTCATCGCTGGCGAAGATCGTCACGAGACCGATGTCGTGATCGGCTACAACGGCTTCAACGCCCGGTATGTCGCGAACCCAGGCCGAAAGCACCTGCTCGCAGGAGTGGCAGCGCATGCCCTCCGTTCGGAGCCTCACGATCATGATTCCTCCGGCGGCCATACGTCACCTCCCTGTGCAGTATGAGTCTGTGGAGTCATCTTCCCACTCCTACTCGACGACGATCTTGCCGAAGACCATCTGCATCCCGCACGAGAACGCATACGTGCCCGGCTGCAGCGCCTTGAGCTTCACGGTCTTGGGACCGGCCGAGAGATCCTCCCTGAACCCGAGGTCGGGCGATTCCACGACCTGCGTGCAGCCCTGAGCCTGGCTGAAGGTGATCTCGGCTGGAACCCCCGCCTTGAGCTTGATCGTGTTGGGGTTGTAGACCGTGGTCACATCGACCGCGATCTTCTGGACGCCGCCTGCGAGCACGGCGGTGCCTTCGATCGGCGGGCCTGTGACGCCGCCTGCGGTCGGTGCGCCGGTGCCACAGCAGGCGCAGGCGGCACCCGAGGCGGCGGCGCCGGACGCGCCGCCTGCCGTTGAAGCGCCCGGAGCGTTAGCGCCGGCTGCAGCCAAGGCGGCAGAACCGCTCGCGGCTTTGCCGCTTCGCGCCGAGGCGAACCGGTATGCACCGAAGAACGCGACCAGTACGAGGCCGACGATCATCACCCAACGCAACGTGTCGTTGCTCCTGGTGGTCTGTGAATCTGTCATGTGGCTTGGCTCCTTTGAGTCAGTCATCTGGCATTCTCTTCTCATCTTTACCGAATGTATCGGCGAATCAGGACCTGGACTTCTTAGTCGGATCTCGTCTTGGCTTCTGGTTTGCCGGCTCCGGCTTGCGCCGTGCGAGATAGACTGCACCGGCTCCGGCCGCCACTGCGAGCAGGAGCCACAGCAGCGGTGAACCTGAGGTCGCACCGCCTGCCGAGGATCCGGCGCCACCGACGACAAGCTGTCCCGACATCATGCCCATGCCGCAGGTCATCGAGTAGGTGCCCGCGGCCGTCGCGGGCAGGTCGATCGTCGTGACCGCGTTGGGCGCGAGCGCGACGTCGATTCCGAGCTGCTTGATCACGAGCCGGTCAGAGCACGCGGCGTCCTCCTGCCGGTCCAGCAGCAGCCGAACGGGCTTGTCGGCGGGGATGCTGACCGACTCGGGCACGTACCGCGTGTTGATGATGGCGAACGGCACTTCGACGACGCCATCGGTGCCGGTCTTGTAGGCCGCAGCTGAAGTAGCCGTGCTCGGACCGCCCACGACCGCGCTCTTCACGCTGTTGAAGGTGACCGGCGAGCCCACGAGCATGGCCGCGCGGTTGATGAACACCAGGCCGAACACCATGACCACGATCGCCAGCACCATGTTCAGACGATGCTTCCAGTCCCGCGGGATGAGGCTCGAGGCGGTGCCGAACGCCAGCATCAGCGGCATCGTGCCCAGACCGAAGGCGAGCATGGCCGTGGCGCCGAGCACGGCGCTTCCGGTCGCGGCAGCCGCGATCTCGGCCCCCTGCAGGGGTGCGCACGGCATGAGCCCTGTGAGCAGCCCGAAGGCCACCGGCGTGGCAAGCGTGCTTGCGCCCTGGTCGGCGTCGGTCTTGGCCTTGCGCCGCAGGTTGGAAAGCGCGGTGATCAGGAACTTGGGCGGACGCGGAGTGAGCCGGGCCGCCCAGGGGGCCTTACCGGTCATGCCGAGACCCAGAATGATCATGAAGGCTCCGGCGGCGAACATGATCCACGGCCGGATGCCGTTGAGGTTGAACGCAGAACCGATCGCGCCGAGGACCAGTCCCACCATCACGTAGCTGGTGATCTTGGCGCCTTGGTAGGCGAGGTTCGGGACGAGCTTCTTGTGCCAGGGGCCGTCTTCTTCGCCCTTGACCGCATAGGTGACGACCATGGGTCCGCACATGCCGATGCAGTGCAGACTGGTCGCAAGACCTAGCGCGAACATGGATAGGAACAGTGCCGACACGATGAATCTCCTCGTGAGAAGGGTGGAGCGTCCCCGTCTACAGGGTACGCGTCATCGCCAAGAGCTGCGCAAATGCGCCGTCTTGGCGGTCACGAGGAGCTGATCAGATGCGGGTGCGCTGCCCCAAGGGGTCTTCGGGCGGGGGTGGCGGCTCGGCGACCAGTGCCTGCACCAAGCGCGCGGACTGGCGCGGCGCGAGCGTCACGGCAACCGCGACCACCAGCGCACTGAGCGTGAGGAGGATGTTCTCGGCGCCGTTCGGAAGCACGCCTGCCGGGCCAGTGCTTGTGACCCACTCACCCGGACACGAGTTGAAGATGCCGACACCGGAAGGCATGAACGGCATGCCGCCGCCCATTCCCATATCGCAGCCGATCATGGTGCACGTCGGAATGGCGATCGCGACGACCGCCATCATGACGACGAGCGCCATGGCTACCTTGCGATTGTTGGCACCAGCGAACATCGAGTCCCTTCGACGCACAGATTACGGACCCGTGGACGCAAACATCATGCCGAAGGCTCGAACGCGATCGACACCGAGTTGATGCAGTACCGGAGCCCGGTCGGCTTGGGCCCGTCGGTGAAGACGTGCCCCAGGTGGCCGTCGCAGACCGCGCACCGGACTTCGACGCGGCGCATGCCGAACTGGTTGTCCGCGTGCTCGGTCACGGCGTCCGGCTCGACGGGCTCGAAGAAGCTCGGCCACCCACAGCCCGAGTGGAACTTCGCCTCCGAGGAGAACAGCGTCGAGCCGCACCCGGCGCACACGTAGGTGCCGGGTTCGGACACGTCGGTCAGTGCACCCGAGAACGCGGGCTCCGTGCCTGCCCTCCGAAGGACGCGGAACTGCTCGGCGCTCAGCATCGTGCGCCATTCGTCGTCGGTGCGGATGAGCTTCTCGCGCATGGGGACTCCTCAGGGCGTCTCGGCTGTTCAGCTGACACTCTGATGATGCCCATTCCCCGAAGCAACGACCGTCCGCGGACTACTTGAGCGCCTGCGCCAAGGCGTCGCGACCGACCTCGAGCGTGCCGATGAGCTGCCGGAGTTGCGCTTGCTCGGGGCTTCCCGCCGGCGCGGCATCGTAGACCTTTGTCACCTTGGCTATCCCGGCATCGAACTGATCCAGCGCGCTTTGGGCCGATGCCTGCTGTGCCGCTCCCGTCTGAGCGCTCGCTGCATTGAGCGTGGTCTGCAGACGCTCGAGATCGTCATTCGAGGGTGTACCCGGGATGGCCTGCTTGAGCCCGATGATGTAGGTGGAGGCATCGGCGACTGAGGTACTAGCAGTTACCAGGGCAGCGTTCAACTCCGCCTCCCGAGGCGACTCGGTGGCTTGGATGCCTTGGATGACGCGCATGCCGAGAGCACCACCACCGCAAGAAGCACCGCGACGATGACAGCGGCCGTCTCAACGGGCGACGCCTGGTCCTCCTCTGCTTTGTCCATCGCCATCGGCCTCCTACTAAGCTCTTCGCTCAGCCCAGGGGCGGAAGCCCCGCCGCGCTCCGGACCTCGGCGACGAACTCCTCGGCGTCTCTCGACATCGAACACCGGCACCTGGGTGGTGTACTCGAGGGCCGTCGTCTTGAACGAGATGGTCGCCGAGGTGGTCATGTTGTAGCCCGGTTCGCCGGGAGAATCGGTCTTGATCGCTGAGCCCACCAGCCCGCCGGCCACCGCCCCGACGGGTCCGGCCACGACCCCGCCGATGACCGCTCCGCCCACCACACCCGCCGGCGAAGCGGTCTGCGAACCCGGCGTGCCGGGCTCCGCCACCGTGTTCCGGTGGAAGTCAGCCGTCGATATGTCGCTCAACGCCATGAATCCGGACGGCGTGTGCAATCCCTCATTGTCGAGCTGCAGCTCCTTGAACTTGGCGTGCTTCATTCCTGTCCTCTCTCGTGGCCCGGGCGATCCGGGCTGGGCGATCCTACGGTGTTGTCGGAAGCGACGGCTGAGGCGCCGCTGCCGGCTGCTCGGCTGGCAGCTGGTCGGCGTCTCGGCCGGCAGCTGCGCAGGCAGCGGCATGGGCTGCGTCGGCTTGCCGTCCGGCAGGCTGATCTTCGGCAGGCCGATCGTGATCGACGACCGTGGTGCCCGGGTCGACTTCGCCCCGGCGTCAGGATCCTGCTTGATGACCTTCAGATAGTCGCCATCGCTTGAGGCGAACGCGAACGAAACCTTCAGCTTCGCGGCCTTCAGCGCAGTGACTGCTTCCTTGACACTCTTTCCGACCACGTCGGGCACCTTCACGGTCGGCGGGTGTGGCTCGTCGGCTTGGGCGGCTCGGTGGGCGCGGGCGGCTCCGCTCGCGGGCAGTGGCGCGGCTCCGCGGGCGGGCGCAGGCGCGGCAGCCGGAGTCGGACCGGTCGAGACGGTGATCGTGACCGTGCTGCCGGCCGCGGTGACCACGCCCGCGGCAGGTGACTGCGCCACGACATCACCCGGGGGCACGTTCGTGCTCGCCGCCTTCATGGTCGTGACCTTGAATCCTGCCGCGGTGATCACGGAGTTCGCGTCGTCCTGGGACAACCCGATGACGTTAGGCACCTGACCCTGCTGGTTCCCCATCGACACCGTCAGGTTGACCGCCGAGCCGACTGAGACCTTCTCGCCTGCGCTCGGCGTCTGCGCGCCCACCTTGCCGGCCTGCACGTTGGAGTCATACACGTAGTTCACCGTCCCCGTGCGCAAGCCTACCTCGGCGAGCGCCGTGATCGCGTCGGCCTGCAACTGTCCGACCACGTTGGGAACCTGCACTGTCGGAATGGCCGCGACCGCGATGTCCACTGCCGAGTCCTTCTTGACCTCGGAACCAGCCGAGGGCTTCTGCGAGACAACCGTACCGGGAGGAACGGCAAGCGTCGGCTCTTGGCTTACCTGCCCGACACGCAGCCCGGCGGCCTCCAGCGTCGTCTGGGCCTGCGACTGCGTTTGCCCGACGACCTTCGGCACGGCCACCATCGAGCGCAGACCCAGCATCCATGCACGGCCCTGCTCCGTCTGCGTGGAGTACAGCCCGAACACGGCAACCACTGCCACGATCGCCCCGACGATCCACACCCACGGCGGAATCGAAGAGCGCTTGGGCTCGACCGGCGTCGCCTGTTCAGGCGCCGAATCTGTCCCCGCCCCGCGGGGTCATGTCCGTGTTGTCACTCATGGCTTCTCCTCAGTTCCGCAGTTCCGGCTACGTCTGTACTTCGGCCACAGCTTGCTGCTTTCGATCTGGAAGACGCCTCACCCACGCCAGCGCAAGCAGCGCGAACAGCGCGAGGAACGCCAGGCCGGCGCGCAGTGCAGCGAGCTGAGCGTCGGAGTAGTTCTGCACGAGCTCTGCTGTCTGGTCGGCCGTCAAGCCGGCTTCCACAGCGGCGGACTCCACCTGCGAGGCCGAGACGAAGTTGGCGCTCTTCTCGGCGGCAACTGAGACCTGTTCCTTCACCGAATCAGGCAGATTCGGGTTGGCGCTCACCATGGTCGTGAAGTTCGTTGCCAGCATCGCGATCACGATCGAGCCGACGAGCGCCACGCCGAGCGACGCGCCGAGGTTCAGCGAGGTGCCCTGCAGGCCGCCGGCCTCGCTACCGCGCGAGGAGTCGACCGACGACATGATGACGTTGCCGACCTGCGACGCCATGAGCCCAAGGCCAGCGCCGATCAGCGCCATGCCGATGGCGAAGCCAACGGTCGCGAGGTCAGGACCCAGGAAGTAGAGCAGGACGACCTCGCCGACAAGCAGCGCCGCCAGGCCTCGCTGCACGATGAGCTTCGCGCCGAAGCGCGACGTCATGGACGCACCGCCCAGCGCGAAGACGAACAGTGCGACCGACAGCGGAAGAATCGTCTTGCCGGTCTGCAGCGCATCGAAGCCCAGGACCGTCTGCAGGTAGAGCGGCAGTACGAAGAACGTCGCTTGGATGATGAACGCCTGGCAGGCCTGGACCATGAGGCCGGCCTTCATCCGCGGTATGCCGAGAAGATCGAGGTCGAGCAGGGGCTCGTCGCCCCGCTCCTTGACTGCCTGCTCGCGGCGCGCGAACAGCATCAGCAGGAAGCCACCGGTGACGATCAGCCACATCGTCGGCGAAAGGCCGAAGGGCGCCAGAGGCACGCCGTTGACGCGGAACGCCCGCCTTGGGAGAATCCATCCCCACTGGCTCGACTGCAGGACGCCGAACACTATCGCGCCGAGACCGGCCGCCGAGAGCGCCGCGCCGATCGTGTCGAGCTTCGTCTTGCGGCCGACCGTCGCCGGGATGAGCTTGAGGAACAGCATGACGACCAGCACGATGATGGTCTCGCCGATGAAGACGTAGCGCCACGAGTAGTACGCCGTCACCCATCCGCCGATGAGCGGGCCGGCCGCCATGGACGCTCCGGCCACGCCGCCGAGGATGCCGTAGCACAAC
This sequence comes from uncultured Coriobacteriia bacterium, assembly GCA_963789515.1. Lineage (GTDB taxonomy): Bacteria > Actinomycetota > Coriobacteriia > Anaerosomatales > JAAXUF01 > JBAXEO01. The sequence goes on along the minus strand of CAWBKW010000009.1, from coordinate 107,651 downwards.
GCGCGCTGCTTGCCCTCATAGGTCTTGGCCGTGAGCGCAGCGATCGCCGGAATCACGAGGATGGCGCCGAGACCTTCGATGAGCGACCAGGCTATGAGCAGCTGCGTGAGGTTCTGCGAGATTCCGGTGCCGAACGACCCGATGCCGTACACGATCAGGCCGATCCAGAACGCACGCTTGGCGCCCCAGCGGTCCCCGAACTTGCCGCCGATGAGCATGAAGGCGGCCATGACCAGCGTGTACATGGTGATGGCGGTCTGCAGGCCGACGATGGTCGTGTTGAGGTCCGCGGCCACCTGCGAGATCGACACGTTCATCACGGTGGTGTCGAGCACCATGATGAACTGGGCCGCGGCGAGCATGCCGATGACGCCCCAGCCAGCCGTCTTCTCGATCGATGGTGCTTTGTCGGTCATCGCTCCCCCTGTGAACAACCCGGCCGGATTCCAATCTCAGAGTACCCTAGTACACGTTCGGTATTGGTCGACCGGCCCCGAGTGACAAAGACCGCTCGCTTGGCGTATCAACCTACGAATGCGCCCTCTTGATCCTCCTCGCGATCAGCTTCCCGATCTCCCAGAGAACGAGCAGCAGCACGGCCGGAACGGCACCCATCAGCCATTGCCTGTCGGAGAGGGTCACCGTTCCGAGTAGACCGGGCAAGAAGACGCCCGCCGAAATCAGGACAGCAAGGGCTATCTCCACCAACGCCGTGATGTTGACGGTCTTGTTGTCGAAGGTCTCTTGGCGCAGGACCGACGTCTTCTCGTCACGGCTTTCGAATGCCGCGACGACGAGCATCAGCGAGAACGCGACGAGGCCCATGGTGCTGCCGATCTCCACCTTGCCGTACTGGGTCTGACCGAACACGATCAACAGGTTGATCGCCACGGACATGAACACCCCGACGAGGCCCACGGTCGTGATGACCGCCGGGGACATGATCGAGTCGGCCCGCGGCCGCGGCTCGCGCTCCATCAGGCCGGGGGTCGCCTTGTCCAGGCCGAGTGCGATACCGACCGGAGCGGTGATGAGGAAGTTGATCCACAGGATCTGGACCGCGGTGAACGGCTGGCCACCGGCGATGTTGAGCAGGCTCGCCATCAGGAAGGTCACCACGTACGTGACCAGCGCGACCAGCATGAAGCGGATGTACTTCAGCATGTTGTCGTAGACCTTGCGTCCCACGGACACGGCACGCACGATCGTGGCGAAGTTGTCGTCGGTGAGGATCATCTTGCCGGCGTTCTTGGCGACCTGAGTGCCGGTGCCCATCGCGATGCCGATGTCGGCGGCCTTGATCGCCGGGGCGTCGTTGACCCCGTCGCCCGTCATCGCGACGACGTCGCCCTTCTTGAGCAGGGTCTGGACCATCAACACCTTGTGCTCGGGTGACACGCGCCCGACCACGCCGATCTTGTCGATACGATCCAGGCGCTCAGCCTCGGACAGCGCCGCGAAATCGGCGCCGAGAATGGCCTCGCCGGGGATGCCCAGCTGCTTGGCGACCGCCGCACCGGTGACGACGTCGTCCCCGGTGACCATCCGCACGCGGATGTTGGCGTCCTGGGCGGACTTGACCGCATCCAGAGACTCCGGACGCGGCGGATCGATCATGCCGACCATCGCGGTCAGCTGCAGCCCCTGGATCAGGGACAGCAGGTCACCCTCGGGGTCGAATTCCTTGGGGTCGATGTCCTTGACGGCCGCGGCCATGATGCGCAGGCCCTTGCCGCCGAGGCGGTCCTGCTCCTCGGCGGCCCGCTTGTTCTGCTCGTCGCCCCAGGGGACGCTCGCCCCCTTGGCCAAGGCAGACGTCGCCCGCCCGATCACTGCAGGGGCGGCGCCCTTGACGAACGCCCGAACGACGGGGTTTCCCGACTCGTCCTTGGCATCGGAGAAGACGGCCATCAGCTTGTAGGTGGGATCGAACGACAGGGTCGCGAGCCGCGGGTAGGCCGCCTGCTGCCCTCGACGTCCAGCTTGGCCTTGTGCCCGAGGACCAGCAGGGCGCCCTCGGTGGGGTCTCCCACGACCTTGCCGTCGACGAGCTTGGCGTCGTTGCAGATCACGAACGGCAGGATCGCCGCCTCGATGGTGTTGGTGTTCCCGGCGGTGTGCTCGACCTGCCGTCCAGGCCGTAGCCCATCCCGCTGATCGCGAACCGGTCGGTGGGATCGATCACCTCGACCACCGTGACCTGGTTCATCGTCAGCGTGCCGGTCTTGTCGGAGTTGATCGCCGACGTCGAGCCCAGGGTCTCCACCGAGGCCAGGCTCTTCACCACAGCTCCGTGCGCAGCAAGATCACGGGACCCGCCGGACAGGATCACCTGCAGAACCGTCGGCATGGCCATCGGCACTGCGGCAAGCGCCAGCGCGATAGCGGTGGTGAAGATGACCTGGGTCGACTCACCACGGGAGATCCCGAGGGCGAACATGATCGCGATGGTCAGCCCGGCGGCCGCCGCGATCCACAGTGTCAACGTGTCCAGCTGCTTGGTCATCGGGGTCTTCAGCTCAGGCGTCGACTTCAGCATCCCGGAGATGTTGCCCACCGCGGTGTCTGCGCCCGTCCCGGTGACGATCATGACGCCGGCGCCGTGCGTGACCGGGGTGTTCATGAACGCCATGTTCACCCGGTCTCCGAGACCCGGGTCCGCTTCGGTGATGACCGCAACGCTCTTGGAGGCGGGAACGCTCTCTCCGGTCAACGCGGACTCGTCGATCTGCAGGGAGGTGGCCTCGATGAGCCGCCCATCGGCGCACACGTCGTCACCGGCCGCGAGCAGAACCACGTCACCGACGACCACCTGGTCGGCGTCGACCTTGACCTCGGTGCCATCCCGCCGCACCCGGGCACTCGTCTTGAGCATCGACTGCAGGGCGTTCATGGCGCTCTCGGCCTTGCCCTGCTGGCGCAAACCGCCCAGCGCGTTGAGCGCCGTGATCAGCAAGACAACGATGCCGGTGGAGATCTGGCCGATCAGGATCGAGGCGATCGCCGCCGCGACGAGGATGATCTGCATGTAGCTCTTGTACTGGGCCAGGAACCGCTGCCAGCCCGGTTGCACCGCCTCGGCGGCAAGCGCGTTGGGGCCGTTCTTCTTCAGCAGTTCGGCGGCCTTCGCCGCGGACAGGCCGCTGTCCGGATCGACGGCGAGCCGCTTCGCCACCTCCTCCGGCGTGAGCGCGTACCAGTTGGTGGCCGGAGCATCGCTCTTGCTCGGCTGTGTTCCTGTCTTCTCGGCCATCGCCGACCCCTTACCTTCTGGCCCCTGAGGGCGTCTCTCTACGGGCTCCTTGTCGGACCGCGAACGGGCGTGCCGCCGTCACGGCGGCGTGCCCGTCAGTGTGTTGCGGGCGCGGTGGCCCGCGGGGCTAGAACGGCGTCGGGATGTTGGGCCGCGAGGAATCTGGCTCGACGTACCCCCGGGGACTCGGCGGTCTGGGCATCTTCGTCTCCGGGCGAGGCGGTGCCTCGTAGGGAATCTGGCTGAGCAGGTGGGAGATGATGTTGAGCCGACCGCGTTTCTTGTCGTCGTTGTCGACGATGTGCCAAGGCGCCCATTCCGTGCTCGTGGCCAAGATCATCTCGTCGCGGGCGCGGAGATAGGCGTAGCGACGGCTGTAGGACTTCAGGTCCGTCGGAGAGAGCTTCCATATCTTGCGCGGGTCGTCGATCCGGTTGTGCAGCCGCCGAGTCTGCTCCGGCCGGCTGACGTTCAGGAAGTACTTGATCAGGATGATCCCGTCATCGACCATCGCCTTCTCGACCTGCGGCGTCATCTTGAGGAACCTCTCGGTCTGCGCGGGGGTGCAGTAGCCCATGACGGGCTCGACGCCGGCGCGGTTGTACCAGCTGCGGTCGAAGATCACGACCTCGCCGGCCGCCGGGAAGTGCGCAATATAGCGCTGGATGTACATCTGAGACTGGACCCGAGCGTCCGGGGTCGGCAGGGCGATGTGCTTGAAGACCCGAGGGCTCGTCCGCTCCATGATGCGCTGGATCGTGCCACCCTTGCCCGCCGAGTCGACGCCCTCGAACACGACGCAGACCCTGGCACCGGTCGCCTTCACCCACTCCTGCATGGCCACCAGCTCGCCCTGAAGGAGCCGCATCTCACGCTCGTACTCCTTGTTCTTCAGCTTCGGGGGTGGACCGTCTTCGGTTTCTGGCGTCGCGGCGACCTCTAGGGTTTCCGGCGCCGCCACGGGGACTTCCGGGGTGTCCGGCGCGTTCTTCTTCTTTGACTTCTTGTGCTTGGCCATCTCTCCTACCTCCGATTGTCGGTGAAACTAGGTGGTTCGGTGTTGGTTGTTCCTCGCCGGAATCGCGCGAAGCACTCCCACATCGCGCACGTCAGGGGCTCCTCGTCCATACCCCACCGCCGTGCGGCACTGCCCTATGTCGAGCCCGTCTCACGCCGGCGGAGCGGCACGAACCGCACTGACAAGCCGCTTGCGGCCGTCTCCACGATCGCAACCGTGGGTACCTCGTCTTCCTCATACGGCGACGTCGCTGAACCGGGATTGAGGAACAGGGTAGTGTCGACCCAGAAGATGCTCGGCTGGTGCTCGTGTCCGAAGAGCACGAGGTCCGGAGGCGTCCGCTCATCGCCGAAGGCAAGCTTTCCGGCAGCGAAGCGCTTCATCAGCCTCTTGCGCTTGTGAGCGACAACGAAACGGATACCCGCCACCTCACCGGACACCTCCGAGGGCAGGCGGTCGGCCCAGTCCCCGTGGTCGAGGTTCCCGGCGACGGCCGTGACCGGTCCCACCTTCTCGAGCTCGGCCAGAATCGCCGGATCGCCGATGTCCCCGCAGTGGATGACGTGGTCCACTTCGGCGAACAAGCCGAGCACGGCGGAGTCGAGGTAGCCGTGAGTGTCACCGATCACGCCGATGCGAGCTGTGGGCATGATCTGCGGGTCAGGGTCCATCACGATTGCAGCATCTTCCCTTCTGTGTCGCGACACGGGCGACTGGATCTCGCCCGTGTCGCGTGGATCAGACTGCGAGCCCGACGTCGCGGGCCCTCCAACTCAGCGGATGCCGCCCTCGCGGCCATGATCGCCCTCGCGGCCGCGATCGTCCCGGCGGTCGTCACGCCGATCGTCGCGCCGACGGTGACCGTGTACGGCCACGGCAGCGGTGCCGGCGACAGCGGCGGTGCGCGCGACCGGTGCTCCGATCACTCCCCTACCTGCGCGTCCTGGTCCGAGTGGCATGTCAGGCTCCTTCCGTGGTGTCGTCTTCAAGGACAGCTATGATCGCCTGCATCGGGATGCGACCGTTGGCAACAAGCTGACCGCCCGAGCGGCGGATCGAAGAGGCAAACGGGGCCGCCCAGGTGTTCTCCCACACAAGAATCGCCGCAACGGTCTCCGGCTCCAGTATCTCGGCGATCGCCTCGACGTCTTCCTCGGCCAGCAACTCGGCGATCTCCGCGCCGAACTCGCGCAACAGGCCGACCTCGTCGTCCACATACTCGTGCGCCTCGAACGCGTCCCAAGAACCGTCGGCTTCCTTCTTGAGGAAGATCATGTCGAGGACGCGGATGAGTCCCTCCGTCGACGAGTACTTTCAGCTCTGCCGCCATCGCGCCCGAGAAGTCGGCCTTGTCCTTGGGGAACTCCACCACCAGATAATCGATCGGTCCCAGCTCTTCCATCACATCGTCGTTCATACTTCCGTCCCTCCCTGTTCTGTCGTGGCGACTCCCGCCGCCTTCGCCTGGCTGTTCGAAGTCAGCGCGATTCCCGGAGTCGCGGCGAATCAGCTCCTACCCGCGCTGCATCTCATCGAGCGCCACTGCGACGGCCAAGACGAGCCCCACGTCCTGCCCGGGCGTGACTTCGATGCCGTAGGTGTCGCGTACCCGGAACCACTTCATGGAGACCTCGGCGACCTTGTCGCGACCGCTGGTGATCTCATATTCGTGGTTCACGATGTTTCCCTGGACGTCCCAGTCGGAGCCGCCCTCGATCGCGACGTCGAAGCGGTCGCGCAGCGGCGAGATGATCGCCTTCTTGACCGTGGCGATCTTCCGACCGCCCCGCTCGATCTCCATCGTGTCCTTGATGTGCAGCATCTTCTCCTGGATGGATGCGACCTCGTTGCCGTTCGCATCCTCGAGCACGAACGTGCTGCGCATCCTCAGCGCCTTGCCGTCCGCCTTGTAGGCACGATTACCGTTGCCGTCCTCGATCCAAGCGTCGTCGCCGATGGAGAACATCTTCTCGCGCATCTGATAGCGCTCCGGGCCTCCGCCGGGTCCGGCTCCTCCGCCTACACGATCCCTCAGTCCCATGATGCCCTCTCTTCCTGGTCGGCACTTCTACTGCGGCACACCGCCCGAACCTCGAGTCTCGTGGCCATGAACGCCCGCCGGCGGTCCTAGCTGATTCCGATTCCGCTCCAGATGATGCGGTCTATCTCCAACGTCGCCTCTTCACTCGACAGCCCGGCTGCGCCCAGTACTCGCGCATCGGCGGTCACCGGTGCGAGCGCCCGAAGCATCTCGCCCAAGAACACCCGGTTGATGGGTCTAACCTCACCTGCCTCCTGCGCAATCGCAACCAACTCGACGAAGCGGTCTACGAAGCGGCATGAGACGTTTGCCCACCACCAGGATCGGGTCGACTCAAAACGCCGAACGTCTGCGACAAAGGCCGGGGACAGAGGACGGAGGCTCTCCGCCCCCTCTGATGAAGTAGCAGCGTGCCCGTTCCGAGGCGGTTGTGCCTCGTTCGGCGCAGAGCTCGAGATTCGCGAAGGTCAGTTCTTGCCAACGACCGATAGCGAGTAGCACGAGGCTGTCCTTGCTCGGCGCGATCTTGTAGAGCGACGCCACAGAGCAGTGGAGTTCAGCCGCGAGCTCTGAGACTCGAACGCCCGAGAACCCACGTGCCGCGATGATTCCCATGACACCGTCAAGCAACTCATCGCGGCGCCCCTTGGCTAGCCGTTTGGCCAATCTCTTGCCTCCTCAGCCTGCAAGGGTTCGGCCCCGGCAACGCTCGTCTAGGGACCCAAGACCTACGGTTCCATAGAGGAGTATTGACGTCAACGGGTCATTCATAACAGTATTCAGTTACTCGTTGACCAAGTCCGAAGCGATTCTGCGGGTCAACCGGCGGCATGGTGGTGCAGCATGCGTCCCGATCTGGTCAGACCGAAAGAGGGGAAATCACATGTTTGGAAGTAGCACGGCCTTCAGCCAGAACCCGGTTCTGGAGTTCTTCTGGTGGATGTTCATGTTCTACCTGGTCTTCATCGTCATCTGGATGTTCATCCGCGTGTTTGCCGACATCTTCCACCGCGACAACCTGTCCGGTTGGGGCAAGGCCGGCTGGATCATCCTGATCTTTATCATTCCGTTCCTCGGAATCCTGATCTACGTGATCGCGCGTCCCAAGAACACCGAGCAGGACCAGCGCGACATGGCCGCGATGCAGGCCCAGCAGGCACGGCTCTCCGGCGGCTCGTCCGTCGACGACATCGCCAAGGCCCAGGCGCTGCTCGACAAGGGCTCGATCACGCAGGCCGAGTTCGACACCATCAAGGCCAAGGCGCTCGCGTAGGTCACAGCCCTTGGGCTAGGCCGAAGTCCGGCGATCTCGCGCGCTTCCGCCAGGCGTGGTGCCTAAGCGGCATCGGCCCAGGGCGAGGCCATGAAGAATCCATGAACGCCCCCGGGCGCACGCCCCGGGGGCGTTCATGCTCCCGGGAGCGGAACCCGTGACAAGCGCGGCGCACGCCCCTTGAGCCAGCCGCAGCAACGAACACGCTCCGCCCCCGGCGCGAGCCGGGAACGGAGCGTGAGCTCATCCCAGGGCCGAACGCGACTACTACAGCCGCTTCGGTCAACGGCCGGAGCTAGGCGATCGAGACCTCGTCGATTGCCTTCTTCAGGTCCTTCGCGTCGGCATCGACCTGCTTCTTGGCGGTCCTCTTGGCGCGCTTCATCATCAGGTCGGCACCCATGTCCGGGGTGGCGACGCCGATCATCACGATGCCGGCCGTGCCCTCGTCGAGCAAGTCGCCCATCTCGGCGATGTCCTTGCGCTTGAACCCGCCGAACAGGTGGCCCAGAACGCCACCCGCCGTTCCGGCGACGGCAGCGCCAGCGATGATCGAGGGCGGGAAGATGAGCCCGATGAGGGCACCGGTAAGGACACCGACGACTGCGCCAGCTCCCGTCGCGGCCGAATCACGGTCGAGGATCTTGACCTTGCCGCCTTCTTCTTTGGTGAACAGGGCACCGTCGTACGGGCCGATCCACATGTCGGCGTGCAGGGCCTTGATGGCATCGAAGTCGGTCTTCGCATCATCAACGCTGTCGTAGGTGCCGATGAACGCTACGTACGGAAGGTCGTCGTGGTTCTTGTCAGACATGGTGCTCTCCTTCAGGTCGTGAGGTCTGCGAACTCGTTGATACTACCCCAATCACCCCGGCGGGTTTCGATCACCCGACCGGCGCCACAAGAACTCCAGAAGATGCGTACGGGCCGAACGAGCGCTACGCTCGTCCCACGAGCAAAGGAGGGGGGCACGACGATGTTCAACGGATGGATTCTAGGGCTCATCGCTGTCGCGGCAGTGGTGTTCGTCATCGTGTGGATCATCAACATCAGGAAGGACAAGAGCAGGCCCTGATACGGCAGATGCACCAGCCGCCGCTAGGACGGATACTCCCCGGCGTCTACGTCGCCGGCACGATCGCCGTGAGCGCTCCGGGTACGACCTCGATGTCGAGCGGCGTGTCGCCGAAGATCTCGCCGTCGAGCTGCACCGGCTGGGCGGGCGACGCCTCGATCCGGAACACCCTCCCCTGCGCGTGCTCGATCTGTTGACCGCTCGGCAGCCCCGCAATCGCGCCGGTGAGCTCGCCGAACGCCTTCACGCCCTTGCCGCGCAGGACCAGCAGGTCGAGCAGTCCGTCGCTCACCGAGATCTCCTTCGCAAGTCTCAAGGGTCCCAGCCCGACGTTCCCCGCGTTGACCACGCTGACCGAGAACGCCTCAAACTCGTGCGCGACGCCGTCGATGGTGACGACGTAGTTCACGACGTCGCTCTCGCCCCACGCCTTCACCTTGCCGAACGTGTAGGCGAGCACGCCCCAACGGTCCTTGAGTTCGCGTGTCGCGTCGGCCACCTGCCGAGCCCCCCAGCCCGCGCCGCAGCGCAGGATGTAGTGCTTCGCCGTTGGCGCGACCGAGATCCACCGGGACCCGCCTGCTCGCAGGGTCGACGATCACCTGGGCGGCCTTCTCGATACCCACCGCGACCCCCAGCTCATGCGCCATGAGATTCGCCGTGCCGCCGGGGAGCACGCCGAGCAGCGCGGCGGTACCGGCCACCCCCTCGGCGACCTCCATCACCGTGCCGTCTCCGCCGTAGGCGACAACCACGTCGACGCCCGCCGCCGCCGCGGCGCGAGCCTGGCTGCGACGGCGTCGCCTGACTTGTGCGTGAGCGTGGCATCCCACTCGACGCCGGCCGCGCGAAAGACGGAGTTGAGCGTTTGCAGCACGGGCTGCGGTTGCCCCGAACCCGGGTTGATGACCACGTGTACTCTCACGTGCACTCCGCCTCTCGTCGCGCTCTCGGGCACCGGTATCTCGGCGCTCCATCTCCGACGCCATTCCCGCTCGAACTTGCGAATGCGCGGCGCGATCCAGAACGCCCGCGGTTCCGCCACCGCCCTGCGCGCTTCGACGAGGTCCATCGCCTTCTCGGCCGAGCAGCCCTGTGCGATCAGGATGCAGCATGCCATCGCGACGCTTCGGTGGCGGCCTTCTCGGCAGTGGCACAAGACGCCTCCCCCACGGGCGAGCACGGGGATCGCGGCCTCGACGCCGGTGCGCAGGCGCCCCAGCGGAATCGGCGTGAACGGGCGAGTCGATCGACGGCGCGTGCACCCACTCGAGTGGCTCGTCGAGGTACTCCGACAGGGGCTCCGTCCTGGTCATGCTGATCACCAGCCGGATGCCGAGGTCGGCGACGTGGCACGACTCGCCTTCCCTTGGCCACGAGGAAACGAAGACGCGGGGGGTGATCTGAGAGATGTCCATGGTTGCCATCGTACCCAAGTGGGGCGGACCGTGGGCTTCGCTAGAGGATTCGGGGCACGTGCCGCAGAAGATAGCACGTAGTTGGGTATGCGTGTGCCGAGTGACGACAGTCTGTCGCAACCTGTGCCGAGTCCGATACACGCGGTGCGTTCAGGAGGAGGGTCACATGAAGGCATACTGGGTGACTGCCGGCGTGGGTACGCTTGTCGCAGTGATTGGCGCGGTGCGTCTGGACAGTCAGCGATGGTCAGCTCGGTTCATCCTCGTGCTCAGCGGCTTGGTGATCGCCGTCTTCGGCTTGGTGATGCGACTCGTGCAGTGGGGCATCGACAAGTCCAAGTAGACGTCGTCCGCTAGCGCGCCACCGGATTCTTGCTAGCGCGCTCTTGACGTGAGTTGGGCCGCGCCCTTCTCACTGAGTCCGAGCAGGTCGATCTCTCGGCCGAGCTGAGCTCTCGTGCCCCCGCCCGCCACGTAGCCGTTGACCCGCGAGGCAGCGGCGCTCTCCCTGAATGCCGTCTCATCGTCGCCGAACATCGCACGGAAGTCGGCCATGAGCGTGCGGTCGTTTCGCAGGTAGTACTTCTGGTGGTAGTCCTCGGCGGGGTAGAAGCGCTTGAGCGGCTCGATGCGCGTCGCAAGCTTGCGGCCGAGGCCCGCCTCGAAGCGCGCGGCCACCGCTCGGGCGGCGGCAAGCTGCGCCTCGTCGTGCGCCAGAACCAGCGAGGCGTACTGCTGCTTGAACGCAGCACGCGTCGGGTCGTGTGAGGTCAGCGACAGCTCGAGGAGTTCCTCGTAGCTGACAGCATTCGGGTCGAAATCGACCTGGAAGCATTCGGTATGGTCGCCGATGCGGCGGTAGGTCGGATCAGCCGAGTCACCGCCCGCGTAGCCGACACGCGTGCGCCACACTCCGTCGACGAGCCCGAACCGGGCGTCAGGAGTCCAGAATCAACCGACGGCGAAGGTGGCCGTCTCGACGTGCCCGGGCACGAGTGTGTCGAGGGGCGGAGGTGGCAGCGTTTCGCGCTGGGGTTTCTCGGCGGAGAAGAAGCGCAGCATGGGGCGACTCCCTCGTGGGATTGCTTGACTGGTAGCCGCCGATGACGGGTGCAACTCCCGCGCCAGCCGCGACCGTAAGACGTGCGCAGCGCCCGTCTAGCCCTCCAGCTCGTTGGCGAGGTGCTCGAGGAAGAGCCCGACGTCGGTGACGATGCCGACCGTCTGCCACGAGCCGCGGTCGGCAAGCTTCGTGACGACCGCCGGGTTGATGTCGACGCAGACCGTGGTCGTCGACGCCGGCAGCATGTTGCCCGTCGCGATGGAGTGCAGCATCGTCGAGAGCATCAGGCAGGCGCCCGCGTTCTGGGCGTAGGCGCGCATCTCGTTCTGGGCTTCGACGCAGTCGGTGATGACGTCCGGCAGCGGGCCGTCGTCGCGAATGGAGCCGGCGAGCACGAACGGCACGCCGCGCTTCACGAGCGTGTACATGAGGCCCTTCGTGAGCACGCCCTGCTCGACCGCCTCGGCGATCGATCCGCAGCTGCGGATGGTGTTGATCGCCCGCAGGTGGTGTTCGTGCCCGCCGAACCAGGGCACACCGTCCTCGAGGCCGACACCGAGCGACGTGCCGTACAGCGCGCTCTCGATATCGTGCGTCGCCACGGCGTTCCCGCCGAAGAGCACGCTGATGTAGCCGAGCTCCACCAGGCGCGCGAGGTGCTGGGCCGCGCCGGTATGCACGACGGCCGGCCCGACGACCGCGATCACGTCACGGCCCTCGGTACGGGTGTCGCGCAACATGCGGGCGACCTCGGCGACGACCTGGGCCTTGGGCTTCTCGCTCGACACCGACGAGGACATGAACTCGAACGCCTGCCGGTCGCGCGGCCTCTCGTGCGGGTGCACGCGAATGCCCACGTGGCCGACGACGAACAGGTCGCCCTCACGCACGTCGGCCATGGGGACGGTCTCGGCCACGCAGCCCGTGGGGTCGATTCGTACGCCGAGATCCATCTCGGGGTTGTCGACGCGCACCCAGCCCCCGGAGATGCGCACCTCGGTCTCCATGTTGGTGGTTGCGTAGAAGCCGTCTGGGAAGACCCCGCTCATCGCCGCCGGCGTGAAGATGGCGTCGGATGGGTCGCAGGCCACGGCGCCGTGATACTGGATCTCGGCGAGGATCGCGTCGAGCTGCTCCTGGCTGTCGGCGCTCACGCGAAGCACGGCCACCGAGGGGTCCTCGTTGGTGCGACCCACCTCGAACGAGAGCGACTCGAACTCGCCGCCCATCGAGATGATGCTGTCCATGACCGCGGACATCATGCCCGAGTCGATGAGATGCCCTTCGATTCGAACGTCCTCGAAGACGGCACGCTGCATGGATCCTCCTCGTCGGTGGGAACGCTGCCGCACGACCGCGGGAGAGAAGCGCGCGGTGCGTGCATGCTGCAGTATCTACGACAAGCGAGGCTGCGCAAAGCACCCCGCCGAGACGCAGTCGGTCCCGGCGGACATCATGTCCGAGGTGCGACCGCCTACAGCCCCGCGTGCATCGGGCTGCCGAGAGCACAGGGCAGCACGTTCCCGCTCGCATCGAGCGAGTAGGCGCCCTCGGCGACGGTCGGGTTGTTGGGGTCCGCACAGCTCGGCGCCGAGGGACACCGCGGCGGCCTCTGGAGGTACAGCGGGTTCATCAGCGGACTTGAGACGTTCAGGACGCCGGCAAGCGTCGAGACCGGTGTGGTGGAGTCGACCCTCCACATCGAGGCCGCGCCCTGGATGGTGCGCTGGTTGGCGAGGCAGGTTCTCAGCCGCGCCTTCTCAGTCATCGAGTTGAACACCGGAATGGCGATCGATATGAGTATGCCGATAATAAGCACTACAACCATCAACTCGACGAGCGTGAACCCCTCCTCCGCACCCCTGGGGGGTCCCACGTTCCCTCCCCTGCCGATCATGTCTCGCTTCATCCGAACCACCTCGTTTCCGCAGCTTCACGGCGAACCCGGAGGATTACCGGGCCTCGGCCATCGACTGCTTGTACTCCACGATGCGCGCTCGGTACTCGGGCAGCGCCGAGCCGAGTATCTGGGTTGCGAGAATGGCCGCGTTCTTGGCGCCGTTGATCGCGACGCATGCGACCGGCACACCGGTCGGCATCTGCACCATCGACAGGAGCGAGTCAAGGCCGCCAAGGTCGCTCGTCTTCATGGGGACCGTGATCACCGGCAGCGGCGTGAACGCAGCGACGACGCCACCCAGGTGCGCCGCCTTGCCGGCGGCCGCGATGAGTACGAGCATGCCCCGCTCCGCAGCCGTGGACGCCCACTCGTGGACGCGCTCGGGGTTGCGATGCGCGCTGGCCACGACCACTTCGAACGGCACGCCGAACTCCTCGAGTTGGGCGGCGCACGCCGCCATGACCTCGGAATCGGACTTGGATCCCATGATGATCCCGACGAGCGGGGTCTGTGCCATCGAAACCTCCCCAGTGCGTGATGTCCGCCACGTGCTCAGGCGACGCGTGAACGCCTCCGTGGCGTGTTTGCGCATGAGCGTAGCAGAACCTCAACTGGTCTATCGGCAGCTAGCGCGGGATAGGTGAGCCCTCTGCCGACTCGGTGTCCGCGGTCACGGCCGCAAGGGTACCTGCGGCGTCCTCGGCAGAGCAGGATGCGGCGCCGTCGCCGAAGAGCAGCTCGCGCTCGGGCGTGGACAGGGCCTCCCGGGCCTGGTCGCGCAGGTTGTTCACGCCTACGAAGAACTCGCGCATCATCGCGACGAGCAGGTAGCTCCCCGTGGGTGAGAGGACGAGCTCATCGGAGTTGTCGATCGAGAAGGCGCCTGCCGAACGCATGAAGGCCATCTCCACCGCCAGCCCCTGCTCGATCCGGACTCCGAAGTCATCCTTGAACCGGCGCTTGTCCAGGCGCATCCCGAAGAGCGACATCAGGAACCGGTAGCGCATCCGGTCGAGTGTGGTGAAGACGCGGCTTTGCAGCGCAGGCGTCTTGCCCTCGGTGATGCGTTCACCGTAGGCCTTCAGCGAGAAGGTATTGACGTAGAGCGCACCGTCCAGGAAGGAGAACGCGCCGCTGCCGAGGCCCACGTAGTCTTCGTAGTCCACGATGTACTCGTCGATCATCCCGCCGCCCGTACGCGAGAACGTCCACGCGCTCGCGGGCTCGAAGGTATCGCTCATCTGTTGCGAGATCTGACGGTAGTAGTGGTACTCGCGTGCGTAGTCGACCTTGCCGACCGTCCGCTTGAGCGACTCCCGAACCGCCGGCGAGGCCATCAGGGGATAGAACGTCGCCTGGTTCGCTCCCGTCCGCTTGACCAGCTCGATGTCGGTCGCCAGCTTCTCGGCGGTCTGGCTGGGGAAGTTGAAGATCATGTCCACATTGAGCGAGTGGAATCTGCCCTCGATGGATTGGAGCCGTTCCAGGATCTGGGCCGCCGAGCCGTACTTGTCATACCGGTCCATCTGGCGCAGCAGTTCGTCGTCGAGCGCCTGGACCCCGACGCTGAAGCGGTCGACCCGCTCAACCAGCGGATCGATCCACTGCGGGTACAGGTGGTTGGGGTTGGTCTCGCAGGAGACTTCCTTGATCGAGAAGAGCGACTTGGCCAGGTCGATCGTGGCCACGAGCTCGTCGATGTCGATGGTCGGCGTACCGCCCCCCACGTAGAGCGAGTGGAAGTCGTAGCCCAGGTCCGCGACCATCCGCATCTCTTCGCGGAGCTGCTTGAAGTACCGGGTCGCGCGCTCGGCGTTGTACGGAAAGCGGTTGAACGAGCAGTATGGGCACAACCGCTCGCAGAACGGGATATGCACGTAGAGCAGGTAGGGGCGTCCCGGGATCGGTGCCGGCAGTTGGTCGACGCCCGACGGGCTGAGCGTGAGGTATCGATCGTTCGTCCGGCGCATCACCGCCGTGAGGAGTCGTTCTGAGAACATGTGGATTCGGCTCCTTCTGAAGCGCTGCTAGGCTCCGGGCTGCCGGCTGGCCAGGGCCCGGTGCGCGATGTCATGCCGATAGAACGAGCCGTCGAAGGCGATGAGGCGGACGGCCTCGTAGGCCCTCGCGACGGCCTCCTCGAACTCCGGTGCGGTGGCGGTCACGTTCAGCACGCGGCCCCCGGCACTGACGACCGTGCCGTCTTCGCCCACCGTCGTTCCTGCGTGGTAGACGGTGACGCCGGGCAGCGCCGCGGCCTCGTCGAGACCGCTGATCGGCTTGCCGGTGGCGTAGTCGCCGGGATACCCGCCGCTCGCGATCACCACGGAGACCGCGACATCGCGGCTCCACGACAGGCCCCCGAACGAATCGAGTTCGCCTTTCGCCAGGGCGAGCAGCACCTCGGCGAGGTCGTTCTCGAGCCGTGGCAGGAGCACCTGCGTTTCGGGATCACCGAACCGCGTATTGAACTCAAGTACCTTCGGGCCCTCGGCGGTGAGGATGAAGCCGCCGTACAGGATGCCTCGGAAGGCGATACCGCTCTCGAGCAGCTCGCGCACGGTCATCTCGAGGATCTCGAGCATCCGGGCATACTGATGAGCCGTCACGCCGGGGACCGGCGAGTAGACGCCCATCCCGCCGGTGTTGGGACCGGTGTCGCCGTCTCCAACCCGCTTGTGGTCCTGCGCAGGAGCCATCGGCAGCACCGTCGCGCCGTCCACGAACGCCAGCAGCGAGACTTCCGGGCCCTCGAGGAACTCCTCGACGACCACCTTGTCGCCCGCCTCGCCGAACCGCCCGTCGAAGCACTCGGCGATCGCCGCAAGCGCTTCCGTGGTGGTCTCGGCGATGGTGACGCCCTTTCCGGCAGCCAGTCCGTCCGCCTTGACGACGAGCGGTGCCGAGACGGTCTCCACGTAGGCCTCGGCGGAAGCACGGTCCGAGAAGGTCCGGGAACCCGCCGTGGGAATGTGTGCGCGCTCCATCAGGCTCTTCGCGAAGGACTTGCTTCCCTCGAGCTGGGCGCCCTCGGCTCCCGGGCCGACGGTCGGAACACCGGCGGCTCGAAGGTGGTCGGCCAGGCCCTCGCACAGCGGCCCCTCGGGTCCGATGACAGCGAGGTCCACGGAGTTCTCGCGTGCGAACGCCACGACCGCCGGGGCATCGCCGGGGTCGAGTGCGACGTTGACCGTGACGCGCTCGCCTGCGGTCCCGCCATTGCCGGGCGCCGCGAAGATGGCATCGACCGACGGGGATTCCGCGAGCGAATGGACGATCGCGTGTTCACGGCCGCCGGAACCAAGGACGAGGATGCGCATGGCAGTCTCCCGCTCATCGAAGATGCAGTCCGTGACGGGCCTCTCGAATGAAGCCGCCGTCCTGCCGCATTGTAGCCGAAGCACCGCCGACCCACTCGGCGTGCCGAACGGCGAAAAGGCTAGGCGGCCTTCTGCGGAACCGGCTCGGCGAAGCGCTTGGGAGTCACCTTGTAGCCGAGGGGAATCCCCAGCATCAGACGAGTCTGGGCCGAGAGCGCCGGAAGCATGCCCAGAACCAGGCCGAGCATCGGAAGCAGGAGCCACAGCGCCATGATCTCGACGGCGGTGCCCAGCCTTGACTTGCTGTCAGGCGGAGGACAGCGCCAGAGCTCGAGCAGAATCGACGTGAGCATGATCATCGTGCCCAGACTGAACAGCACGTTGAGGATCACGATGTTCTGCGCGATCGAAGCGCGCCAGCCCAGGTCGTACCAGTGCATCCGTGAGTAGTGGAACGTCAGCACGTAGATGCTGGTGAGTGCGACCCAGTTGATGACGCGCATGCTGTGATCGTGGAGTACCTGGGTGAAACGGAACACGGTGGAGGAGCGCCACGTGTTCTTGCGCTCGGTGAGCTGGCCCCACATGTAGCCGACGTCCTCGGCTCCCCACGAATGCCGCTTGAGCTGCTCGAAGCGGTTCTTGAGCGCATCGCGCATGCCCTCGCCGTCGGTCGCGTCACCGTGAGTCGGCAAGAAGATCGGGTGAACGGCGATCTCGTCACCGGACTCGAAGAGGCAGTTCAGGTACGAGTGCCAGTCCTCCGGGATGACCGCCGGATCCCACCAGCCACAGCGTTCGCACAGCTCGAGCGAGAGCGTGTAGGTCGAGATGGGGAGCGAGTCGAACCCCGGCGTTGCCAGCTCGGAGAGCTGGGAGGCGTGCTGCATCCACGTGGTGAAGCGTACGGGCGCGGGGACCTGCCAGATATTGTTGTAGAAGAAGATGGGCGCCTGCCAGAACGACAGGTGCCGACGCTCCTCCACCGCGAACGATGCCGCCACCGCCGAGAAGTACGAGGGATCCAACACTGAGTCCGCGTCGCAGGACGTGATGGTGGCAAGCGCGGGATCGATCCCAAGGCGGTCGATCTCGGCGCGGGCCTTGCGGCCTGCCCAGGCCTCGTTGGATGACTTGCCAGGCTCCTCACCGGGGATGTTGCCGGGGTGAATGGTGGCCATCATGTGCAGGAAGCGCCCCGCGTATTCCTTGATCATCGCGTCGGACTTCGCGCGGGCATCGGCCTCGCGCTCCTCCATGCCGAGCACCACGATCAGGCGCTCGTCCGCCCGGTGCTGGGCCGCCAGGGCGTCCAGCGTCCGATGGAGGATCGCGGCCGGCTCCTTGTACGTGGGGACGATCACCACGTGCCGCACGTCAGACGGAGCGAAGCCGAACGCTCCGACGGTGTCTTCGCCTTCGGTGAAATCGCGCTTCTTCCACTCCTGGATCCTGCGTTGTCCGATGAGCGCGAACACCGTGGTCACGCACATGCGCACGATGAAGTAGATGAGGAAGATCGTCGCGATGGCCATCCACACGCGCGGGAAGAAGAAGCAGCCCAGCACGGCCAGAGCGATGGTTGCCCACGAGAGCACGCCGGTGAGGGCGTGACCGGGATTGCGGCGCGGCTCGACAGCCGATTCAGTTCCTATCGACACGAATTCTCCCTGGATGAACGACATCAGTGCGTTGAAACCCAGCCCATAGTGTACCCGCTTGTCCGCCGCAGGAGGTAACAGCGAGCTTTCGGATAGACCCTAGGGCCGGGATTCCCAGCGCCTCATGATGGTCTGTTCCCGACTCGGGCCCGACTGCGATCATCGACACGGGCACGTCGGCGAGGTCTTCGATGAAGCTGATGTAGTCACGTGCCCGTTTGGGCAACTCCTCGAAGGTGCGACATGCGGTTATGTCGGTCCCCCAGCCGGGGAGCTCCTCGTAGATGGGCTTGGCGTGATGGAACGCCGTCTGGTGGCAGGGCAGGTTGTTGTAGCGCTTGCCATCGTATTCGTAGGCGACGCACACCTTGATCGTGTCGACCGCCGAGAGCACATCGAGCTTGGTGATCACCAGGTCGGTCAGGCCGTTGACCTGCACCGCATAGCGCACGATGACGCCGTCGTACCACCCGCAGCGACGCTGTCGGCCGGTGGTGGTTCCCCACTCGCCGCCGACCTTCTGGAGCAGCTCGCCGGTCTCGTCGTGCAACTCCGTCGGGAACGGCCCCGAGCCGACGCGTGTGATGTAGGCCTTTGCGATGCCGAGCACGCGGTCGATGTGGCGCGGGCCGACTCCGGTTCCGGTGCACGCGCCGCCGGCGGTGCACGGCGACGAGGTCACGAAGGGGTACGTGCCGTGGTCGATGTCGAGCAGCGTGCCCTGCGCGCCCTCGAAGAACACCCACTGGTCGGACTCGAGCGCCTTGTTGAGGATGAGCGATGTATCGGCGATGTGTGGCCTGATGCGCTCCGCGTAGCCCATGTACTCGTCGACGATCTCGTCGACGGTGTACGTCCGCATGTCGTAGACCTTGGACAGGATGTCGTTCTTCTCGAGCAGCGCCGCTTCGACCTTCTTGCGGAAGATGTGCTCATCGGTGAGGTCCTGGATGCGCAGGCCCATGCGAGAGGCCTTGTCCATGTAGGCCGGCCCAATGCCGCGTCGCGTGGTGCCGATCTCGTTGCTCCCGAGCCGGTGTTCGCTCGCGCCATCCAGATCGCGGTGGTACGGCATGATGAGATGGGCGTTGGTGGAGATGAGGAGCTTGTGCGTCGACAGGCCATCCGCCTCGAGTACGTCCATCTCGTCGAGCATGACTTTGGGATCGATGACGACCCCGTTGCCGATGACCGGCGTGATGTGGGGATACATGATCCCCGACGGAATCAGGTGCAGCTTGAGCGTACGCCCGCCGTGGATGATGGTGTGCCCTGCGTTGTTACCGCCCTGGAAGCGGACGACGTAGTCCATGTCGTCGGCGAGCAGGTCGGTGATCTTCCCCTTGCCTTCGTCGCCCCATTGGGCGCCGACCAGCACGATACCGGCCATGTGAGGTTACTCCCGTGAGTGCTGGGTCCCGCGGACTCATCTCTGCCGCTCCCGGACCGTGCACGCCGACTTCCCGAGGGCGTGCGCGACGCTCCACCGTGATGAAGCGTGCGCGCGTAGTATGCCGCACGCGAAGAGCGAGCGCCACCTCGGGAAGCGCCGTTGTGCCTCGTGCTTGCCTTCATGGAGTGCATCGGCGTAAGTTAGTTATCGATAACTAACCTACGCTCGCTTGCCGAGGAACTCCATGCTCACGCCCGCCCGCCTTGTCGCCGTCAGCCTCGTCGCCGCACTCACGTGCGCGGCGCTCTCGGGCTGTGCCCGGAACGGGGCCCCTCGGGACTTCGCGGGCGAAGTCGTCGACGACACCGTGACGCTCCAGGCTCCGGCGCTCCCTATGCCCTCGGTCGATCTCGACGCGGGCTTCGCACCCACCACGGCCAGCGACCGCTCGACCGGCGCCCGGCGCAGCGCCGTCGCCACGCCGGCAGCGCTCACCGGCCTCGGCACCGTGGCGCGCGTGGCGAGCGTCTCGGTGACGGCAGGCGTCGGTGTCCACGAGGGGCAGGAGATCGCGCGGCTTGACTCGGCAGCACTCGATGCCAACGTCGCAATCGCGAAGAGCACGGTCGCCTCCGCACGCGCGCAGGTGGGCGTCCTGGACGACGCGCTCGACACCGTGGCCTCCAACCGGTCGACGCTCGCGTCAAAGCGCGCCCAGATCAACGACGCAGCGACGCTGCTAGCGACCACGCGCGCCAAGCTTGCCACGCAACTCACCGACGCCAAGGCCCTGCTCGCGAAGATCGAAGCCGCGGGCGGGGGCGGAGGCAAGCCCCCCGGAACGGTACCGCCGGGCGGTCCGCTCCCCGACCCCGCGCAACTGCGCGCCGGAATCACGCAACTCACGGCGGCGCTCGCGCAGATCGACGCCGGCCTCGCCCAAGTGAGCGCCGGTCGCGCCCAGCTCTCCTCGGCAAGCGCGAAGCTGGCCGACGCGCGCAGACAGCTCGGGGACCTTCGCGTGCTCGCTCGCGTGTCGGTCGACGCGGCCAAGGTGGGCGTGCGGCTCGCCGAGTACCAACGCGAGCTGGCGGTCGTGCGGTCCCCTGTCGACGGCACGGTCGTGAGCGTCGCGTCGGTGGGTGATGTGCTCGCGCCCGGAGCGACCGTCGCCGAGGTACGCCGGAGCGGTCCGCCGCGCGTGATCACGTGGCTCGCGCCCGAGGAGTTGGGTGCGGTGAAGATCGGCACTGCGACCGAGGTTCGCGCGGACTGGTTCCCTGTGGGCACGGGTGGCACACCGATCAGGGGGCGCGTGACGCGCATCGGCACACGGGCGGAGTACCCGCCTACATCCTTCGCGACCAGCGAGATACACCTCACGCGGGCGATCCGCGTCGAGACGACGCTCTCGGACACCGCCGAACAGCCTGCGCTGCCACCCGGCACGCCGGTCGACGTCCGGTTTATCGGGGAGTAGTGGCGAACGGCACGGCACCATGGCAGCGGGCGACGGAAGAACAGGTCGGGTGAGGCGAGATGGCTAACGAACAGCGCGGGCGGCGGCCGATAGCAGTGGTGGTGATCGTGATCCTGCTCGTGGCGGCGGGGCTCGGCTACTGGTGGTGGAGCTCTCAACAGGCCGCAACGAACGGATCGCTGACCGCGAGCGGCACCGTGGAGCAGACCGAGTATCAGATCGCCCCGGCGATGGCGGGGCGCATCGAGACGGTCACCGTGAGTGAGGGCGCCAGCGTCACGGCCGGCGCCGTGATCGCGAAGCTGGACAAGCGCGCGCTCGAGCTGCAGCTCGCGCAAGCCGTCGCGGGAGTCAGCGCGGCCAAGGCCGCCGTGACGCAAGCGAAGAACGACGGCACCGACGCCGAGGTCAAGGCCGCCAAGGCCCGAGTCACGCAGGCGCAGGCGGCCGTCCAGCTGGCGAAGGTGCAGCTGGGCTACGCCGTCGTCACCGCGCCGCACGCCGGCGTAGTGTCGGCCGTCGCTGCCAACGCCGGGCAGAACGCGAGCCCGGGCAAGACGATCGCCACCATCTCGGACACGAACGACCTGTTCGTGCGCGTGTTCGTGCCTGAGACCCGGATCGGCGACGTCAAGCTCGGCGCGGCGGCCACGGTCAAGACGGACTCGAGCGACGCCATCTACCCGGGCACCGTCGAGTTCATCGCTTCACAGGCCGAGTTCACGCCCAACAACGTCGAGACCAAAGAGCAGCGGGTCAAGCTCGTATACGAAGTGCGCGTCCGCCTGAGCGATGCGAGCGGTGTCCTCAAGGCCGGCATGCCCGTGGACGTGACGTTCTAGCGTGCCCGACCCCACCGATACACCCGCCATCGAAGCGCTGTCCCTGCGCCGCACGTTCGGCGACGTGCGTGCCGTCGACGGGGTCGACCTGGTCGTGCGCCAGGGCGCGGTCTTCGGCCTGCTCGGCCCGGACGGCGCGGGCAAGTCGACGCTGATCCGCATGCTCTCGACCGTGCTCGCACCCGACGCCGGCGATGCGTTCGTCTTCGGCGACTCGGTGGTGCACGCGCACCGGCGCGTGACACCGCGCATCGGCTACATGTCGCAGCGTTTCTCGATGTACCCCGACCTCTCCGTCGCCGAGAACCTCGAGTTCTTCGCACGCATCCGCGGCGTGCCTGCGCCGCTGCGCCGTTCGCGCGCCGCCTCGCTGCTGGAGTCGATGGGCCTCGCGGAGTTCGCCGACCGCCAGGCGCAGCACCTCTCGGGCGGCATGAAGCAGAAGCTGATGCTCGCCTCCACGCTCATGCACGAGCCGGACCTGCTGCTGCTCGACGAACCCACCACCGGCGTCGATCCGCTCTCGCGCCGCGAGTTCTGGCGCATCATCGCCGACCTCCAGACCGCCGAGAAGACCGTGTTGGTCGCCACCCCCTACATGGACGAGGCCGAGCGCTGCACAGACATCGCCTTCATGGGTGACGGACGGATCCCGTACGCCGGTACCCCGGCCGAGGTGAAGGCGTTGGTGCCCGGAGTACTGTTCGAGGTCGCTGCACCAGACCCGCGCGCGGCCCTCGCGGTTCTCACCGATGCGGACGGCGTGATCTCCGCGCACCTCTACGGCGACGTCGTGCGCGTGCTCTCCGCTTCCGAAGGCCCCGACGCCGCCGCGCTTCTCGGCCAGGTGCGAGCGGCCGGACTGACCGTCACGGATGCCCGGCCGACCGAGATCGACATGGAGGCCGCATTCGCGTACCTCGCCGAGCAGGTAGGCGATGCCTCATGATCGCCGCCGCCTACTCCCGCATCAGCGCCATCGCGCGCAAGGAGTTCATCCATATCCGGCGCGACCCGCGCATGCTCATCGCGGTCCTTGTCGTACCCATCGTGCAGCTGTTGCTCTTCTCCTACGCGATCAGCTTCGACGTGAAGAACGTCCCGACCGTGGTGCTCGATCAAGACAAGACGGCGGAGAGCCGTGCGTACCTTCAGACGTACCGGTCGTCGGACTTCTTCGCGGTGCAAGGCTCCATCGATAACCTCGCCGGCGTCGACGACGCGTTCCAGCGCAACCTTGCCCAGATCGCCGTCGTGGTGCCGCCCGGATTCGCTCGCTCACTCGCTCGCGGCGAGAAGGCGCAGGTGGCCGTCATGGTCGACGGCACGGAGCCCAACGCCGCGCAGTTGGGCCAGGCGTACGCCATCGCGCTCAACCAGGCGTACAGCAACAAGGTGCTCGTGGAGTGGGCCGACCGGCAGGGTATCGACACGACGCAAGTCGGCCGGCTCGAACCGCGTGTACGCACCTGGTACAACCCTGAGCGCAAGTCGGCCGACTTCCTGATCCCCGGCCTGATGGTGGTAATCATCATGATCGTCACCGTGCAGCAGACCGCGGTCACCTTGGTCCGCGAGCGCGACCTGGGCACGCAGGAACAGATGCTGGTCAGCCCGTTGCGGCTACCCGAGCTCATGTTCGCGAAGCTGCTGCCGTGGACGCTCCTGGCGTTCGTCGACATGATGGTGATCGCGCTCGTCGGGCTCGGGTTCTTCCGCATACCTCTCCGCGGAAGCGTGGGGTTCCTTGCCGTGTCAGCAGCCTTCTTCGTGTTCGCATCTCTGGGCCTGGGCCTGATCATCTCGGCGCTTGCGCCCAGCATGGAGTCGGCGAACATCATCGCGCTCATGGTCGCGTTCCTCCCGGCATTCATCCTTTCCGGCTTCGCGTTCCCGCTCGAATCGATTCCGCCCTTCCTCCAGGCGGTGAGCTACCTCTTCCCGGCGCGCTACATGATCGTCATCTCGCGCGGGGTCTTTCTCAAGGGCGCCGGCTTCCCTGAGCTCTGGCCCCAACTGGCCTTGCTCGCCGGGTACTCGCTCTTGGTGATCGTCATCGCATCAGTCCTCTACGGCAGGCGGGACGCCCGATGAACGCCAAGCGCGTACGCCTCCTCATGTGGAAGGAGTTCCTCCAGCTCCGAAGAGATCCGCTGCTGCTTCGCCTGCTCCTTCTGCTTCCGGTGCTCCAGCTGGTGCTGATGGGCTATGTCGTGGGCGCCGACGTGAAGAACCTCTCCACGGCGGTGGTCGACCTGGACCGCACGGTCACCTCCCGCCGACTCGCCGAGAGCTTCGCCAGCTCCGGCTACTTCAAGATCACCCATCGCCCGGCCCAAGAGAGCGACCTGCGCCCCTTGCTGGACCGAGGTGACGTGAAGGTCGCACTCGTCATCCCCGAGGGCACCGAATCGAGGGTCTCGGGCGGCGACGCGGCTGCGGTCGGCATCATCGTCGACGGGTCCGACAGTCGGATCGCGAGCGCCGGCAGCGGGTACGCATCTCAGCTGATCTCGGCGTTCAACGCCAAGCGCCTGGCCGAACAGGGACTCACCATCGCCGGTCCCGGTCTCGATGCCCGGGTCCGCGTCGAGTACAACCCGAGTCTACGAGCGGTCAACTCGATGATCCCGGGGCTGATAGCGACCATTCTCATCCTGTCGATGGCCTCCATCATGTCCCAGTCCGTGGTGCGTGAGCGGGAGCGCGGCACGCTCGAGCAGATGTTCGTCACGCCCATCAGCCGTGGTGACTACCTGGTGGGCAAGCTCACTCCCTACGTTCTGATCGGCGTGGTGCAGATGTCGACCGTCGCGCTCGTGGGACGGTTGTGGTTCAGAGTGCCCTTCCATGGCCAGCTGTGGGTCGTGGTACTGGGGCTGTTCCTGTTCATGCTCACGACGGTCGCGCTCGGCCTGTTCATCTCGCTCGTCTCTCATACGCGGCAGCAGGCGCAGCAGACCGTCATGTTCATCATGCTTCCGTTCTTCATCCTGTCCGGCTTCATCTTCCCGGTGGCGTCGATGCCGCCCGTCTTCCAGGTCATCTCCTACGTCATCCCGCTTCGGTATGCGATCGAGATCCTGCGCGGGACGTTCATCGAGGGCGCAGGGGCGAGAGAGCTCATCTGGCAACTGCTCGCCCTGGCCCTGTTCTCGGTGGTGCTTCTGGGTTCCGCGGTGTTCAGCTTCCACAAACGACTGAGCGACTAGGAGATGGTTGACGTGACCGGTCCCGCGACCGAATCCCTGCCGGCGAGCAGCCCTCCCTCAGACGTCGCCGTATCGGTGCGGGGCCTCACCAAGCGCTTCGGCGATTTCACCGCGGTGGACGACATCGCGTTTGACGTGGCAGGCGGCGAGATCTTCGGCTTCCTCGGCCCCAACGGAAGCGGGAAGACCACGACGATCCGCATGCTCACCGGCGCCATCGCTCCGCAGTCGGGCAGCATCACCATCCTTGGCGAGGACATCGTCGCCAACCCAGAGAAGGCCAAGCGGCGCATCGGCTACATGAGCCAGAAGTTCTCGCTCTTCGAGGACCTGACCGTTGACGAGAACCTGCGCTTCTACGCCGGCGTCTACGACCTGGCTCCCGAGAAGTTCGCCGAGCAGCGCGCCTACGTGCTCAAGATGGCGGACCTCGTGGGCCGCGAGAACGAGCTCACCGCGAACCTGTCGGTGGGCTGGAAACAGCGCCTGGCGCTGGGAACCGCGACCATCCACGAGCCGGACCTGCTCTTCCTCGACGAGCCGACGAGCGGCGTGGATCCGGTCGCCCGCCGACACTTCTGGGACCTGCTCTACGACCTCGCCGGTCGTGGAGTGACGCTGTTCGTGACCACGCACTATATGGAAGAGGCGGCTCAGTGCGGGCGACTCGCCTTCATGTATGCCGGACGGCTCATCGCAACCGGCTCGCCACGCCAGATCCGCGAGCACTACCTGTCGGAAGTCGGGGCGACCGACGAACACGGCGATGCGAGGACTTCGAGCATCGAGGACGTGTTCGTCCACCTTGTCACCCGCGAGAGAGAAGGGTCGGGCCGATGAGTGACTCGGACGGGACCGCGAATCCGGCGAACGCCCCCGCGCCTGCCACGGTGTTCCTCACCGACATCGAGCCCGGCCGCCGAGGCGAGATCCTCGGCTCGGCGCTCCACGTGTTCGCCGAGAAGGGCTACGACCACGGCTCCATGCGCGATATCGCCAAGGGGGTGGGAGTCAGTGAGCCAGCACTGTACCGGCACTTCCCGGGCAAGGAGGCCCTCTTCCTCGCACTCATCAGGGTAGGCGGCGGGCACATGCGCGAAGAGGCGTTCGAGCTCATCGACGACCTGCGTGCCGAGACGGTGCGTGAACAGCTGCTCGGCATGTTCGACAACCGGCGCCGCGCACTGCGAGTGAACGCGCCGATGCTCCGCGCGATCGTTCCGGCCACCGCCCGCAACGCCGAGTTCCTCGAAGCGTTCCGCTCGGCGATCGTCGAGCCGGTCCTCGGCCGGCTCGCAGCCAAGGCGATCGAGCTGGACGCCGCCTTCGACGTCCCTTGCGCCGAGACGACCCGGGAGGCCCGGGTGCGGGCGCTCTTCGCGCTCATCGTGGGAGGCTTCCTGAGCTCGATGGTCTTAGGGGATCGGCCCGACGAGGCGGTCGTCGATGCAGCCCTCAGGGTGATGGGATGGGAGTCCTCGGCGCTCTAATCGTGCGCCACCACGGCCCGTGCCGCGATCACGCCGCTCGCGCTGGACTGTACGAGCCCGCGGGTGATGCCGGCGCCGTCGCCGATCGCGTACAACCCCTCGATCTTCGTCTGCATCTCGGGAGACACCTCGAGGCGCGACGAGTAGAACTTGACCTCGACACCGTAGAGCAGCGTCGACGGACCGGAGATGCCCGGCGCCAATGCCTCCATCGCATCGAGGAACTCGACGATGTCGGTCAGATGGCGGTACGGGAGCACGGCCGCCAGATCGCCCGGCGTCGCATTGGCGAGCGTCGGCTCGGCGAGTGACTGAGAGATGCGTTCGGGAGTGGAGCGCCGGCCGGCCTTCAGGTCGACGAGCCGTTGCACGAGGATGCCGTCGGCGAGCAGGTTTGCGAGCTTGGCGATCGCGCGGCCGTACGCGATGGGGTCGCGGAACGGCTCGGTGAACCGGGTGCTCACGAGGACGGCGAAGTTGGTGTAGGGCGTCTTGGCCTCGGCGTAACTGTGGCCGTTGACGGTGACGACGTCACCGTAGCTCTCGGTGGTGACCTCACCGTACGGGTTCATGCAGAAGGTGCGGACGGTGTCTCCGAAGGACTTCGTGTGGTAGACGAGTTTGGCCTCGTAGAGCGCGTCCGTGAGGCGCTCCATCACGGGAGCCGGGCACTCGACACGCACCCCGACGTCGACGGCGTTGTTCACGAGCTTGAGGCCCAGCGCCCGCGCCTCGGCGGTCAGCCAGTCGGCACCTTCTCTGCCCGGCGCGGCGATGACGGCATCGGCCGTGATGACCTCTCCATCGGCAAGCTCGACGCCGGTGACCCGCCCCTCGGCGACGAGGATTCGGGCGGCGGGCGTGTCGGTTCGGACCGTCACGCCCTGCTCGAGCAACCACACGCGCATCGCGTCGAGCACCTCGGGCGAGCGTTCCGTGCCCAGGTGGCGGATGTTCATCGGAATGAGCTTCATGCCGGCCAGCGTGGCTTCTCGAGACAGCTCGGCAGCCGTGTCGGGATCCGGCCCGTGGACCTCGGTGGTGGCACCGAACTCCAGCCACAGCCCGTCCGCGTAGTCCAGCAGCTCCTCGAGTTGCGGACGCGGTACGAAGTCGCCGAGCCACCCGCCCACCTCGGTCGTGAGCGTGAGCTTGCCGTCCGAGAACGCGCCCGCGCCTCCCCATCCGGTCATGATGTCGCAGGTGGGACAGCCCACGCACGCCCGTCGGCGCGCGGGGCACCGGCGCTTGTCGATGCCGTGACCCTTCTCGAGCACCAGGACGTCGGTGACGCCCGAGCGCGCGAGCTCGAGCGCCGAGAAGATGCCGGCCGGACCGGCACCGATGATGACGACCGCGAAGTGGGGGGAAGACACTAAGGGGACTCCTCGTGGATGTGGCCCCGCCAGGGGGCCGGTCGCGTCGAACGAGCTTTCAGGCCGTCGGTTATCATACCTGTGCTGTCAAGCAACGAACTCGAGCGGCCTTATGGGAGCGATGAAGGGTTCGAAGATGCCGACGAGCGGTAGCCACAAGCATCCGCCCACGATCACGGTCTACACGACCCCGCACTGCCACTGGTGCCGGGTGGCGAAACACTACCTCGCGGAGCATGGAATGGAGTACCGAGAGGTGGACGTGAGCCGGCGCGGAGCCGGGCGCCGAGAGATGGCGCTGATGACCGGCGGGCATGCGGTTCCCGTCATCCGAGTCGGCGAACACGCCATGACGGGCTGGGACGAACGCGAGTTCCGCAAGCTCCTGGACGGGAAGTTCAAGCAGCGCTAGGCCCGCGGAAGCCGCTGAACCGCCTCTACACCTGGCTCGTGTAGTCGATGAACTTCGTGAAGCGGTCGTTGAAGACGAGCTGAATCTGCCCGGTGGGACCGTTGCGGTGCTTGGCCACGATGAGTTCGGCGACGCCCTTCTGGGGACGCCCCTCCTGGTCATCGGCGAACGGGTCGGTGTTCCGGTCGATGAACATGACCACGTCGGCGTCCTGCTCGATGGCGCCTGACTCACGTAGGTCGGAGAGCTGGGGGCGCTTGCCGGCCCGCTGCTCCACGGCGCGAGACAGCTGAGAGAGCGCGAGGATCGGGACCTTGAGCTCCTTGGCCAGGATCTTGAGTCCCCGGGATATCTCGGCGATCTCGGTCTGCCGGTTCTCCGAGCGACGACCCTGGGGCTGCATGAGCTGGAGATAGTCGACGATGATGAAGCCCTTCGGCTTGTCTCGAAGCTGCCGGCGCGCCTTGGCGCGGACCTCCAGGATCGAGATCGACGGGGTGTCGTCCACCCAGAAGTCGAGTTGCGCGAGCTTGCCCATGGCGGTGTGGATCGTGTACCAGTCGCTGTCCTTGACGTAACCCGTCCGCACGTCCTGCAGGTTGATGCGGGCCTCGGAACACAGGACTCGCTGGACGAGCTGGTCGGCCCCCATCTCGAGCGAGAAGATCGCCACGGACGCTCCGTGCCGCGCGGCGTTGACCCCCATGTTCAGGGCAAGCGCGGTCTTTCCCACCGACGGCCGGGCCGCGAGGATGCACAGGTCTCCGGGGTGGAGGCCCGCGAGCAGCTTGTCGAGGTCCTTGAAGCCGGTATGGACGCCGGTGATGTGCTCCTTGCGTTCCGCGAGCTCCTCGAGGTTCTTGAACGACACCTTGAGCAGATCGTTGATGACGGCGAAGTTGCTGCTGACCCGCTTGTTGGTCACATCGAAGATGAGCTTCTCGGCGTCGCCCACGACCTGGTCCAGATCGTCAGGTGCGTCATAGCCCATCGTGGCGATCGCGGTGCCCGCCGTGATGAGCTGCCGAAGCATGGACATGCGCTTGACGATGTCGGCGTAGCGCTGCCAGTTCGAGGCGATGGGGACGACGCCCGTGATGTCGAGCAGATAGGTCCTGCCGCCGGCCGAGGCGAGTTCGCCTGTGGACTCAAGCCGATCAGCCACCGAGAGGTGATCGACCGGCACCGAGCGGGAGTTCAGGTCGCTCATGGCCGAGTAGATGCGCGCATGCGCGGGTCGATAGAAGTCCTCCGGTTGGAGGATCACGAGCGCGCCCTCGACCGCCTCGGCCGAGAGGAACATGGCGCCGAGAATAGCCTGCTCCGCCTCGACATTGTGCGGGGTTTCACGCTCAATCCCGCTTTGGCGCCGCCTGCCGACCGTATCGACCATCGACTCGCCGCTCCCTCTCCTCGCGCCGGTCACATCCCGCCTCACTGCGATAGTAGGACAGCGGACTGACAAGCGGCGCGGCCCAAACGGGCGTCCACAGGGGTCGGTGGACGTGCCGGTGTGCGCGACCTGCGTCTCGACGAGTTATCCACATTATCCACGGGTTTGCGGGTGAATTCTGCCGACGAGCGAACAGCGCCGGCCCCCGTGAGGAGGGCCGGCGCTGCGATGCAACGGGAACGGTGGCTCGGGAAGGCTACTCGGCCTCTTCGGCTTCGACAGCCTCGTCCAGGGCGACGTCTGAGTCGGCCTGCTCGGCCGTCTCCTCGACGACCTCGACGAATGGCTCGCCGTCAGCGCCGACACCCTCGACCTCAGCGACCATGGTCACGGGCACCTCCTCGGCGACGTGGCCCTCGGCGACGACGTCGACCGTGAGCTCGGCCTTGACCTCGCGGTAGATCGCGACGTTGACGATGTGCGGACCGACGTCCTTGATGTGGCCGTGGGTCTCGATCTTGCGGCGGTCGATCTCGACGCCGAGCTGCTCGGCGATCGCCTCGCCGATCATGACCGTGGTCACGGAGCCGAAGAGACGGCCCTCTTCGCCGACCTTGGCGAACACCGTGACGACCTTGCCCTCGAGGGCCTCGGCGAGCGCATTGGACTCGCCGATGCGACCCTCTTCGCGCACCTGGATGTTCTTCGCACGCTGCTCGAGCTGCTTGAGGTTGCCTTTGGTCGCTTGGATCGCGACCTTGCGCGGCAGCAGATAGTTCACCGCGAAGCCTTGGGCGACATCGATCACGTCTCCCTCGCCTCCACGTCCTTTGAGTTCCTGCAACAGGATGACCTTCATGGTTACTCCTTCAATCGCCGAACGACTCGTGCCGTCCGGACGGCAGTTCCCTACACGTTAGAACGTCAGTTATGCCCCGACTTGCGTCGGTGCGGCCGGCGTCACGCCGTCACGCGGCAGACGCCGGAAGTTGACCCAGAAATCCAGCAGGCCGATGAAGCTGACCACGAGCGTGAGTGCGTCGAGCGCGGCGAGCGCAGCCAACGCCAGGATGCGCCCGCCGAGACCGACGCCGGCCCGGTCGAGCACCCCCGCGGACACGCTGAGCCCCTGAAGGACGAACAGCGTGCGAGCGCACAGAACGAGGTTCAGCCCCACGACACCGAACGGCTTCGATGCCGGAAAGGCCCCATACGATGCTGCGAGAAGCAGCAGTCCTACAACGAACACCCAGAGTACGTGGGGCGTCAGGTCCAGCCGCGAGAACGACACGACGTTGACGTGCTGACCCGCTCTGCGAGCGGCCCACGCGATGGCGGCGATGACGAGCACTCCGGCTACGAGGGCCGCCTCGAAGTAGGTGGCCGGCCACGCCGTCGACATCATCTTCACGACTTCGTTCAAGCGGCTCACGACCTCGGCGGTCGCCGAGGTTCCGAGCGCCTTGACCACCTGACCCACCGCAAGCTGCAGCTGAAGCGCTGTCGCTGCGGTCAGGGTGGTCCCCTGAGCGCGCGCGAGCGCCTCCTCGAAGCCGATGTTGGCCAACGTGATCACGCCGACGAGCATCGCCCCGACAACCTGAGCGCTGCGCTTGGGCAGCAAGGCGACTGCGAACAGGACGGCCACAACCGTCGGAAGCACGAAGACGGCATCGACGCGCTGGAGCACGAAGACCGCGCTCACGCCGAAGGCCGCTGCGAAGCCTGCGATCGCCACCTTTCCGCGATACACGAGTCCCGCGACTCCCGCCGCGACGACAGGGAGCCCGACGGCCGCGACGAGCGGCGTCATGAGGGCGCCCAACACCACGGCCACCGAGAGCAGCGACGCGTCGCGAATATCTGCGGTTCTTGTCTCCACGGGGAGACTACCTACCGCCCCTGCGGTCGATGCGGCCGCTGATGACCGGCACGGTGTAGGGGACGAGTGCCATCTCACGCGCGCGCTTGATGGCCATGGAAAGGGTGTGCTGGTGCTGGGCGCAGGTGCCCGACACACGGCGAGGCTTGATCTTGCCGCGGTCGGTCATGAACTTGCGCATCATCTGCACGTCCTTGTAGTCGATGTACTCGACGTGGTCCTTGCAGAACTGGCAGTACTTGCGCCGGGGCTTACGGGCGAAATCGGACATGTTCGAAGACCTCCTTCCGCGATATCAGTCGCGGTATCTCTTGATTCGGTGCACGCCCGAGGGGAGGGCGTGCCGGATGTGCCTAGAACGGGATATCGTCCTCGATGACGGGGTCGGCCGAGGGCGCAGACGCTGCCGGCGCGTGCATAGTCCGCGCGACCGCCGCCGCCACCCTCTCCACTTGCTGCTCATGAACTCGATGTCATCGGCGACGACTTCGATCTTGGAGCGCTTGGCGCCGGTGGTCTTGTCCTCCCAGGAGCTCCAGCGAAGCTTGCCTTCGATGGCGACCTTCGAGCCCTTGGACAGGAAGCGGGAGACGGACTCGGCGCGGGTGCCGAACATGACCACGTCGATGAAGTTGGGCGAGTCCTCCCACTCGCCCGTCTGCTGGTTCTTGCGACGGTCGTTGACCGCCACGCCCATCTGGAGAACGGCCATGCCGCTCCCCGTGGACCGCAGCTCGGGGTCTCGCGTGAGGTTGCCTGTGATGTTGACGCGATTGATGCTCATGGTTCTACCCACCTTCTGACGAACACGGATTCGGGCCACCGCCCGGGAAGTCCGTGGCGCACGGCCGAACGAGGACTATTCCTTGTCCTCGCGTCGCACGAGCATGAAACGGACTACGGGATCGGTGATTCGCAGTACGCGGTCCAGCTCGGCGATGGCGGCCGGCTTGGTGTGGAAGTCGACGAGGACGTAGTCGCCCTCGGTCACCTTGCCGATCTCGTAGGCCAGCTTGCGCTTGCCCCACGAGTCCACAGCATCCACAACGCCCTCATCAGCGGTGATCACGCCCTGGACCTTGTCCAGAACGGCCGCGCGGGCTTCCTCGTCGAGAGAGGGATTGAGCAGAAGCAACAGTTCGTAAGCCTTCATTTTGTCACCTCCCCTGGGCTGGTTCGGCCCCGGGACTATGAAGGCAGCGGCCCGGAGCAGGAAATGAACCTGTGGAGTGTATCACCGGCCCGTTACTGCCGCAACATCGTCACCCAAGGGTCTGACCGAAAGCTCACCGGCACCTTTCCGCCGCTCTCGTCTCCAGATCGGCCACAGCGCGCCGAGCGCGAGCAAGACCCCCGCGAGGACCCGGGCACCCGCCCACAGCGAGCCCGCCGCCGCGCGCAGTGCCCACTCGACGAACCCGCCCGCGTTCGACCCTTTGCTGCTTCGCGCCTCGTCGACCGCCGCAGAGACCGCGGCCGCCACAGCATCCATCGTGCTGCCGCCACCGGCCTGGACACCCGCCGCGCTCGGGAACGAGACCCCCGGCGCTACGCCCGCTCCGGGAACGGGCACGGGCACGGTTCCCCCTGCGACGACCACCCCGGGGCGAACCACGGACGACGGTGCGGGCACTGCCGCCGGGACTGCAGCGGGCACGGCAGCGACATCAGGAACGGCTTGCGGTCGGGGGGTACCCGGAGCCTCGGCGGGGACACTCCCGGGTGCGGGCTGTACGGCTGGGCTCGGCTGGGGTGACTCCGAAGCTCCCGCCTGCAGCCGCGGGCGACGCCAGCAGAGGGACCGGGTCGACGTAGAGATCGCCCTTGCGCAGGCTCACGTGCAGGTGGGTTCCCGCCGAGGAGGGGTCGCCGGCATCCGCGAGCTCCCCCACGAGGTCCCCCTCGGCCACCTGCGCGCCGGCCCTGACGCACGCGGAGTCGAGCGGGAGCAGCGTGAGCGAGCCGCTGTCCGTCGCGATGGTCACCGCCAACACGGTCCCGCCGCCGGGACCGGGCACGCGCCCGGTGAAACTCACGCGTCCCGACAAGGGCGCGCGTACGGGAGATCCGGCAGCGGCCGACAGGTCGCTACCGCGGTGGGTCGACGGGGTCCCGTCGGGAGCGGTGTAGGTCTCGCCGAAGCCGAGCGCAGGCCCGGCCTCCCCTGCAAGCGGCCAGCCGGCCGGGGCCTCGGACGGCAGGACCAGCATCGCCGCGAGTGCCGCGGCGCACGCCACACAGCACGCCGCCCGCCGGCGATCGGCACGTGAGGGGGGTGGGGCGGCTGTTGCCACGCGAGCGCGTGGGACCGAACGGAGGTGGCGCGGTCCGAGGTCGATCATCGGTATCACTCCTGCCTGAGCGGCGAGGAGCGGGAGTGTGCGGGGCGAATACGAACATCTGTTCGCTCTGGAACGACCATACTCCGCGAAGCGATGCTGCGCAAGAACGAAAGACGACCGCCGGACCGGCGGTCGAGAAGGGGCTCTGGAGCGGGTGACCGGATTCGAACCGGCAACATTCAGCTTGGGAAGCTGACGCTCTACCATTGAACTACACCCGCGCGCCGAGAGAGTGTATCCCAGCCAAGAACGCGCCCGCAAACGCGAAGCGCCGTCGGATCGTGACCCGACGGCGCTTATGCGATCGAAACCAGAAGAACCTAGGACTTGCCGATCTTGAACATCTTGGTTCCGCAATCGGGGCAGGTCCCCTTCGTTGCCGGACGCCCGTTCTTCATGGTGATGTCCTCGGGCTCAACCATTTCCTTCTTGTCCTTGCACTTGACGCAGTAACCTTCTTTAGCAGCCATTCGCGCAGTCACCTCCTTGACGATGCAATCGCTGTGACGGCTTCGCACCCGGGCAGGTGCTGCCGCTACGATTGTGGTGTCCCCTGGGGCGATTGAACTTCATCCCCCTACGAAAGTCTACAGAATCCGCGCTCGTTGTCACGCCCCATTCCCCGACGAGCCTTGTCCTCGGGATCTCGACGCCTCCGCCTGCGACGCCCTCACTGCCCTCGCGCCCAACGCAAGCAGGGCCGCGCCGAGCAGAACGAGGCCCGCCCAAACCGCTGCGGCCGTGGCCCAGAACGTCTCGGGAAACGTCTGGATCAGCAGGGAGTCCGAGGCGAACGTCCACGTGCCCTCGGCGAAGAAGACGCCATGGAAGGACGAGAACAGCGCGTCGAAGTCGAACAGCCCCGCGACTACCGTCAGTAGGACGAACACCGCGCACGCGGCGGCCCCTGCGCGAAGCGCAGCGGCGATCCCGTCGAACCTCCGCCGAGCGACCGCGGTCGCGAGCGTGATCGCGAGCACGATCGCGAGCGCCCAGGTCAGGAGGCGAGCGCCGGCGATGACGCGCCGGACGTCGGCGAGATGGCTGACCGAGGGCGCGTCGAAGCCGGGGCGGCCGTCGACGACGTCGGGAAGGGTCGCGGACCCACGGTCAGCGACGAACGCGCGGACCTGCTCGGCGACGTCGAGCATGCGCTCGCGGGGCAGTCCGGCCTCCTCGGCAAGCGAAAAGCGCTCGGCAAGAGTGCGCGTGAAGAAGGGCTGGGTGAGCAGGGCGAGCGCCAGACCCACCACGAACACGGCGAGCGCCAAGCCGATCAGGACGCTCCAGACGTGGCGCACGCTATTCCTCGGGCACGCCGAGGAGTTCGGCTTCCCACGATGCCGGCGACAGCGAAGATGCCATCACCACCCGGTCACCACCGGCGTCGACGGCTGCTGCGAGAGCACCGTCTGCCGCGTCGAGCAGCTCATCGGAGGTCGCTCCGTCGGTGGGCATCGATGCGACTCCCACGGAGACGGTGACGCCGACGCCCTCCACCTTCTGCTCGCCGATCTCGATGCGGAGGCATTCCGCAAGTCGGAGCGCGTCGCTGTCGTCCGGAGGTCCTTGCGTCTCCTGGTCTTCGGCAAGCAGGATCACGAACTCCTCGCCGCCGAAACGTGCCGCCAGGTTGGTCGTCACGAGCATGTCGCCCGCCTCGGCGACGCAGCGGGTGATCGCGGTCGCGATGAGGACGAGCAGGCGGTCACCGACGTCGATGCCGAAGCGGCGATTGAAGTCGCCGAAACAGTCGATGTCGATGAGCAGGACGTGCAAGGGACGGGCGTCCCGACGTGCGCGACGGATCTCGGCGCCGAGCGCGCGCAGGAAGTAGGCGCGTGAGTACAACCCGGTGGTCTCGTCGAGCACCGCGAGCGACTGTCTGCCGGCGGCCTCGTCCCTCTGCTCGCCGACGAGTTGGGTGGCAACCGCGGCCGTTCCGGCGAGCACGGCCACCTGCCAGAGGTAGCGGACCGAGACATAGACCGGATCGAGATACTGCTCGGCCGAGGCGTAGGGGATGGTGACGTGCGGCAGGATTCCCAGGAGCTCGAAAACCTCGATGGCCCCGAGGATGAGCATGCACAGCAGGGCCAACGCCCACGTGTCACGACGCCTGGGCAAGATGAAGGCGGCTTCGAGAATGAAGAGTGAGTACATGGACCAGAACCACGAACTCACGCCTCCGGAGTAGTAGACGAGCACCGTGACGACGAGCGCGTCGAGCGCGAGTTGCAGGTTGTTCCAGACAGCGATGTTGCCGAGGCGCCGGTAGTTGAACTGATAGAAGGTGTTGTAGAGCGCGACGAAGCCGAGGGCGAGC
Organism: uncultured Coriobacteriia bacterium; assembly: GCA_963789515.1. Lineage (GTDB taxonomy): Bacteria > Actinomycetota > Coriobacteriia > Anaerosomatales > JAAXUF01 > JBAXEO01. The sequence goes on along the minus strand of CAWBKW010000009.1, from coordinate 71,481 downwards.
GCAGGAATCAGCATGCGGGAGGCCAACTCACTGAACGGCATCACCGTGATGTAGGCCGCGCCGGCCAACAGCGAGTAGATGACCAGCACGATGAGCAACGCCCAGCGCACGCGGATGACAAGCCCCACGCGGCGCGTGTTGGCCTGTACCGCTTCGATGTCGTAGCGCGTCGGTTGCTCTCTCCACGACACCATGAGGGCGCGCGAGATTCGCTTCCTGAGCCGGCTCGGACTCACCAGGCCTCCGGTGGCTCGGGGACAAAGGCGCGCACCGATTCGGCGGTCGGCGCGCTTCGCGAGTGTACCCGCGTACACTCGGAGGCAGCAAATCGCACGCCGCCGGACCGGTCGTATACTGGCAGGATGAACCCGCTGCTGACCTACGACTCGATCGTGCAACTCCTTGCGACCGTCGCGAGGATCGGCTATCCGCTCCAAACCGTGATCGCCACGTCCGCACTCCTTCTCGCGATCTGCGCGCTCGTGCCCTCAGCGGCTCGATGGCGTGGCCGGGCCCTCGGGGTCATGGCGGCGCTGCTGGTCGGCGGCGAAGGCCTGCTGATCTGGCTTCACTGGCGTCTATGGCAGCTGGCGGTCGTGGTCGATCCATCCACCGGACGCATCGTCACGCACGTCGCGGTCTCGCCGTGGGTCGAGTCCGAGAAGCTCTACGTGTGGGCGCTCATCGTCGCGTTGATGGGCGTCGTGATGCGCAGGCACCGCGAGCAGCTTCTGCCGGGCGTCATGCTGGCAGTCGCAGGGCTGTCGGCGAGTGCCGCACTCATCGGTGCGCCCTTGACCCGGCCCCTACCGGGCTTCATCGCCCAGTACTACGGCTACCTGCAGGCCACGTCGATGGGCGGGGTGGCGGCGCAGCAGGGCTTCGAGGGCATGGCGAGCGCGGCGACCTACTACTACAACGCGTGGTTCATGTGGGTGCATCCGCCGCTGCTGTTCTTGGCGTACGGAGCGTTCACGATCTCGTTCGTGGCGACCATCCAGATGATCGTCCAACGACGCTCCGCCTTCGAGACCACCGCGTACCGCTGGGCGCGACTCGGCTACCTTCCCCTCACCATCGGCATGCTGCTCGGGTTCCCGTGGGCGCTCATGTCCTGGCAGGGTGAGGCGTGGTGGTGGTCCGGCAAGGTCAACATGTCGATCATGATGTGGATGCTCTACACCGCGTACCTGCACGCACGGCTCTACCTGCGACGACAGGGCATGTGGAAGATGGTGGCCGCGCTCGCGGTCCTCTCCTTCCTCATCCTGGTGCTCACCTATCTCGCGACCTACGTGGTCCCGGGGGCGCACTCCTATGCCGCCGCCGTCCTCGCCGGAGGAGGTGTCGTCTGATGGTCGATATCGAGCACATCCGTCAGCGTTCCTGGGACTTCGCGCTCACGGTGATCACGGTCATCCTCCTCGCATCGCTCGGCGTGCAATCCTTCGTCGGCACCATCTGGGTGCTCTTCGCCGAGAAGACCATCCCCGGCTGGGAGCAGGGCGCCGGCTACACCTCCTACGTCTCCGCGATGAACGCGATCGCTGCACCGCAGATCCTGGCGCTCGTCGTGGTGATGGGGCTGTGCGTGCCCAAGCGCCTGTTCTCGCGACGACTGCTCCTGGCGATCTCGGTCGCCATGGTCGCTGCGGGCGTCGTGGCAGGTGTGGCGAGTTCGGACCTGGGCCGCGGCCTCGCGGTCTACCTGGGCCTGGCGGCGGCGATCCAAGTCGCGGTGGTGGTCATGACCGTGGCCGGCGTGCGCGGCCCGTCCTATCTGACCCAAGGCCGGCTCACCAAGGCCGGCAGCGGCCTGCTGCACCTCGGCTTCATCGTGTTCGGAATCGTGATCGTGGCCCTTCAGCGCTCGCCGCTGATGCTGCCTGTCTTCTCGGCGAGCGCCGTACTCGTCACCGTGGGAACGGCGATGGCCTTCTACGCCGACAGGCTCGCGTGGCACCGCCCACACGGAGAGCCCCTCGGATTCTCAGAAGCCGAGGAGGAACTCGCCGAGGAGGGCGAGGACATCGAGGAGATGGAGATGCCCGAGGCTTGGCCCTAGGCCGAGTGCCTTCCAGCCGGGCGACTAGGCCTCGCGGATCATCTCGGTGACCAGGTCGGCCACGCGCTCGACGACCTCGGGCTCGATGTTGTCCGTCGTGTCGGTCTTCCAGTGCCAGTTCATCGGCAGGCCGGAGTTGTCGAACGCCATGAGGGTCATCGCCTTGAAGCCGCGAGCGAGCGCCGGCGTGGCGTCGGTCGAGAGGCCCTTGAAGACGCGCGGCTTCACGAGGATCTCGCGCTCACGGGAGGCGCGTTTGGCGAGCCCGATGATCCGCTGGGCCGCACGGTAGCGGCGCGCCATGCCCTCAGCGGTGACCCACGAGAGCTGACCGGCGCCCACGTTGTCGATGTTGATGATGAGCGCGTCGCGCAGCTCGTCGCCGTAGTCGTCAAGGAACGCCTGCATGCCGACGGTCCCGACCTCCTCGGCACCGGTCGCGACGAACCACACTTCCTTCTCGCTCAGCTCGCGGTCGACCGACTCGGTGACCCTGCGGCGGATACGGGCTGCCTCGTTGGCCGAGAAGTCATCGTCGCCGATCGGGTCGTCGCCCGCCCAGCCGCCCTTCCAGCCGATGCCGTCGTCGTCATCGTCGTCACCGTCACCGAACTTGTCCCACGACCCGATGTCGGCGCCCGCCTTGCGAGCGTCGAACTCGTCGTCGACCCCGAGCCAACCTTTGACGTCGTGGTCCTCTTCCTTCTTCTTCTTGCCGAGTCCCAGCCCGCCGAGAAGCCCGCGGCGCTTGCGCGACGGGTCTTCGGTCGCACCGCTCCCGGGTACGGCACCCGAGCCGGGCAGCGTATCGGGGCCGGTAGAAACGCTCGAGCGTGCAGGCGGTTCCGGCGCAACCGGCTCCTCCGGCTTGGACGGCTTGGACGCCTCGGGGCCGACGGCTGCGAAGTCGATCGTCCCGAACTCCAGGAAGCCCTGGCCCTTCTGGGGAGGACGTGCGGCCTCTCCGGACGGCTCGGCCCAACGGAAGTCCTCGGGCAGCTCGCTTGCGGTGTCGCGCGATCCGGCAGGCGAGTACGAGAGGAGCGCACCCTCGGGAACCACGTCGGCGGCGAGTGCCGCCTCGGCTCCGCGCTGCACCGGTTCGAACTGCGAGGTCGAGAAGCGCGAAGCCTCCGGCTCTGAAACGAGGTTGTGGAGCACGCCCAGCATCGCGGCGACGCCCGACGCATTGTCGTTGGCGCCGTCGACGAACGGCATCATCAGCTCGCGCTGGACGTTGATGAACAGCGGAATGAGCAGGTAGGCGGCGAGCACCATCGTCACGTACCACAGGTACGGCTCGGCCTTGGCGGTCCAAGGGGTCGCCATCGCGAGGATGAGGACCGGCGTGAGGAACGTCGCCCACTTCATGAGGGCGAACGTCACCGGGAACTGACGCACCATCCCCGGTGAGAACGCGAGCGACGCGCGGGCGGTGTCGTAGTGAGCGACGATGACGATCTTCTTGAGCTTCTCGCCACGCCGGGACTTGGGGACGTGGCGCGCGATGACGTTCTGGCTCGGGCCCTTGGGCATGAGCCGACTGAGCCCTCCCCTGCGCGTGTCGAGGTCGAGCCAGAATGAGACCGCGACACCCGCTGAGACAAGCAGCGCACCCCAGTTCAGCGCGGCGATCTCGGGCTTGATCCCCGCCACCACGGCCGAGAGCAGCGTCAGGGTGAAGTAGATGACGAACGCCCAGGAGTAGGTCCGGGGCGAATCGAACTCGTGGGTCTCGGGTTCGAGCCCGCGCGCCACGAACACCGACGTGATGTAGTCAGCGGCGCGGCTCTCGGCATCACTCGTCGCCGGACGCGGGCCGATCTCATCAGCCAACGCGGTCAGGTGCTGCATGATCTCGGCCATCGGGTCCTCCGACGCGGTCTCGTGCGGGCACGGGCGGCCGTCGACCGCCACGACCCATGGTAGCGCAGAGAGTGGCGGTGCGGACGCCCGAATCCGACACGAAGACAGCGGCCCGGCCTCCGTCGCCGGAGGCCGGGCCGCGATGCTCGAGCGGGTGCTGTGAGGCGAGGTCCTACAGCACGCCGGGCTCCATGTGGGCCGGCCGCGTGTTGTGGCACTTGCCGCATTCGTTCATGTGGCGCTTGGAGTGCTGTGCCGTCAGCACGGGGTCGGTGCTGTGACACTGGCACCCGGGAATCGGGATGACGAAGCGCTTCCTCAACGCAGGGGCCTGACCGGACGCCACCAGCTGCTCGTACTGCGGGCCGAGCTCGGGGTAGACCGAGCCCCACATGCCGCCGAAGTTGTAGAGCATGAACGCCGCGAACACGAGGAACACCAGCGTGCCGCCGACACCGATCGCGGTCCACTTGAGCACCCGCTTCCAGCGCGGGCCGGCAGGTGCGCACTCGACGGTCTGCTCTGCGACGTCGTCGCTCTCGTCGGCTGCTGATGTCGTATCACGATCGAGGTCTGACATCGTTCTCTACGCTTTCTCGCCCAGGATGGCGTTGAGGTCCTCGCGGGGGCTCGCGGCGATCGGCTTGATCGCGAAGTTCTCGACGAGCACGCCCAAGACGTTGGGAGTGATGAACGCCGGCAGGGTGGGGCCAAGCCGGATGTCGGTGATGCCGAGGTGGAGCAGGGTCAGAAGGATCGCAACGGCCTTCTGCTCGTACCACGACAGGATCATCGACAGCGGCAGGTCGTTGACGCCGCACTCGAACGCGTCAGCGAGCGCGACAGCGATCTTGATCGCCGAGTAGGCGTCGTTGCACTGGCCGACGTCCATGAGGCGCGGAAGACCGCCGATCTCGCCGAGCTGCTTGTCGAAGAAGCGGAACTTGCCGCAGGCCAGCGTCATGACGATGGTGTCGCTCGGGGTCTCCTCGACGAACTCGGTGTAGTAGTTGCGCCCCGGACGGGCGCCGTCACACCCGCCGACCAGGAAGAAGTGGCGAATCGCGCCGCTCTTGACGGCTTCGATGACGGTCGGGGCGACGGCGAGCACGGCGTTGTGGCCGAAGCCGACGAGAACCTCGCCGACGGTCGTGTCCCACTCGAATCCCGGCTCGGCGAGCGCCTTCTCGACGACAGCCGAGAAGTCATCGCGTGTGAGGTGCGGAACACCCGGGAAGCGCACGGGCCCGCTGGTGAACAGGCGGCTCTTGTACTCGGCGTGCGGGATCATCAGGCAGTTGGTGGTCATCAGGATGGCGCCGGGGAACTCGCGGAACTCCTTGTGCTGGTTCTGCCACGCGGTGCCGAAGTGCCCGGCGAGGTTCTCGTAGGCGTGCAGTTCGGGGTACGCGTGCGCCGGCAGCATCTCGCCGTGGGTGTAGACGTCGACGCCGGTGCCCTTGGTGGCCTCGAGCAGCGCCTTGAGGTCGGCGAGGTCGTGGCCGGAGATCAGGATCGCCTTGCCCTTGCGCTGGCCGAGGGAGACTGACGTGGGCGTGGGATCGCCGTATGCGCCGGTGTTGGCCGCGTCGAGGATCTCCATGGTGCGCAGGTTCGCCGCACCGCACTCGAGCGTCAGGCCGACCCACGCGTTCAGGTCGAGGTTCTCATCGCTCATCGCGGCGAGCGCCTTGAAGAGATAGCTGTAGATGACCGGGTCGGTGTGGCCCAGTGCGCGAGCGTGATGCTCGTATGCGCCGACGCCCTTCATGCCGTACAGCGTGGTCTCCTGAAGCGACTGCACGTCGGCATCGCGCGAAGTGTCCCAGGGAGAGCCGAACTCGCGGCCTTGGGCGATGAGCCCGGCGGTCGACTCGGCGGGTTCGAACGTGGCGTACAGGTCGTCGTAGGAGGTCGTTCCGCCGGCCTCGCGCACGTCGGCCTTGAGCGCCTCACGGAGCGCAACGCCATCGCGGGTGATCGAGGCGACGGACTCGGCGTCGAAGTCGACGTTCGTGAGCGTGGTGAACAGCGCGTCGGCCACGAACGCGCCGGCGACCGACGTGTCGATACCGAGCCCCTCGGCGTCGAGGGCGACGATGGAGATGCCGCGGCAGGCATTCACGAGCAGGTCCTGCAACGCCGAGACGTCCGGCGACTTGCCGCACACACCGATCTTCTCGCAGGCGGTCCCATGGGCCGTCTGCTCGCACTGGTTGCAGAACATGACGCTCTCGTTCGGGGTCATTCGCGATCCTTTCGTCGTTCTGGAAGAGGCCTTCAGGGCATCTGGCGCTTGCGCGTCGCTCTGGAGTTGGTCTTGGGGGTTTCGCGAGCAGGGTGCGAGCGCGGGGGTCCGGGCGCAGTTCCGCAGCCGCGAAGCGGCGAGGATGTCTGAGCACCGGACCCCCGCGCTCGCACCCCACCCCCGCCGACTACCCGTGAATCAGTGCCGGCAAGCAGCGCGTGCAGACCCACGTGCTCGTCCCCTGCGTGCGGACCGGCAGCAGCGGGCCGTCATCTTCCGAGCGGCCACAGTTGAAGCAGGTCTGGGCGATGTAGGTCTTGGGCTGCTCGGCGACGTGCGCCTCGACCGCGTCGTGGTCGAAGGGGACGGCCTCGCGGGTCTCGAGCGTCAGGGCGCCGGTCGGGCAGACGCCGAGACAGAAGCCGGCTCCGTCGCACAGCTCTTCCTTCACGACGCGGGCCTTGCCGTCGACGATGACGATCGCGCCTTCGGCGCACGGCGAGACGCACACGCCGCAGCCGTTGCAGAGCTCCTCGTCGATGCGGACGATCTGGCGTGTCACGGTTGTGCTCATCGGGATTCCTCCTGGTTGTCTGCCGCGGGCGCGGCGGTCTTCTCGGCGGCGGCCGTCTTGGCCTTGGCCTCGGCGAGCTTTCGGTACTTGCGGCCGTCGAGCATGTGCTTGACGCCGTCGATCGCATGGCCTTTGCGCCACGACTTGGGACCCGAGTAGCGCATCATCTGGCGCTGCCACTCGCGCTCGTCGTTCTTGTAGCAGTGGACCTCGCAGTAGGCGCAGAACGGCTTCGGGTCCTGGTTGCAGTACGCACGACGCTTCTCGGCGTATGCCAGGTGAGCCTCGCACTCAGCACAGAGGACCGGATGCTTGCGCCCGTAGATGCCGAGCTGTGCGGCGTCGGTCTCGACGGACCTGCGCGCTGCATCCTTGTGGTGGCCGTCGCAGTAGATCTGGACGAAGTCCGCCAGCGTCGTGGTGTCGTGCACGATGACGGGGTCGGCCAGCTTCTCGGCGAATCGGTCGTTCACGGGTGAGCGGTCCTTCCTTCACACGGGGAACGAGTCCGACTCTACGCATGGGTTCAGGCCGGTTCCTTGACGTACATCAAGAGCGACACGATTCCTGAGCGGACGTGTCGCGAGAGCGGATCGCGCTCGCCGACGGCGAGTAGAATGTGGGCGGACCCCTGAACCCGCCGGGGGCGCTTCTATCGAACGGACACCATGGACGCACCGACCGACATCCGTCCCGACGTCTGGGCCGCCTTCCGCGCCTGCAGGCTGTGGCGTACCGCCTCCGACGAAGCAGTGGCGGTGCTCGCGCGCCAGGCGCGGGTCGCCGACGTGGCGCGCGGGGCCTCGCTTGCACGCGAGGGCGAACCCGCCGAGGAGTTCGGTGTGCTCATAGCGGGCAAGGCGCGCGTCTTCTATCTGGGCGCAGACGGCCGGCAGATCACTTTCGAGACCGTCGAGTCGGGCCAGCCGCTCGCCGCCGTGGCGGCCATGGCCGGAGCGCGCTATCCGGCCAACATCGACGCTGCGACGCCGGCGACCTACGCGTGCGTGCCGGCCGAAGCGCTCTTCGAGCTGTTGGACCACGAGCCGCAGGTGGCACGCACGCTGCTCGCGGATCTCGCTACGCGCGTCGTGAACTTCACCGCGGTCGTCACGACGCTGGCGCTCGATGTCCCGAGCCGTGTCGCCCGCTACGTCTTCCAGCGCGCGCTGCAATCGGGCAGCCCCACGGCCACGGGGCTGCATGTCAGCCTGGGCATGAAGAAGGGCGAACTCGCCATGGCTCTCGGAACCACTCCCGAATCGCTCTCACGAGCGTTCGCGCGGCTCAAGGACGACGGAGTCATGGAGGTGAGCGGCCAGAACGTCACCATCACCGACATGCGGGCGCTCGCCGCACTCGGAAGCGGCTACGAAGAGGGCTGACCCGAACGTTCGGCTCGCGGCCTACGACGCCTCGTCGGGCGGAGGCATCTCCTCGGCAGCTCGCGCCGCCGCCTCGCGTGCGCGGCGCTCGCGCCCGTGCTGCACCGACTCCTTGACGCCCTTGTCGAGCGTCCCGGCCATGAGGAATCCGACGAGCAGCAGCGCGGAGGCGACCATCTCGGCGGGATAGAGACCGACGCTGAGCCCCGCCCTGGCCATGCTGCCGGCGCCCGCGATGATGATGGTCCCGGCCGCGATGAAGACGTTCGCCCACATCCGGTACGCGAACTCCCTCTTGCGCGCGAAGCGCCAGATCGAGATGAGCGCGCCGCCGAGCAGGAAGATCGAACCGGTGATGTTGAACGGCAGCGACATGATGCGTGGGAAGGTCGACGCGGCGCCCAGGGCCTGGCCACCCACGGTGATGCCGGGCACGAGTTTGGTCGGGATGAGCATGGTGTTGAACACGCCCCAGAGGAACACGATCTCCCAGCCGAGGAGCATCCCCAGATAGATGTGCGGGCCGGTCTTCTTCTTGGCGATCAGATAGTACGAACCAAGGCCGAGGTAGCCCACCATCGAAGCGGCAAGCACGATGTAGAGCCGATACACCAGCGGGTTCCAGTGCCCGCTGAACTCGGACACCGCCTCCATCAGTGCCGCGACTCCGTACATGAGCAGACCTACCGACCACGCAAGCTGATGGGGTTTGCGCCGGTGCAGCCATTGGTCGAAGACGAGCCAGGCGAACACGAGACCGACCAACGCCGTCGCTGCCGGCCACCACCAACCGGACCAGAACTCCTGTGCGCTCACGCCTGCCCCCTCAGATCCACGTCGGTATCCTTCAGCCAAGGACTCGTCGGACCGGACTCCGCCCTCAGAGCCTCAGAAGCGCCTCGTCGGCCTGTCGCACCTTGTCGACCGCCGCTTCGTACTCCCTGAGCGCCCGCTCAGTTCCTCCGGTCGGAACGCCCGTTGTTCCCGCCGACAGGACCGCGGCGGCGGCGTCGAGAACCTCGAGCCGTGCAAGTGCGGTCGCCTTGACGATCACTGCTCGCTCCTGCTCGTCGGACGTGAGCCGGTCGTATCCGGTCTCGGAGAGCGCGGCCGCCTCCTTCAGCCGACCCCGGGCGGCCGCGATCTCGGCGGATGTGCCGGGTCCTGAGCCGCTTCCGGACGTCGCTGACACGGCACGCACGCGGTCGTCGATCGCCGCAATGTCCGTCTTCGTATCGGCGATGATCGCCGACGCTCGATCGAGATTGCGTGCGGCGGTGAGACGGCCCTGGACCAACGGCCTCCCGAGCAGGAGTATCCCGACGAACACCACGAACCCAACGACGAAGATCGTCCACCAGATCGTCCGGTCGCTGTGGTCGACATCGGGAACCGGGGGCGATTCCGCGTCGGTCTCGGAGCCTGCATGCTGGTCTGCCACCGGATCTCGTGCCACCTTTCGGAGTGCCCATGCGCTCGTGTCCCCGCCTTCTTGTACCGCACCCGAGGTCACACCGCAAAGAAGCCTCGGCCCGGGCCGGCCGGCCGCTCAGCGGATCAGTCGACTCCGAGACGCACTGAGTGCCTCGTGTGCGCATTCTTGGCACACACATTGCTGGAAGTTGGTCGAGCAGTGGCGAACCGCCTCTAACCCCCCTCAGAGTCGGGGAACGCCCGCTCAGGAAATTGAACGGCCCGCGCCCCCCACGCGGGTCGTTTCGTTTCTCGGGACGCACGTTGCCCTGCGGGGAGTCGGGGGTGCCGTACAATCACGGTGTCCGCACCGCCGGAGGGGGCTTCTTGTACACCGCAGTCGAACGTCTCGTCAATCTCGCGCTCTACCTCTCGGCCGCACGCGAACCCGTCAGCGCCGAAGACATTCGTGCCGAGGTCAAGGGCTACGCGCCCGACCAGGCCGACGAAGCCTTCAAGCGCCAGTTCGAGCGGGACAAGGACGATCTGCGCACCGCCGGTCTCGTGATCCTGACCGACGCCGAGAACGAGGGCTACTACCGCCTCGACCGCGCGGGCACCTTCGCCGCCCCACTCGACCTCACGGCCGAGGAAGCGGCTGCCGTGCAGGCCGCAGCGAGTGCGCTGCTCGACGACCCCTCGTTCCCCTTCTCCGACGACCTGCGCCTCGCGATGGCCAAGATCGCCTCGGCGACGGACTCAGGTGACGTGCCCGCCGCTGCGCGGCTTGCCGACGAGGAACCCGAGCACCAGGGGGCGATCGTCGCGCTGCTCGCGGATGCCGCGGGACGCGGGAAGTCGGTCGACTTCGGCTACACCAACTCGCAGGGAGTCAGCGCGCCTCACGCAGTGGAGCCGTACGGGCTGTTCCTGCACGACGGCCGGTGGTACCTGGTCGGCCGCGATATCGTCAAGGACCAGCTCCGGACGTACACGGTGGCCCGCATGTCCGAGATCGCGGTGAACCCGGCCCGCCCCAAGTCGCCCGACTTCGAGCGGCCGCACGGGTTCGACGTGGGGAGCTTCGTACGCCTCCCCTTCCAGTACGGACCTGACGCATCCCGGTTCGAGGCCATGATCCGCTTCGAGCCCAGCGCTGTGTGGCGGATGGAGTCCCTCTCGGCAGGCCAGGGCTCCATCGAGAAGGATGGCGACGGGGGTCTGTGGCGCGTTGCGGCGAGTTCTCAGTCACGGCTGCTGCAGTTCGTCATCGACAACGGCCCGGGACTGCGACTCGTCGAGCCCCGCGACGCCGTCGATGCGCTTCGCAGCGGTCTGGAGGAGGTGCTCGTCGCCCATGGCTAAGGCCAGCACCGCCCATCGCGCACGACGCCTGATCGCACTGCTGGGACGCATGAAGAACGGCAGCGTGATCTCGCTCGCCGAGATGGCCGCGGAGGTGGGCTCGTCGCCCGCGGAGCTCGCGGCCGATCTGACGACCCTGTCCATGTGCGGCATCGCCCCGTACTCTCCGTGGGAGCTCGTGCCGCTCTCCATCGAGGGCGACCGGGTCGAGGTCTTCGGCTCGGTCCCCGCGATGCGCGGCCCGGTCCGGCTGTCGCTCGCCGAGGCCGAGGCGCTCTCGGCGGCGCTGTCGGCGGCGGGGTTCTCGGCTGACGACCCGCTCAACGCCAAGCTCGCTGCGGCCACCAGCGCCTCGCTCGACGCCGAGGAGCTCGCCAAGACGCTTCGTACCGAGACGGCCGGGCACGACGTCGAGGTCTTCGAAGCGCTCGCGGCGGCGATCCGCGACCACCGGACGGTGAAGCTCGCCTACCAGCGCGACGGCGCTGACGCGCCCGGCGAGCGCACGGTCGAGCCGCTCCAGCTACTGGCCGACCGCGGTGCCTGGTATCTCTCGGCCTGGTGCCGAGAGGCCGACGACTTCCGTACCTTCCGCGTCGACCGCATCCGGGGCCTGGAAGCGACGGGTGAACCGTTCGCGCCGGCCGCACACGGGACCTCGGGTCTGAGTTCCACGGCGTTCTCGGCCGAGGGCCTGCCGGTGGCCCGTCTGCGATTCGCGGGCCCCGGGACGTTCGTCGAGCGCGACTGGCCGGGTTCACGTCTGGTCGAACAGCGCGAGAACGGCGACGAGATCGCCGAGGTCCCCTTCGCGGGGACAGACTGGATCGCCCGTCGCGTGGTGGCGCGTCTCGGGAGTGTCGAGGTGCTGGAACCCGAAGCGGTCCGCGCCGCGGTCGTGGCCCTCGCACGCGAGGAGTACGCGCGCACCTCGCGCCTGGTCCCGTAGCGCCTACTGCTGCTGAGCGCGCGTGAAGACGATCGCCGCCTCGGTTCCCAGATCTGCCGCGCTGGGCGCGACGGTCAAGGTGTCTCCCGCCAAGCGGAAGAACCACGTCGTCGGCTTGTCGGGGAAGTCATCGTAGGTCAGCCGGATCACCGACTCCTTCGCCGAACCGCCTATCTCGTACCGCCCCCCGAAGTTGACCGGTAGCCCGAGCGCGTTGTTGCCGGAGTGCCTGAACGAGCCGTCCGCACCGAAGCCGATCTCCGAGAGGCTGGCGGGCCGGCCCTTTGCAGCTTCGATCTTCCAGAGACCGACGATGCTCTGGGTGGCGTCCGGACCCGGTGCTCGCCGAGACGTACAGCCGGTCACCGCCAGTGCGGCGCACAGCAGCAGCGACGCCAAGGGTGACGGCGCGCCGGCTCACGATCGCCCTCGTCGCTGTCCCGACTGCATCATGGTCTCCGCCCCGGCTTCCCATCGCGATCACGTCCCGCCCGAGCGCCCGAACCGTTTCCGGATCTCCTCGACCGCCGCGCGGGTCGGCAGCTTCTCGATGTCGGCGACAGGGAGCGCCGAGATGAACTCGCGTCCGTACCCCTTGGCGATCACACGTGCGTCGGCGATGACGAGACAGCCGACATCGGTCCGGCTGCGAATGAGGCGCCCGGCCGCCTGTTTCAGCTCGAGGACGGCCTCGGGCAGCGTGTAGCGGCTCCACGCCTGCCGCCCTTCTCGGCGTTCGCGTTCCTGAGCGAGCGGGTCGGTGGGACGGCCGAACGGTAGCTTGGGCACGACGACGCAGCGAAGGGTGTCGCCTTTGGCATCGAACCCTTCCCAGAAGGACTTCAGCGCGAAGAGCGACAGGCGCTCGTCGGCGAGGAACTCGTCCCGGAGCCGCTTGGCGCTCGTCCCCCGCTTCTGGCACAGCAAGGCGATCCCCGCGCGCTCGAGCCGCGGTTCGAGGATCGCGTGCAGATGCTCCATGTCGCGCCGGTTGGTGAACAGCGTGAGCACGCTGCCACCCATGGCGACGTGCACATCCTCGAGCAGCCGCTCGAGATCGGCGAGATAGCCCCGCTCGGCGGGAAGCGACATGTCCGTGGGGACGAAGACGGCCATCTGCCGCTCGAAGTCGTAGCTCGACGCCAGACGCAGTGAGCGCCACGACTCCGGCGCGACGCGGTCGAGTCCCACCGCTCGTGCGAAGTGCTCGAACGACTCCCCCGTCGCGATGGTCGCCGAGGTGAACACCACGCTGTGGACGCGCGGGTACAGGTCATCGACGAGGACCTCGCCCACGTCGAGCCGCTCGGCGACGAGCTTCTCGGCGTCGCGGTCCCGTCGGCGGTCCAGCGTGGCCGAGTAGACCAGCCCCTCGTCCTCGCCGTCGAGTACGGCGACGAGGCCGGCGTGCTGCTCGGCGAGCCGGGAGAGCAGCCCGACGAGGTCGGCACGGCCCTCGGTGAAGTCGCCGCCCAGCTCCTCGAGGAGGGTCATGAGCTCGCGGCCGTCGGCGATGAGCGACTCGAGGCGCTTGGCGAGCGCGCTGCCGGTCGAGGAAACGGTGCCCCACGGACCGGTCTCGCGGGTCTCCTCGGTCAGCCAGAGCTGCGCCGCGTCGTACTCGGACCCACCGGCGAGCGGCGCCAGGTCCTTGACGAAGTCGAAGAGGGAGTCGCTGATCGTCGAGCACCGGGCGACCTGGTCCTCCATGCGGGCGATCGCACCGACGGCCGAGGCCGTGTCCGCCCCGCGCAGGGCGCGCCGCAGGTTCTCGAGCAGCCCACCCCGGCCTTTCGAGGCCAGCCCGCCGAGAACCGCCGAGAGCTCGACGTGGCTTGCTCCGCTCGTGAGCTGCTTGCGCGCCTCGCTCTCGGCAGAGTGCGCCTCATCGACGATCCAGTGCCGGATCGGCGGAAGGATGCCTCCCTGCGCGACGACATCTCGAAAGAGCAGCGCGTGGTTGGTGACGACCACGTTGGCGCTCGCGGCGCGGCGCCGTACGCCATGCAGATAGCAGAGGTTGGGGTAGAACCGGCAGCGCTTGCGCGTGCAGTCGGCTTGCGACGCTGAGACCGCGGCACGCACCTCGCGGCGGCCCCAGTGCAGGTTGATCGCGTCGAGGTCACCCCACGACGATTGCGCCGTCCACGCGTAGAGCGCGGCGACGGTCGCGAGGCGGTCCTCGTCGGCCCCGGCCTCGAGTTCGCCCGCGAAGCGCTCGAGCTTGCGGAGGCACGGGTAGTGGTCGTAGCCCTTGAGCGCCGCGTAGCGAAGCACCCCGCCGAGGGCCAGGTTGAGCTTGGGAAGCTCGTGGTAGACGAGCTGGTCCATGAGCGCGTTGGTCTTGGTCGCGACCCCGACGCCGACACGGTTCTGCAGCGAGTAGAGGGCTGCCGGCACCAGGTAGGCGACCGACTTGCCGACCCCGGTTCCCGCCTCGATGGCAGCGTGAGTCCGCGTGCCGAAGGCCTCGAGTACCGCACCGGCCATCTCGAGCTGCTCGGCACGGGCCTCGTAGCCCTCGTACATGCGTCCGGCGATGCCGTCACTCGAGAACTCGCCCAGAACCGATTCCGGTTCGGGGCACGTGCACTCGATCTCTTCGGCGTCGTGCAGTGCGTCGGCCTTGTCGGCGGCCACCTTGCGGCGGCGCCCTTCCTTCAGGTCGAAGAAGCCGCCCGGGGGCTCAGCGCCGGCGACTCGAGCGAGCACCGAGCGTATCGGCCAGGGCGTGGTCGGCGCGAGCTCGGTCAGCCGGTGCAGCAGCCCGGGCGGCAGATCGGAGAGGCCCACCAGCGCGATGCGCCAGACCGCGGCGAGCGCCTCGACGTCCGGCAGTGCGCGGTGAGCCGGGCCCTCGGGGCGGACTCCGAACGCCCGAGCGAGGTCCGCCAGCCGGTGCGAGCGGAGCCGGGGCAGGGCGACCCGCACCACCTGCAGCGAGTCGAGCCACGAGCCCCGAAGCGCATGGCGCCCCGCAACACGCTCGATGAACGAACGGTCGAACGATGCGTTGTGCGCCACGATGTCTCGGCCACCGATGAACTCGACGAGCCTGAAGACGGCCGCCTCCGCGCTCATCTGGCCCTCGAGCATCTCGTCGGTGATCCCGGTGAGCTTCGAGATCTCGGACGGGACGGGAACCAGCGGATCGACGAGCGCCGAGAAGGTCCCTACGATGTCCGGGCCGTGCATGATCGCGGCGGCGATCTCGATGATGCGGTCGCGGTCCGGGTCGTAGCCGGTCGTCTCGATGTCGACCACCGCGACCTCGTCGTCGAAACCGAACGCCGCCGTGCGAGCGCGTTCGGCAAGCGTCCGGTAGGACGCTTCGACGGTTTCGTCCGTACCCGGGACGAGGAATGCCGAGAGATTCTCGAGAGTCACGCGCAAAGACTAGCACGCTGCGACGGCCCCCCGAACGCAAAACGGGGCGCCCTTTGGGCGCCCCGCAAAGACGTTGCATCTCAGACCGGTGGCTACTGAAGCGAGCCGCCCATCGTGCGGGACACGACGTACCACTGGCCGCCGACCTTCTTGAAGGTCCAGGTGTAGGTGATCGGCATCTGCGGCGTGACCTGCTCGGAGACGATGGTCACGTTGTCACCATCGGTGACGGGCTTGCCCATGTTGAACTTGGTGATGCCGTACGCCTTGACCTGCGCCTCGTAGGCGGCCGCGTCACCGTAGCTCTGCTGCTTGTCGAGCGGCAGCATCTTGTAGGCCTCGGCGTACTTGTTGGCGAGGATGTCGTCGCCGTACGTCTTGAGGAACTCCTCGGGCGACTTGCCGGAGGAGACCTTCGTCGCCGTCTTGGCGTCGAACGGACCCGGCGCTGCTGCGGGAGCGCCAGCGGCGCCGCCCATGCCTGCGGGAGCGCCAGCCTGACCGCCCGTGGCGGCAGGTGCCTGTGTCGCGGTCGGCGTGGGGAGAGTGCTGGCGGCCTTGCTCTGCTGCCAGATCACGACGCCGACGATAGCGGCGAGCAGAACCGCGATCACCACGAGGGCGATGACGATCATCTGCTGGTTGTTGGACTGAGTCTCTTCCGACATGGTCTTCCTTTCGCGTGCGATTACCGATGCTTGCCTGAACTGAAGCGCCCCTGAAAGCGCTGGCACACTATACCCTCGCGACGCCCCGGGCGCATAGCTGGGGCCTCGGTCGGTGCTACGATGAGCGAATGGCACGCCAAAGAAGCGTCTTCGATATTGTAGGTCCTGTGATGATTGGACCTTCGTCCAGCCACACGGCCGGAGCATGCCGCCTTGGCGCGCTGGCACTTGCGGTGTTCGGTTCGACCCCCAGGTCCGCCCACATCCTGCTCCACGGCTCCTTCGCCTCGACCGGTCCCGGTCACGGGACCGACCTGGCGCTGGTGGCCGGGCTGCTCGGCATGCGGCCGGACGATGCTCGAATTCCCCGTGCCTTCGAACTGGCCGATGAGGCCGGGCTCTCGGTGTCCTTCGCCGAGGCGGACCTGGGCGACGCGCATCCCAACACCGCCGTCTTCGAACTTGAGGACGCCGAGGGGCGCCGGATGAGGGTGCGCGGCTCCTCGCTCGGCGGAGGCGATGTCGTGGTGACCGAGATCGACACCTTCGAGGTCGAGGCGACCGGCGATCTGCCCCTGCTCGTGGTAGCGCACCTGGACCGCCCCGGGGAGATCGCGGCCGTGACCAGGCTGCTCGCCGAGAACGGCGTCAACGTCGCGTCGATGCAGGTGTCGCGCAAGCGCCGAGGCGCTGATGCGCTGATGCTCATCGAGACCGACGCCGAGGTCGAGGCGGCAACCGCTGAACGGATCGCCGCCCAGCCCGGCATCACCAGGTGCGGCGCGTGCCGGCAGTCTAGTCCGGATTCCCCTCGTCGGCCACCCCACGCCGACGGCGGCGCGTTCTGGGTGAAGAGCCGCATCTCCGAGGTGAGCGTGAACCCCATGCGCTCGTAGAGCGGGAGTCCGAGTTCGCTCGCGTGCAAGGTGACGAGCGCCGCACCCCGCTCGGCAGCGCAACCGACGGTGCGCGACATGAGCTCCATCGCCACCCCTCGGCGGCGGAGCTCGGGAACCACGTACATGCCGAGTGCGTACGCCTGGATCCCCTCGAGATTGCGTACGGTCGGCGGCACGCGCTGCCACACGACCACCACGGTTCCGGCCGGCCGCAGCGTCCCGTCCGCATCGAGGTGCTCGGCGACGAAGCCGGAGCAGTCGCCGGCGGGCAGCGTCTCTGCCAGGTACCGCGCGAACAGCGGCTCGACCTGGAGGAGCCGGGCCTCGTCCCGCCACCCCAGCTCGCGGAACATGCGCGTCCGGAACTCGACCACGGTCGCGATGTCGTCGACGGTGATGGGACGGAACAGGAAGTCTGCGGGGCTCTCGGCTGGCATCGGTACTCCTCGACGGGTGGTGCTCCGACAAGAGGAGTCTAGCCGTCCGAGCCTCGTCGCGGGCGACTTGTGCGCATCCCCCTCGCCGGCCAGTGCCGGCTCCGGCGCGCATGCATCGCTCTCGCAGTCGCTCTTGCACAGGGCGCACGAGCCCGAGCAGCCCACGACCTTCAGCGCGTTGCAGCGCGGGCAGCGGATCTCCGGTGACGCCATCCCGCACGACGGGCACTTCGCGAGGATTCCCATGGCCGCCTCCTCTACGCCACGCCGACGACGCGGGCGATGATCCCGCCGAGCAGGAACGCGAGCCCGATCGAGCTGGCGAACAGCCCGATCGTGAACGGCCAGCCGCGCTCCTTGAGCACGACCATCGTGCTCGCGATGCACGGCACGAAGAGCGTGATCGTCACCATCGCCACGAGCAGCTGCGCGGACGTGAGGTTCATCGAGAAGAACCCCGCGGCGCCGAAGTCTCGGCGAACGAAGCCCATCACGAACGCGGCGGCGGCCTGCGGCGGCAGCCCGAGCCACCCTATGGTGACCGGCGCGGCGACGCGGATGATCCACCTGAGAACGCCCGAGCACCTGGAGCACCGAGATGAACGCGGCGCCCGCGAGGAAGAAGACGGTGACCTCCTTCATGAAGCCCCAGACCTTGACGCCGCTCTTGCGAACGACGTTGTCGAGCCGCGGAAGTCGCAGCGACGGCAGGTCGATGAGCAGGTCGGTCGACTGCCCGGGCATGATGCGGTGCAGAACGGTGCCCAGCGCCACGAAGATCGCGAACAGGATCGCAAGGTAGGCGCCCGCGTAGACGGCGCCGGTCTTGGCCATGAGCGCGGCGATGACGGCGATCTGCGCCGAGCACGGCACCGCGATGGCCATGAGCGCCGTCGCGATGAAGCGCTCGCGCTTGCTGCCGAGGATGCGCGTCGTCAGCGTGCCCATCGTCACGCAGCCCAGGCCGAGGATGAGCGGGATGACCGCGCGCCCGTTGAGTCCCATCGCCATGAGCGAGCGGTCGGTCAGCGCGGCGATCCTCGGCAGGTAGCCGGTGTCTTCGAGCGCGGAGAGCAGCAGGTAGAACGCGGTGACGAGCGGCAGGATGACCGCCGAGGAGGTAGGTCGGCGTCATGGTGAGCACGCCGAACTCGCCGGCGAGGATCGTGAACATCGCCGTGCCGGGCGCGAACACCTGCCCGACGATCCCGCGCACGAACGGCTCGTAGTAGCCGTTCATGATCGTGCCTTCGAGGAAGCCGACGATGTCTCCCGCGACCCACTGCCCGATCACGACCCACATCGCGTAGAGCAGGAGGAACAGCATCGGGATGCCGGTCAGCGGGTGCATCATCGCGTGCGAGAGCTTCGCCGAGAACGACGCGCCCTGCACGGTCTCGGTGATGACGTGCCCGCAGACGTCGTTGACGCGATGGCGCCGGCGCAGGTAGATGGCGTCGCGCGCGGTCCCGGCCGGAACCCCGTGCCGCTCGCTGACGAACTCGTCGCCCTCGAGCACCAGCAGCGCCTCGGCTCGCGTGCCCACGCGTGAGGCCATCTCGACGATGTCGACGTCGAGCTCGGCGTCGGCGTGGCCGCAGCGGGCACGCGGGATCGCCGCGATGAGCTCGTCGAATCCCTTGCCTTCGACCGCGACGGTCTCGATCACCGGCACGCCGAGCAGGTCCTCGAGCAGATCGCGGTCGACGGCGACGCCCCGCTTGCGGGCCTCGTCGGCCATGTTGAGCGCGACGACCATGCGCTTGCCCATGTCGACGAGCTGCAGCGTGAGGAACAGGTCGCGCTCGAGATGCACCGCGTCGACCACGTTGATGACGATGTCGCCCGACAGGATGATGTCGCGCGCGACGGTCTCCTCGTCGTTGAACGAGCTGACGCCGTAGACGCCCGGCGTGTCGATCACGTCGTGCTCGCCGAGACGCCCTCGAGTCAGCTCGACGGTGGTGCCGGGGAAGTTGCTGACGTCGACGTAGGTGCCGGTCAGCGCGTTGAACACGACCGACTTGCCGACGTTGGGGTTGCCGGCCAGAACGATGGTCTCGGCTCCGGCGCGCGCCTTGGTGCCGGCGGCGGTGTGGCAGTGAGCTTCGCTCACGGCTCATCTCCTATCTGTGCGGTGCCGGCTGCCGCCCGCTTCCGTCTTGGTGTCGCGCGCCTTAACGCGCGCAGAACGCTGGAGAGCTGCTACGCAACCTGCGGACGCTGATGCGCTTCGCGAGCGCGCGTCCGACGGCGATCTCCTGCCTGCCGCTCTTGATGACGAGCGGGCCGGCCGGGATCTTGGTCACGCATTCGACGCACGCGCCCTCGGCCATGCCGAAGCGCAGTGCCTGAACGCGGGCGTGCTTGTCGTCCACCGACACGATCTCGATGCGCTCACCCTTGCGCACGCAGTCAAGCGAGCACAGATCACAGAGCAGGGGCGTTTCGATGTGGGCGATCGGGACGGTCGAGTCTTCCATTCTTGCGAGCTCCTTCTGAGCATGATCGCCGCTTTGCGGCGGATTCACGTGGCTTCGCGCGATGTCGCTGGCGCGGTAACACTTAGCATATGCTAACTCCGTTACTGGGCAGATACTACGCCCTCGTGGCGGGCGCCGTCAATAACCCGACAAGAATAGTTAGGATTGATCCGGAGACGCCCATCCGCCTTCGTTCACCGCCCGCGCTACAATCGCCGAGGACGGTCGGTGGGCGCTGCGAGCCACTACGACCTGTTCGCGACCGAAGGGACACCCTCATGGCCTACGCGTCCTTCACCGACCTGCTCTCCGCGTCCGCGCGGTGCGGTTCTCTCGGCGGAGCTGCACTCGAGCTCGAGGCCGAGGAGTCGGGGGTGGCTCCGGCCGAGGCTCGCGAACGGATGGCCGAGACGCTCGCCGTGATGCGGCAGGCGGTGACGTCGGGGCTGACCGGCGAAGTGAGATCGCGCTCCGGATTCGTCGGCGGCGACGCGCACCGGGTCGCCGATCCGAGGCCGGTCCGCTCGGCGGCACCTTCGCGAGAGTCATCGCCGCCGCCTTGGCGACAGGCGAGGTCAACGCGGCGATGGGCCGCATCGTCGCCGCCCCGACCGGAGGAGCCTCAGGCGTGCTGCCCGCGGTGCTGCTCGGCGTTGGAGAGCAGTGCGGGGCGACCGACGAGCAGCTCGTCGACGCGCTGTTCTGTGCGGCCGGCGTCGGCGGAGTCATCGCCTCGCGGGCCACGCTGTCGGGTGCTGTGGGGGGTTGCCAGGCCGAGATCGGCTCCGCCGCGGCGATGGCCGCTGCAGCCTCGGTCGAACTGCTGGGCGGAACGCCGGCCCAGGCCGGTCAGGCGGCGTCTCTGGCGCTGCAGGGCCAGATGGGGCTCGTGTGCGATCCGATCGGCGGGCTCGTCGAGGTGCCGTGCGTCTTCCGTAACGCCACCGGTGCCTCGGTCGCGCTGGCCGCCTCCCAGATGGCACTCGCGGGCGTCGAGTTCCCCGTCCCGTTCGACGAGGTCGTCGACGCGATGGGCTGGGTCGGCCGCTCACTGCCCCCCTCCCTGCGCGAGACCGCGCTGGGAGGACTCGCGGTCACGCCCTGTGGCCGCGACATGGCCGCGTCGTTGCGGGAGCGCGACTGAACCCGTGCCGTGAGGCGGACGCCACGTCGATCGTTGCAGCATGGCCTCGGCGCGTCCACGCACCCCTGACTCCGGCTTCTGCTAGCATCGAGCAGTCGAGAGGGAGTAGCGCTCCGGTACACCACCGGGGAGGCAGGCCGTCATCACGGGCGACACGCCCCGGTTCTGTCCGTTTGCAGCAAGACTCTCGGCGGTGAGCACGTACATGCCACCCGCCGGAGGACCCATGACGCAGCCCCACTCCCCTGCAGCCACGACCCGCAACGAGTTCGCCGTCTGGCATGCCCTCGCCGTGTCCGAGGTCGCGGAACGCCTCAGCAGCGATCCCGAGCTCGGCCTCTCCACAGCCGAGGCCGAGGTGCGACTGGCAGCGAATGGCCCGAACCGGCTCGACGAGAAGCCGAAGACCCCCGCCTGGCGGCTGTTCGTCTCCCAGTACAACGACTTCATGATCTACGTCCTGCTCTTCGCGGTCGGTATCTCGGCGTTCGAAGGTCAGGTGCCCGAGTCGATCGCGATCCTGGCGATCCTGCTCCTCAACGGTGTGCTCGGCTTCGTCCAGGAGTATCGCGCCGAGAAGGCGCTCGACGCCCTGAAGCAGCTGTCGGCCCCCATCGCCACCGTCATTCGGGATGGCGCCGAGAGCGACATCCCCGCCGAGCAGCTCGTCACGGGCGACATCGTGCTGCTCGAGGCCGGCGACAAGGTGCCGGCAGACGGTCGCCTCGCCGAGGCGGCGGCGCTGCGTGTGGTCGAGTCCGCGCTCACGGGCGAGAGCAAGCCCGCCCGAAAGCGCGCGGAGGCGGTGCCGGAGCCCGACGCCCCCTTGGGCGACCAGCGGGACATGGTGTTCGCCGGTACGGCGGTGGCGGTGGGTCGCGGCCGGATGATCGTCACGGCAACGGGCCAAGCCACGGAGATGGGCAAGATCGCCGACCTGCTTGCAGCCACCGACGACGAGACGACCCCGCTCCAGAAGGAGCTGGCGATCGTCGGGAAGAGCATCGCCGTCCTCGTGCTGGTGATCGCTGCGATCGTGTTCTTCGAAGAGGCCTGGGTCGAGTGGAGCAAGATCGGTGGCTCGCTGATCGACGATCTGGGCGACCCTGCGTTCCGCGCGGGCCTCTCGGCCGGGCTGCTGGTCGCGGTCTCGCTGGCTGTCGCCGCTATCCCCGAGGGGCTGCCGGCGATCGTGACGGTCTCTCTGTCGCTCGGGGTGCGCAAGATGGCCGAGCGTCATGCCATCGTGCGAAAACTGCACGCCGTCGAGACGCTCGGCTCGACCACGTTCATCTGCTCCGACAAGACCGGCACGCTCACCAAGAACGAGATGACCGTCAAGCGGCTGATGGTCGGCCTCGACGACGTCCGCGTCACGTCTGAGAACGGACTTGAGCCGGCCGAGAGCTCTCCGAATGCCGAAGATCTCGCCTTGCTGCTGGAAATGGCCGCCGCGAACAACGATGCGCGGATCACCGCCGCCGGCGAACTCGTGGGCGACCCGACCGAGACGGCACTCCTCGTCGCGGCGAAGCAGCTGGCCCCCGGTCACCTGCGACCCAAGCGTGTCTCGGAGGTGCCGTTCGATTCGGAACGCAAGCGCATGACCACCGTACACAGCGTTGACGGCGCGCTCACCGCCTACACCAAGGGCGGCGCCGACGTCGTCCTCGCACTGTGTACGCATGCACGCCTGCGCGGTGAGGTGGTGCCCCTCTCCGAGGAGACCAGCAGCGCGATCTCCGCCGCTAACTCCAGGCTCGCGGCGTCCGGCTACCGCACCCTCGCTTTCGCGGTCCGTGAGCTGGAAGACGGCCTGCCCGAGCACTCAAAGGATATCGAGCGGGACCTGACGTACGTAGGGATACTCTGTCTGGTCGACCCGCCTCGCGAGGAAGTCCGCGATGCGATCGCCGAGTGCCACCGCGCCGGCATCCACGTCGCCATGGTGACCGGAGACCACGCGCTGACGGCGCGCGCCATCGCCGCCGACATCGGACTGCTCGACACCGACCGGGTGGTGACCGGTCAAGAGCTCGAGGTGATGAGCGACGACGAGCTCGCCGAGCAGGTGCGCGACATCCGCGTCTACGCCCGGGTGAACCCGGAGCACAAGCTGCGAATCGTTGATGCGCTCAAGCGCAACGGCGAGGTGGTCGCCATGACCGGTGACGGGGTCAACGACGCGCCGGCGCTCAAGCGGGCCGACATCGGGATCGCCATGGGCAAGGTGGGCACCGACGTGGCTCGCGAGGCTGCGGACATGGTGCTGTCCGACGACAACTTCGCGACCATCGTCCACGCGGTCGAGCAAGGACGTGTGGTCTTCGACAACCTGCGCAAGGTGATCCTCTTCCTCCTGTCCTGCAATATGTCGGAGGTGCTGGTCGTCTTCGTGACCGCGCTCCTCTCCCCCTCGGCAGCCCTGCTGCCACTCCAGCTCCTGTGGATCAACCTGGTGACCGACGGCCTGCCCGCGCTCGCCCTCGGCGTCGATCCCGGCGATGTCCGGCGTGATGGACCGCACTCCACGCAAGGCTGACGAGTCGATCCTGAGTCGACCGCGGAAGATCCAGATCCTGTGGCAGGGCGCGGTGATGACGGGTGCCTGTCTCGGACTCTACTACCTGGTGGCGCCTCTGCTCCCCGGCATGACGCCCAACATCGACCGCACGATGCTCTTCGCGGCCCTCGTACTCACACAGCTCCTCCACTCCTTCAACTTCCGCAGCGAAACCGAGAGCGTCTGGAGCTCGCGCTCGTTCGCCAACCGTTGGCTCTTGGCCGGACTCGTCGGATCCATGGCGCTGCAGTGCCTGGTCATCTACCTGCCGGCAGCGCAGTCGGTGTTCAAGACCGCCGCGCTGAGCCCGGTCCACTGGCTCGCGGTGATAGTCGCCAGCGTCGCAGCCATCGCGATCCTCGACGCGGCCAAGCTGTTCACGGCGGCCCGCAGTCGCGCGGCGTCGCAAGGGACCGTCTCGATGACCCAACACTCCCCGCTGCCCCACGAAGACCTCGCGGCGTACGCTCACGAGCTTCGCGGCGCGCTCACCATCATTGCGGGCTACACCGAACTCCTGCGCCGTCCGCTTTCCGCGGCCGAGCGCGAGTCGGCACTCGACGGCATCGAGCGTGCGATCCGCCGAGCCGACACGCTGTGCTCCGACGCACTCGCCGGACGCGCGCCTGCCTCGGCGGCCCGCGCCCCGGGGCCCATCTCACTGGCCGTGCTTGCCGAGCAGGTCGTTGCCGATCTGCGCTCGGCCACCGGCCGCACCATCGAACTCACGGCCGAGGGCTCTGCCATGGTTCTCGGCGATGAGGACGCCCTTGCGCGGGTCCTCGGAAACCTGATCGACAACGCCGCCAAGTACTCACTGAGAAACGCGCCGATCGAGGTGCGTGTCGCCGAGGAGGACGTGCGAGTCCGGTCCCGTGGCGTTCGTCGAGGTCGCGGACCGCGGACCGGGAATCCCCGAAGACGAACTGGCGCGCGTCGTCGAGCCCTTCGCCCGGCTGGATCGTGATGCGGACACCCCTGGGAGCGGGCTTGGCCTCAGCATCGCGCACAACGTAGCGCAGGGTCACGACGGACGGCTGACCTTCACCGCACGAGAAGGCGGCGGAACCGTCGCGCGCATCGAGCTCCCGCGCGCGTAGCGCGGTCGACGTCCGCCCGACCGGAACTCGGCGAGCTAGCGGATCGGCTCGAGCGCGAACCCCACGAGCATCCGGCACAGCTCCGGGAACTCGATTCCGGCCGCTCGGGCGGCATCCGGCACAAGGGAGGTCGAGGTCATGCCCGGGATGGTGTTCACCTCGAGCAGCCAGACGGCTGCCGTCGGGCTCGACGATCGTGTCGGCACGCGACATGCCCCTGCAGCCGAGCGTCTTGTGGGCCGCGACGGCGAGCCGCTGGCACTCTGCGCGGGCCGCCTTCGCTCACCCGCGCCGGGATGATGTGGCTGCTCATGCCCGGCACGTACTTGGAGTCGTAGTCGTAGAACTCGTGCTCCGGGACGATCTCGAGGGTCGGCAGCGCGACCACATCGTCGTTGCCGATCACCGCGATCGTGACCTCGGTGCCTTCGACGAAGCGCTCTACGAGCACGTCGCGGTCGTATTCGAAGGCCTTCTCGATCGCATCGGCGAGCTCGCCGGAGTGGTGGACGATCGTCATGCCCACCGACGAGCCCTCGCTGGCCGGCTTGACGACGGTCTTCTCGCCGAGCGACGACACCAGGGCGTCGACGTCGTAGAGAGAGCCGCGGTGGACCACCGCGTAGTCGGGAGTGGGTAGTCCCACCAGCGAGAAGAACTGCTTGCTCTTGACCTTCTCGAGCGCCAGCGCACTAGCGAGGACACCGGAGCCCACGTACGGGAGCTCAAGCAGCTCGCACAGCCCCTGGACGGTGCCGTCCTCGCCGAATCGGCCGTGCAGGCAGATGAACGCCACGTCGGCCTCGGCGCGCGTGAGCGCGATGATGAACTCGTCGTCGCCGGTGTCTATCGGGACGACATCGAATCCCAGTCCCTGCAGCGCCTTGGACACCTGTGCGCCGGTGTTGAGCGACACGGCACGCTCGGCGGATCTTCCGCCGTACAGGACGGCGACGCGAATCTCGTCGGGAGTGATGGTCACAGCGAGTCCCTTCGGGCTAGAGCAGCCTGCCGAGGCGAAGCATGTCCACGACGCCGAGTGCCACCAGCCACACCGCGACCCCGCCCAGTGTGGCCACTGCGCCGAGGATCAGGCAGCGGCTGAAGAGCCCGGCCCGGGCGCCCGGCCGAGTCAGCCAGACCACGAGCCAGACTGCGATGGCCACCAGGGGGCCCATGACGGTGAGCACCAGACCCAGGAGGATGCTGGGTCCGTAGATCGCGAGTTCATAGAGGGGCATGCCGGCAGGAGTCTGCATGAACTGCCATACGAGCAGCGCGGCGAACACCACCCACGCCGCGAAGTAGACGATGAACGGCCAGATGGGCACGCCCGGACGATCGTTGGGCAGCGCGATGTCCCCGGCGTCCTCGATCGCGGCCTGCTCTCCACCCACGGTGCCCGGGGCGATGTCGTCGAGGGACTCCGACGGTGCTGCGACAGCCTCGGCCTCGGCGACAGCTGCAACCGGCACGTCCTCGGCGCTCACCGTCTCCGCGCCGGCGGTGACCACGACGGCCGGGGCAGCCTCGGCGGGGTGGTCCGCGCCGGATGCTTCGAGGTCGGCCTGCAGCGCGGCGATCTCGGAGTCGGCCGTCGTCGCGTCGGGCGCGTCGGGGCGTCCGGAGCGCCCGCGTCGGCGGCCGGCGCCGGCTCAACAGCGGTCGTTTCGCCGTCCCGGACGGCTGATGGCGGCTCCGGTGCTTCGAGAGATGCGATGGCTCCGGTGAGGCTGGCGTCGTCAGTGAACAAGGCGCCCGTGGCCGAGCCCCCCGTGTCGGAAGGATCCGCTGCAAGAGCTGCCGGCTCGGCTTGCGGCTGCGCACCCGGTGCGCTCACTCCTTCTGCGGCGTCCTGGCGATCCTGCCCGTCCCCCATGAAGCCCCCTCATCGTGGTGTGCCTTTGGTGAGTCTAGCCACCAAGCGCCCGTCGCTCAACTGCGGGTTCATCTTCCTTGCGCACCTGCGAGACCTCTGTGGTCTTGTCGGGAAGAAACCGTGTAGTCCGTGTGGGCGGCGCGCTTGATGCTAGTACCATCATCGCACTTCGCGGGCGACGCGCCCCGAAAGCCACACAATCCATGAGAAGGAGTCACGAATGACCGACCAGACCCCCTTGGACGGTGCCGCCGACGAGTCGGCCAACGTACCTGCACCACCGCCTCAGCAGGCGCACGAGCAAGCTGAGGCTGAGGCTGCGGTCGCGGCCGAGTCTGCGTCCTACAACGAGGCGGAACAGGCGCCCGCGGGGACCGGGCCGATGGTCACCCCTCCCCCCGTCGCGGGCTGGGACGATCCCCCGCCCGCCGAACAGCCGGCCATCCCTGCGCCCCCCAAGACCCACGGTTCCGCCGGCACGATGGTGGCGGTCGCCGTCATCGTTGCGCTCGTCATCGGCGGCCTCGCCGGTCTCGCGGGAGGCTATGCCGGGGCGCGACTCGCGGCAAGCGGTACGAGCGTCGGATCCACGGCACTCGGGCGCACGACCGCGACGGTTCCGACCAGCACCGCCGACGAGCCCGTTGTCGCAGCGGCAGCTGCGGCCGTCCCCTCGGTGGTCAACATCGATGTGACGGAGACGGCCTCACAGACCGACACGAAGACACTCCCGGGCGGTCACCCATCCGTCCCGATGGGCGGTCAGGGATCCGGCGTCGCCTACCAGCAGACGTCGGATGGTGGGACGTACATCCTCACCAACAACCACGTGGTCGAGAAGGCTTCCAGGATCACGGTCCGCAGCACGGCGGGCAAGTCGTGGCCCGCCACGGTCGTGGGTCGCGATCCGGACAACGACATCGCAGTCCTCAAGATCGGCGAGAAGCTCCCGATGATCGCCCTGGGCAACTCGGGCAACCTCGTGGTCGGGCAGACCGTCGTGGCGATCGGCTCGCCGTTCGGCCTCGAGCATTCCGTGACCTCGGGCGTCGTCTCCGCTATGGGCCGCTCGCTGCCGGACTTCGGGGACAACGCCTCGGGGAGCTATCCGCTCATCGATGTCATCCAGACCGACGCCGCCATCAACCCGGGCAACTCCGGCGGCGCGCTCGTGGATGTCTCCGGTCGGCTGATCGGAATCAACACCGCGATCTACTCCGAGTCAGGTTCCAGTGGCGGCATCGGCTTCGCCGTTCCGGTGAACAAGGCGATCGACGTTGCCGAACAGCTCATCAAGAACGGATCCGTCACGCACCCGTTCATCGGCATCATCGGCGTCTCCGTCACGCCTGAAGTGGCTACCGCAAACAAGCTGACCGTCAAAGAGGGCGCCCTGGCCAAGGAGATCGCTCCGGGCTCCGGCTCCCAGAAGGCCGGCGTCAAGGTCGGCGACGTGGTCGTGGCGGTCGACGGTGCGGACGTTCGTTCGATGGACGACCTCATCCTGCTCATCCGTCGTCACAAGGCGGGCGATGTCGTCAAGCTCAAGGTCGTGCGCGACGGAAAGACGCAGGAGCTCGCCGTGACCGTCGGCGACCGCCCCGCGGACTTCTCGGCGACTGCGACCGAAACGCCGGCGCCAAAGAAGTAGCACTGAGATCCACGACCCGAAGGAAGCGCGCGAGGCCCCGACCACAGCGGTCGGGGCCTCGCTTTGAGTGTGCGGGTAGACGAGCTCCGTCTAGGCCGACCCGCCTGAGGAGCGACGGCGCCACCAGAGCACGCCAAGCAGGACCAGAACTCCGACACCGAGGACGGTGAGGAACGTGATCAGCCAGACGTTGGGCGGGGCGGTCTCTGCGGACCCGGTGTCTTGCGCGGCCTTCTGCTCGGCCTCAGCAGACGCGTAGACAGGCTGCTGGGCCGAGGCCATCACCGTCGTGGGGTTCTTCACCCCCGCCTTGGTCGCAAGCTCCTCGGGGACTGAGCGGTAGAGGAGCTGTGCCCTGAGCGTGCCTGCTTCGACCCCGCTCGGAAGGACGACCTTGTACGAGTGGGTCACGCTCTCCTTCGGCGGTATGCGGTCGTCGGATTGTACGGCAACGGCGTCCCACAGCTCGGCGGGGTACTTCCCTGCTGCGTCCTTGAGTACGGTGCCGAACTTGTGCTCTCCGAGGCTCGTGGCAGTTCCGGCAGCGTCGACGACCGACACGTCCAGCCACATCTCGCGGACCTCCGTCAGTCCCGTCGGGAGGTAGTGACCGGCGCCACTGTTGGTGATCTTCACGGTCACCGAGGCATCTTCCCCGGCCTTGACCACCTTGGGCGCATCCATCTCAAGCGTCGCGGCACTCTGGAGCATCTGTGTGGCAAGTTCCGGATTGCCGAGGGCGACCTGCGCCCCGGTGAAGGTCATCTGGTAGATATTGGGTCGCTCGGGGGCTCCGTACGCGGCCGATCCGGTGGACGGGCCGACTTGTCCCGGCTTCTGGCTCATGTGGCAGTCCTGGCACTGGGTGCCGGCCTTGCCCTGCGGGCTCACAGCCCACTCTCGGTAGGTCGACTCCAGGTGCATGCCGTTGATGGGATGGTTCACGTTGTGGCAGCCGCCGCAGATCGCCGAGGTCGCATGGAAGGGCGAGTAGACGGCGGGATGCGGCGCCTGGGGGTTCTCGATCTGCGCCCGGCGGGTGAGGGTCAGTTCGAGCAGCTGGGAGACGTTGCCGAGGGGCTCGGTGTTGCCGACGGCCTGGTGGCAGAACATGCACCCGATGCTCTGTGCCGCGCTCGGGCTCATCGCAGCGGTGTCCTTGCCCGACTCACCGGTCATCTCGGCGACGGGTCCGTGGCACTTCTTGCAGAACGGGCCCGATCTTGCCGTTGGTGGCGGCGTCCGCCTGTGCGACCTTCGTCTTGAAGATCGGGTCCTCGAGCGCCTGGCGGTGCAGGGACTGGCTCCACTGATCGACGAGCGTCGAGTGGCATCCGCAGTTCTCAGCCGAAGGGAACGCGGCGACGCTGGCGTTCCCCGCCGCGACAGGGACGGGTTCAGCCAGCGCAGGAGATGCGACCAGCAGCGCCAGCATCAGCCCGCTGAACAACAAGGGAAGCGTTCGGGAAAGCCTCTTCATCTGTACGTCCTCCTCGACCGGCATCGTTCGGCCTGCTCGTGCGAGGCCGACATCAGTCTACCCGCGCGACCGTGTATCGTCGCCCCTTGCGCTCGGCTATGATGCGGCTTCCGGCGACGGGCTTGGGTAGGAACCTGTCACCGCCGAAAGCAACCGGCTTCGGCCACGAAAGGAGACCTCCATGGTCGAGATGTACCGATGCAGCTCATGCGGCTACCTCCACGTCGGTCCCGCTCCCGAGCACTGCCCCGTGTGCGGAGCGCCGCGCACGGCGTTCTCGCTCTACGCGGGGCCCGGCGACCTTACCGGCACCGAGACCCTCGAGAACCTCAAGGCCGCCTTCGCCGGTGAGTCCCAGGCCAATCGCCGCTACACGCTCTGGAAGCGCATCGCCGAGCTCGAGGGCGCGCCCCAGTCGGCGCTCGACGCCTTCGACCGCGCTGCCGCCGAGGAGACCGCGCACGCGCTCGGCCACCTCGCGTACATGGGCGGCTTCGGCACGACCGCGCAGAACCTCGCCGCCGCCGCGGAGGGTGAAGGCTACGAGACCGCCGAGATGTACCCGTCGTTCGCGGAGACCGCCGAGGCCGAAGGGTACCCGCAGATCGCGTCCTACTTCCGCTCCGTCGGCCGCTACGAGGGCGAGCACAAGAGCGAGTACCTCGCCGCACTCGAGGAACTCGGCCAGTAACCGTGGCCTCCGACGTCGAGCTCGTCGGCATCAAGGCACTCGACCGGCCGGGGCTCGAAGCGCTCGTCAGCGACCTCGGCCAGCCGCGCTTCCGCGCTCGGCAGATCGAGCACTGGCTGTACGGGCGGGGCGTCGGCTCCTTCGCCGAGATGACGGACCTCCCAGCCGGCCTGCGAGAGACCCTCGCGGGTCGGCTGGCGCTGTCCCCTCCCTCTGTCCTGCAGCGCCAGGAGTCGGCGGACGGAACCCGCAAGTACCTCGTGGGGCTCGCCGGGGGCGCCACGGTCGAGACCGTCGGGCTTCCCAGCGGCGACCGCCTCACCGTGTGCTTCTCGACGCAGGCCGGATGCGCGATGGGCTGCGCCTTCTGCGCGACCGGCAGCGGCGGGCTCGTGCGCGACCTCGGACCCGGCGAGATGGTCGACCAGGTCCGCCTCGTCGCCGACGACTTCGGCCGCCGGGTCTCCAACGCCGTGGCCATGGGCCAGGGCGAGCCGTTCGCCAACTACGACGCGACCTTGGGCGGGCTGCGCTTCATGAACGCCGACTCCGGCCTCGGCATCGGAGCGCGCCACCTCACCGTCTCGACCTGCGGGCTCATCTCCGGCATCGCCCGGTTCGCCGAGGAGCCCGAGCAGTTCACGCTCGCCGTCTCGCTCCACTCGGCGGTCCAGGAGACGCGCGACCGGCTGATGCCGGGCGTCCGCGCGCTCGGGCTGTCACAGCTGCGCGCGGCTCTCATCGACTACGCCGAGAAGACCGGCCGACGCCCCTCCCTCGAGTACGCGCTCATCGACGGCGTCAACGACAGCCCGGCCGAGCTCGGCGCGCTCGTCGGGTTCTGCCGGGGGATGCTCGTGCACGTGAACCTCATCCCCGTGAACCCCGTGACCGACACCGGCTTCGCCCGCTCCCCCACCGAGCGGCTCGTGGCGTTCGAGCGCGGCCTGAGCGATGCGGGCATCGAGGTCTCCACACGCGCCGAGAGAGGCTCCGACATCGACGCCGCTTGCGGGCAGCTGCGGCAGCGTGCGACCGGCGCCTAGCGACTTCGCAGCGCGCTGGCTGCTTCGCCCTCGGCGCGGTGTTCGCACAGCCCCCGAGGCACGTCGCAGCCGGCGCACGCAGCTCCGGGCGCCGGCGCGAAGTCGGACTCCTCGATCTGCCGGTACCGGCTGACCAGCCCCTCCTCGATGGAGCCGGCGTCCGTGGCGTCGAACGAGAAGCCGATCTGCTCCACCTGGCCGTCGCGAATCGACTCGGGCCGGACGAACACGACCTCGACACGTGCACACCCCTCACCCAGCGCGGCGAACGCATAGCACTCCGCCTGCAGCCGGTAGCGTTCAACGAGCTCCTCGTGCACCCCGGACGTCCCCGACTTGTAGTCGACGATCAGCACCGTGTCTTCGTTCCGCGCGTACAGGTCGATGCTCCCTGCCATGACGAACAGTCCCCCGCCGACAGCGACAGACAGGGGGGCCTCGCGCATCACGATGTCGGCTTCGGTCGCGCGTCGGGCGACGTCGGACTCGCAGTAGCGCGCGGTCGACTCCCTGAGCCTGTCGGCCTCCTCGGGGTCGAGTTCGAAGTAGCGTGCCAGGGCCTGGATTCGCGCTTCGTCGGGCGGCGCTCCGTCCGACGTGAGCAACCGCAGGGCTGCATGCAAGGCGATTCCCAGCCGTTTCGGCTCAGGGCGGCCCGAAGCCACCGCCGCGGGCGGTGCGATGCCGAGCACCCTGCGAACACGGAACTGCCGGGGACACCGCTCGAACTCGCTCAGCTGTGTGTACGAGACGGTGTCCGGCCGCCATCCTCGTGCGAGGGGAGCAGCCAGCGGCGCTCCGAACGCGGGAGGAGATGCGTTCGATTGCGGAGCGCGGTTCGGGGGCGTCGTCGGCTGCCCGTCCGCCAGGTCGATGACCCGCACGCGACACGTCTGCCCGGTGGCGCCAGTGTGGACCTCGTCGCGGTTCTCTCCGATCGGCACGTCATATCCCAGCACCCGCGCCAGTTTGACGATGTCGAGGTTCCTGGTGGAACGCTTGGCCGGATTGAGGTTGCCGGAACCGCTGACCAGGAGGAGATCGCGCGCCCGGGTCAGGGCGACATAGAACAGGCGTTCAAGGCCCTCCTCCTCCGCGGCGGTCGCCCGTCTGTCGAACGCGGTGAACCACTCCGAGCCGGGAAGCGACTCCCCGTCGTCGGTGTTCTGCGGGGTCTTGAGCGCGACCAGAAGCTCGTCCGGGGCGCGCTCAGTACGGACGATGCCCCCGCTGCGCCTGCCCGTCCTCCCGATATCGGGTACAACGACCACCGGAAACTCCAGGCCCTTGGACGCGTGGATGCTCATGATCTGGACCGAACTCGCCCCCTCGTCGACGGCGCTGTCGGGCGCCTCGAGGTCGTTGAGCCGCTCCTTGGCGTCCAGGTACGCCGAGAACCCCGCGGGCCCCGATCCGTCGCGCAGTTCGAACTCCGCGGCCCGGCGCGCGAACTTGAGGACGTTGGCGAACGCGTCCCGTCCGCTGTTGCCCTGCCCGAGCAGACGAAGGTCGTAGCCGGCCTCTTCCACCGCCCTCAGCAGCACGTCGGCGAGCGGTTCGCGCCCCACGCGCGACCGGGCGGCCTCGACGACCTCCCGCAGCCGTCCGAACGCTTCGGCGTCGGCGGTTTCAGGCGCTTCGCTTCCCGAGCAGACCAGCTCCCACAGTGACGTCCGCCGATCCGGGGCATCCAGCCGCAACCTGAGGAGCGCGTCGTCCGACACCGGAATGAACTCCGAGACGAGCAGCACACCGAGCGCTTCTTCGTCCCGCACGTTGGCGATGACTCGGGTCAGTGCGCGCATCACCGCTGTCTCGGGCAGGCCGAAGAACCGGCCGCCGCCGATGATCACCGCGGGGATGCCGCGCTCGGAGAGCGCATCCGCGTAGATGTGCGCGTCCGCGTAGGCCCTGAGGAGCACCGCGACGTCACCCGGCTCCATGCCGCCACGCCTGAGCTCGGCGAGGCGATCGGCCACCTCCGCCGCTTCGCGCACGCGAGCCGATCCGAGTCCTTGGGCTCCGGCGTCGACGAAGAGCACTTCGACCCGCGGCTGCCCGTCGAGTGCTTCGTCGAGCGGCTGCGCGCCCCGTCCCTGGGGAGCCGGCTTCAGTGGAAGCGTCCGGTTCCGGGAGTACTCCTCGGAGCCGAACACCTGATTGACGAACGCAAGGATCCCGGGATGCGAGCGGTAGTTCGTCGCCAGCTCGGCGACCAGTGCTCCTCCCGCTTCCATCGACGCCCGATGCTGTCGGTAGACTTCCACATCCGCACCGCGGAAACCGTAGATCGACTGCATCTCGTCGCCGACCGTGCACAGGTTCTCCCCCGCCACTTGCTCAACGAGTCGCACCTGCAGCGAGTCGGTGTCCTGGAACTCGTCGATCATCACGACCCGGAACCGCTCGCGATATGCCCCCGCTATCTCCGGCCTGCCGACCAACAGGTCGACCGCTTTTGTCTGCAGGTCCTCGAAGTCGAGTACGCCGGCCCGGTCCTTGAGCCGCCGATATCCGCCCGCATACTCGATCACGAGTTCGCGCAGTACCGCCGCATGATCGGCAGCCAGCGCTCCGGCCACGTGCGCCGCGAGCTGCTCCTTGCGCTTGGTCAACTCCTCGTTGATGTCGTCGAATCCCTTCAGCTTCCTCAGGGGCCGATAGCTCTGCGCCAGCCCCATGATCCGCTCGAGCGTCCCCCGGTCCGAGTGGTCGAGCGAGGCGATCACCGAGCACTCAGCCAGGAGTTCGCCACAGTGCTCCGAGTGCTCGATAGGGGCGTTGCTGCTCCCGTGGTAGTCGATATCGCAGGTCGACAGCCCGTCCCCGAAGAGCGACTCGGCTTCCTCCAGCAGTTCAGAGACGGTTCGCGCGGGTTCAAGACGAATCGACTCGGGGTCCAGGCCGGCCACCGCCAGTTGCCGCACCACCTCAAGCGTAGCCGCGAACACCGCGTCAGGCCTGTAGGCCTCCAGCAGTTCTCGAAGGCGGCCGCCGGCGCCGTCGAGCTGCCTGAGCGCATCGTCGAACGCCTGCTCCTTCAGGCGCCCCGCCTCGAGGGTGTCAGCCACCGAGAAGAGCGGGTCGATCCCGGCCTCGAACGGATTGCGACGCAGGATCCGGCTGCAGAATCCGTGGATCGTCGAAATCCACAGGTCGTCGCAGCCCGCCGCGGTAGCGGCCGGGGATCTTCCGATCTCGGCCCTCACGCGCTCGGCGATCTCTCCCGCGGCCTTCTCGGTGTAGGTGATCGCCACGACGCTTCCCGGGTCGACGGGAGACCAGCCCTCCAGTCGTCCCGGGACCACGGCGTTGGCGAAGCGCTCCGTGAGCATCCTCGTCTTGCCGGAACCGGCCCCCGCCGTCACCAGCACCCGGCCGCTGAGACACTTCGCCGCGAGCTCCTGTTCTTGGTTGAGGCTCACCTTCACAGCGCTCCTTCGCAGGTGGTCTTGATCGCACAGTACCTGCAGGAATCGGCGCCCTTCGGGGCGCGCGGAATGCGGCCGGCTGCCATTCCGTCAACCGCCGCTTCAACTCGCACGGCCAGCGAATCCACGAGCGCCGAGAACCCCTCGGCGTCCACTGCGTCCCGATCGCACGCCTCGGGCGGAAGGCACTTGAGCAAGTCGCTTCGCCAGACCCCTCGCAGCCTTCTTGCGCGCAGCGAGCGATAGACCGACCCCACGACCGGCAGATCGAGGAGTTGCTCGGCAGCCAGCGCGTACAGGAGGTGCTGGATGCCGGAGTCCTCTCCCGGTCGCGCCAGCTTGGCGACCTCTCGGCTGGACTTGTAGTCCGTGACCACCATGCCCGCGGGGCCGATGTCGATCCTGTCGATGCGGCCCGATAGGCGGACTCCCGCGAACTCGAAGGCGGTCTCACGGCCGAAACCGATCTCGTGCCCCCATGGCGTGTAGCCGGGAAGCAGATACGCGTCGTCTTC
Organism: uncultured Coriobacteriia bacterium; assembly: GCA_963789515.1. Taxonomy (GTDB): domain Bacteria; phylum Actinomycetota; class Coriobacteriia; order Anaerosomatales; family JAAXUF01; genus JBAXEO01. The sequence continues at coordinate 36,242 of CAWBKW010000009.1, read as the reverse complement.
CACGACGTGCCGGGCCCATGCGCGTGCGCGTGCCGTGTCGATCTCCTCAGAGATGCCCTGGGGGGTCGCCATGGCGCGCTCCGAGCCGTCTGCGCTGCGATCGAACAGCTCGAGTGCGCCAGGGAGCGTCTCCTGTGTCACACGCTCGATGCCCTCCCCTTTCAGCGCGTCGTAGAAGTCGGCGATGATCCGGTGGGTGCGGCTTCCCAGGGCCGCTGCGTCAAGCTCAGTATCGATCTCTCCGGGACGCAGGACTCGAGCGTAGAACCATCGGTACGGGCACTGCAGGTAGTCTCCGATCTCGGTCGCCGAGAAGACGCGCGCGCCGACAAGTTCGCCCGCGGCCTCAGCGCTCACCGAGCAGTGAGACACGCGCCTGATCGGAGGCAGGGTCTCCTCGGCGCCCTGTCGCTGCTCGCGGCGCCCTTGCGTGAACACGGGCATGAACGACCGGGCGTCCTCACAGCGCACGATCTCGAGTTCAGCCAACCTGGCTTCGAGGGCTTCCGGGGTACCGCAGCGTTCTCTATAGACATCGAGGACCTCCTCGAGCAGGGGCGATGCGAGTTGCGGCTTGCCGTCGCTGCTCACCGCCTGGCGAATGAGCGACAGGCGCGTACGCGCGCGGGTCATCAGTGAGTAGAACTCCAACCTCGCTCTTGCTTCGTCGCTGGCGTTCGAACGCTCTGTCGCCAGTGCCTGGACCTCCGATGCGAAGGTGTCGCGGGGCGCCAGAGGGAACTCGGCCTGAGTCAAACCTGCGATCACGACCTCGTCGAATCGTCGTGAGCCCATGCGTGACGCCTCGATGACCTGCACGCGGCCGGCTGACTCCTCCTCAGCAATCGCGCAAGGCAGCACCGCGAGCGAGTCCAGTACGTCCCCTGCGCTGAACGGATGACCCGGGACGGAGGCCATCTCGGCGATCGCCGCCGTGACAGACCTGTGCGCGCTCGTGTCCACGCCTCGGGCCTCATGTGAGTCCGTCGCAACGGCCGTGGCGATGAGACAATCTGCCAATTCCTGCCATTTCGGGACGTTCGCCGCGTCCAGCGGAACGCGGGCGACGTCTCGGCACAGCGAGGCCGCGTATCCTGCCGTGCCGCCGAGCCCGGTCAATCCCGCCAGAACGCGGGCACTGTCGTCGGTCTGGCGCCGCTCCCTCCATTCGGCGTCCAGGCGCGCCACAGCCACCACGTCGGCATCGCTGTAGGGTCCCTGCAGGAACTGTAGGGCCTGAGCGCGTGCTCCCCTGCCGGTCGCGACGGTGAGCAGCGCGATGAGCGCCCTTCCGAATGAGGTCGCGCCCACGCTCAACGGGCAGTCGAAGTCCGCCTCCAGGCCCTCCGCTGCCATCGCATTGCGCAGCGCGTGCAGGCGCGGCCCCACTTCACCGAACACGACCGCGACGCGGTCGGGAGCGATACCGCTCCGAACCGCGCGACCGGCGAGGCCGGCGGCCAGCACCACCTCCGCCTCTTTACCCCTCGCCTCGCCCAGCACGAGTTGTCCCGTGGGTCGCAGCGACCCCGCTCCGGCGTAAAGCCGGGCGGACAACCCGTCGAGTTCCGAGCCGGCCGGTCGCTCTGTGGCCACTTGGATCTCGGTAGCGCGCTCGACGAGCGCAGCAACCGTGTGACCGTTGGCCGCGGTAGGGGCGTACCCTTCCTCCCAGGTCACAGCGGCGCAAACGGTGTTCGCCTCGGCAAGAGACCTGATATGCGCGACCTGCGAAGACGAGAACGTGGTGAAGTGCAGGAAGGCAAGGAAGCCCGTTTCGGGCGGGGCATCGGCGAGCAGCGAGCCGATCCATTCCTCCTCTACCAGGCCAAGATCGCTGAGGGCGTCCCCGTAACGCCGCAGGAGATCGAGCACGAGAGCATCCGCAGGCCCGGTGGATCTCGCGCGCGTGACCGTCGGGGAGCTCCGGCGCACCGTCCTGATCATCAGTTGCTCGAAACCGGGTGCCCTCGCGGACGGCAAGAGTTCCTCCGGCACGGGCTCTGCCAGAATCTTCCTGACTATCGCCGAACGCGCCGCACCGCCGATCAGCCGGCGGCCATCTCCGTGCAGCTGCCAAAGTTCCTCCGCCAGGGTGTGGGGCGTCAGCACCCGAACACCGAGGGGCGCCTTCGCGGACAGCTCCCGCTGGAGTCGCCGAACATCCGCCAGGCTGGGAACCACAAGGGTCGGGGGAGTGCCTTGCTCGAGGGACTCGAAGGCCCACTTCAGAATCCAGCCGGTCTTGCCCGCATTGGCGCGGCCGACGACAAGCTTCAGCGGCATGTGTTGCTCCTTGGTCAGAACCCACTATCCGCTGAGGTCTGACATCAGTCCTGGGTGACGGTGTAGTTCTGCACTCCCTCTCGAATCTCTCGGACCTTGCGCCAGGCGACTTCTTCGTCTCGGCCGAGATAGTGATCCACCTTGCCCCCGAGCATCTCGGCAGCACTCTCGGCCCGGTCCGCCAGCGCGCGCGCCACCTCAGCTGCACGCCGGGCCTCTACTGCAAGCCGCTGCCTGGTCGCATAGCCGGAGCTCGGTGCGAGCAGGAGACCGATCAGAAGACCGCCCAATCCTCCCACAACGGCACCTATGACAAAATATTCCAGATTCCTCTTCACTCCTCGACCTCCTGGCTGGCCGGCGCGGCCTCCGCTACTGTCAGCAGCCGATAGATGCGGTCCAGGTCTTCCTCGCCCTGGAAATCAATCTCGATCTTCCCGCGGTCCTTCGTGAGCTTCACCCGCACATTCGTTCCAAGACGTCGACGCAGTTGCCGCGCCACGACCTTGAAGGACTTGGGCGTCGGGGGCCGAGGCGTACGGTCGGTCTGGCCGGCCGCAAAGAGCCGGGCGAGATTCTCGGCCTCGCGCACGGAGAGTCCGTCGTCGACGATTCGGTGGGCCAGCTTGAGGCGTGCTGTCTCATCCGGAACCGACAAGACGGCCCGCGCGTGGCCGGCGGTCATGCCCCCCAGGTAGACCATCTCCTGCACCTCTTCAGGCAGGTCTATCAGCCTGAGTGCGTTGGTGATGGTCGAGCGGGACTTCGACACCTTGTCGGCGAGCTCCGCCTGGGTCATCCGATGCTCGGTGAGCAGCCGACGGTAGCCGCGCGCCTCCTCCATCGGGTTAAGGTCCTTGCGCTGCAGGTTCTCAATCAGTGCTATCTCAAGAGACTCGATCTCGGTGCTCGTTCGGACTCGAACAGGCACCCGCTCGAGTCCGGCGTGCCGAGAGGCCCGCCACCGCCTCTCCCCGGCGATGATCTGGTAGCCCTCGCCCATCGGGCGGACCAGGATCGGCTGCAGAAGCCCGACCTTCTTGATTGAGTCGCTGAGCTCGAGCAGGCTGTCCTCGGAAAGATCCGTGCGCGGCTGGTCCGGATTGGGGGAGATCATCTCGATTGCGAGTTCGTATACATCCCCGTTGGTCTGTGACTCCTGAGAAGCGCTCGGGATCAGCGCGGACAGCCCTCGTCCTAGTCCCCTTCTAGACACGTTCGACCACTTCCTTCGCTAGGCTCGAGTAGGCTTGGGCGCCCTTGCCCGTCGGGTCGTACAGGGTTACCGGTTTCCCGAAGCTTGGTGCTTCAGACAACCGCACGGTGCGCGGAATGAGCGTATTGAACACCTTGTCCTCGAAGAAGTCCCGCACCTCTTCAACCACCTGTTGCGCCAGGCGCGTCCGAGAGTCATACATGGTCATCACGACTCCGAAGACCTCCAGCTGAGGATTCAGATGGGTCTTCACCAGCCGGACGCTGTCCAGCAGCTTGGAGAGCCCCTCAAGGGCGTAGTACTCGCATTGGATGGGGATGAGCAGTCCATCTACCGCTGTGAGGGCGTTGATGGTGAGGAGACCGAGGGACGGCGGGCAGTCGATGATCACGAAATCGAAGTCGTCCGCGACGGGCTCGAGAATCGACTTCAGCTTCGTCTCTCGACTGAACGCCGAGACGAGCTCGATCTCGGCACCTGCAAGCTGAATAGTCGCCGGCGCCACGAAGACGTGCTCGATCTCAACCGGTTCTATGATCTCGGCAAGCGACGTATCACCCAGAAGCGCGTTGTAGATGCAGAGCTCGCGCTGATTCTTGTTCAGCCCGAAGCCCGAGGTCGCGTTTCCTTGGGGATCCAAGTCAACGAGCAGTGTCTTGAATCCCAGCTGCCCCAGGGAAGCCGCAAGGTTCACCGCCGTAGTGCTCTTGCCGACTCCGCCCTTCTGGTTGACCACCGCAAGCAGCAGTCCAGGCCCGGTACGACGTCGAACTGAGTCTCCGTATGGCACTCGTCCCCCTCTTCCCGTCAGTGAGCCATCAATGCAGGAGTATAGTCCAGCGGCCAGCCGCAGGATAGGGTCTCACGCGAGCGGTGAATGCTGTGCGAGACCGGGTCGCCGCGGCAACTTGACCTGCGAGCCGGCGCGCCGCTCGTAGCAGACGATGGTCCGATGACCGGCGCCCTCGGGGAGTTCGAAACGGCGTACTTGGCTCAGGCGCATTCCCACCAGTTCGCCTACTGAATCGGCTCGAGCGAACTCGTCTGAATGGGGGGAGCCCTTGAGGCAGATCAACGTTCCCCCACGCTTAAGCAGGGGAGCGGCGAGTTCCACCAGAGCCGGGAGCTCGGACACCGCACGCGCTGTCACCACGCCGAAGGATGCTCTGTTGGTGGACGCCAACGACTCCGCTCGGTCAGCCACTGCCTCCACCTGATGAGACAGGTCGAGCTCGGAGACGATCAGCCTCAGTTCTCGCATCTTCTTGCCGACAGAATCAAGAAGCGTGATTCGTCTGGTCGTGCAAATGGCGAGAGGGATGCCGGGGAATCCGGCCCCCGAACCCAGATCGAGCAGCGGCCCTTGGGGTGCGGACTGAACCTCGGGAAGCACCGTCAGGGAATCGGCAGTATGAAGCCTCACGGCAGCACTGGGATCCGTGACCCTTGTGAGGTTGACCCGCTGATTGGCCTCGAGCACTAGCTCGATGTGTCGAGCCAACAGTTCAAGCTGCGCTGGCTGGACGCGGAGTCCTGCGAGATTCAGATAGCGATCGAGCTCATCCACAAGCAGGACATGTTTCACGTGAAACCTCCAGGGCGAGTCACTAGGCCCAGTATAGTCTTTCCGACTGAGCTTCGTGACGCAGCAAGTCGAGACAGCCCCAGCGGGGTCTGGACTCCTGAGCGATTGGATGCGTGCCGTTCGGCCGCGGTGCGACCGGTGCCGATCGCCGGAGCACTCATGCGCTCCTGCTTGGCATGAAGGAACTCCTGAGACACGTGCTTCCCCCAGCCGCAACGCCGAGGACTTCCTATGTTTCACGTGAAACCATTTCCAGATCCACTCACTAGACTGCGACCAGGATACTCGCGTGAAGAACTCTCGTCGCCGGCGACGCGCTGAGACTCTGGAGGGTGTGCATTCACCGGTGTGCGGGCGCTTCGTCCTCCGCCACCCAGCGACCGGCGTCGGAACAGTCTGCTTCGACCCAAAAAGGAGAAGGACGCCGTGAGGCGTCCTTCTGTCCGAGCCTGTGGAATCGTTCCTTCTACTTGGGGTTCACAACGACCACCCGGAACGGATCCTCTCCCTCACTTTGGGTAGTGACCCTCTGGTCGTCCCTCAGTGCCACATGTACAACTCGCCGCTCATAGGCGGTCATGGGCCTGAGCCGGACAGAGATATGCTGGCGGGCCGAGCGGTCCGCGGATCTGCGGGCGATGTCCTCAAGCTTCTGGCGGCGGCGGTGGCGGTAGCCCTCCACGTCGACAATGACCGGGTGCCGGAATCCGAGCTCACGACTCGTGATGGCGGACACCAGAGTCTGAAGGGCGTCGAGCGTACGGCCGTGGCGTCCGATCAGGAGGGCGAGGTCACCACCCACGACGTCCAGGATGATCTCGCCTTCGTCGCCCTCATACTCCTCGACCGCCGCGTCCTCGATCCCAAAACAGCCGAGGATGGTCTTGAGCGACTTGACTGCGGTATCGGCCACGCGGTCAAGGTCCTCGTCAGAGAGCACGGGCTCATCAGCTCGGAGGGCGGCCGGGAGAGCCTCCTCGACTTGCGCTGGGATCTCCTCCTCATCGACGCCCGCAGGAATCGCTGAGGGAGCGTCACTACCCTCGAGGTAGTCCTCCTTGATCCACACGCGAACTCGCGCGGCTCGCTCGCTGCCGATCCCGAAGATGCGCTTTCCGGGCTCCTCAAGGATCTCGTAGGCGACGGCATCCTGCTGGACACCAAGCTCGTCCAGCGCCGCATCCACGGCCTCGGCGACCGTAGGAGCTTCTTTCGTGCACTCTCGTTCCATCAACCTGCCACCGTCCTTTGCCACAGCGCCCTGAGGCGCGGAACTAGCTCTTCGTGCTCGGCTTGTTTGAAGGCTTCTTGGAGGACACCTTGTCGCTTGTGGTCTTGGCCGCGTCCTTCTCGGCCTGTGCCGCGAGCTCGTCCGCAGCCTTCTTCCGGTTCATCCATGTCATGGTGAGCTGCTGCTGACCTACACCCCAGATGCTTGAGACGTCCCAATAGAGAAGGACGCCGGCAGGGCTGGACCAGCCGAACCACAGCATGGCTATTGCCATATAGGCGCCGATCATCTTCTGCTGCTTGTCCCCGGGCATCAACGCTTGGGGGAGCCAGATGCTGATCGAAAAGAGCAGAACGAGGATGATGTATGGGAACGCCGCGATAATGCCGGCCATTGGACCGCCGCCGGCCGCGGCTGCGGCAGAGTAGACCTGCTTCGGCATCAGGGACAAATTGGGAATTATTCCCAAGAACGAGGCATTGGCGGGTAGCTGGGTCCGCAGTACCTGGAAGAGGGCGAAGAACACGGGCATCTGAAGCAGCAAGGGGAGGCAGCCGCCAAGGGGATTGACTTTGTTCTCGGAGTAGAACTTGAGTGTCTCCTCCTGCAGCTTCTCCTTGTCGTCCTTGTACTTCGCCTGGAGCGCCTTGATCTTCGGCTGGATCTTCTGCATCTCATACATTGAGGCCGTCTGCTTGATCGTGAGCGGCAGAATGAGGATTCGGATCACGATCGTCAGCAGGATGATTGCGACACCCCAGTCGCCTGTGAGTGCATACAGGTACGTGAGGGCCGCGAAGATCAGGTTCTTGAACTGATCCCAAATGGGCCAGGAAGCTGCGAATAGGTGCACGCCGTGAGACCTCCTCGTCTCAGAAAGAAACCCGCCCCGCTAGGGAACAGGATCATGTCCACCGGGACTCCAGGGATGACAGCGCCCGATTCGCTTGAGAGCCAGCCATCCGCCCCGGAACAATCCGTATCGTTCTAGTGATGTTAGCGCATATGCCGAACATGTCGGGCTGAACCTGCATGATGGCGGGAATGCCGGCGAGATGAAGAGCCTGTATCCGCGCACGAGCAGTATGGCGAATCGGCGTGGCATGAGCATGATCGCCTGCTTCATGCCGTTCATTGAGCGAGCCCGAGCTTCTTCAGCTGTGTTCTCAGGGCGCCTTCCAGGTCTTGGCACGTGGCGTCCTTGGTGCCGGGCCTGGCGATGAGCAGCGTGTCATACCCGGGCCAGGGGCCGCCACAGTGGCGCATCGCCTCACGCAGAACCCTCTTGGACCGGTTTCGAACGACCGCATTGCCCAGCTTCTTTCCCGCGATAAATGCGACGCGGCCTGTGTGGCCGCGTCCCTCGGGTGTCTGCGTCGCTAGGACTATGATGAGTGGGTGGGCCGATCTCCTCGCCTCTCGGAAGACTCTGTCGATCTCCCCCGAGGACTTGATGGTGCCCATTCCTTCACGCTCCGGCTATCGCCGTCACACCGAAGGACAGAGAACCTTGCGTCCTTTGCGACGACGGGCTGCGAGAACCGCACGACCACCGCGGGTTGCCATGCGCGCGCGGAAACCGTGCGTCTTGGCACGCTTCCGGTTGTTTGGCTGGTATGTCCTCTTCACAGTAATCCTCCTCGTGGCGCCCCTTCTGTTTTGGGGCAAAGCCCGACGATTATAGGTGCGTGGTTCCCTGCATGTCAAACCGCACCACTGGGGGACTTGGGCCAAGGGCGCTCACGTCGTCCCATGGGCCAATTCAGAACCCGGTCAATGCGAACATGCGTTCTTGCTCAGCAAAACCGCAGGTAGAAGGACACATTTGAGCCGCAAGGAAAACACCCCAGAATCTGTGGATACTGTGGAAAACGCAGGATTGACGATTCTGCTGCCTGTGGATAACACTAGCTGCGCCGTTGTTGGGGCGGTAGCCCTCTGCTATGCTCCGCGGCGTCTCACGATCTCGGTCCTCGTACCTTCACGACGCCAATATCTTCCGCTCGTCCTTGATTATCAGCCGCCTGTCCCCCGTCATTGACCTGAATGGTGTAGACCCTGCCACCGGAACCATGTGGTGCCCTCTTCGGCGCTCCAAGCTTCCGAGACCAGGCTTGTGGGCGACAAGAATCCGGGTGTCTTCTCGGCAGGTTGGGCCTGGTTCTTCCACGCTTTCCACAGCAAACGCGCGCTTTCAGCTGGTGATCCGCTTGGATGGTCCTTTGGTCCGAAAAGCACCGTCCACAGATGTGGAAACTTGTGTGGATAGATTGGGAAAGCCCAGCTAGAAGCCGCAGTGGCGGGTCTGGGTCCGTGGATGGCAAGCGGTGGATACGCGGGTGTTCTGGGGTTATTGGGAGTGGTCTGAGCAGGTCCGCCTGTGGATTACTCCACCGGTTGGTGGAAAGCATGAAAGATGGGGGAGCATGAAGACGTTCTACTCCGGGGCCATGCAGACGGTCTCGCCTTCACTGGTCGGGGGGTCGACTCTTCCATACCCCGCGACAGGGACAGCGCCCACCCCTTCGACCGCCCTCATCGCGGTCTATGAGGCCCCGGGTTCGGCCCCCCGTGTCGAACAGATCGATCCCGCCCCTGTGGCGGAGTTCATCGAAACCATCGCGACCCGTGTCCACCAGCTCACGGGTGAGGCGGGGGGCAATCTACCCTATACAGTAGTACGCGAGGTGGCTGAGAACCTGATCCACGCGGGTTTTGCCGAGCCGGTGATCTCAATCCTTGATGGTGGTGCCACCGTGCGTTTTGCAGACCAGGGCCCCGGTATCCCGGAGAAGGACCGCGCCGTCCTCCCTGGATACACGACCGCTCATGGTGGGATGAAGGCATATATCCGCGGGGTTGGTTCAGGGTTCCCGATCGTGAGGGATTTCCTGTCGATCTCCGGGGGGGCGCTCGCGATCGAGGACAACCTCGGTTGCGGTTCCGTTGTCACGATCAGTTGTCGCCCGGGTTCATCGACATCAGCACCTCGTGACATTGACTCTCCGCTCCGGGTCGGTATGACGGTCGACCAGAGTGAGGTCACTCATGCCACCGGTCCTGGTCCCTCGCAACCATCTCGGCCGCGTCTTACTACCCGACAGACCCAGGTCCTGGCCCTTGTTCTTGAGTCTGGATCCGCCGGCCCAAGCCTTGTAGCGGGTGAGTTGTCGGTCGGCCTGTCTACCGCCTATCGCGATCTGGCCTACCTGGAGGAGCTTGGCTTGATGGAGGCTGATGGAGGAAAGAGAACGGTCACTCAGGACGGCCTTCGCTTCCTAGATGAGATAGCTGCCCGATAAACCACGCTCCGACAAGGATAGGGTCCGTATGCCCACCGCCACAGACATCACAGCGATCTGGTCACAGGTTCTCGACATAGTTCGAGACGAACTCAACACGCCGAGTTTCAAGACGTGGTTCGAACACACCGCCCCGATCGAGATCACTGACGACGGGGTGTTTGTCGTCGGCGTCCAGAACGATTTCGCTCGCGCTTGGCTTGAAGATCGGTACTCACAACGTCTGAGCGCGGCCCTTGAGCAGGTGACAGGAGTCGGCTTGCGCGTCCGGATCGTTGTTGACAGAGACGCTACGTCTGCCGAAACGACCCTGCCTGAAGTTCCGGTCATCTCGAGTGAGCCAGTGGGCCCGGTTGCCGAATCTCCTCCTGGCGGGTTGACCGCTGCAACAGCGGAGTTCGACCCGAAATACACGTTCGATCTCTTTGTTGTCGGGGAGTCGAACAGTTTCGCCAGAAACGCTGCCTTGGCCGTGGCTGAGCAACCGGGAATGAAGTACAACCCGCTGTTCCTGTGGGGCGGTCCGGGTCTGGGTAAGACACATCTCCTTCAGGCGATCGGCCACTACGTAACGGAGAACTTCCCTCACAAGAAGGTCATCTTTGTGACGTCGGAGCAGTTCACTGATGACTTCGTGAATTCGCTCCGTGCCAAGCGGGTTGACGGATTCAAGCAGAAGTACCGCTCGGCCGACGTCTTGTTGATTGACGATATTCAGTTCCTGGAGAGCAAGGAGGGGATCCAGGAGCAGTTCTTCAACACCTTCAATGAGTTGCAGCGTCGCGGAAAAGCGATTGTCTTGGCCTCAGACCGTCCTCCAAAGGACATCGACATGGAGGAGCGGTACCAGAGTCGTTTCGCTATGGGCCTTCCTGCGGATATCCAGCCCCCGAACTTCGAGACCCGGTTGGCTATCCTCAAGCAGTTCGCGGAGTCTCAGAACATAACGGTTCAGCAGGATGTCCTGACCTACATCGCCGAGATCGCCTCTCCCAACATTCGGGAGATGGAGGGCGCCATGATCCGGATCGGTGCCTACATGGATCTCTCTAATCGTCCTGTCGCTGATCTTCCGATGGTTCGTGACGTCGTCAAGGACATATTTCCTGAGCGTTCCGCCCGCCCGATCTCGGTGGCGACCATCCAGAGAGAGGTGGAGCGTCTCTTTGGGGTCTCTCATTCCGACCTGATCGGGAGCAAGCGTTCACAGGCGATCGTCTACCCTCGGCAGGTAGCGATGTATCTGTCTCGTGAGCTGACTGATTTGTCGCTGCCAAAGATAGGAGCGGAGTTCGGTGGCCGGGACCATACCACCGTGATGCATGCGCAGGCTAAGATACAGAAGCTCATGGGGGAACAGCGAGAGGTTTGGAATCAGCTCCAGCAGCTCTCCAATACCATCAAGCAGAAGAGCTGACGGTCAATGAGCTCCGCTTCTTGTTGATAACGTTGTTGAGAAGCTGTGGGTCCCGTCGTTGAGAACCTCCATCTCTGTGGATGGATGAAGGCACTTGTGGGGTGTGTGGATGGTTGGAGCAGTTGTTCCACAAGCGGGAAATGGGGCTACTCGGGGAACGACCTGTGAGAACATCACCTATCCACATACACACAGGACTTACTATCTCTACTACTAGGTTTGAATAGAGAAAGGTCTAGTACATGAAGATCACTATCGCCCGGAGTGAACTACTCACCGCGCTCTCGGTTGTAGGGAAGGGGATGTCAGCTCGCTCGACCCTGCCGATCCTCTCAGGAATACTCTTCTCGGCATCCGATGGGTCGATAGTGATGCAGGCAACCGACCTGGAGGTGTCCGTCAGACACACGTCTCCCTCCCTGATCGAGAAGGATGGTCAGGTCGTTCTCCCCGGAAAACTCCTCACAGACATCATCCGGAGTCTGCCTGAGGCCGCGGTGACGATCGAGACTGAGGGGGAGGTCGCTCTCGTCCGGTGCCAGAACTCCTCTTTCACGGTGAAGATCCTCAACCCGGCCGACTTTCCCAAGTTCCCTGAAGTCTCAGTCGACAAGAAGGTAGTCCTCTCATCAGGCACACTCACATCGATGGTCCGACAGGTCTCGCGTGCTGTCAGCAGGGATGAGACTCGGGCTACTCTGACGGGAATCCTGTTCGCCATCGAGGGGCCAACGGTACGCATGGTGGCGACTGACTCCTATCGGCTTGCAGTCCGCGAGATAGTCCTCGAGACGGTGGCCGGGGAGGATGTCGAGGTGGTCATCCCCGGAAAAGCACTTGAAGAGGTATCAAAGCTGTTGGGGGATGCCGAGGAAGTCTCAATCGGGGTCTCAGAGAACCAGATAGTGTTTGAGTTCGGGGCGACCGTATTCGTGACAAGAAGGATCGAAGGGACGTTCCCCAACTACAAGCAACTCATCCCCAAGGAGACTGAGACGAACGCGGTGGTGGCGGCCGAGGAATTCACGGCCGCTGTGAAGCGCGTCTCCCTGATGGCACTTCACAACACACCACTCAGGATCAATATCAGTGTCGCGGACCAGACCCTCTCTCTATCCGCTACCACCCAGGACGTCGGAGACGCCTCAGAGGATCTGTTGGTCAAGGCAGAGGGGAACGACGTCGAGATCGCCTTCAATCACGCCTTTCTGATGGACGGCCTGAGTTCTGCTCCCACCGAGACGCTTCGACTGGAGGTCCAAAGTGCCCTGAAGCCCGGGGTCTTGAGGACCGTGGGAGACGAAGGCTTCCTCTACCTGTTGATGCCGGTCCGGGTCGGCTAGGACAAGCGTGTCGTTACGCGTGACACGGCTCAGGCTGAAGGATTTTCGAAGCTACGAGTCGCTTGAGATGGAACCTGACGAGAAGCTCACGATAATCGTCGGCTCCAACGCGGTGGGGAAGACCAACATCATCGAGGCCCTCCAGCTCCTGACATCAGCTTCGTCATTCCGAAACCCACCCTGGGCCGACTGTGTGAGGTGGGGGGCGGGAGAGGCCTCTCTCCTGTTGAGTGCGGAGGGTGACGGCCGGAAGATCGAGACCACACTTTCGATCACCACCTCGGGCAAGAGGGTGTATGTGGTGAACGGAAACCCCAAGAGGAAGTTGTCCGAGGTCACCGGGATGTTGCCTAGCGTCGTGTTCACTCCTGACGACCTGAGGATGGTCAAAGACTCAGCAGAACGACGACGGGCTGCGATAGACGGGGTGGGGGATCAGCTCTCCCAGGCCTATCTGGTTCTCCGTGGAGAGTATGAACGCACCGTTCGGCAAAGGAACGCCGCGCTCAAGAACCCCTCCCAGGATGGGGGGGTGATGGGGGCGCTCACCGACAGGATGAAGGAACTCGGAGAGTCGTTCTCGGGCCACCGAAAGAGGCTGTTCGCGAGGCTCTCCGAGAAGCAGGCGGAGATATATTCCGACCTGGTACCTGACGAGCACCTGCGGGTGACATACGAGTCCTCCTGGGTGAGGCGGGGACTTCCTGAAGACGACCCGTCCTCCTTCGACAGAAGCTCTCGAACTCACCGCCGGAGAGGAACAGGCTCGGGGAACCACCCTCATCGGGCCCCACAGAGATGAGATTCGTTTTCTGGTGAACGGGCGCGACGCCCGGGCCTACGCATCCCAAGGGCAACAGAGAACCATCGCCCTGGCGTGGAAGCTGGCAGAGGTCTCGGTGATCACAGACGTCGAAGGGCAGCCCCCGGCCCTCCTGCTCGACGACGTCATGTCGGAGCTCGACGAGGCCCGGCGGCATGCGCTGGCTTCATCGGTGGGGGAGGCTGCACAGACGTTCGTGACGACCACCAACATCGGATACTTCGAGAAGGACCTTGTCGAGCGAGCCCACATCGTGAGGCTTGGATGAAGAGACACGGCCGACAGGTTCAGCTAGGACAGTCCCTCCAGTCGATGTTGTCGCGGCTTGATCGAAAGAACGCAGGGGGAGCGGCCTCGGCACGGGTCGGCGCGGCTTGGGCGAAGATAGTGGGACCATCGGTATCGAGCCACACCACCGGCGCGTACATGCGGGAAGGGACACTGATCGTCTACGTGGACAGTCCCGTTTGGGCAACAGAGCTGTCCGCGATGGCCGAGCGCTACCGGCAGGCCATCAACGAAGAGATCGGTCAGGAACTGGTAAGCGCGGTGAGGTTCTCTGTTTCAAGGAAGGTGGCCGATCAGCACCGCATCGTCAGCACCCAGATCGACAGTGACGACTTCTACGCGGAGGACAAGGTGCCCTCGGTCCCGCTGACAGCAGACGAACTGGCGAAGGTCGAGCGCTCCGTTGAGTCGATAGAGGACCCAGAACTGCGTGAGGCGGTTCTCAGGGCCACAGTCAAGGACCTGGAGTGGAAAAAGGGTATCGCTGCCCACAACTCCCGCGAGGAGCCGCGAGAGCGCTTCTGAGGGCGCTTTCAGGCCTGTTTACCCAACAGTTTGTGGTACCATCGAGGGTGAAACCACAACATGTCGTAGGTTCCCCGAATTCGCGCGGGAAGCTTCGACTTCGCACGCGGTCCAGTAAGGAGACGGTGTGTCAGTAGACGCAGGATACTCAGCGAAGGACATTCAGGTTCTCGAGGGACTTGAGGCTGTTCGCAAGCGGCCCGGTATGTACATCGGGTCCACCGGACCCAAAGGACTCCACCACCTGGTCTACGAGGTCGTCGACAACTCCGTCGACGAGGCCCTCGCCGGCTACTGCACGGCCATCGACGTGGTGGTTCACGCCGACAACTCCGTCAGTGTCACCGACAACGGCCGAGGCATGCCGGTGGACAGGCACCCGAAGATGAAGAAGCCGGCCGTCGAGGTCATCCTCACCGTGCTGCACGCCGGAGGCAAGTTCGGCGGCGAGGGATACAAGGTCTCCGGCGGACTCCATGGCGTCGGCGTCTCGGTCGTCAACGCCCTCTCGAGCCAGCTCGAGGTGGAGATCAAGAGGGACGGGGCCCTCTGGACCCAGACCTACGATCACGGCAAGCCGACCGCGCCGCTCCTGCAGGGGGGCAAGACGAAGGCCACCGGCACGACCGTCACCTTCTGGGCGGACTCGGCCATCTTCGAGACGACCGTCTACGACTACGACACGCTCGCCTCCAGGTTCCGCGAGACCGCCTTCCTCAACAAGAACCTCCGGATCACCCTGACCGACGAAAGGGAACTCGAGCCTCGCAAGGAGGAGTTCCGCTACGCCGGGGGCATCGTCGACTTCGTGAAGTACCTCAACGAGGGCAAAGAGACCGTCAACGCGCGGCCGATCTACTTCGAGGCCGAAGGCGCTGAGGGGTCGGTGGAGATCGCGATGCAGTGGAACGGCGGCTACTCCGACGCCGTGCTCGCGTTCGCCAACAACATCAACACCCACGAGGGCGGGACCCACCTCGACGGATTCAAGAACGCCCTGACCCGGACCATCAACGAGTACGCCCGCCGGCAGGGGATTCTCAAGGAGAAGGACGAGAACCTGTCCGGGGAGGACATCCGAGAGGGCCTGGCCGCGATCATCTCGGTCAAGCTGCGGGATCCTCAGTTCGAGGGCCAGACCAAGACCAAGCTCGGCAACACCGAGATGCGCGGACTGGTGCAGTCCATCGTGACACAGGGCCTCTCGGAGTATCTCGAGGAGCACCCGGGACCCGCTCGGCAGATCGTGAGCAAGTCGGCCCAGGCCGCGAAGGCGCGCGCCGCCGCTCGCAAGGCGCGCGAGCTCACGCGCCGCAAGGGGCTGCTCGAGTCCTCGACGCTGCCGGGCAAGCTCGCCGACTGCTCCATCAGGGACGCCGCATTCGCGGAGATCTACCTGGTCGAGGGCGACTCGGCGGGCGGCTCGGCCAAGCAGGCCCGCGACCGGAGCTTCCAGGCGATCCTGCCGCTCCGGGGCAAGATCCTCAACGTCGAGAGAGCGGGTCTGAACCGGGCTCTGGGAAGCGAAGAGATCCAGGCCATGATCACCGCGATCGGAACGAGTATCGGCGAGGAGTTCGACATCGAGTCGGCGCGCTACCACAAGGCGATCATCATGACCGACGCCGATGTCGACGGCGCCCACATCCGCTGCCTCATCCTGACGTTCTTCTACCGGTTCATGCCGGAGATGATCGAGAACGGCTACATCTACATCGCGCAGCCGCCGCTCTACAAGATCTCGGTCGGCAAGAAGCACGAGTACGCCTACAACGACGCGCAGCTTCAGCAGGCCCTCGGCAAGCTTGCCGGAGGGAGCGAAGTACTCGATCCAGCGGTACAAGGGCCTCGGCGAGATGAATCCGCAGCAGCTCTGGGACACCACCATGGACCCGTCGACCCGCACGCTCATGCAGGTCACGATCGATGACGGCCTGGCCGCCGAGAAGGCGTTCACCGACCTGATGGGCGATCAGGTCGAACCGCGCAAGGAGTTCATCCAGCGCCACGCGAAGGACGTTCGCTTCCTGGACATCTAGACGCGAACGGAAGGGATCGCGAGACGAGCTGTGAGCGACCAGGACTTCAACTTCAACCCGCCGCCCCGTCGCGAAGCGAAGAGGACTTTCGAGCCACCACCTTGGGAGCGGGAGCAGTTCGAGGAGCTGGCCCGGCGCAAGGAAGCCGAGCAGAATCGCAGCCGAAGCGGCCGCAGGCAGCGGTCAGCGAAGCCACCGGCTGTTGCGGAGACACCCGAGATCGCTGAGCAGCCGGCACCGAAGACCGAGTCGGGCACGCGGAAGGCCAGGCCGTCGGGACGAAGACCGGTCAGCGCCGAGGCTCGACGCGAGGACGCCCGCGCTCGAGGCGCTGCTGATCGGATTGAGGAACGAGGACCCGCCCTTCGGGGAGGAGCTCTGGAAGGTCGCGGTTGCGGCGGGAGCGGTGCTCGCCTCGATCGGCGCGATCCTGATGGTGTGGGGCGTCTTCGCGATTGCGACGGTCCGCCGCAGCAGGCGCGACGGGTTCGCTCGGCGGAGGGATCCTGGTCGTCTTCGGCCTGGGGTTCGTGGGTGTGGGTGGATGGATGGCTTTTAGGACTCTGCGACAGCAAGGAGTGCTCTAGTGTCAGACGAGAGCGGAACGATCGATACAAGCGGCACGACAACGCTGCCGATCGAGATCCAGAGCGAGCTGAGGAACTCGTTCCTCGAGTACTCGATGAGCGTCATCGTGTCCCGAGCGCTCCCCGACGTCCGCGACGGGCTCAAGCCGGTGCACCGGCGCATCCTGTACGCCATGAACGAGTCGGGCCTCACGCCGACACGCGCCTACAAGAAGTCCGCGTGGACGGTCGGCGAAGTCATCGGCAAGTACCATCCGCACGGCGACTCCGCGGTCTACGACACGATGGTGCGGATGGCTCAGCCGTTCGCCATGCGAGCGCCGCTGGTCGACGGACACGGCAACTTCGGTTCGGTCGACGGGGACCGCGCGGCTGCGATGCGCTACACCGAGTCTCGCCTCCAGCGACTGGCCATGGAGCTGCTGCGCGACCTGGACAAGGAGACCGTCGACTTCGGACCCAACTACGACGAGTCGCTCCTCGAGCCGCTCGTGCTCCCGGCTCGCTACCCGAACCTGCTGGTCAACGGCTCGGCGGGTATCGCGGTCGGTATGGCCACCAACATCCCGCCCCACAACCTCGGCGAAGTCATCGACGCGACGGTGATGCTGATCGACAACCCCGAGGCCACCATCGACGATCTCATGACCGTGATGCCGGGTCCGGACTTCCCGACCGGCGGAACCATCATGGGCCGCGACGGCATCAGGTCGGCCTTCGAGACAGGTCGTGGCTCGATCACGGTGCGCGGACAGGCGCACATCGAGCAGACATCGACGGGGCGCACGCGCATCATCATCAGCGAGATCCCGTACCAGGTGAACAAGTCCAAGATGGTCAGCAAGATCGCCGAGCTCGTCCGCGAGAAGAAGCTGACCGAGATCGCCGACCTGCGCGACGAGTCCGACCGCAAGGGCATGCGCGTCGTCATCGAGCTCAAGAACAACTGCATCCCGCAGGTCGTGCTCAACAAGCTCTTCAAGCACACGCAGCTCCAGCAGGGCTTCGGCGTCATCATGCTGTCGCTGGTCGACGGCGTGCCGCGGACGCTGAACGTCAAAGAGATGCTGCACTACTACATCGAGCATCAGAAGGACGTCATCACCCGCCGCACCCAGTACGAGCTTCGCAAGGCCCAGGAACGCGCCCACATCCTCGAGGGTCTCGTCATCGCGCTGGACAACATCGACGAAGTCATCCGGATCATCCGCGCGAGCAACGACGACCAGGAGGCCAAGGCCAACCTCATCGAGCGCTTCGGCCTGTCGCCGATCCAGACCGACGCGATCCTCGAGATGCGCCTGCGTCGTCTCACCGGGCTCGAGCGCCACAAGATCGAAGACGAGCTCGCCGAGCTGCGCGAGAAGATCGCCTGGTACCAGAAGGTGCTGGCCGACATGGGCCTCGTGCTCCAGATCATCAAGGACGAGCTCGCCGAGGTCCGGGCGAAGTTCGCGAACAAGCGACGCACGCAGATCACCAGCGCCGTGAAGGACCTCGACGTCGAGGACCTCATCGCCGAGGAGGACATGGTCGTCACCATCACGAAGGCCGGCTACATCAAGCGGCTCCCGGTGGCGACCTATCGCCAGCAGAAGCGCGGAGGCAAGGGCCTGCAGGGCGTCAACCTGCGCGACAACGACTTCGTCGAGCACCTCTTCATCGCGAGCACCCACGACTACGTGCTCATCTTCTCGACGCGCGGCAAGGTCTACCGCCTCAAGGTCCACGAGCTGCCCGTCGGCTCGCGCCACGCGCGAGGCGCGGCCGTCGTCAACATCCTGCCGTTCGAGCAGACCGAGAAGATCGCCGCCGTCATCAACACCAAGGTGTTCTGGCGCCGACGAGTTCCTGATGTTCGCGACCAAGCACGGCATGGTCAAGAAGACCGCCATCCAGGCCTACGACCGCAGCCGCCGAGACGGCATCATCGCCATCAACCTGCGCGATGACGACGAGCTCATCTCGGTGCAGGCGCGTCAAGGACGGCCAGAAGGTGATCATGGTCTCCTCGGCGGGCAAGGCGATCAAGTGGGACGAGGCCGAGGCGCGCCCGATGGGCCGCGACACCATGGGCGTGAAGGGCATGAACATCAAGCCCGGCGAGTCGATGCTGGGCATGGAGATCGCAGCCGCCGGACAGCGAGCTCTTCGTGGTGACCGAGCGCGGCTACGGAAAGCGCACGCTCATCAGCGAGTACCCGGAGCACCATCGCGGCGGTCAGGGCGTGCGGACGATCCAGATCACACCCAAGAAGGGCCCGCTGGTGGGCATGAAGATCGTCTCGCCGGCACACGAGCTGATGCTCATCTCCGAGGAGGGCGTCGTCATCCGCGTCAAGGCCGACGACATCTCCAAGCTCGGCCGGTCCACCCAGGGCGTCAAGGTCATGAACGTCGCCGAGACGGACCACGTGACCGCCATCGCGCGGGTCAGCGGCGGCAACAAGAAGAAGGCCCCCCGCGGTATCTCCGAAGGACAGGGCAACCTGCTGCAGCAGGCTCCGGATCCGATGATGGTCCAGGAGGTGCCGGACGACCTGATGGAGTCCGAGGACGAGGACCTGATGGCCGAGGAGTTCGAGGACGCCGAGGACGCGGAAGCCACGGAGGCCGACGAGTAGACTCGACGGCCGCGCGCAACGGCACCGGGGGCGCCGTGCTCAAACATACTCGAAGAGGCCGCCCAGGGGCGGCCCCTCTGCGTAACTGCGCGCGGCACCCTCCGGGCGCCGTTGCGCTCAGCGGGCGGTGCTACACTCGGCGGCATGGATTCCTGGTCCCGAAACCCCTCAGACCTTGCTGATCGCGTCGCCTCGCTCGAGGTGCTGCTGTTCGACCTCGACGGCACGCTCATCGACACGATCGAGATGATCCTGTCCTCGGCGCGATACGCGACCAAGACGGTGCTCGGCGAGGCGCTTCCGGACGACGTGCTGAGGCACAACATCGGGGTGCCGCTCGTCGCGCAGATGGAGGAGTACGCCCCGGGCCGCTCGGCGGAGCTGCTCAGGGTCTACCGCGAGCACAACGCGCGCGTCCACGACGAGATGATCCGCGAGTTCCCGGGAGTCGACGAGACGCTCAGGACGCTCTCGACGGCCGGCTACCGCATGGGAATCGTGACGTCGAAGAGCCGGCCTGTCGCGCAGAGGGGCCTGGATCACTTCGGGCTCGGCGACCTGTTCGAGGTGCTCGTCGGCTACGAGGACACCGAGATCCACAAGCCGGACGCCTGTCCCGTGCTCGAGGCGGCCTCGCGTCTCGGAGTGCCGGCGGGCCAGTGCCTCTACTGCGGAGACAGCCCGCACGACATGGACGCCGGCATCGCGGCGGGAGCACTGACGGCCGCGGCGATGTGGGGGCCGTTCGCGGAGCGCGTGCTGGAACCCGGACCGGACTACGCGCTCGAGATGCCGGGAGATCTGATCGATCTGCTCGGCGGAAACGAGCGCCGGTACCGGCTTGAGAAGTAACCGAGAAACCACGCCCGGGGCGCCACACGCCCACGGGCGTGTTGTGGAACAATGAGGGAGTGTGTTCAGGGAGCGCCGAGGCGCGCCCTGATTGGTGGTTAGTCGAAGGAGGAGCACGTGTCCAAGAGGACCAAGATCATTCTTGCCGTGGTCGTGCTGGTGGTCGTAGCCGGTGCGGCAGGGTTCTTCTTCATGCGCTCCCGGGGCAGCGGACCCGAGGTCAAGGTCGCGACGGTCTCCCAGACCGACCTGGGCGTGACCGTGTCGGCTTCGGGCAAGGTCGCGGCGGGACTCCGGGCCGACGTGTATCCCGCCGGCGGCGGGGACCCTCTCCGACGTGTACGTTATCGACGGCCAGAAGGTCGTCGCCGGTGAGAAGCTCGCCAAGATGGACACCGGACCGCTCAAGCTGCAGGTCGATCAGGCTGAGGCGGCGCTGGCGCAGGCTGAGGCGGCCCTGGACAACGTGGGAGCCACCTCGGTGAGCTCGGCCGACATCGCGGCCGCACAGGCCAACGTCAAGGCGGCGAAGGCCTCACTGCACGCCGCGCAGGTGGCGGAAGACAACGTGGACTCCCAGGGCCCGTCCCAGGCGCAGATCAACGCCGCGAACGCTGCCACGAACGCGGCACTTCTGACGTACAACAACGCCGAGGCCGCGTACCAGCTCTCGCTCGTCGAATGGGGCTCGACGAGCCCGACGACGTCGATCGCCGCGGCCCAGGCGGCCCAGGCGAACGCCGCCTACCTGAGCGCGAAGGCGACGAGCCAGCAGCTTTCCTCGACCAACCTCAAGCCGGCCGAGGCACAGGCCAACGCAGGGGTCGCGCAAGCCAAGGCCGCCTACCTTGCCGCAGTGGCGAGCCTGAAGAAGGCGCAGGCGGCCAGCCCGTCGAGCCAGAAGGCCGCGGCCCAGGCGGCCGTCGTGGCGGCCCAACAGTCGGTCAACCTGGCGCAGTCCACGCTCGACGATGCGACCATGGTCGCCCCGATCGACGGCACCGTGTTCCTGAACGCGACCGGGACTGCCCGGGGCTGACGGCAAGACCCCGGTCGCCTCCAAGGGCTCGGCGGTGTCGTTCGCCGCCGCGCCCTTCTCGGTGGTGGACCTCAACGGCTCGACCTTCGTCGCCGAGGTGGACGAGGCCGACGTCGACCGCCTCAAGGTGGGCATGAGCGCGACCGTCACACTCGACTCGTTCCCGGGCAAGTCGATCAAGACCATGGTGCTGCGCATCAGCCCGGCCTCGCAGCCGACCGCGACCGGCGGCACGATCTTCCCGGTCGAGCTCGGCGCTGCAGGACACCGGCAAGAACATCCTGATCGGCATGAAGGGTGACGCCACGATCGAGGTCTCCTCGATCAAGGGCGCCATGACGATTCCGGTCGAGGCGCTCTTCAACGAGAACGGCAAGAACTTCGTGTACCGGGTCGACGGCAACAAGCTGGTCAAGGCCGACATCACCGTCGGCGCGACGACCGACACCGAGGTCGAAGTGCTGTCGGGCCTCTCCGACGGCGCCGTCGTGGCGCTCTCAGGCCCGACCCAGTACTCGGACGGCCTCGTGGTTCGCGTGAAGGTGCAGTAGGCGATCTTGGCTGTGGCCGACGAAGAGCGCGTGCCGATCGAGGAGCGACGTGCCTCGGCGATAGGTCCCGCGTGCTCGGTCGACGCCGTGCTCGAGGCGCACGACGTCACGAAGCGCTACCTCCTCGACGACATCGAGGTGAGCGCGCTGCGCGGCGTCGACCTCGAGGTCTGCCGCGGAGAGATGCTCGCGATCATGGGGCCGTCGGGCTCGGGCAAGTCGACGCTGATGCACATCGTCGGGCTGCTCGATCACCCCACGACGGGGACCGTCACCATCGACGGCGAAGACGTCTCGCACATGGACCCCAACCAGCTGGCCGCCGTGCGCAACAAGCGCATCGGCTTCGTCTTCCAGTCGTTCAACCTGCTCGCGCGCACGACCGCGCAGGCCAACGTCGAGCTTCCGCTGATCTACGCCGGGCTGAGCGGGTCGGAGCGCGCCAAGCGCGCCCGCGCGGCGCTCGAGCGCGTCGGGCTCGGCAACCGGCTGGGCCACATGCCCAACCAGCTGTCCGGCGGACAGCAGCAGCGCGTGGCCATCGCGCGCGCCCTGGTGACCGAGCCGAGCATCGTGCTCGCCGATGAGCCCACCGGCAACCTGGACTCCAAGAGCGGCATCGAGGTCATGACGATCCTGCAGGAGCTCAACGCGCAGGGCATCACCGTCGTCATCGTCACCCACGACGCGCGGGTCGCTCGGCATGCCCAGCGCGTCATCCACGTCCGCGACGGGCGCGTCGTGCTCAACGAGTGCGTCGAGGACCGGATCATCGCCAAGGAAGAGACCGCGTCGATCGACAAAGAGATGGCGATCGACGACCTCGTCACCATCTCGGTCAACGCCAAGGTGCAGTCGTGAACCTTGTCGAGAGCTTCCGCATCGCGATTCGGGCGCTTGAGCGCCAACAAGGTGCGCAGCGTGCTCACCATGCTCGGCGTCATCATCGGCGTGGCGGCGGTCATCCTGCTGGTTTCGATCGGCACGGGCGTCCAGGAGCAGGTGACCGGCCAGATCTCCGGACTCGGCTCCAACCTCCTGTTCGTGTTCCCGGGCAACTTCGAGGGAGGGGGAGGGGGTCCGGCCGGGCACCATCACCAAGCAGTTCACGCCTGGACGACGTCGACTACGTGCAGTCGCGCATCGGTGATCAGGGCACGGTGATCCCGACGCTGCAGGCGGCCGCTCAGCTGCGGGTGGGCAACAGGACGAAGAACAGCACGCTCGGCGGAACCGACCAGAACGGCAAGGACGCCGCCGCCGGCACCATCGAGCAGGGCCGCTGGTTCTCGACGGGGCGAGGTGGTCGGCGGCTCGCGCGTGGCCGTGATCGGCTCGGAGGTTCGAGACGAGTTCTACCCGGGCCAGAACCCGATCGGCCGCAAGCTCGACGTGAACGGGCAGCCGTTCGTCATCATCGGCCTGCTCGAGGCGAAGGGCGGGTCTCTCGGCGGGAGCCAGGACAACGTCGTCGACATCCCGATCACCACCGCGCAGCAGGTGCTCAAGCACGAGGGACATCTCCGGCATGCTGGTGCGACGTCGCCGACACCGATCAGATCGAGGCCGTGAAGGCGCAGGTGCAGCGCATACTGACGCCGCGATTCGGCGACCAGTTCTCGGTCTTCACCCAGGAGCAGACGCTCGGGATCCTGTCGACCCTGCTCGGGACGCTGACGGCGATGCTCGCGGGCCTTGCGAGCATCTCGCTGCTGGTCGGCGGCATCGGCATCATGAACATCATGCTGGTCAGCGTGTCCGAGCGGACCCGCGAGATCGGCATCCGCAAGGCGGTCGGCGCGCGCACCTACGACATCCTGAGCCAGTTCGTCATCGAGGCCATGGTGCTCTCGGTGCTCGGCGGGGTGCTCGGCATCCTTGTGGGAGCCGGGGGAGCGCTCGCGATGCAGAAGTGGGTGCCCGCGCAGGTGACGTTCTGGGCGGTCGCGCTCGCGTTCCTGTTCTCGGCGGCGGTCGGCGTGTTCTTCGGCGTGTACCCGGCGTACCGCGCCTCGCGACTCGACCCGATCGAGGCGCTCAGGTACGAGTAGCCGGCACTCGTCGGGCACGCGATCCGGAGTTCGGCACGACGCTCGCACAAGTAGACTCGCTGACCGGGTCGTCTTGGAGGGCTCTCGGACCGTGGACTTCCTCGAATCGCTGCGCATCGCACTGAGGACGCTCGGCGCCAACCGCGTCCGAAGCGCGCTGACGATGCTCGGCGTGGTGGTGGGCGTGGCCGCCGTCATCCTGCTGGTCTCGATCGGTACCGGCGTCAAGACGGTGGTGACCGGGCAGCTCGAGGGGCTCGGCTCCAACCTCATCTTCGTCATCCCGCAGAACATCGGTTCAGTTGCGAGCGCGGGAGGGGATCGAGCCCTTTCGCGATCCGCAAGCCGCTGACCAACGATGACGCGAACCTCCTGACGGAGCGCCTGGGCTCCTCGGCGATCGTGGTGCCGGTGCTGACGGCGAACGTGTCGATGAAGGCGGGCAGACGCACCTGGCGGGCGAGCATGGCGGCGGGCAACGCGCTCGGCACGCAGGTGTTCACGGCGACGCTCAAGTCGGGGCGCCACTACACGAACTCCGAGTGGCTCAACGGCGCGCGCGTGGTCGCGCTGGGATCGGAGGTGAGCGACGCGCTCTTCCCCGGCCAGGACCCCGTCGGCAGGCAGGTCGACATCGAGGGCCAGCGGTTCACGGTCGTCGGGTACCTACCAGCCCAAGGGCGGGTCGTTCGCCGGCTCCGAGGACAACCAGATCTACATCCCGAGCACGACCGGTCAGCGCCTGCTCGGCACCAAGAAGCTCACCCAGATCGTCATCAAGTCGCGCGACCCGAGACAGGTGGAGGCGGTCAAGGCGCGCGCCGAACAGGCGCTGCGTCCCAAGTTCGGCAATGACTTCACCGTGCTGACCCAGCAGCAGACGCTGGGGATCCTGTCGACCCTGCTCGGAACGCTGACGGCCATGCTTGCCGGAATCGCCGCCATCTCACTGCTGGTGGGGGGCATCGGCATCATGAACATCATGCTGGTCAGCGTGTCCGAGAGGACCCGCGAGATCGGCATCCGCAAGGCGGTCGGTGCGCGCACCTACGACATCCTGAGCCAGTTCGTCATCGAGGCCACGGTGCTCTCGGCGCTCGGCGGCGTCGTGGGCATCGCTCTGGGGCTGGCTGCGGCAGCGATCCTGCGGGCATGGGTGCCGGTCGAACTCAGCGCGGGCGCCGTCGCGCTTGCCTTCGCGTTCAGCGCGGGCGTGGGCGTGTTCTTCGGCGTCTACCCTGCGATCAGGGCGTCGCAGCTCGACCCGATCGACGCGCTCAGATACGAGTAGCCGCAGACTCGGCGGGCCGAGCGCGGATCAGCTCTGGAAGTCCGAGGGCTCGACGGAGTCCAGGAACGTCCGGAACGCCTCGAGCTCGGCCTCTTCGTCGGCGGGGGAGCCGGTGTCGTCGGGAACGGCGGCCTCGTCCAAGACCTGCTCGGCGACGAAGATGGGCGCGCCCATGCGGATCGCGAGCGCGATCGAGTCCGAGGGGCGCGCGTCGACCACGAGCCGTGCGCTCCTCGGCGCGGACGGTGATCGCCGCGAAGAAGGTGCCCTCGTCGACGCGGGTGATCTCGACGCGCTCGACGTAGCTGTCGAGCGTCTCGAGCAGGCTCTTCATGAGATCGTGCGTGAGCGGCCGCGGCAGCTCCGTGCCCTCGAGCGCGAGCAGGATCGAGGTCGCCTCGGGCTGGCCGATCCAGATGGGGAGCAACTGGCCCGTGCCGGGCTCCTCGTCGAGCGGCTTGAGAAGCAGGACCGGCTGGTTGGACCGAGGATCCACGGCGAGGCTGGCGATGCGAACGGGGACCACGGTCACCTCCTGCGGGCTCTGTCGTCGCACGGGCACGATGATGTGCGATGGTGTCCATGATACGCCAGCCTGCAACAGCGTCAGGAGGTAGGCATGCGACACGAGATTCGCACCACCCGCCGAGAAGAGCTGGTCGACGTGACCGAGGTGGTGGCGCGGGCGGTCGCGGCCGCGGGTGTCTCGGCCGGGGTCGCGGTCGTATCCTCGCCGCACACGACCGCCGGAATCCTCGTCAACGAGAACGCCGACCCCGACGTCGCGACCGACCTGATCGCGGGGCTCGCTCGGACTCGCGCCCGAGAGTCGCCGGCTGGCGGCATGCCGAGGGCAACAGCGACGCGCACCTCAAGACCGCGCTGGTCGGGACGAGCGTGATGGTGCCGATCGAGGGCGGCCGCCTGGCGCTCGGAACGTGGCAGGCGGTGTACTTCGCGGAGTTCGACGGCCCGAGGTCCCGGCACCTGCACGTGACCGTGCTTTCGGGGCTCTGAGCAGGCGGCTCTTCTCGCCGAGTACGGCGACCGGCTCGGGTTCCTTGACCCCCTGTGGGCGCTGGTATAAGGTATGCGAGCATTTCGCACGACAAGGGCCCGTAGCTCAGCTGGCTAGAGCGCACGGCTGATAACCGTGAGGTCGCTGGTTCGAGTCCAGCCGGGCCCACCATAAGAATCCGCAGCTAGACAGCCTATCTTGGGCTGTCTAGTTTCATTTCGGCGGTCGGACCACGGCCGACATAGCTAGAGCCATCACTAGACGACCCTAGTGATGAAGAGGATTCATGCGCAGCGAGTCGCATCCTCCCGTGACTAGTGATAGATACCAAGGCGTGGCGCTCTTCGGGACACGGGCGCACTTCCCAAGGTATTCGCCGCGGGTGTATGTTACCAATTGGACACTAAGAAACCGTGACGAGGTTCGACGCGTTCGGGGGACTTCGGGGCATGCGTGAGGGGAATCGACCTTGACCAGTCGCAACGGGGCCGAATCGGCCTCAATTATGAGGCGTCCTGGCAAAGAGGTGAACACTGCGCGCATCTTGGATTCGGCCCAAGAGCTGTTCGCGAAGCACGGGCCGCGCGCTGTCTCTGTCCGAGAGGTCGCCGAGCACGCGGGTGTCTCTCACGCCCTCGTGCACAAGTACTTCGGATCCAAGGACGATCTGATCAAAGCCGTCATCGACCGCGTCGATGTCAAACGTGCGACGACTGCGAGGGCCTCGGCGTCTTTGAGGGGCGCCTACCAAGTGCTGCTCCCGCGAGCGATGCTCCAGCGCGACCACAGCATGATGCTTGTACGCTCGGCGATGGAGGGCACGGAGTACGTGTCGTTGGCCGAGAGAATCCGGACTACGTCCGCGATGGTCGCACTGGCTCGAAACGCGGCTGCCTCGGGCGACAAACCCTTGCCGCCACCTCGGGACATCGACCCGCGTGTTCTCGTCTCAGCGATCACCGCCATGATCTTGGGATGGGCGTCCATTGAAGACTGGGTATGGCCCACTGCGGGAATCGATCCGGCTGAGAAGGACGAGATCTATCGGCAGCTTATCGAGATGGCCGTCTACATGGCCGATCTGGCCCTGGTGGAGGACGAATGACCGGCCCCGTCCGTGACCCGCAGCGTCGGGCTAACTCTGGGCGTTCGGGTAGCGGGCGCAGTCAAGAGGACACGCCCGAGACACCGTGATACCGAGAGAGAAGGAGAGAGCCATGAGCAAGCCGAGCGATGTGCCGATCTCTGAGAGAACTGCAGAGCAGATGCATATGAAGCTCCAGCAGGTGAGCGACAACTGCTATGCGGTGTTCTGCGAGAAGAACCGCGTGATGGATGCGAACTCCGGGCTCATCAACTGCGGCGGCGGCATGGTCGTCGACACGCAGTCGGACCTCCCCCACGCGCGCAGGATGATCGAGCTGTTCGGCACCGTCTGGAACGACACGCCGAAGTACGTCGGGCTCACGCACGAGGACATCGACCACGTGGGCGGCAACCAGCTCTTCGCGGGCGCCGATATCATCGCTCACCGCGCGATAGCCGAGCGGATGCCCACCGTCGCCGACCCGGAGGAGACCCGGAAGCTGCTGCACGCCGTCGAGCATCTGCCCACCCGCCTCCTGCTCGAGGGGTTGCACCACGGCGCCGAGGCCATTGCGGTGCAGCTGGCCGAAGACTATGACTTCGAAGGTGTCGAACTCGTCTTGCCCACCACCGTCTTCGACGACCGCTACGAGCTGGACCTCGATGGCACCGCGGTCGAGATGATCCACGTCGATCCCTGTCACCAGATGGGCGACACGATCGTCCACGTGCCCGCGGAAGGAGTCGTGTTCGCCGGCGACATCATCTTCCACGGGAGCACGCCCATGGGCTGGGTCGGCACATACGATGCCTTCTTCAAGGCGCTCGACCTCATCATCTCGCTAAACCCCAAGGCCGTCGTCCCCGGACATGGGCCCATATGCGGCGTCGAGGGAGTCACAGAGATGAAGGAGTACCTCCAGTACGTGCGCGCGGAGTCGAGGAAGTGCTTCGATGACGGGATGAACTCGCTGGACGCTGCCAAGAAGATCGACTTCGGGCCGTACGGGTCGTGGAAGGCCCCGGCGCGGCTGTACATAAACGTCGAACGCGCCTATCGCGAGTTCCGCAACGAGCCGTCCGACACGGAATGGGATAAGCCGGCGACCTTCGACGCCATCTACAAGGTCGCGAAGGCGAAAGACATTCCAATCGAGTTCTGATGACAGGGAGATACCGACATGATCAGGGCCTCTCTGAGGCAGTGAGTTCCGTGGCCGTCGCGCCATAGACAAGGTCAATCGAGTGCTACCGAGGAGGAAGCCATGGGTTGTTGCTTGTTCGCCGTACTGCTTGCCGGAGCGCCGCGTCTCGCGTTCCTGTTGTGGTGGATCGTCCAGCCCCACCGCATGCAGCTCACCTTCGGGACGTTCATCTGGCCGCTCGTCGGTCTGATCTTTGTGCCCTGGACCACGATCATGTACGTCCTAGTGTACCCGGGCGGGATCAACGGCCTCGACTGGCTGTGGCTTGGCTTGGCGCTCGCCATCGACGTCAGCACGTACGCCGGCAACTACCGAGCACGCCAGATGCAGCAGGGCTAGGGCGCCAGAAACGGGGAGCTCGTTGAGCAAGGCGTCAGCAACCAAAGGCAAGACCGGAATCGCGCGCTACGTTCCGATCCTGTCGTGGCTACCCGAGTACGACCGCAAGTGGCTGGCCCTCGATGTGATTGCGGGGCTGACGCTGTGGGGTCTCGTCGTTCCAGAAGCCATGGCGTATGCCGGTATCGCGGGTCTGCCACCGCAGGCCGGTCTCTACACGATTCTGGCGGCCTTCCTCGCCTACGCGTTGTTCGGAACTTCGCGACACCTCTCGGTGGGGCCCACCTCGGCAACCGCTGCCCTCCTTGCCTCGTCGGTGGCCGCAGCCCTTGTGGCCTCGGCCGCGGCCAATGCTGCCGATTCCGCGACTTATCAGACCTACGCGGCGGCCTTCGTCCTGGTGGTGGGTCTTGTCTACCTCGCAGCAGGACTGGCGAGACTCGGCTTCATCACGCAGTTCCTGTCAAAGCCCGTGATGGACGGCTTCGTTGTCGGCCTCGCGGTCTTTGTTGCCGTCGGACAGCTCTACAAGCTGTTCGGCGTGCCTAAGACATCGGGAAACACGGCTGAGAAGTTCGTCGGCGTCCTCAAAGAACTCGCCCAAGCAAATCTGGTCGCCGTCGCGTGTGGGGCGGGCGCACTGCTCCTACTCTTCGGCCTCCCGGCGCTCAGCAAGAAGATCCCGGCTGGCCTGGTGGTGCTCTTTGGCTCGATTGCGCTCAGCTCCGCGCTAAACCTGAGCGGCAACTACAGCGTCGAGGTCGTCGGAAAGCTCCCGCAGGGACTGCCGTCACTGGCCGTCCCGCAGGTTCCCCTCCAAGACCTACTCGCGATGGTGTTGCCCGCCATAGGCGTCTTGCTGGTGGCGTTCAGCGAGAGCATCGGCGTGGCGCGCGAGTTCGCCGACAAGCACGGCTACGAAGTGGACGCCGATCAGGAGCTCAACGCCAGTGCGGTGGTCAACGTGGCCAGCGCACTGCTCGGCGGCATGATCGCTGGTGGCGGCATGTCATCGTCGGCAGTCAAGGAGGGGGCGGGCGCTCGAACCCAGGTCGCGAACCTCGTGACCTGGGCGGTGACGATCGTGACGGTGCTCTTCCTCACCCCGCTATTCGCGTCGCTGCCGGAAGCGGTGCTCGGCGCGCTCATCATCCACGCGGTTTGGCACATCATCGCCTCGCGCAAGCTGATCAAGCTTCGCAAGGAGGCGCCGGCCGAGGTGTGGTTCGGAGTGCTGGCGATGGCCGGCGTCCTGTTCGTCGACGTCCTGCAAGGCATGGTCATCGGACTGGTAGGCTCCCTGCTGTTCGTCGTCTATCGGACGGCGCGACCGCACGTGTCCTCCCTCGGACGCGTGCCCGGAGTGCCAGGCGCTTACTCCGACCTGGGACGACACCCGGAGAACGCCGCCGTGCCGGGCGTCCTGATAGTGCGGCCTGATGCCCAGATCTACTACGCCAACGCTCTTGCCGTCCGTGACCGCGTAAAGGCCCTCATCGCCGAGGCAGACCCAGCTGTGAGAGTCGTCGTATTGGATGCGAGTGGTCAGGACCAGATCGACATCACCAGCACCGAAGTGCTCATCGGGCTCATCAAGACCCTGCGTGAGCAAGGCATCGAATGGTGCGTGGCCGACGTCCACGCACCCGTTCTCGGCCAGGGACGCGAGACAGGTCTGGTCGACGCGATTGGTCTGGATCATGTGTTCCCGACGCTCGACGCGGCGGTGAGACACGCGGAGGAACCAGGAGGAGTTTGATGCGTGCCCGGAGCGGATCCGACGGCGCACTTTGCAGCTCGACCCATTGTGCAGACCAAGGAGGAACCCGAGATGACAGACAGTAACCAGATGGCTCTACCCCTTCCGACGTATGCGGGAGGAACGGAGGCGATTACCCTGACACCGGTTGTAGGCGCACCGCCGCGCGAGTACGCAGACGTGTTCGTTCCGGGCGACGAGCCTATCGAAGACGGCGAGCTGCGCGTGACGGTGCTGGGCAGCGGCAACCCGTGGACAACACGCGCCCAAGCGTCGGCCAGCATTCTTGTCGAAGTCGGGAATCCGGAGCGCGACCTGCTGCTCTTCGACATCGGGGGCGGCTCGCTCGCGAATTACGCGAGCCTGAAGCTGCCGGTCAACCTGCTCGACAAGGTGTTCCTCAGCCATCTGCATGCGGATCACACGGCGGACATCATCACGCTGTGCGGCAGTTACGCGAAGGTCGGTCGTGCGGATGGGCCGGTTCGGGTCTGGGGTCCGAGCGGCACCGAGCCTCGCCTCGGCACGAAGTACTTCTGTGATGGCATTGAGATGGCGCTTGCCTGGGACACCGAGGCAGGGAAAGGTCCGATCAACGAAGACAGCATGAGGATTGAAACGCACGAATTCGACTGGAGCCAGACTCAGGTGGTCTACGACGAGAACGGTGTGAGAGTGACGGCGTTCCCGGTCGTTCACGCGCTGACGGGCGCTGTCGGCTATCGCCTCGAATTCGCCGGGCTGTCCTTCTCGTACTCGGGCGACACGTGTGCGGCGTGGCCGCTCGTGCGTGCCAACGAGGGCGGGGTCGATCTGCTCATCCATGAGTGCTTCCCCCCCGCAGCCGCGCTGGCGGCGGCTTCGGGACTGTCGATCGAGCGGGCAACGATAGCGCTCAATGCCGCCCACACCTCGCCCACCGCTGCGGGCAAGGTATTTAATCTCGTGAAGCCGCGCATGGCAGGCCTGTGGCACACGCTGCTTTCTCCGCAGGTGATTCCCATGATCCACTCGGAGCTGAGCGAGGTCTACGACGGGCCGGTCGTTCAGACTCAGGACCTGACCGTCTTCAACGTGACGAAGGAAGCAATCGTTGCGCGTCAGGCGCAGGTGATCGACCAGCTGCCGCCGATCGCGGGCAAGCAGCGGGAAACGTTCGTTCCCGTGTTGCCGACGCCTCCGGAGTGGTGGGCTGAGGCACGCATCCCACTCGACGATCCTTCGCCAACAGCCTGATCGTTGCGAGACTCGTTGCCAGAGCAGAGGTCCCGGGCGAATTTCGTGACGTAGAGGAGTCAAGCATGGCGAGCGAAGAACAGCAGGCTGAACGCAGGGGTGGAAGCGCGTTTCTCCCCATGGCCGTAGGCCTTGCGTCAGTGGTGGTCATCCTGGCCGCAGTTCACAGTGCCAGCCAGATAGTCAGCCAGTTCCTGATGGCGTTCGTGATCGCGGTGTCGATCGCTCCTTTGCAGCGGTGGCTCATCAAGCGGGGCGTACGCCCGCCGTTCGCCTTCATCATCACCGTCATAGCGACACTGGTGGGCATCGGTCTTGCGATCGTCGTGATCGTCTCGTCGCTGAACAACTTCATCCAGGACCTGCCTCAGTATGAGGAGCAGTTCAATGAGCTGCAGAGCCAGATCACGCAGACTTTGGCCTCTCTGGGCGTGAACGTTTCGTCCGGAGCACCGCAAGCAGATGCGAGCGCCCTGGCCCAGATGGTGGCCAGCGCAGCCGCGTGGCTTGTCAGCGCCTTCGCCAACTTCGGTTTCATGCTGGCGCTCGCCATATTCATGCTCCTCGAGTCCACGTTCATGCCGGCGAAGGTCAAGGCGATAGCGACGCCGATCTCTCGGGCACCGCTCGACCGCTTCGTCGGCAACGTGCGCAACTACGTTGTAGTGACCGCCTGGGTGAACTTCCTCGTGGCTGCCGTCGACACCGTGCTGCTCTTCGTCATGGGGGTGCCGTACCCGGTGCTCTGGGGAGCATTGGCCTTCCTGTTCGGGTTCATCCCGAGCATCGGATTCCTGCTCTCTCTCGTGGGACCGGCGCTGATGGCACTTCTCGTCTCAGGCCCGCAGGCTGCGCTCGTGGTCATCGTCGCGTTCATCGTGATCAACGGTGGAATCCAGAACATCCTGTTGCCTCGGCAGATGGGCGAGGGCACTGACCTCTCGGCGGCAGTGGTGTTCGGCTCGCTGCTCTTCTGGGGCTACATCCTCGGCCCGGTCGGCGCGATCCTGTCGGTTCCCATGACGATGATCGTGCGGCTCTCACTCGAGTCGTCCAAGAGCACCCTCGGCCTCAGCTACCTTATGAGCAGCGGGAGGCATCCGTTCGACGGCGAATTGACGGAGGCGGATAGCACCGAAGCCGGCGGCGCCGTGTAGGCGCGCAAGGCGAGCTCGGCTCGCCTACTTCGGCGTCGTCTGTTGCCCGGGCCATCGTCGACGGCCTTGTGACGCACTTGCCGGCTGTCGCTTAACGCTGGAGTCAAGCAGCCGCGTCTCGCGGTCAGTTTCGACGACTCGTCTATCAGGGAAGCGTCTGCGCTCATGGGCACGCATGCGCCTCATTCGCTTCGGGGCGGCCCGTTGAGCCGCGTCCACGAAGAGCTGAGGCACCCATCTATGGGGTGAACAGGGCCGTGTCTTCCCCGACCTCCTCAACAATCAGCACATTGAGTTTCTGGTTCATGGCCGACAGCAATTCTTCGCTGTATTTGGGATTGGCCGGGTCGGCGAGATTGTCCATTTCCTCGGGATCCAGCAGCAGATCATAGAGAGCGACGTCATTGTCGGCCAGCAGCTGCTCGACCGTTGCCGGCAGGTTGTAAGTACCCAGCCCGAAGTAACGAACCAGCTTGTATCGGCCGTCGAACACGCTGCGGAACAACTCACGCTTCTCAAGGTTCGGCACGCCAATCTCGTCCAGCATGTCTTTGAACGACTCCATACCGCGATGGAACTCCACGCCAGCCTTGGCTGCGGCCATGTCAAACACCTTGGTCGCGTTGCGGCTGAACCATTCTGCGTCGACGGTGGCGATCATGTCGTAGGTCAGCAGACAGCCCTTGCCCGGCTCCCCGCTGCTGCCGCGCGGTCCGACTGAGGTGGGATCCTCTACGATTCCTGAAAGGTCATGCCCTTTCAGGAAGGGATACCGCTGCTGCCGTTCGTCCTCCGGCAGACCGGCGTAGGCCAAGATGGTGGGAACCATGTCCAGATGGGAACCCACCGCATCCGTCCTGGCTACGCCAGGGTGGCGCGGATCTACGATCACCAAAGGCACGTTGACGGTTTCCCGGAAAGCTACGCTGCCTTTCTGGCGCAGGTGATGAGCGCCGCCCATCTCGCCGTGATCCGAGGTGAAGATGATGATCGTGTCATCGGCTTGGCCAGACCCTTCCAGAGCATCCAGCACTGCGCCGATGTGCCGGTCTACATCGAGATGGCAGTTGAGGTAGTAGTTGACATGGTTGTGCCACATATCCCGGCGATCCATCGGAATCCGGCCATAGTACACGTCACAAAGGCCCTTGTAGCTGCGGACGGCCGGCGGCTGTCCATCCAGGTCGTCGAAGAAGGAGCCGGGCAAGGCCGTCTCCCATTTCTGTTGGTAAAGCGGCGCATCGGGCGCGCCAAAGATCGGGAACATGCTGTTTGCTTGGACCGTCTCATCGCCGTCGGTATCGAAGAACATCACATCGTGAGGGTTAACGAAGTTCACAGCCATGTACCAGGGTCGAGTCGCAGAAACCTCAGGGGCACGCTTCGTCAGCCAGTCGACGGCTTCATCCGCGATCTTGGGATCTTTCAAGAGCCCGTCCATCGGTCCGCCTTGCGCATCGCCCCAATCCTGGTACTCGGAGAAGCCGAAGGGTTCCATGGCTTCCCGCGAGCCCTCAGCTGGAAGCTCTGAGAGGTGCCACTTGCCCTTGTAGACGGTGTGGTAGCCCAGATCGCGCAGCATATGACCGATGGTGGGCAACGCTTCCGGATCGGCCTTCATGTCGTCGATCCAGGCGAAGTTGGTGTTGTCGAACATGCGAGTCTGCGGTGTATGCCGGCCGGTGTAGATCACCGAGCGGGAGGGGGTGCACACCGTGGTGGTTGCGTGGTGATTTGAGAAGGTGACCCCACGGGAACGAATGCGATCCCGGTTGGCCAAGACGAAGTCCGCCGGCAGCGACTGGTGGGCATACTCCTGGTCGGTCACGATCATCAAGATGTTCGGCTGCTTGGTCATGACTCACCCCTTAAGATCGCAACGGCTTCAGGCCTTCGAACTCCTTGAAATGGAGTCCGCCGGGGCCTTCTTGACATTCATGGTGGATGATTTCACCAGGAGCAACACACTCATCAGCCCGACCCACACGGGGAAGAGCAGGATGACCATATCGAACGCCTGCACGCCCAACAGCAGCACGAGGCCTACCGCGAGCCCGGCAAGAGCCGCCCACTTGGGCAGTGCGCCGATGCGAAGAACGATGGTCGACGTGACGAGCGTGAACACGCCGGCGCTGCGCGCTCCGAACATGTAGAACATGGCGCGCGCGATTGACTGGCCGAGCTCAGCGTTGGGTCCGGTGGGTTGGGCCAGCGTCAGCAGTCCGGTCAGCACCGAAGCGGCGGCGAACACCATTGCGACGAACACGATGCCGCTGCCCAGAAAGACGGTCGCAAAGAACTGGTCCTCGTAGGCGCCGATGAGATCGCGCACCACGCCGATGAACCAGAGGAAGGCGATGCCCGCGAACGGCAAGAGATAGGCGGGCACGAGTGCGACGTGTTGTAGCGTCAGTCCGGCGGTGTCAGCCAGCGGGCCCATGGAACCCGGCTCTATGACGGAGCGCATGATGACCACCGACGCGGCGAACAGTATCGAGAACACGATGCCGGCGACCCCTGCGGCGCGAGGTGTGGTCAGCCGTCCCTGCGCGACGGCCATCGGAGTTTCAGTCGGCGTGGTCATGCACTCTCCCCCTCGTGTTGGGCCGTCTCGGCGGACTCGATTTCGGCCGCGTCACTCCGCAGGCGTGCCACGTCTACGACGCCGCGTCGCTTGCCGATGGCCAGTTGCACCGCAAGGCCCAAGGTCGCACCAATAAGCAGCATGATCACGTTCACGGTGAGCATCACCAGCGCTTCTTGTGCGTGGGCCGCCTGCACCAAGCCGATGGAGGCGCCGGCGTACGCGGCGGCGGGGATCGTCGTCACGGAGATCGCCACCCCCACGGCGGCACCCGCCTTTGTCTCGAAAGCGAACATGCCAGCCACGCCTGCGGCCAGCGCGATGATGACGATCATCACGTTGTAGGTCACCAGGGACTGCACGTTCGTCTGCGAGAGCTGGTAGCCGCTCGGCAGCAGGTTGGCGACGCGCATGAATGCGGCGGTGAGAAGGGCCGCGAGCGTCGTGAACGCATAGCCGATCGCGAGAGTGAGCATGCCGCGGCCGGCAAGCCTCCAGCGCCGTCCGACCAAACCGACGCTGGTAGCGATGATCGGGGTGAGGTCGGGTGCCAGAGCCATTGCGCCGACGATGAGGACCGCGTTCTCGGTCATCACCCCGAACGCGGCGATGATGCCCGCAATCGTCATGAAGGTGGCGTACTTGGCGCTGAATCGGGCGTTCACTCGCGCCTGGTTCACGACGGCGCTCCACACGAGCGTCTCTCCGTGTGGAGCCAGCCAAGAGCGCTCGCCGGCTTCGATCGTAGGCACGGTCTCGGACTGCACCACGTCGATCTCCTCGGGCAGAACTCCCGACTCGATCAGCC
>CAWBKW010000008.1:0-114443 GCA_963789515.1 uncultured Coriobacteriia bacterium | reverse complement strand
ACCCCTTCCGTGTCAAGGAAGTGCTCTCCCCCTGAGCTAATCGCCCATCTGCGGCCTCATCGGCAGCGAACGATAGTTTAGCAAAGTGCCCGCACAAGGGAAGCCCCTATCTCGCTGAACTCGGCGAATCGGTCGCAAACTCGCCCTTGCACCTGCCTGTAGGTGCCGCTAGACTAGCCTCTGCGCGCGGACGTGGCTCAGTTGGTAGAGCACAACCTTGCCAAGGTTGGGGTCGCCGGTTCGAATCCGGTCGTCCGCTCCACCGAACCAAACGAGGGCTGGTCAGAGGGTTCCGACTGCGGGCCTGAACGGCCAGTCTTCTTTTCTTGATATCGCCCTGCGACAGGGCACATAACGGCGACGTCGCCAAGTGGTAAGGCAGAGGCCTGCAAAGCCTCTATCCCCAGTTCGAATCTGGGCGTCGCCTCCAGCAATCCAGCTGCGGAAACGCGGTTGCACTCAGAACGGCGGGGGCTCCCAGGGCCTCCGCCGTGTGCATTCCGTCTGCATCATGAGCAGCTGCTGGCTCCCGGAACGCCTCGCGCGCTTCATGCGCGACCTCGATGCCGGACGTTGAGTCCGGCCCCTTCGTGTGGCTCCCACCGCTCAACTACTTGATGCGTTGAGCCGATGTAGAACATCGGATGGCCCGTACCGCCGAAGGACTCGTCGGCTATGGGGAAGCCGCGCACGAGACAGCGACATGGGTCATCTTCTTCACTCTACACACGAGCGCGCCCGGATCGCCGAAGGGCCGCTCACGTGGAGCGTAGGGGGGGTCTGAGCCGTGAGCGCACTCAGCATCTGGGTCGCACCCGTCGTCATCGAGGCGATCGCGTTCGTAGTCCTGTGGATCTACGTCGTCAAGACGTAGGGGAACAGCCACCACGCACGCAAGAACGGCCCGCGCGTGATTGCGAGGGCCGCCCCGGTGCACACTTCAAGTGCATCCGAGGGTCATGAGCCTGAGAGAGACCGCCTCGCCCTCCGTAGCCTGCTCAGGCTCGATGAGGCTCGATGGATAACCTGACCTGCCAGAACGGTGCACTGGATGATACTGCACAGCACCAATTGAGCCCCCCATCGCGGCCCCACCGCCGGGCATGGCGTCTGTCCCGGTTCGAATCCGGCGTTGCGTCCGACAACCCGACCGATAGGTATGCGCGGTCGCGCGGTTCTCCCGCCTTGCTAGGCCGAATACTTGAGTTGCACTCGTTTGGCCTGCTCGATGCGGCTGAGTCCACGCTCGACGTCACGGGGGTCGGGGATGTTCTCCACCGCCCATCTGACGATCTCAGTGGGTACGAGCGGATAGCGCTTTCGCGCTTGCGCCAGGGTCATGGCTACTCCTCATGC
The DNA here is from genome assembly GCA_963789515.1 of uncultured Coriobacteriia bacterium. Classification (GTDB taxonomy): domain Bacteria; phylum Actinomycetota; class Coriobacteriia; order Anaerosomatales; family JAAXUF01; genus JBAXEO01. Next base: position 113,087 of record CAWBKW010000008.1, on the reverse strand, counting down.
TACGACTACTGCTACGACTGATGCTGCGACGTGATGACCCTATCTGTCGGTAGTCTGCGCCAGTGTTCTCGGCGGCGTCAAGCGGAGCGTCAGGCTACTCGGACCGGTGGAGAAGAACCGACTTCGCGAAGTACGCAAGCGAGGCGATGACCGCAGCGATCCCCACTCCCAGGTAGAGCAGATCGATCGCGTTCTCGGCCTCGATGACACGACCCAGGAAGAAGATGGCGAGCACGACCACCACGACCCCAAGGAGCTTCTCCTTGAGGTCTTCAAGACTCCGGACGATCAGCCACTCCGGCAGCGGGAGATGGCTGTCGATGAACAGCTCGTAGAGACCGAGCGACATGATGTAGAGCACGACGGCCAAGAGAAAGATGTCGGCGACCTCGATGAATCCGACGACCGTCTGTTCGAGTCGAAGATGACCGGTGACCACCTCCATCGTGATCTTGACGACGTCCACTACCGCGACGGCCGTGAGTACGATGGCGGCAACGAAGAGCCCGATGATCGGAGCGATCACCAGGTAGCGCGAGTAGCCGGCAAGGCGCGCGACGAAGCGCACACGGGCGTGGTCGGCGGGGTTCGAATCATCCGAGCCCGGGACCTGCGTCGAGGAATCGGACATCTACGCTCCCCAGCGGTCGAAGAGATCGTGATCCACGTCCAGTACGTCGAGCACCTTGCCGACCACGAATCCGACAAGGTCATCGATCGATTCGGGCTTACTGTAGAAGGCCGGCATCGCAGGCACGATGATCGCGCCCGCCTCCGCCGCCGCGGTCAGGTTGCGAAGGTGGATCAGAGAGAGCGGAGTCTCACGAGGGACGAGCACCAGCGGGCGACGTTCTTTCAGCATGACGTCGGCGGCCCGCTCGGGCAGGTCGTCGGCCATGCCGTGTGCGACCGATGCCAGGAACCCCATCGAACAGGGCACCACGACCATCGCGTCCGTGCGGTTCGACCCTGACGCCATCGCGTCGAACAGGTCGTCCGGGTAGGCGACGCGCAGGTGCTCGGCGTTCGGCAGCTCGAGGTAGGCCGCCAGAGCGACCTCGGCAACCTTGCGGTCCTCGGTCGGCAGGGAGAAGCCGAGTTCGAACGCCGTGACCTCTCGGCCGGCATCGGTGAACACGACGGACACGTCGTGCCCGGCGAGTACCAGCTGCTCGATCACGCGCATCCCATAGACACTGCCTGAGGCGCCGGTGACCACCACGGTGCACTTGCCCATAGACTCCCCTGTCCTCACGCCAGGACCCGATCGGCGATGGCGCCGACCAGGATGACCACAGCGACCATACCATTCACGTTGAAGAACGCGGCATTCACGCGAGACATGTCGTCGGCAGAGATGATCGCGTTCTCGTAGAAGAGCAAAGCGGCCGCGATGGCGACGCCCAGATAGTACGGCCATCCGACGCTCAGCAGCGCACCGCCGAGCGCAAAGAGCACCACGGCCGCCACATGGCACCAGCGCGTCACGAGGAGCCCCTCGGCGATGCCGAAGTCGGCCGGGACCGAATGCACGCCGTCACGCACGTCACAGTCATAGTCCTGCGTGGCGTAGATGATGTCGAATCCGGCTGTCCAGACCGCCACGGCCGCACCGAGCACCCACGGCGCGGGATTCGCGAGCGGAGCGCCGACCGCGGCCCAGCCGCCCGTCACACCGAGCCCGAGGCAGATGCCCAGCCAGAAGTGGCAGAACCACGTGAACCGCTTCAGGTACGGATAGACCACGAAGAACGCGAGCGGGATCGGCCACAGCCAGTGCGTGATCGGTGCAAGCTGGAAGCACGCGAACACGTACGCCGCCAGCACCACCGCCGAGAAGACCCACAGCTCCCAGCGCTTGATGGTGCCCGCGGGAATCGGCCTTGCGGCGGTGCGGGGGTTACGGGAGTCGATCTCGGCGTCGACCGCGCGATTCACCACGAACGCGAAGCTGCGAGCGCCGACCATCGCGACGGTGATCCAGAGGAGCGCCAGTGGCGTCGGCCAGCCCCCGACGAGCACCCAGGGGTTGAGCAGTAGCCGAGTTCGTGCGCCTGGAACGCCGATAGCCCGGACCAGCCCCGACTGCGCAACGACTGCGGCCCCGTACAGGGCCCCGAGGTACGCGTAGGGCAACGCGAAGATCGAGTGCTCGAACTTCACCAGCTCGGCGAAGGTCCTGACCTTGCCCGGCCGCTCTTTTCGGGCGCGGTTTGGCTCACAGGCCGAGCTCGTTCCAGAGCGCGTCCACGCGAGCCTTGACCTCGGGAGACATCTCGAGCGAATCCGGCCACTCACGCTCGTGGCCTTCGCCCGGCAGCGGCTTGGTCGCGTCGATGCCCATCTTGTAGCCGAAGCTCTGCTGGTTGCTCGAGTGGTCGAGGCGATCGAGCGGCCCCTTCGATATCTGTATGTCCCGGCCGGGGTCGACGTTGTTGAAGCAGCGCCACGCCACCTGCGAGTAGTCGTGGCAATCGACGTCCTCGTCGACCACGATCACGAACTTCGTGAACATCATCTGCCCCATCGACCAGGCGAAGTTCATGACTCGGAACGCCTGGCCCGCGAACTCCTTCTTGATCTGGAAGATGACGCAGTTGTGGAAGACGCCCTCCAGCGGCATGTCGTAGTCGACGACCTCGGGCATCATGGCCTTGATGACCGGAAGGAAGAGTCGTTCGGTCGCCTTGGCGATATAGTCGTCCTCCATGGGAGGCGGGCCGACGATCGTCGTCGGATAGATCGGATCGCGACGCATGGTGATCGCCTCGACGTGAAAGACCGGGAAGAAGTCGGCCAGGGAGTAGTAGCCGGTGTGGTCGCCGAAAGGCCCTTCCCAGCGCGTCTCCTCCAGGTCGCACCAGCCTTCGAGCACGATCTCGGCGTGTGCGGGTACGAGGAGGTCGTTGGTGACGCACTTGACGACCTCGACCGACTCGCCGCGGATGATGCCGGCGAACAGGTACTCGTCGATCATCGGCGGAACCGGTGCCGTCGCCGCGAAGATCGTGACCGGGTCGGCGCCAAGAGCGACTGACACCGGGACCCGTGTGACGCCGGACTCGCGCCAGGCCCGAAGGTTCTTCGCGCCGTCGTGGTGCTCGTGGATGTGGAGACCGGTCGTGTTCTTGTCGAAGACCTGCAGGCGGTACATGCCGACGTTCGGCTTCCCCTTCAGGTTGTTGGTCACCACGAGGGGTAGCGTGACGAAAGGACCTCCGTCCTCCGGCCACGTCCTGAGGACGGGAAGCTTGGTGAGGTCGACCTCGTCCCCGCGAACCACGACCTCCTGGCACGGGGCCTTCTTGATCTCCTTGGCTCCGGACGTCGCGAGGCCCTTCAGGTTGACCAGGATGTCGAACTTGCCCTTCATGCTCGCCGGCATGTCGAGGGGCAGAAGATCGGTGACACGTTTGGCGACCGCGTCGAGATCCTTCCAGGTGCCGGTCTCGGCATCGACGCCGAGGGCCCACGCCATGCGGTCGTAGCTGCCCATGAGGTTGATGGCGACCGGCGCTGCGTAGCGCTCCCCCGTCTCGCGGTTCACGGGGTTCTCGAACAGCAGCGCGGGTCCGACCTGCTTGCTGACGCGATCGGTCACTTCGCCGATCTCCAGGTTCGGATCCACCGCCGCCGAGACTCGCTTGAGCTGCCCTTTGGACTCGAGCAACGCGATGAACTCCCTGAGGTCCTTGATAGCTGCCATAGGTCGGTATCCTCCACCGATCGGATGAGGCGGCAGACCGGCTCGGTTGCCGCGACGTATGTCTTGGAACGGCAACCTAGCTGGTCTGCCGCCCGGCACGTACCTTGGGATGATACCGCCCTATCAGGTACGACACTATCGGCGCCAGCAACGCTGCGGCACCCACCGCTGTCATCTGCACCAGATCGAGGTCGTACTTGAAGGCCCACTTGAAGTCCGGGAGTACCCACGTGATCGAAGCGCCCCACCACCACAGGAACCAAGCGACCTGCACGGCGAGTGTCCCCAGTACGACCAGAAGCGTGGCAGGGGCCAGCGCAAGCCACCCGGGAAGGTAGCGGCGGTCCTGCGGCCCCCAGCCGACTTTGCGCAGATAGGGGTAGAGGACCGCGGCCACGGCCACACCGGCGAGCGCAGACAGGGCCGCCTCGGCCATGCGACCGTTCATGAACGCCTTCACCTGGGTCTCGGTGTTGAAGGCGGAGAGCGACCACAGGTAGTTGTGGACCCAGAAGAACAAGGCGTTGTAGAGGGCGTAGTACACGGCTGCGCCCGCGAGCGCGGCCACAAGCCCCCGCCAAGACGAGAATCCGATCAGGGCGATGATCACGGCGACCGCCGCCACGATGGCCAGGGAGATCGGTAGCCGGGCCTGCCGTTCCGCACCGAGCCGTGCCTCGCGCACGAAGGCCGCATAGCCGTCAGGGCCTCCGTGCTCGGCCGCCCCCTTGGCGAACATCGCAGGCGGCACGTCATCTCCCAAGACCACGGCGGCGTAGTGGGCGTCGAATGCGACGTGGTGCGCCTGCTCCGATGCGAACGCCTTCTCGGACGTGGTACTGAGTACCGAGCGCAGAGCGGTCGATTCACCGTAGGCCGGCACGCGAATGCCCGAGAGGACGGCGACGGTAGGTGCCACCTGCGGCAGCGTCCCCGTCGCGGAGCCGAGCCGCACGGCAGCTCCCGAGAAGATGCCGGGTACCGTGACGACCTCACGCTCCCACCCGCCGTGTCCGCCGGAGGCGATGTGCCCGTGGTCTGCGACGATCACGAACGTGGTGGTGTCGGCCTGCAGACCGCTGACCAGGCGGGCTATGTCGGCGTCGACCTTGCCGGCCACATCCCGGTACTGAGCGGAGGTGCCGCCGAACGAGTGCCCCGCCTCATCCAGGTCCGGAAGGTGCACCACCAGAAGCTGGGGATCGGTCGCCTTGGCGATGCGAAGCGCATCGTCCACGAGCGTGCCCGTCAGATAGCCGCCTTTCGGCCAGGGCCGCAGCGACACCGTCGGACCAGGCTTGACTCCGTAGAGCTCAGCGAAGTCGGTCGGTCCGACCACCACGACACGACGGCCCTCTGCCCGGGCGACATCGATGAGCGTCGGGGCGAGCACGGGACCGGAATACCAGTTGGTGGTGACTCCGCTGATCGTCGGAGACGCACCCGTGAGGATCGTCGTCCAGTTCGGGAACGACAGCGATGGCTGGGGCACCACCAGCGACACATCGGTTCCATACGTGCGCAGCGTGTTCAGCGAAGGCATGTCCGAGCGAGAAACGTCTTCGCGCATGCCGTCCACGATGACCAGCACGACTCGGCCTGCGAGCGGGGCTGCCGGAGCCGGCCTGCCCGACTGGAGCGCGGCCGGCACGGCCCGCGCCACGTACGGGCTCTTGTAGTCGACGACCTGCGCCCACGAATAGGCGGCCAGCGCATACGCTGCGTACGCTGCGCAGAGGCACACCGCGGTGCCCACGCCGAACGCGACCCACGAGAACCAGGACGAAGACCGTCCGGACACCTCACACCTCCAGATCGAGCGAACGCTCAAGATCGTCGAGCGTCACCACGTATCCCGACCGCCAGGTGACGACAGTCGCATGGCGGTCGATGAGCACCGGCAGCATCCCGATGGCTTGGGCGCCCACGATGTCAGCATAGTGGTGATCACCGACGTGTGCAGCCTCAGTTGCTGCGACACCGAGCCGAGCGCAGGCCAGCTCGAAGATGCGCGGGTCCGGCTTGTGCAGACCGACTTCCGCCGAGGACACGATCGTCTCCAGCTCCGAGGTCAGGCCGAGGCCATCCATGAGCCCTGAGAGGCGATTGTCCCAGTTCGAGATCAGGCCCAGCCGAAGGCCTCTGCGTCTGAGCCGAGCGAACGCAGGCAGCACATCCGGGTACACTGTCCACCGACCCGGGTCGCCGAACTCCTCGTACACGCGCGCAGCGATCCTCTCGGCGCCGTCCTCGATACCGAGTTTGCGGCACAACAACGAGTACATGCCCACCCACACCTGGGAGGTGCGGTTCTCGTCGGTCCAGAACGTGTCGTCGGAGCGGTAGCGGTCCTCGTAGTACTCGTCGACCAGCGGCATAAGCTCGTCGATCGCGCTGAGGTCGTGGACGTGGCCCTCCTCGGCGAGGACCTGCCGGACGACCTCGCTCACGCTCGGATGCGGGCGGACGAGCGTGTTTCCCACGTCGAAGAACACCGCCCTGAGCGCTCGCCGATCAGTCAAGCCACACCGCGGTCTCGCGACGCTGCTGGGGAGCGGCGGGCGGAACCTCGCCGGGGTACCCCACGGCGACGATCGTGACGATGGACTGCTCGGGAGGCAGGCTGAGGAGCTCGGCGATCTCGTCTCTGACCCAGTACGAGAGCGTGATGTTGCAGGCGCCCAATCCCTCCGCGGTGACACTGAGCAGCAGGTTCTCAAGGGCGGCACCCACTGACAGATAGCGGTTGATAGCCGTCAGGTCGCTGTCGGGATTGGGGCAGGCGATGGCGATCAGCAGAGGGGCGTCTCCGAGGGACGAGAACCAGTGGACGGCATCCTCGTAGCGCTTGGGACCGAGGACCTCCATGTACTCAGAAAGGTGGATCGTGGTCTGCGCCACGATCTTGCCGAGACGGGCACGCGTCTGACCTGTGCAGCAGTAGAACGCCCACGGCTGCTCATTCATCGACGAGGGTGCCGCAGACGCCGCTCGGATCAACCGCTCGGCCAGCTCCCGCGGTACCGGATCGGGCCCGAAGTCCCGGATCGAGTGTCGAGCGAGTATCGACTGCTGAAGATTCATCGTGGCCCAACTTCCTCTTCGCCTTGCGCGAGCGCCGCCAGAACGCGCTCGCAGACACTCTGGGCGGCACCCGGTCTGCCGAGCATCGCGGCGTCATCGGTCATCTGCTTGAGCCGCTCCGGGTGCGTGGACAGGAACCGCACCTTCTCGACCACATCGTCCTCGTCTCGCGAGATCAGTCCCGCGCCGAAGTTGACAAGGAAGTCCACGTTGTAGAGCTCCTGGCCGGGGACGGGATTGTAGATGATCAGCGGCAAACCGACGGCCAACGCCTCTGAGACCGTGAGCCCTCCGGCCTTCCCTACCAGAACGTCGGCCGCTCTCATCATCTTGTGCATATCGGAGGTGTACCCGAAAACCCTCACCAGGTCCTTCTTCTTGGCCAAAGTGTCCAGCCGCCGCTTCAGCCTCGCGTTGTTGCCGGTGACCGCAGCCACCTGAATGCCCCACCCGGCGAGCTGTGACGCTATGTCTCGAGCATCCCCTGGCTGACCGGAGGCCGCGGTCAGAAGAGCCGTGAACCTGTCCGCCAGACCCAGTTCGCGGCGAAGCGCCCCGCGATCGAACTCATGCGAGAACTTCTCCGCCACCGGTATTCCCGAGACCACGATCCGGTCCCAGGGGATTCCGCGAAGCACCAAGTCCTCTCGAACCTCCTTGCAGGCGACGAAGTAGAAGTCCGTCGCCGGATGAAGCCACGCCCGATGCACACCGAAGTCCGTGATGATCGTCGCCGACACGAGCGGCCGGCTCTCCTTGATGTCGGACACTACGCCGCCCGCCACCGGAAAGGTCGAGATGACCGCGTCGGGACGGAATTCGTCGATGTAGGCGGATGCCCGAGCGAACCCCATCAGTTTGAGCTCGTGCACCACCGGGTTGGTCGGGAGCTTGTTGGAGACCTCGAAGAAGTTGCCGTAGAGCGCCGGGAAGAACTGGACCGACTGCTGGTAGCTGAACTTCGCGAGCAGGTTCAGCCGGGGAGCGAACTCCCCGAAGAAGTCGACCATGCGCACTTCGGTGGTGTCTTGATGGTGGGTGTTGAGGTAGCGCAGCAGTGCCTCCGCCGCGGAACGATGACCGCCTCCGAACGATGCCGAGAATATGAGAATCCGCTTCTTCGGGCGTCGTGATCCCGGCATCAGCGAGCCTCGCAGGGGCGGTGCTTGGTCAGCCGTACCACGGTACCTCCGCCGGAGGCCGCGTCGAAGTCGACACGGTCCATGAGGGCGTTCATGAACATGACGCCGCGCCCGCTCGGAGCGTAGAGGTCGTCGACGTTCGCCGCCGCGCCATCGAAGCCGACCCCGTTGTCCGTGACCTCGAGCACGAGCCGGTCGGCGTAGGCCCTGATGCCCAGGGTGACCCGCTCGTCGCCACTCTCGGGCCTTCCGTGGCGCAGGGCATTCGCCAACGCCTCCCCCAGCGCGACCTTGATATCGAAGATCTCCCCCTCCCGGAAGCCGAGCGGCGCGACCAGCGCCCCGACCTCTTCACGCACACCTGAGAGGCTGTTCACATCGGCCGGCACATCCAACAACCGTTCCCACAGCAGCTCGGAAGGGGTGGCCGGCATGTCGAGCCCGCCCAAAGCACTCTGCACGTCCGCGCTGGTGGCGATGGACGCTGCTGCGTTGACCAGGCCCGAGATCTCCAGAATCCGGGCAACGTCGGGATTTGCACCGGCGAGAACGAGCCTGCCCTCGTGGGGCGCCATACGTCGGTCGATCCACACGAGCAACCCGAGCGCCGAGCTGTCGGCGTACGTCACCTCTGCCAGGTCGAGAACGACGTTCTCGCACCCGGAACCCAGCACTTCCTGCAGACGGGTCTGCAGCTCGGGCACGACCGCAGTGTCCACGTCACCCACGAGCCGGACGACACAGGTGCGCGTCCCCTCTGCGCGTGTGATGTCGAACGTATGCATCAGGTGTCGGACCTTCCTTCGAGGGCCGTGCCCTCGCGCTCGACCGTCCGAACAGTGACGGCGAGGAGCGCGATGTCGTCTCGCAGATCGCCGCGCGCGAACCGCCGAACCGCGGTGAGCAGCCGCTTCACCTGCTCGGCGGGGGTGCCGCCCGCCATCACGCTCTCCTTGACTCGCTCTTCTCCGAAGAATACATGCCCGTTGCGCGCCTCTGTGACCCCATCCGTGTAGAGCACGACCGTGTCATCCTCGGACAGGGTGACCGTTTCCTCCCCGTAGGCCACGTCCGGCAACGCCCCCAACAGCGGGCCGGTGGGTTGGAGCCATTCGGTTTCCGCGCAGTCCGACCGCAGCATGGCAGCGGGAGGGTGACCTCCGCTGGACCACGACAACTCGCCTGTCGGCGGGTCGTATCGGCCGACCCACAGGGTGACGATGTCACTGGCATCGCCCTTCTCGGCGACCATGCGGTTCACCTCACCGAGCACGCTGCCGGGCATGAGACCGGCGGCGACCAAGGAGCGCACCGAGTACTTGATCATGGACGTCTTCGTCGCGGCGACCACGCCCTTGCCGCAGACGTCGGCGATCACGAACCAGATGGTGCCATCCGACGACCGGAAGAGGTCATAGTAGTCGCCACCGATCTCGACGTCCGGACCGGCCGGTTCGTACGCACTGGCGGCCTCGATCTCGCTGAAGAGCGGAAGCTCGCCGGGCAGGATCGACGCTTGGAGGATCGACGCCACTTCGTGTTCGCGGGTGTACATCCGAGCGGTATCCGCGGCGAGCGCAGCCTGAGAGGCGAACGTCTGAAGCACGTTCATGTCTTCGTCCGAGAACGCCCCGATCTCGGCAGAGAAGACGACGAGCACGCCGATAGAGCGACCGCGGGCCAGCATCGGCACGGCGAGCATCGAGCGCATGCCGTGGAGGGCGGCGCTTCCCCCAACGCCTCCCATCGACTCCTGCAGATCGGTGAACGCCGCGGGTTCTCCGGTCGAGAACACGTAGCCGGGGACGTCCTCCCCGGGCGCGAGACGCAGACCGACGATGTCGGACGAAACCGCTCCGCGCGCCATCGCCGTGGTGATGACCCGCGTGCGAGCGTCGTAGGTCATGAGTGCGACCGCATCCGCCGAGAGGATCTTCTGCACCACGTCAAGAACCCGGTTGAGAACCACGTTGACCTGCAGTGACGATCCGACCGCCTGGCTGATGCGGAAGATCGTCTCGAGGTTGACCGCGCGGGCGACAGCGCGTTCGAAGAGATAGGCGTTCTCGAGGGCCAAGGCGACCTCACTCGAGACCGCGCTGGCGATATCGAGCTCTCGCTTGCCGATCGAACCGGCGGGAAGCGAGACAACGAGAACCCCACCGTGCGCGCTTTCTAGAGCCACCGGGATCACCAGCAGGCGTTCGGCCCCCGATCGCGCCATGATCGAGTCGCCGCCGGCGTCCTCTCCTTGCTCGACAACCACAGTCCCGCTGGCGTCTGAGCGCAGCAACACGCGCGTCGCAAAGCTCAGAAGACCGTTCTCCGGCGCCTGCTCTCCGAGTCGGCGAAGCCCGAGAGACTCGCGATCCACGAGGGCGAACGACGCGCTCAATGCCCCCAGGAGCTCCGCAACCACACCCTCGACTCGCCCGAGTGACACGTCGAGCCCATCTGAACGCGCGAGCTGCTCTGCCACGATCCGCAGGCCGTCGGAGATCCTCCGTGACTCGGTCTCCACGGCGAAGAGCCGTGAGTTCTGCACGGCGATGGCGGCCTGGGCCGAGAACGTCCTGACCATCTCGCGTTCCGCCTCGGTGATGGGATCGGCCTTGTCCTTCAGTACCACGACGACACCGAGCGCCTCCTGCCCGGACACGAGCGGTGCCACGAGCGCAACGCTGTTCGAGTCGGCAAGCCCCGGAAGTTCGTCGGCCAGACGCTGGGCATCGCCGGAGTGAGCGACGGAGTCCCTGTCCTGGAGTGACGCGGCGAGCCAACTCTCGCCGAGCGCATCGATCCGGCTCACCGTCGTGGCGTCGGCACCACGGACCGCGGCCGGGACGAGCCATCTGCCGGTATCGTCCACCAGATAGATGGCGGCGACACCCGGGCCGACGATGTGGCCCATCGCCGACAGGATGCCGTCCAGAACCTGGTCGAGCCGAGAGGCACTCGCAAGAAGCTGCGAGAGGTCGTGAAGCGCATTGAGCCGGAGTGCAACGGCGTTGAACGCGTCTGCGACCTGACCGATCTCATCATCTCGCTGCGTGACAATCGGCTTGACGTAGGAGCCGGTCGCGGCACGGTAGGCCGCGACCTCAAGCGCCCTGAGCGGCTCCACCAGCCGACGAGACATGAGCCACGCCGCAAACACCGCAACGATGCCACCTACGACCAGCACAAGAATCGACGGCGTGACCGCCAGCGCGGTCTCTGTGTAAGCCTCCGCCGTCGGCTCAAGAACCGCGATTCGCCAGGCAACGCCCTCGATGCCCTGCACGTCGGCGTACAAGCCCGCCAGGCGTCCACTCTCCTGCGTAGCCAGTGTGATCTCGCCGTCTGCCGGACCGGTGGGCCTCCAAGTCGCCTTGCCGAGATCGCCCGGGTTCGTGCTCCCGGTTCGCATGATCGGCTTCCCCGAGTCCATGACCCAAAAGGAGCGCCCGCCCTCCAAGCGAACCTGCCGGACGGCGGTTCTGACCGATCCCATATCGAGGCGCAAGAGCACCAGGAGCGGTTTGCCGTTCGGGGTCAACACCGTTCGAGAGAACCAGTATCCGGTTTCTATGCCGGAATCCGCATCACGATGAAACCCGGTCACACCCGAGAGCGCCTTCTTGAATGCCGCGTTGTTCCGCACGGCTGCTGCTCCCACCGCGGACGGGTAGGCGGCCAAGACGTTGCCTCTTCTGTCGGTGATGATGATCTCGCTGACGAGGCCGGTTCCCGAGTCGAACACGGGTGGGATGCTCGCCCCGACGGCGACAGGGTCGGGGACGGTGGCGACGATGGCCGCCACGCGCGAAGCGACCGTCTCCGCGGCGTTCAGGCGCCCCACGATCAGATCCTCAAAGAACTGGAGAGTGGTACGGTCCTGAGCCGCAATCTGGTTGGAGGCGAGCCGAGACGCACCGATCACCGCCACGGTACCGGCCGTGACGACCGTCACGATCCCGATGACCAGCGTGACGCGCACGATTCGCGCCGCCAACCCGCCGGTTCTGCGGCCGCCTGCAGGCAATCAAGGACCCCTCGCGTGGATGAGTGCTGCGCACAACGAAGCTCAGCAGGTCAATGGTACTGCATTGTGCTCGCCGCGCGCACGCGGTGCCGAGGCTAGACTCCGAACGAAGGGAGCACCTCGGTGAGCCACGCAGCGATGACCGTCAGGCGGCCGCTGAAGATCAGCACGCCGATCACGATGAGCGTCGCACCTGCCACCCGGTTGATGACCACCGAGTGCCGCGTCAGCCAGCTCAGGACCGGCTTCACGCTGCCGAACAGCAGCGCGACGAGGAGAAACGGCACGCCCAACCCGAGCGAGTACGCGAACAGGAGCAGGGCCCCATGCGATACGCTCCCGGTCGAGGCCGCCAGGGTGAGGATCACGCCGAGGATGGGACCGACGCACGGCGTCCACCCGGCGGCGAAGGCCATGCCCATGACCAGTGCAGCTCCTCGTCCGAACCGGCGTGACCGCGCGAGATCCATCCGGGCCTCGCCGTAGAGCCCGGGAATCTTGACGACACCCAGCATGAACACGCCGAAGAGTATGACCGCGAGACCGGCGATCTTCTCGATCAGGTCGCGATACTGCGTAAGGAACTGGCCGAGCACGGAGGCCGAGGCGCCGAGCAGAACGAAGACGACCGAGAAGCCGAGCACGAACAGCACGGCGGTTCCCATGATCTGACCGAGCGGACGCGAGTCCTCGGAGAGCTCGGACGCGGTGAGTCCCGTCATGAAGGAGAGGTAGCCGGGAATCAACGGAAGAACGCAGGGCGACAGGAACGAGAGCACGCCGGCCAAGAACGCCCCAACGAAGCCAACCGAACTCGACATCCACGAATCCTCTCGAACCTGACGACATGCCACGCGTGCGGGTCCGACCCGCATGGTGCACTATACCCCATGGGGTATCTCGACCGCAACCGGGCCAGCGTCAGTCGGCGACCTCGGCGTCGTAGCCGACCGAGCGGATCGCTCCGATGATCGACTCCACGTCGAGCACATCCGAGTCGAATGTCACAACCGTCTCACCGGAGGCGTGGTCTGTCGACACGTCTGAAACGCCGTCGAGGTCGCCAACGGTCATGTCCACAAGCATCGAGCAGGAGCGGCAGTGAAGCCCGGTCGTGGCGAGGCGAGTCGTCGTCGTAGCCAAGAGTGACCTCCAAGTGTCGAGCCCATGACACGCAGGCGAGCCGCCCGCGCTCCCATCGATGCAAGCGTACCCTAGTTGGGGAGCACCGAGTCTCGGACGGTCGAGGGACTCTCCGGCCGAGAAGCGCCGTCGTTCTCATTCCCCGGCTCGATGAACCGGCCGCAATCGGGGCAGAGCCGCCAGTTCTCAAGCACCGCGGAGCCGCAGCTAGCACAGGTCTTGACCCGCGTGTGGAATGACGTGTCCGCCCGGAAGCTCAGAACGAGAAGGGTGAGAGTCCCCGCGGTGACACCGAACGCCAGGAACGCGAACAGAGGCAGGGGCTGGAAGCCGCTCAGGTCATCTGTACGACCCAGTAGGACCGCCGAGACCACGCCCGCTGATGCCGCGCCGATCGCCACCACGGCGAGCGCGGCGACGGTGGATCGAAGCGGCGAGGGACGCTGCGACAACGGGTTCTCCAGAAGATGCGGCGGCAGATACCGCCCCAAATGCAATCCATGTGCCAAGCATGCAGATCGATGCATCAATCCGATCTAGAGGCCGAGACGCTGCATCCTCGCCTCAAGAGTCTTGGCCGTGAGACCCAGCAGCTTGGCCGCCTTGGGCACGTTGGCCCCGGTGCGATCGATGGCCTGGCGGACCATGTCGAGTTCCAGCTCCTCGAGATCGATGCCGTCGTCGGGCAGAAGGAAGCCGCTGGGGATCCTGTCACGCGTTCCTGTGCCGGCCCGGACCTCAGCAGGCAGGTCCGTGACTTCGATCACGTCCCCATGCGACAGGATGATGATCCTCTCGATAGTGTTCTCAAGTTCACGGATGTTCCCCGGCCACCGGTACCTGGCAAGGGCCTCCATGGCCTCGGGATTGATCGACTTGGTACCGGCATTGAGCTTGTCCAGGAAGTGCGCCACGAGCAGAGGGATGTCCCCCGGCCTCTGACGGAGGGTCGGGATCGTGACCGGGACGACGTTGAGCCGATAGAAGAGGTCCTCGCGGAACTCACCGTCAGCTATCAGCTGCTGCAGGTCCTGGTTCGTCGCCGCAACGAGCCTGACGTCGACCTCGATGGTCCTCGTACCACCCAACCGCTCGAACTTGCGCTCCTGGAGCACCCGCAACAGCTTGACCTGCGTCACCGGCGAGATGTCCCCGATCTCATCGAGGAACATGGTCCCGCCGTTGGCCATCTCGAAACGACCGGGCTTGGGCGTCACGGCACCGGTGAACGCACCCTTCTCATAGCCGAAGAGCTCACTCTCCAGCAGGGTCTCGGGCAGCGCGCCCGCGCTGACCGATATGAACGGCTTGTCCGCGCGGTCGGACAGATTGTGGACGGCGCGCGCGATCAGCTCCTTGCCGGTGCCCGACTCACCGTAGATCATGACCGTCGCCATGGTCGGGGCGACCTTCTGAACCGTGCCGAGAACTTCGAGCATCCCGGGATCCGACGCGACGATCCCGTGGATGTCGTACTCCTTGTCGAGTTCGCTTCGCAGCCTCTCGACTTCCGCTGCGAGCCCCGAGTACTTGAGGGCCTTGTCTATCGCAAGCTTGAGCTCCTCGAGATCGAACGGCTTGGTCAGATACTCGTTGGCACCGGCCTTCATCGCTTCCACGGCCAGCGCGACGTTGCCGTGCGCGGTCAACATGATGATCGGGAACGTCGACCCCTTGCTCCTGAGCGTCCTGAGCACCTCCATGCCGTCCATCACCGGCATGCGATGGTCGAGCACCATGACGTCCGGCTCCTGTTCGGCGACGGCGGCGAGCGCCTCCTTGCCGTCAGTGGCCTCCGCCACCTCGAACCCGTCGCCGGAGAGGGACTGCCCCAGTACCCACCTCATGTTCTTCTCGTCGTCGACGATGAGCACGCGCTTGCTCATGCGGATTCCCTTCACTCGTCCATCACTGCGGGAAGCGTGACCTTGAAGACCGTACCGGCCGAACTGCTCTCCACTTCGATATGCCCCTCGTGCTCATCGATGATGCGATGCACGATGGTCAGCCCCAGTCCGGTGCCCTCGGCCCGCTTGGTGAAGAAGGGGTCGAACACCTTCGGCAGGTCATGTGAGGATATCCCGGGCCCGTCATCCGCGACAGTCACCTGGACGTACTCACCCTCTGGCCGAGTCTGTATGACGATGAGTCCCTCCGACTCCCCGATGGCCTGCACCGCATTGGTGACAAGGTTGAGAAACACCTGCTTGAGCTGGTCGGGGTCGCCGAATACGTCGGGAAGCTCGTCCTCGAACCGCTCCTCGATATGGACTCCATGCTGCTTCGCGAACCGATTGGTGAACAGAACGACGTCTTCAAGGACGCTGTTGATGTCTGTCCTCACAAGCGTCGGCTTGCTGGGCCTGCCGAAGTCCAGCAACGCCTTGATGACCCGGTCAAGCCGATCGATCTCCTGCTTGATGACCTCCGCCGCCTCATGTATTCGAGCGTGGTCGACCTGTGCGTCGTCAAGCAGCTGGACGCTCGCCCGGATCACGCCCAGGGGGTTGCGCACCTCATGGGCCACGCCTGCGGTCAGCTCGCCCATCGCCGCAAGCCGGTCTGCCCGGATGAGCTGCGCGGTCAGCGCCTTGATGTCTGAGACGTCCTCCAGCGTGACCACGGCTCCCAGAACCGTGCCCCCCACTGCTCGCATGCGCGAGGTCGAGGCCTGCACGTGGACTTCCCTGCCGCTGGAAGTCTGGAGCGTGGCCTCGCGCATCGCGAGCGGAAGCCGTCCCGCCAGCACCTTGGCGACATCGAGCGAGATCCCACCGTCGGACTGGAAGAGCGAGCCGATCGGCCGGGGCACCATCTCGAACTCGGACATGCCGAGCATCCGCTCGGCTGCGGGATTGGCGGTCGCCACCGAGCCGTCCGGCCCGACCGTCAGCACGCCTGAGGTGATCGAGCGCAGGATCGACTGGGTGTAGTCCTGGATGTTGATGAGCTGGATGGCGCGCTCCTCGAGCTTCTTGTAGGCGTTCTCAAGCTGCTGCGAGACCTGCTGCAAGTCCCTCGCCCTGTGCTCCTCGGCATCACGGATGGCGCCGAAGAGCAACCCGGCCGCGAAGAACGAAGCGACCTCGATCCAGGTCTCGAACCCCAGCCCCACCGGAAACCTCAGCGAGAATCGGGCGTGTATCGCAAAAGGAATCGAGGCCGCGAGGGCACTCAGCGCCCCCCCACGCTTACCGAACACGAACGCGGCGTAGATGATCGGGATGTAGTAGAGGTGGCGGTACAGCAGCACCAGCGGGACGCCGCGAACCACCGGGCTCGCCCTGAACTGCAGAAGGGCGACGAACAGCAGCATGAAGACGATGATGACGATATCCCGTGACCGGTGACCGTCCTGCGGGTCAGCCGAGTCGGACGCGGAGTCCTGAGGAGCAGCGGAGGGTGGCCGTTGCGGTAGCTCGGCGCGCTCCGGGCTCATCGACGGCGCCTCGCCCAGGACGGCTCGATGTGCAACTCCTCGCGATACTTAGCGACCGTGCGCCGCGCCACGGTGACTCCCTCCTGGGAGAGCAACTCCGCCAGACGCTGGTCGGACACCGGCTTGGCCGGATCCTCTTCTCCGACCAATACGCGCAGCCGCTGCTTGATGCTCGTCGCGGCGACGTCCATGCCCTGGGTCGTCCGGTACCCACCGCTGAAGAAGTGCTTGAGCTCGAACAGGCCGTACGGCGTCGCCATGTACTTGCCGGTCACCCCGCGCGAGACGGTGGACAGGTGCACGCCGATCTCGACAGCGACGTCTTCGAGGCGAAGCGGCCTCAGCAGGCCCTTGCCGTCTTCGAAGAACTCGCTCTGTACCTCCAGGATGATCTGCGTGATACGCGTGACCGTGTCCTTGCGGCGATCGACGTTCTTGATGAAACTCTCCGCCGAGCGGATCTTGTCCTTGAGGTACTTGCGGGTCTCATCGTCCGCGGTCGAGCCGCTCTTGAGCATCGAGCGGTATCTCGGCGAAACGCGAAGGGAGGGAACCGCCTCGTTGTTCGAAGTGATGACCCACTCGTCATCAAACCGTCTCAGCGTGACGTCGGGAACGATGTAGCCCGGCGAGGGACCCGGCGAGAAGGCGCCTGCCGGCCGAGGGTTCAGGGCGCGCAACACATCCACGAGACGCCGTACCTCGTCCTCATCGACTTTGAGCGCCCGGGCGATCTTGCGATAGTGGTTCGAGGCCACATCGTCGAGGTGGCTTTGTATGATCCGAGACAGAAGCGGCTCTTCCAGCCCCAGGAACTCCATCTGCAGAGCCAGCGCTTCGGTGAGATCCCGCGCGCCGACTCCGGGCGGATCAAGCTGCTGCACGGCCTCGAGGCCCTGCTCGGCGGCCCGGCGCGACACGCCTGTGAGTGCGGCGATCTCATCGAGGGAGCCGACGAAGAAACCGTCGGCATCGAGCGAACCGATGACCGCTCTGCCCGCGCGCGCAACGTCGTCTGAGATATCGAGCAGTGCGAGCTGGTTCAGAAGGTAGTCGTCGAAGGTCTGCACTCCGCCGACGAAGTCCTCGGTGTTGGCGGTCTCAGCATTGGGATCCCGCGGAGCCGTCGGTTCCATGGAATCCAGGTCCTCGTACATCTCGAGCCACTCGTCCCAGGAACGTTCGTCGTCCTCGCGCTCGTCGGACGACTCCTCACCCTCGAGAGGTTCGCTCTCAGACTCGTCGACCTCGAGCACGGGATTCTCGAGCATCTCGACCTCGATGAGCTGTTGAAGGTCGACGATGGGCATCGCAAGGATGCTGAGGCCCTGATAGACCTGCGGCGAAAGGGTGACCTTGTGCCGAAGCTCCGGGCGGTGCGAAAGTTCCATCGACCCTCCTCTCGACGACGCTCAGAGGGGATGCGAGGGCGCCCCCCAGTGCAAAAAGTATACCACCATGAACCGCCAGTTTGACGGTGGTCACCTGCGGAGATTCGGTGGACCTCAGTCCGGCGGCGGAAGTGTGACGACCGGCGCCCGCTCCGGCAGCTGGACCACGGCGATGGCCGCGATGACCATCATCCCCCCCAGCACCTGGATCGTGGACAGCGACTCGCCGAACAGCAGGTACGCACCGACCCCTGCGATCACGGGCTCGACCGTCGAGGTCACCGTCGCGTTGGTAGGGGCGATGTGATGCAACGCGATGAGGAACGCGGCGAACGGCACGATCGTGCTCACGACGGCGATGAAGAGGATTGCGGCGGCGGTACCGGGATCGGCGAACGCGCTCAGCACCACTCGGGGAGTAAGCACCACCAGCCAGAACAGCGACGCGAAGCCGAGTCCCCACACGAGCGCCGTGTAGGGGCTGAACCGTGAGACCGCGACCGTGCCCATCAGAGAGTACGCGGCGAAGAACACCGCCGACAACAGGCCCCAGCCGATACCCGCCGGCGAGACGACGAGCCCGGACCCGCCGATCGCCCCGACGACCAGGGCGCAGCCGGAGACCGACAGGGCCACCCCTATCGGCAGCCACCACGTGAACCTGTGCTTCATGAACGCGACGCCCACCAGCAGCACGATGACGGGGGCGAGGTACTCGAGCAGGATCGCAGTGGCCACGTTGGTCAGCGAGATGGTCTTGAAGTAGGTGAAGTGGACCATCGCCAGGCCGAAGACACCAAAGACCGCGAGAAACGGTATGTCTCGCAGCGAGACCCTCAGATCCCGCGGCCGTCCCACGGCGAGTACAACGGCGAGCAACGCGAACGCCGAAAGCGCCCGTGCGCCCGAGAGTGTGGTCGGATCGATGGTGATGCCGAGCGGGACAAGGGGCCATGCCGCTGTGGCGGCCGACGGAGAAGTGAAGAGCCACTTGGCCGTCAGGCCTCCGGTCGCCCAGCAGGCTGCTGCCAGGAGCGCGAGGAGATACCCTCGCAGCCGATTCGGCTCTACGGAGGAACCGCGTTCAGAGGAGCCCTGCACGGGTCTCCTCGGCCGTCTTGGCCTGCTGGTACTCGTCGAAGGGCTCGAGGTGCGCGATGACGTCGACGACCTGGGTGAAGGCCTCGGCCACCTCTCGTTCGACGTTCTCCACGACCTGATGACCATCCGCCACCGATGCCGCCGGATCGACCTGCACGTGCAGATCGACGTAGACCTCGGCTTCGGAGCCGCGGCTGCGAATCGTGTGGCACCCCATGACGCCCGGGACGCGAAGAGCAACCGCGCAGATGTCGGCCTTGGGAATGCGCGCCGAGTCCGACAGCGTCGCACTCGCCTGCTTGAACACGCCCCAGGCGGTGTAGACGATCGCTACGCAGACCAGAAGCGCCACGATCGGGTCTGCGAGCGGGAAGCCCATCTTGACCAGGATGAGGCTGATGATGACACCCACGCTCACCAGAACGTCGGAGCCCGTGTGACTCGCGTCGGCAACGAGAATCGAGCTTCCGAGCCTGTGCCCGACACGTCGTTCCCACGTGGTGATGAAGATGTTGACGGTGAGCGTGCCGATCATCACGACGAAGGAGATGGCATCGACGGTCGGCGCCACGGCATGGCTCGTCAGGCTCGACAATGCCTCAGAACCGATGCGGTAGGCGGCGAACAGAAGCATCGCGCCGATGATGGCAGACGCGTACGTCTCGTACTTCCCATGGCCGTAGGGATGGTCGTCGTCAGCCGGCCTACCGGCCAAAGCCATGCCGACCAAACCAACCACGTTGCTCGCTCCATCGAAGATCGAGTGGAAGCCGTCTGCCTGCATGGCAGCGGAGTGGGTGATCGTGCCCCAGGCTATCTTGGCGAACGCCACGGCGAGGTTGAGGAAGAGGATGATCCACAGCACCCGCTTGATCGAGCGGATGCGCCCGCTCCCTGACTCCTCCGACACCGGACGCCGATAGCCCACGAAAGCTCCCCCTCCGAACCTTGTCGCGCATACCCCTCGGGGGTATACTTCACACCAGACGCTCAGGATAGCGTACACCGACGGTGTGGAGGTGCGTCATGTCCGATTCCATCGCCAGCCCCAATCCGCTCGTCGCCGACGACGACGAGCGCAAGAAGATCATCAACCGGCTACGCCGGCTCGAAGGGCAGATTCGCGGGCTGCAGTCCATGATCGACTCAGGACAGGAGTGCGATGCGGTCCTTACTCAGATCATGGCAGCCAAGTCGGCGCTGAACCAGGTCAGCCTGCACATCATCGGACACGCGATGAAGCGCTGTCTCGTCGAGAACGATCCCTCCATGTCTCGTGACGAGGTCATCGACCAGGCCATCGGTGTGTTCCTGAAGTACTCCTCCTGCGTGAAGTGAGCCGCTGCCGGCCAAGGGTCTGAACGTCCGGACACACTGAGGGGCCCCGTGGATCACGGGGCCCCTGCGCTGTTCAGTGTTCGATCGAGTTGCCGGTCAGGCCTCGATGCCGAGCTCCTTGCCCATGGCATCCGCACCGCGAGCTCCAACGACCTGAGCGGCCATCTCACCGCCGACGAACTTCGCGATGGTCGGAATGCTCATGACACCGTAGCGAACCGCCAACTCCGAGTTGTCGTCGATGTTGACCTTCACGAACTTGACGCCATCGACTCTCCCGGCGAGCTTGTCCAGCTCGGGGGCGACCATGCGACACGGACCACACCAAGGCGCCCAGAAGTCCACGATCACCGGCACGTCAGCCGAGGCGACTTCTACGTCCCATGTAGCGGTGGTCACATCAATTGCGTTGCTCATCTGGCCGCTCCTTCAGTCGAATCCTATGTAATTCTGTCATGATTATACCCAAGGGGGTATCTGCGGTCAACTTCGTGATGATTGCCCGACACGAGTATCATTGCCCGAGGAGGCACGAATGAACCATCTTGTCCTGATCTGGCTCGCATTGGTCGGCGGCTCGGTGCTCATGGGCGCATCGATCGTGGCCCTGCTGATCTCCGAACGCATGCTCGAACCGGTGTCGGCGGTATCGGTACTTCTCGGCTTCGCGGCCGCCGCCTGGGGTTTCGGTCAGATCACGACCTCCTACGACGGACTCGACGCTGTCGGCTACGCGCTCTTCTTCGGAGCGGCCGCGGTCGCGGGCGGCTACGCGCTCGCTTCCACGCTCCTCGCCCACCTCGCGCTCCGCCCGGTCATCCCCTCGCTGCCGGAAGTGCTCCCCCTCGGGGACTCCCCGCCGGCGATCGTACTGCTGTCTGAGCTCGAGCCAGCCTCCTACAGCGCGCGAGCGACAGCCGCTGCTCTCGACGACCTAGCCGAGGAGGGCCTGCTCGAAGCCTCCATTTGGGTGCTCCCCTTCCTGTTCATGGCGCAGAAGACCAGGTACCGGGCGGCCGGGGGAACGAGTCCGGGACCACGAGAGCTGACCGGTGTCGCAGAGCGGCTGACTCTGTCCCTTCGCCCCAGAGGGATCACCCACGTCGAGACCGCCGCGTGCGAGGGGCCTCACGCCCTCTCGATCCTCGTCGCGGCCGCCGCTCGAAGGGGTTCGCGGACGATCGTGGTGGCAGAGGCATTCATCGCCGAGTCGATCGAGGTGGATCGGGCCAAGCGCGCGGTCGATGCCCTTCGGCTCTCGGAGCTTGGTGTCACCGTCTCGTACACCGACCCCTTGAGCGGATCGCCACTGTGCGCCTCACTCGTCGCCGCGAAGACTCTGGCTGTGGCCGGCGATAGGGCGAGCTGCGGTGTCGTTCTAGTGGGTCAGGCGCAGCCGGTGGAGCGCTCGCGCATCGCCGACACGTTCGACCACCAGGAGAGCGGGTTCCTGAACCAGGTCAGGATGATCCTCATCGAGCGGGGAATCTCCGAACAACGCGTCCACATCGCTTGGGCGGACTGGCGATCTCCTGAGGTGACGGGTAGCGTGCGCCACCTGGCGGCACAGGGTTGTCGCACCGTGGTCGTCGTGCCGGCGTGCTTCCCTCTCGACTCGATCACCACCATGCTCGACCTGCCCCTGTCGGTACGACAGGCGCGCGTGGACCAGAGCGTGCAGGTGCTCACCTTACGCGCCTGGCACGAGGACCCGGGAATGGTCGAGGCACTGCGTGAGCGCGTGCTCACGGCGCTCGAGATGACGGACGCCAGCGAGCTGGAGGCGCTGCGGACTAGCCCTCGCAGCGCTCCAAGTTCAACGAATGCATCCGCCTGATCTGTCGGAACTTTCGGCAGTAGCGCCACGCCATCGCGAGCCCCTGACCTGAAGCCTCGGCCCTGGTCTCGAAGTTCAGAATGCTGGCACGAAGATCGTCGCCGCTCACGCCCCGGAACACGGTGTAGCCCTTCCCCACCGCTTCGAGCACATGCGCGTCACTGCCCCCGGTCGCAGCGAAACCCTGACCGCCCGTGAGGGTCTTGGCGGCCATCTTGTTCGCCCACACCAGGAACGGGAGCGAGTTGTAGACCTCCAGGGCGTGGAACGCCCCCTCGGCTGCAGCGGTGGCGAAGAGTCCACGTCCGCGCGGACCGAACACCCCCTGTACCGAGAACGGATGCGGTATGACCGCGATGCCGCCCTGCTCCTCGATCGCCCGGATGGTGTCGGCGGCGCTCATGCCCGGCAACACCTCTTCTTGCAGGTAGAGGCCGATGACATGCCCCTCGCGTGCGGAGACTTCCTCGCCTACCACGACGTCGAAGTCGTACAGATGGGACAGCGACTGCGCGTGAAGCGCGCCTTCGAGCGTGTTGTGATCGGTGATCGCGATGACGTCGAGGTCCGTGTGGTGCTGCACGAAGTCCATGATCTGCGGAACGCTTGCGAGTCCGTCGCTCTGGTTCGAGTGGATATGGATGTCGGCTTTGCCCCAGGATCCCGGCACGCGATCGTTTCCCTTCATCGGCGAGTAGCTCCCCACGGTCACTAGCAACCAGCATGCCCTTGCGACCGCGGCATGAGCCGAGCCCGTAGATCGGGCTAGAAGCCCTGCTCGGCGGCCCAGGTCTTCAGGCGGCTGACGCCCTCGCGAAGCCGTTCGAGATCCGTAGCGTAGCTGAATCGCAGGAAACCCTCGCCTCCCAGACCGAAGTCGATCCCGGGCGCACAAGAGACACCGGCTTCTTCGAGCAGCCGATACGAGAGCGCGAGCGAGTCGCTACCCCAGGCGCGGGCATCGGCGAACACGTAGAACGCGCCACAGGGCGGGCACGCGATCTTGAGGCCCGCCTCCTCGAGCGCCGGCACGAGGTAGCGACGGCGGTCGTCGTAGATCGATCGCATGCGTGCGACCTCAGGCCCGGCTTCCGTCAGCGCAACCACGCCCGCCTGCTGCACGAACGCGTTTGCAGCAAGGAAGAAGTTCTGCTGGATCTTCTCGGCGGGGCGGACGAACTCGGACGGAGCGATGAGGTAGCCGAGGCGCCAGCCGGTCATGGCGTACGCCTTCGAGAAGCCGTTCAGCACGAACGCGCGGTCGGTGAACTGCAGGATCGTGCGGTCCGGCCCGCAGAAGTCCAGCCCGTGGTAGATCTCGTCACTCGCGATGTAGATACCGGTGTCCTCGGCTATCTCGGCGAGAGCGCGAAGATCGGCCTCACCGAGCACGGCGCCGGTGGGGTTGCCGGGCGAGTTGATCATGACGGCCTTGGTGCGTGGCCCGATCGCTGCCCGGACCTCCTCCGGGCGGTATCGGAAGCCGTCCTCGGCCCGCACGGGCACGAGTCTCGGGACGCCACCGAGGAAGCTGACGTAGTTCGGGTACGCCGGGTAGCACGGGTCGGGCATGATGACTTCATCGCCGGGGTCGAGCAGGGAGCCGAAGAGCAGCAGCATCGCCGGCGACGTGCCTTGGGTCACGACGATGTTCTCGGGATCGACCTCCACCCCGTAGTGCTCGCGGTAGCGAGCGGTCAAGGCGTTGCGCAGGTCCGGGAGCCCGAGCGACTGCGTGTAGTGCGTACTGCCGTCCTGCATGGCGACCTCGGCCGCTCGCGTGATGACGGCCGGTGTCGGGAAGTCGGGATCGCCGATCTCGAGGCGCACGATGTCGCGGCCGGAGGCCTCGAGTTCCTTGGCGCGTGCTACGAGGTCCATCACGACGAACGGACGGATGGCCTGCGAGCGCTTTGAGACGTCGGTCACGGTCGGCTCCCTCTACGGTCAGCGCGGTACGGCGAACGGGCTTCTACCGTCGTGCAGCATACAGCCGAGCGGCTGCGTTGCCGAGCACTTCCAGGCGACGCAGGTCGGCGTAGGGGATCTGTGCGGTCTCGATGACCTCATGGGGCGGCTCGGGGTCGAACACGAGACCGAGCTCGCCTGCGCGCTCCCACAGATCGGTCCCCGGCAGCACGTGCAATGTCGAAAGCTGCACCTTGCCCGGGTCCAAGCCGATGGCGAAGTCGATTCCCGCGAGCACATCGTCAGCGGTGTCTCCGGGCAGACCGACGATCAGATCGCACTCCACCGACAGCCCCGCTTCGCGACACGCTTTCACCCCAGCCGAGAAGGCAGCGGAATCGAATGCCCGGTGACACGTCTCGAGAGCTCTGGCACCGACGCTCTGAGGGCCGGTCTCGACACTGACGACGCCGGCGCGAACAAGCAGTTCCGCCTCCTCAGGACCGATGCGCTCGATGTCGACCTCGATCGTATGGAGCCTCAGGCCACGCGCGGCAAACGGCGCCAGCGTCGCTGCCAGCCACGTCAGCCGGTCCGGCGTCAGATTGAACACCGGATCGATGAAGGAGAGTGACGAAACCCCTGGCGTGGCTGCGATCGCCGCGATCTCGGCTGCCACGCGCTCGTCGGAGAATCGCCGGATGCGCTGATACCCCTTCCCCTCATAGCAGTAGCCGCAGGAGTGCGGACAGCCCCGGTACGTCTCGATGTACGCCGTGCCGTCGAGCGGAACCAGGACACCCTCAAGGTACGGCGACGGGATTGAGTCGAGGTCGCTGATGAGGGGACGATCCGGCGCCGCAACGATGCGGTCCCCCGCTCGTGCCGTCACGCCCGGGACGCGGGTCACCTCGCGACCACGTAGGCGAGCGGCCAGAAGCTCCGCGAACGCCTCCTCACCCTCCCCACGAACGACCGCATCCACCCCGAGGTTACCCGCCAGCACGGACGCGGCGATCGGGCCGACCTCGGGACCGCCGAGAACCACCATCGTCTCGGGCCGGGCCGCTGCGATCACTCGAACCGTCTCATAGACCGTGCGGGCGTTCCAGCACACCACCGAGAAGCCGACGATGTCCGGCTCCAGGGCAAGGACCCGGTAGGCGATCCACCACGGGTCGACCGCCGTATCGAGTTCGAGTGTGGTGAACCCAACCCCGGCAAGGCGCGGATCGGCTTCGGCGTAGGAGCGTAGGTAGCCTAGTGCGAGCGAACGGTAGCCCGGCGATGACACGCCCACCAGCACGACCTTCAGGCGTGCGCTGCGCGCGACCGAGAGCGGGGTCACCGATCCCACCTCGCACTCGGCGCTACACCGTGCAGACCGACGGCCGATGCAGGATGGCCGCCGGGTTCCCGGATGTAGACCCAGACACCGTTCACCATGCCCGTCTCGAAGGCCGCCGAAAGCCACGAAGTGAAACCCACGGCTTCCCGAGCCCGCTCGCTCACACTGAGCTCGACACAAGCCGCACCCATCTCGGCGAGCGCGGCGACCGCCCCGGGCAAGGCCGCGATGTTGTGTCGGCAGACCGGAATCCAGCCCGTCAAGGTCACCGCCGCCCCATTCTCGCGGCCCGCATCAAGGAAGGCGCGTGCCCCGTGTCCGGCCATAGCGAATCCGCCGACAGCTCCCGTCAGATCGTCGTGCACTCCCTGGTCCCCGAGCACCACGATCTCGATCAGCCGGACGCCGGCATGGATTGCGCCCAACGCATTGCCATCGGCGGACAGCGCGCCGCCGTCGGTCCTCAGGCCGATCCGCTCGAATCCGAGCGAGGCCGCACCAGCCACGAGCACAGGAAGCTGGGGATGGGAGAACGGCTCCGCGCCGACGAAGACGACGTTGGGCCCGGGGCCGGCGCACCAGCTCTGCGCCACCTCGCTGACGTTCGCGAGAACGTCATCGGGGCTGCGGTACTGAACGACCGCCCCGGGAACACAGCGCGCGCATCTGACGGCGTCGCCGTCACCAATGACGACATCGGCGAATGAGATCATGGGGCCGACTCCTCTCCGCAGTCCAGTCTAGCCTACGGCGGACCGGCGGACGGGCGGCCGGCGCGGACGGACTATCGAGTCCAGAAGAAGTAGACCGCGCCGCTCAGCAGCAGAAACGCGATGAACAGGACGAGGCAGCCGAGCCCGAAGGAACGCGCGAGCTCAGCGTCGGGGTTGAGCTGCTTCTCGGCTCTGGGCTCAGGCGGCATTCGTGGGATCCTCTCGGGCGGAACACGGCGGAGCCTGCTTCTCGCATCGCTCGTCGAGCGCACCGACGGTGGAGTACGCTTTCGGTGCACGTGGAACGCGCGTCTGACAGGAGAGGATACCCATGCCGCCCATCAGTCGAAGCGAGCGCTATCGCCGAATCGTCAGCGTCTTGCTTGATGAAGGCTTCGCCACGCTGGTCGACCAGCTCGGCATGCGTGCGTCCTGGGTGGCGACCCTGCGCGGCACTCGACCTCACGGTGTGGATGCGGCGCTGACTCCGGAGCAGCGTCTCCGCCGCACGATGGAGCGGCTCGGCCCCACGTTCGCCAAGATCGGACAGATGCTCTCGGTCCGCCCGGACCTGATCCCGCAGTCCTACGCGGACGAGCTCGCCAAGCTCCAAGACGAGATGGAGCCGTTCCCGTTCCAACAGGCCAAGGACGAGATCGAGCTAGCCTTCGGCGAACCGCTCGACGCGCTCTTCCTCGAGTTCGACGAGGTGCCGTGCGCCGCGGCCAGCATCGGGCAGGTGCATCTCGCGGTGCTTCCTGACGGTGCGCCCGTCGCGGTCAAGATTCAGCGCCCCGGGATCCACGAGGTCATCGAGGCCGATCTCGACATCCTGCGCACCCAGGCTCGTCGCGTCCAGGGACGTACCGATCTGGGCCGGCGCTATGACCTTGTCGGCCTCGTCGACGAGTTCGCACGCGTGATACATGAAGAATGCGACTACGTGCACGAGGGCGAGAACGCCGAGCACCTCGCAAACGCCTTCGCGGGCGATGAGACGGTCCACTTCCCCGCCGTCTACTGGGAGCGTACGTCTTCCACCGTGCTGACGCTCGAACGCATCGACGGCATCCCGTTCAATCGACTCGACGAACTCGACGCACGCGGGTTCAACCGGCAGGAGATAGCTCGCCGGGGGATCACCTGCTACTACGAGCAGATCTTCATGCACGGCTTCTACCACGCCGATCCGCATCCGGGGAATCTCTTCGCGCTCGAAGACGGACGGGTCGCGTTCACCGACTTCGGCCGGTGCGGGTTCCTGAGCGAGACGGCGCGCAACCAGGTCGCCGACCTGCTCGTCGCGATCATCGAGCAGGACAGCGCCACCGCGGTCGACGTGCTGCTCGAAGTGAGCGGAGGCGGCGCAGACGTCGACATCGCGGGACTGCAGCGAGACGTCGCGACTCTGATCGCCAAGTACTACGACCTGGAGCTCCACGAGGTCGACTCGCGCGAACTCGTCGTCGAGGTCATGTCGCTCATCGGCAGGCGTGGGCTGACCATGTCATCCGAGTTCGCGCTCCTGCTCACGACGTTAGCGACACTGCAGGCACTGGGATCGGCGGTGGACCCGCAGTTCCACTTCGTGAAGTCGGTCCAGCCGTTCGCCGAGCGACTCGTGAAGGAACAGCTGCGACCCGACGTCGTGGCCCGCGGCATGGCATCGACTGTGCGTCATACCCTTCGCGCCCTGAAGGGACTTCCCGAGAGCATCACGCGGGCACTCCGGCGTGTCGGCGATGGCGACCTGCGGATGACGGTCCGGCCGGCCGGCCTGGACCCCGTGCTCTCGCGCCTCGAGCAGTCCGTCGACCGTCTCGCGTTCGCGCTGGTCGTGTCGGCGTTCGTCGTCGGCTTCGCGACCCTGCTCGCCCGCTCGCAGATCCCCTGGTGGATGCAGTTGATCGCGGAGTTCGCCCTGGTGTGCGCCGCCGGAGTCGGCATCTGGTTCTTCCTGTCGATCCTCTTCCGCGCGTTCCGACAGCGCAAGCAGGACTGACCTCCCTCGGCACGAACAACGGCGGCCCTCCCCTGCTCAGGGAGAGCCGCCGGTCATCGCTGGTGTCCGAGGGGGGATTTGAACCCCCACGAGGTTGCCCTCACTAGGCCCTCAACCTAGCGCGTCTGCCGTTCCGCCACTCGGACTCGCAACCGTCCCTAAGGACAGCGAGGGAGAGTATAACAACACGTCTGGCGCGGTGCTAGCCCTTGCTCGGTGCGGTTCCGGCAGCCGGTGTATCACCGATGATCGCGCCGATCGCCGCCTCGCAGATGATCGGCGTGCTCTCGATGTTGATGGGGAACGGCGTCGCGAAATGACACGCGGCGAAGTGGCCCGGCGTGATCTCGAGAAGCTCGGGATCCTCGTCGGCGCACTTCGGGAGCTGCACGATCGGACAGCGTGTGTGGAACCGGCAACCCGACGGCGGATCGATCGGGCTCGGCGGATCACCCGGTAGCAGGATCCGCTGACGTTCGCGCTGCACCTTGGGGTCCGGCACGGGCACGGCCGAGAGTAGCGACTGCGTGTACGGGTGGCTCGGCTGTGAGTACAGCTGCTTCCAGTCCGCAACCTCAACGAGCTTGCCGAGGTACATCACGGCGACCCGATCGGAGATGTGCTGCACCACCGACAGGTCGTGGGCGATGAAGATGTAGGTGAGGTCGAAATGAGATTGGAGCTCGCCGAGAAGATTCAGCACCTGCGCCTGGATCGACACGTCGAGCGCCGATACAGGTTCATCAGCGACGATGAGCCGGGGATTCAACGCGAGCGCCCGCGCGATCCCGATCCGCTGGCGCTGTCCTCCCGAGAACTCGTGGGGGTAGCGGTTGGCGTGTTCCGGGTTCAGCCCGACGATGTCGAGCAGCTCCTTTACCCGCTTGTTCTGCTCACGACTCGAGCCCACGCTGTGAACCTCGAGGGGCTCGGCGACGATCTCCCCGATCGTCATCCGCGGGTTCAGGCTCGCGTAGGGGTCCTGGAAGATGAACTGCACGTCCCGGCGGTAGGCCTGCAGGTCACGGCCCTTGAGGGCCAGCGCGTCCCGACCGTCGAAGGTCACCTTGCCGGACGTGGGCTCGATGAGCCGGATCACCATCCGCCCCGTGGTCGACTTGCCGGACCCGGACTCGCCGACCAGCCCGAGCGTCTCCCCCTTGTTGACCGAGAAGTCCACGCCGTCCACGGCGTACACGAACCCGGCATTGCGCGAGAACACGCCCTGGCGTATGGGGAAATGCTTGGTGAGACCCTCTACTCGCAGGAGTTCGCTCATCCTGTGGTCACCCCCGCGCATGCCAGCTCTGCCGGCGTGAATCCGGCGTCGCCGGAGAAGTGACACGCGGACCTGTGCGTTCCTTCAACGAACCGCAATTCGGGCGATTCGAGCCGACATCTCTCGACGGCGTAGGGGCACCGAGGGCTGAACGAACACCCCGAGGGAAGGTTGATCAGGCTCGGCGGCTGACCCTTGATCGGGCAGAGCTCACCCTTCTCGGTCATGTCGTGGCGCGGCAACGAGTCCATGAGGCCCCAGGTGTACGGGTGCATCGGCTTGTAGAAGACCTCGTCGACGGTGCCGTACTCGACGGCACGCCCGGCGTACATGACGAGGATTCGGTCGGCCATGTCGGCGACGACGCCGAGGTCGTGGGTGATCATGATGATCGCCGCACCCGTGCGCTGCTGAAGCTCTTCCATGAGTTCGGTGATCTGGGCCTGGATCGTGACGTCGAGCGCCGTTGTGGGCTCATCGGCGATCAGGATGTCGGGGTCGTTGGCGAGCGCCATGGCTATCATGACGCGCTGCCGCATGCCGCCTGAGAACTGATGCGGATAGTCATTCACGCGACTCGAAGCGTGAGGGATCCCAACGAGATCAAGCAGCTCAGCCGCGCGGGCACCGGCGTCCTTCCGGTTCATCCCCTTGTGGAGACGCAGCGGCTCGGCAAGCTGCTTGCCCACCCGGTACACCGGATTGAGCGAGGTCATCGGGTCCTGGAAGATCATCGCGATCTCGTTGCCGCGGATGTCGCGCATGTCGGCGTCGCTCATGGTGAGCAGCGACTTGCCCTTGAAGAGCGCTTCGCCCCCCTCGATCTTGCCCGGAGGCATGGGGATCAGTCGCATCAGCGTCATCGCCGAGACCGACTTGCCCGAGCCGGACTCCCCCACGACGCCGAGCGTCTCGCCCTTGTCCAGGTCGAAGGACACGCCGTCCACCGCCTTGACGACTCCATCACGCGTGTGGAAGTACATCCTGAGGTCGTCGACCTCGAGTAGCTTGTGATCAGCCATCGGCCTAGTCCTTCATCTTCACGTCGAGTGCATCACGCACGCCATCGCCGAGCAGCGTGAACGCGAGCACCGTGGACACGATGGCGAGACCCGGCCAGATGATGAGCCCGGGGTTCGAGAGCAGGTAGCTCTGACCGTCGCTGATCATGCGGCCCCAAGAGACCGCGTTGGGATTCAGCACGGGGTCAGGCTGGATACCGAGCCCTAGGAACGACAGCGCCGCCTCGGTGAGAATCGCGCCGCCGATCGACATCGTTGCGAACACGATGATCGGCGCGACCGCATTGGGCATGATGTGGCGAAGCATCAGGCGCACATCGTTCGCGCCGACCGCACGCCCCGCGTCGACGTAGTCGGACTCCTTGACAGACAGGATCGACGACCGAAAGACGCGCGCGATGGACGGCCATCCCAGAACGCCGATCGTGACGATGACGGGAAGCATGCCGGTCCGCTGCGCCGGCGGAACGACCGAGAGCAGAAGGATCGCGAACAGGATGTACGGGAACGACAGGAACACGTCGGCTGTTCGCATGATCGCGCCGTCAGTCAGGCCTCCGTAGTAGCCCGAGAGCGCCCCCAAGCAGCAGTCCGATCAGCACCGACACGAGCACCGCCGCCACACCCACGGTCAGCGAGACACGGGCCCCGTACACCACGCGCGAGAACACGTCTCGGCCCAGGTCGTCGGTGCCCATCGGATGCTGGAGCGACGGCGGCTGCAGGCGTTCGGCCGCCGCGGTCTGAGTGTTGATCTCGTTGGGGTAGCCGAAGAGCGGAGGAACCCAGAGGTCGGCGGTCACCGCCGCGATGATCACGATGAGCAGCCACGTCAGCGCCGCCAAGCGCGAGCTTGTTCCGGCTGAGCCGGTACCAGGCATCGCCCCACAGGGTGCGAGAGCGTCCGGATTCATCCCCGGGAATGTGCGTCGGCGGGAGCTGAGTGGTTCTCTCGGCGAGTAGTGCTTGAGTATCCTCATCGGTCATCGAAGCATCACTCCCCGGTGCTTCCGCCGCCGACCCGGATCCGCGGATCCAGGAAGGCGTAGCTGACATCGACGAGAAGGTTGATCATGAGCACGGCCAGGAGAATGATGACCGTGCAGCCGAACAAGACCGGGTAGTCCAGCGAGAACGCCGAACGAGCGATGACGAACCCGATGCCCGGCCAGTTGAAGACCGTTTCGGTGAGCACGGCGCCCGAGAGCATCGCCCCCAGGTCCAGACCGATGAAGGTCACGACGGGGATGAGTGCGTTCTTCAGTGCGTGCTGGCTCAGGACCGCACCGGGAGACAGGCCCTTGGCGTGTGCCGTGCGGATGTAGTCCTGCCCGTTGACCTCGAGAAGCTGGCTGCGCATGATGCGCGCCGCGTAGGCGGTGGAGACCGCCGCGAGCGTGATGGCGGGCAGTATCAGGTGGACCCAATCTGGGAAGCCGCCGCCGGAAGCGCCTGAGACCGGAAGGTAGAACTGGCCGTTCGTCGCGTTCTTGAGCCAGATACCGAAGGTGTACTGAAGCATGATGCCGAGCCAGAACACCGGCAACGCGACCAGTATCGAAGTGACCAGCGTCGTTGAGACGTCCCACACGCTGTAGCGCTTGACCGCGGCCACAATCCCCACACCAACACCAGCGATGATCTCGATGATGATCGCCGCAAAGGCGAGCTTGACGGTGTAGGGATAGCTGTCGGCGATGATGTCGCTCACGGGGCGACCGGTCGTTATCGAGGTGCCGAGATCGCCTTGGGCAAGGTTCTTCAGATAGTTCACGTACTGCACGTACCAGGGCTGATCGAAGCCGTACTCGATGCGGAGCTGCTCGTAGACGGCCGGGGACATGGACTTCTCTCCCGCCCGCATCTTGATGGGATCGCCCGGCAGGATCGTCGTGATGTAGAACAGCACCAGGGTGACCCCGAAGAAGACCGGGATGAACTGCAGCAGGCGCCGCGTGATGTACTGGAGCATCCAAGAACCTCTGTCTCAGCCGGCAATGTAGGGGGTGACAGGGCCTTAAGCCCTGCCACCCCCGGTGTTCGATCCGCTGGTACCGCAGGCTGCTACTTGGCGCCGCCGTTGGTGAGCCACGCAGTCGTGAAGTCGGCCAGCCCCTGAGCGCTGTAGGTGAGCTCATTGACCCGCTCGGAGCCGACGTGGTGGTGACGGTAGAACATGATCGGCGCGACCGGGTTGGCGGCCTGCACGGTCGTGTTCACGGCCTGGTACTTCGCGATGCGAGCGTCGACTGTCGGTGACGGCACGCGCCTCGGTGATTCCGGAGTCGACAGCGGGGTTGACGTAGAAGGACTTGTTGTCCGTCGACTTGCTGTCGAACAGCGGGTACAGGAAGTTGTCCATGATCGGGTAGTCGGCGACCCAGCCGAGTCGAGCGATCTGGAACTTACCTGCATCGAGCTGCTTGAGGTAGGTCGGGAAGTCAGCCGAGGCGAAGGTCGTGTTGATGCCGACGGCCTTCAGGTCGGCCTGGATCAGCTGCATGATCTTCTCGTGACCGCCGCCGCTGTTGAACGCCAGCGTGAGCGTGGGAAGACCCTTGCCGCCGGGTAGCCGGCAGCGGTGAGCGCGGCCTTGGGCGCCGTCGACGTCGTACTTCGCGTCGAGCCCAGGCGCCCTTCTCGTAGCCCGCGATACCCGGCGGCACGATGTTGTCGGCCGGTACGCGCGTGCCTTCGAAGATGGTGTCGCAGATGGCCTGGCGGTTGATGGCCAGGCTGATGGCCTTGCGCAGGTTGGGGTTGTCGATGTACTTGGCCTTGGTGTTCAGAATCAGGTAGTAGGTGGCGTTCTCGGCGCCGAGAAGCACCTGCTCGCCTGGGTTGACCGTGTAGCCGTTGGGCGACTCACCGTACTTCTCGACGTCGGCCTTGATCTTGCCGGTCGTGATCTGGGTGAAGTCGAGGTTGCCGGCTTCGAAGTCGGTGTAGGCGGTCTCGGGATCCTTGAAGATCTTGAACGCGACGCCGTCGAGGTTCGGCCTTCTTGCCGTAGTAGTCGTCGTTGCGGACGACGTTGATGGCCTGGTTGTGGACCCACGGCTCAGACATCTTGAACGGGCCGTTGCCGATCGGCATCTCGCCGAAGGGAACCTTCTTGCCCTGGTAGTCCACGCCGCCCTCGACGTACTTCTGCGGAACCGGAGCCAGCGCCGGATGCGCGACGACGTAGTCGAAGTCCGCGAACGGCGCTCGCAAGCGTGATCTCGAGGGTCGTGTCGTCGACGGCCTTGAGGCCGCTCATCGCCGGGGTCGTGCCGGCCTCGACCTCGCTGAAGCCCTTAATCGACCGCGAGGTGATACGAGATGATCGACGGATCCGACTTCGCGGTCGCGGTGTTGAGCGTCTGGGGGTTGGCGATCCGGTTGAACGCGTAGATGAAGTCGTTGCGCCGTGACCGGGGTGCCGTCGTGGAACTTGGCGTCGGGGTTGAGCTTGAACGTCCACACCGTGGCGTCGGCGTTGACCGTCCACGTCTCGGCGGCCGCCGGGAGCACCTTCGTGGGATCGAGCGGGTCGACTTCGGTGAGGCTGTCGAAGACCGCCTGCTCGACCTGCGTGCCCTCAGACTCCTGCGTGTTGTACGGATCGATGTAGGCCGGCTCGCCGACGTAGAACGACAGTGTGCCGCCCTTGACCGCCTTTCAGTCGGCAGCCGGAGTCTCGTGGTCGGCGCCGCCGCGGCGTACAGCCTCCCGCGCTGGCAAGAGCCACCGCAAGGACGACGGCGAGCAACACTGCAACGGACTTCTTTGTGATTCGATGCACCTGTCTGCCTCCCTTCAGAAATGAACAAGCCTTCGTGATGACAGACTGTCCCCCGTAGTAGGGGAAGCAGCCCTCAAGCAGCACGGACACGCACCCGCGTCCACGAAGTGCGCGTTCCTCAATTAGTCTCTCGCTTCACGCCGCGGAAGGCAAGGAAGCCGGATGCGTGCGGAAGCCGGGAGCTTGCGTGGCGGGCGGATTCTCGGGTGCGATGCGAGAACCGTGCGAGCCTGGGAGCTGCACCGCCTACCGGACCGCGAAGGTCCTGCGCCCGGCTAGATCCCGTGCGGGTAGACGACCATCAGAACGAGCAGGCTCACGCCGAAGGCGATGGCGAAACCGACCGTGATTCGATCGAGGTTCTTCTCGATGATGCTGGTACCGGCAGAAGACGGGCGACATGGCGCCGCCAAGCATCTCGGACAGCCCGGAGCCCTTGCCCGAGTGCAGCAGCACGAAGATGATGAGGCCGACCGACGATACCGCCCAGACGATGAGAGCGATGTACGAGAAGCGCGTTGTTCACGAAGAACTCCTCGGTGCTGAAGTGGCATGCATCCGCGCGCGGCCCGAGGGGCTCGGGCACGGTGAATCAGTATAGCAGGAGACTTCGCCCTGTCCACTCTGCGGGAGCCTCGATGCCCAGCAGTCCGAGCAGCGTCGGCGCGACATCAGCAAGCTTCCCCCCGGACGCAAGCCCCGCCACGCCATCAGCCAGCACGATGAGCGGCACGGGGTCGAGCGTGTGCGCCGTGAACGGTGTCGCGCCGTCAGAGGTCCACCATCGCCTCGGCGTTGCCGTGGTCGGCGGTGATGATCGCCACCCCGCCGCGCTCCCGAATCGCCGACACGACCGCGCCCACGCCCGCGTCGACCGCCTCCACCGCTTCGACCGCAGCAGGAAACTGGCCGGTATGGCCGACCATGTCGCAGTTCGCGTAGTTGACGATGTAGACGTCGGCGGCATCGGCCTCGATCGCCTCGACCAGCTGACGGGTGACCTCGGGAGCGCTCATCGTCGGGCTGACCTGGTCGTACGTGGCGACCTTCGGACTCGGCACGAGCACGCGGATCTCGCCCGCCTTGGGCTCCTCGGCGCCGCCGTTGAAGAAGAACGTGACGTGGGCGTACTTCTCCGTCTCGGCGATGTGGAGCTGGGTCAGCCCGTTCTCGGCGATCACGTCGGCCAGAACGTGCTCGGGGAACTCCTTGGGGAAGGCGACCGGCGCCGGAATGGTGGGGTCGTACTGGGTGAGGCACACGAAGCGCACCTGCGGCATCGACCGGGCGGTCGAACCCCTCGAACGTCGGGTCGGTGAAGGCGCGGGTGATCTCGCGCGCCCGGTCCGGCCGGAAGTTGAAGAAGATCACCGCGTCGCCGTCGCTGACGCGCGCGGGCGCCACGACGGCCGGGACGACGAACTCGTCGGTCACGCCGGCCTCGTACGACGACCGGACCGCCGCGGCCGCGCTCGCGGCCGAGCACCCCGTCGCCAAGCACCATCGCCTGCCAGGCCCGCTCGACCCGGTCCCAGCGGTTGTCTCGGTCCATCGCGTAGTAGCGGCCCATCACGGTCGCGATCTCGCCGGTGCCCAGCGTCGGCCATGAACCGCTCGGCGTCCTCGACGAAGCCGAGGCCGCTCTCGGGCGGGACGTCCCGGCCGTCGAGGAAGGCGTGGACGTAGACGCGTCGCCGCCCCTCGCTCGCGCGCCATCTCGAGCAGCGCGTAGAGGTGCTCGCGGCTGACTGTGGACGCCGCCGTCGGAGAGCAGACCCATGAAGTGCACGGCTCGCCCGTCGCGCGACGGCCCCGTCGATCGCCTCGGCGAGAACCGGGTTGGCGAACAGCGAGCGGTCGCTGACGGCGAGGTTGATGCGCGTGAGCTCCTGGTAGACGACGCGCCCGGCGCCGATGTTGAGGTGCCCGACCTCGGAGTTGCCCATCTGTCCCTCGGGCAGGCCCACGGCGAGGCCGGACGCCCGCAGCGTCGTCGAGGCCAGCGCTCGAAGAGCGCGTCGAGATTGGCGTGTCCGCCGACGACGATCGCGTTGCCTGGGATGCGGCCGCCATCCCGAACCCGTCCATCACGACCAGAAGCGCCGGAAGGTTCTTGGTCACTCGGCGAAGTCCGCGGCCGTGCGCACCATCGAGACGAACGAGTCGGCGGTCAGCGAGGCGCCGCCGACGAGCGCGCCGTCGATGTCGGGCTCGGGCATGAACAGCATGAGGTTCTCGGGCTTGGCCGAGCCACCATACAGGATGCGCACGCGAATCGCGGCCGGCTGGCCGAACAGCGCCCCCACGGTCGCGCGGATCGAGCGGGTGACGTCGTTGGCCGCCTCGGGCGTCGGCGTGAGTCCGGTGCCGATCGCCCAGATGGGCTCGTAGGCGATGACGAGGTCCCCGGCCTGCTCGGCGGTGATGTCCGCCAAGCCCGGCACGGACCTGCTCGCGCACGAAGCTCTCGGTCTCGCCCGCCTCACGGGTCTCCAGCGTCTCGCCACAGCACATGATGGGGGTCACACCGCCGGCAAGCAGCGCCTTGACCTTGAGGTTGACGGTCTCGTTCGTCTCGCCGAACATCTCGCGGCGCTCGGAGTGGCCGACGATGCAGTAGGTGCAGCCCGCGTCGACGAGCATGCGCACGGACACTTCCCCCGTGAACGCACCCTCCTCCTCCCAGTGAACGTTCTGTGCGGAGAGCTGAAGGTCCGACTTGTCGAAGTTGATGACCGCCGAGACCGACTTGAGGTCGATCGAGGGCGGGCACACGACCGCTTCGGCCCTATCGGCAAGGCCGCGCTCTTCGTTCAGGAGATCATCGATCGCCTGTGCGAGCACGGCAGCCTCGCCCGGCGTCTTGTACATCTTCCAGTTGCCGGCGATCATCGGCTTTCTGCCCATGTCGTGCTCCCCTCTCGCCGTCCATGCGGGACGGCCGTCAGTCGGAATGTGCGGGCGTCGGACCAGCTAGGCGTCCTGCAGTGCCTCGAGACCCGGGAGTCTCGCTCCCTCCAGAAGCTTCATGCTCGCGCCGCCGCCGGTCGAGACGAAGGTGACTCGCTCCTCAAGATCGAACTTCTTCAGAGCCGCGACCGAGTCACCGCCGCCGACGACGGACACCGCCCGGTTGTTGCGCGCCACGCCGAGTGCGACCTCGCGGGTGCCGGTCTCGAACGGCGTCATCTCGAAGACGCCCATCGGACCGTTCCAGAAGATCGTCTTGGCGTCGGCGATGGCACCGCGGAACAGCTCAGTCGTCGCGGGACCGATGTCGAGACCCATCATGTCGTCCGGAATCTCCTCCCGGCCGGCGATGCGCGTCTCGGCATCCTCGGCGAAGGCATCGGCCGCAAGCACGAAGTCCACCGGCAGCATGAGATCGACGCCCTTGTCGGCGGCCTTGACCAGCATCTCCTTCGCCGGCTCGACCCACTCCGGCTCAAGGATCGACGTGCCCACGCCGAACCCCTTGGCGACGAGGAAGGTGAACGCCATGCCGCCGCCGATGATGAGTACGTCGACCACGTCGATGAGCCGGTCGATCACGCCGAACTTGTCCGAAACCTTGCTGCCGCCGAGGATGGCGACGAACGGGTGCTCCGGGTCGGCCAGCATGGACGTCAGCGTCTCGATCTCGCGGGCGAGCAGGAGCCCGGCATACGCCGGAAGGAACTCCGCGACGCCCGCGGTGGAAGCGTGCGCCCGGTGAGCGGCGCCGAACGCGTCGTTGACGTACAGGTCCGCGAGTGAGGCAAGCGCCTTGGCGAAGGCCGGGTCGTTCGCCTTCTCGCCCGGATCGAAGCGGACGTTCTCGAGCATGATGATCTCGCCGTCGACCATGCGCGACGACAGCCTCCTGGGCCTCGGCGCCGACGATGTCGTCCACGAATACGACGTTCCTGCCGATGAGACGCTGGAGAACGCTGCGAACGGGGCGCAGCGAGTAGCGCGGATCGGGCTCGCCGGACGGCCGCCCGAGATGCGAGCACAGGATCACCCGGGCCCCATGATCGACGAGGTAGCGGATGGTAGGAAGCGCAGCACGGACACGCGTGTCGTCGGTGACCGCGCCCTCGGCGATCGGCACGTTGAAGTCCACGCGCACCAAGACCCGCTTCCCGCGAACATCGACGTCCTTGACGGTCTTCTTCGAGAACATGCTTCCTCCGGCTTCAAGCCTGAACGGGGCCCCGGAGTCCGGGGCCCCGCAGGGTGATCGAATCGCCTGCCTACGCCATCATCAGCTTGGCGAGGTCCTTGACGCGGTTGGAGTAGCCCCACTCGTTGTCGTACCAGGAGACGCACTTCACGAACGTGCCCTCCCCGCCCATGACCATCGTCTGGAGCGAGTCATACACCGACGAAGCCGGATTGCCGACGACATCCACGGAGACGATCGGGTCCTCGCAGTACTCCAGATACCCCTTCATCGGGCCCTCCGCGGCTGCCTTCATCGCCGCGTTGATGGCGTCCTTGGTCGCGGGACGACTGAGCGTGGCGACCAGATCGACCACCGAGCCATCCGGTGTCGGGACGCGCATCGACATGCCGTCGAGCTTGCCCTTGAGGTCCGGGAGGACCAGGCCGATCGCCTTGGCCGCACCGGTCGAAGTCGGGATGATCGACATCGCCGCGGCCCGCGCGCGGCGCAGGTCCTTGTGCGGCGAGTCGAGGATGATCTGGTCGTTGGTGTAGCTGTGGATGGTGTTCATGAACCCGGACTCGAGCCCGAACGTGTCGCGCAGTACCTTGGCGAACGGCGCCAGGCAGTTGGTCGTGCACGACGCGTTGGAGACGACGAAGTGCTTCGCCGGGTCGTAGAGGTCGTCGTTGACGCCCATGACGATGGTGATGTCTTCGTTGGACGCCGGAGAGGAGATGATCACGCGCTTGGCACCGGCGTCGATGTGAGCGTGGGCCTTGGTGGCATCGGTGAAGAAGCCGGTCGACTCGACGACGAGATCGACGCCAAGCTCGCCCCACGGCAGGTCCGCCGGATTGCGCTCCGAAAGGACCTTGACGGTCCGCGTGGTGCCCATCGTCTGACCGCCGTGCTCAAGCGCGTGCACGACGAACCCGCCCTCGACGACCTCGACCTTGCGGCCGAACTTGCCGTGGACCGAGTCGTACTTGAGCAGGTGGGCCAGGGTCTTTGCGTCGGTGAGGTCGTTGACGGCGACGACTTCGACCGCGGGGTCGTTCTCCATCGCACGGAACACCAAGCGACCGATACGCCCGAAACCGTTGATGCCGACTCTGATAGTCAAGTGCAATCCCTCCTTGGACAGCGGCCGCCCCTTTGCGGCCTCGTGCACGACACGCCACGCGGGACTCGCGTGACGTTCCCTCCTACGGTGCTGGCGGCTTCCCCTCGGCGAGCATCTCCTCGGCGAGTTCCTCGATGCGCCGCACCCTATGATACACAGCGGACTTGGTGAGTGGCGGGTCGGCCAGTTCGCCCAGTTCGCGCAGGGACACCTCGGGGTTCGCGAGCCGCAGTTCGGCCAGTTCCCGCAGAGCCGGCGGCAGGTTGTCGAGCCCTGGGCCGGCAGCGAGCGCATTGATCGCCTCGATCTGGCTGATGGCGGCGTCCGAGGCCTTCTGCTGGTTCGCGATCTCCGCGTTGACCAGCCGATTCACGTCGTTTCGCAACGACTTCACGATACGCACGTCCTCGGTACGCAGGAGTGCGCGATGCGCACCCACCAGCGCGAGGAAGGTCACGATCGGCTCCGCGCCCTTCAGGTAGACCGCGAACGTCCCGCGGCGCTTCGCAAGGCGCGCCTCGATGTCGAACCGCGCCATCAAGCCCACGAGATCCTCGGCGAGCTGCTCGGTCTCGGCGGTGAGCTCGAAGTGGAAGTCGCCATGCGGGTCGGCGACGAACCCGCCGCCGAGGAACGCGCCTCGCAGGTAGGAGATCGCGCAGCAGTCCCGCTTCACCAATCCCGGGTCGATGCCGAGCGAGAACCCGTCGTCCCCCAGGATCCCCAGCTCGGAGAGCGCCGCGGGGAGTCTGGGTTGGGTGGGCACGGTGATGAGGTAGTTGTTGGTCTTGTGCAGGACGCTCCGCCGGACCGTGAGCTCGGTCTTGAGCGAATACACGCCGTGCAGGAGCTTGATCACCGCCCTGGCGACCGGAGCGGTCTCCGTGGCGATCTCCAGGCGGTACCGGCCGGGGCCTGAGATGTGCAGCGTCCCCTCGATGCGCACGAGCGCAGCGAGCTCGGCCTTCAGGCAGCACGGCCGCTTGGGCTCGATGCGCGAGAGCTCGTCTTTCACCTCGGCGGTGAACGACACTACGCGACCACTCCTTCGAGCGTGCGCAGAAGTGCCACACGCGAATGGCGGACCGGGTCAGAGGGATCCGCGAGCGCCGCCGCAACGACCCGTGGCCCCAGCGCCTCGATGCGCGCGATGACTCCAGCGTCGGCGAAGACGGGTTCGACCCCGGCGACATCATCGCACAGCACCGAGCCCGGCGCGTACGGGTCGTGCACGAGCACGACATCGAGCGCGCCGAGCAGTCCGTGGTCGATCAGGGCGGACACGTGGTCCGCCGCGTCGAGTCCGCCGGTCTCCCCGCGCATGTTCGCCACGTTGCAGACGTAGATCCGACACGCCGAGGAGTGCACGACGGCGTCGGTGATGCCTGACACGAGGAAGTTCGGTATGAGGCTCGTGTAGAGGGAGCCGGGACCGATAACGATCACGTCCGCCGCCCGGATCGCCGCGAGCGCAGGCTCGTAGGCGGGCGGGTCGGGAGGTTCGAGGTGCACGCACTCGAGCGGTGCCGCGCTGACCGCGAGCGTCGCCTGGCCGGAGAGAAGCACGCCGGCCCGGTCAACCCCATGGAGTTCGACGTCGGCAAGCGTCGAGGGGTACACGTGGCCGCGGGCACCGAGGTAGTCCTCGGCATACGAGATGGCCGCCGGAAAGGAACCCGTCAGATCGGCGAGCGCCGCGAGCATGAGATTGCCCAGTGCGTGCCCCGCCAGGCCCTCGCCGTTGGGAAAGCGGTACTGAAAGAGGCCGGCGGCCGGACCATCCTCGTCGGCAGCCATCGCAACCAGGCAGTTGCGGATGTCACCGGGCGGAAGCATCCCGAGCTGACGCCGCAGTAGTCCCGAGGAACCCCCATCGTCAGCCATCGTGACGACGGCGCTCGTTTCGAAGCCCAGAGCGAGCAGGCTGTGGATCACCGCGGGTAGCCCGGTGCCGCCCCCGATGGCGACCGCGCGGCGCCCCTCGCCGACGCTCATCGCACCTCCCGGTCACGACCGATATCGCGATGAACGACCACCGCGCGGTACCCGAGTTCACGAAGGAAGTTCCCCGTGACCTCGGCGAGCGCCACTGAACGATGCATGCCGCCGGTGCAGCCGAGAGCGATGGACAGGTGGTGCTTGCCCTCCATCACGTAGCCGGGAACGACGTCTTCAAGCAACGGAAGCCAGCGGTTCAGGAACGCAGCGGTCTCCGG
Source organism: uncultured Coriobacteriia bacterium (assembly GCA_963789515.1). Taxonomy (GTDB): domain Bacteria; phylum Actinomycetota; class Coriobacteriia; order Anaerosomatales; family JAAXUF01; genus JBAXEO01. The sequence goes on along the minus strand of CAWBKW010000008.1, from coordinate 71,334 downwards.
CTTGCCGAGAACGAAGTCACGTACCGGCGCGTCCAGACCCGTGAACGGTCGCAGCGACGGATCGTAGTGGGGGTTGGGCAGAAACCGCACGTCCATGACGATGTCGGCGTCGGCCGGAGCACCGTACTTGAACCCGAAGGACGAGACCGTGATCGCAAGGGTGGACGCCACCGAGTCTGCGAAGAACCGGTTGCGAATCGCCTGGCGCAACTCCTGGGGTCTCATGTCGCTTGTGTCTATGACGATATCGGCCCTGGCGCGAATCTCGCCGAGTTCCTCGCGCTCCGCTCGGATGCCTTCGAGGATCGACTCGCCCTCCTCACACATGGGATGGCGCCGCCGGGTCTCCTTGAATCGGCGAAGGAGCGTGTCGTCGTCCGCCTCGAGGAAGAGCACCCTCGAATCCGTCCCGCGGTCCTCGAGGCGCTTGAGCTCGCCGGCGAGTTCGTCGAAGAACTCGCGGGCCCGCACATCACTCACGACCGCAAGCCGTCTCGCACGGCTTCCGGGGAGCTCGGCCAGGGCCACGAGCTGAGGAATGAATGCGGGCGGGATGTTGTCGATGCAGAAGTACCCGAGGTCCTCGAAGGTGTGGATCGCCTCGCTGCGCCCGGCGCCGGACATCCCGGTGATGACCACGAGTTCGGGGCGCTCTTCGGCAAGCGTGTCCCGGTCGAGGACGTCGTCGGTCATGGGCTCTCCCTCTCCGCACGGTCGCAGGCGAATCCCAGTATAGCGGCTGGGGTGCTCCCTGCGGGACGGCGAGCCGACGCATGATCGACGAGGGCCACGACGGACGCAACACCGCGCCTCGGGCAGGCTACTTCGGTATCTTGGCCGTGATCGGCGTGCTGTGCTTGGCGAGCTCCGACACGGTGACCATCTTGAGACCGCGCTTCTGCAGCTCTGCGCAGATTCGGGGAAGGGCGTCCATGCTCTCCTGCTTGGTGACGTGGAGCAGGATGACGTCGCCGGACTTCACGTTCTGGGTGCACTGACGGTAGATGTAGTCGACGGACCTCGGTCCCCCGTGGCTGTCGTTGGAGTCGATCGTCCAGTTGATGACGAGATGCCCGGTGTCGGCCGCGGCCTTGACGCCGTTCGCATCGATCATGCCGCCCATGGGGCGCACCCAGAGCATGTTGTGACCGACCGTGGCCTTGACGTAGGTGTCCGGTTGGGTGATCTCCTTGACGTCGAAATCGTACGTCCGCTTCCACAACGACCCGACGTCGTTGACCGTATGGCTCTGCGTGTGGTTGGCGATCTCCGAGCCGGCCTTCTCGATCATCGGGGCCTGGGTGACCGCCCACTTAGGCTTTAGCTTGCGGCCGGAGTCGAAGAACGTGCCCTGGCCGTCATACTCGGCGAGGGTCTTGAGGATGTACTGCGTCTGGCCGTTGGGGCCGTCGTCGAACGTGAGCGCCACGGCCTTGTACCCGGGCTCAGGCTTGAAACCGAGGACGAGTTTGCCCTTGTACCGCTCCTGCCACGAGGTGTCCTCGGACGCGGCATCCGCCGGCTGAGCTTCGGCCGAATCCGCGATCGGCACGTCGCTCTGTGTGTTGGCAGGCACGACCGCGGGGTCACTCGCGACCGGGGTGGACTGTGTGGCCGCTGCGGGAGCAGCGACAACGGGGGCGGGTTTGCGGCCACGCGCCCAAGAGATGGCGGCGGGCACAGCCACCACCAGCGCGATCACCAACAAGGCCACGACGGCCATCGGCCCGGCAACCGACCTGCGGCGTCGCCGACGAGCACCTCCAGAGCGTGGTGCGGACATCGTCGAGCGCATGACCGGTCGCGCGGAGGAACCGGTCCTGCGGTTGCGGCTGGCATGAGAGCGCGGAGTGTCGTCCATCGTCCTCCTCGAGGCGAGTATACCGTGCGCCAGCGAATCGCCCGCCAAACCGGACTGCCGAGACAGTCGCAGCGAGAGATGTGCCGCTGATCAGGGCGGGCTCACCGGGGGCATCGTCGGCCGCAGAGCCGCCACGATCCGATCGGCGACCTCGCGCGGGATGCCGGGAACCTCGGCGATCTCTGCCGCCGAAGCCGCGCGCAATCGCTTCAGTGAGCCGAAAGCCTTCAGCAGCGCCTTCTTGCGTTTCGGACCCACCCCATCGATGGCGTCGAGCTCACTCGCCGTCATGGCCTTGCCCCGCAGTTCGCGGTGGTAGGTGATAGCGAAGCGGTGGGCCTCGTCACGCACGCGCTTGACCAGATAGAGTGAGGGTGCTCCCGCGGGCAGTATCACCGGCTCGTCGGTCCAGCCGACGAACAGCTCCTCTTCGCGCTTGGCGAGGCCAGCGACCGGGATGTCGTCCACGCCGAGTGAGCGCAGCACTGCCGTTGCAGCTGCGAGTTGCGGCTTGCCCCCGTCGACGATCACCAGGTCCGGCCGCTTGCCGAACCGGCCGTCCGCGAGGCGCTCCGGCGAGAACCGGCGCCGCAACACCTCGCCCATCATGGCGACGTCGTTGGCCTCACCGGAGTCGAGCCGCACGCGGAAGCGGCGGTAGCTCTTCGGGTCCGGCCGGCCGTTGGTGAAGACCACCATCGAGCCCACCGACTGCGTGCCGTGCAGGGTCGAGATGTCGTAGCACTCGATGCGCAGGGGCGCCGCCGGAAGCGCCAGGGCACTCTCGAGCTGCAGGAGTGCCGAGTTGAGCCGCTCCTCGTCGTATCGGGTACGGACCTTGAAGCGCATGAGCGTGTGGCGCGCGTTGTCCTCGGCGAGCGCGAGCAGGCCGCGTCGCTCCGCACGCTGCGGGACGGTGAGCCGCACGCGCGCGGCGCGGTCGGGGCGAAGTGAGGTCAGCCACTCCTCGACCGTATCCGCATCCTCGGGTAGCGCAGGCAGCACGATCTCGCGGGGCACCTGCGCGCCGTCGGCGTAGTACCGCAGCAGGAAGCCGTCGACGAGCTCGGACAGCGAGACGTCGAGGCCCTTGTCGAGCACGAACTCGTTGCCGTAGAGCACGCGCCCCTCACGCACGACGAACAGGTGCACACCGGCGACCGTCTCCTCGCGGTAGAAGCCGACGACGTCCATCTCGAGGGGACGCGCCGAGACCACCTTCTGCCTGCCGCGGATCGCTTCGACAGCTTCGAGCCGGTTGCGGTAGCGCGCCGCGCTCTCGAAATCGAGATCCTCGGCCGCCTCGTGCATCCGGCGCGCGAGCTCGACCTCGAGGTCGTCGTGCTTGCCCGAGAGAAACCCCTCGATGCGCCGGACGTTCTCGGAATACTCGCTGGTCGAGCACGCGTTGATGCAGGGCCCCGGGCCGAGACCGACGTGCGAGTCGAAACACGCTCTGCCGCGGCCGACACCGTCGTGGTCGTTGACCCACTTCCACTCGTTGCAGGTGGCTCGGCAGATCGGCACGATGCGGCGCACGGTGTCGACCGTGTCGCGCGCCGCACGGGAGTCGGTGTAGGGACCGAAGTATCGGGTGCCTGGCTTGTGCTTCTCGCGCGTGAACTTGATGGCCGGGAACGGATCGCCGAGTGTCAGCGCGATGAAGGGGTACGACTTGTCGTCGCGGTAATCGACGTTGTAGGGCGGTTTGAACTGCCGGATGAGGTTCTTCTCGAGCACGAGCGATTCGACCTCGGTCGCCGTTACCACGTAGTCGAAGCTCGCGACCTGCTCCATCATCAACGGGATCTTCTCCCGCTCGTCTTGCCCGCTGGTGTACTGCCGCATCCGTTTGCGCAGCGATTTGGCCTTCCCCACGTAGAGCACCGCGCCGTCGGCGGACTTCCACAGGTAGACGCCCGGCGCGTCCGGTGCGGACGCCACCTGCTCGGCGATGGAGGGATGGTCCGCGGACATCGCCCTAGCCCGCCGCCTTCTTCGCCCGGGACGCCCGCTTCTTGGCGGCCGGCCTGGCGTCGCCCATGCCGTGGCCCTCTCCAAGCTCCGGCGCCGCGGTCGCGCCGCGACCTTCCAACACCGGCGCCAGGAAGCGACCTGTGTGGCTGCGGCCGCAGGCGACGACCTCCTCGGGTGTGCCGGCGACGACGATCTCCCCGCCCCGGTCCCCGCCTTCGGGACCGAGGTCGATGATGCGGTCCGCGGACTTGATGATGTCGAGGTTGTGCTCGATCACGAGCACGGTGTTCCCGGCGTCCACGAGCCGCTGCAGGACGATGAGCAGCTGGCGCACGTCGTCGAAGTGCAGCCCCGTGGTGGGCTCGTCGAGGATGTAGAACGTCCTGCCCGTGCTACGACGCTGCAGCTCGCTCGCGAGCTTCACGCGCTGCGCCTCGCCGCCAGAGAGCGTCGTCGCCGGTTGCCCGAGGTGCACGTAACCGAGCCCGACGTCGTAGAGCGTCTGCAGCTTGCGCCTGATCGGCGGGATGTTCTCGAAGAAGTGGAGTGCCTCCTCGAGCGTCATGTCGAGGATCTCGGCGACGTTCTTGCCCTTGTAGGTCACCTGCAGCGTCTCGCGGTTGTAGCGCGCACCCTTGCAGGCCTCACACGCGACATAGACGTCGGGAAGGAAGTGCATCTCGATCTTGATCTGTCCATCGCCCTTGCATGCCTCACAGCGGCCACCGGCCACGTTGAAGCTGAACCGCCCGGGGCTGTAGCCGCGCGCCTTCGCTTCCGGCGTCGAGGCGAACAGATTCCGGACATCATCCCAGACCCCGGTGTAGGTGGCCGGGTTGGATCGCGGCGTCCGCCCGATGGGTGACTGGTCGATGTCGATGACCTTGTCGATGTGCTGCAGGCCGCTGATGCGCTCGTACGCACCGGTCCGGCGACGGGCCCGCTGCAGCTTGTTCGCGAGTGCCGGCGCGAGCGTGTCGGAGATGAGCGAGGACTTGCCGCTGCCGCTCACCCCGGTGATGACCGTCAGCGTGCCGAGAGGGATCTCCACCGAGATGTCCTTGAGGTTGTGCTCGGTGACCCCCTCCAGACGCAGCGCTCCACGGCCCGGTGACCGGCGCTCGGCGGGGATCGGGATCTCCCGGCGACCCGACAGGTAGGCCGCTGTGAGGGAGTCGGGACATGCGAGGATCGCTGACGGTGGGCCGAGGCAGACGATCTCGCCGCCGTGCTCCCCCGCCCCCGGACCCATGTCGATCACGAAGTCGGCGGCGCGGATGGTCTCCTCGTCGTGTTCGACGACGATGACCGTGTTGCCCAGGTCGCGGAGACGCTCCATCGTCGCGATGAGCCGCGCGTTGTCCCGCTGGTGCAGCCCGATGGAAGGCTCGTCGAGGATGTAGAGCACCCCCATCAGCCCGGCGCCGATCTGGGTCGCTAGGCGGATGCGTTGGGCCTCGCCACCGGAGAGGGTCGCGGTACCGCGTTCGAGCGTGAGGTAGTCCAGGCCCACGTCCACGAGGAAGCGTAGCCGCTCCACGATCTCCTTGATGACGCGGCGGGCAATGGTCTCATCGCGTTCGGAGAGCGTCAGTCCCTCGAAGAACCCCAGTGAGTCCTTCGCCGACAAGGTCGTGACCTGGTGGATGTTCTCGCCGCCGATCGTCACCGCCAGGATCGCGGGCTTGAGACGCGCACCACCGCAGGTGTTGCAGGGAATGACCGCCATGTACTCCTCGAGCTTGTCCTTGACGTTGTCGCTCTCGGACTCCTTGTGCCGGCGCATGACGCTGGAGAGTGCACCTTCGTAGCGCGAGAACCAGTGTGTCTCCCGCCCGTCCCGGGTGAGATAGTCGACCCTGATGCGCTCGTCACCGAGCCCGTTCATCAGCGCCGTGCGGGCGGCCTTGGGCAGATCGCGCCACGGTACCTCGGAACTCACGCCGAGGTGCTTCGCGGCGGCTGCAACGAGCTGGGGGTAGTAGTTCATGCCGGAACTGAACGGTGCGATGGCGCCGCCGGCGAGAGAGAGCGAGTCATCGGGGACCACGAGCTGCGGATCGGCCTCCAGACGGCTCCCGAGACCCGCGCAGTCAGGGCAGGCACCGTAGGGACCGTTGAACGAGAAGTCACGCGGGGCGAGCTCGTCCATCGATACCCCGTGAACGGGGCAGGCCAGCGCCTGGGAGAACGACAGCTCCTCACCATCGACGATAGCGACGAGTACCGTCCCCTCAGCGAGACGCAGGGCTGCCTCGACGCTGTCCGCGAGGCGGGACCGGATGCCCTCCTTCATGACCAGCCGGTCGACGACCACGTCGATGTCGTGCTTGTACTTCTTGTCCAGGACGATCTCCTCGTCGAGCGTCCGCATGTCGCGGTCGACGCGCACCCGGGCGAACCCCTCGCGCTTCAGGTCGTCGAAGAGCTTGCCGTACTCGCCCTTCCGACCCTTGACGACCGGTGCAAGCACGCTGAACTTGGTGCCGGGTGCCAGCTCGAGGATGCGGTCGACGATCTGGTCGGGCGTCTGCCGCTTGATCTCCCGCCCACAGATAGGGCAGTGCGGGATGCCGATGCGCGCGTAGAGCAGCCGCAGGTAGTCGTAGATCTCGGTGACCGTGCCCACGGTGGAGCGCGGGTTCTTCGAGGTGGTCTTCTGGTCGATCGAGACGGCGGGCGAGAGCCCCTCGATATGGTCGACGTCGGGCTTGTCCATCTGACCGAGGAACTGCCGCGCATAGGCGGAGAGGGACTCCACGTAGCGGCGCTGGCCCTCGGCGTAGATGGTGTCGAACGCCAGGGAGCTCTTGCCCGAGCCCGACAGCCCCGTGATGACCACGAGCTTGTCGCGGGGGATCTCGAGGTCGAAGCCCTTCAGGTTGTGCTCGCGCGCGCCACGGATCTGTATGCAGTCGAGAGACAATCCGGATCCCTTCAAGCTGGTGTCTGCGGCCGAACCTTCATTGTACGCCCGCGGGCAAGACCCCAGCCTCGCTTGCGAGTGTGTTTCGCCCGGATGGCGATGTTTCACGGCTACGACCTCTGTCAGAAACACTCAGGAAACATACGGACCGTACGGTCTCACCCACTCGGGGTGCAGCGGGGTCCCATCCGCCGCCAATGCACACCATCGACACCGCGACGAAGGAGCAGGACGATGCAGGGTCTCAACAGCGGCGATACCGCATGGATGCTCGCCTCGGCGGCCATGGTGCTGTTCATGACGCCCGGACTTGCGGCGTTCTACAGCGGCATGGTCCGGCGCAAGAACGTGCTCTCCACGACCATGCAGAGCTTCTTCGCGATGGGCTCCGTGACGATCATCTGGTTCCTCTTCGGCTACTCGCTGGCCTTCAGCAACGGCACCGGGGCCCTCGCGCCGTTCATCGGCGGGCTCACCTACCTCGGCCTCAACGGGGTCTCGGACCAGCTGGCGCCGCTCGCACCGACGATCCCCCTCACGGTCTACGCGATGTACCAGGGCATGTTCGCGATCATCACCGTCGGGCTGATCACGGGCGCCGTCGCCGAGCGGATGAAGTTCAAGGCGTACGTGATGTTCACGGTGTTGTGGGCCATCTTCGTCTACAGCCCGCTCGCCCATTGGGTGTGGCAGCCGGAAGGGTGGCTCTTCAAGCTCGGCGCCCTTGACTTCGCAGGCGGCACGGTCGTCCACATCTCATCGGCTGCGGCGGCTTTGGCGGCCGCGCTGCTGCTGGGCAAGCGCAAGGGACTCGGAACGGACGCCATCCATCCCCACAACCTGCCACTGACCGTTCTCGGCGCCGGCATCCTGTGGTTCGGGTGGTTCGGGTTCAACGCCGGCTCCGCGCTTGCGGCCAACCAGCTCGCGGGCTCGGCGTTCCTCAACACGCACGTCGCCGCCGCAGCCGCGCTCATCACCTGGGTGCTCGCCGAGTCGTTCCACTCCGGCAGGCCCACGGTGCTCGGCGCGGCGTCGGGTGCGGTCGCGGGTCTCGTCGCGGTGACGCCCGCCGCCGGCTTCGTCGAGCCCTGGGCTGCGGTCCTGATCGGCGCCATCGCGGGCACGCTGTGCTACTTCGCGTTGGGACTCAAGACCAAGTTCGGTTTCGACGACGCGCTCGACGTCGTGGGTATCCACGGCGTGGGTGGAACCACCGGCGCGATCCTCACCGGAGTGTTCGCCACGGTGGCCATCAACTCCGCCGGACGCGACGGGCTGCTCTACGGCGCGCCGCAGCAGGTGCTGATCCAGCTCGTCGGCGTGGTTGCCGCCTGGGCGTTCTCATTCGTCGTCAGCCTGGTCATCCTCAAGCTTACGGACGCAACGGTGGGATTGCGCGTCGATGCCGAGACCGAATCTCGCGGGCTCGACATCGCCGAACACTCCGAAGAGGGTTACATTCTCGACTAGCCGCTCTCCCGCCCGCGGAGACCGAATCGGCGGCCGCGTGCCGCGACACGAGGGACAGACAGAACCAGGAGACATGTCATGAAGAAGATCGAGGCCATCATCAAGCCGCATAAGCTCGACGACGTTAAGGAAGCCCTCAACGCGGTGGGAGTGGCGGGCATGACCGTGACGGACGTTCGAGGCTACGGCAGGCAGATGGGCCATACCGAGATCTACCGGGGCACCGAGTACACGGTCGAGTTCGTGCCCAAGGTCAAAGTCGAGGTCGTGGTCGACGACTCGATCGCCGACGCCGTTGAGAACGCGATCCTCAGCGCCGCGCGGACGGAGAAGATCGGCGACGGCAAGATCTTCACCACTGATGTCACCTCTGCCGTGCGCATCCGCACCGGCGAGCGGGGTCCGGACGCGCTCTAGCTCATGGAATCCTATCGCGCCGAGCGTGAGCGGATTCTCCGCAGCTCCGAGCCGGGAATAGGCGCCGCCCGACGCCTGTCCGATCGGACCGATGAGGTCGTCCGGAATCTCGCCGAGGCGGCCTCACCGCACCTCCGGGGCCGCTGGGGACTCGCGGCTCTCGGCGGTTGGGGTGCCGGTGCGCTGCTTCCGACGAGCGATCTTGACCTCCTGGTGCTCTCCGACGAGCCCTCCGGCGCACTCAGACCGTTCGTCGAAGCCGTCCTCTACCCGCTGTGGGACGCGGGGCTGTCGGTCGGGCACCAGGTCCGGTCTCGGCGCGAGCAGCTTCGCGTGACACGCGAGGACGTCCAAACGTGCACCGCGGCGCTCACCGCGCGCCCTCTTGCGGGCGACTCGGAGTGGGTTGGGAACGTGCTCGCAGAGTGTGCCGCAAGCGCGCACAAGCGGTCCCGGCGGCTCATGGCCGAGATCGCCGACCGACCGCGGCCCGGCACTCCGTACGCGCTCGAGCCGGACCTCAAGGAGGATGCCGGCGGACGGCGCGACTTCGACGAGCTCGTGTGGATCGCGGCCATCACTTCCGGAGCCGTGACTCGGTCCCCACAAGCGCTCGTGCGGACGGGGCTCGCCTCCCAAGCCGAGGTGGACTCTGTCATGCGCGCCGCGGACGTCGTCTCCGCTGCGCGCTGGGAGCTCGGCCGCGCAGGACTCGGCCAGCGCATGACGCTGGACGCGGCGGAATCGCTGCTCACCGTCGATGCTGGCGAGGTGCAGTGCGCACTCGCTGAGACCGCGCTGGTTCTCCTGAGGGTGCGTGCACGCGCAAGCGGTGGGCCCGCCATGGTCGACCGTCCGCTCTCGGCAGCCGAGCTCTTCGCGCTGCTCGATGCCGGTGAGCCCTCACTCCCGCCTCTGGAACAGGCCGCGCAGGCCGGGCGGCTCGACGAACTCGCTCCGGGCTTCCGAGAGCTCATGACCTTGAGACGACCTGGCCTCGGACACCGGCTCACCGTGGGCGCCCACTCGCTCGTGGCCGCAGCATCGCTTGTGACACCAACCAGTGAGGCCGCCCTCGCGCGCTCCCGTGCCGCCGTCGGGGACCTGCGCGTCGTGCAAACGGCCGCACTCGCGCACGATGCGGGAAAGCGCGATCCGGGAGCGGGCCACGCCGCACGAGGAGCCGAACCCGCCCGTGCGCTGGCCGAGAGGCTCGGCCTCGCACCGGATACCGCGTGTGACGCCGGCGAACTGGTGCGCCTGCATCTCGAGCTCATCGAGACCGCGACGCGGATAGACCTCGACGACGAGAACGCGATCCTCGCAGCGGCCGCGCGGATCGGCGATCGCCGGCTCGTCGCGCCGCTGCACCTTCTGACGGCAGCCGACTCGCGCGCCACCGGGCCATCGACCTGGAGCGCCTGGACCGCCACCCTCGTCGGCATCCTGGTCTCGCGACTCGATGCCGCGCTCTCCGATGAGGTCGACGGAGCCGGCATCGCGTCTCACGGTGCGACTGTGCGCGATGAGGCGCTCGCACGCATGGCCGCAGCAGGTGCTTCCGCCCCGGAGCAGGCGTTCGTCGCCTCCGCACCGCTGCGCTATCTCGCCAGCCGAGAACCCGATCAGGTCGCGCGGCAGGCGAAACTCGTTTCTTCCCTGGAGCAGAGTTCAGCCGAGGATGCTCGCGTGGCGGTTGGACCGGGTCCTGTCGACGGGACGTGGGCGGTCACCGTCGCGGCCGTCGACCGTCCCGAACTCCTTGCCCGCATCGCCGGGGCGATGGCGCTCGCCGGGCTCGACATCCTGGCGCTCGACGCGTACGGATCGTCCGGGAGCGTCGCGTTGGACACATTCATGGTCAGTTCGGCGACGCGCAGGCCCGTGAGCACGGACACCTTCGTGACGTTCGAACGGCTGCTGCGAGCGGCGCTCAAGGACCGTCTCGAACTCCAGACACGCCTGACCGAACGGCGCGCGCACTATCCGGCGCGTCGGCGCGGATCGGTCAGCGTCGAGATCGAGTCCGCCGGGTGGGACACGGCCGTCCTCGTCTCGGCGCCGGACAGACCCGGTCTGCTCCACGACCTCGCTCGGGCGGTCTCCTTGGCGGGACTGGACATCCGTTGGGCGAATGTCATGACCGTGGACGGCGTCGCACTCGACACGTTCCACGTCGTGGGGCCGGACGGCGGACCGGTCGATGATCCGGGAGCCCTCGGTCACCTCGCCATGCGCCTCCGGGAGGTCCGGTGATACCGCTGAGCGTGCCCGAACTGGCACGAAGTGCGCTTGGATCGACGGCCGGACCCTGCGGTCTGTGAACTCTGGAGAGCGGGGATCCCCACCCCACCTGCGAACTTGCGGGCACAGCGCAACCGATGGGGATTCGCTGAGCGCTCCGGAGTCCGATTTCCACTTGACCAGGAAGTACCTATGGCCGATAAGACAGGTATGAGTACCCGCTCGCCGAGTAGATGGCTTCTGCGCTGGGCTACGATCGCCGCGATCGCCATGACGGTCGTCGGTGCCACGGCGGTCTCGACAGCAGATGCCGCGAACCTGACGCCCGGCACCCCGCTCACGACTCCTTTCCCTCGGCTCTCGATCTGGTGGCCGAAGACGTCGACACAGTCACCACAGCAACTCGCGCGCTACGACTGGCTGTGTCTGGGAGACTGGGACCGCCCCGCACTGGCTTCGATCCGGTCGTTCAACCCCTCCGAGATCCTGCTCACGTCGACGAGCGCCTCCGAGGTCAACTTCGATCCGAACCTCCCGGCGTCCGACTCGAAGAACGCCCAGATTCGAGCGGTGCCTGCGCAGTGGCTTCTCACCCAAGTCGGCGCGACGCTCTCGCAACCGGTCGACGCGACCGCCACGCGGCTGTCGGTCTCGGCCGTATCGGCCGCGACGCCAGGTGGGTCGATAGCCCTCTTCGTTCCCGGCGACACCGTGGTGCTCGACGGCGAGATCGCACTGGTCACGGGCGTTGATGCAGGAGCGCGCGCGCTCACCGTGCGCCGGGGCGTCGTCAAGGCTGCCACCGCCCACGCCGCCGGCGCACGCGTCGCCGCGACGGTGAAGTTCTGGCCCAAGAGCGTGATGATGGACCTGACCGCCGCCTGCCCGCGGGTCACCGTCAACTCGAGCTTCGGTGCGGAGACCTGGGCAGAGTACAACGCGCGCACCGGGGCGGCGCTGGTCGCAAGCGACTCGTGGGACGGAATAGTGGTCGACCGCGCAGGCTCCGATGAGTCCTGGTTGATCGGCAACTCGACCGCCCGATCGATCGACGCGGACCGGTCCAACCGCGTGCCCGCAGATGACTACGCAGCCTTCGACAACGCCTGGAACCTCGGCGTCTTCGGCTACGAGCTCCGCCTCCGAAACGCGATCGGGGATGGCAAGCTCATCGTCACCAACTGGGGAGCGCCGAACTTCACCCTGCTCAACGGGAACAACTTCGAGGGCTTTCCCAACGTCGACCTGGAGGGATACCGCTGGCGCCCGATGGTCATCGGGCCCACGCGGGAAGAAGGCTCCTACTTCGATTGGCTCGCGCAGAGCCGCCAGCCAAACCTCACCACCATCCAGACTTACGAAGACGATAGCGCTGCGTCCCCCACAGGCGACGGGTCCTATGACAACCCCGCCACCAAGCCCGGATTCGTTCCGAACTACCAGAAGATGCGCTACGGGTTGACCACCGCCCTCATGGGCGACGGGTTCTTCAGCTACGAGATAAACACCAACGGCCAGGGAGCCCTCGGCCTGCTGTGGTTTGACGAGTACGACGGCGCCGGAAGAGGCAAGGGCTGGCTGGGACAGCCCGCCGGACCGGCGTACTCGGTCACGGGTTCGGCGGCCAACCTGGTTGGTGCGGCCGGCGGATTCGACACCAGCGCACACCTGGCGTCGTGGATCTTCCAGACCGAGCACGCGACTGCATCCCGAACACTCGATACCGCTACCCGCAAGGTCGGCGCGGCGTCTCTCCGCGTCGGCGTCACTTCGACCGACGGGGACGCTTGGGCGGCCAAGGTCTCCTACCCGGTTTCGATCACCGGCGGACGCGAGTACACCATGTCCTTCTGGGCGCGCGCCGACACGACGCACACGGTCGACGCATGGATACAGCAGGCGACCGCGCCCTACGACAACCTGGACTGGCTCGGCCATTCCGAGGTCACTCCCGAATGGCGCGAGTTCACCCTCACGGCGCCCGCGACGGGGTCCGCCAGCCAGGCACAGGCCGTGCTGGCCTTCGGGACATCGACCGGAACCGTCTGGATCGACGACGTCCGAGTCCAGCAGGGAAGTCCGGACGTCTGGCGACGCGACTTCACCGGAGGCACGGCTCTCGTCAACGCCACAGGTTCGGCGGTCACCGTCCCGCTCGGCGCCCCGTATCGCAAGCTCCTCGGCATGCAGGCGCCGGTCTTCAACGATGGCCAGCTCGTGAGTTCGGTCACGCTCGCCCCGCGCGACGGGATCCTGCTCGCGATACCCAAGGCCAACGACCCTCCGGCGCGGACGAACATGCCGGTCTATCGCTTCTACAACAAGAAGAACGGTTCGCACTTCTACACCGCATCCGAGGCCGAGAAGAACACCGTCCTCTCGACACTCACCGGTACCTACGCATTCGACGGCGTGGCCTACTACATCAACACCTCCAACCCGGCCAACGATGACCCGCTGTTCCGCTTCTACAACAAGAAGAACGGTTCGCACTTCTACACCGCGGCTCCTGAAGAGCGGGACCGTGTGATCAGGGACCTCTCGGCGATCTACCTCTACGACGGCCCGGCCTACGATGTGTGCGCCGTGAGCGCCGCTCCCACCGGGTCCGCCAGTGTGTACCGCTTCTTCAACACCAAGAACGGTTCGCACTTCTACACTGCTTCGGAGGCGGAGAAGAACAGCGTCCTCAGCACGCTTTCCGGTACCTACTCCCTCGACGGAGTGGCATTCAAGGTGGCACCCTAGGTCTTGCCGGAGTCGGCGGCCTGCACGTCGCCACTGACGACCAGGGATTCGTTCCACGAGCGACCGAACCGTCTCGCGTGCTGATCCTGGTGTCTCACTGCGGTTCTCTCGACCGTGTCTTGGACGTCCTTGAGGAGCACACCATGAGCATCTATACGCGCCGTGGCGACACCGGCGACACCTCGCTCGCAGACGGATCGCGCGTGCGCAAGGATGCGCTGCGGGTCGAGGCGTATGGCACCATCGATGAGGCGGGCTGCGCGATCGGGCTCGCCCGGACCGCGGTCAGCGACCCCGATGTAGCCGCCCTGCTGCGCTTCGTCCAGCAGCGACTCATGAGCTGCGCAGCCATCACCGCGGGCGCCGGCCATGGTGATGCTGCCGGGTCGGTCAGCGTCACAGACGAAGACATAGCCGCGCTTGAGCGCGCCATCGATCGCCTTGGCGATCGAACCGGACCGTGGACCGGGTTCGTGCTGGAGGCGGGCGTTGAATCCGCCACGCACCTGCACCTCGCGCGTTCGATCACCCGCCGAGCCGAGCGCCGTCTGGTCGCGCTCGCAGCTGCGGAACCCGTCGACCCTCGGGTGTTGTCCTTCGTGAATCGGACATCCGACGCGCTCTACGCGGCGGCGCGGTTCGAGAACCTCGCCGCCGGATGCTCCGAGGAACCCTGGGACGCATCCGCACAGCCCGGGTTCTAGACGCGTCAGACGCGGGGCTTGGGACCCCGTGCCGGAACGACCCCCGCACCGAGACGCTGTCGAGCGAATCCGCAGGGTATACTCGTCTCTCCGATCGAGGGGGGAGCCGGTTTGCCAGCCGCCGAGAAGTACGACGCACTGATCGAGCTCCTCAACGGACTCGAAAGCGTCCTCGTCGCCTACTCCGGCGGCATCGATTCGACCCTTCTGGCGTTCGCTGCCCACGCGGTCCTCGGCGACCGCTGCTGCGCTGTCTTGGCTACCTCCGACACCTACCCCGACACCGAGACTAGCGGCGCGCGGCTCCTCGCAGCGCAGTTGGGATTCCGGCTCATCGAGGTGGAGTCGTGCGAGCTGGCTGACCCCAACTTCACCGCGAACACGTCCGAGCGCTGCTATCACTGCAAGAGCGAGCTCTTCGGCCTGCTGATCAGAGTCGCTGAGACACGGGGACTCACGCAGGTCGTTGACGGAAGCAACCACGACGACCTCTCGGATCACCGTCCGGGACGCAGGGCGGCGTCTGAGCTCGGGGTGCTGAGCCCCTTGGCCATGGTCGGACTCACCAAGCCTGAGATTCGCGAGTTGGCGCGCGAGCTCGGACTGCCCAACTGGAACAAGCCTTCGATGGCCTGCTTCGCCTCGAGGTTCCCGTACGGGGAACGCATCACCGATGATGGCCTCGCCCGCGTCTCGGCCGCCGAGCGGTCGCTGCGCGAACTCGGCCTTTCTCAGTTCCGGGTTCGCTCCCACGGCCCGGTGGCACGCATCGAGATAGCACCCGAGGAGCTGCAGAACGCCTGGGACCTGCGCGAGCGGATCGCGTCCGAGGTCCGCTCGGCCGGGTTCTCCTACGCCTCGCTCGACCTCGACGGGTATCGGACCGGATCGATGAACGAGGTCCTCCCCCGGCAGGTCGTGGCTCCCGATCTCACCTGAGTTCGAAGCGGCCCATGCCGGGGCACGAGGCTCCCTACGACGAGAGTTCCCGCAGTGCGGCCCGCAGCGCGGCCGGCACGCGCTCGGCGAGCCGCTCGGGCCGAAGCATCTGCTGCGCGATGAGCGTGGTGGCGAAGGGCCGCGCCGCCTCAGTGATGTCGATATCCGGGTAGATCGCCCGTGCAACGCCCTCCACCGTGACGAGCGCCTTGATCAGCAGGCCGTAGCCGACGGGGATCGCGACGCGCACGTCGTTCATGATGCCGAGAAACCCGGTAGCGAATCCCTTGACGTCTCGCGGGGACGAGCCGAGCGTCTCGGCCATCAGGAGGGCGACCTTCTCCCGAACCTCGTCGGCCTTTCCGGCGGAACGCACAGACCGAGCTCGGCAGAGTAGCGGAGCGCCCGGTCGGCATCACCGTAGACGGTGGCGGCCAGAACCTGCGCGATGGCCTCGCGCTGAGCGGGGACCGTTCGTCCCACGATGCCGAAGTCCAGGTAGCATATCCGGCCGTCAGGGGTCACGAAGACGTTGGCCGGGTGCAGGTCGGCGTGGTAGCGGCCGAGCACCATGACGCCCCGCATGAACACGTCGGCGCCGTGCACGGCCAGCGCTCTGCCGTCGATGCCTTCGCGCGCGGCGTCGTCGATGTCTGAGAGCCGCCAGCCTTCGACGAACTCCGTCGTCATCACCCGCTTCGAAGTCAGTGGCCAGACGACGCGCGGGACCATGACAAGCGCGTCATCGCGGAAGTCGAAGGCGAAGCGGTCGGCCATCCGCGCCTCGTTGCGCAGATCACATTCGCTCGCAAGTGACGCCGAGAACTCCTCCAGCAGCGCCGGCAGGTTGAACCGCTGCACGGCGCCGAACTTCGCGAGCCGCTCGATCACCGGCCTCGCTGCCTGCACGTCGCGCAGTATCGACTCTTCGACGCCCGGCCGCACCACCTTCACGGCCAGAACCGTCCCTGCGGGGAGCGGAGATCCCACCACGGGCCGATACTCGCGCGCGAGCACGGCTCGATGCACCTGGGCGATCGACGCCGAAGCGACCGGTGAGTCGTCGAAGGAGGCGAACAGCGCCTCGGGTGCGTGGCCGAACTCGCTCTCGATGAGCCTCCTGATCGCACGCGCGGGTAGCGGTGCCACGTTGTCCTGCAGCGCTCCCAGCTCAAAGACCCATTCGGCGGGAAAGAGGTCCGGCCGCACGGAGATCATCTGCCCGAGCTTGATCCACGCGGGACCGAGCTCCTCGAAGGCCGCTCGGAGTTGCCGGGCCGTCGACGAGCGCCTGACGTGCGCGGGCGCCAACCCGAAGCGCGCACCCAGAAGGGCCGCGGAGCCGCGACGCACCGCCACCCCCGCGATCTGCAGCCCGCGCGATGCCACGCCGCTACACCTCGCCGGAGGATCCACCGGGCCGGTCGCTCCGAGTGCGCTCAAGAATCGCATCGAGCGAGGCCTGCATGGACTCGAAGCGGCCTCGCAGCTCGGCGACCTCGAAGCGCAGCTCGTCGAGGTGCTCGGCGACGTCACTGCGCGAATCGCCACCCTGAGAGCCGGCGGCGAGTTCGGCCTTGAGCCGTTCCTTGCGCTCGGCGATGAGCGCCGAGAGGCCATCGACGAACGCCTCCGGGCCGGCGTCCATACCGCCGGGCTCCTGATCGGCGCCGCGCGTGACCGCGGCCTTCCATCCCTCGTCGGCGGTCTCGTGCACGAGCGCCCAACTCGCCAGGAAGCGCATGAAGTCCTCGTTGTCTGCCACGCGGCCGCCCCTCTCCGTCTCTATTCGGGCTTCTGGGGAAGGTTCGTGGTTCCCGACCAGGAACCGCCCAGAAGCCTCATCGAGTTCAGTATGACCAGAAGTGCCACGCCCGTATCGGCGAACACGGCGAGCCACAGGTTCGCTCTGCCGGCGACCGCAGCGATGAGCACGACCATCTTGATGACAAGAGAGAACGTGATGTTCTGCTTGATCACAGCGACCGTTGCCCGCCCGAGCGCGAAGAAGCCCGGCAGCGCCGACAGGTCGTCCGCCATCAATGCCACGTCCGCAGCCTCCAGCGCGGTATCGCTTCCGGCGGCTCCCATGGCGATGCCGACATCGGCGGTCGCGAGCGCGGGAGCGTCGTTCACGCCATCGCCGACCATCGCGACGACCCCGTAGCGGGACCTCAGCCTCGCGACCGCATCGACCTTGTCCTGGGGAAGCAACCGGGCCTGAAACGCCGATACCCCAGCCCGACCCGCCACCGCCGCGGCGGTCCTCTCGTTGTCCCCGGTGAGCAGCGCGGTGTGTTCAACGCCCCCGTCGCGAAGCGCGTGCACGACAGCGCGCGATTCGGGCCTCCACTCGTCGGACACACCGAGGAACCCGACCGCCACGCCGTCGACGACGAGCACGAGCACCGTCAGGCCATCGGCCTCAGCCGAGTCGATCCGCTCGGCCAGCGAGTCGCCGAGCATCGACATCTCTCCCGCGAACGCGGGGCTCACCAAGGCGACCTGCCTGCCCTGCGACAACCCACTCACGCCGCGACCGGGCAGCTCGGTCAGCTCTTCCACACGATCAGGTTCCAGGCCTCGGGCCTCGGCGTCCTGCACGACGGCGCGTGCCAGGGGGTGCGCTGAATGTGCTTCGAGCGAGGCGGCCAGGCGAGCGACCTCCAGCGGGTCCCATCCGGAGATAGCGTGTGCGCGGACCACGTCGAGCCGACCGGTCGTGAGCGTACCCGTCTTGTCGAAGGCGACCGCCCGCGTTCTCGCCGCGAGTTCGAGAAATGCGCCACCCTTGACCAGAACGCCGGCACGGGCGGCCCTGCTGATGGCACTCACGAGCGCGACCGGCGTCGAGATGACGAGCGCGCACGGGCACGCCGTGACCAGCACTACGAGCGCTCGGGACAGCCACTCGCTCCACGCCGCCGGGTCTCTCACCGCGCCCGTGACCACCACCGGGACGACCCACACCGCAACCGCAAGCGCGACGACGGCAGGAGTGTAGACGCGGCTGAACCGGTCGACCAGGAGCTGCGTGGGGGCCTTCGCGGCGGCCGCTTCCTCGACGAGGTAGACGATGCGGGCGAGCGTCGAGTCGCTCGCCGGTGCTGTCACCGTCACCTCGAGCAACCCGATGGTGTTCAGCGATCCCGCGAATGCCCGATCTCCAGGGCCCTTGTCCACCGGCACCGACTCCCCGGTGATGGCGGCCTCATCGGCGGCCGACGTCCCGGTCGAGACGACGCCGTCCAGCGGGAACCGCTCGCCGGGCCGCACGATGACGGTCTCGCCGAGCACCACATCGCCGGGAGTGGTTTCGATGATCGCCCCGCCGCGGCGCACACGGGCCACCGCCGGCGCCAGTTCCATGAGTGCACGGATCGAACCCCGGGTCCTCGCCACCGCCCGCGACTCGAGCCACCCCCCGATCGCGAAGAGAAACACGACCGCTGCCGCCTCCGAGTACTCCCCCAGAGCCACCGCACCCGCTACAGCGATGACCATGAGGGCGTTCATGTCCACGCTGCGTGCACGCAGGGAGGTCATCGCGCGAGGCAGGAGCAGGACGAGGCCGAACCCGACCGCCGCGAGATAGAAGGCGACCGACAGGACACCTCCGACGCCTGCCGCGACCAGCCCGGCCGCGGTGAGAGCGGATACCGACCACCCTGCGGCGCCGGCCACTCCCGATCCCACCACCGCCACGGTCGTGCGGTGGCGAATCCAGCGGCTCTGCGCACGGATGACCGCGTCACCGGCACCCTCGGCGGGCACCAACCCGTAACCTCCGCTCAGTACCGCCTCGACGACCGCGGAGCGAGGATCCAGAGTCGAGCGGTAGTCGATGAGCAGCAATCCGCTTGCGTAGTTCAGGTCGGCGCACGTCACGCCGGGGATCAGCTCGAGCGCCTTGTTGAGCGTGCCCGCACAGTCGGGGCAGTCCAGACCTGTCACTCGCCAGGTCGCGTGTGCCGCGGTCCCTGACTCGCTCACGACGAATCCGCGGTCTCTCCGGCGTGCTCGAGGCCCTGCGAAAGCAGCGTCTGCACGTGGCCGTCAGCCGGTCTGTAGACCGCCCGGTTCCCTTCCCGCCGGTAGGTCACCAACCGCAGGTCGCGAAGAAGGCGCAACTGGTGGCTCACGCCCGACTGGCTGATCCCGCACACGGCTGCCAGGTCGCACACGCACAGCTCCTCGATACCGAGTGCCTCGAGAATCCGAACACGGGTCGGATCCGCGAGCGCCGAGAAGATGGCGGCCGCCTGCTCGATGCGCTCATCATCTGACAGCCGGGTTCGGACTCGGCCGACCGCGGTCGGGTCAAGTACGACTGCCGAGCACTCTGCATCGGTGCCAACGGGTGGATCGATGCGGGGATACTCGGAGGAACTATCTGAGTGACTGCTCATATACCGAGCATACGCCCGCGAGATGCGGGGTGCAACCGTCACTCAATCGCACGCATCGGGGCCGCACGGACACCCTACCGCCGCTTGCGCCGCCCGTACTCACTCCCCTTGCGAGCGCCCTTCTTCAGGCGGGAGAGCGCCTCGTCGGTACTGCTCGACTCAACCTCGGCACGCAGTTTGACCGCCTGGTCGCGCAGCCTCGCGGCCGATTCGAAGTCAAGCGCCGAGGAGGCCTCGGCCATGTCCTCCTCAAGCGTCGAGATGAGCCGCATCACCTCGGCACGCGGCAACTTGGCGAGTTCGCGCGCCGCCTCGACCGCGGTCGTCGACTGTGTCTCGCCCGCATGCATGTACTGCACGATGTCGGCGATCGCCTTACGGATCGTCTGCGGCTCGATGCCGTGCTCGACGTTGTATGCGACCTGCTTCTCACGGCGGCGGTCGGTCTCATCGATCGCGAAACGCATCGAGTCGGTGACCTTGTCGGCATACATGATGACTTCACCGGAGACGTTTCGCGCCGCACGTCCGATGGTTTGGATGAGCGAACGGCCGTTGCGGAGGAACCCCTCCTTGTCGGCATCGAGGATGGTCACCAGGGAGACCTCCGGCAGATCGAGCCCCTCGCGCAGGAGGTTGATGCCGACGAGTACGTCGAACTCCCCTGCGCGCAGATCTCGCAGGATCTCGACCCGATCGAGCGTCGCCACGTCGGAGTGCAGGTAGCGGACCCGGATCCCCTGCTCGAACAGGTAGTCGGTGAGGTCCTCGGCCATCTTCTTGGTCAGCGTGGTCACCAAGGTGCGTTCGTCCACCGCGGTGCGCCCCTTGATCTCATGCATGAGGTCGTCGACCTGACCCTTGACGGGCCGAACGACGATCTTGGGGTCCACGAGCCCGGTGGGCCGGATGATCTGCTCGACGATCTGCTCGCTCACCCGGAGCTCGTAGTCACCGGGAGTCGCCGAGACGTAGACGAACTGCGGCACGCGCGCCTCGAACTCGTCGAAGCGCAGCGGTCGGTTGTCGAGTGCGCTCGGAAGCCGGAACCCGTGCTCCACGAGCGTGATCTTGCGGCTGCGGTCCCCTTCATGCATGCCGCGGATCTGCGGAACTGTGACGTGGCTCTCGTCGATGATCGTGAGGAAGTCATCGCCGAAGTAGTCGATGAGCGTGTTCGCGGGCTCGCCGGGCTGACGGCCGTCGAGGTGCCGAGAGTAGTTCTCGATACCGCTCGTGAAGCCCATCGTCTCGAGCATCTCGAGGTCGTAGTTCACGCGCATCTCGAGCCTCTGCGCCTCGAGGAGCTTGCCGTCGGCCTTCAGTTCCGCGAGCCGGACGCGAAGCTCCTCTTGGATCGTCCCGATCGCGGCCTTGAGCTTGGTCCGCTCGGTCACGTAGTGCGTGGCCGGCCAGACGGGCAACTCATCGAAGGTGGTGAGCACTTCGCCGGTGAGCTGGTCCACCTCGGCGACCACTTCGATCTCGTCGCCGAAGAACTCGACGCGCACGGGGTGGTCGGCGTACGGAGGGAAGACGTCGAGCACATCGCCCCGGACTCGGAAGTTCCCCCGCTGCAGTTCGTAGTCGTTTCGGTCGTACTGGATCTCGATCAGGTCCCGGATCAACTCGTCCCGGTCGTACGCCTTGCCCTTGCCGAGGAACACCGCCATGCCCGCGTAGTCCTCGGGCGAGCCGATGCCGTAGATGCAGCTGACGCTGGCGACCACCACGACGTCCTTGCGTGAAAGGAGCGCTGCCGTGGCGGCGTGCCTGAGCTTCTCGACCTCGGCGTTGATCGACGCATCCTTCTCGATGAACGTGTCGGTGGAGGGCACGTAGGCTTCAGGCTGGTAGTAGTCGTAGTAGCTGACGAAGTACACGACCGCGTTGTCGGGCAGGAAGTCCTTGATCTCGGAGGCCAGTTGCGCGGCGAGCGTCTTGTTGGGCGCCATGACGAGTGTGGGCTTCTGCACTCGCTCGATGACCTTGGCCATCGTGAAGGTCTTTCCCGAGCCGGTCACGCCGAGAAGCGTCTGATACCTCAGGCCTTCGTCCAGTCCGCGGACCAGCTGTTCGATCGCCTCCGGCTGGTCGCCGGCGGGCTCGAACGGGGACACGACTCGGAACCGGTTCTGATTCAACGCTGCAGCCCGTCTACTTGGCGAAGGCGTCCGGGTGGAGCGCCTGATATCGTTCTTTCCCACGCATCACCTTGAGTACGTAGAGCCGCGTCTCCGGGAACTCGATCGTCGCCCGGATGTCGTTCCCCTTCTTGGCCCACTCGTCGACCCTGCTCAGGCCTGCGTTGTAGGCCGCCAGAGACATCTCGATCTCGTGGTACCGGTCCACCAAGTAGCGGATGTAGGCGGTTCCATACTCGATGTTGGTCGCGGGATCCAGCAGCTTGTCCGCCGGGAACCGCCGACCGTCGACACGCTTGGACCTGGCCAGGTCCCGCGCGGTCTCCGGCATCACCTGCATGAGACCCATCGCGCCTGCGCCCGAGACGCTCTGGGCACCCCAGCCGGACTCGACGTTGATGACCGCGGCGACGAGAAACGGATTGACGCGGTGCCGTGCCGCGGAGTCGGCGATCTGGCTCTCGTACGACAACGGGTAGTACTGCCGCTGCCAGACCGACGGACCGCGCAGAAACAGAAACGTCACACCTCCGAGCACGAGGATGACACCGAGGAGCACCCAGCGGATGGCGCCTCTAGCCATGGGAGCCTCGCCCGGCGAGACGCTCGTCCCAGAGAAGGTTCAGCGCCTCGTGGTACTCCGAGAGCGTGCCGTGGTTCTCGATCACGAGGTCGGCCAGCAGGACCCGCGCCGAGTCGGGGGCCTGCACCGAGATCCGGCGAAGGACGTCGGAGCGTCCCATGCCCCGGGCGACCGCGCGTTCAGCACGCACCCCCTCCGGCGCCGTGATCGCGACGACGACATCGCCGAGCGCGGCGAACTGGGGCGCTTCCGCGAGAAGCGGCACCTCGATCACCGCCACCTCGGGTGGTGACTGCCCGGTCCTCAGTTGGTTCAGTGCGGTCTCGACTTCGCGCGCCACCTCAGGGTGGACGATGGCATCCAGACGCTGCGCGGCCTCCGGGCTGGCGAAACAAGCGCACGCGAGTGCGGACCGATCGAGCGATCCGTCCGGGTTGAGGATCTGGGCGCCGAACTCCGCCACGACGGCGGCGAGCACCGGTGAACCCGGACCCATGAGACGGGTTGCGACGTCATCAAGGTCGAGGACGAGTGCGCCCCGCCCTCGGAAGAACTCGGCGGCTTCACTCTTCCCTGATCCGATCCCACCTGTGAGGACGACGACTACCATGTCTCTTGGGTACCACAGCCGCACGCCAAAGCCCACCCTATTGGGCCGTCGTTCACAAAAAGAACGGAGCCGGAGGGTGCAGCGCACGCCTCCGGCTCCGAGCAAATGAACGATGTCCAGGGACTACTTCTTGGCCTTCTTGACGGCCGCAGCCTCTGCCTCGGCCTCCTCGGCGATGTCCTCCACGACCTCGGCCACGGCCTCTTCGGCAACGATCTCGGCTTCGATCGCCTCGACGTCGGCTTCCTCGGCGATCTCGTCAGCGATCTCGGCGACGGCATCGGCCTCATCGGCCTGCTCGTCGGCGATATCAGCGACGATCGCGATCTCGACAGCGGCCTCGACGGCCTCTTCTGCGATCTCGTCCGCCTCTTCGGCGATCGCGTCGGCTACGAGCGCCTCAGCGTCGGCCTCGTCGGCCATGGCGTCCACGATATCGGCGACATCGTCGGCCTCCTCAGCCTCTTCCTCGGCGACGGCGGCCACGATGACGGCCTCGACGGCGATCTCAGCAGCTTCCTCGGCGATGATCTCGGCCTCGATGGCCTCCGCGACAGCCTCAGCGGCCTCGTCCTCGGTGATCTCGCCGGCCTCTGCGGCCTCGACGGCGACCTCGGCGATCGCCTCGGCGACCTCGGCCTCAAGCTCGGCCTCGACAGCGATCTCGACAGCGATCTCAGCGACCACTTCGGCTTCAACGGCGACTTCCTCGGCGATGAGGGCTTCGACATCGGCCTCGTCGGCGATGGCGTCCAGGGTCTCGGCAAGCTCGTCGGCCTCTTCGGCCTCGTCCTCGGCGATGACGGCCTCGATGACGGCCTCGACCGCGATCTCAGCACCCTCCTCCGCCAGCTCGTCGGCTTCGTCAGCCACGATATCGGCTTCGATGGCCTCCAGATCGGCCTCGTCGGCGATGGCGTCGATGACCTCAGCGATCGCCTCGGCCTCCTCCGCCTCCTCCTCGAACAGCTCGGCTCCGGCGATCTCGATCTCGATGCCGAGCGTCTCGGCGGCGGCACGCATCGAGAGCGAGATGCGGCGGCGCTCCAGATCGACGTCCATGACCTTGACGTGCACGACCTGGCCGACCGAAGTGACCTGGTCCGGGGTCTCGACATGGCCCTTGGCCATCTCGGAGATGTGCACGAGGCCCTCGATACCGTCGCCCAGCTCGACGAAGACGCCGAACGGGACGAGCTTGGTGACCTTGCCCTCGATGATCGAGCCGACCGGGAAGTTCTGGACGAGCTGCTTCCACGGATCTTCCTGCGTCTGCTTCAGCCCGAGCGAGATGCGCTCGCGGCCCAGGTCGACGTCGAGCACCTGGACCTGGACCGGATCGCCGACCTTGACGACCTCGGACGGGTGGTTGACGTGGCTCCACGACAGCTCGGAGATGTGCACCAGACCGTCGATGCCGCCGAGATCGACGAACGCGCCGAAGTCGACGATGGAGGAGACGCTACCGGGCAGGATCATGCCCTTCTGCAGCTTGCCGAGGATCTCGGCGCGCTCGTACTTGCGGCCTTCCTCGAGCACCACGCGACGCGAGAGCACGACGTTGTTGCGGTTGCGGTCCATCTCGATGACGCGTGCCTCGAGGCGGGTGCCGGTGTAGGCGGCGAGGTCCTTGACGCGACGAAGGTCGACGAGCGAGGCGGGCAGGAAACCACGCAGGCCGATGTCGAGGATGAGTCCACCCTTGACGACCTCGATGACTTCGCCCTCGACGTTCTCGCCGGACGTGAACTTCTCTTCGATCTGGCTCCAGGCACGCTCGTACTCGGCGCGCTTCTTGGAAAGGATGAGACGGCCGTCCTTGTCTTCCTTCTGCAGGACCAGCGCCTCGATCGCATCGCCGACGGAGACGATATCGGCGGGATTGGCGTCCTTGCGGATGGAAAGCTCGCGGGCCGGGATGACGCCTTCGGACTTGTAACCGATGTCCAGGAGCACTTCGTCGCGCTCGACTTTGACTACGGTTCCGCTGACGAGGTCGCCCTCGTCGAAGTCGGTCATCGTACCGTCGATGAGGGCATGCATCTCTTCGTCGGTGTATTCACGCTGCTCAATGACCGTGCCGTTCTGATCTACATCGCTCACGTTGTGGACCCCACTTCATTCTCGGGGCCCCGAGGTCATGCGTCGTCGCCTACAGTTACGTCAGTCTCGGGTACAGGACATCTCGTCGCCGATAGGTACTTGGACATGTCTCCGGGGGCCAACAGGACAGTTCGGTGCTCCGCGCGCAGGTGCGTCTGGAGAGCCGACTGAGTAGTTTACCCCAGGATCGGGTTCGTTGCCACACGTCCACGGTGCCGGGCGTAGCCCTCACCCCGCCCTGTGCCGAGCGCCCTATTTTGCGACAGCCCAGTTAGGACCTGACGCAACCGAGACTTCGAGCGGCACTGCCAGCGCGGCGACTCCCGACATCGCGGCCCCGGCCATCGCGGACAGACGCTCGATCTCGGCAGGCGCTGCCTCGAAGACGAGCTCGTCGTGAACCTGCAGCACCATTCGACTCGCGAACCCCTCTTCGCGCAGACGGCGATCGACCTCGATCATGGCGAGCTTCATGATGTCTGCGGCGGTGCCCTGCATCGGATGGTTCATCGCGGTCCGCTCTCCGAACGAGCGCAGGTTGAAGTTGCTGCTCGCCAGCTCGGGGATGCGGCGCTTTCGACCGTAGAGCGTTATGGCGTATCCCTGGCGGTACGCGTCGCTCTTGGTTTCGTCGAGGTACTCGCGAACGCGCGGGTAGGCCGCGTAGTAGCGGTCGATCATCTCCTGCGCCTCGGCGTTGGAGATCTTGAGCGTTTGCGCAAGCCCGTGCGCACTCTGCCCGTAGACGATCCCGAAGTTGACCGCCTTCGCTCGGGCCCGCATGCCCGGCTCCAGCGACTCGGGGTCGAGGGCGAACACGCGCGCCGCCGTGGCCTGATGGAAGTCCATGCCGCTCGTGAACGCCTCGATGAGGCCCTCGTCGCCCGAGAGGTGGGCAAGGATCCGCAGCTCGATCTGGCTGTAGTCCGCCGACACCATCAGGTCGCCCGGGTTCGCAGGGATGAACGCGGCTCGGATGCGGCGTCCGTACTCGGTGCGCACGGGGATGTTCTGCAGATTGGGGCCGCTGCTGGACAGCCGCCCCGTGGCGGCGACCGTCTGATTGAACGAAGTGTGCAGTCGGCCGTCCTCCCCCAGCATGCGGGGCAGCGCGTCGAGATAGGTGCTCTTGAGCTTCGTGAGCTCCCGGTACTCGACGATCTTCTCGGCGATGGGGTGGACGGGGGCAAGCATGGCGAGCACCGAGGCATCGGTCGAGTAGCCGGTCTTGGTCTTCTTGCCGTGCGGCAGCCCGAGACGCTCGAACAGAACCTCGGAGAGCTGCTTGGGCGAGTCGACGAGGAACTCCCCGCCCGCCAGTTCGTGGATCTCGGTCCTCAGCACGTCGATGTTGCCCTCCGCGTCCGCCGAGAGGCTCGCGAGCACGCTCGTGTCGAGCCCGACGCCCACGCGCTCCATGCGCACGAGCACGGGCACGAGCGGCATCTCGATGTCGCGCATGACCGCCGAGGAGCCGTCGTCCTCGAGGCGCCGGTCGAGTTCGACCGCAAGATCGGCTGTTGCCTGGGCGAGCACAACGGCACGCGGGGTCGCGTCGTCGGCCGGCTGCGGGATCGGCTCCCCGAGATAGTCGGCGTGCAACGCCGAGAGCTCGTAGGACGAACGATTCGATTCGAGCAGATAGGCCGCCACGCCGACGTCGAAGAGACGCTGTGGGTCGACGGCCTCGAACGCGGGGCCACACGCCGACGCCTCGTCAGGCGGACACACCTCCTGGAGCAGAGCCTTCGCGTCGGCCGCCGCGACACGCGAACGCGTCAGAAGCAGCGAGAGCGCTTCATCCGCCCGATCGCGGTCGATAAGGGCCGTCGCGTCGAGGTGCGCCACCGCGAGATCCCTCTCGTCACCGAAGAGCGAAGCGCTCGCGCCGTTGTCGATCGCAACGCCGAGCCAAGCGTCGTCGGCATCGACCCACGCGCCGAGGCGCTCGAACGCCTCGGGACCGGACACGCAGACACCCGCGAGGCAGCGCGGCGACGTGACGTCGGATGCGGACACGCCGGACGTGGGTTCGGATGCATTCGGCTCGCCGGCGTCTGCAGCTGACGGAACGAACGCAGCTGCCGAAACCCCCCCGCTTGCGTCAGCCGACCGCGCAACTCCGCCCTGCAGCGCGAGCACCCGATCGAGGAGCGACGTGAAGCGCAGTTTCGCGAAGGCGGTCGCAACACGGTGCGGGTCGAATCCCCCGAACTCGACGGCCGCCAGGTCGATATCGACCGGCACGTCGCACGCGATCGTCGCGACCACACGGCTCGCGAGCGCAGCGTCCTTGTTCGCACGCAGGCTCTCGCCGAGCTTGCCGGGGATGCTCTCGGCGTTCGCGAGCACCGCGTCGAGCGAACCCCACTCCTGCAGAAGCTTCGCGGCCGTCTTCTCCCCCACGCCCGGGCACACCCGGGATGTTGTCGCTGGTGTCGCCCTTGAGCCCGAGGTAGTCCGGCACCTGCGCGGGCGTGACGCCGTAGCGGTCCAGCACCTCGGCGGGTCCGTAGGTGACGATGTCGGTGATTCCCTTCTTGGTGGTGACCACCTTCACGTCGTCCGTGACCAGCTGGAACGCGTCACGGTCACCGGTCACGAGCAGCATTCGGATGCCGGCGGCCTCGCCTCGGCGGGCCAGCGTGCCGAGGATGTCGTCGCCCTCCCACCCGGACAGCTCGACGATGGGCACGTCGAGTGCACCCAACAGCTCCTTGACCATCGGAAACTGATCGCGCAGTTCTTGAGCGGTAGGCGGCCGATGGATCTTGTACTGCGCGAGCGCTTCGGTTCGGAACGCAGGTTTGCCCAGGTCGAATGCGACCACCACGCCGTCGGGCTTGAGGTCGGCCATCATCTTCACGAGCATCGAGATGAAGCCGAACGCCGCGTTGGTCGGTCGGCCGTCGGGAGCGGTCATCGTGGGCGGCAACGCGTGGAACGCACGGTGAATGAGGCTGTTGCCGTCGATGACGGCGAGCGTGCGCTGGCTCATGAACGCGCCTTTCGGGAAGGTTCTCAAGGGCCCGCCGCGATTCGCGCGCGGCATACCGCAGAGTGTACCCGAGCGACTCGGCACCCGCCGTCGCTCCGCGACCCGCCGAGGGGGCATATGGGCTTCTTCAACTGGGCGGCACCGATGTTCGGCCATTTCGCCGACCGGTGGAGTCCCGAAGACATCGAGACCATTGCGAACTGGCTCCGACCGTCAGTTTCGGCCGGCGGAGACCTGCTCGACGTTGGAGGCGGGACGGGGGCCCTGGCCAAGCGGCTGGCGGCGGCGCTCGACGCTCGCGTGACGGTGCTCGATCCCACCCCTGAGATGCTGAGCTTCGTGCCTGACGACTCGCCGGTCATCGCCGTGCAGGGCAGCGCCGAGGCGATGCCCTTCGCGGACGACTCCTTCGACGCGATCATCGTGACGGATGCGTTCCACCACTTCCGAGACCAGCCCGGTGCGGTGCGGGAGTTCGCGCGTGTCGTGCGCCGGGGTGGCACCGTCATCGTGCTGGAACTCGATCCGCGGGGCTTCGTGATGCGCGCGATCGTCCTCGGCGAGAAGTTGCTGGGAGAGCCCGGGGCCTTCTTCACGCCCGATCAGCTCTGTGCGTTCATGGCCGAGCACGGTATCGCCGGCACCTGTGAGTCACTCAGCGGGGTGAGCTACCGGTACACGGGAACCATCGACAACACGTGACCGGACCAGCCGAGGGCGCCTATCCGTTCCACAGGTACCCGACGTTGCGCACCGTCTCGAGACGGCGCGACAGCTCGGCGCCGATCCTCGATCGGATCCGCCTGACGTGCACGTCGACCGTGCGGGAACCGCCGTAGTAGTCGCTGCCCCATACGCGACGCAGCAGCACCTCGCGCGAGTAGGTGCGCCCCGGGTGCGTGACGAGGAAGGCGAAGAGCGCGTACTCGAGATACGTGAAGTTGATCGGTTCGCTGCCGAGATACGCCTGGTAGGTGGCGAGATTCAGGGTCAGATCGTCGAGCCTGATGAGCTCCTGCTTGGTGACCTCCTCGCCCGGCCACAGCAAGGTGCGGACGCGCACCGCAAGTTCATCGGAGGTTGCGCCGCGCACCAGGAAGTCGCTCGGCACGCGCACCGGCAATCGGATGCCCTGGAGGCCCTCGGGTTCGATCAGCACGAGCAGGCGCAGGTCGGCGCCGCCTGCCGCCGCATGTTCGACCAGCTGGCCGAGCGCGTCAGGTGACCTGCCGCCGTCGAGCACCACCAGGTCTGCGTCGCCGGCCAGCAGCCGCTTCTGCATCTCGCCCGGCGCGCACTCCGACAGCTGGACGTCCAGGCCGCTGACAGCCTGTGCGGCCCAGGCGCGGGAGTGTGAGTCGTCGGAGACGATAAGGACTCGCTTCATGTGCATGATGATACCGTTTCCGTCTCGATAGCCGGGTCCGGATACGCACGGCGCCGGACGAGGGTGTCCCCCGCCCGGCGCCGTTGCCGAGACGCTGAGCGCGAGAAGCGCGCTGTTGCTAGATGACGGACAGGTACTTGTCGAGCTCCCACTCGGTGACCTGCATGCGGTACTCGTCCCACTCCTTGCGCTTGTTGGCGACGTAGAACTCATGGATGTGCTCGCCGAGGACTTCCTTCATGAGCTCCGAGTGCTCGAAGAGGTCGATGGCCTCGCCGAGAGTGCCCGGCAGGATGTTGATGCCGGCGGTCTCGAGCTCTGCATCGCTCATGTGGAAGATGTTGTTCGTGGCCTCCGGCATGAGCGGAAGCTTCTCCTCGATACCCTTGAGGCCGGCGCCGAGCATGACGGCGAAGGCGAGGTACGGGTTGGCCGAGGGGTCCGGCGAACGCAGCTCGAGGCGAGTCGCGTTCTCCTTGCCGGGCTTGTACATCGGCACGCGGACGAGCGCCGAGCGGTTGCGGCGGGCCCACGCGATGTAGACGGGAGCCTCGTAGCCGGGAACGAGACGCTTGTAGGAGTTGACCAGCGGATTGGTGACGGCGGTGAACTCAGGTGCGTACTTGAGCAGACCGGCGATGTAGTGCTTGGCGACCTGCGAGAGGTTGAAGCCCTCGGGATCGTTGGCATCGAAGAACGCGTTGCCGTCCTTGCTGAACAGCGACTGGTGCACGTGCATACCCGAGCCGTTCTGGCCGAAGATCGGCTTCGGCATGAACGTGGCGTACACACCGTTCTGCAGAGCGATCTCCTTGACCACGAGACGGTAGGTCATCACGTTGTCAGCCATCGTGGCGGCATCCGCGTAGCGCAGGTCGATCTCGTGCTGCGACGGAGCGACCTCGTGGTGCGAGTACTCGACCGGGATACCCATCTTCTCGAGCGTCAGAACCGTCTCGCGACGGAGGTCGCTCGCGATGTCGAGCGGGGTCAGGTCGAAGTAGCCACCGTTGTCGAGGACCTCGGTGTCCTGATCGTCGGCGAAGTAGAAGAACTCGAGCTCTGGGCCGACGTACATGGTGAAGCCCATGTCGGCGGCCTTGTCGGTCATGCGGCGAAGCGCGTAGCGCGGGTCGCCCTCGAACGGCTCGCCGTCCGGCTTGACGATGTCGCAGAACATGCGGCCGACGCCCTGCTCGGTGGGACGCCAAGGCAGAACGGCGAACGACTCCGGGTTCGGCATCGCGACCATGTCGGACTCCTCGAGGCGGGTGAAGCCGTCGATCGACGAACCGTCGAAGCCCATGCCCTCCTCGAAGGCGCCCTCGAGCTCGGTGTCCGTGACGGCGAACGACTTGAGCATGCCGAGCACGTCGGTGAACCAGAAGCGGACGAAGTGCACGCCGCGCTCTTCAACGGTCTTGAGGACGTAGTCCTTATCGAACGTCGGTGCCATGCGTAACCTCCCTTTCGCCGCGCGCCACGCGCGCGTCCATAGGCCAGATACCGAGTGCCTCTTGTCACCACAGTAGCCCGCGAATGTTTCGGAGGTGTTTCGCTTTGTCCCAGAAACGAGGAAGGCCGCCCGAGGGTGGCCTTCCGTAGCGAGCGTACTCCTCATGCGGGGAGGGAAGCCCCACCGCGACGCGGCTAGAAGGTGACCCCGACCCCCGCCGTACCGGTTCTGTGGCACTTGAGGCAAGCACCGTCGAACGACTTCATGTTGGTGTTGGTCATCGGGGTCTCGGCTGAAGCGTTGTCGGCTGCGATGTTGTACCACAGGTAGGTCTGCGTACCGGCGCCGGCACCCGTCGCACGCTGGGCGTGCGGGAAGGTGTAGCCGGAGCGGGTGGTCGTGTCGACCTGGTCGTGGCAACCGGTGCACGAGGTCGCGGACGTGAAGGAGGTGGCGCCGTCTTGGGCAGCGACCGAAAGGTGACCGGTCTTGAGGAGCTGATTGACCGGGGACGTCGCCGATGGAGTAGATCTGCTCGCGGTCCTCAGACCAACCGGCCTTGATGACCGACAGCATGGTCTGCACGTGGCAGTCAGCCTCGGTTGCAGGTGTAGCCGACGCGGACGGCGTCAGCAGCACCGGTGAAGTCGGTGTTGGCACCGGCACCGGTGAGCAGCGCGGCGGTCACGCCAGAGTTGGCGGGATC
Organism: uncultured Coriobacteriia bacterium; assembly: GCA_963789515.1. Taxonomy (GTDB): domain Bacteria; phylum Actinomycetota; class Coriobacteriia; order Anaerosomatales; family JAAXUF01; genus JBAXEO01. Next base: position 39,649 of record CAWBKW010000008.1, on the reverse strand, counting down.
GGCGGCGGCGGCGGCGACAGCGGCGTCAACGGCCTTCGTTGAGGAGCTTGGCGTTGAACAGACCGTACGACGAACCGTCAGCACCGTGGGGGCTGGTGGCGTGGCAGGCACGGCCGTTGCAGGCGCCGCTGGTGGAACCGTGCGGGCCGGCGAGCGGCGCAGCAACGGTACCCCAGGCGATGACGACGTTGGTGACCGTCGACGTGCCGGAGATGTGGCAGCCAGCGCAGGTCGCCGTGGCGGTGTTCAGCAGCTTGACGCCGCCGGCCTTGGCACGGTGAACCGAGTGACAGATGCCGCACTTGGCGGTCGTGGTCTGGTAGTTCGAGTGCACGCCACCGCCAGCGGTCTGGTTGGTGTTCTGGTCGGCCAGGACGCTGGTGCCGCCGTTGCCGAGCGTGACGCTTCCGACTCCCGGCACTCCGCTCCCCGGGTAGGAACCCCAGCTGTAGTAGTCGGCCTGGTAGTTCCAGGTCTTGGCAGCCGCTCCATGCGGGGCCGACTTCTCCGCGTGGCAGGTGACGCAGGTCGCGCCGGTGGGTGGCGTGGGATTGTGGCACGTCGAACAGTCCGGGTGCAATCCGGCCACGTCGGAGCCGTGACATTGCACACACTCGGGGGTCGATCACCGCCGCGTGCGCAGCTGACGGATCGCCGTGGCTCGCACCTATTTGCGGAATCGCCGGATAACTCGAGTTGTGGCAGAACGTGCAGGCGCGCTCTTCCTTGGGGTAGGGATTACCGTCGAGATCGTAGTACGTGTGAGCTGCGAGCCTGTCCGCCCCATGACCCGACGATCCATGGCAGCTGTGGCAGCCGCCGAATCCTCCGTTGTGGACATAGATCGGTCCCGAGGCCGAGTGGCACACGGCGCACGGGGTCGTCGCCGTGGAATGAGCCAACGGTTGGTCGCCGTGGCAACCCTTGCACGCTTCAGCCGGGAACTCCCACGTGTAGGAGGATATCGCACCGGAAGGGGCCTCGGTCACGCTCAAGGTGACCGTATGGGCACCCTGAGTGATCAGCTGAGACGACGAGTACGTGGCGCGGGTGTAGTCGTAGACGGGGATGTCGTACCACACGCCGTACTCCCCATCGTAGTAGGGCTCCCAGTGATCGACTACGTAGGCGGCGCCCACGTTCACCGGTGACCCGCCATCGATGACCAGATGCCCGACGGCACCGAGCGTCTGTCCTGGTGAGGCTGCTACATCCACCTGGAAGGTGCGCGTGCCCGAGAACGTCAGCACCTGCCCCGATTCCGGCACGGGTCCACTGAACGTCGCCGCAAAGGCCGAGCCCGCCGAGCATGAGCACGAACCCGATCGTCAAGAGGACGGTCCCGAACGCCCGCCACCGATCGTGCTATTCGCCTTCTGCGTCGCCTCCAAAGCCACTCCCCACGGCCGACAGACAGATGCCTCTCGCGCACTGCCACAAGGCAAGACGCGAGACAAGATCGAATGGCCTCTTCGGGGTGTGAGTATGGCGTTTGCGGGTCCAAGATCATTCGCATCAGTGCAGGTCCACGCACAGTCTTCACGTTCAGCAAGTAATGTACCGACCCTGGTTGCGGCTGCGGCCGTCGGTCCGACAGACGCATGTCCGTACCGCTCCAGAACTGCGGCCCGGACTCCGGGCTGCATCGCGCCGATGTGCCTACAGGTACGTGTACAGCTTTCCGTACGGCCGGTGGCTCACCGGGATGAGCTTGGTGAAGGGCTCCGAGAGCACGTCCTCGAGATCCATCCCCATCGCCTCGCAGTACTCCGCGAGAACCGGCCGGATGCCGTCGAGATCCTCCTCGTTCGCCGAGAAGACGCCGACTTCCTTGCCGCACTGCCATGTCTCGACCTCGCCCCGCACGTAGATAGCACCACCGTGCATGCCCGTGCCGAGATAGCCTCCGACGAGCGGCCCGTCGAGCCGCGAGTTCATGCCGAGAAGGATGAGCAGGCCCCCGGCCATGTACTCGCCGAAGAAGTCGCGGGCGCGCCCGCCGCACACCATGATGGGACGCAGGTCCTCGTAGGCCTTCATGTGGATACCGACCCGATAGCCCACGTCGCCCTTGATGAACACCTTCCCGCCGCGCATCCCATAGCCGAGCACGTCGCCCGCGTCTCCGTGTACGACGACCTTGCCCGCGTTCATGGTGTTGCCGACGCCGTCCTGAGCGTTGCCGAACACCTCCACGGTCGGGCCGTCCATGAACATCGCCATGTCCTGCCCGGGCGTACCGTGCACCTCGATGGTGAGGTCCTTGCCCTTGATGCCGGTGCCGATGTAGCGCTGTCCATTGACGTTGTTCAGCACGACCTTCTTCACGCCGTCGGCGAAGCCGGCGCGGATCGCGGCATTGACCTGCTTGTAGTAGACGCCCTGTACGTCGAGGGTGAGCACGTCGCCCTCGCGCGTGGCGGCCGGCTCAGTCTGAACGTAGCCTTCGACCGGGCCCTTGGTTGCGGTGGTCATCATCGCGTCCTCTCCTCCCCTATAGGCCCGCGGGCTTGACGCCCAGGATCTCGCAGGTCTGTGCGTCGAGCCCGACAGCCCGAAGCCGCTCGCGGCTGCCGCGGAGCGACTCCACGGCGTTGACACCCAAGGCGCCCAGGATCTCCTGCAACTCGTGACTCCATGCGTGCACCAGATTGACGAGTCGCTCGGCGCCCCACTCGGGGTCGACCCTGCGCGTCAGCTCCGCCTTCTGCGTCGTCAGTCCCCACGAGCAGCAGCCGGTGTGGCAGCCTTGGCAGAGATGGCAGCCGAGCGCCATGAGCGACACCGAGCCTATCGCCACGACGTCAGCCCCTAGTGCGATCGCTTTGGCCATGTCGGCCGAGGAGCGTATCGAGCCGGCTGCAACGATGGATGCCTGGTTGCGTATCCCTTCGTCGCGCAGTCGCTGGTCGACCACCGCGATCGCGATCTCGAGCGGGATGCCCACGTGGTCGCGGATGATAGCGGGTGCGGCACCGGTGCCGCCCTTGAATCCGTCGAGGTAGACGTAGTCGGCGCCCGCACGCACGATGCCCGACGCGATCGCGCCTACGTTGTGCACGGCCGCGATCTTGACGCCGACCGGCTTGTAGCCCGAGGCCTCCTTGAGCGAGTAGATGAGCTGGCGCAGGTCCTCGATCGAATAGATGTCGTGATGCGGCGCCGGTGAGATGGCGTCGCTGCCCTGGGGGATCATGCGGGTGGTCGAGACTTCCTTGTTGATCTTCTCGCCGGGAAGGTGCCCGCCGATACCGGGCTTGGCTCCCTGGCCGACCTTGATCTCGATCGCCGCGCCACGCTGCAGGTACTCCGGAGTGACGCCGAAGCGCCCCGACGCGACCTGCACGATGACGTTGTCCTGATACGGATAGAGATCAGCGTGGAGACCGCCCTCGCCCGTGTTCATCAGCGTCCCGAGGCGCTCTGCGGCCATCGCGAGCGACTTGTGCACGTTCAGCGAGACCGACCCGTAACTCATCGGAGAGAAGATGATCGGCGTGTCGAGCTTGACGTTGTTCGCCATGCCGGAGCCCTCAGAGAGACGGTAGCCGCCGTTCCCGTCCGACTCGACTTCGACGCTGTCAGGCTTGCGCCCGAGGAACGTTCGCAGCTCCATCGGCTCTCGGAGCGGATCGATGGAGGGGTTGGTGACTTGGCATGCGTCGAGTACCAGATGGTCGAAGATGCTCTGATAGTGCTTGTCGTTGCCCATGCCGGTGAGCATCACGCCGCCGGACTCGGCCTGGCGCCACACGTTCTTGCGCTGCTCGGAGGACCAGTTGGCGTTCTCTCGCAGCGCAAGGTCGTTCTTCTTGATGGTGATGCAGTGCGCCGGGCAGTACGTGACACAACGGTGGCAGGCGCGGCACTTGATGTCGTCCGGGAACGGGCGCTCGTTGAATGAGTAGACGCCCCAGCCACACTGCTGCACGCAACGGCCGCACTTGTGGCACTTGTCGTAGTCGATCTCTACCTTGAACTCAGGCTGAAGTAGGCTCGTCGGCATCGGTTATCCCACCTCGACAATCTCGCAGGTATCGTGCACTCCGGTGACCGCGCAGCTGACCTCTCCTGCCGACAGGTGCAGGTCACCGTGGATGGGCCAGTCCATGCCCTTGACGCGAGCGATGACCGGCTCGCCGGCCTTCGGGGCCCAGACCATGTCGGGTGCGGTGAGGACTTCCCGGATGGCGGACTCTTCACTCGCGACCATCAGCTTGGTGCCCTGTCGCGCGGCCACCAGCGGTCGCAGCTTGATGCGGTCGTTGAGTGCGACCATGCCGCCGTTGAAGCCCAGCACGATCGCGAACGGGCCGTTGAGCATCGCGGGTCCGTAGACGGCGCGCAGGCTGCGCATCACGGCCTGCTCGTCGGGGGGCATGCGGTCGATCTCGGTCCACAGCGGGCTCGCGAGCGCCTTGCACGCGAGTTCGAGCGGCAGCTTGTGGCGGCGCAGCATGAGGTCGAAGAGGTACGCCGCGACCTCGGTGTCGGTGCCGAGGGTGCACTTGTAGCCGAACGCCTCGAGGTAGCGGCTGTTGATGCCGTAGCTCGAGATCTCACCGTTGTGGACGATCGCCCAGTCCAGCAGCGTGAACGGGTGCGCCCCGCCCCACCAGCCCGGCGTGTTGGTCGGGAACCGGTTGTGACCGATCCAGGTGTGGCCCTCGTACTCCTCGAGCAGGTAGTAGTGGCCGATCTCCTCGGGGAAGCCGACGCCCTTGAACGCGCCCATGTTCTTGCCGCTCGATGAGACGAACGCGCCATCGACACTGCCGTTGATGAGCATGACGGTGTGGACGACGAAGTCCTCGGGCGTCATCTCGCTGTTCTCGAGCTTGTGCGGGTCGGGCTGCAGGAAGTAGCGCCACAGGATGGGCGCGTCGCTGATGCCCTTCACGGCGCGCGTCGGCATCGGCTCGGCGAGATCGACCGTGAAGTACTGGTCGAACACGGCCTCGGCCTCTTCTTTGGCCCTGATGTCGTGGTACATCATGTGGAAGCAGAAGTGGTCGGGGAACTCGGGGTAGATGCCGTATCCCGCGTATCCGCCGCCGAGTCCGTTGCCGCGATCGCGCTGGACTGCCATCGCCTTGATCGCGAGAAGGCCGCTCATCAGCTCGCCGGACTCGTCGCAGATGCCCATGAGGCCGCAGCCGCCGTGGATCTTGTACGCTGCCTCCTCGGCGTAGCGAGGGCGCATGCCGAAACCGGAGTCGTCGCGGACGGCCGCAGGGCGCGTCGTCGGCATCCGGTCGAGAAGCGGTTCGTACGTCATGCTCACTCACACTCCTTGGAGTCGATCTCGCACGCCATCATCCGGGCGACCACATCGCCGCCGCTGACGGGAAGCTGCTCGAGTCCCAGCTTCTTGCGGGCACCCTGCTTCGGCTCACCGAGCCTGCCCGTGTCAAGGAACATCTGGTAGGACTGGGATACGGAGTCCGGACCCGCGCCTTCGCGCAGAGAGATCTCCTTGAGCTTGCGGAATGTCTCGGCCATCCCGATGTCCGAGTGGCAGAGTTCGGTGCAGGTGTAGCACTCGAGGCACTTCCAGAGCTGGCCGTCGGCGATCACCTGGTCGAGGTTGCCCTTCACGAGTTCCGCGATGATGTCGTTCGGCCGGAATGTCGGGTCGATCTTGCAGACCGGACAGTCGTCCTTGCACGCACGGCAGTTGTCGCACTTGTTGAGCATCGCGACGTCGAAGTCGAGTGCGAGCGTGGCCTTGTCGGCCGAGCGGGCAGCCCACTTATCGAGAAACGGCTGAACGCTCACACGGTGCATGTCGAGGCCGAGCTCTTCCGGCTCGTGTCCGTACGCAAGGCCGATGAGCTCGGACAGGTAGAGGACGGGTACGTTGACGTTCTCGTTGGCGCGCTGGAGCGCGGCCTGGTTCAGATCGAACTGCTGGAAGCAGCTTGGACAGCCGACGATCAGCGCATCCACATCGTGGTTCTGCAGGTCGTGGAGCTTGCGACGGCAGAACGCGAGCGAGGAGTCGCGCTCGCCGACACGGTCGAGCGCACCGCCGCAACACTGCATCTTGGTGGGGTAGTCCACAACCGTCGCGCCGAGCGCCCGGACAAGATCCTCGAACTTCGTCGGGTTGAGCGGATCGTCCCAACGCACGGCGGGCTGGGGACGCAGAAGGTGGCAACCGTAGTGCACCGCGATGCGCATGCCCCAGAAGTTCTTCTTGGCGCCGCTGGCGACGAGCCCGGCACCCATGGAGTCGGCGAGCCACTCGACGAAGTGGACGATATTGAGTCTGCCGTCGTAGTGCAGGCCCTCCGTCGCGAGCCGCTCGTTGATCACCTCGGCCTCGCGCCAGTGCGTCTTGAGGTGGCTCTGGCACTCCTTGAAGGTGGAGTAGCAGCCGTTGCACGGCGTGACGACATCGAGTCCCGCGTTCTCCACAAGCGCCAGGTTGCGCGCTGCCGTCGTGTAGAACGCATCGGGATCATTCGCCTTGACCAACGTGCCCTCGGGGCAGCAGGTGTGACCTTCCAGCTCGTGGATGCGGGCGCCGAGGTCGTCGAACATGACCCGCGTCGCCTTCTCGATGAACGGGAACCGCGCCGGGATCGTACACCCCCAGAAGACCGCGAACTCCTTCATGTGACTCGCCTTTCGTCGTGACCCACAAGAAGAAAACGAAAACGCCCGCTCAACCCCCGGTTCGGGGTCGGGCGAGCGACTCTGCTCGTCATCTTCGATTCAGCACGCCGTTGTGCTGGTTCGGGGAGTATAGCACGCACGCGAGGGGAACGAAACGTCACGGAAACGAAGGGAGGGGCCTGAGCCGGCCCCTCTCCACGTCCCGATAGAGTGCGGTTCTAGCCCTCGATGATCCGCATCGCCTCGTCGCGATACGCATCGGTGACGAACGGGATGCCCGAGATCTCGGCCGAATCGCGCGTGAGCGCCATCAGGTCGCAACGACCGATCGTGTCGAGGCGCATGTTGCGCGAGCCGCTCATCAACTGCTGCAGGCCGACCTTGATCTTGTCGGAGTAGGTATAGATGCCGAGAGCTCCCATGGGGAACTTGTCCGCCTCGTTGCCATACTCGGCCTTGAGGCTCTCGTAGGTGACGAAGATCTCTTCCTTGGTCGTACCGAACGCCGAGACGGACTTGGGCAGGTCCTGCTCCTGCATCCACAGCTCGATGTTCTTGCCGACAAACCCGGGGATCATGAGCGCGCGGCCCATGCAGACGGCCTTGGTGTGCGGCGCACCCAGCGCGAGGACCTTGAACACGTGGTCCTCGGTCGAGAAACCGCCGGCCATCGCGATATCGGGAATGAAGGCGCCCTGACCGGCAAGCTTCTCGAGAAGTTCGTTGGCCATGCACTGGAGGTAGAAGGTCGGCACGCCCCACTCCTCCATCATGCGCCATGGGCTCATGCCGGTTCCGCCGGGTGCCCCGTCGATGGTGAGCAGGTCGATCCTGGCGTTCGACGCCCACTTGATGGCCATGGCCAGCTCGCGCATCGGGTAGGCCCCGGTCTTGAGCGTCACGCGCTGAACGCCGAGGTCGCGCAGACGCTGCACCTCGGCATAGAACGCATCCTCCTCGACGAAGCCGAGCCGGCTATGACGCTCGAACTGGCGGATGGCTCCGTCGGAGAAGGCGGCCTTGATCGCGGGGTCCGACGGGTCGGGAGTCACCAGGTAGCCGCGCTTCTGGAGTTCAAGCGCACGATCGAGGCTGTTGACCTTGATCTCGCCGCCGATGCACTTGGCCCCCTGGCCCCACTTGAGCTCCATCGTGGTCACGCCGAGCTTCTCGACGCAGTACTCGGCGACGCCCAACCGGGTGTCCTCGACGTTCATCTGGACGAGAATGTCACCGTAGCCGTCCTGCTGATAGCGGCGGAACAGCTCCACGCGGCGCTTCATGTCGGGGGCGTTGGCGACCTTGCCATGCTTGTCGAGCTCGAGTGCGGGGTCGATGCCGCACACGTTTTCTCCGCACACGATCGAAACGCCGGAAATCGCCGCACCCACAGCGAAGTGCTCCCAGTTCTTGCGGGCGATCTCAGTTGAGCCGAGCGCTCCGGTGAAGATCGGCACCTTCATCTTGACCTTGTTGGTGTCGCCGAAGACGGTCTCGGTGCTGACCATGGGGAACAGCGTGTTGTCGGGGTCTCCCACCACGCCGTCGGGTAGACCCTTCGCGCCGAGCGCGTAACCCTGGATGTTGAGGTGGGAGTAGTCGATGGGATAGTCCTTGTCGCCGCCGGCAGTCACCTCGCCGAACGGACCGGGGTAGATGACCTCTCGCCCTCGGAACGACGACTTGAAGACCTCGCAGTTGCCGCGACAGCCATCTACGCAACGGGCACAGAGCCCCGAGCCGGGAACTACATCCTTCGAGCGATTCGCCGTCTGCGTGGCGTCGCTACCCTTCGGACACTGCAGATTCATGCGAGGTACCCCTCCCCTGTCTGGGCTCTCCGCACTCGATTGCGGTTGCAGCATTTATGCGGCATTTTGGTTGATATTGCAATCTGTATGAAACACTCTCGAAATACACCCGAAACATTGAGGAGCGTGAACCCCGAATGCCGAGCCACCTTCGCACCGAGGCCGCCGCCCGGATCGTCGACCAGAATGTCGAGTTCATCCATCTGTGGTTCACCGATGTTCTCGGCTTCCTCAAGACCTTCGTCATCACGGTTGATGAACTCGACACGGCCATGTCCGAAGGTATGGGCTTCGACGGCTCTTCGATCCAGGGATTCGCGCGTATCGAGGAGTCGGACATGGTGGCGATGCCCGACCCCACGACGCTGCAGATCCTGCCGTGGCGACAGGACGGCCAGCCGGTCGCGACCATGTTCTGCGACATCGTGCGCCCGGACGGAACCCCCTACGAGGGCGATCCCCGCTACGTGCTCAAGCGCAACCTGAAGCGCGCGGCAGACCTCGGCTTCACGTTCTTCGTCGGTCCCGAGCTTGAGTACTACTACCTCAAGAACGATGTCTCCCCTGAGGTGGTCGATCACGGCACCTACTTCGACCAGACCACGCGCGACCTCGCCGTCGACCTTCGCAACCAGACGGTTCGGACCCTCAAGAGCTTCGGAATCCAGGTCGAGTACAGCCACCACGAGGTCGGCCCAAGCCAGCACGAGATCGATCTTCGCTACAACGAGGCGCTCAAGATGGCCGACGGGGTGATGACCTACCGCCTGGTGGTCAAGGAGGTGGCACAGCTGAGTGATCTCTACGCGACCTTCATGCCCAAGCCGATGTACGGCGAGGCGGGCAATGGAATGCACGTGCACCAGTCGCTGTTCAGGGGCGAATCCAACGCGTTCTACGACCCCGCCGATGAGTACCACCTGTCCCAGACCGCCAAACACTACATCGCCGGGCTCCTGCACCACGCCCGTGCGATCAGCGCCGTGACCAACCAGTGGGTCAACTCCTACAAGCGGCTGGTCTCGGGATACGAAGCCCCTGTGCACATCTGTTGGGCGCATCGCAACCGCTCCGCGCTCGTACGCGTGCCCATGTACAAACCCGGCAAGGAGAAGGCGACCCGGATCGAGTTGCGCTCGCCCGACCCTGCCTGTAACCCCTATCTGGCCTTCTCGGTCATGCTCGCCGCCGGTCTCGACGGAATAGAGCGCGGTCTGGAGCTGCCTGCCGATGTCACCGACGACGTCTACGAGATGAGTGCGGAGCAGCGCGCTGCAGCCGGAATCGGACAGCTTCCCGAGAGCCTCAAGGAGGCGATCGACGAGTTGGAGAAGAGCGATCTGCTCAGAGAAGCGCTGGGCGAACCGGTCTTCAGGTGGCTCATCCGCAACAAGCGAATCGAGTGGCACCAGTACCGCACCCGCGTCACGCAGTGGGAGGTCGAGGAGTACCTGCCGCTGCTCTAGCGGCGCACTAGCCGAGAAGCCCGGCGACACCCGCTCCCACCGCAAGCAGCCCGAATCCGACCACGACCGCCCCGGAGGCGCGGTTCACTCGGCGAACGCCGGAATCGCTCACCTTGTGGCGCATCAGTGCCACGCCGGTACTGAGGGCGAGCCACCACGAGAGGGAGCCCAGCGCGACGCCGAGCGTGGCCACGCCTGCCGAGGCCAGGGTGGCTTCGGCAGTCAGCCCCGCACTGGCGAACACCGCACCGAAGGCCATGATGGTCATGGGGTTCGTCAGGGTGAGCGCGAATGCGCTCGCGTACAGAGACCCGGCCCGCCAGCCGCCGCCCGCGACCGCGGCCTCGTGCACGGGCGGAGTGATGATCGCACGCCAGCCCAGCCAGACGAGGACGACCCCGCCCCCGATTCGCAGGGGCGTCTGGAACGACACGAGTGCTGCGCGAGCGCCGTCAGACCGAACGCGGCGAGCCCGGCGAAGAGGGCGTCTGCGGATGCGATCCCTGCCCCTGTGGCCGCACCTGCCCGCCATCCGTGCGAGAGCACGCGCTGGATGCAGAGCACGCCCATCGCCCCGACGGGCGCAGCGACCGCGATTCCGATCGCGAAGGTCCTCGCGAACAGCGTCACCGTGTCAGTCACGTCGGCCGGATGCCTGAAGCGGCCGCTCGAACACGGTAGACAGCACGACGGTCGTACGCGTCTGCGAAACGCCTTCGACTCCCTTGATGCGCTCGCTCACAAGCCGCTCGAGCTCTCTCGTGTTCGCGCAACGCACCTTGAGCAGGTAGTCGCCCTCTCCCGCCACGTGGTGCAGCTCGAGGACTCCGGGCTCGTCCTTCAGCGCATCGAAGAACGCCTCGCGGGCGCTCGGTCCGGACAGGGTCACCGAGACGAAGGCGGCCAGGTCTGCACCGACGGCCTCCGGGTCCAGGGTCGCCGAGTAGCCGACGATGGTTCCCGAGGCTTCGAGTCGGCGGACTCGCTCGGCGGTCGACGGACCCGACATGCCGATACGGTCGGCCAGCTCCGAGAAGGTCATACGCCCGTCGTGCACCAGGGCATTAACCACTTCAAGGTCAGTCGCGTCCATCTGCTTACTCCCCAAGGCATATTGGCTACATTGCCTTGAAATAGTAGCATGCGGTGGGCCGAGGCGCTGCGCGCAACGTCGCCGCGAACTTCACAGCGGCCTTCGCGGCGATCTGCGTTACCCCTCGGCCTCAGAGGCGATGATGACCGCCTCGGCGATGTCACGGAGCGGCTTGCGCTTGTCCATCGCGAGCTTCTGGAGCCGCTTGAACGCGTCCGGCTCCGACATGCCGCGCGCCATCAGTATCCCCTTTGCGCGGTCCACCACCTTGCGCGTCTCCAAGCGCTCTTCCAAGTCCTCGACCTCCGCGGCAAGCGCGGAGGCTTCGGCGAAACGTGCGATTGCGAGCGACATCGCCGGCAGCACGTCGGTACGGGTGAACGGCTTGACGACATAGGCCATCGCGCCGGCCGCTGCTGCCTGCTCGACGTACGCGCCCTGCGAGAACGCGGTGACCATCACGACGGGCGCGATCCGCTCGGAGCCGATCACCTCTGCCGCCTCGATGCCGGTGACACCGGGCATGTTGATGTCCATGAACACGATGTCGGGGGCCAGCGACCGAGCGAAGCTGATCGCCTCGGCGCCGTCGCGGGCCTCGGCGACGATCTCGTGGCCCTCCTCTTCGAGCATCTCGCGGAGATCCATTCGTATGAGTGCCTCGTCCTCGGCGATAAGCACGCGCACGCGGCTACTCCTCAATCGTGGTGGTCGGTATCGGCCCGGCAGATTCCGTTGCGGGAACGCGCACCGTCACCGTAGTGCCGCGCCCTCCGGAGAAGGAGATGGTACCGCGAAGGTCGTCCTCGACCACCGTCCGCACTATCGCCAGGCCGAGATGCGCCGAACGAACACCCTCGAACCCGTCGGGAAGTCCCGCGCCGTCGTCGCGAACCGTGAGTACCAGCTCGCCCTTGACCCGACGCGTCGTCACGTCGACCCGACCGTTCTCTCGATCGCCGACTCCGTGCTCGAGGGCGTTGTGGACGAGCTCTGCGAGCGCCAGGGCGAGCGAGGTGGCCGTTCGCGCATCGACCTCGCCGGTCTGGCCTTCGACACTGACTGCGACGTGGTGTCCTTCGCCGACGAGTCCTCGGTGAACCAGGTCCACGACGGTCGTTGCGACGTGAGCGAAGTCGACGCGTTCCTCGTCGGACCCCGCCAGCAGATCGTGGACGACCGCCATCGCACCGACTCGCTCTGTCGCCTCGGCGAGCGCTCGGCGGACCTCGGGCGAGTCGCTCCGCCGAGCCTGGATGCGCAGAAGTGAGGCGATCGTCTGGAGGTTGTTCTTCACCCGGTGGTGGACCTCGCGGATGGTCGCGTCCTTGACCTTGATCTCCTGCTCGCGGCGGTGCGCCTCGGTGAGGTCTTCGACGAGAACGAGGGCACCTGCCGGGAGGTCGATCGTTCGGTAGCCGAGCACCCGCTCGGCGACCGGTGTCTCGACAGAGATGCCGCCGCCGGTACCAAGCACCGGCCCGATGCCGAAACCGCCTCCCGGCAGGCCCGACGCCTTCATGCCGGTCAGTTCGGTGTCTACGCCGGCCAGTCGCATGATGTTGACGGCGTTGGGCGATGCATAGGCGATGGTGCCGAGAGGCCCGACGCGAATGACACCGTCGCCCGCGGTACGAATCGCCGAGAACGGCTCACCGCCGCGCGCATCGAGGATCGGTCCGCCCCGCAGAGCGTCGAGTAGTTCCTCGGCCACGTCCATGAACGCGGCCTCCATGGCGCCGGCGGAGTCGGCGACCTGCTCGGCAAGGTCGCGGAGCACCACGGCGCGGGCGCTCCCCTCGCCGATGGGCCACGCCGAGGTCGAGTACGTGATCCCGCGAGCCACGCGCCGGCGCGCGCCGGACACGGGTTCGCCGGTCTTGAACGCCGAGTAGGCCTCGGGCTCCTCGGCCGCATCGAGCACGCGCCCGACGCGGCTGGTGGCGATGGGCGCGACCGCGGTGTTGGGACGCGCGTCCGCGATCACGGCCAACCGGCCGTCGGCACCGGGCACGGCGAGCGCGACGTCCCCGTAGCCCATGTCGGCGACGAGCTGGAGGTTGGCCGCGACGTTGTCGAGGTGCGCCTGCGCCGGCGTCCTCTTCTTCTCGGCTGGGTGCTTGGATGCCATATACGCAGTATACGCACGACCTCGGCTATAATCTGCCGAGCATCTCACCCGTGCCCGGGTGGCGGAACAGGCAGACGCGCCGGTCTCAAAAACCGGTTCTGGAAACAGAGTGCGGGTTCGATCCCCGCCCCGGGCACCATCGCAGCTTGATTGACCGCTGCCCGTGTCGGATTCGTCGAGCCGCACCGCTCGCTCCCCGATTCTTCTCTTGGGAAAGAACTCCTACGGGCGGGTGACTGCAAGGCCGATAGAACTCCTGGGAGGCGAAACCGGGTGAAGGGTCTGGACTACAGCCAACATGGGGGACTGACGGGTGACGTGCCGCGGTCGTACGTCGGCGCGCTGACCGCTCTCGTGCCCCGGCATGCCGGAGACCTCGCGCCCTGCACCTCTCTGCCGCGCGAAGCGGGGTGCGAGCGGTGAGCACCGGAACCTTCCCTCCGGCCGAGGCCACGAGGGACCAACTGGCCGCGGCGAACCGCTGGCTGTCGTTCTCGCAAGAGGCCGCTTCGATCCTGGGCTCGGAAGGCATCGAGAAGGGACTCGACCGGATCCTGACCGACGCCGCAGAGCTCTTCAGGGCGGACTGCACGGCTGTCATCGGCGACGATAACGAGTGGTCCTTCGTCGCGAGCGGGGTCCCTACCGATGAGGCACAGCGCACGATGATGCACGTCGCTCTGGTGGCCGCCGGACGCTCCACCCCTCTGCATATCCACTCGCTGGGCAGCGAGCCCGGACAGGCGATCGCCGTTCCCTTGCGCGTCGACAGCGAGCTGCGCTATGTCTTGTGCGTGTGGCGGCGCGACGAGGACTTCGGCACCGACGAACTCGATGCGCTCGGGCTTCTCGGCCGCATGATAGAGCTCTCTCTCGAGCGCGAGGAGCTTCTGATGGTGGCTCAGTCGCAGCTCGAGGGCACGCTTCAGGTGCTGCAGTACCTCGTCGCCGACAAGCGGCCAGACTACTCGCGCCATGCAAGAAGCGTTGCGGACCTGGCAGCCGAAGTGGGGCTCGTGCTGGGGCTGTCTGCCTCCGAGCGAAAGCAGTTGCGCCTCGCCGGCCTCATCCACGACGTGGGCATGATGACGCTCCCCCACGACATCGCCGACGCGGGCCAGCCGCTTACGGACGAAGAGATGTCGATCATGAAGCAGCATGCGCGCATCGGCCGGGAAATCGCACGTGCTGCGAACTTCGACGTCGTGGTGCAGAATGCCGTCCTTCACCACCACGAGCGCATGGACGGCAGCGGCTACGCGGGCCTCCAGGGCGACCAAGTGTCAGTCGAGGCGCGGATCCTTGCGGTGTGCGAGGTATTCGACAGCATGACGCACCGGGAGTACTACGGTGGTCGGTCGACGCTACAGGAGGCCGTCGCCGAGCTGCGAGACAACGCCGGGACCCTCTACGACCGAGATGTCGTCAAAGCGCTCCTCGGGCATCTGAACTCCAAGGTGGCATCGGCGGCGCTCAATCTGGGTCCCGAGCTCGAATTCGAGGGCGAGGGCCCTGTCGAGTCGGCCGACCCGGCACCTCAAAGCTCCTAGAGGAACCGCCAGCCCTGCCGCGCAACCTCCGAGACGCGCAGCTCATCGCCCACACGTATCGTGAAGCGACGAGCCTCACCCCTCCACGAGCGTCACGTGATCGCGGTATACCTCGAGCACCCCGTAGCCCACGGGGAGCTCCTGGGTGAACGCACCGCGCCTGAAGCGAGCCGTTCCCGCCTGCGTCCGCATCAGGAGTGGGCCGTGCCTCGGATAGATCGCTACCTCGCTGCCGGGATCATGCGTGGCCTCCAGTCGGCGCACGACGACGCAGTCGACGGCCTCCTCGTGAAGGCGGTTGCCCGCAGGCGTGACGATGTCGAACACCAGCGCCATCAGACCGCGCCTCCAGCCGCAGCAGCGGCCCCCTCGCGCACCTGCGCCTCCGCGGGCGTGTCCGAAGGCCGCTCCTCGACGACGTCCTTCGCCTTGGCGAGTGCGTCGTCGAGTGTGCTGGCCATGAAGAATGCCTGTTCGGGAACGTGGTCGCACGCACCGGAACAGATCTCTTCGAAGCCACGGATGGTCTCGGCGAGCGGCACATAGCAGCCGGGAATGCCCGTGTACTGCTCCGCGACATTGAACGGCTGCGAGAGGAACTTCTGCAGACGGCGAGCTCTGGTGACCACGGTGCGGTCCTCCTCGGAGAGCTCCTCGACTCCCAGAATGGCGATGAGGTCTTGGAGGGCTCCGTAGCGCTGCAGGTACGACTTGGTCTCTCGGGCGACCCGCACATGACGCTCGCCCACGACTCCGGGTTCGAGGATCTGAGAGGACGATTGCAGCGGGTCGATCGCAGGATAGAGTCCCATCTCGGCGACTCGACGGGAGAGGACCACCGTCGCGTCGAGGTGCGAGAAGATGGCCGCCGGTCCCGGATCGGCCAAGTCGTCTGCGGGAACGTAGACCGCCTGCACGCTCGTGATCGCACCGTCGTCCGTCGAGACGATGCGCTCTTCGAGCGATCCCACCTCCGTCGCGAGCGTGGGCTGGTAGCCCACCTCGGCGGGAATCCGGGAGCGAAGCAGGGATACCTCGAGCCCGGCCTGGACGAAGCGGTAGATGTTGTCGAAGAACAGCAGGACATCGGCGTGCTCGACGTCCCTGAAGTACTCCGCGGTGGTCAGCGCGCAGTAGGGTAGCCGGAACCGGGCGCCCGGGGGTTCGTTCATCTGGGCGAAGTAGAGCACGGCGCGTTCGAGGACCTTGGAGCGCTGCATCTCAAGCCACAGATCATTGCCCTCGCGCGTGCGCTCGCCGATTCCGCCGAAGACGCTCACCCCTTCGTGGACCTGCCCCACGTTGCGTATGAGCTCCATGATCACGACGGTCTTGCCCACCCCCGCTCCCCCGAACAGCGCGATCTTGCCGCCTCGCGGGAAGGGGGTCAGGAGGTCGATGGCCTTCAGGCCGGTCTCGAAGACCTCCGGGTAGGTCTTCACTCGCACGAACGGCACCGGATCGCGGCGTATCGGCCAGCGCGCGAGTTCATGCACCCGCCCCAAACCGTCGGCGGGCTCTCCCACGCAGTTCAAGACGCGCCCCTTGATCGCGGGTCCGACCGGCACACTGATAGGAGCCTGTGTGTCAAAGACCCGCGCACCCCGGCGCAGAGCATCGGTCGAGCCGAGGGCGAGCGACCTCACCCCGCCCTCGCCCAGCAGTTCTACCGCCTCAAGCGGCAGCCCATGACGTCGGTCGCCGACTCGGAGCAACGAGCCGATCATCGGCAGCTCGCCTTGGAACCGCACGTCGACCACGGGTCCGAGCACCTGGGAGACGACCCCGTCGCAGGCCTCCCGGCCGAGGTCCTCTCGGGCACGTTGCAGAGCGCTCGCCACGACCTCCTTGACGACCTGGCCGTGCTTGCGAGGCACCTCAGTCGCCATCGTTCTCGGCCTCCTTGCGCACGCGCCCTGCGACCAGGACGCCGACCAGATCGGCGGTTATCGACTCGCGGCGCAACCGGTTGTAGTGGACCCGCAACGTGGCCAGCGAGCGGTCCGCGCGTTCTGAGGCCTCCTGCATGGTGACCATACGCGCCGCCTGTTCGCTCGCGAACGCCTCAAGCAGCACGTCTTCGATCTGCAGCCGCACGAATGCCTCAAGCAGCCTGCGCACGCACGGTCCGCGCGCAGGCTCGTACTGCCATTCACCAGGCAGCGCCTCCTCTGCCGCCAGCGCTTCCGGTTCGGGCATGACCGGCAGGAGGCGCACCACTACCGGGTCGCGCTGCATCGTCGATCTGAAGGACGTGTAGCAGGCCCACACCTCGTCGGCCTGTCCTCCGAGGAAGGCACCGGCAGCGTGGGCGAGCAACGCGCTCACCTCGGCCTCGCTCACGCCAGCGCGGGTCCAGTCGCTGGCTGCAACGATATCGACGGCGGTGGTACGTCGCAGGTAGGTCTCGGCACGTCGACCCTTCACGACCGCCGACACGTCGATCCCCATCTCGGCGCGACCCAGGATGAAGGCGCGAGCGGCCCGTCCCAGGGCGAGGTTGTGGCCCCCGCACAGTCCGCGGTCAGCGCCGATGACGAGCACCGTCACGGCGCGAACCTGGGGCCTCACAGCCATCAAAGGAGACAGGACCGCCGGATCACACCCGTCAGCGATCGCCGCCTGCTGCTGGCGGGCGAGGATCGAACGAAGCGCTCCGGTGTACTCTCGTGCACCCCTCGCACGCTCGTGGGTCTGGGCGAGCTTGGCCGAGGCGACCGTCGCGAGCGTGCGGCACACCTCGCCGATCCCCGCGACCGACCTCATCCTGGTGCGAACGTCAGCCAGCTTCTCCACCGCTACACCGCCGCTCGGCTCAGAAGCTCGGCTTCGGAGGGCGCGGAGTTCCTCAGGGCGAACTCGGCAAGGGCATGCGTCAACAGCTCCTCGATCGCCTCGTCCATGCCCTTGGCCTCAGACAGCTCGCGCAAGACGTCGGGTCGGCGCAGGGTCATGTACTCGAGCAGTTCGACCTCTATGGCACCGATGTCCTTGACCGCCACCTTGTCGAAGTGGCCGTTGATCACCGCAAAGAGCACGAGTATCTCCTGCTCGAGCGGCATCGGGGCGTGGTGCACCTGCCTCAACAGCTCCCGAGCGCGCTCCCCGCGGGTGAGCTGATGTTGCGTGGTCTCGTCGACCTCGGCGCCGAACTTCACGAACCTCGCCATCTCTCCGTACTGCGCGAGGTCGATGCGCAACCGTCCCGCCACCTGCTTCATGGCCCTCGTCTGCGCAGAGCCTCCGACCCGCGACACCGAGAGCCCCGGGTCCAACGCGGGACGCCTCCCTTCGTTGAAGGCGGCCGCGTCGAGCATGATCTGGCCATCGCAGATCGAGATGACGTTGGTGGGGATGAACGCCGAGATGTCTCCGGCCAGGGTCTCGACGATCGGCATGGCCGTGAGCGACCCGCTCCCGCACTCCTCGCTCAATCGGGCGGCACGTTCGAGGAGACGCGAGTGCACGTAGAAGATGTCGCCGGGGTAGGCCTCCCTGCCCACGGGGCGATCGAGCAACGCCGACATCTCACGGTACGTCGCCGCGTGCTTGGTCAGGTCGTCGTAGACGACGAAAGCGTCGCGTCCCTGGTCCATGAAGTACTCGCCGAGCGCACACGCGGTGTAGGGCGCCAGGTACCTGAATGCGGGAGTCGCCCCGGGAAGGGCCACGACCACGGCCGTGAAGTCGAGCGCCCCGTAGGCCTCCAGCGTCGCGACGACGTGGCGTACCGTCGACGCCTTCTGCCCGATCGCACAGTAGACGCAGGCGACGTCACATCCCTTCTGCGCAAGGATGGTGTCCACGGCGAGCGTGGTCTTGCCGAGCTTCCGATCGCCGATGACGAGCTCTCTCTGACCCCGTCCGATCGGCACCAGCGCATCGATCGCTTTCATCCCCGTGTGGAGCGGCACGTCGACCGGGCGTCGCTCGACGACGCCGGGGGCGGGCCGCTCGGCAGGCATCCAGGCCGCGGGCACGATGGCTCCCCGACCGTCTATCGGACGACCCAGCGAGTCCATGACGCGCCCGAGCACGCTGTCGCCGGCCGGCACCTGCAGGAGATGCCCGGTGCGACGGACGTCGCTTCCTTCTCGCACGCCGTCCTCGCTGCCGAGCAGGGCGATGCCCACCTGGCGTTCCTTCAGAGAGAACGCGAGTCCGAGCGTGCCGCACTCGAATTCGACGATCTCCTGGCTGCCCACGTCCCGCAGGCCGGTGACCATGGCGACGCCGTCGCCGATCCGCACCACGCTGCCGGTATCGAGGAGCTCCTCGATACCGGGCTCCGGCGCGCTCGCCGAAAGGAGCTCGCGGAGGTGCGCGTAGGCGTCCCCGGCATCCAGGGACCTCCCGCTGTCGAATCCCTCGCGAACCGCCCGTTCTATCCCCGAAAGCCACATGGCGCGAGGGTCCAAGACGACACGGCCCGCATCGCCGACATAGAGAACGGCTCCGGCGTCCATCGTGGGAGAGACGAGCACGTCGAGTGCGATCTCGCGTCCTGCAGCCGAGCAGACGAACTCGCGGACCAAGCTCGTGACGCTCTCGCTCAAGGGCGTTCGGGAGCAGAGCGTGACTCGCGACTCCTGGAACCGGCGGAGCAGTCGGCCCAGCTCGCTTGCGTCGAGAAGGCCCGTACCCGGGCCCGTGTCGGACGCGTGCGGTTCGCTCTTCACGACGCGGTCCCGGTCCGGACGGCCGGCCGAGTGCGCGTCTTGGACGCGCCGTTGTCCGATACGTGCGGCTCAGCCTCTGCGCCGAGACTTCCCACGATCGCCTGCTCGATGGCAGCGCGCTGCTCTGCGACGCTCATCTTCTCGCTCAGGATCGAACGTGAGGCCTGGGCGACGATGGTCACAAGTTCCTCTCGCAACTCCGAGCGCATCTCCTCCGCCTCCGTGGCCAACGCGCCCTTCGCGCGCTCGGTGATCCGGAGCGCCTCGGCGTCGGTCTCCTCGCGTGCCGAGCGCTCGATCGCTTTGGCATCGGCGCGGGCGGCCTTGACGAGTTGCTTGGCTTCAAGATCCGCCGTTCGCAGGCGTTCGGCCGCGTCCTGGCGGGCCAGGGTCAGGTTCTCCTCGGCGTGCGATGAGATCTCGAGCTTGCGGCCGATCCGCTCGGCGCGTTCGGAGAGGAGGTTGGAAACGAATCCCTTGCGCTTGCCCCACCCCATCGCCACGACCCAGATGATGGCGATGAGCAACGCGAACTGGAGCCATTCGGCGATCATGCGCACCGGGCTGGCAGTGACCTCGACGCCCATCTCGGCGAGGATCTCCTCGAAGGCCACGATCATCTGTTCGAGCAATGCACACACCCCCTAGCCGGCTTTGTGCTCCATGACTCGGACGACGGTGCTCTCGATCGCTTCAGAATCGGCGCTGCCCAGCAACTGCTGGCACGCGACGGTGACGCACTCCACCGCCTGGACCCGCACCGAGGCCCGTTCGCGGTCGTGAAGCTCGCGCAGCTCGGCGCGGCCGGTATCGAGTGACTCCGAGGCCTCCAGTGAGGCCTGCGCCATGCGTTCCTTCCGATAGGCGTCCGCCCGTGCCTGGGCGGCGCTCCGCAACTCCTCAGCGGACGCAGCGGCCGCCGTGAGCACGGCTTCGGCCTCCAAGTCGGACTCGCGCCTGATCTGCTCGGCCTCCGCGGTCCGCCCGCGAGCGACGGTGAAGAGCTCCTCGCGCTCCTCCATGACCTCGAGGTACGGGAGCACGTAGAAGCGCCTGAGCAGCACATACAGGGCGATCATGATCACGGCCACGACCACGATGACGACCGGATCGATCTGGCTCAGTGGGTTGAGGTTGAGTTCGGCCGGGTTCATGCGTGCCGCCTCCCGGTGGGACCTACCCGATCTTCTGTGAGATGACCAACGTGACGACCAGCGTGTAGATGGCGAGCGCTTCGATGAGCGCCATGCCGATGAGCATCGCCGTGAACAGCTGCGGTGCGATATCGGGTTGCCGGGTCATGCCGTCGATTGCCGACGTGGACACGTAGCGCATGGCGATCGAGGCGAACGCAGCGCCGAGGGCGATCGGCAGCACCGCGATCAGTGCAAGCCAGACTTCGTTCATGATGTCAGACCTCCCCTCGGCGATCGGCGTGTGGCCGGGAGCGGACCGGCCGATGGCTCGGTCTTCTTGGCCTTCCGCTCTTCATGATGAATCGCGTTGGCCAGGAAACTCGTGGTGAGCAGCGTGAACACGAGCGCCTGGACGAACGCGGGAATCAGCCCCAGCACGTGGAGGATGAGTGGGATGCCGAACGGAACGACGAGCAGCACGAGGGCGACGGTCATGTACTCGCCGGCGATGTTCCCGAAGAGCCGGAGGGAGAGCGAGAGCACGTCGGTGATCTCGGAGACCCACTGCAGCGGGTTGGGCCACACGAGGTGCTTGAGGGTCGCACCCACGCCCTTGATCGCCGCCGACACGGCGAGCGTGCCCAACACCGCGCACAACGCCAACGACAGCGTGACGCTGAAGTGCGAGGTGGGCGGGCGGTTCACGATCGGCAACGGAAGCATCGCGAACAGGTTGCACACGATGATGAACAGGAACAGGGTCGCGAGGAACGGTGCAACCAGCCGCAGTATCCTGTTTCGATGTGGACCCTCGGCCATACTCCGCGCCTTGTCCACGAAGAACTGAAGCACGTACTCGCCCACGTTCTGCCTGCCGGTCGGGTCCTCGACCGACAGCTTTCCGTGCGCCAACCACGTGCCGATGACAACGATGATCGTGGCGGCCGCCAGGGAATTCACGATCACGATGAGCGAAGACGGATCGAGGGTATGCACCGCACTCACCTTCCCTGCCGTGGTCTGCGGATGAGGCGCGTCGCTGCGATCAGGCTGCCGACGACCGCGAGCGTCAGGTCGAACGCCAGAACGCCGGCGACCATGCCGGCGAAGCTGAACACCCCGGGAACCAGCACAGCGAGCACCAGAAGCCCCGCCTTTGCCAGAAGCCGGGCCACGAACAGCACCGACGAGGCGCCGTTGCCGGGACGCCCGGCTTCGATCTCCTTCCGCGCGCCGGCTGCGATGCCGCGAACGAACGCGACGTCGATCGAGGCCGCGAGCATGCACGACAGGGCGAACGAGGCCTCCCCCGTGGCCACGGTCGCGATCACCGAGGCTGCGGCGGCGATACCAAGCGACCACCACGAGAGTTCCTCGAGGAACGACCAGGAGAAGCCGTATTCCGGTTGGGCTGCCGACAAAGTGATCCCCCCGACCGCTAGAGAGTGTCCCGAAGACGCATCACGTCGCGAACCGAAAGCACCAGCCCCACGATGAGGCCGATCCCTATCCCATAGGGGAACGTGTTCAGCCAGAGGTCCACGAGCCAGCCCAGGAATGCGCCGGCGATGAGCCAGGCGGGAACGATCGACCAGATAGCGATGAGTCGCATGAAGTCCCGCGAGATGAGATCGGGCTTGCGATCCTCATCCATCTCATCGAGGTGATCGCCCAGATCGGTCGAAGCGCGCACAACCACCGCCCCCTCGGTGCGAGGTGTGGCGGCTTCGTTTTCACACGGTTCGAGCGACCTTGCTGTTGCGCCGAGCGAAGTCGTCTACCTCGCGGCACGAACTAACCTACGTTCAGAGTGTTCCCTTTGGAAGGTAATGTCACGCACCAAACAAGAGAGGGATTGACGCACGCGAGCGGCGGTCGGTCGGATCCCCCGCCCGTGGGCGCAGGGGCCTTCGTCCGCGCTACCGCGCGGTTCGACTCGCCGCCTCCCTCTCTTCACTGGCAGCCCGGCCGGCGGCCGCGTAGAGCGGGGCGGCGGCGGCGAAGAACGCGGATCCGAAGACCCAGGCAAGCGCGATGCTGAACTGCGTCGCGATCCAGCCCAAGGCGGGCTGTCCGACGGCCCCTCCCGCATCGGCGAAGAGCGAGTCGAGCGACAGGATGGTGGCTCGCTGCGCCGAGGGTATGTGCTCGTTGATGAACCCGCCGCGCACCGGTCCGAGCAGCCCGAAGACGACGCTCCACGCGATCCAGAGCACGATGGCGATCGCTGCCGGAAGCACGCCTGGCGAGAGTCCGACGAGCCCCACGACGCCGATCGCCGCCACCGCCAGCGCGGCGACCACCGACCCGGCGGCCAGGACGCGGGCGGGATCACGACGGCGGTCGTCCGCACGCATCACGACGCGCACGAGCGCGTTTCCGCCGATCATGGCCAACGACGACACCGCCTGGACCACACCCAGTACCCAGACCGCGGAGGGCCTGCCCAGCAGCTCGAGAACGTAAGGCTGCCAGGAGTAGAACGCGAACATGCCCACCACGCCGGTGACCAGCGAGACGAACATGAGCGGCCGTACCACCCGGCTGCCCCATCCGTAGCGGACCCCGGCATCCATGATCGTCCTGGTCTCTTCGCCGAAGGTGGACAGATGAAGCGGCCGGGGCTCGAACCCCGAGTCGTGAACCAGGAGCACCACCAGCACGAACGCCGCCACCAGCACCGCAGCGCGGACGAGGTAGGGAATGACCAAGTCGATCTGCCCGAGGAAGCCGCCGAGGAGCGACCCCAGGATCATCGCCGACCCCGTCGCCATACCGCCCCAGGCGAACACGCGCTCCTTGGGTCCGGTCCACCCGGCGGCGTCCAGCGCGTCCACCATCCAGGCGTCCACGGCACCCGTTTGGAACGTGAATCCGAGTCCGATCAACACACTGGCGACCATGAAGCCGGCGATGCCCCAGCCCATGGCGGGAGTCAGCACGTAGAGGATGGTGGAAACGATGATCGTTCCGATCGACAGCAGGTAGGAAGCCTTGCGCCCGATGGTATCGGCGATGACGCCCGTCGGAACCTCGCAGATCATCTGCGAGACCAGGAACGCGGTGTTGACGAGCATGACCTCGAAGAGGGTGAGCCCGCCTCGCTGGATCAGGAAGATGGTGTTGATCGCCCAGATCAGCGAGGCCGCAAGCGTGAACAGCGCGCTGGTCGACAGGTACGCGAACACCACCCTGCGCGGCGTGTAGGCGGCCGCGCTCACGAGCGGTCGCGCCGGTTCCGGTCCGACGACAGCGCTTCGATCCGGTTCATGCCGGGTCCTCTCCGAAGCAGTGGCACAGGGAACACCCTACTCCTGAGTGTCGACCACGAGCCTCGCAAGAGCAACCCGCTTTCGTCGGAGTACCAGGTAGGCGCTGACGAAACAGGTCACGAGGACGCAAGCGAACACGTGTTCGCTTTCGTGCACGACTTCGTGATACGCTCACCGAGCCCCAATCGAACAGGAGTTCGCCCATGGCCTGCTTCCCCGAACCTCCCCGGTGCGGATGAGACGTTCGCCG
This sequence comes from uncultured Coriobacteriia bacterium, assembly GCA_963789515.1. Taxonomy (GTDB): domain Bacteria; phylum Actinomycetota; class Coriobacteriia; order Anaerosomatales; family JAAXUF01; genus JBAXEO01. Next base: position 15,640 of record CAWBKW010000008.1, on the reverse strand, counting down.
ACACCCTTCTCGCCGATCTCAACACCGAACAGCGCGCGGCTGCATCCCACGGCGACGGTCCGCTACTCGTAGTCGCGGGCGCCGGCACCGGCAAGACCGCGACGCTCGCGCACCGAGTGGCATACCTGATCGCGCGCGGCGCCGACCCCGGCCGCATCCTGCTCCTCACCTTCACGCGTCGCGCCTCCGGCGAGATGCTCCGCCGCGTCGACAACCTCCTCCGCGCGAACGACACACATGCGGCCGCACTCGCGTCCGGCGCGCCCGTTTGGGGCGGCACCTTCCATGCGGTGGCTGCGCGGCTGCTCCGCATGCACGCGCGTGAAATCGGCCTCGAGCCCGACTTCACGATCATGGACCGCGGCGACTCCGAGGACCTGATGCAGCTTGGCCGCGCCGAGCTCGGCCTGGGGCGCGGCGGCTCGCGCTTCCCGCAGAAGTCGACGTGCCTCGACATCTACTCGCGCTGCGTCAACGCGCAGCTCCCGCTCGCTGAGGTGCTCGGCATCGCCTTCCCGTGGTGCAAGGACGCCGAGAGCGACCTCAAGGCCCTCTTCACGCTCTACACCGACAAGAAGGATGCGCAGCAGGTACTGGACTACGACGACCTGCTCCTGTTCTGGCACGGCGTGCTCGCACACCCGGAGGCCGGTGCCCGCGTGCGCGAGCGCTTCGACCATGTGCTCGTCGACGAGTTCCAGGACACCAACGCTCTGCAGGCCGAGATCGTCTCGCTCCTGCGCCCCGACGGCAGCGGCGTGACGTGTGTCGGTGACGACGCGCAGGCGATCTACAGCTTCCGGGCGGCCACCGTGCGCAACATCCTCGACTTCGAGGCGCGCTTCCCCGACGCGCGCGTGGTCACGCTCACGCGCAACTACCGCTCGAGCTCGGCGATCCTGGCCGCGACCAACGCGATCATCGCCGAAGCGACCGAGCGCCGCGACAAGGAGCTCTGGACCGCACGGGAAGGCGGCGGGCGTCCCGAGCTCATCACCTGCCGAGACGAGGCCGAGCAGACCGACTGGGTGGCCGACCGTATCCTGGAGCACCGCGAGCAGGGCACGCTGCTCAAGCACCAGAGCGTGCTGTTCCGCGCGCAGCACCACTCGATGGCGCTCGAACTCGAACTCTCGCGGCGCAACATCCCGTTCCACAAGTACGGCGGCCTGCGCTTCGTCGAGACCGCGCACGTCAAGGACCTCTGCGCGTTCCTGCGCCTCGCCGAGAACCCCCGCGATGCGATGGCCGCGTACCGGGTACTCGGCCTCGTGCCCGGAATCGGACCCAAGACCGCCTCGCAGCTGTGGGAGGCGCTGTCCCGGGCCGAGGGAGACTTCGAGGCGTGGGCGACTGCGAAGGTGCCCGAGGCGGCGTCAGCGACCTGGCCCGGTGTCGTGTCGGTTCTGCGCTCGCTCGCCGGGGCAGGCCCAGACCAGGTACCTGCGCAGATCTGCGCTGTGCGCGGCGTGTACGCGCCGCTCCTGGAGCGCCGCTACGACAACGTAGCGGCCCGGCTGCGCGACCTCGAGCAGATCGAGGCGATGGCGTCGGGCGCGCGCGACCGAGCCGCGTTCCTGGCCGACCTCGTGCTCGATCCGCCGTCGTGGACCTCAGACCTCGCTGGCCCTCCGGTACTCGACGAGGACTACCTGGTGCTCTCGACGATGCACTCGGCCAAGGGACTCGAGTTCGATGTCGTCTACGTGATCCACGCCGCCGACGGCAACATTCCCAGCGACATGTCCACCGGGAGCGAAGACGGTGTCGAGGAGGAACGGCGGCTGTTCTACGTCGCATGCACGCGGGCGAAGAACCAGCTCTACGTGGCGCAGCCACTGCGCTACTACACGCAGCCGAGCGGCCGCTCCGACCGCCACGGCTACGCGCAGCGCAGCCGCTTCCTCGCCGAGAGGGTCATGCCGCACTTCGTCCAGACCCTTGCGAGCCCGGAGCCGCCCGCCGAGGAGAGCGCAGGGGTCGAGCGCGCGACTACTGCGAAGATCAGGGACGGGGTCAGGGGGCTGTGGGGGTAGCGGACATTGCCGGACGACGCGGTCAACGCCGCGACGCTCAGACCCTCAACTCCTACGGCTCCAGAACCACCTTCACGCTCTCCCCCGCATCGGCCACCAGCCTGAAACCCTCGGCGGCCCTCTCCAGCGGCAACCGGTGCGTGATCATGTCGTCCACGCGCACCCGACCGGTCGCGATCAGGTCCATCGCCATCGCCAGATCCGCCGGCGCGGCTCCGTAGGCGGTGCGCACGGTGACTTCTCGGCGCCAGAGGTCGTTCAGCGGCATCGGGTGATCGACGCCGGGCGCGGGCACGGCGAACACCACGAACGTCGCGCCATTCTCGAGGCACGCCAGTCCCTGGTCGATCGCGCTTGGAGCGCCCGTGCCCAGGATCACGAGGTCGGCAAGGTTGCCGTCGTTGGCTTCCCGGAGGAGGTCCGGCAGTCCGTCGCCGGCGGCGATGCCGTCGAACACCTGCGCCGCGCCGCTTCGGCGCGCCCAGTCCAGGCGGTACCCGCTGACGTCGGTCGCGAACACCCGGCCCGCACCCAACGCCAGCGCGAGCCGGATGTGGAGCAGCCCGGAGATGCCGCTGCCCACCACGAGGACCGTCGAACCCGGACGCACGCCGGCACGCACCTGCGCGCGCACCACGCACCCGAGCGGCTCGACGAAGCTGCCCTGCTCGTAGGTCATGGAGTCCGGCATCCGCAGGATGCCGCGGTCGGTCTGCAGCGCGGGCATGCGCACGAACTCGGCGAACCCGCCGGGATCGAAGTTCGTGGTATGCAGCGTGTGGCAGGCCGTATGGTTGCCGGCCAGGCAGTAGCGACAGGTATTGCAGGGCACGTGGTGCGAGACAACGACGCGGTCGCCCACGGCCACGCCGGTCACGCCCTCGCCCACCGCCACCACGTCGCCGGCGACCTCGTGGCCCAGCACGATCGGCGCCTTGGGCACGCGGTACCACTCCAGCACATCGGAGCCGCAGATGCCGCTCGCGCGGATGCGAACGAGCGTCTCGCCGGGAGAGATCCCGGGGACCGGCAGCTCTTCGAGCCGGACGTCGGAGTTGTTGTAGTAGACGGCGGCGCGCACGTCAGATCTTGCGGGAGTCGTCGGCGTCCATCGTCAAGCCACCGCAGAGCGACGCGCCCGACGACTTCTCGTCCATATAGACCGCGTAGGCATCGTCAACGCTCGCGTTGGCGTGCACGACGGCGTTGACGGCTTTGATCATCCCCAGCGGACAGTCGGACTGGAAGATGTTGCGGCCCATGTCCACACCCGAGGCGCCGCGCGCCATCGCGTTGTAGGTCATCTGGAGCGCCTCGCGCTCGGGAAGCTTCTTGCCGCCGGCCATGACCACCGGCACCGAGCACGTCGAAGTGATGCGCTCGAAGTCGTCCTCCACGTAGTACGTCTTGACGATGTGCGCGCCCATCTCGGCAGCGATGCGGGTGGCGAGCGCGAGGTAGCGCGCGTCGCGCACCATCTCCTTGCCCACGGCCGTCACGGCGATGACCGGAATGCCGTAGCGCTCGCCCAAGTCGATGAGCTTGGCGAGATTGGCGATGGTCTGGTGCTGGTATGCCGAGCCCACGAAGATCGAGAGCGCCATACCGGCTGCGTTGAGCCGGATGACGTCGTCGATGTCGGTGATGATCGTCTCGTTGGACAGGTCGTCGTCGAGGACACTGTTGGCGCCGGAGACGCGCAGCACCACGGGCGTGTCGATGCTGCTTGGGATGTCGGAGCGTAGGATGCCGCGCGTGAGCATGAGGGTGTCGGCGTACGGCGCGAGCGGCACGATGCTCTCGCGGATGCACTCGAGCCCGCTCGTGGGGCCGAGGAAGTAACCGTGGTCGACGGCGAGCATGACCGTGCGGCCGTCCTCCGGCTGGATGATCTTGCTCAGTCGGTTCTCGAGTCCCCAGGACATGGCGATTCCTCCGGGTGTCGGGTGCGTACGCTGCTGGCCGCGGCGGGTGGGCGTCGGCGGGTTAGATGCTAGCAGAATCGCGGGGTGGTCGGAGTAGCTGCCGCACCAGCCACGCGCCGCTACCGCGCCAGCACTCCGGCGAGGTCGTAGATCTCCTTGCGCAGCAGGTGCTGCGCGGCGTAGGCATCCTCGAGCGGGTACGTGACCGTGTGCGCGCCGCAGAGCCCCACCGCGACGCCGCTCTGACCCTCGATGAGCGCCTTGACCGCCCGCTCACCCATCCGCGATGCGAGGATGCGGTCGAAAGCCGAGGGCGACCCGCCGCGCTGGACGTGCCCCAAGACCACCGAGCGCGCCTCGTGTCCGTAGTTGGTCTGGAGCTTGTCGGCGAGGTCGAATGCATGCCCCGCACCCTCGGCGATCACGATGATCGAATGCTTCTTGCCACGGGCGACGCCGGACTCGATGCAGGACCACACGTCTTCGAGCCGGTAGGGCACTTCGGGCACCAGGATGCAGTCGCCGCCGCATGCGAGTCCTGCGTACGTGGCAAGGATTCCGCAACTGCGGCCCATGACCTCGATCACGAAGGTCCGCTCGTGGCTCGACGCCGTGTCTCGCACCTTTGCCACCGCGTCGCAGATGGTGTTGAGCGCCGTGTCGAAGCCGATGGATGTGTCGGTGCCGGCGACGTCGTTGTCGATCGTGCCCGGAACGCCCACGACCCCGATCCCGCGCGAATGCAGCGCCTCGGCGCCGCGGTACGAACCGTCGCCACCGATCACGACCAAGCCCGTGACGCCGTGCTCGCGGAGAATGCCGACCGCCTCGGCCTGGCCCTCGTCGGTCTCGAAGCGCGCCGAACGCGACGTGCCGAGGAACGTGCCGCCTCGGTCGAGCACGCCACCCACGTCGGAGATGCGCAGCTCCCTGAACTCGCCCTCGAGCAGCCCCTCGTAACCGCGCTCGACGCCGACCGCCTCACATCCAAGCGCGATCGCCGAGCGAACGACCGACCGGATGGCGGCGTTCATCCCCGGAGCGTCTCCGCCACCGGTCAGTACCGCGATCTTGGGCGTCTCGGTCACCGGACTCACTCCTCGTCGAGCGTGCAGTATCGCCCGATGGCGCGCAGCCGGTCGTAGCGGCGCCCCACGAGTTCGTCGGCGGGAACGTTCGCGAGTTCGTCGAGCGAGCGCGCGACCGCATCCCCCACGCTCGCGAAGACGGCGGCGCGGTCGCGGTGGGCTCCACCCAGCGGCTCGGGGAGCACCTCGTCGACGATGCCGAGTCCGATCAGGTCGGTGGCGGTCATGCGTAGACACGCCGAGGCCGCCTCGGCCTGGCCGGAGTCGCGATAGAGGATCTGCGCGCACATCTCCGGGCTGATGACCGAGTAGTAGGCGTTCTCGAGCATGAGCAGACGGTCGCCGAAGCCGATGGCGAGCGCACCGCCGCTGCCCCCCTCGCCGATCCCCACGACGACGACCGGCACAGCCAGCGCCGAGAGCTTCGCGAGGGACTCCGCGATCGCCCAGGCCTGCCCACGCTCCTCGTCCTCGATGCCCGGCGATGCGCCGGCCGTATCGAGAAAGCTCACGACCGGCAGACCGAACTTCTCGGCGAGTTCGAATGCACGCATCGCCTTGCGGAACCCCTCGGGATGGGGGCTGCCGAAGTTGCGTCGGATGTTCTCCTTGGTGTTCGTGCCCTTGCGGTGGCCGAGCACCACGACACGGCGGCCATCGAGGGTCGCGAGCGCAGCCAGGATCGCTTCGTCGTCGCCGAAGTGCCGGTCGCCGTGCAGCTCGACGACGTCGGTGAAGAGCGCCTCGACGTAGTGCTGGGTCTTGGGGCGGTCGGGATGGCGCGAGATCTGAACTCGGTCCCACGGCGACAGGTGCCGGTACGTGTCGACGCGCAGCAACTCGATCTGCGCCGCGAGATCGTCGACCTCCTCGGCCAGGTCGGTGTTGGTCGCGAGGTCGAGCTTGCGCAACTCGTCGAGCTTCGCCTCGAGTTCCATGAGCGGGCGCTCGAACTCCATGACGAACCGCTGCTTGGTCACGACGCCACCCCCGCACTCTCGCGAGGCTGAAGGTAGCCGAGAACGACGTCGATGTGGTCCTTCAGGTCGCGCCGGGCCACGATCTCGTCGATCATCCCGTGCCGCATGAGAGACTCACTCGTCTGGAACCCCTTGGGGAGCTTCTGCCTCGTGGCCTGCTCGACGATCTTGGGACCGGCGAAGCCGATGAGGGCCCCGGGTTCCGCGATCACGACATCCCCGAGCACCGCGAACGAGGCGGTCACACCGCCGAAGGTGGGGTTGGTCAGGACCGACACGTAGGCGAGGCCCGCATCCGCATGGCGACGTGCGGCGGCGCTGGTCTTGGCCATCTGCATGAGCGACAGCATGCCCTCCTGCATACGCGCGCCGCCGGAGGCGGTCACGAGCACGATGGGAAGCCGCTTCGCAGTGGCCAGTTCGAAGGCGCGGGTGACCCTCTCGCCCACGACCGACCCCATGGACGCCCCGATGAACCGGAAGTCCATCGCTCCCAGCACCGCCGGATGCGAGCCGATCTGCGCGGTACCCGTGATGACGGCTTCCGGCAGACCGCTCTTCTCCGCCGCGGCCTCCAACTGCGCTGCGTAGGGCTTCGCGGCCGTGAACTCGAGAGGATCACAGGGTGCAAGGTCGGCATCGATCTCGACGAACGACCCCTCGTCGGCGAGCAACTCGATCCGTTGCGGAGCGGTCAGGTCGAAGTGGAACCCGCATGAAGGGCAGGTGCGGAGTGACTGCACGAGTTCGCCCTCGTAGATGGTGCGGTTGCAGCCCTCGCACTTGACCCATACGCCGTCGGGCACGTCCGAGCCGCGCCGCGCCCGGCTCTGTGACCCGCGTGTAGCGCTTGGTCTCGCGTGCGGAGAACCAATCTGCGATCGACATCTGCTGCGCCGTCCTGACTCATAGACTGATCGGTCTACTATTCCCTGAAATGCCACTGCGGCACCGCCCGGCGCGGGGGCCGAACGGTGCCGCGGTACGGATTCCGTGAAGCTGCGTGCTCGTGCTACAGCGCGAAGTCCTCGGTGCCGTTGAACACGGCGAGCGCACGGTCGACTTCGTAGTCGCCGATGGTGATGGCGCTGATGGCCTTGGTGAGACGGACAGCCTCGTCGAGCGGACGCTGGTGGAGGTTGCGCCCGGTCGCGTTACCCACCGCACCGCCGATGTGGATCTGATCGTGCAGCTGCGTCAGGAATGTGGTCGCGTCCACGGTCGAGCCCCCGGCGCAGACGAGCCCGGTACGACCCGAGGCCTTCGACGCCTCAACGAGCTTCTGGGCCGACGTCGCGGTGTCATCGCCCTTGGGCGGGTTGCACTTGACGAAGTCGGCGCCCAGACACGCCGCGGTGCCGGCTGCACCGGCGATGAGATGCGCGTCCTTCTCGTCGGCGACGGCCTTGCCGCGCGGGTAGATCCAGAGCACGACCAGTAGGCCGTTGGCGTGCGCGTCGGCGATGAGCTGCCCGGCCTCGGTCATCATGGTCGACTCGTACTCCGAGCCCAGGTAGATGGTGTAGCCGATGCCGACGACATTGACGCCGTTGTCGCGCAGGTCGAGCACGGCCTGGATGTCGTAGAGCTGCGGCGAGTACGGGTCGTCCTGACTCGTCTTGACCAGGTGCGTCTTGCTGTTCATCTTCACGAGGTAGTTGATCTCGGGATAGTCCATCGCGTACTGCGCGACCAGCCCCCGCTGTCCCGCCAGGACGCCCACGACGCCCTGAGAGCCGATGCGGAAGAGGTGCTCGGGCTCGTTGTCATCGGCCGAGATGTTCTCGCCGAAGAAGTCGTCGTTGAGGTGCTCGATCTTCTGGTCGCACGCGAACAGCATCAGACGTCCGGAGTTGCGCGTGGCGGCCAGGAAGTTCTCGATGTAGGTATCGCGGAACTCGGCCGGAACGTCGGCCGGGACGCGCACCAGATCACGGTTGATCTTCGGCATGAAGGCCCTCCTCGTTTCACAGGGTTGGTCTACTAGGGATACCCGAAACACCCGACCGCGGAACAGCGCCCCCCAGCCGTTCGGAACCATCGCATAGGGTACGCGAACCGAGCGGTCCGCGCCAGAGAATCGACGTGCGGAGCACCTACCCCAGCCGCTTGCGCATCGTGCGGTGAGGGATCCCGGTCAGGCCGCTCACGAACACCTCGCCCTCGGCGAGGTAGCCGAGCCGATCGTAGAAGCCGAAGGCGGTGTCCCGAGCGTGAAGCCAGGCCTCTGCCGCACCCTCGGCGACGGCGACCCGCTCGAGCTCGCCCATCAGCGCGCGCCCGACTCCCGCGCCGTGCGAGCCGGGGAGCACGGCGACTTGTCGGATCTGCCGAGCTGCGTCGCCGGGCGCCGGCAGGAGCCGCGCGGTCCCGAGTAGCACTCCCCCGGCATCGAGAGCGACGGCGAACTCACTGCCATGGGCCGGATGGTACCAGTCGCCCTGCCTCGCGACGCCGAAGGAGCGGTAGAGCACGTCGTAGCAGAGGTCGAGCACCTCTTCGAACCGGTCCCAGTCGTGCGTCACGAGGTCGATTCCGAAGCCGCCACCCATCGGCTCAGCCGCCGAAACCGTTGGTAACGGGCATCCGCCGGTCCCTGCCGAACGCCTTTGACGTGATCCTGACCCCGAGCGGGCCCTGGCGGCGCTTGTACTCGGCGGTGTCGGTGAGCCGGATCACCCGATCGACAACCGACGGATCGAACCCGGCCGCCACGATCTCCGCGCGGCTCTCGTCGCGTTCGACGTAGGCGGCTAGAACGCCGTCCAGCTCCGGATACGGCGGTAGGGAGTCCTGGTCCACCTGATCGGGCTTCAGCTCCGCGCTGGGCGCCTTGTCCAGAATGGCCTGCGGAATCGGGCCCGCCGCACCCTGCGCGTTGCGCCAGCGGGCGAGATCGTAGACGCGGGTCTTGAAGACGTCCTTGAGCGGGGCGAAGCCACCCACCATATCTCCGTACAGGGTGGAGTAGCCCACTGAGAGTTCGCTCTTGTTGCCGGTCGCCAGCGTCAACCACCCGAACTTGTTGGACAACGCCATGAGCAAGGTGCCGCGTACTCTGGCCTGCAGGTTCTCTTCGGCCACGTCGGCCGGCAAGCCCGAGAACGGCCGGTCCAGCGTGTCCAGCAGCGCTTGGTAGGCCGGTTCGACCGGCAACTCGAGGGTCTCGACCCCTAGCGCCGAGGCAAGCTCCACGGAGTCGCTGACGCTGCCGGGCGAAGAGTAGCGGCTCGGCATCATGACGCCGTGAACGCGCTCGGCGCCCAGGGCGTCAGCCGCGATCGCCGCAGTCAAGGCGGAGTCGATTCCCCCGGACAGGCCGAGGACGACGTCGGTGAAGCCGTTCTTGACCACGTAGTCGTGCAGCCCCAGCTTGATCGCCGAGTAGACCTCCTGCTCCCCGGCAACCGCGGGAGCGAGATCTCCCGACGCCCCTAACCGGCCCTCTGGCGCGAAGTCGGCGACGACGAGGTCCTCCTCGAATGCCTTGCCGCGGGCGATCACGTCCCCGGTGGGCGAGATGATGACGCTGCGCCCGTCGAAGACGAGTTCGTCCTGTCCGCCCACGAGGTTGCAGTACGCGAGCCACACGCCGTTGGCGCGTGCGCGCTCGGACAGCATCTCCTCGCGTTCGGCTCCTTTCCCTGCGTGGAAGGGTGATGCGGAGATGTTGAAGATGACCTGGGCGCCCAGCTCGGCGGCCTCGGCTGCCAACTCGGGAACCCAGATGTCCTCGCAGATGGTGTTCGCCATCATGGTGCCGCCGAGTTCGGTGAGGCCGGGCGCCTCCCCCGCTGCGAAGTAGCGCTCCTCGTCGAAGACGCCGTAGTTGGGCAGGCGTCGCTTGTGGTACCGCTGCAGCACCATGCCGTTGCCGCACATCGCCATCGCGTTGTAGAGGTTGTCGCCGACCCGATCCACATAGCCGACCAGGGTGGGTGTCATGCACGCCGACGAGACGAGTTCGAGCGCGTCGAGATTCGCCTCGACGAAGTGGTCCTTGTGCAGCAGGTCCTCGGGCGGGTAGCCGGTGATGGCGAGCTCGGGGAAGAGCGTGTAGCCCGCGCCAAGCGCCTGCGCCCGACCGATCGTCTCGAGGATCTTGCGCACGTTGCCGTCGATGTCGCCGACGGTGGTGTTGATCTGTGCCAGCGCCACGCGCATGAAGATGTCCCGTCTCCTCGGCGGGCACGCACCGCGCACCCGGAACGGATTCTACCTGACCACCAGGCTCGCCAGTCCGCTCAGTATACCCCTATGGGTATTTTGACGGGCAGCTGTGCGGCGCTTCTCGCGCGATTCCCCCTACCGGTTCATCAAGGTGATGCTGAACTGGAGGACCGTCGCGATGCTCACCCAGACCAGGTAGGGCGACAGGACCAGAGCGATCCACTCGCTGCCCGGCCGCCAGGCGAGCGCGATCCACCAGACGATGGTCAGCAGGACCACCACGATGTCCACGGCGGCGAGCGGCAGGTTGCGCAGGCCGAACTGGATCGGCGTGAATGCCACGTTGGCCGCGAGGTTGATCGCCAGAGGCACCAGGATGAGCCGCGGCAACTCCCCCCGTACGACCTTGATCACGGTCCCGACCGTGGCGATGGCGATGAGCGGGTAGATGATCGTCCAGATGGTGCCGATGACCGATGGGGCCGGCGTCCATCGGGGCTTGGCGAGCGCGTCGTACCAGGTGGAGAAGTCGGTCACGGTCAGCTCCTCGGGTCGGGGAACACGCCTCTGACAGCCTCAGACAGGCTCGCAACGAACCCGCGAAGCCCGCCGAGGTCAGCCTGGCGCCTGACGATCGCACTGCCCACGATGACTCCGTCGGCGACGCGCGCCACCGTCGCGGCCTGCTCGGGGGTCGAAACGCCGAAGCCGACCGCAACCGGAAGTGCGGTCGCGGACTTTGCGCGCGCGACAAGCCCCACGAGCTCGTCAGGGAGCTCGGCGCGTTCGCCGGTGACGCCGGTACTCGAGACGCAGTACACGAACCCCCGCGACATCTCTCCGATCTTGGCGAGCCGCTCCGGCGTCGACGTGGGAGCCGTCAGGAAGACGGTGTCGATGCCCTCGGACGCCGCAAGCCAGGGGCCCGCCATGTCCGGCGGAAGGTCGGGAACGATCACTCCGTCGATACCCGCTTCGCGCATCGCGCTCGCGGCCTTGGGAAGCCCCATGCGCATCAACGGGTTCAGGTACGTCATGAGTGCGACCGGCGGCATGTCGTCAAGGCCGGACGCGACGAACTCGCGCGCCAGATCGATCGTCTCGGCGAGGCCGAAAGCACCGCCGGCAGCAGCACGGGCCGCATCCGCCGCATCGCGGATGACGGGGCCGTCGGCCAGCGGGTCGGAGTACGGCACGCCGAGCTCGATGAGGTCCGCCCCCGCCTCGGCCGCGACCCGGAGTGCGGCGAGGGACCCTGCGCGCGTCGGGTAACCTGCCATCAGGTAGGCGATCAGCGCGGGCCGGCCGTGGGAGAACGCGCCGGACAGACCGCGCTCAGTCAAGGTCGAGCCCCGCCTCGCGCACGATGTCGATGTCCTTGTCGCCTCGGCCGGACACGGTCACGACCACGACGGCCTCCGGGCCGAGTTCCGCTGCGAGCCGCGGAAGCAGCGCCAGCGCGTGCGAGGACTCGATGGCCGGGATGATGCCCTCCAGCCTCGTGAGCTGCGCGAATGCGGCAAGCGCCTCGGCATCGGTGACCGCCTCGTAGCGGACGATCCCCTCGTCCTTGAAGTAGGCGTGCTCCGGACCTACTCCGGGATAGTCGAGTCCGGCTGAGATCGAGTACGCCTCGAGCGGGTTGCCGGCGTCGTCCTGGAGCAGGTAGCTGTAGAAGCCGTGCATCACCCCGGGGGCGCCGAGCGTCATCGATGCGCCGGTCTTGTCGGTGTCGACGCCCAGGCCTGCCGCTTCCGCGCCCACCAGGAGCGGCGTGCCGAGTGCCTCTCTGGCCAGCACCATCGGGTAGAACGTGCCGATGGCGTTGCTGCCGCCGCCGACACACGCCACGACGGCGTCGACGTGCCAGACATCACGCGCTTGAAGCTGATCGATGATCTCCAGGCCGATGACGCTCTGGAAGTCGCGGACCATCATCGGATACGGGTGCGGCCCGACCGCCGAGCCAAGCACGTAGAACGTGTCCTCGACGCGCTCGACCCAGTGGCGCAGGGCCGCCGTGACCGCGTCGGCCAGTGTGCCGGTCCCCTCGTCGACGGGGATCACCTCGGCGCCCAGCAACCGCATCTTGTAGACGTTGAGCGACTGCCGGCGTATGTCCTCGACGCCCATGAAGACGGCGCACTCCAGGTCCATCAGCGCGGCGGCGGTCGCGGTCGCGACCCCGTGCTGGCCGGCACCCGTCTCGGCGATGACGCGGCGCTTGCCCATCCGTTTGGCGAGCAGGCACTGGCCGAGCGTGTTGTTGATCTTGTGCGCGCCGGTGTGGCACAGGTCTTCGCGTTTGAGGTACACCGTTCCGAGCCCCACGGCCTCGGCCAGCCGTTCGGCGCGGTAGAGCGGCGTGACCCGACCCACGTAGTCGTGTCGGAGGTCATCGAGTATCGCCTCGAACTCCGGATCGTTGCTCGCGGCTTCGTACGCTGCCGTGAGCTCTTCGAGCGCGGGAATCACCGTCTCTGGGACGAACCGTCCGCCATAGGGCCCGAAGAAGCCTGCGGCATCCGGCCCGCTGTAGGCCGACTCGGCCGACGGGAACAGATCGCTCATCCCCCCACCTCCAGATCGGCCGCCCGAACGGCGGCACAGAGCGCCGACAGCTTCGCGTGGTCCTTCAGACCCGGACTGCGTTCCACACCTGACGAGACATCGACCGCGTACGGACGCAGCACTGCTATGCAGGTGCCTACGTTATCAGGTGTGAGCCCCCCGGCCACGAAGAAGGGAGCCCAACCGGGGACCTGGCCAAGGGATCGCCAGTCGAATGCTTGCGAGGTGCCGCCCGCTTTGTCAGCAGCATATGTGTCGAGAAGTAGGGCGGCGGCGTGGTCCCGGAAGGGCTCCGCTCCCTCTAGACCGAAATCCGTGCCAATCGAGACCGTTTTGATGACCGGGACCGGCGCTGCATCGCACTCCTCTGGCGACTCCGCACCGCTGAACTGCACCGCAGTCAACCCGCATGCCGAGACCGCCGCGGCGACCTCGTCTGCGGACGCGTCAACGAACACCCCGACCCTCGCCACAGGGGGCGCGACGGCGGCAAGTGCCTCGGCAGCCTGAACGACCGTGACCTGCCGGGGCGACGGCGCGAAGATGACGCCGATCGCATCAGCCCCCTCCCGAACGGCGGCTGCCGCGTCCTCAGCATTGGTGATCCCGCAGATCTTGATCCGAGTCCGTCTCATTCGTGCCGTCCTTCAGGGTTGAGTCTCTTGCAGCGGGTGTCGCCTTGGGGCGGACGTTTCAGCGGAGATCTCGTGCCCCGCGTGGAGCCTGCGGGCCGTAGCGAGTACTCCGCAGGCGCGCGCACCGCCGAGCGGTGCGAGCGCCGAGGACCACGAGCGAAGGCCCGGAGGCTCCACGCCACACGAGTGGCGCCTACTCGTGCTCGCAAAGCGTCGCGCCGGCTGCAAAGTCGAAGTCTTCGAGTGCCCCGGTGTTGTAGGCGGCGTACGCTGCCAGGTCGAAGTGACCGTGGCCTGACAGGTTGAACAGGATGACGCGGTCAACGCCCGCGTTCGCTGCGTCGAGCGCCTGGTCGATGGCCGCTCGGATGGCGTGATTCGACTCCGGCGCCGGCAGAATTCCCTCGGCCCGGGCGAACTGCACGCCGGCAGCGAAGCACGCAGTCTGGTCGACGGCGATCGCGTCGGCCTCGCCCTCGAAGACGAGCTGGCTGACCAGCGGCGAGTCGCCGTGGTAGCGCAGTCCACCGGCGTGGATGCCGGCAGGCACGAAGTCGTGGCCCAAGGTGTACATGAGCATCTGCGGCGTCATGCCCGCCTCGTCGCCCAGGTCGTAGCGGTACTCGCCGGCCGTCAGCGTCGGGCACGCCTTGGGCTCGACCGCCAGCAGGCGCGCGTTGCTCTTTCCCTCGAGTTTGCGCTGGTAGTACGGGAATGCCATGCCCGCGAAGTTCGAGCCGCCGCCGACGCACGCGATGACGACGTCTGGCTCGTCCTCGGCGAGCTCCATCTGCTGGATCGCCTCAAGGCCGATGATCGTCTGGTGCAGGCACACGTGGTTGAGCACCGAGCCGAGCGCATAGTGCGTGTCGTCGTTCTTCATCGCAACCTCGACGGCCTCGGAGATCGCGATGCCGAGCGACCCGGTCGAGTTCGGGTCCATCGCCAGCACGTGACGGCCGGCGTCGGTCAGGTTGCTCGGCGACTTGTGCACGGTGCCGCCGTAGGTCTCCATGAGGATGCGGCGATACGGCTTCTGGTCGTAGCTGACGCCGACCATGAAGACCTCGACGTCGATGCCGTAGAGCGCACCGGCGATCGAAAGCGCGCTGCCCCACTGCCCGGCGCCCGTCTCGGTCGAGATCTTGGTGATGCCCTCCTGCTTGTTGTAGTAGGCCTGCGGGATCGCCGTGTTGGGCTTGTGAGAACCGGCCGGGCTCACGCCCTCGTACTTGTAGTAGATGCGGACGCCCGCGGGCAGGTTCAGGTCCTTCTCGAGCTGGCGCGCGCGCAGTAGCGGCGAGGGCCGGTACTCCTTGTAGACGTCGATGACGGCGCCGGGAATGTCGATCCAGCGCTCAGGCGACGACTCCTGCTTCAAGCACTCCATCGGGAAGAGCTTCATCATCACTTCGCCGATCTGGTCCGGCCCGAGCTCGACGCCGTCGGGCGTGACCACCTTGGGCGGCGCCGGCGGGTTCTTCAGGTCGGGCATGACGTTGTACCAGGCCTCCGGGATGTGCAGTTCGTCGAGTCCGAATCGAGTCTTGTCTGACGGCATGGTCGTGCTCCCTTCACTACGGTGGTCTGTCCTGTCAAAGCCGGGTGGTCATCTATCAGCTCACGGAGGTCCTGGCGACCCCCGTCAGTTCCTCGAGCACGTCTTCCGGGAACTCGGCGCGCATCAGCATCTCGCCGACAAGAACGGCGCTCGCGCCTGCCTCTGACGCCGCGACTACATCGGCGCGACCACGGACGCCACTGGCGGCGACCAGCGTCACGTCGTAGCGCTGCGCGGCGCGCAGGACCGTTCCCGCGCGCTCGGGATCGACCTCGAGCGTGCGCAGATCGCGGCTGTTGACGGCGATCAGGCCGGAACGCACGCCGAGCGCGATGGCCAGCTCTTCCTCCGTCGCGATCTCTACCAGCGGCGTGAGGCCGAGGGTCTCGGCGATGTCGGCGAAGTCGCGTGTCATGTGGCCGAGGACGCTCACCATGAGCAGCACCGCGTCCGCGCCGTGACCGCGCGCGACGAACAGCTGGACGGGATCGACCACGAAGTCCTTGCAGAGCACGGGGATGTCGACCGCGTCGGCGACGTCGGAGAGGTCGGTGAAGCTGCCCCCGAACGAGTCGGGCTCGGTGAGCACGCTGATCGCCGCCGCACCGCCATCCTGATAGTGCAGCGCCTGCTTGGATGCCTCGCACTCCGGCGCGATCGGACCGGCACTCGGT
>CAWBKW010000007.1:0-31135 GCA_963789515.1 uncultured Coriobacteriia bacterium | reverse complement strand
CATGAGCTGGGACCGCGACTGGGCGATCGCGCGCGCGTACTTCACGGACAGCGGATTGAGCGCTGCGGCCTTCTCGGCGAGTGCGACGGGGTCCCCGGGGGCCTCGGCGTTGAAGGCGAGCCGCGACGCGATGTACGTCGAGTCGGCCGCGAGCAGCATCCCCGAGCCGACCAGCGCTGCCGAGCACCAGCAGACCGCACAGCGCGACCGTCGCGATCGCCGGCCGCGCGGGGAACCGCGAGGCGCCAAGCGCGCGGCGCCGAGATCGGCTCCGAGCAGCACCCAGAACGGCACGGTCGACGCCAGCATCGCCACGTTGAACATCATCTGCACGACGAAGCCCACCGCGCCGATCCAGATCGCCGCGGCGACCAGACCGGCCGGCTCTTCTCGGCTCACGCCCGAGCGGGGACGGCTTCGCACCAGCCCGAACGCGAGCGCCAGCGCGAGCAGCAGCCCGCCGGGAATGCCCAGGTTCGCCGTGTACTGGAGCAGCCAGGAGTGCGCGTTGGCGTTGGTGGCCGTCTCCCCGAACACCGCCACCCAGCGGTCGGGGCGGTTGAGCCGGAACGCCGCGAGGAAGTTGTCCGGCCCGTACCCCACCAGCGGGTGCTTGGCGGCCGCATTCACGGTCGTCTGGAGCAGCAGAAGCCGACCGCTGCCCGTCTCGGACAGGCTCGATCCCCAGAGCCTCAGTCCCGCACTGGTCGCCACGGTGGTCACGCCCACGATCACGGCGACGCCGACCACGACGATGAGCACCACGACGGTCGCGATGCGCACCAGCGAGCGCCGAGAGGCTGCCGCGGCGTCCGGGCTCGTCTCATCCGACGCCTCGCCGGCGACCGGCCGCGAGCCGGCCTGCCGGCTCCACGCCCACAGCCCCGCGCCCAGCGCGAGCTCGATGACCGCCGCGAGCCACGAGCCCTGCGAGTACGTCGCGTACAGCGCGCCCAGCATGACCGCGGCGCCGACCCACCAGGCGATCTGCACGGGCCGGCCGGCCGCCGTCAGCGCCAGCGCCACCGCGATCGGCAGCGCCAGCACCAGCACGGCCGGCCAGGAAGTTGGGATTGCCCAGGCTCGCGAAGGCGGACCCGAGGTAGAACGACGAACCGCTCACGAGGTAGTTGGTCGGATCGAGCTTGGCGGTCTGCAGCAGCCCGTGAAGCGCCAGCGGAACCGCCGCCAGCGCAAACGCGCCCGCCAGTCGCCGCGTGTAGCGCTGCGATCGGCCCAGCTGGAGCCCCGCGCCGAACAGCAGCGCGTACAGCACGACCGTCGCGACGCCCTCAAGCCGCTCCGACTGCCCCAGCCACACGAGCGTCGTGTTCGGCGAACAGCCGCCGAGACGATCGCCCACGCCGCCAGCGCGCCCAGCAGCCACCACGTGGGGTCGCAGAGCAGCTGGTTGCCCTTCGCGAGCATGATGGCCAGCACCAGCCAGACGGCCGCCGCGCCGACCAGCGCCACCGCGAACCGCGGAAGCGCCACGTCGTCGTAGGTCAGCGGCCGCGCGCCCAGACCGAACCCCGTGAGGTTGGTCCACGCCACCACGACCAGGAAGAGCGTTCCCGACAGAATCCAGGCAGCCGTGTTGGACAGCCGAGTCACCGGGTCGCTACAGCTCCTCTTCGACGTCGCGCCGCTCGGCCACCAGCAGGCGGTTCAGCGCGTTCGTGTACGCCTTCGCGCTGACGCCACGATGATGTCGGAGTGGGCTCCTCGGCCGGTGAAGACGCGGCCGTCGGCCGACGTCACCCGGATCGTGACCTCGCCCAGCGCGTCGATGCCGCGCGTGACGGCCTGCACGCTGAACTCGGTCAGGTCGTTGGGCACGTCGACGATGCGGTTGATCGCCTTGTAGACGGCGTCGACCGGACCGGTGCCGTGGCTCGAGTCGATGATGTGCTCGCCGTCGGCGGTGATCAGCTCGACGGTCGCCGTGGGGATGCCCGGCTCGCCGCTGGTGAAGTGGATCTGCTCGAGGTGGTAGAGCTCGTGCAGCGTCCGCTCGCTCTCCCCCACCAGCGCTTCGAGGTCCTCGTCGTGGACCTCCTTCTTCTTGTCGGCCAGCTCCAGGAACGCCTTGTGGACGCGCTCGAACTCCTCGTCGGGCAGCGTGTAGCCCAGCTCCTCGAGGCGGTGCTTGAGCGCGTGCCGGCCGCTGCGGGCGGTCAGCACGATCTCCGAGCCACCCGCGCCCACGTCCTTGGGGTCCATGATCTCGTAGGTCGAGCGCTCCTTGAGCACGCCGTCCTGGTGGATGCCGCTGGAGTGCGCGAACGCGTTGGCGCCCACGATCGCCTTGTTGGGCTGCACCAGGATGCCGGTGATGCTGCTGACCAGCCGTGCTGGTGCGCGTGATCTCGCGCGTGTGGATGTCGGTGTGCACGCCCAGGATGTCGCCGCGCTGGCGGATCGCCATCACGACTTCCTCCATGACGGTGTTGCCCGCGCGCTCGCCGATGCCGTTGACCGTGCACTCGACCTGCCGCGCGCCCGCCTTCACGCCCGCGAGCGCGTTGGCGGTCGCCATGCCGAGGTCGTTGTGGCAGTGCACCGCGATGATCGCGTTCTCGATGCCGCTCACGTGCTCGCCGAGACCGGCGATGAGCGCGCCGAACTCCTCGGGATAGGTGTAGCCGGTGGTGTCGGGGATGTTGACGACGGTCGCGCCCGCGGCGATGACCGCCTCGATCATGCGGTAGAGGTAGGCCGGCACGGCTCGGGCGGCGTCCTCGGCGTAGAACTCGACGTCCTCGACGAAGGTTCGGGCGAGCTTGACCGCCGCGACGGCGCGCTCGATCGCCTCGTCCTCGCTGATGCGCAGCTTGTCGCGCAGGTGCGACTGCGAGACGCCGATGCCGGTGTGGATGCGCGGGCGGGCGGCGGTCTTGAGCGCGGCGGCGGCGGTCTCGATGTCGTCGGGGACGGCGCGCGTCAGGCCGCAGACGATGGCGGCGTCGCCCACCTCGGCGCCGATGCGCTGCACGCTCTCGAAGTCGCCGGGGCTCGAGACCGGGAAGCCGGCCTCGATGACGTCGACGCCCAGGCGCACGAGCTGGCGGGCGATCTCGAGCTTCTCCTCGGTGTTCATGGAGGCGCCCGGCGACTGCTCGCCGTCGCGCAGGGTGGTGTCGAAGATGAAGACGCGGTCGGAGGTGTGCGGGGTGGGGTGCTCGGAAGTGCTCACGGGGTGCTCCTCGGGTTGCGGTGCGAATACGGAACGGCGAGGGCCGGCGGTCACCGTCAGACGACGGGAGCCGGCTGGATAAGTCGCGCGTCCGGAGCGAGCATGTGAGCTGCGTAGGTCATGCGGGGAGTATAGCGCAGCGGACGCGGGGCGCTACGGCTCATCGATGACCGAGCGGCACCACGCGACGAAGCGAGTGGCCTGGTCGAGAAGGGCTCTTCGACTTCGCCGAAGTGCAGCATCTCTCCGGAGTACTCGATATCGTTCTTGGCGCTGCAGGAGACCGACAAGCTGGCGCTCGCTGCTCGACGGGAGCCCGTCGAAGAGAAGCACGCAGCAGCTTGAACGGCCTCGAAGTGATCCGGCAGCGCGAACTCACATCGACTCTTGTGACGCCGTCACACGCGTCAGCAGCCGAGATGACCGCGTGCACGGCAGCGAGGCCACAAGCGGTGAAGCGTGCGGCTCTAGTCGGCCGTTGCCGCGCTCGCGAACTCCTCGGCCTTAGCCAAGTAGCCGACGCGCCTCAGCCTCCGACACCTCTCGTACTCGCTGCTTCTTGCCCATCGATCCCCCACTCGTCGACCCCGAGTCCGTGGAGGATGATGCCGGTCGTCGCTAACTCGAATGTGAACGAACTCTTACCGTCAGCCAGTGCCTCTATAGCGTGCTTGCGCGTGTAGACCATGAGCGACAAAGGCGACCCGTACTTGTCCAGCAGTTCGACCCCGACACGCCATCACACGCTCCTCGAGACGCTGCTTATCAACTTCATTCTCCACGAGCGCGAAGACATCAATGTCACTCAACGGATGCTGCTCCCCGTACGCGTAGCTCCCAAAGAGGATGAGCGAGGTCGTTCCCTCCGAGAACTCCTCGATAAGGTCGCGACGGAGCTCCGTGATCACTTCACGCTCGGCGTCGACAGCAGGCAGAATCATGTCTGCGGACGTAGATGTTCGATCGAATGAGCGAGTAGACGTGGGCCCGGCCAACGATGTAAGCGCGTGACCAGTCCCAGTACTCGAAGTGCTGGAGCACCGCGCTGGCGGCCGTGTGGCTGATGTTCGCGCCTCGCGCCAGCCGACGCGTGCTATCCGGCACGCTCGAGAGCGCAAGCACTCCTCAGCATCGGAGCGCACGCTGGAGTGGCGTAGATGTCGGCGATGGTCAGTGTGGTCTCATGCTATGGAGTCTAAACCTGCCGCTATGGCAACTTCAAGTTGCCATAGCGGCAGACCACGGCTAGGCGTCGCCGACCAACCACCTCGGTGCCCCGGGAGCAGCGTCAGCGGGGGCTGGCCGCTTTCGCGGCCGGGGAGTGGCACACGTCCTTGCAGAAGTCCCTGGTCGCGATGGTTGCGTACTGCCGATGGCAGGTGTTGCAGCTCGAAGCGGCCCCGCCTCTGATGGCTCGCGGCCATTCCCGCTCCGTGCGCCTTTCCCATCAGCGTCGAATGGCACTGAGTACAGGGACGGCTTGAGGCCGTGTGGCAACGGCGACAGGTCTTGCCGCCGTTGTACCAGATGTCGACCGCCGCGGCTCTGGCGTGCCCGCCGTTCTTGAACTCCGTCGTAGTGCGGCATCCGGAGGCCGTGACACGCGTCGCAGTCGCGCTTCTCGTTGTGGCAGCCGCCGCACGACACGTCCTGGATCTGCTCGCCCCGGAACGACGTCGTCCGAGCACGCGCCGCGGCAGCGACCGTGCCTTCATGGCACGTGACGCACGCCGACGACGCCTTGCGTGCCATCGTGGCAACGCAGGCACGGCTTCATGCCCACGTTGTGGACGCTCACGGTCCCATTGCGCATCGTGTGGCAGTCGATACAGCTCGCCGATGCGGCCAGCGGCTCGGCGTGCGACATCTTGAGCCCTCGCTTCGGCGTTGCTCTTCGTGCCGGCCAATGATGACCGCGTGGCATGAGGCGCAGGCACGGGTCGTGACCTGGCCGTACTCCGTCTTGTTGCCGGCGCCGACTGACGCCGCCGCAAGGTGCAGCAGGCGGAACGGGACGCCGGTCACGTAGCGACCGATGACGCCGCCGCGCTCGTGACACGACACGCAGTCGACTTTCGCGTGCGGGTCCGTGCCCTTGTCG
This sequence comes from uncultured Coriobacteriia bacterium, assembly GCA_963789515.1. Lineage (GTDB taxonomy): Bacteria > Actinomycetota > Coriobacteriia > Anaerosomatales > JAAXUF01 > JBAXEO01. The sequence continues at coordinate 25,838 of CAWBKW010000007.1, read as the reverse complement.
GCCTTCGCGTGCACGGAAGTGGAGTGGCAGCTCGTTGCAGAACCCCGCATCCGACGTGGTGACCCCGGCGACCACCCACACGCCGACAAGGGCCAGCGCGATCCCCACGCCGAGCAGCAGTCGCATCCGCGGACTCTTCGGCCAGAATCCGCGGGGCGCAGCCTTCGAGTCGCTTCGCCTCTTGGGAGCGACGGCCGCTTGCTGCGGGCGTCCTTGCGTCGGCCTGAGGATGCGGCAAGGGGTGTCGCGTCGTCAGGGGCCGCCATGACGAACATGAGGCCGATGATCAGGATGAGTATCAGGAACAGCGCGATCGTCCCGTAGAGCAGGAACGCCACCTTCAGGTTCGAGGTGGGGGTTATCAGGATCCGAGTGAGGGTCGATACGACCTGCTGGAGGCCTGCGAGCGTGACGTTCATCACTGCCCACCTCCCCCGACAGCACGCGCGCCGAGCGCCCCGCCCGGGTGCGCGTGCTTGAGGTGGCAGTTCGTGCAGTCCGAAGCCTCATGACAGCGCTTGCAGCGGTCGGGTTGCTTCGCCGACTCCGCGGGGTGGCGCTGGGTGAATCCCGCCGGATGCGGCATCTCCGTCCCGTGACACGAGTTGCAGAACTCCTCCTTGTGGCAGGACGAGCACTGCGCCTTCGGTTGCACGGCATACGAGGAGTGGACCTCGACGAACTTCGGCTCATGCGGCACGCCCACGCCATGGCATTCAGTGCAGTCCTCCGCCACGTGACACACGTTGCACGTGGCGATGTCTCCCATCCCGTGCGTGGTCTTCCATTTGGGACCGTGGGTCACCGCGAATGCGGTGGACTTCACCCGAGCAGACGCATTCCGGCCCTGGTGGCACAGATCGCACGCGACGTTGCCCGACGCCATGTGGCACTCCAGGCAGCCTCCATGTCGTAGGACCGAACCCACCGAGTCGCGCTGCCGTGTGCCGTGGTGGAGTGACAGTCCGTGCATGATGCGTTCGTGGCGCACGATTCGTGGTTGATGCGGATCCCGTTGGAGACAACCACGCTCTCCAGCGCCTGCTCGTGGCACGCTTTGCATCGCGAGTCCGGAACCGCAGCAGCGTCGCGGTCCGCGAGCGGGCGCCTGAGAAGTACGCGTGAAGCGGCCGCTGCAGCGCGAACACCGCCGCCCCCACCACCCCCGACGCCATGTGGCATTCTCGGCACTCGACGCTGGCATGAGCGGAGGCCTGCGTCTCGGCTCGGAAGGCACCACGGTCGTGGCAGGAGGCGCACGGCTTCGGGCCGACGACACCGAGGACGCGCAAGCCGAGCACGCACGACGAGCGCTAGCGCCGACGACCGCCCAGACGAGCCAACGGCGACGGTGACGCGCGGCGCCGGCCGTCGGCAGGGCGCTCGCACCCTGACTGGGATCCTGGGATTCTATGGGATCGGTTCCGAGCATGTCACCCTCTTTGCCGGCTGCAGACACAGTTCGCGTCCAGCGCCCCGGAACCTTCCGCTCACGCGATAGTGACAAGGTAGGAGCCGGCTCCCAGTACGGAGCCGGCTCCCTGTTCACGAGGTCGAGATGACCTTCGTCGTTCGAGCGAGTGCTATTGGTCAGGCCGATACCGTTGCCGGCACCGTCGCGGTGGCACTTCAGGCACTGGCCGTCGTAGGCCTTCTGGCCTGCGTGGAGCGGTGGTCGTGATGATGCGGTTCGCGCCAACGTGCGCCGGACCAGCCGGACCAGATGCGGGAACGACGGACGCGTTGAGCGCAGCGTCGCCGCCCGTCGTGGCCGGCGTGACGCCGTCAGCCAGGTACAGGTTCGTGGCGCCGGTCGGGGTCTGGCCGTGCGGGAACGTGAAGTTGCCCGCGACGGTGTTGGCCGCGTCGGTCTGATCGTGGCAGCTCGTGCAGCCGGCGATCGGCGAGTAGGAGCGCAGCACCGGAACCGCTGCGAACGTACCGGCGACGTGACCGGTCTTGGAGTCGCGGTTGTCGTTGCCGCCGTAGCCAGGAGCCTCTGCACCGGTGTTGTCGGTGCGGTAGGCGTTGCCGGCGCGTGATGCCGGTACCGTGGTTGCGGTTCTCCTGATGCCCTTGTCGACGATGGCGTAGGAGGCCTCAGCGTGGCACTCGTCCTCGCCGGTCGACGGGTTGGAGGGACGACCGCAGGTCAGACCGGCGACCAGCGCGTGGGTCTCGTTGGCGTCCGGAGCGACACCGTGGATCAGGATGTCGCCGGCGGCCGTCGTGGACATGATGGACGGGTTGGTCGTCGACGAAGCGCTCGACAGCAGCGTCGGTGGCGCCCAGGTCGTCATAGATGGCGTCGAGGCCGCCGTAGGTGCCGTCGCGGCCAGCCGTCGTCCTCGTCTGGCGCGACTCGTTGAACAGCAGCTTGGCAGCGAAGAGCTTGTACTTCGAGCTGTCGGCGCCGTGCGGGTTGGTGGCGTGGCAGCGGCGAGTGAAGCAGCCGTAGCGGTGGCCGGGCTCGTAGCTGGGCTCCGGCGTGGCGCCGGTGCCGTCCCAGTAGCCGTCGGCGATCAGGTCAAGCGCGCTGTCGTTGTGGGGGCCGCCACCGTTGCGGCGCCGCCTGCAGCGGCCTTGTTGTGATCGCGGCACCGCTGGCGGAGTCGCCGCCATCCACGCGGGCTACCGACGGCGCAGCGGGCTGGTCATCGACGTCGGACCCAGTTGACGTCGTACGGCGTCCACGTGATGATCTTGGCCGTGATGGCCGTGCCGCCGGTGTGGCAGCCGGCGCACGTGGCGTCAGCGGTCGGCAGCAGCTTGGTGCCGGCGCCTGCCGCGCGGTGGACGGAGTGGCACATGCCGCACTTGGCGGTCGTGGCCAGGTAGTTGGCGTGCGCGCCCGGGTTGGTGGGGTTGGCGCCGATGTTGAACAGGCCGGCCGGAGACGCGGTACCCGGAGCGGATGACCGGCCGGCTTGTTCCACTGGTAGTAGCTGGTGGAGTTTGCGAAGAACTTGCCTGTCGTCGCAAACGCGCTCGCCGCGAAGGCGAAGATCAGGACGAGGGCGAGAACGACGACGAGAGATGTTCGCTTCATGAATCCCCCTTGAGAGTCAACTGAATTGTTTGTCCTTGCTGGCTCGTTCACCTCCCGTCCGCAAGGAGCCTGAGGGGCCGTTCGGTGGCGTATCCCCACACGCCGACCGACCCAATCGTTGTCGAGACCCGCCAGTTCGGCGGGCAATCCTGATCGAATCCTTCAAACATCTTAAACGAGACTTAACCGAGAATGCAATAGACCATTAACGTACCCTTAACCTCGACGCCATGCATGTTCGCAGCCACTCGCAGACACGTATGAGCGAGCGCTCACTCGAGCTGGACCGAGCGCTCGCTCCTCACTCGACGCCGGTGTCGGGACGCGGCCTCGTCGCTGGACCCCGACTCGTCGGACGTCGCCGCCGTCGCGTCGACGGCGAACGAATCGGGCGATGAGGTAGGCCACGATCGCGAGGAGGAGGAGCAGCAGCGGGAACAGGCACGCCCGCCACGGGCCGGCCAGCGCGCGACTGAACGCCGCGGCCGCGCCTCCCGCGCCCGAGGCTCGAGCCGGGTATCCGCACGATCTGGACGCGGCGATTCAGGGCGTCCGCCACGGTGAACCAGTCCCTGCCCGGGTCGTAGCCCACGCTCACCGGGATAGAAGAACTGCCCGTCCTCGGCGCCCGACATCGCCGTACTTCCCGATGAACTTGCCTGTCTTGGGCTCGAAGACGGCCAGGGCGCAGTCGTACATGTCGATGACGACCACTCGGCCGGCACCGTCCACCGTCAGCCCGAGCGGGAGCTGCAGGGCATCGTCCCCCTTCAGCACGGTGTCGCTCGGCGTCTTGGACGCGAGCATGTTGTTCGTGATCTCCGCGGAGTTCGCGGGCGCACCGGTCCGAATGATCCAGCGGCGCTTGCCGTTCGGCTCGTACGCGCTCAGCCGGTTGTTGTAGGAGTCGGCGACGTAGATGCTGCCGTCGGGCCCGAACGCGATTCCGTGCACGTAGTCGAACTGGTCGGGGCCCTTGCCGCGCGACCCGATTGACGCCGAGGGTCTTGCCCTCCTTGTCGAGCACGGCGAATCCCGACACCGAGCCGACGGCGATCCTGTCCTCGCTCACCGCCACGGAAACGGGCTGGGGCACGCTGAACGTCCCGCCGTCCTCGCCGTTCGGGCCGCAGCACGTGGATTCGGTCGAGCGTCGTCTCGCAGATGTAGACGCGCCCGTCCGGTCCGATGGCGATTCGAGACGGCGCGGCTGATCGGCATCGACGGACTGGCCGACTCGAGCGAGCCGAGGTAGCGGCCGTCGGGGCTGAACTTCATGATGCTCGAGCGGCTGCTTCACGTCGGTGACCCAGATCGTCCCGTCGCCACCCGGGACCGCGGCCTGGGTCTGGCCGAAGAGGTCCTTCGGACTGTTCGAGGTGCCGTAGATCGACCGAACCCACTTGACGCCACTGGTGGCGACGGGCTTGCCCTCGGTTGGCACCGTCGTCGGAATGCGCACCGCGCTGTAGAGCAGGTAGCCCGCGAGCAGAAGCAGGAGGATGACGATGCCCAAGTACGAGCGCGAGCGCGCGCCGCGCCCGGCGGTGCTTGACGGACGGAGCCGGGGCGCCGGTCGGCAGCAGCGGGCGTCGTGTCGCTCATTGCGCGACTCCTATCCTCTTCAGTCCGGCCTTTGCTTCTTGGTCATATGGGACGAATCTGAGCGCCGCTCGGAAGTCCTTCTCGGCGCCCGCCTTGTCGTTCAGCTCGGCCTTGGCGTTCCCGCGATCGATGAGGATGTCGGACGCCGTCGGGTTCATGCGTATGTAGATGTCGAACGCCGCGACGGCATCCTTCCAGCGGCTCAGCTCGACCAGTGCGTACGCCTTCACCAGCGCGGCGTTGTAGTAGTCCGCATCAGTGCCGGCGCTCTTGGCGCGTCTGCGCGACTTGCCCACCCGTGCGACCTGCGCGTCATACTCGGCCTTGTAGCCCTTCATCGCCTTGTCGGCGACGTGACGGCCTTCTCGTAGTCCTTCGTCGCCTGAGGAGCCTCGCCTCGGCGAGATCGAGGTCGGAGACGGGGAGCGGTCGCGCTCACACTGGCGCGGGCCTGCGCGAGCGCGACGCGCGCCGCCGGCAGGTCTCCCGCGGCGATCAGTGCGTTGATGTAGGGCGCCGCGGCCTCGCCGGTGGTCCCGCGCTGGCAGAGGCCACCACGAGCTCGCTGCTCGGCGGCGGACCTTGGCCCGTTGGTCGCCAGCACCCCTGTCACCAAGACGCCGATGACGGTCGCCAGAAAGAGGATCACGAGCCCGATCAAGGCGTAGACCATGACCCGGACGACTGGATCGGCGAGAAGGCCCGGCTTGTCCGGCTCTGGGCTCTTCGGACTGTTCGAACGGACCCTCGGGAATCGGTGCAGCGTCGCTCATGGACGTCCTCCTGTTTGATGTGCGAGCCGCAGACAGTGGCGCGCAAGACAGCTGGAGCCCTCTGCTCAGTTTCGCCTCAACAGGGGCGCAGACCTGCTAGGAAGGCGTCGCGCAGGGCGTCTCCGCAGAATCAACACAAACCGACCTCGCCCGCGCTCGGGAAGCGCGCACGTCCCGGGTTCGATCCGCACCAGCGGCGACAGCGTTCGCACCAAGACGAGCGAGCGACCTGAACCGTCGCGGGTCCAGGTCGCTCGTTCGGTGTCGCACGGCTCGCTGTCGCGCGAGCTGCTTCGCCGCCTCTAGATCTCCACGTACCAGGCGTCGGCCATGCCGGCGTCCTCGGAGATGCGCTGCAGCAGCTCCGGCTCGAGCACGGCGTCGACGGTGATCGCCATGAGCGCCTGGCCGCCCTGCTCGTTGCGGCCGACCTGCATCGAGCCGATGTTGATGCCCTCGTTGCCCAGCGTGGTGCCGACCTTGCCGATCATGCCGGGACGGTCGGGGTAGACGAAGAACGCCATGTTCTTCGCCGGCGCCATGTCCAGGTCGTAGCCGAACAGCGACACGATGCGCGGCTCGTCCTTCTTGCCGATGAGCGCCGAGCCGATCTCGACGGGACCGTGCGGCGTGACCGCGCGCAGGATGAGCATCGAGACGTAGTCGTGCGTCTCGGCGCGCTTGGTCTCGGTGATCTGTGATGCCGCGCTGCTCGGCGAGGTACTCGGCGTTGACGAAGTTGACGCCCTCGTCGCTCGCGCGCGTGAGCAGGCCCTTGATCGCGGCCGTGCGCACGATGCGGGTGTCGTCGTCGGCCAGTGCGCCGACGGTGAGGATGTCGAGCTCCTCGACGCCGCCGCGAGCGAGCTGGGCGAGCATCGTGCCCATGTCCTGCGCGAGGTCGATGTAGGGGCCGACCTTCTCCATGACCTCGGGCGAGACCGGCGCGACGTTGACGGCGGTCGGGACCATGCGGCCCTCGAGGCCGAGGACGCACGTACTCGGCGATCTGCTCGCCGGCGCGGTCCTGCGCCTCAGCGGTCGACGCGCCGAGGTGCGGGGTGAGGACGACGTTGTCGAGCTCGATGAGCGGCGAGTCGGTGCACGGCTCGACCTCGAAGACGTCGATGCCGGCGCCGGCGACCTTGCCGCTGCGGATCGCGTCGGCGAGCGCGGGCACCTGGTAGATGCCGCCGCGGGCGGTGTTGACCACGCGCACGCCGTCCTTCATCTTCGCGAACTGCTCGGCGCCGAACATGCCGATGGTGTCCTTGGTCTTGGGCAGGTGCACGGTGATGAAGTCGGCGAGCGGGCAGCAGCTCGTCGACCGTCTCGTAGAGCGTGACGCCCATCTTGGCGGCGCGCTCCTCGGAGGTGTAGGGGTCGTAGCCGATGAGCTTCATGCCGAAGCCGCGGGCGCGCTCGGCGACGAGCGAGCCGATGCGGCCCAGGCCGATGACCGCGAGCGTCTTCTCGTAGAGCTCGGAGCCCGTGAACTTGGAGCGCTCCCACTTGCCATGCATGCATCGAGGCGTTGGCCTGCGGGGTCTTGCGCGCGACGGCGAGCATGAGCGCCATGGTCTGCTCGGCGGCCGACACGATGTTGGAGGTCGGCGCGTTGCACACGATGACGCCGCGCTCGGTGGCCGCGTCGACGTCGACGTTGTCCACGCCCACGCCCGCGCGGCCGATGATCTTGAGGTTCATGCCGGCCTCGATGACCTCGCGGCGTCGCCTGGGTGGCCGAGCGCACGATGAGCGCGTCGTAGGCGGGAATCTCGGCGACGAGCTGCTCGGGCGTCAGGTCGGTCTTGACGTCGACCTCGAACTTCTCTTGCAGCAGCTCGATGCCGCTCGGGGCGATCTGCTCTGCTACCAGTACCTTCATGCTGCCCTACCCTTCCATGAAGACGGTCTCGGCGGCGCGGATGCCCGCGCCGCGCTCGAACTCGTAGCCCAGCTCGGCCAGCGTCATCTCGAGCGCGGCGAGCGTCATGATGATGTCGAACTCGCCGAAGTAGCCCAGGTGACCGATGCGGATGATCTTGCCGACGTAGTCGTCCTGGCCGCCGGCGATGGTGACGCCGTACTTGTCCTTCATGATCTTGACGATCGCCTTGCCGTCGACGCCCTCGGGCACCCACGCCGGCGTGACCGCGCTGCCGCGGCCCTCGGGCGGGGCGAACAGCTTCATGCCGAGCGCCTCGACAGCCCTTGCGGGTCGCCTCGGCGAGCCGCGAGTGGCGGGCGATGGTGTTCTCGATGCCCTCCTCGCGGATCATCTTGAGCGACTCGTTGAGGCCCAGCACGAGCGTGACGGCCGGGGTGAACGGCGTCGTGTCCTTCGCGACGTTCTTCTGGTACTTCATCCAGTCGAAGTAGAACTTGGGCAGCGTTCGAGCGCTCGTAGGCGCTTCCACGCCTTCTTGCTGACCGTGCAGGCCGCCAGGCCCGGCGGGAGCATGAGCCCCTTCTGCGAGCCGGTCATGACGACGTCGAGGCCCCACTCGTCGGTCTTGCACTCGACCGCGCCGATGCCGGTGATCGAGTCGACGATGAGCACGACGTCTTCGAGCGGCCCGACGATCTTGCCGATGGCCTTGACGTCGTTGAGCACGCCGGTCGAGGTCTCCGACTGCGTGACGATGACGCCGCGCGCCTCGGGGTTGCTCGGCGAGCGCCGCGGCGACGTCGGCCGGCCGCACGACCTCGGTCCAGCCGTACTGCAGGTCGACGACGTTGAGGCCGTACGTCTCGGCGATCTTCTTCTGGCGGTCACCGAACTTGCCGTTGCGGCACACGATGACCGTGTCACCGGCGCTAGAAGCAGTTCACGATCGCGGCCTCCATGACGCCCGTGCCCGAGCACGCGAACAGCAGCACGTCGCCCTCGGTCTGGAAGACGTACTTGAGGTTGACGATCGCCTCGGCGAACGCCGCCGAGAAGTCCGGCGTGCGGTGGTGGATGATCGGCGCGGCCATCGTGAGCATGACCTCGGCGGGTACCGGGGTCGGCCCCGGCGTCATCAGGTACTTCTTCTGCATTCTGCGTCTCCCCTACGGTTCGAATGGCAGTCTAAGGATGAGCTTCAGGTTCAGGCGTCCTTCTTGATCCAGGAGAACATCGAGCGCAGCTCGGAGCCGACTTCCTCGACGTAGGCCTCGGCGTGGATGCGGCGCATCGACTTGAACCACGGCTGACCGGCCTTGTTCTCCAGGATCCAGTCGCGGGCGAAGGCGCCGTTCTGGATGTTCCAGAGCGCCTCGGCCATCGCGTCGCGGGTGTCGTCGGTGATGATCTTGGGGCCGGTGTAGTAGTCGCCGTACTCGGCGGTGTTGGAGATCGAGTCGCGCATCTTGGCCATGCCGCCCTCGAACATGAGGTCGACGATGAGCTTGACCTCGTGGAGGCACTCGAAGTACGCGATCTCGGGCTGGTAGCCGGCCTCGACGAGCGTGTCGAAGCCCGCCTGGATGAGGTGGGTCAGGCCGCCGCAGAGCACGACCTGCTCGCCGAAGAGGTCGGTCTCGGTCTCCTCGGAGAAGGTGGTCTCGATGACGCCGGCGCGCGAGCCGCCGATGCCCCATGCGTAGGACTTCGCGAGCTCCATCGCGCCGCCGGTCGCGTCCTGGTGGACGGCGATGACGTTCGGAACGCCCGAACCCTCGACGTAGACGCGGCGGACCATGTGGCCCGGGCCCTTGGGGGCGATCATGATGACGTCGCAGCCCTCGGGGGCGACGATCTGGTCGAAGCGGATGTTGAAGCCGTGGGCGAACGCGAGCGCCTTGCCGGCGGTCATCGACTCGTGGATCTCGCGTGTAGTACGTGTGCGACTGGGTCTCGTCGGGCGTCAGGATCATGACGAGGTCGGCCTCGGCGGCCGCCTCGCGCGGCGTCATGACCTTCAGGCCGGCCTCCTTGGCCTTGTCCCAGCTCTTCGAGCTCGGTGCGCAGGCCGACGCGGACGTCGACGCCCGAGTCGTGCAGGTTGAGCGCGTGGGCGTGGCCCTGGCTGCCGTAGCCGATGATCGCGACCTTCTTGCCCATGATGATCGACGGGTCGCAGTCACTCTCGTAGTAGATCGTTGCCATGTTCGATCTCGCCTTCCCTCGAAGCTTCGTCGTGCCTGACGGTCTCGGACGAGCGGTTCGGTGGTGCTGCGCGTCTAGCTGTCCCGCGAGCCGCGCGCGAGCGCGATCTTGCCGGTGCGTGCGAGCTCCTTGATGCCGTACGCGCGGAAGAGGTCCTCCATCGCCTGGAGCTTGTCGGTCGAGCCCGTGGCCTCGATCGTCAGCGAGTTGCGCCCGACGTCGATGACCTTGGCGCGGAACACGTTGGCGATCTCGATGATCTCGTGTCGCCGCTCGGGGGCCGCGTTGACCTTGAACAGCACGAGCTCGCGGTCGATCGACTCGGCCGGATCGAGGTCCTGGATCTTGATCACGTTGATGAGCTTGTAGAGCTGCTTGGTGATCTGCTCGATCGGCGTGTCCTCGGCGCTCACCACCATCGTGATGCGCGAGAGCGTCGGGTCCTCGGTCGGACCCACCGCGAGCGAGTCGATGTTGAAGCCGCGGCGAGCGAACAGCGACGTGACGCGGGTGAGCACGCCGGGCTTGTTCTCGACGAGCACTGAGAGTGTGTGCTTCATGGCTACTCCCACACCTCCTCGAGCAAGGTCGTCATCGAGCATGTCGGATACCGGAGCGCCCGGCACGCCGCCGAGCATCTCGTCGATCGAGCCGCCCGGAGCGACCATCGGGTAGACGCACTCCTCGCGCGTCGACGCGCACGTCGACGATCGCGGGCCCGTCGTGGTCGAACGCCGCGGTCAGCGTCGCCTCGAGTTCGGCGGGATCGGTGACGCGCAAGCCGGCCCAGCCGTACGCGTCGGCGAGCTTCACGAAGTCCGGGCAGTCCTGGTCGAGCACCGAGGAGCGTAGCGCTTGTCGTAGAAGAGCTCCTGCCACTGGCGCACCATGCCCAGGTAGCCGTTGTTGAGCACGACGACCTTGACCGGCATGTCGTTGATCTTGGCCGGTCGCCATCTCCTGGCTGTTCATCTGGATCGAGCCGTCACCGGCGATGTCGATGACGAGGTGGTCGGGCATGCCGAGCTTGCGCGCCGATCGCCGCCGGCAGCCCGAAGCCCATCGTGCCCAGACCTCCCGAGGAGACCCACGTGCGCGGCTCGGTGAGGTGCGTGTACTGGCACGCCCACATCTGGTTCTGCCCGACCTCGGTGGCAGATGACGCGCTTGCGGTCCTTGGTCAGGCGGTCGATGGCCTGCACGACGAGCTCCGGCTGGATGACCTCGTCGGTCGGGTGGTAGTGCAGCGGGAACTGCTTGCGCCAGTCGTCGATCGCGCGCATCCACGCCTCGGTCCTGCGGCTCGGCGCCGGTCTTGCGCAGCTCGGCGACGAGCCCGGCGAGCACTCGGCTTGGCGTCGCCCACGATCGGCACGTCGACCGAGCTTGTTCTTGCCGATCTCGGCGGGGTCGACGTCGACGTGGATGATCTTGGCCTTGCTCGCGAACGCTCGAGAGCTTGCCGGTCACGCGGTCGTCGAAGCGCACGCCCACCGCGATGAGCAGGTCGGTCTCGGTGATGGTGTAGTTGGTGTACTTGGCGCCGTGCATGCCCGGCATCCCGACGCTCAGGTGGTGGTCCTCCGGGAAGCAGCCCTTGCCCATGAGCGTCGCGACGACCGGAAGCTGCATGAGCTCGGCGAGCTCCTTGAGCTCCTTGGACGCCCCCGACGACAAGCACGCCGCCGCCCGCGTACAGCAGCGGCCGGCGCGCCCGTGGCGATGAGCTCGGCGGCCTGCTTGATCTGCCTGCTGTGGCCCTTGACCGTGGGCTTGTAGCCGGGCAGGTTGACGCGCGTCGGGCCACACGAAGTCGATCTCGTGCTTGCTCACGTCGACGGGGACGTCGATGAGCACCGGACCGGGCCGGCCGGTCGTGGCGATGTAGAACGCCTCCTTGATGACCTCGGGAAGGTCGGCCGCGTCCTTGACGAGGTAGTTGTGCTTGGTGATCGGCAGCGTGATGCCGGTGATGTCGGACTCCTGGAACGCGTCGGTGCCGATGACCGACGACGCCACCTGGCCGGTGAACACCACCATCGGGATCGAGTCCATGTAGGCGTTGGCGATGCCCGTGACCGTGTTGGTCGCGCCCGGACCGCTCGTCACGAGCGCCGACGCCGCAGCGCCCGGTGGCGCGCGCGTAGCCGTCGGCCATGTGGACCGCGCCCTGCTCGTGGCGCGGCAGGATCGTGCGGATCTGCTTGGAGTCGTACAGCGCGTCGAAGATCGGCAGCACGACGCCTCCCGGATAGCCGAAGAGCAGGTCCACTCCCTCGAGCTTCGAGCGCACGCACCAGCGCCTGCGCGCCTGTCATGCGTTCACTCACGACAGCACCGCCCCCTTGTCTGCACTCGAGACGAGCTTCGCGTAGCGCGCGAGCACGCCTGACGTCACGCGCGGCGCCGGCGGCTGCCAGGCTGCGCGTCGGACTTCCAGCTCATCGTCGTCGACGTGGAGCGTGAGTGTCGCCGCGTCGATGTCGACGGTGATGGAGTCGCCCTCGGCGATGAGCGCGATCGGGCCGCCCGCAGCCGCCTCGGGCGAGACGTGACCGACGGCCGGGCCCTTGGTGGCGCCGGAGAAGCGGCCGTCGGTGATGAGCGCGACGCTCGCCGAGAGCCCCATGCCCGCGATCGCCGAGGTCGGCGTCAGCATCTCGCGCATGCCCGGGACCGCCCTTGCGGGCCCTCGTAGCGGATGACGACGACGTCGCCCGCGTTGATCGCCCCGCCGAGGATCGCCGCGACCGCGGTCTCCTCGGACTCGAAGACGCGGGCCGGGCCGGTGTGGACGCGCATCTCCTTGGGCACCGCCGACTGCTTGACGACGGCGCCGTCGGGCGCGATGTTGCCGCGCAGCACGCGCAGGCCGCCCTCGGCGTAGTAGGGGTCGCTCGAGTGTGCACGACGCGGCCGTCCGCGTCGCGGGCGCTGTCGACGATCTCGCCGGCGGTCTGCCCGTTGACGGTGAGCGCATCGCGCGCGACGAGCCCGCGCTTGTCGAGCTCGCGCATGATCGTCGGGATGCCGCCGACCGCGTAGAGGTCCTCCATGTGCAGGTCGCTCGCGGGCGAGATGCGCACCAGGTTGGGCGTGCGCGCGCTGACCGCGGCCCAGTCGTCGAGCGTGATGTCGGCGCCCGGCCTCGTGCGCGATCGCCGTGAGGTGCAGCACCGTGTTCGAGCTGCCGCCGAACGCCATGTCGAGCGTCATCGCGTTGCGGACCGCCGTCGGCGGTGATGATCTGGCGGGCGGTGACGCCTTCCTCGAGCAGCTCCATGACGCGCATGCCGGCCTTCTTGGCGAGCCGGATGCGCTCCGAGTAGACCGCGGGGATCGTGCCGTTGCCCGGCAGCCCCATGCCGATGGCCTCGACGAGGCAGTTCATCGAGTTGGCGGTGAAGAGCCCGGCGCAGCTGCCGCACGTGGGGCAGGCGTGGTCCTCGAGCTCGAGCAGGTCCTCCTCGCTCATCGTTCCCGCGGTCACCTTGCCGACGGCGGTGAAGACGGTGTCGAGGTCGACCGCCTCGCCCTTGGGGCCGCGGCCGGCGAGCATCGGGCCGCCGGAGATGACGACGGTGGGCAGGTCGAGCCGCGCGGCGGCCATGAGCATGCCCGGGATGACCTTGTCGCAGTTGGGGATGAGCACGACCGCGTCGAAGGCGTGCGCCGCGACGGCGATCTCGACGGAGTCGGCGATGGCCTCTCGGCTCGACGAGCGAGTAGCGCATCCCCACGTGGTTCATGGCGATGCCGTCGCACACGCCGATGGTCGTGATCTCGATGGGCGTGCCGCCGCCGATGTAGCACGCCGGTCTTCACGGCGTCGGCGATCTTGTCGAGCATCAGGTGGCCGGGAATGATCTCGTTCGCCGAGTTGATGACGGCGATGAGCGGCCGCGAGATCTCCTCGTCGGTGAGACCGTCGGCCTTGAGGAGGCTACGGTGAGGGGCCTTGGACAGGCCACCCTTCATGCGGTCGCTCTTCAGCTGCATGCTCCGCCCTTCCCATCGAAATGTCGGGACGGCGGCGCCGCGCTTCTCAGCCGCACGATATGAGCGAATGCACCGGACCGAGCACGCGGTTCGGGCATCGGGTGAAAGCGGGTCATGAGACGAAGAGAACCGCGGTAGCGCGCATGCGGTCGCCCCATGCCGGGACGAAAGCTGCTGCTTCCGCGGTACCACCCCGCTTGGCGCCTGTCGTCCTCGGCGAGCCGAAACGGCTCGCGAAAGGCAGGCGCCCACTCGTACGGCAGGTAACGGATGCCACCGACCCGGCCTACTTGTCCCGACCGCTCGCGAAGGTCGTTCGCTCGTGTGAAGCGGCCGTTCGTTCTTCCGGGTGGCTCAGGGGTGAGATTTCGAAGCGTCCTGCGCCGGGCTTTCACCTGTACCCGGCTCTCTGAGGCGAGGATTGGCCTCTACTGTCCCCTTCAAAGCCCTTGCGGTATTCAGAATGTAGGTCGGAAGTATAGGCGAGGGTCCCTGTCGGGGCAAACCGTCCTCCACAGACCGTGGCTCCCGCGCGGCTTCTACGCAGCCGCTTCGTCGATGACCGCGATCAGGATCTTCTCGACCTCGGCTGCAACCTCATCGATTCCCGCCGCCGGGAAGAACCCGCCGATCAGGGTGGGGCGCATCGTGGAGATGAGCGTCTGACCGCCCTCGACGTACACCATGATCGGACATGGGAGCATCAGCCCGATCTTGGGGTCGGCGGCCAGCACCTGGCTCGCGAACTTCGCGTTGCACATCTCGACGATGGTGAGCGGATCGCGCTCGAAGCCCTTCTCGGCGAGCGTCTCCTGCACGTCGTGGACGAACTGCACGCGGAACCCGTGGGCCGCGGTCCTGTCGACGACTGCCTGGACGGCGTCGGCGTGGGACTTCGTGGTCGAGACGGTGTAGTCGAGCTCCATGAAGCTGCCTCCTCGGAAAGCGGGAATCCGTGCTGGCGAGATGCTACGCCGATTCGCCGAAAAATACCATAGGGGGTATATTCTTCAGTGCTCAGCTGGCAATCTCATGCGCGTGGTGGCGTGAGCGGGATGTCCCTCTGGTCAGCCATCCGGAATGTCAGCGTCGGCGAGTCGCCTTGGGCGGATTCTTCCTCTTCTGACTCAAAGGCCTCACCCAGAGCATCGAGGGGTCGCGTCCGACGAACAGGAGAAGGGCACCGAGCGGAACGGCAAAGGAGAAGACCATGTAGATCACGCCACCGTCGACGCGAACAGGTCGGCACCGATATGCTGCCCGACCTCGGCCATCAGTCCTGAGTAGGCGAACACGAAGTTGACGGCCACAAACGTGCCCAGAATCGCGCCCGCGTACGTCAGTCGGCGCCGCCATGGCGCCGCTCTCGCACTGAGTATCACGCTCACGACAGGGATCACGACCAGGGAGTCGCTCGGATTGAAGCTCCTGAGGCTGGGCATCCACCACGCGAGGGCGGCCAACACCACCGAGTAGCCGACCACAGAGCCGATGAAGATCGCTACATCAGATCGTCTTCGCATGGCCCCGTGCAATCTGGAGCCATGCAGCCCACAGTCCCACGACCACAAGCATCATGGCGACCTTGAAGAGATAGTCGTGAACGAAGCCGAACGCCGTCGGACTCAGATGCTCAACCGCTACCGCAACCCCCAAGAGACGAAGCAGGTTCACCATCGCGATGACCGGAATCCCGACCGCCAAGGCGAGCAAGCGCGTCCGGGCCGCGAGCGGGTAGGCGATCACAAGCGCAGAGTACAAAGCGGCAATCGCGATGCCCGTGCAGTCGATGTCGATCTGCAGCGTGCTTGTGGCAAGGAGTATCCGGTTGCCCAGCACGGTCGCGGGTATACCCACCGCGTCGATGAGCAACCCGGCCGCCTTGGCGGTGGAGTCCATCAGCCACCCCATTCGGCCAGTAGATTCCGCCAGCACGATCGAGGCCTGGAAGACCGTGAATACGAGAATGAAGGCGACGGCCACCACGGCAAGCGAACCGCGACGTTGGATAAAGAAGCCCACGTGCCCCCGTGCCCCCTCTCAACGCAGCGCGTGAGCTCAGAGTACAGCTCCCGTACGAGAGCGCGCTACCCGCTACAGCCCCGCCCCGCTGACCACCATGAGCCGGCGCGTGCCTGCCGGACTCACGTGGAAGAGCGCGGTGGACTCTCCCTGGAAGGCATTCCCCTCGATGAAGAGGATCTCCTTGCCCGAGACGGACCACTTCAGCGGATAGCTGTCGCGCCGGGGTGACAGCGAGACGGGAGTGCCCCCGGCGACCGGGACGAGCCACATGCGCGAGTAGCCGTCATCGCTCTCCTCGGCGTACAGGAGGCTGGCGCCATCCGGGCTGAGAAGCAGGCGCCCGAACGTCGAGCCCTTCTCGGCCGCGGAACTCGGCTTCACGAGCTGCTTTCGATCGCTGCCGTCCAGGGCGAACGACCAGACCGCGGCGCCGGAGGAGGTCGAGATCGTGGAGACGAAGAGCCGACTGTTGCTCAACGTGACCTCGATCGGGTCACCACTCGGCACGTCGACCGTTTGAAACGCTCCCCCGTTCTTCGAGACCAGGACCTGCGGGGTGGCGGTGGAGCCGGGTGCCGGCAAGAGAGCCAGGATCGCGCCGTCAGGCGATGACACGGAGCCCGATCCTGTGCCCACCAGCGTCTCGGGTCCTCCCGTGGACGACACGCGGAACATCTGGGGGACGCCGTCGGCGCCGACGCGCATGAACATCACGGCCGACGAGTCGGGCAGCCACTCAGGCTGCACGGACTCCGCCGGTCCCGAGAAGGACGGCAGGCCGGTCTCGACGTCGTAGACCGTGACGTTCCCGGCGCGGGTGAGCGCAAGCGCGCGTCCGTCCGGCGAAAGCGCGAACGGGCCGTCGGCGGCCTGCACGACGGCCCGGGCGGAGCCACCGTCCTCGTCGGCCACGTAGACCGTCGAGCCGAGCCGGAAGGCGATCTTCGAGGCGCGAACGAATGCGGGCGAGGCTGCGGTCCCGCTCTCAGCCGGGGGGACCGCGGTCGTGGTCGAGCTCTCGGCGGACGGCGCACCGCTCGCGTCCACCGATCCTGTCGTCGGGGTCGCCGACGCCGTGGTTTCCGTGATCGGGCTGTACGTCGGCTTGGCGGGCGGCTTGGGATGCGGGCGGAAGACCGCCCACGCTCCCATCGCAAGGATGGCGACCCCGACCACGCTGATCGCGACGATCAGCGCGACTCGGGTTCGCATCGTGTCATCGGGAATCGGCGACGTCATGCTTCCTGATTCCTCTTGCGGCTACTCGCCGGTGCTAGAAGGTCGCGATGATGGCGTCCGCATAGGCCTGTGTTCCGACCGCGCCGTCGGTGCTGCCGGTGTTGGTGCGCTTGATGTCGTAGGTGACGTCGGTGCCCTCAGCAAGAACCCTGCGAACTCCGGAGAGCACCTTGTCGGCGGCTTCGCGCTCGCCGAGATGCTGGAGCATGAGCACTGCGGTCAGTATCTCGGCCGTCGGGTTGGCCATGTCCTTGCCGGTGTACTTGGGTGCCGAACCGTGGACGGGCTCGAACACCGCGCACTCCGCGCCGATGTTGGCACCCGGCGCCATTCCCAGGCCGCCGATGAGACCCGCGGCGAGGTCGGAGATGATGTCACCGTAGAGGTTCGGGAGCACCAGCACGTCGAACTGCTCGGGATAGAGCACGAGGCCCATGCAGGTCATGTCGACGATGCGGTCCTCGAACTCGACGCGGCCTTCGTACTCGGCGGCCACCTTGCGCGCCACGTCGAGGTAGAGCCCGTCGGAGTACTTGAGGATGTTGGCCTTGTGGACCGCAGTGACCTTCTTGCGGTCGTTGGCCAGGGCGTACTCGAAGGCGTAACGAACGATGCGCTCCGAACCGGTGATGGAGATCGGCTTGAGCGAGATGCCGGAGTCCTTGCGGATGGTGCCGGCCCCCTGCTTCTCGACCCAGTCGATGAGCTCGAGCGTCTCCGGCTTTCCCTGCTCGAACTCGACGCCTGCGTAGAGGTCTTCGGTGTTCTCGCGGACGATGACCATGTCGATGTCGTCATAGCGCGCGCCGGTGCCGGGAATCGAGAAGGCCGGACGAAGGTTCACGTAGAGGTCGAGTACCTTGCGGAGCGCCACATTCACACTGCGAAAGCCCGTTCCGACCGGGGTGGTGACGGGGCCCTTGATGGCGACCTTGTTCTTGCGGACCGACTCGATGACGTGGTCGGGTAGCGGCGTGCCGTACTCGGCCATGACATGCTCGCCCGCGTCGGCGATCTCCCACTCGATGTCGACACCGGTGGCCTCGACCACGCGGCGCATCGCCGTGGTGATCTCGGGTCCGATGCCGTCGCCGGGAATGAGGGTAACGGTGTGCTTGGCCATGCGTGGTGCCTCCTGGATGTCGGGACGGGTCACAGCGCCCGCCTCGGCGGATGGAAACGCCCGCGCGACCGGTGGTCACGAGGCATGTGTGATTGTACGCGAGTGGAGGACTCCGACGGAGCGGCTACTCCGGGAGGGGCTTCTTGCGCTTGCGGTGCTTGGGCGCGGCCTGCACGATGCTGGTCGCGCGACGCTTCAACAGCCCCTTCGCGAAGTCGGCATCGAACTCCATGCGGTCGGCGGCCGCGATCTTGACCTCGTCGGTGGCGGCACCCTGCACGAGCGCCAGGACGCTGACGAGCATCGCGGGGAACTCGGCGTCACCGTGATAGCAGCGGATCGCCTCGTCGATGAGCGGCCACACCCGCTCGGAGCGGTGCGCGGTGGTGGCGCCGTAGGTGCAGAGCAGCCGGAAGGCCGCCAGACGCACGACCCCGGACTCCTCGTCGTGCAGCGCGGTCTCGGCCGCGGGAAGGGCCTTGTCGACCAGGCGGGCATCGACCGGAACGAGCAACTCGAACGTGCCGAGCACCTCCCAGCGGGTCTGCGACTCGGGACGGTGCAGGGCATCGGCCAGCTCAGGCGCGTACGGCTTGAGCAGCGCGGGCTTCTCGGCGGCGACCGTGTGCACCACGCTCGCGGCGACCTGCCGAGAACGACGGTCTTCACCGGCGAGGGCGTCGACGACAGACGAGAGGAGTTTGGGGTCGGCGAGGGCGGCCTCGGCGGTCGCGGTCTTGTCGGCGTCGGGAGAGAACGTGGACAGGTTCTTTACAGCCATGGGTCAGCTCCGGAGTCGTGTCGGCGGGTTACACAGAGTATGCCCACGCGCGGGAGAAAGCGGCGCGGGCGCCGAGGGATTATAGCAGACGGGTGAAGTGGGGGCCTGAGGGCCACACCCCACACCGCCGCGTTCAGAATGCGCGCCTGCGGCTCCCACAACGCGAATGCTATCCTTGCTGGTGCATCATGGCGATGAGCACTGGGACGCGAACACCGACAGGACCGCCGACCTCAGGGCATGAGCAATGGCGAAAGACCGGCGCCTGCGTCATGGGTTCCGCAAGAGCGTGCTGACTGCGATGCCGAGTTAGCTCCAACGGCTCTATCAGATCGTGATTGATCGACTCCCGGGATTCCTGGATGGGGCGGCGATGGTCCTGGCGGCAACATGAAGGCTGCATCGATTCCGCTCAGAGATCCTCGCTGGCGCGATTTCACCGCTTCGCACCCCGACGCCAGCCCGTTCCACCTCCCGGCTTGGGCATCGTTGATCGCCGACTGCTACGGCTTCGATTCCTTTGCGCTGGTGGTGTGCGACACCGACGGCGAGATCCTTGCCGGTCTCCCAACACTTGCGGTGCGCTCGCCGCTCGGCATGCAGCGATGGGTCTCGCTCCCCTTCTCCGACTCCTGCCCCATGCTGGTGCGCCCGGGCGTCGCCGCGCATGACGTAGTCCCACCTGTGCGAGAGCTGGTTCTCGCCAGCCGGACCGGAGGGCTGGAGGTTCGCGCGAGTCTGCCCGTGACCGCCGATGTTCACCCGGTCGAGGTCGGCTATCGGCAGTTCATCGACCTGCCCTCCGACCCCGGCGATCTTCGTCCCAAGAAGAACCATCGCAACGCCCGCAATCGAGCGCTGCGCAACGGTGTGCAGGTCGTTCGAGGCAGGACCCGGGAAGACGTCGCATCGTACTACCGGCTGCACGCCCTGACGAGGCGCCGTCTTGGCGTGCCCGTTCAGCCGCGCCGGTTCTTCGACCTGATCTACGATCGGATCATCAAGAGCGGACAGGGGTTCGTGGCGACTGCCAGACTCGACAACGAGGTGGTCGCTGCGGGCCTCTACCTGGCGCACAACCGCAGCCTGGTGGCGAAGTTCGGCGCATCAGATCCGGGTCGTCAGGACACGGGAGCGGGCTACCTCATTGACTGGGAGACGATGTGTGCTGCATGCGTCGAGGGATACCGCACGCTTGACCTAGGGCGCACGGACGCTGACGCGGAAGGCCTGCGACTGTACAAGTCCGGATGGGGGGCGGTCGAGGAGCCCCTCGTCTACACGCACGTCTCACGTCAGCCGCCCACACACGCTCGTCCTCACGTCGGGGGGCTGTCCCGAGGGATCATCAGCCACTCACCGCTGTGGGTCGGCCGCGCACTCGGTGAACTGCTCTATCGCTGGAGTGCGTGAACCTCGACCTCCGGACGGTCATGCCGAGGCGGGGGCGGTCAGCCGAGGAACCCCGGCTAGCTGTCCTTATCGACCCCTTCTGTGGATGCTGTTTCCGGCCCGATCTGTCGCAGGACACGCGCAGGGTTACCGGCGACCACAGTGAGTGGGGGCACGTCTTTCGTCACCACTGAACCCGCGCCTACAACGGCCCCGTGGCCTATCACAACGTTCGGGAGCACGATCGCGCCGGTTCCGAGCCACGCATCATCGCCCACGGTGATCGGTCCCGCTGCAACCGGGCTGAAGGTCCTGATGACCGAGTTGCCCGGCTCTGACAACGTCACCAAGCGTGACCCGCGCGGCAATCGCCACGCGGTCGCCTATCGTCACAGTATCGGCCTCACCGTCCTGATCGATGATGATCAGGCTGTCGCCGACGTAGACATCGGATCCGACGGAGTAGCCCGCGCAGCGAAGCAGCCAGACACGAATGCCGTTGCCCGGCATGCGTGATGCGAGCAGACGACACGACTTCTTCAACACGTTGTGCAAGGCTTGCCCCCGCATCCCATTGAGATCGATTCCGTCCGAACAGGCATCGGACGCACGTACGTCGGAACCTCGCCGATCCACGAGGTCTTCCGACGCGAACAATACGCCACATCCGGGGCCGTGGCACCCGGACGCACGCTTCGACAGGACGGGGCCGTCGATCGATCCGGAACCGAGTTGCCGCTGTGGTCGCCAATCAGGAGCATCACCCGGACTATCGCAGCGCTCCGGGCAGCCGACCGCCTCAACGCCGCCTAGACGTGAGCAACAGGTAGTCCGAGCGTCCGATCGATGCAGCTGACATACTCGGAACTCATCTTCTCCCACGATATGCTCTCGCAAATGGCCCGCGCTCGAGCGGCGCGCTCTTGCACGAGAATCGGGTTCTCATAGGCCCAGAGCATCCCGTCGGCCAGGCTGCGCTCATCGGCATCGCAGAAGATCACCGCGTCTTCGCCGAAACGACGCTCGAGCACCTTGGTACGTGTCGCAAGCACCGGAAGCCCCATCTGGACGAACTCGAACAACTTGGTGGGATAGGCCATGTCGATGTGCATGTCCGGGATGTTGGAGACAACGCCCAGGTCGGCGACGGCTAGGTGCTGGGCCATGTCGGTATGAGGTACCAGGCCGCCAAACTCGACAAGGTCGTCAACCCCGAGCTCGGCTGCCAAGGCGCGGAGATGATCGGACTCCTCGCCCTCTCCGAAGACGACGAACGTCAATCCCGGTATGCGGCCGCGAACCAGTGAGACGGCGCGAATCATCAGGTCCACGCCGTAGCGGCGCACCATGGACCCGTGCCAGAGCACGGTGAAGCGATCCGTTTGCCGGACAGGAACGGACTCATCGGGTCGTGGAAAGACCCTGGGGTCGGCCGTGTTCAACACGACGCTCACTTTGTCCTCGGGAACCCCGCGTTCGACCAACCGATCGCGAAATGGCTCACTTGCTGTAATCACGTGATCCGAGAAGCCGATCGCCGCGCGCTCGATCAACCGCAGGGTGCGCTCCGTCAGGCTCGATTCCGAGAGTCCGTACTTCGAGGCATAGAGCTCAGGCATGAGGTCGTGGATATCCATGACGATCTTGGCACCGGTGAGTTTGGCCGGAAGCGCCGCGAATGCTAAGAAGTCGGGAAGCGTGTGCACCTGCACAAGGTCGTAGTGTTGCTCGGCATTGAGCGCCCGCAGCATGCCCAGAGACCGAAAGAACGAGCCCGCGTATTCGACAACGTACGAGAGTTTGCCGTGCGAACTAGTCCTACGCATGTTCGCACGATGGACTGAGACTCCGTCGATCTCGCCACGCAGCGGCTCGCTTTCGTCCAGCTGGAGGCAGATCACATCGACGTGACACCCGTGGCGAGCGAGCGCCTCGGCCTCACGCTTGACCCGCTCATCCCACGGATACGTGCCGTGCAGTAGCATCGCCACCCGCGCGTGCGACCGCCCGTGTCCTGACGAGGTGAGCGTGTCCAAGTGCTGCCTTTCGCCCGAGTTCAGGGCACCATTCTACAGCAGAGAAGGAGCCCCACCGCGCGCATCGGACACGACGACCGCACGCGCAGATGAGCGCCGGAGCCGACCGCGCCTAGGGCATCACGTAGAACGCCACTCCGTCAAGCGAGTAGGTCGCGGAGAGGTTACTGATGACGCTGTTCTTCTCGGCGACCGACGCCGTGTAGAGATGCGATCCGTTGTTCTTGTTGTAGAAGCGCCACACGGGCGTAGAACCCGCCACCTGCGTCGAGAAGACGTTGTAGGCAACGCCGTCATAGGAATAGACGTGTGAGAGCGTGGTCTGGACCACGCTCTTCTCAGTCGCCGACGCGGTGTAGAAATGGGAGTCGTTCTGCTTGTTGTAGAAGCGATAGAGAGGAGTAGTGGCGGCCGAACTCACATGGTAAGCGACGCCGTCGAGCGAGTAGACCGACGACACGTCGGCGAGCAGGGCGTCCTTCTCGGCGGTCGATGCTGTGTAGAAGTGCGAACCGTTCTTCGTGTTGTAGAAGCGCCACACTGCCTTGAGGGTCGCCGACGCGGGAATCGCGGTCGTCTTGGCGCCCGTGCTCCAGTTGCCCGCGACATCGCGGGAGAAGGCAGTGTAGTAGTAGGTCGTGCCGTTCGTCAGACCGGTGTTCGTGTACGCAGACCCACTGCCCTCGTAGACCTGGGTCTGCCCGGTGACGACCGTGGCAGTCGTTGCATAGGCTGCGGTCGAGCGCAGGATCCGGGTCGCAGCAGCATCGCCCGCGGGTGTCCATGACAGCGCAGCCGTGCCATTGCCCGGTGTCGCGAGGAAGGCGCTCGGGGCATTCGGGGCATTCGTGTCGGCCGGAAGAACTGGCAGCGCGGTCGTCTTGGCGCCCGTGCTCCAGTTGCCCGCGACGTCGCGCGAGAAGGCAGTGTAGTAGTAGGTCGTGCCGTTCGTCAGACCGGTGTTCGTGTACGCAGACCCACTGCCCTCGTAGACCTGGGTCTGCCCGGTGACGACCGTGGCAGTCGTTGCATAGGCTGCGGTCGAGCGCAGGATCCGGGTCGCAGCAGCATCGCCCGCGGGTGTCCATGACAGCGCAGCCGTGCCATTGCCCGGTGCCGAGCGGAAGCCGCTCGGGGCGCTCGGCGGGGTGGTGTCGGCGGGTGTGCCCACTTTGGTGCCGAACACCTCGACCTCGCAGATTTGGACCCAGGCAGGGTCGTTGGGCTGCGACACCGTGAACCTGACGGCCTTGGCCAGGACCGGGGCGAAGGTGATGAGGTTGTCGTTGGGCGTAGCGGCGGTGACATCGAGGCCGGAGTAGGTGCCGATCGGCTTCCAGGTGGCGCCGTCGGCCGAGTAGGACAGGGCCACCGTGCGGGCGCCGAAGTCGCCGTCGTTGACCACGTTGACGGAGCTGATGAGGCTCGTGGTGTCGAAGCCCACCGTGACGTACTCGCTGGCCGCCGGGGCCTTGACCCACCAGGCGGTGTAGAAGGTGTTGTACGCCTTCTTGCCGTCGACGACGTAGCCCGCCAGGGCGCGCGAGTCGAACTGGTTGGAGAATCCGAGCACGGACCCGCCGTTGGCGGCGGAAGCGACGTTGGTCCCGCCCGGCGCCGGCGGTGCCGCCTGCACGCTGACGGAGACGCTCGAGTTCGCCGAGTTGCCGGCCACGTCGTAGGCGGTGGCCAGGATCGTGTGGGAGCCGACTGCGGCGGCGGCGGCGTTCCAGGTGCCGGTGTAGGGGGCGGTCGTGTCGGTGCCCAGGAGCACGCCGTCGGCGCGGAACTCGACGCGGGCCACGCCCGAGCCGGTGTCGGAGGCGGTGGCGGCGATGGCGACGCTGCCGGACACGGTGGCGCCGTTAGCCGGCGAGGTCAGGGAGACGGTCGGCGGGGTGGTGTCGGGCGCGGGGGCCTGCACGGTGACGGAGACGCTCGAGGCGCTCGAGAGCCCGGCGCCGTTGAACGCCTGGGCCCGGATCGTGTGGGCGCCCGGAGTCACCGCCGAGGCGTTCCACGTGCTGGTGTAGGGCGACGAGGGGTCGGTGGCGAGCAGCACACCGTCGACGCTGAACTCGACGCGGGCCACGCCTGACTCGGCGTCGGCAGCGGTCGCGGCCATGGCGACGCTGCCGGAGACGGTGGCACCGGAGGCCGGCGCGGTCAGGGAGACGCTCGGCGGGGTGGTGTCGGGCGCGGGAGGGGCGCCGCCGTACTCGTAGGCCCCGATGGAGGGAGCCGTGGCGGAGCGGGCGTTTCCGGCGGCGTCGGTCGTCGGCACGTTGGGGTCAGCGGACGAGCCCAGGCCCGCCCCGATCAGCGGGCTGCCGGCCCTGGGCCGCCAGTCGGCGTTGACGCCGTAGTTGGTCTTGGAGCTCACGTCGGGGTTCACGAAGCACTGCGCCAGGGTCCCCCTGACCCTGGGCACGTCGTAGGGGTTGGCCACGCTGCTCTCCCAGCCGTTGTTGCCGAAGGTGATGCGGGAGAAGTCGTAGCCGTAGGTGTTGCCCATCCCGGTGACGAGGTAGTTGTTCTTGAACTGCGCGTTGCCCCACTGCGAGGCCGTCGCGTCCCCGGTCAGCTTGATGGACCTGAGGTTGCCCTGGCACACGATGGTGTTGTTGTAGATCCTCGTGTTCGTCATGGCGCCGTCGGCGTCGTTTCTGTCGAACCAGAAGTAAAACGGCGAGGAGTCCTGGTACGGGCCGAGCAGGACGTTGTTCCTGATCGTCAGCCCGTCGGTCTTGCCGTTGGACATGAAGAACGCGGTGAACCGCTTGTCGGAGTAGCCCACGGCCGGGTCGAAGCTGCCCAGCACGCAGTTCTCGATGGTGAGGTTGGTGAACACGGCGGCCTGGGCGCCGTACCACTGGAAGATGTCGGTGTGGGAGTTCGGGCCGCTGGCGGTCAGTCCGTAGATCCTGCAGCCGCGCACGGTGTTGTTCGAGCCGTAGACGTGCAGCCCGTCACCGTCGGTGTTGGCGGGGTCGACCACCCTCCGGGACCGGTGATCTCGACGTTTTCCAGCGTGTTGTACGAGCCGTCGAGGTTGCCGATGGCCACGTTGTCGCCGAAGCCGTGGATGAACCCGTCCTTGATGGTGTTGTGGCTCGACTCACTGTCAAAGCTCGCGCCCGTCCAGGGGATGTCGGTGATCTGGAAGTCGCTGATGGTGTTGTACGACGCGGTGCCGCTGCATGTCGGGCCGTGCCCCGCCGTGGCTGACGTTATGGTGAAGTCCGAGACGGTGTTGTGGTCTCCGGAGACGGCCACCCCCGAGGACCGGTTGCTCAGCGTCGACAGCGTCCCGAGCGCGAACTGCGACACGTCGACGTAGTCTCCGCTCACGGCGATGCCCTGCTGGATCACGGGCCGGTCGGTGCCGTATCCCCGGAAGGTGAGGCGGGCGGCGGCGGTCCCGGAGCCGGCGAAGGTGACGCGCTCGTTGTAGGTGCCCGACGTGATGTAGACCGTGTCGCCGGCCTTGGCGGTGTCCGCCGCCTTCTGGACGGTCTTGAACGGGGCGGCCTGGGTGCCGGCGCCGGTGTCAGACCCCGTCGGGGACACGTAGTAGGCGCAGCCGGCCGCGATCGCGGTGCTGACGGGTGCGAACGGCAGACCGGTCACGAGCAGAGGGAGGACCAGGAGCACGGCCAGCGTTCGCCGCGCGATACGACCGCTTCGCTTGCGGAGACCATGAAGACGCTTGATACCGGA
>CAWBKW010000006.1:0-85060 GCA_963789515.1 uncultured Coriobacteriia bacterium | reverse complement strand
CAGGCGCTGCGGCCCAATTTCGGCGACGAGTTCACGGTCTTGACCCAGGAGCAGACGCTGGGGATCCTCTCGACGCTGCTCGGGACGCTCACGGTGATGCTGGCAGGCATCGCGGGGATCTCGCTGCTGGTGGGTGGTATCGGCATCATGAACATCATGCTGGTCAGCGTGTCCGAGCGGACGCGCGAGATCGGCATCCGCAAGGCGGTCGGCGCGCGGACGCTACGACATCCTGAGGCAGTTCGTCATCGAGGCGATGGTGCTCTCGGTGCTCGGCGGCTTGATCGGCATCCTGCTCGGCTGGCTCGGCGCGGCGGCGCTCACCCGCTTCGTCCCGACCGAGGTCACCTGGTGGGCGGTGGCGCTCGCGTTCGTCTTCAGCGCGGCGGTCGGCATCTTCTTCGGCGTGTACCCGGCGTGGAAGGCCTCGCAGCTCGATCCGATCGAGGCGCTGCGGTACGAGTAGCGCGCCCGGACGCCTCCGGCTCGGCGCCAGCTGAAGTCCGCCGGCTCGACTGGTCGAGGAAGTCGCGGAACGCCTCGAGCTCGGCTCCTCGTCCGGCTCGGACACGCTCTCGTCCGGCACGGCTGCGTCGAGTCGAGGACCTCGCTCGGCAACGTAGATCGGTGCGCCCGCGCGAATCGCCAGCGCGATCGAGTCGGGGACGCGCGTCGACTACGAGGTGCGCTCCTCGCCGCGCACGGATGATCGCGGCGAAGAACGTGCCCTCGTCCACCCGCGTGATCTCGACTCGCTCCACGTAGCTGTCGAGCGTCTCGAGACCGGCCCGAGCAGGTCGTGCGTCATCGGGCGTGGCGCTCGACGCCCTCGAGCGCGAGCAGGATGGCCGTGGCCTCGGGATGTCCGATCCAGATGGGGAGCAGCCTCCGGTACCGGGCTCCTCGTCGAGCGGCTTGAGCAGCATGACGGGCTGGTTGGTGCGCGGGTCGAGGGCCGAGACTCGCGATACGAACCTGGACCACGGTCACCTCCACTCCGTTCGTCCGGTTGGGTACTGTGGATTACCCAGGAAGCCATGCCCGCCGAGCGCACGGAGGCAGTCGCCGATGAGGCTCGACATCCGGACCACCCGCCGCGAGGAGTTCGTAGACATAACGCGACAGGTGGCCCGAGGCCGTCTCGGCGCTTGCGTCGGCAGAACGGCGCGGTCCTTGTCTTCTGCCCGCACACGACCGCGGCGATCACGATCAACGAGAACGCCGATCCCGATGTCCCGCGCGACCTGTTCGACGGCCTCTCGACCATCGCCCCGGAGGATCGCCGATTGGCGGCACGTCGAGGGCAACAGCGACGGGCATCTCAAGCCTCGCTCGTGGGCGCGAGCGAGTCTGGTCCCCTTCGTCCGCGGAGCCTGGTGCTGGGCACGTGGCAGGGCGATCTGCTTCGCGCGAGTTCGACGGCCCGCAGGTCCCGGAATCTCGACGTGACGGTTCTTCCTGGCAGGCTGAGACCTGCGGGAGATTTGTTGCAGCGCAGCGTTGCCAGACCGGCCGATTCCTTGACCGTTTTCGGGGGCGGTTTATGGTATGCGGGCCTTTCCACGGCGGGCCCGTAGCTCAGTTGGCTAGAGCGCACGGCTGATAACCGTGAGGTCGCTGGTTCGAGTCCAGCCGGGCCCACCACCAGGACACAGCAGGTCGGACGGGGTTAACCCGCTCCGGCCTTTTTTTATCACTGGGCCCAATCTGCGGCACGCGCGAGTCAATTTCAGGAATTTCCCAGGCCCGGGCGTCAGCGGCGTCGCTCGGCTCGATTTGAGCGCTGTCCGCGGCCGCAATCCCTTCGGGCTAGGCACATGTGCCGAACCCGCGGAAGGATTCGTGGAGGCTCGCGCAGAACACAAAGCCATGGTCGGGTGCGCCTTGGGCCGGATTGTGATGTCGGACTGGTCGGGCGCCGTACCGCCACCCCTTAGATCGAGGAAGGTTGGTCACCGTGAAGAATGCATACTGGATAACTGCCGGTGTGGGAGCGCTTGTTGCAGTCGTCGGCGGGGTGGTATGGACAATCAGCGACAAGCAGTTCGGATTCATCCTTGTGCTGAGCGGGCTAGTCATCGCAGTTCTGGGTCTCGTGATGCGGCTGATACAGTGGGGCGTGGACAAGTCCAAGTAGGTCTCGCCGAGGGGGCCAGCGTATGGGATTTCCCGCCTTAGGGGTTGTACCTCGAGCGCGGAAATGCCGCGCTCCGGCACAGGCGAGCGTGGTGGGAAGGGGGTGCACGCCACCAAGGAGGCACAGATGAGCAACATCGTAGTGCTTGGTTTCGCGAACGAACAGGCAGCAGACGATTTCTCGGCGAAGATGGGGACCTCTACGCCGAGAACAACTGATCATCGACGACGCCGTCAAGGTGACCGTCGGCGATGAAGGCAAGATCAAGCTCCACCGTGAGGGCGTCTCTCCTGCGGCGGAGGGGCACTGATAGGGGGGTTCCTCGGCGGTGCCGTGGGACTGCTGTTCCTCACCCGTCGCGGGGCGGCGATCGGCGCCGCTGCTGGCGCGGGCTTTGGCGCCACCGAGGGCGCGCATGGAATCGACAAGGACTTCATTGAGGGCACATCGGACGCGCTGAAGCCCGGCACGGCCGCGCTGTTCCTCCAGGTCGACGAGGCCAACGCCGACAGAGTCAAGGAGGAGATCCAGGGCACCGGAGCCACCGTCATCATGACGACGCTCACACCCGAGGCCGAGGCCAAGCTCAAGGCGGCTCTCGCTGATCAGGCGCCCGCCGAGTAGCCCGACGTCGGCTAGGCTCGCGCGCGCCAACGCGAACCAAGTGTCACGAACACACGAGGGTCGGGCCGAGTGGTCCGGCCCTCGGGCTATTCGGCCGCAGGCTTTCGGTTTCGTCCCAGGTTCGACACGAGTATCGCAACGACCGTCACCAGATAGAGCTGGCCGACGAGCGCCTCGGTCACCGAGAGCATCCGCCCGATGCCGGTGGATGCCGTGAGATCGCCGTACCCGACCGTGGTCAGCGTCACGAAGCTGTAGTAGACGAAGTCGGACGGCACCGGGACTCGCCCTCCGAGGAAGAACGCCTGGGCGGGGGTCGTCCTCGGACGTGAGGTTGGCGACCAGCGACGGATACCAGAAGAGAACGACGTCGCCGACGAGCGAGTACCCCACGGCGAACAGCAGGCCGAACAGCAGGTAGATGTCGGCGGCGCCGGCCACGGTGTTGAGGGTCACCCGCGGATGCTGCACGACACGGCGCCCGATCACGAACGGGACCACCAGGCACGTGGCAACGGTCGCGAGCTTGAAGGCCATTCTTCCGAGCGCCGAAGTCCCGACCTTGGCCAGCACGGCGAAGGCAAAGAGGCGCAGCCACCGCCAGCCAGGACGACCGTTCGCCGTTGGGAGTTCGACGTCACCAGGGTGACCACGAAGGTCAACAGTAGCGACATCGCGAACAGAACCATCCCCACCGCGCTCTGGGTAGAAACGCGTTGAGGAGAATCGTCATCATGACCAGCACGAAGACGAGCACGTAGCGGTCCTTGTTTGCAGCCGCCAGCCGCTTGCAGCGAGCTCCTCCGCCTCGTTCTCGATGCGCTCGACGATCTTCTTGTCCTGCATGGCGTCCACCCCTCGCTCGGTCGGCCTGACGGTGCGTGTCCTTGGACAGCATTCTGGCAGGAATGAGATGCGGCCTCACGCAGCAGGGGCTACGACTTGCTTCGATGGACCGTCGGCGGCATGCCGAACGGGGTGCTCGGCAACCGGCTTGGCCTCCATGTGGGAGGCGCTGCTCGCCGAGGCCCGCTCCCACCATCGTGCGTAGGCGGCGACGAGCGGGGGCGCACTGAAGCCGTGGGCGAAGACGCTCAGCGTGACGCCGACGATCGCCACCGAGAGGATCAGGTCGCCGTTGGGGACGCGCGCGTCGAAGAGCAGTACCGCGAACACCACGGTCGCCAGCCCACGCGGACCGAACCATCCCATGAAGGCGACCGTCTGCCAGCGGGCGCCGCTGCCGGCCATCGCGGCCAGCGACCGTCAGCGGCGCGAATCACGACGAGGCTCAAGACCGCGTAGACCACGACCGGCCACGTCAGGTCAGCGAGCGCAAAGGGAATCAGCATCGCTCCCACAAGAAGGAAGCTCAGCGCGTCGAACACCGCCCCCAGATAGCCGGTCAGCGCATTGTCCTCGACCGAGCGGGCCTCCGACGCCAGCCCGAACACGATGCCGCCCGCGAAGGCGCCGATGAAGCCGCTCCCGCCGAGAACGGCGGCGGCCACGAAGCAGCCGAGCGCGGCCGCAGGATTGGCGACCTGGCGCCAGTAGTCGCGCATCAGGCCCTTCTCGGCGGCGAAGCGAAACGCGAGCCCCCCGAGCCCGCCGACAAGCAGCCCGCCGAGGACGCCGAAGCCGATCTGCCGCATCAGCTCGGCGCCCAGCGCTCCGGGTTCCCAGCCGGTGGGGTCGGCGGCCAGCGCCAGCGCCACCAGGAAGACCGGGACCGAGAGCCCGTCGTTCAGGCCGCTCTCGACGTTGAGGCCCTGCCGGATGCGCATCGGCAGGCGCTCGTCCTCCACCACGGCGGCACCGAGCGCGGCGTCGGTGGGAGCGAGCATCGTCGCCACGAGCACGGCGCCGACAAGCCCGATACTCGGCAGCATCCACCACGCGGCGGCGGTGCCGAGCACGAGCATGAGCGGAAGGCCGATGCCCAGGAGCCGCAGCGGGACGGCGAACCCTCGGCGAAGCGCCCGCAGGTCGATGCGCACCGCGTCGTGGAAGAGCATCAGCGAGAGTGTGATCTCGGCGATGGTCTTGACGGTCTGGCTCTCGAGATCGACCTGATCCAGCCGAGCCCGTCGGCGCCGACAGCCAGGCCGACGAGCACCATCACGACCGGCATGCTGAACCACCAGCGGTCGAGCCGCCGAGAGAGCAGCGCGTAGCCGAGAATCGCTAGTGCCGCGATCGAGGATCTTCGGGTCTTCCATTGGCCTGCGGCTCCGTTCGCTGCATGCCGGTCGTGTCGCATACCGGACCGATTTACCCGCTGGTAAGCATCGGCCATTGCAGCTATGCTGGGCGTCAGCACCCGTACTCCGGCAAGTGTATCACCCCGAGCAACATGGGGGGCCCGAGCTGGAGCATAGGGCAACCCGATTGCGAGGGGTGACGACTATGGGACTGTTCGACCACCACGAGCTGGCACGCGGAGTCTGCCGAGTTCATGGGGCTTGTGCTGGATGGCGAGGCCTTCACGACGCCGGCAGGCGTGATGCCGTTGCAGCGACATCACCAGAGGCGGACTTCGTGCGTGACATCGTGCCGGACGGCCACGGCCCGGAAGAGGTTTCAGACCGAGGCCGTAGTCGGGCGGCGCGGTAGTCGGTGCAGCGCTGTTCGGGGGAATCGGTAGCGGTCGCAGGCGGACTCGCGGGCTCCACTGTCAAAGAAGACGGGTCCGGAGCATCTCAAGACGCAATCGTGCAGTTGGTCTTCGAGACCGACTCTCTCAACTACCGAATGGGTGTCGCGCGCGATAGGAGTACGAGGCTGTCGAATTCGCGGACGCCGTGAAGCACGCGCCGTCAAGCAGCATCGAGGCTAGTGCGAGTGACCCGGAAGCTCGAAGCCCGAACCACCTGCAGTGGAGTGGTCTCTTGAGCACATCGAAGTCCACCGAAGAAGATACCTCCCGCACGTGACCGAGGCCGCCGAAGCCGCGGCGAGACTCTGCCAAGCGGCAGGTGCGGCGAATCACCAGCAAGGATCTTCATCGCTGGCGTGACAAACGCCGTCACCAACATTCCGGATGCGATGGCCAGCGCGGTCCTGGCCGGACTGAATCCGATCCAGGGCCTCTACGCGATCATGGTCGGGACGCCCGTCGCATCCTTGACGACCGGCTCACAGGTCATGACGGTCGCCGTCACCGGTGCGATGGCCTGATCGTGGGCGACTCGCTTGTCGGAGTGGCGCCCGAGGACACAGCTTGCGGCCGCTCGTTGTGCTGACGCTGCTCGTCGGCCTCGTGCAGATCCTGCTGGGGGCGGTCCGCTCCGGCTCGCTCCTCCGTTTCGTCTCCAACGCCGTGCTTCGCGGATTCCTCACAGGCGTGGCTGTGAACATCGTGCTCAGCCAGTTCCCGGACCTGACCGGATACACGAGCGAAGCCAACAACAAGGTCATCCGGGCCATCGATACGTTGCTGCACCCGCGCAGTATCGACTTGCGCGTCTTCGGAATCGGGCTGTTCACCATCCTGGTCATCGTCCTTGTTGAGCGAACCCGCGCCAAGGAGTTCTCCTTCCTGGTCGCGCTCGTCGCCGGATCGATCGCGGTCAAGCTGCCTTCAGTGGGACCTCCCGACCGTGCGGACCCTTGCCGAGATTCCCAGCCTTCTTCCTTCGCTCACCTTGCCGGACCTGTCCCTGGTGGCAGCGATGGTCATCCCCGCCGCTTCGATCGCCATCGTCGGACTGATCCAGGCTTCCGGCGTCAGCAAGAGCACGCCCAACCGCGACGGAACCTACCCCGACACCAACCGCGACTTCATCGGGCAAGGGTGTCGGCAATGTGGCCTCGGGACTGTTCGGCGGGATGCCCATTGGCGGATCCGTCTCGAGCACGGCGCTTGTCGTTCAGATGGGGGGCCGCTCCCGCATCGTCAACTTCATCGTCGGACCGATCATCGCGGTGGTGGTCCTCTTCCTCTCAGGGGCGGTCGAGCAGATTCCGCTCACCACGCTCGCGGCCATCCTCGTCGTGGTCGGCGTTCGCGCGATCGATGTCGGCGCGGTCAGGACGGTGTGGCAGACCAGCGTGCCGCCGCGCGCGATCATGGGCGTCACGTTTGTGGCGATGCTGATAATGCCGGTGCAGTACGCCGTGCTGCTCGGGGTCGCGCTCTCGTTCGTGCAGTACGTCTACAGCGCCTCACTCGACGTTCAGGGTGGTCGCTCTTGTCGGCACAGCCGGACGGGCAGCTGGCCGAGATGCCCGCGCCCGAGGTCCTACCCGACGTCGGCGGTCACCGTGCTCGACATCTACGGCAGCGTCTTCTATGCGGGCGCCGACGTGATCGGGCGGATGCTCCCCGACGCCGCCGGCTCATCCCGACCCGTCGTGATCCTGCGCTTCCGCGGGCGCACTGATCTCGGGAGCACGTTCCTCGCCGAGCTCGACCGCTACCACACCGTCGATCGTGGATGTCGGCGGGCGACTGATGCTCGCGGGCGTCGGCCCCGAGCTGGCCGACCAACTCCAGCGAACGGGTATGGTCGAACTGCTCGGCGAGGAGAACGTGCTTGCGGCGCAGCCGGTCCTGGGCGCGTCGATCCGAGAGGCGATAGCGGTCGGCGAAGAGTGGCTGGCCGCACGAGCAATCGACTAGCGACACCGCGCTGAGTGGCACCTGGCGCGGAACGCGAGAATCGCTGCCGCGGCAGATACGCGAATGACGGGAGGAAGCATGAAGTGAAGAGGCGCCTTCTCCGAGCGCAGTGGCGGCGCTTCCTCTGGGCTGCCATCGTCGTCGCGCATGAAACGCGACCCGCAGAAGCTGGGCGTCCTGATCGCGTGCACGATGGCCGCTGTGGCGACCGTGTTCGAGCCGACGTATCTGAACCTCTCGAGCTCGGTCATCCAGGCCGGCCTGCGCGCTGAGAACAGCCCCGCACCGATGTTCCTCGCCATCGCGTTTCTGCTTCTTGCCCTGTTCACGCTGCTGGCGGGAACGTCGGCCGATCTCTTCGGCCGACGGCTGCTCCTGCTCGCCGGGCTGGTCGGGCTGACGCTGTCCAATGTTCTCGGGTTGCTGTGGCTGGAGTACGCCGCGCGCGTTTGCGGTCGCGGACACACTCAACGCGATCAGTGGCGTCATTGTGCTGCCAGCGGCGATAGCCATCGTGACGCTGACCTTCGAACCGGGCCTACGCCCCTTTGCCTACGGCATCCTGTTCGCAGTCCAGGGAACAGCGCTGGTCGTGGGAATCGCGCTCATCCCAATCCTGGGCGGAGTCTGGGACGGTCGCGCCACCTTCGTCCCTGTACTGATCCTGGGCGTCGTGGCGTTCGTGATGGTGTTGCGCCGCGTGCCGGAGAGCCGAGCACCCCGATCGCTTCGCCGAGGCAGCGTGATCGTGAACCTCATCCTCATGGCGGGCCTGTTCCTGATGATCTTCCTTGATCGTCACTCGGCAGATTCGCGCCGAGCAGACCCTGCTGTTGCTGGTGGTCGCGGTTGCGCTGCTGCTCTTTGTCGCAGTGGTGCGCTGGCTGGCAGGGCGGATGCGCCACTTCCAGGGAGTCGAGGTCTACGGCGGGCGCGACCTGGGTCTGGCGGTCTTCGCCGGCGTGATGATGATGTTCGCGCAGGGGTGCTTCTTCTTCCAGATAACTCCCTTCTTCTGGAACGTGCAGCAGGTGGGAGATATCGAGGGGGCCCTGCGGTTCGTGCCGTGGGTGGTCGGACTGCTGGCCGGCAGTGTGCTGATCGCTCGGCTCGCTCTGCGCTTCGGCGCACGACGGATTCTGGTGTTCAGCTTCCTCCTGAGCGGCGCGGGCCTGCTGGCACTGTCGCTGGTGCGCGAAGACTCGCCGTTCTGGGTGATGATCGTTCCGATCACGCTGCTGGGCCTCTGCCGCGGGACTGGGCGGCCCGGCGCGCACTACGGTGGTGATGGGCGCTCCACCTGAGGGGCTCGTGGGCAGCGCGGCCGCCGTGAACACCGCAGCCGGACAGGCCGGGTACAGTCTCGGCGTGATTGTCTCGAGTGTGCTCGTCACACGGCATGCGGACCGTCTCTTCGTCGACGCACTCACCGCAGCTGGTGTACCAGTCGAGACCGTGACCCGCGTGTCAGCGGGGCTGCAGAGCACAATCGGGCGGCTGATCGCCGCTGGCTATCCCGAGCTGCCGGAAGCGGTCAATGCGCTCACCGGTGTCTCGTATGCCGCCGCCTTCACGAGCGGCATGACCCGGATGTTCCTCATCGTGGCGCTGGGCATGTTCTTGACCGCGCTGGTCGTATTTGTGGGCATGCATCGAGGGCTGCGCGCGACGCTGGCGGTGCCCCCGATGCAGGCGGACGGTGAGCGCCCCCAATGAGTCTAGCCTCGATCCATCACGTCTTATCGGCGTGCGCGACGGTTCCCGCCGCCGAAAGGGGGTAATGAGACCGAGTAGGGATTCAACCGACCCCAGGATTCGAACCACCCAGCCAGACGGGTCGCACTGCACGGCGATCCGAGACCGACCAGCAACGAAAGGAGCCATCATGGCGCTAGTGGAGTACCCGCCGGGCACCCCGTTCCCAGGGGTGATCGGGAGGACCACCGACGAGTCGAGCCCGGCATGGCCGAAGCCGGTGACGCCCAAGGAGGGGGCGCCCAACGTCCTCTTCGTCGTCATGGACGACACCGGGTTCGGCAATCTCGGCTGCTACGGCAGCCCGATCGAGACACCCAACTTCGACCGGATCGCTGCGAACGGGCTGCGCTACAACAACATGCACACGACGGCGCTGTGTTCACCCAGCCGCTCGTGCATCGTCACTGGCCGCAACCACCACAGCAACGGACTCGCGTGCATCACGGAGTTCGCCACCGGCTTTCCCGGATACAACGGCATCATGCCGTTCGAGAACGGGATGCTGTCCGAGATGCTCGTCGGCGAGGGCTACAACACCTTCATGATCGGCAAGTGGCACCTGACGCCGAGCAACCACGAGACTGCGGCGGGACCCTACGACCGCTGGCCCGTCGCTCGCGGCTTCGAGCGCTTCTACGGCTTCCTCGGCGGGGACACCAGCCAGTGGTATCCGGACCTCGTCTACGATAACCACCAGGTCGAGCCGCCAAAGACCCCGGAAGAGGGCTACCACCTGAGCGAGGACTTGGTGGACAAGGCGGTCTCCTTCATCACCGACTCCAAGCAGATCGACCCGGCCAAGCCGTTCTACATGCACCTGTGCTTCGGTGCCACGCACGCGCCGCACCACGCCCCCAAGGAGTGGATCGACAAGTACAAGGGCGCGTTCGACGATGGCTGGGATGCCTACCGCGAGAAGACGTTCGCTCGCCAGAAGGAGATCGGTATCGTCCCGGCGGACTGCGACCTGTCGCGCCATGACCCGGACGTTCCCGAGTGGGACAGCCTCTCGGACGATGCGCGGAGGCTCTCTGCTCGGATGATGGAGGTGTTCGCCGGCTTCCTTTCGCACACCGACCACCAGTTCGGTCGGCTGCTCGACTTCCTCGAGGAGACCGGACAGCTCGATAACACCATCATCATGGTCATCTCCGACAACGGCGCCAGCGCCGAGGGCGGGCCCACCGGCACGACCAACGAGGCCCAGTTCTTCAACAACGCGCAGGAACCGCTCGAGGAGAGTCTGGCGCTGATCGACGAGATCGGTGGCCCGAAGCACTTCAATCACTACCCGTGGGGCTGGACCAACGCGGGCAACACCCCGTTCAAGCGCTGGAAGCGCGAGACGTATCGCGGCGGCGCATGCGACCCGTTCATCGTGTCGTGGCCCGAGGGCATCAAGGCGCGAGGCGAGGTCCGCACCCAGTACGCACACATCATCGACATGGTGCCCACGGTGCTCGACCTGCTCGACGTCAAGCCGCCGGCGCAGATCCGCGGCGTGACCCAGTCCCCGATCCAAGGCGTGAGCTTCGCGCACACGTTTGATGACCCGGACGCCGTGAGCCGGCGCCGCACCCAGTACTTCGAGATGCTCGGTCATCGCGCCATCTATCACGACGGCTGGCGGGCGGTCTGCCCGTGGCCGGGACCCTCGTTCGCAGAGGCGGGCACCGGATTCGGCAATCCGATCTCATCGGACAAGCTTTCTGAACTGGACGCGACGGGCTGGGAGCTCTACCACACCGACGAGGACTTCACCGAGAGCCACAACCTGGCCGAGGGCAACCGCCAGCGCCTCATCGCGCTGATCGCAACGTGGTACGCAGAGGCCGGCAAGTACGACGTCCTGCCGGTCGACGGCAGCGGTATCGCCCGCGTCCTGGCCGAGAAGCCTGAGGCCGCGCCGCCCAGGGACCAGTACGTCTACCGTCCTGACACCCAGTCGGTCCCGTTCTTCGCCGCTCCCAAGGTACTCAACCGCCCGCACTCCATCACGGCCGACGTCGAGATCCCCGCAGAGGGCGCCGAGGGCGTGATGCTCTGTCAGGGGACCGCGGCTGGAGGCTACTCGTTCTTCATCAAGGACGGCAAGCTGCGCTATGTCCACAACTACGTAGGTCGCCAGGTGTTCGGCGTCGAGTCCGATGTGCCGGTTCCCGCTGGCAAGCACGAGCTGCGCTTCGAGTTCGAGCCTACCGGTCAGCCGGACATGCCCAAGGGACACGGCGTCCCGGCGAGGCTGCAGCTCTACATCGATGGGGCCCTGGTGGGCAACGCCGACGCGCCTTGGACCGTGCCGTTCATGCTCAACCCGGGAGCGCTGACCTGCGGCGCCAACCCTGGTTCGCCGGTCACCGAGGAGTACCCGAGCCCCTTCAAGTTCACGGGATGCATCCATACCGTGACGGTCGACGTCGCGGGTGAGCTCATCCACGACGCCGAGGCTGAGATGCGCGCACACATGGCACGGCAGTGAGAGTCACGAGCCCTGCGGCGTCTCGACTACTTCTCGCCGCCTGAACAGGCGCCACACTTGAGCCTAGCGAGGGCCTCGACCATCCGGTCGGGGCCCTCTGGCGTGCGTGCCTCAATTGCCTGCGCAGGGTGGTTGCTCGGTGTGCCCAGGCCAGCGGACCTCACGACTCCGAGCACGAGCAACAGCGCGGCCATGACCGTGGCGTTGTTCTCGGCAAGCCACGCTTTCCACCTGCTGAGTACCTCGGCGACGCCAAGGCCCTGCCTGGCCTCGGCGAGAATACCCAAAGCCAGCTCCGTGTGGTACCAAGAGCTGGGAGGAACACCGTATGGAGGGGAAGGCATGGATAGGCTGTCAGAGCTCCTGCACGGCGGCGAGGTCACCGATGCGGAGGTCGCGCGCGTCCGTGACGTCGTGGTCTTCGAGCAGCCCAACCTGCAAGACAAGCTGATCCGTTTCGGAATCCTGCTCACGCTCGCTGCGGCGATCTCGACCTACGGCCTGCTTTCGGACTCGGTTGCCGCGGTGATCGGCGCGATGATCGTAGCGCCGCTGATGCTGCCGATCATGGGACTGGCGTTCGGGATCAGCCTCGGCGATCGAAGGGCGATCACGAACTCGCTCCTCGTCGGGCTGGCGGGCGCGGCCACGG
Organism: uncultured Coriobacteriia bacterium; assembly: GCA_963789515.1. Classification (GTDB taxonomy): domain Bacteria; phylum Actinomycetota; class Coriobacteriia; order Anaerosomatales; family JAAXUF01; genus JBAXEO01. Next base: position 72,786 of record CAWBKW010000006.1, on the reverse strand, counting down.
CCGTGCTCGTCGGCTACGTGCTCTCGCTGGTGATGCCTTCCAGCTTCAACCCCGAGAACGTGCCGCAGATCATGCTGCGGACGAGCCCTCGGCTGCTCGATCTGCTCGCGGCGCTCGCGACCGGACTCGCGGGGGCGTTCGCGATCGGCCGCAAGGACGTGTCCGATACGCTGCCGGGCGTCGCGATCGCCATCTCGCTCGTGCCGCCGCTGGCAAACGCCGGGATCCTGTTCTCGACCAATCGACCGGATCTCGCCCTCGGCAGCCTGTTGCTGTTCATGACCAACTACCTCGCGATCGTGCTCACCGGCGCACTGGTGTTCGGCCTGATGGGCTTCCCGCGCGTCGCGTTCGTGGGGCACTCCAAGCGGGGAAGGCGCGCCGCCATCGCGATAGTCGTCATGATGCTGCTGCTCATCATGGTCCCCCTGGCATACACGAGCCTGAAGACCTACGCCAAGCAGAACGTCGAGCAGGCCGGATCCTCGGCGACGACGGCCTGGCTGAACGGATCGGGCTTCGAACTCGTCTCGTCCACTGCGGACGAGGATCGGCTGACGATCGTCATCTCGGGCTCCGGCACCTTGCCCGATCAGGCCACCCTCGAGGCCTCGCTCAAAGGCAAGACCCTCGGGCTGCCCGTTCGGGTGAAGGCTCTCGCCTCGGAGCGTTTCGAGTTCGAGACTCGGTAGCCCCGGCCTGGGGCGCGATTGCGCGCGGAGTCATGCGCCGCACCGCTACCAGATGTGCGCCCTCAGCTCCTCAGGGCGCGCCATCGGCGACCCCTCGGCAACGTCGAACGCAGCCGCGAACGTCGGGCAGATTCGCGAGCGGTCCGTTCACGCGGAACCGCGACGGCGAGTGAGGGTCGATGTTCACCAGCAGCGTCGCGTACTCCTCGGTGTAGTTCATGTGCCAGACGGTCGCCCACGAGATGAAGAACCGCTGCGTCGGTGTCAGGCCGTCGATCGCGGCGCCGGAGTCGCCGTGCGCCTCTCGAAGCGCGTTGAGCGCGATAGAGAGGCCGCCGAGGTCGGCGATGTTCTCGCCGAGCGTGAGCCGGCCGTTGACGTGCAGGCCGCCGATGACCTCGTACGCATCGAACTGCTCGGCGATCACGGTCGCGCGCCGGTCGAACTCCGCCCGGTCCTCCTCGGTCCACCACTCACGAAGCGCGCCCTGGGCATCGAAGTGGCTGCCGCGGTCGTCGAAGCCGTGCGTGATCTCGTGGCCGATCACCGCGCCGATGGCGCCGTAGTTCACGGCGTCGTCCGCGTCGGCGTAGAAGAACGGCGGCTGCAGGATGCCTGCGGGGAAGACGATCTCGTTGAGCAGCGGGTGGTAGTACGCGTTGACCGAATGCGCCGGCATCGCCCATTCGGTCCTGTCGACGGGATCGCCCAGGCGGCCGATCTCCCGGTCGTACTCGAACCGCGCACAACGCATGCGGTTCGCGACGAACGAGTCCCGCTCGATGACGAGGGCCGAGTAGTCCCGCCACTCGTCGGGGAATCCGATCTTGTAGGAGAAGCCGGCGAGCTTCTCCAGCGCCTGCGGCCTGGTCGTCTCGGTCATCCACTCGGCGCCGCGGATCGCCGTGCCCATCGCCGAGAGCAGGTGGTCGACCATCTCCTCGCAGCGATGCTTCGCCTGCTCGGAGAAGGCCTCGGCGACGTAGAGCTGCGACACCAGCTCGCCGATGTCCGAGCTCGCCGCGTCGATCACGCGCTTCCAGCGGGGCCGCATCTTCTTCTGCCCGCCCAGCGTCCGGCCGAAGAAGGCGAACGCCTCGTCCTCGAAGGCGGGTGCGAGCGCGCTCGCGTACGTGCGGATCGACCGTCCAGCGCAGGTAGTCGCGCAGCGTCTCGATCGGTGTCTCGGCCAGAGTCGTTTCGAGCGCCGAGAAGAACCCCGGGTTGTCGACGTTCACGCTCGGCGATGTGACGCCCAGCTCGGTGAGGTAGGAGCTCAGCCCGAAGTCCGGCATGAGCTTGTCGAGCGCCGAGACGTCGTGGCGGTTCATGGTGAGCTGCACGTCGCGCATCTTCTCGGCGGGGTAGGAGGCCTCGGCGAGGCGCGTCTCGAACGCGAGGATCCGCTCGGCCGCGTCGCGCGCGGTGTCATCGCTGTCGCCGAGGTTCCCGAGCTGTCTGGCGATGTGGCCTCGGTAGGCGTCGCGCATCTGCTTCGAGGCGTCGTCGTCGCGGACGTAGTAGTCGCGCTCGGGCAGGCCCAGCCCGCCCTGCCCGACGTAGACGAGGTAGGCGTCCGCGTTCTCGAAGTCGGACGAGACTCCCAGCGAGTGGAACGCGTTCACGCCCACGGGAACGAGGTCGCGCGCGACGGCGCGTACGTCGGCGACGGACTGCGCTACATCGATGCGCGAAGGAAAGGGTCGAGCGGCGTCACGCCCGCTGCGGTGATCGCCGCCTCATCCATCGCCGCCGCGAAGTAGTCGCCGGCCATGCGAGCGGGCGTGCCGCTCGGCGAGTCGTCGTCCGCTGCCGCCTTCAGGAGCCGGTGCAACAGAGCCTCGTTGCGCTGGTTCACCTCGTGGAACGCGCCCCACGCGCCGTACTCCGGCGGCACGGGGTTGGCGTCGAGCCAGCCGCCGTTCACGTGCCGGTAGAAGTCCTCGGATGCCGCCGTGGCCTGATCGAACAGCGAGGTGTCGATGGCGCGGGGGGAACTGCTCACGGGGTTCTCCTGGGATCTCTCGGCGGACGCGCTAGACGCGTAGATACCCAATCGCCGTCCACCCGTCGCCCGGCCGCACGTCCGTGGGTGTCGCTGCGCTGCCCACGGCGGCGGCGCGCCGCTCGGCACGTATCTCGCTGAATCGCCTGATCATGAGACCCCTGTACGCATTCTTCTTGGTCGGAAGCCTGGCCGCTCTTGTGGCCGGCTCTCCATCCTCGACGACCACCACACTCCGGAGCGCGGCGATGGCGACCCCGTCGTCGACCGCTGCTGTCGCCACGCAGACAGGGACGGGAGTCGTGGGCGATGTAGTCAGCGACACACGCCGAGCGAACGAGGTCCTCGACGGGCTGAAGGCGCGATACCGCAGCCTCGATGGCGTCACGGTCGTGCTCGGCGAGACCCCTCGCGGCGAGCAGGCGGTCGCCTACTACACCGAGGGTCGGATCGTCATCAGCCGAAGCCACAGCGTGGCCATCGAGAAGATCCTCGCGCACGAGATCTGGCACATCATCGACTGGCGCGACAACGGCCGACTCGACTGGCACGAGAACCTTCCGCCGTACAACTCGTCAGACTACCTGCTCGAGTAGCCGAGAACCCCGCCAAGCCCCAACGCCGCCCGCCGGCGTGCACTGGCGGGTGCGCTGAGACTCACGCGGGGTTCTTGCCACCGCTCTCTGCTTCCGCGGAACCTATCGCTCTCGACCTAACGGGGCAGAGGATACGGAGCGTACGGCTCGTCCGCAGGCGTATAGGCCGCGTACGGCACCTCGCGCACTACCGGACCCGCGGTGTAGGGCGCATACGGAACCTCGCGCACCACCGGCCCTGCGGTATAGGGTGCATACGGCCTCTCGGTGTAAGCGGCGTATGGCGTCTCGTTCACAACCGGACCAGCGGTGTAGGGTGCATAGGGCACCTCGTGCACCACCGGACCTGCGGTATACGGCGCATACGGCTCCTCTTCGGTCACCGTGTACGGCGCGTAGGGGGCCGAAGACCACCCGGCACCGTCCGAGTAGATCTGCGCGAGGGCGACTGACGCCATCGCGAACACGAGCACGAGGGCAAGCGCGATCAGAACCCAGCCCTTCACAGTGCGAGTGGCATGCAGCCGATCAGTGTTCGATGTCATCTCAATCCCTCCTTCCAAGACACAACCTCACTCCGTATGTTGCCGTTGGTTTCGAACCCACGGGCAACCCCCGCTGAACATTCGGGTACATGGCGGGTATAGGTCTGATAGGGGGGTGTGCACGGTGCCGACATCGGACAATCTCACCGTCGGCGAGTTGCAGGTGTGTCCGCACGAGCACGTGGTGCTTGTTGGCGGAAACACGGTGCCGCTCTCCTCAAAGGAGTTCGACATCGTCATGATGCTCGCCGAGCATCCCGGGTGGGTCTTCTCGGCAGATCAGCTTTCCGGCGATCCTGACGAGGCCGGCTGCTCTCCCGAGTCGGTGAGCGTCCTCGTGTACCGGCTCCGCCAGAAGCTCGCCGAGGCGGGCGCTTCCGACGTGGTGGAAACGGTGCGAGGGCTCGGGTACCGGCTGCGTTCATCAAGTGCGATGGGCGACGAGACCGTTCCGGCCGTCGGGGCGCGGCGCGAGTTGAGGGATGCCTGCTGGCAGCTTCAGGAGGCGGTCATCGAAGTCGACCACGCGGGCAACTCCAAGCAGCAGCACGAGGTCGCCGTGGTGCTCGAGCAAGCGCGTCGCGCCGTCTATACGAGTCTCGCCGAGTGACGCATCCGAGGCCGTGGCCGGACGGTCAAGTGCCCCACGCCCCACGCCGATACTGGTCATAGGGTTCTAGAACCCGTTTGGAGACCGTTCGGCGATCAGGGGAAGTGACCGCTTCTTGGCGCACGCCATACATCTGCGGCCCGCGAGTCACGTGCTCGAGGGCCTGCGGGCCGAAGAGAGCGCCCTGAGGAGCGCGCGCGAGAACGAGCTGCTGGCCCTCGCGGTCCGCGCGCTGGTGGCGTGCTCGGATGAGAGTGCGGTGTTCGACGTCATCGAGGAGTTCTTTCTGAACCTGACGCCGGACAGCATCGTGCTGGTGAACCGTACGACTCCTGATCGTGAATGGGTGACGGTCCGAAGCGCTCTAGGGATCGAAGACAGCGCCTTGTCCAGCGCCACCGCGGTACTGGGCTTCAACGTCGTGGGTAGCACCTGGTCGATCAAGGAGCAGGACTGGGACCGCTTCTTCGCTCCGGTTCTCACGGAAGTGGAGGGCGGCCTGACGCAACTCATCGGCGCGGTTGTTCCCAAACCGGCCGCTGCCTTCGTGCAGAGAGCACTCGGCATCCATCGCGTGTACGCCATCGGCATAGCAGACGAGGAGATCGCACTGGGCAGTGTGTGCATCTTCAGCCGAGCGCCGCTCACCGAGACGCTGGCCCACGTCGTCGAGGCGTTCATCTACCCGTGCTTCGTGACGCTTCAGAGAATCGCGACGAGTGGCGCGCTTGAGGAGAGCGCAGAGCGCCACCGGCTTCTCTTCGAGAACATGAGCGAGGGCCTGGCGGTTCACGAGATCGTCTTCGACGACGAGGGCACGGCCTGCGACTACCGTTTCGTGCAAGCCAATCCGGCCTTCGAGCGCGCGACGGGACTGAAGGTCGCGGAGGTTCTCGGACGCACCGTGCTCGAGATCACCCCCGACTTCAATCCGGAGTTCATTCGGCGCTACGCCGAGGTGGCAAGAAGCGGCGTCCCAAGGCGTGACGAGGACTACTCGCCGGGGCTTCAGCGCCACCTGGAAGTCGTCTGCTACTCGCCCGCTCCGAACCAGTTCGCGACCATCGTCGCGGACATCACCGGTCGCAAGGCCACCGAGGACGCCTTGGAGCAGCGCGAACAGCGCCTCGAGGAACTCCTTCAGGAGCGCGAGCGCAACCTGGCGCTGCTGAGCCGAACGCTCACGTCCACGATCAGTGTCATCAGCCAGGTAGTGGAGATGCGCGACCCGTACACGGCCGGTCACGAGCGCCGCGTAGCCGAACTGGCGACTCGGATCGCCGAGAAGCTCGGGATGGACCCCTCCGAGGTCGACGGCATCCGCGTTGCCGGACTCATGCACGACGTGGGCAAGGTGTCGATCCCCGCCGAGATACTCTCGAAGCCCGGCACGCTCTCAAAGCCCGAGTTCGAGCTGATCAAAGGCCACGCCGAGGCGGGCTATCTGATCATCGAATCGGCCAACATGGAAGGCCCGATCGCCGAGCTGGTCTACCAGCACCACGAGCGCTGCGACGGGTCGGGCTATCCGCGGGGGCTCACCGGCGAGCACCTGCTGCCCGGCACGAAGGTGCTCATGGTCGCCGATGTGGTCGAGGCGATGATCTCTCACCGCCCCTACCGTCCGGGCCTGAGCGTCGAGCGTGCACTCTCGGAGATCCGGGCAGGCGCCGGAGCGCTCTACGAACCGGCGGTTTGCGACGCGTGTATCGAGGTCTTCGAGACTGACGGGTTCACGTTCTCGCAGACGTAGGCTCCGGGGAGCTAGTTCGAGCCGCCCGAGGAGCCACCCGACCTGCCGGCTCCGCCCTGACCGCCGCCACCGTGCATGCGCCTGCGACGCGCGCCGCCGCCGGGACGGTCCTTGCGACCGCTGCCGGGCGTGGGGCGCTGCTGCTTGACCGGAGCGGTCGCCGAGCGGCCCGGATCCGGAACCTGGCGTGCCTCCGTGTAGGCGAAGTCCGCGTGGTCGGCGGTCTCGATGATGGCGCCGATCTTCTTCTCGATGTCGCGGAGCTGCTCTTTCTCCTCCGGAGCGTAGAGCGAGATCGCGATGCCGCTCTTGCCGGCGCGAGCCGTGCGGCCGATGCGGTGCACGTAGTCTTCCGGCACGTTGGGCAGGTCGAAGTTGATGACGTGGCTGATGCCGTCGACGTCGATCCCGCGGGCGACGATGTCGGTGGCGACGAGCACGCGGTGACGGCCCTTCTTGAAGCCGTCGAGTGCCTGCTGCCGCTGCGACTGCGAGCGGTTACCGTGGATCGCCGCACCCGAGATGCCGCTCTTGTCCAGAACGCGGGCGACGCGGTCAGCCCGGTGCTTGGTCCTGGTGAAGACCAGAACGCGCTGCAGGCTGTGATCCTTGATCAGGCGCACCAGCAAGTCCATCTTCTGCTGGCCTCCGACGGGGTAGATGGACTGCTCGATGGCCTCGATCGGCTTCGAGGGGGGAGCCACGTCGACCGTCACCGGCTCGTGCAGGGTGTCGCCGGCGACGCGCATGACCTCGGGCGACATGGTCGCCGAGAACAGCAGGTTCTGACGGCGCTCGGGGAGCAGGTTCATGATGCGCTTCACGTCGGGCCAGAAGCCCATGTCGAGCATGCGGTCGGCCTCGTCGAGCACCAGGATCTCGACGTGCGAGAGATCGCAGTCGCGCTGGTTGCACAGATCGAGCAGACGGCCCGGGGTGGCGACGAGGACGTCCACGCCACGGCGCAGCGCCTGTGCCTGCGGCCCGTAGCCGACACCGCCGTAGACCACGGCGACGCGGTGCTGGGTGAACCTGGAGGCCTGCTTGGCGACGCCCTCGATCTGGAGAGCGAGCTCGCGGGTCGGCGTGACGATGAGTGCGGTGGGCTTGCGGCCGCCGGACTTCACGCGCTGCAGCAGGGGCAGTACGAACGCGGCGGTCTTGCCGGTGCCCGTCTGGGCGCAGCCGACCACGTCGCGGCCTTCGATGATCGACGGGATGGCTTTGGCTTGGATGGGGGTGGGCGCGTCATAGCCCATCGCGCCCACCGCCTTGAGCAGGCGGGGGTCGAGACCCAGATTGTCGAACCTCAAGTTGAAACTCCTCTTCTGTGCGCCGGTACGGCAGCACTGCGTGTAGACGCAGCTGATCCGACGGGCCACAGAGGGATGCGAGGGACAACCGAGTCTTGGGTGGGCGCCAAGTGGTTTGGCGCGACATGCCAAGGGAGCACTATACGTGCCAGCGCGACATAAGGGAAATCGGGACCCGCGCGCTCCGGCGGCTATGCCTCGAGACGGACCTGCATCACGTCGATGGTCTCGGCGTCGAAGCCGGCTCGGCAGTACGCGAGGTAGTAGCGCCACATCCGGATGAACCGCTCGTCGAAGCCGAGCTCCTGGATGTGAGGGACGGCGGCCTCGAAACGCACTCTCCACTCCTGGAGGGTCTTCGCGTAGCTCCCGCCGAAGTGGACCGGGTCACCCACGTCGAGGCCGCAGCTCTCGGCTGCGGTCGCGGAAGGCTCGAGGGGCTCGGCAGCATGCCTCCGGGGAAGATGTAGCGCTGGATGAAGTCGGGCTTGCGGCGGTAGTCGTCGAAGTGGGCCTCGTCGATCGTGATCGTCTGGAGCGCGGCGACGCCGCCCGGGGTCAGCAGGTCCCTGATCCGCTGGAAGAACACCGGCCACCAGCGTTCTCCGACCGCCTCGAACATCTCGATCGAAGCGATTCCCGTGTAGGTCTCGGGGACCGCCCGGTAGTCCTGCATCCGGATATCGACCCGGTCCTCGAGCCCGGCATCCGCGACAGCTCGGGTGGCCCAGGCATGCTGCTCCTCTGAGAGCGTCACGCCGGTGACACGGCACCCGGCCTGTTGCGCGGCGTGCACGGCAAAGCCACCCCACCCGCACCCGATCTCCAGGATTCGGTCCTTGGGGCCCGGCTGGAGCAGGTCGAGGAGATGGTCCCACTTGCGTACCTGCGCGGCTCCGAGATCCTCGGTCCCGTCGAACATCGCCGAGGAGTACGTCATCGTGTCGTCGAGCCACAAGCGGTAGAAGTCGTTGCCGAGGTCGTAGTGATCGGCGATGTTGCGCTTGCTGCCGCGCGGTGAGTTGTCCCTCCGAGCGTGCCACGCTCGCTGGATGGGCGTGGTTGGGGGAGTGAGCGCGGCGGGCCGATCGACCAGGTTCGCAAGGCCGAGGTCGAGTACCGCGTCGAGGTCGGGCGTGTCCCACTGGCCGTTCATGTAGCCCTCGGCGAGGCCGATGTTGGTGGAGGCCGCCAAGCGGGTCGCGGCGCGCGGGTCGACGATCTCGACGCGGGCCTTGGGGCCGGGCTCGGCGCCGACGAAGTGCTTCTCGGTGCCGTTGTGGAGCACGAGCTCCAGTTCTCCCCGGCGCAGGCGGCTCAGCACGAGCGACACGAGGTGCTCGGACAGTGTGGGGAATCCGTTGCGGGTCGACTCGGTCACAGCGAGGTTTCCTCCTCGGGGGGCGGCACGGGCGGTATGTAGCGTATGCCCTTGGACACGATGCGAACCGCTTGTGCGTGTATCAGGAGCCACGCGCGTAGCGACATCGGCCCAAAGCGGCGCACAGTACGGGCAAGCGCAGCGTCCGTCATCTCCTGAGCTGTCAGATCGAGGCCGGCCACCAGGAGTAGCGGGCCTTCGACGTAGTCATAGATACCCACATGCAGCTTCTCCGAGGGCTCAGTGAGCCGAAATTCGTAGCGCGCGTCCATCGGGATGAAGGGTGAGACGCTGAAGACCTTCTCGACAGTGGGCCGAGAATGCCAGTCGAACTCGTCGCCGTGGTTGTGCAGCAGGTAGTTGTGGCGGCCGCCGAAGGTGTTGTGGACCTCGGCGAGTACTGCCCGTGCGGTTCCGTCGGCATGGAAGCAGTACCACATGGACACCGGATAGAACCCGAAGCCGAACACTCGCGGGAATGTCAGCAGACAGACGCGCCCGCCCTCGAGGTCGATGCTCGCGCGCGCCAGCACAGCGTCGATCCATGGGCGCAGCGGAGACCCGTCGCGTGGGCCGTGGTCGCGGTCGCGCAGTTGCATCAGCGCGCGTCCATTGTGCGAGAACCGGCGCAGGCCGGCATCGAGCTCATCGAGCTCGGCGAGGTCGAGGTAGAGAAAGTACACCTGGTAGCGGAAGGAGTTCTCCTTGGGGCGCGTCCGTTTGTGGGCGACCGTACCGGTGTAGAGGCGGCTGTTCACGAGGACGTCTCGGGGACCGGACTGCCTATCGGACCGCGAGAGGGGCCGGTGTCTCGCTCGGCGGCCGGGCTGAGCGCGCGCGTGCGGCTGGCGTCGAGCTCGTCTCCCCACGGGAGCACCGCGCCGAGTGACTCCGCGACTCGCACGGCCGAGAGCAGGCCGTCCTCGTGGAAGCCGTAGCGCTGCCAGGCACCGGCGTACCAGATGCCATCGGCGCCCTGGATCTCGGGAAGCCGCTTCTGCGCGGCGATCGCCTCGGCGGTGAAGAGCGGGTGCATGAAGGTCAGCGGAAGCAGCGTCGAGCCTTCGACGAACGGCCGATTCTCGTTGAGCGTCTCGAACACGGGGGGCACGCCGTCCGGCATCTCCTGCAGGTTGTTGAGCCAATAGGTGAGCGTGAGCATGTCCTTGGTGGCATCGCCGGTCTCCGCGTACCAGTTCCAGGCGGCCCACGCACGCCGACTCTCCGGCATGAAGCTCGCATCCGTATGGAGCGTCACGCCGTTGGGCTGATAGCTGAAGGCGCCGAGCACTTCGCGCTCGGGCTGGGTCGGCTCGGCGAGCATGGAGAGCGTCTCGGGCGGGTGTGTCGCGATGACAACGGCGTCGTAGCGCTCGGTACGCTTGCCCGTGACGACAGTGACGCCGCCATCGCCGCGCTCGACGCGCGTGACCGGTTCGTCCGTGAAGATGCTGCCCGAGATGTTCTTGGCGGCGCGCTCCACGTAGATGCGGCTTCCACCGACGACGCTTCGCCACATCGGCTTGCCGGTGACGTGCAGGAGGCCGTGGTTGTCGCAGAAGCGCAGGAAGGTCCCGGCGGGGTACTCGAGCAACAGTCCCGGCGGCGTGGACCAGATCGCATCGCCCATCGGCAGCAGGTACCAGTCGATGAAGGCCGCCGAGTAGCCCTCCCGCTCGATCAGCTGCCCGAGCGTGATCTCGTCGATCGTCGGGTCGGCCAGGAGCCGGTCGGCGTCACGGCTGAACTTCAGCACCCCGGCGAGCATCGAGAGGAACTTCGGGTTCACGATGTTGGAACGCTGCGCGAACACGGTGTTCAGATTGGTGCCCGACCACTCGATGTGCTCGGTGCCGACCTGCACCGAGAAGGACATGTCGGTCTCGGTCCACTCGATTCCGAGCAGGTCGAAGAAGCGGATGAGGTTGGGGTAGGTGCGCGTGTTGAAGACCTGGAAGCCTGAGTCGGCAGGGAAGGTGGTGCCCTCGACGGTCAGGTCGACGGTGTACGCGTGTCCCCCGAGGCGCGGCTCGGACTCGTAGACGTCCACCGTGTTCTGGGGCGACAGAAGCCACGCCGACCCGATTCCTGCGACGCCGGCGCCGATGACTGCGATCTTCACGGGTGTGACCCTTTCATCCGGATGGAACACTCTCAGTCAGGTTGATTCCCCTGTGGAGCGGTCTGCTGTCGGGCGAAGCTCCAGCTCGTAGTATACGAAGCGCCTGAACCCCAGTCGCCGAGCGAACGGCCAGACGCTGCCGGTGCGCGTCATGCGGAAGCCGGCGCGTTCGTAGAGGTGGCGCGCCGGGTTGGTGTCGCCGACGTTGAGCTCGATGGCGCGGGCCCCTTCTCGGCGGGCATCGGCGGCGATCTGCTCGATCATCGCCGCACCGATACCCTTCCCGCGACACGCCGGATCCACCGAGAAGCCCTCGAGCCCCCGGGTGTCTCGCGGGTAGGCGCGCCGTCGGGCGGTCAGCGTGCGGTAGGCGGCGTAGCGCCATGCCCCACCGACCCGCCCGTAGGCGACGGTCAGTGCGTCACGACTCAGGCAGAGCACCCGGTCGTGTCCGGTGACGAACGCCACGCCGAGAACCCGCCCGAACCATCGAGCGCAGCGTAGACCTCGTCGAGGCAGAACAGTGAGGTGAGCAGCTCGATGCCGGCCTCGTGATCGCGAGGCAGCACCAGACCTGCGAGCTTGAGGCCGAAGGAGACGTAGAAGAGCTCGGCCACCTCGCGCGCGCTGGACGGCGGAACGCCTCGGACGACACGGTCCAGGACGCAGTCGCTGTCAACCGGTCGGCTCAGAACGGGAGGCCCAGCATCAGCGCCACGAGACCAGCGGTGGCGAGGCTTACCCAGACGGCCACCAGCGCCGGGAACAGGGCAGCCAGGCGCGACTCCGGCCAGCAGAACCATGCTGTCACAACAGCCGCGAGAATCGTCACGACGTTCCCCACGATCGCGACGGGCACGCTCGCGCCGCTGGCCAGCACCGGATAGGTCATGCAGAGTCCGACGAGCCCGAGAACGGCCCAACCCGCACGCCCGGGCGAGGTCTTTCCGCCGCTCACCAGCCAAAACGCGGCACCAAGACCGGCGAAGAGGCCGACCCAGACAAACGGCACGATGTTCGAGATCAGCGCGCCGAGGGGGCCGGTCTGCGGAAGTGCCTGATCGATGCTGCCGGACCCTCCGGGAATCAGAAAGACCAGTACAACGCTGACGATCGAGGCCGCTATGGCCCCTCCGAGAACGGAGAGCGCGAGGCCGGAAGGTTTGGCAGAGGGCATCGGGATGGTGCTCATGTCATCTCCATTCCCTGACTTGCGAATCACGCGCTCGGCGTCATTCTAGCTACCCGCCCAGCAGCGTCACCACGACGTCGTGCTCGGCGCCGTCGTCGACCAGCGGTATCGAGGCGCCCTCGACCGGTCTCGCCATCGAGCGTCATGCGCGCCACTCCACCGTTGACCCCGCGGGGGTTCTCCACCCGAATCCGGTAGGTCGCCGAACCGTGCCGGTACGTCATCGAGTAGCCGGGCCACCGCTTGGGGATGCAGGGTTCGATCACCAGCGAGCGGCCGGTCTCGTCAGCCACGACGCGCAGGCCGAGCATCCAGTGGAGCGCCACCCGGTAGAACCAAGACGCCGAGCCGGTGTACCAGGTCCAGCCGCCACGGCCGGTGTGGGGCGAGGCGGCGTAGACGTCGGCCGCGACCACGTACGGCTCGACCACGTAGTGCTCGGCGGCCTCGCGGGTCAGCGAGTGGTTGATCGGGTTGATGAGATCGAGCAGCGCCGAGGCCTCGTCGCCGTCGCCGCGCATGAGGTGTGCGAGCACGACCCACAGCGCCGCATGCGTGTACTGCCCGCCGTTCTCGCGCACGCCGGGGACGTAGCCCTTGATGTAGCCGGGGTCCTCGGCCATCTTGTCGAACGGGGGAGCGAGCAGCGCGATGAGACCGTCTTCTCGGCGGACGAGCTTCTCCTCGACCGAGTCGAGCGCGGTCTCGGAGCGCTTGGGGTCGCCCGGCTCCCGAGATGGTGGCCCACGCCTGCGCGATCGCGTCGATCCGGCACTCTTCGGCGGTGTGGGTGCCGAGCGGGGTGCCGTCGTCGAAGTACGCTCGGCGGTACCAGGCGCCGTCCCACGACGTCGTCTCGACGGCGGTGGCGAGCTGCTTCGCCCATGCCCGGTAGTCGGCGGCGCGGTCGGAGTCGCCCCGTGACTCGCACACCGGCGCGAACTTCTCGAGCACGTAGATCAGGAACCAGGCGAGCCACACGCTCTCCCCACGGCCCTCATGGCCGACACGGTTCATGCCGTCGCACCAGTCGGCCCCGCCCATGAGCGGCAGGCCGTGCGCGCCGACCGGCCGTCCGGACTCAAGCGCCCGGACGCAGTGCTCGTAGACCGTGGCAGCCTGCTCGGAGACGGCGGGCTGTACGTAGGCGTCCTCGGCCTCGATCGGGAGCAGCGGCCCCTCGATGAAGGCGGTCAGTTCGTCGAGTACGGTGGCGTCGCCGGTCGCCGAGAGGTACTCGGCGACCGCGAGAGGCAGCCAGTGGCGGTCGTCGGAGATATGGGTGCGCACACCCCGGCCCGAGTACGGCTGCCACCAGTGCAGCACGTCGCCCTCCGGGAACTGGTGACGCGAAGCCTCGACGATCTGCTCCCGCACGAGGTCGGGGCGGGCGATCAGCAGTGCGAGGCAGTCCTGCAGCTGGTCCCGGAAGCCGTACGCCCCCGAAGACTGGTAGGTCGCCGTCCGGCCCCAGAGGCGACACGCGGTCGCCTGGTAGAGCGCCTGCCCGTTCACCATCAAGTCGAGCTGCTCGTCAGGGGTGCTGACCTCGACGGTGCCGAGCAGGTCGCGCCAGAAGTCGGTGCAGCCCGCAAGGGCGTCGGTGCCGCACTCGGTATCGCGGTAGCTCGCGACGAGCACACGAGCTTCCTCGAGCGTGGCAGTCTGGCCGAGAAGGAAGCTGACCTCGGCCGACTCGCCCGGTGCGAGCGTGATCGACGTCATCATCGCGCCGCAGTTGTCGTGGTAGCGGCCGGAGATCTCGCCGAGCGCCTTGCGCCCCATCGCCGCGGGATCGCACGGGCGCCCGTTGCGGCCCACGAACTCGGTCCGGCTCGCCGTCCAGGAGTGAAGGGGCCGGTCGCAGGCGAGGAAGGCGCAGCGGCCGGGGAAGTCGAGGTTCAGGTGGTTGTGAGCGGTCAGCGTCTGGGTCTCGGCGTCGAACCAGGTGACCACGAGCTGCTGGGCGCGCGAGCGCGAGTCGCCGAGCACCCACTCGACGAACTGGGTCACCGACAGGGACCGCGGGCGGTCACCTCGGTTCGTGAGACGCAGGCGGCAGACGCGGATGGGATCCTCGGCGGGGATGAACCAGTCGAGCTCGTGGGCGATACCGTGCGTCTCGTGCTCGAAGCGGACCCGTCCCTTGCCGTGGCGGATGAGGTAAGGCTCAGGGGTGCGCACGGGCAGCGGCGTGGGACTCCAGAACTCACCGGTCTCCTCGTCGCGGATGTAGATCGCTTCGCCGCTGCCGTCGGAGACGGGATCGTTGTTCCACGTGGTGATGCGGTTCTCGTGGCTGTTGAGCGCCCACGTGCAGCCGACGCCGGCCTCGGAGACCGTGCAGCCGAAGCCCGGCGACGCGAGCACATCGATCCACGGCGCGGGTGTGGTTTCGTCGCCTTCGAGCACGATCACGTAGTCGCCGGTCTCGGCGTCGAAGCCGCCCAGCCCGTTGTCGAAGCTCAGGTTCGGCCGCTCGAACTCGGGCCGGGGATAGGAGTCCGCATCGCTCTGACGCGAGGCGACCAGCGCGTCCGGGGGCGAGGGGCGCTTGCCTCGGCGGTTGAGCTGCAGCTCGAGGCTGCCCGCGTCGCCCTCGAGCGTGGCGCGCGCCACGGAGCGCAGCAGGTTCAGGACGTCGGGATGCATCTGGTCGGCTCGGCGAAGGAAGACGCCGCCGGGCTTATCGAGCAGCTGGAGTGCGTGACCGGTGCGGACCAGCAACCGCAGGCGGTCGTCGAGGTCGTCGGCGTAGCCGGTGGGGCGCGTGTTCAGGATGACGAGGTCTGCGACGAGCCCCTTGTGCCGCCAGTACTGGTGCGCGAGCAGCGCCTGGCGCACCAGCGGAGCGTGCTCGAGGTCCTCGACCCGCACCAGCAGGATCGGCAGGTCGCCCGAGATGCCGATCGACCACAGCCCCGACATCTGCAGGCCGTTCTCGACGGGCGTCTTGACCTTGAGCGGCGAGTACGGGTCGGTGAGCACCAGCCGAGAAGCCAGCCGCTCGAGCGTGACCGCCTCCTGCGGGCTGATGCCGAGGTCGCGAAGTTCGAGCAACGCAGCGGTCCAAGCCAGGTCGATGGCGCGCTGAGCGCTGCGGACGTCGGAGTACTTCTCGGTGAGGCGAAGGGCGCCCTCACGGCTGTCCGCGATACCGGTGGAGTACACCAGCCGCACGCTCTCGCCGGCGGGCACCTTCACGGTGCGCCGCAGCGCGCAGCACGGATCGAGCACCGGCCCGAGCGACCCGCCGAGAGCCCCGGGCGTCTCCAGGGCGATCGGATCGTCGGCCCCGCGCAGCCTGCCGAGAAACTCCGCGCGGTCGGTCTCGAACGACGTCTCACACTCGGGTTCGTCGCAGGCGACCACGTGAAGGCCCCACAGCCGCGGCTCGTCGGAGCGCCGGGGGCGGCGCGTGAACAGCACCGCCTCGGTCTCGGGGAGCCACTGAGTCTCCACGAACAGGTTCGAGAACGACTTGTGCGCCTGATCCGCACCTTGAGCGGCGAGCGCGATCTCGAAGTAGGAGGTGATGTCGAGGTCACGCTGCTGCCGGCCATGGTTGGTGATGGTCAGGCGGCGCACCTCGACGTCGTCCTCCGGCGAGACGGTGATCTCGAGATAGGTCTCCAAGTCGCCGTCGTTGCGGCGGAACTCGGCCTTGTCCGGCGCGAAGACCACGTGGTAGTCGTCGGGGCGCGACGGGTGTGGGTTGTACGGCGCCGAGAACACCTCGCCGCTTTCGGTGTCGCGCACGTAGAAGAAGGTCCCCCAGCAGTCGCGCGTGAGGTCTTCCCGGTAGCGCGTGACCGCGACGTCGTTGCAGCGCGAGTAGCCGCCGCCTCCGTTGGTGACCATGACGGAGTAGCGCCCGTTGGACAGGAAGTGGGTCGCCGGCACCGGAGTCTGGGCGGTGGCGTACGCACGGGTGACCGGAGGAGGCACCTCGCGCACGGAGTGCACGCTCTCGACCTCCTCGACGTGGGGAGAGACGAGTTCGACCGCGCGAGGCACGCGTTCCTGGAGGAGCAGTTCCGAGGAGCCGACCAGCGGGTCGGAGTGGAACCGGTCCTGCATCCGGCCGCCGAGAAGCGCGTTGCCGAGCGCGACGAACGCCATCCCCTGGTGATGCGCGAAGTACGCCTTCACGACCGCGCGCGAGGTTCCTGCCGGCACGCGCCCCGGCGTGTAGTCGAGCGCCTCGTAGTAGCCGTAGCGCCCCTCGGCCCCTTCCGCCGAGAAGGCCGCGAGGTCGACGACGACCGCGGGTGCGTCGAGCGGCAGGGCGATGATGGCCGCGTACGGCGCGACCACCACGTCGTCGGAGAGCCCGCGCTTGAGGCCGAGTCCGGGAACGCCGAAGGCCTGGTACTGGTAGGTCAGCGCCGCATCCTTGGCGTTGAAGGCGGACTCGCTCACACCCCACGGGATGCCGCGGGTGCGGCCGTAGTCGATCTGGGCGCGTACAACCGTATCGTACGTCTCGGAGAGCAGGGTGCTCGGCCAGTCGCGCATGACCAGGAGCGGCATCAGGTACTCGAACATCGATGCGCTCCAGCTCACCAGAGCGCGCCCTTCCCCGGTCTTGGTGAGCGCGCGCCCCAGCCGGAACCAGTGCTCCTGGGGCACGTCGCCCTTGGCGATCGAGAGGAAGCTCGCGAGGCGGCATTCGCTGGCCAGCAGGTCGTAGTAGCTCGGGTCGAGCCGACCTTCGCTCAGGTTGTAGCCGATGGAGAAGAGCTGGCGGTGGGGGTCGTAGAGCATCGAGAAGTCGGTATGCTCCCACATCTCGCGCGCGATGTTGGCGTTGAGACGGAGCCGTGCGAGGAGTTCGATGCAGCGAGGGCGGGCCTCCCGGATACCCTCGGCGATGCCGGCGGCCCAGAGCCGCACGGTGGGGTCGTCGCCACCGACTGCCAGCTCGTCGAGGCGCGCGAGCGCGCCGCCGAGTCCCTCGGCCAGCCCCGCGAGGCTCGGCACGAACGAGAAGAGGGGAGCCAGTGCCGGATCGGCCTGTGCCGATACGGGGATCTGGACGACGGCGCCTGCCCACGGGGCCAGGGAACCGAGGAGCGCGAGCGGCTCCGCGACAGCACGCCGCATGTCGGCGAGCGATGCCTCGAGCGCTTCGAGGGGTGTCGCCGGTACGCGCACGTGCTCGACCTCACCCGGCGTCGGCCGCGTGCCCACCGGCGTGGCCATCTCCCGTGCCTGTATCGACCCGAACAGCCCGGCCGTCTCGGCGGCGAGCGCATCGATCCGGGTCAGGTGCGAAGACCACTCGCCCAGGCTCTCGGGGCCGTCGGCGAGCTCGATCGCGCGTGCCAGCCCGTCGAGCGACTCTCGCAACTCCCTCACCGCCTCGGGCGGGCCGAAACCATCCTGACCCGCCACCAGGTCCTCGAGCGCGAGCTGCACACTGTCGAGCGCACCCCGCATGACCTGCCCGCCGAGGAGCGGTGACTCCGACGCCTCCAAGAGCGCGATGCGCAAGACGAGCAGGTGGCCGGCGAGATTGCCGGAGTCCACCGTCGAGACGTAGGACGGCCTCATCGGCTCGAGCGTCGCGATGTCGTACCAGTTGTAGTAGTGCCCGCGGTAGCGTTCGAGCCCTGCCATCGCCGAGAGGGTCGCCGCGCTGCGGTCGGTCAGGCCGGCGACGGTGGTGTAACCCAGGTCGTAGCCGGTGACGTAGGAGAGCAGCTGCAGTCCGATGTTC
Source organism: uncultured Coriobacteriia bacterium (assembly GCA_963789515.1). GTDB lineage: Bacteria > Actinomycetota > Coriobacteriia > Anaerosomatales > JAAXUF01 > JBAXEO01. The sequence continues at coordinate 54,855 of CAWBKW010000006.1, read as the reverse complement.
GTCGGCGAGGTGCGCCACGCAACCACCCCGCCCGGGTCTTCCTGGAAGTTGTCGGGCGCCAGGTTGTGGCCGTGTTCCACGACGAACGTCTCGAAGAACCGCCACGTCTTGCGCGCGGTCCTCCTGAGAACGCGTTCCTGAGCCGAGGTCAGCGGTTCGACCACGCGCAGGGGGGTCGGTTTGGAGAACCACCAGGCGATCACCGGACCGACGAGCCAGAGCACTGCGAGAGGCACCGCGACAGCGACTCGCGACCCGTTCCCCACCGCCACGAGCAGCAGCAGGACGGCAGCGACCGCTGCCGAGGGCCCCATCGTGCGCCAGAACGCCGTGCGCGTCGTCCCCGCGCGCTTCTCGGCGTCGGCGGCGGTCTCCCACTCGAGCAGGTGTTTGCGAGACACGTTCATGCGCCACAGCGCGCGCGTGATGGCGTCGAGCATCATCCAGGCCTGGTAGGGAAGGGTCGCCAGCGAGAGCAGGCCCCGCTGCACGTCCGTGAAGAAGTCGCCGAGAACAGACGGCGCCTTGGTCGAGTAGGTCACCGAGCTGAGCCGGAACAGCAGCGAGTTCGCCAGTGAGAAGACGGCCGGGAAGAAGACGACGAGCGCCATGAGCAGCGGCCACGACAGTGATGCGTCCGGAAGGAGCAGCCAGCCGAGAACGAACAGCGCGACGGTCGTCGGCGGCACGAGCGAGCGGCGAAGGTTGTCGAAGACCTTCCAGCGGCTCAGGGTCGAAAGAGGGTTCAACCGGTCTGCGCCGGCGCAGTCGGGGACTCGTTTGCCGAGCCAGGGCAGGGTCTGCCAGTCGCCCCTCACCCAGCGGTGCAACCGAGACGCCGCGGCCAGATAGTTTGCGGGATAGTCGTCGAGGACCTCGATGTCACTCGCCAGTCCCGTGCGCAGGAACGAGCCCTCCACAAGGTCGTGCGAGAGCAGCGAGTTGTCGGCGAACCGGCCGTCGAGCACGCCCTCGAACACGTCGACCTCGAAGATGCCCTTGCCGGTGAACGAGCCCTCGCCGAAGACGTCCTGGTAGGTGTCCGAGACCGCCCCGGAGTACGGGTCGATGCCGGTCGGTCCGGAGAACAGCGCGGCGAAGCGGCTCCGCTTGGCGCCCGGGAGCGTCATCCCCACACGGGGCTGAATGAGTCCGTAGCCGGTCTCCACCCGCGGCTCGCCCGGACGCCAGCGCGCACGGTTGAGCGGGTGCGCGATCGCCGAGATGAGCTTGCGCGCCCCGTCTCTCGGCAAGACGGTGTCGGCATCCAGCGTGACGACGAACGCGCAGGAATGCCTGAAGGCCTGCTCGCCGAGCTTGGTGGAGAACGTGGTGTCGGTGTTGCCGCGCATCTCGCGCACCAGTTCAAGCAAGGCCCCGCGCTTGCGCTCCCAGCCCATCCACAGGTTCTCGGACTCGTTGAGCCGGCGCTCGCGGACCAGCAGGTGGAAGGGGCGCACGCCGTGCTCGGTCTCATAGCGCTCGTTCAGCTCCGAGACGCCCCGGACGGCGGCCTCGGTGATAAGGGCGTCTTCAGGCCGGGTGGGCTGGTCCGACGACTTCAAGTCGCCGAGCAGGGCATAGCCCACGTTGAGGTCGCGGTTGGCGAGGTAGGCGATCTCCAGGCTCTCGATGACCGCCTGGGTGGACGGCGCCGAGGACAGGAGCGCGGGTACCACCACCAGCGTTCGGTTCGCATCGTCGACGGGCAGCCGCGAGTCGAGCTTGGGCAGGATCCGCGGAGGGAACACGACCGAGGAGAGCCGGTTCACGAACAGGACCGCGAGTTCGGAGAGCGGGATGGCTGCCAGCAGCACGAGCGCAACCATCTGCGCGACGTCGGCGTCCTCGGCCAGCGCGTACAGCGCTAGGAGCGCGAGCAACGCGGCCGAGAACACCGCGAAGGCCCCCCAGTAGTAGGCCCGGTGATTGGCCAGAAGCCCGCGGTAGAGGATTTCACGCTTCTGGCGGCGATACCCTACGAGGGGCTCGAGCCGCAGGCGGCCCTCGGCCATGAGCCACCATCCGACGTGACCGCGCACGTCATCGGAGGCGTCGATGGACAGCGCCTCGCGCGCGAGGGCGAGGATCTTCTCGGCGACCTCGATCTCGCTGTCGGTGGAGCGTCGGGCGATGGTCTCGAGCGAGTGGCGGTAGCGGTCGCGGCTCGCGAAGTCCATCACCGCGTAGGTCTGCGCGGGGTCTCGGCGCAGTATCGCCTCGGCCATCGACACCCGCTCGAAGAACTCCCGCCAGTCCCAAGCGTCGAGCAGCCGGATGCTCGTGATCGAGTTCGCTATCGAGACCTGGTTGGCCGCCTGCTCCTGCTGAGCGTCGGCCGCCGCTGTCTCGAGCACGATGCCTTCCGCCGAGAGCCGCCGCTCGAGCCACGAGTTGACGGCCTCGCCCCCGGTCTCCAGCTCGCCGAGCCGTTGGGTGAGGCGCACGAAGAACGCAGGAGGGACGTCCTTGGTCTCGGCGTCGATGGATGCGAGAAGCGCCGGCAGGGTGTCGGAGTCGTCTTGCGCCGCGAGCACCAGGCGCTCGGCCCAGCGGTCCGCGGCCTTCTCGGCGCGCATCGACAGCACCACGGCCCGCGAAAGCCGGCTGAGGTTGTCGACGAGCGCGATACGCAGCATGATCGGGACCGCCCACACCTCGCCGATTGTGAGCGGTGCGACATCCTGGTAGCCGTCCACGAATCGGAGCAGGAACTCGTCGTCGATGCGTGAGTCGGTGTGTGCGACGACGTCGAGCAGCGCCTCGTAGATCCGCGGGAAGCCATCCCACTCGCCACCGACGAGCCGCGGCAGCTCGATGCCGTAGTCGGCCGGCAGATCGTCCTTGACGAGCAGGACCTGCTCCTCGATGAGGTAGTAGTTGTCGAGAAGCCATTCGCCTGCCGGTGAGGAGCCGCCGGTCATGCGCGCGGCCGAGGCCAGCTCGCGGTTGTCGGCGACGAGCGCCTCCGCCGCATGCCCGGTCAGCGCGATGAGCGGCGTCGTCCGTAGGTCGCCACCCACCGTCCACGACTGCGCGGTCGCGATGATGCGGGCGTTCTCGGCGAGCCGCTCCGCCGAGAGGAGCTCCGCACGCAGCGGTTCGCTCGGCGAAACGTGCGGTTCGCGGGAACGGTCTGGCAGGTCAGGCATGGGCTCCTCGCGACGTCGATGCGTGCCGCACTTGGCGATTGGTTTGCTCTGAAGCGATTGGGAATCTATGTGTCATTATCCCCGACCGAGGCCCCGCGCGCGGTCCGTTTGCACCCGACATACCCCATGGGGTATATTGCATGGGTACCGAAGCCCTAGTGAGGAGACCCGCACGATGAGCAAAGCCCCTCAAGGCAAGACGGGTGCGAAGAAGACATCCGCAACGCCCTCAGCGAGCGTCATGAAGTTCGTTCCGTGGATCGTCGTAGCAGTCGTGCTGCTGATCGTCGCGTTCTTCGCTCTCAAGCCGGCGTCGGCAGGCACCACCGTCGTCGACGTCAAGGCCGTCCAGAAGGCCGCTGCCGACGGAGTGCGGATCGTTGACGTCCGCTCGGTCGGCGAGTTCGAGGGCGGACACGTGCCGGGCGCACAGAACGTGCCGCTCGACCAGTTCCAGTCCGTCTCATCCCAGTGGGACAAGAACGCTCCGGTGCTCGTCTACTGTCAGACCGGTTCACGTTCCGCCGAGGCGGTCTCGATGCTCGAGCAGGCCGGCTTCACCAAGATCCTGCACTTCGACAAGGGAATCGTCGCCTGGACCGGCTCGCTGGAGCAGGGGGGTGGTTCCTCGGCCGCGCCGAGCACTGCGTCGGTCAAGCCGAGCGCCACACCGGTGATGTACGAGTTCTACACCGGTTGGTGACCAAGCTGCAAAGCGATGAAGCCTGTGGTCGACAGGCTAAAGAAGGAGTACGAAGGTAAGGTCGAGTTCAAGCTCTACGACGTTGACAACAGCGCTGAGGGCAACGAGCTCATGGGTCAGTTCAACGCCAAGTACGTTCCGACGTTCGTCTTCATCAACAAGGACGGGAGCGTCTCGACCCAGAAGGTGGGAGAGACCTCCGAGGCCGATATGAGGCAGGCCCTCGACGCACTGAAGTAGTTGGCGAAATGAACGTTCGTCGCCCAGTTCCTACCGAGCGGCCCCCGAACGGGGCCGCTCGTCGTTTCATCGGGGCTGTGCCTGCCATTCGCGGGCGGACGGGGGTATAGTCGCCTTCAAGGACGTCTGCTCGGCGTCCACAGCCGTCAGTAAGGAGGAACTACTACTGAAGGTGGAAAGCGTTTCAGAGCAGGATGATCTGTCCGGGATGGCAGATGAAGGCCTCGGGCGCGTCGGTACCATCAAGCCTGAGAGTCGGGCATAAGTCCCTGGAACACCGAGGATGTGGCCGCGAACGCCAAGGTCGGCCGATACTCCTTCTGGATAGCCCCCTAGAGGGGTACCTCGGACGGTGCGAAGGCCATCCCGGTCACTCCTGGCAGGTACATACCGGTATCTTGCACCTAACCGACAATCAAGAAGCGGGCCCCTTTCGGGACCCGCTTCTGTTCTTCCGGGAGCGAGGTCTTCGCCACGAGGGCGGAGGTCCTACAGCGCGTCGGGACCGCTCTCACCGGTACGGACACGGTAGACCTCTTCAATCGTTGAGACGAAGATCTTACCGTCACCGATCCGGTCGGTTCGCGCGGCTTTGGTGATGGCCGTAACGAGCTCCTCGACCTCGTGGTCGTTGACCACTGCGACCAGAGAGACCTTGGGGAGCAGGTCGATGACGTACTCCGCGCCACGCCAGTGCTGAGAGATACCGCCCTGGATACCGTGGCCCTTCACCTCAGTCACGGTCAGACCCTTGTGGCCGAGGCCGATGACGGCCTCCTTGACCGCGTCCAGCCGCTCGGGCCGAACGATGGCTTCTACCTTCTTCATTTAGCGTGCACCTCCATCGGCTCCATCAGTGACAGGGCTGGTGTTTACGAAGTCGGGATAGGCGAGCACGCCCATCTCAGTGGCGTCCAGGCCGGCGATCTCGTCGGTCTCAGAGGAGCGCAGGCCCATGATCGCCTTCTGCGCCCTGAAGAACAGGTAGAAGAGGCCGAATGCCCACGCAGCGCAGACCACGACAGCGATGAGCTGCGCGATGAGCTGGCCGGCGCCGCCTCCGTAGAACAGGCCTGTGACGTTCTCGGCGATGCCGTTGAAGCCGGCGCCGTAGGTGCCGTCGGCGAAGAGGCCGAGGGCGATCATGCCCCACGCGCCGTTCACGCCGTGGACCGAAGATGCGCCCACCGGGTCGTCAACCTTCATGACACGCTCGATAAAGATGACCGAGCCGACAACCAGGAGACCGGCGATACCGCCGATGACGATCGCTGCCCACGGGGCGACGAAGGCGCAGGGAGCGGTGATGGCCACGAGGCCCGCAAGCGAGCCGTTGACCGCCATCGAGGGATCGGGCTTGCCCCAGAGCTTCCACACCAGGAACATGCCGGTCATCATGCCGGCACACCCGGCGAGCAGCGTGTTGGCGATTATTACGGAGAAGCGCAGGTCACCGGCGGCCAAGGTTGACATGCCGTTGAAGCCGAACCACCCGAAGAACAGGATGATCGTACCCAGGATGGCCATCGGGAGGTGATGGCCGGGGATAGCGACCGGGGTTCCGTCCTTCTTGAACTTGCCGATGCGGGGTCCGATCACGATTGCGCCCGCCAGTGCCGAGAACCCACCGACCATATGGACTACCGACGAGCCCGCGAAGTCCAGTGCGCCGTGGCCGAGGCCGAGGGTGGTGCCCATCTGCGACAGCCAGCCGCCGCCCCAGATCCACATGCCATAGATCGGGTAGACCACTGCGGCCATGAAGACACCCATGGGAATGAACGCCGAGAACTTCCAGCGCTCGGCCATGGCACCCGTGACGATCGTGGCGGCAGTATCCATGAACACGAGCTGGAAGAGGAAGAACGCGAAAATTCCGACGTCGAGCGTGCCGTCGCCGAGCGTCCCGAGCATGAAGCCCTTGTAGGAGAAGAGGCCCCAACCGGGAGCAGCAGCGATCGATCTTGTCGAGCGGCTCTACGCCGCCCAGAAGGCCGATCTTGCCGAAGCCACCGAACTGGATTGCGAAACCGACCATCCAGTAGACCAGTGCGCCAACGCCAAAGACGATGAAGTTCGTCATGGCGACGTGCGCGGCGTTCTTGGAGCGGCAGAAGCCCGTCTCAACGAGCATGAAGCCTGCCTGCATGAAGAAGATCAGACACACGCCGACGATCACGAAGAACATGTTCACGCCGATGGTCAGGTGCCCGAGCGCCGCGCCGAGCTCAGCGGTGGTCGGCTGACCCGGCGTTGCGGCGGTGATCACGGTGATGTCACCAGTGGCGGCGCCGGTGGGATCTCCCGCGACCGCGAGGCCGGTCAGGAGCACGAGTGCCACGACCGTGAGAATCGCAGTACGGACAGCAGAACGCTTGAGGATCCTCGGCCACTGGCCGGTGATCGCAGATGGATCGAAGAACTTCGTCACTAACGTCTTCAACGCCCACACCTCCTTGAAGGGTGCTGACCCGCGCCGGCGGGTCATTTTCGGGGGGTACCAGGCGCCGTACGTCATTGGACGGCGATTCTCGGAAGGTGCGCTCCTTCCGAGGCGGCCATTCGGAAATGCCGCAGATAACACCGTAGGGGCGGCACATTTCGGGGTCGTTTCGTCGGCAAGAAAGGCGCGTGAAACTTGAATTGCGGCTTCGGCGCCCGTTCGAGCAAGACGTTTCGCCCCCAGTAATCAGGCGGAAACACTTCGCGGCTAGGGTGTTTGTACGCGTAGCCGAGTTGAGGACGAGAATCATGGCGACCGAGACATCGAGAGTCCTGCTGAGCCTGCTGGTGGTATTCGCGGCCGGCAAGTTCATGGGTGAGGTCTTCGAGCGGCTCAAGCAGCCGGCAGTGATCGGCGAGCTGATGGCGGGCATCATCATCGGCCCGGGACTGCTGCGATGGGTCGCGCCTTCAGCGACCCTCTCCACCGTAGCCACGATGGGCGTGATCGTGCTCATGTTCGTGGTCGGTCTGGAGACGCGCCCGTCCGAGCTCTTCAAGGTCGGAGGCCGCGCGTTCGTGGTAGGCGCGGTCGGGATCGTCCTTCCGCTCGCCTGCGGTTACGCGTTCGGGATGACGCTGGGCTACGGGCGCCCCGAGGCGATGTTCATCGGCACGGCGCTCGTCGCAACCTCGGTCGGGATAACCGCCCGCGTGCTCGCCGACAGAGGCTTCCTGACGACCACCGAGGCGCGGATCATCCTCGCCGCAGCCGTCATCGACGACGTTCTGGGCATGCTGGTGCTCTCACTTGTAGTAGGCGCGTCGCGCGACGGCGTCGACATGGGGCATCTCGGCATCCTGGTGGCTCAGGTGATCCTGTTCGTGGGGTTCGAGATGTGGATCGCACCCAAACTGGTCAAGCGTCACTCGCACTGGCTCGACCGGCTCAAGATTCCCAACGCCGGATTCGTGGTCGCCCTCATCGTGATGCTCGCGATGGCGGCGCTCTCCGAGACGATCGGGCTGGCAGGGATCGTCGGCGCCTTCTTCGCCGGGATGATGTTCGCCGAGACCGAGGACCGCTGGGAGCTGGTGAAGCAGACGAGGCCGCTCTACGAGTGGCTCGTTCCGTACTTCTTCGTCGTGACCGGCATGCAAGTCCAACTCTCGCTGTTCGGCTCGCCCGCGATCCTGCTGCCGGGCCTGGCGCTCGCTGCCATCGCGATCGCCACGAAGGTCCTGGGCTGCGGGCTAGGTGCGGCCGGCATGGGCTGGCGGCGTATGGTCGCCATCGGTGTCGGTATGGTGCCGCGCGGGGAAGTCGGGCTCATCGTGGCGTCGACCGGCCTCGCGATGGGCGTGATCGGCTCGGCGACCTACGGGATGATCGTCTTCGTGGTCGTGGTGACCACCGTCGTCGTCCCGCCGCTGCTCGCCGTCGTCTTCCCTTGGGCTACGGGCGACGAGCCGTCACCCACGTCGCTGCACCTCGAGAGCGGCGATGTGATCGCGTAGCGTCGTCACCTTCGCTGGGGCAGAGTGACACGGCGAGGCTCGATGCTATACTCTCCCGCGCACGGGGACGTAGCTCAGTTGGGAGAGCACCGGCTTTGCAAGCCGGGGGTCGAGGGTTCGAGCCCCTTCGTCTCCACCAGTGAATACGCAGGTCAGGGGCCGATGGGGCTCCTGACCTGTTCTTCTTGGCTGGTGCCAACACGGAGTCGGTTCGGAGCGAAGGAGCGTTTCGCTGACTCCTAGTGGCTCAGCCCGCGGGGCCACGAGTCAGGTCACCGGGTCGACCTAGTTGGGCACGAAGGCGCAGTAGGCCAGACCCTCGAGCTGGTCTCTCGTGACGCGTACGGCCACGATGCACCGTCTGCCCTTGCATCCCGAGGGGAGAACATGCCGACTGGTCATTCTTCCGAGTGGGCTGGTGCGGCCAGACACGCGGTAAGTCTCTCCCGGTAGCTCCCAGGTCATCTCGACGAGGGCGTTACCCAGAGGCTTGCCGCGCGGGTCGACCGCGCGGAGATCGACGGCCAACAGCTCCCCTGCGGTAACGCCCGCGGGAGGCTCGACGCATTGGACCTCATGCCTCCAGGACGGGCCCGCCGAAGTGACCCAGAGGTCGCTGAAGGACGCCTTGGTGACCCTGTCAGGGTGTTCGGTGTACGCGGCACCCGAGACGGTAGCCGCCGCAGACGCAAGGGCCGCCTCGGCGCCCACCCGGATGCTCTGGGGCTCGGTGCGCTCGAATGCCGGAGCTACAAGCATGACAGCCAGGATCAGCCCAAACATCGACCACCGTTGCCGGGTCGCGTTCGTGCGGTCGCCAAGCATTCTCTGGTGAGTAGACACGTTGAACCCCATCTCGCCCCCGGATCAATCCCCCGTTTCGGCACTATCGGCCGTGACGAGCGACTCCTTGAGAGATTCCGGGCACCCATCGGCGAGCGGCGGGCAGCGACCATGAGCGACGTAGATCGGAACAAGAGGAAGGGCCCCGCATCTGCGGGGCCCTTCGGTGGTTTGATCGAGATGCCAGAGAACGCTACGCAGCGTCAGCCTCCATGGCGTGATGCGGTGGCTTGACCGTGAAGGCCAGGATCGCGGCGACCACGAGCAGGCCGGCAGCCAGGTAGTACGCGTTGTTGAAGCTAGTCTTGCCGGAGAGGTCGTAGATCCAGCCGATCGCGTAGTTGCCGAGTGCGCCACCGACGCCCCAGGCGGAGAAGACGAGGCCATAGTTCACGCCGCCGTTCTTCGTCCCGAAGAAGTCGTAGGTCGCTGCCGGGAACAGGGTCAGGCAGGCACCGTACATGGCGCCGATGAGCATCGACCAGAGGAGCAGGAGGTTGAGCGAGTGCGCGTTCGGGAGTAGGAAGCCCACGAGCGCGGCCTGCGACAGGAAGGCGATGATCATCGAAGGCACCCGGCCGATCTTGTCGGAGATGATACCGAAGATCGGGCGACCTGCGCCGTTGCCGATAGCGAGCGCGACGACCAGGAGGGACGCACCGGCGAGCAGACCGGTCAGGGCCATCTTCGAGAAGTCGGCCGCCGAGAGTTGCAGCGGGGCGACCTTCGCGATGACGCCGATCATCATGAGGCCGGCGAAGGCAGCGAAGGCGTACATGAACCACAGGCTGTAGAACTGCGGAGTCTTGATCATCTGCTGCCACGTGTAGTCCACGCGCTTGAGGGCGACGGAAGCAGCAGCGCTCTTCGGCGGCTTGAAGTTCGGCGGCACCGGTGGCTCATAGCCCGCGGGCGGGTTCTTCAGGAGCTGCGCGAAGAGGATGATCGAGATGAAGAACGCAATGCCGAGCGTACGGAAGGTGAGGGACACGCCCGAGCCTGCGATGAGCTGAGTCGTGAGAGGGGCGGTGTAGACCGAGGCGAGGCCGAATCCGGCGACCACGAGGCCGGCGATGAGGCCGCGCTTGCTCGGGTGGAACCACTTGACCGCTGCCGGTGTGGCGCATGCATAGGCGAGGCCGATACCGATGCCGGTCAGGATGCCGAAGCCGCCGACGAGCGGCAGGTGGTTACCGGTCGGACTGAAGTCGGCAAAGCTCGCCGATGATCATGCCCATACCAACGAACACGCCGCCGATCGAGGCGATGAGGCGGGGCCCGTAGCGGTCCTGCAGGCGACCGGCGACGGACATCGTGAGGCCGAAGAACAGCAGGGCGAGCGCGTAGGGCAGCAGTGCGTCCGTGCCCGCCCAGTTGAACGCGCCCTCAGCGAACGCCGTGGCGGGAACCTTCGACACCTTGTAGACGCCGGTCACCTTGTCGAGCTGGCCGACGAAGTCGGTCGCGCCGTAGACCTTGCCGGCAGCGGCCGCAGGCACCTTGATGCCGTAGAGAGCGGCGTCACCGGCCTTGATGGCTACCGCTCCTGCGTCCCCGGCCTTCACAACGGTGCCGCTGGCGCCATACGTGACGACCGTAGTGAATCGTGCGGTGAAGATGCTCCACGTGTAGAGCACGCCCAGCGCGAGGTTGATGCACAAGCCCGCGATGGTAACGATCCACCCCCTGCTATTCGACGACGACGCCGTCTGTTCAGCCATACCAACCACTCCTTCCCGGTCCCCCGGTTCGTCCCGGACCGAACTGTGCCGGTCGGCCGGGTGTCTCGACATGGCAAGAGCATGCGCCGCACCCGCTGAAGCACGCTGCGAAGCTGGCGCGAATGGCACGAATCGTCGGCAGGTGGTCGGTAGGCGCGTGTGAACGGCGCATGCCGCTTGGGGACAATCGGGGTAGGCACAGCCCGCAAGTAACTCGAGATCGCGCAGACCAGAAGGCGGATGACATGAGTCCCGATGACTACACAAGCGATCCGGATCCAACCAGTTCAGGCGTTCCGGGCACCGTCGATGACGTTCCCGCCGACTACGGCGAGGACCTCTCGGTGGCGAGTGACGCGACAGCCGTCGAACCGCCCGTCGTCGACACCGCGGGGGAATCCCAAGTCGTTGGCGCGGATGAGGGCGAGCTGTGGGGGCACCAGAAGGCGCTGATCGAGGAGGACGAGAAGGAGGGGCTGCGGCTCGAGGCGTTTCCCGCCGAGGAGATCCCGCACATCCTTGAGGCGATGGGCGATGACGCCGCAGACTCCCTTGTTGACTCGCCGAACGGAACGAGCGCCACGGGTTTCTGGGGCGGACCGGATCATGGGGGCTTCCCTCCGCGCGAGGACTGACACTATCCTGTGCAGATGAGCTTGTCAGGGCAGGGGGTGCGCTGCACCCCCGCGCGTCGCACGGCGCGTTTGGCACCAGCCGAGAGGTCGTAGTCACGCATGGCCAGCCGCGTCAAGAACATCTTCTTGGGCGATCCGCTTCACAACGAGGAGTCCCGGCATCAGCGCCTGAGCAACCCCATCGCGCTCGCGGTCTTCTCAAGCGACGCAATCTCCTCGGTCGCCTACGCCACCGGCGAGATCATTCTCGTACTCTCACTCGCCGGAGCCGCGTTCCTGCACCTCGCGTGGCCGGTCGCCATCGCGATCGGCGTGCTCCTCATCATCGTCTCGCTCTCGTACAGGCAGACAATTCGCGCCTATCCCTCGGGCGGCGGCTCCTACATCGTGGCCAAGGAGAACCTCGGCGACATGGCCGGGCTCGTCGCAGGCGCGTCGCTGCTGGTCGACTACGTCCTCACCGTCGCCGTGTCCATTTCGAGCGGCACAGCTGCGATCACGTCGGCGTTTCCCCAGCTGTACCGATGGACGGTGCCCATCGCGCTCTTCTTCGTCGTGCTGCTCATGGTCGGCAACTTGCGCGGCGTGAAGGAGTCCGGAGCGCTCTTCGCCGGTCCGACGTTCGCATTCATCGGCCTGATCGTACTCATGATCGTGTACGGGTTGTTCGTAGCTCTCACCAAGGGAACCGCGGCCCTCACGGTTCCCTCCGCCAGCGAGGCGATCGAACCTGTGCAGACCTTCACTCTCTTCTTGCTCCTGCGCGCCTTCGCGTCGGGCTGTGCGGCCATGACGGGTGTCGAGGCGATCGCCAACGGCGTCCAGGCGTTCAGGGAGCCGGTCTCGAAGAACGCCGCCAAGACGCTTACCTGGATGGCGGGCATTCTGCTCGTCCTCTTCCTGGGAATCAGCTGGATCGCGGTCACCGCGGGCGTCCGAGACGTCGAGACCGAGACGGTGATCAGCCAGATCTCGCGCCAGCTTTTCGGCACGGGCATCATCTACTACCTGATCTCGTTCGCCACGATGGGCATCCTCGTCGTTGCGGCGAACACGAGCTACGCGGACTTCCCTCGGCTGGGCTCGTTCATGGCGACCGATGACTTCCTGCCGCACCAGCTCAAGGACAAGGGCTACCGGTTGGTGCACAGCAACGGCATCCTCTTGCTGACAGGTGCCGCGGCAGTCCTCATCATCGGATTCCAGGGCAAGACCAGCGCGCTGATTCCGCTGTATGCCCTCGGCGTGTTCATGTGCTTCACGCTCTCGCAATCGGGAATGGTGCTGCACTGGTTCCGCTTCAAGGACGACCCCAACTGGAAGCGATCGGCGATCATCAACGTTGTCGGCGCGATCACCACCGGAATCGTCTTCTCGGTCATCGCGATCACGAAGTTCACCGCTGGCGGCTGGATCGTCGTGGTCATCGTGCCGATCATGGTCTCCTACTTCGCCTGGGTGAAGCGGCGCTACGACATGGTCCGAGCCGAGCTCGCTCTGCCCGACGACGAGCTCGCCGACTTGAACTGGCAGGCCTACAACCGCCTGCACAATCACGTGATCGTCCTGGTGAAGGACATCGACCGACGCCTGGTCAGGGCGCTCCAGTACGCCAAGACACTACGCGCCGACACCACCGAGGCGCTCTACATCGACGTGTCCGGCGAGCAGGGCGAGGAGTTTCGCGCTCGCTGGGACAAGGCCCAGATGGGGATCCGGCTGAACGTCGTGGAGTCGCCGTACCGCGAGGTGATCGCCCCGCTGGTCGACTACGTGCGCAACATCCCGCGGCCGAGCAAGGACCACGTCGTGACGGTGATCCTGCCGGAGTACGCGCCGACCAACGCCGCCGACGCGATGCTCCACGACCAGACCTCGTTCTGGATCAAGCAGCAGCTGTTCGGGCAGGAGGGTGTCATCGTCACCGATGTGCCCTACCATCCCGACTTCGACGACGAGCCCGAGCAGGTCGTCAAGTCCGAGCGCGCCCCGCAGAACTAGGCGCCAGCGTCGTCGGCGTGGCTTGCGACCGCGTCGGCTGCCGAGACGATTGCTTCCTTGCCAACGCCCAGGGCAGTGCAGACCTCGTCGTCGCGCTGGCCGTCGGAGATGAGCAGTAGCTCGTCACCGGCACTGAGCAGCGTGTCCCCCTTGGCGATCGTGAGTTCGCCGGTCGGGGTGATGATCGCCATGATGTGGCAGTTCTCCGGCAGCGAGAGGTCCATGAGCTGTTTGCCGACAGCCGAGGCCGTCGGCGGCAGGGTGATCTCCTCGATCGAGACGTTGTCGGCCTGCAGGCGCAAGAGCGTGATGAGGTCGCCGAAGCCGACCTCCTTCTCCACCAGCGAAAGCATCATCGAAGTGGAAGAGACCGGCACGTCGACGCCGAAGTCCTTGGTGAAGAGCCACTCGTTCTTGGGATGGTTGATGCGCGCGAAGACCTTCTCGCTCCCGAAGTGCTTGGAGAGCATCGCCACCACGAGATTGTCTTCGTCGTCGCCGGTTGCCGCGATAACGAGGTCGGCCGAACCGATCTGTGCGTGTTCGAGTACATCGGTCTCGCACGCATCGCCGTGCACGACGTGGATGTCGGGCATCATTGCCGCGACCACGTCAGAGCGGTCGAAGCGGCTCTCGATGAGCGTCACTTCGTGCTCTGACTTCAGCTCCTGTGCGAGATAGAGACCGGACTTGCCGGCTCCGACAATGACGACCTTCATGGCGGCCTCCTACTGCATTCCCATGAGCTTGCGCAGCTCAGGGATCGAGTCACGGTCGATTGCGATATAGAGCAGGTCGCCCGCGTGAACGACGTCGATGTCGGTGAGCAGCACCGCATGTCCGTCACGCTCGGCCGAGACCACCGAGAGGACCCGAGGCAGTTCGATGTCGAGCACGCGCTTGCCCTCCACGGCCTGGGTCGCCTCGATCTCGACGAGCAGCACCTCGCCCTGCCCGAACGCGAAGTCGCTGCGCGCCTTGGGGTCGAGGACCATGGCGAGGAGCCGAGACGCCGACCACTGCACCGCCGAGACGGTCGGAATGCCGAAGCGTTCGTAGATCGACGCGCGCTTGGGATCGAAGATACGGGCGACCACCAGCGGCACTCCGAAGCGCTCGCGTGCGACGCGAGCCGCAACGATGTTGCTGTTGTCACCGCTCGTAGCGGCGACGAACGCATCGGCTCGCTCGATGCCGGCCTTGATCAGCGTGTCGCGGTCGAACACCTCACCGGTGAGCCGCATGCCCTTGATGCCTTCGAACTCCTCGAAAACCTCGGCGCTTCGGTCCACGACCGCCACCGAGTGCCCCTTGTCTTCGAGTTCGTGGGCGATGTAGCGGCCCACGCGGCCGTACCCTCCGATTACCACGTGCATGTGCGGACTCCCTCGTCCGGAGCGGCTCGACGGCCGATCACCTCGGGTGAGCGTTCAACATCGCACCATCCTAGTACCCGTTGCGCCGCGCGTCACCCGTACTTGCGAGAATCGCTCGCTGCAAGGGGGCTCGACCCTGCACTCGCATGGGTAGAATCATCTGGGAGGCCGCGCGAGAGAAACGGGGGACACCATGCGAGTGCACGTGGTTCAGCACGTCCCCTTCGAGGGCCCCGCCGCCATTGCGGAGTGGGCATCCGAGCGTCGGCATGACCTGACGACCTCGCTTGCCCTTCTCGAAGAGCACCCGTCTCCCGAGGACATCGACCTTCTCGTGGTCATGGGTGGTCCGATGTCTGCCGACGATGAGTCCGCCTCCCCGTGGCTTCGCGCAGAGAAGCACTTCATCGCCGCCGTCATCGCCGCAGGTCGCCCTGTGCTCGGCATCTGTCTCGGCGCGCAGATCCTCGCCGAGGTGCTCGGGGGGACGGTGCGCCGCAACGAGCACCCCGAGATAGGCTGGTTCCCCGTCGAGCGCACGCTGGAGGGCGCAGCGGGGCCGCTGTTCTCCAAGTGGGACGGGCCGGTGATCGTCGGCCAGTGGCACGGCGACACCTTCGAGCTGCCGGTGGGAATCGCCCCGTCGCTGTCGAGTGAGGTCTGCGCGAACCAGGCGTTCGTCTTCGACGGACGGGTGGTGGGTCTGCAGTTCCACCTGGAGTGGACCGAGGCGGCGCTCCGCGACCTGATAGCCGAGTGCGCCGACGAACTCGCGGTCTGGGACCCCTTCGTCATGACCGCAGAGAGAATCCTCCGAGGTGCGTACTTCAATATCCCGGAGTGCCGCCAGCGGCTGTTCGCACTGCTCGACGATCTCGAAGCGATCGGTGCGGGCGAGCCCGGCGACGGTGGGCGTATCAGGGTGTCGCAGTTCGGCTAGAACCTGCCGCGCCGTGCGGCTAGACTGGCTACTCGCGCGCTCGGCCGACGAAGGGACCTCATGAGCTGGAAACGCGACCCCAGGACCTGGGCCGCGATCGCGGTGACGCTCTTGTTGTGGGCGTCGGCCTTCGCCGGCATCAGGGCGGGCATGCGGCTCACTCCCGACCGGTGTTCCCGGCCCCGGCGGGTACGGCCCGGGCGAGGTGGCTCTGCTGCGCTTCGGCACGGCGTCTGTGGTTCTCGCGCTCTATGCGCTCGTCACCCGCATGCGGCTTCCGGACGCACGTGACCTCGGGCGAATCGCCGCCGCAGGGCTCACCGGCATCACGATCTACCACGTGGCGCTCAACTTCGGCGAGATGACGGTCGAGTCAGGCGCCGCGTCGCTGCTCATCGCGGCCGGCCCCGTGTTCACCGCCCTGATGTCGATGGCCTTTCTCGGCGAGCGGCTGACCGTCCTCGGGTGGCTCGGTATCGCCATCGCGTTCGTGGGGGTCGCCGTGATCTCGCTCAGCCAGGGCACGGGGCTGAGCTTCGACCCGGGAGCGCTCCTGATCCTGCTCGCGGCGGTGTCGACCTCGGCGTTCTTCATCATCTCGAAACAGCCGCTGACGCACTATTCGGCGCTCGAGTTCACCAGCTACTCGATCTGGGCCGGGACCATCCCGCTGCTGTTCTTCGCTCCCGGCCTCGTCGCGCAGATGCCCCAAGCCGCACCCTCGGCGACGCTCGCCATCATCTACCTGGGCATCTTCCCGGCTGCGATCGCCTACGTGCTGTGGAACTACGCCCTTGCGCGCATGCCGGCTTCGATTCTGTCGTCCTTCCTCTACCTCGCGCCCGTGCTGGCGATGGCGATCGCCTGGGTCTGGCTCGGCGAGCTCCCGACGGTGCTCACCATCGTCGGTGGCGCGGTGGCGATCGTGGGGGTGGTCGTGGTGCAGACCAAGGGACAGGCCCGTCGCGTCGCCCTGGCTGCCGCCGAGAATCCCATCGAGGCCTCTGAGGTCTAGACGCGTCAACCGGATCGGGGCCTCGTGCCGTGCGAACCTGACCGGTGGGTATAGTAGAATCACGCGTGAACTGAGGGAGATGCCATGCCGATAGTCCGAATCGACATCCAGTCCGGCAAGACCACTGCCTACAAGCGCGACATCCTCCACGGTGTCCGCATGGCGATCGTCGAGTCACTCGGCGTGCCTGATGAGCGCGTCATGCAGCGACTGATCGAGACTCCCGCCGAGAACATCGACGCTCCTGAGATCCGCTCCGACCGGCTCACGATCATCGAGGTGTCGATGCTGCCGGGTCGAGGGCCGGACCTGAAGGAGGCGCTCTACAGCGCGATCGTGCAGCGGCTCGGCGAGAAGCCCGGCATCTATTCGCACGACATCATGGTGCTCGTGAACGACCCGTCCGCCGAGTGTTTCGCGTTGGGCGGCGTCATGCAGTGCACGTTGACGTCCTCGGCCGAAGACGACGACGAGTCGTGACTCAGTCGGACGCCGGGCAGGCCGCACAGCCGATGGGCAGCTCGCGTGGTCGCCCGTACACGTTGGGCGAGGAGATCGCCAACAGCATCATCCACGGGCTCGGCGTCGGCCTGTCGGTCGCCGCACTCACGATGCTGCTCGTGTACGCGGGTCAGAGCGGCAACCCCTGGGCCATCGCCAGCGCGCTCGTCTACGGGATATCTCTGGTGCTCGAGTACACCGCATCGACCCTCTATCACAGCTTCCCGCAGGAACGCGTCAAGCACGTCTTCAAGATCCTGGACCACTGCGGGATCTACGTACTGATCGCGGGGACGTACACGCCGTTCTGCCTCGTGACCCTGCGCGGGTCCGGAGGCCTCGTGGTCTTCGGCGTGATATGGACTCTGGCGATCGCCGGTATCGCCGCCGAGGCATTCTGGACGTACCGCCCGCGCTGGCTTTCGGCGGCGGTGTACCTCGGCATGGGCTGGATGATCGTGTTCTCGATCAGGCCGCTCACCGCCGCACTGCCGCCGGCCGGCGTCTGGCTCTTGGTGGCGGGCGGTCTGTGCTACACGTTCGGGACGGTCTTCTACGTCATGAAGCAGGTTCGCTACATGCACGCCGTGTGGCACCTGTGGGTGCTCGCCGGAAGCATCCTGCACTTCCTGTCGGTGCTCCTGTTCGTGATCATCCCGGCCTAGGTTCGCTCAGGGTACGACTGGCGCGCCTACTTCGCGCCGGGGAGCATCGCGTCGTTGTCGTAGCCGCGTGTCTCCCAGTAGCCCTTGTAGTTCGGATCGTCGGAGACCTCGATGCCGGTCACCCATTTCGCCCACTTGTAGCCGAGCCGGTCTTCAGCGACAACCTGGAACGGGAATCCGCGCTCCGGCGGAATCTCCTGTCCGTTCATCGCGTAGGCGAGCAGCAGGTTGCGATCGACCACGAAGTCGAGCGGGAGGGACGTCGAGTAGCCGTCCGCACTGGTGAAGATCACGGTCTTTGCGCTCGGGTCGTATCCTGCGTCGGCGAGCAGGTCGCGCAGTCGGACACCCTGCCACAGGTAGGTCCTGCTCCAGCCTTCGACGCAGTTCAGCGTGGTCGCCTTCTGGTAGGAGGGCATCGCCAAGACCTGCTTGTAGGTCAGCTCGAGCGGCCGCTTGACCTTGCCGGTCACGGCGAGTCGGTAGGTCGAGCGGTCCACCTGCTGCGGTCCCTTGATGGAGTTCTCGGGTTCGCTCGCGACGGCGTCGAGCTTCTTGCCCTTGTATTCGCGCACCTCGACCGTGCCCAAGTCCGTCGCCGTCGGTACCGCGCTCTGCTCGGCCGCCGCCGGCGGGATGGGCGTCGCACTGGGGGGAATGAGGCGAGCGCAGCCTGAGGCGAGCAGAGCGGTGGTGGCCAATGCGAGTGTCCACGACAACAGCCGTGTGTTCGTGTGCATAGAACTCTCCGTTCGGATGTGCCGAGCAACCGCTCGGCTGAAGGGTATGTTCCCGAGGGAGTCTTCAACTACCAGCTGCGGAGGACCGATGGGCTCTGCCCACGACGTTGACTACCTCGGACAGGACGCGTGCGGTGCCGACGTGGTGTCGGCACGGTTCTCCCGTCCGCCCGGATTCGTGTTCGTCGCCGGGCAGTGGATCGTGCTGACGCTGTCCGTCGGCGAGTCACGCCTCGCCGAGACCTTCACGATCTGCTCGGCGCCGAGCGACGACTACCTCGAGATCACGACACGGCTCTCCGGCTCGGCGTTCAAGAATGCGCTCAAGGACCTGGCCCCCGGTGATCATGCCTCTGTGACCGGCCCGGGAGGGCGCTTGAGGTTGCCGCCGGACTCGGGCCGGGTGGCGTTCCTGGTCGGGGGCGTGGGGATCACACCTGCGCGCAGCATGCTCAGGGACGCCTGCGCAACCGGGCGCGTCTTTGACGATGCGCTGCTCTTCTACGGAAACCGCGACGCGTCGTGCGTGCCGTTCGAGGCCGAGTTCGCTGCGATGGCGTCGAACGGCGTTCGCACGGTGCTGTGCTTCGAGCAGCCGCCGGCGGGGTGGAGCGGCGAGAGGGGATTCATCACGGCCGAGACGGTCCGCCGACACCTTGGGCCCCCGGAAGACGACAGGCCGTTCATCGTTGCGGGACCCCCGCCGATGGTCGAGTCGATGGAACTGGTCCTCGACGAACTCGAGGTGCGTCCGGAGCGCAGGCTCGTGGAGCGCTTCAGGCCGCAGCCATCCGTGCCTCCGCAGGTCGGCGGCGATCCTGCCCCGCGATAGGAGGCGCCCGCGGATGGGAACAATTCCCACGAGCAACGCTCCTCTGCCGCCCATACGTCGCGTTGAAGGAGATGTCCTGTGGAACTACTCGCACGCACCTGCAAGTCCGAGCAGATGAACGCCCAGCGTATCGTCGCCCGCTTTCTGGTCATTCTGGGAATCCTGTTCACGTTCTGGATGGGGTTCGGCAATCAGTACGCCTATCAGGGTCAGCCCCTCGGCGTTGCGACGGCATACGGGCTGCTCTTCTCGGGCGGCTTGATCATCGTCTTCGTGGTCGGGCTCTTCTACGAGAATCTGGCTGCGCTGCTCCTCGCGCTCGGCGCTCTGGGAATCGTGGTTTGGGGCTCATTGGCGGGCTGGTCGGGCGGCGCATGGGGCGCGATGGCCTTTCTGCTCGCACTCCCGATGGTGATCTCGGCGATCATGTACGCTTCGGCGGCTCGCATGCAGAAGATCTGCACCATGCAAGACGATTCGTAGAGCGGAACCCCGGGTCCCGCTGTGCCGTGAACGACGTTGTCGATCCCCGCAGGTGTCAACGGGGCTCCTTGTCGCTAGACTGAAGCTGCAGCGCCTGCCGACACGCATGGCAGCGCGCGGTTCAGCTGGGCGAGCTCGTGCAGGTGCGGTCATTCGACCCGAAGGACGGTCCAGAGCTTGTATGACCTTGAGGGGGTCTTAGGACCCACGGTCACGCGGTTCGTGGAACTCCATGTCAGGTCTCTCCTGGCATGGGACATCATCGTCTTCTTCGATCGCAATCCCACTGCGGTACTGGATGCGTCGGGCCTGGCGTCACGTCTGGGGCGGAGGGTCGAAGAGGTCGAACCCGAGGTCGACGAGTTGTGCCGCGGCGGAATCCTGCAGTGCGCGGGGGGTCTCATACGCTACGAGCCCACCCCGGAGGCCCGCGAGCAGGTTCAGGAGTTCGTAGAGGCGTGCCAAGACCGCAGCAGGCGGTTGGCACTCATCGCGTTGGTGCTGCACGGAATCGGCAAGGGCCCTGAGAAGTAGCCGGTGCTCAGAGCTTGTCGGAGACCTCGATGTTGACCGACTCCTGTGCGATGACCTCGACGATGCGCACACTCCCCTGAGCGAGATCCATGTGCTGCGGATGCTCGAGCTCGGTCCCGGATGCGTCGAACGTCAGCCGGAGCTGCGGGGCCAAGGGGTCGGAACCGGCCCGTTCGACGACTCCGACAGACTGGTCGGACAGCCGGACGAGGCAGCCTACCGGGAATACGCCCATCGCGCTGGCGAAGAGCCGCGCGAAGAACGGGTCGAGCATCGAACCTGCGTCGCGTAGGACTTGCAGCACGGCACGGTCGGGGGTCAGGGCCATACGTTCGTGCGTCGCGTTCGTGAGGTTCTCGTAGCGGTTCGCAACCGCGATCATGCGGCTGTAGGGATGCGCGATGTAGTCTGCCGGTCGCTGCGGGAATCCCGTCCCATCCACGTTCATGTGATGCTCGAAGGCGGCGAGCATGGGCGCGGGATCGTCAAGAGAGACCCGCTGCAGGATCTCGGCGCCCATCTTGGGATGCAGCGCGCGCAGGCGTTCGGCTTGAGCGAGGTCGCCCTGGTCGAACGCGGACTTGCCGACGTCGTGCAGGAGCGCAGCAGTGCCCAGGCTCGGGAGGCTCTGCTCAGGCAGTCCGAGCCGGCCGCCCAACGCAAGCGAGTAGATCATGACGTTGAGCGAGTGGAAGAGCGTTCGCTCGCCCACACCGCGTATGGTCGCAAGTGCGAGCATCGCGGCGGGGTCCTCCAGCAGGCGGTCCAGCACACCGGTGACCATCCCGCTCGTCTGGCTCAGATCCGCGCCACCGCCGCTGGTGAGCTGCTGAGAGATCGTTCGCAGACTCGAAAGAAGCCGGTTGTACAGCGCACGGTCCTGATCGCGGAGTCGGTCGCGCTCCTCGCGTTCGACCGCGTCCTCGACATCCGTCTCGTCGGCGAGGAACGCAACGGTGATCCCAAAGACGCCACGCGCCTGCAGTTCCGCGCTCACGTCCAGGTCGGGACCGGGGCGAAGCGTGAGGACCTCGACCAGCCCGAGCGCATCCGCGCGCGTGAGCGTGGGGAGGAAGGTCAGGGACTCGATCGACCGCTCCTCCAGGGCCTCTGCGACCGACTGCACACCCGCGCCGTCGTCGGAGATGACGACACTGCCCTGGTACAGGCGGCCCTGATGCACGTTGAGGACGAAGGGGTCGTTGATCGCCACGTCATGGACCGCGGCCTCGAGCGAATCCAAGGCCTCTCGAAACGCGGGATGCGACGGCGGGTAGAGCTGGACGGCACGCCGGCAGGCCCCGAGTGCGACCACGACGTCGGAGGGGGTCCTCATGTTGCGATCCCCCCTCGGCGCGCCCGCTGCGCTTCCGCGACGAGCGACTGGACGTCAGCGAAGTGGCCGCGTCGCATGAACGAGCGCCGCGAACCGAGCTTGGCAAGCGCCTCGTCGGCGGCGGGCTCCGGAGTGCGGGCGAGCGCCCCGATGAGCTCCTTGGCGAGCAGGAAGTCCCCGCGGTCGATGTCGAGTTCGCCGAGCCGTGCCGCGAGCAACGCCGCCGAGCCGGGCTCGCCGCTTCTCGCGATCGCACGAGCGGCGACCGTGACGGTCTCGGGCCGCGGATCGCGCAGCGCACCGGCGAGGAGCCGGTTGGCCTGTGGTCCCTGAGCCGACACGAGCGCGGCGACGACCTCCCTGCGGGACTGTTCGTCAGGTCGCTCCATGAGGGCCTCGATGGTCGCAATCGAGTGAGGATCCCCCTCGGCCGCGAGCCGGCGCACGACGGGACCGAGCAGATGCCATGGGATGTCCGGCGCAGCGGCGTTGAGCAGGTCGATCACACGGCGTCCGAGCAGCTGCTCGGCTACGGCAAGCCCCTCGTCCTTGAGCGCGATGCCCTCGGCAACCAGGGGCGGACCGCCGGAATCGCCCGCATAGCGGACGATCTCGCGCGCCTCGCCCACGAGCGAGGGGTCGGCGGCCACCGCTTTGACGAGCGCGCGCATCGATCGCGGTCCGGCGGCGGTACCGAGTGCGGCCTCGAGCCGTCCCGAAAGCTCCGGCCAGGGTCCGGTGTTGTGCGTCTGCCGGTTGACGAGTTCGGTCAGGACGGTCGACGCAAGAGCGAGGTCGCCCTGTTCGATGAGGCCCGGCACGACGCCCGCGAGGTTCTCGGCGCTGCGGCAGTAGCGCTCGAAGTCGGTCTGCTCGTCCATGAGCGCGAGCATGGCGCGCACCCCGGCGGCGTTGATGTCCCGACCCGAGGCACTGACCGCTTCACACGCACGGGACACATCCTGGTCGGTGAGTGTCGACGCGGCGAGAACGGCCCGGTAGGTGGCGTCCGAGGTGACGAGGGACGGCTCCGGCTCGTCCAACGCACGCACCTCGAGCATGTGGTCGAGGAACTCGGTCTCGTCGGCGCTGTGGCCGGTGCGTGCCAGCATGTCCTCGAGCTCCGCACGCACGTCCACGGCCGCCTCTTCGAGCGGCAGCGTGCTGAGCGCGTTGGAAAGGGCCAGCATGTTCTTGCCGAAGGCGCCCGACAGGATCGACCCTGCGATCTGAGCGGCATCGAGGCTCGCGAAGAGTTCGCTGACGAGGTCTCGTACGGGTCCCGGCTTCATGGCCAGGCTGAGCAGGGCGTCCTGCCCCGAAGGCGGTTGCGCCTGGAATGCGGTACCGAGCGACCTCATCAGTCGCGAGGCGCCCTCATCACCCGCCGAGCGGACCAGGTCGATGAGACCGGCCTCGAAACTCACGGGATCACCGGCCGCAGCGGTGGCGTACCACGCCGCGAGTCCTTCGGGATCCTCGGCCAGGCTGAGCAAGTAGTCCTCGGTGGCCGCATCCGCGTCGAGCGCCTGCTCGACGACCGCGAGCCGGACCTCGGAGATTCGGAGATTGCAGACCCCGCCGGCAGCGGCGAGAGCGGCGACGCCGCCCTCGTCCCGCACCTCTTCAACGGGCCGAGCTACCACGGTGAGGAAGGTGAGCAGCTCGTTGCCGGATACGTCCGAGGACACCTCGATCTCGGCGACACCGTGCGCGCGCAGGTCGTCGGAGAGGTCCCGCGCACCCGGAATCTGCGCGCCGAGCGGCACCCCGTCGACCGAGAAGCCCTCGCGCGCGAGCGCGATGCACAGGGTGTCGGCGCCGCTCGCGAAGTACTCGCTCAAGGCGTTCTTCACCGCTTGGACGGACTGGAGCGGGATGGGGCTGGCGGCCGGATAGAGGCGCAGCGAGCGAGCTGCCGTCGCAAGCGAGCGCAGCACAGCTTCGAGGCTCCTCATGGCGGCAGCATCAGGCATTGCGTCAGACCTCCCTGTAGCACCCTCAGCGCATAGTAGCGCACCCGCGTTTCTGACCTGCGAGGGGGCGTCCACTCTCCCACTATCGGGCTTCCGGCGCGCGAGGTTGAGTGTTCCGCCCGCAATCCCGCGCATCCGCTGCGTCTGCGGCGGTTTCCGGCCCACGGATGCTGGTAACCTACACCTCATGGACACAGTCGGCGTGCAGGTGCTGCTCATCCTCGCCCTCACCGCGGTCGGCGGCTACTTCGCGGCCGCCGAGATCGCACTCATCAGTGCGCGGCGCGCGGTGCTCCGGCAGCGCGCCGAAGAGGGATCGAGCGGCGCCAAGACGGCCCTGAAGCTCATCGAAGACCCCACTCGGCTGCTCTCGACCATTCAGATCTGCATCACCGTGGTGGGATTCCTGGCGGCCTCCGCCGGCGCGGTGACGCTCGCCAAGCCCGTCGAGGCCTGGCTTGAGTCCTTCGGGGCCGACTGGCTTGCGCGGATAGCCCCGGGCCTTGCCGTCGTGCTCGTCACCCTCATGATCTCCTACGTGACCCTCATCTTCGGCGAGCTCGTCCCGAAGCGACTCGGCCTGCAGCGTGCCGAGAAGGTCGCGACCGCCGTGGCCGCGCCGGTGCTGTGGCTCGAGCGGGCGTTCGGTCCCGTCGTGTGGTTCCTGACGATCTCGACCAACTTCGTCTCGCGTCTCATCGGCATGAAGAGCAAGGGCGGCCGACCAGGCGTCTCCGAGGAGGAGATCAAGCTCCTGGTCACCGAGCAGGGGAGCTCTGCTCGACGAAGAGAAACGCATGATCCACGAGATCTTCGAGCTGGGCGATACCGTGGCGCGCGAGATCATGGTGCCCCGTGTCGACATGGTGCTCGCGTCCGATACCACCACCGTTCTCGAGGCCGCGGAGATCATGCGCGGGACGGGCTTCTCCCGTATACCGATCTTCTCGGAGAACCGCGACCGCATCGTGGGCGTCGCCCTGCTCAAGGACCTGGTCACCCCGCTCTCCGAGGGCGGCCACGACAAGCACATCACCGAGCACATGCGCGAGGCGGTCTTCGTCCCCGAGACCAAGAAGATCCTGCCGCTCCTCTCGGAGATGCGTGCCATGCACAACCAGATGGCGATCGTGGTCGACGAGTACGGGGGCACCGCCGGTCTGGCCACCATGGAGGACATCGTCGAGGAGATCGTGGGAGAGATCGCCGACGAGTTCGACCGCGAGCATCGCTTCATCCAGCAGGTGGGTCCTCGTGAGTGGATCTTCGACGGACGGCTGGACATCGAGGAGGCCATCGAGCGCGGCATCCCTGCCGAGGAGTCCGACGAGTACGAGACGATCGCGGGGTGGCTGCTCTCGCAGCTCGGCCACATCCCGGTTCCGGGAGAGCGCTACGAGCGCAAGGGCTACCAGTTCCGCGTACAGACGATGCGGAGACGGCGCATCGCGAGGATACGGGTGACCGCGCCCGAGGAGACCGGCGCGGAGAGGGAGGCCGACCATGAGTGACGGCGACGGAGTCCCGAGGCAGCCGAGTCCGACTCCCCCCGAGCCGGTTCCGGTGGGCACGCGCGGCGGGGGCGTCTTCCTCGGCGTGATGCTGGTGGTGCTCGGGGCGGTGTTCCTGGTCTCGCAGTTCCTTCCCTGGTTCGACGTGCCCGTCTGGGCGCTCTGGCCCCTCATCATCGTGGTGGCCGGTGTCGTTCAGGTGTTCACGCCCGGGAGCAACGGTTGGGGCGTCGACCGCGTGTTCGAGGGCCTCGGCACGGTGATCTTCGGACTCGTGCTGTTGGGCAACACCACTGGCTACATCTCGTGGAGCGTCTGGTGGGTCGATGGTGACGCTCTGGCCGGCGCTGGTGATCGCGCTCGGGCTCTCCATTCTCGCCAAGGGCCTCGGGCAGAGCTGGCTGCGGATCGTGGCCACGCTGGTCGTCTGGCTCACGCTCGCGTACGCCGTGGCGGTGTCGTGGACGGGGTCGACCATCGTTCCGCCGACCGGGTGGCTGACGACCGCGGGCGGCCAGGAGTTCTCGTTCTCCGAGCCGGGCGTCGGGGTCGAGAAGGCCGACCTCCAGCTGAGCGGCGGAGCCGGAGAGATCCGGATCGGCAGCGGAAGCCGACTGGTGACCGTCGAAGGATCCTCGCCGTTCGGGCCGCCGAGCTTCTCGGCGAAGCAGCGCGGTGACTCGGCCCAAGTGAGGATCGGCTTGCCGGAGTCCGCGAGCAACGTGGTGGTCGTCCCGGGTGCGGCGGGCGCGCGCATCGACACGAGGTTGTCCGACAGCGCGCTGTGGGACATCTCGCTCCAGACGGGGGCATCGTCCCTGGACGCGGACCTGTCCGATGTTCGCGTGCGAGACATGGAGCTGAAGACCGGCGCGAGTGCCGTATCGATCAGGCTCGGCGACGTGCCCGACGGCGAACGCGAGTCCACGCTGGTGGTGAAGTCGGGGGTCTCGTCGGTGCGCATCCTGCTCCCGCGCGACGCCGACGCCCGCGTCGTCACCCAGACCGGGCTCGTGGTCAAGGACGTCGCGGGGCGGTTCGAACGCCGAGGAGGCACCTGGGAGACGCCGGGATTCTCCTCGGCGGACAGTACCTGGATCATCAAGACCGAGGCCGGAGTCGGTTCGGTCTCGATCGCTACGTACTAGGAGGCATCCGTGAGCGGGAACGAGCGCCGGTCCGAGTGGCTGGTCGTACTGGGTATCGGTCTGGTCCTGTGGGGAGGCTGGTGGCTGCTCAACGGCTTCCTGGCCCCGCTGCTCTGGCCGCTGCGCGCGGTACTCGATGCCATCGCACGGGTGGGCTGGCCGCTCGCGCTGATCGCTATCGGCGTGCTGGTGATCGTCGCCGCGCGGCGTGGCGGACAGGTCGTGATCCGCGGGCGCAGGCTCTACCGGTCTCGCGAGAACCGGATGGTGGGCGGTGTGCTTGCCGGCGCCGCCGACTACCTCGGGGTCGATCCGACCCTGCTGCGTCTGGCCTACGCCGTCCTGGCGGTCTTCACGTCGTTCTTCCCGGCGTTCCTGCTCTACATCATCGCGATGGCCGTGATCCCCGAGGAGCCCGTGACGACCGTCATCGACGGGCACGCCACCGTCGTGGACCCCGCGCCGGCACCTCCCATCCCGCCGACCGCGCCGCCGGCACCGGCCGCGCCCGGGTCAGGAGCCCCCGCCGAACCACCGGTGCCGCCCGTGCCACCGGCCCCACCTGCACCGCCGGCCGAGGTCCGGGCCACACCCGATTCCCCCGAGTAGCCCGCCAAGGAGCTGTTGCATGCCCAAGATCGAGGAAGCGAAACCGACCGCACCCGGCGACGTCATCGATGCGCACGTCCACCTGTTCTCGCTGCCGCTGCTGAAGGAGATGGCCGAGCGCCCCGAGACACCCAAGCGATTCAAGCAGGCGCTCAAGGAGGGTAAGTGGGGCCGTCGTCAGGCGGAGATGCTGCCCGACATGACCGCCGAGGAGATCGCGCCATGGTACGTCGAGCGGCTGGCGGCGGCCAACGTGGCCAAAGCCCTCATCGTCTCGGTGCTGCCGGACTCGCAGTACATGCGCGACTTCATCGCCGCCGCCAACGGTCACGTGCACGCGCTGTGCAACGTGGACCCGCGCGACCCGGGCTCGGCCGATCTGCTCGAGCGCGAGATGGCTGCGGGGTTCCGGGGCGTGAAGCTCTATCCGGTCAACCGCTGCTACCGGTTGAGCGACCCGGCATGCCGCCCCTTCTTCGAGAAGGCCAACGAGCTCAAGGCGAACCTCATCATCCACTACGGCGTGACGGTCGACCCGACCGGCGACCTGAACTTCGCCGACCCGCTCGACCTCTCACCGGTGGCGCGCGACTTCCCGGAACTGCAGTTCGTGATCGCTCACTTCGGTGCCGGGTGGCTCGACAGCGTGCTGCGCCTCGCCTACCAGTGCAAGAACGTGTGCGTCGACACGAGCGGCACCAACAACTGGATGGACTACTACGTGCCCAAGCTGACCCTGCCCGAGGTCTTCGAGCGGGCGATCATGGCCCTCGGGCCCGAGCGCGTGCTGTTCGGCACCGACTCCGGCACCACCGCCCCCTACCGCACCTGGATCCGATTCATGCAGCAGCGCACGCTCGAGGAGATGGGCCTCTCGGCGGGTGACCGCGACCTGATCCTGCGCGGTAACGCGTCGCGCATCTTCCGGCTCGACGAACCGCTCCTGCCCTGAACCCAAGTGCCCACGTCCGCGCCTTCTTGGAGGACCCATGAGCTCTCCCGCCGATGAACCCCGTGTCGCACCCGCGTCGGACTACGACACCTTCGTGAACTGGGACGCCCGTCTCGCCCGCGAGCTGCCGTTCTTTCTGCGCCTGTTCGCCGAGGCGGGCGTGCGGTCGCTCATCGACGTGGGGGCGGGCAGCGCGCGACACGCCATCGCCTTCGCCGAGCAGGGCATGACCGTTGACGCCGTCGACCCCGACGACTCGATGCTCGCGCAGGCAGAGGCCAACGTCGCCGAGGCGGCGGAGCGCATCGCCGAGGCGGGGGGCGAGCTGCGCCTCGTTCGCGGCGGCTTCGGGGAGCTGGCGTCGCTGGGCCTGGGTGGTGCCGATGCGCTGCTGTGCACCGGCAACGCGCTGCCGCACGTCGCGGGCCTGGCCGGACTGCGCGAGGCGCTTGCGGACTTCCACGCGGTGCTTCGGCCCGGCGGAGTCCTGGTGTTGCACCTGCTGAACCACGCGCGCCTGCTCGGCGGCAAGCCGCGCGTGATCCCGCCCATCATCCGCGAGGTTCCCGAGGGAACCCGCGTGTTCCTCCGGGTCATCGACTACCCGGTCGGCGGACGAGTACCTCGACTTCGACTTCGTGACGCTCACCCGCGACGCCGACGGCGCCTGGGACGTGGCGTCGCGCCGTTCTCCGCATACGGCGCTTCCGCTCGGGCTGCTCGAGCGCAGAGCTTGCCGACGCGGGCTTCGCGCGCATCGAGGCGTTCGGGGCGCACGACGGCCGGGCGTTCGATGCCGACAAGGACGAGAGCGTCATCATCGTCGCCCGGCAAGACGGCTGAGGGTCGGAGTCGCGGAGGACCCTGCGGTGATCAGCTGGCCGAGGACACCAGGCGCGGTCCCAGACGGCAGGTCCGTCCGAGCGCCGCGTCACAGGCCGCGATGGGCACGGTCGGCCGCGAGCCGCTGAGGCAGCCGCCCGAGTACCGCGCTGCCTCACGCTCGAGCTCGACGTACAGGTGGCACAGCGGCAGGCCGGCGACGTTCTGGTAGCACTCGTCGGCGGTCACCTCGGCCACCTGGCCCTCGATGTTGTACGCCCCGGCGCAGCCCATGAACTCGCCCTGAGCCATCCATGCCTCGATGCGGCAGTCGGTCAGCGACTGCATGGTCACGTCGGTCGTCACCGCGAAGGTCCGCGGCCCCGCCTCGCCCGGGCACGCGAGCGCCACGCCGGTCACGACCTGGTGGGTGCGTCCGGACAGCGCCCGGAGCATCCGCCAGGCATCCGGCAGGTCGCGAGGTTTGCCGAGAACCCCGCCGTCGAGCACGACGATCGTGTCGAAGCACAGCACGAGCGTGTCGCCATCCAACCCCTCCGACCGCACCGCCGCTGCCTTCTCGGCGGCGAGCGACTCGGCGAGTGCCGCGGGATCGCGCGCGAGCGGGGTGTCGAGTTCCTCCGGGGTGTCGACGGCCGTCGCCGAGAAGGGCAGACCGAGCCACTCGAGCAGCCGCCGCCGGCGCGGCGACTGCGATGCGAGGAGCAGGGGCGGTGGCGCTGGAGAGGGCTCCGCCGGGCCATCGCCGGGCGGATGCGTCTGGTGTCCGGTCATGGCCCGATGATATCGCACGCCCTGTCCTATACTTCAGAGTGCAGGGATGCGCCGCCGGGGCGCGAGGTACGTCGAGGGAGGGCTCGTGGCTGCCGCCAAGGACGATCATCCCAAGGCACCACCGCTGATCGAGCGGTTCGTCCGCCAGCTCGTCGTGGTGAACAAGGCGGTCTCGATCTACCCCCCGTCGAGCGAGATACCCGGCAACGCCGCCGCGGCGTGCATCGAGGTGTTCAAGGAGGTCCTCAACGAGGTCCCCGAGGTGCGCTTCTCGGTCACGAGAACCAACCTGATCTACGAAGGGGCCCCGATCTTCCCCGGCAACAAGGCCTTTGCCGACTTCAGCCACGAACTTTACCTGCGCAAACTCGCCGAGATGCGCTTCCATGCCGGCCTCGAGGCCAAGGACCTCATCGCCTTCCTCACGGTTCTGAAGTACTCGCCCGAGGAGGTCGAGGCCGCTGGCGGCTTCGAGGCGCGCCTCTGGGACCAAGGCGTGAGTGCGATCACCGTCCGCGTGACGCGGGTGACGCTCGTCGAGATCCAAGTCGACTCGTCGGAGGCCGAGGGTCCTGCTTCGGCGCCGAGCGAGATGGCCGTCATCGACGATGCGCTGTCGGCGGCGATGTCCGGCCGCGACTACGACGAGGTCGTTCTCACGCGGCTCATCGGCGAGCCGAAGGCCGTCAGCGACTACCTCCAGCAGGTCTACGAGGCCAATCTCAATCGGGCGGCACTCGTCGCGGTGGGAGAGCGGTTCTCCGCCCTCGGCTCGGTGGCATCGGCGGTCGGTCGCGGCGACGAGCACGAACTCTACCGCGCGCTCGCCGAAGCGCTCAGCCGCCTCGAGCCGAGACTTCAGCGCTCCCTGCTCGTCGAAGAGGTGCTGCCTGAGAGCCGCACGTCTCCCGCGATCGCCGCGGTCGTCCGGCAGATGGGGACGCGTACGATCTCACAGCTGTTCGTGGACGGGCTCGTCGACGGTGAGGCGGGCAGGCAGCAGCTGGTGAGGGCGATCCGCGGCCTCGCGCTCATCTCGGCGGGAGACCGCGAGGAGATCGCCGAGATGGCCAGCTCGGTGATGCGGGATTCCGGGATGAGCGAGGCGGAAGTCGCCGATGTCATGGAACAGGCGATGCCGACGCGCCTGACCGTGCGTCCCGGCGCGCCGGTCGCCGGGTCCCCAGCTGCCGACGCGGTGTTCCAGGTCCTCGACATACCACACGGGCTGAGCAGGGCCAGCGAGATCGGCCCGGCACTCGCGGCGATTCGGGAAGAGGCTGCGTGCGGCGTGACCGAGGGAGATGTCGTGACCACGATGGTTCTGCTCGCCGGCCTCGACACGCGGCCCGCGCAGTTCGCCTCGACGATGTCGGTGCTCGAGGACGCGCTCGACTACCTGATCGAGAGCGGCGCCGTCGAAGTGGCCGCCGATGCCGCGATCTCACTCGGCGAGGCAGCCAAGAACCCGGAGCTGACTCCCGAGCAGCGCCTGCGCATCGAGCAGGCGGTCGACCGGTTCGCGCGTCCGAGCGACGTCCGCGAGCTTGCAAGAACCCTGCGCGTGTATCCCAAGGGATCGCCGGAGTATGACTCGGCGCGCCGGCTCCTCGATCTTCTGGGCGCGCGCGCGCTGACACCGCTGCTGGAGAACCTGGCCGACGAGCCCGATATGGCCGCTCGCAAGTCCCTGGTCGACGTGCTTTCGACGATGGCGCGGGAGAACATCCCCAGACTGGGCGCATGCGTGAGCGACTCGCGCTGGTACTTCGTCCGCAACGTGGTGGCGATTCTTTCGTCGACGAAGTCGTCGGCCGTGCTCACCTATCTCGAACGCACGCTGCGCCACCCGGACGCCCGGGTTCGCCGGGAGACCATCCGCGGGCTCTCCGGCATCAACGACCGGCTTGCGAGCGAGATGCTCATCGCCTCGCTCAACGACGAGGACACGCAGAACGTGCAACTCGCGGCGCGCTATCTGGGCCAGTCCGGCGTGCGGAGCGCAGCGCCGGCTCTCGAGGCCGTCGCACGCGGAGAAGGACGCGGCAACCGCGACACCGGCCCGCGGGCTGAGGCGATCGAGGCACTCGGGCGACTCGGCGCAACGGAGGCACTCCCCACGCTGAACGCTCTGGCAGGGAAACGGTCGCTCCTTCATGGTGGCCGGGACAAGGAGCTCCGTGCGGTGGCGTCGGCGGCTATCGCGGCGATCAAGTCGAAGGGAGCCGGGCGATGAGCGACGACTTCAGCCAGCTCGGCGAGGCGGGTGCAGGCGCGCAGGTCCCTTCCGACGGCGCGGTCGATGTGCCGAGTGTGCCGATGACGTCCGGTGGTGGCGAGACGATCCGCTACTCGGCACCGCAGGTCAAAGCCGCTCGAATGATGCTCACCCGCCTGTCGGCGCTGCGCCGCGCCGCGCGGTTCTACCCGATGGACCACCCGGCCGTCGCAGACGCGGTCGCGCGCTTCGGGGACACCGTGCACGTCTACCACGACGAGGGCGTCGACGTGCAGCTCGCGTTCTTCGAAGACGAGATCCTGCTCGGCTCTCAGCTCCTGGCCGAGGAGAGCATGCTCTTCGACGAACTCGGCCGTGACATGCGCGATCTCGGAATCGGGTCGATGGTCCTGCGCGTCGGGCTCAGCGGCAACGAACTCCTGCGCGCTTCACGAATACTCGCCGCCGACGTCGGCGAGGCCCAAGCCGCCGGGGGGGCCGCCCGGATGGCCGCCGAGGAGAACCTGCCCCACGTGCAGTTCGCGAGCGTGCAGATGGTGGCGGCACCTTCCGAGGAGTTCGATTCCGAGGAGCCCATCGAGAGCCCGCGGGGCGCGATAGGCAATGCCATCGCGCTCCTCCGCGAGGTGGACCTGCTGCGCCAGAACAACCGGCTGGTGAGCGCGGGCCACATCAACGGCGTCGTCCGCTCGCTCGTCGACAACGTGCTCGCGGACCGCTACACGATGCTGCAGCTGACGGCGCTTCGAAACTACGATGAGTACACGTTCTTCCACTCGGCCAACGTGGCGGTCGTTGCGCTCGCGCTGGGCGCGAGCGTGAGCGAGGACCACCGCTTCCTCTCCTCGCTGGGCGTCGGTGCACTGCTCCACGACATCGGGAAGCTCACGATCGAAACGGAGCTGCTGAACAAGCCGGGAACCTTGACGCCGGACGAATGGGCCCGGATGCGGCAGCACCCCATCTCAGGCGCTCAGATGATCGCCCAGCTCCCCGGGCTGGACAAGTCGGCGGTCGTTTCGATCCTCGAGCACCACATGCGCTGGGACGGCGCCGGGTACCCGTCCCGCACCCCGCGGCGAAAGCAACACCTCAACAGCCGCATCGTGGCGATCGCGGACGCCTACGACGCGATGACCTCTCGGCGGAGCTACTCGGCGGCGCGCGTCGAGGACGACGCCATACTGAACATCGTTCAAGGTTCGGGCACCGCGTTCGACCCGGAGCTCGTCCGGCTCTTCGTCAGCATGATGGGGATCTACCCGCCCCGCTCCGTGGTACGGCTGTCGACGGGGGCCGTCGCGATCGTGCTCGCTGCGAACCCTGCGGATGCTGCCCGGCCGGTCATTCGCCTGATCGCGGCTCCCGGCGGTCAGCTCGTTCCTCCCCAGGACGTCGTGCTCCAAGACGCGCCCGAACTGGGCGTCACCGCCTGTCTCGACCCGCAGCTTCTCAACATTGACGTGGACGACTACCTCTGACGCTCTGAAGGAGTGCTCATGGCCACACCCTCTCGCCAACGCGTCTTCGTGCTCATCGCCGCCATCGTCGCGGTGTTCTTCACCATCGGCCTGCCGTTCCTGAGATGGCTTGCCGGGGTGTGGATCGACTGGCTGTGGTACGGCGACCTGGGTCAGCAGTCGGTCTTCCTGACGCGCATCGTCTCGCAGATCGTGACCGGTGTGGTATTCGGGGTCGCGACGTTCCTGCTTCTCTACGTCAACCTGCGCATCGCCCGACGTATGGCGCCCAAGGCGGTGCCGATCGGTATGCCCGAGGGCACACCGGAACAACTTGAGATGTTCATCGAGACACTACGAGGGCGATTCGGACCGATCCTGGACCGTACGGTCCTTTGGGGCTGTCTGGTCCTGGCGTTCTTCAATGGCCTGGGCATGTCCTCGCAGTGGCAGACGTTCCGGCTCGCGCTCGCGTCGGTGCCGTTTCCCTACAGCGACCCTCAGTTCAACAGGAACGTGGGGTTCTTCGTCTTCGAGCTGCCTGCCTACAACGCCCTGAGCAACTGGCTCACGGGAGTGCTCATTCTGACGGCCGTTCTCACCCTCGCGGTCCACGTCATCGATGGCGCGATCCAGCCGTGGGCGAAGTTCAAGGGCTTCGCGCCCCACGTGAAGGCGCACCTGTCGGTTCTCATGGCGTTCATCGTGCTCGCGTGGGGCTTCCGCTACTGGATCTCGATCTGGGAACTCGACTACTCCACCCGTGGACAGATCGTCGGAGCCGGCTACACCGACGTCCATGCGCAGCTGCCCGCGTACTGGGTGCTCATCGTCGTGTCACTCGTCACCGCTGGCGCACTGCTGCTCAACATCCGCTACAAGGGCTGGCGCCTCCCGCTCATGGCGCTCGGCGTCTGGGTGGCGGCGTCGATACTGCTCGGCGCCGTGTGGCCGGGTCTCATGCAGCAGTTCATCGTCGCTCCCAACGAGGCGTCCGCCGAAACCCCCTACATCGAGCGCAACATCGAGATGACGCGCAAGGCCTTCGGGTTGACGGACGTGAAGGGCCAGAAGTTCCCTGCTGCCGAGAACCTGACCGCCGCCGACATCGTGGCCAACCGGCAGACGCTCAAGAACGTTCGCCTCTGGGACCCGGGCATCATGGCGCAGTCCTACGCACAGCTGCAGTCGATTCGGCCGTACTACGAGTTCCCCGACGTCGACGTCGACCGCTACACCATCGACGGCGTCAGGCAGCAGGTACTGGTCTCGGCGCGTGAGATGAACTCCAAGCTCCTGCCCTCGACCGCTCAGACGTGGGTCAACCAGCATCTCGTGTACACCCACGGGTTCGGGCTCGTCATGAGCCCGGTGAATGAGGCGGACCCGAGGGGGATGCCCAAGTTCATCATCGGTGATGTCCCGCCCAGAACGTCCACCGACCTCAAGACCGAGCAGCCGCGCATCTACTACGGCGAGGCGACCACCAACTACGTGGTTGTCGACACCGGCATCAAGGAGTTCGACTTCCCGCTCGGAGAGAAGAACGCCTACTACGAGTACAAGGGAACCGGGGGAGTGGCTATCGGGTCTCTGCCCCGGAGGCTCGCGTGGGCGCTTCACCTGGGATCGAGCCAGGTCCTCTTCTCCCAGTACGTCAAGCCCGAGAGCCGGGTGCTGATCCGCAGGGACCTGACGTCAAGACTCGAGGCACTCGCACCGTGGCTCCAGTACGAGAAGGACGCGTACCCCGTGCTCATCGACGGGCGGATCAAGTGGGTCGTCGACGCCTACACCAGCTCCGAGTGGTTCCCCTACTCCGAGGGGATCCCCGGCTCCCCCCAGACCAAGTACCTTCGCAACTCCGTCAAGGTCGTGGTCGACGCATTCGACGGCTCGACCACCTTCTACGCCTTCGACCCCACGGACCCGGTGCTCCAAGCATGGCGAAAGGTGTTCCCCTCGCTGATCGTTGACGGTTCCAAGATCCCCTCAGGGGTGCGCGATCACTTCCGCTACCCGCAGGGCCTGTTCATGGCGCAGGCGGAGGTGTACCGCACCTACCACATGACCGACCCCCGGGTGTTCTACAACAAGGAAGACCAGTGGGAGATCCCCGGCGAGCGCCAAGGCAAGACCATGGAGCCGTTCTTCGTGCTCATGAAGCTTCCGGGACAGACGCAGGAAGCCTTCTACATCATGTCACCCTATACGCCGCGGAACCGGGACAACATGATCGGCTGGGTGGCCGCCAACTCAGACCCCGACAAGTACGGCGAGCGGACGGTGTACCTGTTCCCCAAGGAGCGCGTCGTCTTGGGGCCCGAGCAGGTCAGCGCCCAGATCAACCAGGATTCGATCATCTCGCCCCAGCTCTCACTGTGGAACCAGCGGGGGAGTTCGGCGATCTTCGGGAACATGCTGGTCATCCCTATCAAGGACTCGATCGTCTACATCCAGCCGCTCTACCTCCAAGCCGAGCAGACCGCGATTCCTGAGCTCACGCGAGTGATCGTCGTGTACGCCGACCGCGTGGAGATGGAAAGCACGCTGGAGGCGGCGCTTCTGAAGGTGTTCGGCCAGCAGGCACCCGGCAACACGAGCGCAGTCGGAGGCGTGTCGAGCGAGACCACGGGCGGCGCGCTCGGCGCCGGAGGAGCGGGCCAAGGCTCGCTGCAGGACGTTGCCGCCGCACAGAAGCTCTACCTCGACGCCATAGCGGCGCAGCGCAAAGGCGACTGGGCGACCTACGGCAGCAAGGTCGAGGAGCTCGGCAAGATACTGAGCAAGCTTGCTGCGCAGGAGGGCACGGCACGCCCAAGAAGTAGCCGAGCCAGGGTGACGGCGCAGGGTGGTGCCTGCGCCGTCACCCTTTTGGGGTATCTTCCTCAAGGACGCACCACGCTCTTCCCAAGGAGGCACAGAATGTCCGACGCTGACGGCAGCCCGGCCCCGCCGCAGAGCGCCATGCCGCAGGACGCTCCCCGATCGACCGGCCTGCCCCCGAACGACCCTCCCGCGGGCGGGTCGTCGTCGAGCGCTCCGCCCCCGAGCGGTCCGCCCGCACCTGAGCGGGAGAGCGTGATCGACGCGGTTGCCGACCTGCTCCAGATGCTCGTGAACTGGCTTCGCCAAGAGGCCGCGGGCATCATGCGGGACAAGGTCGTCCTACCGGGCCAGCAACTCGGGATGCTCATCGCATTCGCGATGGCGGCGGCGGTACTGCTCGTCGTCGGCCTGTGCTTCCTGTTCGTCGCCTTCCTGATGGTCCTTGCCGGCTTCATCGGCTGGCCCGGGGCGTTCGCCGTGGTGGGAACCGCCATCCTGATCGGCGCAGGAGTACTCACGTACCTGAAGATGAGGAGCATACAGACATGACGCCGGACCCCACGACACAGCCGCTCTACATCCCACCGGAGGAGCGCGTATCGCTTGACGAGATCAAGCAGCGCGCCATCGCGATCCAGGACCTCGCCGTCGTCCAGGTGAAGGACGTCGCGCACGAGATCTACGAGCAGAACATCACCCGGGCAGCGATGGTCGCTCTCGGCGTGGTGCTCGTCGCTGCTTCGATCGCGTACTTCGTGGGCTCGCGGGCTGCTCGGCGTGTCGTCGAAGTCGACATCGACTAGCACGAAGGCGATGCCGGTTCTCGTCATCGAGCGCATCGACGTGAATCCCGAGCGGGTCGAGGCACTCGTTCGCGTGCCTCCCGGCGAGCCGATGCGGACTTCGAACTCGTCCGGGCTCGTCGAGCGAGCGGTCGAGTTGTTACCCGGCCTCTCCCGCCACACATGCGACAACGGCTCGGCGCATGGGATTCTCGGCGAGCTCGCGGACACCGAGATCCCCCACCTGCTCGAGCACGTCGCCTTCGAGCTCATGGCGCTCGCGGGTTCGCCCCGCACGCTGAGAGGGGAGACGTCGTGGGACTTCTCGGCGGACGGGCCCGGGGTCTTTCGGGTGCGACTCGGATACGACGACGATCTTGTCGCCCTCGGGGCGCTGCGGCAGGCGGCCGCGGTCTGTGAGTGGCTCCTCAAGGCGACTGCAGCCGACAAGCCCGACGTGGACAGGATCGTCGGTGAACTGAGCGCCCTTCGCTCTCGAGACGGTCGCGACACCACTTGAACGCGCGGCAATCCGCCGTTGACCTCGTTCACTCCACGATGCTAGAGTGCTCGCCACACCTCGGGCCGCGCGAGCCGGGGGCTGGATAGCACACAAGGGACGTGAGGGAAGAGGACGCGCGAGCGCCCGGCCACCCCTCCGATGTCCTCCGCCAGGGCGGCCGTGCGCGGCAGCCGGAAGCGGGTCGGCCCCGGACCGGTATCCCGGGAATGAGGTTTCGCTTCTCGGCTCACCGGCCGATACGGCGGAACGAAGATTGGTGGTACCGCGAATGCCCCCTCGCCCAATCAGGCGGAGGGGGTTTTGTTGTTTCCGGTGAGGTGGACAGCATGGGTACCGCACGAATCGTGTTCGACCGGTGGAGCGATCGCTACGCCGATTGCATCGCGGGGGTGAGATCGAGCGCCGTCCGCGACCTCTTCGCCGCCGCGTCGCGTCCCGACATGATCTCGCTTTCCGGCGGCATGCCCGCTGTCGACCTGGTACCGGCCGAGGCGGTCGCCACGGCGGCGCGCGAGGCCGTCATCCACGAGGGCGCCGCAGCGCTTCAGTACGGAGGGAGCGACGGCCGGCTCAAGACGCGCGAACTCGTCGCCGACCTGATGGCCGAGATCGGCGTGCGCCTCAAGCCGGGCGACCTGCTCATCACCGCGGGCGCCCAGCAGGCGCTCGACCTGCTCGCCAAGACGTTCCTGAACCCCGGCGACATCGTCATCACCGAAGGGCCCACCTACGTCGGCGCGCTGCAGGCGTTCTCGGCATACCAACCGGAGATCCGCTGCGTGCTTATGGACGACGAGGGTATGCGGATGGACCTGCTCGAGGCCGAACTCAAGCGGGTCGGTCCGCGCGGGGCCAAGTTCATCTACACGATCCCCAACTTCCAGAACCCCGGCGGCGTCACCATGTCGCCGGAGCGCCGCCGCCGGCTGCTTGAGCTGGCGCGCGAATACGATATCCCCGTGGTCGAGGACGATCCGTACGGTCGGCTTCGCTTCGACGGGGGTCACATGAAGCCGCTGCGTTCGCTCGATGACGAGGTCATCTACCTGGGCACCTTCTCCAAGATCTTTGCGCCGGGGCTACGGCTGGGTTGGGTCGCCGCTCCCAAGCCGATACTGGCCAAGGTGCTGCTCGTCAAGCAGGCGGCCGACCTGTGTGGCTCGAACTTCGCCCAGGTCACCGCCGAGCGCTACTTCCAGGGCACGCGCTGGCGCCGCACGCTCGCCGAGCTGACGCGCACCTACGCCGAGCGGCGCGACGCCATGCTCGCCGCGCTCGACGAGCACTTCCCCCCGGAGGCGCGCTGGTCCAAGCCGGACGGGGGATTCTTCGTGTGGGTGGAACTGCCCCCCTACGTCGACTGCTCGACGATGCTCGCGGAGGCCGTCGAGTTCGGCGTCACCTACGCCCCCGGTGACGGCTTCTTTCCGGACGGGCGGGGCAAGAACTGCATGCGACTTGCGTTCTGCTACGCTTCGCCGGAGGCCATCGCCGAGGGGGTCCGGCGGCTCTCGGAGGTCGTCGAAGACCGGCTCGAGCTCTACCGCGCCTTCATCGCCGCGGGGGCGTTGCCGGACCTGAAAGAAGGGGCGGCATGAGAGAGAAGATCGCGGTTCTGATGGGCGGGCGGTCGCTCGAACGCGAGGTCTCGCTCGCGAGCGGCCGCAGAGTGTGCGATGCGCTCACCTCGGCGGGCTACTACGTGCTGCCCCTCGATGTGACCGCCGACCTGGTGGCGACGCTGCGAAGCGAGCGCCCGGACGCCGCCTACATCGCTCTGCACGGCAAGTACGGTGAGGACGGCACCATCCAGGAGCTGCTCGAGTTCCTCGGCATCCCCTACACCGGTCCTGGCGTCGTGTCCTGTGCGCTGTCGTGGGACAAGTCCGTCACCAAACACCTTCTCGCCGAGAAGGGCATTTCAACCCCCGCCTGGGTCACCCTCACATCCGACGCGTTCAAGGAGATGGGCGCGGCCACCGCGCTCGACCTCGTGGGCGAAGCGGTCGGGGGCTTTCCGGTCGCGGTCAAGCCGGGCCGCCAGGGATCGGCGCTGGGCCTGAGGCGCGTCGACTCGATCGAGGGCCTCGCCGACGCGCTGCTTTCGGCGCTGTCGTTCGACACCTCGGCGCTCGTGGAGCGGTGGATCGAGGGCGTCGAGCTCGCAGTCTCCGTGCTCGGCCAGGGTCAGCACACCCTCGTGCTGCCCGCAGTCGAGATCGTCCCGCCGACGGCGGGGCTCTACGACTTCTCTGCGCGCACCACACCGGGGGACGCCGACTTCTTCGCTCCCGCCCGCATCACGCCCGAGGTTGCCGAGGAGGTGACGCGTGTCGCCCGAGAGGTGCACATCGCGCTCGGCTGCCGCGACGTGAGCCGAGTCGACCTGGTCCTCGATGCCGAGGGCGTGCCCTACGTGCTCGAATGCAACACCTCGCCCGGAATGACCGAGACCTCGCTGCTGCCGATGGCGGCCGAGGCCGCGGACATGACTTTCCAAGATGTGGTATCAAGGTTGATAGAGGCCGCGCTGTCTCGGCGGTAATCGGGTATACATAGCTGGCAGGAACCCGGGCGCAACGAGTCCGGGTCTGACTATCGAGCGGTGACGCATCGACGACGGAGGTGCTTTGGGATGTACGACGACAGGCGTGGTGGATCGGTGTTCGCAGCGTTCCTGCTGGGCGGCTTGATCGGTGCCGTACTCGGGCTGCTGTTCGCGCCGAGATCCGGCAAGGAGACGCGCGACCTCATCGCCGAGAAGAGTGGCGAGTACTGGGGCGAGGCGGGGGAGTTCTACGTCGCCAGCAAGGACAAGGTGACTGACGCAGTCGCTGCGGGACAGCAGACCGCCGCCGAGAAGGGCGAGCAGCTCCGCAGCAAGATCGACGAGGCCCGTGGCCGCCTGCAGGATCAGGTCGCGAAGTCAGCGTCCACTGCGAAGGACAAGATCGCGGACACGACGCCCGCGGTGCACGCCTCCATCGACAAGGCGGCTGACGCCACCAAGTCCGGCGTCGAGGCGGCGTCCGGCAAGGCCCAAGGCGGACTCGACTACGTCGCCAAGAAGGCGGCATCAACTGCTGACGCCGCCGGTGACGCCGTCGCCGATGCGCCGATGCCGGATTCGACTCCCGCGCCGGAGGTCTAGGCCGGGCACCGCTCGTGGTACGCTCAGAACCGGCTTCCCGGCACGCCGGGGGGCCGGTTCTTTCACTGGGAGGCGCACGTGCATTCGCTTCGCGAGGTCGACAGGCTCGCCGTGTACGGCGAGAAGCACAAGAAGACAGGTGTCCGA
Source organism: uncultured Coriobacteriia bacterium (assembly GCA_963789515.1). GTDB lineage: Bacteria > Actinomycetota > Coriobacteriia > Anaerosomatales > JAAXUF01 > JBAXEO01. Next base: position 14,234 of record CAWBKW010000006.1, on the reverse strand, counting down.
AAGCGCGTCGGACGCTTGGTCGAAACGCTCTTCCACCCGAGCGAGCCTCGCGTCGTCGGGTTCACCGTCGAGCGCCCTGACATTCTGCTGATGATCCGTAGGAGCGATCGGTACGTCGCTCTCGACCGCGCTGAGATTTTCGACGATCGCGTCGTGATCGACGGCCGGCATGCGTGGGATCGCGCCGCCGCCAAGCGGCTCGATATCAGCTGGGAGCGAACCGTCGTGTGGCTCGCCATGCCGGTCCGTGCCGAGTCGGGCACGCCCCTGGGACAGGTGCGTGACGCGCACTTCGATGAGGCAGACGGGCGCCTCGATTCACTTGAACTCTCGGCGGGCGTGACCGCGGACACCGCTCTGGGAACCCGTGCGTTCTCGGCGGACCTGGTGCACGGCTTCGAGGGTGACGCGGTGGTCGTGAGCGACGAGGTGCTGCAGGTCGAGACCGACGGCGGGGCAGCGGCGGCCGCAGGCAAGGGCGCGGCCCAGGTGAAGGTCGGCGCCGAGCAGGCGGCAGCGACCGCATCACGGGCGGCCAAGGTCGCGGCGGCGTACGGCACGACCGCCGTCAAAGCCGCTGCGAAGAGCCCGAACACGAAGAAAGCACTCGGCTTCCTGAAGACGATGACCGACAAGGTCGTCGACGCCGCCCGCCTTCCCGATGACGACGAGTAGGCGGCCATGACCCGAAGACTCCGACCACTCACCTTCACCGCATCCGATCAGCTCCCCGTGGAGTGTTCAGAGTGTGCGTTCTGGGAGAGCGCCGGTGAGCGCGAGCGCCGCTGCGGGACGGTGTGCGATTCCGATCTCCAGGGCGCGTGGTACCGCAGGGTCACCGACGAGTGGGGCGAGTGCGGCCAAGTGGCCTTCGACGACGACGAGGTGCTCGGATTCGTGAAGTACGCGCCGAGCGGGTTCTTCCCTCAGGCGGCCACGTTCGCAGCGGCGCCTGAGGATCCGTCGGTGCCGCTGATCGCCTGTCTGCACATCTCATCGGACGCCCGTCACCGCGGTCTGGGGACGGTCTTGCTCAGGGCTGCTCTCCACGACCTGGTCCAGCGCGGCGAGCGCCGGGTCGAGGCGTTCGGCTATACCGAGCGGATAGGCGAGCGAGACGCGATGCCCATGCTTGGGTCCGCGTTCCTGCTGCGCAACGGATTCACCGTCGAGCGCCCCGACCCGCTCTACCCGCTTCTGCGTCTCGACCTCAAGTCGCTCACGCTCTGGCAGGACAACCTCGACGCGGTTCTCGAGTCACTCAGATTCCCGATGCGCGTGCCCAACCGCGCTCCTGCCTCCTGGACGAAAGGACCGTAGGTCGCTATGGCAGACACTCCCAAGAAGGCCGGATCCGCCGAACGCGTACGAGCCTATCTCGCCGAGCACCTGCTGAACGAACAGATCATCGAGTTCGATACGCCGACCAAGACCGCTCAGCAGGCAGCCGATGCCGCCGGTTGTGAGTTGGGGCAGATCGTGAAATCGCTCGTGTTCGTGGTGGGAGACCAGCCGGTCGTCGTATTGGTCGCCGGAGACCGGCGCGGTGACCCGGAGGCGATCGCCGCGCTGCTCGGGGGGACCGAGGCGCACTTCGCGGACGCCGACACCGTACGGACTGCCACCGGCTTCGCGATCGGCGGCGTGTCGCCCTTCGCGCTGCCCGATGGGCTGCCTGTGTTCGTCGATGACTCGCTCGAGCGCTTCGAGACCGTGTACCCGGCGGCAGGCACCCCGACCTCGATGGTGGAGGTGCGCCGCACCGACCTGATCGACCTGGCGGGAGGTCGCGTGGCACGGGTGTCGCTCTGATCGGCGGCCCTCCCCACCGGCAAAGGAGTTCGCACCGGCTGTGGCACCTTCCGAGACGACAACGCGAAGCGGCACCGTTCGGCCCGGCCGTGGCTGATCGGGGCCGTCGTCGCGGTTGTCGCTATCACGCTGTCAGTCGCGCTCGCTGCATGGGCGGTCCTGTGGCCGATACAGGTCACCATCGACGGGAATCCGAGAACGGTCCCGGCCCGCGCCACGCTGCTCGACCTGAGGGAGAGGAACCTCCTCCGGTCCGAGCGAGGATCGCTTCTTTCGGTCAAGGGCAAGGTCATCAACACGGATGGCGGAGGACCTGCGACGGTCAACGCTCAACGGAGAGCCCGCCGACGGAGGTGAGCGCCTCCACGATGGCGATGTCGTCGTGAGCCGCAACGGCGCCGACACGACTGAGAGCCGGGCGACGAGCCGGGAGGCGCTCCCGATCGAGATCGTCGAGGAGGGGATCGGGCCGGTCGTCAGGCTTCGACGGGTCGGAGCACCGGGTGTCGCGATCGTCACCAGGGGCAGGATCTCCGGCGTCGAGACGTCGCGCAGCATCGTCTCGACCGGCGACGAGATGGTCGTGGTGCGCCGTCCGGCCGCGCCGGGGGACAAGCTCGTCGCCCTGACGTTCGACGACGGGCCGTGGCCGGGTCAGACCGACAAGATCCTCGCGGTCCTCAAGAAGCACAGGATCCATGCGACGTTCTTCATGCTCGGCGGTCGGGCCCGGCAGGCGCCCGCGCTTGCTCGGCGGGTCGCCGCGGAGGGCCACGTGGTGGGAAGTCACTCGCTCAGCCACAAGGAGCTCACCAAACTCGGACCGGCGGGGATCCGAAAGGAGATCTCCGGGGGAGTCTCCGGGGTCGCGGCCGCGACGGGCGTGAGGCCTGTCTGGTTCCGCCCGCCCTACGGTGCGGTGAACGGCGCCGTGCGCAAGCAGGCACGGGTGATGAAGGTCAAGGTCGCGCTGTGGGACATCGACACGCTCGACTGGACCAGACCCGGGACTCACATGCTCTACCGCAACGCGGTGAGATCGACCAAGCCCGGCCAGATCGTGCTCATGCATGACGGGGGAGCCGACCGGAGTCAGACGATCAAGGCGCTGCCCATCATCATCGAGGACTTGCGCTCGAAGGGCTTCACGTTCGTGACGCTCGATGAACTGGCCGCAGCGAAGTAGCCATCGGCTGTCAGGTGCCGGTCAGGCGGTGCGACACTCGGCCGTCAGCAGCCGAGCCGGGTCCCGGGGCGCATGACGCGCGTCTGGGTCACGATGAGGTCGACGATCTCGTCGTGCTCCTCGGCCGGTATCTCGGCGAGTATCTGCTCGTCGAAGGCGACGCCGATACGCAGGCAGTCGGGTCGCAGGCAGGGCAGCAGCCGGTCGTAGTAGCCACCGCCGTAGCCCAGTCGCATCCCGCGAACGTCGAACGCCACTCCCGGCACGAGGACCGCGTCGATGAGGTTCAGGTTCGCGCGTGGGGCCTGCGTGCGAGGCTGTGCGAGGCCGAACGGACCCGCGACGAGGTCGAGCTCGTGGTCGACGATGTGTACTCCGAGAACGCCGGGGGACTCTATGCGCGGATAGGCGATCCTGGCGCCCCGCCGTCTCAACGCCGAGACGGCCTGCAGCGGGTCGATCTCGGCCGGCAGCGCGGCGTACGCGAGGACCACTCCGACGTTGGTCAGCTCCGTCAGGCCTATCAGGTTGAGCGCGGCGTCGGCGGAGGCCTCTTTGCAGGCGGGACGGTCCAGGCAGTCTCTCGCCGAACGTGCACGGGCGCGCGCCGCCCGCTTCGCCGCGGCCACGGCCTTCTCGGCCGCGTCCTCCGGCGTGCCGTCCCACTGATCGTCTCGATCCGTCACGCTGCCCCCACCGCCATGAAGCCGAGAAGCGCCACCGTCAACCCGATGACCACGACCACGGTCGTCCAGCCGATTGCATTGTAGGCGCGGCCGTTGATGTAGCGCCCCATGATCCTGCTGTCGTTGACGATAATCATCATGAAGATGAGCAGGAACGGCAAGAGCACGCCGTTGACCGCCTGGGACATGACCATGATCGTGATGAGCGGAGCGTTGGGGATGAGCACGAGTACCGCTCCGAACACGATCACGAAGGTGTAGATGCCGACGAACACCGGGGCCTCGGACCACGTGCGGTCGATTCCGCGTTCGAGCCCGAACGCCTCGGTCACCGCATAGGCGGCGGTGAGCGGGAGAACGAATGCCGCGAGCAGCGAAGCGCCGAACAGGCCGATGGCGAACAGGATTGTGGCGTACTGTCCGGCGACCGGGGCGAGCGCCAAGGCGGCCTGCTGCGCACTGGCGGCCGGGATCCCTCTCGGATAGAGGACCGTTCCGGTCGTCACGATGATGAACCAAGCGATGAAGTTGGCCGCTACCGCTCCGCCGATCACGTCGACGCGCTGGTAGCCGAGGTCTTTGGCGGTGACGCCCTTGTCCACGATGTTGCTCTGCACGAAGAACTGCATCCAGGGCGCGATGGTGGTGCCGATGGTGGCGATGACGATGAGGATGAATGACGCCGAGGGTATGAAGGTCGGCACGACCGTGGCCTTGAGCACGAGGCCCCAGTCCGGTTTGGCCATGAAGGCAGCGATCACGTAGGAGAGGAACACGCTGGAGAGGACGAGGAGCATGACCTCCACGTTGCGATAGGTGCCGCGCACCACGAGTAGCCAAACGACAACGGCGGCGATAGGAACCGAGATGAACTTGGAGACGCCGAAGAGCTGCAGGGAAGCGGCGATGCCGGCGAACTCGGCGACGCTCGTGGCCGCGTTGGACGTGAGCAGGCAGGCCATCGCGAAGAGCGTCGGGCGAATCCCGAAGCGCTCCCGGATCAGCGCGGCAAAGCCCTTGCCGGTCACGGCCCCCATGCGCGCGGCCATCTCCTGCACGATCACGAGTGAGAAGGTCATGACCAGAATCATCCACAAGGTCGCATAGCCGTAGCTGGCACCGGCCTGCGAGTAGGTCGCTATGCCACCCGCGTCGTTGCCCGCCGATGCGGCGATGATGCCGGGACCCAACGCTGCAAGCAGCGGGAGGAACCGCCACTTGCGACCGCTGCGCCTCTGCTCTGTGGCGGGTGCCACGAACCTAAGCCCCCGGAACCACGGTGAGGATCATGCCGCCCGCGATCGCCAGCACGAAGTAGGCGAACGTCGACACCACCATCAATCCGACCGCCAGTGAGGTGCTCGACATGCTTCGGTCGGCCTCGACCCGGCGTCGCGCGATCTGCTTGATGACCACTCCGGCGAGCATCACCAGCGCGATGGTCAATCCCGTCGCAACGGCGAAGCCGGCGGCGAGATACGCGCTGCCGAACAGCGCCTCAGCCAGAGCGAACACCACCAAACCGATGAGCAGCCCGACTGTCGCTCCCAGCAGGCCGGCTCGCCAGAGCTGCGACCAGATGCCGAGGCGCTCATCGGCCTCGGGCTCCTCGATGACCTCTCCGATCGCACGCTGCGTCGTGTCCTCGGCGATGCTCAGGATGATCGGTAGCAGCACGAGCGCCGGGACCAGCAGCATCGCGCTGTCGCCGAGAAGGGGGAGCTTGGGCGCGAGCAGGTACACCGCGACCGCGGACAGGGCCCACACGACGATCCACCAGTTGCGTCTCACGAACCAGCGCGCCAAGCCCAACGGGGCGCCGGAGTCGCCAGCCGAACCGGTGGCCAGGGCGAGGTCCTCGTCGGCCTCCTCCTCAAGAACGTCGAGCGCGTCGTCGACGGTCACGATACCGAGCAACTTCCCGTTCTCGTCCGTGACGGGGATCGCCAACAGGTCGTACTTGCTCATCTGCTCGGCGACCTCCTCCTGGTCGTCGTCGACGTGGGCGACGAACAGGTCGCGCTCCGCAAGCTCGGAGACCGGGGTGTCAGGCAAGGCGAGCAGGAGGTCGCGCAACGAAACCGCCCCAACCAGGCGCTGGTCCCCCTCGACCACGTAGATGTAGTACACGCTCTCGTGCTCGGTGGACTCGGCCCGCATGTGATCAATGACCTGTTGCACGGTGAGGTCCTCGGCGACGGTCGTAACCTCGGGGGTCATGATGCCGCCGGCGGTCTTGTCCTTGTAGCCGAGCAGGGAGCGGATGACGCTCGACTCCTTGACGCCCATCAACCGAAGCAGCGTCTCGGCTTTGTCGTAGGGCAGGTCGCCGATGATGTCGGCCGCGTCGTCGGGGTCCATCTCGGCCAGCAGGTCTGATGCGCGCCGCTCGGACAGGTCGTCGATGACGTCGGCCTGGAGGTCGTCTTCGAGCTCGGAGATCGTGTCGGCGGCCTGTTCGTTGTCGAGATGGTCGAAGACGCGCGCGCGCTGTGCGGGGGCGAGCTTCTCGAGGATGTCGGCCACATCGGCGGGATGGAGTTCGTGGAGGCGCTTGTGCGTCACCGAAAGCTTGACCTCGGAGAGGTCGCGGTCGAGCAGGTCCATGTAGTTCCACGCGATGAGGTTCTCTTCGAGCTCTCCACCGAACAGGTGCGCGACGCCGGCGACACCATGCTCGAGCGCGGGAGAGATACCGCGAAGGAGTCCGCGCACACCGACCTCGGCGCCGAGCAACCGCAGCTGGTTCCGCGACTCCGAGAGCTTGAGGTCGTTGACGCGCACGACCTTCATGCCCTGGGTGTCGACGATCTGCTTGCTCATGAGGTCGCGGGAGAGCAGGACCTCGTCGGGCTGGAGGTAGCTGAACCGGATGTCGGATGCCGCGACGTTGAGGGAGATGCGCTCGCCGTCGAAGTTGTCGACGAACTTACGCCACGAGAGCATGAACGGGGTCTTGTCGGGCCCCTTGAACGCGAGCGAGGTGACGCGGGGAAAGATCTCGCCCGTCGCGATCGCGATGTCGTTGATGGTGCCGATGTTCTCGCCGGTTGCATCGACCACCGGCTTGCCCAGCATCTGGGACAGGTACAGCATGGCGCTCTCCCTCCCTCACGAGCGCGTCGGACGGCTGCTTGTCAGCCATGCCGAGAACCGCGTTCGCCGGGTACGTCTGGCGGTGCTCCCTCGAAGGGCCACCGAGGTTCGGGAGGCGCACGTCGAGGGTCTACGGACTGTGTGGTTTCACGAAGACCCTTGTCTTCCGGTTGCAGGACCGACGGCCACGAAGAAGCCCCTGCGTCCGCGAGGGACCAGGGGCAGCGGTGCGTGCGCAAACACGCGGGCCGAGGCGCAGATCGCGCTTGTCGGCAGGTTTCGCTGCTCTCATCCCTGGTCGTGGATTTGGCACTGTCCGACGTAGGGCGCGCGGCGCGTGGTGTCGCCGACGCAGCGGGTGTACCCGCCTCTCAGATCCCAGCCACCTTAGCCTTCGCCTTAAGCCGGCGAGGGCTGTTCTACCCATTGGCGTCTCTCGACATTTCCGGGCAGTGGCCTGTGTTCGAACAGGAGCCGCACCGTAACGGACGGAGCGTACTTCCTCGAGCTGTCAAATGCCGGGCGGCGAGCCGTCCCAGCGCTCCCATTGTATTCCTGCGGCTAGACCGAGGCAAACGACCGTGATGGCGCCCCTTTCGGGGCGCTTCGAACCCGTGCGGCGCCTCCGCGTGCCGCGAATATGCAGGAGAGGTGTGGTTTCTGAAGAAAGCACCACACACTACTGCACTGCAGCGTTCCGACGGGGAGGTACACCGGTCATGAGCGAGACCCACCGTATCGAGATCGTCTTCGACACCGCGCGTTGGATCGCCGTCGAGGACGAGGCCGCCCGGCTCGGTCTGGACGTACCGGCGCTGGTGACGCGCGCTACCTGCGCCTGGCTTTCCGAATCCGCCGACACCGCAGCGCTGCTCGGCGTGGGAGTGGCCTCGGTCGGCTCGGCGCAGTAGCGAGCCTACACGCGCTTCAGTCCGAGAGCTCGCCTCGAGCCGTGAGCCACACCCTGGCGAACTGCGACCATCCGTCCCCCCGACACCCCGCCAGCCGCACGACGCGCCCGGGGTTCTGGTCGGCAAGCGCCTCTCTCACACTCACGCTCTCGAAAGCGTTGTCGACAAGCGCCATGAGTCCGACGGCGCCGCCCATCGCAAGATCGGTAACGGAGTCGCCGATGGCCGCTGCCTGGCTCGCCGAGAGGCCCCGCTCTGCCAGGTCGATCGCGATCGCCTGCGTCTTGCTGACCCCACGCGGGACCAGGTGGTACGCGTGGACGAGTTCCATGCACCCGAGCCCATGAATCGGAGGGTGCACGCGCCCGTTGTCGAGCAGCGAGACCGGCAGTGCGAGCGAGTCGAGCACGTCCTGAGCCTCCGCCACCTCGAGGCAGCCGCGCAGCAGGTGAGACGCCTCGCGGTCGCGGTGCCAGGGGGTGTGGTACTCGAGCCGCCCCGGAAACGCCGCCTGCAGCGCTTGGAGCGCACCCGCGTCACGGATGAGTTCATACGGGGTCACGTTCGGCGAGAGAAGGTGCGCCGGCCACTCGCCGGTGTTGTAGATCACGCGCCGGCCGGGCCCCGAGCCTCGCACGAGGACCGAACCGACCTCGCCGATGAAGTCGGTCCAGCCTAGGAGCCTCACGACCTCGGTAAGCTGCAATCGAGTACGGCCGGAGACCGGCACCACCGTCAACCCCGCGCGATTGAGCGCGACGATCGCCTCGACCGTTGCGGAGGAGGGAGCGCCGGCACCGTCGGCCACCACCGAACCGCCACGGGCCAGCAACGTGCCATCGAGGTCCGTGTAGAGCACCTCGACGCGTGACAGTGCTTCGAGTGCTGAGGCGTCGTCCGTGAGAAGCGGCGGTCTGTCCATACGGCGATGATACCGCTGATGAGCTCGACCGGCCGCGCTGCTCTTCGACGCCGTCCGCGGGTCGGCTTCTCGCGCCCGCCGTCTCATCGCGGTATAAAGGGGTGCGGCCTGAGACCGGCCACCACTGACGAGGAGCTCGCCCAGCATGGATGACGCGTTCGAGTTGCCATTCCCGCAGTACCGCTGCCCCACCTGCGGCAAGGACCTGCCGCTCGGCGAGGCCCGTATGACCGTCACCTGCGCCGCGCACATGCAGCCCGCGCCGGTCGACTTCGAGGTGCGCAAGGCCGCCGACAAGGACCGCGCAGCGATCGAGCTGCTCTGCGAGCGCGCCTTGGGCGAGACCGACGTCGACGTCTTCGGACGCACCTTCGACGTCCTCTCGGGCGTCAACCTCCTGGCCGTGTCCGATGGCGCACTGGCGGGACTTCTCTCACTCGCGATCGACCAGGGCGAGGCGAGCGTCGTGCTGCTCAGCGTCTATCCGGACTTCCAGGGCAAGGGCGTCGGGGGCGCGCTCCTGAAGGCCGCGTATGCGTTCGCTGAGAAGCGCGGCCTGAGTTTTCTGCGCGCCGCGGTGACCAACGACGACATCCCTCAGGTCTACTTCTACCAACGGCAGGGCTTCGCGATCTACGAGGTCGCAGTGGGCGAGGTCGCCGACCGGTTCGGCGGCGCGACCCCGGGGTTCTCGGGAATCCCCGTCCGCGATGAGATCCGACTCCGCCGGCCCGTCTGCGCCCAGTAGCTTCCCTCCACGAAAGGAATCGCACTATGACCCGCTCGTCCCGCGTCATCGCGCTCCTCCTCGCACTGTCACTCGTGACGGTGGTCCTGCTCGCGGCGGGCTGCGCGTCCGCGAGCAAGCCGGCCGGCCAGACCGGCGAGAGCCAGACCGACGAGAAGCCGGCAGCCCTCAAGATCGGTACGCTGCCCACCGAGGATTCGCTGCCGCTCTGGGTCGCCGAGCAGCGCGGCTACTTCGCGACGCAGGGGCTCACCGACGTGCAGATCGTGTCGTTCCAGTCCGCGCAGGAGCGCGACGCGGCCTTCGCAGCGGGAGCCATCGACGCGTACATGGGCGATATCATCGCTGCAGCCAACCTCGAGGCCGGCGGCAAGCCGACCACGATCGCGACGATCATGCTCGGTGCCGACCAGAGCCAGGGGCGCTTCGGCGTCGTGGCGGCCCCGAAGTCGGGCATCGAGACCCTCAGCTCGCTGGCCGACGTGCCGGTGGGCACGTCCTCGGCGACCATCCAGGAGTACGTGCTCGACGGCCTCATGGCCGAGGCGGGCGTCGCGACCTCCAGCGTCAAGGTCGAGGAGGTCAAGAAGGTTCCCGTGCGCTTCGAACTGCTGATGGCCGGCAAGCTCAAGGCCGCCGCGCTTCCCGAGCCGTTCCTGACGCTTGCCGAGCAGGGCGGCGCACCCCTGGTCGCGTCGGACACCTCGGCGACGGCGAACCTGTCGCAGACCGTGCTGGTCTTCTCCGACAAGTACCTTGCTGAGCCCGGCGGCGCCGCTGCGGAGGCCGGTGTCCTCAAGGCCTGGGACATCGCCGTCAACGACATCAACAAGGACCCGCAGGCCGTGCTCCCGCTGCTGGTCGAGAAGGCGCGCCTGCCCGAGTCGCTCGCGACCACCTACAAGGTCAACACCTACCCCACGGCGCAGGTGCCGACCAAGGCCCAGGTCGAGGCGGTTCTCGCCTGGATGAAGGACAAGGGCTACCTCAAGGGCGATGTCACCTACGACAGCCTCGTCCCCGGCTCGGCCTCGAAGTAGTCCCAGCAACCCGATGGCGGCACTGGAGTTCGACAGCACGTCGATGATCTACGAGGGCTCGGACCGCACGGTCCGGGCCCTCGACGCGCTCGAGCTCTCGGTGGAAGACGGGGAGCCCGTCGCGATCATCGGCCCGAGCGGCTGCGGCAAGTCCACGCTGCTGCTGCTGGCCGCCGGGCTGCTCGGGCCGACCGCCGGAGGCGTGCGAGTCGGCGGATCATCCGTCGACGGGCCGCGCAGAGGAACCGCTCTGATCCTGCAGGACTTCGGGCTGTTGCCCTGGAAGACGGTCGAGGCCAACGCCGCGCTCGGCCTGAAGATCCGCGGCGTCGCGGCCGGCGAGCTCCGTGAGCGGACAGCGGCTGCGCTCGAGGGTGTCGGGCTTGCGGACTTCGCCCGCTCCTACCCCGCGGAACTGTCGGGAGGTATGCGCCAACGCCTCGCGCTCGCCCGGGCGGTCGCGCTCGACGCCGACCTGGTCCTCATGGACGAGCCGCTCTCGGCGCTCGACGCGCTCAAGCGCGAGGAGTTGCAGGACGTGCTGCTCGGCCTGTGGAAACGGCGCGGGCACACGCAGGTGCTCGTCACGCACTCGATCGAGGAGGCGGTGTTCCTGGGCCGTCGCGTCGTGGTCATGACCCCGCGCCCGGGGCGGGTCTCGGCGGTCGTCGAGAACCCGGGCATGGGCTCGGAGGGCTACCGCGTCACCGAGGAGTACTTCGAGACGGTCAAGCGGCTGCGGCGGATCCTCGCCGATGAGGGCGTCGTGGCCGCGGCGGACGTGGTGGCATCGTGAACGGCTGGGGTCGCAAGGCGCTCGGCTACCTGGGGGCGCTGGCTGTCCTGCTGCTGACGTGGGCGGCGCTGTCGGCGGTCATCGACTCGCCCGCGCTGCCGGGTCCGGTCATCGCGATCCAGACGCTGATCGAGCAGTGGGCCGAGATCTGGCCGCAGATGCTGATCAGCGGTGCTCGCGTGGTGGTCGCGATGGTGATCGGGACGGCGCTCGCCGTGCCGCTCGGCCTGTGGCTCGGGCGCTCGCCCCGGGCGGACGCGGTCGCGGCGCCGATGATCTTCCTGCTGTACCCGATCCCCAAGGTCGTCTTCCTGCCGGTGCTGCTCGTGCTGCTCGGTTTGGGGAACACGCCCAAGATCGCGCTCATCGCGCTGATCGTCTTCTTTCAGATACTGGTGACCGCGCGCGACGCCGCCAAAGCGGTGCCTGACGGGAGCGTCGTGTCGGTTCGCTCGCTGGGGGCGTCGCGGTTCGACGTCTATCGCCACGTGGTGGTCCCCGCGTCGTTACCCGACATCTTCACGGCGCTCCGCATCGGGACCGGAACCGCGATCGCGGTGCTGTTCCTCGCCGAGTCGATCGCCGGCACCAACGGGCTGGGCTACTACATCGTCGATGCCTGGGGGCAGATCGACTACCCCGCGATGTTCGCCGGCATCATCGCGATGGCCCTGCTCGGCGTCGTGCTCTACGAGGCGCTCGACGCGATTGAGATGTGGGCGACCAGGTGGCGTACGGCGGGGCGGTGAGTTGACTGCGCCTTCGGCGGCGCGGACTCCCCGGCCCTCGTGTCAGCGCACTGGTCTAGAATCGCAGGGGCGCCCGGGGAGGCGTCCACCGCGCCAAGCCGAGGAGCACACCGTTGAGTGATGGCGTCAGGTTCGTCCATGCCGCAGACCTGCATCTGGGGGCCCCGTTCGGCGGCGTGAGCGCCGAGGACACTCGCGTCGGGACCGCACTGGCGCAGGCGACCTTCTCGGCATTCGACCGGATCATCGACGTCTGTCTCGAGCGCGAAGCGCGGTTCCTGGTCATCGCCGGCGATGCGTACAACGCCGCGGACTCGAGTCTGGCGGCCCAGCTGCACTTCCAGTCCGGGATGCGTCGGCTGGCCGAGGCGGGTATCGAGGTCTTCGTGGTGCACGGCAACCACGACCCTGCGAACGGCTGGTCAGCCGGGCTCGTGTTGCCGGATAGCGTGCACGTGTTCCCCGTCGACCACGTCGGCCGGTTCGAAGTCGAAGTCGATGACGAAGTGGTCGCCGTGATCTACGGCCGCAGTTTCGCCCGCGCCGCAGAACTCGAGAATCTAGCGTTAGGCTACTCGCGGCAGCCGAGCGATCCGGTCGCCATCGGCGTTCTGCACGCCAACATCGGCAGCACGGCCGGCTACGACCCCTACGCGCCGGCGACGCTTGACGATCTGCGCAACGCGCGGATGGACTACTGGGCGCTCGGCCACATCCACAAACAGGACATCCTGTGTCGCGATCCCTGGGTCGTCTACCCAGGCAGTCCGCAGGGGCTCAACCCCAAAGAGACCGGGCCGCACGGCTGCATGGTCGTCGAGCTGGACTCCGGGGGCGTGGCACGGGTCGAGCCGGTCGAGACAGCGCCCATCGGATGGGCACAGATCGACTGCGATGTGTCGGGGGCCTCTGGCATCGAGGAGGTCAGCGAGGTTCTCGGCCGGGCATGCGACACCGTCCGAGCAGACCAGAACCGGCCGTGTGTGGTGCGCGTCACCCTCGTCGGGCGCACCGCCGCTCACGGCGAGCTCGCTCGCCCGGGGTTGCTGGCCGAGCTCTCCGACAACCTGAGGCGTGAGCAGTCGGCGGGCAGCCCCTGGCTGTGGCTCGACCGCGTTGCCGACACCACCTCGGCGACGCTCGATCTCGATGCCGTCCGGGCGGGCGCGGAGTTCTCGGCAGAGCTGGTCAGCATCGCTGACGAGCTTGCTGCGGACTCGGCCGGGCTGCAGGCACTCCTCGACGAGTTGACGGCTCCCATCGAGACGTCACTGCCCGGCTACCGACCGGGGATCGACTCAGATGAGGTGCTCAGGCTGGCCCGCGATGCCGCGCTCGATCTGTTGCTGGCAGAGGGCGGTGAGCGCTCGTGAAGCTCACAAGGATCGACGCCCTGCGCTTCGGCGCGCTGGAGGATGCGTGTCTGTCCGGATTCGGTGACGGCCTCAGCATCGTCCTGGGCCCCAACGAGTCGGGCAAGAGCACCTTCACGGCGTTGGCGCGCCACGTGTTGTACGGGTTCCCTGACGGGCGCAGCAAGGAGAGATCGTATCGGCCGCGCTCGGGGGATCGGGCCGGGCGACTGGTGTTCGCCGACACTGACGGCGAGTGGGCGATCGAGCGTGTCGAAGGCAAGAGTCGCGGCGCGGTGGCCATCAGCGCACTCTCGGGTGCCGAACGTCCCGCGCTCCTCGGCGAGCTGGTCGGGGGCGTGAGCGAGCAGTCCTTCCAGGCGATCTTCGCGTTCGGACTCGACGACCTGCCGATAGCACGCAGCGGCAGCGCCAACGATGACATCGTGGCGCAGCTCTACGCCGCCGGGGCCGGACTGGCGGTCAACCCGATGGACGTACGCGCCGCACTCGAAGCCCGCGCCATGGCGCTGTACGCGTCCGGACGGCAGAAGCCCGTGGTCAACACCCTCGTCTCCGAGATTCGCTCGGTGAAGCAGGAGATCCGGGAACTCGAGAACGAGGCCCGGAGCTACGCCGGCGAGCAGTCGCGCCTGCGGGAGCTGTCCGAGCGTCTTGCCCCGCTCAAGGCGCGCCGTGATGAGCTCGAGCGATTCACGCGCGCTCGACCGCGATGCCCAGAGTCTGGGCAATCGCGATTGAACAGGATCTACCCTCCGTGGCGAACTGGCCGAACTCGATACAGCCATCGTCGACCTGCAGCGCGGCGTCGAGGTCATCGATGTCGACGAGTGCGTCATCCCCGTGGCCCCCGAACTCCGTGCACTCATCGGCGAGACGTCAGGATTCCGCCAGCGTCTCGACGCCATCGCCAAT
>CAWBKW010000005.1:0-30625 GCA_963789515.1 uncultured Coriobacteriia bacterium | reverse complement strand
GGCGGGGTGGTGTCGGCGGGGCTTGCTCACCTTGGTGCCGAACACCTCGACCTCGCAGAGCTGTACCCACTCGGGGTGGTTTGGCTGCGACACCGTGAACCTGACGGCCTTGGCCAGGACCGGGGCGAAGGTGATGAGGTTGTCGTTGGGCGTACCGGCGGTGACGTCGAGGCCGGAGTAGATGCCGATCGGCTTCCAGGTGGCGCCGTCGGCCGAGTCGGACAGGGCCACCGTGCGGGCGCCGAAGTCGCCGTCGTTGACCACGTTGACGGAACTGACGAGGCTGGTGGTGTCGAAGCCCACCGTGACGTACTCGCTGACCGCCGGGGCCTTGACCCACCAGGCGGTGTAGAAGGTGTTGTACGCCTTCTTGCCGTGGACGACGTAGCCCGCCAGGGCGCGCGGTCGAACTGGTCGGAGTAGCCCAGCACGGACCCGCCGTTGGCGGCGGAAGCGACGTTGGTCCCGCCCGGCGCCGGCGGTGGCGCCTCCACGGTCACGACGACGCTCGAGTTCGCGGAGTTGCCCGCGGCGTCGTAGGCGCTGGCCGCGAGCGTATGGGTGCCCGCTGCGACCGCGGAGGCGTTCCACGTCCACGTGTAGGGGGCGGAGCGTCCGTGCCCAGGAGCAGGCCGTCGACGGAGAACTCCACGCGGGCGACGCCGAGCCGGTTCAAAGGCGGTCGCGGCGATGGCGACCACGCCGGACACGGTCGAGCCGTTAGCCGGCGACGTGAGCGAGACCGTGGGGGGGGTGGTGTCCGGCGGGGGGGCCTGCACCGTCACGGAGACGCTGGAGGCGCTCGAGAGCCCGGCGCCGTTGAACGCCTGCCGCGGATCGTGTGGGAGCCCGGGGTGACGGCCGCGTTCCACGTGGCGGTGTAGGGCGCCGAGGAGTCAGTGGCGACCACCTGGCCGTCGACGGTGAATTCGACGCGGGCGACGCCTGACCGGCATCGGCGGCGGTGGCGGCGATCGCGACGCCACCCGAGACCGTGGAGCCGGGGACCGGCGAGGTCAACGCGACGGCCGGGGGGGTGGTGTCGGGCACGGGTGGCGCGCCGCCGTACTGGTAGGGCCGAGATCGAGGAGGCCCCGGAACGGACGTTTCCGGCCCCGTCGGTGTCGGCACATTCGAGTCGGCACTCGGCCCATGCCCGCACCGATCAGCGGACTGCCGGCCTTGGGCGCCAGTCAGCATTCACGCCGTAGTACGTCTTGGAGCTCACGTCGGGGTTCACGAAGCACTGCGCCAGGGTCCCCCTGACCCTGGGCACGTCGTAGGGGTTGGCCACGCTGCTCTCCCAGCCGTTGTTGCCGAAGGTGATGCGGGAGAAGTCGTAGCCGTAGGTGTTGCCCATCCCGGTGACGAGGTAGTTGTTCTTGAACTGCGCGTTGCCCCACTGCGAGGCCGTCGCGTCCCCGGTCAGCTTGATGGACCTGAGGTTGCCCTGGCACACGATGGTGTTGTTGTAGATCCTCGTGTTCGTCATGGCGCCGTCGGCGTCGTTTCTGTCGAACCAGAAGTAAAACGGCGAGGAGTCCTGGTACGGGCCGAGCAGGACGTTGTTCCTGATCGTCAGCCCGTCGGTCTTGCCGTTGGACATGAAGAACGCGGTGAACCGCTTGTCGGAGTAGCCCACGGCAGGGTCGAAGCTGCCCAGCACGCAGTTCTCGATGGTGAGGTTGGTGAACACGGCGGCCTAGGCGCCGTACCACTGGAAGATGTCGGTGTGGGAGTTCGGGCCGCTGGCGGTCAGTCCGTAGATCCTGCAGCCGCGCACGGTGTTGTTCGAGCCGTAGACGTGCAGCCCGTCACCGTCGGTGTTGGCGGGGTCGGACCACCCTCCGGGACCGGTGATCTCGACGTTTTCCAACGTGTTGTACGAGCCGTCGAGGTTGCCGATGGCCACGTTGTCGCCGAAGCCGTGGATGAAGCCGTCCTTGATGGTGTTGTGGCTCGACTCACTGTCGAAGCTCGCGCCCGTCCAGGGGATGTCGGTGATCTGGAAGTCGCTGATGGTGTTGTACGACGCGGTGCCGCTGCACGTCGGGCCGTGCCCCGCCGTGGCTGACGTTATGGTGAAGTCCGAGACGGTGTTGTGGTCTCCGGAGACGGCCACCCCCGAGGACCGGTTGCTCAGCGTCGACAGCGTCCCGAGCGCGAACTGCGACACGTCGACGTAGTCTCCGCTCACGGCGATGCCCTGCTGGATCACGGGCCGGTCGGTGCCGTATCCCCGGAAGGTGAGGCGGGCGGCGGCGGTCCCGGAGCCGGCGAAGGTGACGCGCTCGTTATAGGTGCCCGACGTGATGTAGACCGTGTCGCCGGCCTTGGCGGTGTCCGCCGCCTTCTGGACGGTCTTGAACGGGGCGGCCTGGGTGCCGGCGCCGGAGTCAGACCCCGTCGGGGACACGTAGTAGGCGGAGCCGGCCGCGATCGCGGTGCTGACGGGTGCGAACGGCAGACCGGTCACGAGCAGAGGGAGGACCAGGAGCACGGCCAGCGTTCGCCGCGCGATACGACTGCTTCGCTTGCGGAGACCATGAAGACGCTTGATACCGGACCTTGTGGCGCGCTGCATGGACGATGATTCCATGGGGGTAGTGATCTGCATCTTCCGCTCCTCATGTGACAGAGAACTGCGACCGGGCGAACGCCTCGGCAGTCGCATGTATCGGCGGCGCCAATGCCACGCACCACATAGAGCGGAGAAGTACCGGTGACGACCATCACACGGCGCTGGTGGCGTCCGAGAAGCGCTGGAGGACACCTCCGGGTCGGATGCGCTGCATCAAGGGATGGGGCACAGGCTCCCCGGGCGGGGCGACTGAGTGCTTCTTCGTGACCGGGGTGCGGCGAGAAGCTCCTCAGAAGGGTCTCTCAAGTCCACTGAGAGACGCGCCGATACAAGAACCGTCAGCAGCAGGGGGGCACAAGGCCCCTCTCGATGTCCCCAAACGGGGGAGAGGAGGTGCGAGGTCATGAAGATGTTCCGTAAGGATGAGGGCTTCACCCTCGTGGAACTCATGGTCGTCGTACTCATTATCGGTATCCTTGTTGCAATCGCCATCCCGGTCTTCAACGCCGCGAAGGCAAACGCGCAGCGCAAGTCGTGCTTCGCGAACCAGCGCACCATCGAAGGCAGCGCCCAGACCTACAACGCCGAGAACGATGCGTTGCCGACCGACGTCGCAGCTCTCGTCCCGACGTTCGTCAAGGTCGCCCCGATCTGCCCGAAGACGCAGCTGGGCTACGCCATCGACGCCAGCGGTACGGTCACCGGCGACAGCGGAGCATCCGCTGGCTGGTCCACTGTCGGCGGCACCGCGCACACGCACTTCTAGGCCATTCATCTCTGAGTTCACGAACGAGGCCGGCGGAACCCCGCCGGCCTCGTTGCTTTGCCGAGGAACGCCTCCTGAAGCGGACGAGCGGCCAGGAGCGACGCACCTTCGCGACTGCGCACTGCCGCGCTCCCACGCGGAAGGGACCGGGAGTTCGACAGTCTCCCGGTCCACAGGCTAGCCGGTGGTGACCGCAGCACGAGCCCGCGGCTCCCGCATCACGAACCAGCGTCGAGTCCTTCGATGCAGCACCTCACCGTCCATTCGACTCACATGCCGCGCCGCGGATCGCATCCACGGACTCCCAGGCTCTCGCGCTACAATACCGACTGCGCCGCAGAGGGGCATTCCGAAGGTGCCTCAGAGGTCTCACGAGTGGCCGGAAGGTAGCCACCGCCCCTTCCCGGTCGGACGGAAGCGAGTTGCTGCTCTCTCGACGACGCAAACGCACCATCCGCCCTCGTAGCTCAGGGGATAGAGCACAGGTTTCCTAAACCTGGTGTCGGACGTTCGAATCGTCTCGGGGGCACCACAGCATCGCATCGAGGCCCGGCACAAGTGCCGGGCCTCGTCATTGCCGGACGCTCTAGTCGATCTGCACTTCGTTGCGCATCACCAAGAGAAACGCCTCCACCACGCGCGGGTCATACTGCTGCTTGGCGCGGAGCTGGATCTCGTTCTTGGCCTCTCTCGGCGTGCGTCCGGTCCGATACGGGCGGTCGGTGATCATCGCGTCATAGCTGTCAGACACCGCCAGGATCCGCGCGCCGAGGGGGATGTCCTCGTCTGCGACACCGTAGTAGCCGGTGCCATCGAAGTACTCGTGGTGGTACTGCACGATGGGAAGCACGTCGCGCAGCAGGCCACCCATAGGCTCGATGAGGGCCGTGCCCTTGTTCGTATGCGACATCATGTGATTCCACTCCGTTGGCGTCAGCGCGCTCGCCTTGGTCAGCACATCGAGGTTGATGTCGAGCTTCCCGATGTCGTGGAGCAACCCGGCCACGCGGATGGTCTCGCACGATTCGGGGGTCAATCCCATCTCCTCGGCGATCTTGCAGGCGAGGCGCGACACCCGCACCGAGTGCTCCTGCGTGTATCCGTCGACGGCGTCGATGAACTTGGCCACGATCTCCAGGATGCCCTCGTAGGCCTGCTTCAGGTCGGTGTTGGCCTTGGTGTTCAGGTCATAGAGCGTTCCGACCACGTAGGCGGTGACGATCAAGAAGGCTCCCCAGAGGAACAGGTTGAGCGCCGGCGCTTCCACCACGTCGTTCGCGAAGAGGTCCGGGTTGATGACGGCGAACACCGTGATCAGAAGGACCGCGACGACACTCGCCAGAACACCGCGCCGGCGACCCAGGAAGAAGGCTGCCAGCAGCACGGGGATATAGAAGAAGTTGAGGAACGCCAGCTTGTTACTCGCCAAGAGAACCGTGTAGGCAGCGGCGACCGTGAGCACGATGACCAGCACAAGCTCGAAGTTGTCGAAGAACACACGCTTTGCGCGCTGCATCCAGTGCTCGCCCCCCAAGGCGCTCGCGGTCATATCGCGCGCCGAGGCGGCTCGATTCCCCCGAAGCCTTGCCCCAAGCGCGTCAACTCAACCGGTTTCCGACACTCCATCGAACGCACTCGGCTGGACGCGAAACCAGACGCGCCACACGCGGCTACTTCGTGTAGCCGAGTTCCTCGAGTGCCTTCCTGCGGAGAGTATCGGCTTTCTCGGCGTCGAGCATGATGCTCTTTCCGAGTGCCGCAAGCCTGGTCTGGGCCCAGTTGGGGTCGGAGAGTATCGCGGGCAGACCGGCGGCAAGTGCCTCCTCACCGAGTGCCTTCTGCTTCTTGATGTCGGAGTTGTACGCGCTGTAGCGTTTCGCTTTGCCCTCGTCGGCCATGCGCACGACAATATCGGCCTGCTGCTCGCGCTTGCGTGCGTAGGTCGCGGCCTTGGCGAGTTCGGCGGTCGGATCGAGCTTGTCGGCGTCCTCGAAGAGCGTCGCCGCCTTCGCGTAGCCGCTCGAGGCCGCCTTCGCCTTGACGCGCATCTGGGCGTAGGCGCCCTTGTTGCCGAGTCCGATCGCGTCGTCGAGATCCGAGTTCGCCTGCTTGGTGATCTCCCCCGCCTGATTGGCCCTACTCACCATGCCGCTCGCGGTATCGAGGTAGCCGATCAGGTTCTCGAGCCCGTCCAGTGCCGCAGTGGCCGCGGCGAGCGACGCGAGATAGTCGGTCTTGCCGGCGGACTCCTTGAGCCGCTCGGCGGAGGTCTTGGCCGCAGCGATCTCGTCCCTGGCCGAGCGAAGGGACTTGGTCGCCACGGTGATCGAGACCGTCATCTGGTCAGCGCTGCCTGCCGCCGTTGCGCTCTCGACAGCTGACTCCGCGCTTCCCACCTGGGATTCTGCGACGGCGTAGTGTGCTTCTGCTTGCGTGACTTTGCCCTTCTCGGCTGACCCACCTGCGATCACGAACGTCGTGATGCAGGCGCCGAGAGCGCACAGCGACAGGAGCCCGACGATGAGCGCGATTACCCAGCCATTGCGCTTCTTGGGAGGAGTCGACGAGGGGGGCTTCCACTGCGCTGCGGGCTGCGGTACAGGCGGATAGGCTGCCCTCGGCGGTGGAGGCGGTGGGGCCAAACCTCCGGGCGGAGGTGGTGGAGACGCTCCCGTAGACTGTGGTGATGGGTCGTTGTTGGCCACGATGGGGTACCTCCTCTCTAGGCATCGTACCCGAGCGGGTGGTGCCGCGTAGACCGAGGAACAGCGCGCCGGTGCTTTGCGGTCCCGCGAAGAGAGAGAACCTGGCGGCGGTCTTCGTCCAACAGATACACGAAAGGCGGGATCACGATGTCACTCGCGGGTTACTGTCGGCAGTGCGGCCAGTACGTCTACCTCAACGAGCAGTGGGGCTGCGTCAACGGCCACGCGTGGAATGAGATCAGCGGTTGGTACGAGGCGGAGACCGGGGATGCAGTAACACCGAGCTGGATGCAGGCGCCGCCGCCAGCGGCCGTGCCAGAACCGGTCCCGGTGCCCGCTGCGCCTCCGCTCCCCGAGCCAGCTCCGCTCCCCGAGGCGGTTCCGGAGCCTGCTGCCGCGCCCATCCCGGAACCTGCCCCCGCGCCTGCTCCCGCTCCTGCTCAGCAGCCCGCGCCAATCCCCCAGCCCGTCCCTGTCCCGATGGTCGCCGCAGCGAGCGACCGGCTGGCGCTGCTCGCCGACATCCTCACTACCTTCGCGCAGTACCCCAGCTTCAAGGCCCAGTACGGAACTGACGCTGACATCGTCGTCGACAACCAGCTGGTGAACGCGAACTGGGGCGCAGGAAAGAAGAAGGTCGAGTACTCAGCCGTCATGAAGGCGGTGGAGTCCGAGAACACCCTGTACTTCTGGGAGATCCTCAAGGAGAGCGGCGCGGGCCTGAGCTTTGGCGGATTCGAAGCCGAGACCTACGGCGTTTCGGGCAAGTCCCGCTCCGGGGTTCAGAAGATGATGATCGTCGGCACCGACGGCGTGCCGGTGGAGTGGGAATGGGACTATGCCGACACGCGTCGCATCGTAGAGGACGTCGCCGCGCGACACGGGTGGAACACCAAGGTGGTCCTGCAGAAGAAGTCCGCGCAGTGGTAGCCGAAGTCTGACGCCGGACCTCGGCCTGTCCGGCAGGCTGCTCCACATCGAACGCGCGTGACTCCCCGCCGCCTACACCCTGCCCACGCGCACGCCGAGCATCTCGACCGCCTCGGCGATCGAGGCCGAGCCCGACGCGGTGGCGCACTCCAACGCTATGCTGGCGCACGCCTCGGCGTCGGATGCGGCGTCGTGGTGAACCAAGGCGATGTTGCAGTGGTCGCAGACAGCGTCGAGGGTGTGCCGGCGGAGCCCGGGAAAAGCCTTCCGGGCCATGCTCACCGTGCATGCATATTCGTATGCTTTCGCGGGCAGCTCGTGCGACTCGATAAGCGCGCGCAACACCCGCACGTCGAAGCTCGCGTTGTGCGCGAGCAGCGGACCTCTGGCGAGCAAGGGCTGCACCTCGAACCACACCTCGCGAAAGTCCGGAGCGAGCTCCGTGTCGTCAGGACCGAGCCCGTGAACGCGTGTGTTCCAGAACTCGTACTCGTTGAACGGCGGCTGGATGAGCCACGAGTGACGCTCGTCCACCTGCCCGTCACGCACGACGGCAATGCCGAGCGCGCAGGCGCTTGTCGGCTCCCGCGTCGCGGTCTCGAAGTCGATCGCGATCCATGTGTCGGTCGGCGCGACGTGCGGCATTACGGGCCTCTCGGCAGACTCTGTGTCGGTGTTGTGGCTATGATGGTACCGCGCAGGGGTAGGAACTCTCCGGGTCCCGCGCCGGGGAGATGGGGCGGACAGCGACATCAGCGATCTGGAGGGCGAGAACATGGACTTCATGCTCAGAACGAAGGACACGGGGGCGCCGAACGTCGAGCGGATCCTTGCCCGAGGTTTCGTGGTGCTTGGAGGCCTCTTCTGGACGCTTGCGTTCTTCGCCGCGAACACCAAGGCGAGCTACGCAAACTTCATCTACACGCTTCCGGAGGTCGAGCGGGCAGTGATGTATGCACTGGTTCCTCTCGCACTTACGATCGGCGTCTTCGTGCTGGGCTTGTTCTACGAGCGGCTGACCGGCGTAGTGCTCCTCCTCGTCGCTGCCGCGATGCTGCTGTATGGCGTGTTCCTGCACCTCGGCGAGGTCGTGTTGTGGATCACTGCGGTCGCGGTCCTGGTGGGACCCACCATCGCTGCCGCAATCCTCTACTTCTTCGCAGCTCGCACTCAGGAGTACCAGGAACTCAAGAAGGGCTCCACGGCCGCCTGACGGCTGCAGACGCAGCCGCACGGCCCCTATGCCTCGGTGCGGGTTCGCTCGTCTGCCGCTGCCAACAACTCGATGACCTCGGCGTCTTCAGTCTGCCCGAAGCGTCGGTAGAACTGCCCGACCGCCGCGAACTGCGCCGGAACCTCCACCACGACGAGTCGGTCCACGTACGCCTCAAGCTGCTCTGCGGCTTGGCGGGACGCTACCGGAACGGCCAGAACCACGAGCGCCGCGCCACATCGTCGCAGATAGTCGACGGCGGCCAGTGCGGTCAGCCCGGTTGCCAGACCGTCGTCGACGACGAGTACCGCGCGCCCCTCGATACGCGCCGGCTTGCGGGAGCGCTCGAACAGGTCGAGCGCGTGCGCGACCTTCGCGCGCGCCGCGCCGGCGTTGGCCCTGACCTCATCGGCCGAGAAGCCCGATGCCGGGTTGGGATAGACCTCTCCGTCCGTCGCCACCGCCCCGATGGCGAACTCGGGACTGCCGGGGGCGCTCACCTTGGCGGTGGCGACGATATCGAGCGGCAGGGCCAGCACACGGGCCACCTCGGCGGCCACGACCACCCCGCCGCGGGGAATCCCGAGCACCACGGCGTCGAGCCACGGCCCTAATGGAGCAAGCTCCTCGGCAAGGCGGCTTCCTGCTTCAGTTCGGTCGGCGAACATCCTGCCCACCCCCTTCACAGGTTCTATGCCCGAGATAGTGCACTTCGCCTGTGCTAACGCCTAGAATGGCGACGAGGGTACACAAGGGGGCCACCCGGTTCCCCGGGGCACAGCAAGGGGGCAGGTCCATGGCGAAACGCAGGGACGAGACCACGAGGGTGATGGTGTACTCGGCGATCTGCTGGCTCGTATTCGCCATCACGCTCGGGCTTGATCCAGGCCATCGAGTTCATCGCGCCCGACAGCTTCGCGGGAATAGCCTGGCTCGTCTTCCCGCGCATACGACAGGCCCACGTCAACGGGCTCGCCTTCGGCTGGCTCTCGATGGCGATGGTGGCCGGCTGGTACTACATCGTGCCGCGGCTGACCAAGTCCGAGATCTACTCGGAGACCCTGGGCATCGTCGTCGCCTGGGCATGGAACATCGCTCTCGCGATCGGCGTGGTCGGGCTGACGCTCGGCTGGACCCAGGCGCGCGAGTACGCCGAGCTGGCGTGGCCCATCGACATCGCGATCATGGTGGTACTCCTGCTGACCGCCTTCAACCTGTTCATGACGATCGCGCGACGCAAGGAGAAGGATCTCTACGTGTCGCTCTGGTACGTGATGGGCACGCTCATCTGGTTCCCCATCGTCTTCGCCCTCGGCAACGTGATCTGGGCGCCCCCGACCGGCGCGCTGATGGGCCTGAACGACGCGATCTGGAACTGGTTCTACGGACACAACATCCTGGGTCTGTGGTTCACGACCGGCACGGTCGCGCTCATCTACTTCATCGTGCCGCGAGAGACCAAGAAGCCGATCTACGGCTACGGACTCGCGCTGATCGCCTTCTGGGGCATCGCGTTCTTCTACACCGCGGTCGGCACGCACCACATCCTGGGCGCACCGGTACCCGAGTGGCTCAAGACCGTCGCCATCATCTGCTCGATCGGCCTGCTCATCCCGGTCAGCGCCTTCGTCGTGAACATGTTCATGACGATGCGAGGTTCTTGGCGCGTGGCCTACACCTCGCTTCCCCTGCGCTTCGCCCTCACCGGCGTCGCCTTCTATCTCGCGGTCAGCGTCCAGGGATCGTTCCAGGCCCTGCGCGGGTTCAACCAGTTCATCCACTTCACCAACTGGCCGGTCGCGCACGCTCACCTCGCGCTGCTCGGCTTCGTCGCGTTCTCGCTCTGGGGCATGGTGTACTACATGATGCCGCGGATCATCGGCGCCCCGCTCTACTCCGAGAAACTCGCCTGGACCCACTGGTGGCTCACCACGGTCGGATTCCTCGGCTTCTTCACGGTGCTGACCGCGGCGGGCCTCGTTCAGGCCGGCGGATTCGCGCAAGGCATCCCGATCGTGCAGATCCTGCCCGGTATCAGGCCCTTGTGGATCGGCCGGGCGGCGAGCGGGACGGTCATCATCTTCGCCCAGTACCTCTTCGCCTATAACATCGCCAGAACCGCGCTTGCCGCACGACGAGCACCTGCCGAGAAGCCCGCGACCGCCGACGCCGCGCCCGCTGCGGCGAGCGTGTAGAGAGGAGACGCGACCATGAAGATGACGCCGCGCCTCATCATCATCGGCGGACTGGCCGTCGTTCTGACCGTTGTAGCGTTCGTGGTGTTCCTGCCGGCCGTGGTGTTCAAGCCCGCTCCGACCGTCAACACCAACCCCTACACCGCCGAGGAACAGCTCGGCCGGGACCTCTTCATCTCCAACGGCTGTATGTACTGTCACAGCCAGTTCACACGCCCCGGCGACGTGACTCCCTCGCACCCGAGCGAGGCCGGACAGTTCGCCTACGACCAGCCGCACCAGCTCGGTACGATCCGCACCGGCCCCGACCTGGCCAACATCGGCCTGAAGCGTGGCGACCAGTGGGAGATCAACCACCTGCTCAAGCCCCGGGAGTTCACGCCCAACTCGGTCATGCCCGACTTCAGCTACCTTTCGGAACCACAGGCCCGCGCGATCGTCGCCTACCTCAACACGCTGGGTAACAAGCAGACGGCCTCGACCGACCTCATGGTCCCGATCCGCTACCTCGGCCCCGGGTTCCAGCACAACAAGTTCCCTCTCACCGAGGAGAACTTCAACAAGGGCCGGGAGATCTACGCAAAGCGCTGCCTGACCTGCCACGGATGCGCCGGAAAGGGCGACGGCCCGTACGCGATGCTCGTCAACGCGCGCCCGGCGAACCTCCGCGACGTGAAGTACAAGAACCAGCCGGTGAACTACTTCTACTGGCGCATCGCCGAGGGCGTTCCCGGCACCGTCATGCCCGTCTGGAAGCAGTCGTTGAGCGAGGACGAGATCTGGCTCGCCATGCTCTTCGAGGAGAAGGCGTTCATCAACATGGTCCCCGACTACAACGACGAGGGGGACATGCCCGCGAAGTACGCCAACGCGACCTTCCCCGAGCCTACGGTGGACAACATCAACGCCGGCAAAGCGCTCTTCGTCGCGAACTGTGCCTTCTGCCACGGCTACTCCGGCGGCGGTGACGGACCCGACGCCGCAGGCCTGCTCCCGGCGCCCCCAAGCTTCATAGAGACGTCGACCTACGTCGACTGGGTGCCCGGCGACTACATTTGGCGCATAAGCGACTCGATTCCGATGCGGGCCATGCCTCAGTGGCACACGTGGTTCACCCCCGAACAGGTACGCCTGGTGGGCGGCTACGTCAAGAACATGCTGGTGTTCCCGAACCCCGCCAATGAGCCCAAGGACCCGGAGATCCCCAAGAAGGCGGAGTCGCTGAAGATGCCCCCCGACACGAGCATCATGCGAGGCCGTCAGGTCTACCTGCAGCGCTGCTGGATGTGTCATGGCGACGCGGGCCAGGGCGAAGGACCGGCCGGCCAGCACCTCGCTCCCCTGCCCGCCAACTTCACCGAGCCCGATCTCAAGAAGTTCCCCGACTCGGAGTGGTTCTGGAAGGTCAGCTACGGCATCGGCAACGCCGCCATGCCGCAATGGCACCTGCTTCTATCTCAGGAGGACCGCTGGGCCGCCATCAAGTACTTGAAGGCGATGTTCGTCAATCCGAGCGAGCCGACTGACGTGAGCGACGACGTGCCGCCGGCGTACCAGGCGCTCGATCCTGCCCCCTCTGCTCCGACGCCCGAGACCATGGAGAAGGGCAAGGCTCTCTACGTGGAGCTCTGCACCGGTTGTCACGGTCCCAAGGCACTCGGAGACGGACCCTACGGCGCGCCGCTCATGCCAACGCCCGCGAACCTCACCGAGGACCCTGCCGTCTCGGCGGGCATCGACTTCTGGTATTGGCGGGTCGACCAGGGCGTCGTCGGGACGGATCCGGCGCCGGTGGTGGCGGGCAAGCCCACAGGTGAGCCGACGCCGCATCCCACCGCGATGCCGGCCTGGATCAACATCCTCGACGTGCAGGAGAAGTGGGCGGTCGTGTTCTACGCTCGCGATCTCGCGGGCGCCAAGGGCGGACCGGGAGGCGATCAGTGATGGACCTCGCCGTCTACCTGCTCATCGCCACCGTTGCGACGTTCACCGTCGGCGCGGCCTTCGCGCTGGCCTACTCGATCGCCGACGGCCAATGGAAAGACCTGCACCGGGCGGCCCTCGTCGTGCTCGATGACGACGATCCTGCGCCGACCGCCGAGAAGGAGGTTCGCTGATGCCGTGGGAAGAGCAGATCGAAGCGGTGTTGTGGGGGCTCGGAGTGGGAGCGGCGATCGTCGTGGCCATCTGGGCCGTGATCGCCGGCGGATGGTCTCGGCGGACGGGAGCCACAGCGGTCGCCGAGGGCGGAGACCACGTTCCGGAGCCGGTCGCGCCGGTGCATGAGTATCCCGAGGGCATCACCGAGGCACACGGCCCGGTGCCGCTCATTGTGAAGATAATCATGGTGAGTTTCGTGCTGTGGGCGGTGGGCTACGTGGTCCTGTTCGTACAACGCGGCTTCACCTTCCTCTAGCCGCCGAGCACAGACCGTGGACATGGGACACCAGATGTCGGCAAGCCTCGGAGCGCTCTCACTCTGGGGCGCCTTCTTGCTCGGGCTTACCGGCGGCTTCGGGCACTGCCTGTTGATGTGCGGCCCGCTTGTCGCCGCGGCGAGTCTCACCGATGGGGCGGCCTGTGGCGCCGGGGCCGCTACGACGCGGTCTGCGGCGCGCGGTGTCGGAGTGTTCCAGGTGGCCTACCACCTGGGCCGGCTGACCATGTACGCGTCTCTGGGGGCGTTGCTGGGGCTGCTCGGCGAGGCGGGGGTCTTCGCGACGCTGTCCGGGCCGTTCTCTCCGGTCGCCGTCAGCCGCTTCCTGAAACTCGCCGCAGGGCTCTCGCTGCTCGCCATGGGCGTGCTCCTGCTCGTCGCGTGGATCCGCGGTCGCAGGGCCCGGCTGCCTGAGCCGACGGCGGCGATCGCGGCGCTTCCGTGGTTCGGCCGGACAGTCGCGCGGCTGGCGAAGTCGGGCGGCTGGTGGGGCTTCCCGCTCGGCGCGATGATGGGGTTGCTTCCGTGCGCTCCGCTGCTGCCGGTCGAGGTGGCCGCTCTGGCCACCGCCGAGCCTCTGTATGGGGCCGTCATCATGCTGACCTTCGGCCTCGGCACGATCCCGGCGCTGGCCGGCTTCGGTGCGGCGAGCGGTCTGTTCGGCAGTCGCGCGCGTGGATGGCTCGTCCCGACGGCTGCAGCGATGGTGATACTCCTCGGGCTCGTGACCGTCGCTCAAGGCATCGCCACGGCGGGAGCGCTGTAGCGGCGCATGGCCGCCGAATCGAGCTCGTGTGACCTATGCGGACTCCCGGTCCTGGGCAGGCCGATCCGCGACCGGGAGCATGACTTCTGCTGCGAAGGATGCCGGCGCGTGTACGTCACCGCCGAGGACGCCGGGATCTCCGACCTGCTCGCCGGACCAGAGGCGCGGCGCGCTCGAAGCTCCGGATCCGCTGGCCGGAAGGCCGCCGCGGCGATGGCGGCGGGGGCACGACGCGAGACACTGCGCGTGGACGGCATGTGGTGCTCGTCGTGCGGGCTGGTTCTCGAAGACGCGTTGATGGCGCTCCCCGGCGTGCTCGATGCTGAGGCGAGCTATGCCGCGTCGCTCGCGCGGGTGACGTGGGAGCCCGAGCAGACCGATCTGGAGTCGATCACGGAACGCATCTCGCTGCTGGGCTACTCGGCAGTCCCCGCACGAGACGCCTCCCGGGCGCCTGCCGACACGGACGAGTTGTTCCTGAGGCTGTTCGTGTCGGCTGTCATCGGGATGTGGGTCATGTGGCCCACGTTCTTCGTGCTGTGGCCGGCGTTCTCGGCAGGCGCGTACGCGAGCGTACAGACCTACGAGCTGTTCGCCGGCGCTCTCTCGGCCCTGGTGCTGCTCTACGGAGGCTGGCCGTTCCTGATCGGCGCGTGGCGGGCGGCGCTGGTCCGGCGCGCGACCATGGACACGCTGGTAGTGCTCGGCACGTGGACCGCTTGGTTCTACAGCGCTTGGGCGACCCTGACCAGCAGCGGGCCGACCTACTTCGAGTCGGCTGCGATGATCACGGCGATCGTGCTGCTCGGCCGATGGCTTGAGGCGTTGGGGACCAGGGATGCGAGTGCGTCGCTCGCGGCGCTGGCGGAAGGCGCCACCGAGAACGTCTGGCTGGTGCGTCGGGAAGCGCACGCCGACCCGAGCGATGGGAAGAGCGGGCTCGCGGGAGTGGCCGGCGCCGAGCAGGTGCCGCTCTCCGGCACGGGCGCCGGCGACATCGTGGCCGTGCGCCCGGGCGAACGGGTGCCGGTGGACGGCGTGGTGCTCGGCGGCGAGAGCGAGATCGACCGCTCGCGGCTGACCGGCGAACCTCTCCCGGCCCGCGTCGCTGAGGGCGACGAGGTCTGGGCCGGCACGATCAACCTCACGGGCGTGCTGACGGTGAGGGTCGCGCGGACCGGGTCCGAGACACTCGCCGGAAGGCTCGCGATGCTCGCCGAGGACGCGGCGTTCGCGAAGTCGCACGCGCAACGGGTCGCCGATGCGGTCGCCAGTGTCTTCGTGCCCGTGGTGATCGCGATCGCGGCGGCGACGCTGCTGATCTCGCTTGCGACCGGCGTGGGAATCTCGGGCGCCGTCGAGCGGGCGGTCGCGGTGCTCGTGGTGTCCTGCCCGTGCGCGCTGGGGCTCGCGACGCCGCTAGCCGTCGCAAACGCGATCGGGGCGGGAGCGCGGCGAGGCCTGTTGGTGCGCGGCGGGCCTGCCCTGGAGCGGGCCGGCTCCATCGTCACCGTGGCGTTCGACAAGACCGGCACGCTGACCGAGGGGCATCCCGAGGTCGTGAGCTTCCTGCCCCGGGAACTCGCCGCCTCCGCAGCGAGCAGGATCCTCGCTCTCGCCGCTGCACTCGAGGCGGGCGATCCGCACCCCGTGGCGGCCGCCATCGAGCGCGCGGCGAGGAGCGAGCTCACCGACTCCGAACGGCTCGCAGCGAGCGGTGTCGAGCGGCGGCCCGGCTCCGGGCTGGTGGGTCGCGTCGATGGCATGCGCGTGGTGGTGGGCAACGAGCGGCTTCTGATATCCGAGGGTGTCACCGTGCCTGCCCCCCTCGAGGATGAGGCGCACGCGGCTCGCACGGACGGCGCCCTGATCGTCTGGGTGGCGGCTGGGGGGACACTCGTAGGCGGGGTCCGTCTCGCGGACGGCGTTCGCTCCGAAGCCGTGGCCGCGACCGAAGCGCTGCGTGAACGCGGTGTCCGCGCAGCGATCGTCAGCGGTGACGCGCAGGCGACCTGCGCCTCCGTCGCCACAGCACTGGCGATCGAGGACGTGTTCGCGGACGTGCTTCCTCATGAGAAGGAGAGCGTCGTACGCGCACTCGCCGAGAAAGGCCCGGTCGCCTTCATCGGCGACGGCATCAACGATGCCGCTGCGCTGGGGGCCGCCGACCTCGCCGTGGCTGTCGGCGGCGGCTCCGACGTGGCGATCCTGTCGTCGGATGTGGTGCTGACCGGCATGGGAGGGCTCTCGGGTGAGCACGCGGCTGACGGAGAGCCCGACTCGCCGCTCACCGCGTTGCCGGCCCTGCTCGACATCGCCGCGGCCACACGCCGCGTCATCGCCGAGAACCTGTGGTGGGCCTTCACCTACAACATCGTGGCGATCCCGCTCGCCGCCACGGGCCACCTCACGCCCGTCGCTGCTGCGGCGGCCATGGCGGGCTCGTCGCTCGCCGTGGTGGCCAACTCCTGGCGGCTGCAGTTCGCCGGCGGCAAGCCCACACACGGCTGAGCGTGCCTGAGCGACAGACCGGTGCTCCGAGACCGCTAGCGCAGCTCACACCGGTCGAGAGACAGCAGCTTGGAGCCGGGGACCGATCCCAGCATTACCTCGGCGGTCGCCGCGTGGCAGGTGAACAGGATCGTCTGCCG
Organism: uncultured Coriobacteriia bacterium; assembly: GCA_963789515.1. GTDB lineage: Bacteria > Actinomycetota > Coriobacteriia > Anaerosomatales > JAAXUF01 > JBAXEO01. The sequence continues at coordinate 14,381 of CAWBKW010000005.1, read as the reverse complement.
CACTCGAGACAGCTCGGCGATCGCCGCCGAGGCCGCGACGAGACGCTCGGGATCGTAGTTCACCGCGATGTCGTCCATGAGAACAGGCAGGTTCTGGCCGAGCTGACCCAGCGACGAGATGAGCCCGACTCGGAGCGCGAGGTAGAGCTGCTCGGCGGTTCCTTGCGACAGATCGGCCGCGGGCTTGAGGTTGCCGTCGGCGGTCACCACCGAGATCTCGGCGTCGAGGGGAATGCGGACGTCGGTGTAGCGCCCGAGCGTCATCGCCGAGAACACCTTCCCGGCCACGCGAACGACCTCGGGCTGGCGCACCCGGTCGAAGCGCTCTCGCGCGCGATCGAGCAGGCGCACCCCGACTGCCGAGATGAGATAGCCGTCGGCGGCGACGGCCGCCTGGGCTTCCAGACCCTCCAGCCGCTGTCGGGCACGCGTCATGCGGTCGCCGCGCCCCTCGGTGTCGAGTCTTGCACGAAGACCCGAGTGCTCATCGGCGACGCGTTCGTACTCCTCTTCGAGTTCGGCCCGCTCCACGCTGGTGGACTCGGCGCGCGCCTGGATGTCCGAGAGCGGATCCGCCGGATCCAGAGCACGCTCGGCGCAGATCGCAGCGATGGCCGCTGAAGCAGCCTCGACTCGCTCCGCCAGGCCCTGCCGGGCAACACCAGCCGTCGAGATATCGCGGATGACGGCCGCGCGCTCTTCCTGAGCGCTCTGAGCACGAGTGAGGGCGGTCTCCGCTCGCGCCGCAAGTTCCGTGGCGGCGGACAGCGGCGGAATCTGTCCGGCCTTGTCATCGAAGCTCCGCACCAGGTCGACGAGGCGTAGCACCCATTCCTCAGCCTTCTCACGTTCGCGGGCGGCCACGGCGCGGTAGTCAGCGGCCTGGGCCGCCAGCGTGTCGCGGTCCTTGATCTCGTCCAGCAGCTGGCGGACCGCAGCCGGGTCGTCCCCGTGCACGTCGAGGGCGCGCTCGGCAAGCCAGGCACGCCATTCGGCCTTGGCGGCGTCAAGGCGCGCGGCCGCAGTCTCGGCGAGCACCCGCGAGGCCTCGGCATCCGCGCGCAACCGCGCGGCATCGGCGGTCAGCGGTAGCGCCTGGGACGAGGAGCCGCCGCGCAGGAACACGATGACGAGCCCCACGACGCCGAGCACCGCCACCGCGGCGCCCAGGGCCGAGACGAGCGTCTGCGGCGGAGCGATGAGCAGGCCGGCCGCGAGAAAGGCGACGCCGAGTACGATGGCGACGCTCGCGAAGGTGAGCGGCAGCGCCCGTCCGGAGGCTGCGGCGTTCGCGGTCGGGCCCTCGGCGACTGACTCGGCTCCCGCCGCGTTGGCGGAACTGGCGGTCGCCGCGCGATCGGCGGCTGCGACGTCCGCCTGCAGCGCCGCCAGCCGGTCGCGCCATGCTTCGACGGCGGCTCGGTTCTCAGCGCTGTCTCGGGCTCCCTGCGGGATTGCGGGGCCCGCTGCTATTCGACGCTCGGTGTCGTCGGCGGAGTTCTCGGCATTGGCGATGGCGTCGAGACGCTGGCGGAATCCTGACGTCTCGCCGATGAGTGCACGGAGTTCGGGGGCCACGGCGATCACGCGCTCGTCGACATCGATGACCTCGACGCCGCGCTGCAGGTCGACGATGGCTGTATCGAGTTCGGCCAGTTCGCCACGGAGCGTAGATGCCTGTTCGATCGCGACTGCCAGACTCTGGGCATCGCGGTCGAGCGCGCGTGAGGATCGCTCGAGCTCATCACGGCGCGCCTTGAGCGGGGCAAGACGCTCGGACAGCTCCCGCAGGCGCGACTGCTCGCCGGCGTAGCTCCGGGCCTCGTTCTCGAGTTCCCGGATCTCCTGCTTCACCGAGCGAATCTCGGAGACGAGGGTGTTGACCACGGGCTTCTGCCGTCCGGACGCGTACAGCGCCATGGCGCGGGCTTCGAGTGCGGCGCGTACGTCCATCGGGTTGACCGCCAGTCCGGCCCCGGCGGCGTAGAGCTGCGCCACGATGTCATCGTTGGCGCTGCCGCTGCGTGCTATCGGCAGGTCGTCGAGTCCGAACGCGAAGATCGCCTGGAAGGACTGCTCGCTCACGCCCCCGACCAGCTCGCCGAGGAGCGCGGGACGTTCGGCACCCGAGAGTGCGCTGATGGCCACCGCGCCGCGACTCTTGCCTTCGACACGCTCGATCGCCCACTCGCCGTCAGTGTCGGCGAACACCAGTCGCCCGGCCCGATCCCCCGAGCGCGGCCGATACGATCTCTCCTTGCTGCGCCCGTCAGGGAACCCGTACAACACGTGGCGCGCCAACGCCGTGAAGGTGCTCTTGCCCGACTCGTTGGGGCCCAGGACGATGCTGAGGCCGTCACCGAATCCGGACAGACACGCATCCTCCAGCGCGCCGAAGCGCAGGGCGTCGATCCTTGTGAGCTTCACGAGCGCTCACCGCCCTCTGCCAGCAACAGATCGAGCGCGGCATCGCGGGCCAGCCTGAGCACCTCATCTGAGTCGATTCCCGGTCGGTAGCCGGGCAGTGACGTCTCGATGGGAGCCGTCAACTCGTCGAGGAGTGCCTGCAGCCCGGCCGAGTCCGCAGCAAGCTCGTCAGCGATGCTGACCAGCTCTGCCGAGAACTCCGCGCCCGCCCGGACGGCATCGAGATCGAGCGTCGCCGAGGTGGTGTCGGCAACGCGGTCGAGCCACAGCCAGGGGCTGCCCGCCGACTGCTCACGCCTCAGGTTGTCGGAGAGCTCGGCCAGCAGGCCCGGGCGAGCGAGTTCGCCGTGAGCGGCGGTGCGCCCGACGAGCGTGGCGCGCACCACACACGGCCGGTTCTGCTCGGCTCGGACGGTGTCGCATGCCCGGCCGAGAACCTCGCTGACCTCCTCGATGCCCGCGGCCTCCGACACATCGCAGTCGATCTGTGCCCATCCGATGGGCGCCGTCTCGACCGGCTCGACGCCGACGACGCCCCCGGGGCCCAGCTCGACGACCATGCAGCCGTGCGGCCCGGTCTCCTTGGGGTTGAGCCCCTGCGAACTGCCCGGGTAGACGACCCAGGGATCGCGACACAGGATGTCCTGCTTGTGGATGTGGCCGAGCGCCCAGTAGTCCATCCGCGCGTTGCGCAGGTCGTCAAGCGTCGCCGGCGCGTAGGGGTCGTAGCCGGCCGTGCTGCCGATGTTGGCGTGCAGCACGCCGATGGCGACCGGATCGCCCGGCTGCCGCGAGTAGCCCAACGCGAGGTTCTCGAGTTCTGCCGCGCGGGCGAAGCTGCGGCCGTAGACGACGGCGACCACCTCGCCGTCGACTTCGACCTCGAACCGGCCGACGCGGTCGGTGGGGAACACGTGCACGCTCTCGGGCAACGCGAGCCCGCCGACCAGCCGTTCGCAGGGTCGTGGTTGCCGTGCACCACGAAGACCTCGATACCCGCCTCGGCCAGCCGACGCATCCCGGACTGGAAGTGCAGTTGGGCCGCCAGACTCGAGTCCGCGGCGTTGTACGCATCGCCGGCGATGACCAGGAACCGCGCTTCGCGCTCGAGACAGACGTCGATGATCCGGTCGAATGCCGAGAAGGTCGCCTGCGCCAGTGCGGCTCCGATGCGAGCGTCCTCGGCACTCACACCGCCGAACGGCGCCCCCAGATGCAGGTCTGCGGCATGGACGAACCTGACGCCATCACTCAACGGTGTGCTCCTCGGCTTGGTGCTGTCGACGCCTCCCCGGGCGCCTCCTGCGATTCTAGACCAGTGCGCTGACAATCGGCCGAGGACCCTGGCGTGGGCCACCGTTCGATGCTCAAGCCGAGGGCGCCACACAGGCGTGTGCTACGGTAGGGGTATCCTTTCGCGTTCCAATTCCTTGGAGCATCGTGCCTTCGATCATCGAAGCGTGGCGTGCCGGCCTCTTCAAACGTGGGTCGCTCAGGCGCAACATCTCGGCCGGCGTCGTCGTCGGCGTCGTCGCGCTACCCCTCGCCATGGCGTTCGCGATCGCATCCGGCGCCAAGCCGGAGCAGGGCCTCTACACAGCGCTCATCGCCGGGCTGCTCGTCACGCTGCTCGGTGGAACGCGCGTTCAGATCGCAGGGCCGACCGGCGCGTTCGCGGTCCTCCTCTTCGGCGTCACTACCAAGTACGGGCTGGTCGGACTTCAGATCGTGACGCTGCTGGCCGGGGCGATGCTCCTGCTGCTGGGGCTGGCCAAACTCGGCGGCGTCATCCGCTTCATCCCTGAGTCCGTGGTGCTGGGCTTCACCGCAGGCATCGCGATCGTCATATTCGTGGGCCAGTGGGGCAACTTCTTCGGCCTCCCGAAGACGGCCGGCGCGACGCTCTTCGAGCAGCTTCCACAACTGCTTGCGTCGCTTCGCCCACGCGCAGCCGGCCACGACCGCACTGGGTATCGCCAGCCTTCTGATCGTCGCGCTCTGGCCGAAGATCCCGTTTGCGAGCAAGGTCCCGTCTCCCATGGTGGCCCTCGTTGCCGCGACGGTGTTCGTGACCCTCACGCACCCCGAGGGCGTCGCCACCATCGGCTCGGCCTTTGGCGGAATCCCGCGCGGACTGCCGCCGTTCGCGCTCCCGCGCGCGACGTTCGGCACCCTCGTCGGACTGCTGCAGCCCGCGGTCGCGGTGGCGCTCTTGGGCGCCATAGAGTCGTTGCTCTCGGCGACCGTCGCCGACGGCATGCTCGGCACCAGACACGACCCCAACCAGGAGCTCGTCGGCCAGGGCGTCGCCAACCTCGGTGCCGGCCTGTTCGGCGGGTTCGCAGCCACCGGCGCAATCGCGCGCACGGCCACGAACATCCGCCACGGCGGCAGCAGCCCTGTCGCCGGGCTCGCCCATGCGGCCACGGTCCTGCTGGTCCTGGTGCTGCTTGCCCCGCTCGCCTTCAACGTTCCGCTGACGACGCTCGCCGCAGTGCTCTTCGTCGTGGCGTTCAACATGAGTCAGATCGCCCGCGTCGCTCGCGTCGCACGCCGAGCGCCGCGCTCCGACGTCGGCGTCATGCTCATCACGCTCATACTCTGCGTCTTCGCCGACATCTCCGTCGCCGTCGAAGTCGGCGTGATCCTGGCGCTGCTGAACTTCTTCCGCCGGATGACCGTCGGCCGTCGAGGTCCGCTCGTTGGAAGGTCCCGAGCTCTCGTCTCGGCTCACCGCCGAGCAGGCCGAGCGCGTGCCCGAGGGAGTCCTGGTCTTCACCGTCGATGGCCCGTTCTTCTTCGGGGCCGTGGAGGAGTTCGAGAGCGCGCTACTGCATACCGACACCGATCCGCGACGCAATCGTGCTCAAGCTCGCCAACGTGCCCTTCATCGACCTCACCGGGCTCGTCGCGCTCAAGGATGCCGTCGACGCGCTCGAGAAGCGGGGCGTTTCGGTCGCCCTCTGCTGCGCCACAGACGAGGTCGCGACGCGTCTCGCGCGCTCCGAGATCACGGGCACCGTCCCGGTTGCAGCGACAGCCACGCTGGCCGAAGCGATCGAGGCCGTCACGCCTCCGTCGGCGGGCTGAAGCGGCCGCCTACCGCCCTGCCGTACGCCACCTGGTCGCCCACGCCTCGATCGCGTCGAGCGTCTCGTAGAGCACGACGCCGAGCAAGGCCATCGCGATGATGCCAGCGAACATCGCGGGGTAGTCGATCTGCCCCCAGGCATCGACGATGTAGTAGCCCAGCCCGTTGGTGCCGGCGATCGACTCGGCGAGGAACAGCACCGCGATCGCGGTTCCGGTCCCGATGCGGAGCGCCGTGAAGATGTCGGGTAGCGACGCCGGGACCACCACGTGGCGATAGACGTCGAACCGCGACGCCCCCAGCGAGCGCACCGACACGACGCTCCCGTCAGGCACCGCTTTGGCGGCGTCGCGCGCGGTCACCAGTATCTGAAAGAAGACGATCAGCGCGATCAGCGCGATCTTGGGCGTGTTCCCCAAGCCGAGCAGCACGAGCAGCACCGGCAGGAAGACGACCTTGGGAATCGGGTACAGCAGGAAGATCATCGGCGCCGCGACCGCGTCCGCCCGCGGCGAGCGCCCGAGCCACAGGCCGAGCGGCACGGCGAGCGCCGTCCCGATCACCATCGCGACCACCACGCGAGCACCGCTGATCAGCATCTGCGGCCAGATCTCCGCCCACTGCTCGATCAGCGTCCGGATCGCGATGACCGGACCCGGCAGCGCGGGCGAGTCGATGACCGCCGACAGCGCCGCCCACGTCAGCAGCAGGACAGCCAGCGCCCCCACGTAGCCGAGCGCCTTGCGACCCCAGCCGTTCACGATGCCACCACGTCCGCCGCGGCCACGACGCCCTCATCGGCGAGGATCCGCCGCAGCCGCTTGACCGTCTCGAAGTACTCCTCGGTGACGCGGTAGCCCTCCGAGCCCATGCCCGGGTTCTCGACGACCGCCGAGACCCGCCCCGGGCGCGGGGTCATGACCACGACGCGACGGCCCAGGAACACCGCCTCCTCGATCGAGTGCGTGACGAGCACCTGCGTGTGCCCGCGCCGTTTCCACAGGCCGAGCAGCACGTCCTGCAACTCCTCGCGCTTGAGCGCGTCGAGCGCCGAGAGCGGCTCGTCCATGAGGACCAGGTCGGCGTCGAGCGCGACCGCACGGGCGAGCGCGAGGCGTTGGCGCATACCCCCCGACAGTTCCGCGGGGTAGGAGCGGGCGAAGTCCGCAAGCCCGACACCCTCGAGCGCAGCCGCTGTCCGCTCACGGAGCTCGCCGGCCGCGACGCCGCGGATCTTCAGGCCGAGCGCGGCGTTGGCCTCGACCGTCTTCCAGGGCAACAGCCCGAAGTCCTGCAGGATCAGAGCGGTTCCTCTGCGCGGCCCGTCGACGGATGATCCGCCGACTCGCACGCCTCCGGCGGTCGGCCCGAGCAGCCCGGCGGCCAGCAGCAGCAGCGTGGACTTGCCGCAGCCGCTCGGGCCGATGATCGCGACGGGCTCCCCGTCTTCCACCGAGAGCTCGAGCGCGTCGAGGGCCCGGACCGTGCGGTCCGAGCCCTCGTAGATCATCGACGTGCTGTCGAACTCCAGTGCCGCCATCGGGTTGCTGGGACTACTTCGAGGCCGAGCCGGGGACGAGGCTGTCGTAGGTGACATCGCCCTTGAGGTAGCCCTTGTCCTTCATCCAGGCGAGAACCGCCTCGACCTGGGCCTTGGTCGGCACCTGCGCCGTGGGGTAGGTGTTGACCTTGTAGGTGGTCGCGAGCGACTCGGGCAGGCGCGCCTTCTCGACCAGCAGCGGGAGCACAGCCTGCGGGTCCTTGTTGATGTCGTTGACGGCGATGTCCCAGGCCTTGAGGACACCGGCCTCCGCAGCGGCGCCGCCGGGCTCAGCAAGGTACTTGTCGGAGAAGACCAGCACGGTCTGCGACAGGTTCGCCGTCGCCGAGGTGTCCGACGCGACCAGGGGTGCGCCGCCCTGCTCGGCAAGCGTCAGGAACGGCTCGGGAAGCGCGGCGGCCTTGAGCTTGCCGGCCATCAGCAGTTCGAAGCGCACGGGAACCTTCTTGACCTCCTCGACCTTGACGCTGGAGGTCGCGACGCCCGCCTCGGCCATGAGGCCGTCGAGCACGTACTCCTGGATGGTCGCCGAGGACGTGCCCACCGGCACGTCGGCCAGCGAGCTGAGGGTCTCGATGCCCGACTTCGGGGCCGCCACGACGCCGAAGCGCCCCTGGCTCTGGTCGGCACCGAGCATGATCGTCGCGATCGTGGTCGGCTTGCCGCCGGCCTCGAGGTTGGCTGCAGCGATGATATCGCCCATGTACGCGTCGATGGCTCCCGCTGCGAAGGCCGCGTCGCGCTCCTGCGCGGACTGGAACGACACGATCTGCACGTCGGTGAGCCCCTGCGTCGCGAAGTAGCCGCGCTGCTCGGCGACCCAGAGCGGCAGCGAATCCTCGGTGGGCAGCGTGCCGATCTTGAGGGCTGCCGGCTTCTCGTCGGTCTGGCTCTCGCCGGTCTGGCCGGCCGGCTTGCTCGCGGACGCGCAGCCCGCCGCGAGCAGGACCACCGTCACGAGTGACAGTGCGAGGAGGAGCGCGATGACGCGGGACGAGCGGGTCATAGTGCGATTCCTTTCGTGGAGGGAAGCTACTGGGCGCAGACGGGCCGGCGGAGTCGGATCTCATCGCGGACGGGGATTCCCGAGAACCCCGGGGTCGCGCCGCCGAACCGGTCGGCGACCTCGCCCACTGCGACCTCGTAGATCGCGAAGCCCTGCCGCTGGTAGAAGTAGACCTGAGGGATGTCGTCGTTGGTCACCGCGGCGCGCAGAAAACTCAGGCCGCGCTTCTCAGCGAACGCATACGCAGCCTTCAGGAGCGCGCCCCCGACGCCCTTGCCCTGGAAGTCCGGATAGACGCTGAGCAGCACGACGCTCGCCTCGCCCTGGTCGATCGCCAGGGAGAGAAGTCCCGCCAGCTCGCCATCGGAAACGGCCAGGAGGTTGACCCCCGAGAGGACGTCGAAGGTGCGTCCGAAGACGTCGACGTCGGTCTCGCCCAAGGCGCGCTCGCAGAGCAGCTCGATCGCTGCGCGGTCCTTGTCGGCGGCCTTGCGCACCTCGAAGTCGACCGGCGCGGGCTGCATGTGCGCGGCGCAGGTGACGGTCATACGGGCCTCGCCGAGCGGCAGGTCCTTGCCGCAGGTGGGGCAGCGGTACTGCGGGAATGGCAACTCGAACGCGTCATCCATGCTGGGCGAGCTCCTCGTCAGTGGTGGCCGGTCTCAGGCCGCACCCCTTTATACCGCGATGAGACGGCGGGCGCGAGAAGCCGACCCGCGGACGGCGTCGAAGAGCAGCGCGGCCGGTCGAGCTCATCAGCGGTATCATCGCCGTATGGACAGACCGCCGCTTCTCACGGACGACGCCTCAGCACTCGAAGCACTGTCACGCGTCGAGGTGCTCTACACGGACCTCGATGGCACGCTGCTGGCCCGTGGCGGTTCGGTGGTGGCCGACGGTGCCGGCGCTCCCTCCTCCGCAACGGTCGAGGCGATCGTCGCGCTCAATCGCGCGGGGTTGACGGTGGTGCCGGTCTCCGGCCGTACTCGATTGCAGCTTACCGAGGTCGTGAGGCTCCTGGGCTGGACCGACTTCATCGGCGAGGTCGGTTCGGTCCTCGTGCGAGGCTCGGGGCCCGGCCGGCGCGTGGTCTACAACACCGGCGAGTGGCCGGCGCACCTTCTCTCGCCGAACGTGACCCCGTACGAACTCATCCGTGACGCGGGTGCGCTCCAAGCGCTGCAGGCGGCGTTTCCGGGGCGGCTCGAGTACCACACTCCCTGGCACCGCGACCGCGAGGCGTCTCACCTGCTGCGCGGCTGCCTCGAGGTGGCGGAAGCGCAGGACGTGCTCGACTCGCTCGACCTGCCGGTCTCGCTGCTCGACAACGGGCGCGTGCACCCTCCGACTCATGGGCTCGGGTGCATGGAACTCGTGCACGCGTACCATCTGGTCCCGCGTGGGGTCAGCAAGACGCAGGCGATCGCGATCGACCTGGCAGAGCGGGGCCTCTCGGCGAGCCAGGCAGCGGCCATCGGCGACTCCGTGACCGATCTTGCGATGGCCGGCGCCGTCGGACTCATGGCGCTTGTCGACAACGCGTTCGAGAGCGTGAGTGTGAGAGAGGCGCTTGCCGACCAGAACCCCGGGCGCGTCGTGCGGCTGGCGGGGTGTCGGGGGGACGGATGGTCGCAGTTCGCCAGGGCGTGGCTCACGGCTCGAGGCGAGCTCTCGGACTGAAGCGCGAGGCTCGCTACTGCGCCGAGCCGACCGAGGCCACTCCCACGCCGAGCAGCGATGCGGTGTCGGCGGACTCGGAAAGCCAGGCGCAGGTAGCGCGCGTCACCAGCGCCGGTACGTCCAGACCGAGCCGAGCGGCCTCGTCTTCGACGGCGGTCCAACGCGCGGTGTCGAAGACGATCTCGATACGGTGGGTCTCGCTCATGGCCGGTGTACCTCCCCGTCGGAACGCTGCAGTGCAGTAGTGTGTGGTGCTTTCTTCTCAAACCGCGCCTCTCCTGCATCTTCGCGGCACGCGGAGGCGCCGCGCGGGTTCGAAGCGCCCGAAAGGGGCGCCATCACGGTCGTTTGCCTCGGTCTAGCCGCAGGAATACAATGGGAGCGCTGGGACGGCTCGCCGCCCGGCATTTGACAGCTCGAGGAAGTACGCTCCGTCCGTTACGGTGCGGCTCCTGTTCGAACACAGGCCACTGCCCGGAAATGTCGAGAGACGCCAATGGGTAGAACAGCCCTCGCCGGCTTAAGGCGAAGGCTAAGGTGGCTGGGATCTGAGAGGCGGGTACACCCGCTGCGTCGGCGACACCACGCGCCGCGCGCCCTACGTCGGACAGTGCCAAATCCACGACCAGGGATGTGAGCAGCGAAACCTGCCGACAAGCGCGAACTGCGCCTCGGCCCGCGTGTTTGCGCACGCACCGCTGCCCCTGGTCCCCCGCGGACGCAGGGGCTTTTTTGTGGCCGTCTGTCCTGCAACCGGAAGACAAGGGTCTTCGTGAAACCACACAGTCCGTAGACCCTCGACGTGCGCCTCCCGAACCTCGGTGGCCCTTCGAGGGAGCACCGCCAGACGTACCCGGCGAACGCGGTTCTCGGCATGGCTGACCAGCAGCCGTCCGACGCGCTCGTGAGGGAGGGAGAGCGCCATGCTGTACCTGTCCCAGATGCTGGGCAAGCCGGTGGTCGACGCCACCGGCGAGAACATCGGCACCATCAACGACATCGCGATCGCGACGGGCGAGATCTTTCCCCGCGTCACTTCGCTCGCGTTCAAGGGTCCCGACAAGACCCCGTTCATGCTCTCGTGGCGCAAGTTCGTCGACAGCTTCGACGGCGAGCGCATCACCCTCAACGTCGCGGCCTCCGACATCCGGTTCAGCTACCTCCAGCCCGACGAGGTCCTGCTCTCCCGCGACCTCATGAGCAAGCAGATCGTCGACACGCAGGGCATGAAGGTCGTGCGCGTCAACGACCTCAAGCTCTCGGAGTCGCGCAACCAGCTGCGGTTGCTCGGCGCCGAGGTCGGCGTGCGCGGACTCCTTCGCGGTATCTCCCCCGCGCTCGAGCATGGCGTCGCCGGCATCGCGCACCTGTTTGGCGGCGAGCTCGAAGAGAACCTCATCGCGTGGAACTACATGGACCTGCTCGACCGCGACCTCTCCGAGGTCAAGCTGTCGGTGACGCACAAGCGCCTCCACGAACTGCATCCCGGCCGACGTCGCCGACATCCTCGAGAAGCTCGCCCCCGCGCAGCGCGCGCGCGTCTTCGACCATCTCGACAACGAACAGGCCGCCGACACGATCTCCGAGCTCGAAGACGACCTCCAGGCCGACGTCATCGACGACCTGTCCGAGCGGCGCGCGTCGACCTGCTGGCCGAGATGGACCCCGACGACGCCGCCGACATCATCGGCGACCTGCCCTACGACAAGGCCGAGACGCTGCTCCGGCTGATGGGCGTCAAGGAGTCGAGCGTCATCCGCTCCCTGCTCGGCTACAAGGACAAGACCGCCGGCGGCATCATGACGCCCGAGGTCACGACCGTCGCCGAGGGCCTGACCGTGCAGCAGGTCATCGACCACATGCGGGCCGAGTCCACCGAACACGAGAGCGTGTACTACATCTACGTCGTCGAAGGCGACCAGCACCTGGTGGGCGCGGTCTCGCTGCGCGACCTCCTGCTCGCGTTGCCTGACACGCTCGTCTCCGAGCTCGCGGAGCGCGACCTGTTTGTCGCCCACGTCGACGATGACCAGGAGGAAGTCGCCGAGCAGATGAGCAAGTACGACCTTCTGGCGATCCCGGTCACCGACGAGAACGGCAAGTTGCTCGGTATCGTGACCGTCGACGACGCGCTCGACGTCCTTGAGGAGGAGGCCGACGAGGACCTCGCCCTGGCGACCGGCTCCGCTGGCGATCCGGCGCGTCGTTGGGGTTGGCGCGCTGGTTCGTGAGACGCAACTGGTGGATCGTCGTGTGGGCCCTGTCCGCGGTCGCGGTCTACCTGCTCGCGCCCAAGCTCCCCCTGCTCGGCGACAGCGCGATGCTGTTGGTCCCGGCACTCGTGCTGCTGCCGATCATCCTGAGCATCGCCGAGGACACGACGCAGCGCGCGATCGGCGAGGTCATCGAGGAGCCCGAAGCCGACGAGCGCCTCGGCGTCTGGTCGCAGCTCTGGCGAGCCGGGCTGCTGGGAGCGATCGTCGGGCTGCTCATCGGCTTGGTGGTGTTCGCTCTGGCCGAGGCCCTGTTCGGCAGCGCTATCTCGCCGCGGGCTTCGCCGTCGCGACCGGATTGACTATCGCACTGGTGATCCTCGCCGGAGTGGTCATCAAGCAGATCGCCCGGCGCCGGGTCGAGGCCGACCGGAGCCTGTCGAGCACCTCGCTGGCGGTGGGGTTGATGGTGGTGTCCACGCTCGCCTACTTCGTCCTGGCGATCGCAGGCGGCATGATCCTCACCGTGGTTCCGGGGGCTTAGGTCCGTGGCCCCCGCCGCAGAGCAGACGCGCAGCGGTCGCAAGTGGCGGTTTCTCCCGCTGCTCGCGGCGCTGGGTCCCGGCATCATCGCCGCATCGGCGGGCAACGACGCGGGCGGCATCGCCACCTACTCACAGGCCGGTGCCAGCTACGGCTACGCGACCTTGTGGATGATCCTCGTCATGACCTTCTCCCTCGTGATCGTGCAGGAGATGGCGGCGCGCATGGGAGCCGTGACCGGCAAGGGCTTCGCGCGCTGATCCGGGAGCGCTTCGGTATTCGCCCCACGCTCTTCGCGATGGCTTGCCTGCTCACTTCCAACGCGGCCACGAGCGTTGCCGAATTCGCCGGCATCGCCGCGTCACTGCAGCTCTTCGGCATCTCCAAGTTCATCTCGGTGCCTATCGCCGCCGTGGTCGTGTGGCTGCTTGTGGTGCGCGGTTCGTACCGCAACGTGGAGGAGATGCTCCTGGTCCTCTCCAGCGTGTTCCTCTCCTACGTATCGCGGCCTTCATGGCCAAGCCGGACTGGGGCGGTCGTGCTCAAGGCCAGGTCATACCGACCTTCATCCCCTCGGCGTCGTTCATCCTGATCGTCATCGCCACCATCGGAACCACCATCGCACCCTGGATGCAGTTCTTCGTGCAGAGCAACATCGTGGACAAGGGAGTCACCGCGAAGGATCTCGGCTACCAGCGCATCGACGTGATCGGCGGGGCGATCTCGGCGAACTTCATCGCTTGGTTCATCATCGTGACCACCGGCACGGTTCTCTACCCGCGCGGCATCCCGGCAGCCAGCGCCCAGCAGGCCGCCCTGGCTCTCGCCCCGTCGCCGGACAGTACGCCACCGTCCTCTTCGCCGTCGGTTTCTTCGGCGCCTCTCTCCTCGCGGCTTTCGCGCTCCCCCTCACCGCCGCCTACGCGGTCACCGAGGCGTTCGGGCTCGAACGCGGCATCGACCGCACCTGGTCCGAGGCTCCGGTCTTCGTGGGCATCTACACCTTCGTCATCGTCTTTGGCGCGGTACTGGTGCTGATCCCAATGCGCCCCTGATCACGATCATGGTCATGTCCCAAGCGGTCAACGGCGTGCTCTTTCCGTTCCTGCTCATCTTCATGATGATTATCGTCAACGACGCAGAATCATGGGGCGCTATGTCAACGGCCGGGCTTACAACGCCATTGGGTGGACCACCGTGATCGTCGTCATCGGCCTGACGGTGGCGCTTCTGGGATTCATGGCGGTGGGAGCAGCATGACGGACCGAAACGACCAAGGCGACGGCGCTCCGGAGGACGTGGCCGAGAGCCGTGCCGCGGCGAAGCGGACCGCGCGCGCTCGCGCGCGTTCGGCGAGGGACTGCCTGGATCGGCCCGCCTGCAATGAGGCGTCCGCCGACGCCGCGCTCAACCTGATCGATCTGGCGGACCTGGCCCAGCGGCGGGGTGATCCTGGCCTACGCGGCCCTCCCCGTCGAGATCGACCCCCTGCAGGCCGTGTCGGCGATCAGACGCCGAGGCGCCCGGATCGCCTATCCGCGCATCGAGTCCCCCGGCATGCTCGGCGCTCGCATCTTGTGGAGGACGAGGCCGATCTCGTGCCCGGCCCCTTTGGCCTCACCCAGCCACGTGAGCAGTCGCCGCAGGCTTCTTCCTTTGCCCCTCATCGACGCGGTCATCGTGCCGGCGGTTGCCTTTGATGAGCTGGGGATGCGTCTTGGTTACGGCGGCGGCTACTACGACCGCCTGCTACCGCTTCCTCAGACTAGCTGCCTGCGCATCGGACTCGCGTTCGACCAGCAGATCCTCGCTTCCATACCCGCCGAGGAGCACGACTCGGCCGTCGATCTGATCGTGACC
>CAWBKW010000004.1:85000-580030 GCA_963789515.1 uncultured Coriobacteriia bacterium | reverse complement strand
GCCTTCCACAACCGATAGAGCGGCAAAATCCATTTGACGGCCCCCACTATCCGGCTGGTCCCAGGACGCGGAACGACGGGTGCCGCCGCGCAAAAAGAAACCCCGCTACCGAAGCCACGACCGCGAGCAGCGGCGCCAGTTTTCGCGACGCCTGCGCCGCTTCGCTCACCCACGCGGTGGCGGAACGCAGGCTCTGGATCTCCGCTTGCAGCGCGACCCGGTTCAGGCTGCTTTCCAGCAGGAGCGCCTGCTTCTGCAGGCTCAGTCTGTCTAGCTCTTTTCTTCCAAGCACGCCTTGTCCTTCTTGAGTTCGGCCAGGGTTGCGGAGAACGGCGCCCAGCTCTTCAACCGGATGCGCAGCCGCCAGAAGCCGATCGTCGTCGCCGACCAGGTAAACCAGCATCAACGCCACGAGCAAGTCGAGACGCTCGGCCTCTCAGGCACAGCACCACGATGTGACGGTGACCACCATCAGAGTCATCGCCGCCAGGATAAGCACCACCCCGACCAGCAGCAGGGCCTCGAAGAGCCGCCACCGCTCCTCCTGCAACTCCACCAGCAACAGCTCCAGCCGGTTTTGCGCGATGGCAAAAACGGTCTTCAGCAGCCGCCGCAGCGACGCGAAGATACCCCTCCCTGCTCTCTCCCGCCTCTTCCATGGGCCCCTATTTGCGCGCGACCAGCACGCCGACCAGCAGCCCCACGCCGAAGGCGATGCCGATGGATTCATAAGGATGCTCGCGAATGGTCCGGTCCGTCGCTTTCGCCGCGGCCACGGTCTTCTCCTCCAGCCGCTGACAAGCTGGCTTTGGCCGACTCGAGTGCCGCCGCCAGCCGGCTGCGCGCTTCGCTGACCTTCTCCCCGGCCTGGCCGGCGGTCGCCTTCATCAGTTCCTCCGCGTCTTGCACCACCGCCTTGAGGTCGCTGGCAAGTTTCTCATTAGCTAGTTCTGCTCTGTCCTCATTTGGTTCCTTTCCGTTAGAGTTGCTCGGCTGCCCACATTATTCCCCAAACCCTGCAAACTGCAAACCAAAAGGACTTAGGGTGACGCGGCCGCATACCTCACCACTGTCTGGTTGAGCTTCGGGGCCGTGGCCGGGAAATAGACCGGCTCGCCTGCCCTCGGTCTCGACCTGGACGTAATACTCGAAATCGTCCTTCCCGCCGGCGGGCAATTGGACGGAGTAAACCCCTCGCGCCACCGGCTTCAGCGGGACTTGCGCAAACCGGCGCTCGCCGAGCTTGCGCCAGCAGAGGGTGGCGGCGCGCGGCGGGGTTTCGGACAGAATGATCACCTTCAGCTTCAAGGCTCGTCCGCGGCCAGGCTCGTGCGGATGGTGGGCACGATGACGCGCGTCGGACCGTGGTACGACTGCGCGAGCTGCGCGCTCGCGGGCAACGGCTCGCCGAGAAGCCTGGCGAGTTCCTCGCCCGGCTTGGTGAGCAGGCCGGGCAGGTTGTGCTGGTTCCAGTTCGCCACGGTGCCCAGTTCGCCCGTCGTGGAAACGGTCGCCAGCAGGTGGTCAAAGACCACGCCCACCAGCCCGACCAGCTTCACGCGCACCGGCAGCGCCAGTCGGCGCGCCATCTCCTTCTGCGCCGCCGCATCTTTCTCCTGCTTCACCTTCTCCATCACCCGGTTGTATTCGCCCCAGGCGCAGTTCACCTCGCCCACCGCGCGCAGGTAGGCGAAGGTGTTCAGCCAGTAATCGTAGCGCTCCCGGTTGCCCGCGCCCCGGACTCGCCGGCCCCAGCGCCGCGAACTCATCCACGAAGGCGTATTCCTTCCTCACCTGTTCCCAGGGCCGCTTGTCCGGCTGGATGCCGCCGGGGCCGTCCACCCAGGTGCAGGGCTTGGGCAGCGCGCCGTCAATCTTCTGGAAGATGGCCGCCGCCGCCGGGCCGACCTCCGGGCCGAATTGCGTGCGCCGCCCAGTCCAGCGTAGAAATCCCCCGTGCCGGCAGGATTGGCTTCGGCGGCTCGGTGGCCGGCGCGTCGGCCGCGTAATCGCCGTAGGCCGGGCCGCCGCAGTTGATCTTGTCAGCGAAGCCGTTGCCCTCGACGGCGATCGCGGCGATGCTGGGAAACTCGACGCGCGGCACGAAGTCGATGTCCACCCAGCCGTTGGTGACCACGACGTTGGTGTAGGTGAAATCCAGGGCGCGGTTCTTGCCGACCCGGGCGAAGATGTCCAGGTTCTTCAGCACCGTCCGGCCCTGCAGCTTCACGTCGAACACGCGCACGCCGGCGGCATTGTAGTGCGGCTCGCAGAACTTGAGCGTGACCGTGCAGAGGCCGTTGGTCGCCGGCAGGTGATAGGCCGGAGAGGTTGTAGCGCACCGTCTGGTAGAGCGGGGCTCGGCCGTGTCGGCGATGGGGTTGTTCGGGAAGGCGGCGACTTGTCCGCCCACCGGGCCCGGCTGCGCGCGGCGGCTCGGCGCGCCGGAGGCGCGAACTTGTACGCCTCCGCCCAGGCGCCCTGCTCCCAGGCGGCCTGGGCCAGCGCGCCGACGTTCGGCCCGAGCACGCGCGTGCGCCAGTGGATGCCCATCAGGCCGTCGCAGCCGTAGCGCAGCGCGTCGGCGGCGTCGCGCCGCATCCGGCCGACCCACAATTGCGGCGCGGTCAGCGCCGGGTCGTCCTCCAGCCAGGGAATGGCCCACTTCGAACGCCCCTGCACCTCGGCGAAGCCGGCGTCCACCGGCGTGTAGCCCACCTGCCGGTTGATGCAGCTCACCGCCACGTCCTTGGGCAGCACCTTGTCGAACATCGCCCGGTCCTGCTGCGGCCCCAGCACCCAGCCGCAGGTGGCCAGGCGGAAGGGCGCCTGCGCCTTCTCGCGGGCGGCGATGGCGTTGACAAGGTCGTCCATGGTCGCCTTGATCTGCTCCTCCTTCACGCCGGACCACGTCCAGCCTTCCGGCGTCCAGAACCAGTAATAGTCCAGCGGGTAAGCCGCCGCCGCGCGGCGGAAGATGCCCTCGTAGAGCTCCTGGACCACGGCCGGGTCGGCGGGATTCTTGCCCTGCGCCTTCAGCCGTTCCTGGACGCAGCTTGGGAACGATGAGCGGCGTCTCGGTGCCGACGCAGGTCTTCACGCCGAGCCTGGTGCGCGAAGCCGAACGCCTCGCGCAGCAGTCGCGGCGGTGCGGTCGAACACCTCGTTGCTGGCCTCGGGCGTGGTCGGCGACGGCATGAAGCCGAACATCACCTCCGGCCCGAAATCATCCCGCTCGAAGAGCGCCGCGCTGCCGAAGACGTAATCGCTGGTCTTCTTCGCCGCATAACCCCAGTTGCCGCGCAGCGTGTTCATGTAGCTGGACGGGTAGCTGAACTTGACCTTGCCCGCTCGCCCGATGTCGCCCGGCAGCCCGATCCACACGGTCGGCTCGGCGTTCGGGCGCTCCTCGGGGTAGGTGTGCAGGCCGAAGAAGTTCATGCCGCAGCTTCGGCAGTTGGCCGATCACCGCCAGGTAATCGTCCCGGTTCCACCAGTCCGGCCCTTCGGGGAAATCGTGGAACGGCTGGATGCCCCGCAGCGCGAACAGCGGCGCCGCCCGCTCGTCCAGCACCGGCAGCTTCCATTCCACCCGCTCGTCGGGAACGACATCCCCGTGCAGGTAGAACCGCACGCCCAGCACCTCGGCCAGCCGATAGGCGGCGTAGAGCGTGCCCGCATCGTCTCCGCCCGTCACAGCAGCACCTGCGCACTCAGCGGACGACGCGCTCGACCGGGATCGTCTTGAGCCAATAGCCCTGCGGCGCCAGCGCATCCAGAGCCCCAGCACCTGCCCCTCACGGCCGGCCCTGATCAACGGCCTGTCTTTGCGCGCGACCAGAATGAGGTCTCCCTTTGGAACGTGCCGCCTTGCGGCTCCGTCACCATCGGCAGCAACGGGCCCGTGCGCAGGTAGACATACCGCCGCACCTCGCGCGCGGCCAGCTGCTCCATCCACGACGCCTCGCGCGGCGAGACGATGATCGTCGGTCTGCCTTCCGCCCTGGATGCCGCCGGGCTGGGGGTAGGCGCCAACGCACTCAAGATGATGCCAAGCAGAGAAAGGACTCGTATTTGTTTCATAGTCTTATGGGTTGCGCGTTCCGGCCACGCGAATCGGGAACGAAATTCTACCTGACAAACTCCAGCCACCCCAAGGTGGCCGGCACGTGAAAATCCGGCTTTTTGAGCTTCGGGTCCACCCAACTGATCCATTCCTCAATCGGCGGCGGCCCCTCCACCTTCCGGCCCAGGTTATGCAGCGTTTCCTTCTGCTCAACCACACGACCGCTGCGGTCATGACTAAACTCCGCCCGATATAAACCGCAGCGAATCCGCACTCCCGGCTGCACGGTCGGGAAGCCCAGCGCCTTAAGGCTCTTCAGCGGGATGCGGCCCTCAATCTCGTAACCCTTGTATACCGGCCTGCCCTTGGCCTGCAGGCCCTTAAACTTCCACGTGGTATCCAGCTTCCGGTAAAACGAGCCGCGGTAGTCGAATACCCTGCCCCGCGAATCCACCTCAAAGCAGTAGTAATCGTTCATCTGGTCATCCCGGCTCAGATAAATCTCCATGCGATCCTCGAACACCTCATCCTCTTCGTCACGCAACGTATCGAGCACGACAATGTCTGCGTCCCGCACGCGAACGGCGAAATACAAATCGGTGCCATCACACAACGCCCGAAACTCGGTCTCCGGTGCCGGCGACTGCTTCCAGGGAAAACAAACCGCTTCTCCACCACCGCCTCCTTCCACGCCGCCTCCTCCGCGCGGCCATCCAGCTTCACCTTCGCGCTCGGCAGCCACCGCACCTGGTAAGTCTGGTCCGAAGCCTTCCCGCGCGGCGGCTCGCCTGCCTGTAACGTCAATGCTGCCAGAACTGTGGCCGCCCCTCCCAACCACAACACACCACAACCTCGCCTTTTCCCCCGGCACAACAATGCAGTTTCTACCCAGCCTGACCAAGTGAACATCTGAGACAACCATTGCAGCACGGATCGCATCGCCATGTACCCAGCCATCAGATTAAACCGTCAGCCGCCAATGCGCCTGCCGCAACACCGCGTGCGGCAAGGTCTTCATCTTCTCATACCACACGCTGAGCAGCGTGCCGTCTTCCAACTCCACCGTGCTCGGGTAGCCCAGGTCGCCACCGGCTCCGTCAGCCGAAACAGTCAACGGCTCCGACCAGGTCCGCCCCTGGTCCTCGCTGATCCGGGCCTGGTTACCAAACGGTGCCCGCCGATAACCGTAAGTCATCAGCAACTTCCCGCTGCGCAGCCGCATCAGGAACGACGGCAAACCCCACACCCCGATGGTGTGCGGCACGCTCCAGCTCTTGCCCCCGTCGGTGGACTCCGTCTGGAGCGTCTCCCCCGCATTGGCCTTGTTGTGGTTACGAATATGGACAACGATGCGCCCATCACCGGTCTCCACCGCATGCAGTTCGTGATACTCCTTCGCGTCATCGCCCGGGCGGGCGGGAATCTCCGCCAGCCAGCGCCAGCTTTTGCCATCATCCGTCGATTCGCACACCCCGACACGCTCGGCCTTGGTCCAAAGTTCCTTGCCGGCATACAGCAAACGGCCATCCGCCAATTGAATCGGCCCGTGCGGGCTGTTCACGATCGTCGGCACGCGCCCGGACCAGGACATACCCCCGTCGGTCGAGCGGACGATCCATTCGCCCAGCTCGGCACGGCGCTGCTCGCGCCGTCAGCCGGTCGCGGGCCGATACCCAGGCCGTGCGCTGCTCGGCCGACCAGGCGCCGGGCTCGCCCACCTTCTTCTCCAGCGCCTTCTCCAGTTTCGGCTCGTAGGCCAGCGAGGTAAATGAGGTGACCAGGATTGTCCCGCGCGCCGTTTCCAGCACGCCCGCGTCACGGTCATCGATGGGGCTGTCGAGCACCACCTGCGGCCAGCTCCACGACTTGCCGTTGTCCGAAGACGCCAACAGCTCCACCCGGCCAAAGGGGCAGACATGGGCCACCCGTCCGCCGGAATAGGCGACCAGCAATTGGCCGTTGCGCCGGCGCGTCAGCGTCGGCCAGCCGTGATAATACTGGGGCAGCTGGCTGATAACGCGGGTGTCGAGAACCTCGGCTTTGGGCGCCGAATAGGCTTTGGAACCGAGCCCAGCAGCGCCGCCGCCGAAGCCAAGCCGGTGGTGTGGAGGAATCGTCTGCGGTTCGATATCTCTCATCCCCAATCGCGTGGACCTTTCTGCTTTCATGAAAGAAATATGCGCCGCCCGTTCTATGATGTCACCGCAATTTATCGACTGTCAATTTTGGCAGGGCGCCACCCAGTGGCGCCTTGACCAAGTAGTTGCGCTGGCAGGGCGAGCTAGTATCACTCTGTTATGTGGAGTCTGCAAAAACATCATCAAACTTTCGCCCGCAACAATGGCAGAAGCCGATCCACCGCAGCAGCCACGGCCGCATCTTCCTGAGTGTCTGTTCCCACGTCACACCAAAAAAATTTTGGCGCGCAGGTAGACAACCGTGACAAACAGATAGCCCAAGACGGCCAAGACCAGGTGGTGATGAAACCCGCGCCAACTGCGCCCTTCGAAGTGATCCAAGCCCAGATCGGTTCTGCCCCGCTGGGAATACTGTTCGTTGTTCCAGCGCGAACCGCTTAGGCGCAACATTCGTGCCTTCTTTGCCGGTCCGTGCACATGCAACAGCTCCGGCACTCAAGACTGGTGGGACGCCATCGTCGGCACCCGATTGACTCCTCCGCTCGGAAAGCACTTCAGCCTGAATGTCCGCGGCGACATCGGCGGATTCGGCCTCGCCTCCGACCTGACCTGGCAAGCCTTCCCCTACCTTAATTGGCAGTTCACCAAATGGGGATCAATCCAGCTCGGCTACCGCTGGATCTACGCCGACTACGAGACCGGCAGCGGCCGAGACCGCTTCCAATACGACGCCCTCTCCGCCGGAATTGACCTCTCGTCCTACACCCGGTAAAGATAGTCCGACCAGGAGATATGCCGCTGCTAGGCCTCTGCTGCTTCGAACCAGGTTCGAGGAGTGCTCCGCCCCATGGACGAGTCAGCCAACCGCTATCTCATCCATTTCACTTCGGCTCCACCTGGGGTGCGTGCCTGCTTGA
The DNA here is from genome assembly GCA_963789515.1 of uncultured Coriobacteriia bacterium. GTDB lineage: Bacteria > Actinomycetota > Coriobacteriia > Anaerosomatales > JAAXUF01 > JBAXEO01. The sequence continues at coordinate 572,909 of CAWBKW010000004.1, read as the reverse complement.
ACCTCCTTGCGGGCCAGGGCCCCTGACCGGCGGCAAATGCGCGAACCGGCGCGACCGCCCCCGCTCACCCCCTCACCCGGGGCTGCGGGGCTGCCCTCCACCGCTCTTCGGCGCGCAAGCCAGTTGACCAACACCCCCCTCTCGTAGGTCCCACCATTACCTAACCCCGGTAGCAGTGTCCAAATGCGCCGTGTCCGCGACATGGCACGCACGCTACCGCCGCCGCCTGCCGGCGGTCAATGATAACGCAGCATTCTGCAGATTCTTCTGGACATTGCACCCCGTTTCTGGTTTAAACGCTTAACCTTATTGATCATGAACGCATTTAAATCAACTTTCGCGATCTTAGCAGGCCTTTCGATTTCGGCACACGCGCAGTACCTCCTGCCCGGCAATCTCGCGGTTGTGCGAATAGGGAATGGCACAGAAACCCTCGCCAACACCGGAAACACTTCCTTCATTGACCAATACACAACGTCCGGAACGTATTTGAATAGCGTGAGCATCCCGAATAGCGGCTCAGGTTCAGTGGTCCTTGAAGGCGGCAGGACGGCTGCCGCGTTTCTTTCCCTATCCGCAGATGCCCGGTACCTGACGTTTGCCGGATATAATTCACTGCCTGGCGCGACTACTGTCCAGACCGCCACTGCCGCGACCGTGCCGCGCGTTGTGGGTCAGGTCGATATGGCCGGGAATTTTAGCATAGGGGCGTCTACCACAGTGGGGTATAGCGCCGTGAGCTTTCGGTCTGCCCTGACAGACGGCAGCGGCAACTACTGGGGCATCGGCAGTGGTCCGGGTGGTCCTTATTACATGGCCCCAGGCACGCCTACCTATCTGCAGAGCACGCTGGTAACGTTCCGGGCTGCAGATATTTTCAACGGCAATATTTACGTAGGCAACACTGGCTCTGCAGGTTCCGGGCCGGGGATCTATGGGTTCAGCGGCATGCCAACGGCGGCTGCGACCCCGACACTACTCCTTGGCACAGGCACGGGCGCTGGCACGGGTGAATTTGACTTCAGCCCTTCCGGGACGGTGGCCTACATCGCCGATGATCGTGCGGCCACCGCAGGCGGTGGTATCCAGAAGTGGACCTATGACGGCACTGCCTGGAGCTTGGCCTACACCATTCTAAGCGGCAGTCCTAACGGCGCGCGAGGGCTTGCGGTGGATTGGAGCAATCTTGCGAACCCGACGATCTATGCGACCACCGGTGAAAGCAGCGCCGGCACAGCCAACAAGATAGTCGGCTATTTGGACACCGGCGTCACTGGCACGGCGAGCTTGCTCGCCACCGCCGGGACGAGCCAAATATTTCGTGGCTTGGTGTTGATCCCTGAGCCCTCGAGTTTTGCGCTGCTCGGGCTAGGTCTGGCGGGCTTCCTGGCAATGCGCCGTCGCAACAGCTAACCCGATCGCCATTTGCATCGGCCCGCGCAGGGTACTGCCTGCGCGGGCTTTTTGTCGTGAAACTTGCCGCACACGTTTGGCGTTAATGCCGGAGAGTCGGCTGAACAGTCAACCACACTTGTGATATTCTCATGCCTGCCTCGCGACTGACTGGGTGCACGGTAGCGATTGTTCTAGGCTTGCTGATCTCAGCGCCCGAGGTTTCCGCCGCGACCCTAACGGTGCGCACAGACATCCTGGGGAGCACGCCAGGGTTGTTGGCCTACAACTCCGGCCATTTCGTTCCCGGCAGCAACACGCGCGATTGGTGGCGTTATTCCGGTGTCACCGGCGCACGGGTGTTCCTGACAGCGAGTCTGATCGAGGCCAGTGATGACATTGCGGGCTTCGGCGATGGAGTAACCGACCAGGCCAGTTTCCTGAGCCGCCGCGCCGCGTTGCGGGCCGACCCGCTCAACACGAGCTACATCAACTGGCCCTACCTGACGAACCGCTACCGCCTCACCCAGCAACACGGATCGAACATCCTTGAGCCCTATTACACCTGTGCGTCCTTGCGGCAGCTCGGCATCCAGATTCTCATTAGCATTGAAGCCAGCGCGGGCACGTTCCCGATCGCGAGCGCCAGCGATTGGGCGGCAAATGGGAACTGTGGCAGCATTACTACTTCCAGGCATTCTACCTCGGGCGCGAGTTCGACGTGGAACGGTTCCAGATGTGGAACGAGCCGGACCTTACGGGCGGACCCACGGTGTCGGATTATCTCGAGCGGCTGAAGCTGGCCTCCGACGCGATCCAGTGCGCCCTGGCAGACGTGAACGCGCGATATGGCAAGTCGCTGGCCGCGCGCATTGTCGCACCAGTCACGGCGGGCAACGCGAGCGGCGACTACACGGGCTGGGGCCAACCCATCATCCTGAATCGCCACGTGAACTTCCTCGGTCAGACGGACGCTAACTTCTCGCTGATCCACCAGTATGACTATCACGAGTATAACTCGGCGGTCAGCACCTTCGGCAGCCACCTTCAATCGCTGCACGGTTGGCTCACCGCCGACATGGCGCCGGAACCTCGCCTGCCCACGAGCATTTCCGAATTCAACGCCCACACCGCCGCCGTGTTCGACACGATGCCGAGACGCTGGATTCGCCCTCGCAGTTTACGCGGCTGGCCGCCATTTCGGCCACGCTGGTCAGCAATGACTGCCGCGAACTCTACTGTTTCAAGCTCAGCCAGACGCTCTATTAGCAGCACCGTGCCGATTAAGAAGAACGGCACGCATTTCGTGGACAACACAAACTCCCCCTACAACATCGGCGGCGTCACGAAGGGGGGCGAGGTATGGCGGCTCTTCAACCAGGCGGCCGCGCCGGGGCGTGATCGTTTGAGGGTCGCCCAAGGCTCGGGGGCAACGGCGCTCAAGCTAATGGCCACCTATGAGGCCGGCCCGCGAGTCTATCGGCTGTTCTCCGCCAATGACTCCGCCAGTGTCGACACGATCCTCGACGTTAGTGCCTGGAATCTGCCGGCCGGCCAGCGCGCGCTCCTCCAGGAGGTCAGCGACAGTCTCGCGGGCGGCGTCCGCGCGCTCGCTACGGTGACGGACAACCAGGTTGCCGCCGGAACGCATGGCGCGAACAGCGTTTGGCTGTTCACCCTGCCCGCCAAACCGCAGTCGCCGGTGCTCACGGTGGTTGCGACAGATGACACCATGGCACAGGACGGAGCGAACAGGCTCGGAACTACGGCGGCAACTCGGTTTGCTGGGTGCGCAATAACTCCACCAATTCCACCGGCCGCAGCGCGGCCTTCATGAAGTTCCATTTGCCGGTCATTTACACGCCGGACATTCAGTTCGCGCTGCTGACCGTCCGGGCGGCCTCGATTAATGGCAGCAGCAACGTGCAGGCCAACGTGTACGGCCTGACCAACAACGCGTGGTCGCAAACCAACTTGACCTGGGCGGCCGCGCCGAACCTGGCCCAAAACGTCCCCGCCGGCTTGAATTACACGAACAACTTCATCCTGGGCGCCGGCGACGGGGCAAAGGTTGTCGGCCAGATTTTCGCCGACGCCGCGCTCGGGGACCGCACGCTAAATGTGACCGATTTCGTGCGCGGCGCGCCGGGCGGGGACGTTTCGTTTCTGCTTGCCCGGGGAGTTCGGTTTTACGGCGACGCTCAGGATGAGGACGGCTTGAGCTTCGTCTCGCGCGAAGGCGACCCGGTGAACGGGCCACGCCTGGTGATCGTCCGGAACCGGGACTCCGACAACGACGGCCTGAGCGATGAGGCCGAGCTGACTGTATTCGGCACCAACCCGAACAACTGGGACACGGACGGAGACGGCGTGAGCGATGGCCAGGAGATTCTGGTCGCGGGCACAAACCCGGGCAGCACGACGAATGTCGCGCCTTACATTGTATCGCAGCCAGTGAGCCAGACGGTCCCGACCAACGCCACGGTCACATTCGCCGTGACCGCCTATGGCACGTCGCCGCTGCGTTACCAATGGTTCCATAATGTTACTACCGCGCTCGCCAGCCAGACGAATGCGGCGCTTTCACTGACTAACATTCAAGCAGCCCAAGCCGGCGAGTATCGTGTCGTTGTGAGTAACGCCTTCGGTGCCGTGACCAGTTCTACTGCCATACTGACCATCAGCAATGCGCCGCCCGCTCCGCCCCCTGCCCTGCCCCTCCAGGATTCCTTCGATTACGATCCGGGCACCAACCTCGAGGGTCAGGGCGGCTGGCTGCTCAATGGCGGCACCAGCGGAATCATCGAGAGCGGCAGTCTAGGGGTATCCGGCCTGGCGCCGGCGGCGGGCAACCGGTTGACCTGGAGCAGCACCAGCATGAGCCTGCGCCTGCCGCTGGGCACGAACCTGACGAGCGGCGAGATTTACTTCTCGTTTGCCATGCGCGTTGACACCCTTGGCGCTTCGTTCACAAGCGAGGGCACGCTCGCCGGTTTCACGACCGGCACTGGGACGTCCTTCGGCACGAAGGTGAATATCCGCCCAAACGGCACGGGCGGTTTCAACCTGGGCGTTTCCAAACTGACCGGGACGACCTATGGAGCGTGGGCCGGAAACAATTTCATGGCGGGCGAAACGGTTTTCGTGGTTGGGCGCTACCGCTTCAACAATGCGACCGGGACCGATGACCTTTGCGATCTATGGCTGAATCCCAACAGCCCAACGTTCGGCGCGACCGACCCTCCGCCTGCAACACTCGGCAACGCGGGCGCAGGCGGCACTGACTTGTCGAGCATCGACCGCTTCTTCTTCCGCGCCGGCGGGAGCACCGCCAGCCCGGCGAAGCTTGTCGCGGACGAAGTGCGCGTCGGTTGACATGGGCATCCGTTACGCCACCTGCGCCGCCGGAACTGACCCTGGTCGTTGCCGGCAGCGGCTTCGACTTGCGATGGCCGACGAACTCGCCGGTGTTTGTGTTGCAAGCCTCCCCTTCGCTTTCGCCGCCGGGGAAGTGGAGTACGGATGCCACCACACCTGCCATCAGTGGCACCAATTACGTGGTAACGATCGAGGCCACAAATGCGGCACGCTATTTCCGCCTGGCCCAACAGAGGTGAGCAACGAGGTTTAAAGCAAAGACGCCAAGAGGCGAGCAGGTGAAGGCGCCCGGCGCTGGAAGCCGTTGTGCCCCTGTCACACTTGTGCCTTGGCGTTGGCTCCAGGGCGCTATTGAACATTACTTCCAAGTGCTAACGCGCGGACAGCACCCGCAAGGGGCCGACGGCGTGAACTCCTTCGGAAGCCGGAGCGATTGGCGGCAAAGCGATCACGCGGCCCGTGCCGGGATCACTTGATGCCAATGACCATGGAGTCGGGGCCGACGAGGTGCTCGACGCGCGTCTTATGGAAGCCCGCGGCGTGCATCCAGGTCTGGCAATCGCGGCCGGTGTAGTCGAAGCCGCCGGGAGTCTCGACGAGCATGTTCAGGCTCATCAGCAGGCCGAAAGCGTTCTGGCGGCGGTCGTCGTCAATGATCGCTTCGTGAATGATCAGCGCGCCGCCCGCGGGCAGCGCGGCGTAGGCTTTAGCCAGAAGCGTGCGTTTCTGCTCGAGGTTCCAGTCGTGCAGGATGTGGCCCATGATGATGACGTCCGCCTTGGGCAACGGGTCCTTGAAGAAGTCGCCCGGCTCGAACCGCACGCGGTCAGCCACACCGTTGGCCTTGATATACTTCTCGAACACTGGTCGCACCTGGGGCAGATCAAAGCCGATGCCTCGCAGGTGCGAATGCTTCAGGGCCACTTGCACCGGCACGGCTCCCTGGGCGGCGCCAATGTCGACAAAGGTGCGATACTCCTGCCACGGGAACTTTTCGGCGATGGCCATCCCGGCGCCGAGGCTGATGCCGGTCATGCCGCTCAGGAAACTCTCCAGCGATTCCGGCGTGCGATAGATGGCGCCGAAAAAGTCGCCGCCGGTCTTCGCCTCGTTCTGCGGCTGACCGCTGCGCAGGGCCTCGGTGAGCGACCCCCAAAAGGTGTAGAGCCGTGCGTTGCACATCTCCAGGATGCCACCGGCGTAGGTCGGCTTATTGCGGTCGAGGTAGAAATCGGTTTCCGGGGTATTGGAATACTTGCCGTGACTGCGTTCGAGGAACTTCAGCGCGACGAGGGCGTCGAAGAAGTCGCGGGCGCTGCGCGCATGCAGGCCGAGGCGCTGGCGCAGGGTTTCGGCGTCCAGGGGGCCGCGGGCCAGCACAGTGAACACGCCCAGTTCGACGGCGCTGAGCAGGGTCTTCGAGGCCCAGAAGCCCAGGCCGGTTTGCAGGATGTGATCGAGCGCCGGCGCCGCCGACCGCGGCGCTTCCAGCACCTTCAGCACCGGCGCTTGAGTTTCAGTCAATGTTTCCAGCATTTTATTAGTAGCTTGCATAATGCTCATTATGATAGTGCGGAATGTCACGTCGGCCATGGGGTCAACACCCCATTGACGGGAGCAGGGCCCCGTGGCGGGCGCCGGGGAGGCTGAGGTCGCCGAAGCGGAGCGAAACGGTGTTGCGTGGGGCGCAGCATCCATGCTTTCATGCCTGATCGGGCCGTTGGGGCGGGAATGCCCCTTCGCGGCGCGCGGCGCGCGGTGGGTAACCAGCGCCGCCAGCCGGCCGGTCCGCCAGGCACTATGAGAGAACTCACCACCCCACAAAGTGGCAAGCAAGGCACGTCAGTCAGCTACAAGAGCCGCCATGGCCAAATCCGGCGCCAGCACGTCAAGCCCAAGAACCCCCGCACGCCGGCCCAGATGCGCATTCGCTCCAACCTGGGCCGCACCTCGGCCCGCTGGCGGGTGCTCACTGACGAGCAGCGTGCAGCCTGGAGCCGCGCTGCCCGGGAAACCCGCACCCGACGCCGGATGGGCCAGGCCACTTACCTGACCGGCTCGCAGCTCTTCAACAAGATCAACGCCGCCCGCGCGGCCATCGGCCTGGACGCCGCTGCTTGCCCCGCCCAGCCCGCCGAAGTTCGGTCAGAACCCTGTGGGCGCGCTCGTCATCACCAACAGCGGCGGTCAGGTTGCCATCAAGCTCGAAGTCGTCCGGCAAACCCGCCGCGCCGGTTATCGTCCTTGGCGTTGGTCCTTGCAGCGCCGGGGTCTCGTACGCCTGGAACTTCGTCACGCTCGGGCTGCTGCCCGCCCCCTCGCGCGGCCTGAGCGATATCACTGACTTGTATGTCGACCCGATTTGGCGCGCCGCCCGCCGGAATGCGCGTCTTCATCCGCACGCGCCAGCAGATCGACGGCTGGGAAGACGATCCGAAGCAAGTCACCGCTATCGTGCCGAAAGCTTAGGAACGGCGGCGGAGGCCGCTATCTGCCACCCTGCAGGACCAGGCACCAGCACTGGACCAACACCGGTGTTGGTATTGTTATGGGCTTTATATGGTATCTATATGGTATTTATATGGGCTTTATATGTATGGGAGCGCTCCGGTGCAGAAAGGGTGGGCGGAGCGCCTGATTCTGGCGCTTTTTGAGGGGAAGACGGGGGGCTACTTGCGGTAGCTGGCGACGACCCAGTCGCTTAGGACCTTGTCCGGGGCCTGGACGGCGTCGGTATCAATGACGAACTCCTGGGGGCCGGAGTTCTGGGTGATGAGCTTCAGGCCGAAGTGGAAGTCCTTGAAGCGGGTGGCGCAGAGGTCGCGGACGGACTGGCCCTTCTCGACGGCTTCCCTGACCAGCATGTCGGCGGCGGCTTCGGTGAAACGGATGCGCATGCCGTGAGCCTGGACAAAGCGGCGCTCATACTCGTCCACCAGTTGGCGGGTGACGATTCGTTCCTCGAGCTCCGGCTCAGTCAGTATCTTCTGGAGTTCGGCAGCGGGGTCGTCCACGAGTTCGCGGGTGACGACGAAGCGGCGCACCTTGGTGGAGGGCAGCTCGAACTTGATGTCGCGGAAGACACGCTCGCAGACGGTCATGAGCCCGCGCGCGCCGGTCTGCTCGTCGGCGGCGCGCTCGGCAATGCGGCGGAGGCCTTCGTCGGCAAAGTGCACTTCGATGCCGTAGGCGGCGAAATCCTGCTCGTATTGGCGGATGATGCTGCCCTCGGAGCTTTTGAGAATCAGAAAGAGGTCGTCGACCTTGAGGGACTGGCAGACCACGCGCACCGGGAGGCGGCCGATAAACTCGGGCTCGAAACCGAACTCGATGAAGTCGCGCGTCTGAGCGTGGCCGAGGACATCCTCTGCGGTCTCGAGCGGGCGTTCCTTGGCGGCAAAGCCGATCGTGGCCTCGCGCAGCCGTTTGTGGATGATCTTGTCCAGCCCGCCGAAGGCGCCGCTGACGATGAACAGGATGTGCTTGGTGTTGACGGTGGCGGGCGCTTTTTTGCCGCGCTGGGTGAACTCCATCATCGCCTGGATTTGGCCGGCGATGTCGTTGGCGGAGCGCGCCGGGACTTCGGTTTCCTCCATCAGCTTCAGCAGGTTGGTCTGCACCCCACGGCCGCTGACGTCCCGACCCACGGAGTTGTTGGCAGCGGCGATTTTGTCGATTTCGTCGATGTAGATGATGCCGTACTGCGCGCGGGTGACGTCGCCGTCGGCCAGGCGCAACAGGTCACGCACCATATCTTCGACGTCGCCGCCCACGTAGCCGGTCTCGGAGAACTTGGTGGCATCGGCCTTAGCGAAGGGCACGCCGATCAGATCGGCCGCGCTGCGGATCAGGAAAGTCTTCCCGACGCCGGTGGGGCCGATGAGGATGATGTTTTGCTTCGCGTAGTTCGGCGATTCCTTGCCTTCCAGGGCCAGCCGGACATGGTGGTAGTGGTCGCAGAGGGCGACGCTGAGCACTTTCTTGGCCTCGTCCTGCTGGATGACGAACCGGTCGAGGTAGTCCTTAACCTCGCGCGGTTTATAATTGAACTCGAACTGGTCGGGCCTGGCCGATTGCTCGTGGGCAGTGGATGCGCCGGCGTCCGCGGGCTCGCCGGCGGGGGCGGTGCCCCTTTGGCGGAAATGCTGCCGCATCATTTCGGAGAGCTGCCGTTGAAAATCTTCCGGCGTCGGCGGTCCATTCAAAGCTGGTTTATTCATAGTTAATTAAACCCTGTCAGTGAGCCTACCGCATCTTTGCCTCGACACCAAGCCAATGCGCGGTGCGGATCGGCACAGGCGACGACCACAGCAGGAGGCGATGACAGAAAATCAGTGTTCATCCTTGGGCAGCTGTGGTTGTATGGAGACATCACGACCGAGACATTCCAGCCCCGCGACCCGCAACGCTTCGCGGCGGCCCTACGCCGCTTCGACCAGGAGAACGGGCGCGACCCGAACACGGAGCAGGCGGGCGGTATCGCGCAACCGCGCGAACTGCTTTACGCCCAAAGGCTGACCGACTGGGTGCTAAAGCTTTGCCCTGAAGCGTCGGAAGCGTTGCGCCTGGCAGCGCGCTGCCAGCACCTCTGCCGCTGGATGGTGCCGCGCGAATCCTACCCGATGACGCGCGCGGGGTATCTGAAATGGCGTGAAGGGCTGAAGCATTTCCACGCGCAAAAGGCGGGCGAGATTTTGCGCGAGGTCGGTTATCCGGAGGACGTCATCGCCCGCGTGCAGAGCCTGAATCTGAAGAAGGACTTTCCAAACGACGCGGAGGGACGGGTGCTGGAAGATGCCCTGTGCCTGGTGTTTCTCGAACACCAGTTTGCCGATCTCGCCAGCAAGACGTCCGAGGAAAAGATGATCAACGCCCTGCAGAAGGCGTGGCAGAAGATGACCCCGGCCGGCCAGGCGCAAGCGCTTAAGCTATCCTACAGCCCGCAGCAGCAGGCACTGCTCGAAAAGGCGCTGCGGCCAGCGGAGCCGAGCGCGTAGACGCAAAGAGCATGGGGCGGAAGTATGCCGGGTTATCACGCTCGAAGTTTCAAGTGCCGGGCCGGGCGGCAAGATGCCGCCCTTTACGGCGGGCAAGATGCCCGCCGCTACGGGGTGGCAGTGTCCGGATGCGGTCCCGGGGGAGGTGATGGGTCTGGTGGGATTTGACAAGCGGGCGCAGGGGCTTACCTTCTTCGTCCTGGCGGTTGTATCGCGAGAGTTGGGAACGAAAACAGCAATAGCGGGAAAGAGATTCTATGGCAAAAACAGACGAAACAACATCGGTTCAGGAGTTCTTTTACAGTGCACCGCAGGCCAACAGTGTGCAGTTGGTGGGCGACTTTACTCACTGGCAACGCCACCCCATCAATCTGGTGAAAGGGGCTGACGGGGTCTGGAAGACTTCGGTATCCCTGGCGGCGGGAACCTACCACTACCGGTTTCTAGTGGACGGCGTGTGGTGTGACGATCCGCAATGCACGCTCAGGATTCCAAATATCTTCGGGTCTCACAACATGGTGCGCGAGGTGGGCGTCAGCGCGGAGGTTGTGGCGCAGGCGAAATCCACCGAAAAGAAACCCACCCGGCGCAGGGTTAGGAAGAGCGCTTAGCCTGCGGTCAGGCAGCCTTTTTCAGATCCTTTCCACAGCTGCACTTGCCTGGTTTGTCCGAGATGGTGACATAGCAGCGGCCTGCCCAGCGGGGAGCAGGGCTGCATCAAGCCCGGGTTAGCCAATCCTACCAAGGACCCTGGCCCGGTTGACGCGGTGGTTTTCCTATCGTCGTCGTCGTCGTTCTCGCAATCGTAATCGTAATCGAAAATACGGGCGAAAAGACCGATTACGAGGACGACGACGAGGACGACGACGATGCGGAAAGGGCAGAATGGGCTTTCGCCGGTTTACTACGCTCGGAGCTTCAAGGGCCGGGCCGGGCGGCAAGATGCCGCCCTCAACGGCAGGCAGGATGCCCGCCGCCACGTGGGGGCGGTGTCCGTGAAGATGCGGGCGCCTGTCCGTAGTGAACCGAGTTGAGTAAGCCGGCCCAGGTGAGGGATACTCGAGGGTGGCGGTTTCATATGAAAATGTTGTTAGCCTCGCTTGACCTCGTAGCGCTGCGGCCGGTTGCCAAACAGTTGGTGGCGTCCGGCATCCCCATCGCGCTCTGTAAGGGCTCTGCAACCGGGCCTTACCTGGAGATCTGGCTACAACGAGACAATGACTGTCCCGTGGCGCACGAGCTTCTGCCAACGCATCCAACTTCTCCGGTGGGCACGCCAGCTCCCGTCCCCGCGCCTGGTTCGGGCAGCCGAGGGCGAAACAGGGCGGGCAGAAGGGGCATCTTCATTGTCACCTCAAGGATTGGTTTCTGTATTTGGTGGCGCCGACAATTGCGACGAAATTAGAGGATCGAGGGTGGATGAAGCTATTGTGTGCGTCTTCTGATCTCGGGGAGCTGGAAGGGCTGGTCAAACGGCTGGTGCGCATCGGCATTCCCTGCGCGGTCTGCAAGGATGCCATCGGTTCTCAGTTGAGCGTGTGGATACAGCAGGACTGTCATTTTCCCATGGCTTTGAGAATCTTCGTGGAACGGGACAAACCGCGGCCTTTGGCGCCCTGGGCGAGACTTCTTGATTCGGAGGTGCCAGCGACCGAGGACTTTGCCGTGCCTGCCACCGACGGAGCAAGCACGCCGGGTGTGATGGTCGTCCAGCTAAGGGGGCCTACTCGGACGGGGTCGGCATGAATGAGTGCGCCGGGTTGCGCGCCCCGGCAGAGGCGACCCGCGCCAACGCGTTAGGGGCTGCTCCCGTGGGCGAGGTTGGCCGCCGTTCTTGAGTGCCATTTGGCTCCCTGGCCACCCAGGCGGCGGGCCGCTACACGCTCCGGCTAAACTCGCGCAGCTCTTTTTGCCTGCAACTTACTGTCCAGGGAATTTATGCTGGCGACATGAGCCTGCACCCTTTGCTCGAGATCCTTTTGGTCGAGCAACTGCTTTTCCAGGAGTTTTTGGGCCTCGGCGGCCACCCCGGCTTGCTCCTCGGCACGCGCGCGTTTGGCCCGCTCGCACTCCAGGGCGCTTTGCAACGCGGAAAGCTTCTCCGCCTGCTCTCTTTCAGCCGCCGCCCGGCTTTCGGTCTCACGGGCGAAGGCGGCTTGGCCCTCCGCGAGTGCCTGACCCAATTCTTTCATTTTGCTCCGCAGCGACGCACATTCCGCCACCGACTCGCTCTCGCGCTTGAGCATCTCGTCGATCTCTTTTTCCAACAAAGAGCTTGCCTGCTCCAGTTCCTCGCGTTCCGGCTCGCTGACGTGTCTTGAATTGCTGCTGTTCACGCCACGGTTTGGCCGGTCGCCGTTTCCAGCCTCCGGCTCGGCCAGGCCGATGGACGGGTCGGGAGCTTCAGCTTGCGGATAGGCTGCGGCGCCCCCACATTTCCAGGAGGTGCGGGCCCGCAGGTCCGCGTAGAGCTTTGAGGCAGTGAAGAAATCTTGCTCATCCATCACCCAAAGCTCGACGCCGCCGATACCCAAAGCCTCTGCGACCGGGTTGTTTCGAGTCTCCGCAAGAATTCCTGCCTTGAAGAATTCACCTTTGACCGCCTCAATCTCGGCCGGGTCCGGGGAGCACATCAATCGCATACACAGAAAGGGCGCAGACTTATCCAGCTCAACTTCGGCCCGGTTCTGGGAGTATCTTGGTGCAGTCATAAAACAGTGGAAGTAGAGGCCCTTAGCGGCAGGTCATGGTCAACTCGGGCAACGCAATCAGGCCCTTGGCGACCGCGAACCGGGTCAAACTCGCGATGTTGTGGATGTCGAGCTTGCGCATGAGCCGCTCGCGATGGGTTTCGACGGTGCGGGTGCCAATGTTGAGGCGGCAGGCAATCTCCTTGTTACACAGGCCCTCGGCAATCCAGGTCAGGACTTCGCGCTCGCGGTTCGTGAGGGCGGACGGGTCGGCGCCCTGCCCTTTGGGACGAAGCATTTGGTTGAGGGCGAGGTGAGCCACCTCGGGACTGAAGAACGGGCGGCCCGCATGGACGGTTTCGATGGCCTGGACAAAATCCTCGGGGGACGCTTGTTTAAGGATGTAGCCCCGGGCGCCCGACTGGGCGCAGCGCAGCACCAGCTCCGTTCGGGCGTACATGGAGAGGACCAGCACCTTAATTTGCGGCAGTTCCCTGGACAAGGTCTCGGTGAGGGCCAGGCCGGTGAGCTGGGGCATCTCAATGTCGGCCAACAGCACGTCCGGGAGGAGCTGCCTGGCTTTGCGGAGCGCTTCCTGACCATCAGCAGCTTCGCCCACCACCACCAGGTGGGGATGGGGTTGGAGGCACGAAATGATGCCGCGGCGCACAACCGGATGGTCGTCCGCCAGGAGGACCCTGATAGGCTGGCTGGCCCGGGGGCAGGAAGCCGTGCCGACCACACGGCTGCGTGGGCGGCAGCCGGCAGGGTTCGCGGCGGCTGACGTGGAGGGGGCGAGTATGCGTGTGTTCATGCAGAAAACGTTGTTTGCGGGATGCCTGTTGACGGTCTCTCGAGTTCGGTGTGGTCCGCAAAATGAGCGGTGAGGAGCAAACGCCGGAGGTTGGTGTGCCGTCCCGGGGGAGAGGTTGGTGAAAAGAAGGGGCGACCCGGTTGCTCGAACCGCCCTCTCACAGCCGCCATTAACTCACAACGGAAAGACATATACTGTGAGGAGAGTCTGGCACGCCGGACAGGGAGCAACAATACGGGGGAAGTCTGGAAATGATGCCGGGGATTTACCGGGGGCGGTGGTCGGGCCAGGCGCTAACGCTTAGCCGTAGCCATGCGGAAGAGAACCACAGATGGACCCAGATGAACACAGATACTGAGGCCTGGACCCCGGTTTTGCCTGCCCTTGGCTTGGGTCACTGTCCGGTGAGCGGATTCCCAACATGGAACAGCGCGGTTTTGAGCAATCCCTATCTGTGTCGGCCTGTGTCTACCTGTGGCTGCCCTGAATTGTTACGGCTTAGCAAAGGCAGGCCGCTCGTTGGTTTCCGGTAAGCGGAGCGGGCTGAATTGTCCTCCGGTCTACCTCTTATCGTTGAGAGCTTCTAATACGGCTGCTGCTGCTGGGCCAGATCATTTATTCGCTTGAATTATCGGAGCCGGCGGGCTATAAACTGAAGGGGGAAGCGTGACGGCACTATGAGCGACAAGAGAAAATCGCGATGGTTTAAGAGGTTGCTAATTTTAGTCTGTACAGCCGGCATTGGGGTCGGGCTGTATTGGTATTGTCAGGACGATGCCCCAAAGGAAGGGCGAAGGTACCAGACGAGCGTGGTGTCTCGGGGTGAGGTGTTGCAGATGGTGACGGCGAGCGGGCAGCTGAACCCGGTGACGATGGTAGAGGTGGGGAGCCAGATATCAGGGATCATCCAGGAACTGCTGGTGAGCTTCAATTCGACGGTCAAACAAGGGCAGTTGATTGCCCGGATAGATCCGAGGACTTACGAGGCGAACCACATCGAGGCGCAAGGGAACCTGGCCAATGCGAGAGCGGCATTGGAGCTGGCGCAGCTTGATGAGCAACGGGCGAAGGCGTTTATCCGGCGCTGCCGCCTGGCGAAGGTTTCGGGGGTGTCGCTGCATCGTTACCGGTATGCCTGGGCTGAGCGGGCGCGGGCGTGTGGTTACGCGGAGCGGTTCGCGCAGCAGGCGCTGGGGCACAACTCCAAGGCGGTGCACCACGCCTATTCCAAGCGCGCGGATGTGACCGTGCCTTCGCTGAATGATTGGGAGAAGAGGCACAGGGAGGATCCTCAAGGGCTAAGCCAACCGAAGGTGGTGTCAGTGGACTTCAAGACCCAGATGGGTGCTGGCGGAGCTAGCACGGGGGGAGTGATGGCTGGCGCCGCCAAAAATGGTTGAGGAGATCGCGGCCGAGAAGGCGGTTCAGCTACGGGTGAAGCCGGGGGGGGCGGAATCGGACTGAATTAGGCCTATTACTAGTTAAGTATTAGCCTGAGTCTATTGGTGATTAAGCACTTTTGTGTAACTATTTTGCAGGATGGTTCCACTATGGTCTGTAAGCCATTTTGTTAGCCATCGTTAGCCGTCGAACCTGGAGCGTGCGGGGGCGGGGGGCTCGGCGAGTCTTGGACGATGCGGAGCGGGAGGGCGGTCGGCGACCCGCGGGGTTGGGTTGTGGGAGGTCGGCGCGAGGTCGCGCCAGCGCGGCTGATAAAAACTTGCGCGGGTCTTCATTCTGGACTTATTGTGTTTATAATCCATCCGCATGAATGAGGATCCGACCGACACACCGGAGGCAGGAGTGAATGCGACGTTAAGACCGCTCGCAAGGCTGCGGGAATCAATTCGTGCGTGACGCGGACCCGATCCTGGAGGTGGTTGAGCCGGGAAACACGAAGGCCAACGGGCAGTTGCTGTCTTTAGTCTACCAGGAACTCCGCCGACTCGCAGCGCACAGGATGTCCCAGGAAGCCCCGGGACAGACGCTGCAACCCACCGCGCTGGTGCATGAGGCCTGGCTCCAGCTCGGCGGCGACAAGCAACCGCGTTGGGAAAGCCGCGCGCACTTTTTCGGCGCCGCGGCGGAGGCGATGCGGCGCATTCTGGTGGATCGCGCCCGGGAGAAGCAGGCGCTGAAACGCGGCGGAGACCTCAAGCGGGTGGACCTGGACGCGGTGGAGCTGCCGTCGCCCATGCCAGACGACCAGTTGCTGGCGCTGGATGAAGCGCTGGATC
Organism: uncultured Coriobacteriia bacterium; assembly: GCA_963789515.1. Classification (GTDB taxonomy): domain Bacteria; phylum Actinomycetota; class Coriobacteriia; order Anaerosomatales; family JAAXUF01; genus JBAXEO01. The sequence goes on along the minus strand of CAWBKW010000004.1, from coordinate 557,401 downwards.
GGCTCGTCAACCGTGGACACCCGCGCGGCGGAAATGGTGAAGCTCTGTTTTTTTGTCGGACTAACCCAAGAGGAGGCGGCGCGTGAACTGGGGGTGTCTCTGAGCACAGCGGAGAGGATCTGGGGATTTGCCCGAGCGTGGCTTTTGCGTGAGGTAAAAAAGCGAACCAGCGGAGCGACACATCTGTAGCGGAATCGCTGGAGGCAACAAAGATTTTGAGGGGATTGACGGCTGGAATCCGCATGAACAGATGAAGGACAAAGCGCCTTCATCAATTAATTATGGCGAACGCAGACCAACTCATCGAACTGTTCCACCAAGCCAAGGCCCGGCCGGCAGGCGCGGAGCGAGAGCGGTTCCTGGCCGAGGCCTGCCGGGACGACGCGGCGTTAAAGGAGCAAATTGTTTCACTGCTGGAAGCGGACGCTGACGAAGGCGAATCCGACTTTCTGAAGCACACCCAGGTGCTTCCTCCGGTTACCCTGCTCACCGAGAAGCCCGGCGACAAGATCGGCCACTACAAGCTGCTCCAGAAAATCGGCGAAGGCGGCTGCGGCGTGGTGTACATGGCGGAGCAGGAAGAGCCGGTACGCCGCCGCGTGGCGTTCAAAGTGATCAAGCTGGGGATGGACACCAAGCAGGTGGTGGCCCGCTTTGAAGCCGAGCGCCAGGCGTTGGCCATGATGGACCATGCGAACATTGCCAAAGTCTTCGATGCCGGCGCGACGGAGACGGGCCGGCCCTACTTCGTCATGGAATTGGTTCGGGGCATTAAAATCACCGACTACTGCGACCAGAAGAATCTCTCCACCGCCGAGCGACTGGACCTGTTTATCCAGGTCTGTCACGCCATCCAGCACGCGCATCAGAAGGGCATCATCCACCGCGACATCAAGCCGTCGAACATTCTGGTGACGCAGGACGAGCGCACGGCGGTGCCCAAGGTGATTGATTTCGGCATCGCCAAAGCCACGATCGGGCATCTGACGGACAAGACGGTCTTCACGGCGTTCGAGCAATTCATCGGCACCCCCGCCTACATGAGTCCGGAGCAGGCGGAGATGACGAGCCTGGACATTGACACGCGCACGGACATCTACTCGCTCGGAGTGCTGCTCTACGAATTGCTCGCGGGCCAGACGCCGTTTGACGCCAAGGAGTTGATGGCTGCCGGGCTGGATGCGATGCGCCGGATCATTCGAGAGAAGGAACCGGTCCGGCCCTCGACGCGGCTGAGCACGATGCTGGCCGCGGACCTGACCACCACGGCCAAACACCGCCACACCGACGCGCCCAAACTCATTCACCTGGTGCGCGGCGATCTCGATTGGGTTGTGATGAAGGCGCTGGAGAAGGACCGGACGCGCCGGTACGAAACGGCGAACGCCCTGGCGATGGACCTGCAGCGCCATTTGGACAACGAGCCGGTCACGGCCTGTCCGCCCAGCCGGTGGTACGAGTTCCAGAAGAGCGTGCGGCGCCACAAGTTCGGGTTCGCGGCGGCGGCAGGGCTCATCATGGTGCTTGGGCTCGGCGTGTTAGGGAGCACGCTGCAGGCGGTGCGGGCGACGCGGGCCGAACGTGTCGCTGAGGCGGCCCGCGCGGCCGAAGCTGAGCAGCGTGCCGAGGCCGAGAGGCAGCGCGCGCACGCCGAAGCAAACCTGCAAAAGGCCCGCAAGGCCGTTGACGACTATTTCACGCTGGCCAGCGAGAGCACACTGCTTGAAGCGCCAGGGTTGCAGCCTCTGCGTATGCAACTCCTCGAAGCTGCCCGCCAATACTACGAAGGCTTTCTCCAACAAAAGAGCGACGATCCGGAGATCCAGGCCGAGATGGCGGCGCTCTTTGGACGTCTCTGTATGATCTACCAAGGACTGGACCGCAACGACGACGCAGTGTCCGCTCTTTCGGCAAGCTTCCGAATCGCAGAGAAGCTCGTTGCCGACCACCCTGACAACACGGAGTATCCCAAGCGGTTGGCCGGGTTTTTCAAAGGATCGAAGGGGCTTCACCAAGTTACGCGCACACCAACGGACCCGGTCAATGCCCTGCTGACGCTGCAGAAGATCGCCACCCTGTGGGAAAAGCTTGCCCGTGAAAACCCGAGCCTCCCCGGGTTCCGGAGCGACCTCGTCCCCATGTACACGCTCAGTGGTGAATTGCTGAGGGGTGCTGGCCAATGGGAATCGGCAAGCACGAACCTCCACAGGGCTTTCGAGATCGCGGAGCAACTGCTGATCGAGCATCCTAGTGTGCGCGAGTACGAGGAGCACTTCGTTCAGGCTTACACTGGTCTGGCCGGTCTTCTCAATTCCAGTGGGCGTAGAGCTGAGGGGGAGCAGGTCTACCGGCGAGGCCTGCAAGTCCTGGTGAAGCTCGCAGCCGAGCATCCTGACCTACTTGGTTATCGTGCCGATTTGGGGCGTGCGTATGGCCATCTGGCCAATTTCCTGAGGGCGGATATCGGCAATTACGGCGAAGCGGAAGAGCTCTATATTCAGGCGAGAGAGATTTTGGAAAAGTTAGCGGCGGAGTCTCCTGCCGACGCCGACAACCGGCATGCACTCTCCGGCTGCTACAGGGGCCTGGCTTTCGTCCTGCGCGACTCCAACCGACTCCCAGAAGCCGAAGTGGCTTACCGCAAAGCCTTGGCCGTGCTGGAGCCGCTGGTTCGCGACTTCCCCGCGGTGCCGGACTACCGCCGGGAATTCGCGGCCACGCTGACCGAACTCGGCCGATTGGTGCAAACGGCACGCCCCCACGACGCGGAAGAAGCGTACCGCCAAGCCCTGGCTGTTAACGAAAGGCTCGTGGCCGACTTTCCCACGGTGGATCGATACCAAGTGGACTTGCTGCAGAGTCAAGCGCAGCTAGTCTATCTGCTGCGGAACACGGGACAATTGCAGGAGCTGGAGAAGCTTTATCACCGAGCGATCGACCGTTGCGAAAAGTTGACGACCGCTAATCCGAGGGTGCCGGATTATTGGCGTGAACTCGCCCGCACCCACAACAAACTGGGGATTCTCCTGCGGAATGACGGCCGGAAGCAAGAGGCCGAGGCCGAACTCGGCAAGGCCCAGGAGCTGTGGCGAAAGCATCCAGACTCGGCAGTCGAACTGGCGAAGAAGGAGGCGGAGACGCAGCCCAACCACATCGCCGTACACCGCTGGCAGGGCCTGATCGAGAGCTACTACAACGCCGGCGATTGGGAAAAGTGCCTGTGGGCGTTTAGGAAGAAGGAGCAAGTTCTTGCGGCCCTGGGTTGGAGTTCAGCGGTTGGGAAGGGTTTTATGGTGCCATGGTCCGCTGGCAACTGGATAACCAAGCAGAGGCCCGCAATTGGTTCTATAAATCCATCGGCTCGATGGAGGACGTGCCGCAGAACGATCTCCGCGAGCGTCAGGCTGAGGCGGCGGCCCTCTTGGGACTGCCGGACCCGGGGAAAGGTCCGGGAAGGCATCCGCATGTTTCAAACAGGGGAATGCCTATCAGCAAAAGGGAGAAATCGAAAAAGCCAAGGAAGCCTATGGCCAGGCCATCGGTCTTTATGAATCATTGCTGGCGGACTTTCCCATGGTGCCCGCCTACCAGAAGAAGTTGGTTGAACTGCTGACCAAGAGCGGTCGCCAACAAGAAGCAGAGAAACTCTATCGCGAGACGGTGGCGATGAACCGAAAACTGCTGGGCAACGAGCATCCGGACGTGGCCGCGGCGCTTGGCGATTTGGCCGTTCTTCTCCGCGATGAAGGAAAGGCGGCTGAAGCCGAGCCGGTGGCGCGCGAGGCCGTCGCTGTACTTGAACAATTGGTGGCGAAGAACCCAGCGCGCAGCGACTATCGCGAGGGACTGGGACACAGCCAATGGCAGCTCGGGCAGTCACTACAGAACACCAGCCGGCCGGACCAGGCTGAGCAGGTCCTTCTGAAAGCCTTGCAGGTTTTTGAGAGGGGGGCCCGCGATTTCCCTGCTCAGCCTTACTTCCGGCAGGAACAGGCGTTCAGCCACCGGCTAATAGGAGACGTCGTAAACGTGCTCGGACGAACGGATGAGGCCGTGCGTCACTACCGAGCGGCCATCGACCTGTATGCGGTGCTGGCTGCCGATGTGCCGCAGTACGCCTTCTACCGCCAGGAGGAAGTGTTTACCATTTCGACGCTGGCAGGCATGCTGGAACGCGCGGGCCGACCCGATGCCGCCGCGGTGGAGTATCGCCAGGCCATCGCGATCGTTCCCAACGATGCGGCACTTAGATCGCAACTCGTCAGACTCCTCTGCGCGCAAGGCAAGCTGGCTGAGGCTGAAATCCTGTATCGCGAGGAACTGGCGTCGCGCCGAAGAGTCCACGGAAACGATAGTCCTGAAGCGGCTAATTCCCTCCTGCAATTCGCCGTTTTCCTCAGCGACCAAGGGAAACTCACCGAGGCTGAAACCACGGCACGCGAGGCGCTGGCGATCCGCCGGAAGCTTCACGGCAATGAACATACCGAGGTTGCCCGGGCCTTGGACTACTTGACCTCCGTTCTCCGCGATCAAGCCAGGCTCGCCGAAGCCGAAGCCACAGCGCGCGAATCGTTCGCGCTCCACAAGAAACTATCCGGCAACGGCAGCCCTGACGCAGCCGAAGCGTTGAAAAACCTAGCCGAGGTGCTCGGTCGTCAGGGCAATATTGCCGAAGCCAAAACCCTCTTTCTCGAAGCGGCCGAGCACGCCAACGCTTATACCCTGAATGAAATTGCTTGGAGGCTGGCAACCGCTGCTACTCCAGAACTCCGGGACGGGCCAGTCGCCTTGACTTTGGCCGAAAAGGCGGTTGCGGGCACGGACCGGAAAGCTGCGTTGATCCTCGACACGTTGGCCGCCGCGCACGCGGGGGTGGGCCAGTTTTCGCAGGCCATCCGTGTTCAACAAGAGGCCATCGCCTTGCTCCAAGATGAGAAACAGAAAAAGGATTACGCCTCCCGAATGGAGCTTTACCAATCGGGCTTTCCCTACCGGGATTATGCTGCACTGGCCCGAAGCGTCAGTGCCTTGCTTGCTGAGAGAAAGTTTGCCGAGGCCGAACCGCTGGCCCGCGAGTGCCTGGCCCTGCGCGAAAAGCAACGTCCCGACGACTGGCTGACCTTCAACGCGCGGAACATGCTCGGCGGCAGTCTGCTGGGACAGAAGAAATACGCCGAAGCCGAGCCGTTGCTCCTCTCCGGTTACGAAGGCATGAAGCAGCGGGAGGACAAAATTCCCGCCGTCGGCAAGGTGCGGGTGAAGGAGAACCTACAGCGGCTGGTGCAGCTCTACGAAGCCAAGGGTCAATCGGATAAAGCGGCCGAATGGAGCAAGAAGCTTAGTGAGTTGAATTGAATGGAATGCAGCCCTTAAGGGACAAATATAGCGAACGCAGACCAACTCATCGAACTATTCCATGAAGCCAGAGCCCGGTCCTGAGCGAGGCGCGGGTGCTGATTGAGAGCGACTCGGGACCCGGGGACCAACACGAGTAAAACGTCATGCAACTGACCCGCGGCATAATCATTGAGCCGCTTGATGAAACAGGGTGTGACGGGTTCTTCCTGTATCTGAACGATCATCGGTCTGACAATGGCAAGGGAGAAAACGGGTATTTCATGCCTCGATCGCAAAGTGAGTCACGGTTTCCAGCCGACAAAGAGGAGTCCTTCCGAGTTGGACTAAACGTTCCCGTTGGCTCTCCGGGCTGGCGACGAGCATGGGTCGCCCGCGCCTCAGATCGCCAAATCGTGGGACATATCGATCTCTGGTCCCATCCTGTAAGCTTTGCAGAGCACCGCTGCTTGCTTGGCATGGGGGTGGATCGCAATCACCGCAGGCTTGGTCTTGGCGCATCGTTGCTGTCGCACGCTACCGAGTGGGCGTTGGCGAACACTGGGCTGGAATGGCTTGATTTGCATGTGCTGTCCACAAATGGGCCTGCAATACGGCTCTATCTGCGAGCCGGATTTACAAAAGTTGGCGAGGTGGCTGAGATGTTCAAGTTTGACGGACGGTTGTTCTCCGACACAACGATGACCAAGCGACTTCGCAAGGATCGAAATGGGGACGGCTAACAATGCGCCTCCACTAGCCGGCGGGAGTTACGTCTCCTTTTCGTACTGGACGCGTTTGACCCGCCGTCAGTGAGGCGCGTCCTTGGGCAAACCCGCGCCGTGCATCACAAATCTAAATCCACAGCGATACTCTGGATCGAGTCGCCGCAATTGGTTCTTCGTCGCATGCGGACCACCGACCTGAAAATGTTCATGGCCTATCGCAACGATTCCAGGATCGCCCGATTTCAGGGTTGGGAAGCATTTACCAAGAAAGCGGCAGTCGCTTTTCTCGAGGAGCAACAGTCGCGAGGGCCGTTCCCGCCGGGTCAATGGCTTCAGATCGCGATCACTCTCAAACCGACCCTCTCTCATTGGCGACTGCGCCCTCAAGATTCACCTTGAAGATCCACGGCAGGCCACCATCGGCATCACCCTCGCGCAGCGTTTTCACGGCAAGGGTTTCGCGATGGAGGCGACCGCGACTCTGCTCAACTATGGCTTTTGAGGAGTTGGGCCTGCATCGTGTGTGCACCGACACGGACCCACGGAACACGGCAGCGTGGCGTCTGCTGGAACGCCTGGGGATGCGTCGCGAGGCGCACTTGAAGCAAAGTCTATGGTTCAAGGGCCGATGGACAGACGAGTATCTTTACGCCATTCTGAAGCGGGAATGGCTGAGCTGCCGGCAGCATGTCATGCGCCAATTCCTCGCTGGAACGGGCACATGAGCGACTCACACAAAATCCGCCAACGTGAACCTTCCCTTGCGGAACAGCCTCGCGCCCTCCTCCCTTCCGCCACCACCCGGAAGCGCGGCTCAGCCTGCGCCAGAACCGTCAGATGGGACCCTCCGCCGAGCGGATACCCGCACTTCCGGCCCTTCCAACTCTCCCGACTGAACCCCTTCGATGTATTTGCGATCGACCACACCAAGGTTGTGGGTCCACCGTTGCGTCGCCACGCTACGCCCCCGGTGATGTCCTTCTCCGGAGCGTCGAGTCCGCTCGCCACAGACGACAAAAACCATTTGAGGGGTTTCGACCGCCCAATCCGCATGACTGGTTGAAAGGGATGAACTCTTTCACAAACGCGGATCGGACGCGGCCTGGGAAGGCTTCGTCGGACCGCAAAACAAACAAACAGCAGGAAAGCAAAACGTAATATGAAAAAAAGCATCATCTATCTACAAATGGCAGCCCTCTTCTTGACGGCAGCGCTGCCTGGCGCCATGGCGGCGGAAACGCCCTTTAAAGGCTCCTTCCAAGCCGTTGAAACCCACGCAGTTCAATTCCCCACGTTGGCCGTCACCGGGAGCGGCACAGGAAACGGCACACATCTTGGTAAATTCACGATGACTTACGATGCTGAGGTTAACCTCTTGACCCGCGTGGGAATCGGGTCCGTTGAATTCATTGCCGCCAATGGAGACCGTGTCTTCGCTGACATTCTCGGACAGTCAACTCCGACGAGTACGCCCAATCTCGTTTCCATTGTGGAAATCCTGACGATTACCGGTGGAACGGGTCGGTTCGCTGAGGCCAGCGGGACCGTGATCTCGCAGCGCTTGCTTGACCAAGTCACGGGCAACACCTCCGGTGCGTTCGACGGAACGATCGTCACTCAGTAAGCGAACTACTCTTGGCCGAAGGACACCAGGGAGCGGCGGCGCAAGCTGCCGCTCTCTTTGTTGAACCGGTACGCAACGGGTCCCGAGGGAGCCGGCTTCAGGAGAGTGCGAGCCTCACTTCGCATGCCTGGGTTGCAGTCGCGCAGCCCGCCAGCACCAACGCCGGCCACATTTCCGTTACAGTTCCGGCAAGTGTTGGGAGCAAGCTGTTTCGGCTCAGGTCGCCCTAGATATCAATGAACCCCTACCCGGAAAACTATTTGAGGGGTTTTGACCGCCGAATCCGCATGACTGGTTGAAAGCACATTTTTATGAAAAAACTGGACTTGGTCAGGACAATCATTCTCGCGGGCAGTTTGCTGCTGCAACTGAGCCCCCTCTGTTTTCACTTGCACGGTGCGCCTGGGGACGTGGACCTCTCCTTTGATCCCGGCTCGGGCGTCAACGATCAGGTGACCGCCCTCGCGCTGCAACCGGATGGAAAGGTGATCATTGGCGGCTGGTTCACGGCGGTGAAAGGCCTGCCGCGCCGGGATATTGCGCGACTAAACGCGGACGGGAGTGGCGACAGCAGCTTCAATCCCGCTGCGCTACCGGGCGGAGTTTTCTGTTTAGTGCTGCAGGCGGATGGCAAGGTGCTGGTGGGCAATTATTCGGGCGTTTTTCGACTCAATGCCGACGGGAGTTTGGACCCCACCTTCTCCGCGACTATGGACGTGGTCGACGGATATGAAGTCGTCTATTCGATCGCCGTTCAATCGGATGGCAAGGTGCTCATCGGCGGCAATTTCACCACGATCAACGGGGCGGAGCGCAACGGGATTGCCCGGCTCAATGCCAACGGCACGTTGGACAGCGGTTTCAATCCCGGCTTGGGCACTTTCCCTGTTTATGCGATCGCGGTTCAACCTGATGGGAAGGTGCTCATCGCAGGCGGTTTCCAGTCGGTCAATGGCACGAACCGAAACCACGTCACCCGGCTCGAGGCCAACGGCAGTCTGGATGGCAGTTTCAATCCTGGCACAGGCCCAAACTCCTCTTGGGTTGCTTCCCTGGCCTTGCAGGCGGATGGAAAGATTGTCATCGGCGGCGGTTTCACGGCGATGAATGGAACGAACTGCAATGGCGTCGCCCGGCTCAACGCCAATGGGAGTTTGGATGGCAGTTTCAGTCCCGGCACGGTGCTTACAGCCAACTATCTCACGGACTATTTCGCGGTTAACTCTCTTGCTGTGCAGGGCGATGGCAAGGTGATCGTTGGCGGCACGTTCGCCGTCAATGTCACCAACTCCATCAATCTTGCCCGGCTCAACGCCGACGGCTCGCTCGATGGCGGTTTCAGCCTGTCCAAGGGTGCTGACAGCGATGTTTTGGCAGTCGCAGTGCAGCCGGACGGGAGGGTCTTGCTTGGGGGGGCCTTCACCGGCATCCGCGGAACAATCCGCAACTACATTGCGGCGCTGAATGCCGCTGGCAGTCTCGATGTTAGTTTCGATCCTGGCGAAGAAATCAGCAACCAAGTTAGGTCCGTCGTGGTGCAACCGGACGGCAAGGTGCTCCTCGGCGGCTCCTTCGACAGCGTCCAAGGCACAAACCGCAACGGGATTGCCCGCCTCAACGCCAACGGCAGTCTGGACCGCACGTTCGACCCGGGGACAGGCGTGAATGGCGCGGTCCATGCGATAGCGTTGCAGGCGGATGGCAAGGTGCTCCTCGGTGGTTCGTTCAACAGCGTCAATGGCACGAACTGCAACTGCGTGGCCCGGCTCAACACCAACGGAAGTCTGGACTATGGTTTTCATCCAGACCTGACCCCGCTCAACCCTGGCAACGGGTGTCCACCTTGGTACACTTGTGATCCGGCTTTTCCCGAGGCCACGGACATCCTGGTGCAACCGGATGGCAAAGTGCTCATCGGCGGCGCCTACATAACCGTTGTCTGGCCGATGTACGCGGGAGAGGATACCCAATACATCCATCGCTACTTCCTTGGCCGGTTCAATGCCGACGGCAGCCGTGACAACAGTTTCCTGCCCGCCACAAACTTTCCTGCTAGTTACATGTCGGTGTACTCCTTCGCGCTGCAACCGGATGGCAAGGTGCTGATCGGTGGCAGCCTTTTATTCAATGAAACGAATTACATCCTTGCCCGGCTCAATGCCGATGGGAGTTACGATAGCAGTTTCAATTCGGTTCCCGGATATGTTGGAGTTTCCTCCATTGCCTTGCAGTCGGATGGCAAGGTGATCATCGGCGGGGGATTCTCCACCGTCCACGGCGCAAGCCGCAATCAGGTGGCCCGCCTCCAGGCCAATGGGAATCTGGACAGGAGTTTCAATCCGGGCGCAACATTGAACGGGGAGCTACGTTCGGTCGCCTCGCAGCCGGACGGGAAGGTGCTCACTGGTGGTACTTTCTACAATTTGAATGGCACAAACATCTACGACTACTACACATACGGGATTGCGCGGCGTAACGCCGATGGCAGTCTGGACAGCAGTTTCAATCCCGGCACATTTGGTGGCTGGTATTCTGCGGGGACTTATTATGCGGGGGTTTATTCTATGGCCTTGCAACCGGACGGCAACATCCTCATCGGCGGCAGCTTCCCCACGGTCAATGGCGCGATGCGTCCCCAAGTGGCCCGCCTTTACGGGGATGCGGTTGCGCCTTCACTAAGCATCACGCGGTCCAATGCGTTTGTGATCGTCTCGTGGCCCGCGGGCGCATCTGGCTTCCAACTTCAGGAAAACACGAACCTCTTGCTTCCGAATTCCTGGTCTCCCGTCGCGCAATCCACCATCACCAACGCCGGCCAAATTTCCGTCACAGTTCCGGCAAGTGTTGGGAGCCAGCTGTTTCGGCTGAAGTCTCCGTAAATAGCAATGAAGCCACACCCGGAAAACTCTTGAGGGGTTTTGACCGCCGAATCCGCATGACTGGTTGAAAGCACATTTTTATGAAAACACTATACTTGGTCAGGACAATCATTCTCGCGGGCAGTTTCCTGCTGCAGCTGGGCACGCTCTGTTTTCAGTCGCGCGGCGCGGCGGGGGACGTGGACCTGTCCTTTGATCCCGGCTCGGGCGTCAATGGCGCTGTAAACGCGGTCGTGGTGCAGCCGGATGGAAAGGTGATCATTGGCGGAGAGTTCACCACGGTGAAAGGCCTTGTGCGCACCAACCTGGCCCGGCTCAACGCGGACGGCAACGGCGACAGCAGTTTCACATCTGGCCCGATGAGTTACCCGGTTTACAGCCTCGCGCTGCAGCCGGATGGCAAGGTCCTCGTCGGCAGTGAAGTGTTGAACTACGGTTTAAGCCGGCTGAATTCAGACGGGAGCCCGGACACCAATTTCAATGCCAACGCCAATGCGGCCATTGCCAGCACGGAGCCTTATAACCCGGTCCGCATCTCCACCATCGTCGTTCAACCCGATGGCAAGGTGTTTTACGCCGGCGAGAATCTGCTGCGGCTCAATTCCAACGGCACGCTCGACAATGGCTTCACAACGGGGGTGCCGGGGTTTGTCTATTCGATGGCTTTACAATCCGACGGGAAGGTGATCGTCGGAGGCTATTTCTACGGCAACAAAACAACATTTGGGGCTATGGGCTCCTCCGGCTCAATGCCAACGGGAGTCTCGACAACAGCTTTGATGCGGCGGCGGCAGCGGACGGAATCTATTATTCCATCGTTGTGCAGCCCGACGGCAAGGTGTTGTTCGGTGGTTTACTCACCAGGGTGAACGGCACGAACTACACCCCGATTGCGCGACTCAATACCAATGGCAGTGTGGACGCCACTTTCAGTTTGGTTTCCGGCACCGCTGCGGGAGGCGGCCCGGGAGGCAATTTGCGCTTGTTAACGCCATCGCGCTGCAGCCCGACGGCAAAGTCATCATTGGCGGGCAGTTTGTTAGCATCAACGGACACTCGCGCACGAATCTGGCCCGGTTGAACGCCGACGGGAGTCTCGACGGCAGTTATCCAAACGGGCTCGGCGGCGTGAGTGGATTCCCGCTCACGTACCCCGGCGCGTCAGTGAAAGCGGTCATCGTGCAGACGAACGGCAGCGTGCTCATCGGTGGCGCGTTCACCACCGTGAACGGGGCGAACCGCAACCACGTCGCGCGGCTCAACCCCGACGGCAGTCTCGACGGCAGTTTCGATCCGGGCAAGGAGTGGACGGCTTGATTTCTTCCCTCGTTGTGGGGCCCAATGGCAAAGTGCTTTTTGGCGGCGTCTACACCTTCAACAACGGGAAGAGCCCATATATTGGCCGGCTCAATGCCGATGGCAGTCAAGACAGCGCTTTCATGGAAAGCAGTTTCAATCCGGACCTGACAGTTTTTAATGATTACAATGTTTGCGATGGGGCTTACTTCCCTCATTATTGGCCCGCTGTGCCCACTGCTGTCCTCGTGCAATCGGATGGCAAGGTGCTCATCGGCTCCTACGTCCCAACCATCTGTCAGGGCTTTGACTGGGGCTACGAGACTTCCTTCCCCTTCCTTGCACGGTTCAATGGCGATGGAAGTCGCGACACCAGTTTTAATGCGGAGCCTGGCGGTTTATGTGTATTCCATCGCCCAGCAACCGGATGGCAAGCTACTCATCGGCGGGAATTCCGGATTGGCGCGGCACGAACCAGGTTGTGCGGCTGAATGCCGATGGCAGTCTCGACAACAGCTTTAATGCGGGGACGGGAAACAACTCATCCATTAACGCTGTGGCCCTACAATCAGATGGGAAGGTGCTTATTGGCGGCGTTTTCACCGCGGCGAATGGGACGAGCCGCACCAACCTTGCGCGACTGAATGCCAATGGAAGCCTGGACAGCAGTTTCAATCCGGGCGCCGGAGCGAACGGGAGTGTCAATTCACTCGCCGCTCAATCGGACGGTAAAGTGCTCATCGGCGGTTATTTCACCACGATCAATGGCACGAACCGCAACCACATTGCCCGCCTCAATGCCAACGGAAGTCTGGACAGCAGTTTCAATCCGGGCACAGGAACGGACGACGCTGTTCGTGCGATTGCGGTGCAGCCGGATGGCAACGTGCTCATCGGCGGCGATTTCACGACCATCAACGGCGTGGCGCGTCGGCATGTCGCGCGGCTTTACGGCGATGCCGCCCGGCCTGTCCTGAACATCGCGCGGTCAAATGCGTTTGTGATCGTCTCGTGGCCCTCTTCTGCGACTGGATTTCTGTTGCAGCAAAACGCCGAACTGACCGGGACCAACTGGACCACGCCGTCCGAGGCTGTCACCGACAACGGCACGAGCGAAGTCCATCACTGTCAACCCCGCGCTGGGCAATCGGCTCTTCCGGCTGTTCAAACCCTGAGCATGTGAGAGCTGAGAGGCATTGGTTATTGTCCGGCTAGGCGCGCCGTGATTCGGTCCATAGGGGGTGAGGTCAGGGTCGTTGGGGGCGAGGGGCGAGACACGGATGGCACCGATTGGCACGGGGGAGGTGGGCTGGGCGGGCAAGCCATTTGTCGCTATGGGGTGTACACCCCATAGCGGAATGTCTGAACGCAAGCTATTAGTTTTGGTAAGTTCCCACTACTGCTGGCTCATGGACCAGGGGTCACCAATTTTGGGGCCTCGTTTCGGATAATCAAGAGAGTGGTCAAATGAGTTATAGAATGAGAATACAGCAGTGTGCGCCTTGGTGGTCGCAAATTGGTTTGCCGGCGGAGCCGCAAAAATGCAAACCCCTATCCGTCGCTTCCGGCCTGAAGCCTCGTGCCGCCTTGCTGGCACTTGGAGCCTTGTGCCTGGCCACAGGAGCCTGCTGCCGCGCGGGGTGCCACCAACCTGGTCACGAACACCAACGACAGCGGCGCCGGCTCATTGCGGCAGGCGATCCTGAGCGCCAACTCTCAGCGTCAATGTGCCGGACTTCATCCAGTTCAACATCGCCGGCGCGGGGCCGCACACCATCAGTCCGCTGACGCCGCTGCCGACGATCACCGACCCGGTGACCATTGACGGCTACTCGCAGTCCGGCGCGAGCACGAACACGCTGGCGCAGGGCGACAACGCGGTGCTGAAGATCGTCGTGCTCGACACGCTGGTCATCGACACCACCAACAGCACGGTGCGCGGGTCTGGCGGTGCGGCAGATCCAGTTGGGCGTCGCGCCCGGGCCGAAAGGCAAAAATGTCGTCGAGGGCAACTTCATCGGCCTGGATGCCACCGGCACCAACTCGCTTGCATCCGCAGGCTCCGGCGTGTTCGTGCAGACGCCCACCAACCGGATCGGCGGCGCCACGCCCGGCGCGCGCAACCTCATCTCCGGCCAGGGCACCACCGGCATCGAGATCTTCGAAGCCTTCGCCTCGGGCAACGTCGTCCAGGGCAACTACATCGGCACCGACCGCACCGGCACGAAAGCCATCGGCAACACGGACCGGGCGCTGGTGGTCAACATGAATGCCTTCGGCAACACCATCGGCGGCACGGCGCCGGGCGCGGGCAATGTGATCTCCGGCAACCTCAACCGCGGCATCACGCTCGATGGCTCCAACAACGTGGTCCAGGGCAACTTCATCGGCACCGACGTCACCGGCCTGAACCCGCTCGGCAACGCCCGCACCGGCGTCGAGATCAGCGGGCCGGGCAACACCGTCGGCGGCACCAACAGCGGCGCCGGCAATGTCATCGCCTTCAACGGCGTTGACGGGGGCGGCGTTTTCACCACCAACGGCGTGGACGTCAGCACCGGGCGCGACCGGCTACGCGATCCTCGGCAACTCCATCTTCGACAACGCCGGCCTCGGCATCGACGTGAACGCCGATGGACTGGTCACCGCAGGCTTCCCCGTGCTCACCCTGGCCAGCAACACCACCGCCATCACGGTGATCCGAGGCACGCACACGCCCAGCACCACCTTCCGGCTGGAACTCTTCACCAATCCCGCCGCCGACCCCTCCGGTTACGGCGAAGGCCGCACGCTGCTGGCTTCCACGAACATGACCACCGATGCGCGGCGGCAACTTTACCGTCAACTGGCCGGCAGCCCTTACGCCCGGCCTGTTCCTCACGGCGACCGCCAACGGCACGACCGAGTTTTCCCAGGCCCGGATGATTGTCGCCGCCGGCCGCACCAATAGCTGGACCAACAGCCTCAGCGGCCGGTGGGAAAGCGCGCCCAACTGGTCGCTCGGCGTCGCGCCCTACATCGGGCACGCGCTGGTCCTGATCACCAACGCCGGCACCAAGACGGTCACCAACGACGCCACGACCGCCGCGTCGTTCCCGACCACGCTGACCCTCAGCAACCTGCTCATCAGCGCGCCGGCAGGAGCGACCAACACGCTGTTGCTGGCCCAGGGCGGCACCCAGAGGCCCCTGACCATCCTCAGCAACCTCACGCTCAACAGCGGCGGCGCGGTGGCGATCCAGAACGGCGCGTTGCGGCTGGATGGACCGTTTGGCACCGGGCTGAGGATCGACGGCAGCGCCACGCTGGCGGGCGGGGAGCTGGTGGCGACCAATTCCAGCACGCAGTTGCTCGTTGGCAACAACGGCCGCGGCGCCCTGTCCGTGCTGGCCGGCACGCTGCGGGCCAACTACGTGATCGTGGGCGCCAACGCGGGAGCCGTCGGCGCCTGGCAAATTGCCGGCGGCACCAACGTGATCGCCGGCGGCGCGTTTGACCTCGCGGACAGCTTAACCGCCACCGGCACGGTCTGGATGACTGGCGGGCGGCTGGACGTGCCGAATGCCTATGTCGGGCTGTTCGGCAACGGCAGCCTCGCGGTGTCCAACGGCGTGCTCAATTGCGCCGGCACGGGCCTGATCGCGTCGCAGGACGGCTCCCAGGGAAGCTTCATCGCCGCCGGAGGGACCAGCACCTTCGGTGCGATGCTCATTGGCGAGAATTCCTCGGCCATCGGCAGCGCGCTCGTGACCGGCACCGGCCAGGTGCAGGTCAACGGCTCGCTGGATAACAGCGGCAGCGTCACCGTCTCCGGCGGCAGCCTCAATGTTCTCGGCTCGGTTGACCAGCGAGGCGCCCGGGAATTCAATCCGCGTGACCGGCGGCCAGTTCGCGGCCACCAACGACAGCGCCTTCCTGACCAGCGTGACCGTCAGCAACGGGACGTTCCTCGCGCGCGACGTGTTCCTCGGGAACCAGAAGACCGGCACCTTCACGGTGGCGGGCGGGGTGGTGGCCTTGCCGGGGTCCTTCAATGGCTTCAATGTCGGCGTCAACGGCGGCACGGGCACCGTTTGGCAGACCGGCGGCGAAATCAACCTCACCAACACCGACCTCAACGTCGGCGGCCTGTTCAGCCCTGCAACCGGGCTGATGACCATCTCCAACGGCACGGCGTCCGCGCTGAACCTGTTCGTCGGCGGCCAGGGCGGCGGCACGGGTGTGGTCACGGTGGCGGGGGGCACGTTGGCCGCCACGAACATGTTCATTGGCAGTTCCAGTGCGCAGAACCGGCTAATCGCGAGCAATGGTGGAACCGTCTTCACGGGCAGCTAGCGGCTTCATCGGCCTCGACACCGGGGCGAACGGCAACTCGGCCACATTGAGCGGTTCGGGCACGAGCTGGCTGCTCAGTTCCAACCTTTACGTGGGGAGCGGCGGCGCGTCCAACTGGCTGGTGGCTGGGAAAGGCGCGGCGGTGCTCACGGCGGGTCACGGCCTCATTGGAGCGAACTCCGGCGCCAACGCCAACTCCGCCATGGTGACCGACCCGGGCACGAGCTGGCTGCTCAGCTCCAACCTTTACGTCGGGAGCAATGGCGCGTTGAACCGGCTGGTCATCAGCAACGGCGCACTGGTCGGGAACTCATTGGGCTTCATCGGGAACAGGATCTCGGGCAGTAACAACGTGGCTGTGGTCACGGGCTCGGGTTCCGCCTGGACCAACGCCAGCGACCTTTACGTGGGCTTCACCGGACGAGGCAACCAACTGGTCGTCAGCAACGGCGGCGTGGTGTGGAACAGCGTTGGCTACGTTGGCTACGACACCAGCAGCAGCAACAACGTGGCGTTGGTGACGGGCGCGGGGTCGGTTTGGAGCAACGCTTTCCCCATTATGGTCGGCATTTCCGGCGCCGGAAACCAGATGGTCGTGAGCAATGGGGGCACGGTGTGGAACAACAGTGGCTACCTTGGCCTCACCGCCGGCAGCAGCAACAACGTGGTGTTAGTGACCGGCTCGGGGTCGGCATGGAACACCACCTTCAACCTTTCCGTCGGGCAGTCCGGCGCGGGCAGCCAGTTGGTGGTGAGCAACGGCGGCGTGGCGTTCGCGGGCAACGGCCTGTATCTCGGCGCCGACACCAGTTCCACGAACAATCGCATCGTCGTGGACGGCGGCACACTGCGCACGACGAATTTCCTGGGCATGAGCGCGTTTGACGTCCGCCGCGGCACCAATGTCCTCAACGCGGGCCTGGTCGAGGTGGACACGTTGCTGCTGACCAATGCGCTCAGCCGGTTCGAGTTCAACGGCGGCACCCTGTCCTCCCGCAACACGCGGGTCAGCAACGGAACCCTCTTTCGGGCCGGCGACGGTGCGAAGCCGGCCACGTTCATCCTGGATGGCAACGGCATCCATGACTTCACCGGCACGCTGGCGTTTACCGTTTCCTCCAACGCCACCCTCACCGGCAACGGCACGATTGGCGGTCCGCTGGTCCTGGCCACCGGCGGGAAGCTCATCCCCGGCACCGCGCAGAACGCGATCGGCAGGATCATCGTCAGCAATTCGCCGGTGCTCCTGGGCACCAGCATCCTGGAGATCAGCAAGAACGGCGCCGCCCTCACCAATGACCAAATCCAGGTCAACGCCAGCCTCAGCTATGGCGGCTCGCTCGTGGTGAGCAACCTCGGCCCGACCGCCCTGGCCTCGGGGGACACGTTCCGGCTGTTCGTGGCGTCGAGCTATGCCGGGGCGTTCACCAACGTGTCGCTGCCCGTGCTGAATTCGGGCTGGGCCTGGACCAACCGGCTGCTGGTGGACGGTTCCATTGCGGTGGTTGGCCCGCCAACGCCGCAGATCGGCAGCATTGTCGTTTCCGGCACGAACGTCATCATCAGCGGCACCGGGGGCCCCAGCAGCAGCAACTATTGGGTCCTGGCCTCGACCAACGTCGCCCTGCCGTTGACGAACTGGACGCGCATCCTGACCAACCAATTCAATGGCACCGGCGCCTTCATCTTCACCAACGCTATCGATGCGGCCCTGCCGCGCCGGTTCTACCTGTTGCAGGTGCCATAGCAAGGAACAGTCATTAACTGAAAGGAGTAAAACGTATGTTTATTCAAACCATCAAATACTACCGCCGCTGGCTGGCGCCGGCAGCCATCGTCCGCTGATCCTGGCCGGCCGTCTTCGTCGCCCGGACGGCCTTCGCGAGGATTATTACAACACCATTGACCCGGTGGGCATCGTGGCCCACAACGGCCGGCACGTGACGCTGACCGGGCCGCTGGCGGTCACGGCGGGCGAGCGGGTGCAGATGCGCGTGACGGTGTCGCAGCGGACCACCGGCGCGGTGGCCGAGGGCCACGCCATCCTCACCGGCACGGGCACGACCAACCAATGGGAGATCGAGGCGGCCGTCGAGGGCGACGAGACCTTCGAGGCCGGCCCCGCCACGGCCATGGCCATCGCGCGCACGACCGTGCAGGGCCAGGCGACCGACGCGCACCAGTGGCTGGTGAACATCACGCTGGTGAAGGAGTAACTGGCAGGCGCTGATGATTCCGAGATGACAGCAGGGATCCTCAGAGCCGGGTCATGGGACCGTTCTCCAAGCGCGGCGGGAATGCATCGAGGTTGCTCCGGCTTTGAAGACGCTGCAGCAGATCGAGCCGCGCAAGCGAGGGAGATTATGAATGCGCCACGAACTGCAGCTATGCCAGCAGGGTGCGTCCGCGCCGTGACACTGGCCGGGATGCTGGTGACGGCGCTGACACTGCGCGCCCAGGCACCGGCC
Organism: uncultured Coriobacteriia bacterium; assembly: GCA_963789515.1. Classification (GTDB taxonomy): domain Bacteria; phylum Actinomycetota; class Coriobacteriia; order Anaerosomatales; family JAAXUF01; genus JBAXEO01. The sequence continues at coordinate 538,737 of CAWBKW010000004.1, read as the reverse complement.
GGCTCCGGCACCGTTCTGACCATCGCCGGCAACGGCACCCAGGCCTATTCCGGCGACGGCGGCCCCGCCACCAACGCAGCGCTCTACTACCCCAGCGGCTCCGCCATCGGCCCCGACGGCGCGCTCTACTTCGCAGACAACGGCAATTACCGCATCCGGCGCATTGATCCCGTGACTGGCCTCATCACCACCATCGCCGGCAACGGGACCTGCACCGGTGACGGCTACGGCACCGGCGACGGCGGCCCGGCCACCAACGCCAGTTTCTGCGGCGTGCTTTCAATCGCCGTGGATCGCGCCCGCAACGCGCTCTACCTCGCCGCTATTGACGACAATCGCGTCCGCAAGGTGAACCTCACCGACGGCGTCATCTCGCATTTCGCCGGCCAGGGTCTCTACGGTTCTGGGCCCGAGGGCGACGGCGGGCCGGCGGCAGACGCGAATTTCGGGTTCATCAATGGCATCGCCGTTGACCGGGCCGGCAATGTCTTCATCGCCGACTATGGCAATTACCGCATCCGCAAAGTGGATATCGCGACCGGCATCATCAACACCATTGCCGGTGCCGGAAACCTCTTCGACCACCCTTGCTCAATTGCCGGCGACGGCGGCCCCGCTACGGCGGCCTACTTTGAAGATCCCAGCCGCGTGGCGGTGGACGCGCGCCGGCAACGTCTTCGTGCTCGATTACGGCGGCGCCTGCGGCAGCACGAACTTCCCCAACCTGGTGCGGCGCGTCGATGCCACCACCGGCATCATTACGACCGTCGATTGGCGGCGGCACCAATGTCCTCGGCCCAGGACCCGCCACGGGCATGAACCTGACCAATTCCACCGACATCACTGTGAGCCCTGACGGTACCGCAGTTTTCGTTGCGGCGGCAGCTCCGGGTATCAGCGGCGCGGGTGGCGTTCGGATCTACAAGCTGGACGTCGCCAGCGGCCAGCTCTCCATTTATGCCGGCACCGGCATCAGCGGCTACTCCGGCGACGGCGGTCCGGCGACCAACGCGAACTTTAGCACCATCTACGCGCTGACGGTGACGCCCGCCGGCGAGGTGATTGTCTCGGATGCGCAGTCCAATGCGCGGATCCGCTACATCGTGCCGGACTCGATCACGCTCACCAACGACGCTCAGCAAACGCTCTTACTACCTGCCGTGGGTGAGCGAGCTCGCCGGCGACCTCACCATCGTCGGCAACGCAAGCTTGACGAATATCACCGCCGCTGCCCTCACCAACGCGGCGAACGTGAGCATTTCCGATAACACCTCCGCCGGCACCATCAGTCTGCACGCTCTGGTTTCCGCCACCGGCGATATCACCATCAGCAACAACGCCTCAGCCTCCGTGATTGACTTAAGTTCGCTGAGCACTGCCGGGGGCGACGTGAGCATTTCCGATAACACCTCCGCCGGCACCATCAGCCTGGACGCTCTGGTTTCCGCCACCGGCGATCTCACCATCAGCAATAACGCCTCAGCCTCCGTGATTGACTTAAGTTCGCTGAGCACTGCCGGGGGCGACGCGAGCATTTCCGATAACACCTCCGCCGGCACCATCAGCCTGGACGCTCTGGTTTCCGCCACCGGCGATCTCACCATCAGCAATAACGCCTCAGCCTCCGTGATTGACTTGAGTTCGCTGAGCACTGCCGGGGGCGACGTGAGCATTTCCGATAACACCTCCGCCTCTTCGGTGGACCTCAATTCCCTGACGAACGTCTGTGGTGATCTCACCATCACCTCGAATGCTCCGAACGCGAGCATCAACCTGAACAGCCTCACCAATTTTGGCTGCGGCACCAACGCCGTGACGATGACGGTGGACGGCAACGTTTCCGTCACCAACGGCCTGACCTTGGACACCAACGCCACGCTGGCCGGTTCCGCCACCATCGACGGCAGCGTCACGAATAATGGCACCACCTCCCCGGGTTCCTCCCCTGGCCGCTTGAGCATCACCGGCCACCTCGTTCTCGGCGCCACGTCCAAGCTGCGCCTCGAGATCGGAGGCTATGCGCCCGCTACAGGATTCGACGTCATCGCTGTCGGCGGCAGCGCCAGGCTTGGCGGCACGCTGTCAGTCAGCCTGCTCGCTCCGTTCCTGAGCGTCATGACCAACGGCGCCAGTTTCACGGTGCTCACGTCCAGCGTCCCTGTGGCCGGCACGCTTCGCCAACGCCGCCAGCGGCGGCACCCTCACCACGACCGACGGCTACGCCCGGTTCACCGTCCTTTACGCCGGCGAGAGCACGCGTGCGCTTGACCGACCTGGTGATCGTGGATACCGACGCCGACGGCATGCCGGATTGGTGGGAAGACCAGTTCAGCCTCAACAAAACCAACTCCGCCGACGCCGCGCTTCGACCTCGACGGCGATGGCGCATCCAACGCCAACGAGTTTCTCGCCGGCACCAACCCGACCAACGCCGCATCCTTCTTCCACATCACCGGGATCGGTTCGGAGCCCGGGCGGCCGTGCGCGTGAGTTGGAGCACGGTCGGGGGCAAGAGCTATCGTCTCCAGACCAACGCGCCGCACCTGACGGCAACTTCACCAATAGCTTCTCGGACTTCAGCCTCGCTATTACGGTGCCCGGCACGGGCGAGGCCACCACCAATTACCTCGACCCCGGCGCCGCCACCAGCCGTCCCGCCCGCTACTACCGCATCCGCCTCGAACCATGAACATGCGAAACCTGACCAGCACCAGAGGACAAGACTAAAAAGACATCAACCGAAAGGAGCAGTTACCATTACCATTCCATCCATTAAACAAGACAAGCAATGGCTCGTGCCGGCGGCCATTGTGCTGACCCTGGCCGGCGTCTTCGTCGCCCGGACGGCCCTCGCGAAGATTTCAATGAACACCATTGACCCGGTCGGCATCGTGGCCCACAACGGCCGGCACGTGACGGTGACCGGGCCGCTGGCGATCACGGCCGGCGAGCAGGCGCAGATGCGGGTGCCGGTGACGCAGCGGACGACCGGGGCGGTGGCCGAGGGACAGGCCATCCTCACCGGCACGGGCGCCAAAGCTCGGTTAGGAACGGCACGGAAAGGCACCACCCCGCGCCTTAAGCCATCCACATGCCGCTCCTAACGGAGCTTGCGGGCATTCGCTGATGGGGTGGGTATACACATGCCGCTCCTGAGGGAGCTCTTTGACCCCTGACAACCAGACAACCGAACTCTATGACCCCGCTGTGTTCGGGGAGAAGCACGGGCCTGATGGCCCTTGGAAGCAGGCTGGGATGCCGGCGGCACTCCCGCCTTCGCTGGGAGCTTCGGCACCGCAGGCGTGCCTCGCTTGGCGCGTGACGGGCTTTTCGATGAGCGCCATCAAAGGGTATGGCGACGCGCAGGCCGTAGCGTTCGATGCGAGCGGCAACGTGGTGGTGGCAGGCACGTCGGCACAACAATAACAGCTACGATTTCCTGACCATCAAATATTCGAGCGTGGGCGCGGCTTTGTGGACCAATCGATACGACGGGGGCGAGACCAATGATGACAACGCCCTCGCGCTGGCAGTGGACGCTACCGTCAAATACGTGACCGTACCGCCGCTCAGCATCAGCCTGACCACCACCAACAAGGCGGTGATTTCCTGGCCGTTCCCTTCGGCCGATTTCTACCTGGAACAGAACCCCGATCTGAAATCAGTGACCAAAGGAGAAGGCCACCGGTTGCCCGGTGGCCCTCTGTCATCTCGGATACGAGAGGGCCGTTGAGCTAGAGCTTGTTACAACGGCCGAGGAGGAACAGGTCGCCAATCGGGGTCTCGTCGCATTGCAGGAACTGCAACAGGACCAGCGGATTGCCGCCGGCGCCGCCCTGGTGGGGCGATTTGGGAATGGTGACCGGCGTGCCCTCAATGATGATGTCCACGTCGGAATATCTCTGGGCGGTGTGGGTGCCTTTGACATTGTTGCGGAAGAGGATGCGGGCTTTGAGGCCCGACAGCGTGATCTGACCGCCCATGGTGATCACCGGGCCAGGGCTGTTGTTGCATCCCTCGGTGCGGATGGTGGTGGCCCCAACGACATCATTGAGGAAGTCGCCCTCAAGGGACAGCCCCTGGACGCAACGTCCCAGGTAGAGTTCCTCGGTCAGCGGCTTGCACTTGCCATCGAGGAATTGCAGGTAGATGTGGGGATTGCCGCCCACGCCGCCCAGGACGGGCTGTTTGGGAATGATGATGGCGCTGCCAAGAGGCACCAGCGCGATGTTGGTGGCCCAGGTCTCAACGAGGGCCGAGTGGGTCCCCTTGAGGTTGTTTTCGAATATCAGGTTCGCCCCAAGTCCGCCCAGCGTGATGGCCCCATCCAGCGTGATCGTCGGTCCGGGATTGTTGTAGCAACCACTCTCGTTGACGTTGCATTTGACATGAACCGGCATCTTGCAGGCTACCGGCACTACCTGATCGGCCCGGGCTGAGGACAGGCCGAGGCTGCCCACGGCCAGCAGAGCGAGCGCCCCGCAAGCCGATATAACGACTTTTCTTTTCATATACTACTGTTTCTGTTCTTTCTGTTTTGTTTGCCAGAGCCGGGATGCGGCAAGCGGGATTGCTTCGAGCGGAGGCGGGCAAGCGGTGACTTCAACGCCCAGACACGCCACCAGTTTCTTCAATCGGCTTGTGTTGCATCCCTGCGCTATGGGTGCGCTTACTGCTGTATCCTATAACAGAAAACTACGGTTCTATGAAGCAGAGAGAGACCCGACGGCTCGGCAAAGAGTACAGTACGTACGAGGCACTACGGCGGTCGGGCGGCCGATTTGGCGACCTCGCGCGGAGGCCCGCCAACAAAGGGTCGATCGTTGATCGTTGAGGGTTGAGGGAGCCGCAGGGAGAGATGGAAGCTGAGATGGGACGGCGGAAGCCAGGTGCGGTGATCAGTGGTCGGTAATCCGTAGTGTGGCGAGCGCCCAGGGAATTCACCGGGAGCACCATGGGGCGAATCACCTGGGCAATGATTGGGCTTCCGCCGGGCTTCCGGGTCTCGCGGATTCTCCCAGCCTCCCTCAAAGCAGGTAGTCGGTGTGCAGAAAACTGGAGTGCCGCCCGCTCACGATGTCCTGGATCAACTGCCGGTTGTCGGGCGTGGATTGCGCCGCAACCAGCGAACGGATCGAGAAACATTTCAGCGCGTCGCTGATGGACAGCGTTGCCTCGGCGGAATCCTTCCGCCCCGTGAACGGCAGCGTGTCGGGCCCGCGCTGGCACTGGCAGTTGAGGTTGATGCGGCAGACCTGGTTGGCGAGCGGGGCAATCAGCCGGGCCACGCGCTGGTGGTCACGGCCGAATACGCTCACCTGCTGCCCGAAATTCGACCGCACCACATAATCCAGAAATTCCCGCTCGTCTCGATAGGAGCAGACCGGCACCACGGGGCCAAATTGTTCCTTGTGGTACAGCTCGGCTTTCGGCGCCACCGGATAGACCACCGCCGGAAAATAGAGCGTCTCCACATGCGTGCCGCCACCGGCGTTGATCACCTTGCGCGCCGGCCGCCGCGGCGTTCTCCACATAGGCGTTCAGCGTCCTGGCCTTGTCAAACTCCGGAAGCGGCGTGAGTTTCACGTCCTTGTCCCAGGGCATCCCGAAGGGCAGCGCGTTGACGGCGGCGCAAAACTTCTCCAGGAATGCCGGCGCGATGGATTCGTGCACGAAAAGGATTTTCAACGCCGTGCAACGCTGGCCGTTGAAGCTGAGGCTGCCCGTCACGCATTCCTTCACCGCCACGTCCAGGTCGGCATCCGGCAGGATCAACGCCGGGTTTTTGGCGTCCAGCCCCAGAATGCAGCGCATCCGGTGCGGCTGCGGATGCTGGTGTTTGAGGATGTCGGCCACCCGGCTCGAACCGATGAACGCCAGCGCGTTGATGCGTCCGCTCTTCATGATCGGGCCGATGATCTCCGAGCCCGCGCCCGAGAGGAAATTGACGACCCCCGGCGGGAAGCTTTCGGCAAACGCGCGCAGCAACGGCTGGTGCAGCAGCCGGCCGAACTTGGGCGTCTTGACCACGAGCGTGTTGCCCATGATCAGCGCCGGGATGAGCGTGGTGTAAATCTCGTTCAGCGGATAATTGAACGGCCCCATGGAAAGGACACACCCCGAGCGGCGCACGGCGCACCTGGGCGATCACGCCGCCATCGAGGCTGAAGCGCGAGCCGCTGCGGTCGATGTCCTTCAGGGCTTCGATGGTTTTGCGGATGTAATCCACGGTGCGGTCGAACTCCTTGCGGCTGTCGTCCAGGCTCTTGCCGATCTCCCACATGAGCAACTTCACCACCTCGTCGCGCACGGCCAGCATGCGGACGACAAAAGCCTCCACCGCCTCGATGCGGGCCGACACGGTCAGCGTCGGCCAATGGCCGCGCCCGTCATCCCACGCGCGGGCGGCGGCTTCGAGAGCCGCCAGGGCCGCCGCCTCGTCCATCGCCGGCACGCTGCCGATGACGGGCCGGCGGAGCGCGCCGCGGTCGCGCAGGCAGATCGGCGAACTGATCTCCGCGAGCGGTCCGGTCCATTCGCGGATTTCGCCGTTGATCAAAAACAGGCGTTCATAGCTGCGGGTGTCCAGGCGGCATTCCGCCGGGATCTGGCCAGCAGTGGGGAAAGCCTCGGTTAATCGTCCAGCGAGGTTCGGGGAAGGTGACGCGTTCATTTGCGGTGGATTGAAGCCGCAGCGGGCCCTAAAAGCAATCTTGTCTCGGGCCCCGGGGATTGCCCGTGGCTGGATTACGAGGTTCCACCTGTGGGAAGATCCTGCCTTGCCCCGATTGTTCAGAATCGTCGTGGGAGTATAGTCGATCCCAGAGAAATGAAGTTCGATTATGAAGACTCGATTATTATTCACCAGAAGGTCCGGTGGCACGGTGCTGGTCGAAGTTATGATTGGCCTGGTGCTGAGTTCTCTGCTCCTGGGGATGGCGGGTTGGCTGTGGTTGGCGGGCATTCGGAACATTGAGGCCCTGGGCAATTCCACCGGGGCAAGCCGCCCGGAGCCACAACGCACCCGGCTCCACGTCGCGGACGCCGGGTCCCGCGCCAGAGGCGACTCGTTTTCAAGAATGAAACTGTTAGCTTCCTCCACAGATCTCGAGGACCTTGAACGGGTTGTCAAACGGCTGGTGTGGGCCTGCATTCCTTGCGCGGTGTGCAAGGATCCGGGCGGTTCTCAGCTCAGCGTGTGGATACAACGGGACCTCGATTTCCCCCTGGCTTTAAAGATCTTTGTGGACCGGCAGAAGCCGCGATCTCTGCCGCACTGGGCGTGCGTTCTGGGTTCGGCAGTGGCGGCGGCCAAGGTCCCTGCGGTGCCTGGCCGGGGCGGCATAAGCGTGCCGAGTGTGGAGTTCGTCCAAGGACGTGGGGCGACTCGAACGGGGTCGGCATGCGCGGCAACGCTCCGGCGCGTGGCGCAGCAGACACGAGCCGTCAGACCCGCCCTGCCCGGGGCTGAGGCCGTCAGCGATTCGATTGTGGCCGAGGCGGAGGTGGCCTGATCTAGCGGATGATGCTGGCAACCATCGCCCGGTTAGCAAGGCGCTGGAAGCGCAATAGATGAGTCTCGTCGCATGGAGAATTCCTCCTCCCGACGCCATCGCGCTAAGTGCGAATCGTGCGGATTGCGGCTCGCATTTACGGAATGAAGAAGGTATCGCACAACCCGATGGTGGCGTTTGCGTTAGCCGCGGCGCTGGCGACGGCGGGCTGCGGCAAATCTCAAACCGGGAGCCAGCCGGTGGCCGACGAAACCGCAGCGCCCGCCCCTGCGCCTGAGGGATCGGCGGCGGCAGCGCCAGCGGAACCGGGGCCGGTTATGGCTACTAATGAAGCACTTTCCGGGGCGGCTGAATTCACCCGAAAGTCATTGGCGAGCCCCATGGCCCAGACGAATTCCGCTCTGGCCGAGAGCTACAACCGCGCGCTGGTCGCCTGCCAAGCTGGCGACTACGCTCGAGCCGCGGGTGAACTTCGCCTCCTCGCGGGGACGCCCGGCCTGACTCCCGAGCAGGAACGGGCCGTGCAGGATCTGCTGACACAGGTATTGAAAGCGGCATCCGAGTCCAGTCTTACGACCGGCACGAACGACACGCGACCGGGGGGTGCCGAGTTTACGCGAAAGTCACTGGCGAGCCCCTTCGCCGGGGCGGGCCAGGCTCTCAAGGAGGGCTACGATGCCGCGCTCATCGCCTTCCAGATCGGCGATTACGACCGAGTTGTCAGTGAGCTGAAAGTTCTCCTGGAGAATCCTGACCTGACCCCCGAGCAGAAGCAGGCTGTGCAGGACCTCCTGGCGCAAACATCGAAAGCGGCACCGGAGCCAACTCCCAGCCCCGCCGAGTCCGTAACCAACCGCTGAGTGCGGCTGGGTACCCGACAATCGAACCAGTCTAACTGTGCATCCTGAGATCGGGTTCCGTTGGCGACGCGCACCTGTGCGCTAGAACCCGGACGTTGCGGACAGCCTTCTTACGGGGCGAGGGAGGGGTTCCACAAATCGACTTTCCTGGCCGGGTCGAAGGTTGCCGAAAGCTTGAGTGCGGCGGCGTGACCGTCCACGAAGGCGTAGTTGGATTTTTGCTTGTGGCGCTGCGAGGCGACTTCATTCTCCGCGTCGGCGACCGTCAACCACCCCAGCGCCGGCATGACGTGGTCGGCGGCGACACTGACTTCGGTGTAACATGATCGTGCTCGACGGTTTGGGGATCTGGCGAAAGCTTGCGCCAGGTCTGCGGCTTGCCGGGGTAATCGTCGTCCTCGCCGACCTCAAAGTAGTAGTTCAGCCCGTAGCTTAAATGGCCGGGCGGCTTGTCGTTGGGGCAATGGTAGAGGCCCCGGAGCAGATTGGTCCATGTGGTCGTGCCGCCACTGACGCCCAGGAACGGGGCGAGCGCGCGTTCCCAGGGGAGCTGGCGGTTGGCGAAGGCGGAGTGCTGGCTGCGCGGGAAGAGGTCCTCGTTGTCCTCGGCATAGAGGCGGGTGGCCAGCGAGATCTGCCGCAACTGATTCAGGCATTGGATGGACGTGGCGGATTCCTTCGCGCGGCTAAGCGCGGGCAGTAAGAGGGCTGCCAGGATGGCGATGATCGCGATGACGACGAGCAGTTCGATCAACGTGAATCCGTGGCGTTGCCGCCGGGCGGATGGCGGCAGCGGTATGGCCGGACCAGGCGTCACTGTTTTGAGCGTTTTCATCGGTTGAGTTTCAAGCGGAAGAACTGGGCGGATTTCCGTGGCGCTGAGCGTCACGGTGAGCTGGTTGCTGAGGGTCACGGGCGCGTTGGTGACGGCGGACCAGGCTGGACGCGATTGGCGTGGGGGCCGACACCAGCGTCCAGTTGGTGGCGCCAGCCGGCCAGGTGAGTCGGACTCGGCCGGACCCCGCTGCGGCGATGTTGAGTTGCGGCCGGCCATCGGGCACGTCCGTCCAGTTCAGGTCAAACGGCCCGGAACTGGACCCGGGAACTTCGAGTCCCGTATCGGTATCGAGGACATAGACTTCGAACGTGGCGGTGTAGGTGTTGGTGCCGGGCGGCGCGGTGACGCCGACGTGCCACATCAGGCCGCTCCAATACGGTCGCGTTGCTCGTGCCCGCCGTGCCGAAGATCGGCGTCCATGCTTTCGGCGTTGTGCTTTCGTGGTAGTCGTAGATGCCCAGGTCGGGCGAGCCGTAGAGTTTGCGGATCCAGAGTTCCCGGTTATAGGGCAGGTAGTCGGTCATGGCATGCATATCGAATCCGTAACGGCGGCTGAAGGCCAGGCCCTGTCGGCTGGGATCCAGCGCATCAAACCACGGGTCGTCGGGAGAGAAACTGTCGTTGGGATTGCTGACCAACAGCGGTGTGAGTTGCGCGGTGACGAGGATGTGGGAGAGATCCACTGTCACCGTGTCGGTGTCGGCGTGGTACCAGACCTCAGGCATCAACATGCCGCCTTGCATCGGGACGTTGGTGAGCACGGCGGCGGAAGCCGAGGCGGCGAAGGCCGCGAGCGCAAGGCAAGTGAGGGTGCGTTTCATGGATTCAGACGGAGGCGGAAGAATTGCTGACCGGCGGCGGGATCGAGGATGACGGCGGTTTTCCCATTCAGCGGGAAGGACGGGTTGGTCACGGCCGCCCAGTTGGTTGTCGTCAGCGAATCCGCGGCTACGAGCGTGAGATTCGTCACCGTGGGCGGCCACGATATGACGACTTGCGCATTCGTTCGGGCGATGCCGAGCGTCGGCACGACGGCGACGGCCGGGCCTTGCCAGCGCCAGGTCGTGGTGGTGTCGCCGTAGCCGGCGACGGGATTTCCGGCGGCGTCGCCGATGTAGAGATGATAGGTGGCGGTGAAGAGCTGGTTCGGGGTGGTGAGGTATTGCAAAGCGACGGCGTAGGCGTTGTGATCCATTTTCCCGTCCCAACGCCATTTGGGGGAGCTGCCATCCGTGCCGAAGATCGGGGTGTAGGGCGTGCCGGGATCGCCGGTGACGTCCTCGTTGATGAAATAGGTTTTCAGTTCGGGCGAACCGCCGGTCTTCTCGATCCAGACGTAGTTGCCGTTGAGCTGGGCAGCGTAGGTGGCGTAGAAATCATCGCCGTTCGCCCCGGTTGTTCCCTGGTCGTACCAGCCCAACACGCGGCTGTAGGCCGTGCCGTTCAGGACGGCATACGGCTGAGCGGGATCAAACGTCACGAAGGAGAGATCGTAGGTCTTGTTGGTCGAATCAAAGGCGCCGGGCGCGACGGTCAGGCGGATGATGTAAGGGGTGGTTTCCACGGCGAGCTGGTTGCTGGCATTGAGCGTGACGTTCAGCATGAGCATCGGATCCCAAGAGGGCGGGGGCGAATACGCTCCGACAGAAACGCACCGCCGCCAGTGGCAACACCGCCGCCGCCCACAGTCTTGTCGCCCTCGAATCGTGCACGGGAAATTTGCATGTGGATGTCTTCCGAGCAACCGGAGAGGCGGACGCGCATCCGCCCCTCCGGCGCGAGTGTTGGGGTTAAGATTTGATTCTGCGGAACGCCAGCAGGCCGAAGATGCCCATCACCGCCAGGCTCAACGTCGCGGGCTCGGGCACGGCCACGCTTGCCAGGTCCAGGTTTCGAGCGAGCTGGCGGAGGACAAGTCGGGATTCAGGATCTCGTTGCCCGCCGCATCGCCGACATAAACCTTGTAGGTGGCGGAGAACAACTGTCCGGCGGCGGTGATGTCGGACAGGCTCACCGCGTAGGTGTTGTGATCCATCCTGCCGTCCCACTGCCACTTGGTGGAACTGCCCGCCGTGCCGAAGATGCCGGAGTAGGCATTGATGGTCGGGTCCACCGTCATGGTGTTGTTGGCATTTACGCCGTACCTGCCGATGGCGAGGTAGCATTTGAGGGCCGAGTCCTGCGCGACGGATTCGATCCACAGGTTGGCGGCGGGCGCCGTAGGTGGTGTGAATCTTGTCCAGAATGGCCGAGCCGTCGGTTAGGTTCTTGTTGACGTCGTCCCAGCCGAGGCGGCGGCTGTATTCCGTGCCGTTGAGCACGCCCCACGGTTGCGCCGGATCGTAGGTTCCCAGCGGCGCGAGCGTGAGGACGGGATAGACGCCTGCGCCCATCTTCGTGGCCTGGTCCACGACGTCCAGTCTCAGGGTGGCGGTGTCGAAGCTCACGTTGAGCATCGTCATCGGCGACCAGGTAGGCGGGGTCGGCATACTGCGCGTGGGCGGAGGCGAGCATTCCGAGCATCGCGGCGGCCAGTGCCGGCGCCGCGGAAGCGAGCATTTGCACTGCTGCATTGAGATCTGATTAAGTCTCAAATCTAGTTTCATAATTCACTTTCTTCCTGGCCGGACCGCCGGGGCATTTTGGCCGTGCCTTAGAGGGCCATGCCGAATCAGGCGTCCGAACCGGTTTTGGATTAAAATTGGGAACTAGCGCGGCAACTCACACGAGCCGCCGCAAGGCGCGTCGGGGCGAGGTGCTGCCACGGATGTCGTCCGGAGAATCTCCAGCGTGTGCGAGAGGCTCCAGTGGTCTCGGCGAGGCCGGACACCCGAGCTACAGCACGCGGAAGCAGGGCGCGGGGCGGGGGGCTGGGCGGGGAGTCGATGAAATCGGTATGCAGGCCGGGCACGAACGGTTGCTCGTGCAGGGCAACGGTTGGAGCCGCCGGAACGGTCACGCAGCGCAGTTCCCAGAGAACCTCCGGCATTTTTTCGGTCTTGACCCAGGGCAGCTTTTCCTCGCGCTGCTTTTCCTCGTGCCAGCCTTTGCGAATCTTGAGGCACATGGAACAGGGATGCTTGCCGCTGAAAGTTTTGGCGATGGCCGTGCCGATCGAATCCTGCTGCGAGAAGTCTGCGATCATGCGCCCCCAGGCGACGGACTGCAGCGCGAGCCAATGCCCGCCACACATTGCCAGGACGGCAACGAGGCACGCCGCGAACCCCGCCATTTTGAGGGCTTTATTCATCATGGCTCCGCATCAGTGTCGAGCCTAGCTTAAAGGCCGACGGCGGGCAATCAGGGAAAGGCTGAACACTTTTAGGAGAATTTCCTATTCACGGGGCGTGAAGGCCTCAGCCGTAACTATGCAGTTGGCGGACTAACTGAAGCGCGTTGCGAGCCATGCTACGGGCCGGGGCGCGGCATTCATGCCGCTTCGTCGTGCGATCACCAACCAGTGAGATGCCACCTGCCGCAATGAGAGTGTTCAAGCGGCGTAAACGCCGCGCTCCACCTGCGCTGATACGCTCGCGCAACTGCATCGTTACGGCTCAGGGTTTGCCGCCGTGGGTGCCTGGGCGAGAACCCACGTGATTGGGCGGGGTGGGTTGTCGGGTCCGGTACGGACCCCGGCTTTAAGGGTTTCCCCTACGCCTTTTTCGGGGCAACCCCGATTGCGGAACAGGCCAATCTCCAGGTAATCTGTGCGCCATAAAGCATGCAGTATATGCCGAGCAAAGTAGTAGCCACAACAAACCGAAATATAGTATGAGTAAATTCACACGCAGAGAATTCGTCAAACGCACCGCCGTCGCGGGCGCAGGCATCGCCCTGCTCTCCAAGTTCGGCGTGCCATCGGCCAAGGCGGTCAACAACAGCGACCAGCTCGCGAAATGGATCCAAGCGCTCCGCGGTTTAACGGCGCTGGGTGATCCCAACGGGATACCCGTGCTTAACGGAGTGCCGGACCCGGTATTCGCAAACACGACTCTCTACCAGGTCACCGCCGGGGAGTTTACCGATCAGCTTCATCCGGCGCTGGGCCCCACCAGGCTTTGGGGTTACTGGGACACCACCAACCCGGTCAAGCGGCACCTGGGTGGCGTCATTATCACGCCAAGGAATCAGGCGGCCCGAATGCGCTTCACCAACACCCTGCCGGCGCAGCACATCATTCCGGTGGACACCACGCTGCCCGGCGCGAACCAGGCGCAGAACCGCATCGCGGTCCACCTGCACGGCGGTTTCATTCCCTGGATCAGCGACGGCGGCCCGTTCGACTGGTGGACGCCCACTGGGGCCAGCGGCCTGAGCTTCCTCAACGGCCCCGGCAGCCTCTTGGACAACATCGCGGGCATGCCGATGCAGCCCGGCCAGGCGGATTACTTCTATCCCAACGACCAGAGCATGCGGCTGATGTGGTATCACGACCACGCCCACGGCATCACGCGGCTCAATGCCTACGCCGGCTTGGCGACCGGTTACCTGGTGCTCGACGCGATCAACGCCGCCTATACGGCGGCGGGCAAGATTCCGGACGTCCCGAGCACGATCCCGCTGGTGTTCCAGGACAAGGTCTTCGTCAGCGCCACGACACCGGTCACCGATCCGACCTGGGCGACGGTGGCCCGGCCGGACGTGCAAGTCATCGGCAGCCTGTGGTATGAGCACATCTATGATCCCAAGGAATTCCGGCTCCTGAAGTCGAAGCAGAACCTGACGCCGCCGAATCCTTCGTGCATCCCTGAGTTCTTCGGGGATACGATGCTGGCCAACGGCACGGTTTACCCGCTGGCGACCGTCGAGGCGAAGCGGTATCGCTTCCTGGTCCTCAACGCGTGCAACGCGCGGTTCCTGAACATCAACCTGCTGGAGGTGGCGCCGGGGGTCGGCGAAGTGCCGACCGATCCCAAGACCGGGTTTGCGGCTGCCGGCACACCGCTTGGCCCGCCGATCATCCAGATCGGCAACGAAGCCGGGTTCCTGGTGAGTGAGACCACATTCCCGAACGGCCTGCCGTTCAACCCGGCCACGCTGACCGGCAACCTGCTGCTGGCGCCGGCCGAGCGTGCCGACATCATCATTGACTTCACCGGCAAGGCCGGCAAGGAGTTCATGATGTACAACGATGCGCCCGGACCGTTCCCGGCTGGTCCAGCCGACCACCGATTACTACCTGGGCAATCCCGAGAACCCGGTGCAACCAGCTGCCCGGCACGGGTCCCGACACGCGGAATATTCTCCGCATCAAGGTCGTGGCGGCGCCATACCCGATCCGCAACCGGCCGGCCCGATCCTCAATCCGATGCTTGCTGGATCCGGCGCCGCTGGTTCCTTACACGACCACGGTCGCGCCGATTCCGCCCATGGCCATTCCGGCCAACGTGACGGTCGGCGGCGCAACTACCCGGTGACCGTCAGGATCTGACGTTGAACGAGGCCTTCGACATCTACGGGCGGCTCACGCAACTCCTCGGCACCACGACACCGTTCGTCGCCACCAATGCGAAAGGTCATGGGGGCGGTGGCTTACGGGCAGGGATTATCTGGCGCCGCCAACGGAAACGCCGGCGGCCGGGTCAGTCCGAAGTCTGGAGAATCTTCAACCTCACGGCGGACACGCATCCGATCCACTTCCACCTGGTCAACGTTCAGGTCCTGTCGCGGCAGCCGTTCAAGCTGGTCAACGGCGCGTTCACGCCCACCGGTGTGGCGCGCGGGCCCGAGACCAACGAAGTCGGCTGGAAGGAAACCGTGCAGATGCATCCGGGCGAGGTCACCACGGTGATCATGAAGTTCGACCTGCCGGCGACGCCGTTCGAGGTGCCGCCCAGCCCGCGGACCGGCGGCAACGAGTATGTCTGGCACTGCCACATCCTCGAGCACGAAGAGCACGACATGATGCGGCCGCTGGTCGTGAACGTAAAACGGCAAGCCCTGCTAGGCTGAGAGCTTAGAAGCATACAAACAAACCCCGGCGCGCCGCGCCGGGGTTTGTTTTATCAGCAAGTCCACATGAGCCGTCCGCATTTCCTGTCCGTCGTCGCGCTCGTAATCGCAATCGGAGAATGCGTGCAATCGAACAAGCGGATGAGGACGAGGACGATTCAAGCCTTCCGTTGGTTGGTAGCCTCGGCAACCCGAAGGGTTGGCAGAGGGTAGCCGGAGGTCGCCGGGGGCTTGGGGGCGGCGACCTCCGGTCAACCGTCCAGAAGATGTCCCGCACCCCGGCAGGGGTGCCAGACTGCGGCACACGGACTATCCGGTGGCTGCTCCGAACGCGCATCGTTCTGGCACCCCTGCCGGGGTGCACCAACTCTCGGGACACACTTTCCGGTGGTCCTTCCCCCTCTGCCCCGAAGGACCACCGGCTACCATCTGCCAACCCTTCGGGTTGAAACGCCTCGCACCCAAGGACGCAAACGCGCCGGCAATTGCAGTAACTCCAGCAATTCCTTGACAACCTGAGCCATCTTCCAACTAGACTATCCTCCCAATGAAACGATTGCTTTACCTCGCCGTCGTTCTGGCTCTGGTGGCCGGGGCTTATTGGGCCGGCTCCCGCCGCGGCCAGCAGAACGCCGCCGCCCACCCAGTCAGCGAGACACGCGCAAGAGTCCTTTACTACGTGGACCCGATGAACCCGGCGCACACGTCGGACAAGCCCGGCAAGGCGCCCTGCGGGATGGACATGGAGCCGGTGTATGCCGACGCCACGCTGGGAACGGCCTCGGGTTCCGAGTTGGCCTCGCTGCCGGCGGGAACCATCAAAGTGTCGCCGGAGAAGCAGCAGCTCATCGGTGTCCGGGTGGCGACGGCGGAGAAGAAAGGCTTGGTCCACACCCTTCGCCTGCTGGGGAAGGTGGCGACGGACGAAACCCGCATTTACCGGATTAACGCGACCGTGGACGGCTGGATCACCAAGACCATGCCGGTTTCGGCCGGGAGCCTGGTCAGGAAGAACGAGACGCTGGCCGGATTCTACAGCCCCGAGTTTCTCTCCGCCGGCCAAGCCCTGCTCTTCGCGCTGAGTTCCAAGGACCGGATACAGAAGACCGGTCAGGAGAACCCGGGCCAGCAAAGCCAGCTTGCCCAGTTCGAGATCAACCTCAAGCAGTATGGCGACGCGCTGAGGAACCTGGGCATGGGCGAACTCCAAATCCAGGAGATGATCAAGACGCGGAAATACATGGAGAACGTTGACATCACCTCGCCGGCCGACGGGTTCATCCTCCAGCGGAATGTCTCCGACGGCCAGCGGTTCGAGCAAGGGCACCGAGCTGTTCCGCATCGCGGACCTGAGCCGGGTGTGGATTCTGGTGGATGTGTTCGAGCGGGACGCGAGCCTGGTCCACGCCGATCAACCCGTCAAAGTCGAGCTGCCCACCCAGGGCAAGACGTTCACCGCGACGGTCAGCAAGACGCTGCCGCAGTTCGACAACATCACCCGCACGCTCAAGCTGCGGCTGGAGGCCGACAACCCCGAGTTCGCGCTCAAGCCGGACATGTTCGTGGATGTGGAGCTGCCGCTGAGCCTGGCGGAGGCGGTGGTGGTGCCGGCGGAGGCGGTGCTGGATGCGGGGCTGCGCCAGACGGTGTTCGTGGATCGGGGCAACGGCTATTTCGAGCCGCGCAGTGTCCACCTCGGCTCGCGGGTCGGCGACCAGGTGCAGGTGGCGCAGGGGTTGATGCCCGGCGAGCGGATCGTGATCTCGGGCAATTTCCTGCTCGATTCCGAGAGCCGGATGAAACTGGCCGCCGCGGGCGTGCACGGGGCTTCCGCCGACCGACCCGGTCTGCGGCATGACCGTGGACGAAGGCAAAGCCAAAGCGGCCAAGCCGCCTAAGCCGAGCACCAGGGGAAGACCTACTGCTTCTGCAGCGACGGCTGCAAGAAGCAGTTCGATGCCGACCCCGGGAAGTACCTCGGCGGGGCGAAAGCCAAGCCGGCCGCGGCGCACCGGAAGCGCAGCCGGCGCGCGCCAAGGACCCGGTGTGCGGGATGAAGGTGACCGAGGCCAAGGCGCGCGCGGCCAAGCGCTTCAGCGAATATCAGGGCAAGACCTATTTCTTCTGCAACGACAGCTGCAAGCAGGAGTTCGATGCCGAGCCGGCGAAATACCTGCAGCGGCCAGGCCGAAGTAGGTCATGAACCGTCCGAAATGCCGCCAGCTTTTGGAGTGCGCCAGTCGCGCTCATGCGCTCGACAGCCAACATCCACACGGACTCGAGCGTCAGTGGTGGCGCGATGGCGGCAAGCTCCGTTAGGAGCGCCTGGTTATAGTCATTGGTCTGCGATGTGCTGCAGCTCTCAGGCTCCGCAGGAGCAAGCACTGATGGACGTTCCTGCGCTCAGTCAGACTTCAGGCAGCGGCGAGCGTGCGAATCCATGCCGCACCTTGCAGGAGCTTGCGGTCCTGGCGTCCGGGAATGCCGCTACTACTCACATGAGGCGTCCTAACGGGCTTGACCGGCTGCCCGATTGAGCCGCGTAAGGTGCAGAGGCCCCCTGGCGGCTGCATGACCGTGCCAGCCGAATCCAACGCGCCAGAGCACTGGCGCACTCCAAGCGTGATTAACCGCATCATCGACTTCTCGGTCCGCAACCGGGTGGTGGTGTTCTGCCTGGTGGCGGCGCTGTGCGTGGCGGGGTGGTGGTCCATGCGGCACGTGCCGCTGGACGCCATCCCCGACCTGAGCGACACGCAGGTCATCATCTACTCGCGCTGGGACCGCAGCCCGGACCTGGTCGAGGCGCAGGTGACCTATCCCGATCATCACCGCCATGCTCGGCGCGCCGGGCGTCAAGGCCGTGCGCGGCTTCTCCGACTTCGGCTATTCCTACGTCTATGTCATCTTCGAGGAGGGCACGGACATGTACTGGGCGCGGTCGCGCACGCAGGAATACCTGGCGGCGGTGCTGCCGCGCCTGCCGCAGGGCGTGACGCACCGATGATGGGGCCGGACGCCACCGCGCTGGGCTGGGTTTTCCAATACGCGCTGGTGGATGAGTCCGGCACGCAACAGCCTGGCGGATCTGCGCACCTGCCAGGATTGGTATCTGCGCTACCACCTGAAGTCCGTGCCGGGCGTGGCGGAGGTGGCGCCGGTCGGCGGGTTCGGCAAGCAGTTCCAGGTCAACCTCGACCCGAACCGGCTGCAGGCCTACGGCATTCCGATCCGCCGGGTGGTCGAGGCGGTGCGCAGCGGCAACGTCGAGTCCGGCGGGCGGCTGCTCGAGTTCGGCGGCACCGAATACATGGTGCGCGGCCGCGGCTATATCCGGTCGCTGCAGGACATCGAGAGACCTCGTGCTCGACAGCCGCAACGGCACGCCCATCCGCATCCGCGACGTCGGCGAGGTGGCGCTCGGCCCCGACCTGCGGCGGGGCGTGTGCCGACCTGGACGGCACGGGCGAAGTGGTTTCCGGCATCGTCATCATGCGCCATGGCCAGAACGCGCTGGAGGTGATCGAGCGGGTCAAGGCCAGGATCCGCGAGATCGAGCCGGGCCTGCCGCACGGGCGTGAAGATCGTGCCGGTCTATGACCGCTCCGACCTGATCCACCGCGCCATCGACAACCTCAAGTCCACGCTCATCGAGGTGATCCTCACGGTGGTGATCGTCGTGTTCATCTTCCTGTGGCATCCGCCCAGCGCGATCATCCCGGCCATCACCATCCCCATCGCGGTGCTGGTCGCCTTCATCCCGTTCCGGATGATGGGGGTCACGGCCAACATCATGTCGCTGGGCGGGCATCGCCATCGCCGTCGGCGCGCTGGTGGATGCGGCCATTGTGGTGGTCGAGCAGGTGCACAAGGGCCTGGAACAATGGGAACGTGACGGCCGCCGCGGGGACTACCAGGAGGTGGTGGTGCGCGCGATCAAGCAGGTGGCCGGGCCGAGCTTCTTCGCGCTGCTGGTCATCGCGGTGTCGTTCCTGCCGGTGCTGACGCTCGAAGCGCAGGAAGGGCGGCTGTTCAAGCCGCTGGCCTACACCAAGACCCTCTCGATGGTGGTGGCCGCGTTGCTGGCCATCACGCTCGATCCGGCGTTGCGCGTGACCCTCACCCATGTCAGGACAGTTCCGGTTCCGGCCCGCATGGCTGTGCCGCCTGGCCAACGACCTGTTCCGCGGGCCGCATTCGCTCCGAAGCCGAGCATCCCGATCAGCCGGATCCTGA
This sequence comes from uncultured Coriobacteriia bacterium, assembly GCA_963789515.1. Classification (GTDB taxonomy): domain Bacteria; phylum Actinomycetota; class Coriobacteriia; order Anaerosomatales; family JAAXUF01; genus JBAXEO01. The sequence goes on along the minus strand of CAWBKW010000004.1, from coordinate 519,337 downwards.
TCCGGCTTTACGATCCGGTGCTGACGTGGGCGCTGCGGCGCAAGTGGCTGGTGCTTGGCGCGGCGCGCTGGCGCTGGTGCTCACGACCGTGCCGGTGTTCTTCAAGCTGGGCTCCGAGTTCATGCCGCCGCTGGAGGAAGGCTCGATCCTCTACATGCCTTCGACCATGCCGGGCATTTCCATCGCGCGAAGCGCAGAAGCTGCTGCAGGTCACCGACCGCATCCTCCGGCAGTTCCCCGAAGTGGACCGCGTGCTGGGCAAGGCCGGCCGCGCCGAAACCGCCACCGACCCGGCGCCGCTCTCGATGCTGGAGACGGTGATCATCCTCAAACCCAAGTCGCAGTGGCGGCACGTGGACACCTGGTATTCGGGCTGGGCGCCGGGCTGGCTGACGGCGGTGCTGCGCCACGTCACGCCGGACCGCATCTCGCAGGAGGAACTCATCAACCAGATGAACGCCGCCCTGCAGATCCCCGGCCTGGCCAACGGCTGGACCATGCCGATCAAGGGCCGCATCGAGATGCTCAGCACCGGCATCCGCACGCCGCTCGGGCTCAAGATCTCCGGCGTCGGACCTGAAGGTGATCGAGGAAATCGGCGCGCAGGTCGAGACCGTGCTGAAGAAGGTGCCGGGCACGCGCAGTGTCTTTGCCGAACGCACCGGCAGCGGCTTCTTCCTCGACATCGAATGGGACCGCGAGGCGCTGGCCCGCTACGGCCTGAGCGTCGAGGAAGCCCAGGCCGCGGTCGAAAACGCCATCGGCGGCGAGAACGTCACCACCGTCATCCAGGGCCAGGAGCGCTATCCCGTCAACGTCCGCTACCTGCGCGATTTCCGCTCCGACCTCAGCGCATCGAGCGCGTGCTGGTCTCGACGCCGGACGGCGGCAAACCCAGATCCCGCTGGGCCAACTGGCCCGGGTCACGGCCACCAACGGCCCGGCCATGATCCGCAATGAGGACGGCCTGCTGACCGGCTACGTGTATGTGGATGTGGCCGGGCAGCGACCTGCAGGGCTACATCGACCAGGCCGACCAGCGTGCTGCGCGAGCAAGTCCAGCTTCCGGCCGGCTACGCCCTGCTCTGGAGCGGGCAATATCGAGGCGATGCAGCGGGTGAAGCAGCGGCTGCTGGTCATCGTGCCGCTGACGCTGTTCCTGATCGTGTTCCTGATCTACCTCAACACGCGCTCGCTGGCCAAAACGACGATCGTGCTGCTGGCGGTGCCGTTCTCGGCCGTGGGCGCCATCTGGTTCCTCTACCTGCTGGGCTACAACATGAGCATCGGCGTCTGGGTGGGCCTGATCGCCTGCTCGGGGTGGATGCCGAGACGGGCGTGTTCATGCTCATCTACCTGGACCTGGCCTACGAGCAGGCGAAGAAGGAAGGCCGCCTGCGCAGCCTGGCCGACCTGCAGGCCGCCATCCGCTACGGCGCGGTCCAGCGGCTGCGGCCCAAGTTCATGACCGTGGCCACCACGTTCCTGGGCCTGGTGCCGATCATGTGGTCGATGGGCACCGGGGCCGATGTCATGAAACGCATCGCCGCGCCCATGATCGGCGGCATCTTCACCTCGTTCCTGCTGGAGTTGCTGGTCTATCCGGGCATTTACCAGATCTGGAAATGGCATTTTGAGATGAAGCGGGGCCAGCAAACCGCTCGCACCGGCAACGGCGGAGCTCTCGCCAGTGAGTGCACGATTTAGCTCAGCCGCAGATGCTCACCGTGATGCAGACAGGAAGCCTCCCTATCAGGGCTCTGGCGGCGGCTACCTCAAAGGCCCCGCACACAGCGGAAGCCGTCGTCGCCGTCGCCGAAGGTCGGCGTAACAGTCGTTGCGGTAGGCAGGTGCGACAGAAGAAGGCGTAGTCGCCCCAACCGCCGCCGCGCTCCACACGGAAGTTCAAAGGTCCGGCCGGCCCGCGCGGATCATTCTGCTTCGCGCCCGCCTGGCTATACCAATCGCTCTGGTACCAATCCCAGCACCACTCCCACACATTGCCCGCCATGTCGTAGAGGCCGTAGCCATTGGGCGGCAAAGACCCGACCGGAGCTGGTGTAAGGAAAGCTGCCGGTGACGAACGTCGGATGATAGCCCGCTGGGTAGCTCAGGTCGTAAGCTTGGTAGTTCCCCGCATTGTAGTTCGCGCGGCTGTGACTGATGTTGTCCGTGTCCCGCCACGGAAAGCGCCGCCCGCTGGCCCCGCCCCGCGCCGCTTTTTCCCACTCCGCCTCGGTCGGCAGCCGATACCCGTTGGCGTTCCACTTCACGTAAGGGTTCACCTGGCCCGATCTTATAGACCGTCGTCAGCCCCGCGTCGGTGTAGTAGCACGGCGTCAGCCCCTCCTTCTGTGACCGCGCATTGCACCACGTCACCGCGTTATACCAGCTCACTCCCTGGACCGGGTGGTTGGTCGCGTTGCCAGAGCCCGCGAAGCTGTAGCCATTGGTCATGCTCCAGGCCTTGACCTTGTCCCACAGCGCCTTGGTGACCTCGTACTTGTCCATGTAAAAGCCGCTTACATAAACGGTGTGCGCAGGCAGTTCGTCGTCATAGCCCTCGCCGAAACGCATCGCCCATGGTGAAGCTGCCGGCGGGGATGAGCACCATGCCGCTGGGCGGGGCCGGGATCGAACACCCGGAGCGTCGTAACCGTGTTGCTGATCGGCACCCGCACGTAGTCCACCCACCCACCCTTCACGGAGTTTGTCGTCGTCTGGATGGTGCAGGTGATCGCCGGTCGCCGCACTGGTCCACCGGATCGTGCCGTCCGGGGACACCGAAGTGATGACGCTGGCGGCCGGGCTGACGATGCGGAACAGGCGTTCCCCCTGGGCCCGCGCGCAGGGGATCAACAGCGGCGAAAGGGCCAAAAGCCATAAACAACGGACTGCCGAGATACCCTCCACTACGCGACCTGCAAACATCATCATCAATGCGCTTCTGAAACTGCCCAAGGAATACAGGAAACTGCTCCCAAAGTCAACCTAGAACGCATGGATCGGAGCACAGCCATTACGGGTGCCGCATCCGTTGGAAGGCCGAGGCTTTGACCGGTTCTTTACGGAGCCTTGACGGAGGATGGCAACATCGCCAGGCCGCCGCGCGATAGGTGCCGGCGTCTGCCTGGGCCGGAGCGGAGCGAGAGGGAAGGGAGCGCGCTCAACCCGGTCAGGTTGCAGTTTCATGAATCTGTGTTATAGAGACCTCGAATGTATGGCGCCAGCATGAGGGTAGATGTTGTTGTTGCATCGGCGATTGCCGGGCGGGGTGCTCTTTGCCGAGTGGCAATGAGCATGTCTCTGCCTCACCCTGGCTGAGGTTCGGTCTATGCCTGCGACAAGACACTTCCGTCAACGGCAAGATCCGCGTCTTCCTGGTGGATGACCACCCCATCGTTCGCCGCGCGTTTCAGATTCTTTTTAACCGGGAACCGAATTTCATGGTCTGCGGCGAGGCGGACAATGGGCCCACGGCGCTGAACAGCATCCTGAAGCTCAAACCCGACGTTGCCATCGTGGACCTGGTGCTCAACAGCGGCAGCGGCTTGGAGCTGATTAAGCAGCTCCGCGCCGAGGGATTAAACACCAAGCTGCTGGTATTCACCATGCGCAGCGAAGCGACGCATGCCGCGCGGGCCTTGCGCGCCGGGGCGGACGCCTACGTCACTAAAGACGAGGGCCCCGAGAAGGTGATGGAGGCCATCGAGCTCCTCCTGCAAGGCAAGCACTACGTTACGCCCGCTCTGGCCGAGAAGATGGTCAACCGTATAGCACACAGCGGTTCCGGCAATGGTTCCACCACCGACCGGCTAACCGACCGCGAGCTGGAGGTACTCGAACTCATCGGGCGTGGCCTGGGCTCGCGCGACATCGCCAGCGCCCTGCATGTGAGCATCAAGACCGTCGAGTCCCACCGCGAACACATCAAGACCAAGCTGGGTCTGACCCGCGGCACGGAGCTGGTCAGTTATGCCTTTAATTGGCTCCGGGATGAGAAGCCTGGCCTGGGCGGAAGTTTGCTCCTCGCTGTCCTCGCTGCCGCCGATTCCTGGGGTTGCTCTTACTTGCGGGGGGCGGCCTGGACGGAGGAGTTCATAGTGAACAGCCCGCTCCAGCTCCTGGCAGGAATGCTTGGCTGATTCAAGGCCCCGACGGCCACGCGGCTTGGGAGAGTCCGGGTTGTGATCACATTCCCCTTGTCCTCCCTTGCCATGATCCTCCCTTGACCCTTATCAAGAGGATGCCCGTCAGGGCAGGGGAGGGGAACGCGGAAAGCTCACTCCGTTTTCACGGGCTAAACTCTCTACGCCTCCGGTTTCGGCCGCGCCGTCTGCAGCGCCTTCTCCAGCAGCGCCTGCTGCTGCGGGCTGTAGGACAGCTTGAGCGCCTGCGCCTGGCCGGCTGGGGTCATCTTCTTCCACGCCTTCTGCAAGGCGTTGATCATCTTTTCCTCGGTCGTCTTGCTGGCAAGATCAGCGAACTGGTATTCGAGAAAGACCAGGCACAAGGCATCTTCCAGCACCCGCCCCTCCGCGTCATTCGGGAAGTCCTTCTTCAGATTCAGGCTCTGCACGCGGGCGATGGTCTCCTCCGGATACCCGACCTCGCGCAGAATTTCGCCGGCCTTCTGCGCGTGGAAATGCTTGAGCCCCTCGCGCCATTTCAGATACCCCGCGCGCGTCATCGGATACGAGTCGCGCGGCACCATCCAGCGGCACAGGTGCTGGCAGCGCGCCGCCAGGCGCAATGCTTCCGATGCGTCGGGGCAGAGCTTCAGCACCCACTCGGTCAGCCGTTGCGCGTAAAGCAGTTCGCGTGGGTGCGCGACGCCGCCCGCTTGCTCGACATTCGGGTCGCGCGCGTTCGCTTCGTCGAAGCGGCGCAGCGCGGCCGCGAAGCGTTCCGGGTCGCGGGGCTGGAATGTCTCGGTCACTGGCTTGGTCTTATTGCAGAAGTGCGCTATGGTGGCAAGTAGTGTTACGTGAGTGCTATGAACAAACCAGTTTTCAATGGACCGCCGACGCCGGAAGAGTTTCAACGGCAGCTCGCCGAATTGATGCGGCAGCATTTCCAGCAGGGCGGGCAGCGCACCGGCCGCCGGAGCCGGCGGACGCCGGCGCACCCGACGGGCCAGGAACCACCGGCCAAGGCCGACCAGTTCGAGTTCAAATATAAACCGCGCGAGGTTAAGGATTACCTCGACCGCTTCGTCATCAAGCAGGACGAGGCCAAGAAGGTCCTCAGCGTCGCCCTCTGCGACCACTACCACCATGTGCGCCTGGCCCTGGAAGGCAAGGAATCGCCGAACTACGCCAAGCAGAACATCATCCTCCTCGGCCCCACCGGCGTCGGGAAGACCTTCCTGATCCGCAGCGCGGCCGACCTGATCGGCGTGCCGTTCGTCAAGGCCGATGCCACCAAGTTCTCCGAGACCGGCTATGTGGGCGGCGACGTCGAAGACATGGTGCGCGACCTGTTGCGCCTGGCCGACGGCGACGTGACCCGCGCCCAGTACGGCATCATCTACATCGACGAGATCGACAAGATCGCCGCCGCCAACAACGCCGCGGGCCGGGACGTCAGCGGCCGCGGCGTGCAGACCAACCTGCTCAAGCTGATGGAGGAAACCGAAGTCCCGGCGCGCTCCGCCCAACGACATCGCCGGCCAGATCCAGGCGATGATGGACTTCACCCAGCGCGGCCGAAAGGCGCCCGCCACCATCAACACCAAGCACATCCTGTTCATCGTCAGCGGCGCCTTCGGCGGGCTGGACAAGATCATCCGCAAGCGGCTGCGCGAGGCCACCATCGGCTTTGCCGCCAAAGAGCGCCCGCTGGAGACGCCGGAGGATGTCCTCGGCCATGGCCAGACGCGGGACTTCATCGAGTTCGGCTTCGAGCCCGAGTTCATCGGCCGCCTGCCGGTGCGCGTGGTCTGCCACTCCCTGAAGGTCGACGACCTCTTCCTGATCCTCAAAAGCTCCGAGGGCAGCATCATCCGCCAATACGAGCAGGACTTCGCCGCCTACGGCATCGAGGTGCTCTTCGCCGACGAAGGCCTGCGCCGCATCGCCGAGCGCGCCGCCGACGAACAGACCGGCGCGCGCGGCCTGATGACCGTCTGCGAGCGGGTCTTCCGCGACATCAAGTTCGAGCTGCCCTCCACCAAGGTGCGCCGCTTCGTCGTCACCCGCGAACTGGTCGATGACCCCGCCGCCGAGCTGCAGAAGATCCTGGCCGAACCGGAGCGCGAGGAACGCCTCGTCACCCGCCAACTGGTGGACGAGTATGCGCGGCCGCTTCCAGCAGAGCCCACGGCATGCGCATCCGCTTCACCGAAGCCGCCGCCGACATGCTGGTCCAGGAAGCCGTCGAGAAGGGCCAATCCGTCCGCGACCTCTGCGCCACCCGCTTCAAGGACTTCCAGTTCGGCCTGAAGCTCATCGCCCAGAACTCCGGCCAGCAGGAGTTCGTCATTGATACCGACGCCGTCCAGGCCCCGGACAAGGTCCTAAGCGACTGGGTCGTGGCCAGCTACCGCAAGTAGCCCGGCATTTTTCTGCTGAAAAAGCGCCCAAACCAGGCACTGCGCCCACCCTTTCCGCACCGGACCACCTCCCATACATATAAAGCCCATCCGGCGTCGGGTGCGGGTTTCCCGGGCAGCGCGGCTCCAGGCTGCACGTTGCTCGTCCGTGAGCACCCGCCAGCGGGCCGAGGTGCGGCCCAGGTTCGAGCGAATGCGCATCTGGGCCGGCGTGTGGGGGTTCTTGGGCTTGATGTGCTGCCGCCGGATTTGGCCATGGCGGCTCTTGTAGCTGACCGACGTGCCTTGCTTGCCGCTCTGCGGGGTGGTGAGTTCTCTCATATTGCCTGGCGGACCGGCCGACCTCCGGCGCTGGTTACCCACCGCGTGCCGTGCGCCGGGCAGGGGCATTCCCGCCCCAACGGCCCGATCAGGCATGAAAACATGGATGCTGCGCCCCGCGCAACACCGTTTCGCTCCGCTTCGGCGATCTCGGCGCACCTTTACACTGCCACCGCGGACGGGGGTAACGAGGCTGGAGCGCAGAGCATTGCTCTGCATGCCAGGGGCTTTCGCACCGTGACAGAGCGATGCTCTGCGCTCCGGTGGCAGGACCCGAGATACGCCCCGGCGACCTCAGCCTCCCCGGGCCTGACCACGGGGCCCCGCTCCCGTCAATGGGGTGTTGACCCCATGGCCGACGTGACATTCCGAGCTATCATAATGAGCATTATGCAAGCTACTAATAAAATGCTCGAAACATTGCCTGAAACTCAAGCGCCGGTGCTGAAGGTGCTGGAAGCGCCGCGCTCGGCGGCGCCGGCGCTCGATCACATCCTGCAGACCGGCCTGGGTTTCTGGGCCTCGAAGACCCTGCTCAGCGCTGTCGAACTCGGCGTGTTCACTGTGCTGGCCCGCGGCCCCCTGGACGCCGAAACCCTGCGCCAGCGCCTCGGCCTGCACGTTCGCGGCGCCAGCGACTTCTTCGACACCCTCGTCGCCCTGAAGTTCCTCGAACGCAGTCACGGCAAGTATTCCAACACCCCGGAAACCGATTTCTACCTCGACCGCCACAAGCCGACTTATGCCGGCGGCATCCTGGAGATGTCCAATGCACGCCTCTACACCTTTTGGGGTTCGCTCACCGAGGCCCTGCGCAGCGGCTTGCCGCAGAACGAAGCCAGGACTGGCGGCGACTTCTTCGGCGCGATCTATCGCACGCCGGAGTCGCTGGAGAGTTTCCTCAGCGGCATGACCGGCATCAGTCTCGGCGCCGGGATGGCTATTGCCGAAAAGTTCCCTTGGCAGGACTATGGCACCTTTGTGGACATCGGCGCCGCCCAGGGCGCCGTGCCTGTCCAGGTGGCCCTGAAGCATCCGCACCTAAAAGGCATCGGCTTTGATCTGCCCCAGGTGCGGCCAGTGTTCGAGAAGTATATCAAGTCCAACGGTGTGGCTGACCGCGTGCGGTTCGAGCCGGGCGACTTCTTCAAGGACCCGTTGCCGAAGGCGGATGTCATCATCATGGGCCACATCCTGCACGACTGGAACCTCGAGCAGAAGCGCGCGCTTCTGGCTAAAGCCTACGCCGCACTGCCTGCCGGCGGCGCCTTGATTATTCACGAAGCCATCATCGACGATGACCGGCGCCGCAACGCCTTCGGCCTGCTGATGAGCCTGAACATGTTGGTCGAGACTCCCGGCGGCTTCGATTACACCGGTCGCGATTGCCAGACCTGGATGCACGCCGCGGGCTTCCACAAGACGCGCGTCGAGCACCTCGTCGGCCCCGACTCCATGGTCATTGGAATCAAGTAAGTGGAGCTTGCTCCGCCTCCACCAACTACAAATGAGTAGCCGCGGACGTGAGGGCGTGTTGCCCAAGTCCCGGAGCGCGGCTGTCCCAGCCGCAGCGGGTCCGAATCGCGGCCGCGCGTCGGAGAATCCAAGAGGTTTTCGCACAGTTGGAGCCGCTGCGGCTGAGGACAGCCGCGGTCCGACCACTGGCAGCCACTGGGGCAACACGCCCGTGAGTTCGCGCTAATTGGCCGTGCGGAAAGTTCGCGCGGACTCACGTCCGCGGCTACGATGGAGGAAGGATTCCATCTCATCGGCCCCGTGCGGGTGCTGTCCGCACCTTAGAGTGTCAAAGCAATACTCGATTGCCGGGGCACAGAGCTTCGCGCTGCCGCGCACAATCACATGCTCGCCGGGCGAGCGCGTGCTCGGCTCCAACTCTCCATTCTTCCCCCCTTGTGTCGTTGCGGTAAAGCTTCTTGCTCACCTCTGTTGTGTGAGGCGGAAGAAGCGAGCCGTATTCGTGGCCTGAATCGTGACGACGTAATTGGTGCCCCTGATGGCAGGCGTGCTGGGCTCGGTGGCCCAGTTCGCGGGCGGCGAGAGCGAAGGAGAGCCTTGCAGCACAAACACCGGCGAATTCGTCGGCCATTGCAGCTCGAAACCGCTGCCGGAAGGAACGAAGCTAAGCGCCGGCGACCGGGGCGGCGTAACCGACGCCCAGGTGCGGCCGAGGCGTACCTCGTCCGCGACAAGCTTCGCCGGGCTGGCGGTGCTGCCGCCGGCGCGGAAGAAGAAGCGATCGATCTGCGCCAGGTCCGTTCCGCCCGCGCCTGCACCGGCAATAGTCGCGGGGGGAGGATTGGTCGCGCCGAAGGTTGAGCTGCTGGGATTGAGCCACAAATCGCAAAGGTCATCGGTGCTCGTTGCGTCGTTGAAGCGGTAGCGTCCGACCACGAACACCGTTTCGCCCGGCATAAAATTGTCGCCCGCCCACGCCCCATAGGTCGTTCCGGTCAGTTTGGAAACGCCCAGGTTGTAGCCGCCGGCACCGTTGGGGCGGATGTTCACTTTGGTGCCGAAGGACGTGCCGGTGCCGGTCGTGAAGCCCGCGAGCGTGCCGTCGCCCGTGAACGAAGCGCCAAGGGTATCCACGCGCATGGCAAACGAGAAGTAGATCTCACTGCTCGCCAGGTTTGTGCCCAGCGGCAGGCGCAGGCTCATGCTGGCGCTGCTCCAGGTTAGCCGGTTGCCCGCCGCCGGCGTCAGACCGGAAACCGTTAGACTGCCGCTCTCAATGGTCCCGCTGGTGCCCCCGTTCAGGAGCCAGCCGCCCTGACCCTCGAGGCTCGTGCCCGGTTCGTAATCGAATGGCTCCTGGAGGGGCAGGGTAGGGGGCGGAGCGGGCGGCGCATTGCTGATGGTCAGCGTGGCCGTGGAACTCGTCACGGCACCGAAGGTGTTGCTGACCACCACACGATACTCCCCGGCCTGCGCAGGTTGAATGTTGCTGAGCGAAAGCGACGCGTTCGTCTGGCTGTCGAGCGTGCCAGTGGCGTTGTGAAACCATTGGTAGCGCAGCGGTGACGTGCCGTAGGCGGTGACGCCGAACGTGGCCGTGGCGTTGGTTTGGGCCGTCTGGCTCACCGGCTGGGATACAATGTAAGGCGCAATACTCGTCATGGTGCCCGGGTTTGTTCCGGCGACCAGAATCTCCTGGCCGTCGCTGAAGCCGTCTCCGTCTGTATCCCAGTTGTTCGGGTTGGTGCCGAACACGGTCAGCTCGGCCTCATCGCTCAGGCCATCGTTGTCGGAGTCCCGGTTCCGCACGATCATCAGGCGCGGCCCGTTGGTCGGGTCGCCTTCGCGCGAGACGATGCTCAGGCCATCGTCGTCCTGCGCGTCCCCGTAAAACCGAACCTCCCGGGCAAGCAGGAACGAAACGTCCCCGCCCGGCGCGCCGCGCACGAAATCGGTCACGTTTAGCATGCGGTCCGCCGGCGCGGCGTCCGCGAAGATCTGCCCCACAATCCTTGCCCCGTCACCCGCCCCCAGGATGAAGTTGTTGGTGTAGTTTAAGCCGGCCGGCACGTTTTGAGCCAGATTCGGTGCGGTGGCCCACGTTAAGTTGCTTTGCGACCACGCGTTGTTCGTCAAGCCATACACGTGGGCCTGAACGTTGCTGCTGCCGTTGATCGAAGCCGCCCGGACCGTCAGCAGCGCGAACTGGATGTCCGGCTTGTAGATGACCGGCAAATGGAACTTCAGGAAGGTCGCGCTGCGCCCGGTGGCATTGGTGGAGTTATTGCGCACCCAGCAAACCGGATTGCCACCGTAGTTCGCGAGCTTGTTCGCTCCGTCCTGGACCATGGTGTCATCGGTGGCAACCACCGTGAGCACCGGCGACTGCGGCTCGGTCGGCAAGGTGAGCAGCCAGACGCTGTTCGCGCCGTGCGTGCCGGCCGCAACCTGGTTGTTCGTCACCGTGGCGAGCGCGCGGACGCCGCCCGCGAGACGGTCGCTGACCTCCTCGAGCAGCACGCGCTGGCCGGCGGCAGATTCCAGGCGCTGACGTCCAGGGTCGTGTCGACACTGGCGGAGTCATTGGCGGAGAACAGCCGATAGACCCCCGGGCCGGCCTCATAGGTGGCGGTTAGCTTGAGCGCCGTAGCGCCCGAGCCCTGGGTGACCCTCAAACGATCACGCCCCGGCGCGGCCGCCTGGTTGAAGAGCCGCCACACTTCGCCCCCCTTCGTGACGCCGCCGATGTTGTAAGGCGAGTTCGTGTTGTCCACGAAGTGCGTGCCGTTCTTCTTGATCGGCACCGTGCTGCTGTAGAGTGTCTGGCTGAGCTTGAAACAGTAGAGCTCGTGGCACTCATTGCTGACCAGCGTGGCCGAGATGGCGGCCAGCCGCGTAAACTGCGAGGGCGAATCCAGCGTCTCGGTCATGGTGTCGAACACCGCGGCGGTGTGGGCGTTGAACTCGGAAATGCTCGTGGGCAGGCGAGGCTCCGGCGCCATGTCGGCGGTGAGCCAGCCGTGCAGCGACTGCAGGTGGCTGCCGAAGGTGCTGACCGCCGAGTTATACTCGTGATAGTCATACTGGTGAATCAACGAGAAATTAGTGTCCGTCTGCCCGAGGAAGTTCACGTGGCGATTCAGGATGATCGGTTGGCCCCAGCCGGTGTAGTCGCCGCTGGCATTGCCCGCGGTGACCGGGGCGACAATGCGCGCAGCCAGCGACTTGCCGTAGCGCGCGTTCACGTCCGCCAGCGCGCACTGGATCGCGTCGGAGGCCAGCTTCAGGCGTTCGAGGTAATCCGACACCGTGGGCCCGCCCGTAAGGTCCGGCTCGTTCCACATCTGGAACCGCTCCACGTCGAACTCGCGCCCGAGATAGAACGCCTGGAAATAATAATGCTGCCAGAGCTCCCATTTGCCCGCCCAATCGCTGTCGCTGGCAATCGGGAACGTGCTCGCGCTGGCCTCGATGCTGATGAGAATCCGGATGCCGAGCTGCCGCAAGGACGAGCAGGTGTAGTAGGGCTCCAGGATGTTCGATCCGTGTTGCTGGGTGAGGCGGTAACGGTTGGTGATGTAGGACCAGTTGATATAGTTCGGGTTGAGCGGGTCAGCGCGCAAAGCAGCTCGGCGGCTCAGGAAACCGGCCTGATCGGTTACCCCATCGCCGAAGCCCGCAATGTCATCGTTGGCCTCGATCAGGCTCGCCGTCAGGAACACCCGCGCGCCGGTGACCCCGGAGTAACGCCACCAATCGCGCGTGTTGCTGCCGGGAACGAAATGGCCGGAGTTGTAGGCCAACAACCCTGGCGTGCTCCCGAGGATGTCTGTGCGCATCGTTAGGGTCGCGGCGGAAACCTCGGGCACCATGGCCAGCCAGCCCAGGAGCATCGCACCGGCCCAGGCAATAACTCGGACAGCAAACATGCTACCGTGGTGTCGACGGCTCAAAGGCAATGGGTTGGTTGCAAACCTTCCGCAGTCTCTTGAAGCGGTTGAGTGGTGAATCCTGCGGACTGGCCCGTGCGGCGGCTCGTAATCACGATGCCACGTTAACGGGTATCCCGCCCGCTATCAATCCTTCTCTCCCGCCCCAAAGCCCCTCGGCGCGCAACCGTCATGCGCCTGCAGGAGTGCGTCCGTCCTCGGACGCAGCAGTGTCATTAAGCCGCCTGGCCTTCGGATCCTCCCAGCCCGCCTGGCTCGTCGACGAGTCGCGAAGAATTCGCGGCTCAGGCAGTCGGACAGTCGGGTCGGACAAAACCGGTTGAAGATTTCTCTTGCAGTGCTTGCCTCTGACTGGTACAAAGGCCTTCCAGTGTTAAACGTTTAACTACTGTAACCCCAATCCTTATGAAAAGACTATCCCTTCTGATCCCCCTCAGCCTCAGTCTGGCTGCGTCCACCGCGCTGGCCGGGTTTACTCCCGGGAATGTCGTGGTTTTGCAGTGCACACATTCATCCACCGGCGGCAGCGGCGTCCTGATCGAGTATAACCAGGCGGGAGCCACGGGCTATCAGGTGACACTACCTTCGAACGGAGCCACGGACTCCGGAACGTCGATCGTCTTCGGCAACAACTCCATCGCTGAACCATGACATCTCGTTGTCGGGCGATGGGGCCTTCGTGGTGGTTGGCGGCTACGCCAACACTTACACCAGCGTGGACAGTGCCACTGGCGCAAACAGTCCCCGGGTGGTTGCCTTGGTGAAATACGACGGGACCTATACCCGGCCTTTCAGCTCGACGACGGTGTTGTCGGGAAACACGATCCGAAGCGCTACGTCCGATGGCTTCGGTAACTTCTGGGGCAACGGCAACAGCGGCACGATCTACTTCAATACGGCTACAACCGTCCAAAGCACTGCCAGCCGTGTGAATGCCATCTTTGATGGTAACCTTTATTACACCGTCGGCGGCGGGCTCTACGGCTATAGTGGAACACCCACCACCGCCGTCGGCGCAGCCCCACAGATCATCGCCAATACCGCCATGAGCGCCAGCGCGTCGCCCAGCAGTTTTGCGCTGCCCCCTAGCCCGGTTGTTGGCTCCATCGCGTATATGGTCGATTACAATAGCTCTGCTTCGGCGGTGGGCCATTTTCATTGGGACGGCGGTTCCTGGATTTGGGACTACAATGTAGCTTTGCCCGGGGGGCTGAAGTCCCAACACATCGCGGTGAACTACGCCAACCCAGCCCTCCCGGTCGTTTACGTCACTCCCACGGCCGCATCCGGTAACACCTTCTATTACTTTGTAGATAACAGCGCAACTCCAACGGTAAACCTGTTGGCTACGGCCCCATCCGGTCAGGCTTTCCGTGGTGTGGCGATGGCCCCGACGCAGCCGGGGGCGCCACTGTTCACCACCCCGCCCCTAGGCCAAACCAACGTCTATGGGGCGACTGTCAGCTTTGGTCCTGTGGCGGCCACCGGCGCCAATCCTAACGGTTTTACCTGGATGCGCTACGGCACCAATCTGATTGACGGCCCGACGCGACCCGGTGGTCCGGTGATCAGCGGTGCAACCAGCAACACCTTGACCATTTCAGGCATCGCCTTCGACGACCAGACCTTCTATTATGCCGTGGCACACAACAACGGTCCGAGCACTGCGACCAGCGCCGGCGCGTATTTGAAACTCCTCGGTTCTTGTATCTCCCCCAACCTGGCACCGCAAACGATCTGTGCTGGCGGCACCGCGAACTTCTCCGGCGGCACTTCCGGTTGCCTGCCACCGCTGACTATTGCGTGGACCTTTGACAACGGCTCCGGAGAGATCCCCATCATCGATGGAGCCGGCCCCTCGGGCTCCTCCACCATCTCGGGGGCGACCACGGGCAACCTGTCGATTGCCAATGTGCAGGAAGCAGACGCGGGCATTTACAAGTTAACCGTCACAAATGGTAATGGCGATCCCTCCGTTTCCGCTCGCGTCTCTGACAGTTGCGCAGATCGCCAGGCTTCCCGCAACAGCCAGCCAACCAGAACAAAGTCGCGGGACAAACTGCGAGCTTTACGGTCGTCGCCAGCGGCAACGCCTTAAGCTATCAGTGGAAGAAGGACGCAACCCCGATCACCGATGGCGCAACCGGCAACGGGTCGACCCGAGCCGGCACGCATACGGCGACGTTGTGGATCACCAACGTGGTGGGCCAGGACGTTGGCACTTACACCTGCACGGTCAGCAATGTGTGCAGCGCCGCCACCAGCGACCCGGCCCTGCTGACGGTCGGTTATTTGCCCGTCTTCACCAACCCGCCTCCGGTTAGCCTCATCACCACTGCGGGAGTGACCGCTGTCCTTACCGGGCAGGCAAGCGGCACGGCCCCAATCACTTATAGCTGGAAGCACAACGGCACCGCTCTGGTCAACGACGGGGTCCATATCTTCAATGCCGACACCGAGACCCTGACCATCACCGATGTTCAAGTGGCGGATGCGGGGACCTACACCGTAACGGCGAACAACGATTATGGCACGGCCAACGCCTCGACGGAGCTCTTCTTTGTCCTTGCTCCGCCCGAGCCGCAGCGGGATTCCAGGCCTGATTATCTATGAGCCGTTCAACTATCCAACCGCAGGATTATGTCCAAAACGCCGCCATCAACAGTTTGCAGAACATTATCAGCACCTGGAACCAGGTCACCGGCCTGCCGGCTTGGTGGGAAAGACTGGGGCAAGGTTCCTCCACGGTCCGCTACCAGACCCTGAGCGGCACGGGCCAGTATCCTTGGAAGGGGATCGACTGCCGGATGGACCGTAACTGGTATTGGAGCAGCGCGCCCAACAACAACCACCTCAAGTTCGGTGGGATCCACCAGAGCAACGGCGCGGCTTACTTCTCCTTTGTCTTCCAGGCCACTCAAGGCGCTGCTTTTGGCGATGCGAGCTCAGCCGACCGTTACGACGTGATTGCTGGCCTTACGACGGGTGAGGGTGCCGCCAATGCCGACAACTGGGTCTATAAGCTCTGCACTCATACTTGTCCACCGGGCGGTGACAGCTACCAACTGGGCGTTTTCAAAGGGGGCGGGTCGACCATCAACTCCAGCTCGGTCAACGGCGAGTGGGTGGCCTTTAGACCTTGGGGCGCGGTTCGGTTCACTTCATCGTCGGCTGTTACAAGTTCAACTCCGGCACCAACCTGGTCGGCGGCAGCCTCACCAACGACGACGTCATTACCTTGTGGATCGACCCGCCACGCTCGTCCTTCGGCGCGGCCGAGAACAACTTGCCGACGCCGAGCGCCGGCGGCATGGTGACGAACTGGGGCGTCAATGCGCCCATCACTGAGTTCGCCCTCAAAGGCACTGTCCCGCCCGCCTCGAAGACCATAGCGGATTTGAGGATTGGCACGACCTGGGCTTCGGTCACGAAACCGTATTATCCGACCATCCTTTACACCAACACCCCGTCGGGCCTCACGCTGGCATGGCCGGCCAAGGATAGCGCCGCCCTGCATGGCAGCGGTTACGTTCTGCAGGAGGGCACTGACCTGTTCAACTGGAGCACGAGTGGATATACACCTGCCCAGGACGGTTCTCAGGTGAAGGTCACCGTTGGCGCCGGTGCCGGTCCGTTCTTCCGGTCTGATCTATCCATAGGGGGACGTTGGCGTCCCGCAAGCCTGACCATGTTCATTACTAAGTGAGCGAACCGATTTGCCTGCATGCCCAAACATGCAGGCAAATTCTTTTAGATAGTGTGAAACAGACTTGGGGAATAGCGACACTCGCAGGGAATTCTGCTACACAAGCAGATTCGCGGCGGTGGCTGCTGTGCCAAGGCATCGAAGTGCTCTGTGAGGTTCGCTCCACGTTGATCCAACTGCTGGGTCCTCGGCCTACGGCGCTTGGGACGCCCAAGGACCCGCTCCGCCTTGACGCAGAGCAGCGTGTCGGGATAATCACAGCAACGGCAAAGGATTTGTGGCAAAACTTGCAAAGAAGAGAGTGACGCTCAGAGATGTCGCACGGGAAGCCGGCGTCTCTCTCTCGGCTGTCTCCTACGTTCTGAACGACAGCAGTCATGCCCAGCGCATCAGCCCCCAAACCAAGAAGCGCATCCGGAATGCCGCGCAGCGCCTCGGCTACAAGTGTGATCCCATCGGCCGCGCCTTGCAGCGAGGTTACACCACCCAGGTGACCCTCCTGATCGTGTCCTGGAATCTCGCGACATCCCACTCCTCCACAGCCATGGCCATCAGTCGCGCCGCCGCCCGCCACGGCCTGGAACTCGCGGTGCATGTGGCTGACGACGACCAGGCTGCCGAATCCTTTGTGAGGCGTTCGTTGCTGCATAAGGCGGGTGGCATCCTGGTGCTCTGGGACTCGCCCGCGATGCAGAACAGCTTCTTGAAGCAGTTGGCCGCCGAAGGCGTCCCGGTCATCGACTTGCTTCCGGACAGCCCGCCCGGCATCTCCGTGGTCACGCCCGATCGGGAGGATGCCTTCTTCCGCGGGACCCGGCATCTGATCGAACTGGGGCATCGACGGATCGCGCTTGATCTGCGACCCCGTCGCGCGGCAGAAGACGACGCTGCGCAAGATGGCCGGCTACCGGCGCGCGCTGGCGGAAGCCGGGGTGGAATGCGGTGACCGGTGGATCGAGAGCGTCGGAGAATTTGGATTCGAGGGAGGATATGAAGGCTTTCGGCGCCTGATCCAGCGATGCCCGGATGTGACGGGGGTCTTCTGCATCAATGACGCCATCGCTTTGGGGGTGATTGAGGCGGCACGAAGATCCGGTCGCGATTGCCCCGGCGACATCTCGGTCATCGGATTTGGCGATTCAGTCGTCGGAACCTATTTTCGGCCTCGGCTTACCACCTTCGCCCTTTCGTCCAACCGGGTGGCGGAGGAAGCGCTGGGCCTGGTCGTGCGGCAGCGCCAACAACCCGGCCAAGGCCCCGCAAACCATCCTTATTCCCGAGGAAATGATTCTCCGCGAATCCACCGCCTGTGCCTCTGTGGCGCAGATCTAGCCGCTCCCGCTATACCTTACGGAGCCGATGAGAAAGCGGGTAACCAAAGCCTCCCTCTGTATTCTCCATCCGATGAAGCCAGACGCGCATGCGCGCGAGGCGCTCAGGACGAAGTATTCCGCAGAGCATGACCCGATGGCGCGGATGGAGTTGATCACCGAATTATCGCGCATGGATGACGCGGGCACGGTCGCCGAATTGCTGCAAATGCTTGCGGCGGACAAGGAGCCCCGGGTGCGAGAACAGGCAGTCGCGATCATCGGATTCCTGGCGTCTACGCCGCGTCACGTGAGTAAGGTCTGCGCGGCCTTGGGCGTAAACTACCGTCGCGCCGAGGAGGGCGAGAAACTGCGCACGCTGGACGTGATCTCGAACATCCCCGCGCCCGAGGCGGCACGAGTTGGTGGCCTCGACCTGGAGGGGGGCGCAGAACGCGACCGAACGGTCGGCAGCCGCAGATGCGGTTCTAAAGCTGGCCCCGCGCGTCACAATGGATGAAGCTATTCTGCGCGCGGCGAAGGAATTGCGAGCGAGGATCAAGGTGCCCAACGCAGCCGAAGATTAGCCCGTCGAGAGACCTTTCGTGCAGGTCGAACCGTCAGTTCTACTGCCACCGTTGAATCAACTCTTGTGCCCGCGCCTGGATCTGCTCCATCTCCATCGGCTTCGGACTGGCGTAATGCAGGCTTGTCAGTCTTGTTCGGCCCACTTTAGCCAACTCGAGTCTCGTCGATAGAGAGATCACTGCCATCCGGGGATACACCAGATTGACCCGCGAGGGTTGCCCAGGCTGGAAGCTCTGCACGACCTCGATGGCTTCGTGTCCCAACACCTTCCACGACACCAGCAGCTTACGGCTGCGCGTCGACCGAATTGCGACCCACCCCGGCCCTTCCTGTCTCTCCGGCTCCTCCGCTTCCGCCAAACCCAGCGGGTAGCTGCCTTCCAGTGCTTCGATGAGCTTGTGATCCGCCGCCCCCGCTTCCGCCCCTGGCGCGGCTTCGAACGATAGCAGGTGACTGCGGTGTTCGAATTCCCCCGCCAGCCGGATCGTGGAAACCACCCTTATGACTCGGCCCTGGATCGTCGTGGACCAGGCAGTTCGCACCCCGTCCTCAAGCAACTCCCCCTCGTCGGGGAAGATTCGCCACGCGGAGGCACCCGTCGCCACATCGCGGAAGACCAGGGCTTGGTCCCAGGGCGCAGTACGTTTGTCGTTGGTCACGTTAAACGGAAAGCTGCTGGACCAGGCGAACTTGTTGTATTTGTCCCGGTAATAATCGCGCCTCGGCGAGTTCAGTGCCTGCAGCCAGCGCACCTGGCCCGAGGCCTTCGTCCCCGTCAGGATCATCTTTGGCCCGGCCAGCCTCACCGCGTAATCCGCCTTCTCCACCGGCAGCGCCTCCTCCGGCGCAACCCACAGCGGGTCCTGCGCGGGAATCGAGAAGAACGTGAACGCCAGCATCGCCCAGTACGGGTGGCCATTGTCGATGTAGCCCTCGGTGACCTCCGGCGTTCCTTCCGGCGACAGCGTCTCTCGCAGCTTGCCCAGCGCTTCATCGTAGGCCCCCATCTGCCACCACCAATTCATGTTCTTACGCAGGATCCGACGCAGCAGCCCGGGAGAGTGCGGCCAGATCCCCTGCTCATATCCCAGCACCAGCGGAGACAGTACCGCCCATCTATACAACAACGACCTGCCAAACAAAGGCACCCCCCCGTCAGCGTCGAAGAAGTAAGGCGTGTTCCGCAGAAATTCCCGCGCCCGGTTCCGTAACTTCGTGTTCCATTCGGGATAGAGCTCTCCGGCAATGCGCGACCAGAACAGCGGGAAGTTCCCAAACGTCCAAAAGTTGTAATAGTCGTAAACCGTCAGCTTGGGGTCGTCTGAATACCATCCGTCGGTGGCTTTGGCCGCGAGCTCATCCATGGCTTTCAGATCGTCAATCATCCATCCCTCGTCTCCCTTGAACTCGGGAAACGTCCGCCCCAGCTTCAGCCGCGTCGCCTGGTTAACGGCGGTGAACCACGCATGGTTGTTTGTCCGCTCGGGCACCACCGTGCAGCTGGCCAGCCACCGGTTTACGTTCGCCCGCTCCTCAGCCGTTAGCCTTCCCGCAAACTCCGGCCCCAGCCGCGCCAGCGCAATCGCGACCAGCGACGATTCGACCGTCCGCTGTGTCGGTTTGCTGCCGCTCGGTTCGCCCCAGTAGTCCGGGTGCTTCGGATCAAACGCCGTGCGGTAGATCGACAGCGTCACCTCCCTCAAATCGACGCCGCCCAGCCGCGGCTGCCGTTCCGCCGCCACGTATTCCGCCATGCAAGGCAGCATCCGCGCGACCGACGTGAACGTCTTCCCGCTCGGCGTGCAGCACGCTTTGAGCTTCGTGCCCCCTGGAAAATCACAGACGGTGTAATCGCGCGCTCGTCGCCCGGGCATTGCGCAGAAAGCCGCCAAAAACGGTTAGAAAATACCACGTCATCCGGGCCTTGGTATCCCTCGCCGTAGCCTGCGATGCCGGCTGCCTCCATGAGCATGAACCAACGGCTCCGGCGGCTACCGCCGCCCCGGATAATACCAGAAAATCACGACGGTTCATGGAGGCGTGGTGCCATCAAATTATGCCCAACTATTGAAACATCCTTTGCGCCCGGCCCGTCAAGGTTGTTATTTGAAGAAACCGTCACCTCCACGGCTTGTATGCTGGCGTGCGCGCTGCATATCTCTTAGCATCCTCCCATCAGACGATGAAATGCACCAATCTCCTTAGGCACACGATTTTTCCGACCAACCTCTTCCTTCTGTTCTCCTTCCTGGCGGGGCCGCTTCCTGCGCGCGCCGTCGGAATTGATAAGCTGCTGGCGTTTACCACCGCAGACAGCGTGCGTATCGAAATCGCCCCCGGGGCAGGGGAGCGCTCTGGCGGAGTGGAATTTCGCGCTGCCATCACGCAAATCAAAAGCGGTCGGCCTCTGTGGGAGGGCTCGCTCGGTCAAGCGGGCACAAACGCCCTCTTTAGCAAGACCCTCTCCGGCCTCAAGCCCGACCTGTGGACCCCCGACTCCCCCGTCCTCTACAACCTTCAGGTGACGGCTTCCCGGGACGGGAAGACTGTGGCCACCAGTACCGTCCGCATCGGCTTCCGTTCCTTTGAGATTCGAGACGGGCAGTTCCACCTGAACGGCCGACCGGTCTTTCTGCGCGGCATCGCCATCAACCCGCCCGGGCGGACCATTCCCCCTGAGGTCGCCGAGTCGCGCGCGTTCGCCGAGGCCTACGTCCGCTACCTGAAATCGCAGAACGTCAACATCTTCCGTCTGACAACCGATGAATCGCAGGTCTGGTTCGATGTGTGTGATGAACTCGGCATGATGATGTATGCCGGGCGCTACGGCTCGCCCCCGGACGCCGACGAGGGCAAGCGCGTCGCGCCGAAGGACTTCGACCGTTGTATTGCCGGCTACCGGAAGCTCTTTGAGAGCTACGTTTCCCATCCCTGCATCGTCATGTATCTGCTGGCGAACGAGCTGCCAGTCTCCGGCGAGCGCGGTGCAGCGTTCAGCGCCCTCCTGACGCGCGCCCATGCGGCCCTCAAGGAATGGGACCCCACCCGGCCTTACATCGGCAACGCGGGTTACGGCGAGGGCCGCGAGGGCGATGTGTGCGACGTGCACCGCTACTGGGGCTGGTACTACAACTCATTCCTCACCTATTACAACCTCCGCGACAAGCTCTACCCTAAGCCGCTGTATGGCGACCCTGCCAAGAACCAGCCGCTCACGTTCACCGAATGCGTGGGCTCGTTCACCGGTTGGAAAGGCGAGTTCAACATCGTGCGCAGCAAACAGCTCGCGCCGCAGTTGGGCTGGATCGGCCATTCCGCCAACCCGCGCGAGGATGCGCTCGAGTACCAGGCCTTCATGGTCAAGCAGGCCACCGAGTCGTTCCGCCGCATGCGCCCGTTGAACCCGCGCCTCGCCGGCCTTATGCCCTTCACCATCCTCTTCCACAACTGGTCGGGCATCTCCTCCTTCGACCAGATGAAGCCCAAGCCCGCCATGGAACAGATGGGCGTCTCCTATCAGCCGGTCCTGCTGAGCTGGGAGATGTGGACGCCGCAGGTCTATGCCGGCACCAAGGTCCGCGCGCTTGCGCATGTGATCAATGACGCTGAGGATGGACGCGCGCTGTCTAACGCCAGCCTTCTCTACGAAGTGCGAGACAAGAATGGTCGCGCGTGTTTAAGCGGACAGGCCAGCCTGCCGTCGATTCCTTACTTTGGTACGTGGCGCCAGACCATCACGCTGGATTTGCCGCCCGACTTGGTCACTGGTGAATATGCCATTGCGGGTCGGGTTGTCGCCGAATCGCGCGAAGTGTCGCATAACACGGCCCCGCTGTTTGTCGCCGGCAAGGATTGGAGACAGTCCGCGCCGCCCCCAGGGGGCCCGATCCATCTCTACGATCCGAGCGGCAAAACGGCTGCGGCGTTGGACAAGCTCGGGCTTGGATTCAAGCGCCTCACCAGCCTCTCTCCGTGGCCTTCTGAGATGAAGGCGCTCGTGATCGGCCACGAGGCCTGGGACAAGGCGCTCGCCGAGCAAAAACCCCAACTGCGGCGCTTCGTCCGGGACGGCGGGCGCGTGCTCTGTCTCGGCCCCGTGAGCGGGGCCTTTGAGCCCGACTGGCTGCCCGAAGAAGTGGCTGCCTTGAGTAGCTCGCCTAACGACCCTGCCTACCCGCCTCGCACCCGGCCATTCCGGGAACAGATGAACGTCAATCCGGAACGGCCCGATCACCCCGTGCTCCGCGGCCTGGACCGGCGCCGCCTTTCGCTCTGGTCAGATTATTCAGGCTGGGATCAGACCAAGCCCGGGTTTCCGCAGATCTATCCCGTCACCGCCGGCTTCAAACTCACGAAGCCGGAGGCGCTCGCCCATACCGCCATCCTGGCCGACTACGACCGCGGACTGGAGGGCGTCGCGTTGTGCGAGATGTTCGATGGAAAGGGCTCCGTCATCCTGTCCGGCTTTGACCTCGTGAACCGGGCAGGACTGGATCCCGCCGCCGACCGCCTGTTGGCCAATCTTGTCGGCTACGTCCTCTCGCCGGAGGGAGCAATACGTAACGGTTATGTGCGTACCTGACTCAGTTACGTATTGCTATGGCGATGCTGACCGTGAACGAGACCAGCGCCACCCGGCCGATGTTGCGCAGGATCGTGCGCTTCTCGACGCCCAGCAGATAGCCCTTCCCGGCTCGCTTCTCGACGATCAGTCCGGCGACGATGGGCAGCGGCATGTACAGGAACGCGGCCACGGCCTGGAACATGGGAGTTGGCTCCCGGTCACCAGGTCCACGCCAGCGAGCCACAGCCCCAGCCCCAGCAGACAGGCGAAGCCGAAGGCGATGCCGTAGTACTCGGCGACGCGGTTCCAGGCGACGCGGGCGGGCGCGGCGGGGGTGATAGGTGACGACATCAGAGCTTCCTTCCTACCTGGGTTACTGGTTGTTTGCGAAGTCTCGCTGCTGCTCGGCCTTGCGGCCGGCGCGCGCCAGCCACAGAAAGATGCCGAACGGGGCGAGAAGAGCGATGAAGATCAACGACAGCGGCAGCCACCATGCGACGAAGTCCGTCAGCGTGGTGATCAGCGTCAGCACCCACAGCAGCGAGCCTAGGGCTGCGAAGAATCCAGCGAGCCCGATCATGGCGCCGCGCAGCAGCGGGGGGTGGCGGCGCAGCACCGACCGCACGGCCAACGGCGTGGGGAGAACCGCCAACACGAACAGGAACCAGAACGCAGCACCCTGACTCCAGAAGCCGTCGGCTACTCCGTAGATGTTCCAGTGGGAGGGCAGTTGGGCGGGGAGCGTGTTGCGCAGAGCGAGGTAGCTGATCAGCATCGCCGAGACGAGCCCGACCGGCACGGCCAACGCGGCGACGAACGTGCCGTCGGGCGTCGATGTGAACGGGACGTCCTCGGAGTCGGGCTCGATCATGTGCAGCCGAACGGCAATCGCGCCAAAGTTGATGTCCCAGCCCATGCCCCAGATACGCGGCATCCAGATGCGGGGGTCACTCGGGTTCCAGAGGCGCTCCGCGACGCGCTCGGCGGTGGGAATCGCGCACGTCGTAGGGAATGCCCAGCAGCCTGCCGGCACCGCGGGTCTTGCGGCTCGGCCTCGCCGCCCAGCTCAGCCGAGAATGACTCGGGCGAGCCCAGCTCGGTCGATAACGGCAGCGACGTCGTCGGCAGTCGCCGTGGCGTCGAGTGATTCGAGCAGGTGGCTCTCGAGGTCGGCGACGATGTCGTCGCGCATCTCGGCATCGGCACAGTGCAGCGCCTCGGCGACGTCGCGCAGGTAGGTCTCGGCGATGCGGCGCGGTTCGGGGGAGAGCGCGCTCAGCGACTGGATCGGCATCAGCGGGCACCTCCCGACAGGATCGCGTCGACCGCGGCCGACACCGAGGTCCAGGCGGCGGTCATCTCGGCGAGCGCGGTCACGCCGGAGTCGGTGAGTCGGTAGTACTTGCGCGGCGGGCCGACGGGGACTCGTGCCACGTCGAATCGACGACGCCGGCCTTCTTCAGCCGAGACAGCAGCGGGTACACGGTGCCGGCGCTGATCGCGAGCTCCGGGCGCGACGACAGCTCCTCGACCAGCTGCGAGCCGTACATCTGCTCGCGCGCCAGCAGGCCCAGTATCGCGACCTCGACCACGCCTTTGCGTATCTGGGAGACCCAGCTTTCCTGTTCGCGAACCACCGTTTGTTGCCCCTTCCGAGTACCGAATCAGGCGCGCGAAGTCTCGCGCCATCGATAAGGGTACTGCAAGGTATCTTGTAATGCAAGGTAGTGTTTCGATACGGCGACGATCACGGGAAGGTCATCGTCGAAACTCGGGGGTGACAGGAGGCTTGAGGCTTGAATTTCCGCTACCTTGGGAGGTAACATATATCGTGTCGAAGCTGAAGCGAGGCGGATACGTGTTCCTCAGCTGGGAGGGCGACCACTCGCCGCGGCACGTGCACGTCTACAAGGACGGCACGTTGATTGTGAAATGGGACCTGGAGAACTCCCGGGCGATGGCAGGATCGGCCAATCGCCGAGTCCGGGAGCTCATCCGGGAGTTGGAGATGGCGGGGCTGCTGTGAAGATCAGAGGAATCAAGCCCAACAACTACAAGCGGGCCTTCGAGGTCACCGTGAGCAGGGGCGTCTTCCCCATGCCGTACTCGAAGGTCGACCCGGAGCCCAGCAAGGCCGATCCGGTGGTCAGGGTCTATGCCGACGAGGACTTCGGTCGCGAGGCCTTCACCTTCGTGCTCCGATCCGGTCTCGAGGGCTCGGTCCACATCGACTCGGTTCTTGAGTACAACGAGGATCCGGCATACATGCGGGACCTGCTTCTCTACAAACTCACACTGGCTGCCCAGGAGTGCATGAAGGCGAGTCCCCTGTCGCAGCGCGAGATAACGCGACGAGCCAGGACCTCTCCCGCCCAGATTCAGCGGTTGCTCGACGTGTCGAACCGCTCTAAGTCCGTCGACAAGCTTGTCGTCTTGCTTGGGGCGATGGACTGCGAGGTTGAGCTGACCGTTCATCCGGTCAAGCGATAACGCCAAGGTTCCCTCCCTCGCGGCAAATCCGGAATACATTCCCGCGCCGCCACGCATAGGCAGAGCCGTTCCACGCTGGCATGTTGGCGTTGTATGCGATATGTCCGGCGGATGATGCACTTGCTCTTGTGGATGGGCATAGCTACGCTCGGAGACGGACGCGGAGTTCCGCGTCACCGCCACATCCAAGGAGGCCGCGGCATGGTCCGCGAAGACACGTTCGAACACGCGCACCAGTACCTCATGGGGCTCACCGATGAGGAACTGAAGATGCGCTTCTGGCACCTGACGCAGGAGATCGTCGACCCGCTGGTCGAGCTGGCGCGCACGCACACGTCGCCGTCGATCGAGCGCAGCGTGCTCATGCGCATGGGCATCGACACGCCCACCTGCGTGGCCGTGGTCGCCGAGTGCGAGAAGCGCTCGCTGCTGGGTCACGGGGCCGGGCACGTGGTGCTCGTGGTGATGCAGGCGTTCGACATCGACGCACCGGCCGCGGCATGCCGGCTTGCCGACGGCGAGACAGAGGCCTGGGCCATTGTCGACGCCAAGTGGGGAGGCGCGAGATGACCGACCGCCTCCCGCCGCTCAAGCCCAACGAGAAGCTCGACATCGACTCGCTGCTCGAAGGCATCGCAGACTACCGGCCGCGCCGCCTTGGGTGGACGTGGCGCAAGAAGATCACCGACCAGACGCTCTACGAGTTCTGCTACCGCGAGACGTCGGAGGGCCTGAAGAACAGCATCCCGCTGCCGGCCGCGCACTACTTCGACGACATCGACCCGCAGCCCGACTGCGTGGTCACCACCGAGATCGCCTCGGGCCGCTTCGAGGACGACCTGCGCCGCATGCGCATGGCGGCCTGGCACGGCGCCGACCACATGATGGTCATCCGCACCGCCGGCCAGAGCCACATCGACGGCCTGCTCGAGGGCACGCCCGAGGGCGTCGGCGGCATCGCCGTGACGCGCAAGCAGTGCCGAGTCACCCGCCGCGCGCTCGACCTGATCGAGGACGAGGTCGGCCGGCCGATCAACTACCACAGCTACGTGAGCGGCGTGGCCGGACCTGAGATCGCCGTCATGTTCGCCGAGGAGGGCGTCAACGGCGCGCACCAGGACCCGCAGTACAACGTGCTCTACCGCAACATCAACATGTTCCGCAGCTTTGTCGACGCGGCCGTGGCCAAGCGCATCATGCGCTCGGTGCGCATGCTGCAGATCGACGGCGCGCACAACGCCAACGCCACCGCGGTCAAGGCGTGGAAGGTCATGCCGGAGCTGCTGGTGCAGCACGCGATCAACTGCGCGTTCAGCGTGAGCGTGGGGATGCCCAAGGAAGACATCGCGCTGTCGACCGTGCCGCCCGACGCCGCGCCGGCGCCGTGCATGCGCATGGACCTGCCGTACGCCGTGGCGCTGCGCGACCTCTTTGGCGACTACAAGATGCGCGCCCAGCAGAACACGCGCTACATGGAGAGCGACAGCGCGCGACGCGACCGTCAGCCACGTGATGAACCTGATGATCTCGCGCCTCACCAGCGCCGACATCCAGTCCACGATCACGCCCGACGAGGGCCGCAACGTGCCGTGGCACTACAACAACATCGCCGCCGTCGACACCGCCAAGCAGTCGCTGCTGGGCATGGACGGCATCCGCGAGATGGTCAAGCTCGACCGAGAGAACCCGGAGCTGCGCAACCGCATCCGCGAGCTCAAGGAGCGCGCGGTGCTCTTCCTCGAGGCGATGATCGCCGACGGCGGCTACTTCGCCGCGGTCGAGGAGGCGTACTTCGTGGACTCGGGCGAGTATCCCGAGACGCACGACGACGGCATCCGCCGCACCGCCGACGGCGGCCTGGCCGAGGGCACCATCGTGGAGCGCGCCGACGACTACATGGCGCCGGTCTGCCACCACTTCGGCTACAACAACCTGCCGCGCAGCGTCGAGAAGCCGTGCCACGCAATAGGCGGCTGCACGCTGTGCGACCGCGACAAGGTGCCGTTCATCGACGAGCTCGACCCCGAGGACAACGTCAACGTGCGGCTCGCCAAGACCGCCGAGGCACGCGCCGCCGGGCTCGTGACGCCCGAGGTCGAGTGGGCCGGCGACGGCATCGTGTCGGTCACCATGTTCCTGCCGGTGCCGCAGGCGATCGCCGAGGCCGCCGCGCTCGAGATCGGCCGCAAGATGAACCTCATCTGCCCCGAGGTCATCCACCGAAGCGTCATGCACCCCGCCGAGGGCACGCTGGTCGAGATCAAGGGCGTCCTGGACGTGGCCATCGACGTCTCCAAGCTGGTCATCCCCGAGCCGGTGGTGCCGCTCTCCGACGAGGAGATCCGAGCCTTCGTCGCCGAGAAGAACCTGCGCTGCATCGCCGCGACCGTGGGCATGGACGAGCACTCGGTGGGCATGCTCGAGATCATCGACATCAAGCACGGCGGCCTGGAGAAGTGGGGCTTTGGCTGCACCTACCTGGGAACGTCGGTGCCGGTCGAGAAGGTCCTCGACGCCGCCATCGAGCACGGCGCGCAGGTGGTGCTGGTCTCGACGATCATCACGCACGGCGACATGCACCGCACCAACATGGAGAAGCTCGCCGACCTGGCCGTGGAGAAGGGTGTCCGAGACAAGCTGCTGCTGATCGCCGGCGGCACGCAGGTCACCGACGAGCAGGCCCGCGGGTGGGGCATGGACGCCGGCTTCGGGCGCAGGACCAAGGGCGTCGATGTCGCGAGCTGCATCGTGGAGATGATGCGCGAGCGGGGGATGTAGCTCGCCACCGGAGCCCATCACTCGAAGGTCGTCGCGTCAAGTCCTGCACCTGCAACCAAGAGAATCTCGGTCAGATACCTCAAACGGTGCCGGAATGAGCGACACCCACACCACTTCTGACCTGCACGAACGCCATTCAGCTCTGTCGGCAGGCCCTGCTTGGGGGTCACTCATTACCCGAAGCCCATCGGTTCAAATCCGGCCCCGCGACCAACAAACTCGCCTGCAGGTCCTGGGCTCATTGAGCTCAGGGTCTGTCTGCTTTCCCGGAGCGCCTGTATGCATTTTTGTTCATCAGAATCCTCGGGACTGTCTCCGCTCGATCTCCGTACGCATGGGAACTCCCCTTCTCCTGTCGCATACAGGACACGGACATCACTTCTGATTGCCGCGGAAGGGCTACTTCGCGAACGTCGCCAGAAGCCACGCGGCCAGAAGCGGGAACGTGAACAGGAACCAGTCGTTGAAGATGTGCGCGCCGGTCGAGACCCAGATGTTCTTGGTCTTGATGTAGGCGAGCGAGAGAACCAGGCGAGCGACGCTGATTGTGAGGAGGCACTGGAGCACGTTCCAGTCGTAGGTGGGCAGGTGGAGCAGCCCGAAGATCACCGCCGTGATGACCCAAGCCCACAGAACACTGCCTTTGCGGCCCATGTTGAACGTCTTGGTGAACAGATACATGATCGCCAGGAAAGGCAGGATGGTGAGGAGCTCTTCGCCAAACAGCTGGATTCCGGTGCCCGAGTAGAAGGCGAAGAGTCCGGCCGCCCCTTTGCCGACGACCGCGGTGGCAGCCGGGTTCGCCGCAGTGCTGAACAGCCTCACGGTGATGGCACCGACACCTAGCGTCACGAGGACGTTGAGGATGCCGAACCCGAACATCCACATGACGTCCTTGAAGTGGACCTTGCGGAAGATCGCAGTCCAGTACTTGGGCGTCACGAAGGCGAGTGCGCGGAGCGGAATCGCGACGAACAGTACGCGGGGGATGAACGGGAGCCAGTCCCCTTTCAAGTGGTCGAGGCCGTACCCGAGGATGAGGAAGCTCACTGCGACGGCGACCATGACGATCGCCCACTGGGCGCCGGTGATGGTGGTCGGCCAGCCACGGTAGTAGGGGAAGTCGTCGCCGTTCTTGTATTCGAGCCAGTTGAAGCGTTCGTTCTTTGGCACCTCAGGTGCGCTTGCCTCGCGGACTGACTCAACGCTGGCGTTGGACATGTAGTTCCTCCTCATGTTGGAAACGCTGCAGGACGATCCTAGTTATTGGGTGGTATTCCCTCTGCTTCAAGTCGCCACGCACGAACCAGATCCATCCGGGCGCGAGGAGAAGGAGAGCCCACACGAGGACACAGATGGATGCGACGGCAGTCCCATGGGCGGCGCCGCGTGCTGCCTGCGTCGCGAGGCATTTGTAGAGTCATCGAAGCAGTGGGTGTAAGCATCTTGTCATCAGAATCAGCTGGAATGAGCAAGAATTGACTGCTAACCAGCTGATAGGCCCCCTGACATTTGAGCAGCTCAAGGGGCCTATCGTGGAGCTAGCACGTGGACTCACACGGAGTCAGTCGGGGCCGCTCATAACCCGAAGGTTCTCGGTTCAAGCCCGGCCCCCGTGACTGGACTCATCGCAGTTCAGAGACACGGACCGGAAGGCTCTCTCGGAAACCCTCTTGACATCCGAGTTTCCATGATGGAAACTGTGTACGCAATCAGTTTCCGCTCGGCAGGCAGAGGAGGTGCACGGTGGCGACCAAGCAGGAGATAGCGGACGTCTTTGAGAAGCACGTCAGCCGGTTCGGCTACGCCAAGACGTCGCTGGACGAGGTCGCGCGGTCCATGCACATCTCCAAGAAGACGATCTACGTGCACTTCGCCGGCAAGCGCGAGCTGTACGGCTACATCGTCGAGCAGCAGGCGGCGCTGCAGAAGGCGCAGCTCAAGTCGAGCGTCGCCGAGCTGCCCGACAACCGGGCGAAGGTGGAGACGCTGGTGAAGTTCGTGATCTCCTCGGCACGCGCACACATCGACGAGACCACCGAGGACGAGTGGATGCAGGAGTACGAGATCGCCGCCGACGCGTTCACCAAGGCCAACGGCGACCTCATCCGCGAGTTCGTCTCGGCGGGTATGTCGGCAGGGGAGTTCCCCGCCGGCGACGCGGACCTGGTGGAGAAGATGGTCGCGGCGATGATCCTCGAGTACGTGGTCATGGTGAACTCGGATCCCGGCTACGATCGCGACGAGGAGTTGGTCGAGCGCATCCTGCGCTTTGTCGGCTAGGCACCACGGGCCCTCGCTCATCTGGCGTCGGCCCTTTGTTCGGCCCGTTGGAAACGCGAAACCCATAGGGTTTCCAAGACAGGAGGAGAGAACGATGGAAACGACGACAACCCTGAGCACCGAGAGCACCGCAACCACGACCGCAGTAACCGCAGCCCGCAGCTTCGCCGACCAGACGCTGGGCGAGAAGGCATTCAGCCTCTTCATCTGCGGACTCGGCCTCGCCGTCAGCGGCGCATTCGTCTACTACATGGTCACCGACCCCGCGCGGCTCACCGAGCTCTGGGCGTGGACCCGCTCGCTCAACATCCTGGTGCAAGGCGTCATCTGGCTGCTGTTCCTGCCCTGGATGATCTGCCTGTGGATGTGGACGCTGCCGCTGGCCGTGCCCATCCGGTTCGTGCTCGTGATCGCGGCGCTCGCGTGGACCAACTGGCTGCTGTGGCCGTGGAAGTAGGGGGCGTGCGCCCGGAGGACTTGGAGGAGAGAACGAGATGGAGGCAACGACGATGAAGATGGTGTTCTGGGGAGTGTTCGCAGCGGGGTTCGTGGCGTGCTCGGTGTTCGGGATCGGGCCGGTGCTCAAGCGCGTCGGCGGCGACTGGATGTCGCCGTGGATGCTGGCGGGCGTGGCGCTGGGCGTGGCGATCGTGGCGCTGGCGGTGGCGTTCGTGACCGGCTACCGGCCGGGGCCGCTCGGGACCGACACGCAGATGGTTGTGGCGCTGCTCGTGTTGATTGGCGCGAAGGTGGGCGTGTCGCTGGCGCAGGTTGCGGTTGCGGCGGTGGGGCGGGGGTGAGTCACCCTGAGAGACGCCTCGTCCTACTCGCTCGCGTACTCGACCCAGCGCTCGCGCCACTTCGGCAGAGGCCAGCAGCTACTCATTGGCTCGGCGGCTGACCAGCTGATAGGTGAAACTTGTCCACGAGCACGCCACCGGTGTTGATGAATTCGAAGTCCAAGGTCGTGTCGGTTGCTGTCACTCTCTGGGCACCGAAGGCGTCGACGTATCGCACGGCGCTGCCCTCGGTCGGGTCTCCAAAGGGACGCCGAGTGCCGCCCCCGAGACCGTTGACGAAATAGACGATCCCATCACGCATGATTCGCTCGTAGTTGTGGTCGTGTCCTGAAATCACGACGTCGGCGCCCCACGCGGCGAAAGGCCACCTCATGCGGGCCTTCGAACTGTGGAACGTATCGGAGGTGTACGGCGCGTGGTGGAAGTAGACGATGTTCCAGGCGGAGGTCGACGCCGCCAACTGCCGCTGCAGCCATTGTGCTTGCGGTGACACAGGATCCGAGCCGTCAGGTTCCTTCGAATTGGAGTTCAAGACGAAGAAGTGCACCGGGCCCTGTACATAGTCGTAGTAGCGCTCGTTGCCCGAGCTGTTTGAGAAACCTGCTCCCGGGAGGGTGAAGTAGGTCGTGTAGACGTTGGGTGACGTGGACGTGTACTCGTGATTTCCCATGGAGGGAAAGAAGGCGTTGACCTTCGCAGGTCCGACCGGCAGCCGCGAACCCGTCGTGGAGATGTCCTTGAGCCACCTGCCGTAGTAGGCGCCCACTGTCACGTCGTACACGTTGGTTCCGGTTCCGCCCTGGCCGGCCGTCCAGTAGTAGTTGTCGCCCGTGGTGATGATGAAGGATGGGTCCCAGGACGCCACCAGTTGGGAGACGTCCCGTTCGTTCTCGTTATTGATGCCATAGTCGCCGATCACTGCGAAGACCATGGGAGGTTTCGGCGTCGACGTTTTGCTGGCCACGGCTGACGTAGCAGTCACGATCTGGGCGGTCTCGGTAGAAACACCCGGCGAAGCCCAGGATTCCGCGCTCGGCGTGCGAGGCGCGCAGCCGGGAACGGTCACGAGACTCAAGAGATACGCGATAAGTACGAGGGACAGGCCGCGGCGTCTCAAGGGCTTGTGGATTCCCGCTCTACATCGGTCAACACCCGACACGGACTCTCCAGTTTCGTCTCTGGCGGGACTCGAAACTCTGTGTCCCCACGGCTCATCGTCAAGGAACCACACGCCAGCGTATCACCGGGCCGGCACGCCGGCACCGGATTGTCCGCCGGCCTACCTCGGCCCGCGGCCCTCACATGCGGCGCTGACGGTTGCGGACACGCGCTCGGCCCGGGTCGCGTCGCGCTTCGCGGTCGAGATCCAGTAGAGCGCCATCTGCCGAGCGCTCACGGCGAGCGCATCGAAGCGCTTCCGTACGCCGGCCCGTTCGAGCGCGATGGCGAGGTCGTCCGGCATGACGAGGTTCTCGGCGTCTTCGAGCGCCATCCACGAGCCGTCGGCCTTCGCGGACTCAATGACCGCGATTCCTGCCGGCGTCATGCGACCTTCCGCGATCAACCGCTCCACGCGTGCCTTGTTGGTGCGGGCCCAGGTGCCGCCGCGCTTGCGCGGGGTGAAGAGCACCGTGTAGCGATCGTCGTCGAGCCGGCGTGCGGTGCTGTCGATCCAGCCGAAGCACAGCGCCTCCTCGACCGCGTCGTCGTAGGTGAGCGTCGTTGCGCGGCCACCCTTCTTGCCGATCGCGAGGTTCACGCCCGGCGAAGAGGCGTGGTTGTGTTCGAGCCACGTTCGCAGCTCGGCACGATCGGCCACGGCGAGTAGCGGTAGATTCGCGCCTGCGGGTTTGGTCGGTCCGTTCGCTGTCATGGCGTCTCCTTCGAGAGGATAGGTACCCTGTAGGCGGCGTGTTGCTCGTGGGTATGAAGTCGAGGCCTGCGTCAGCGCACTAGCCCGCCCGCCTCGTCTGCCGAAAGGACTACCTAGATGGGCTCGATCGTCCTCAGTATCGCCAAATGGATCGGCATCGTTCTAGCCGCTCTCATCGCCGTTCTGGTCATCGGCTTCGTGCTGCTGCCGCCACTGACACGCAGCTTCACCGACCGCTGGGGAGCCACCGCGGAGGAGGCATCGGCAGCCTTGCCCGGCGACGATCTCTTCCCGGCAACGCGCGAAGTTTCAACGAAGGCCGTCACCATCGACGCGCCGCCCGCAACCGTCTACGCGCTCATCCAGCAGATGGGCCAGCATCGCGCGGGCTGGTACGGCTGGGACTGGTTCTACAACCTGACCAAGTCCTCGGACTTCATCGACGGTCACTACTCGACGCGCATCGTGCCCGAGCTTCAGAGCGTCAAGAAGGGCGACGAGATCAACATCAATGACATGGTCAGCTACACCGTGGTCGTTGCGGACCCCGATCGTTCGTTCGTGCTTGCCGCGGGCAGCCTTGACCCCGCGCAGCTGGGCAAGGCCTCGTTGCCGGAGACGTGGACGGAGAACACGATGGCGTTCGTCTTGAAGCCGACCGCCGATGGCGGCACTCGGCTGGTTCTGCGGATGCGCGCCGACGGCACCGAGACCGGCTTCGCCCGGTGGATGTGGAACGGCCCGCTGAACTTCGGCGGCGCGCTGTTCAGTCACAAGACGCTCGTTGGCATCAAGCGGACCGCCGAGGCGCTGGCCCGATGATCACCGCGCTGCTCGTCGTCGCCATGATGCTCGTGATCGCGGGCTTCACCGCACTGGCGGTCACGGGCACGCCCGCCAACCTCGTGGCGCACCCGCGGATGCGTTGGGTCGCCATCGTGTTCTGGTGGATTGTCCTCATCGGCGGGTGGATGTGCTTTGCGTATCTGGCGACACTGCCGGGCGGGCTGGACGCAGCCTGGGCTTGGACGCAGGCGCAGCCGTTCTTGATGCGGGCAGCCATGTGGCTGCTCCTATTGCCGTGGATGGTGGGTCTCGCGATATGGCAGTCAGGGCTTGCCCCCGGTGTTCGGGCGCTTGCGATCACGGCGATGGCCATCGGCTGGTCGTCGCTGGCGTTCACGCTGGCGCGGCCCAAGCAGGCTGCCAGCGATGACGCGGGGTGAGGTCGTGACGCCGAGCGAAGACACTCAGATCAGCGCCGTTTCCGAGACCCTGTTCCTCCCGCTCTACTCGCTCGCACTCGAGTCACGGCGCCCCAACCCGATCATGGTCGACGAGGGTGCGGTTGAACTGACACGCCAGCTCAACGCGTACTTCGAGCACAGCGACAAACGCCTCTTCAGGCGGCTTGCGAAGGGCAAGCTGCCGAGCGCGCTGCTCACGAGCATGTCGCTGCGTATCCGCCAGTACGACCGGGACGTCGCCGAGTTCCTCTCGCGTGAGCCCGACGGCATCGTCGTGAATCTCGGCTGCGGCCTCAACGACCGTCGCCGCCGGTGCGACAACGGGCGCGCTCGCTGGTTCGACCTGGACCTGCCGGAGGTCATCACCTTGCGCCGCCGGTTCCTGTCGGAGACCGACCGCATGCACTTCATCGCCGCGTCGGTACTCGACTTCACGTGGCTCGACGCACTCCCTGGCGAGCCGGGCCGCACGTACCTCTTCGTCGCCGAGGGCCTGTTCATGTACCTGCAACCTGAGGACGTTCGCGCCCTCGTCACCACGCTGGCCGAGCGTTTCCCCGGAGCCGAGATGCTCGCCGAGATCGCCAGCAACCAGGCCGTCCGCATGCTCAGCAGCCGGTTCGGCCGCGGTAAGTTCAAGCGCCAGTTCGGGCTCTCCGAGAACGTCGTCTACACCTTCGGGCTCGACACCCCGCGGGACATGGAGAGCTGGGCGCCGGGGATCGAGTTGCTCGGCGAGTGGACGTACTTCGACGAGGACGAGCCCAAGCTAGGCTGGTACCGGTGGTTCGCCAAGTCGCCGATGCTGCGCTCGATCCAGTACACCGTGCACTACCGGCTGGGGGAGCTAGCTCGCGACGGGCTTCTTCGGGTAGATGCCTCTCGGCACGATGGAGTTCACGACGAGGGGAGCGACATGGCGAACGCAGGGAACAACGGCGCGGCCGCAGGGGCCGGGGCGGTCTACGGGTTCGGCTTCTTCGGGGCGGTCGTCTACTACATCCAGACGGCCACCAGCTTCTTTGGCGGGCTGATCGGCTTCTTCAAGGCGTTCTTCTGGCCGGGGTTCATGGTCTACGAGCTGATGAAGTTCCTGAAGATGTAGCGGAGCGCGCGGCGCTGCTATCCTTCTCGCCGACCCATCTTCGAGTCGACGCCCGCTGGCGGGATCCAGGAGGCCGCATGTCCGGACGCTTGGCGCTCGTCACCACCGACGACCCGGTGCTGCTCGAGCACGAGTTCGACCTCGAGCCGCTGCTCGCCGAGTTCGCCCGCCGAGGAGTGCCCGCCGAGGCCGTCGTCTGGCACGACGCCAGCGTCGACTGGAGCGCCTTCGACCTCATCGTGATGCGCAGCCCGTGGGACTACTCGCTGCGGACCGCCGAGTTCCTCGCCTGGCTCGACTCCCTCGACCCGAGCCGGGTGCTCAACCCGCCCGCGCTCATCCGCTGGAACTTCGACAAGCGCTACCTGCTCGACCTCGAGGCGCACGGGGTCGACATCGTCCCGACGATCGTCGCCTCCTCGCTCGCCGAGGTGCGCGCCGCCGCCGAGCAGATCGGCGGGCGCGTCGTCATCAAGCCGAACATCGGCGCGGGCTCGTGGGGCGCGCACATCACCTCGGCCGACGACCCCAAGCTCGACGGCTACGCGGCCGAGGTGCTCGACTCGGGCAAGCTCGTGCTCGTCGAGCCGGAGATCCCGGAGATCACCGCGGGCGGCGAGCGCGGCCTGCTGTTCTTCGACGGCGAGTACTCGCACACGATCACCAAGGGCCGCATCCTCGCCGATGACGGCGGCTACGTGGGCGGCGAGTACACCGAGGACATCACCCCGGCCACGCCGACCGAGGCCGAGGTCGAGATGGCGGCGCGCTGCAGCCGGGCGATCGCCGAGATCGCCGAGGAGCGCGGGTTCGCCGGCGCCGACGCGACGACGCCGCTCTACGCGCGCTACGACATCGTGACCGGCGCGGACGGCCCGATGGTCATCGAGGCCGAGCTGTTCGAGCCGTGCTACTTCGTGGAGACGGCGCCGGGGAGTGTGGAGCGCGTCGTGGACGCGATGGTGGCGCGGCTGGCCTTTGGCTCTGTCGGTATCGCCTGAGGGGGAATGTAGCGTGCCTGGCCGAGAGAACCTCAGAGCCGCGTACGTCCTCACGGCTCTTGGCGCGGTTGCCATGGCGATCGTCTCGGCTGGCGGCGTGTTCGCGTCGAGCTGGCTGTACCGGGATAACGCTCTGGTGACCGCGACATTCCGAGGCCAGGACGTAGTGACGCTCTTCGTCGCCGCACCGCTGCTGCTGGCGGGACTCGTGCTCGAGATGCGCGGGTCGCAACGGGGCCGCATCCTGTGGCTCGGGATGCTCTTCTACACGATGTACGGCTACCTCTTCTATTGTGTCGCCGCTGCGTTCAACCAGTTCTTCCTGCTGTATGTGGCCACGTTCGCGTTCGCCACATACGCCCTGCTCTTCTCCGTTCCGCGCATCGACCTGGCCCAGACCGCCACTGCGATGGGAGGCCGGACCGCCCGTATCGTGGCAGTCGCGTACATGGCGGTCGTCGCGGTCGGTCTCGCCGCGTTGTGGGTGGGGATCTCGCTGAGCTTCGTGTTCACGCGCGTGGTGCCGGCGCCGATCGTGGCGTCCGGCCATCCCACCGGAGTCGTTTTCGCCATCGACCTCGTCTTCATCGTGCCCCCGATGCTGCTCGGCGCCGTCTGGCTGGCAAGGCGCCGACCGCTGGGCTGGGTGCTTGCCGGCGTCATGAGCGTCGGCGGGAGCGTCTACACCCTGACGCTGGCCGTGGCCAGTGCGGAGACCCTGCGGGTGGGTGTGGGGAGCGGAGGCGAGCTGCCGATCTGGGTGGCGCTCACCCTGCTCGGCACGGTGTCGGCAGTGATGCTGCTTCTGGGCGTCCGGACGGCGCGCCCGTCACCGGGCAGCAGCTGAAGCGTGCCCGAATGATGGTGGGCGAGCCGACCGATCGATTCTCAGCGTCTTCGGCCGCATCCCGAACAGGAACCGCAGCGGCCCGACCCGCCGCACGACCTCGTAGATCGCGAAGCTCGCGACCACCGACGCGACCAGGATGACGACCCACTGGACCGCCCCGCCGATCGGCGCCTGCACCACGAACCACGCGAGCACGACGATCGCGGTCTGGTGGAGGATGTAGACCGGGTACGACGCCTCGGCGAGGTAGGAGAGCGATCGCGACGGCCGGTCGAGGTAGCGCCGCCCCGCGCCGAGCATCCCGATCAGCATCGTCCACACGCCGAGCATCCCGAGGTAGTTGACCGCGGTCAGCGCAACCGACGGGTCCGGCAGCGATTCGCGCACCTGCCAGGCTGCGACGTACCCGGCGCACAGCACGGTCCCGATGGCGAGCGCGGCGAAGCGATGGCGCTCGGCCGACTCGGTGAAGGCGTCGTCGGCGACCACGATGAAGCCGAGCACGAAGATGACGAGGTAGTAGACCGCAGCGCTTGCCGAAGAGGTCGGGCATGCCCTCGGCAAACCAGAGGATCGCCGGCGGCAGGAGCCACCACGCCGGTCGCGCGAGCCTGCGCGCCCACGCGCCGATGCGCGCGCTCCCGCGCTCCGACCGCCCCCACGCGAAGACCGGCAGCGCCACCATCGAGAACACGAGCAGGAACAGGATGAACCACAGCTGGCCCACCCCGAACCCGCCGTAGTAGTCGCCGCCGTCGTGGATGTTCCAGCGCAGGAAGTCGAGGCTCGTGATGTAGTACCGGAACGTCTCGGTGTACCCCGAGTTGAAGCGCGCGCCCACGTAGGTCTGCGGCGGCATGATCACGAGGATCCCGAAGAGGAGCGGCACTCCCAGGCGCACCCAGCGCTCGCGCGCGAACGTCCCCGGGCTGCGCTTCGCGAGCGAGAAGTACGCCGAGCAGCCCGCGAGCAGGAAGAGCAGCGGCATGTGCCAGCGGTCGACGAACCCGAGGGAGTAGTTGATCGCCATCGAGAGATACGGGCTCTTCACGTAGAACGCCTCGCCGAAGTTGAACACGCGCGACGTGTGGAACGGGAAGAGCAGCAGCACCGCGAGCACGCGGAGCCAGTCGATGTAGTGCAGCCGGCGGGACATCCGGACCCCCCTTCTCGGGTGCTCGGCGACAGCGCCGCGAGCGTCAGTCCTGGGCGACGTCGAACAGCTTGGCGCGAGTCGTGATCCAGTCGAAGAACGCTCCGGTGCCCCTCTTGATCACGCCAAGTCGGCTCGGGTAGTAGTAGTCGGACTCGAGCCAGCCCTGGTCGCGATAGTACGCGTGGTCGCGCTTGTCCTTCGGCGCGCTGTTGCTTGATGCCCGTGCGGGCCATCCTGAAACCATGAGAGCTGAGGAGCGAAGGCGTCCGGGAGGCCGGCTCGCAGCAGTTCGTCGTGGAAGCGCCGGCTCTGCGTCGGCGAGCGCCTTGTCCATCTTCTGCAACGCCGTCTCGCTCATCGGCTCGAGCGTTCTCATGACGCTGCCCTTCACGACGTTGAAGCCCAGCCCGCCGGCGACGAACTCCAGGTACTCCCCGATCTTGCTGCCCCCGAACATTCCCTGCACCACGATGGACGTGGCGATCTTGCCGTGGAAGCGCGGCCGGTGGAACACGAACCCGAGCCGGTCGAGGAAGACCTTCATGACGCCCGAGACGTTCGCACGAGTAGTTCGGCGAAGCGAACACGACCGCGTCGAGCGTCCATCATCTTGCCGATGAGCACGTCCCGGTCGTCCTTGAGCGGGCAGCGCTCTTCCCCATGCTCGAAGCAGACCTTGCAGCCACGGCACATGCCGATGTCGTACTCGCTCAACGCGACGATCTCGCCTTGCACGTCACCGTACGATTCAAGACGGTCCAAGAACTTGCGTGAAGCGGTGTAGGTAGCCCCGCCCCTGTGCGGGCTGCCCATGAGGACTACGACCTTCTTGGGCGACCCGCCAGGTCGCTCAATACCGATATCGCTCATGTCTATCACCCCCCAAACTAAGTATTGCCCGCATCTAAACGCAGCTGACAGAGGCTCGCCGGCTCTGCTACTATCGGCGGCGTCAGTCAGCTGCGATCTGCGACACCGAAGGAGGGATGAGCCGTGAACCCAGTCAAGCACCCCAAGACGTCGACGACGTCCGCCCACATGCCCGTCCGTATCCCGGTGCACCGCGAGGCCTGACCAACTAGCTGTCGCGGGCACCCCATCACTCCAGGGGAGAACCTGCGATGAACGTGAACGCCACCCGAGCACTCGCTCGACCCAAGCACCTCTTCGATCTGCCTGCGATGACCATATGGACCCTCGCTGCGGCCGGGTCTGCGACGCTTGACGCTGGCTCACACGCTGGACGCCGCCGTCTCGCGCCGAAACGCACGGACGGCCGGGCCCGCACGGGCCGACCACGGCCGGAAGGGCGGAGTCACGCCGACTTCTCGGTCACCGACTCATGGCGCGTGAGGTAGCGGCCGCGAGCGCTATATGGCGCGAGTCTCGATGAGTCTCGGTGAGTGCGTTGGCGAGTCGCCGGTCCGCCGTTGCCAGAGTGCATTCGAGCGACTCGGCGACCGCGGCGTACGCCGAGTCGAAGGCCGAAAGCTGACACCCCCGCGCTTGCCGAGACGCTTGGATCCGGCCTTGTCTCGGCGGATCGTCGCGCGCACAGTGAGTGGCCGGGCGTCGAGCTCCTCGGCTGGGTGTCTCGCCCAGCCTCTCGCGTGAATCCTCGATCGTTTGCACGGCGTTGACGCCACACACAGGTACTCAGCATGATTCGAGCTGAGAACGTCGAGTACGATGGGGGTGCTCGCATTGCTCGGCAGGAATCCGTTGCGTGCGGGCCAGGCGCCATTCGCGAGAGGGGAGTTGTGAGCGGACTATGACCGACCGTCCCACGCCGCCCATCGACGCCCTCGTCGCCGAGATCGGCTCCACCACCACCGTCCTCAGCGCCTTCTCCGGCCTCGCCGACTACCCCGCCACCGAGCCGCGACTCGTCGCGCAGGGCTTCGCGCCCACCTCGGTCGCCGAGGGCGACGTCGGCATCGGCGTCGCCGCCGCTCGCGCACAGCTCGAAGCCCAGCTCGGCCCGATCGACCCTGCCGTGACGCTCGCGACCTCCTCGGCGGCCGGCGGACTGCGCATGACCGTGCACGGGCTCACCACGCGCATGACCGCGCAGGCGGCGCGCGAGGCGGCGCTCGGCGCGGGGGCGGTCGTGAAGTACCAGACCGCCGGCAAGCTGCGCGATGCCGACCTCGCGCTCATCGTCGACGCCGACCCCAGCCTGGTGCTGCTCGCCGGCGGCGTCGAGGGCGGCGACTGCGACACCGTGCTCTTCAACGCCGAGCGCCTGACCGAGCTGCCGATCCGGCCGATCGTCGTCTACGCCGGCAACTCCGTGGTCTGCGCCGACGCGCAGCAGCTGCTCGAGGCCGCCGGCTTCCGCGTGCGGATCACCCGCAACGTCTACCCCGCGATCGACGAGCTCGACATCGTCCCCGCGCGCTCCGTCATCCACGACGCCTTCGAGGAGCACATCACGCACGCGCCCGGCATGGAGCGCATCGGCGAGTTCGTGACCGGCCGCATCCTGCCCACTCCCGGCGCCGTCCTCATCGCCGCCGAGCTGCTCGCCGAGGCCCTCGGCGACCTGGTGGTCGTCGACGTGGGCGGCGCCACCACCGACGTCCACTCGATCACCGACGGCAGCCCCGACATCTCCGCCATCGCCACCGAGCCCGAGCCCCACAGCAAGCGCACCGTCGAGGGCGACCTGGGCACCTTCGTGAGCGCCGCCTACGTCGCCGAGCTGCTCCCGCCAGCCGAGCGCCCCGCGATCCTGCCGCCCGCCGTCCCCACGACGCCCGACGAGATCGCCGCCGCGGTGACGCTCGCGCGCTTCTGCACGACGACCGCGGTCGAGCGCCACGCGGGCGAGCTGCTGCAGCTCTACACGCCGCGCGGCCGACAGACCGTCGCGCGCGGCCGAGACCTGACCGCGTGCCGGCTGCTCATCGGCACCGGCGGTGCGCTCGTGCGGCTGCCGCGGCGGCGAGGAGCTTCTCGGCGAGGTGCGGGCGCCGGAAGGCGGAAGCGACCGGCTGCTGCCGCCGTCGGATGCGCGCTGCGTGCTCGACCGCGACTACGTGCTCGCGTGCTGCGGTGCGCTGTCGACGCACTTCTCGGCCGAGGCGGTCGTGGCGCTGATGCGGGAGAGCATCGGGGTCTAGCCGGCTACAGCGCCTTGCGCATCCACCTGAGTTCCGGCCACGGCATGTCGTTCCGATACGGCCGGAACTCGGAGTAGCCGAGCGCCTCGTAGAGGCCTTGCGCGAGCGGCATCATCTCGGCGCTTGTCGTGAGCACCAGGCTGTCGTAGCCGCGCGCGAGCGCTTCGGCCTCGGCGCGCACCATGAGCGCGCGGCCTAAGCCGA
Organism: uncultured Coriobacteriia bacterium; assembly: GCA_963789515.1. Lineage (GTDB taxonomy): Bacteria > Actinomycetota > Coriobacteriia > Anaerosomatales > JAAXUF01 > JBAXEO01. The sequence goes on along the minus strand of CAWBKW010000004.1, from coordinate 477,957 downwards.
AGCGCCGGAACTCGGGGAGCACGAACAGCCGTTTCAGCTCGCCGGCGCTCTCGGCGCCCGTGCCTTCGATGCGGCAACCTTCCGGCACCGGCTGCAGGCCCAGCGCGCCTGCCGGTACGCCTCCGACGTAGGCGAGCATGAGCGAACCGCGCGGCGGGGAATACGGCCCCGGGAGCAGTTCCATCTCGTGGGCGATCCGGCTGTCCGACAGATCCCAGCCGAGTGACACCGCATACTCACAGAAGAGGCCGCGGGCAGCATCGATCTGCTCGGCGGTGGCGGCTTGGAGGATGCGAGGCTCGACTGATTCCATGACGCGATTGTACTCGCGCGCCGAAATCGAACGGGTAAAGCGTCTTGACGTCATAACGTCACAACGCCTAGTCTCGGGGCGAGGTGATTCCCATGGCAGAGAGCCGTCGAACGACCGTATACCTGGAGTCCGATCTGCACCGCGCCCTGCGGCTGAAGGCGATCGAAACCGATAGCAGCATCTCCGACCTGGTGAACAGCGCTGTCCGCCGCTCACTCATCGAGGACGCCGAGGATCTCGCGGCTTTCGAGGATCGTGCCGCCGAGGCGACCATCCCATACGGCGACTTCGTCATGGCGCTGAAGCGCGACGGCAAGCTGTAGGCGGTCAGCAACGTGTACTCGATCGAGATCAAGAAGTCGGCGGCCCGGGAGATCGAGGCCCTGCCCCTGAGCGACCGGCGCCAGGTGGTGGAGCGTGTCGGCCTCTTGGCCGATGACCCACGGCCGCGCGGATGCGAGAAGCTGGTCGGAGGAGAGCGCTACCGCGTACGCCAGGGCGACTACCGGATCGTCTACTCGGTCGAGGACGCTCCGGCTCGTCGTGTGGGTCGTGAAGGTCGGACACCGTCGGGATGTCTACCGCGGCCTCTGAGGAACAAGCTAGGATGCAGGTACCATCCGTCTGCCGAGTACCGGATCGCCCCGCGCCCCGCTCCGCCCCGCCCGACCCTGGAGTCCCCATGCTTGCTCGAGCCACCGTCACGGTCGACGTCTCCAAGATCGCCGAGAACACCCGCCGCATCGTCTCGGCGCTCCCCGGCGTCCAGGTCGTCGCCGTCACCAAGGTGACCTGCGGCTCGCCCGAGGTCGCACGCGCGATGCTCGCCGGCGGCGCCGCGGCGCTGGGCGAGTCGCGGCTCGAGAACGCCGCGCGGCTGCGCGAAGCCGGCATCTCGGCGCCCATCTGGCTGGTCCGCACGCCCACGCCCGCGCTCGCGGACGAGGCGGTGCGCGTTTCCGACGTCTCCGTGGTCAGCGAACTCGCGGTGGTCGAAGCCCTGGACGCCGCCGCCGAGCGCGCCGGAACCCGCTACGGCGTGCTGGTGATGGTCGACATCGGCGACCTGCGCGAAGGCATGATGCCCGAGGAGGTCCCGTCGTTCCTCGAGGCCGCCGCGCGCTGCGCGAACATCGACATCATCGGTCTGGGCGCGAGCCTGACCTGCTACGGCGCCATCATCCCCGACGAGCACAACCTCGCGCAGCTTGCCGAGCTCACCGCCGCCGCCGAGAAGCAGCTGGGCCGCACGCTCATCATCTCGGGCGGCAGCTCGACCTCGCTCGACCCCGTCATCCACGGCCTCGCGCCAAGCACCATCGACAACCTGCGCCTGGGTGAGTCCATCGTGTTGGGCGTCGATCCGGCCACGCGCGAGCAGATTCCCGACCTGGAACTCTTCACCGACGCCGTGACCCTCTCGGCACCGGTCATCGAGTGCAAGGTCAAGCCGAGCATGCCCATCGGCACGAGCGCCCAGGACGCCTTTGGCGGCTCGCCCGTGTTCGAGGACCGGGGTCTGCGCCGCCGCGCGATCTGCGCGATCGGCCGACAAGACGCGCCGCCGGAGGGTCTGACTCCGCTCGACCCGCGCATCCGGGTGCTGGGCGCATCCAGCGACCATCTGGTGCTCGATGTCGAGGACCTGCCGACGCCGCCCGCCATCGGCGACGCGATCGAGTTCCGGCCGGGCTACTCGGCGGTACTGGGGCTGTTCACTTCGGAGTACGTGCGCAAGGAGTTCGTCGGCGCCGAGTAGGCGCTCGTCCCTAGCTCGCGGCGGGCTTGGCGCCGGCGGGGTAGTCGATGTCGGCTGACGCCGAGGCGGCCTCTGCCGCGACCAGGAGCGCGTCGAGCACGGCGCGGATCGTCGGCGAACCTCCCGAGCCCTTGCGGACCACAGCCATCACGCGGCGATGGATCGCCGGGTCGACGAGCGGTTGGATCACGATGTCGAGGCCGCGCAGGTCGGTCATCTGCGGCGCGATGCCCACTCCCAGCCCGGCCTCCACCGCGGCGCCGATTGCGCGGAAGTAGTTGCTCTCCATCACCACGTTGGGCTCGAATCCTGCCGCGCTCGTGATGCGGTTGACCGCGCGGCGGCTGGCGGCCGACTCCTTGGCCACGCACCAGTGCTCGTCCGCGAGGTCCTTGAGGTGCACCGGGCCTCCGGCAAGCGGGTGACCCGAGGGCAGCAGCGCGAAGATCGGCTCGGCCAGCAGGCCGAAGCGGTCGAGAGCCGGCTCCTTGGGCAGCGGCACGTAGTCCCACTCGTGCGACAGCGCGATGTCGAGCTGAACGGACTTGAGCGCCGGGATCGCCACGGTCGGCTCCAGGTCGTTGGCGATGATCTCCAGCCGAGGGTACTGGCTGCGCAAGGCCACCATGGCGGGCAGGGCGATGCTCTGCGCCGCCGTCTGGAAGGCCGAGAGCCGCACCGTCCCGGACACCTCGGCTGCGAACGACTCGACGTCGGCGAGCGCGATCTCACACTCCGCGAGGATCGTGTCGGCGTGCTGGACCAAGAGACGCCCGGCGCCCGTGAGCTGGATCGAGCGTGCCGTGCGCTGCAGCAGCGGCACGCCCACCTCGCGTTCGAGCACCGCGAGCTGGTGCGAAACGGCCGGGGGAGTGAGGTAGAGCGCTTTGGCTGCTGCGGTGATGGTACCGCGGGAGGAGACCTCTCGCAGGATCTGCAGTCGCGTTGTGTTGAGCGTCACGTAAGGCTCCACATCTCGAAACGAGCAAAGAAATATACGATGCTTACCTTAGAATAGAGTAAATGGACGCGATGCTCAAACGGAGAGAGGATAGGAGGTGCCAAGATCAGCAGCAACTGGAAAGGTTCCTTCTATGCTTCTTCTGCTCGCCGCCAAAGCCCTCATCGCCCCAGTCCTGCTCGCCCTGGCCGCAATAGTCGAGCACCGGTGGGGCGCCGCCGTGGGAGGCTGGGTTCTGGGCCTTCCGCTCACCTCCGGCCCCGCATCGTTCTTTCTCCTCACCGAACACGGCCCGCGCTTCGCCGAGAACGCCGCGCGCGGAATGCTCTTGGGACTCGTCGGAGCCGCGGTGTTCGTCGCGGGCTACTCGCTCGCCGCGCAGGGGCGCTCCTGGAGGCGCTCGCTTGCACTGGCGGGGATCTCCTGTTTGACCGTCACATTCGCGCTTTCGCAGGTACACCTCGGTTTGGGGATGACGCTGGTGTTCGCAGCGGCCGTCCTCGGGATCGTCGCGGTGGTCGCCCGGGCGCCGAAGCGCCTGGTGACCACCCCGACGACGACCCGCACCACGACCCGGCGTCAACTCGTCTTTCGAATGGCGATCGCCAGCGCGGTGGTCGTGGGAGTGTCGGTCGCATCTACCGCGTTAGGCTCCGTAGTCGAGCGGCATGCTGGCGACGATTCCTGCGATCACGGCCGTCATGGCCGTCTCGACGCACCGCTCGGCCGGCAAGGACTCCGCGTTGAACATGCTTCGTGGCTCGGTCGCGGGGATGTGGGGTGGAGCCGCGTTCTTCGCCGTGGTGGGCCTGCTCGTGATGACCGAGACGCCCGGCATCACCTACCTCGCTGCCGCCCTCGCAGCTGCGGTCGTCGCGGCTCTTACCGGGCGGATCGCATCGCATGCCGGTCGCGTCGCCGCAGGGGAGCGCCGCGCAGCCGTCGCGTAGGTCGCGTGCGCGATTGCGCAGGTCGAGGCGTGCTACTACTTCCCGCGGACGCTCAGCCCCGCCGCAGCCTCCAGCACCAGCAGCGCGGCCAGTCGAACGGTGCGCTGGTCCGGTGCGTCGATGCTGGCGTCGATCTCGGCGACGTCGATTCCGCGGACCATCGGCGAGCGCGCGAGCAGGAAGGCGAGCTGGCGCAGCTCGTCGGCCGAGATGCCGCCGGGGGCCGCCGACGGGCAGGCGGGCACAGCCGCGCGGTCGCAGACGTCCACGTCGATGTCGACGAACACCGGGCGCCCGCCGGCGCCGGCTATCGCGAGAGCGTGAGAGGCGATGTCGGTGAGCGGGGACCGACGTAGCTCGCCGCGGGTGATCACGTGGATGCCGAGCTCTCTCGCCCGCGCCGCGTAGGCTGCCGAGTTCGAGAAGTCGGCGATTCCGATCTGCACGACGTTCGAGCCCGGCAGTCCAGCCTCGATGAGGCGCCGCACCGGCGAGCCGTTGCTGATCCCGTCGCGCAAGTCATGGTGCGCGTCGACGGTGATGAGCCCCACGCTCGCCAGTTCGCCTTCCGCTGGCCACAACCCCTTCATCACCGAGTACGTGAGCGAGTTGTCGCCGCCCAGGGCAACGAGCAGTCTGGCGGCGGACGCGCGTCCGACCGCCTCGGCCACCCGCGCCTCGCCTTCGGGGCCGTCGGGCTCCTCGACGTCGCCGTAGTCGATTGCTTCGAGGCCGGCAACGTCGACATTGTGGCTCGCCGAGAACGTCGAGTAGCGCAGCAGCGCGTCTCGGACAGCTGCCGGAGTCCCGTGCGCGCCCGTAGGGGTGATCGACGAGCGCCACGTCGGCACGCCGAGCAGTGCGAGGTCGCACGGCGCGGCAGTCCCGCCGCTTGCGGGTACGAACCAATCAGCGGCGCGCGGCCACAGCGGGTCGCTCGGGAGCTCCAGTTCGGTCACGGTCAGCCTCGGCTTCCTGGTAGGAGCGGCGGTACTTTACTGTGCTGAAGTGGATATTCCCAGCTGGTGCCATCTAAACTGGCGGTCTTGCGAACCGCGAGACGAACCTATCCGCCTTATCGCCGCAACGCTACCACCCAGCGGCGGGTTGTCGAGGGGGCACGAGTGCCAGGAACTCCGATCGTGACTATCGGTATCGGTCCTCTGGACCTGGAAGACGTCGTTGCCGTCGCGCGCAACGGGGCGCGCGTCGAGCTGTCGGCGGCGTCGGCCGCGGCCATCGAGGCCTCGCGCACGCACATCGAAGAGCTGGCGAGCTCGGGACGGCCCGTCTACGGCGTGAGCACCGGCTTCGGCGCGCTTGCGACCAAGTACATCGAGCCGTCCATGCGGGCCCAGCTCCAGCGTTCGCTCATCCGCTCGCACGCAGCCGGCAGCGGCGCGTGCGTCGAGACCGAAGTCGTCCGCGCGCTCATGCTGCTGCGCCTGTCCACGCTGGCGAGCGGGCGCACCGGCGTTCGGCTTTCGACCGCGCAGGCGTACGTCGACCTGCTCAACACTCGCATCACTCCCTGCGTCCCGGAGTACGGTTCGCTCGGCTGTTCAGGCGACCTCGCGCCCCTGGCGGCGTGCGCGCTCGCGATCATGGGCGAGGGCGACGTGTACAACGCCCGTGGCGTGAAGATGTCTGCCGCCGAGGCGCTCTCCTCGGCCGGCTTCGCGCCCGTCGAGCTCGCCGAGAAGGAAGGCCTCGCGCTCATCAACGGAACCGACGGCATGCTCGGCATGCTCGCCCTTGCGATCGCGGACCTCACGACGCTGGTCAAGCTCGCCGACGTCGCGGCCGCCATGAGCGTCGAGGCACTGCTCGGGACCGACCGGGTCTTCTCGGCGGAGCTGCAGGCGTTACGGCCGCATCCCGGGCAGGCGGCCAGCGCGCGCAACATGACGCGCGTGCTCGAAGGCAGCGGCATCGTCGCGTCGCACACGGTCGACGACGTGCGGGTGCAGGACGCGTACTCGCTGCGCTGCGCCCCGCAGGTCGCCGGCGCCGTCCGAGACACGCTCACCCACGCCGAGAAGGTCGCCGGCCGGGAGCTGGATTCGACCATCGACAACCCGGTCGTGCTGCCGGACGGCAGCGTCGAGAGCAACGGCAACTTCCACGGCGCACCCGTCGCCTACGTGCTCGACTTCCTCGCGATCGCGGCCGCCGACCTGGCCTCGATCTCGGAGCGCCGCACCGACCGCATGCTCGACGCCAACCGCAACAACGGCCTCCCGCCGTTCCTCGCCAACGACCCCGGGGTGGACTCGGGGCTGATGATCGCGCAGTACACCTCGGCGGGGATCGTGAGCGAGCTCAAGCGGCTCGCGGCGCCGGCGAGTGTGGACTCGATCCCCTCCTCGGCGATGCAGGAGGACCACGTGTCGATGGGCTGGAGCGCCGGGCGCAAACTGCGCCGCAGCGTCGACGGGCTGTCGCGCGTGCTCGCCATCGAACTGATGACCGCGGCCCGCGCGCTGGACTTCCGCGCGCCGCTGACGCCCGCAGCAGGAACCGGGGCCGCGCACGCCGCCATCCGTGCGGTCGTGGAGCCCGCCGGTCCCGACCGCTGGCTCGCCCCCGAGATCGACGCCGTCCACGAGCTGGTGGTGGGCGGTGCGTTGCTCGCCGCCGTCGAGCGCGCCGTCGGCCACCTCGACTAGACCGGAACCAACGCGAAGGAGCACGCCGTCATGACCGCAGGATCCCGCCCCGTACGCAGCCCGCGCGGCCTCGAGCTCTCGGCGCTCGGCTGGCAGCAGGAGGCCGCGCTGCGCATGCTGCAGAACAACCTCGACCCTGCCGTCGCCGAGAACCCCGACGACCTGGTCGTCTACGGCGGCACCGGCCGCGCGGCGCGCAGCTGGGAGGCGTTCGACGCGCTCTGCCGCACGCTGCGCACGCTCAAGGCCGACGAGACGATGCTCGTGCAGTCCGGCAAGCCGGTCGGCGTCATGCGCACGCACGAGTGGGCGCCGCGCGTGCTCATCGCCAACAGCAACCTGGTCCCGGACTGGGCCAACTGGCCCGAGTTCCGCCGCCTCGAGCACCTCGGCCTGACCATGTACGGCCAGATGACCGCGGGCAGCTGGATCTACATCGGCACGCAGGGCATCGTCCAGGGCACCTACGAGACCTTCGCCGCCATCGCCGAGAAGCGGTTCGGCGGCTCGCTGTTCGGCACGCTCACCGTCACGGGCGGGTGCGGCGGAATGGGCGGAGCGCAGCCGCTCGCGGTCACCATGAACGGCGGCGTCGTGCTGATCGTCGACGTCGACGGCTCGCGTCTCGAGCGCCGCGTGCGCGAGCGCTACCTCGACGAGTGGACTTCCAACCTCGACGACGCCATCGAGCGCGTCCTGGTCGCCAAGGCCGAGCGCCGGCCGCTCTCGGTCGGGCTCGAAGGCAACTGCGCCTACGTGCTTCCCGAGCTGCTGCGCCGCGGCATCGACGTCGACATCGTCACCGACCAGACCTCGGCGCACGATCCGCTCAGCTACCTGCCGCTCGGCGTCACGGTCGAGGAGTGGCACACCTACGCCGAGAGCGACCCGGTCGGCTTCACCGACCGCGCCCGCGAGTCGATGGCGCGCCACGTCGAGGCGATGGTCGGCTTCATGGACGCCGGCGCCGAGGTCTTCGACTACGGCAACTCGATCCGCGCCGAGGCCGAGCTCGGCGGCTACACGCGGGCCTGGGAGTTCCCCGGCTTCGTGCCGGCCTACATCCGCCCGCTCTTCTGCGAGGGCAAGGGCCCGTTCCGCTGGGCCGCGCTCTCCGGCGACCCCGCCGACATCGCGCGCGACCGACAAGGCCGTGCTCGAGCTCTTCCCCGACAACGAGCCGCTCCACCGCTGGATCACTTCTGCGCAGGACAAGATCGCGTTCCAGGGCCTGCCCGCGCGCATCTGCTGGCTCGGCTACGGCGAGCGCGACATCGCCGGGCTGCGCTTCAACGAGATGGTCGCCGACGGCACGCATCACCGCGCCCATCGTCATCGGCCGAGACCACCTCGACTGCGGAAGCGTCGCGAGCCCCTATCGCGAGACCGAGTCGATGCTCGACGGCTCCGACGCGATCGCCGACTGGCCGCTGCTGAACGCGCTCGTCAACACGGCCTCCGGCGCGACGTGGGTCAGCATCCACCACGGCGGCGGCGTCGGCATCGGCCGCTCCATCCACGCCGGGCAGGTCTCCGTCGCCGACGGCACCGCGCTGGCCGCCGAGAAGATCGAGCGCGTGCTCACCAACGACCCGGGCATGGGCGTCATCCGCCACGTCGACGCCGGCTACGATCGCGCGATCGAGGTCGCGGAGGAGCGCGGCGTCCGCGTCCCGATGCGGGAGGGCGACGCGCCCGGCGCCGCCGCAGCGCCTGTCGCCGAGGATGGCGCGAAGTGACCACGACGCTGCTCACCGGCATCGGGGAACTCGTCACCTGCGACCCCGCTGCCGGCGACGGTTCACCGCTCGGCATCGTGCGCGATGCGGCGCTGGTGATCGACAGCGACGGCACCGTCGCCTGGGTCGGCTCGGCGAGTGCGGCACCGGCCGCCGACGAGCGCGTCGATGTCGACGGCCGGGCGGTCGTGCCCGGATTCGTCGACAGCCACACGCACCTGGTGTTCGCCGGCGACCGCTCGGCGGAGTTCTCGGCGAGGATGGCGGGGGAGCCCTACACCGGCGGCGGCATCGCGACCACCGTCGCCGCCACCCGCGCGGCGAGCGATGAGGAGCTGCGCGCGAGCACGGCGCGGCTGTTCGCCGAGGCGGTCTCGCTCGGCACCACCACCGTCGAGATCAAGAGCGGCTACGGGCTCGACGTCGAGACCGAGGCGCGCATCCTGCGCATCGCCGGCGAGTTCACCGCCGAGACCACCTTCCTGGGCGCGCACGTGGTGCCGCCCGAGTATGCCGACGATCGGGCCGCGTACGTCGACCTCGTCTGCGGGCCGATGCTCTCGGCGTGCGCTCCGCTCGCGCGCTGGATCGACGTCTTCTGCGACCGCGGGGCGTTCGACGAGGCCGAGACACGACGGGTCTTGTCGGCGGGTATCGCCGCGGGGCTCATGCCGAGGCTCCACGGCAACCAGCTCGGGCACGGGCCGGGCGCGCGCGTCGCTGCCGAGTTCGGCGCGGCGAGCATCGATCACTGCACGCACCTCACCGACGACGACATCGACGCGATCGTCTCGGCGGGCGTGGTCGCGACGCTGCTGCCGGGCGCGGAGTTCAGCGCCGGCTCCGAGTTCCCCGACGCGCGGCGTCTGATCGACGCCGGGCGCGACGGTCGCCATCGCCACCGACTGCAACCCGGGCACGTCGTACACCACGTCGATGCCGCTGATGATCGCGCTGGCCGTCCGCGAGATGCACATGACGCCCGCTCAGGCGCTTCTTGCCGCAACCCGCGGCGGGGCGGCTGCACTGCGCAGCGACTCGATCGGCCGGATCGCCGAGGGGACTCGGGCCGACATCGTGGTACTCGAGGCCCCCACGTACCTCCATCTGGCCTATCGCCCCGGCGCGCCGCTCGTCGGCGGGGTCTGGCGAGGCGGCCGGCTCGCGACCGGACACGCAGGGCGCTGAACGCGCTTGCGTCCGGGACCGCACGAAACCGCTCGTCATCGCCGAGCGGCAGCGCGGCAGGGCCCGATTCGGGAACAACCCTGACATGACGTCCGTCCGACGAAGGGGTCGCCCATGCCCGCGAGAGAGACCGTTCGTGAGCTCTACCCACGCCTGATCGCGGGAGATATCGGTGTGCTCGGCTCGTTCTGCGAGCGCGCCACCGTGGACTCGCCGCTCGGCGGCAAGCAGCTTCCGCCGGAGTTCGTCGCCGAGACCCGCGCGTGGCTCGACGCCCATGAAGCGCGCGTCGAGGACGTTCGCACGACCGAGACCGCCCGGCGCATCATTCACGAGATCACCCTGTGGCTCGAGTTCGACGGGAACGAATGCGAGCTGCCCATCATGCTGATCGCGGAGATCGACGGAGGCTGCATCCGCGACCTGCGTGTCTATCACAGCACGTGGCCGCTGTACGGCACACACGAGGTCCGCCACGGCGTGCTCGCGTACTACAACCTGGCCGAGCGGCCCGCCGAGCCGGTCGGAAGCTACCACGACGCGCTCACGGCGGGCGATGCGGCGGCGGCCGACGCGGTCTTCGAGCCGGACGGCATGGTGCGGGAGCCGGCCGGCTCGGCGTACACCCATGCCGGGCGCCGACCGGACCGCGTGGTACGAACGGATCCTGGCCGACGGCGGCATCACCCTGCATCTCGGCTCGATCACCGACGACGGCACGACGGTCGTCTTCGAGTACCTCGCCGACAAGTGGGGGAGCCAGAAGATGCCCGCCCAGGCGGGTGCTGCGTCCTACACGCGCGGGGCGGAGCGGGAAGCTCGTCTCGGCGAGGATCTACGACGACGTCACGCCGCCCGCCTTCATCACGGGCTAGCCCGCCAGAACGACGTCGTCCCTCGTGGATACGACCCGAAGGGTCCTCGGCGCGGCGAAGCTGTCCGCGCCCTCGCTCACGACGACGCGGTTGCGGCCGGCCGCCTTCGCGGCGTAGAGAGCGGCGTCGGCCCGGGCCACCAGCGCGTCGAAATCAGCGGGTGCGTCAGCGTCGACGCTTGCAACGCCGGCGCTGAGCGTTACGGAAACGGGCACGCCCGAGCAGAGCACCGACGATTCCGCGACCGCCAGGCGCAGACGCTCTGCAGCGCTTCCGGCCGCATCGGCGTCCATGTCGACGAGAAGCACAAGGAACTCGTCCCCGCCCCACCGGCAGGGCATGTCGGACTTCCGCGCGTTCGCGCGCAACTCGCCGGCGATGGAGACGAGGACCTTGTCCCCGGCGGCGTGTCCGTTCTCGTCGTTCACGTTCTTGAATCGGTCGATGTCGAACATCGTCAGACTGACCGGGTGACCCAGGCTGAGCGCCCTGCGCAACTCTTCGCGCAACACCGACGTGTGCCGGCGGTTGAACAGGCCCGTGAGGGGGTCGAGTGAGGCCTGCGCCTCCAGCGACGCCTGAGCCACGCGCCCCTCCTCCACCTCTCGCTCGAGCGCGAGGCTGCGCAATCTCAGGATCTCGGCGTCCTTGCGTGCGGACTCGACCTGATGCTCCACGGCAAGCCGCGCCAGTCGGCTCTCGGTCTCACCCGTTCTCTTCGCGCTTTCGAGTTCATGGAACCGGCGATAGTGCCACAGCGCCGAGGGGAAGTCGCCGAAGCGCTCGTAGATCTCCGCGAGCAGCTTGTGGCACCTGTACTCCTCCACCGCACTGCCGAGACGCTCGGCGATGGCGAGCGCCTGTCCGGTCGCCTCGATGGCCTCGGTCCAGTTGCCGCGCGCACACTCGATACGCCCGAGCATGAACATGCTGTCACCCGTGTCGGGCTCGGACTTGCACGACAGCGCGGTCTCGAGTCCCTTTCGCGAGTACTGCTCGGCCTCATCGAGTTTCCCGCTCCTGAGCTCCACCTCGGCAAGGGTGTCGTACACGCCTGCCAGGAGATGGACGCTGCCGATCTCGTGCGTGAGGGCCAACGAGCGATCGGCGGCCTCCAGAGCGGCGCCGAGCTTGCCGAGATCCATGTATGTGTAGGCCATGTTGTTGAGCGCCCGAGCCTCGCCGAGACGATCGCCCCGCTCCCGATGCATGGCGAGCGAGCGCTTGTGAGTCCCCAACGCCACGGTAGGCTGTCCCGCCGAGCTCTGGACGCTTGCGATGCGGTCGAGCACGTACGCCTGGAGACTCCGATCGTCGGTCTGCTCGGCGATGCGGAGCGCCCTATTCAGGTTGTCGAGCGCCTGAACGTAGTCGCCGAGGAAGTAGCGCGTCCATCCGATGGTCTGGTAGAGGGAGCCGGTCACCGACGTCACCGGCTGCGATTCGAGGAGGGAGAGCGCCTGCGAGGCTTCGGAGAGCGCGGTACTCCACTCGCCGACGGTGCAGTTGCGCTCCGCGAGCAGGCTCAGCGCGCTCGCCATGCCGTAGGGGTACTGGTTGCCGTCGGCATCCTTGTGGCATGCCAACTCGAACGCTTCGTCGGCGAGCTTCTGCAGACGGTCGTAGTCAAGCCACCCGAGGGCGGTCGCTTCCGCGTTGAGTTCGTCGACGCGCCTGCGCCGATCCGTGTCGTTGAAGGTGACCAAGGGTATTCAGCCCGCTCCCAAGATTGTCATCACTTGGGTTGTAGCATCGGCATTCTCGGTCGATTCCTGCAGTCCCGGTGAGTCTCCCGGGCGTCAGAGGTCCACATGCGCAGGGGCATCGCGCTCGTCGGCGAACCACTCCAGATCGAAGTCGCCTTCGGAGATACGTTCGATCGGCAGCTTCATGTACGTGCCGGTCGCCTCGACGGCCACAGATCCGTCGTCGAGTACGATCTCGCCCGCGCCCTCGAAGAGACGGCTGCCGACCTTGGTGATGCGCGCGATCGCCCGAACGTCGCGGTCGAGCGGGACCGGCTTTCGGAACTTCACCGACAGCTTGACCGTCACGCCCCACGCATCGGGCTCAAGGGTGTTGATCGCTCGGCCCATCGTCTCGTCCAGCAGTGTCGAGGCCATGCCGCCGTGGAGCCGCCCCGGATACCCTTGGTGTTCCGTGAGCGGCGTGAACACGCCGAGCAGTTCGCCGTCTTCGAGCTCGTAGAAGCGTGCCTTGAGGCTCGATCGTTGTCCCGGCCACAGACCAGACACATCCGGCTGACGTTCTGCGCTCCAACGACCTTGCGGTTCACTGCGGGCCTCTCCCTCAGACGAGCTACGGGCGCATCAGGATCTTCATCGCGCCCGGCTGCTGGGCGGCTCGAACCGCATCGACGCCCCCGGCAAGCGGGTAGGTCTCGCCGATGAGCGGCGTCGGGTCCACGTCGCCTCGCTCAAGCAACCTGAGGGCCGGCGCGAACGGCCCGCAGCGCGAGCCGACGACGGTGATCTCGTCGACGACGAAGGGGGCGAGGTCGAGCGTGACCTCGCCGTGGTAGGTGGACTTGAGCACGAGCGTGCCGCGCGGCCGGAGCGCCGCGCGCGCCAGATCGAGGCCGGAGGGCGACCCGGTCGCCTCGACCACGATGTCGTGGCGCCTCGGCTCGACCTCCTCGGCAGCGATCGTCTCGATGCCGCGGGCGTGGAGCAGTGCACGCTGGTGCGGGTGACGCGCGACAACGCGCAGCCGCGCACCGGTCAGGGCGAGCACCTGCGCCACGAGCTGTCCGAGACGGCCGGCGCCGACCAGCAGCACGCGGTCGCCCGGGCGCACGTGGACCTGCTCGAGGATCTCGAGCGCCGCAGCCAGCGGCTCGGCGAACACGGCGGCCTCGTCGGCGACGGAGTCCGGCACCGCGTGGAGGTTGGCGAGCGGCAGCGACACGTACTCGGCGTGGGCGCCGTTGCGTCCGGCGATGCCGAGCACCGTCCGCGATTCGCAGTGGGTCGGCCGCGCGTTGCGGCACGCCTCACATGCGCCGCATACGGCGTTGATCTCTCCGACGACGCGACGCCCGATCCAGGCCGGGTCAGGCGACTCGACCACCTCGCCGACGAACTCGTGGCCGATGACGCCCGTGAACGGGTAGTAGCCGCGAGCGAGCTCGATGTCGGTCCCGCAGATGCCCGAGAGCGAGACGCGGATGAGCGCCTCGCCATCCGTCCGCGGCAGGTCGACCTCGCGTATCGACAGCTGGCGTTCTTCGAGCCACAACGCCTGCATGGAGCTCCCTTCGGTCGGCGCTACCCGTAGTGCGTACCCGCAGGTCGGGCCGAGCTACACCGCTTCGTCGAGCGCCTCGGCGAACTGGCTCTGGTACAGATCGTCGTAGAACCCGTTGGCGGCGAGCAGCTCTGCGTGCGTGCCCTGCTCGATGATGTGGCCTTCGTTCATCACGAGGATCGTGTCCGCGTCGCGGATCGTCGAGAGGCGGTGGGCGATCACGAAGCTCGTGCGGTTCTTCATGAGCTCGGCCATGGCCTTCTGGATCATGACCTCGGTGCGCGTGTCCACCGAGCTCGTCGCCTCGTCGAGGATCAGCACCTGCGGGTCGGCGAGGAACGCCCGCGCGATGGTGAGCAGCTGCTTCTCGCCCTGTGAGACGTTGGAGGCGTCGTCGTTGAGCACGGTGTCGTAGCCGTCCGGCAGCGTGCGCACGAAGTGGTCGACGTTGGCCGCGCGCGCGGCGGCCTGGATCTCGTCCTCGGTGGCGTCCTCGCGACCGTAGGCGATGTTCTCGCGGATCGTCCCGCCGAAGAGCCACGCGTCCTGCAGCACCATCCCGAAGGTGCGGCGCAGGTTGTCGCGCGTCACGTCGCGGATGTCGATGCCGTCGACGCTGATGGTGCCGGCGTCGATCTCGTAGAAGCGCAGCAGCAGGTTGACGAGCGTGGTCTTGCCGGCGCCGGTGGGACCGACGATGGCGACCGTCTGCCCCGGCGCCACGTCGAGGTTCAGGTCGTCGATGAGCGGGGTGTCGGCGTCGTAGCGGAACGACACGTCGCGCAGCGTGATGCAGCCGGTCACCTCGGCGAGCTGCTTCGGCGCGACGGCGTCCGGCTTCTCCTCGGCCTCGTCGAGCAGCTCGAAGACGCGCTCCGCCGAGGCGACCGCCGACTGCATGACGTTGGCGATGCTCGCGGTCTGCGCGATCGGCCAGGTGAACTGGCGCGAGTACTGGATGAACGCCTGGACGTCGCCGAGCGACATCGTGCCGGAGGCCACCCGCACACCGCCGATGACGGCGATCGCGACGTAGTTGAGGTTCCCCACGAAGGTGGTCGCCGGCATGATGATCCCCGAGATGAACTGCGCCTTGAAGCTGGCGTCGTAGAGCTTCTCGTTCTCCTCGTCGAACTGCGCGATGGCCTGCTCCTGGCGTCCGAACACCTTCACGATGCTGTGTCCGGTGTGCATCTCCTCGATGTGGCCGTTGAGCTTGCCGGTGCGCTCCCACTGCCGAGCGAACTGCTTCTGCGAACGCTTGCCGATGATGATCGTGATCACGATCGAGACGGGCACGGTGAGCAGCGAGATCGCCGCGAGCAGCGGGCTGATCCAGATCATCATCGCCAGGATGCCGATGATGGTGAACACCGCGGTGATGATCTGCGTGAGGCTCTGCTGCAGCGTGTTGGAGATGTTGTCGATGTCGTTGGTCACGCGGCTCAGGATGTCGCCGCGCGAGTGGTCGTCGAAGTACTTGAGCGGCAGCCGCGCGAGCTTGAGGTCCACGTTGCGCCGCAGCGTGTAGACGGTGCGCTGCGCGACGCCCGCCATGATGTAGCCCTGCAGCCAGCCGAAAAGCGCGCTGAGCAGGTACACCGTCGCGAGCAGCGCCAGGATCCTGGCCAGCGCCGTGAAGTCCACGCCGACACCCGGCGTGAAGTTGACCCCGGAGAGCATGTCGGCGAGCTGGGTCTGGCCCTTGGCGTTGAGCGCCGCGATGACCTGCTCCTGGCTCGTGCCGGCGGGGTACTGCGCGCCGATGACGCCCGCGTACAGCACGTTGGTCGCCTGGCCGAGGATCCACGGGCCGGCCACAGAGAACGCCACGCTGATGATCGACATCACCATGACGAACACGATCTTGAGCTGCTCCGGCCTCAGCGTCGCCAGCAGGCGAAGCGCCGAGTCCTTGAAGTTGTTGGCCTTGACGACCGGCGCGGAGTGCATGCCGCCGCCGGGGCCGAATCCTCGGCCTCCGCCGCTCTTCGCGCGGTCGGGCGTCTTGGTGTCCTTGGCGTCCGTCACGCGATCTCCTCCTGGGACAGCTGCGAGTACACGATCTCGCGATACGTCTCCGAGCTCTCCATGAGCTCGTCGTGCGTGCCCATCCCCGCGATGGTGCCGTTGTCCATGACGATGATCCGGTCGGCATGCATGATCGAGCTCACGCGCTGGGCGACGATGATCACCGTCGCCTCGCGGGTCTCGTCCACCAGCGCCGCCCGTAGTCTCGAGTCGGTCTTGAAGTCCAGCGCCGAGAAGCTGTCGTCGAACACGTAGATCTCCGGACGCTTCATCAGTGCGCGCGCGATGGCGAGGCGCTGACGCTGGCCGCCCGAGACGTTGGAGCCGCCCTGCATGATGGGGGCGTTGAGCTGCTCGTTCATCTCGGCGACGAACTCCGATCCCTGCGCGACTTCGAGCACGCGCCACAGCTCGTCCTCGGGGGCGTGCTCGCTGCCGTAGCGCAGGTTGCTCGCCACCGAGCCGGAGAACAGGAACGCGCGCTGCGGGACGAAGCCCACCTTGCGCCAGAGGTCTTCTCGGCGCATCTCGCGCACATCGACGCCGTCGACCAGCACGCGGCCGCCGGTGACGTCGTAGAAGCGCGGGATCAGGTTGATGAGCGTGGACTTGCCGCTGCCGGTGCTGCCGACGATCGCCGTCGTCTCCCCGGGCCTCGCCGAGAAGGAGATGCGAGCACAGCACCGGGTCCTCGGCGCCGGGATAGCGGAACTCGACGTCCTGGAACTCGATGTAGCCCGAGCCCTCGCAGACCGGCGAGGCACCCTCGGGGTCGTTCACGGAAGGCTCCGTGTCCAGTACCGCGCGGATGCGCTCGGCCGAGGCGGCGGCGCGCGGGACCATCGCGAACATCATCACGGCCATCGTGACCGACATGAGGATCAGGAAGATGTAGGAGATGAACGCGGTCAGGTTGCCGATGGGCATCGCGCCGCTCGCGACCCGCAGGCCGCCGAACCACATGATCGCGACGGTCGAGAGGTTCATGATGCCCATCAGCGTCGGGATCATGATCGCGAACAGGTAGGCCACCTTCAGCGACGTGTCGGTGAGGTCGCGGTTGGCCAGGTCGAAGCGCTCCTCCTCGTGTCTGGTGCGCACGAAGGCCCTGATCACGCGGATGCCGGAGAGCGTCTCGCGCGTGACCTGGTTGATGCGGTCGACCTTGATCTGCATGGACTTGAACAGCGGAAGCGCCTTGAACAGCAACGTGCCGATCACCGCGCCCATGAGCGGGACGATGAAGATGAGCGCGGTCGAGAGCGCGACGTCCATGCGCACCGCCATGATGATGCCGCCGATGGCCGTGATCGGGGCCAGGATCATCATGTTGAGCCCCATGACGACGAGCTGCTGCACCTGCTGCACGTCGTTGGTGTTGCGCGTGATGAGCGACGGCGTCCCGAAGAAGTTGACCTCGGTCTGCGAGAACGCCTCGACGCGCCGGAAGATGGCGCTGCGCAGGTCCCGGCCGAACGCCATGGCGGTCTTGGATCCCCAGTACACCGAGACGATCGAGATCGCCCCGACCACGAGCGAGACCAGCGAGCATGATGGCCCCCAGCTGCAGGATGACGGTGATGTCGCCCTTGGCCACGCCCTTGTCGATGATCTGGGCGTTGAGGGCCGGCAGGAAGAGGTTGCCCATCGCCTGCATCAAGACGAGCACTGCGACGAGCACAAGCTGCTTCCAGTACGGCCTCAGGTAGGTCGTGAACAGGTTGATCATCAGAGCGTTGCCTCTTTCGTCGTGAGGTAGTTGGAGCGGGTGGTCGCGCGTGTCATCACAGCGCGGCGGCCGTGTTGTCGGCGACGATGCCGAGAAGCCGCTCGAGTTCGGTGCGGTCTTCGACCGACATGGCGTCGAACGCCGTAGAGATGTAAGTGGCGAACGTTTCGCGCATCTGCGCCTCGAGTGCACGGCCGTCCTTGGTAAGGTACGCGCGCATGAGGCGCTGGTCCGTCTCGTCGGGGCGACGGTCGATCAGGCCCGCCTTCTGCATGCGCTGCAGCATCGTGGTGACCGCCGGGCGAGAGAGGTGCATCGCCTCGGCGAGGTCGCGCTGGGTGATGCCGTCGTTGGCGCCGAGCATGCGCAGGGCGAACGCCTGGCCCGGGTGGGAGTCCTGACCCGTGAGGAGCTTGCCCATCAGTTGGCGGTGCAGGTGGAGCGAGCGCATGTACGCGCTGAAGACCCGGAACGAAAGCGGATCGACGCCCTCGGGGTCGGGGAGCGCGCAGGCTGTGCCGTGACCGTGGTGCATGGCGGTGTCCTCCGACGCGGGTTCTCGGTGCAGAGCAATGGTTAATGAGCGAACCGTTAGTATGCGAAGAGTATGCCACAGCCGTCTCGAGGCTGGCCGAGCCGCTCGCCGGGGCGCGGAGCGCCGGTCGTCCTAGACCGGGTACGCCTCGATCGCCCGGGCCGCCTCAGGTCCGTCAATCCCCAGCGAGCCGAGCAGGACTTCAAGCACGGCGTGCGGGTTGGGCCTCGGCGAGAGCCAGGGGTCGATGAAGTCGTGGCTCCCACCCGAGCGCGGCCGGAAGCGTGAGCTCCTCGTAGTCCGCGTCGGTCTCGTAGAAGCACCTCCGGAAGAGTTCGCGCGCCCTGGGATCGCTGATCTGGTCGTCACCGTCGTTCAGAACGAGCACCGCACGTTCCAGATTGGGCTGTGAGGGCAGACGGCGGTCGTGGAGGGCTTCGGAGACGCGCATGTAGGCCGAGGCCCCGCGCACCGGGAAACCGGGGTAGCCGTAGGGCGACAGTGCGGCCTCGGCTCTGAGGACCGGGTCCCAGTAGTGCATCGTCGTCGGAAGCCGGCCCTCGAGCCGCGCCGCCATGCGGACGATGCTCCATCGGTATCCGTGGGGCGCGGCGAAGGGGGCGATCGCAGCGACACGAGTGACCTCCGGCCGCACGCGAGCGCACCACGAAGCCATGAGCCCTCCCGCGGAGAGCCCCAGGACCCAGACCGGTCCGCCGAACCCGCTCGCGATGTCTATCACCGAGTCGGCCCAGGCTGTGAGGTCCTCGGCGCGAACATCGCCCAATGCGCGGCTCGAGCCGTCCGTGCGGCCGTGGTCCGGCATGCGCGGCAACAGCACGCGGTAGCCGGTGTCGCGGATGACACCGCCGACCCAGCCGAACTGGTCGGGCGTCATCGTGAGACCGTGCATGAGCACGACTGTCGGTGTGCCGGGCCCCGGGTCGACCGGCGCGAGAAGCGTCGTGTGTCCCGCCGGATGGATCGCGCCCTCCTCGGCGGAGCGGAGCGCCTCGACGCGCTGCCAGGCGTCATCGACGGAGTGCGCGGGATCCGGATGCGAGACCGGGCGCCTGATGCCGACGCCGGTGAGGCTCAGCGCGGCTATGCCGCCAGCGACCGCAGCGCCGGCTGCCACGCCCGCGACCAGCGCGGGCGGCACACGGAGGGATCTGCCCATGGTGCATTCTCCTGACGGTCCTGGCTGCTTCAAGCGGCGGCGCGCAGCCGCGCTCGTCACGACTATCTTGCCCGCTCATCAAGCGGCTGACACCGCTGTTCGGGGATTCGCGGTCGCGTGCCTTCTCGAGCCGTATACGGTTCACGCCGGTGACGCTACGATAGTGCGCGCGGAAGGGTGCACCTGAGACGGGGAGTGAGCATGGCGGGACTCGGCGTACATTCGGAGGTGGGTCGCCTCAAGACGGTGCTCGTGCACCGTCCGGGCAAGTCGCTCGAGCGGCTGACCCCCCAGAACAGCTCGGAGTACCTCTTCGACGACGTGGTCTGGGTCGAACGGGCCCAGCGCGAGCACGACTACTTCACCGACGTCCTTCGCGACCGCGGGCGTCGAAGTGCTCTACCTCCAGCAGCTTCTCGCCGAGACGGTGGCCGCAAGCGAAGACGCATGCCGGCATATCGTCGAACGAGCGGTCTCATCGTTCACCGTGGGGCTCTCGCTTGTCGAGGAGCTTCGCGGATGGCTGTTCGCGCAGGAGCCCGCGCGCCTCGCCGAGATCCTCGTCGGCGGGCTGCTCATCTCGGAGCTCGACGGCCTCGACATCGCGACGCTCAACCGCCACTCGCTCGGCGCGCTCATGGCCACGCCTGACTCCTTCGTGCTGCCGCCGCTGCCCAACTCGCTGTTCATGCGCGACTCATCGGCGTGGATGTACGGGGGCGTGATCCTGCCGCCGCTGTTCTGGCACGCGCGGCGCCTCGAGGTCTCCAACGTCTCCGAGATCTACCGGCACCACCCGCGGTTCACGAGCGCCGAGTTCGAGTTCTGGTATCCGCCTGCGGGCGACTCGGAGCGGTTCGCCGTCGAGGACTTCGGCCACGGCGCCTCACTCGAGGGCGGCGACGTCATGCCGATCGGCAACAAGACGGTGCTCGTCGGCATGGGCGAGCGCTCGACCGGGCGCATGGTCGAGCACATCGCGCGCGCCCTCTTCACCTCCGGCCAGGCCGAGCGCATCATCGCGTGCCGCATGGAACTCGCCCGCGCGTACATGCATCTCGACACGGTGATCGGATTCGTCGACCGCGACGCCGTCACCGTCTTCCCGCAGGTCGTCGAGCAGATGCAGGTCTTCAGCCTGCGTCCGGGCGACGACGGCAGCACCTTCGACATCACAGAGGAGAAGGGGCTTCTGCCCGCCATCGCCGACGCGCTCGGCGTGAGCGAGCTTCGCGTCATCCCGACCGGCGGCGACATATTCCAGGCCGCTCGCGAGCAGTGGAACGATGCGAACAACGTCGTGGCCATCGAGCCGGGGGTGGTGGTGGCGTACGCGCGCAACACGCGGACGAACGCCAACCTGCGAGAGGCGGGCATCGAGGTCCTCGAGATCGACGGGTCCGAGTTGGGCAAAGGCCGCGGCGGCTGCCACTGCATGACCTGTCCGATCGCCCGCGACGGCCTCGCCTGATACAGGGAACTAGCCTGGACCGGTAGCGTACTACGCACGTTTATAGGTACAGTGATGGTGAACGATGCTTAGTTGTGGCAGGGGTTCGAACCGGCAGCGTCGAACAAGGTAGGCGGCGGCCGTGCGCCGCCGAGACAGAGGGGTAATCATGGGGCTCATCAGCATGGTGGAACTGAACGTATGGCTCGACATCATCTTCACGGCGATGTGGTTCGGCGTCGTGCTCTTCCTCGCGCTGCACTTCACGCTCTACATCACCACCGGGCGCTTCAAGAAGAACTTCATCGAGGGCAACTGGCCTCACCACGACGCCCGTCCACCGAGAACACCCAAGTGGCTCCACGCCGTCCACATGACCTCGATGATCATCCTCGGCTTCACCGGCATGTACCTGCGATTCCCGTTCTTCTCCAGCAACCGCGTCCTCATGCGCAACATCCACTACGTCTTCATGATCATCGTCATCGTCTTCCTTGTCTGGCGCATCTGGTACGCGTTCTTCTCCAAGACCAACGCAGACTGGCGCGAGTTCGCGGTTCGCAAGATAGACCTGCAGTCCACGCTTGGGGTCGCCAAGTACTACGGCTACTTCAGCAACGAGAAGCCGCACGTCGCCAAGTACAACGTCATGCAGAAGCTGTCCTACAACGCATTCCTCTACATGATGATCGCGCAGGCGATCACCGGCCTGCTGATCTGGCGTTGGCAGGTGCCGATCGTGAGCGTCAGCGTCTACGGTGTGACCGCGGGCGTTCTGGGCGGCACCGGCGTCTGGGCGCTGCGGACGGTTCACTACATCATCAACTGGCTGTTCATCATCTTCACCACCGTGCACCTCTACCTGGCCGCCACGGCCGACGCTGCCGTGCGCGCTCGACTTCTTCGGCATCAAGGCGATGGACGTCTATCCGGATGAGGGACATCACGGCGACGATCACGATTCGACGCCGGTGCACCCCGAGCCTCAGACCGCCTGATGTCTGCCGACATGACTGCCGAGGAGCTGCAGGCTGCCCTCGAGAAGTCCCAGGCGGAGACGCGCGCGGCGTTCGAGAACCGTGCCCTCATGTACGCCTACCTCTACGAGGAACTCGCCGAGGAGTTGGGCCGCGAGCGCGCCGTCGAGGTCATGAAGCGCGCCATCTACCGGCGCGGCCTCGAGGTCGGCCGCAAGTACGCCGCATCCGCCGAGGCCGGCGACCTGGCGAACGTCGGCCGGATCTTCGTCGACGGTTCCCCGTGCGATGGCGCGTTCTTCGAGCCCGGCATCGAGGAGCTCGAAGATGGCAGACTCGTGCTCCGCATGGAGGCATGCCCGCTCGTGGACGCCTGGCGCGCGATCGGCTTGCCCGCCGAGGAGATCGACACGCTGTGCGAGATCGCTGCCGCGGTTGACGAGGGGACGTTCGAGGGCGCCGGGCTCGACCTGACCTTCCTCGATCGTCTCGGCAAGGCGGGTTCGTGCCACTGCCTGCTCGAACTCGTCATCCCCGCCGCGGAGTGAGCCACGCTCGCTGAACGGGCATCATCTTGGGGTGCCCAGCCCCGGACCGGGAGCCATGCGTGCGTTTCCTGACCTACAACATCCACCACGGCGAGGGCGTCGACGGATGGTTCTCCAACCCCCGGATCGCGCGCGCCATCGAGCGCATCGAACCCGACGTTGTCGGCATGAACGAGGTCTGGCACATCCGCGGACTCTGGGACCAGCCTCGCGAGATCGCCCGCATCCTGGACATGGAGCACGCTTTCGAGCCCAACCACGTGCGATGGGTCCAGGCCCTTGGGCAACATGGTCATGGCGCGCACGGGGCTGCTCACCTCATCTCGCAACCTCCCGCTGCCAAGCGGATTCGAGCGCCGCGGTGCGCTGATCGCCGAGATACTGGTGGACGGCGTGACGGTGGTGTTCGTCTCGACGCACCTGTCGCTCGGGCGTCGGACGCGATCGGCGCAGATCGCCCACCTCGCCCAGAACCTCCCGCGCGACGTGCCGCTCGTGCTCGCGGGGGACATGAACTGCCTGGCCGACGAACTGACTCCGCTCTCGGAGCTGTTGCAGGTGGTGGAGGCTCCCCCGAGCACCTTCCCGAGCGTTCGTCCGAGCCGTGGGCTGGACCACTTCGCATTCAGTCGGCACTGGAAACTCGAGGCGCTGGAAGCCGTGCCGAGCAGGGCGTCGGACCACCTGCCGCTCTATGCCGACCTCGTGCTGCGCTGACGCGGCGCCGGGCGCGGCTACTTGGAGTACAGCCCTGTGTAGACGTTGAAGTTCAGCGGGGTGCGTGATCCGCTCACCTTCACGGACCCCGCCTTCGTCGAGCGCGACAGCGTCAGCGGGCTCCCGAGGAAGATGTTCCATGAGACCCAGCTCGAATCGATGGGCACGTTGGTGATCATGAGTCGCGGGCTTGGTCCCGCCTTCGTCATGTACTGCACGGTGACCAGCCAGTCGCTGCCCGGCGCCGTGCCGGTGGGGCTGGGAGCGAAGACGGGCGTGCCGTAGTAGATCGACGAAGCGGTGTCCGGTCTCGAGATGGGCAGATCGAGGATCACCACGTCGAAATCGGTCAGGCACACGCGCCCGATCTCGTTCGATCTCGCGCTCTTCGACGGCGCGCGCATGAAGACCACATACTTGGCGTTGGGAGACAGCAGGGGATTGGTGTCCCAGGCGGAGCCGCTCGTCAGCCGCCTCGACGCGCCGCCGGGTGTGAGGCGGATGTAGATGTCGCCGCCACTGGCCCACACACTGGCCCGGGGGTAGCTTGCCGTGCAGGTCGAGGGAGCTGTGCTGGAACCGCTGCCGCTGTCCGAAGAGCCTGCTGCGCCACTCGACGACGTGCCCGAGCCAGCGCCTGACTCCGGCAGAATCCCGAGCGAAACGACCACCACGACCTGAGATCCAACGGGCACCTTAGTTCCCGCAGGCGGGTTCTGGGTGATGATGGCGCCTGCGGGAATCGTCTCGCTGTAGCGCCCGGCGACCTCCATCGTCAGTCCCTTGGCCCGTAGCTGCACCTCGGCTGCGGGCGTGTCGTTGCCTACGACGTCGGGCACCACGACCAGGTCGGCGCCGAGCGCCACAACCAAGTCGACGCTCCTGCGGCGCGCGAAGACGGCGCCTGCTCCGGGCGCTTGCTCGGCTACCTTGCCGGGCGGCGTGCCGGTGAGCGCGACCTTGCTGATGCTTCCGACCTCGTAGCCGGCGTCGACGAGTTTGAGCTCGGCCTGCTTCTGCGCGAGCCCGACCACGTCGGGCACGCGGGGAACACACTGGGTGAGCAAGATGAGGAGCACGATCGCCGCCAGAAGCACCGCGGCGAGCAAGGCCCACACGCCAGCGCCGCGCCGGTCCCCGGAGCCCTGCTCGGGCTGTGGGGGGTCTGGCTCGGTGGTCACCTCATCGACGCCGCTGAAGTCCTCGGCTGACATTCCGCTGCCTCTCCGGAAGGACACGTTGGCTTCACACACCTGCATCTTACGCGAGATGAACCGATTCGTGCTAAAGGACGGCGGCTTCGGCGGGCGCCGATACGGGCACAAACCCCTCGCGTGCTACACTACCCCCTTGCGCTCATTGGGTCCCGGACGGGATTCCACCTCTCAAAGCATCGGAGCATCATGCGGCAGAACGACGTTCGGAACATCGCCATCATCGCCCACGTCGACCACGGCAAGACCACGCTGGTCGACCGTCTCCTCCAGACCACTCACGTATTCCGAGACAACCAGCAGGTCGCCGAGCGCGTGCTCGACTCCAACGACCAGGAGCGCGAGCGCGGCATCACCATCCTCGCCAAGAACATCTCGATTCGCTATCGCGACACCAAGATCAACGTCATCGACACGCCGGGCCACGCCGACTTCGGCGGCGAGGTCGAGCGCGTCCTGAAGATGGCCGACGGGTGTCTGCTCATCGTCGACGCCTTCGAGGGCGCGATGCCGCAGACGCGTTTCGTGCTCAAGCACGCGCTCGAGCACGGTCTGAAGCCGATGGTCGTCGTCAACAAGATCGACCGTCCGGGCGCCCGTCCGCACGAGGTCATCGACGAAGTCTTCGAACTCATGCTCGATCTGGGCGCCAACGACGCGCAGCTCGACTTCCCGATCGTCTACACGAGCGCGGTGAACGGCTATGCCCGTTACGAGCCCGGCGACGACAACATGGACATGACGCCGCTGCTCGACTCGATCATCGAGAACATCCCGGCGCCCGACGTCGACGTCGACGGTCCGGTCGCGATGCAGGTCTGCACCATCGACTACTCCAACTTCGTCGGCCGTATCGGCATCGGGCGTGTCTTCTCGGGGACGCTTCACAACGGCGAGCGCATCATGGTCGTCAAGAACGACGGTAGCCGGTATCAGGCCAACATCAAGGATCTGTTCACCTTCGAGGGCATGGGTCGCCAGCAGGCCGCCGAAGTCCACGCCGGAGACATCTGCGCGGTCGTGGGCATCGAGGACGCCGACATCGGTGACATGTTCACGTGCCGCATCGAGCCGGTCGTGCTCGACCCGATCCACGTCGAAGAGCCGACCATGTCGATCGTCTTCGCGGCGTCCACCAGCCCGCTCATCGGACAAGAAGGCAAGATCGTGGGCGGCCGCCAGATCAAGGAGCGTCTGCTGCGCGAGGCCGAGTCCAACATCTCGATGAACATCGTCGAGACGGAGGACAAGGGAGGCATGGAGGTCGCCGGCCGAGGCGTCCTGCACCTTTCAGTGCTCATGGAGACGATGCGACGCGAAGGCTACGAGTTCCAGGTCGGCCGTCCGCAGGTGATCATCAAGAAGGATGAGCACGGCAAGAAGTTGGAGCCGATCGAGCAGGCCGTGGTCGACGTGCCGAGCGAGTTTGCGGGCAAGGTCATCGAGATATTCGGCTCGCGCAGCGGCGAGATGAAGGACATGGTTCTGCGCGAAGAGCGCACGCACCTCGAGTTCAAGATCCCGACCCGCGGCGTCATGGGCCTGCGCACCCGCATCCTCAACGCCACGCGCGGCGAGGGGGTCCTCTTCCACCACTTCAGCGAGTACGGGCCGTACAAGGGTGACCTCGGCGGGCGGCAGAACGGCTCGATGATCGCCAACGCCACCGAGAAGTCCGCGGCGTTCGCGCTCGACACCCTGCAGACGCGCGGCAAGATGTTCATCGGCCCGACCGTCATGTGCTACGAGGGCATGATCGTGGGCGAGGCCGCCAAGGAAGGCGATCTGGTGGTCAACGTCGCAAAGGCGAAGCAGCTCACCAACATGCGTACCTCCTCGGCTGACAAGGCCATCGTCCTGCACCCGCCCATGATCTTCACGCTCGAGGAGGCGCTCGAGTACATCGAGGACGACGAGCTGGTCGAGATCACGCCCAAGAGCATCAGGCTGCGCAAGCGGATCCTGAGCGCGACCGACCGCAAGAAGGCCGGGCGCAAGTAGCATGCTGACCGCACTGCTCGGCGTCGCCACGGCGGCGCTGTTCGGGAGTGGCGACTTCTTCGGCGGGCTCGCCAGCCGAAGAAGTCCCGCGCTCGCGGTCACCGGCGTCGTCTACGTGGTCGGAGCCGTGGCGTTTGCGGTACTCCTGGTGGTGTTGCGGCCGGAGCTGGTGACGCGTGCCGACGTGCTCTGGGGCGCTGCATCGGGCATCGCCGGCACGGTGGGCATCATCTCGCTCTACGCGGCGCTGGCCATCGGCCGGATGAGCGTCGTGGCGCCGATAACCGCCGCGCTCAGCGGGGCGGGACCGGCGCTGTTCGATCTCGTCACCGGCGCTCAGCTCAAGCCCGTGACGCTGGTGGGGCTCGTGCTCGCGCTCGTCGCGGTGATCATCGTGAGCACCACGACCGGGACGGTCGAGGAGCACGGCATGCCGCCGCTCGCCGTCGGGCTCTCGGTGCTTGCCGGTGCGAGCTTCGCCTGCTCGCTGGTCGCGCTCTCGCTCACCCTGTCCCCGAGCGGGTTCGCGCCGCTGCTGGTGGCACGCGTCGTCGGCTGTGTGATCATGGGCGTCGCGCTGCTCGTTCGACGCCGGGAGATGTCACTCGATCCCGGCTCGGCGCGCATGGCCGCGGCCGCCGGCCTGCTCGACGCTTCGGCCAACGTCACCATGATCAGCGCGATCCGGATCGGGCCGCTCGCGGTCGCGGCGGTCGTCGGAGGGCTCTACCCGGTCGCCACGATGCTGCTGGCTCGGATAGTGCTGGGTGAGCGGCTCAAGCGGCATCAGGCGTTCGGTGTCGCGCTGGCGCTGGCGGCGGTCGTGCTCACCGCGCTACCCTAGAGGCCATAGCGTTCGGCGCCGAAGCGACGAGAGGCGGTGGAGACCCATGAGCGATGATGCACCGGAGGTCCTGCCGACCGCCGCCGAGGAGCCACCCGCTGAGGCGAGTCACCGCCGCCGATTCGGCGTGGCGGCGCTTGTCGTTCTCGTAGTGGTCGCATTCCTCGCGCTCGGGACCGGCCTGGGTGCGTGGATGTCGCTACGCAGCAAGGTGAGCGTCCCTGACGTCACCGGGCTGCCCGTGCCGATCGCCGTCGAGCAGATCCTGGGGGCGCAGCTTGCCACGGCGACCATGGGCACGGTGGCGACCTCGAACTACGACTCCGGGCTCGTGGTCAGGCAGTCCCCGACCGCCACCGGTCTCGTGCCGATAGGGACGCCGGTCGACCTTCTTGTCGCGGTTCCGCCGACGACGACGGTCACACCCAACGTCGTGTTGGACACGATCCCCGGCGCGGGGGTCAAGCTCGGCTACGCACTTCTGAGGCCGGTGGTCTTCCAGCAACTCAGCCAGAGCGTGCCCTATGGGCGTGTGGTCTCCCAGATGCCGCGGGCGGGCCAGGCCATCACGACCGGCCAGCAGGTTGCCGTGTTCGTGTCGATCGGTCCGGGGACCGGTGGCGCGGCAGTTCCCAGTGTGCTCGGCAAGACCTTGGATGCGGCCGCTGCGAGCATCACAGAGGTCTATCTCGTGCCGGTGCTCCTCAACGAGGGCCCGGACACAAACCCCAAGGACACGGTGACCGACCAGGTGCCGGCCCCCGGGACGCGGATCCCGATCGGGGCCGCAGTGCCGCTCGTCACGAGCGGGACAGCTAACTAGCCTCTCCAAGCCCAGGTTCGGCGGGTCATACGTCCATCTCGGCCTGAATGCGGCCCGAGGCGTGCGCCGCCTGCATCGCTTCGAAGTCCCGCTCGTTCTGGTCCGCGTAGCTTACGGCGAAGTCCGCGATCGCGTTGTCGAAGACGTCGCTCACCCCGAGGTACGCGTCGAGTGCGATGCGGTCGCCGGTCTTGGCGTGACCCCGAGCGAGCACCCAGCCACACAGCCGAGCGTACGAATCGAACATGGACGTGGACATGGCGGACACGTCCTGGCTGGCTTTGCCATCCCAGAGCTGGCGTACGTAGAAGTCGTGGATCTTGCCGTCGAACGCGAGCACCTTGTACCAGCCGAGCATGGTGTCGCTCGCGGCCTGAGTCAGACGTTGGCCTTCGACGACGCGGCGCCCGTGGTTCCGATAGCGGCTTCGCCCCACGAACCGCTCGAGCACCGAGTCCTCCGCCTGCTTGAGCTGAAGGAAGAGCGGGTCGGCGTTGTCTCTGCCGGTTGCGAGCACGATCCACGATCTCAACCCCACGCTACCCACCCCCACGACCTTGCGAGCTATCTGCCGGAACTCGTACTGCTCGAGCAGTCGGCGTCGGTCATCGGGCAGGCTCAGCGCGTAGTTGCGGAGGAACTCGTGGATGGTGGTGTTGAAGTGATCGAGTTGGTCGCCATGGAGGAGCTCCGCCGCTGGCACGAGCAGGGGCGGCCGGCTCAGGATCCTGGGTTGCCCGTCGACCGTGACCGTGAGTTTGTCCAGCGCGCGCAGGCTGTCCTTGGACTTCGCCTTCTCCAACAGCCTCAACGTACGTTTGTGATCGCTCTTCGCGGTCTCTGCCTTCGACAACTCGATCAGCCTCTCCTGGCCCATGCGGGCATACCAGACGTCGAGGTTGTTCATCGCCGCGAACTCGGCCATGGCTTCGCGGTAGCTTCGCACCACCGTCAGGAGGACGTCGCGGCGGGCCGGGGGCTCCATCCCGCGGTCCCTCATGGCGACTTCGAAACTCGCGGCGAGACGCTTGACGTCCCACTCCCAGGGACCGGGGAGTGTCTCGTCGAAGTCGTTGATGTCGAAGACCAGGCTTCTGTCCGGTGCCGAGAAGATGCCGAAGTTGACCAGATGGGCGTCCCCGCACGCCTGCACCTTGATGCCGGTGCGAGGGGTGGTGGCCAGATCCGACGCCATGATGTAGGCGGCGCCGCGGAAGAACGCGAACGGCGACGCGAGCATGCGCCCATGCCGGATCGGGATGAGTTCGTCCCAGCGCGTGGTCGCTTGCTCCTCGAGCAGGGTCACCGGATCGGGGCGAGTGGGCCACGCCTCCCAGAACGCCTGGCGTCTCCGTGGCGTCTCCTTGCGGTTCTCCTTGCCGCGGCTGATTCGCTCCGCGGTCGTGGCGTGCGGCACGAGTGCCTCGTACGTCAGCGGCACTGGCGCTGAAGGGGGTTCGGCTTCGGCCGCCTTGCCGAGGGGTGCGGGCGTACCTGCGGGCTTCTTCGGTGTGGCCATGTTCGAGACTCCCAGCGGCGAGTTTGGACGGCTTGGCCGGCTGCCCGGACTACCGGCAGCCCTTTCCTGATTCCCAAACAGCGGAGCTTCGTACACATCATCACAAGAGGGCGCGCGCTCGCAACGAGCGGTAGCATAGTATGGGAACACTGGTAGGGAGAGAACTCCGAGGTGTGGGCGGCAGATCGGATGCGGTCGCCGTTCATACCCGCCGAGATCGAGAGAGAGCCACATGGATCAACGTTTCGCGGTCGACGGCGTCGGCGCGCATTCGCCGCTCAAACAGGCCGCGCCAGCAATCCTGCTCGCCAAGGCCGAGCCGCTCTTCGAACTCGAGGCCGCGGCGAGCGGCGGGGCAGACATGGACGCGGTGCATGACATGCGCGTCGCTTCGCGTCGGCTGAGGGAATCGATGCGACTTCTCGCTCCGCTGTACCCGCCTGCGGCGTTCTCGGCGTGGTACAAGCGCGTTCGGCGTGTCACCCGGGCCCTGGGCCCGGTCAGGGACTCCGACGTCTTCATCGACGCCTTCTCGCGCCTCAACCGGTCGCTCGATGCAGGCGGTCAGCGCGCGGTGGCGTTCCTCGTCGGCTTTCGGATGGGCCAGCGCGTTCGCGAGCTCGAGCTCCTGCAGTCCGCACTCACCGGTCTCGACCTGGCCGAGAGCCGACGCTCGTTCGCCAAGCTCGTGCGGGCGCCCAAGGGAGGGGCGGACACCCACCGGCCGCTCTCGGCCTTCGCGCACGCCGCGGTCGCCGAGCGGATCGCGGCCGTCTACGCGCTGATGCCCTCTGCGCTCGTCGAAGCCAACATGGAGTCCCAGCACGCGCTGCGCATCACCTTCAAGCGGCTCCGCTACGCGGTCGAGGTGTTCGCGCCCTGCTACGGCGATGAGTTCGACTCGCTCCACGACACGCTCACCGCGTTTCAGGACGAGCTCGGCGACATGCACGACCTTCACGTGTTCCTCGACATGGTGCGCGAGCCCGAACGCCGAGAAGCCGCGAGGCCGCCGGCGTGAGCGTTGAGGACCTCGATGCTGTCGAGGCGCTGCTCGAGAAGAAGGCACACCGCGCGTTCGAGCAGTTCGCGAAGATGGCGCGGCAGCACCCGGCGGGCGAGCTGCTCCCGGCGTTGCTGCTCCCGCTCTCCCGCATCGCCGAACCCGAGCCGGACGATGCTCCGACCGCGGGCGAGTCGGAAACGGATGCCGGCGTGGGGCCGCAGGCCCTCGCGGTCGTCGGTGAGGTCGAACCGCCGCCGATGGAGATCCCTATCGCGGACTTCGGTGGCTTCGCCATCGATCCGCCCATCGTCGTCGGGGCCGAGCCTTGGGCGGGCCGGCCCACGGGTGAGCCGTCGGGCGAGCCGGACACGTCGCAGGCGACGGTCGTGGACGACGGTGCCGGGGTCTTGAGCGCCTCGACCACCGTCGGCGGAGGACCCGACGACGCTGTCCCGGAGCCACCACGCGCCGTGCCGGTGCTCGTCTCGGGTGCCGGTGGTGAGTCCGAGGAGCTCGCGCGATGAGCCGGTTGCAGGCGATCGATATCGGCACCAACTCCGTGCGCTCGATCGTCGTCGAGGTTCCGGTGGGAGGGGCCCGTCGCGTCATCGACGACGAGAAGGCCATGACCCGTCTCGGCCAGGGACTCGACGCGACGGGAATCCTCGACCCTGAGGCGGTCGACCGCACCATCGAGGCCCTCAAGGCGATGCGTGACATCGGTAGCAGCCTCGGGGTCACCGACGTTCGCGCCATAGCCACCGAGGCGGTACGGCGGGCGAGCAACGGTGACGAGTTCGTCGCGCGTATGCGCGAGGAGGCGGGCATCGACGTCGAGGTGATCTCGGCCGAGGAAGAGGGCAGGCTCGTCTGGCTGAGCTCCGCCGCGCAGGTGGGAGAGGCGCCGTTCTCGGCGATGGTCGACATCGGCGGCGGTTCGGTCGAGGTCGTGCAGGTCATCAACTCCGAGCCCGCCGAGATCACGTCGCTCCGGCTCGGCGCACGCGTGCTCGCGGAGCACTACGTCACCGAAGATCCGCTGTCGGACGAGTCGTTCAAGCTGCTCAAGCGCCACGTGCGGCGCACCCTGCGCGGCGGCATCGATGTGCTGACGGTCGGCGTGAGCCCGCTCATCGGCTCCGGCGGCGCGGTCACCACTGTCGCCGCGGTCGTCGCGGGCATGCGCGGGCGGCGCTACGAGTCGCTTCACGGCGTCGAAGTCAGCCGCGCGGAGGTCATGCAGCTGCTCGGCATCCTGAGCCACAGCGACACCGCGGAGCGACTGGGCCTCCCCGGCCTGCCGGCCGAGCGGGTCGACGTGGTGCTGCCCGGGACCCTGGTGCTCGCCGAGGTCATGAAGCTGTTCGGCGCGTCGAGCTTGCTCGTCAACGCCCTCGGCATCCGCGAGGGCATCGTCATCGACACGCTGGCGAGCGAAGGGGCGATTGCGCACAAGGCCGACCGCCTGGAGACGGTCCGCAACTTCGGCACTCATCACCACTACGACCGCCAGCACGCCGAGCAGGTCACGCACCTGGCGCTCTCGCTGTTCGATCAGCTTGCGGAGCCACTCGGGCTCGATGCCGACGGTCGCGCCCTGCTCCAGGCAGCGGCGATGCTGCACGACATCGGCTACTCCATCTCCTATGACCAGCACCACAAGCACAGCTACCATCTGATCATCCACGCGTCCCTGCCGCCGTTCACGCGCCGAGAGATGTCCATGGTCGCGTCGATCTCCCGCTATCACACCAAGTCGCTGCCCAAGCGCGCACACGAGTCGTGGGTGTCTCTTGATCCGCCGGACCGGCTCACGGTCCGGTCGCTCGCGGCGATCCTGCGAATCGCCGACGGGCTCGACCGCAGCCACGCGGCGCGCGTATTCCGCGTCGAGGTCGTCGACGACGGCGCGGTCACGCGCCTCACCGCGTTCAGCTCGCAGGACCTGCATACTGAGCTCTACGGAGTGGAAAAGAAGAAGGACCTGTTCGAACAGGCCTTCAGCCGCACGGTGGTCGTTCAAGCGGCGAGTTTCGAGGAGACACTATGAGATGGTGGCCGTTCGGCGGTCGCGGCACTTCGCCCCAGGCTGCTGCTGCAGAGTCACAGACGTCCGACACCGCGACTGAGCCGGCGGTCGCCGAGCGACCGCGCTCCGCTGATGTGCCGACGACAGCCGAGAAGCCGCCTGCGGCCCGGGAGGTAGTGATGAGCGAGCCCACAGTCGAGACCGTCACCGAGCAGGAGCCGGTTCCTGGCCCGGTCGAGACCGACCTCGACACGTCGTCGCTCTACCTCAACCGCGAGCTCAGCATGCTCTCGTTCCAGGAGCGCGTGCTCGAGGAGGCCGAGGACCACGACAACCCACTGCTCGAGCGCGTGAAGTTCCTCTCGATCTTCAGTTCCAACCTCGCCGAGTTCTACATGGTGCGCATCGCCGGCCTCAAACAACAGGTCCAGGCGGGGGTGCGTGACCTCTCGGCTGACGGGCTGACCCCTGCCGAGCAACTCGCCATCGTCAGGGAGTCCGCCCGGCAGCTCATCATGCGGGGGAGGGGGCTCTACTCCCAGCTGCGCGACGAACTGGCGCAGAACAGCATCTACGTCCTCGGCTACGACGAACTCGACGAACACCAGCGCCAGGATGCGGACCGCTACTTCGACGACGTCGTGTACCCGGTTCTGACTCCGCTCGCGTTCGATCCCGCGCGCCCGTTCCCGCATATCTCGAACATGAGCCTGAACCTCGCGGTACTGATCAGGACACCGGAGGGCGAGGAGCGCTTCGCCCGGGTCAAGATGCCCAGGGCGCTCCCTCGGCTCGTCCCGATCTGTGCAGACGCCGGAGCGGGTCCGTCCTGCGAGATCAAGGGCGATGACAAGCGCGGCCGCACGCTATCACTTCGTCTGGCTCGAGCAGCTCGTCGCGGCACACCTCGGTTCGATCTTCCCGGGGATGGAGGTGGTCGAGGCCCATCCCTTCCGCGTGACGCGCGACGCCGACATCGCGATCCAGGAACTCGAGGCCGAGGACCTGCTCGAGACGATCGAGGAGGGCGTCCGCCGCCGTCGCTTCGGCTCGGTGGTGCGGGTCACTGTCACGCCGTCCCTGCCGGACTTCGTTCGCGATACCCTGGCCGAGAACCTCAAGCTCGATCCCGAGGACCTTGTGATCGTGAAGCCGCCCATCGGTGCGAGCAACCTCATGGAGCTCTACAAGATCGACCGTCCCGACCTCAAGGATCCCGCGTTTCGCCCGGCGCTCTTGCCCGGTTTCGACGATGCCGAGAACCCGGACATGTTCGCTGCGATCCGCGAGCATGACATCCTGCTCCACCGCCCGTTCGACTCCTTCGAGCCGTTCGTGAAGCTGCTCCAGCAGGCCGCCGAAGACCCCGACGTTCTCGCGATCAAGATGACGCTCTACCGCGTCGGCAGGGACTCCCCTGTGGTCGAGGCGCTGCTCGACGCCGCCGAGAACGGCAAGGAGGTCGCGGCGCTCGTCGAACTCAAGGCGCGCTTCGACGAAGAGAGCAACATCGGCTGGGCGCGCAAGCTCGAGCAGGCCGGCGTGCACGTGGTCTACGGAGTCCTCGGGCTCAAGACACACAGCAAGGTCGCGCTCATCGTGCGCAAGGAGGGCGACCGCGTCAGGCGCTATCTGCATCTGGGCACCGGGAACTACAACGTTGCGACGGCCCTGCAATACACGGACCTGGACCTCCTCATCACCGACGAGGTGATGGGAGAGGACGCGAGCGAGCTCTTCAACTTCCTCACGGGCTACGCCGAGCAGGACTCCTACGAAAGCTTCCTGGTGGCACCGGTGACCATACGGCAGGGGTTCGAGGCGCTGGTCAGGCGCGAGATGGACCTCGCGCGCGCCGGCAGGCCCGCCCGGATGATCCTGAAGATGAACTCGCTCGTGGATCGCGCCATGGTCCGGATCCTCTACGAAGCGTCCCAAGCGGGTGTCAGGATCGACCTGATCGTGCGGGGGATGTGCATCCTGAGGCCGGGCCTCCCGGGTGTCAGCGACAACATCACCGTGACGAGCATCGTCGGTAGGTTCCTCGAGCACACGCGGATCTACTTCTTCGAGAACGACGGAGACCCGACGGTTCTTATCGGCAGTGCCGACCTCATGCGGCGAAACCTCGATCGGCGCGTCGAGGTGCTGGCCCCCGTCAACGATCCCGCGCTGATAGCGCGGTTGCGCGGCGAGATCCTGCAGACCTACCTCGATGACAACGTGAAGGCGCGTCTCATGGGCCCCGACGGCACGTACGCACGAGTTCGCGCCGAGGAGGGTCAAGAGCGCGTGGACTCGCAGCTCGTGCTGATGGAGATCTCAGCGAAACGCTCGCGCTACGAGCCGGGCCACTGAGGCGCGTATCTGCAACCGGACAGGCCGGTAAGACGATAGGGAGCGGGGGCCGGTGAAGGCGCTGCTGCGATGGATGCCGGGTCTGCGCTCGCTGCTCGCGTACCGGCGGGCGTGGCTGACCGCCGACCTTCGTCGCCGGCCTCGTGCTGGCCGCCGCGCTGGTCCCGGTGGGCATGGCCTACGCCGAGCTGGCCGGTCTGCCGCCCGTCTACGGCCTCTACGCGAGCCTGATGCCGCTGCTCGCCTACGCGCTGTTCGGACCCTCCCGGGTGCTGGTGATGGGCCCGGACTCGTCGACCGCGCCGCTTGTCGCGGCTGCGATCATCCCGCTCGCGCTCGCCGATCCGTCGCAACGCATCGCGCTGGCTGGCATGCTCGCGCTGCTCGTCGGGATGATGTCACTCGTGGTCGGGGTCGCCCGGCTGGGGTTCGTGGCGGCGCTGCTGTCGAAGCCCGTGCGGCTCGGCTACATGAACGGCATCGCGGTCGTGGTGGTCGTGAGCCAGCTCCCCAAGCTCCTCGGCTTCAAGGCACCTGCCGAGGGCGTCTTCCTGCAAGTCCTCGAGTTCGGCCGGGGCCTCGGCTCCATCAACCCCGTGGCCGCGGCGCTCGGTGTGTCGTCGCTCGTGATCATTCTCGCGCTGCGCGCGCTGATGCCGAAGGTGCCGGGACCGCTCGTGGTCGTGGTCTTGGGAACCGTTGCATCGGCCGTCTTTCAGCTGCAGAGCTACGGCATCGCCACGGTCGGCGTGTTGCCGCAGGGGCTGCCCATGCCGAGTTGGCCCGGAGTCGGGATTCCGCAGGTTCTGGGACTCGTTGCCGGCGCGTTCGGTATCGCCGTCATCTCGCTGACCGACACGAGCGTGCTGTCGCAGTCGTTCGCCGGTCGTTTCGGCTACGAGGTCGATGCCGATGAGGAGTTCGTTTCGCTCGGTGTTGCGAACGTGGCGGTGGGGCTCTTTCAGGGCTTCCCCGTCAGCGGCAGCCAGACCAGGACCGCCATCAATCTGTCGGCGGGCGCGAAGTCGCAGCTGGCCGGCATCGTTGCGGCGGTGGTCCTCGGGTCCATGCTTGTAGCGACGCCGTGGTTGCTCGAGACCCTGCCGATCTCGGTGCTGGCCGCGGTGGTGATCTCGGCAGGGTTCGAGCTTGCCGACATCGCCGGCACCACTCGACTCTGGAAGCTGCGCCGTACCGAGTTCGCGCTCTCGGTGGCGAGCTTCCTGGGCGTTCTCGTTCTCGGCGTTCTGCCGGGCGTCTTCCTCGCCGTGGGCTTGTCGATGCTGAACTTCATCCGCCGCCAGTGGTGGCCGCACGATGCGGTCCTCGGTCGTGTGACCGGAGTCAAGGGCTACCATGACACGAGCGATTTCGCCGACGCCGAGCAGGTCCCCGGACTTCTGCTCTTCCGTTTCGACGCACCGCTCTTCTTCGCCAACGCGGGGATCTTCCGCCAGCGCGTGCTGGATCGGATCAAGGTCGCGCCCACGCCGGTCAGGCGATTCGTCCTGTGTGCCGAGCCCATGATCGACGTCGACACCACGGCCGCCGATGTCCTGGGTGAGCTCATCGACGATCTTCGCGCCCGCGGAATCGAGTTCGCGCTCGCCGAGGTCAAGCATCCCGTTGCAGCGCACCTCGAGCGCTACGGCTTGATCGCCAAGATCGGCCCCGAGAATCTGTACCCCACCATCGGGAGTGCGGTGCACGCCTACGTTCACGCGAGCGGGGTGGACTGGATCGACTGGCAGGACGCCGAGGAGCCACTTGTCGCCGCCGACGAGGACTCAGGGCCTTCCGGCGACGAGCCCTCGCGGGACTAGCCGAGCGCCGAGAGGGCCCACTGGCCGAGCCAGAGCGCGCCCATCCCGACCGCCAGGGTCGCCAGCACGTTCTTCGTGCGCACTGCCACGACCAGCGCGAGCGCCGGCGGCGACCATTCGCGCCGGCGCGATGGTGTATGTGCTGCCGGAGTGCACGTAGAGCGCTCCCGGCACAACGAGCGCCGTAAGTGCCGCGACCGGCACGTGCTTGAGGAACCGCTCGAGCCATGGTGGGTGCGGGACGTGCCCGTGCAGCATGATCGGCAGGCTTCGCATCAGCCACGTCCCGATCGCGAGCGTCACGATGAGTGTCCAGAACTGCGTCTGCGCGCTCACGAGGTCTCCGGCTCCGCCGCGGGCCGATCGCGCCACGCGCCATAGAGCATGCCGACGAGGATCGCGACCACCAGCCCCGTCTGCAACGGCAGCAGGGGGACGAGCACCGCCGACGCGACGGCGGTGACCATGCAGACGCTGACGGCGGTCGAGTCCTTGAGCGTGGGTGCGAGCATCGCGAGGAACACCAGCGGCACCGCGAACTCGAGCCCCCACGACGGCGGGATCAACGGGCCGATGAGCGCACCGGCGATGGTGGACAGCTGCCAGACACCGGCGAGCGCGAACCACGCGCCGACGTAGTACGGGATCACGTCGACGTCTTCTCGAAAGCGCCCCTTGGTCATCGTCGAGGCGTAGTTCTGGTCGACGAGCATGTGGCCGAGAAGGGGCCGCTCCCAACCGGGGGCGGCCGAGAGCACGGGGGCGATCGAGGTGCTGTAGATGAACATGCGAGCGTTGACGATGAGCGCGGTAGTCAGCGCGAGCCACAGTGGGGCACCGCTACCGAAGAGCGTGGTCGCGACGATCTGCGAGGCGCCGGCATTCACCAAGACGGACATCCCGACCGCCTCGGCGAGGCCGAATCCGGCCTGGATGACCGCGGCACCCGCGACCAGACCGAAGGGCACGATGCCGACGAGAATGGGCGCGATGTCCTTGGCGCCTGCGCGCATGCTGTGGGACCTGCGAGACAAACGGGGCTCCTCGGGATCTGGACCGCCGGGCTAGATCGCCTTGTGCCGTCCGAGCACCCGGTCCCAAGCGGAGAGCGCCTTGAGCTGCTCGACCCGTGCGCGTTGCAGTTCCAGGTCATCGATCAGCTGGGCAACGCGCGCGTGCTCGGCCTCGAGCGCCTTCTGCTGCTCCTGGGCGATCGCACGCTCCCAGGCGACCTGTGCGAGCAGGTTGGCGCGCTCGCCTTCGAGCTGCGTGAAGCGCGCGAGCATCGCCGCGCCGCCGGCGCTGGGGTCCTCGGCGGCCTGCGTTGCGAGCGCCTCGACGTCAGCTGCGGAGAGGAGGAAGCGGCCGTTTCGCTTGCTGCCGGCTCGCGCGGGGGAGATGAGCCCTGCGGCGATCTGGGCCCGGACCCAGCGCGCGGTCACTCCGAGGTCCTCGGCGGCCTGCCTGATGCTGACGGTGTCCTGTGTCTGCGCCGAGTGCTTCTTGCCCACGTCGTGTCTCCCCCAAGGTCGAACCAGTTGACGGCCTCATTGTATCCAGACTCGCGGTCGACGGGGGAGCCGAGTGTCGGCGGGGTAGAATCACCAGCAGCCACGTTTGCAGTCGCAGCACGCGATGCTGGTCGGACACGACACCGAAAGGCGGACCACACGCATGGAACCTGCCGAGGGCATGAGGATCAAGGTCACCAAGAACGGCCCGTACATCGTAAGCGGTGGCGTTCCGATGTCGGTCGAGGCGATCGTGGACGACTCGGAGGGTGAGTCGGAGTCCTGGCGAGTCGAGTCGAAGCTGTCCGACCGGCAGAAGTGCGGAGTATGCCGCTGCGGCAAGTCCGGCAGCAAGCCGCTGTGCGATGGCTCCCACATGGACGTCGCATTCGACGGCACCGAGACCGCCAGTTTCGAGCCCGGCTTCGACCGGGCGGAGGTGCTGCTCGGCCCCCGGATCGACGTCGTCGACCAGAAGAGCCTCTGCGCCGATGCACGCTTCTGTCACCGTAGCGGCGCGGTCTGGCATCTCGTCGGCGAGGATTCCGACGACGCCGCTCAGACGGTCCTCGCGGAGTGCCGGCTGTGTCCGTCGGGCAGATACACGGCGCTCGACAAGGTGACCGGCGAGCCCCTCGAGCCCGAGCTTCGCCCGTCGAT
This sequence comes from uncultured Coriobacteriia bacterium, assembly GCA_963789515.1. GTDB lineage: Bacteria > Actinomycetota > Coriobacteriia > Anaerosomatales > JAAXUF01 > JBAXEO01. Next base: position 439,281 of record CAWBKW010000004.1, on the reverse strand, counting down.
CGCCTTCGTGCAGGATCCGCACGAGGGTGTCAGCGGGCCCATCTGGGTGCGTGGCGGGATCACCGTCGAGTCCGCCGACGGGCGCGAGTACGAGGTCCGCAACCGGGTCACCCTGTGCCGCTGCGGCCAGTCGTCCAACAAGCCGTTCTGCGATGGGTCTCACGTGACGTGCAGCTTCCACGATCATCTCTAGCCGCGAATTCGGGCTTGACGCTCGCAGTCGACTCACATACCGTATCTAGTGCTACGGTTCCCCTGGAGCACAATATCTGGGGCTAAGAGGGAAGCCGGTGCGTCGCTCGTCGCGACAACTCCGGCGCTGTCCCCGCACCTGTGAGCGGTGAGCGGCTGTCGATTCGTGTCACTGGCGTGTGAGACGCTGGGAAGGCCAGACAGCAGCGGCGACCCGCAAGCCAGTAGACCTGCCGTGGCATGTGAAACGTCCTCGGGCGGGGTGTCCAGTGGATCGCTTCAGCGGTGAGCGCGCACGTGCCCGCGACGAGCGTTCCTCAGACAGCCGCCCGGCACTGAAGGGGGAACGCCGAATGCCAGCGCCACAGTCCGACGCCTCGACCGCAGAGACGCTACCGGTGCCCGCCCGAACCTCGGGCACGCCTGCCGCCGTCATTCGACGCGACGGCGACGCGGCGGTCTTCGACGCCGAGAAGATCCGCTCGGCGATCGAGCGCGCCGGCGCCGCGACCGGTGAGTTCGGCGCGGACGAGGCCGGGCTGCTCACCTCCCAGGCCGTCAAGGTGCTCGGTCACCGCTTCGCCGAGAGCGACCCCGACATCGAGCAGATCCAGGACGTCGTCGAGCAGGTCCTCATCAGCGCGAACCATTTCGCGACCGCGCGCGCCTACATCGTCTACCGCGAGCAGCGCGCGCGGCTGCGCTCGGACAAGAAGACCGTCGTCGAGGTCGAGACGTCGATGAACGAGTACCTGCAGCAGGCGGACTGGCGCGTCAACGCGAACGCCAACCAGGGGTATTCGCTCGGCGGTCTCATTCTCAACGTCTCCGGTAAGGTCGTCGCGAACTACTGGCTCTCTCACGTCTATCCGGCCGAGGTCGGGGCGGCGCATCGGCAGGGCGACGTCCACATCCACGACCTCGACATGCTCGCCGGCTACTGCGCTGGCTGGTCCCTCCGCACCCTGATCACCGAGGGCCTCAACGGCGTGCCCGGCAAGGTGGAGTCCGCTCCGCCGAAGCACCTGTCGAGCGCGGTCGGTCAGATCGTCAACTTCCTCGGCACGTTGCAGAACGAGTGGGCCGGCGCGCAGGCGTTCTCGTCGTTCGACACCTACATGGCTCCGTTCATCCGCCTCGACGATCTCTCGTACGACCAGGTACTCCAGTCGATCCAGGAACTCGTCTATAACCTGAACGTCCCGTCGCGCTGGGGTACACAAACGCCGTTCACCAACCTCACCTTCGACTGGACGTGCCCGGAGGACCTCGCCGAGCAGCGTCCCGTCATCGGTGGTGTCGAGTGCGACTTCACCTACAGCGAGCTGCAGCGCGAGATGGACATGATCAACCGCGCCTACATCGAGGTCATGACCGCCGGCGACGCCAAGGGCCGCGTCTTCACCTTCCCGATCCCCACGTACAACATCACGCCGGACTTTCCGTGGGAGTCCGAGAACGCCGACCGCCTCTTCGCGATGACGGCGAAGTACGGTCTGCCGTACTTCCAGAACTTCCTTAACTCCGAGCTCAAGCCGAACATGGTTCGTTCGATGTGCTGCCGTCTCCAGCTCGATCTGACCGAGTTGCTGAAGCGTGGCAACGGCCTCTTCGGGTCAGCCGAGCAGACCGGGTCGCTCGGCGTCGTGACCATCAACTGCGCGCGCCTCGGCTACACGCACGCTGGAGACGAGGCCGGGTTGCTGGCGCAGCTCGACTCGCTGCTAGACCTCTCGCGCACGAGCCTCGAGATCAAGCGCAAGGTCATCCAGCGCCACATCGACGACGGCTTGTTCCCCTACACCCGTCGCTACCTCGGTACGCTGCGGAACCACTTCTCGACGATCGGCGTCAACGGCATCAACGAGATGATCCGCAACTTCACGCGCGACGAGCACGACATCACCACGCCGGAAGGCCACGCGATGGCCGTCCGCTTCCTCGACCACGTGCGCGCGCGGATTGTCGGCTTCCAGGAGGAGACCGGACACCTCTACAACCTTGAGGCGACGCCTGCCGAAGGCACCACGTACCGCTTCGCCCGAGAGGACCGAAAGCGCTTCCCCGGCATCCTGCAGGCGGGTGGCGACGAACATCCCTACTACACCAACTCGAGCCAGCTGCCTGTCGGCTTCACCACCGACCCCTTCGAGGCTCTTTCTCGGCAGGAGGAGTTGCAGCGCAAGTACACCGGCGGCACGGTACTGCACCTCTACATGGGCGAGCGGGTCTCGTCGGTCGAGGCGTGCAAGAAGCTCGTGAAGCGCTCGCTGGAGAACTTCCGGCTGCCCTACATAACCATCACGCCCACGTTCTCGATCTGTCCTACCCACGGGTACCTCGACGGCGAGCACCCGTTCTGCCCAAAGTGCGACGAGGTCGCGCTTGCCGGCAAGCTCAACGCAGCCAGCTGACCGCAGTAGACGAGAAGGAGTCACATCATGAGCAACGCCGATACCACGACCCCCACCACGGAGATCACGATCGCACCGCCCGTCGAGCTCGCCGACAGCGAGCGCCAGCCCTGTGAGGTCTGGACCCGCGTCATGGGCTACCACCGCCCTGTCGCGTCGTTCAACACCGGCAAGAAGGGCGAGTTCGCCGAGCGCGAGTACTTCACCGAGACCGATGCCAGCTGCAGCTAGGCTTCGCGTCGGGGGGCTGAGCCCCCACTCGAGTTGCGATTGGCCCGGTCAGCTCGTGGCCACCGTGTTCGCACAGGGATGCCCCTGGGCCTGCGCGTACTGCCACAATCCGCACCTCCTTCCCGCGCGCGGATCCGATGAGATCGCGTGGGAGGAGGTGCTGACGTTCCTGCGCACGCGTCGGGGGCTGCTCGACGGCGTGGTGTTCACTGGCGGCGAACCGACGCTGCAGGACGCCCTCCCGGCGGCCATCGCCGACGTGAGAGAGCTCGGCTTCCAGGTGGGGCTCCACACCGGCGGCCAGTTCCCGACGCGACTCGCGGGCGTGCTGCCGCATGTGGACTGGGTCGGCTTCGACGTCAAGGCGCCCTGGGACGTCTACGACCGCGTGACGCGGGTCGTCGGCAGCGGTGAAGCGGCCCGTGAGAGCCTGTCACTCCTCGTGGCAAGCGGGGTCCCGTTCGAGGCTCGGACCACCGTGCACCCCGTGCTGCTCTCACCGGACGACCTGGCGGTACTCGGCGACGAGTTGCTCGCCGCCGGCGTTCGGCACTGGGCCGTGCAGGGCTTTCGGCCGCAGGGATGCGTCGGCGATCTGCCGATCGCGTCGCTGAGCGGAGCGAACCTGCCCCCAGGGCTGGGAGACAGGTTCGACGCGTTCGAAGTGCGGGAGTCCTAGCCTCGCTGCGACGTTACCCAAGCCTTGACGGCGGCGCGCTCGTACTCGGCCAGCCCCTCGCGAGGCTTGTCGATGTTCTTCTTGAAGCGCGGATCGTTGACCCACATGTCCGAGAGGTTCGAGAACATCTCGAGCGGTGCGTCGTAGAACCACTTCTCCAGCTGCGCGTGCTTCTCGGCGGCGGCGGCCATCGCCTCGGGGGCATCGGGGGCCACCCCGGCGTCCAACAGGCGGACGAACTCGGCCGTGTTGGCGTCGCCCTCCGTCTTGATCTGCTCCCAGTCAGCCTTGGTGTAGCGCTTGGTGCGCGCGGCCGACTGCTTGTAGGCGTCGGTGTCGCCCCACCGCTCCTGGACTTCATCCTCGTACTCGGCCGGGTCGAAGCCATCGAACAGCTCGCCGAACATCTCGGTGCGTTCCTGATCGCTCATTGCGGTGCCTCCTTCTGTGGCGGCCAGCGCCGCGTCTATCGCTGTCAGCATCGCCTCGGTACGGCGAGCCTTCTCGGCCAGCAGAGCACGTTGCGCGCGCAACGCCTCGGTCCGGTCGAAGTCGGGATCGGTGACGATGCGGCCGATCTCGTCGAGCGAGAAGCCGAGCTCGCGAAAGACCATCACCCGATGCAGCCGCTCGATATCGCCGAGTTCGTACAGCCGGTATCCGGCATCGGTTCTCGCCGACGGCGTGAGGATGCCGAGCTGGTCGTAGTGGTGCAGGGTGCGCACGCTCACCTTGGCGAGTCGAGCCGTTTCTCCGATGGTCCAGGCCACGTCGTTCACCTCCGGGGCAGAGCGTAAACCCTGACGTTACGTCAGAGTCAACCCCTAGACGTGATTCTCCTCCGAGGTCGGAATCGAGTCGCCGGCGCTGGCCGGGGGTTCGCGCAGGGCGAGGTAGAGGGCGGGCAGCGCGCCCGTGAGGAGCATCAACGCGGGCATCACGACCCCCGAGTCTTCCGTCACCAGCGCAACGACGCTGCCGATGACGACGCCGACCAGGGCGCCCGCGTACGCGGGGAAGCCGCTCAGCGCAGCGGCGAGCGGTCTCGGGCGGACCAGTCTCTCGAGGCCCAGGGCCAGCGCGATGGCGAGCGCCAGCCACGAGTACGGGGTCTGCGTCACGTAGCCGAGGTTGTTGAGCGCCTTGCGCCGCACCAGCGCCGCAGCGCCCGATCCATCCCGCACCAGCTGGAGGAAGAACCGCCCGATGTGCGTTCCGCCGCCGATGCCGAGCAGGTCAACGGCGGCCAGAGCGCCGACGAGCAGCACGACCACGGCGCCGGTCCATGCGACGGTCCGCGCGGTGAGAGGGATGCGGTTCATGCGGAGCCACGCCACCGCAAAGGCGATCGCTCCCCAGACGGCGACGCCCGCGTTCGCCCCTGCGAAGGGCGCGGCGGCGGTGACCAGCACGATGGCGCCGACCACCGGGATCGCGTAACGGCGCAGCGAGGGCGCCCATCTCGTGCCGACCGCCAGGTCGCACATCAGTCCGACACCGGCCAGCGCCGCCCCGACGGCCAGCGCGGAGCCCTCGTTACCGATGCCGTAGTATCGCCAGCCGGCCCTGACCGAGTATGAGAAGAGTCCCGACTGGAGCGGCCCGCCGAACCACTGGTCGACCAGGATCAACAACGCCGTGGTGCCGGCGAGGCCGGCCAAAGCCTTCGGAGAACCGGCGCGCCACCTCACGGCGAGTGCCACGCCGAACACCGCCAACCAGGCGACTCCCAGTGCGACGGCAGCATCGCGAGGCGAGGAGGGCGACCGGGCCACGAGCAGGGCGACCCACGCGGCGGCCGGAACCGAAAGCACCATCAGCAGCAGGACGCGGCCCGTCCCGCGCAGTGCGCGTATCCGCCGGAAGGCGGCGAGGACCGCGATCCCGACGCAAGCCACCGCAAACCAGGCGAAGGCGGGTGTGAAGTAGAGGTCCCTCAGCTTGTCGATGGCGCCGACCGCAGATCCGGTGCGGTCAAGGTCGGCGATCCGCTCGGCGAGGGGTGTGGCGTCCGCGCGAGCCGAGACGGGCATGCCGATCATGTTCGTCGGCAGCTCGATGCCCAGGGCGTCAAGAACGGTCGGAGCGACGTCGAGGTTCGTCACGAGCCCGTCCCGGTGGGTCGACGCCGAGGTGAGTGCGCCCGACAGACCGCCGCCCGAGGCGATCACGGGGCCGAACGAGGGAGGTTGGTAGTACTGCTTGTCGGTCGTCGGCGTGACCACGAGCACCAGTGCGTTCTCGGGCAGTGCGCCTATCACCGCTGAGGCGGCCGCGTCGAGCGAGGCGACGGCATCGGCATGGCCAGGTGTGAGGCGGGACTCGTCGGCCCCCCGTTGCGACGCGGCGGCGTGCGCGCGTGCGAGGTCACCGGAGTCGACCACCAGGAGACCGGGACCCCGCCCGAGATCGATCGCTGCAAGCGCAGAGGCGATGGCGGAGCGAAGCAGCGTTGGGTCGGTGCGTACTCCGAAGGGAGCGGTGACGTCGTCGACGAGCACATCGCCGCTATCGGTGGCGACAAAGTCGATGCCGCCCCGGGAGTCGGTGGCGACCAACTCAGCCGGACGCGCGGGCGTCACTTCCGGCCCGGAACCCGGGTCACTGCTTCCGACCGCCGCAGTCAGCCCTCCGGCCGCGCGAACCGCGTCGCCGAGCGTGCCCAAGATCGGCGGTGCGAGCGAGCGGTCGTTTGCCGAACGCTGGCGTCCGAGCGACGCGGCATCGGCGGGGCCGGTGGCGGCGGCCGCCGCCCAACGACCGGCCGAGAGCGTGAGCGCGCCACCGGCGACCGTCGGCCAGCCGGGATCGGCGGTGATGGCGTTCATCGAGCCGACGGCCCCGGTCTCGGCCAGCGACCACAGTGCGGGCGTCGTTGCGGGCGACAGGTCGGACAGCGTGAGGAAGGGTGCGAGCAGGATCACCACGACCGGGGCCGGCCGCTCCGAGCCGGAGGCCCCGGGCGAAGCGGCGAAGGCCGCGGCGGCGCCGGAGATCCCCACAGCGACCGCGAGGGCGAATGCGAGAGACGCCCGGGCGAGCGACCGGGTCGAACGAGGGGCGGGAGTGGGGCTCGTCATGGCTCAAGAGTAGCCGAAGCGCGCTCGACCCGCCCTGCCGTTCCGCTCGGCGAGTGTCGCTGCAGCGTGCGCGCTACGGTTCCGGCGGAAGTCCCGTGGTGGCGACTGCGAGGATCGCACTGCGCACCGCGGGTGAGGCGAGCCACGCTTCGAGCGCCGCCGAGCTCGTGTGCTCGGCGATGTCGTCGAGGACGGCGAAGATGGCGATGTGGACGGTGCCGTCGGCGTCCTCATGGACCGCATCCGAGACCCGCGCGAGGTAGGCGGCGGCCTCGGGGTCTCCGGTCTCCGGTTCGGCCTCCAGCGACTCTATGACGAGTTCGCGCAGGACCGTGGCCGTGGCGGTCACGTAGGTCCCGGGAGCCACGTCGCACGCGCCGGACACGGTGTCCTGGTCGTAGGCGGTCATGACGACGGACATGAGGTCGGCGAGCCGACCGCTGAACCGCACCGCACCGTTCTCGCTCTGCCAGGGCATGAGCACTCCTCATGTGGATCGAGCCGATTGATCGCTAGGGCTTTCGCGGAGGCAGGGGGAGGAAGGCGCTGGTCCGGGCCTTGTACTCCTCCCAGGCCGGTTCCCCGGCATGGCGGTTCTCTGCGAGTGGTATCCCCGATACGAAGACGAGCAGGGTCGTGATCGTGATGGGGCTGATGAGCCCGAGCCATCCCCACTCGACCCCGAGCGCGATGATCGCCAGGCCCCACCACATGAGCGATTCGCCGAAGTAGTTGGGGTGGCGCGACCAGCCCCAGAGACCGCGGTCCATCACCGGCCCCCGGCTTTCGCGCGGTTCAGCGAGAAAGCCCGCCAGCTGACGGTCCGCGGTCGACTCGAAGAAGTAGCCGCACACCCATACGAGCGCTCCGGTGATGCCGGCGGCGATCCCGCGGTTCGCCGAGGAGGCAGCCAGCACGATGAGCGGTGTCGAGACGAGCAGCATGAAGAACCCCTGAAGCAGGAAGACCTGCAGGTAGGAGCGGAGGATGAAGAACTTCCACTCGGCGCGCCACGCCGCATAGCGAGGATCCTCGCCCCGCCCGTGGGCGAAGTCCCGGCGCCCGATGTGGTAGGCGAGCCGCACGCCCCAGAGCGTGACCAGCACCGCGACGGGCCAGATGAGCGGGTTGTGCAGGCCCGGCTGGAGCGCGAGCCACCAGATCAGCATCGTCGGTCCGAGTCCCCACGCCACGTCGGCCACGTCGTTGCGCTTCAGCACCAGTGAGCAGACGAACCACGCCGTCACGTAGACGAAGAGGAACAGGGCGCTCCAGGCGAACGTGTTGAGAAGAACGGCGGGCATCGTGGCTCCTCGGTGGGTTGGTGACTAGAGTACCCGTTTGCCGCCGACACAGCGCGGAGAGGGGCAGCCGGGACACGAGCCGCCGCATTCCCCGATCCACTGCCGGCAACGAGAGCACCGGTCGGCTTTCGCATCGAGCAAGGCACCGCAGGACGGGCAGACGGTGTCCTCCGCCCAGGTGTCGCTGAAGAGCACGTCGGAGTGGGCGATGCGGTATCGTTCGTGGTCGCGGGCGTCGTCCACCATGAGCTCCTCGAGAGTGGCGCCGAAAGCGGGTACCTACCAACTACGGTGTACAGACTCGAGCACGGAAGCGCAACGCGTGTCGGCGCGGATCGGGCCCGGGAGGCGGCCAGACGACTTAGGAGCGCTGTGACCATGGTGACGAAAGAAGAGATGCTCGCCCGGAAAGACGAGTGGCTCGCCAGGAAGGACGAGATCCGGGCCGGCTTCATCGACCGCGTGGACGATCCGGCGTTCGACAGCGCCCTCGGCCTGTCCCTCGTCGGCGCCGGCGCGGGTACCATCATCATCAATCTCGTCCAGCGCAAGCGCGGCGCCCTCGGCTATCTGATCGGCGCGGCGTTCGTGCTCCTGGGCGTCGCGATGCTCGGCGGGGCGTACCGCGTCCGCTCGGGCCGTATCAGCGAGGCCGAAGAGCGGGTACGCGAGCAGCTCTCGGCGCTCGACCCGGTCGCCCGCGCGCAGGTGCTGAAGGACATCGCCTCCGAGCAGGTCGCGCCGTTCATCAGCCGCACCGCTCCGTCGAACTAGCCGCGCTGGCGGCGAGCAATCCTCGTGCCCGGAATCTGGCAGACGGACCGTTTGCTCCTGCGCCAGCTCGGCCCTGAGATGGCCGCGGCTGTACGCGCCTACGGGCTGCGCAGTCGAGAGACGCATGCTCCCTGGGATCCCGTCAGGCCGGATGACTACTGGGAACTCCCGGTCGTGGCCGAGCGGCTGCGCGCGCAGCTTCTCGAGGCAGAGCTGGATCGCTCGCTCTGCACGTACCTCTCGGCCAAGTCGGCACCCGGCTGCGTGATCGGCGCGCTCAACCTGCGCAACATCGTGCGTGGAGACTCCATGAGCTGCGTGATCGGCTACGGCCTGGCGCCGGAAGCGGTGGGCTGCGGGTTCATGAGCGAGGCCGTCAACCGTATCGTGGCCGTTGGCTTCGGCGAACTGGGGCTGCACCGCATCGAGATCAACATCGTTCCGCGCAACGCGCGCTCCATCGCCGTGGCCGAGCGATGCGGGTTCCATCGCGAGGGACTCTCGCCTCGCTATCTCAAGATCGCGGGAAAGTGGGAGGACCACGTGCGCTACGCGAGACTGAACGAGATGGAATCGTGAGCGACATGCCCTTGCTGCAACTCAGCGACGCCCGTGTGGTCCGTGACGGACGCACGATCCTGTGGATCGACGAGTTTCGCATCGCCGAGGGCGAGCGACTGGCGGTGCTCGGCCCGAACGGCGCGGGCAAGTCGACGCTCATCAAGCTGCTGACCCGAGACGTGCTGCCGCTGTGGACGGACCCGCCGCCTGTCCTGTTTCAAGGCCGGGCGCGTATCCCCCTTCAGGAGGCGCGAGCGCTGCTCGGCGTGGTATCGGCGGACGCGCAGGAGCAGGCCGACGTCGTTCTGCCTGCGCGCGAGATCGTGCTCGGGGGGCTGTTCGGGTCACTTGGCGTGCCGATTCGAGTCACGCCGACGCCTGAGCAGGAACGGCGGGCGCTGGCCGCGCTGGGCGAACTCGAGGTCGCGCACCTCGCCGAGCGAACCATGAACACGCTGTCGACCGGGGAGGCGCGAAGGGTGGTCATCGCGCGTGCGCTCGTGCACGACCCGGCGGTGCTCGTGCTCGACGAGCCGTGCGCGGGACTCGACCCCCACGCCGCTCACAACGTGCGCCTCGCCGTGCGTTCGCTCGCTCGGGGAGGCAGGTCACTGGTGCTCGTGACCCATCACGTCGAAGACATCGCGCCCGAGATCGAGCGAGTGGTACTGGTGCAGAATGCGCGCATCGTGGCGGACGGACCGAAGCGCGAGTTGCTCACGAGCGAGCGGCTCGGCGAGCTATTCGACATCCCGGCCGTTCTGGAGGAGCGTGAAGGGGAGTACCGGTTGTGGTAGGCGCGCCGGCGTCCGACAAGGAGCAGAGATGAGCTTCACCCAGATCATGGAGACCGTCGCCAAGGGATTCGAGCTGCTCGGCGTAGGTGTGATACTCGTGGGCCTCGTCCTGGCCTCGTATCGAGCACTGGTGCTGGTCGCCCGACATGACGCCCCTCAAGCCTACGTGCTATGGCGCTCGATGTTCGGGCGCAGCGTTCTGCTCGGGCTGGAAGTGCTCGTCGCAGGAGACATCATCCGGACCGTCGCCCTCGATCCGACGCTCGAGAACCTCGTGGTCCTTGGGCTGCTCGTGCTCATCAGGACCTTCCTGTCCTGGTCGCTCGAGGTTGAGATCGACGGCCGCTGGCCGTGGCAGGCCGCCAAGGCGAGGCAGGCGTCGCAGCAGGAATCGCCACCCTCCGCCTGACCGCCTGATTTGCCGTTGACGCTCCGGCGGGCATAGGCTTGACGTGCGGATTCCAACTCGGGAAGGCACAGAGATGCCGATCGTTGAAGTGCGCGAGCTCACCAAGATCTATGGCAGCGGCGATACGGCCGTCACGGCTCTGGATCGCGTGAGTCTGACGGTCGAGCAAGGTGAGTTCGTTGCGGTCATGGGGCCCAGCGGATGCGGCAAGTCGACACTGCTCAACCTCGTCGGCGGGCTGGACCGGCCGACGAGCGGCGAGGTGCTCATCGACGGTACCGACATCGCCAGCATGTCCGACCAGGCGATCACCGAGTTGCGCCGCCGTCGGCTCGGCTTCGTCTTCCAGTTCTTCAACCTCATCCCGGTGCTGACCACCTCAGAGAACGCCGCGTTGCCGCTCACCCTCGACGGGGTGAAGCCCGCTGAGGCGCGTGACCGCGCACAGGACTGGCTGCGCAAGGTCGGCCTCGGCGACAAGCTTGCGAGTCGCCCGGACCAGCTCTCGGGTGGACAGCAGCAGCGCGTGGCGGTCGCGCGCGCTCTCGTGACCGATCCCGCGCTCGTTCTCGCCGACGAGCCCACCGGCAACCTCGACAGCAAGTCAGCCGATGACATCGCAAACCTCCTCAAGCAGGCGGCCGAAGAGTGGGGCCGGGCGATCGTCATGGTCACCCACGACCTGAGCATCGCCTCCCACGCCCGGCGCATCGTCTTCATGCGCGACGGTTCGGTGGTCGACGATGTGGCGCTGGACGGAGACCCGGTGGCTCAGGCCCGCGGGGCGATGGAGAGAGCCGGCCTGCTGTGAACGTCTCGGCGACACTCGCCTGGCGCTACCTCGTCGGCCGTCCGGGCCGGACGGTCCTGACGACGCTCGCCATCACACTCGGCGTGGCCCTGATCTTCGGCCTCAACGGAATCATGCCGGGGCTTTCGGACGTGTTCACGCAGACCCTGTTCGCCGCGGCCGGGCAGGTCGATCTGACCGTCTCCAGCCCCAGCGGCGGCAACTTCGAGCGGACCGTCGCCGACCAGGTCGGTCACGTCACAGGCATAGCGGTCGCCACGCCGTCACTCCGCAAGTCCGTTGCGATGCCCACCGGGAGCCCGGTCAGTGTCGTCACGGTTGCCGGCATCGATCCGCGCACTTCGCCGAAGGTGCACACGTTCAACGTCTCGGCGGGCCGTCTGCTCAACGATGGGGACGCAGGTCAGGTGGTCATCGGCTCGGACACCGCTCAGTCGCTCGGACTGCACGTGGGGTCGACGCTCAAGATACCGACCGTGGCCGGCACGGAGTCGTTCACGGTCGTGGGGCTGCTCGCGAACGGTTCGTCGCCCTCGGCGCCCGAGGTGTACGTGACGCTCCCGGACGCCCAGCGCATGACGGGCGCGGGCAACACCATCAGCACGGTCGAGGCGCGTTTCGAGCCGGGGGCCGACCGGGCCGTCGTCGAGGCCGCGGTGCGGCGCAAACTGGGATCCGACTACCTGGTGGGCGGCCTCTCGAACGAGAGCTCCCTTCTCGCCTCGGTGCAGACGGCCAACTACATGTTCACGTTCTTCGGCCTGTTCGCGCTGATCATGGGCGGCTTCATCATTCTCAACACGTTCCGCACGCTCGTCTCCGAGCGGCGGCACGACATCGGGATGCTGCGCGCCATCGGCGCCGACCGCCGCACCATCCTGGGCATCTTCCTGATCCAGGGCGTGTTGCAGGGCGCTCTGGGGACGACTGTGGGAATCGTCTGCGGCTATCTGCTGACCTTGGCTGCGTTGAGCTTCTACACACCGATTCTGCGCGACATCATGCACATCAACGCGGTCCTGCGCCCTGAGTACACGCCAGGAACGTGGTTCGCGGCGATCGCTTTGGGAATCGGTGTGACCGTGCTCAGCGCGGTGATTCCTGCCCGCCAAGCAGCACGCATCACACCGCTGGAAGCGCTCCGTCCCCAGGTCGCAGAGGTCGAGGAGCGTCAGCGCAGCAACTGGGTTCTCGCCGGCTGGGTGATGCTGATCGCTTGCGTCCCGATGCTGTTCTCCCGAGCAGGTGGCGCTGGTCGGGCTCGGGGCCGTTGCGGCACTGGTGGGTCTCGTTCTCGTGGCGCCCGTCGCTGATCCATCCGCTTGCGTCGTTCCTGTCACTTCTGGTGCGGCCCTTTGCGCCCGCGACCGCCGACCTCTCGAGTTCGAACGTGACCCGGCAGCCGGGACGCGCTGCGGCCACCGCCGCCGCGATCCTCGTGTCGCTCGCGCTCGTGGTCGCCATTCTCGGCGTCGTCACCTCGCTCTACGCCGGCTTCTTCGAGTACATCGACAAGTCGCTCGGCTCGGACTTCGTTCTCATACCGAGCGGACTGATCCTGGGCGGGGCGAACGTGGGCGCCGACGAGGCGTTCGTCCAGCGCATCGCTGACGTGCCGGGGATGGGTGCGGTCGCGACCTTGCGCCTGGGCCAGGCGCAGATCGGGGAAGGCCAGGCCCAGGTCGTGGGGATCGATCCCAAGGTCTACCCGAAGGTGGCCTCCTTCACGTTCTCGCAGGGCTCGAACGAGTCAGACATCGCCAAGCTGGGCACCGGGCGCACGATGCTGGTCAACGGCATAACGGCGGGCCAGCAGGGGTTGACGGTCGGGCGACGGGTTGCGCTGAAGACGCCGAACGGCGTCGAGGACTACCTGGTCGTGGGTGTCGCCACCGACTACCTCAACGCGAAGCTCTCGACCGTCTACATCTCGCAAGAGAACCTCGAGAAGGACTTCAACGTGACGAGCAACGTCCTCGTGCTGGCGAATGCGAAGCCCGGAGCGCCCAAGCCGGCCGTCAAGGCGGCGCTCGGTCGGCTTGTCGCGAACTACCCGCAGTTCGTGCTCTACGACTCCGCCAGCTTCAAGGCCACTCAGACGCAGCTCTTCTCGCAGACCTTCGTGGTATTCGACATCCTGATCGCGATGTTCGCTCTGCCCACGCTGCTCGCGCTTCTCAACACGCTCGCGATCAGCGTGCTCGCGCGCACGAGGGAGATCGGGATGCTTCGCGCGGTGGGGACGACGCGCGGGCAGATTCGCGGCATGGTGGTCGCTGAGGCGCTGCTCCTTGCGGCGGTGGGCGTGGTCTTCGGCATCGCCGGTGGAGTCGCGATGGGCTACGCGCTCGTCTACACGCTGAACGCTACGATGTTCGTGATGCCGTACTACTTCCCCTGGGGCGGCATCATGGTCGCGGTCATCGCCGGCTTCAGCTTCGCGCTGCTCGCGGCGATCATTCCGGCGCGCACCGCCGCCAGGCTCGACATCGTCGCGGCACTGCACTACGAGTAGTCTCGCGCTTCGGGCGACGAGCCGGCCGGACGAAAGCGCCGAGGAGGCCGGGTCTCCCTCAGTCGAGCCCGAGCCGACATCGGACGGCGGCGCTGCGCAGTTCCCGTAACGCGCCGCGCGCCGTCCAGCGTGCAGCCGCACTCTCGGAGTGGGCCGCCAGGATGCGCTCGCACGCATCGATCGCCTCGGCGTTCAGGTCGGCACTGCGCTTCCCGATCTGGCGGATCTGCCAGTTGACCGCCTTCTTCACGAAGTTGCGGTCGTCGGCGCATTCCCGCTCGGCCAAGGCGAGGAGCGGCACGAAACGCCCGTCCTCGGCGGCCTTGTCGTGGACCGCGAGCGTTGCCCCCAGGACGAAGCCCGCGCGCTTCACGAACTCCTCGTTCCGAGCAGGCCAGTGAACCGCCTTGGACCACGCCGGTGCCGAGCGACGGAACAGGTTGTTGCACAGGGTGTCACACACGTCCCACGAGTCGAGATCGGCGGCCCACCGCTCCATCTGCGCGTCGTCGACAAGGCCGGGGTCGTCGACCAGCGACGCCGCGATGCGTGCTTCGTGCACCCCGCTCTCCCAGAGCAGTCCCGCGAGTTGGTGGCAGGCTTCTCGATCACGGCCGAGTTGCCGCTTCGCCTCGCGGGCGATCCGGCGCACGTCGGGCATGGGGACGCCCAGGGTGCCTGTGGTCGAGATCCCGAAGCGCGCCATCCCGGCGACGTTCTCGGCGTTCGCCATCGCCGAGAGCTCGTCAAGCACGTGCCTGCAGAGTGCGCGAGATGCCGGCGCCGGCATGGGACTTCGGCCTCCCCGTTCGGCTCGAGCCTTCCGGGAACAGGCTATCAGAGCCGCTCACCCCGGGCGGTGCCGGCAGCCTACCGTCCCGTGCCGCACCGCCGCCAGGTGGCCAGCAGGTCGGGATCGACTCCAAGCTGGTATCCCCAGATGACCGCAAGGTTCGAGATGGTCTTGCGCAGCAGCCCGCTGTGCTCCCAGGCGCGCGCGGACGTAACCGCCCGCTCATCGAGTACGGCCACGCGCCCAAGCTTCCTCAGGCGCGCCACGAACTCCCAGTCCTCCATCGTGGGCAGAGGCGGGAAGCCGCCGAGGTCTCGAAACGTCCTCGCCGACAAGAACAGGCCCTGGTCTCCGTAGGGATGGCCGGTCAACCGAGCACGCCGGCGGCCGACCGCCGAGATGAGGGCGGCGAAGCGGGCATCGCTCGGAACGGCGAAGTCGAAGGCGCCGGCGACGGTGCCCGGCAACGCGAGTGCCGCTCGCGCCAGGGCCGCCGCGTCGGGAGGAAGCTCGGTGTCGGCGTGCAGGAACAGCAGGATCTCTCCCGCTGCCTGTGCGGCGCCGGCGTTCATCTGCACCGCTCGCCCGGGTGCGGCGTCCATCACACGAGCGCCCGCCTCCTCGGCCGCCAGCCGGGTGCGGTCTCGAGATCCGCCGTCGACCACGATCACCTCGTAGGCCCCCGCCGCCCGGGCACTGGCGACGGCGGCTGCCCACAAGTCCGGAGTCGTCGAGCGCGGGGATGACCACCGAGACGCGCGCGTCAGGCGAAAGGGTGTCTGAGGACAGGACCGCCTCGGCATCGGGGATGTCCTCCGGACGGTCCACGTCGGGGAGCCTCTCGAGGAGCGCCGAGCTCAGGCCGTGTTCTTCGCAGATCGCCAGGGTGCTCGCGAGGACCGCATCGGTGCCCCAGTGCAACGTTGGAGAAGAGCACCGGCACCGACCGTTTCGACGCGTCCCGGCCCAGCGCGACCAGGTAGTAGCCGCCGTCGTCGGCCGGGCCCAGCACGACGTCGATCTTGTCGAGCCGGGCGAGCGCGTCGCGGAGATGGCCGGCCGTCAGCCGTGGGCAGTCGCTGCCGACCACCACGACCCGCTCGGCGCCTCGCGCGAACGCCTCGCCGAACGCGAGCCGGATCCGGTCACCCAGGTCGCCCTCTCCCTGGTAGCGAGCCGCGAACCCGTGCCCCAGCCAGTCGTAGGCGACGCGGGCGAACGCCGCGTCCGTGCGCACCTGGGCGCGCGCATCGCCGGTCGCCTGCAACGCGAGCATCGAACGAAGCGTGTGGCGAGTCAGCCGATCGTGCAGCGCGAGGGCATCCTCGGGGCTCAGGGGCGGGGCAAGACGCGTCTTGACCTCGCCGAGGCGGGGGTAGCGAGTGAGCATGACCACGTAGTTCTTGCGGCCCGACCGGGTCACGTCAGTGAGCCGCTTCAACCAAACCCGGCCCCGACCGTGCAGGCGAAGCAGTGCGGGCCGAACCCGATCCGACGGTTCCCAAGTGCTCCCGGGTCCGCGAGGGCCTCCGCGAGCGTGAGCGGTCCTGCGGCAGGCCGGATGCCGGCGCCCAGGTTGAAGTCGCAGTCCCAAAGGGTGCCGTCCCAGGCGATCTCAAGTCCGTGGCGGCACTCAAGCGCCTCGGCGACCGAAGGGTTGAAGGCCGCTGAAAGAAGCGCGACGTACTCGGCGTAGCCGCCCTGCGCCGTCAGACGCTGCCGATACCGGCCGACCGGCACGTTGGGCAGCGTGAGCAGTGAGTCGAAGCGCACGCCCAGCGGTTCGAGCGCCGTACGGAACTCGCCCTCGACCTCGCCTTGGGGCCGTGCGAGCTGGCCCAGCGGGGGGTTGTAGGCGATCTCGAGCGCCAGGCTGTCCCCGGTGCCGTAGCCCAGTTCGCTGAGCTTGCGGAGTACTTCGACGGAGGTTCTCCACACCGCTTCGCTGCCCCGCTGCTCCACGGTCTGGGTCGCTGACACGCCCGGAAGCGAAGCCAGCAGGGCGACGCCCTGATCGGCGAAGTAGGCAGGAAGATCGGCCGCTTCCGGAGCCGCCAGCGCGACGAGATTGGTCCGCACCCGCACCGCCAATCCCGCGCCACGTGCGAGCGAGATGAGTTCCCGCAGGTGCGGGTAGAGCTCGGGTTCGCCACCTGTGATGTCGAGCATCGAGGGCCGGATCCGCTCGGCGAAGCTCAGCGCGTCGAGCATCGTCTCGCGGGACATCACCTCGGTTCGGACCGGCGAGCACGCGTGGTGGCAGTGAGCGCAGGCCAGATCGCAGCGCAGGCCGACATTGAGCATCAGCCAGTCGATCTGCTCGGGTCTGGAGGCCGAGGGATGCGCCTCGTGGACCGCACTCCCGAAGTCCCGGGTAGGGATGGCTGTGGATTCGCTTGCTGTCATTGCGCCAGTCTACCTTGCTCCGCGACGAGCCGGACGCATCGACCGATGCGAGGCTGTTCCCAGCTGTCTCGCCGCATGCCGAAAGGACTCCGCCGATGAACCGCTCCGCCGTGCCCCGAACCGTCGCCGCGCTCACCCTCGTCGTCGTGGCGGCGCTGTCCGGCGGCGGGTGCGCCTCCGAACGCGTGCAGCGACCGGAGCCGGCGCCTTCTGCCGCGCCTTCGGTTCCCGTCGAGATCGCCCGGATGACCGCCGACCAGAAACGCTCCATGATCGCCACGAGCTTTCCCATCGAGGTGCCGGTTCCGCAGGGGAGGGTGCTGCGCGGAGAGGCGCAGGGCGACCGATGTCTGGGACTACCAGCTCGAGGTCCCTGCGGGCGCTGCCGATGTCGCGGCCTGGTTCGCGACGCTGTACCCGAAGGCCGAGTGGCAGCTCATCAAGGATGAGGCCGTCGGAGCGGGGCGTCGGCTTGTCTTCGTGAAGGGCGGGTACGCCGCCGACGTGACCGTCACGCCGGCGGGAGCGGGCCTCAGCAAGGTGACCGCGGTCGTGGGCATGGGTCAGCCGGTGCTCAACACGCAGTAGCCGTCGCACTAGATCCGGCGGCTCCCGCGGCGGCTCCCGCTGACCTTGCCGCCGAAGACCGAGCGCTTGACCTTCTTGAAGGGCCGGCCTTCGAAGGGAATGATGCGGCCGGGCCGGTACTCGAAGCCCTCGAGGTCCTCGATCGGGCAGGTTCTTGCCGAGCATGTACTCGATCTCGCGCAGCTGGACGATCTCGTCGGGGCCCACGAACGTCAGCGCGTAGCCGCTCGCGCCGGCGCGACCGGTGCGGCCGATGCGGTGGACGTAGTCCTCGGGGTTCTCGGGCACGTCGTAGTTGATGACGTGGCTGATGTCGGAGATGTCGATGCCGCGCGCGACGATGTCGGTCGCGATGAGCACCTCCATCTTGCCGGCGCGGAAGTCCTCGAGTGCGCGCCTGCCGAGCGTCCTGGGCGCGGTCGGCGTGCATGACGCCGACCTTGATGTCCATCTTGCGCCAGGATCGTCTCGAGCATGTCGGCGCGCATCTTGGTGCGCGTGAAGACGAGCACGCGGTCGGCGCCGCGGCGCGCGAGCACGCCCGCGAGCAGCTCCGGCTTCTGCGACTGCTCGACCGGCATGATCGCCTGCTCGATGCCCTCGGCGGTCGTGCCCTTGATGGCGATCTCGACGTAGGCCGGGTCGTGCAGCATCCGGCCGACGATGTTGGTGATGTCCTCGGAAAGCGTCGCCGAGAAGAGCAGGTTCTGGCGCTCCTTGGGCAGGTGAGCGAGGATGCGGCGGACGCTGGGCCAGAAGCCCATGTCGAGCATGCGGTCGGCCTCGTCGAGCACGAGGACCTGGACCTGCGAGAGGTCGACGTCCTTGCGCTCGTGCAGGTCGATGAGGCGGCCCGGCGTCGCGACGAGGATCTCGACGCCGCTCTTGAGCCGCTTGACCTGCGGCTCGTACTTGACGCCGCCGACGACGATGCAGGTCCGCTGGCCGGTGTGCTTGCCGACGACCGCGGCGACCTTCTCGATCTGCTGCGCGAGTTCGCGGGTGGGGGAGACCACGAGCGCGATCGGGCGCCCGTCGCCCAGGCCGATGCGCTGCATGAGCGGGAGCGTGAACGCGGCGGTCTTGCCGGTGCCCGTCTGTGCGGCGCCAACGACGTCGCGACCTGCGAGGACGAGCGGGATCGACTCCGTCTGGATGGGTGTCGGTTCGGTGTAGCCCATCTCTTCGATGGCAGAGCTGATGTCGTCGTTCAAGCCCAATTCTCTGAATGTCATGGCTGCAGTATGCGTCACCGAGCCCGATGCGTCACGCGCGCGCGGCCCGGGGAGCGCACTGTCGGCCGCTGCCCAGACTCACCGCACGAGGTCCGCGAGCGCCGAGTCGACGTCTGGGAAGCGGAATCGGTAGCCGCTCGCGACGGCCTTCTCGGCAGACATCCGCTGGCTCATGACGGTGTAACGGCTGCGACTTCGCCCAGCACGAGGCGCAGGGCGAATCCGGGCACCGGGAACCACGAGGGCCGTCCGAGCGCGTGCCCCAGCGCCGAGGAGAGGTCGCGCATGCGGACGGGCTCGGGCGCGCCGGCGTTGACCGGCCCGCGTGACGTCGTCCGACTCCAGCGCGTGGCGGTAGAGCCCGGCGATGTCGGCGAGGTGCACCCAGCTCACCCACTGCTTGCCGCCGCCGATCGGCCCGCCGAGGAAGAACCGCGCCGGCAGCTCCATGCGCGGCAGCACGCCCTCGGCACCCAGGACGATGCCGGTGCGGATCGTCGCGACGCGGCAGCCGCAGTTCTCGGCGGCGAGCGCCGCCGCCTCCCACTCGACGGCCAGGTCGGCGAGGAAGTCGCCTCCCGTCCGGGCCTCCTCGGTGAGGACGAGGTCGCCGCGGTCGCCGTAGATGCCGACCGCGCTCGCGCCGACTAGAGCTCGCGGGCCGCCGCCTTGCGCCCGCGCGGCCTCGATCACGTTGACCAGCGCGCGCGTGGTCTCGAGCCGGCTCGTTCGAAGCAGCGGCTTGGTGCGCGCGTTCCAGCGGCTCGCGATGGGGAAGCCCGAGAGGTTGGCGACGGCGTCGGCGGCGAGGACCTCGCCGGCCCACGCGGCGGTCTCATCGGCGGGGAGGAACGCGACTTCGCGCACGCCGTCGGGCCGGGCCGGCGCGCCCGGGCGATGCGAGAGCCATACGACCTCGTGGCCCGCGCCAAGCAGCTGCAACGTGAGTTCTCGGCCGATGAACCCGTTGCCACCAGCGATCGCGATCCGCATCGTCTCAGTCTCCGTCGTGCGCCCGCCCGGGACGCCATCGTCAGCCGGGTTCGCCGTGTCGGGCATATGGTACCCGTCTCGGCGGCGCGCTGGTGCGCGTCGCGGGTGATTGGCGACTTCGGTAGCGGGTATAGGTGCTGAGTATGGGCGTTCACCCGATCTGCCCGTGGAGGCTCGAGATGGATCGTTCGAAGTGCTCGATCGTGGTGACTGGCGCGACCGGGAGACAGGGGGGCGCTGTCGCCCGGAAGCTCGTAGCCGACGGGTGGAGCGTGTGCGCCCTCGTCCGCGACGCCGACAAGCCCGCCGCTCGTGCCTTGGCGGGACTCGGGGCGTCCTTGTTGATAGGGGATCTGAACGATCCGGACTCGGTGGCGCGTGCCGTGGATGGTGCGTACGGCGTCTACAGCGTGCAGAGCTGGGCCGATGGCGTGGATGTCGAGGAGCGGCAGGGCAAGACACTCGCCGAGGCAGCCGCGAAAGCGCGGGTCGAGCACTTCGTCTACTCGTCAGTCGGTGGCGCAGACCGCAAGACCGGGGTGCCGCACTTCGAGAGCAAGGCGCGCGTCGAGGAGTGCATCCACGAGGTCGGGCTTCCCTACACGATCCTGCGGCCGGTCTACTTCATGGAGAACCTCCTGTGGCAGCGCGATGCCATCTGCAGCGGTCACATCGACCCGCCGATCAACCCCGACGTCCCGCTGCAGTTCATCGCGGTCGAGGACATCGGTTCCTTCGTCGCGCTCGCGTTCCGTACGCCCGGCGGATGGCTCGGGCACAGCGTCGAGCTCGCAGGTGACGAGTGCTCGTTCCTTGAGGTCGCCGAGGTCTTGTCGGCTCAGCTCGGCCGGAGCATAGAAGTGCGGCCGGTCGTCCGGCCCGCCGAGGGGGAGCGGCAGATCATGGCCCGCTGGTTCGAGGAGTACGGCTACGACGCCGACATCGACCGGTTGAGGACCATGCTGCCGACGCTGCACACGCTGCCGCAGTGGGCGAGCGCGACGTTCGCCTGCACCCCGCTCGACGCGTAGCGCCTCAGCGAAGCGACGCCGCGCGTACGAGCACGCCCGCGGCTGCGTCGGCGGCGAGCTCCCACTGCCGCTCGGGTGAGATCGTCGCCGGGTTGTCTCCCGGCTGCGGTCCGTAGGAACCGAACTGCGCGTGGTTCCCTCCGACGATGGGCGTCAGGTCCGCGTCGGCCGGGAGCATCGGGTACGAGTCAGCGAGCGACTGCTTGTTGACCACGCCGTCCAGCGTTCCGGTGATCGACGCGGCCTCCAGTCCGCTCGCCGACAGGTCGGTGCCCGCCGGCGGGTACGAGGCGTAGAGGACCAGCCCCTGCGTGACCAGCGGATTGGAACTGGCGTACATCGCCGCGGCCACGCCGCCGAGCGAGTGTCCGCCGACAGCCCAGGTCTTGATGTCCGGGTAGGCCGCGCGCGCTTTGTCGGCGGCGCCAACATCGAAGAACGCGAGCGAGAGCGGCACCTTGGGCACCACGACAAGGTATCCGCGCGAGGCGATCTCACGGGCGAGGGGTGCGTAGGATCTCGCGTCGACGTGCCCTCCGGGGTACAGCACGAACCCGGCCGTGGGCTCGGAACTGCTCGGCGAGAACGCCCAGCCGCCCGCCGCCTCGGTCACCGTGACGCCGCCTCCGGTGTTCAGCGCGCTGAGGGCGAGTTCCGTCGGGCCGAGGGGCGTCAGGCCCCACACCACGAAACCGATCGCCGCCGCGAGCAGCAACGCGGGCAGGATCCAGAGCCACCTGAGGGCGCGGCGCGTTTCCGGCCTCACGAGGTGGCCTGCGGGTCGAAGCGCGCGACGTCTGCGCCATCCAGGTCGGTCCACGTGCCCCTTGCGTCGGAAGCCATCGCGCCGAGTTCGGCGTGAAGCATCGCGATGCCGCAATCGAGGCGCTTCGTCACCTTGGGTGTCTCGAAGCTGTTGTCCCTGGCGATCACGAGTCCACCGTCCTCGAGCCGGAATCTCCACGGCTGCCGGTTGACGGCCGACGGCGCGAGCCGAGCGGTCTCGACCGCGGTGACCGCCCACTCGGGCCACGAGCTGCCTATGCCCGGTGCAAGCTCCTCGACGCACTTGCGCTTCTTGGAGCCGGCCATACTCTGCATGCTTCTCTCGGCCGCACCGACGGACCGGCTCGCGCAGCCGAGCGGAGAGACCGCGTACACACGCTCGCCCTCGGCCAGGTCGACCACGCGGCGGACCTTGGCCGCCTTGAAGAACCCGCCGACCCAGCAGGTGTCGAGCCCGAGGCGCGTCGCCTCGAGCACGACGCCCTCACCGGTGAGCCCGACATGCTGGTCGGCGAAGGGTCCTTGTTCGTCGGCGATGAAGACGAGCAGGTGAGGCGCGCCGGTGACCCGGCCGTAGGAGCCGAGAATGCCGGTGAACACATCGACCTCGGGGTGCGCGCACGAGGACGACTCGGGCATCAGCGTACGGTCGGAACCGCCGACAGCACTCGTCCATCGCGTCGAGTGCGGCGCCCGGGACAGGCTGGCCGTCGAAGGCACGTCGCGACGACCGCCGCGCCACCGCCGCAAGCCACTCGGGCCCCCGGTCGCCGATGACGGCCGACGCGGCCGCGGCGTTGTGTGTAGGCTCGAGCATCGGGTTCCTCTCGGCTGGCGGTCGGTCGGATTCTACCCATGGCGCGGCTTCAGCACCAAGTCCGGCGGAAGCATGAAGTATGCTCTGCAGTGCGCCGGACCGGGATCGGCCGGTCTGCGCCCAAGGAGGGTCATGGAAGTCCTGCAGTTCTTCGTCGATCTGTTCCTGAACCTCGACACGGTGCTCGCCGCCTGGGTCAACACCTACGGTGCGTGGGTCTACCTGATGCTGTTCCTCATCATCTTCTGCGAGACGGGCCTGGTAGTGATGGCAGTGCTGCCCGGCGACTCGCTGCTGTTCACTGCCGGTGCACTCGCCGCGATCAAGACGCCCGAAGGCGCGCCGGTTCTCGACATCTGGCTGCTTCTCGGCCTGCTCTTCGTGGCGGCTGTTCTCGGCGACAACACGAACTTCCTCATCGGGCGCAAGTTCGGGCAGAAGATCCTCGACTCGGGGAAGTTCTCACGGGTCATCAAGCCCAAGTACGTCGAGCAGACCAACGCGTTCTTCGTCAAGCACGGAGGCAAGACCATCTCGCTGGCACGGTTCTTCCCGTTCATCCGCACCTTCGCGCCGTTCATGGCGGGCATCGGGTGCATGGATTGGATGCGCTTCACCGTGTTCAACGTGACCGGCGGTGCGGCCTGGGTCGGCCTGTTCGTGGGGGCGGGCTACTTCTTCGGCAACATCCCGATCATCCAGGAGAACCTCGAGTACCTCGTCATCGGGATCATCCTCGTGTCGGTGGCGCCGAGCCTCATCCACGCCTTGCGCTCGCGGTTCAAGAAGCCGGCGCCACCCGCTGAGCGGGCCGCCGAATCGGCCGCGGCCGACACCGCCGAGTAGACCGACCGCCCGCCGTGGTGCGCGCGCGGCCGGCGGAGTATACTGTCGCCTCGCGCGTGAGCGCTTCGAGCGGGCTCGGACGGCGGTATGTCTCGAACCTGGTCAGGGCCGGAAGGCAGCAGCCATAAGGGCCTCTGCCGAGCGTCCGGGTCCGCTCGAAGCGCTCGAGGACGCCTGTCCGGGCCGCCCCGCCATGTCGGGTGCGGCCTGTATACTTCTCGGCGGACCTCACGCTCACCTGAAAGGCTCCGCATGGCGCACCAGTCCCTCTATCGCAAGTACCGGCCGCAGACGTTCGACGCCGTCGTGGGGCAGGAGCACATCGAGCGCACGCTGAGAAACGCCGTCGCCGATGGCAAGGTCGCTCACGCGTACCTGTTCACCGGGCCGCGCGGCACCGGAAAGACCACCACCGCCCGGATACTCGCCAAGGCGCTCAACTGCGAGCAGGGTCCCGGGTCGAATCCCGACGGTACGTGCGAACAGTGCATCGAAATCGCCGAGGGGCGCCATCCCGATGTCTATGAGCTCGACGCCGCCACTCGCACCGGTGTCGACAACGTGCGCGAGGAGATCATCGGCCGGGTGCTGTTCGCGCCCACCAAGGGCCGCTACAAGGTCTACATCATCGACGAGGTCCACATGCTCTCGGCAGCCGCCTTCAACGCGCTGCTCAAGACCATCGAGGAGCCGCCTGACCACGTCGTCTTCGTGCTGGCCACCACCCATCCGCACAAGGTGCCGGAGACGATCCAGTCCCGCTGCCAGCGCTTCGACTTCCACCGCATCGGCATCGACGACATCGTCGGCCGGCTGCGCGTGGTCTGCGACGGCGAGGGGTTCGACGTCGACGACGCCGCGCTCGCGCTCATCGCCCGGCACGCGTCGGGTGGGATGCGAGACGCCATCACCACGCTCGAGCAGCTGGCGTCGTTCTCCGGAGGGACGGTCACCGTCGACGACGTCGAGGGGCTTCTCGGCGAAGTGGACGCGGCACAACTCCTTCGAGATCGCCGGACTGGTCGCGAGCCGTGATATCGCCGGCTGCTTCCGCTGGGTCGCCCGGTTCGCCGAGGAGGGCACCGACCTCGCCGAGTTCGTGCGCGAGCTGACCGGACATGTGCGCAACCTCTACCTGATCGCAGCGGTCGGCGACGGCCACGGCATCGTCGACGCTTCCGCAGAGGACCTGGCGCGCATCGAGGCGCAGTCCGCCGAGTTCGGAGGGCCGGACCGGCTCGCCCGCATGCTCGATCTGCTCGGCGAACTCGGTGCGGAGATGCGCTGGAGCAGCGACCCCCGGCTCTCGCTCGAGGTCGCGCTCACGCGCATGGCGCGACCGGTGGGCGAGATGACCCTCGAGGCGCTCGCCGAGCGGGTCGAGGCGCTGGAGGCCGGCACGTCGGCCCGCGTCGTCCAGACCTTCTCGGGCGCGCCAGTCGTGGCGCAGGTGCGCGAGGCGAGATCGCGCGAGCGAGGAGCAGAAGCCGACCGCTACGCCCCTCCGCCCCGCGCGACGAAGGAGCACGAAGCGGCCGCTGACGTCGCCGCCGGTCGGAGCGCGGAGGCTCAGCCGCTCGAATCCGTCGCCAGCGCCGCGACGATGACGGGCGCGGAGCTCGACACCGCCGCCGCGAAACGGGCCTGGCCGGCGGTCGTCGCTGAGATTCGCAGGGTGAAGGCGACGCGCGCCGAGATGTACGGTCGCGTCGAGGTGGACGTCGACGCCGACCGGCACACGCTGGTGCTCGAGTTCCCGGCGGACCAGGAGTTCGCGATGCAGATGGCCGAAGAGCCGGATATGCGCGAGCTTGCTGCAGCGCGCTCTGGGCGCCGTGATGGGATTCGCACCTCCGGTGAGGTTCCAGATCGGCAGCGACCCTCCGGTGCCCGCAGCAGCGGTCGAAGCGCGGGGTGTCTCCGGGTCTTCGACGGAGGAGCGGCCGTCGCATGACGCGGTCGTCGGTCACCGATGGCGGCGAGGACGACGACCCGAGTACTACGAGACGGAACGCAGGCGCCGCATCCCTGGGTCAGGCGCACGAGGCGCCTGACCCCCGCCGCCGATTCGCCGACGGGCGCCGCTGCGGATTCCCCTGGCGATCTCGACGAGACGGCTCATGCATCGACTCGGCGGGCAGATCGTCGACGAGCGGCCCGCCGGAATCAATGAGACTGACGGACCCGCGGCGGACGATGCGGCAGAATCCGACTTGCTCGAGCTCGAATCGAGTGACTTCGGGCTGAAGGACCCAGAGCTGTTCGATGAGACCGACGGAGAGGGACTGACTCGTGGGCTTCGGAAACATCATGAAGCAGGCGCAGAAGATGCAGGCCAAGATGGCCGAGATGCAGGAGAAGCTCAAGGACGAGAGCTCGAGGCATCGGCGGGTGGCGGGACGGTGCAAGGTCGTCATCACCGGCGACCTGCAGATCAGTCGAGCTCGTCATCGACCCGGCGCGCGGTCGATCCCGACGACGTCGAGCTGCTCCAGGACATGACGACCGCCGCAGTCAACGAGGCGATCCGCTCCGCCCAGGAGCTTGCGCAGCGCCGCATGGGCGAGATCACCGGCGGCATGAACATCCCGGGCCTGATGTAGCCGATGCGCTACGCCCCGCCCATCGCACGCCTCCTCGAGGAGCTCGAGCGCCTTCCCGGCATCGGCCCCAAGTCGGCGCAGCGCATCGCGTACTGGCTGCTGACGGCCGAGTCCGCCGACGCCGAGCGGCTCGCCGGCGCCATCACCGAGGTGAAGCGCACCATCCACTTCTGCCCGGTCTGCTTCAACTTCGCCGAGGGCGACCTGTGCAGCGTGTGCGCGGATCCCGAGCGGGACCGCACGGTGGTCTGCGTGGTCGAGGAGCCGCGCGACCTCGTGGCCGTCGACCGGACCGGTGAGTTCCACGGCACGTACCACGTGCTGCAGGGCGCGATATCGCCGATCGATGGCATCGGGCCGGAGCGCCTGCGCGTCCGCGAGCTCATCGACCGGCTCGGCGCCGGACGAGATCACCGAGGTCGTCATCGCCACCAACCCCAACGTGGAGGGGGAGACGACCGCGCTCTACCTCGCGCGGCTCATCAAGCCGCTCGGCATCAAGGTCACGCGTATCGCCAGCGGCCTGCCTGTCGGAGGGGATCTTGAGTACGCCGACGAAGTCACGCTCGGCCGCGCGCTCGAGGCCCGTCGCGAGATGTAGCAGCACCTCGGGCGCGCGCAGGAGTCGGTGTGCCGAGGTCGAACGGTTAGGCACGGCGCGGAGCGCTTGGCAAACGGCGGTTTCCAGTATTTGGTCTACCGTTCACCGATTCGTGGGCGCCGCTTGACCGCGCGCCGTCACGCCGCACGGCGGTTCGCGAGGCGGTCGTCCGCTATCCTTGTGTGACCTGTCGCCCGCTTGGGGCGGCGCCGTCCCCGCAGCCCACGGGCGCCGAGTGGAGGGAAGGACGCGAATGCAGCGTGACGGAGATCCGTTGGCATGCGCGCGCCGGTCAGGGAGCGGTCACGGCCGCGAAGGTCGTCGCCGAGACCGCTCTGTCCGCAGGACCAGTACATGCAGGCCATGCCGGAGTACGGCCCTGAGCGCATGGGCGCGCCCATCAAGGCGTTCACGCGCATCAGTGACGAGCCGATCGAGATCCACAACAACATCGAGTTCCCCGACATCGTCATCGTGCTCGACGAGACCCTCCTCGACGTGGTCGACGTGACCGAGGGGCTAATCCGGACGGCGTGCCTGATCATCAACACCTGCTCGCCGGCCGCGGCCGTCAAGAAGGCGCTCGGCCTCCCGACGACAGCCTGCGTGTCGCCTGCGTGGACGCCTCGGGAATCGCACTCGACACCATCAAGCGCGACATCCCCAACACGCCGATCGTCGGCGCGCTGATAAGCGTCACCGGGCGTCGTCGACGTCGAGGTCGTTCAAGGGGCTTCTCGGCAAGAACCTCGGCAAGAAGTTCGGGCAGGAGATGATCGACGCCAACTTCGCCGCCGTCGATCGGGCGTACAAGGAGGTGACTGTGGCATGAGCAAGTGGGACGTGAGCGATATCAACAAGTGGAAGAGCGACCAGTTCCCGCGCGGAGCCGTCATCCCGATCGCCGGCAACTCCGACGACTACGTCACGGGCGGGTGGCGCAGTGAGCGCCCGTATCGCGACGACGAGAAGTGCACTCAGTGTCTGCTTGTGCTGGGTGTTCTGCCCCGACACCTCGGTCATGGTGAAGGACCAGAAGGTCTACGACTTCGACCTCGAGCACTGCAAGGGCTGCGGCGATCTGTGCTCAACGAGTGCCCGGTGGACGCCATCGACATGGTGCCCGAGGGTTGCGAACTCCCGGGGGTGAAGTAGATGCCGACCAGAAGGTCGTCGCCACTACCGGCAACTCGCTGGTCGCCGAGGCGTTCCGCCAGTGCGCGCCCGACGTCGTCCCTGCCTATCCCATCACTCCGCAGACCACCATCGTCGAGGAGTTCGCGAAGTTCGTCGCCCAGGGCCGCGTGCACACCGAGTACGTGACGCGTCGAGTCCGAGCACTCGGCCATGAGCGCGTGCGTCGGCGCTTCGGCGGCCGGGGCCCGGGTCATGACCGCGACCTCGTCGCAGGGCCTCGCGTACATGTGGGAAGAGCTCCACATCGCCGCCGGACTGCGCCTGCCGATCGTCATGGCCAACGCCAACCGCGCGCTGGCCGCACCGATCAACATCCACTGCGACCATACCGACATCATGGGCGCGCGCGACACCGGCTGGGTCATCTACTTCGCCGAGACCGCCCAAGAGGCCTACGACAACACGATCATGGCCCTGCGCGTCGCCGAGCACCCCGACGTGATGCTGCCGGTGATGTCCACGCTCGACGGCTTCATCACGACGCACTCCATCGACCGCGCCGAGATCATGGACGACGAGAGCGTGACTGCGTTCGTCGGGAACTACGAGCCCGAGAACGCGTTGCTCGACATCGAGAAGCCCGTCACGCATGGCGCCTTCTCGGGCCTGGGCGGCCCGTTCCTGGAGTTCAAGAAGTCGCAGCGCAACGCCATCGACCGCTCCATGGCCGTCATCAAGGACGTCGGAGCCGAGTGGTCGAAGCTCTCCGGCCGCCCGTTCGACGTCATCGAGGGCTGGGGCATGGAGGACGCCGAGTACGTGATCCTCGCCATCGGCTCGACCGCCGGCAACGCGCGTCACGTCGCCCGCGAGCTGCGCGCAGAGGGCGTGAAGGCGGGCGTGCTCAAGGTCCGCGTGTTCAGGCCGTTCCCGTTCGCGGAGATCGCCGATGCGATCAAGGACGCCAAGGCCGTCGCCGTGCTCGACCGCTCGGAGTCGTTCGGCGCCGAGGGCGGGCCGCTCTTCCTCGAGGTCCGCAGCGCGCTCTACGATCACGACAAGCGCCCGGCGCTCGTCAACTACATCTATGGGCTCGGCGGTGCCGACGTCAAGCTCGAGCTCATGGCGCAGGTATTCAGTGACCTCGTCGACATCGGCGACGGTGTGATCGAGCCCGGCAGGCTCGTCTACCTCGGCGCCCGGTAAGGAGGGAGAAGCAGATGGCAAATCTCAAAGAACTCTCCACCCGGGAAGATCGCCTTGCCGGCGGACACCGCCTGTGTGCGGGCTGCGGCGCATCGATCGCGGTGCGGCAGGTCCTGCTCGGCGCTGGAGAGACCCCGGTGGTCGCGGGTTGTGCGACCGGGTGCCTCGAGGTCTCGACCACGATCTACCCGTACACCGCGTGGAAGACGCCGTTCATCCATAACGCTTTCGAGAACTCGGCGGCGACGATCTCCGGCGTCGAGGCCGCCTTCAAGGGGCTGAAGGCCGCAGGCAAGATACCCGCCGACAAGCGCGTGAAGTTCGTCGCATTCGGCGGCGACGGCGGCACGTACGACATCGGGCTGCAGTCGCTCTCCGGTGCGATGGAGCGCGGTCACGACATGGTCTACGTCTGCTACGACAACGGCGCCTACATGAACACCGGCATCCAGCGCTCCTCGGCGACGCCGTTCGCAGCGTGGGCGACCACCGCCGAGGTCGGTAAGGCGCAGCAGGGCAAGACCCAGCGCCGCAAGGACCTGACCTCGATCATCGCCGCCCACAACGTGCCGTACGTGGCGCAGGCGTCGGTCAGCCACTGGAAGGACCTCACCGACAAGGCCGAGAAGGCGTTCGCGGTAGAAGGCCCCGCGTTCATCAACATCCTTGCGCCGTGCCCGCGTGGCTGGCGCACCAAGCCCCAGGACACCGTCAGTATCGCCAAGTCCGCCGTGCAGACGGGGTTCTGGCCGCTGTTCGAGGTCGTCGACGGAGAGTGGCGGCAGACCGTCAAGGTGATGAACCGCAAGCCGATCGAGGAGTTCCTCAAGCCACAAGGCCGTTTCGCGCACCTCTTCAAGCCGGGGAACGAGGCGCTGCTGGCCTCGGTACAGGCAGAGGTCGACCGGTACTGGGAGTACATCCAGAGCCGCTGCACCTGCGGAAAGTAGCGCCGCGACCACGCGTGAGATACGGGCCCCGGGGACGCCGTTCCCGGGGCCCGTCGGTTCTTCTCGGAGGACCCTTCGCTCCGCTGGCGCCTCTCAGCGCATAGCACTACACTGAGGGAATCCTTAACGTGCTGGCAGAACCGTCCGTCCCGCGCAGAACCCGGCCGGGGCGGAATCCTTGAAGAGGGGCCGCTCGATGGCTGTGGTCGTCACCAAGTTCGGCGGAACGTCGGTCGGGAGCACCGACCGCATCCGCGCGGTCGCCAGGCGACTCGTCGCGCGCAAGCAGGCGGGCGATTCGGTGGTGGCGGTCGTCTCGGCGATGGGCAAGGTCACCGACGAACTCGTCGAGCTTGCCCGCGCCATCACGGTGGAGCCGCCCGATCGCGAGATGGACATGCTGCTTTCCACCGGCGAGCAGGTCTCGATCTCGCTGCTCGCGATGGCCATCATCGCCGAGGGGCAGGACGCGGTCTCGTTCACGGGGGCGCAGGTCGGCATCGTGACCGACACGGTTCACAGCAAGGCCAAGATCACGGAGGTGCGTGCCGACCGCGTTCGGGAGGCCCTGGCGCAGGGCAAGATCGTCATCGTCGCCGGCTTCCAGGGCATCACGCCGGACGGCACGATCACCACGCTCGGCCGCGGCGGGTCTGACACCACTGCGGTGGCGGTGGCCGCCGGCATCGGCGCCGACGTCTGCGAGATCTACACCGACGTTGACGGGGTCTACACCGCCGACCCACGCATCGTGCCCGACCGCGCGCAAGATCGACGCGCTCTCCTACGAGGAGATGCTGGAGATGGCGGCCAGCGGTGCGGGTGTCCTGCAGATGCGCAGCGTCGAGTTCGCCCGTAACCACGGCGTGGTCATCCACTGCCGCTCAAGCTTCAACGACACGCCCGGCACGATCGTCAGGGAGGCCGACGAGACCATGGAACAGGCCATCATCTCCGGAGTCATTCACGACATCTCGGAGGCCAAGGTCACCTTGCGTGACGTGCCCGACCACCCCGGTGTGGCGGCACGGGTGTTCACGCGCATGGCCGAGAACAACATCAACGTCGACATGATCATCCAGAACGTCTCCGAGGAGGGCACCACCGACATCTCCTTCACGGTGCCCAAAGACGACCTGGTCCGCGCACGGCGCGCGGTGGCCGATGCCGTCGAGGAACTCGGCGCGCGAACCTTCTCCATCGACGAGTCGATCGCCAAGGTCTCGCTGGTAGGCGCCGGCATGAAGACTCATCCGGGGGTCGCGGCGAAGATGTTCTCCACGCTCGCCGACGCGGGAGTCAACCTCGACATGATCTCGACATCGCCGATCCGCATCAGCTGTGTCATCTCGGCGACGCAGGTCACCGACGCGGTTCTCGCGCTCCACCAAGCGTTCGGCCTGTCCAACGACGAGATCACTGCAGAAGTGTCGCCGGTTGCAGGGGGTGGCTTCTAGATGTCCTGGGACAAGACGATGCCCGCCCGCCCGGTCGTGGCTGTCGCCGGGGTGACCGGCGCCGTGGGCCGGGAGATGCTGCTTACCCTCGAGGGACGCAGCTTCCCCGCCGACAAGGTCATCGCGCTGGCTTCGGCGCGTTCAGCCGGCAGGAAGGTCCCCTTCGCCGGCGGCGAGCTGGTCGTGGAGGAGATGACCCCCGCGTCCTTCGAGGGCGTCGACATCGCGCTGTTCTCGGCGGGCGCGAGCGTCAGCAAGGCGATGCGGCAGGCGGTCACCGACGCCGGGTGCGTCATGATCGACAACTCCTCGGCGTTCAGGATGGACGACGACGTCCCACTCGTGGTTCCCGAGGTCAATCCCGAGGACCTGGCCTGGCACTCGGGCGTCATCGCCAATCCCAACTGCTCCACGATCCAGATGGTCGTTGCGCTCAAGCCGCTGGACGAGCTCGCCGAGATCACCCGCGTGGTCGTCTCGACCTATCAGGCCGCCAGCGGAGCTGGGCAGGCCGCGATGGACGAGCTGTACTCGCAGAGCGGTGATTTCCTGCGCGGTCAGGAGCTGCACGTCGAGAACTTCGCGCACCGCATCGCCTTCAACTGCATCCCGCAGATCGACGTGTTCATGGACGACCGTGCCACCAAGGAAGAGTGGAAGATGGTCGTCGAGACCAAGAAGATCATGCACGCGCCGGACCTGCAGGTCGCGGCGACCTGCGTCAGGGTGCCTGTGCTCCGATGCCACTCCGAGGCGATCAACGTCGAGTTCGCATCGCACGTGTTCCTCGGGTCCGCGATCGAGACGCTGGAGAACGCGCCGGGAGTCACGCTCGTCGACGGCATCGAGGGCAAGGAATACCCGATGCCTGCGCTGCTGGAAGGCACCGACGACGTCTACATCGGTCGGCTGCGCATCGATCCGAGTGTCAAGCATGGCATCGCGATGTGGGTCGTCGCGGACCAGTTGCGCAAGGGGGCTGCTCTGAACGCGGTCCAGATCGCGGAGGCGCTCGTCGGCTGACGGGGCGCGTGCAGGCGGCGCCAATAGGGTAGGAGACGGAGAGAAGCAGTGACCAATGGAGGAGCAATGGCTGAGGACAGCGCGAAGGTAGTCATCATCGAAGACGACGCGACTATCGCCCGTTTCGTGGAGCTCGAGCTGTTGCACATCGGGTACAGCGTGGTGAAGTACAGCGACGGCGAGTCCGCGCTCTCTGAGATCGACGAGGTGAAGCCGGACTTGGTCTTGCTCGACGTCATGCTTCCCGGCGCCGACGGTATCGCGGTGGCTCGTTCCATCCGCGAGAAGGGGCTGGCTGTGCCGATCCTCATGCTGACCGCGCGCTCCGAGACCCAGGACGTGGTCATGGGCTTCGATGCGGGCGCCGACGACTACCTGCGCAAGCCGTTCGAGATCCCGGAACTGCTCTCGCGCGTTCGCGCGCTGCTCAAGAGAACCGAGCAGGACCGCCCCGGCGCTCAGTACAAAGCAGCGAACGTCGAGATCGACCCGTCCTCGCGCGGAGTGCTGGTCGATGGCAAGCCGGTCAACTTCACGGCCAAGGAGTACGACCTGTTGGCCTTCCTCGTCGCCAACGCCGGGCGTGTCATCAGCAGGGACGAGATCCTCGAGACGGTATGGGGTGGCCAGCACGAGAGCGACTCCAACGTCATCGAGGTCTTCGTCTGCCATCTGCGCACGAAGATCGGTGACAAGGACAACCAGGTCATCCGCACGATTCGAGGCGTTGGTTACTTCTTCGCGAGAAGCTGATGCTTCGAATCTCGCTGCGCAAGCTGCTGCTGGCGGCGTCGATCATCTTCTCGGTGATCGTCATCGGCGGCGTCTTGCTCACCGCGTACGTCATCATGGTCGACGGATTGCAGACCGTGGCCTTCGACGTCACGGAGCGCCTCGCCGGCACCGCCAGCGCTTTGGTCGACGAGGCGGCCAGTTCGGCTGCGTTCCCTTTGGAGGCCCGGGGCTTTCGCGGCAGTCAGCTGACCGCAGTCGCCCAGTCCAGCCTCGAGAGGCAACTGCCGCTGCTCTTGGGGCCTTCGACGGTCGGGGGCGCGGAGTACGCCCTCTACAATCAGGATCTCGAGCTGATATGGTCGTCGAGCCCTGCTGCACTCAACCCCGACCAGCAGGCCGATAGGGCGCGCACGCGGGATTCGGGTGCGACCATACAGACCGTCGGGCGCCCCGGAAGCTTGTTCGCGGGATTGCTCCTCAAGGCGCGGCTCGCATCCTCGGTCGTACACGAGCCGATAACGCTCCCGGGCGGGCAGCAAGGCGTCCTCGACGTCTCCTATTTCCCGGTCACCGAAGAGCACGCCATCGACTCGGTCCGGCCACCCATGCTCATCCTGGCATTCATGACGATGGTCATCATGGTCGCGCTGATGCAGACCTCGATGGTGTGGGTGCTCAACCTCGTCGACAACCTGCGCAAGGCCGCGGACTCCATCGATGCCGGCCGACTCGACGAGCGGCTCCCCGACGTCGGCGACAACGAGGTCGGGGCGCTTGCGCGCTCCGTCAACCGCCTCATCGAGCGGTTGCAGCGTCGCTCCGAGGCGCAGGCCCACTTTGTCGCCGACGCGAGTCACGAGCTGGCGACCCCGGTCGCCGGTATCCGCGGGTATACGAGCATCCTGCGCGAATGGGGGTCCGAGGATCCGACGGTCCGAGAAGAGGCCATCGAGGCGATCGATCGAGAGTCACAGCGCATGGCCCGACTCACCGCCGACCTGCTCAACATCCTGCACGCCGATCAGGGAGTGGTACTCAAGAACGAGCAGTTCGACCTGAACACGGTGGTCCGTCAGCGCCTCGCGCTCATCGCCAGTCGATGGATCGAGAAGGACCTCGAGTTCGTCGGTCCCGAGGACGAGTCGCTGCCCATGGTCGGAGACCCTGGCCGAGTCGAGGACGTGATCTCGATCCTGCTCGACAACGCCGCAAAGTACACTCCACCCGAGGGAAGCGTGTTCGCACTCACCGAGCGCACGAGTGAAACCGTGACGGTCCAGGTGTCCGACACCGGGCAGGGAATCCCCCCAGCGGACCTGCCGCGCATCTTCGACCGCTTCTTCCGCACGGAAGCATCGCGCGCTGCGGGCGAGAGCGGCTTCGGTCTCGGCCTGGCGATCGCCAAGAACATCGTCGACAACATGGGCGGCGAGATCGAGGTGAGCAGCATCATCGGGCAAGGCACCACGTTCACCGTCACCCTTCCGCGCGGCAGAGTGTGATCGCTGGGCGCGATCACGCCACTGCGCTCAAGTCCCTGCCGTACGAGGCCGATACCATACCTCGTAGGTTCCGGCAGGACCCCGGGGAGGGTGCGTGTCTTCTCGTTCGCGCGAAATCGCTACTTCTACGTTCTCCTCGGAGGGGTGGAAGGCCGCGGGTACGGCCCTCTTCCAAGCGACGGGCGTGACGGTGAACGCACTGGACTTCGCCGTCGGTGACGCACTCGGCGAAGCGTCGCGCTGCTCCTTCTGCAACCTGGCGGGGAGTACCGAATCGCCCTCGCCCCACACGTGCTACGGTGAGAGTCCCACTCCCGGTTCAGATGCCTCACGCGTGGTGTGCCGATCGGGGCTCCCGACGCTGATCGCGCCGGTCGAGGTGGGTGCGGACCCGGTCGGTCACTTGGTTCTGGGGGGCTTCGTGACCTCCACCCGCGAGCGCCGCCGCCTCTACGAGCAGCTGCTCAGCCGGGGTGTGAGCGAGGATTCGGCCCGCGTGATGCTGAAGTCACTTGCGCTCGTGCCGAGACATCAGGCTGAGGGCTACCTCCAGATCGCACTCGCCAGTGCTCGGGCGATGCTTGACGCCGCCGCGGAGCGGCGTGCTTCTTCCGACCGCGTGGAGGAACTGCGCCTCTTCGTTTCCGCCGGGCAACATGTCGTCGAAACCGAGTGCCTGGATGCGGTCTCTCTCGGCGCGATCGCCGAGGAGGCCGTCGCGCTCATGGGGGGCGAGGCGGGCGCGGTGTTGCGCCAGGGGGGCAACCTGCTCGAGGTCGTGGCGCGCACCGAGTTCTGGCGCGGGCCGGTCGGCGCGTTGGTACCCAGGGAAGGCACCGCCTCAGGTCGGGCCCTCACCACGGGAAGGACGGTCGTCTCGGGCACGGCTTCGGCGTCATCGAAGTCGGCGGCCCTCGCGCTGCCGCTCACGATCGGCGAACGCGTGCTCGGCGTCCTCGAGGTCCGGCTGCCCGCCAGCGCGCTGCCGGTCTCGCCGGAACGGGTCTCGCGACTCGACCGATTCGGGCGGTTCATCGCCATCGCGCTCGAGCGCGACGACGAGCGCGAACTCGTCGCGCGCGCGGCGGCGGGCTACGCGCAACTCAACGAACTCGCCGCCACGCTCGGTGGCCAGACGGACATGGACGGGGTTTCCCGGATCGTCACCGACGTGCTCGACAAGGCGTTCGCCTACGATATCGCCGGCCTCATCCTGACGAGCTACGGCCGCGACCATGCGGAGATCGTGGTGTCCGGTGATGTCACGAGCGGTGAGCTCGATCTCGTTCTCGGCGAGGCGGCGGGCCGTGATGCCGCCAGCACCCCCTTCGAGACGATGCGCACGGTGACTCGTCGCGGTCTCGTGATCGAAGGTGAGGCAGAGCGCCAGGACTGGGCGACGGTCTCGGTCGAGCTCTCCCATGGAGGTCTGGAACTCGGCTACCTTCTGCTCGCGCGCACCGACGGCGTTCGCTACAACGTGCAGGACCGGCTGCTTCTCGAAGGCATCGCCGCGCATGCCGGCGCCGCCTTCGGCCGCGCAGCGCTGTTCGGCCGCATTCGGGACGACTACGCCAAGACGATCGCCGCGCTCTCGGCAACGCTGGATGCGGGCGAACGTATGCCGAGCGGCCATTCCAGCCGCGTCATGGGCTACGCCATGATGATCGGCGAGGAGCTGGGTCTGGGCTACGAGGACATCGAGCAGCTACGCTTCGCCGGGCTGCTCCACGACATCGGCAAGACCGGGCTGCCCGGGGAGATACTGCTCAAGCCGTCTCGGCTGTCCGCCGAGGAGCTGG
The DNA here is from genome assembly GCA_963789515.1 of uncultured Coriobacteriia bacterium. GTDB lineage: Bacteria > Actinomycetota > Coriobacteriia > Anaerosomatales > JAAXUF01 > JBAXEO01. Next base: position 403,003 of record CAWBKW010000004.1, on the reverse strand, counting down.
CCAAGGTCCGCGCTCACGCCGAGATCGGCGCTTCGATCGTGGACCAGATCGAGTTCCTCAAGTCCCTGACGCCGATCATCCTGCACCACCACGAGCACTGGGACGGCTCGGGCTATCCACTCGGGCTCTCGGGAGAGGACATCCCGCTGATGGCGCGCATCCTGTGCGTGGCCGACTCGTTCGACGCGATGACCACCAAGAGCAGCTACAAGAAGCGCATGACGTTCGGGACCGCACGCCACGAGCTCGAGGTCAACGTCGGGACCCAGTTCGACGCACGGGTCGTCGCGGCCCTGCTCGAGGCGCTCGACAAGCAGGCACTCGCCGGTTCCACGGGGCTGCTGGCCGTGGCCGAGGACGGAGTCCGCGAAGACCTGCCGGCCTGAGATCGGACGCGTGAGTGCTCGTGCTAGAATCCGCGCGACGCCCCCCACGAAAGGCCTCGGTTGTCCCGCGCCCGCACTATCGCCCAAGCCGGCATGATCGCCGCGGTCTATGGCGGACTGACGCTCGTGACCGTGCAGTTCCTCGGGGTGCTCGCTTGGGGGCCGATCCAGCTCCGCGTGAGCGAGGCCGCCACGGTGCTGGCCTTCTTCACGCCGGCCGCGATTCCGGGTCTGGCGCTCGGTTCGGTCGTGGCCAACCTGTACTCATTCGCTTCGACAGGCAGTCCGCTTGCGCTGCTTGACGTGGTGTTCGGTTCGCTGGGCACGCTGTTGGGCGCCCTGTGGACGTGGCGGTTTCGGTCCAGCACCGGAGTCGGGTTGCTCGGCCCCGTGCTTGCCAACGCGCTTATCGTGCCGCTGTACCTTCCCCTGCTGGTCAAAGGGCTGGGACTCTACAAGCTACCGCTTCTCGGCGTAGACTTGGAGGGGCGATGGCTGCCGATGTACCTCTTCGGGTTCGTTACGGTTGCCATAGGTCAGGCTGTCGTGATGTACGGACTGGGACTGCCGCTCCTTCTCGCGCTCCGGCGACTCGGGCTGCAGGACCTGCTCGGCGTTCGCGATGGGTCTTCATGATCGGAGTTGGGGGATTGACCGAGTTCGCTGGTGGCAACGAAAGCCGGGCGGAGAGTGCGCCGAGTGCGCCGGACGAGTTCTTGATCGTCCGCGACGCTCAGAGCTGCCGTTCGTGCTGGAGTTGCGTGCGCCACTGCCCAGCGCAGGCCATCCGGGTCGTCCACGGGCGGCCGGAGATCGTCGAGTCGCGCTGCGTGAAGTGCGGCGTCTGTGTTCTGGAGTGCGGCCACGAGGGCTACGTCCCCCGAGACGACCTGGAGCGGGTGCGTGCGCTGCTCGCGGGCGACCGGCGGGTGGTCGTGGTCCTGGCGAGCGAGTACCTCGCTGCGCTCTTCCCGATGACCGCCGCCGAGATCGAGTTCGCGCTCGAGGAGGCGGGGTTCGACTCCGTCGAGACGACGGTCTTGGGCGAGGAGCTGGTTGCTGCCGCCTACGAGCAGGTGCGAGCGCACGCGCCCGAAGCGATTCCCCGGCTTCGTTCGACGTGCCCGGTCGTCGTGTCTTGGGTCGAGCGATTCCATCCCCAACTCACGGGCGCCCTCGTGACCATCATTCCGCCCTACATCGCACAGGCGCGGCTCGTCAAGGCAACCTCCGCTGAGAATACGGCCGTGGTCTACGTATCGCCGTGCTGGGCGCGCAAGGACGAGATCTTCGAGACCCAACTCGCGGGAGCCGTCGACGCGGCGATCGGCTTCGACGAACTGAAGTCCTTGCTCGCCGAGGAGGCCGCTCGGCGGCGCTCGCCCTCGAAGGAGCCGGTGGTCATGCGCCGGCCGCACGCGGCCAAGGAACTGTCGCTCACCGACGGTTTCCCCCGGCGTTTCCTCGCCGAGCACGACATGACCAGTCCCGATGTCGTCACCGCTCGCGGGCTGACCGAGATCGACCGGCTGCTCACGGCGATCGAGCGTGGCGAGACCGCACCGAACGTCGTGGACCTGCTGAACTGCGAGGGCTGCACCGACGGGCCCGCCGTCAACACCGAGCTGTCGGTGTTCGTGAAGCGCAACGTGATCGCCGCCGAGAACGCGCGGCTGCCGCGACCGGCGGTCGACAGCCGGACCCTCCTCTCCGCGCTCCCCGCGATCGAGCTGCGTCGTTCCTTCAAGCCCGCACCGGTCTTGAGCCGCGTGCCATCTGCCGAGGAGATCGACGCGGTCCTCGCCGAGGGCGAGTTCTACAGCCGTGCCGAGGTGCTCGACTGCGGCGCGTGCGGCCACCCGACCTGCGTGGCTCACGCGGCCGCCGTCTGCCTCGGAGATTCGAGTTGGGACCTGTGCTTCCCGCTACAGCGCAAGCTGCTCGTGCGCGAACGCGCGGAGATGGCCGACAGGGCCGCAAGCGATGCACTGACGGGGCTCGGGAATCGTCGCGCCTTCGACGAGCGCCTCGAAGAAGAGACGGCGCGTGCGGTGCGCTATGGAACGGAGCTCTCGCTCGCGATGATCGACCTTGACGACTTCAAGGAGGTCAACGATCGCTACGGGCACCCCTTCGGAGACCAGCTTCTGATCCATGTGGGGCACATCCTCACTGAGACTCTGCGGGAGACTGACATACCCACCCGGTATGGGGGCGACGAGTTCGCGATCATCTTGCCCGCGACGAGCAAGACCGAGGCGTGGGTGGTCGCGGAGAAGATACGGACCGCACTCGGCGAGCTGAGGCTGGTGACCGAAGACGGCCGGCGGATCTCGGCGAGCGGATCGATCGGCGTCGCCGCCTACGGGCCTTCTGCGGCCACGGCGTATGCCCTGCTGGGGGCGGCTGACGCGGCGCTGTATCGCGCCAAGCGCCGAGGGCGCGACAGGGTGGAGCTCGCGGCGGGTTAGGGGGGCGTCATGCACGACGCACTGCTCGGCACGGCTGAGGGCGACCGCGTCCGGTGTGGTCTCTGTCCCCACGCATGCCTCATCGCCGAGGGGTCGCTCGGCGTCTGCGGGGCACGTGGCGTCGTCGACGGAGAACTCAAGGCGCTCACCTACGGGCTTGTGAGCTCTGCCGCGATGGATCCCATCGAGAAGAAGCCGGTCTTCCACTACCGCCCGGGATCGCGTGTGGCGTCGTTTGGTTCGGTCGGATGCACGATGCGCTGCGGCCACTGCCAGAACTGGGAGATATCCCGGCCCAAGGGCGCGGACGGTTCTGTCGGAGTGCGCGAGGTCACGCCGCAGGAGGCGATAGCGTTCGCGATCAGGGCGGGTGCCGACGGCGTGGCATTCACCTACAACGAGCCGGTGATATGGCTCGAGTGGGTGCTCGACACCGGGCGGCTCGCCCGCGAAGCCGGACTGTTCGTGGTGATGGTCACCAACGGCTATGTGACGGCCGCGGGTCTCGACGCGTTCGCGGAGGTCACCGACGTCTGGCGTGTCGACCTCAAGGCATTCTCTGAGGCGTCTTTCAAGCGCCTCTGCCACGTGCCGCATGCGGAATCCGTTCGCGAGCAGGCTATTCGCGCGAAACGCGTGCACGGCATGCACGTCGAGTGCGTCACCAACGTGGTCCCGACCATCAACGACTCCGACGAAGAGTTGCGCTCCATCGCGACCTGGATCGCCTCGGCGCTGGGATCCGACACCCCGTGGCATGTCACACGGTTCACTCCGTACCTCGAGTTCGCCGAGCTGCCGCCCACTCCGCGAGCCACGCTCGAGCGCGCCCGCGCCATCGGTCGCGAGGCGGGGCTCGACTTCGTCTACCTCGGCAACATCGATGCGTCGGGTGCCGAGAACACCGTCTGCCCCCGATGCGGCACGCTGGCGGTGAGTCGACGCGGCTTCACCGTACTCGCTCAGCACCTTGGCGATGACGGCTCCTGCGCGGCGTGTGGCCGGCCGCTCAACATCCTTCTGGGGACGGCGCGGAAGCGATAGGGCGACCCCGCGCCATTAGAGCGGTATCATGTACCGGGCCCTACTGCGGGCCCCCGAACTGTCCCCGGCAAGGGAGCGTCAGCACCCGTGGAACCCATCGTCATCATTCCGACCTTCTGGACGCGCCCGAAGTCCAAACGCGGCCGCGCGGCCACCGCCATCGACGATCTCTCGTCGGTCTACGATCACCCGACACCCATCGACTCAGAAGGCACGCTACCGGACTGTCTGCGCTCGCTGCAGAAGGTCGCCGGGCTCGGTCGCGTGGTGATCATCGCCGCGGCGACCGACGAGACCATCGAGCACCGTGCTGAGGACAAGGTCAGGGAGATCGTCGACGACTTCCCCGACATCGACGCCTTCGTGTTCGGCCCGGCCGAACTCGGTAGCCTGCACCGGCGGCTCGAGCAGCTCGAGTTCGCGGACATGCTCGACGGCATCACCCTCAAGGGCTACGGGGCCGTGCGCAACGTCGGCCTCATGGCCGCGGCGGTTCTCGGCCACGAGGCGGTCGTCTTCGTCGATGACGACGAGATCGTCACGCAGTCCGACTTCCTGAAGACCGCGATGTATGGTCTCGGCGCTAAGTTCGAGGACGGCACGCCCTTGCTCGCCAAGACCGGCTACTACACCGACGATCACGGGCGCTGGCAGCGCAACGACGAGGCGCACTGGACCGACATGTTCTGGCGTCAGCGCGATGCGTACAACCAGGCACTCTCAGTCGTCAGCAAGCCCCCCCGCGTGCAGCCGTCATCTCTCGCGTTCGGAGGGTGTCTGGCTCTGCACCGCGACATGTTCGCGAACGTCTCGTTCGACCCCTGGGTGATGCGCGGTGAGGACATCGACTACGTGATCAACGCACGCATGCACGGCGGCGGCGTCTACCTCGACGAGGACTGGTGTGTCGTCCACCAACCGCCGGAGCCCGTGAGCGAGGCGATCAGGTTCCGCCAGGACGTGTACCGCTTCGTCTACGAGCATCGCAAGATCGAGTTCGCCAAGTCGCAGGTGGACTTGCGGCAGGTCACACCGAAGTCGATGATGCCCTACCCCGGTCCGTTCATCGACTCCTCCGTCGGTTGGCGCGCGAGCATGACCGCCTTCCTGCGAATGATCGCGCGTCCCGAGCGGAGCATGTACCTCCAGCTTGCTCTTCACGGCACCAGCGACGCTTCGACGTATGCCCGCGAGCACTGCCAGAACTACTTCGAATTCCAGCGGCGCTGGCCGATCCTCATGGAAGGGCTTTGGGACGATGTTGCGCTCAAGTCGCTCTTCTCGGGAGAGAGGCAGATGGACCGGAGCGCCATCACCGGCCGCTTCCCGGTCGTCCCCTCCTAGGCGCCCTGCAACGGACGGTGTAGCGGGCCCATGCAGACGCAGCTGACCACGCTGGCGATCGGCCTCGTCTCGGGGCTGTTCTCGGGCGCCTTCGGCATCGGCGGCGGCATCGTCACGACGCCGGCCATCCGGCTGATCCTGGGAGCCCCGGCTCTCGTCGCCGTCGGGACGCCGCTGCCCGTGATCCTGCCGAGCGCGATCACCGGCGGCTACACCTACTTCCGACGCGGTTCGGTCGATCTGCGGGCCGGCATCGTGCTCGGGCTATCGGGCGCGCTCACTGCTGTCCTCGGGGCATGGCTGACGCGCTTCGCGGGCGGCAAGGTCGTGCTCCTGGCCACCGCCGCGCTCGTCCTCTACACCGCGTTCGACATGGTGCTGCAGTCCTTCGCCCCGCCGAGATGCGGCCGCGCTTTCCGAGAACCCCGACGATCCCCGCGGTCGTCGGTACCGAGGGCCGCGCCGACACAGGCCGGCTCGTCATCATCGGCGCGGTGACCGGTCTCTACGCGGGCTTCCTCGGCCTCGGCGGGGGATTCATCCTGGTGCCGATGCTGACGCGCTGGATGCGCTTCGAGATCAAGCTCGCCATCGGCACCTCGCTCATCGCCATTGGGATTCTGGCCGTTCCCGGGACGATCACGCACGCCCTGCTCGGGCACGTCGACTGGGGCATCGCGTTCGTGCTCGCGCTGGGGGTCGTTCCCGGGGCATGGCTCGGAGCGCGGATCTCGCTCGGAGCTGCCGACCGGACCATACGGCTCGCGTTCGCGGCGATGCTCGTGGTCGTCGGGGGATGGCTCGCCCTGAGTGAGCTCGGGCTACTGGCGTGGCTGCGGTGAGGCTGCGGCCCGCCACGGGTCAGGAGTGCGATGCGCTGTGGCCGGCGGTCGACTCCGAGCGGCTCATGGACGCGCCGGAGGAGCTGCGCGCGTACCATGCTGCGGGGCCGTGGCGGGTGCGCGTGGCAGGGCGCGGGGAAGCCTCGCTCCTCGGCGAGTGGCGGCACCATCTCGACGTGCTGGCCATGCGCGGCGTCTGGTGCTCGGAGCGACACGTGAGCACGTTCGCCCAAGACGCCGCCGACGCAGCCACGGAGCATGGCTACCGGCGCCTGCTCTCGCCGCTGTTGCCGGTCGACCTTCTCGGCGGGTACCGGCGTGTCGGCATGCACGACCTTCCCCCGATCGTCGCGATCCAGGGCATTCCCGACCGCATGCGCGTGGCGGAGGCCCCTCCGGGTGTCGTGCTGGCCGAGGCGACTCCTGCCGACGCCCCCGCGGTGGCGGAGCTCGACGCGGAGTGCTTCGAGGAGTTCTGGCGCTATGGCGCCGACGAACTCGCCGAGCTGATGTCACGCGAACGATGCGCACTCGCGACGACGGCCGATGGCGAGGTCATCGGCTATACTCTGGCCACCGCAAGCAGGGGTGCAGCGGTGCTCTCGCGCCTGTGCACGGCGCCGCGAGCGCGCCGTCTCGGCGTCGGTGCGGCACTGCTTTCCGAGGTCGGCCGGTGGTGCCGCCAAACCGGCGCTTCGACGATCGCGCTCTGCACGCAGGAAGAGAACGCGCCTTCCCGAGCGCTCTACGCCTCGGCAGGACTCGTCGAGATCGATCAGCGCTACGGATTCACCCTGCGAGAGATCTGAGGAGCGGAGGGGCGATGGGCAACAACCGAAGCACACTCATCGACGCGTTCCTCGCCGCAGCCCTCGTGGTGCTCTCCGGCGTGACGATCTGGAGCATCACCGAGCCGAACGTCTCGCGCTGGATCACCCTTGCGGGGCTCGCCGGAATCGTCGCGGTGGGGCTCGCGCTCGTCATCGCCCGGTTCGCGACGCGCCCCGATCATGTGCGTGCGCTGCAGTCCCACAAGATCCTCGAGATAGCGAACGAGGCGCTCGCGTACATGCGTCAGGGTCTGAACGAGGAGAGCGCACAAGAGGTCTGTCGCATCGTGCTCGCCGACACCCCGGCAGCCGCCGTCGCCATCACGGACACGGAGCGAGTCCTCGGATTCGCGGGTGTCGGCGAGGACCACCATGCCGTGGGCGGACCCATCATCACTCGGGCCACACGTGAATCCATCGAGACCGGCGAGCACCGGGTCCTGGCGACGAAGAACGAGATCGGCTGCCCGCGCGGCGACTGCCTGCTGACCGCCGCGATCGTGGTGCCGCTGGTCATGAGGGGCTGCTCGGCGGGGACGCTGAAGTTCTACTACACGACGCCCCGGCTCCTGAACGAGACGCAGGTCGCCATGGCCGAGGGCCTCGCGATGATGCTCTCGACCCAGCTCGAGCTCTCCGAGCTCGAGCGGCAGACCGAGCTGGCCACCCGAATGGAACTCAAGGCGCTGCAGGCGCAGATCAACCCCCACTTCCTCTTCAACACCATCAACACCATCGCCTCGCTCATACGCACGGACCCCACCAGAGCCAGGGAGCTGTTGCGTGAGTTCGCGGCGTTCTACCGCCGCACACTCGAGAGCGGAGACGAGCTGATCTCGCTTGGGCAGGAGATCGAACAGACCCGCCGATACCTGACGTTCGAGCTCGCGCGGTTCGGCGATCGCGTGATCGTCGAGGAGGAACTCGAGCCGCAGGTACTGCAGATGCCGGTCCCCGCGTTCATCGTGCAGCCGCTGGTTGAGAATGCCATCTCCCACGGCATGCGTGCGGAGGGGCCGCTGACCATCCGGCTGTTCTCTACGACCGACAGCGACGGCTCCGTTCGCATCACCGTTGCCGACGACGGGGCGGGGATTCCCGCGGACCGGCTACCGCACGTGCTCGAGGCCGGGTCGGCGAAGGGCCTCGGGATTGCGCTCAAGAACGTTGACGATAGACTGAGGGGGCACTTCGGCCCCGGCTCAGGTGTCGTGGTCGAGAGCGTCGAAGGCGAAGGTACGGCCGTGTCACTGGTTCTTGCCGGTATCGCTCAAGACCGTTGATGGAGGCGTTTGATGCTCAAGGCTCTCGTGGTCGACGACGAAGCCCCGGCCCGGTCGGAGCTGCGCTACCTGCTCGGTGAAGCCGGGGGCGTCGAAGTCGTGGGCGAGGCCGGCAACGCCGTTGAGGCCCTGCAGCTCATCAAGGCGATCCCGTATGACGTCATCTTCCTCGATATCCAGATGCCCGGCCTGACCGGGGTGCAGCTCGCCGAGGTGCTCTCAGGGCTGTCGAGGCCGCCCTCGATCATCTTCGTCACAGCCCACAGCGAGCATGCGGTCAAGGCTTTCGAGGTCAAGGCCACCGACTACCTGGTCAAGCCGGTCGAGATCGATCGGCTTCGGCAGGCGATCGGTCGGCTCGAGCCCGCCGCCGAGCAGGCGCCGGCCAAGGTCGAGAGGATTCCCGTCGAGAAGGCCGGCAAGAAGCTGCTGATCACCGTCGCGGATATCCTGTACGTGATGGCCAAGGACGACTACAGCTACCTCTACACGCCGGCGGACCGCTACCTTTCGACCATCTCTCTGGCGCAGCTCGAGGTCAAGCTCGAGCCGGTCGGTTTCTTCCGGATCCACCGGCGTTACCTGGTGAACCTGGCCAAGGTCAAGGAGGTCGTGCCGATGTACGGCGGCACGCTGCTTCTCACACTCGCCGATGACGCCTCCACCCAGATCCCCGTCTCGCGACGCCGGGTGCCCGCGCTCAAGAAGGCGCTCGGGCTGTAGGCGCCATGCCTGCCGAGCTCACTCCGCAGGGCCCCGAGTTGCGCTCAGGACCGATCCGCGTCGGGCTCATCTCCGACACGCACGGCTGGCTCGACCCACGGGTGCTCCAGGCGTTCGCGGGCGAGCGGCCGCTCGCAGCGATCCTGCACGCCGGCGACATCGGCGCGGACGACGTCCTGTACGATGCTCGAGGAGATCACACATGTCACGGCGGTCCTCGGCAACTGCGACTATGCGCTGCCCGGCTTCGATCTGGGCATGGTCGCGCGCGTGAGACTGGGCGGCGTGGGCATCGTCGTCGTGCACGATGTCCATGCTGTCTCGCTGAAGCCCGAGGACGAAGTCGTCGTGCACGGCCACTCTCATCGGCCGCGCGTTGAGCCGCATCTCGGGGTGCTGTACTTGAACCCGGGCTCAGCCACGCAGCGCCGACGCCAGCCGAGCTGCACCGTGGGCGTGCTCGAAATCGCCGCGGACGGCGCGCTCGCGGCGCGCATCATCGACCTCGACGACTTCGGTCCGCGGACTCGCTGAGTCGGCGATGCCCGCCGTCAGGCCTCCCAGGCCAGGCCTGCGGCGTCCATCAGGGCGCGCGCGAACGCCGTGACCGACTCGCAGGTCGCGTCGGGAAGGTCGACCCACAGCACCCGCCGCCCGGCCTTCACGAGCGTGCTCAGGTCGCCCTCGGCCTGTGCTCGGTGCAAGGTGCGCAGGCACCAGGGCCTGCCCGGTACCGGAGCGTCGGCGTGATCGCGGGTGGTCAGCACCAGGAAGACGCCGGTGTTCGGCCCGCCCTTGTGCAGTTGTCCGGTGGAGTGCAGGTAGCGCGGGCCGAGTTCGAACGTGACCGCCAGCGAGAGCTCAGCCGATACCCTCGGCACGGCCGAGGTCAGGGGCGCGAGCAGGGCGCTGTCGTCCGGGAGATAGGTCAGGACAGCGAGGTAGTCGTGCGGGCGGAGCGCCGCGAGCGCATGCCCGAGCGCGGTGGCGAGGTCATAGTCGGCGTGTCCCGGTCCCGCGAGCGTCCCCGCGAAAGCGATCGCGGCACCTTCCGGCGTCTCCATCTGCGGCGCGATGAGTGTCAGCTCGCCCGCGAGGGCCGCGTTGGTTGCGTCCTTGGCGGCCTGCACGTTCGGCTGTCCGAAAGGATTCACTCCCAGCAGGGGCCCGAGCAGAGCGACCGCGTGCTCCCACCGAACCCACTCTGCAGCGACGTCGTATCCGTCGCGGAGCACGAGTTCGATGACGGGTGTGGTCTCAGAGAGCTGCGCGGACCACTCGGCGAGACGCAGGTCCCCCTCGAGACGCACGACGACGATCGCGCGGTCGCTGCCGTAGCCCTGCGGCCGGTCCTCCGAGAGCTCGACCACGGGCACCACGCCGCGGCCCTCCTTGCCGAGTGATTCGGCGACGAGCTGCTCCACCCAGAGCCCGAACGATGCGAGCGGCGGAGACGCGACCACGGTGAGCTTGTCGCGACTCCCGGATGCGGCATCGGCGATGAACGCCGCGAGCGCGGCCGCCGGGTTCTCCGGGGCCGGGAGCGAACACGCCGTCTCCATGGCGAGTGCCCTTTCGAGCAGGACGTCGACGTCGAGCCCGGTCAGCGCGGCCGGAACGAGGCCGAAGACCGACAGCGCCGAGAACCGACCCCCGACGGTCGGCGGTGACGACACGAGTGCGCGGAAGCCGTCCGTTGCCGCGACCGTCTCGAGCGAGGACCCGGGGTCGGTGATCGCTATGAAGCGGCGTCCGGCCTCCTCGCGGCCGAGCGCCTGGTCGGCGACCTCTCTGAAGATGGCGTAGAGCGCGTTGGGCTCGATCGTGCCCCCCGACTTGCTCGCAACGACGTAGAGCGATGTCCCGGGATAGAGCGAGGCCAGTGCAGCGTCGATCGTCCGGGGAGCCGTGGTGTCGAGCACGTGCAGCGTGGCGTTGCCCGACTCTCCGAGCACCGACGAGAGCACCAGTGACGCGAGCGACGAGCCGCCCATACCCAGGAGCACGACGTCGGTCACGCCCTCCTCCTCGGCCATCGCGGCCAGCCGGTAGAGTTCAGGTAACGCCGCATTTCCCCGTCGCGCGAGGTCGGTCCAGCCGAGACTGGCCGCCGCGAGATCCCTGTCTTCCGGGTCATCGCCGAACAGGGTGGCGTCGTGTGTGCGCAGCCGCGCCACGGCGTCGAGCTCGATCAGTCGCTGCATCGCATCCATGACGAGATCCTTTCAGGGTCAGCTGCCCGGGGCCAGCGGGCCTGCACAGCGGTATATGCCCGTTAGGGTGTGATTCGGCCGGCCGCGTCCTCGTCGGGCTCGACACCCGCCATCTCCAGTGGGGCGAGCTCGCTTTCGGCCTGCGGAGAGAGCCGCGCGACGACCAGTCCTCCGGTGACCACCATGGCCCCACCGACGAGTGTCCAGCCGGTCAGTGGTTCTGAGAGGAAGAGCGCGGCGAAGAGCACCGCCGAGACGGGCTCGGCGTAGGTGAGGATCGCGGCGTGGTCGGTTCGTATACGGCGCAGGCCTGAGAGGAAGAACACGCCGGCGAAGGCGGTCTGCACGAGGCCGAGGGTCAGCAGCGCGGCGTAGGCGGTCGGGGTGCTCGGACCCTGCCCGTGGGCATAGAACCAGACCACGAACGGCAGGAGGATCGTGCTGGCCACCGTGTATTCGACGAGCATCAGCGACATCCCCGAGATGCCTTTCAGGATCTTCTTGCTGCGAAGCAGCAGCGTGGCGTAGGTGAGTGCCGAGCAGAAGGCGAGTGCGGCTCCGAACAGCTCGCCCGGTCCGGCGACGCGGAGCCCCTGCGGTGCGAGGATGACGACGATTCCCCCGAGCGAGAGCGCGAGCGGCACGAAGATGCGCCGGTCGAAGCGCTCACCGGTGACCCACGGCGCGAACACCGCGACGAACACGGGTCCGGTGTAGCCCAGCAGCTCGGCGGTCGCGACGCTCGTGCGATCCAACGCCGAGAGGAACAGCACCCAGTTCAGTGTCAAGAGTGCACCCTGCGCAGCCACCTGGCCCAGCTTGCGCCGAGACAATCCGGTCACCTGGGTCAGCGTTCCCGTTACCGCCATCCATACCAGGATGGCCACGGCCGCGAAGAAGACACGGTAGAAGACCTTGACCACGGAGGCGCCATCGGCAGCGCGCAACACCAGCGGGATGGTCCCCCAGATGATGCCGGCGAACACCACCCGAAGCAGTCCGCCGGTCTCGGGTCGTCGAGTGTCTTGTGAGGGGACGGATTGCATGCCGACGAGTGTAGCGGAAGCGCCTCGGGAGAGGTGCGGCACGGGGGTGGAGCGGAGGTGCCGGCGCAGTTACGCAGCGGGGCCGCCCGAAGGCGGCCCCGCGAGTATGTTTGAGCACGGAGCCTCCGCTCCACCGCCCGTGCCGGGAGACTAGCAGATCCGCGGCAGCTGCTCACCGACGAGCATGTCCATGATTCGAGTCGCGCCGAAGCTCGTGAACACGTACACCTTGCCGGCGGGACTCTCGGCGACCTCACCGATGATTGCGGCATCCTCGCCGTACGGGGACGCCTTCATCGCAGCGAGCGCGGCCTCGGCCTGCTCGGCGGGTACGACCGCCACCATCTTGCCCTCGTTGGCGACTTGGAACACGTCGTAGCCGAGCATCTCGCTGGCTCCGCGTACCTGGTCCTTCACCGGGACCGACTTCTCGTTCACCGTGATCGAGACGCCCGAGGCGTCGGCGAGTTCGTTGAGGGTGGAAGCGAGGCCGCCGCGGGTGGGGTCGCGGAAGCACCGGGCATCAGGCGCCGCGGCACGTACGTTGGTGATGAGCGCATTGAGGGGGGCAGCGTCGCTTTCGATGCTGGTGGAGAACTCCAGGCCTTCGCGAGTCGACACGATTGCGATGCCGTGGTCGCCCAACGTGCCCGAGAGCAGCACCTTGTCGCCGGGTCTGCAGTTCGAGCCGGAGAGATCCACGCCCTCGGCGAGCACTCCCACACCGGCGGTGTTGATGAAGCAGCCGTCGCCGTGGCCCTTCTCGACCACCTTGGTGTCACCGGTGACGATATGCACGCCGGCCTCGCGCGCGGCTTCGCGCATCGAGACGAGGATCCGCTTGAGGTCGGCTATCGGAAAGCCCTCTTCAAGGATGAAGCCGACGCTCAGGTAGAGCGGCTTGGCGCCACTCGTGGCGACGTCGTTGACGGTTCCGCACACCGCCAGCCGGCCGATGTCGCCGCCGGGGAAGAACAGCGGGTGCACGACGTAAGTGTCGGTGGACATCGCGATCCGCGAACCCGGGAAGGGCAGCGATGCGGCGTCGTCCAGGCGCTTGAGTGCCTCTTCCGAGAACCCCTCGACGAAGACCTCGTCGATGAGCTCCTTCATCATGGTGCCGCCCGAACCGTGGGCCAGCAGGATGCGGTCTGCTTGCATGGGCGCTTAGGCCTTCCCGTAGTCGGTGAATCGGTAGTACGCGGCGCAGGAGCCTTCCGAGGAGACCATGCAGGGTCCGATGGGGTGCTCCGGTGTGCAGCCGCGCCCGAAGAGCCTGCACTCGAAGGGCAGGGTGATCCCGCGCAGCACCTCGCCACACTGACAACCCTTGATCTCCTTGGGCTCGGGCGGAGTCACGGGAATTCGCTTGGTGGCGTCGTAGTGGGAGTACTCCTCGCGGATCGCGAGCCCGGTCCCCGGGATCACGCCGATCCCGCGCCAATCGGCGTCGACCGGTTCGAAGACCTGGTCCACCAGCCCGCGAGCATGCGGGTTGCCCTCGGGCATGACTCCGCGGTGATAGGCGATCTCGATCTCGGCGCGACCCTCCTCGAGCTGCTTGAGGATCATGTAGACGCCCTGCAACACATCGACGGGCTCGAATCCGGTGATGACGCCGGGGACGTGGTACTCGTCGGCGAGGAACTGGTACGGCCCGCTCCCGATGATGGTGGAGACATGGCCGGGGAGGATGAAGGCGTCGATCTTGACCTCGGGGTCGTTGACGAGCGCGCCGAGGGCGGCGGGAACGGTCTTGTGTGCGCAGAACACCGAGAAGTTCTCCAAGCCGGCCTCTTTGGCGCGCAGGATGGCAGCGGCTATCAGGGGGGCCGTGGTCTCGAAACCGACGGCCACGAACACGACCTGCTTGTCGGGCTCGTTGACGGCCATGGAGATGGCGTCGAGAGGGGAGTAGACGATGCGGACGTCGTGACCCTCGGCCTTCTCGTTGGCAAGCGACGAGTAGCTGCCGGGCACCTTCATCATGTCGCCGAAGGTCGTGACCACCACCTCGGGCTGCTTGGCGAGTTCGATAGCGACGTCGATATCCCTGTTGGCCGTGACGCAGACAGGACAGCCGGGCCCGGAGAGCAGGGTGACCCGCTCGGGCATGACGGCCCGCAGGCCGTTCTTGGCGATGGAGACGGTGTGCGTGCCGCACACTTCCATGATCTTGACGGGGCCGGTCTGGGTCGCGTTGATAGCCTCGATCAGACCCCTGGCTATCTCAGGGTCGCGGAATCCCGAAAGATCCATAGGGCCTAGGCCCCTTCGGCGATGACGTCCATTCCGACTTCTTCTTCGAAGAAGGGGAGTGTCTTGAGGATCTCGAGTGTCTCGTTGGCGAACTGCTCGTCGACGACCTGAAGAGCGAAGCCGGCGTGAACCAGAACGAAGTCGCCGTTCACCGCTTCAGGAACAAGGTCGAGTGAGACTTTGCGAGTCACTCCCATGATGTCGACGGTGGCCATGTGGCCTTCTCCGATGTCGGTGACACGAGCTGGAATTGCGAGACACATAGGCTGGAGCCTCCTACGGCAGACGATGAATCGTACCCAGTACCAGCATCAAATCCTGTGCCGTTGCGCCCAGGCGACGACTGCTTGGCCGAAGGACACGGCGCCGTCGTTGACCGGCAGGCGGACGTGCGTCAGAGGAGTGAGCCCGGCGGATGCGAGTTCTTCGACCGCTCCGCCCAGAATCAGCCGGTTCATGAAGACCCCGCCCGCCAGCGCCACGTACCTCGTTCCGCCGCGTTCAGCCGCGCGCAAACCGACACGGACTATACACCCCACGACGGCCCTGTGGAAGCGAGCCGAGATTACCCCAGAGGGTATTCCAGCTGCGAGATCGTCAAGAATGGCCGACAGCACAGGCGTCGGATCGACCACGAGCGGTAGCGAATCGTCGGCGAGCGCACCGATCGGTGGCGACTCGACGAGACCGAACTCGTAGCTGCCCTCCGCCGAGGGATCGGCCGCCGCCTCAAGCAGGATGGCCGCCTCGCCCTCGTACCGCGCGTCGTCCGCGATGCCGACGAGGGCGGCGACGCTGTCGAAGAGACGTCCCATCGAGCTCGTGAGCGGTGAGTTCACGCCGCGCTCGATCATGCGCAGTAGCGTGGCCTCCTCTCCGGCCGCGAGGCGCGTACGAAGGGCGCCGGCGCCGGAGTGATCCAGCAGGCCGAATGCCGCAAGCGTTCCGATCGCCATGCGGGCAGGGCGGCGGATCGCGCCGGCACCGCCGGGCATCGGTACGTACGCGAGGTGCGCGAAGCGCTGGTAGCCCTCCCAGTCCGCGAGCAGCACCTCGCCGCCCCAGATGCGGCCGTCTTCGCCGTAGCCCGTACCGTCGAACGCGACTCCGACGACACGCTCCGAGATACCGTGCTCTGCGGTCACGCTCACGATATGCGCGTGGTGGTGCTGTACGCCGACCTTGGGCTGCCGTTGGCCGAGCGCCCACTTGGTGGACAGGTACTCCGGGTGCAGGTCGTAGGCGACAATCTCGGGTGAGATGCGGAAGAGCCGCTCGTAGAGTGCGACGGTGGCCTCGTAGGCCGCGAGCGTCTCGGCGTTCTCCATGTCACCGATGTGCTGGCTCACGAAAGCGTACCCGCCGGTCAGCAGCGTGAAGGTGTTCTTCTGCTCAGGACCGGCCGCGAGGATGTCGGTGTCGGTCGTGAACGGCAGGGTGATCGGGAACGGGGCGTAGCCCCTGCTGCGCCTCACGAACTCGATTCGGCCACCAACGATGCGGAGAACCGAGTCGTCGTAGCGCGAGAGGATCGCCCGGTCGTGCAGGAGGAACGCGTCGGCGATCGCGGACAGTCGGTCGAGCGCCTCGGCGTTGTCGGTGGCGATCGGCTCGTCCGAGAGGTTCCCGCTGGTCATCACCAGCGGGCCGCCGATGGCCGCCAGCAGGAGGTGGTGGAGCGGCGTGTAGGGGAGCATGGCGCCGATCTCGGCGAGGCCGTCGGCGACACCTGGCGCGAGCGGCCGGGGATCGCCTACGTCGTGAGCGGCCGCAGCCGGGGGCGCCGGTGTCGACGCCTTCTTGCGCAGCAACACGATGGGGCGGGCCGCGCCAGACAACAGCGCCGCCTCGGCGTCATCGACCTCACAGTAGGCCCTGGCCGCGTCAAGATCACGCACCATGATGGCGAGTGGCTTTCCCCACCGGCGCTTGCGCGCCCGCAGCGTGGCGACCGCACCCGCGTTCGTCGCGTCACACGCGAGGTGGAACCCGCCCAGGCCCTTGATCGCGAGGATTCGCCCCGTCAGCAGCAGCTCCGTCGATGCAGCCAGGATCGCGTCCGACCGCAAGGCCTCTCCATCCCGATCCCGGTGTGGCCGAGGTGTCACCTCGACGTCAGGGGACCAGACCCATTCGGGATCCGGAGTTGATTCCGGGGGCGATGGCAGAGGGGGGTCCGATGCGAGTTGCGAAGTCTGTCTGAGCAGCGGACCCCCCTCTGCCATCGCCTCGACTGAGCCATTCAAGTAGAGTCTCGGCCCGCAGATGAAGCAAGCGTCCGGCTGCGCGTGGAAGCGCCGGTCAGCGGGGTCGCCGTACTCCTCGGCGCACTGGGGGCACATGGGGAAGTCCCGCATCGAGGTCATCGGACGGTCGTAGGGGACGTCGCCGATGATCGTGAAGCGCGGACCGCAGTTGGTGCAGTTGATGAACGGGTAGCGGTAGCGCCGGTCGCCGGCCGAGAACAGCTCGGCGACGCACTCGGGGCACGTCGCGGTGTCAGGCGAGACGAGGGTCATGGCGCCCTCCGCGGCGCGCGATTCGCGTATCTCGAAGCCCGTGAAGCCCTCCGGCTCGACCTCCTCGGCGATGATGCCGTCGACCACGGCCATCGCGGGCGCGCGGTCGCGGATCGCTTGCGGGAAGCCGTCGACTGTGGCGTCGTCCCCCTCGACTACCGTGTAGACGCCGTCGCTCGCGTTGAGCACCCACCCGGACAGGCCCTGATCGAGTGCGAGGTGGTAGATGAACGGCCGGAACCCGACGCCTTGGACGATGCCGGTGACGTGCAGCGAGAGCGCCTTCATGACGGGGCGCTGTCGGCCCTGCGGCGGTGCTTCTCGCCGGCGACGAAACGGTTGTTGATGTGCACGAAGAGCGCGTAGGCACTGTCGAGTAGTCTGAGTGCCTCGGCAGCGGTCTCGATCGACAACGACTCGCGCTGGCCCTCGAACGCGGCGTCGTGGATGAACGCGTTGCGTTCGGCCCGCAGCCGACGCCAGCGGCGGGGGAACTCGGCCTGGCCGGCCTTCTCGGCGGCGACCTCGAACTGCTCGCCCGTCAGGGTGGGGAAGAGCTTGCCGATGCGCTGGCCCACCGACCGCTGCGTGTCGAGCACTCCGGCCCGCAGCTTCACGCTCGCGCCTTCGGCCGCCATGATTCGGGCGAGCATGTCCTCCAGCAGCGTCTCGAGAAAGGTCGCGACGAGGATCACGACGATCTCGTGCTCGCCGTCCACGTGGTAGCGCCGGATACGCTCGTCGACACGGCGGATCCGCTCGGCGGGGAAGGTTCGCCGAGAGTCGCCGGTGGAGTCGCAATGGGGGCAGCGGCGAACGCCCTCGACGAACCCGTGCTCCGCCGAGATGTAGCCGCACGCGGGGCACTCTCGATAGAGCGGGGCCGCGTCGGCGGCAGGGAGCGGTGCAGATGTCGGATTCGAGGTCACGAGCGCATTGTACCCGTGGAGACGTCGCGGGCGATGGCCGCGGTGCGAGAACCGTGGACGCGCTAGGACCGGGGATGAAGGTGCCCGTGCCCGTGGGGGTGTTCGTGGGCCGAGTCGTGGTGGGAGTGCGAATGCTCGTGGATGAGGTTGACCTCGAGCAGCAGTTCGCGCTGAGCGAGGACGTCCGAGGGCGAACCGTCGGCGCAGATGCGGTGTTCCTCGGAGAGCACGATCATGCGCTGGCAGGACTCCTCGGCAGCGGAGAGATCATGCGTGGCGATGACGACGGTGCGGCCAGCAGCGCGCCATTCCTCGAGCACGTCGAGCAGCCACACCTGGCTGCGCGGGTCGAGCGCGTTCGTGGGCTCGTCCATCAGGAGCACCTCAGGCTCCATGGTCAGAACGCTGGCGATCGCGACACGCTTCTTCTCGCCACCGGACAGCGTGTAGGGGGCCCGGTCGAGCAGCTTCTCGATCCGCAGCTGTCCTGCGACCTCGGCGACGCGTCGACGTACCTCAGCTTCGTCTAGTCCGAGCTGCAGAGGTCCGAATGCAAGCTCGTCAAAGGAGGTCGCGCAGAAGAGTTGCACGTCGGCTTCTTGGAACACGAAGCCCACCTTCGAGCGGAACTCCCGACGGAATGCCGGCTCCTCGAGGGCGTCCTCGGTCAGATCGTGGCCGAACGCGACCACGCTGCCTGCGGACGGGAATACAAGCCCGTCCAGCATCTTGAGCAACGTCGATTTGCCGCTGCCGTTCGCGCCCACCAAGGCTATGTGATCGCCAGCTTCGATGGTCAGATCGATGCCGTCCAGGGCGAAGGAGCCGGACCGGTACTCGTGGCGAACCGACGAGAGTACGAACTGCGCGCTCATCTCGGCATCAACACCTTGTCGACACCGAGGAAGAGCGCGCACACGGCGACGCTGGCCGCGAGCCACACCCAGTCGCGGGTCGCCGCGTGGAGGCGCACGAGCGAAGGCATCGCGCCCGAGAAGCCGCGAGAGAGCATCGCGTCATAGACGTCGTCGGCGGTCTTGATGGACTTCTTGGCGATGAACGCCATGCGCTCGGTGACCCAAGCGCGGTTGTCGGCGGCCGTTCCCGGAGACAGCATCCTGCTCTCGCGTGCGAGGTGGATGTTCTCGACGGTGCGGAGCAGCGACATGATCTGCTGTTGGGTCATCGCGAGCGTCGCGACCACGATGTCGGGCACCCGCATCGCCGTGAGTGCCTGGAGGATGTCGGTCCAACGTGTGGTCCATACGACGAGCAGTCCGAAGCCGGCACCAGCGGCGACTCGTGTGGTGAGTCGGAGGGCGATGAGCAGGCCGTTCGACGTGATCGACAGCGGGCCGAGCGGGACAAGAACGGGGCCGGGCGAGATCCACGCCGTTGCCGCGGGGAGGCTCAGCATGAGTCCGAAGAACCCCGCCGACGCCCAGACCTTACGCGAGAACGAGCCCACGCCGATGCCCGACGCGGCAGCCAGACCCGCCGTAGCGGCCACGAAGGCGAGAAGCACCAAGATCGACTGAGCGAAGCTCGCGGTCACCGCGAAGAGCAGGATGCTGATGAGTTTGATCCGGGGGTCGAGCCGCTGCATCAGTCCCGGCCCCGACGCGACCTCGTCGTTCTCGAGTACTTCGCTGACCGCGCGGCGAACCGTGTCCGCGGTGCGACGCGCCAGCGAGCGATGCCTCCGCCGTCCGCGTGGGGATTCTTCGCCGATGTGGGCGAGCGCGGGAATCACGCCGCCGCCGGCGGCGGCGTGCCGGCGGATGACCCGGTGCCGTTACCTCGAGAGAGCAGCTTGGCGATACCCCACGTGACTCCGATGACGAGCGCCGACCCGATGATGGCGGCGAGGAGATAGCCCGCCAGCGGGTTCTGGATGAACGCCGGGGCGTAGTCAGGTATTGCGGCGCTCCACACCCCGCTCAGCTTCTCAAGACCCGCAGGGACCGTCATGTTCAGCTCGGATGCGAACTGGTCGACGCCCCACTCGCCCCACGCGGTGCCCGATGCGAGTGCCCCGATCGGTGTGAGGAGCACGAGTACCGCGAAGCTCGCCCAGAGCCAGCGCAGCGGCCTGGAAGCGGGCTTCATCTCGAGCAGTGCCGAGTCCTGCTTGGCGAGCGCGGCCACCACGCCCATCGTCGCGAACGCCTCGACCCAGCCGAAGAACAGCACATGCTCCATGAACATCGCGGTCACGGCGACCTTGAGGGGGTACGGCGCGTAGAGAGGTGCACCCGAAGCGGTCTGGGCGATGATCGGCTGGATGCCGAACATCACGCCCGCCACCGTCGCTCCCACGACGATCGACACATACGCTGCGATTCCCGACGCGATCACTTTGCGGCTGGTCTTTGCCGTGTCGCCGGCGATCAGCCGGTAGAGGTAGTAGCCGACGAACGGCATCACGAACGCCATGTTGAACACGTTGGCTCCGATCGCCGTTATGCCGCCGTCGCCGAACAACAGCGCCTGAATGACGAGCGCGATCGACACGGAGATGCACGCTGCCCAAGGGCCCAGCATGATCGCGATGAGCGTGGCGCCTACGGCATGACCCGTCGACCCTCCCACGACGGGCACGTTGAACATCATGATGACGAAGGAGAACGCCGCCGCGAGCGCCATCAGCGGCACCTGTTTGGTCTTGAGTGTCTTCTTGACCTTGGACGCGGCGACCCCCCAGATCGGGATGATCGCGACGTCGAGCACCGCATAGGTCTGCGGCCCCAGGTATCCGTCAGGGATATGCACCGCAGCTCCCCTCGGCCTAGAGGTGACGACCGCTGGTGGTCGTCACCAGCTTCCCGTGTTTGACGCCCTTGGTTCCGAGCAGCCCATCGGCGATGTCGCGCACGTCATCACTCGTCCCGCGCACGACGATCACCTCAAGGCAGTTGTGCGCATCGAGGTGGACATGCATCGATGAGACGATCTGGTCGAAGTGCGCGTGCTGAAGCGTATCGAGCTTGTCGGAAAGGTCGGAGGCGTGATGGTCGAACACCATCGTGATCGTGCCGACGATCTCCTCATGGGAGCCTTCCCACTCGGCGTCCACCAGTGCATCGCGCACGAGGTCTCTCACGGCCTCCGAGCGGTTGGCGGCGCTTCCCCGCCGGGCAACCAGGGCGTCGAACTTGCCGAGCAGGTCTTCGTCCATCGCCACGCCGAACCGCACTAGCCTGCCCACAACGCCTCCTAGCGTTCGCGTAGCACGAATAGCAGAATAGTAACACGCCCGGCCCTCTCGTCAAGAAGGCCGGGCGTGCGCTGCTGTTCTGGTGCGGTTCGAGTGCGAAATGCCGCGCCGATGCGTCGCTAGATGAGCTCGACGGTCGATCCGCCGGGGGCCGGTGCCTCGAGGTCGCCGATGGCCGCATCGAGCTTGCCGCGGGCTTCGCCGAGCAGTACCCCCGCCTGCGCGAGAGCGGCACTGACGTCCGCGCGCTTTCCGTGATCGGCCAGGTGGTGAAGCTGTTCTAGCCACTGCTGGACCATGGCGAGGGCGTCGTCTGACTGGCCGACCGCGAGCTTCAGCTGAGCGACGTTGATACCGGACTCACACATCGTGTGCCCCTTCCTAGTGTGCTACGAATGCGGGAAGCGTAACACGCCGGTCACTCTGCGGGAGAGATTCGGCACGCTCCGGTCGAGAAGACGGGCTAGCCCAACCACTGAGCGAGGTCGTCGAGAAGCCGCTTCTTGGGCATGGCGCCGACAAGCTTCTTGACGACGACGCCGTCGACGAAGACCAGCAACGTAGGGATCGAGAGGATGTCGAACTTCTGCGCCACGGCAGGGTTCTCATCCACATTGAGCTTGGCGACCACGATCGCGTCGTACTCCTCGGCGAGCTCCTTCAGAACCGGCTCCATCATGCGGCAGGGGCCGCACCAGGGTGCCCAGAAGTCGAGCAGCACGGGCTTGGGACTCCCTGCAACGGTCGTGTCGAAATTCGCGTCGCGTTACCTGTGTCAGATCCGCCATCGAGATCTCCCTCCGGAATGCCGGTTACCTAGATCGAGCACGTCGTGGTCTCGTCGATGTACCGCAACGCTTCGAACGCCGCCGAGGCACCCTTGGATGCCGCGGTGATGACCTGCTTGAGCTCCGAGTCGGTCACGTCGCCCGCTGCGAACAGCCCCGGTACCGACGTGCGACCATCGTGGTCGATGGTGATGTACCCGTTGTCGGTCAGTTCGACCAACTCGTTGACGAGTTCGCTGACCGGATGCACGCCGACGAAGATGAAGACCCCCTGTACCGGAAGGAACTCCTCGGGTTGGCCGTTGGTCGACTCGAGCTTCACGCCGGCGACCCGACCGTCTTCTCCGACCACCTCGAGGGGGATGCGGCTCAGGTGCTCCTCGATCTTGGGATTGACCCGACAGCGCTCCTGAATGCACTTTGTCGCCCGAAACTCGTCGCGGCGGTGGATGAGGTGCACTCGCGCGGCGAACTTGGTCAGGAACATGGCCTCCTCGACGGCCGCGTCCCCGCCACCGACGACCGCCACGACCTTCTCCTTGAACAGTGCGCCGTCACAGGTGGCGCACCACGAGACGCCTCGGCCGGTGAACTCCGCTTCTCCCGGGATCCCGAGCTTGCGGGGAACGGCGCCGGTCGCGACGATGACGCAGTCAGCCTCGAACTCCTCGCCCTCACTGGTTATGAGGAAGTGCCCACTCGGCTCGACTTGGATCGACTCGACGGGGGCGAAGGTGCGGATCACCGCGCCGTGTATCTCCGCCTGCTGCGTCATCAGGTCGCCGAGTTGTGTACCGGAGATTCCCTGGGGGAACCCGGGGTAGTTCTCGACCCAGTCGGTGGTGACGATCTGACCGCCGGGGAGGCCGCGTTCGAACACGACGGTCTTGGCGCGTCCGCGGGCGGCGTACAGTGCGGCAGCGAGGCCCGCCGGGCCACCGCCGATGATGGCTATCTCGATGTGCTCCCTGCTCACTGCTGGACTCCTCCGGTTGCGCTGTTCGACGGGTTCAACGAGTGCTTCGAGTTGCGCGAGGGCGGTGGTCGCTTGTTCGAGGACGAAGTGCTGGTTCGGGTCGTTCTGGGTCAACGCGATGACCTTCTTCATCTGCGCGATCGCGGCCAGCGTAGTCCTTGCGCCCCTGCCCGTAGAATATCCCCAGTTGTAGTTGCGCGTTGATGTGGTTGGGGTCGCGCTGAAGAACGGTGCCGACCTCTTGGATGGCGCGGTCGGTTTGCCCGGTGTAGAACAACAGCGATGCGAAGTCCGCCGCCGCATCGTTGTCCTGCGGCGAGATCTTGAGGTAGCGCTGATAGTAGCGGATACCCTGTCGTCCGTAGTCCAACGCCAGCACGGGGTTGGTCTGCAGCGCGGCGGTGTTCGCGCCGTAGTAGAAGTTGCCCATCTTGAGCAGCGCTTCGGGGTCGTTGGGCCTGCGTCTGCAGCGTGGTCAAGGCGTCCAAGGCTCCCTGCTGCTCCACCGAGAGAATCGACTTGAACTCCGATGGAAGCTGCGTTGCGCCGACCCGCGGGGAGAAGAGGGAGACGATCAGGATCGCCGCGAATACGGCGAGAGCGAGCGCGAGGATGCCGAGCGGGATCTTGTAGCGCTGGAACGGCCGCACGATGTAGCGCCGGGTCCAGCCGCCCTCCTCACCCAGGCCATGACGCTGGACCGTGATGCCGAGTGTCTGCGCCTTGAGGAGCATGTTGAGGTCGTTGGTCACCAGCGTCACATCGGCGTCGGGGCCCTGCTGTCTGGAGCACCTGATAGACGGTCGCCAGGATGCGGTCGTCGGCGTTGCGTGTACCGACGCCCTCCGGGAGCGGGGTGCTGCTGTCGAACGGCGCGACGCGCAGCCGGCCGCCTTCCGGCAAGTCGACTCCCTCGGTGAGCGAGCCCTCCTCGGAGAACTCGAAGAGCAGCCGGCTGACTTCGCGGCCACGGAAGCGCAGGTCGGCATCGACGCGCGAGGTCTTGAGCTTGTCGAGTTCGCCGAGGACGGTCTCGGGTATCACGACCTCGGCCCGCGGGAACGACAGCAGCGCCTGCGGGTCGGCGAGCAGGACGTTGGTGTCGAGAACGACGACTTTCTGCATATCAGCGTACCTTTCGGGTTATGCGAACAAGTGGTCGGACGGTCGAGGATCCCCGCCCGACGCTCACTGCAGCTGAGCCTGGTGGTAGCTCTTCACTACGAAGGGCATGCCAAGCGCCTGGTCGATCGGTGTGCCCTTCATGACGGCCCGATAGGGACCGATGACCCAGGTCCCGGGGACGTCAGCAGCACCCCAGATCATCAGGGTGTCCTGATCCTGATCGTACTGGTAGACCCGTACGCCGCGCTTGGCTCCCTCGGCCGTGACCACCTGTGAGGCGGCGTCGCGGTTCATCGGCCGCACGACTTCGGTCGCCCAGTCCGCGAGCTGCGTGGTGCTCTCGTTCAGACGCGACTGCGTATTCACCCAGCGGCTCACGTCGTGGAGGAAGACCACCGCGACCGCAATCAACAGCGCAATCCAGAGGGCCCGTCTCATTCCTCGTCCGCTCTCGCATGCATGGACTCTTCGTATTCAGTGTACCGCTCGTCATCTGAACTCGTGTCGCGTGGCGCGTATGCTCGCCGTTCGTCGGCCGTTTCGGCTCCTCGAACCCGCCGCACGATGAAGATCAGCAACCCGCCGAGTATCAGGACGATGCCGCCGATGATCGCGATACGATCCAAGTATGACGCCTGCACGTTGACGGTGGTGCGTGCGAGCACGACATCGCCGGCCAGCACCTCTACCTTGAGCTTGCTCGAGAGCGCAGACCTCATATCCACCTGTATGGGGACGAACGTCTCTTGCGGCCGGAGCACGGTCTTGATCAGTGGGCTTCCCACGACCTGGGCGTCTCCCGAGGCCGCGGCACGTACGACGACTTCGAAGGTGTTCGGCGTGTTGTTCGTGATGCTCACCGGAACTTCGCCGCGCTTGCCCGAGAACGTCACGGGCTCCGCCTCGATCTTGAGGTTGCCGAATGTTGCTTTGGCGACGTCGAGCGACGCCTGGGCGAACGCGAGGCCGCGACCGGCTGAGGCCCAGGCGCCATCCGGTTCGGACCATGACGAGGACTCGGCTAGCAGCGAATCGGTCTGTGAGGACGTCACGCCCGGCCTGCCCGGGCCGAGCGCTGCAAGCAGCGCGTTGGCATACGCCCTGGCCGTGCGCACTGTCTTCCAGTATCCAGCCGGTGACGTCGATTGCTTCGGCGACGCGGTGAGGATCACGGCGCCCGACTTGGCGGGTGGCCGGAGTTCGCGACCGAGGGTGAGCCGGGCCCAGGGCTCAACTCCGAAGGCCGAGGCCGCTGCAACCACGGTCGAGGTCGCATCCGGTCGCCCCGGCCCGAGGTCGATACGGATCGCATAGGGCTGCCGGGGCTTGGCGCCTGACATGAGGCGGGCGAACACCCTTCGAAGCGCGAGTGACGTGTCCCCCTTCGAGACGGCTCGGCTGCTCTTGTCATCGGTGACGAGCGCGCTGATCCGCGAGTCGGTCACCGGGTACGAGCCGCTGGCCGACTTGACCTTTCCCCAGTTCACGCAAGACTCACTCGTCACCACGTACGCGACGCCCTGCTTGGCGAGGTGCCCGAGCGACGTCTGCGGGGCACAGTCGCCTGCCGGCACGGTCCCTGCCGACGGCGTGGTCTCCATGCTGGCGAAGAACGCTGAGATGCCGGCGTCGTACTGCGGGCCGATGTCGGCCGCGAGCGATTCATCCACCAGCGCGGAGAGGTCCGGATCGGAGTAGCCGAGGCTCACCAATTCCAGCCGCTGGGTGCTCAGCGCGGCGCGCAGATGTGTGAGTGTATCGGCGTAGCGGCGCGCGACGGGGCTCTCGGCGGGCACGCTGGTTCCGTCGGAGAGCGTGTAGCCGCCGCTGAGGCGCTTCCATTCGGCGAGGAGTACCGGCGGCACACCGAGTACGATTCTCGCGCCCGGGTCCTGCATGATGAGCGCCGAGATACGGTCGACGTTGGCGCGGGGAACCTCGGCCTCCGCCGAGGACGGGTCGATCGCGAAGCGGCCCCGCGGATCCGACAGCGGGCTGCCGTGGACACGCGCCACCAGAACCACCGGTACCGGCGTCGATTCCGCGTCGTAGACGAGCAGCTCGGTCGCGACCTCGGTCTCCTCAGTGCTTCCGTTCACCTCGGCGGTGACGTTGAGCCTGACGGGGTAGGCACCGGGCCTCAGGTCCAGACCCTCGAGATCCCTGCCGAAGGTGTAGCTGAGCGGTCCCGAGGGGGCCGAGTTCTCGACCATGGTTCGCTGGTAGACTAGCTTGCCGCCGGGGCGCATGACCTGTATGCGTGTCTGGAGGTAGGATGCGGGCTCGTTGAGGCGAACATGAGCGGTGTACCCGAACGTCCCGGCAAGAGGGACCGCCGTCGAACTCGAATCGAGTGAGGCAGCCAGGGCGGCCTTCGTGTCAGTGGCGGAGGGTGTGGCGAGAGCCGGGTGCAGGGTGGCAGCGAGCGCGCAGACCAAGAGAGCGGCCGCTGCGAAAGGGACCGCGCGACGGACGCGTGCGCTGAGATGAAAGACCATGTAGTCGCTCCGACCCGGGGCCAGGACACCTGCAAGGGCGCTCGCAGGAGTGTATCTGACGGCACCAACGGGCACACTTGATTATCGCATGAAAGCAGGCAGAGAGGACCTTCACCGGCATGTCACAACGTAGCGAGACGACCATCATTCCCGACATACTGCCGCTCATCCCGCTCCGGGACCTGAGCTTGTTTCCCAACCTCGTGGTGCCGCTGTTCGTCGGTCGGGAGCGATCGATCAAGGCGCTCGAAGAGGCGATGCGAGAGAGCCACCTCGTTGCGCTGGCCACGCAGCGCAAGGCCGAGACGCAGGACCCCGGCGCCGAGGACATCTACGAGATCGGCTGTGTCGCGACCGTGATGCAGGAGCTCAAGCTCCCCGATGGCACCGCAAAGGCGCTCGTCGAGGGTCAGCAGCGCTTCCGCATCCTTGAGTACCTGCAGACCGACCCGTTCTTCCTCGTCCGAGTCGAGCTGATCAGTGAGCCCGAGGGAGTCGATGTCGAGACCGAAGCGCTCATGCGCGCCTTGGTGGGGGACTTCGAGCACGCTGCTGAGCTGGGCAAGCCCATTCCGCATGAAGTGCTGGTCGCGGCATCCTCCATCGAAGAGCCGGGCCGCCTCGCCGACTTCGTCGCGTTCCACTTGAGCCTGCGCGTCGACGACAAGCAGGAGATCCTTGAGGCACTCGATCCGCGAGATCGTCTCGAGCGGGCGACGCGGTTCCTGAAGAAGGAACTCGAGATCCTTGAACTCGGCACCAAGATCCAGGACCGGGTCAAGGAGCAGATGACCAAGACGCAGCGTGAGTACTTCCTTCGCGAGCAGCTCAAGGCCATACAGCAGGAGCTGGGGCAGTTCGACGAGGTGCAAGCCGAGGTCGAGGAGTACACCGACAAGATCCGCGAGTCAGGAATGCCCGAAGCGGTGCAGGAGAAGGCGCTGAAGGAGCTCGGCCGCTTCGAGAAGATGCCTCCGGCCGGCGCCGAGACGAGCGTCATTCGCACCTACCTGGACTGGCTGGTCGGTCTGCCGTGGACCACCGAGTCCGAGGAGCGACTGGACCTCGCCGAGGCGCAAACGGTTCTGGACGAGGACCACTACGGACTCGAGAAGGTCAAGGAACGCATTCTCGAGTACCTGGCGGTTCACAAGCTCACCGACACCATGCGCGGCCCGATCCTATGCTTCGTCGGTCCTCCAGGCGTTGGCAAGACCTCGATCGGCAGGTCGATCTCGCGAGCGCTCGGACGCCAGTTCATCCGCATGTCGCTCGGTGGCGTTCGCGATGAGGCCGAGATACGAGGTCACCGCAGGACGTACGTCGGTGCGCTCCCGGGCCGAATCATCCAGTCGATCAACCAAGTGGGTACCAAGAACCCTGTGTTCATGATGGACGAGATCGACAAGGTGGGTGCCGACTTCCGAGGCGACCCCACCTCGGCTCTGCTCGAGGTGCTCGATCCCGAGCAGAACAACTCCTTCCAGGACCACTACCTCGAGGCGCCCTTCGACCTGTCCAACGTCATGTTCATCACCACTGCCAACCTGCTCGACACGATCCCTCCCGCGCTGCGCGACCGCATGGAGGTCATCCACTTCCCCGGCTACACCGAGGAGGAGAAGATCCACATCGCCGAGCAGTACCTGATTCCCAAGCAGCTGACCGAGCACGGGCTCAGCCCGGCGAAGCTCGAGATCAGGCGTGACGCGGTCAGTGACATGGTTCGGCTCTACACCCGTGAGGCGGGTGTTCGCGGTCTCGAGCGGACCGTCGCGACCATCGCGCGTCAAGTCGCGCGCAAGGTGGTCGAAGGCAAGAAGGGCAAGACGGTCGTGTCGCACCGCACGCTGCAGAAGTACCTCGGTCCCGAGAAGTACAGCTTCGGTATCGCGGGCGAGCAGGACGAGGTCGGGGTGTCGACCGGTCTCGTGTGGACCGAGGCGGGCGGCGACGTCATCTCCATCGAGGCCACGCAGATGCCGGGCAAGGGCACGCTCATCCTCACCGGTCAGCTCGGCGACGTCATGCGGGAGTCGGCGACCGCGGCAGTGTCCTACATCCGCGCGCGGGCGAGCCAGCTCGGCATCCCTGAGGACTTCCAGGACCACACCGACCTGCACATTCACGTCCCGGCGGCCGCGACCCCCAAGGACGGTCCCTCGGCGGGCATCACCATGGCCACGGCGATCGCCTCGGTTCTCACCGGCTGTCCGGTGCGGCGTGACATCGCGATGACCGGCGAGATCACCCTGCGCGGGCGTGTCCTGCCCATCGGCGGGCTGAAGGACAAGCTGCTCGCCGCGCACCGCGCCGGCCTCACCACGGTGCTCATCCCCAAGGAGAACGTTCGCGACCTGTCGCTCCTGCCCGAGCGCGTGCGCACCGAGCTCGACATCGTGCCGGTCAAGACGATGGACGAGGTCCTGGCGCTGGCGCTGGTCGAGGGGTGCCGGCCCAAGAAGCCGCGCGGCAAGGTGGTACCATCCTGAGACCGGACCGGCCGGGGACCTGACGGTTCGGCTGTGGACGAGTCACGCGCGGTGCGCCGTGTTTCGATGGTCTCAGGAGGTTTCCATGCGGGTTCTCGTCACGGGCGGCGCCGGCTTCATCGGCTCCAACCTCGTCAATGCGCTGATCGGCGGCGGACATCAGGTCGGCGTGATAGACGACCTTTCCACGGGGTCGTCCGAGAACCTCCATCCGTATGCCTGGTCCCGAACGCTCGATATCCTTGACCCCGGGTTTCCCGCGGCGGTCGCTGAGTTCTCTCCGGAGGCCGTCGTTCATCTCGCGGCGCAGGCCAGCGTAGCCGTCTCCATACAGGATCCGGAACGTGATTGGGCGGTCAACGCCGAGGGAACGCGGATCGTCGCCGGTGCGGCGCGTGAAGCGGGCGCGAAACGCATGATCTCGGCCTCTTCGGCTGCCGTCTACGGCGAGCCGCTCGCCTCAGACCTGCCGCTCCCGGAGACGGCTCCCAAAGCACCCGCGAATCCCTACGGGACCAGCAAGCTCGCCGCAGAGGGGCTGCTGTCGGAGGAGCTGGCCGGCTCGGACGTCGATCATGCGTCGTTTCGATTCAGCAATGTGTACGGCCCTCGGCAGGATGGTGCGGGGGAAGGCGGCGTGGTCGCCATCTTCTGCACGCGCATGCACGCCGGACAGCCGCCCGTCGTCTACGGAACGGGTGCGCAGACGCGGGACTTCATCTACGTAGGGGATGTGGTGGCCGCGATCATCTCGGCGCTGATGTCGGAGTCGCCGGTGGCTGGCGAGGGACCCGACGGTGCCGCGTACAACATCTCGACCGGAATCGAGTCCTCGGTGGACGACCTCCTGTTCGCGCTGCGGCAGGCGTCGGAGTATCTGGGCGGCGTCGAGCACGAGGCCGCGCGTGAGGGTGACGTCGACCGCAGCTCGCTGGATCCGCGCAAGGCCAGCCGGGTCTTCGGATGGAGTGCTCATCAATCCCTCGACGACGGCGCCGCCATGACCTGGCGGTGGTTCGCCGGTCGGTCGTGAAGGTCCCGGGCGACAGCACGCTCGGGGCAAGCACTGCGGACGTTTGTATGCTGCACGAGTCACGTGCCCGCGCCGAGCTGCTCGCCGCCGATGCCCTTGCTCCCGGCTCCGACGCCGTGGCGTGGCGAGGTGCGGTCTTGGCAGAGGTCGCCGTGGTCAAGGGGCTGCCCGGCCCCGCCGAGGTGTCCGGCGGCGAGGCTCTCTCGGGCGCTGACGGCGAAGCTGCGGTCAAGGCGCTCGGCGCCCTCGGATACGCTGAGGATGTCGTGTACTTCACGCTCTCGCGGCCGGGCTCCGGCATCGACACGGAACGCTTAGCGGCGCGACTGCGCGCCCAGATCGAGGCCGTCGACCCGGTCCTGATCCTCGCGGTGGACGAGGAAGCCGCCTTCGACGTCGCAGCCGCCTTCGGGATCGAGAAGCCGTCGTACGGCCGAGCCGAACGGGTTCTCGGCAGACGGTTCGTGGCCGTGGGCGGGCTTGAGGCCTCGCTCACGGAACCCGCGCGCAAGCGCAGGGTCTGGGAGCAGTTGAAGGCCGCGCGACCGGAAGGCCCTGTCTACTAGTCTTCTTCTATCTCGGAGATGGCGCCCATGGGGCACTCCTCCATGCAGGTCGCGCAGCCGTCGCAGTTCTCGTCGTGGACCGGCTCGGCCGCATCGCCGACGATCTCGAGCACGCCACTGGGACACGCGTCGACACAGATCCCGCACGCCGAGCATTCGTCCTCGTTGATGATGGGCCGTGGCATTGACGCTCCTTCACGAATCGGCCGTGCGGCGTTCGAGCCGCCCGAGTTTCGTGCGTACCTTACCGAGCGTCCGCTTCGCTGTAAAGACCCTCATTATGGCCGTGAGCGGCGACCCGCCCCTTGGTAGGAGCGCGCGATATCGGGGTACAGATAGTCGTTGGGTTGGCATGAAACTTGATAATATGGCACTCAGATTTTCGCACAGCATCCATGGCGCCTGCCGGTGCCTGAGGGGATCAGTCGAAGCAAAGCGGGTCGTTCGAACGCTCGAAGACCCGCGTCACCGAAAGGGGATTGACGCATGGGCAAGGTAATCGGTATCGATCTGGGCACGACCAACTCGGCGATGGCCGTTCTCGAAGGCGGAGAGCCGACCATCATCATCAACGCAGAGGGCGACCGCACGACGCCGTCGGTCGTCGCGTTCCGCAAGGATGGGGAGCGCGTGGTGGGCAAGGCGGCGAAGAACCAGGCCGTGACCAACCCTGAGAACACCATCACATCGATCAAGCGGTTCATGGGACGCAAGTTCTCAGAGGTCAGCTCGGAACTCAAGACCGTGGCCTACGAGGTCATCAAGGGCAAGGACGGCCGAGTCGAAGTCAAGATCGAGGGCAAGGACTACACGCCCGAGGAGATCTCGGCGATGACCCTCCAGAAGCTCAAGGCCGACGCCGAGAAGTACCTTGGCGAGACGGTCACACAGGCGGTCATCACCGTACCCGCGTACTTCAACGACATGCAGCGCCAGGCCACCAAGGACGCCGGCAAGATCGCGGGCCTTGAGGTCCTGCGGATCATCAACGAGCCGACGGCGGCCGCGCTGGCGTACGGTCTGGACAAGGGCGACGAAAGCCAGACCGTACTCGTCTTCGACCTGGGCGGCGGCACGTTCGACGTTTCGGTCATGGAGCTGGGCGACGGCGTGTTCGAGGTGAAGTCGACCAACGGCGACAACCATCTCGGCGGAGACGACTGGGACCAGAAGGTCATCAACTGGCTCGCCGACAAGTTCAAGTCCGACCACGGGATCGACCTTCGCAACGACAAGATGGCTCTGCAGCGCCTGAAGGAAGGCGCCGAGCGCGCCAAGATGGAGCTGTCGACCACGCAGCAGACGCAGATCAACCTTCCGTTCATCACGGCGGACGCGTCCGGCCCCAAGCACCTCGACTACACCATCACGCGCTCGGAGTTCGAGAAGGTCACCGATGACCTGCTCGAGCGCACCCGCAAGCCGGTCGAGGCAGCCATGAAGGACGCCGGCGTGAAGATGGGCGACATCGACGAGGTCATCCTCGTCGGTGGTTCGACCCGCATGCCGGCCGTGCAGGAGCTGGTCAAGAAGATGACCGGCAAGGACCCGCACATGGGCGTCAATCCTGACGAGGTCGTCGCAGTCGGCGCGGCCATCCAGGGCGGCGTGCTCTCCGGCGACGTCAAGGACATCCTCCTGCTCGACGTGACCCCGCTCGCACTGGGCGTGGAGACACTCGGCGGCGTCATGACCAAGATGATCGAGCGCAACACCACCATCCCGACGCGCAAGACCGAGACCTACACCACGGCCGCTGACGGCCAGAGCAGCGTCGAGATCCACGTCCTGCAGGGCGAGCGCGAGTTCGCTGCGGACAACAAGACGCTCGGCAAGTTCCATCTGATGAACATCCCGTCCGCGCCGCGTGGCGTGCCGCAGATCGAGGTGACCTTCGACATCGATGCCAACGGCATCGTGAACGTCTCGGCCAAGGATCTGGGTACCGGCCAGGAGCAGAAGATCACGATCTCCGGTTCCACGGCGCTCTCGGACCAGGAAGTCGACCGCATGGTCTCCGACGCGGACAGCCACGCCGACGACGACCGCAAGCGCAAGGAAGAGGTCGAGGTTCGCAACACCGCCGACTCGCTCATCTATGCCACCGAGAAGACTCTCAAGGAACTGGGCGACAAGGTGCCGGATGACTCGAAGGCCGAGAACGAGGCGGCCATCGAGGCCGCGAAGAAGGCCCTCGAGGGCAGCGATGTCGACGAGATCAAGGCAACGACCGAGGCGCTGCAGGCAGCAGGCTACAAGCTCGCCGAGATCGTGTACTCGGCCGCGCAGGAAGCGGATGCCGAGCCGACGTCAGAGCCCACCGCCGAATCCGGCGAGGACGTCGTCGACGCCGACTACGAAGTGGTAGATGGAGACGAGTCGTGATGAGCGACCCGCACAACGTTGCCGGGGGGCGGGGTCCATCGACTCCGCCTCCTGCAAGACATAGCAATCCGGCGGAGCCGATGGACCCCGCCCCCATGCCAGATGATGTGGGGATCGACCCGGAACTCGTCGCCGATCTTGGAGCCGAGTTCGAGTTGCGCGGCGACGTGATGGAGTCGGAGTTGGAGGCCGCCAAGGCCGAGGCGGCCGAGCTCCGTGACCGCGTTTTGCGAGGGCAAGCCGAGTTCGACAACTTCCGCAAGCGAACCGCACGCGAGCGCGAGGAGGAGCGCAGGCGGGCCACAAGAAGCCTCGTGACCGAGCTGCTTCCCGCGATCGACAACCTGGAGCGCGCGATTCTCCACGGTCAGGAGTCGAATGCGGTCGCATTGAGCGCGTCTCTGATCTCGATGTCGGGCGGAGCGGAGCTCGGGAATCTGCTCTCCGGCGTCGAGGCCGTTCAGGCGCAGATACTCGCGGCGTTGGCCAAGGAGGGGGTCGAGGTGATCGATCCCTTCGGTGAGCCGTTCGATCCGACGACCCAGCAGGCGGTCAGTCAGCAGGAGGACCCTGAGGTTCCCGAAGGGACCGTCGTGTCGGTCTTTCAGAAGGGCTACAGCATGGGCGGAATCGTGATTCGGCATGCGACGGTCGTCGTCTCGACCGGAGGACCTTCGGGCGGGGCGTAGCACCATGGCGCCCACAGCGAACTACTACGATGTCCTCGGCGTGAAGAAGGACGCCTCTTCTGACGAGGTCAAGAAGGCGTTTCGCAAGCTCGCCCGCAAGCACCATCCCGATGCCGGCGGTGATGAGGAGAAGT
Source organism: uncultured Coriobacteriia bacterium (assembly GCA_963789515.1). GTDB lineage: Bacteria > Actinomycetota > Coriobacteriia > Anaerosomatales > JAAXUF01 > JBAXEO01. The sequence continues at coordinate 369,211 of CAWBKW010000004.1, read as the reverse complement.
TCAAGGAGCTCAACACCGCCTACGAGGTGCTCTCTGATCCGGAGAAGCGGTCCGAGTACGACCAGTACGGCCAGTACTTCGGAGGGAAGATGCCTCCGGGAGCCGGTGGGCCGGCAGGCTACGGCGGAGGCCCCGGCAGTGGCTACTCGTATCAGCAGGCCGACCTGGGTGACCTCGGAGACATCTTCGGCAGCGTGTTCGGAGGCGGCCGAGGCGGACGCGCTTCGCGCCGCGCCCAGCCCCAGCCGCATCGCGGAACCGACCTGCAGCTGGATCTGGAACTCAGCTTCCAGCAGGCATTCAGCGGAACCTCGACCAAGATCGAGGTGGACCGAGACGAGATCTGCTCGGCGTGCAAGGGGTCGGGAGCCAAGCCGGGGACCTCGGCGACGACCTGTCCCGCGTGCGGCGGCGCAGGCAGCGTGAGCGAGGGCCAGGGCATGTTCGGCTTCTCGCGTCCGTGTCCGCGCTGCGCCGGGTCAGGCACCGTCATCGAGCAGCCGTGCACGGCGTGCCGCGGAGCCGGCTCGGTGAAGCGCCGAGTGCCGGTGACCGTCAACGTTCCCGCCGGCGCCACCGACGGAGGCAAGCTGCGCTTCAAGGGCAAGGGTGCTTCGGGTTCGAACGGGGGCCCCCCAGGCGACTTGTACGTTGTCACAAAGATCAAGCCGCACCCGTTCTATTCGCGTGACGGCGCTGACGTCGGGCTGGACCTGCCCGTCACCATCGCCGAGGTGGCGCTGGGGACCCAGGTCACCGTACCCACGCCCGCGGGCGCGAAGGTGAAGATCAAGATCCCGCCCGGCACGCAGGATGGTGCCGTGTTCCGCATACGCGGCCAGGGAGCTCCCAAACTCAAGGGCTCCGGCTCCGGGGACCTGAAGGTCAAGGCGCGGATCGCCGTGCCCAAGCATCTGAGCGACCAGCAGCGCGAGGCGCTTGAGGCCTTCTCGGCAGAGCAGGGCGAGGACGTGCGCGCACACATTCACTAGCGTCGGGCAGTCAACGGAAGGACGAGCTGTGAGCGACAGGCGAGGCGATCACGACAGGCCTCTGTACATGATCAGCGTGGCGGCCGATCTCGCGGGCGTGCACCCTCAGACACTGCGCATCTACGAGCGCAAGTGCCTGGTGTCTCCGAAGCGTTCGGCGGGAAACACGCGGCTGTACTCGCAGGCGGACGTCGAGCGGCTGCGGGAGATCCAGAGGCTGACCCAGGAAGAGGGCATCAACCTGGCCGGCGTCACGCAGATCATCGAGCTTCAGCGCGAGATCGAGCACATGCAGGCCGAACTTGCGAACGCGCTTGCGCTTGCACGCCGTGCGGAGGCATCGGCCCGCATCGCGCGCGAGACGGCGCGCCGCCAGGAGGTTCGGGCGGCGCTCGTACGCGTGGAGCGGGGAGCGGTCGTTCGGCGGATCGGACAGGGATCATGACCCCGGAGGAAGCAAAGCCGACCGATCCTCGTTCGCACATGGTGCGCTGGCTCGAGGGCCTGACCAGCGGTGAGGTACGCGGAGGCCCCGGTTGATACGCGGTCGCTTGGGTGTGGTCACGCCTGTTCAAGAACCGAACACAACCTGCTTGAAGCGTGAAGAGGTGACGCCGGTCGGCGTCGAAGGAACGGTGGCGGCATAGTCGCCAAAGGAGATGCGTGGATATGAGACTCGACAAGCTGACAATCAAGGCGCAAGAGGCGCTTGAGGCCGCCGCCGGGATTGCGAGCGAGGGAGATGCGGCCGCAGTGGAGCCCGAGCACCTGCTCAAGGCGCTGCTCGACCAGGCCGACGGAATCGTCCGGCCGATCCTCTCCAAGATCGGCGCCGATCCGGCAGCGCTGGACGCGGCCGATCGACGAGGCGCTTGCGTCGTCGCCCCGTGTGAGCGGGGCGGTCCAGCCGGGCGTCGGCCCACGGCTCAACACGGTGCTCTCGGCTGCTTTCAAGTCCGCCGAGAAGATGAAGGACGCCTACGTCTCGAGCGAGCACCTCCTTGATGGCGCTCGCGGCCGACAAGGGCGCGGCCGGACGGATCCTCGAGCGCACCGGCGCCACGCGAGGCGCGCGTAGGGGCGGCGGTCGAGGAGCTCCGCCGCGGCAGCAAGGTGACCGACCAGAACCCCGAGGCTCAGTTCCAGGCTCTCGAGCGCTACGGGCGCAACCTCACCGAGGCCGCGCGCGACGGCAAGCTCGATCCGGTCATCGGGCGGGTCGACGAGATCCGACGGGCCATCCAGGTGCTGTCGCGCCGCACCAAGAACAACCCCGTGCTGATCGGCGAGCCGGGCACGGGAAAGACCGCCATCGTCGAGGGGCTGGCGCAGCGGATCGTGGCGGGCGACGTGCCGTCCTCGCTGCGGGACAAGGACGTCATCACGCTCGACCTCGCTTCGATGGTCGCCGGTGCGAAGTACCGCGGCGAGTTCGAGGACCGCCTGAAGGCCGTGCTGCGGGAGGTCGAGGAGTCGGCGGGGCAGATCATCCTGTTCATCGACGAGCTGCACACCATCGTCGGCGCCGGTGCGGCCGAGGGTGCGATGGACGCGGGCAACATGCTCAAGCCCGCGCTCGCGCGCGGCGAGCTGCACGCCATCGGCGCGACCACGCTCGATGAGTACCGTAAGCACATCGAGAAGGACGCGGCGCTCGAGCGCCGGTTCCAGCCCGTCTACGTGGGCGAGCCGACGGTCGAGGACACGATCGCCATCCTGCGCGGCCTGAAGGAGAAGTACGAGGTCCACCATGGCGTGCGGATCACCGACGGGGCGATCGTCTCGGCGGCGGAGCTGTCGAACCGCTACATCGCCGACCGGTTCCTGCCCGACAAGGCGATCGATCTCATCGACGAGGCCGCGAGCAGGCTGCGCATCGAGATCGACTCGATGCCGGTCGAGATCGACTCGCTGGCGCGCCAGCTGACGCAGCTCCAGATCGAGGAGCAGGCGCTCATGAAGGAGAAGGACGCCGCCTCGGTCGAGCGGCTGGAGGCGCTGCGCGCCGAGATGGCGCAGGTCAACGAGAAGCTTGCGGGCAAGAAGGCGGCCTGGGAGAACGAGAAGGCGGTCATCGTCACCGTTCAGCAGCTCAAGGCCGATCTGGACGAGGCGCGCGGTGACGAGGAGCGCGCAACGCGTGACGGCGACCTGACGCGCGCCGCCGAGATCCGCTACGGCCGCATCCCGCAGCTCGAGGCCGAGCTGGTCTCGGCGGACGAGAAGCTGCGCGGCCAGCAGGAGTCGGGCGCGATGCTCAAGGAAGAGGTCACCGAGGAGGAAGTCGCCGAGGTCGTCTCGGCGTGGACCGGGGTCCCGGTCAGCCGGATGATGCAGGGCGAGATGGCCAAGCTGGCGAACCTCGAGGACGTGCTGCACGAGCGCGTGATCGGCCAAGACGAGGCGGTTGCGGCGGTCGCGGGTGCCATACGGCGGTCGCGCGCAGGACTATCGGACCCGGACCGGCCCATCGGGAGCTTCCTGTTCCTCGGACCGACCGGCGTGGGCAAGACGGAGCTGGCCAAGACCCTCGCGAGCTACCTCTTCGACGACCCTCGCGCGATGGTGCGCATCGACATGTCGGAGTACATGGAGAAGTTCAGCGTCCAGCGGCTCATCGGAGCACCTCCGGGCTATGTCGGATACGAGGAAGGCGGCCAGATCACCGAGGCGGTCCGCCGGCGCCCGTACAGCGTCATCCTGCTCGACGAGATCGAGAAGGCGCACCCCGACGTGTTCAACGTGCTGCTGCAGGTGCTCGACGACGGACGGCTCACCGACGGCCAGGGCCGTGTGGTGAGCTTCAAGAACGCCATCGTCATCATGACGAGCAACGTCGGCTCGCAGTTCATCCAGCAGTTCGCAGAGGGTGGTGCCGACGAGAAGCAGATGAACGCGATGCTCCAGGAGGCGCTGCGCGCAACGTTCAGGCCGGAGTTCCTCAACCGCGTCGACGACACCGTGATCTTCCACGCGCTGACGCTCGATGAACTTGCCGACATCGTCGTGCTGCAGCTCGAGTCCGTTCGCCAGCGGCTTGCCGAGCGCAAGATCGCGCTCGAGCTCACGCCGGCGGCGATCGAGCGGCTGTCGCTGGACGGGTTCGACCCGGTGTTCGGCGCGCGACCGCTCAAGCGGCTCATCCAGCGCGAGGTGGTCGATCGGGTCGCGAGCGCGATCATCCGGGGCGAGGTGCACGAGGGTGACACGGTCACCGTGGACGTCGACCAGGACGGCTTCGTGATGCGCTAGCGGGAGGGCCGCACGTCAGCGCAAGAAACCTTCAGTTGGCTCTTGCGGGACCCCGCGCGGAGTCGATATGATATCTACGTAGTAGCAGTTGGTCGGCCGGGAGGGCGGAAGTGGAAGTCTCGCGACGCACGGACTACGCGATTCGGATACTGCTCGAGCTCGCCCGTTCCAGACGGCACGCCCGTCTCCGTGAGAACCCTTGCCGAGAGTCAGGGCGTGCCGTACGCGTTCGCCCGCGGGATCCAGCGCGAATTGGTCGCGGCCAGGCTCGTCGAATCCCGGCAAGGTGCGCACGGGGGAATCTTCCTGGCGCGCCCCGCCGACACGATCAGCCTGCTCGATGTGGTCGAGGCGACGCAGGGAGCGCCGTCATGCTCGGTGTGTACGAGCGACCCCGGCTGGTGTCAGCGGATGGGCGACTGCGCCATCCACGGGGTGTGGAGTGAAGCCGACAGGATGGTGTCGGAGTACTTGGGTAGCAAGTCCCTAGCGGGGCTCATCGGATCAGAGGGAGGAAGGTGAGGAACGGATATGGACGTCGTCGCACTGGCTAAGCTTCAGTTCGCTTTCACAGTCGCGTACCACTTCCTGTTCGTGCCGCTTTCGATCGGGATCGGCCTGGTGGTCGTGCTCTTCGAGCGGCGGTTCTACAAGAGCGGCAAGCCTGAGGACCAGGCGGCCTCGGAGCTCTGGATCAAGATCTTCGCGGCGACGTTCGCCATCGGTGTCGCCACGGGGATCACCATGGAGTTCGCCTTCGGGACGAACTGGGCGACCTACTCGCGGTTCGTCGGCGACATCTTCGGCGCACCGCTGGCTGCCGAGGCCCTCTTCGCGTTCTTCCTCGAATCCACGTTCCTGGGCGTCCTGCTGTTCGGCCGCGGACGGGTCTCGAAGAGGTTCTACTACGTCTCCACCTGGCTCGTCTGGCTCGGATCGATGCTTTCTGCGCTGTGGATCATCATCGCCAACTCGTGGATGCAGACCCCGGCCGGCTACAAGATCGTCGAGACCGCGTACGGCCCCAAGGCCGAGTTGACGAACTTCATGGCGGCGGCCTTCAACCCTTCGACGCTTCCGCGCTACTTCCACACGGTGAACTCCCTGCTGATCACCGGCGGGTTCGTAGCGGCGGCCATCGGCGCCTACTACCTGCGCAAGGGCGTCTTCAAGGACTTCGGCCGCGCGGCCATCTCGATCGGTCTGACGATTGCGGCGATCTTCTCGGTGCTCATGATCGGCTCCGGCCACTCTCCAGGCGGTCGTCGGTCGTCGACAACCAGCCGACCAAGGTCGCGGCCATGGAGGGCCACTGGGATACCGGCCCGATCCCGATCGGCGTGGTCGGATGGGTCGACGTGGCCAACAAGCGCACCATCGCTCTTGAGATCCCGGGTGTCGACGAGCTTCCTCGCGTCGGGCTCGTTCACGACGCCCTACCCCGGCCTGAACGACTTCAAGCCGGAGGACCTGCCGCCTATCCAGGTCGACTACCAGACGTATCACTTCATGGTGTCTGATCTTCGGCGCGCTGATCCTGGTCTCGTGCGCGTTCTGGTTCCTGAACCGCAAGGGGATCGTCGAGAAGACGCCTTGGATGCTGACACTGCTCGTTTGGTTCTGGGTGCTACCTGAGATCGCCATCCAGCTGGGCTGGGCCACGGCCGAGGTCGGCCGTCAGCCCTGGATCGTCTGGGCAGCAGCTGCGCACCGCCGACGCGATCTCCAAGGTCGTTCCCGCATGGCAGATCGGCACCACGCTCGCCATCTTCGTCCTGATCTACGCACTGCTGTTCGTCGGCTGGTGGCGCGTCGTCTCCGGCCTGATCAAGAAGGGGCCGGTCCTGCCGGCCGACAAGGGCGGCAAGGCGGTTCCGGCCGCTGCGAAGGCTTAGGAGGGAGGCACGATGACGACTCTCGGTGTGCTCTGGTTCGCTCTGGTCGGTGTGCTCCTCGCGGGCTACGCCCTGTTCGACGGTTTCGATCTCGGTCTCGGCACGCTCTACCCGTTCATCGCCAAGACCGATGACGAGAAGGAGATCGTTCGCTCGTCGATCGGCCCGGTGTGGGACGGCAACGAAGTCTGGCTTCTCGCCGGCGGTGGCGCTATCTTCGCGGCGTTTCCCGAACGTGTACGCGGCGGTGTTCTCGGGCTTCTACCTCGCGCTGATGCTCGTGCTCTTCGCGCTCATCTTCAGGGCGGTCTCGTTCGAGTTCTACGCGCACGATCCGTCATGGCGCAAGGTGTGGGACTGGGCGTTCTTCCTGGGCAGCGCGCTGCCCGCGCTGCTCTTCGGAGTCGCGGCCGGCAACATCGTCCGCGGCGTGCCGCTCGACAAGATGGGCGAGTTCACCGGCAACTTCTTCACGCTCCTGAACCCGTACGCGCTCGTTCTGGGCGTGCTCGGCCTGGTGATGTTCATGTGGCAAGGCGCCGCGTGGTTGGCCCTGAAGTCCGAGAACGCGCTCTACGACCGAGCCGTCAAGACGCGCTCGCTCATGGCTTGGGTGTTCGTCGCCCTCGTCGTCGTTGCGACCGCCGCCACGTTCCTGCTCGTGCCTCGTGCGGCGAGCCAGGTCATGGCCAGTCCGGCGGGCTGGCTCTTCCTCGCGCTGCTGCTCGTATCGATCGTCTGGGGTCGGCTCGGAGCGAACGGCAAGGCTCACACGGCGTGGTATGCGGCGTCTCTCGCGCCGGTGGCGCTCATCGGACTGTGGGCCGTCGCGATCTTCCCTCGGCTCGTTCCGGCGATCAACGACGATGCGCTGTCGTTGACCATCGCGAACTCGGCCTCGTCCGAGCTCACGCTCACGGTGATGACGATCATCGCTGCCATCGGCGTGCCGCTGGTCCTGTTCTACTTCTACCTCATCTATCGGATCTTCGCCGGCAAGACGCAGCTCGGCGGCGAAGGGTACTAGGTTTCGAGACGTCCGTCCGTCCGTGCATCTGCTACGACAGCGGCCGAGTTGCGCCGAGCCTGACCGGAATCGCGTATCGCGGCCCGGGTCTCCGGACCCGGGCCCGCCCGCGTCCAAGCCACGTCAGGTACGATGTTGTCGGCAGGGCGGTCTTCGGCGATACTGCTGACTCGCACGAAGGCCGCGCGCGGCCGTTCTTCGTTCAGTCCAACAGGTGATGGGGGCCGTTGGATGACGCACGGAAACACTCGGGGCTGGGTCGTCGTGTTCGCGGGGCTCGGAATCAACCTGGCGCTCGGAGTCCTGTACTCATGGAGCGTGATCGCCAAGGTGCTCTCCAAGTCCGCCGCCGAGGGCGGCTGGGGATGGACTGCCGGGCAGGCCAGCCTGCCCTACGCCGTCTGTGTCGGCGTCTTCGCGCTTTCGATGGTCTTTGCCGGCAGGGCACAGGATCGATTCGGGCCGAGGCTCGTCGCCTCGGTGGGCGGTGCGCTTTGTGGCCTCGGCCTGATCATCGCCAGCTTCGGGTCCGAATCGAACGCTCTGCCCATCACGATCGGATTCGGTGTCCTTACCGGCGTGGGCATCGGACTGGGCTACGCGTCTGCCACCCCGGCAGCGGTCAAGTGGTTCCCGCCGCAGCGCAAGGGCCTCATCACCGGAATCGTCGTTGCGGGATTCGCCCTGGCCAGCGTCTACATCGCGCCGCTCACCAAGGTGCTTCTGCAAGCCTACGGCGTCCCTGGATCGTTTCGCATCCTGGGACTCATGTTCCTCGTCGTGACCGTCGGGCTGGCGCAGCTTCTGGTCGAACCCACCTCTCGGGCTACGTGCCTCCCGGGTCCCGTCTGGTGGCGGTCGACCTGAGCGCGGACGCGGCACCGTCGGCCACGCTCGAGTATGGCTGGCGTCAGATGGTTCGCACACCGCAGTTCGCGCTGCTCTGGCTGATGTACGCCTGCTCGGCCTTTGCCGGCCTGATGATCATCGGACACATGGCCAAGATCGCAGCGCTGCAGATGGCCGGTCTCGATCTGGGCTTCCTGCTCGTCGCAGTTCTCGCCCTCGGCAACGCACTGGGCCGCGTGGTCGCCGGCGTGGTATCAGACAGGATCGGTGGGGTTCGGACGATGCTGATCGTCTTCTTGGCACAGGCCGCGATGATGGGTGTGCTTGCGTTCTCGAACACCGTGGCCATGCTTGTCCCCGTCGCTGCAGCCGTTGGCTTCTGCTATGGCGCCAACCTCTCGCTGTTCCCCTCGACCACGGCGGGCTATTTCGGTACCAAGAACCTGGGCGTGAACTATGGACTCGTGTTCACTGCCTGGGGCGTCGGTGGGGTGTTCGGCTCGATGACCGCCGGTTCGATCGTGGACTCCGCCGGCAGCTATGGCGTTGCCTATGCGATCGCTGCGGGGCTGTGCGTGTTGGCCGCCGGCCTCACCTTCGCCACCAAGCCGCCGACGCCCCGAATGGCCGCAGTGGCCGGCGACGAGGGCCTGCGAATCGCCGCCTAGACCCGCATCTTCCGCCGAGATCCGGCTCGATGCCTACTCCGTACCGTTCGGAGCGACGGGCGGCGACTCGCGCGGAGGCAGCGGCGCGTCCGGCCGCTTGATGAGCCGCGCGTAGCCGTAGGGGACTACCGCCGCGGTCATCAGACCGGCAAGCACCCCCGGCGCCCAGCCGCCCACCGACTGGAGCAGCAGGCCCGCCACGAACGGCGCGGGGATGCGGGTGAGCGAGCCGATCGCCGTGGAGAGGCCGACGATGCCGCCGACCTCGTCGGCATAGACGGCCTTGGTGAGCGCGCTGCCCAGGATGGTGTTGGTGACCGCGAGGCCCAGCGACAGGAACGGCAGGATCGCGATCAGCACCCAGACGCTCGGCACGAGGCCCCAGAGCGTCAGCGACACGGCGGCCAGCGCGGTCGCGCCCACGATGAGCCAGGCGTCGGTGAACCGCTTGGTGAGCGGGCCGATGAGCCCGAGCTGGATGATGACCGACAGAACGCCGACGTAGCCCAGGACGAGCCCGTTCTGCGCCGCCGTCAGACCCAGTGAGTTCGCGGCCCAGAGACTGAACCCGCCCTCGAACACCGCGAAGGTGAATCCGACCACGATGCGGATCCACAGCAGCGGCCCCACACGGGGCAGTCGGAGCGTGGAGCCGAGTTCGCTGAGGCCCCAGCCCTTCGCCGGCTCGGCCTTCACCTGTGCACGGCGTTCCGCCGAGAGCGACTCCGGCAGGACGAACGCGACGAGCAGCAGGTTGATGCCGGCCAGCCCGGCTGCCACGAGCGCCGGGAGGGGTTGGCTGATGACCGCCAGCAGACCTCCGGTCACGGGACCCAGAATGAAGCCGATGCCGAAGGCCGCGCCGATGAGTCCGAACGCCTTGCCGCGGTCCTTCTCGGAGGTGACGTCGGTCATGTAGGCCTGTGCGACTGAGATGTTGCCGCCCGTGATGCCGTCGAGCATGCGGCTCGCGAGAAGCATCCACAGGGAGTTGGCGAAGCCGAGCATCAAGAGCGCGCCAGCCGTGCCGGCGATGCTCAGCATGAGCACCGGCTTGCGCCCCCAGACGTCGGAGAGCCGGCCGAGGAATGGCGCTGCGAGCACCTGCATCAGCGGGTACGCCGAGAAGATCAGCCCGGCCACCATGGGCGACGCTCCGAACTCCTTCGCGTAGTACGGCAGAAGGGGGAGCACGAGCGAGAAGCTCAGCATGTCCACCAGGACGATGCCGAAGATGATGAGTAGGCGGCGGTCTTTCACGAGCGGGTCACCGGTTCTCTTCAAGCGGCCCGAGCCGCGGGGACGCACTGGGGGAAGATACCCGAGGGTAGCACCGAACAGCCGACCCGGCGGGGCGGAGAGGAGCGAGGCGATGGCATTCACCGGATTCCCAAGCGGAGCTCGGACGTTCCTGGCCGATCTCGCGGAGCACAACGACCGCGCCTGGTTCGCCGAGAACCGCGGCGCGCTACGATCGCGACCTGCTCGGCCCCGAGCGCGACTTCGTCGATGCGGTGGGCGCGGCGTTCGCGGCGATCGATCCGCGCGTCCACGCCGACTCGGCGGTCAACCGCTCGATCTTCCGCATCAACCGCGATACCCGTTTCTCGCACGACAAGTCCCCGTACAAGACCTACGCGGACCTCTGGTTCTGGATCGGGGCCGACCGCAAGACCGCGCCCGCAGGCTACTTCGTCCGGCTGGTCCCCGACGCCGTATGGATCGGCGGCGGCGTACACAGCCTCACCCCTGACCAGCTCGCGCGCTTGCGCGCAGCGGTGGCGGACGGACTCAGCGGTCCGACGGCTCGAACGCGCGCTGGACGATCTCAGGCGGGAGGGCTATCTGATCGGCGACCAGACGCTCAAGCGCGTCCCGGCGGGCTACTCGGCGCAGCACCCACGGGCCGAGCTGTTGCGCTACACCAACGTGAACGCGATCGCGGAGGTCTCGCCGCCGCCGGCCGAGCTGGAGTCGGCGGCGTTCGTGGACTGGTGCATGGAGCGGTTCACGCAGGCCAAGCCGCTCGTCGACTGGCTTGCCGAGGAGATCGGCGGGGACTAGCCCCCGGACATGCGGTTGCAGGCGACCCGGCCGCTCGGCGTCTGCAGCCATGCCGGCATTCTTGCCGCGCAAGAACGCTCTCTCGCCGCCGTCAGCGCAGCACTCTGACCGGGCACTCCTGAACCCGCGCGTGCGCTCGGTCCGCGGTCACGAGCTCGCAATCCAGCTGAACCGCGAGCGCGGGGAAGAGCGCATCGTTGATGGTCAGGTCGTAGGAGAATGCGATTCGAGCGCGCGCTTGAGGAGGCTGGCGGACAGGGGGAAGTAGACGAGCTCCATCTCGTCGAGGGCCTCCGCCGCAAGGAGATGCTGTCGTGATCCAGGTTCGAGTACCGCAGGCCGTTGAGGACCTCAGCGGGCAGGTGCGCAGGTGCGGCCAGAAGTGCACGGGCGTCCACGTGCCTGCGGAGCAGCGTGAGCGCCTCAGCTACGGCGCTCTCTTCGACGTCGTTGAACCACTTGTACGCGACAGAGCTGTCGACCACGAAGACGGGGGAGCCGGTTCGGATCATCGCTCGGTGTCCGTGGCGTCCTTGTCGGCAAGCCAAGGTTCGCGCTGATCGCGAAAGCGACGGATGATCGCGGTACCGTCAGCACCGGGCGGCATGTGCTCGGCGACTCGGCGCATCTTGTCGTACGCCTGGCCCAGACGCTCCGCTCGTTCTCTCGCGGCAGCGGCTTCGTCGAGCGCGGTCAAGTAGTGTGAGGCGGCCTCTTGGATAAACCCGCTCCGAGTGGTCTCCGCTGCGGCCGCTCGCCGGTCGATCTCCTCCAGCAGGCCATCCGGCATCGAGATGTTCGTCTTGGCCATCACGTACTCCTCATCGGGTAGTGCTCAAGGTAGTACCGATGGTAGCACCGAGGTCTGACTTCGTGCAACAGCCTTCCGCTACCAGTCGACGATGCGGCGGTTGCCCGACAGCGAGCGCACGTGGGTGGCGTCGTGGACGACCTCGAGGCATCCCTTGTAGGCGCCGTCGGCGTCACGCAGCGCGAAGTAGCGGATGTGGATGAACTTCGGCCCCATCTCGATCCAGAACTCGGCCTCGTCCTTGGTGCCCGCCTTGAACTCGGCGAGTATCTGCTCGACCTTGTCCAGGCTCTTGGGCGGGTGGCAGTTGCGGACTTCTCGGCCGATTGCGCCGGGCGAACGCGGGAAGACGCGCTCGCCTTCCGAGTAGAAGCGCACGCGGTCGTTCTCGTCGACGTAGGTGACGTCGAAGGGCAGCGCGCGGAAGAGCAGGTCGAGCTGCGCGAGCGTGAGCGCGCCGGTGGGCAGCGGCAGCAGCAGCTCGCCGTCGGTGGAACCGGCAGCGGCTGCGGTCGCGCGCGCGGCCTCGCCGGCCGGGCCCTCGACCCATGCGTAGCCGATCTCTCCGTCACCTGCCGAGATGGTCGCCCACTCCTCGTCGGTGACCACGCCGAGGGCGGTGGGGAAGAGGATCTTCTCCTCCTTGTAGATCATGTCGTCGATCATCGTGAGCGTCTCGGGAAGCGTGGCGAGCAGCGACGTCGACGTCTCCGGCCTCGACCAGGGCACGCGCGGACTTAATCCGTCCGCGGATGTCGTCGTCGAGCGCCCACATGACCTTGGTCGGGCCGACCACGTCGTGCGCCTCGAGCACGGGGAAGAGCTGGTTCTCCTTGCGGGTGTAGTGCGTGTCGATCTGCGCGAGCTCGGCCAGCTTCGCCGAGATCCTCGCGAGTACTTGCTCGCGGTCGTCAGCGTCGGTCGCGGTCTTGAGTTCGCCGAGCGCGAGGTTCAGATCCGCGACCAGTTGCGCCGCGACCTCGTTCTCGCGCCGATACGCGTCGACCGGGTGGTCGCCGCTGACGGAGGCCTCGGGCGCAACATCGAGTGAGTCCTTGAAGACCGAGACGTGCACGTCGCACAGGCGCTGGACCTCCTCGACCGGCATGCCCTCGGCGATGAGGGACTGCTCCATGCGGGCGATCTCCACTGAGTCGATGCCCTGTGCGAGCGCGTCGAACTCGGCCTTCACGTCGGCGACGGACGCGCCGTCGTGGAGCTTCTTGATGATTCCCTTGAGCGCCTCGGCACGGCGGGCCGACTCGTCGGCGTCCAGTGCCGCGCCGCTCGCGGAAACCGAGGTCTCCTCGGCGACGATCTCGTGTTGCGCGATCTGGGTGCGGACGTCGTCGAGGAGCTGCTCCTCCGAGACGCCCGCCATGGTCGCTGCGATCCCGAGCGTGGCGGTGCGTGCCATGGTGTTGAACAGCACCGGGTTGCGAAGGCTCTCGAAGTGGGGGTTGTAGGCGATGAGCCATTCCTTGAGGTAGGGGTACTCCTCGACGAGGCCGTAGATGGTGGTGCCGGAGGTGATGGACATGCCGGGCTCCTCTCGAGTGGTGCGTCACCAGTAGGTGTACCCCGCGCCACACGCGGAGCGCCTTGACCGGCGTCAAGAAATCATGACTTGTTTGGTAGGGAATCGACCGGTGGGGGAGACAGGGCGCGCGCCGCGAGGCAAAATACCGGGGGACGGTGGTCTGGCGTAGAGGGACGGAGTGATCGGATATGGCGCACGACGACGCTTCACAAGGCCACCCGGAGAGTGCGCACCCCGGAGGCCACCCCGCGGAAGGTCATCCCGGAGGCGGGCATCCGGGTGGAGGTCACCCCGAGGGTCATCCCGGCGGAAACGGCCCGGGCCACCCCGGCGCGCCAGACGCCGCGCATCCGCACGCGGTGTTCCACCGGCAGTACGCGGGCGGCGCGGCGCCGTGGGACACGGGCGAGCCACAGCCGGAGATGGTCGCGCTTGAGGACGCCGGCACGTTCCGGCACCGCGTGCTTGACGTGGGCTGCGGCACGGGTGCGCTATCGCTCTTCCTGGCGTCGCGCGGCCACGAGGTCCTCGGTGTGGACGCCGTCGACGCCGCCATCGAGCAGGCCCGAGCCAAAGCCTCGGAGCGCGGCCTCGCTGCGCGCTTCGTGGTCGGCGACGTTCTCCTGACGCTCCCGGATCTCGGTGAGCGGTTCGACGCAGTGGTGGACGTCGGGTTCTTCCACGCGCTGAACGACGAGCAGCGTGAAGGATTCGCTCGCGCCCTTGCCTTGGTGCTCGAGCCCGGCGGCGTCTACGCGATGCTGTGCTTCTCGGACCGCGTCCCGGGGGCTTTCGGGCCGCGCCGCGTCAGCGAGGCCGAGATACGGGCGACCTTCAGCGGCCCCGAGTTCCGCGTGCGGGAGGTGCGGCCTGCCGAGCTGCACACAGCGGTCGCCGAGCGACCCGTCATCGACGCGAACCTTGCCGTTGTCGAGCGTCTCTAGCGAGGGCCGTCAGCGGCGGCGCTTCTCCAGGTAGAGCAGGTCGACGCCGGGGGCGATCCGTCTCGGTCCGGACGTACTCGTAGCCGAGCGACCCGTAGAGCGCGAGCGCGGCGGTCGAGAGGCTGCCGGTGAACAGCTCGATGCGCGGCGCATCCGCGTATGCGGCCTCCAGCGCGATCATGAGTGCCCGCGCGATGCCGCGGCCGCGCCACTCCCCGTCGACGCCGAGCCGACGGATCATGACCTCACCGCCCGCGAGCGTCTCGCCGCGCACCGTGCCGACGACGGCGCCGTCAGCCTCCGCGACGAGCGTCACGTCGCCGGCGTCGAAGGTGTCGAGGACGTCCTGGGCGCTCTCGTGCAGCGGCGGGACGTCGGCTCCGTAGATCTCGGCCTCGGTGACGAACGCCCGGCGCACGGTGGCGGCGACCGCCTCGGCCTCATCACGGGTTGCGAGTCTGATGACCACGCCGTCGGGCAGCGGGGTCATCGGTTCAGGCGTCGTCGGCCGTGGGCTTGAGGGACTTGCCGACGCTGTACGCATCCGCGACCTTGCGGCCGATCGCGCGGTACTCACGGGCGCCGGCGATGTAGGAGAGCGGGTCGAGCGCAATCCATGTCGACGATGTCGGTACCGGCTCGCAGGATGCGCTCCTCGGCATGCGTCTCGACGATCTCGCCGAGGACCACCACGTACTCTCCGACTTCGACCTCGCTGGTGACGCGGCACTCGAGGTTGTAGGGGCACTCGGCGATCGATCGGGGCGGTGACGAGCGCGCTCGGCTCGAGCGTGAGGCCCGCGTCGGAGAACTTGTCGGTCGAGCGTCCGCTGGAGATCCCGCAGTAGTCGACGGCCGCCACGAGTGAGGTGTCGGGGACATTGACGGTGAAGTCGCCGGTTTCGCGGATGAGCTCGAGGGTGCGGCGCGTTCGGCGGAGTCCCATCGCGAGCGTCGGAGGCGTGGAGGCGATGACGTTGATCCAGGCCACAGCAAGGGTATCCGCGAGCTCCATGGTGCCCCCGACGACGAGGACGCAGGGCATCGGATAGAGCCGTTCGAGCGGTCCGAGAAGTCGCTTCATCGGTGCCCCTTCGAGTCGTCCGCGAACGAGGATCGTGCTGATCGGCCCGTGACACTCGGGCAGATCACATGATAGCGCGGTCCACATGGCCGGCTCGTGCAGCACGGAAGAAACGGCTCCCATCGCACCCGCGAAGTGCGGATTAGCCTCTTGACCTGCCTTCAAATCGCCGCCACTATGTGCGGAACGCGATGGACGCGACTCGGCTGTCCGTCACCAGCTGCCGACCCGGTCGGCTTGAGTCAGCTGCAAGGAGGTGTGATCGAGCAATCATGGTTCGCCCGTCTGAGTTCGTGATGATGATGGACATGATGATGACCCAGCCCGGGTCTTTCGGCGTATGCGCCGGATCCGGGCGGCCTTCGGCCGACCTGCGCGCCTAGCGCAAAGTCGGGTATCGTCCCCATCAGACACGAACCCAGAAGTGAGGCTTGATTCACCATGAGCGACTCGACCACCCCGCGTTTCGATACCATCGCCGTCCACGGAGGCGCCGCACCCGATCCCACCACCGGCTCGCGTGCCGTCCCGATCTACCAGACGGTCGCCTACAACTTCAAGGACACCGACCACGCGGCCGACCTGTTCGGCCTGCGCGCGTTCGGCAACATCTACTCGCGCATCATGAATCCGACCAACGACGTGCTCGAGCAGCGCATCGCCGGCTCTCCACGGCGGCAGCGCGGCGCTCGCCCTGTCCTCCGGCCATGCCGCCGAGGTCCTCGGCCTGCTCAACGTCACCAACACCGGCGGCAGCATCGTCGCGTCGACGTCGCTCTACGGCGGTACGTGGAACATCTTCCTGCACACGTTCCGCCGCCTCGGTATCACGGTGCGCTTCGTCGAGCCGACCGACGTCCAGGGCTTCGTCGACGCCACCGACGACACCACGACCGCCTGGTTCATCGAGTCGATCGGCAACCCGCGTCTCGACGTTCCGGACTTCGCGGCGCTGGCTGCGGCTGGCCGAGAGATCGGCATCCCGCTGTTCGTCGACAACACCTTCGCCACGCCCGTACCTGCTGTCGTCCGTTCGAGCACGGTGCAGCCGTCGTGATCGAGTCGCTCACCAAGTGGCTCGGCGGGCACGGCACCTCGATCGGCGGCATCCTCGTCGACGGCGGCAACTTCGACTGGAGCCAGGGCCGTCATCCCGAGTTCACCGAGCCCGACGCGAGCTACCACGGCCTGAAGTTCTGGGACGTCTTCGGTGACTTCCCGGGTCTGGGCAATGTCGCCTTCGGCATCCGAGCGCGCGTCAACCTGCTCCGCGACCTCGGCAGTTCGCTCTCGCCGTTCAACGCGCAGCAGTTCCTGCTCGGCGTCGAGACGCTCTCGCTGCGGGTCCAGCGCCACTCCGACAACGCGCTGGCGGTCGCGCGCTACCTCGAGAACCACCCCAAGGTCGCCTGGGTCGCGTACCCGGGCCTGGAGAGCCACCCCACGCACGCCAACGCCAAGAAGTACCTGAGAACGGCTACGGCGGCGTCGTGGTGTTCGGCGTGAAGGGCGGGCTCGAGGCCGGCAAGACGCTCATCAACGGCGTCGAGCTGTTCTCGCACCTCGCCAACGTGGGCGACGCGAAATCGCTTATCATCCACCCCGCGTCGACCACGCACTCGCAGCTCTCCGAAGAGGAGCTCGTGAAGGCCGGGATCGGCGATGACTTCGTCCGCGCTCGCAGTCGGTATCGAGAGTATCGAGGACATCATCGCCGACCTCGAGCAGGCGCTGGAGAAGGTGTAGTCGGTGCTCCAGGAACCGAAACGCACGGCGCGGCGAGCGGTAACGCCGCCCGGCGTCGGGCCCACAAGTGTGCTCGCTGCCGGACGGCCTGGATCTCGTATCAGGCCGCCGGCTCGAGCACGTCGACATCACCTACGAGACGTTCGGCGCACTCGACGAGGGCGGCACCAACGCCGTCCTGATCTGCCACGCACTCTCGGGTGATGCTCACGTGGCCGCCGGCGTCGGCAAGAACGGCGCCGAGAAGCCCGGCTGGTGGGAGGTCATGGTCGGACCCGGCCAGGCCATCGATACCGACCGCTACTTCGTGATCTGCGCCAACGTGCTCGGCGGCTGCTCGGGCACGACCGGTCCCGGCTCGCTCGATCCCGCCACCGACACACCCTACGGCACGCGCTTCCCGCTCGTCACCGTCGAGGACATGGTCGCCGCCCAGGCGGCCCTGCTCGACCGTCTCGGCGTGGAGAAGCTTCTGGCGGTCGTCGGTGGTTCGATGGGCGGGATGCAGGCGCTCGCGTGGGCGAAGCTCTATCCCGAGCGGGTCCGGACGTGTATCGGCGTCGCCACCACGCCCCGGCTGGCCGCGCAGGCCATAGCATTCAACGAGGTGGGCCGGACGGCGATACTCGGCGATCCCGACTTCGCGGGTGGCGACTACTACGGTGGAGCCCAGCCCGAGCAGGGGCTTGCTATCGCTCGGATGGTCGGGCACATCACCTACCTGTCCGACGAGTCGATGCGCGCCAAGTTCGGCCGACGTCTGCGGGCCCGCGAGGACCACGCGTTCGAGTTCGTGACCGAGTTCGAGGTCGAGAGCTACCTGGCGTACCAGGGCCGCAAGTTCGTGGAGCGCTTCGACGCCAACACGTACCTCTACATGACCAAGGCGATGGACTACTTCGACCTCGCCAGCGGCGCCGACTCCGTCGCCGCGGCACTCGCCAAGACGCCCGTGCGCTTCCTGCTGCTCACGTTCACAAGCGACTGGCTGTTCCCGACGTATCAGACGCGAGGGCTGGTCGACGCCATTCGGGTCGCGCGCGGCGAGGTCAGCTTCGCCGAGATCGAGAGCCCTTACGGGCATGACGCCTTCCTCCTCGAGCCCGAGGAGCAGCGCCGCTACATCGAGCCCGTTCCTGGACCGGGCGCTTCTCGAGGCGCGCGCCGGGCTTGAGCCGGCGCCCTCGGGCGGTGATGCGCAGTGACCGCCGCCGACCTCTTGCGCGCCGACCTGCAGCTCGTCATCTCGCTCGTCGAGCCCGGCAGCCGCGTCTTGGACCTGGGCTGCGGCGATGGCTCGCTCATCGCGCATCTCCGGGACGAGCGCGGCTGCGACGTGCGCGGTATCGAACTGCTCCCCGAGGAGATCGCGGCGGCGATCTCGCAGGGTCTGTCGGTGGTGCAGGCCGACCTCGACGAAGGCCTCGCCGGCTATCCCGACGGGGCGTTTGACTTCGTGGTTCTCTCGCAGACACTTCAGGTGGTTCGAAACCCGTCACTCGTCTTGCGGGAGATGCTCCGGGTAGGAACCCACTCCATCGTGACGTTCCCGAACTTCGGCCACTGGCGCGTCCGCGGCTACCTTGCGCTCAAGGGCCGCATGCCCGTCAGCGAGTCGATCCCGTTCTCGTGGTACGACACGCCCAACATCCACCACACGACGCTCAAGGACTTCCGGGACTTCGTCGCCGCCAACGGGGGAGTCATCGAACAGGAGATCCCGCTTTCGGCAGGGGAATGGCGCGAGCGCGTGCGGCGGGTGAGCTTCGCCCCCAACCTCTTCGCCGACACGGCGGTCGCGGTGGTGCGCAAGCGGGGTTAGCCTTTCGCGGACGACCCACATCACGAGGCGGACGGCGTCCACAACACCACGCCGCCTCTCTGCTCGCGCTATCCTGTGGACGTGCCTGACGAATCCCACAGCGACGTCCCCACACTCGCCGACCTCGGCTGGACCGAGCGCGAGCAGGTCCTGTTCGGGTCGCTCGCCGAGGACGGCTTCTTCCCCGGCCGCGTGTCTCGGGTCGATCGCGAGTTCCCGCTCGTCGCCACCGAGTCCGGGGCGGTGCGGGCCGAGCCCGCCGTCCACCTGGTCAAGATGCGCGGTGTGGGCAGCCGCGCCGTCGTCGGCGACTGGGTCGCCCTCTCCCATCCGAGCGGCCACGACCTCGCCATCATCGAGGCGATCCTGCCGCGCGCCACAGCGTTCGCCCGCAAGGACCCCGCCGAGACCACCGTCGAGCAGGTTCTGATCGCCAACGTCGACGTCGTCTTCGTCGTGCAGTCGCTCTCAGGTCGCGGGCTCAACGTCCGCCGGCTCGAGCGCGAGCTGGTGCTCGCATGGGAGAGCGGCGCAACGCCCATCGTCATCCTGACCAAGGCGGATGTCGCGGAGGACGTGGACTACCAGCGCAATCTCGCTTCCGACTCGGCCCCCAACGTCGAGATCATCGTCGAGAGCGCCGTCACCGGGATGGGGCTTGACGAGATTCGTCACCGCATCGGGCCAGGCGTGACCGCCGCACTGCTCGGCGGGTCGGGCGTGGGCAAGTCGACGCTGGTGAACCGTCTGCTCGGGACAGAAGCGCAGGAGACCCGCGCCGTTCGGGAGAGCGACGACAAGGGGCGCCACACGACGGTGGCGCGCGAGATGGTTCTGCTGCCCGGGGGCGGAGTGCTCATCGACACGCCCGGTATGCGCGGTATCGCGCTGTGGGATGCAAGCGACGGGATAGCGAGTGCTTTTCCCGACATCGATGCGCTCGCCGAGAGGTGCCACTTCAGAGACTGCACGCACACGTCGGAGCCGGGATGTGCGGTCATCGCGGCGGTGGAGAGCGGGGCGCTGCCGCTCCGGCGGCTCGAGAGCTACCGGTTCCTGCAGGCCGAACTCATCGAGCTGGCGCATCGTCAGGACAAGAAGGCGTGGGCCGCCAAGGAGCAGACGAACAAGGCGATCAGCAAGTCGGCCAAACGGTTCTTCCGGGACAACCCCGGCAAGAAGAGCCGGTAGTCGCGGAGCAAAGGTTGGCGAGTGCGTTGCGATCCGCCCGACGGGCGGCGCCGGCTACCTTCAACAACCGGGTTCGCCCGGGTGGCCACAGCAGCTCTGTCGTGTCTTGACCTTTATGGCCGCGTTGCGAACGACGAGTCTCACCTTGCGACCGAGCGGCATAGGCACGCGCAGGTTTCGCGTGAAGGCGTCGGGCGATGGGCCGCTCGGACGCGGTGCCCCCGCCGCGCCTCCGGTGCTATCGTCCGGGTTCGCGCCTCCGGCCGGTCCCGAAGCGGACACCGCAATCGCGACGGGCCGTCTCGGCGAGTACTCGAGCGATGGTGTGGAAGATCGGCACATGTGTGCTCCCGGTGGTGCAGCGATGCTCGGCACGCGTTTCGCGTGGTAGATTCCCCTTGTTGCCGGCCAATCTACATCGGAGCCATGAGCCCATGCCTGAACCCCTGATCCGCATGACCGACGTGGTCAAGACCTACGACACCGGCGAGGTGCCCTTCACCGCCCTGCGCGGCATCGACCTCGACGTGGATGCCGGCGAGTTCATCGGGCTCATCGGCAAGTCGGGGAGCGGCAAGACCACGCTCATCAACATGATCACCGGCATCGACCGACCCAGCTCGGGAACGGTGCTCATCGGTGGGACGCCGGTGCACAAACTCAACGAGAACCAGCTCGCGGTCTGGCGCGGCAAGACGATCGGCGTTGTGTTCCAGTTCTTCCAGCTGCTCCCCACGCTGACGGTCGCCGAGAACGTCATGCTGCCGATGGACTTCTGCAACGTCTACACGACCGCCGAGCGCCCCGAGCGCGCGCTGCACCTGCTCGAGCAGGTCGAGATGGCCGACCAGGCCGACAAGCTCCCGTCGGCGCTTTCGGGAGGCCAGCAGCAGCGCGTCGCCATCGCCCGGGCGCTCGCCAACGACCCGCCGATCCTTGCGGCCGACGAGCCGACGGGCAACCTGGACTCCAAGACCGCAGATTCGGTCTTCAGCCTCTTCGAGCGGCTTGTCGACGACGGCAAGACCATCATCATGGTCACCCACGACTCCGATATCGCCGCGCGGGTTCGTCGCAGCCTGCACGTCTCTGACGGCGAGATCGTCGAAGAGCGTCTCAACACCCTCAACGCACTCATGGCCGAGGGCCTGGTCTAGCCGCGGTGCCCCTGCCTCCCCGCTGGCATAAGGTCATCCGAGACCTGACCACGCACAAGCTGCGCACGTTGCTCGTGGTCCTCTCGATCGCGGTGGGCATCTTCGCGATCGGCGTGGTCATGGGCGGCCGCGGCATCCTGACCCGCGAGTTCGACACGGACTACCTGTCCTCGGCGGCGCCCTCGGCGGAGTTCTTCACCACCGACTTCGACGCCTCGCTCGTCCGTTCAGTCGAAGGCCGCAGCGACGTGCGCGCGGCTGAGGGGCGCCGGCAGCTCCTCGCGCGCTACTCGTCCGAATCGCCACCTGCAACATCCACTGCGGGGTGGAGCACCATGCAGATCTGGGCGCTGCCCAGCTTCGGCAGCATCGAGGTCCAGAAGATCACCCGTGAAGAGGCGAGTTCGTGGCCGCCGGGTCCGGGCGAGATCGTGCTCGAGAAGAGCGTCCAGCAGGTCGAGCGGTTCAGCATCGGCGAGACGATCACGGTCGAGACAGACACGGGCAGCCGAGCCGAACTGCGGGTGGTGGGCTTCGCACACGACATCAACGCGGTGCCGGCGATGTTCTCGGACATGGTGGTCGGGTACGTTTCGATGGGCACGCTGTCGACGCTCAAGGAGCCCGACAAGCTCAACTACCTCGCGCTCCAGCTCGATCGGGCGCTCTCGCAGGCTGCGGCGAGCCGAATCGCGGTCGACGTTCGCGAGAAGGAGCTTGGCGGCGCGGGCGTCCAGGCGCTGCAGACGACCGTGCCCGAGCCCGGCAGCCACTTCCTCGGCGACATCTTCAAGGCGGTTTCGCTGCTCCTGCTGGCCCTCGGCGTGCTCTCGCTCGCGCTCTCCGGCTTCCTGGTCATCACGACCATCTCGGCGCTCATGGCACAACAGATCCGGCAGATCGGCATCATGAAGGCGGTGGGCGCGCGGTGGGGCCAGGTCATGCGCATGTACCTCACCACGGTCGTGCTCTACGGCGTGCTCGCGGTGCTGGTCGGCGTTCCCATTTCGATCTGGGCGGGACGCTGGTTCGTCAGCTACGCCGCCGGCCTGCTCAACTTCCGCGTCATCAACTGGAATCCGCCGGCCTACGTCATCGCGCTCGAGGTCGTTGTCGGGCTTCTCGTCCCCGTTCTCGCCGCCATCGTGCCGGTTCGAAGGGGCGCGAGGACCAGCGTCGTCGCCGCACTCAACGCCACCGGCATCTCACCGAACTTCGGCCACGGGCTCATCGACCGGGGTCTCGGCCTCATCCGGGGGCTGCCGAGGCCGGTCGCGCTCTCACTTCGAAACACGTTCCTGCGCAAGGGCCGGCTCGCGCTCACCCTGACAACGCTGATCCTTGCCTCGGCCGTGGTCATGGGCGTGCTGTCGGTCCGCGCTTCGACGCTCAAGACGGTCGATGACATCGGCGCGTTCTGGATCTACGACGCGCAGGTGTTCTTCGGCCAGCCCGAGCCGGGTGCGGATCTCGAGCGGGAGGCCAAGAAGGTGCTCGGCGTGACCGAGGTCGAGACACGGCTCAACGCCAGCGCTTCTCTCAAACGAGCCGACGGCAGCGAGAACCAGGGAATCCTGGCCATCGGGCTCCCTCCCGACTCCCGCTTCGTGAACCCGACCATCTCGGCGGGGCGCTGGATCGAGTCCGACGACAAGAACGGGATCGTGATCAACGCCGATCTTGTGACGGACCAGCCCAACCTGCGCGTTGGAGATTCCGTACGGCTCAAGATCCGCGGCAAGGAGGACGACTGGAAGATCGTCGGCATCGCAACCGGGAACATGCGCGGGCCGATCATCTTCTTCGATCGCAGCGCGTTGGACTCGGCTATCGGAGCAGCCGGCGGTGTCACGCGCGTGCTGGTCAAGACGGACGTCCACACCGATCAGGCGCAGCAGCGCGTGGCGAACGACCTCGAGAAGCGCCTCGACAAAGCGGGCTTCGCGGTGTCGGGGGCCGAGACCCAGGTCGCCTGGAAGAACGGGATCGCGAGCCAACTGGGGATACTGGTGACGTTCCTCGTCATCATGGCGGCCATCCTGTCGATCGTCGGCGTGATCGGCCTGACGGGCACGATGACCATCAACGTGCTGGAGTCCACGCGCGAGATCGGCGTCATGCGCTCG
Source organism: uncultured Coriobacteriia bacterium (assembly GCA_963789515.1). Classification (GTDB taxonomy): domain Bacteria; phylum Actinomycetota; class Coriobacteriia; order Anaerosomatales; family JAAXUF01; genus JBAXEO01. Next base: position 346,043 of record CAWBKW010000004.1, on the reverse strand, counting down.
ATCGGCGCCTCACACCGGTCGATCTTCGGCATCTTCATCACCGAAGGCGTGGTGGTCGCGCTCATGGCATGGAGCATCGGCGCCCTGCTGTCGTGGCCCTTGTCGGTCTGGCTGGTCGACGCGTTGGGCGGGGCGATGTCGCTCCCGCTGGCGTACCAGTTCTCGTGGCCCGGAGTCTTCCTGTGGCTGGCCTCCGTGGTCGTCATCGCAGTGGTCTCGAGCCTACTGCCCGCGTGGAACGCCTCGCGGGTCAGCGTGCGAGACGCGATCGCCTACGAGTAGGCGTGCTTGCGGCGAGCGCGAGTCCGGGTTTCATCCGGGGTAGATTCTCACTGCAATTGTTGTACGTGGCTAGGGGGAAGTCATGGCAAGCGATGTGTTGGTACGGCGCATGAAGGATGGCGCGATCATCTTTGGCGAGGGCGACACGGCCGACGGGATGTACGTGATCCTCGGCGGCAAGGTGCGGATCTTTCGCCGGGAACACGGGCACGAAACGACCCTCACCGTTCTCAAGCAGGGCGACTTCTTCGGGGAGATGTCACTCTTCGACAAGCAGCCGAGGTCTGCGACGGCCCAGGTGCTCGGCGAGGCCGAGCTGCGGTTCATCAGCGCCCCGGAGTTCGACGGGATGATCGCGGACCCGTTCGTGCGGAACATGCTGGTGAGGATGAGTGAGCGGCTGCGGCACGTCGACGAGGAGCTCTCCAAGCTCGATGCTCAGAACGACGCGCGCTACACCCACCTGGCGAACCTCGGCATTCGCAGGGACTGGGCCGTCTAGCAGCGGACTTGCGCGGAAACGGTAGGATAGAGCGCGTCCGTGCTCCCGACGCGCTAGGAGAACCGCGCCCATGTCGCTCACCCCGCTCACCTTCCGCTACCCGGGAACCTCCAGCCTGTGTCGCGTCGAGCTCGGCGAATGGCCGACGCCCGTGACCGCGGAACCCGAGCTTGCCGAGGCCCTCGGCCTGGACTCGCTCTGGGTGAAGCATGACGATGTCTCGGCGCGGGCGTACGGTGGCAACAAAGTCCGCAAGCTGGAGTTTCTTCTCGGCGAGGCGCTGGAGAGCGGCCGCGGCGCGGTGATCACCTTCGGCGCCTACGGCTCCAATCACGTGCTGGCCACCGCCGTCCACGCCGCTCGGCTCGGGATTCGCGGTGCACGCGATTCTGATCCCGCAGCCGAGCACGCCGTCACTCCGCAAGAACCTGCTCGCCGATGTCTCGGCGGGCGTCACCTTCCACCTCGCGGACTCCTACGAGGACTCGCTCCGCGTCGCCGCAAGCGTACGCTCGGAGCTGAGGAGCGCCGGCATCGACCCGCTCGTGATCCCGTTCGGCGGGACCAACGAGCACGGCACGCTCGGCTTCGTGAATGCCGCCTTCGAACTCGCCGACCAGATCGAGTCGGGGCTGCTCCCCGAGCCCGACGTCGTCTACGTGCCCTTCGGCTCGATGGGCACCGCCGCCGGGCTCGCCATCGGATTCGCTGCCGAGGGGATCCGCGCTCGCGTGCAGGCGGTGCGCGTTCTGCCGGCGGCGGAGAGCGACGTCGAAGCGCAGTCGCGCACCGTCGCCGAGGCGGTCGCGACGCTCCGCGGGGCCGACCCGGACTTCCCGCAGCTCGAGCGCGTGCACCTCGCCCTCGACGTGCGCGGGGAGTTCCTGGGCGACGGCTATGCGGTGCCCACGCCGGGCGCGACCCGTGCCGTGGCGCTCGCGGCCGAGGCCGGGCTGTGGCTTGAGACCACCTACACGGGCAAGTCGCTCTCGGCGCTCGCGCACGACGCGGCCGGCGGGCTGCTTGATGACGCGACGGTGCTGTTCTGGAACACCTACAACTCGCGGCCCGTCGCGCAGGGCGACCCCGCGCTGCTTCCCGGCCTGCTGCAGGAGTTGGCGGGCGCGTAGCGCCGGCTTCCCGGCTCCGCTCAGTGCGTCGTCCCGTATGCCTCGTGTGATAGCGTGAGGCAAGGCTCCTGTGATGCGGATGAAGGGGACTCGTCAGCATGGAAACGTGGCGCGGATTCGGAAGCGACAATCACGCGGGCGTCCATCCCGAGGTGCTCTCTGCGATCGCCGAGGCAAACGTCGGGCACGCGCACGCGTACGGTGACGACCCGTGGACGGCGCGGGCGATCCGTGCGGTGCGCGCACACGTCGGCGACGAGGCGCAGGTCGCCTTCGTCTTCAACGGCACCGGCGCCAACGTGGTCGGGCTCGCGGCGGTCTGCCGGCCGTGGGAGAGCGTCATCTGCGCCGAGAGCGCGCACATCATGACCGACGAATGCGCGGCGCCCGAGCACATCGCCAACGTCAAGCTCATCCCCGTGCCCACGCCCGACGGCAAGCTGACGCCCGAGCTCGTCAAGCCGGCGCTGACCGGCTTCGGTTTCGAGCACCACTCGCAGCCCAAGGTCATCTCGGTGTCCAACGTCACCGAGCTCGGCACCGTCTACACGGCGAGGGAGCTGCGGGCGCTCGCCGACCTGGCGCACTCGAAGGGCATGCTGCTGCACGTGGACGGAGCGCGGATCGCCAACGCCGCGGCCGGCGCGGGTGCACCGCTGTCGGCGTTGACGGAGAGCGCGGGAGTCGACGTGCTCTCGCTCGGCGGCACCAAGAACGGCATGCTCGCCGGCGAGGCGGTCGTGCTGTTCGGCGCCGCGCGCACCGACGACCTCGCCTACGTCCGCAAGCAGTCGGGCCAGCTGTCGAGCAAGATGCGCTTCATCTCGGCGCAGTTCGTCGCGATGTACGAGGGCGACCTGTGGCGGCGCGCCGCGACCAGCGCCAACCTGATGGCGCGCAGGCTCTCCGAGGGCGCTCAGGCCAAGGGCGTCGAGATCGCGTTCCCGGTTCAGGCCAACGAGGTCTTCGCCCTGCTTCCCGACGACTCGATCCCCGAGCTGCAGGAGCGCTTCCACTTCTACGCGTGGGAGGAAGGGCTCGCCGAGGGGCGCTCGCTCGTCCGCTGGGTGACCTCGTGGGACACCACGTCGGTCGAGGTCGACGAGCTGGTGCGCGCGCTGTAGCCGACCCGCCGCGGCGCTACTTCGCCGCGGCGGTCACCGACCAGACGACGCCGTTGTAGTCGACGAGGTAGAGCTCGCCGTCCTCGTCCACGCCGAAGCTCGACGGCTGGGTCCTGGTCTGGGCGAGGACGCGCTCCTCGGGCTTCTCGAGCGGTCTTCCGTCGGCAGAGTCGAGCCGGATCCCGCCGATCCAGCCTTTGGTGAAGTCCGCGTAGAGGTAGGTGCCGACCAGTGCCGGATAGCGGCTGCCGCGGTAGACGTAGCCACCGGTGACCGACTCGCCCGTGGGGTGCGGGTACTCCAGGACGGGGAACGTGAAGCCGTTTCGCGAGATGTCGGGCGCGCCGGCAGGGTATCGGTGGTCGCCCTCCCACAGGTTCCAGCCCCAGTTCTGCCCCCCGGTGGCCGCAGGCGCGTAGTCGATCTCCTCCCACTCGTTCTGGCCGACGTCGCCGATCCACAGCGCGCCGCCGCTCGCATCGAAGGAGTACCGCCACGGGTTGCGCAGCCCCAGCGACCAGATCTCGGGCCGGGTGGACGCGTCGCCGACGAACGGGTTGTCGGCCGGGACCGCGTAGCGCCCGTCGGGTGGCGCCGAACCCGCCTCGCCGACGTCGAGCCGAAGCATCTTGCCGAGTAGTTCGCGGCGGTCCTGGGCGCGCCCCTGAGGGTCGCCGCCGCTGCCGCCGTCGCCCATGCCGACGTAGAGCATACGGTCCGGACCGAACTGCAGTCCGCCCCCATTGTGGTTCGCATACGGCTGCTTCACCGACAGCACCTCGCGCGGAGCTGCCCCATGCCGGTTCGTTCGACGCCGGGTCCGGCGCCGTGTAGCGGGCCACGCGCGTGTTGCCGTCGACGTCGGTGTAGTTCACGTAGAGGCGCCCGTTGGCCTTGAAGTCCGGCGCGAAAGCAACGCTGAGCAGCCCGCGCTCTCCACCGGTGGAGACGAGATCTCGGACGTCCAGGTAGGGCTTGTCCAGCACTGAGCCGCCCGAGACGACCTTGACCAACCCGCCCTGCTCGACCACGAAGAGCCGCCCGGAGCCGTCGCCTGCATTCGTGAGGTAGACCGGCTCCGAGAACCCCGGCCACCGCTTCACCAGCTTCAGGTCGAGGTTCGCGAGCGCCACGGGGCCTGTGCCGGACTGCACGGACTCGGTTGCCGGCTGGGACTCGACGCTTGCCGTGGGCGGCCACACTCTGCCGAGCGCACCCGGCCGAGGCGAACGCAGCTGCGGCGACCATGGCGAGGGCCAGCGACAGAAGCTGGCGGGCCGTCGGCTTCACCGCTTCGTCCTCCTCGGCTACTGAGTGCGCGGATCGCAGACAGCACTTCCTCGGCGTGCCCCTCGACCTTCACGTTTCGCCAGATGCGCGCTGATGGTTCCGTCGGGCCCGATGAGGAACGTGCTCCGCTTGGCGGTCACGCCGAGCACCTCCCGTGCGCCGTAGGCGTCGATGATGTCCTTCTCGGTGTCGGGGATCACGGGGAACGTGAGGCCGAACTTCTCGACGAACTTCAGCTGCGTGGCCTGGTTGTCGGCGCTGATACCCACGACCGTGGCAGAGACGCCCTCGAACTGCGACTTCCGCTCCTGGAAGTCCTTCGCCTCATGGATTCAACCGGGTGTGTTCGCCCTCGGGTAGAAGTACACCACCACGAACTCACCTGCGTGCTGCGCGAGGTCGAACTGCTCGTCCGGTCGCGGTGGCTGCGATGATCGGTGGGGCGGGCTGACCGACCTCTGGCTGTTGGATAGGCGTCATCCGAGGTCCCTTCCTCATCGTGTCGTCACTCGGTATGTACCGCATCGGGAGGATTACGTACGGATGGGGACATGCGATGGAAACCCTCCCGCTGCTAGAGTGCTCATGAACGGGCAAAGGAGGTAGTTCAATGGCCGGGAACTGCGAGTTGCGCGAGGCGAACGGCCGGGAGGCGACGCTGTGTGATGAGGGCTCGTGCGTGTTCTGGCGGGCGGTGGATCACATCGGCGAGACGGCCGGCGAAGGCTGCGCGATACAGCACTACGAGCTGCTCGGCGACGAAGGGGTCGCCACATGGCTGCTGTCAGTGAAGGACCGCCTCGAGCAGGTCGACGGGCAGCGCTGACGGTACCCGGCCGCCGCGGTGCGGCCGTTCGGGATCAGCCCGCTGGGCGCAGGGCGTTGAACGCGACCTTGGTGATCTGGTCGTGCACGTCCTCAAGGGGCTTGGCAGGCTCGAATGCGAGCCAGTCGAGAGCCACCGTCGCCGTCATCCCGAAGAGCGCGGAGGCGCCGAAGCCCGGATCGACGTCATCGCGGAACACCCCGCTCTCGACCCCTTGCTCGATGACGTCTCGAATGACGGTCATCAGCTCGTTGCGGAATAGGACGAGCGTCTTGCGCCAGACCCGGTCCTCTCGCCACATCTCGGTGAGCAGCAGCTTGGAGAACGACTTGTGCTCGAGCAGGAACTCGAGCTCGGCCCGCACGATCGCCTCGATGGCACCGGCGGGGTCGTCTGAGTTGTCGGCGGCGGCTTCCCGGAAGCTGTCAGCGAGCGGCTTCATCCTGTCGGCTATGAGCGCCTCGACCAGCTCGGCCTTGCCCGCGAAGTGGTAGTAGACGGTGCCCTTGGCCACCCCCGCTCGATCGACGATCTCGTCGACGGACGCGTCGGTGAACCCACGCTCGCCGATGAGTTCCATCGCGGCGTCGAACAGCTTCCTCTTCGTCGCGTCTGATCTGGTGGACATGCGGCGTCTCCCTGCTGGACTGACCGGTCGGTCGGATTGTACCCCTTGGCCGGGGCGCGCTAGATCTCGAGCGATGGGTGCAGGCGCTCCATCGTCCACACCTGCCCGCGCCGTGCCGCGAGCATGGTGCCGAGCAGCGAGAGCGCTCCGAATGCCGCCAGGATCCCGAGGCTGTGCGCGACGACCGACGCAGGTCGCCGCCGGAGATCGCCTGGCGCAAGCGCCGTCACCACGTAGGTCATCGGCATGCACGGGCTGATGCGCCTGGAAGAACCCGGGCACCGTCTGGATGGGGAAGGTCCCCGCCGCCGAGGTCAGCTGCAGCATCATCAGCACGATCGACAGCAGCTTGCCGACCGCGCCGAACGCGGCGTTGAGGAACTGCAGGATCGCGACGAAGACCAGGGCGCGTCAGCAGGCCGATGCCGTAGAACGCCAGCGGTTGAACGGGAGCAAGGCCAAGTCCGAACTGCACCACCAGCGAGCAGGACGACCGCCTGGGCGACGCCGATCGCCGCCGCCGGCAGGAACCCGGCAAGCGTCGTGATCGGTGCGGGTGCGCCCGAGGCCAAGCGCGCGCTCGGACAGCGGCTTGATGATGAAGAAGGTCAGCAGCGCACCGATCCACAGGGCGAGCGGGATGAAGTACGGCGCGAAGCCGATGCCGTACTTGGGGACCTCGCCCAGCTTGGTCGTGTCCAGGGCGACCGGCGCCGACATCATCTCGGCGTTCGCGAGCCTGGAGCGTGGTGTCGTAGGCGGGCATCTTGGCTGCGCCGTCGCTCAGGCCCGAGGCAAGCTCCTCGGAGCCGCTCACGGCGGGCCTGAGGCCCGTCGCCAGCGCGTGGGCACCGGTGTCGAGCCTGCCGATGCCGAGCCGAGAGTGAGTCCCCGCCCGTCGGCGGCGCTCTCGGCGCCGGACGACAGCGTGTGGGTGCCGTCGGCGAGCGCGGCCGAACCGGCGGCGAGCTTCGCGGCGCCGCTCGCGGCGCCGTCCACCCCGCCGGAGAGCTGTGCCGAGCCGGATGCGAGCGTGTGGGCGCCGGACGCGAGTTGGACCGCACCGTCGCGTGCCTGGCCCGCCCCACCCGCCAGCTTCTTCGCGCCCGTCGGCGAGTGCGGACGAACCCTCGGCGACCTGGTCGGCGCCTGCGGCGAGCGCCGGACCCTGCGCCGCTGCGCTCTTTCAGGCCGGTCGGCCAGCTGCGCGGAACCGGACTTCACCTGGCTCGAGATGCCCAAGGCCCTTGCGAACGAAGGGTCGTCGGCCGCCTCGGGGTGGGCGGCCGCGTACGCGCTCAGCGCCGAGTCGAGCCCTGCGGCACCGTCGCTGACCTGCTCGGAGGCGGTCTCGGCTGTGCCCAGCGGCACCGAGGGCCGCGTGGACTCCGGAGCTCAGACGGTCGGCGCCCCCGGCGAGATCGTCCGCACCGGAGGCGAGGGTGTCCGCACCGTCAGCGAGTGTGCCGAGCGACGTCGCCAGCTTCGCCGTGCCACCGTCGAGCCCGGCCGCACCGCCGGCGAGCTTCGTGGCTCCGCTCCTGGCCGTCGCCAGACCGGCGGCCAACGAGTCGGTGCCACCCGCGACCCGTGTGGCGCCCGCGTCCGCCTTCCGGGCACCGACCGCGAGAGCGCGCAGTCCCTCGGCAAGGCTCGAAGCCCCGCTGGATGCGCTGCGAGGTGCCGCGCGCGAGACTCTCGGCGCCTGACCGGGCCTCTTTCAGCCCGGATGCGAGGTCTTCTGCGCCCAACGCAGCGTCGGTGAATCCCCCATGCGCGTCGGAGAACCCGACGAAGATCTTGTCGAGGTAGCCTCGGGAGGCGCTCTCGCCGGCCGCTGCCCGCACCTCGGCGAAGGCACGCTCGGCGATCATCGACGCGATCATGTTCTCCGATTCGTGCGCGACCACCTTGAGCCGTGCTCTCTGCGGATTCTCGCTCTTCGCCGTCGCCAACTTGGCCGAGAAGTCAGGCGGGATGGTCAGTGACAGGTAGTAGCGGCCGGACCGCACGCCTTCGGCGGCGTCCTGCTCGGAAACCCGGTCGTAGCCGAAGGTCTCGGCCTTCACGAGCTCGACCGTCAGATCAGCGCCTGCGGACAGCTGCTCGCCGTCGACGGTCACGGGCCGATCGAGGTTGACCAGCGCCACAGGTATCTTGTCCAGATTGCCGTAGGGGTCCCAGAACGCCCACAGATAGAGCGCACCGTAGAGCAGCGGCACGAGCGTGATCGCGACCACCGCCGCACGAACGAGCAACGAGTCCGAGAACAGCCGCCTGAGTTGGAGCGACGCGAGCCTAAGTGAGCGCATGAGCGACCTCCTCGGCCTCGGCGACGGCGTCTTCGAGCGGAGCCAGCTGACTCGTCGCCCAGACGGTCGAGTCGGCGAACCCGGCGGACCGTTCGTCGAGGCAGGCGACCAGCACGGTGAGCCCGTCGTCGGCGAGCGACCGCAGCGTGCGGCCGACCGCGGCGACCTGCTCGGTGGTCAGATCCCGGTCGAGGTCGTCGAGGGCGACGATCCGCGGCTGACCGACCAGGGCGAGGGCAAGGCCGAGACGGACGCGCTGCTCCGCGTCCAGCTCCCGGGCACGAAGTCGTCCCGCGATGTCGAGGCCCGCTGCCGCCAGGACGTCACGGTCGGTGCGGCGGGCGCGGCCGATGATGAGGCGCTGCTCGGCGACGTGCTGCTGAACGGTAAGACCTGACTCCAGGTCGTTGACGCCCGCGATGAGGCCGAGGCTCGCGACTCGGCGGACCTTGGTGGCCTCGCGGCCGATATCGAAGCCGCAGACGCTCCCGGAGCCTCGGCTCGCGCGCATGCGGCCGGTCAGGGCGAGGAGGAGGGCGGTCTTGCCGCTGCCCGACGCACCGAGCAAAGCGGTGACGGAGGCCGGCGGCGCCGTGAACGAAACCGGTCCGAAGACGCGCCCCTGGCGCGTGTGGAGCTCGAGGCTCCGCGCGACGATCTCTGCTTCCTGCGTTCTCATCGGGAATGCGACTCCTCAGTTCTCGTGACGAATAGTAAACTGACTAGTCAGTATAGTAACGCGCACGGACGAGGCAGTCAAGTCCGCGTTTTGAGGCGGCCAGACGCTGGCGTAGGATGTCCGCATGCTCTATCTCGTAGACGGCTACAACGTGACCATGCGCGACCCGGCCACGTCAGGGCGTTCGAAGGAAGGCCAGCGCGAGGAGCTGCTGGCCCGCCTTCGCGTGCATGCACAGGGCCTGGCACCCGGCGGCACGATCGTCGTCGTGTTCGACGCCCAGAGCGCCCTGGGCTACTCGTCGGGCGCGGAGGGTTCGGTGAAGGCGGTATTCGCGGGCGACGCTGACGACGAGATCGTCCGCAGGTGTGGAGGTGCGGTCGGGCGCGTTGTCGTCGTGACCGACGATCTGCGCCTCCGCGCTCGGATCAGCCAGGATGTCGGAAGGCATGTGGAGTACCGCGACGGTTCGAGCGTCTTCGCCGAGACTCTCGCGGCAGCATCGCGTGCGTCTCGAAGGGCACCGATCGCGCGGGACACCGGCCTGCCGCCGGGGGCGAACAAGATCACCGAGGAGCTCAAGGACCTGTGGCTGACCGAGGACGAATGAGGGGACCGTACCTGTGAGCGGAGTGTTGCTGAACGTCATCACGATCCTGGTGGGAACCGCGATCGGCCTCGCCTTCGGCAAGGCGATCCCCGACCGTTTCCGCACCATCGCCTTCACCGCTATCGGCCTGTCCACGACCGTGATCGGCGCCGCGATGAGCATCGGCGGGCTTGCCGAGATGGGCAAGACCCGGATGGGCTCCTACGCGCCTCTCGTTCTCGTGGGGTCGCTGGTCGTCGGTGCGCTGCTGGGCGAGTGGATCCGCATCGAGCACTGGCTCGAGCGGTTCGGCCTGTGGCTTCAGGACGTCAGTTACCGAATCCCGTGGCTCGCACCGACGCCAAAGTCCGCATCTGACGAGCCGGGGGAGAAGGGGCACACCCTCGTCGAGGGCTTCGTGACCGCGTCGCTGCTCTTCTGCGTGGGCGCGATGACGGTGCTCGGCTCGATCAAGGACGGGCTCGGCGATCACTCGGTGCTCTACCTCAAGGCGCTCCTCGACGGCTTCGCCGCACTGTTCCTTGCCACGACGCTCGGCGTGGGCGTGGGGCTCTCGGTGATTCCGGTCATCGTCATCCAGGGTGGCATCGCCTTTCGGCAACGGCGATCCAGCCGTACATGACTCCCGCGGTCATCTCGTCGATCACCGGCGTCGGGGGTGCCCTCATCCTCGCGATCGGGCTCGACCTGCTCGGCATCAAACGCCTACCGGTGGGCAACATGCTGCCCGCCATCATCGTGGCCGCGCTGGTGGGTGGGCTGCTTGGCTGACGAGTCCGCCGAGGTGCTCGCGGCGGGTCCCGATGAGTCCGAACGCGGCGCTGCCGGTGGGATCGACGACGCCCGGCTCGAACTGCGGTCAGTCGGCTACTGCGTTCTGTGCGAGCGGCTGGTCGAGCGCGGCTCGGACGGCACCTGCGCGGCCGGCCACCCGGCTGAGGCGATCCATGGCCGGATGCTCCTCACCGCCGAGGAGCCGGTGCCGGTGCTCCCGCGCTTCAACCTCGCGGCGTTTCTGATCCCCCTCATTTGGGGCCCCGCCAACGGCCAGTGGGTGGGCGCGCTCTTCCTGCCGATCTGGCTCTTCGCCGACAGCGCCATCGCGAGCGCCGCACAGCGCGGAGGATTGATGTGGATCGCCGCCGGGGTCGTCGCTGCCGGCACGCTCGGCTTCCAGTACTTCTTCGCGAGACATGCGAACGGGGTCGCGTTTCGGCGGGTCATGGGGCGTCTCAGTGTCGCGGAGTACCTGCGTCGCCAGCGGCTGTGGGCGATTGCCGCCGTGCCGGCAGCGGCGCTGCTTCTAGGGTGGGCGGTCTACTTCGACCTCGTGCTTCGCCCCGCGCTCAACGGCTGAGGGGAGCGCCCCGGGCGCCCCGCCGCCGCGCACCAAGTTCATTCGCCCACCAGACAGATCATCGGTCTCGGGTTGACAGCGTAACAATGTGTTGTTACGCTACTCCCATAAGGCAGGAGTTACGTGGGGAGTGATCTCGATGACCGACACCAGCTACTCGTATCCGAGCGCGCCGGCCGTGCCGCCCGCCGCCACGCAGCCCGCTGGCCATCGGCGCAAGAGCGCTGTGTTCTGGGGCGTCATGCTCATCGTGCTCGGAGCCGCGTTCCTCGCCGCCCAGTTCGTTCCGAGCGTTTCGTGGTGGATGCTCTGGCCGCTCGTGGTCATCTCGGCCGGGATCGCCCACATGGTGTTGCCCGGTGGCGATGACGTCTGGACGGCGTCGCGGTTCTTCGAGGGCATGGGGACCGTCCTGGTCGGTGCCGTGCTCCTGGGAAACACCACCGGGTTCGTGTCCTGGACGGTCTGGGTCACGTTCTTGTCGCTGTGGCCCGTGCTTCTTATCGCACTGGGAGTCAGCGTGATCGGCCGCGCGGTGGGGCTGCCGTGGCTGCGGATCGCCTCCCGGATCCTGGTGTGGGTCACGCTCGTCCTCGCGGTCTACGTATCACTGACCGGCGCGGCACTGGGCTGGGCCAACCCCGAGGGCGCAGTCGTCCGAATCCCGGGCGCCGGCGCGAACGGCCAGACCCTCACCATCACCATCGAGCCGGGCAGTGTCCCCTCGATCCGGACCTTCTAGGAGGCTTCAATGAGTTCGACGACGCGAACGTCCGAGTGGACCGTGCTTCTGGGAGTGGCCCTGCTCGGCATCGGATTCATCTTCCTTGTCGAGCGGGTCTTCGGGTGGCTGTTCGTCCCGCTGTCGCGGGTGTTGCACATCGTCGGAAACGTCGGCTGGCCGTTGCTGCTGGTCGGGCTGGGGGTGCTTCTCATCATGGGTGGACGATCGGGTGGGTTCGCTACGCACGGCAGGCTGTTCCGCTCGCGCACGGACCGAAAGATCGGCGGGGTTCTCGGCGGTGCGGCGGTGTTCTTCGGGGTCGATGCGAGTCTGCTTCGGCTGGGGTTCGTCGTGGCGACGGTGCTGACCGGGTTCTGGTTCGGCTTCCTGCTCTACGTGATCGCGATGGTCGTCGTGCCGGAGGAGTTCCCTGTCGGCGTACAGCGTGAGGCTCCGACCGCCCCGCCCGTCCCGCCGCGGGCTGCCGCTCACCAGACGGCGCAGGCGGCACCGGCACCGCCGGCCACCTCCTCGGCGGTCTAGCAGTGACGGCCGTACGGAGACGCGAGGTGCCGGGAGCGGAAGGCGGCGACCATGGATAGCGAGCTCATCTCCAAGAAGGACCTGCTGCAGTCGGCCGGCATCAGCTACGGCCAGCTGTACCGGTGGAAGCGCAAAGGGCTCATCCCGGAGGAGTGGTTCGTCCGCAAGTCCACCTTCACGGGGCAGGAGACGTTCTTCCCGCGCGACAAGGTGCTCGCGCGCGTCGAGAAGATCAAGGCCATGAAGGACGAGGATGCATCGCTCGAGGAGATTGCCGACGCGGTGTCGCCGGACCTCAGCGAGATCAGCATGACGATCGCCGAGATCCGGGAGCACGGGCTGGTCTCGGCAGAGACCCTGGAGATCTTCTCGGACGAGGTGTGTGACTGCGAGGCCCCGCTCGTCTTCGGCGAAGTCGTGTCGCTCTCCGCGCTCGACACCCTGCTCAAGACCGGCGACGTGAGCCTCGAAGAGGGCCGCACGGTGCTGCGGTCGTTGCAGGAGAACTACCCCGCGTTCGAGGGACGACCGGCCGATCTGGTCTTCGTGCGACGTATGGGCCTCTCGACCTCGATGCTCGTATCGAGCGCGGCGGAGGTCAGGTTCGAGCCCTCTGCGCGCGTGGTTGCCAGACTCAATCTCGCTGACTGCGCCGAGGCGCTCAGCACGCAGGATCAAGTAGCGAAAGGAGCTGACATGACCGACGAGACCAGGACCGACGTCAAGATCAACGGTGACGGCAGCCTGTCGGGCGGCACGTACGGTGAGGTGACGGTGAATGGTGCCGGAACCATCAACGGCGACGTCGACTGCACCCGCTACACCGTCAACGGTGCCGGCACGTGCAACGGAAGCGTCCTTGCGCAGGCCATCACCGTCAACGGACAGGGCACGTTCAACGGCGAGGTCCAGGCGACCACGATGACCGTCAACGGCGACGCAAGCATTCGCGACGGCGTGGGCATCAGCCAGTTCACGATCAAGGGAAACGCCACCGTCGGGGGCAGCATCGCCGCCCACGAGCTCACGGTGCGCGGGTTCCTGCGCGGTGCCGGGGACTGCCAGGCCGAGCAGTTCTCGGGCGAAGGCGCGTTCACGGTGGCCGGGCTGCTCTCGGCCGATGCCATCGATTTCAAGGTATACGGCACGTGCGCGGCACGAGAGATCGGCGGTGAGAAGATCACGATCCGCTCGCCGCAGGGCTTCCAGAGCATCACGCAGATCTTCACCTTCTGGGCGGAGAAGCGCCTGACGGCCGACACCATCGAGGGCGACGACGTGTACCTCGAGTGTGTGACGGCGAAGACGGTACGTGGGCGCAACGTCACGATCGGCACGGACTGCAAGGTCGATGTCGTGGAGTACAGCGACAACTACTCGCGGACGGACGGTGCGATGGTGGGCGAGGCGAGACGGGTCGAGGCGACGGCAGCCTCGGAGCCGGCGGCCGGTTAGGTCTCGCGGCAACGCGCTGCTAGACTCGGCGTTGCCATACTGACGAGCAATCGGGGGGAACCGAATGAGCAGATCCGGACAACGGCATGCAATGGGTCTGCGCCCCGCGGGAGTGCGTCGTCTGTTGGTGATCTCGCTGGTGCTCGCGACCTGCTTCTTGGCTAACATCTCGGTTGCGCATGCGATGACCAACCCCTTCATCACCGTGTACCGCTTCTACAACTCGGGGACGGGGCCCACCTCTATACCGCCGACGGCAACGAGTGGAACTCACTACTCAACAACCGTTCGTTCCAGTACGACGGCACCGCTTACAGCATCTGGGCCGAGTTCGCCCGTACACCCTTGCATCGCTTCTACAATCCGAAGAAGGGCGTCCACTTCTACTCGGCGGACGCCAACGAGGTGGCCAGGGTTCGGGCGACTCTTTCCGGCACGTACCGGTACGAGGGTGTGGCTTACAACGTCGGAAACTACGGTCTCGCGGTCCACCGCTTCTACAACCTCAGGACCGGTGTCCACTTCTACTCCGCAAGTGAGGCCGAAGTCGCGAACGTCAAGGCGAACCTGTCTTCGATCTACCGCTACGAAGGCATCGCGTTCTACGCTCCCCAGAGCAGCTTCTTGTAGGCGCCCGTGTCGCACGTGGAGCGCGCGGGCGGCTCGCCGCACGGGGCGAGCTAGAGCGCTTCCCGCCAGCCAGCCGGGACGTAGGCGGTCGGGCAGACATCGTTGAGGAAGCACGCGCCGCACACCGGCCTCTTCGCCGTGCAGATCGCGCGGCCGTGGTTGATGAGGTCGTAGTTCACGCGGTGCCAGTGATCCCGAGGAAAGATCGCCATGAGGTCGCGCTCGACCTTGTCCTGGTCGTGCTCGGTGGACAGCCCGAATCGGTGGGCGAGACGGAAGACGTGGGTGTCCACGGCAATCCCCTCCACCTTCCCGAACGCCTCTCCCAGCACGATGTTCGCCGTCTTGCGCGCCACGCCCGGCAGCGACGTCAGCCCTTCCATCGTGTCGGGAACCTCGCCGTCGAACTCGGCGACGATGATCTGGCACGTCCGGATGATGTTCTTCGCCTTCTGGTGGTAGAAGCCCAGCGTGTGAACGTACTCCTCCACCTCGAGTTGATCGGCCTGAGCCAAGTCTGCCGGCGTCGGGAAGCGCTCGAAGAGCGCGGGGGTCGCCCTGTTCACGCCCACGTCGGTGGTCTGCGCCGAGAGGATGACGGCGATCAGGAGCTGGTAGGCGTCGGCGAAGTGCAGAGCGGCGTGCGGGTCGCCGTAGTGCGCCTCGAGCCGCTCGGCGTAGATGGGGGCGAGCGCTTCGCGCTCGGCGGGGGCGAGCTGCGGGACGGGCTCATCGGCGGCGCGGGCCATGGGGTGTCCTCTCGGATCCGGGTGTCTGCTGGCGTTGTACCCTGCGGCTAGCGCGTTCCCGCACCGACCGCTTCGATCAAGCGCGCGATGAAGCGCGCGGCATCGTCGATCAGCGTGGGGTCGACGAGGTCAGGCAGGTCATCCCTGGTGTGCGCCACCGTCGCCGCGATCTCGTGCAAGCCGGTCGACGTGACCGCGAGGGCCGGGGTGCCGCGCATCGCGAAGATCATGTGGTCGCTCATCGGCCATTCGGGGCCCTCGGCTACGCGGGGTACTGCTGACGCGGCCGACAAGGCCGCGCTCCGAATCTCGTCCGGACAGCCGTAGAACGAGATCGCGGTGTCGTCGCCCCTGCGGCCGACCGCGTCGATGTTGACCACGAGCGCGATGCGGTCGAGCGCGGCGTCGGGTCGTCCGAGGTAGGCGATCTCACCGGGGGCGGCGAAGTCGTCCTCCCCGTTGAAGGGAACGAGCTCGACGTCGAGGGCCGGTGTCGCGCCTGCCAGCTGGTCAGCGAGCGCCATGAGCACGCAGACTCCACCGGCGTTGTCGAGGGCGCCGGGAGTGCCATAGCGGCTGTCGATGTGAGCGCACACAACAACTCGGCCGCGGGCCGGGTCGGCACCGGGCTTGGAGGCGATGACCTGCTCGGCGGCCACGCGGCGCTGTTTCGACTCGATGTGGAGCCGCGCGCGCCGGCCCGACAGCGGGAGCAGCCGTGCTCCCTCGACATCACGCAGGAATGCCGACGGGTGGCCGAGGTCGCCGTCCTCGAAGAGCGGGAACGGGTAGAGGCCGGCGGCCATCGGCGTGCGGCCTGTGGCTGCGATGACGGCTGCGGGCCGCGCGCGGTCGAGTGCGGCGAGGATACGGGCGTGGCCGTCCATCTGGTAGAAGGGGTAGTTGCGCGGGGTGAGCTGCTCGGCGGCGATCGCTCCGTGAAGCAGCAGGATGCTCCCCGGCCGGTCCAGGGCCTCCAGATCGTCCACGGTATCGACCGCGACCAGCCTCGCGTCACCATCGAACGGATCCGAGAACGGCCCCGGGTGCAGCGTGAACCACGCACCGTCCACCTCGAGCGAGGCCAGACCCGGCACCCACTCGGCGGCATCGAAGGCGATGCGTGCGACGGAGAAGCCTGCCGCTTCGACGGTCTCGGCGAACAAGTCGTTGGCAGCGCGGTTGCCGGACCCCCCGACGTGCCGGTCGGGGTGGGTCTCACACAATGCTCGGAGGCGCTCCTCGGTCGTCATGCCTGGCTCCTCTCGGCCAGCCCGCGAGTGAGGGCGTGCGAAGACATCAGGAAGATTCCCCATCCCATCAGTACCACAGCGCCGGCCAACACCGCCTGGGGAGCGCCGATCGCCTGCGCGATGGGGCCGAAGACCGCCGCCGAGATCGGCATGATCCCCATGAACGCCATGACGAACAGGGCCATCACTCGACCGCGCAGCCGGCCGGGCACGGTGGCCTGGATCGAGGTGTTGGTGAGCGAGTTCACCGTGAGGAACGCCGCCCCCGCGAGCACCGAGAGCACGATGCTGAGCCAGAAGTTGCGCGACAGCGCGAAGGCGATGAGTATCGCGGCCATCGACATGACGGCGATCGGGATGAGGCGCTCGCGGCGCGTCGTGACCGGCAGGCTTGCGACCATCAGGGCGCCCGCCGCTGCCCCGAGTCCGTTGGCCGCCATGAGCCAAGAGACCTGCGCCTGCTCCGTCTGTCCGGTCGCGCCGAGTCCGGTGTGGACGATGGCGGGCAGTAGCATCATGTACGGCATAGCGAACACCGTCATGAAGGCGGTGCTGATGATCAGCGCACCGACGGTTCGATCTGAGCGCGCGTAACTCACGCCGGCGGTCAGCCGGGCCCACGAGCTCTCGGGCGACGCGCCCGCAGGTCGGCCAGAGCCAGCCGCCGATTCATGTGGCACCGGGTGGATCGCCCATAAGGCAGCGATCACGAACAGGAAGCTCGCCGCGTTGAGCAAGAAGACGTTGCCCAGGCTGGCACCCACGAGCACGAACCCTCCGGTGACGAGGGGACCCAGGAGCCTCGAGCTCTGGAACTGCGCCGAGTTGAGGGCGATGGCGTTCATGAGCCTGTCGCGCGGGACGAGGTCCGGGAGCAGAGCCTGCCACGCGGGAAAGGTCAGCGCCGACATCACGCCGCCCAAGAGTCCCAATCCCGATACCCAGAGCATGGCCGTGACCGGGTCGGCGCTCGAAAGGCGTCCCTGGTAGTAGAGGATTCCGAGAGCCGCTGCCTGAAGCATCAGCACCGCTTGGGCGACGATGAGCAGCATCCGCTTGTCGACCCGGTCGGCGAGCGCACCGGCCGGAAGCGCGAGGAGCAGGATGGGGATACCGGAAACGAAGTTCACGATCGCGAGGTCGATGGGGGACTCTCGGAAGCTGAAGACCACCAGTGCGAGCGCCGTGGTCTGCATCCACGTACCGGTGTTGGATACGAGCGATCCGAACCAGAACAGGGTGAAGTCGCGCGAACGGAACGACTCGAAGGTGCCACCTCGGCGCACCACCGCCCGAGTCGGAGCCTCGACGTCTGCTTCCTCCAAGGCGATCTCATCAGCACCAGCCAGAGGCTCGTTGCCGGCCTCGTCGGTGGCTTCGGCGAACCCGACGGAGTCCGGTGATTGAGAGGCTGGGGAGGGCATACCGGGTCCGGATCCTTTCGTCGTGGCGGGTCTTTGACAGTCTACGCTTTACAGCCCCTCGCTTGACCGCCCTGCAGCTCGGGGATAGTCTGCACTGTCCCCGCCCGGCAAGCCGGTTGCGGGCTTTCGTGCTGTTCGCCTCTATGGTCTTGGGAGTCGCGCCATGCTCATCGATCGCCTCGCAGCCTCGCTCGCAGCCGCCAAGCCCTACGCCACGATCACCGCTCTTCTCGGCGAAGGTTCGGATGCCACGCTCGCTGCACCCGGGCTCATCCGGCCGGCGATCGTCGCGGCCCTGCACAGCCAGGAGTCGCGCCCGACGCTCGTGATCGTCTCGGGCGAGGAGAACGCCGAGCGCTTCTGGCGGCAGACCGCGGCGTTCCTCGGACAGCGGCGCGTCCTGCACTACCCGGAGCGCAGCGACTACCCGTGGAGCGGCACCGCTCCCGATCTCGAACAGATCGGGGCCCGCGCCCGCGCGCTCCACTCGCTCGAGAAGAACCGCCCGGTCATCGTTGTCGCCTCGGCACGTGCGCTTCTGAGGACCGTGCCGCCTCAGGGGAGCCACGTCTTCGATCCGCTGACGCTGGAGGCCGGGCTCTCCATCGACCTCGAGGAGCACACCGCCCGGCTCTCGCGCATGGGCTACGAGCGCGTCGAGGTCGCCGAGAACCCGGGCCAGTTCGCGGTACGCGGCGGCATGCTCGACGTCTTTCCCGCCGGCAGTCTCTCGCCGGTGCGCGCGGAGCTGCTCGGCGACGAGATCGAGACGCTCAAGCGCTACGTGCCCTCGACCGGCCAGACGATCGGGGACTCGGAACCGGTCGAGGTGTTTCCCTGCCGAGAGCTCAGCATCGGCTCGCGCGGCGTCGAATACGCGCAGAAGGCCCTTCGTGACAAGGCGCTCAAGGACCCGTTCCTGGCGCATCAACTCGAGCTGCTCGAGCAGGGTGTCTTCTTCAACGGGATCGAAGCGTTCCTCCCTCTGCTCTACAAGCGTCCCGGCATGCCCACCGAGTATCTCGGCCCCGACGTCCTGACCGTGGTCGCGGAGCCGCGTTCGCTGTTCGACGACGCCGTTCGTCGCCGAGAAGAACTCGCCGTGCTTGCCGAGGCTGCGCGCGTCCCGCTCGACGGACTCTACCTGTCCCCCTCCGAGCTCGACTTCGGCGCTCGGCAGCGGCTCACCCTGCTCTCGATCTTCCGCACCGGCGCCGGCGTCGACGCCGAGCTTTCCGCACGCCGACCCGAGGTCTCGGGTGGCGAGGAGCGCTTCGTAGGGGGCGTCCGCTCGCTGCTCTCCACCGGGTACGCGCTCGCCCTCGCGGTGCCCGATCGTCGTGCCCGGCGCCGCATCTCCGACCTGCTTGCGGAGACCGGCGTGCGCATGGAGTCGGAGCGCGACCACGCCGCGCCCGACCCTTCCGGGCGACCCGACAACACGCCGCTGGTGAAGGGGGTCGTCGAGGTCGCCGACACCGACGTCCCCGCCGGATTCGTCATCTCCGATGCCAAGGTCGCGGTCATCTCCATCGACGATGTCTACCCGCGCTCGGCTGTCCGGCGTGCGCGCCGCCAGATCGACCCCACCAAGGTCACCTTCGCCTTCGCGCCCGGCGACTACGTGGTGCACGCCACCCACGGCATCGCGCTCTTCAAGGAGATCGTGCGTCAAGAGGTGCTCGGCCAGGAACGCGACTACCTGCTTCTCGAGTACGCCAAGGGCGACAAGCTCTACGTGCCGGTCGAGCAGATCGACCGCATCACCAAGTTCGTCGGCCCGGACTCGTCGTCCCCGCGGATCACTCGCCTCAACACCGCCGACTGGTCCAAGTCGACAGGCAAGGCCCGCAAGGCGGCACGCGCGCTCGCATTCGACCTGGTCGACCTCTACTCGCGCCGCGCCACGGTGGACGGCTATGCGTATCGTGAGGACACCCCGTGGCAGCTCGAGATGGAGGCCGCGTTCCCGTTCGAGGAGACGCTCGACCAGCTCGCGGCGATCGCCGACGTGAAGGCCGACATGGAGTCGGACAAGCCGATGGACCGCCTGATCTGCGGCGACGTGGGCTACGGCAAGACCGAGGTCGCGATCCGCTCGGCATTCAAGGCCACCCAGGACGGCAAGCAGGTCATGGTGCTGTGCCCCACGACCATTCTTGCGCAGCAGCACTTCACCACCTTCTCGGAGCGGTTCGAGCCCTTCCCCGTTCGGGTTGAAGTCCTCTCGCGCTTCAGGAGCGAGTCCCAGCAGAAGGCGGCCCTGGAGGGCTTCTCACGCGGTGAAGTCGACGTGCTCGTCGGCACGCACCGGCTGCTCTCGCGCGACGTGACACCGGCAAGCCTGGGGCTCGTCATCATCGACGAGGAGCAGCGTTTCGGGGTCGAGCACAAGGAGCACATCAAGAACCTGCGCGAGCAGATCGACGTGCTCGCGCTCTCGGCGACCCCGATCCCGCGCACCCTGCAGATGTCGCTGTCGGGAGTGCGCGACATGAGCGTGATCGACACGCCTCCGCCCAACCGCTTCCCGGTGTCATGTGCATGTCGGCGAGTGGGACGAGGACATCGTGAGCGGGGCGGTCCGGCGCGAGCTTGCCCGCGGCGGTCAGGTGTACTACGTGAGCAACCGGGTCAAGACGATCGACGAGGCGGTCCGCCGCGTCACGACGGCCGCGCCCGAGGCGCGTATCGGCGTCGCCCACGGGCAGATGTCCGAGCGCGAGCTCGAGGCGGTCATGGAGGCGTTCGCGGCCAACGAGTACGACGTGCTCGTCGCTACGACGATCATCGAGTCCGGCATCGACAACCCGCACTCCAACACGCTCGTCATCGAGGACTCGCAACGGCTCGGCCTCGCACAGCTCTACCAACTCAAGGGCCGAGTGGGCCGCAGCCACGTCAAGGCCTACGCGTACTTCCTGTTCCCCGCGCACCAGTCGCTTACCGAGCAGGCGACCGAGCGTCTCGTCGCGATCGGCGAGAACACCGACCTCGGCAGCGGCATCAAGATCGCCATGCGCGACCTCGAGATCCGCGGCGCCGGCTCACTGCTCGGCGCCGAGCAGTCCGGCAACCTCTCCGCGGTGGGCTTCGACCTCTTCGCACAGATGCTGATGGAGGCCGTGAGCGAGGCGCGCGGCGAGCCCGTCGTCGCCCACCCCGAGGTGCGCGTCGACCTGCCGGTTCCGGCGTTCCTGCCCGAGGAGTACGTCGACGCGGTGGACGAGCGCGTGCGCATCTACCGGCGACTCGCCGGCTCGCCCTCGATCGAGGCGGTCGATGCCGTCTACGCCGAGATGCAGGAGCGCTTTGGCGCGGCTCCTGCCCCGGCCAAGAACCTCGTCAACGTCGCACGCATCCGGGCGATGGCCGCTGAGGCAGGCGCCACGAACGTCAGCGTGGCAAGGCGTCGGCTCACCGTGTCTCCGCTCGCACTCTCGGACACGAAGCGTGGGGAGCTCACAGCGCGCGGAGCGGTGTGGATCGAGCGAGAGAGAAAGCTGGCCATGCCGCTCGAGTATGGAGAGTCTGTGACCGCGGCGGCCCTCGGCATGCTCGATGCTATACTCGCGTGAGCCCATACCACCAATCAGGAGGATTCGGACGATGAAGTCCACGCGAAACCTGCTCGTCGGGGCGCTGTGCGCCGCCCTTCTCATCGGAGCGCTGGGTGTATCCGGCTGCTCGAACAAGGACACTGCTGCCAAGGTGAACGGCGAGGCCGTGTCGACCGAGGCGCTCAACCAGCAGCTCGAGCAGCTGAAGAAGCAGTACCCCAACATGTTCACCGGGGCCGACGGTGAAGGACGGCTGCTCGATTTCAAGCAGCGCCTCCTGGACAACATCATCAACCAGAAGCTCATCGAGCAGGCTGCGAAGGACAAGGGCATCAAGATCTCCGATGCCGACGTCCAGAAGCAGATCGACCAGCTCAGGGCAGGCTTCAAGGACCAGGCGCAGTTCGACGAGGCGCTCAAGAGCGCGGGGATGACGGTCGACGGACTCAAGACGCAGATCCGCAACCAGCTCGTGACCCAGAAGCTCATCGATTCGCTCTCGTCCAACTCCAAGGTCAGCGAAGCCGATATCCAGGCCTACTACGACAAGAACAAGGCGCAGTTCTACCAGAAGGCGTCCAAGAAGGCGAGCCACATCCTCTTCAAGCCTGAGGACAAGGCCAAGGCGGAGGCGGTTCTCGCCGAGGTCAAGGACGGCGGCAACTTCGAGGCTCTTGCCAAGAAGAACTCGATCGACACGGCCACCGCGTCCAAGGGCGGCGACCTCGGCTGGCCGACCTCGGCCTACGTCCCTGAGTTCCAGGCCGCACTCGACAAGCTCAAGAAGGGCGAGACCACGACCAAGCTCGTCCAGAGCCCGTTCGGCTGGCACATCATCCGGGTGACCGATGAGCGCGCCGGCACGCAGCAGAGCCTGGCCGAGGTCAAGTCGCAGATCGAGCAGATCGTCGTGCAGCAGCGCAAGGGCGACGCGTACCAGACGTTCCTCGACGACCTGCGCAAGAATGCCAAGATCGAGATATTGATTCCCGAACTGAAGGCGGCCGCGGTCAAGGGCAGCAAGCCGGCCACAGCGACCAAGTAGAGACTCGGGCGCGCCGGTCGGGGGGAGCCGTGGCACACGGGTTTGACGCGTTCGTTGAGTTGATCGCTGCCCTCCGGGCTCCCGATGGGTGTCCGTGGGACCGCGAGCAGACGCACCGCTCCATCGCCAAGAACATGGTCGAAGAGGCCTACGAGGCCGTCCATGCCATAGAGACCGATGACGTCGCCGAGCTCCGAGAGGAACTCGGCGACGTTCTCTTGCAGGTCGTGCTTCACGCACAGATCGCTGCCGACGCCGGCGAGTTCACCGTCGACGACGTGGTCGCGGCGATCAGTGAGAAGATCGTCCGACGCCATCCGCACGTCTTCGGCGACCAGGTCGCCGCCGGCAGCGCAGGCGAGGTGCTCGCGCACTGGGACCGGATCAAGGCCGGGGAGCGCGCCGAGAAGAGCCAGGGCCTTCTCGACACGGTGCCCCACGGCCTGCCGGCGCTCATGCTCGCCCAGACCATCTCGCGTAAGGCGGTCTCGGCGGGGTTCGAGTGGGAGACGCTCGACGGTGTGTGGGATAAGGTGCTTGAGGAACTTGAGGAACTCAGGGAGACCGAGCCGGGGAGCCCGGAGGCCGCCGACGAGATCGGCGACGTGCTCTTCACGGTCGTGAACCTTGCACGCAAGCAGGGAATCGACGCCGAGACGGCGCTCAGGGCCACCTGCGACAAGTTCCGCTCGCGATGGTCGGCGATGGAGGCGATGGCGGGGCGCGAAGGGCGCTCGGTCGACCAGCTGGCACTGGACGAACAGGAAGCGCTCTGGCAACAGGCGAAGCAGATCGAGAAAGGGCTTACCCGATGAGCATCATCACCGACGTGTACGCGCGCGAGATCCTCGATTCCCGTGGCAACCCCACCGTCGAGGTCGAGGTCGTTCTCGATGACGGCAGCTTCGGCCGGGCAGCGGTCCCTTCCGGCGCTTCGACCGGCGCATTCGAGGCCGTGGAGCTTCGCGACACCGAGTCCGCGCGCTATCTCGGCAAGGGTGTTATCACCGCTGTCGATAACGTCAACGGCGCCATCGCCGAGGAGATCGTCGGCCTCGATGCGACGGATCAGCGCTCGATCGACTCGGCGCTGATCGAACTTGACGCCACCCCCAACAAGGGCAAGCTGGGAGCCAACGCCATCCTCGGCGTGTCGCTCGCGGTGGCCCGTGCCGCGGCGGAATCCACCGAGCTCACGCTCTACAGCTACATCGGTGGGGCCAACGCCCACGTGCTGCCGGTCCCCATGATGAACATCCTCAACGGCGGCGTTCACGCCGACAACAACGTCGATCTGCAGGAGTTCATGATCATGCCCGTCGGCGCGTCGACGTTCGCCGAGGGACTGCGCTGGTGTGCCGAGATCTACCACACGCTCGCGAAGGTCCTGAAGCGAGGCGGGCTGGCCACGGCCGTGGGCGACGAGGGCGGATTCGCACCCAACCTCGAGAGCAACGAGGCGGCACTCGCCATCATCGTCGAGGCGATCCTCGCCGCCGGCTACACGCCCGGCGAGCAGGTGCGCATCGCTCTGGACCCGGCGTCCACCGAGTTCTATGACGCGGAGCGCGGGGTGTACCTCCTCACCGGTGAAGGCCGTGAACTCACCAGCGAGCAGATGGTCGATTTCTACGAGGACTTGGTCAACCGCTATCCGATCGTCAGCCTTGAGGACGGCATGGCCGAAGACGACTGGGATGGATGGAAGCTGCTGACCGAGCGCCTCGGCTCCAGGATCCAGCTCGTCGGCGATGACCTGTTCGTCACGAACACCGAGCGTCTCGCGAAGGGGATCGACCTCGGCATCGCCAACTCGATCCTGATCAAGCTCAACCAGATCGGTTCGCTCACCGAGACGCTGGAGACCATCGAGATGGCGAAGCAGGCCGGCTACACCTGCGTGATCAGCCACCGCTCCGGCGAGACGGAGGACACGACGATCGCCGACCTCGCGGTTGCGGTCAACGCCGGCCAGATCAAGACCGGTGCGCCCGCTCGCAGCGATCGCGTGGCCAAGTACAACCAGCTCATCCGGATCGAGGATGAGCTCGGCGAGAGCGGGTCATACCCGGGTCTGTCGGCGTTCTACAACGTAAGAGGCTGAGTTGAGCTGTAGCGACACCCCTTCTCCCCAGAGCCGGGCAAGCCGAAAGCAGAGTCAGCAGCTGCTCGACCGGTTCGGCGTGCCCATCGACGCCACACTCCAGCGGCGAGAGCGCTTCGCGAACCGCTTCGACTACGAGTTCGGGCAGGAGCGGGTCTTTCCTGAGCTGGTCGACGAGCTCCTCAGCGAGGTGCCCGAGGGCGCGCGGCTGCTGGAGGTCGGAGCCGCGACCGGGCTGCTGACGGAGCCGCTCCTCAAGCGCGCCGCCCATCTGACGGCGCTCGAGCCGAGCGCGGGGATGCTGCGACGGCTGGTGGCCAAGGACGTTGCCGAGTCGCCCAACCTGACCGTCGTCCAGGGAATGGCCGAGGACCTGCTGCACGATGCGGTGTACGACGTAGCAGTGGTGACGTTCACCCCACGGCGCGGCGTCGGGCTGCTCCGCTTGCTTCATGAGCTTGCGAGCCGGGTCACAGACCGGGTGGTCATGCTCCTGGACGAGGACAACACCTTCGACTGGGCCTATCTGGCGCGCGCGGCAGCGGTACAGGGCTTCAGGGTGAGCCTTCGGCTTCTCGTCGATGATCCGCGCAAGGCGCCTTCTGATCAGAAGCGGGCCGTGCTCATGGTCGCTGACGTGCGCGACTGGACCCCCCAGTTGCCGAGCGACGACGCCTGGGTCTTCGAGGCGCGGAGCATCGAGGTTCCTTACCCGGCGCCTCACGGCACGGCGACCCGCCTCGTCCGCTACTTCCTCACCGGTGGGGACAGGGCGCTGATCGTCCACACGCACAAGGACGGGGTCGAGCGCCTCTACGGCAACCTGAGAACTGCCGCTCACCGGCTCGGACGGGACGAGGTGACCGTCCGAAGCACCGATGACGGCATCCAGATCGTGCGTCTGCCCAAGCCACTGGACTAGTCTGCCCGGTTTGGGGGCATCCTCTGCTCAAGGGCGGCGGTAGTGCCGCTGACTGAGGAGGAACAATGCGCCGAACCAAGATCGTGGCCACGCTCGGCCCGTCGACCGACGACCCCGAGGTCCTTGACGCGATGCTGCACGCCGGCGTCAACGTGGCGCGGCTCAACTCCTCTCATTCCAATCCCTCCGAGCTCGTGACACGCCTCGCGGGTGTGCGGGCCGCCGAGAAGCGCTGCGGAGTGACGGTCGGTGTGCTGCTGGACCTGCCCGGCCCCAAACTGCGCCTGGGAACGGTCGCCTCGGGGACGCTGCTGGTTTCCGGCGAGAGCTTCGTGCTGCATGCCGGTGAGTGCGAGGGAGACGCTGCAGGGGCATGCGTGAGCTACAGCGGTCTGGCCGATGACGTCTCGCTCGGCGACAGGATCCTGATCGACGACGGGAGGCTGGAGCTCGCAGTCGTGGGCTTCGAAGGGTGCGACGTCTTGACCCGCGTCGAGGTGGGCGGTCCTCTCTCGAGTCGCAAGGGTGTCAACGTTCCCGGGGTCACGGTGGGGGTCGCGGCGATCACCGAGAACGACCGCTCGTTGCTCGGGTGGGCGCAGTTGTCGGACGTCGACTACGTGGCCCAGTCGTTCGTGCGCTCGCCGGACGACGTCACGTCGCTACGGGCGCTGATGACCGACCGTGTGATTCCCATCGTCGCCAAGATCGAGAAGCACGAAGCGGTCGAGCATATCGAGGCCATCATCGCCGCAGCCGACGCCGTCATGGTCGCGCGCGGCGATCTGGGTGTGGAGACCTCGCCGGAGGTCGTACCCGTGGTCCAGCGCCGGATCGTGTCGGCGGCACGGGCGGTCGGCAAACCGGTGGTCGTGGCGACACAGATGCTCGACTCGATGACCACGGCGCCCCGTCCGACGCGCGCCGAGGCCAGCGATGTCGCCAATGCGATATTCAGCCGCGTCGACGCCTGCATGCTGTCGGGTGAGACCGCCGTCGGCCGCTACCCGGTCGAGACGGTGGAGACGATGGCGCGTATCGCGGCGACTGCCGAGGAGGCGCTCGTGCACCTGGGGTGGGATCACGGGGGAGTCGTCACCTCGGACGTGCAGGAGGCCGTCAGCGCCGCTGTCTGCGATCTCGCCTCGGACCTGTGCCTTGCGGCTATCGTCCCCGTCACCCAGTCCGGCGCCACCGCGCTTGCGGTCGCGCGTCATCGCCCCGACGCTCCGATCGTTGCGGCCACTCCCAAGTACGAGGTCGCACGGCGCCTCCAGCTCGTGTGGGGCGTCCGTCCCTTGGTCATCGAGTTCGCCGAGGACACCGACACGCTCCTGGACTCGGTTCTGATCGCTGTTCGGGAGGCAGGACTGGCCGCGCCGGGTGAGCAGGTTGCAGTGACCGCCGGTCGGGCCGGGCGCGTCCAGGGGGGGACTGACTTCATACTGGTCAGCGACGTGTAGAGGGTCGGCACAACAAGCCGTTCGCAGCACTACGAACACCTGTTCGAATCTCTCAACCTCAACTTGACGTCTAAGCGACAGAGGCGCTCGGGCTGTGCTACCATCGGCGCGAAAGCGGTCGTCGCGGCCGCTTCATCGCTGGCCTGCACACAGGACTCTGAGGTATGACGCCGAGGAACACGAAGCAAGGGGCTTCAGCGAACGCGCGACGGGCGCCCTCCAAGGGGGCGGCTCGCGCTGCGTCGCCCCCCCGCAAAGCAGCCCCATCCCCTGCGCGATCAGGGAGCTCCGCACCCAAGGCTGCATCGGGCGTGCGCGGCAAGGCGACGGGAGCCAAGAGCGCCGCTCGGCCCAAGAAGGTCGCTCGCAAGGTCGAGCCCTCTTCGTGGCGCTGGTGGCTACTGCCGGTTCTCGTGATCGTGCTCGCCGCGGTCTTTGCCGCGACCTACTACCCGGTGGCGAAGGTGCAGTACCGGGAGACGCGGCAGCGGGCGCTGCTACGAGCCGAACTCGAGGGAGTGCGCGCGCGCAACGCCCGTCTCGCGGCCCAGGTCGACCGGCTCAAGACCCCTGAAGGCGTCGAAGACTACGCGCGCGTCCAGCTCGGACTGGTCAAGGCGGGTGAGAAGGTGGGCGTGGTGGTGGACGAATCGGCCTCGACACCCGCGACATTCACCGTCGCCTCGAATCTCCGCCTCGACAGCGAAGAGGCCGTGGTGCCGCCGATCGGTCCTTGGACGGCGTTTCTCGACTCGGTGTTCGGAATCGAGTGAGCCCCCGAGCACGTGATGCCGGGGAGTCTCGCACGCGTACCGCAGCGCCCACGGCCCCCACTCAATCGGAGGCCGCTCTGGTCGCCGCGCAGCTCGGCCGAGTACCGCGCCCGCCGTGGCGTGTGGCTTCTCGGTGCGCGTGGGGATACCCCGCGGCCGTGGTCTCGCCCGCGCGGCTCTCGGACGGCACGCCCTTTCCGACGTTCGCATGGTTGACCTGCCCGTGGCTTGCACAGCGCGCGGCGGCCGCAGAGTCGCGGGGCGAGACCGCTGAGTGGGCCCGGCGCGCGGCAACCGACGATGAGTTGCGCTCGAAGCTGGCCGAGGTCGACCGCGTGGTACGCGACGTGCGGGCGGCGGAGTCCGGAGGCGTGGACGACTGCGCGTCGGTCGGAATCGCCGGCCAGCGCGATCCGCTGGGGGTCAAGTGCCTGCATGCCCATCTGGCGCTCGCACTGGTGGGCATAGACGATCCCATCGGCATCGACCTGCTCACAGAGTCCGATCCGGCGTGCCCGGACGGTCGATGTGCGAGACTGACCCAAGACGCGCGGCTGCCCGAAGGCTCCGTGCTCGCCAAGGAGGACGTATGAGCAAGACCCGGCGGATCGCCGCCATCGACATCGGCACGGTCACCACCCGGCTGCTCGTCGCCGACGTGAGCGATGACGGGCTCGTCGAAGTCGCTCGCAGCACCGACATCACCCATCTGGGGGAGGGGCTGACAGCCACAGGCCGCCTCTCTGACGCCGCGATGCAGCGCGTCTCGGACGTGATCGCACGGTACGTCACCATGATGCGCGAGCAGGGCGTGGAGCGCTTCACGGCGATGGCGACGTCGGCGAGTCGCGACGCCGAGAACAGCGCTGAGTTCCTGGAACTCCTGGCCGCACATGGTGTGACACTGCGGGTGATCCCGGGTGAGCTCGAGGCCCGGCTCTCGTTCGCCGGGGCCACCAGTGACATGGATGCCGAGGAAGACCTGCTCGTGGTCGACCTCGGGGGCGGATCGACCGAACTTATCGCGGGCGACGTCATCGAAGAGGGCGGAACCAGACGCACCGAGATCGTGAAGGCGCGCTCCATCGATGTCGGCAGCAAGCGAGTGACGGAGCGATTCCTACACTCCGACCCGCCCACGGCGGCGGAACTCTCGGCGGCGCGCGAGTGGAGTGTGGGCCAGTTGAGGCCGTACTTCGACGGCCTTCGTGACCGGCCCCAGCTCATGGTCTCGCTGGCAGGGACCGCGACGACCTTGTCGGCGATCAGGCAAGAACTCCAAGTCTACGATCCGTCGCTCGTCCACTGCTCCTGCCTGACCGGGTCCGAGCTCGCGGATCTGGTCGAGATGCTCGCGGCGATGCCACTCGCCGAGCGCGTCAAGGTGGTCGGACTCGACCCGGGCCGTGCGACGGTGATCGTGGCCGGTGCGCTCATACTCGAGACGATCGTCGCGCTCGCGGGGCTTGACTCCACGGTCGTCAGCGAGCACGACATACTCTATGGCATACTCTTGGAAACCTACGATGACCTGCAGGAAGACGGACAGCGGCAGGGACAGGATATCGGGTCGTAGAAGGCAACGGCGGCGTATCCGAATTGGCACAGGAGGGGGTCTTAAAAACCTCTGGGCGCAAGCCCGATGTGGGTTCGAATCCCACCGCCGCTACCATTGCACCCGGCACGTGAGACGTGAGACGAAGGGGGATCGGCCTGATGGCGGAAGACTACTCCGCGCGGCTCTTTCGGTCGTTCGTCTACCAGGATCCTTCGCGCGCCATCGACGTCATCGCCGCAGCCAAGAGCGCCGGGGTCTCCCAAGAACAGCTCTTCGATCAGGTATACGCTCCTGCACTCTCGCTTCTCGGCGGTGCCTGGGCCTCGGGGGCCGTCGATGAGTACGTCTTCACCCAAGCGGCGGTCGTCGCCGACACGGTCATCTCGTTCGTCTTGCCTCCCCACGCGGCCGAGGACTCCGGTGTAACCGTGCTGGTCGGGACGATGCACCACGACCTTCACTCGATCGACAAGACCATCGCTGCGGCGGCTCTCAAGGAAGCAGGGCACCGTGTCATCGATCTGGGCGTGAACGTCCGCCCGGCTGACTTCCTGGCGCGGGCCGAGGAGACCGATGCGGGCATCGTCTTCGTCTTCGCGAGCATGGCTTCCACCGCGGGTTCGGTGTCGCGGGTACGCGAGATGTTCCGCGCCGGCCACCGCGGAGGCGTCGTGATCTTCGTCGGTGGCGGGGCGTTCGTCGCCGACCCGGAGCTCGCTCGCTCGGTCGGCGCCAACGGCGTGTCACGAGGTGCCGAGAGCGCGGTCAGGCTCGTCGACCGCGTGACGAATCTCGCCGGAGGTGAGCGCTGATGGAGGGACGCAACTCGCAAGCGCTCTTCGCCGAGGGGCTCGCGCGCCAAGGGCACGTCGCCCCGGCGGTCGAGGCGTGCTTCGAGGCCCTGCGCTACGACGAGCGCGACCCGCTCGTCCACGCGGTGCTCGCGCACCTGTTCCTGACGGGCGACTTCTACGACGAGGCCATCGTCTCGGCGAGCCGTGCCATCGAACTCGACCCGGAGTGCGCTCCCGCATACCTTGCGCTCGGCCTCGCCTACGATCGCCGAGGAGGGCTCTGGGATCAGTCGATCCTCGTGTGGCACGAGCTCGCCGAGGTGCGTCCGGAGCTCGTCGTCGCCCATGTCCAGCTTGGCGAGGCGCTCTCCGCGGCGGCGTTTCCCGATGAGGCCATCGATGCGTGGACGACCGCGCTCGAGCTCGACCCGCGGGAGTCGCGCGCTATGTACGACCTGGCTGTCGCCGCGCTCATGCGCGAGGGTCTCGCCACCGCTCTGCCGGGGTTCCGCAAGGCGGGCGAACTCGACCCGAGCCAGGACGACTTCTTCTTCTCACTCGCGGGGATCCGCGACGACGGGGTGCCCGCGCCCGACCCGGACACGGTGGCCGACGGCCGGAACGATCGCCTCTCCGCGGCCTACGCGCTCGCGTTCGAGGAGCAGTACTTCTCGGCGGCAGAGCTGATTCGGGCGATCCTGTCCGAGGACTCGCAGGACGCCGAGGCCCTCGCGCTCGCGAGCTTCGTCTACCTGAAGCAGGAGGCGGTCAACGAGGCCATGGCGGTGGCGCTGCGCTCGCTGACCCTTTCGACCAAGACGCCGGCTGCTGTCTACGTCCTTGGGGCGTCGTTTGCCCGACGCCCGGGGCTCAACAGGAACGCTGCCCGCGTGTTCACCGCACTGGCTAAGGCGGCACCCGATCACGCGATGCCGCAGGTCTTTCTGGGCGAGTCGCTGCTTGCGCTCCAGCGTTTCAGCGAGGCCAGGGCCGCGTACCAGCGCGCGGTCGAACTCGATCCGTCGTGCGTGAGGGCGCGATTCGGTCTGGCCGCTGCCCTGCTCACGCTGGGAGAACACGCGCTGGCGCAGTGGGAGATCCGCCGCGCCGCGTACCACGACACGCGCCGCCAGGGCCTGTTCTGGCGGCTCCATGACGAGTATGCCGAGGGGAGGTCGAGCTAGCTCATGCCGAAACGCAAGAAGAACGGCGACTCCAAGGCGTCGTCCGCGAAGGCCAAGAAGTCCGCTGTGAGGGAGGGGCGCATCGACTCCCCCGAAGAGGCCACCGCTGCCGAGGCATCGGTGCCCGCCGGTCCGTTGGCACCGCCTGTGGGAGCGCCTGATCCGACCGCCGCGGTACCTCTCGTCGGGGCGCCGGTCTCGTCAGTCCCGGATGCGCCGCCCGTCACGCACAGCCGAAACGCCCGGAGTTTCGCGCTCGGTGCGACGCTCTACCCGCTCGACTTCGAGTCTCAGAGCCCCGAGGAGTGGTACTCCCGCGATCAGGGCGAGGACCTCTCGGCGATGAGTGCCGCGGGACTCTCGCTCGCGCGCGTCTTTGTTTCGTGGAAGCTGATCGAGCCGCAGGTCGGGCAGTACGACGACGCTGCGCTCGCCCGCTTGGCCGGCCTCGTGGCGTCCGCGCGGGAGCGACGCATACGGACGATCGTGTGCCTGTTCGCCGACGACCGCCACTCGGAACTCGTCGACCTGAGCTGGGCGCAGCGACGCGACCCGTGCACCGACAGCTACCTCCTGCAGCGCGAAGTCGCGTTGATCGCGCAGGTGGCCGCGGCCCTGGACGGCGAGCCCGGCTTGTTCGGCTGGCAGCTGTCGAACGAGGCGTTCTGCGCGCGGTTCACTTCGGCCGATGATCTTGAGGAGTGGACGCGGCTGATGCGCGATGCGATCCGCGAGGTCGATCCCGATCGCCCGATCGCACTGGGCATCGACGCCGAGACGTTCTTCCGTTCGACCGGCATCGACGCACGGGCCGCCATAGCTGACTGCGAGTTCACGGTGAGCCACGTCACGTCAGCCTACCGCGCCTACGCCGCAGAAGGTCCCGCCACCAGCGGGCCCTCGACGTACCTCGACTCCTTCCTACTGCGTCTGGCGGATCGCGGCAAGCCGGTCCTCGCCGACGACGTCGGGTTGCTGCTGCTCGACAACTCGCCGGCCGAGGAGGCCGCGGCGCTGCGAACCGCGCTCTGGTCGGGGCTGGCCAACCGCGCATCAGGGGCGCTGGTGCGCCGCTTCCGGGACTTCGAGACCGAGCGCCGCGAGCCGTACTATCTCGATCCGTTCGAGACGCTCGTCGGTGTGGTGGACCCGTATGGCACGCCGAAACCGTCGTTCGAAGAGGCGCGCCGATTCCTGGATCTGCTGTCCGGGGCCGACCTCCGTGGGTTCGAGCCGACCCCCGAGCGCACCGCAGTGATCGTTCCTTCCGAGCGCTACGAGCCGCTCCCGAACCTTGCCGGGCTCTTCGATCCTCGCGCCTGTCTGTCGGCGTTCATCGGTGCGAAGCAGGCGCACGTGCCTGTCACGCTCGCCGAGGAGGCCGCCGGCTACGGTGGCTACTCGGTTCTCATCGTGCCGAGCGCGTTTCGCCTTGCCGAGGAGACCTGGGTCAGGCTGGCCGAGTTCGTCAAGCAAGGGGGATCGCTGGTGCTCTCCTACGGGGGAGGTGACGCGCACCCGGCGTTGCGGAGGATCTTCGGCGTCGAGTCGCTCGGTGATGCCGGGCCGTCGTCCCGGCTCACCTGCCGAGTGGCGCAGGAAGGCGTGCTCGGCGCGCTCCGGCACTTTGATGAACGCTTCGAGGTACCCAACCGCGCGCTGCTGGCCAGCAGCGGCGCCACGGTCGTCGCGACGGACGCGAACGGCAGCCCGCTCCTGACGGTGAACCAGTTCGGGCAGGGGCGCGCCATCTACCTCGCCGTCCCGCTCGAGCGGGCCATCGCGCAAGGTGACCCGTGGGCGACCCCGGCGCCGATCCAGCGGCTTCTCCGCGAGGTGTACGGAGCCGCCGCGCGTGCCGCCGGTTGTGGCGCCCCCATGGCCTGCTCGGCCCCCGAGGTCGAACTGACGCTGTTCCAGGGTGATGAGGAGGACCTGCTGATACTCATCAACCATGCGCCGTTCGCGCTGAGTGCCGACCTTTCGACCACGCGGCGGGTCCGATCCATCGCCGAGTTGCAGAGCGATCAAGCGACCGACGTGGACGGTGCCCGCTTCCAGGTCCGGCTGGCCGGCAACGGTGCGGTCGCGCTTCGCCTCGCGTACAGTTAGGCGCGCAGCACCATCCGCCCCTGCGAGAGGAAGCGTCGATGAGCGACGGCGAGCGAATCAGGCTCACCCAGCTTTCCAGCAAGTCGGGTTGAGCGGCGAAGTGGGGTCCGGCGGACCTCCAGGCCGTGCTCGACAAGATAGCTCCCGGTCACTCCGATGCGCTGATGCTCGGCTTCGAGACCAGCGACGACTCGGCGGTGTACCGGTTGACCGACGACCTCGCGGCCCTGCTGACGGTCGACTTCTTCACGCCCATCGTCGACGACCCCTACGACTTCGGTCGCATCACCGCCGCCAACGCGCTCTCCGACATCTACGCGATGGGTGGCCGCCCGCTCACCGCGATGAACCTGCTCGCCTTCCCCTGTTCGATGGGTGCCGACATCGTCGGCGAGGTCGTGCGCGGGGGCGCCGAGAAGGTCACCGAGGCCGGCGCGGTCACCGTCGGCGGCCACACCATCGACGACAAGGAGCCCAAGTTCGGGCTCTCGGTGTTCGGCGTGGTCCATCCCGACAAGGTCGTGCGGAATCGGGGGGCGCTCGTCGGTGACGTGCTGTTCCTGACCAAGCCGGTCGGGACGGGGCTCATCGGCACGGCGCTCAAGAACGGGCTCGAGGACGAAGACAGCGCGCGCGAAGTCATCGAGTCGATGGCAGCGCTCAACCGGCACGCCTGCGAGGCCATGGTCGCGGTCGGGGTCCACGCGGCCACCGACGTCACCGGATTCGGACTGCTCGGCCACCTTCACGAGATGGTCGAGGCGAGCGGCTGTGGCTGCCGAGCTCGACCTCGAGGCCGTACCGGTGTTCGACCGCGCGCTCGACTACGCCCGGCAGGGAGTCATGCCGGGACGGACCGCTGATGTGGTCGCGTGGGCGGAGGCGTTCTCGGCGTGGGAGAGCTCGGCAGACCGGTCGCTGTGGATGAGCGTGCTGTGCGACCCGCAGACGAGTGGTGGGCTGCTGATCGCGTGCGCGGCACAAGACGCCGAGCGGCTAGCCGACGAGCTCTCGTCTCGATCGGTGCTGGCGGCCGGCATCGGCCGGTGTGTGACAGGCACGCCGGGGCGCGTAACGGTGGGATGACCCCCACCCGGCTCGTTCCCGGGGGCATCGTCTATAATCCCAAACGAACCATTCAATCAGCGTTTGCTTATTCGGGAGGGACTTCCATGGCCAAGCGCGTGCTCATCATCAGCGACCGCATCGGTCGCGGCGACGACGAACTCGGACGCGTGCTCATGAAGAACTTCCTCTACTCGCTGGCGCGCAACGCGGAGAGGCCCGCGGCCGTGATGCTCATGAACGATGGCGTGCGGTTGGCGTGCACCGGATCGGAGTCCCTCGACGACCTGCAGCTCCTGGGCGAAGCCGGCGTGGCGGTCAAGGTGTGCGGAACCTGTCTGGACTTCCTGGGGATCAAGGACGAACTGGCGGTCGGCACCGTCGGCACCATGCCGGACTCCGTGGCTGCGCTCGTCGCTGATGACGTGCTCACCATCGGCTAGCGGCTCGTCAGCTGCGACACCCGGCGACCGCCCGCGGGGAGCTCAGGGTAGAATCGGGACCATGGATACCAACGCGCTCCTCAGGGCCCTGCCCAAGACCGACGACATCCTCGTCGCCCCGGAACTCGCGGACACGCTTGCCGGAACACCACGCGCCGTGCTGCTCGACGCGGTGCGCGCGGCCATCGAGGACGCGCGTGCGCGGTTGCTCGCGGGCGAGGAGTTCTCGCCTGAGGTGTCGGACATCGCGCGTGACGCCGCTGGACGCGCGGCGCTTGCGTGCTCGGCCGAGTCTTCGGCGGGTGATCAACGCAACCGGGATCATCGTCCACACCAACCTGGGGCGGAGTGTGCTCTCAGAGCGCGCTGCGGCTGCCGTTCAGGAGGTCGCCAGCGGGTACTCGACGCTGGAGTACGACGTCGCGGGCGGGCAGCGCGGCAGCCGTCACGTCCACGTGGAGTCGCTCCTGTGCCGATTGACCGGCGCTGAGGCTGCTATGGCCGTGAACAACAACGCCGCCGCGGTCATGCTCGGCATCGCGGCGCTTGCGCGCGGCAAGGAAGCGGTGGTCTCGCGGGGACAGCTGGTCGAGATCGGCGGCAGCTTCCGGATCCCGGACATCATGCGCGAATCCGGCGCGACGATGGTCGAGGTCGGCACCACCAACAAGACGCATCTTGCGGACTACGAGCGCGCTTTGACGCCCAGCACCGGACTCTTCCTCAAGGTGCATTCGAGCAACTACCGGGTGGTGGGCTTCACCGAGGAAGTCCCCCTCGAAGATCTCGTCGCTCTCGGAGCGCCCCACGGGATCCCGGTCATGGAGGACCAGGGGTCGGGTGTGCTCTTCGACCTGCGGCCGTTCGGCCTGCCGGAGGAGCCCACGGTCGCCGAGAGCATCGCAGCAGGTGCCGCCGTGGTCACCGCGTCGGGTGACAAGCTCCTGGGCGGGCCGCAGGCCGGGCTCATCTGCGGGCGGCACGACGTGATCGCGCGCCTGAAGAAGCACCCGATGGCGCGCGCCCTTCGCCTCGACAAGATGACGCTGGCTGCGCTCGAGGCCACGCTGTTCGCCTGCCTCGATGAGACGCGCGCACTTCGTGAGATCCCCACCCTGCGGATGCTGACGACACCGGTGGCCGAGGTCCGCGCCCGCGCGGAGGCACTCGCGGCGCGCATGCGCGACACGCTGGGGGATCGGGCGCAGGTCGTCTGCATCGATGAGATCGCTCGGGCGGGCGGCGGTTCGCTTCCGCTTGCCGAGATCGCGACCGTCGCGGTCGCTCTCGCGCCCGCGGCAGTGAGCGTGGCCGAGCTTGAGGAGCGGCTGCGGACGGGGGGCGAGCCTGCGATCGTGGCGCGCGTCAAAGACGGCCGGCTGCTGGTCGACCCGCGCACGCTGCTCTCGCCCGCCGAGGAGGACGTCGTCGTGGCTCGCCTCGGCGAGGTGCTCGGCACTCAGTAGCGCGGCCCGGTCTCAGCGAGGATCAGGTTCCGGCAGAGACCTCGATATCGACGTTGGCCTGGCTCCCGGCCTCGACCAGCGCTCCCACCCAGTCCGTCTCCGTCAGATGCGGCGGGACCAACACGAGGGCCGTCATGCTGAACAGCGGGGTGCCGCTGACCGGCGCTTCGGCAGTGCCGGTGTCCATCGACTCGATGTTGACGCCCTGCTTCGCGAGTCCGTGTGCGATCTCATGGATGATGCCTTCGTGGTCGGCGCCGATCACCGAGACCCGATAGGGGAGCCAGCCCGGATGCGCGTTGTCGCTCGCACGGGTCAGACCCGTCGTGATGCGGAAGCCTTCGGCGACCAGCCCGGACACCGCGACGTCCAGCTCGGCGCGACGCTCGTCCGGGAGGGAGACCAGCATCAGCATCGCGAACTCGCCACCGAGCCTGACCATCCGGCTCGTTTCGATGTTTCCGTCAAGGCCGAGGAGGACACCCGTCACCTCCTCGACGATTCCGATGCGATCGGTGCCGGTCAGAGTGAAGACGATGTCGGTTCGCATGAGCTGGACCTTCCTTGCCGGCGACCGCTAGTTGACGCCGAGCAGCTCGACCTCGAAGACAAGGGTGGCGTTGGGGGGAATGACCCCCCCTGCTCCCTGGGCGCCGTAGCCGAGCTCGGGCGGGATCGTGAGCTTGCGCTTGCCGCCTACCTTCATCCCGGCGATGCCCTGCTCCCAGCCCGCGATGACCCGCCCTTGCCCGATGGTGAACTGGAACGGCTGGCCTGAGTCGAGTGATGAGTCGAACTTCGTGCCATCGGTCAGATACCCGGTGTAGTGAACGGTCACCGTGTCACCGGTCTTGGCCTCTGCGCCCGTGCCGACGACGGTGTCTTCGATCTTGAGTCCGCTCGCCTGCCCTGTCGGCGCCGGGGTCGAGGGCGCCGGCTGAGTGGCGGGCGCCTCGGTCTTCGCTGGCTCCGACGGCGCGGTGCCGGCCGGGGAACCGCACCCCGAAACGGCGAGTACGGCCACGAGGGCGACAGCGAGGGCCAGCGTGAGGGCAGAGCCACCTCCGAAGCCGGCCTTCCGATCGATGCGCGTGCGTGCGAATGACGTTCTCGCCATGCCGACCTCCTGCGTCGATGCTTGTGAGTGTCTGCCCATTATGCCTTGTCTCGTCTGGACGGGGCAGCAGCCCGCTGCGCTTCGAGTCGGCAGCAGGTTTCCGCAGATGGGAGATTAGCTCCGGTAGCCGCGCTCAGAATTGCGGGCAGCGCAGGGGTGTATTGCCCTGCCCAACGCGTATCGGCGGGTCGCGACGCTTCTGAGTCCCACGAAGCGCGCACGGGAATCGGGTTCTAGTCGACTGCAAGCATCACGGCGTCGGCCTTGATGAGTGCGATGACCGGAGAACCTATCGCGATGCCGAGCGACGAAACGGCGTCCATGGTGACGACGGATACCAGGGACTTACCGCCGATATCGATGGTTACCTGTGCCTCAACGGCACCCTCCTTGATGGCGGTGACCGTTCCTGACAACTGATTGCGCGCGCTGACTCTCATGACGCTCCTCGCTTCTGTGAGACTCTCTTTCAACGATACCTACCCATTGGCCGCTGCGGAATCGCTTGGCAGGGCGGCGGTCCGACGCGTCCACTTGCGTGCTACGATTTCCTGACGCTCCGCCTCACAGAACGGGCTCCACATGCCCTCGCTCGTCCTCGGAACCGCAGGTCACATCGATCACGGCAAGTCGGCGCTGGTCAAGGCGTTGACAGGTACCGACCCCGACCGCCTTCCTGAAGAGAAGGAGCGCGGCGTCACCATCGAGCTCGGTTTTGCGCGTCTCGAGCTGCCGAGTGGCCGGACGATGGGCGTCGTCGATGTGCCCGGGCACGAGAAGTTCGTGCGGCAGATGGTCGCCGGAGCGACCGGCATCGACGTGGTCATGCTGGTCGTCGCGGCCGACGACGGCGTCATGCCGCAGACACGCGAGCACCTTGCGATCATCGACCTGCTCGGCATCTCCGAGGGCGTGGTGGCCCTCACCAAGTCCGACCTCGCCGATCCCGACTGGATCGAGCTCGTGCGTGCGGACATCGAACGCCTGCTGGAGGGAACGAGCCTCGAGGGCGCGCCGATCGTCGCCGTCAGCGCGAGGACCGGGGATGGCCTGCCCGCTCTGCTCGCAACGCTCGACACGCTTGCGGGGGAGACCAAGGCCCGCCAGGCCAACCTCACGATGCGCCTTCCGGTCGACCGCGTGTTCACCATCGCGGGTGCGGGTACGGTTGTGACCGGCACCATGTGGTCCGGGAGTGCGACTCGCGACGACGCAGTGGAGGTCTATCCGAGCGGCGTTCGCGGGCGGATCCGCGGCGTGCAGGTACACAGCGCAGCCGTCGAGAAGGCTCAGGCCGGTCAGCGCGTCGCCATGAACCTTGCGGGTGTTGAGCGCGACCAGATCCGGCGCGGAGACGTCGTCGCGACACCCGGCACCCTCACGGTCACGGACCGCTTTGACGCGCGCTTCACGTATCTCGGCTCGCCGGGCGACGACAAGCCGTTCGTGTCCGGCGCTCGCGTGCACGTGAACCACGGCACGCGCGAGGTGCTCGGACGCGTTCTGCTGATGGATGCCGAGCGGCTGGTCCCCGGGGAGTCGGCCTTGGCGCAGGTGCGGCTCGAGGAGCCGCTCGCCCCTCGTTATGACGACCGCTTCATCGTACGCAGCTACTCGCCGGTCTACACGGTCGGCGGCGGAGTGGTGCTCGATGCCATGCCGCCACGCCGCACCCGCCTGGGTGACCACGAGCGCGAGCTGCTCGAGGCGCTGCTCGCCCACGACCTGTCGAGCGCATCGGTGGGACTGCTCGCCTCACGCGCCTTGCCGATGACGTCGGCCGAGGTCGCCGCGGCACTCGGCGTACCGCGCGCACAGGTGGCAGACGAGCTCAACCGTGCCAAGCTCGAGCGTCTCAAGGTGGGAGGCGAGACCGCGTTCGTGACGCCCGAGGCGCTCGACTCGCTGGTCTCGGCGATCGAACGGGAGCTGCTGGCGTTTCATGCCGAGAACCCCAAAGCGACCGGGATCGCGACATCGGCGCTGCGCGACAGCGTCGACCGGCGCCTCACCCCGAAGGCGTTCGACGCCGTGCTCGACATCGCCGCTTCACGCGGACTCGTCGCCGTCGAGGCCGGGCAGGCACGCCATCCCAAGGCCGCCGTCTCGGCCATGGCTGCCGAGCAGACTGCCGCCGACGCCCTGCTCCCGCTGCTCCGTCGCCAGGGGCTTGCACCCGAGACCGTCTCGGCACTCGCCGCCGAGACGGGTACCGACGTCGGGATCGCGCGCAAGGTGCTGGGTCGACTTGCCACCGAAGGGCTCGTCGTGCGCATCTCGAGCGAACTCCACTTCTCGGCGGAGGCCATCGCGGGGGCGAGAGCGTCACTGACAGCGCACCTTCAACTGCACCCTGAGGGAGCGAGTGCGGCCGACCTGCGCGATGCGCTCGGCGTGAGCCGCAAGTACGCGATCCCGCTGCTGGAGTACTTCGACGCGCAAGGGCTCACCCGGCGCGAGGGTGATGTGCGCGTGCTGCGACGGGCGTAGGCGGCGGACGAGCGCACGCGCGTTCGGGAGGGGCACCAGCGCCCGGCGCTCCTAGCTGGGGGCGACGATCCGAGGAAGCTCGATGGTGAATCGCGCCCCGGTCGGCTCGGCGTTCTCGGCGTGGATCTCGCCATCGTGCAGGTCGATGAGGCGGCTGGTGATCGCGAGTCCGAGGCCGGCGCCTCCCGAGTCGTCGGGACGCGGGCCGCTGGTGCGGAAGAAGCGGTCGAAGATGCGATCGAGGTCGTCCGGGGGGATCCCGGGTCCGTCGTCGGTCACGCTGAGAAAGACCCGGTTGCCAACGGCCGAGCAAGCCAGGGCGAGATGCCCGCCCGGCTCCATGTGTACGAGCGCATTGCGCACGATGTTGAGGAGCGCCTGCTCGAGCAGGTCGGGATCCCCCGACACCCACAGGCCCGACGGGCCGTCTACGGTGACCGTCGTGCTGTTCTCGAGCGCGCGGGCGCGTCCTGCGATCTCGTCCATGAGCGTGCGGGCCTCGAGCGGCTGGAAGTGACGCGACGCACCCTCGAGGCGAGCGAGCGAGAGCAGCTCGTCGAGCAGGCGGGTCATTCGGAGCGACTCGGCCTCGATCATGCGCAGGGACTCGGCCGCGTCCTCCTCGCACAACGAGGTTCGCCGCAGCAACTCGATGTTGCCTCGCACGATTGCGACGGGCGTGCGCAGTTCGTGGCTCGCATCAGCGACGAAACGCCGCTGGTCCTGGTAGGAGCGCTCGAGCCGGGCCAGCATCGCGTTGAGAGAGGAAGCGAGGGAGCCGAGCTCGTCGGCCGGGCCGTCGTAGGCGATACGCCGACCCGGGCTGGCGTGGGTCACACCGGCTGCATCGGTCGCCATCTGCCGCAGCGGTCTCAGGCTCTGCCGAGCGGCCCAGACCGAGGCGAAGGCACCCCCCAGTATCACGATAAGGCCTGCGGCACCGACCGCGCCGGCAACGCTCGCAGCGACCTCGGTGGCGGACTGGGCCGACAGGGCCGCCTGGAAGAGCCCGATGCGGCTGCCATCGGCATTGGCGATCGGAGCAGACAACACGCGGTAGGACCGGTCGGCCAGCGTCGCGGTCACGAACCCCGCCGGAGCACTGGTGGGTTCTTTGGCCGCAGCGTTGCCGGCGGCCTGCTCGAGTTTGAGGTCGGAGTTGGAGATGACGCGGCCGTCCGCAAGTACGAGCAGGATCGGGTCCGGTCCCGCTGACGCGCCGGTGTGGTCCCGCAGGTAGCGGCGCGATGCCGCCGCGAGCGAGGTCGTGTCGCCCGAGCCCTCGATGGCCACGTTGTACTCGTCGGCCTCGTGCAACAGCGTGCGATCGACCTCGGCGGTCAGGCTGGCTCGGACCGTGGCATAGGCAAGGAAGCACAGCGTCGCCACTCCGAAGGCGAGCACGAGGGTCATCGCCAAGGCGACGCGACCGCTCGCCGAGAGGCGGCGGCTACGCGCGGACACGGTATCCGGCGCCCCGCACAGTGTCGATCACGGAAGGCTCGTTGACTCGATCGAGCTTGCGGCGCAGGTAGCTCACGTAGACGTCGACGACGTTGCTGCCAGCGTCGAAGTCGATTCCCCACACCGAGTCCAGGAGCTGCTGGCGGGTCAACACCTGCCCGGCGTGCCGCATGAGGTACTCAAGCAGCGCGAACTCCCTGCTGGGCAGGTCGGCCTCGATGTCATCGCCGCGCCGGGCGACCCGGGTCTTGGTGTCCAGGGTCAGGTCGCCGACGGTCAACTCGCGGGCGGAAGCCGCCCCTTGTCTCGCGTTGGCACGCACGCGCGCGGCAAGCTCTGCGAACGCGAACGGCTTGACCAGGTAGTCGTCGGCGCCTGCGTCGAGCAACGTCACCTTGTCGTCGATCTCACCGAGCGCGCTCACGACGATGACCGGAACGTCAGGTCTGGTGGATCGAACGCGCTTGAGCACGTCGAGTCCGCTTCCGTCAGGAAGCACGAGATCCAGAAGGATGAGATCGAAGTCGTACGTCGTGCCGAGCCCGATGGCGTCAGCGGCGGTGGCGGCACGTTCGACCGCGTGCCCTTCGGCGGTGAGTCCCTTCACGACGAATGAGGCGATGCTGTCCTCGTCTTCCACCACCAGGATGCGCACGCTGGTCCTCTCCGTCGGCCCCATCACTCAACTCTCTGTCTCTCGTACCCTTCTTTCGTGCGTGTACTACTTCTTCTTCTTGTTCTCTTCAGGAGTCTTGCTCTGCGAGTCGTGGGACTGTTCCCTGGACTCCTCCTCGTCGCTCTCCTTGGCTGAGGAAGCATGCTCGTCATCCTCGTCACGGACTGCGCGCGTGATGACTTCGCGCTCGTCGTCATCGTCGTCGTCCGATCTGCGCTGAGCCGGGGGTCGCAGCCGAAGCAGCATCGGGGGGCGAGCCTTGAGCCGATGCGGAGCTGCCGGTCTGTGGCCCGCCTGCGGCAGGCGTCTGGTCCGCGCCTGGCGTGATCGGCACCGCAGGGGCACCCTCGGCGGGTTGAAGCACTTCACCGACGTCGGCGGCTACGGCCGGTCCTCCGACTGTGATCGGGCCGGTCACGACCGTGGGAATCTGCTTGGCGCTGGGATAGCGGTTGCTCTCGGCGACCGCCAGCGCGGCCGTCCCCACGCATGCGGCAACCGCTGCGACGATGCCTATGCGTACGAGTCGATGCATGCTTCATCCCATTCGTGCGTTCGCGACGTTACCGACATTGTTCCCCAAAGGGGGTGGTCTAGCCCTGCGATTCCCGTGCCGTCAGTCGTCCTTCGGCCCCGTGGTGTTGCCGTGGCACGAGCAGAAGTGGCCCGGCCCCTTGCCGCTGCCGGGGTGGCACTTCGTGCAGGCGAAGCTCCTGGAACTGTGCTCGCCGCCGGGGATTCGCGGGTGAGTGAACGTGGCGCTCGACCATGATCTGCTCGGCGAGTGACAGTTCCGGCAGGTCGAGCCGTAGTGGTTCGAGGGCGCCTTGTGACACGAAGAACAGCTGAGGCTGGTGGAGTGCCTGAACGTCCACTTGGATCCGGGGCTGTGACAACTCTGGCATGCGCCGGAGCTGTGTCCGCCAGGGCGGTTATGGCAGGAGGCGCAGCTCGACCCACTGCCGGGGTGGGAGAACTTCCAGCTCTTGCCGACTGAATGGCAGGTCGTACAGGAACCGTTGCGGTGTCCCGAGGGGCGAGGATGACAGGACGTGCAGGTGGATTTCGCCCCGGGGTGGCTGAACCTCCAGCTCTTGCCGACCGAGGTATGGCACGAGGCGCACGATCCGTTCTTGTGCCCTGCGGGACGCGTGTGGCACGAAGTGCAGGTCGACTTCGACCCGGGGTGGGAGAATGCCCAGCTGCGCCCAGGGTTCTTGTGGCAGGACGAGCAGCTGCCCGACTTGTGCTTCGCGGGTCGGCTGTGGCATGCCGAGCAATCACCTGAGGTCGGATGCGCGTAGGCCCAGTTGGCCCCCGGATTGTGGTGGCATGACGAGCAGCTGCCCGACCTGTGGTTCGCCGGACGCGTGTGGCACGTTTCGCAGCTCGCCGAGCCGGGATGGGTGAACGCCCAGTTCTTGCCCGTGTTCTTGTGACACGAGGAGCAGGTGCCGCTGCGGTGCTTGGCGGGTCGCGCGTGGCACGACTCGCAGTCGGTGCTCGTCGGATGCGTAGCGGCGAAGCTCACGCCGGGGGCCGACGTGTGGCAGATCGTGCACTCGCCCTTCCAGACGTGCTTCGCGTCCTTGGGCGTATGGCAGGTGCCGCAGTCGGTGCGCGTCGGGTGCGTGAAGACGAACTTCGCGCCCGTCGCGTGGCACACCGAGCACTCCTGGGCACGAGCCGCGTGCTTGGGCTTGTGGCACTCAGAGCACTTCGAGGCGGCCATGTCATGGCAGCGTGAGCAGGGGATCGTCTTGTGACCGGTGAGGTTGGCCTTCCCGCCATCGACCACGGCGGTCTTCGTCGAGTCGAACGCGGCCTTGGTCGAGGCGTTGTACACGCCGGCTTCCTTCAGCGAGCTGACGGTCACCTCGTGGCCGACGGTCGTGTGGCACATGACGCATTCGCCGCGACTGGCATGCTCGGCATGCGAGAACCCGGTCGAGGTAAGCGTGACGTTGGGGTGGCATCGTTTGCAGCGCTCGCTCGGCACCGGAGGCGGCTGGTTGCCGGGGAACGAATAGTCTCCGGTCACGTGCGTGGCGACCTCTTTGAGAGCGACCACCTTGTGCTGCATGCGCGCGACGGTCCCCACGTCCACGTGGCACTCGATGCACGAGATGTTCTTGTGCGCGCCCTGCGTCCAAGCATCATGGAAGGGGCTCATCTCGTGGCAGGCCGCCCCACAGAAGGAAGGCTGGTCGGTCGCACGGGCGACTCCCGCGAAGGCGACGCCCGCCACGACGAGCGCCACCGCGATTGCGGCGATCAGCCGAACGGGCACGCCGCGCTGAGCAGAAGCTGAGGTGGAACGCCGAGTATCCATGCACCTATGGTCGGCTCGGATACCCTCACGCTTGATGAGAGGGGCGTGAGAGTCTCCTCACGATGGTTGCCGAGAATCGCTCGTGGGAGTTGCGCCCGGGTCCGCGCGGCATGCGTGGCGTGGCTAGTCGTTGGGCGCGTTCCCGCCGTGGCAGGTGCAGTACGCCGCGGTGTAGCTCTTGGGGTGGCAGGTCTTGCAGGCGCGGCTCTTCCACGAGTGCTCGCCCGATGACGGGTGCGAGAACTTCCACGACACGCCTTGACGGTGGTGACACGCCGAGCACTGGCCCGGGTAGTGGTTCGCAGGCGGCTTGTGGCAGCTTGCGCAGTCCGCAGACGCCCCGGGGTGGCTGAACGTCCAAGAGCCGCCCGCCTGCTGGTGACATTGCGGGCACTGGCCCGGGTAGTGGTTCGCAGGCGGCTTGTGGCAGGTCGCACACTCGACGCCGGATTCCGGGTGACTGAACTTCCAGGCACTGCCGGTGGTCGGATGGCAGGTCTTGCAGGGGGGCAGCTCTCCCGACACGGGTCTGAAGTGCTTCTCGCCGGGCTTGTGGCATGCCTGGCAGTCGGCAGAGCTGGGATGTGTGAAGGTGAACTTCTCGCCCGGCTGGTGGCACTGAGCGCAGTCACCCTTCCACGGGTGTTTCGCCGCGCTCAGTGTATGGCAGCGTGGGCACCCCGTCTTCACCATGTCATGGCAGCGCGAGCATCCGATCTTCTTGTGGCCTTCGACGTTGGCCTTGCCTCGATCGACCACCG
This sequence comes from uncultured Coriobacteriia bacterium, assembly GCA_963789515.1. Lineage (GTDB taxonomy): Bacteria > Actinomycetota > Coriobacteriia > Anaerosomatales > JAAXUF01 > JBAXEO01. Next base: position 301,196 of record CAWBKW010000004.1, on the reverse strand, counting down.
CGAACGCGCCGCTCTTGGGCGCGGGCGCAGCGGTGGCGTTGTAGATACCGACCGCCTTGAGCACCTCGACCGTCACGTTGTGGCCGGTGGTGGCGTGACAGGTGGCGCAGGTTCCCTTCTGGGTGTGGATCTCGTGCGAGAAGCCGTCGACCGCGGTCTTCGGGAGCGTCTTGTGGCAGCGAATGCAGCGCTTGTTGGGGACGTCAGCCGGTTGCTCTCGGGGGAAGGAGGTGTCACCCACCACGTGCGACTTCACCTCGCCGAGCGCGACGAACTTGTGGGCGAACCGCGCCGGAAGCCCTGCGTCCACGTGGCAGTCGATGCACTGGGCTGTCTTGGCGTGCTGGCCGACAAGCCACGCGTCGTAGTACGGGATCATCTCGTGGCAGGTCCGGCAGAAGGTGGACCGATCGGTGGCCAACGCGACGGGAAAGAAGAGAACCACGCCGAGCACCACCAGGACTGCGATCCACAGTGCCGCCCTTGCCCCGCGCGGCTTCGCCGGAGTCTTCCCCCGTCGTGGTCTGAACTCGTGCGAACTGGCCAACAAACGTCCTCTCCCGCTGAGCGGTCCGCTGGGTTGGTTCCCGTTCAAGCGCTCCCCGAAGCGCGTGGGGGATGACTCGGCATGGCGCGATGTCTCACTGTCCCCTGATGAGTTTGACACGCCCGACGGGCGTCGGGACAATGCCACACACAGATGGAGGCGGATGGTTCCTGGTGGGGCCCGCGGTCTTCAAAACCGTTGTAGGGCGTGAAGAACGTCCTGGGTGTGTTCGATTCGCACACGCTTCCGCCATCTAGCAGGTCCCCTCGCCACCAGTGGCGAGTTCCAAGAGCCGGGCGGTGTCTCGGCTCCAACGCCGTGTTCGGTTTCGATCGAAGGGGTCTTCATGCGAGGACGACTCGTTGCTTCAACGGCTCTCATAGCCGTGCTTGCGCTCAGCGCCACCGGCTGCGAGCAGCTGGCCGGGAGATTCGTGCCGGCGCCCAAGATCGTGACGCGTGAAGCGACCGTCGCCGTCCCGGCAGCGGCCGTCGACGGGGCCTTCGACTCGGCGCCCCCTGACGGACTGCCGCTGTGGCCGACCGCCAAGGTGGTCAAGTCCGAGCGCGCCAAGGGTTCCAAGTCGTGGACCGAGACCCTCCTGGCCGCCGACACCTACGACGACGTGACCGCCGGCATGGTGACCGGCCTCGAGAAGGGCGGCTGGCAGGTCGAGACTATCGACGCCAGCACGGCCGAGGCCCGCACGTCGATCCTCAACGTCGCCGGCAACGGACGCGAGGGAGTCATCACGATCGCCGAGACTCCCGAGGGCACCACCATCGGTTACGTGATCGCCGCGCCGGAGTAGCCCGCGCCCTCAGGTGCGGTTCGCCTTGACCGCCGCGAAGGCCGCTAGAGCGCGCTGTCGCGCCTCCGCGTGGTCGATGAGTGGGTGCGGGTAGTTCTCGCCGAGACGCACTCCCGCCTCCACGAGCACCGTCGCCGGCGCGTCCCACGGGCGATGCACGTAGCGCGCCGGCAGCTCGGCGAGTTCGGGTACCCAGCGCCGCACGTAGTCGCCCTGCGGATCGAAGCGGGTGCCCTGCAGCGTCGGGTTGAAGATGCGGAAGTACGGCGCGGCGTCGGCGCCCGATCCCGCGACCCACTGCCAGTTGAAGGTGTTGGCGGCCGGGTCGTAGTCGGCGAGCAGGCGCTCGAAGGCGGCGGCTCCCCGCTGCCAAGGCACGAGCAAGTCCTTCGTGAGCACCGAGGCCGCCACCATCCTGACGCGGTTGTGCATCCAGCCGGTCTCGGCGAGCTGGCGCATGCCGGCATCGACGATCGGCCACCCGGTACGGCCGGCGGTCCAGGCGGCGAGCGCTTCCGGGTCGTCGCGCCACGGCATCGCCGAGAACTCGCGCCGCAGCGGCTCGTCGAGGCTCTCCGGGTCGGCCGCCAGCACATGGTAGGAGAACTCGCGCCACGCGAGCTGCCGGACGAACGGTGCTGCCACCTCCTCGCCGACGGCCTTGCGGGCCGCCCAGGCCACCTGCCGAGGTGACAGCTCGCCGAGTGCGAGCGGAGCCGAGAGCCCGCTGGTCCCGTCGACGGCGGGCAGGTCGTGTGTCTTCTCGTAGCCGGCGAGTCCCGCGGCAACGAACCCGTCCAGCCGGGCGTGGGCTCCGCGCTCGCCCGGCTCGGGCAAGGCGTTCGCCCCCATCACCGCCGCCTTTCCGCGCGGCAGCCTCTCACCCGAGGGTGTCTGCCGCGACGCCCGCAGGCCGGGCGGGGCCGGCTCCGGCGCGGACGGCGTCACCGATCGAAGCCACTGGCGGTGGAACGGCGTGAAGACCCGAAACGGGGCTCCCGCGCCCGTGCAGACCGATCCCGGCACGGCCAGCAGTTGGCCCTCGGAGCAGCGAAGTTCGATACCTGCCGCCGAGAGCGCCTCTGCCACCGCGCGCTCCTCGGCGAGTCCTGCGGGGGTCCAGTCTCGCGAGCAGGTGACGACCGTTGCCGCGCATTCGGACGCGGCCCGCGGAATCGCCACGGCGGCAGGGCCCGCCAGGAGGTTCAGCGGGCAGCCCTGCTCGGCGAGTGACGCCGCGAGCTGGGCGAGCGAGGCCCGCGAACGCGACAGGAAGGCGCTGCCCGGTGCGTGGGGATCGCGACCCTCGGGCGACACGTACACGCACGCGACGGTCTCGGCGCGGGCGACGGCGTCGAGCAGCGCGGCGTTGTCGGCGAGTCGCAGATCGCGTCGGAACCACATGAGGGCGGTGCTGTGCACGGTGGTCCTCTCGGCGGGCGGGCAGGTCCTCTGCGGGTTTGTTCCCTAAACGGCGGCCGTGTCGGGTACATACGCTGCAGTGCCTCGCCGTGGGGCAGCCGTGTCGGATGCGGAGGTGTGCGTGCCCCAGCTGATCACTCGCAAGGTGCCGGTCGGTATCAGCGCCTGCGCGTTCGGGTGCCCGGTGCGCTACAACGGTCACGGGACCGACGCGCTCGGCATCCTCGGGCGCGAGCGTTCGGACTTCGTGTTCACGCCGGTCTGCCCCGAGTGTCTCGCCGGTCTCGGCGTGCCGAGAGTCCCCATCCATCTGACGGGTACCGGTGCCGAGGTGCTCGCCGGCGTGGCGGCCGTGCGCGACCGCCGTGGACGCGACGTGACCGACGCGGTCGTCGCCGGTTGCCGAGACGCGATGGCGGCCCTGGACCGCGCCGGCGTCGTCGCCTTCATCGCTCGGGAGGCGTCCCCGACCTGCGGGCTGGCTAAGGCGCGTGTCGGCAAGAGACGCACCGAGCAGCGAGGCGCCGGGGTCTTTGGGTCGATGCTCGCCGAGCGTGACCTCTTCCTCATCCCCGACGACGGGCTTGCCAACTCGCTTGCCTGGTGGGACTGGCGACGCCGGATGCATGCCTGGTTGTGGCTCCGCGAGCGGCCCATCGAGCGATCTTCGGACCTCTACGAGGCTTGGCATGTGGTCAAGTTCATCGTGCAGGAGACCGACCGCCCCTTCGCCGACGCGATGGGTCGCCGACTGGCCGCGCTGCCCAAGCGTGCCTCGGCAGCGGAACTCGAACCGATTCGCCGAGACATCCTCGGCGCGCTGGCCAAGCCCTCGACCAAGGTGCGCATACGCTCGGCGATGTGGAAGACCTACGCGCATGCGCGCAAGAAGGGCCGCCTCGAAGGCGTCGATCTGCACGACCTGCGCGCCGACTCGCCCGAGGTTCGTCTCAACGTCGACGAACTCGCCCGGGAACTCACGCGCATGGAGCGCATCTCCTTCGAGAACGACCTGCTCTTCGGCACCAGCCCGGTGATCGCGCGCGACCGAAGAAGGGTAGCCGCCGCCGGTGCGTCATCCTGATGACCTCCCGAGAGGAATCGCCATGGACTGCCTGGAAGCGATCAGCACGAGGCGGAGCGTCCGCCAGTTCTCCGACGCCGGCATAACCGAGACCGAACTCGAGGTGCTCCTGCGCGCAGCGATGGCCGCACCCTCGGCGGGGAACCAGCAGTGCTGGCGGTTCGTCGTGATCCACGACGCCGAGACGCGGGCCCGCCTCGCCGCCGCGACGCCGTACGGCGCGCCCATGGGCCGCGCAACGCTGGGCATCGTCGTGCTCGCCGACACGACCGCCGAGACCTTCCCGGGCAACTGGGCGACCGACTGCGCCGCAGCCGTCGAGAACCTGCTGCTCGCCGCTCACGCGACGGGACTCGGCGCCTGCTGGCTCGGCGTGCATCCGGGCGACGACCGCGAGAAGGCCGTGGGCGAGATCGTCGGCGTGACCGAGGGGTTGCGGCCGTTCTGCATGGTCGCGATCGGCCGCCCGCTCGGGCCCGGACCCGAGGTGGACCGCTACCGGCCGGAGAACGTCCGAGTCGACCGCTGGAGCTGATCGTCTGGGCGAGCACCGGTGCGCTCGACCGTAGCCGGTAGCCCCACACGTGAGCGGCGGGTAGCATGGGCGACGATCGCCTACGCCGGCGCGCAAGCCGCAGGTGTCCGAGAGCCGAACCGGGAGTCCGCCTTTGCTGCTCCAAGCGCGTGATCTGGTCGTGGTGCTTCCGGGTGACTCGGGTGACATCCGGGTGCTCGACGGCGTCTCGCTCGAGCTCGAAGCCGGCTCCGTCACCGACGTGGTCGGCCCGTCGGGATCCGGGAAGACCACGCTGCTTCGCGCGCTCGCCCGGCTGCTCCCCGACATGAGTGGTTCGCTCGTGCTCGATGGCGTCCCCGCCGAGACCATCCCCGGCCCCGAATGGCGGGCCGCCGTCGCGCTGCTGCCGCAGAAGCCGGCGATCGTGGAGGGCACCGTGCGTGACAACCTTCTGCGGCCGTGGTCGCTCAAGGTCCGCCACGGTCATGTCGCCCCTGATGACCCCGCCCTGCGCGCCGCTCTCGATCGGGTCGTCCTGGACGCCGCGCTCGACCGCGACGCCGCCCGGCTCTCGGTCGGCCAGCAGGCGCGCGTGGCGCTCGTGCGCACGCTGCTCACGCACCCCCGCGTGCTGCTGCTCGACGAGCCCGACGCCGCCCTCGACGAGCTCTCGGCCGCCGCCGTGAGCGAGCTCACGCGCGAGTTCGCCGACAAGGGCGGCGCCGTCGTGCGCGTGCGCCACCACCGCTCGGACGACATCGCGGACCGGCGGCTGAGGCTCGCAGGCGGGACGCTGTCATCGGCGGGGGAGGCGACACCGTGAGCGGGGCGGCGGGAGGGGTCATCCCGATCGGCTGGTTCCAGCTCATGCTCGCCACGGGGTTCGTGTTCTTCGTCGGCATCGTGTCGATCCGGCTCTCGCTCGGGATCACGAAGGACCTCGCGATCGCGACCGTACGGACCTACGTGCAGCTGCTCGCCCTGGGCTTCATCCTGCGCTGGGTCTTCGGCGTCAACTCGCCGTGGCTCGTGGTCGGGATCATCCTGCTGATGGTGCTGTTCGCGGCCCGCATCCTGGTGCAGCGCAGCCCCGACGCGCCCAAGGGTATCTTCGGCAGCGCCTTCGTGTCGATGGCGCTCACCGGCTTCATCGTCACCTTCTCGGTCACCGGGGTCATCGTGCAGGTCGAACCGTGGTATCTGCCGCAGTACGTCATCCCGCTCGCGGGCATGGTGATCGGCAACTCCATGACCGGTATCGCCCTGGCGCTCGAGCGGGTGTTCGCCGACATGGACGCCCGAGAAGGCGAGCTGCTCGCGCTCACCGCGCTCGGCGCCACACCGTGGGAGGCCGCGCACGGCTCGATCCGCGCTCGCCCTGCGCGCCGGCATGATCCCGACCATCAACTCGATGGCGGCGGCGGGGCTCGTCTTCATCCCGGGCATGATGGCCGGCCAGATCCTTGCCGGCGCCGACCCGGTGACCGCCACCGGCTACCAGATCGTCGTGATGCTCATGGTGGCCGCCGCGACCGCGATGGGGAGCGTCATCGCACTGCTGCTGACGTACCACCGCCGCTTCAGCGCCGACGGGGTCTTCATCGAGAAGGGCTTCCGCGCCGAGAAGTGAGAAGCGCCGCCGCGATCTCTCGCGGCGGCGCCGGTGTGCTCGTGAGACTCGGCGAACCGAGCGGTGGTGCTAGGCGCTCGGCGGTGCCGGCGGTGCCGGTGGCGGGGCCATCGGCGGCGCGGGCGGGGGAGCGGTCGGAGGGATGTAGGCCGGAGCGGCGGCGACGCCGCCGGGGCCGATATACCTGTCCCCGCCGAAGCCCAGGATCAGCAGGAAGATGAAGCTCAGGAAGATGAGTCCGATCGTGAAGCCGATACCGTGGCCGAAGGACTTGGACAAGTCGTAGTAGACGATGATGAGGATCACGAAGTTCACGAACGGGATGAACATGAGCAGCAGCCACCACCACGGCCTGCCGACGATCTTGAGCAGGATGATGATGTTATAGATCGGGATGAGGCACTTCCAGCCTTCCTCGCCGGCCTTGACGTAGATCTTCCACATGGCCACGAGGTAGATGACGATGAACGCCAACCAGAAGAACCCCATCACGCCGCTGAACGCCCCGAGACCCCCTGCCTGCGCGCCCGTGAGACCTTGACTCGTAGTCGAGTAGTCCACTGCACCGCCCCCTTCAGCCGGCCGCCCGACGGGCGGCACCTCCGAATCGCTTCGATGGTACCCCTTTCAGGGGCAATCTTCACCCGGACAGGGGGTTAGGGACGGAGCGTGGCCCGCGCCTGAATCGAGTGAGTCTCTGATACCATTACGCGCGAACCCTCGGCTCTGTGTTCTCCCTCGTCCTGACGTGGGGTCACCGAGAGACGGGGACCGTCCTGCTGGGAGGGTCATGATCGGCTTCGAGCTCTACCTCAAGCGCAACTCCAAGAAGATGGACACCTACCTCGCCACCTTCTTCACCGACGGTACCCACCCGGACATGAAGCGCTACCTTTACGGCCCGTTGGCCGGCTACTCGGCGAACGCGGGAAAACGTCACCGTCCGCTCATCTGCCTACTCGCGTGCGAGGCGGTCGGCGGGGACCCCGCCAAGGCGTACCCTGCCGCGGCTGCCATCGAGCACTTCCACACCGCCGCGCTCATCCACGACGACATCGAGGACTCCTCCGAGACCCGCCGAGGAGAGCCGTGCCTCCACGTCCGCGAGGGCGAGGGTCTGGCCATCAACGCGGGCGACCTCGCGTTGTCGCTGGTCACCGGCACGGTGGTTCACGATCCGGGCATGGATGACCACGTCAAGCTCCGGGTACTTGCCGAACTCGTCGACATGACCACGCGCACGATCGAAGGACAGGCGCTCGACATCGGCTGGGCGCGCGACGACCGCTTCGACCTGACCGTCGAGGACTACCTCCTGATGGCCAACCACAAGACCGCGTACTACTCCGGAGCGGTCCCGCTCGCCGTCGGCGCCATCGTCGGTGGTGGCTCGGAGACACAGATCGCGACCTTGCGAGCCTTCGGCATGGGCACCGGGACTCGCGTTCCAGATCCAGGACGACGTGCTGAACCTCGTGGGCACCAGGGAGTCCACCAAGAAGGACTTCCGTTCCGACATCACCGAAGGCAAGCGCACGCTGGTGGCGGTCCACGCTCTGCAGCACTCGGAGCGCCGAGAGCGGCTCCTGGCGCTGTTGTCGGCGCGCGAGACAAGCGCAGCCGGGCTCGAGGAGGCGGTGACCATCATGCGCGAAGCGGGCTCGATCGACTTCGCCAACGACTTCGCCGGCCGACTGGTCGCGGACTCGAAGGCCGCCCTCGTGGCCGACATCCCGCGTACCAAGGCTCGCGACATGCTCGCCGCGATGGCCGACTTCTTCGTGAAGCGCAGCAGCTGAGTTCAGCGGGCGAAGAAACCCCTCATGACCCTCCAGGGCGACCGTCGGATCGTGGCGGCGAGGTCCAGGTAGGCATCGACCTGCCGACCGACCTCGAAGTTCGCCAGCGCGAACTCGCGCCCGAACGACCCCAGTTCCGGCCGGTAGCTGTCCAGCTCGGCTGAGACGCTCTCAAGAGTCGCTTCGCGGGCGAATCGCCGTCCCGACAGGTTGCATTCGAGTAAGGCTTGCACGTTGTCGCTCGTCACCAGGCCGTCCATCGCGTACGGCGTGTAGGCGCGCGAATCGAGAATGAGCACCGCGCGTCCGCAGGCCAGCCCCTCCATCGCGCTGCGGCCGAGCCCGACGACCACGTCGGCCTCGTTCATGTCCGCCTCGAGGCCGAGCCCGCGATGCTCGTTGTCGACGGCGCGCAGCTCCCAGCCCCGGTTCTCGCACACCGCAGCGAGGAGCTCATTGGCCAGGTCTCCCTGGCAGAGGCTGAAGATGGTGTGGAGCTTGTCCCGGATCGGCCGTCTGGGTGCGAACAGACCACAGTCGATGGGATTGCGGATCAGAGCCGCGTCGTAGCCCAGCGACTGTACGTGGGCACGCACCTCTTCGGAGATGGCGACGTAGCGGTCGGCGCCGGGCACGGGCTGCTCGAGCGGGGGAAACGTGCCGTGGCAGTTCATGATCACCCTGCCGCACGCTCGGCGGGCGGCAGGAATGCACGTGTTGTGGTTGACGAGCCCTACGTCGAACCTGCCCCTGACCTCGGTGAGCACCGGGCACGGGAATGCGTCCGCGAACGGGCCCTTCTCGGGCGCGTACACGACCACGTCGTGCCCTCTGCGGACGAGTTCCGCCGCAACCGTCAGGGTCCAGGTCTCGCTGCCGCCGGGCTGGACGAGATGGTTGTTGGTGAGCAGGATACGCTGCATGTACGTCCTTCTGCGCGGGTCCGGAGTCTTGAGGTATCTTCCTCTATCGGCCCGCCGTGGTACAGATTCCGCTTCGGGGTATCCTCTGCTGGTACAGGCCATTCTTCCTTGGAGGCATCATGCGTTCCGTCCCCGTGACCGGCGGCATCGAGTGGGTAGGCGCGATCGACTGGAACCTGCGCGACTTCCACGGTTACGAGACTCCCAACGGCACGACCTACAACGCCTATCTGGTCATCGGCAAGGACAAGATCGCCCTCGTCGATACGGTGAAGGTGCCGTTCGTTCCCGAGCTGTTGGAGCGCATCGAGAGTGTCGTGCCGCTCGACAAGATCGACTACATCGTGGTCAACCATATCGAGCCCGACCACAACGGCGGACTGCGGCTCTGCATGAACGCGATGCCGCAGGCCAAGGTCGTGGCGAGTGCCGGAGGAGTCCGGGGAATCGCCGAGTACCACGGCCCGGACCTCGAGATATCGCCGGTGGGCGCTGACGACGTCATCGATCTGGGCGGAAGGACGCTCCGCTTCATGCCGATGCCCATGGTGCACTGGCCCGATTCGATGTTCACCTTCTGCCCCGAGGTCTGCACGCTCATGTGCAACGACGCGTTCGGCCAGCACCTCGCCACGTCGGAGCGGTTCGTCGACGAGATCGACCTCAATCTCGCGATCGAGGAGCTCACCGCCTACTACGCCAACATCCTCATGCCGCTCTCCACGCAGGTCGGCAAGTCCGTCGCCAAGGTCATCGACCTCGGGTGGACGTGCGACATCATCGCGCCGTCCCACGGTCTGATCTGGCGTCGTGAGAGCGTGCCTGCGGCCTTTGACGCCTACGACCGCATGACCTCGGGTGACACCTACGACAAGCTTGTCATCGCCTACTCAACGATGTGGGGCTCGACCGACGTGCTGGCCCGCGAGATCGCGGATGGCGTAGCGGAGACCGGAGTGGACGTGCACCTGTTCGACCTCGCCGAGACGTCGATGGCCCTCATCACGCGGCACCTGCTCGACAGCCGGGCGCTCCTTCTCGGCAGCCCGGCGCTGCACCATGGGATGCTCTATCGGGTCGCGGCCTACCTGCAGTACATCGCCGGTCTCAAGCCCAAGGACAAGCTCGCGGGAGTCTTCGGCTCGTACGGCTGGTCGAGCGGTGCCACCAAGCAGATGCGCGCCCGGCTCGAGGAGATCGGCTTCGAAGTGCCGACACCCGATTTCACGTGCAAGTTCAAGCCGCTGCCGGCCGACATCGATGCCGCGCGGGCGTGGGGCCGCGAGATGGGCGAGCTGGTCATCGCCAAGGGCAAGGACGACTGAGCGCGGTCCCGACGCGGCGCCTGCCGGTTCGTTCCGTCCCCGTCCGGGGCATAAGCCGCGCTTATCTCGTATGATGAGCGGGTCCTATCTCGTGCTGCGAACCGAGGAGAGCCTCGCGTGAACATCGCCCAGCTGCGCACCTTCATCACCGTCGTCGAGCGCGGTTCGTTCTCCGACGCCGCGCGGGCGATGGGGATCTCCCAGCCTGCGGTCACCATGCAGATCCAGGCGCTCGAGGCCGACGCCGGCGCCACGCTGCTCGACCGCCGCTACCGCCGCATCGACCTCACCGAGGCCGGTCGCACGCTGCTTCCCTACGCCCGCCGGGTGCTCGGCGAGGTCGAGCAGGCCCGTGAGGACATCGCCGCGCTCAGCGGCGCCGTCACGGGCCACCTGAACATCGCCGCGAGCACCACGCCCGGCGTGTACGTCATCCCGCGTCTTCTCGGCAGCTTCCTCGCCGAGCATCCGGAGGTCCGCGTCACCATCACCATCCACGACACCGCCGAAGTCGCCGAGGCGCTCCAGACCGGGCTCGCCGACCTCGGCGTGACGGGCGCGGTGGTCAAGGGTTCGCGTGCGACCTATGCCGAGATCGGCTCCGACGAGCTGCTCGTCATCTGTCCTTCCGACAGCCCGCTTGCCACTCGCAAGCACGTGGCGCTCGCGGACCTGGCCGAGGCCGATTGGGTGATGCGCGAGCGCGGTTCGGGCACCCGGCAGGTCGCCGAACAGCTCCTGACCGAGCGCGGCGTCGACCCTGATGAGCTCCGCGTTGTCGTCGAGCTGGGCACCGGCGAGGCGATCGTGAGCGCGGTCGAGGGAGGGCTGGGTGTCGCGATGCTCTCCCGGCAGGTCGCCGACAAGGCGCTCAGCCTGGGCACCGTCGCGCAGGTCGACCTCGAGGGGCCGGCCATCGTCCGGCCGTTCTACACGCTGCTGCCCAAGGGGACGCCCGACGCGTGCCGCCGAGGCGTTCGCGGAGTATCTGGTCGAGTCAGTGCCGGGGTAGACCTCCATCTCCGGCTTGCACGCCAGGCACAGGACGTGTCACACTGTTCGAAAGTTTTCGAACTAGTTGAGGGACGGTACGCATGACCAGGTCACGGTCAGGACGCAGCTCGACGAGGTGTTCAAGGCGCTTGCCTCGGAGCACCGCCGGGAGATACTGCGGCTTCTGAGTGCCTCGACGCCTCAACAAGGCAAGACCTGTTGCAGTGCCGAGGAGGTCTGCGCGTGCAAGTTGTCGGACCATCTTGGGCTGTCGCCGTCGACGATCTCGCACCACATGTCGGTATTGCGCTCTGCCGGACTTGTGAGCGCCGCAAGGACGGCCTGTGGACGTACTACGCACTTCAGCGCGACGTGCTCGCTACCGCAGCTGAGGAACTCAAGCGGTACTAGGCCACACAGGCGGGTCGGCGTAGCTGCCGAGCCGCGTCTTCTTGCCCCGATAGTTCGAAGATTTTCGACCTTGCCAGCACAGAAGGAGGAGTCATGGTCATCAAGGTGCTGGGTTCGGGATGCGCGAACTGCCAGAAGCTCGATGGACTCGCGAAGAAGGCCGTTGATGAACTCGGCATCGACGCCGAGATCGTCAAGGTCACCGAGTATCGCCGAGATCATGGCGTTCGGAGTCATGTCGACGCCGGCGCTCGTGGTCGACGAGGAGCTCAAGCTCGCCGGCCGCGTGCCGTCGTATGACGACGTCAGATGATCCTCTCGGCTGCAGACGCTCGCTGAGCCTCCGTCTGACTGGAGTCGCCTGCTGATGGACCCGTTCTACCCGCTCTCAGCTGCTCGCAGACTGGCTCACCTACACCGTGCTTGGGCTTGAGCCGACGAGCAAGCTCGGCATGTCGGTGAACTTCTTCCTGTACGACGTGCCCAAGGTCCTCATCGCTGCTGGCCGTCGTCATCTTCTTCGTGGCGATCATCCGGTCGTTCTTCCCGCCCGAGAAGACCCGCAAGCTGCTGTCGCATTCGCGCCTCTACGGCGGCAACGTCGCTGCGGCGCTTCTCGGCATCGTGACGCCGTTCTGCTCGTGCTCGGCTGTGCCGCTGTTCATCGGCTTCGTGGAGAGCGGTGTGCCGCTTGGCGTGACGTTCTCGTTCCTGGTCGCCAGCCCGATGATCAACGAGGTCGCGATCATCCTGCTCGGCGGCATGTTCGGCTGGAAGATCGCCGCGCTCTACATCGTCTGCGGGCCTCTTCATCGCGATCACCAGCGGCATCATCATCGGCAAGCTGGGGCTCGAGAGCTGGGTCGAGGAGTACGTCTACGAGATACGCATGGGTGACGCCGGGGAGCTGCCCGGAGCAGACGTGGCGCGAGCGCATCAGCGTATGCGCGTCGGCTACGTGAAGCGAGATCGTCGGCAAGGTTGGCCCTACGTGGTCGTGGGCATCGGCATCGGCGCTGTCATGCACGGCTACATCCCCGACGACTTCCTCGCGCAGTACGCGGGGCCGGGCAATCCGCTCGCCGTTCCGCTCGCCGTGCTCGTCGGCGTGCCGCTCTACAGCAACGCCGCCGGCGTCGTGCCGCTCGATCGGCGTGCTCACGCAGAAGGGCGTGGCGATGGGGACCTCGCTCGCCTTCATGATGGCGGTCGTCGGGCTGTCGCTTCCCGAGGCGATCATCCTGCGCAAAGTCTCAAGCCCAAGCTCATCGCCGTGTACTTCGGCGTGAATGCCGTCGGCATCATTGCGATCGGCTATCTGTTCAACGCGGTACTGGGATAGCGCCTGAAGCGCCGCAGTGTCTGCGATCGTCCGATGGAGGGAGCAAGACGTGACCGACAACAGAAGTCAGGGATCCGCCGAGCTCGAAGCGCCTGTCACCGACGGTCGATCATCGCCCTGGCTCGTTGTGGCGTTGTTCGCCGGCGTGTCTGGTCGCCAAGATCCTGGGCGGATCCGCGACGGCACCGAGCGCGACGTCGAGTCCGGCGCTTCCGGGACGCGGCCCGCCGCAGCCCCTGCGGGTGCCACCATCACCTCAGTCCACAACGACGCCGTCGCCGACTACGAGGCCGCGCTGAAGACCGGCAAGCCCGTCTACGTGCTCTTCCACTCGCTGTCCTGTCAGCCGTGCGTCGAGATCTCGGCGGTCGTCGACAAGGTGATGCCCGGCTACGAGGGCAAAGTGGTGTTCGTCAACGCGATCAGCGACGACCCGTCGGCCCAGCAGCTGGCGTCGAAGTTCCAGTTCCAGTACATCCCGACATCGTTCTTCATCACACCTGACGGCAAGATCGCCGACTCGTTCACCGGCGCCATGTCCGAGGCCGACATGAAGGCGCGGCTCGACAAGCTGATAGCCCAGTGAACATCGAGTCGTTCGCATCGCCAGCTGACGTCCGGGTCGCTCGGCGGTCTTGCTGCGTTCGGCGATCGCGTTTCTCGGCGGCATGGTCGCGGGCTTCGGCCCATGCGTGCTGCCGATGCTCCCCGCCGTCTTCGGCTACGTGACCGGCCAGGTCGCCGAGACTCCCGGCATCACCAGGCGCGCCGCGTGGCTGCGAGGGCTCGCGCTCTCGGCGACGTTCGTGCTGGGCATGAGTCTGCTGTTCGCTGTCGATCGGCGCGGCCGCAGCGCTTCTGGGCCGCGCGCTGCTCGCGGGCGCGTGGGCCTACTACGTGGTCGCGGCCATCTGCGTGGTGCTCGGCCTGCAGATGCTGGGCGCCATCAACCTGCCCTTCGACGCGCTGAACCGCTTCCTGCCCAACACGCGTCCGGAGCGCCGGGGCTTCGTGGGGGCGTTCCTGTTCGGCATCCTGTTCGGAGTCGTCGCCTCGCCGTGCTCGACCCCCATTCTCGCCGCCATCGCGACGATCGCCGCCGCGCGGGGTTCGGTGCCGCAGGGCGCGCTGTTGCTGTTCGTCTACGGGCTCGGGCAAGGGCGTGCCGCTGATGCTGCTCGGTCTGGCCGCAGGTTCCCTGACGGCTGATGCGCTCGATGTCGCGCGCGACCGGCGTGCTCACCAAGATCGGCGGCGCGGCACTTATCGGCGCTGCGGCCTACCTCGTTTGGATTGCCTGATTCTCGGAGGAGAAACGCAATGGATGAGATAGCGATCAAGATCATCAACCCGGAAGCCTGCGGTTGAGGCGGCGCACGGGTGTACTCGGGCGGTCCGCTCGAGGAACTGGATTTCGGCGCGGGTTCGACTTGAGCCATGCCCGTGACCTGGCGCCTCCACGTGCTGGAGGAACGGCTCAAGCGTGATTTCGGCAAGGTGTTCGAACATCGAGACGGTCGACCTGTACGGCGTCTCGCCCCTGGAGCAAAGCGCGGCGATCGACGCGATGATCGAAACGCAAGGCGATTTCCCGATCGTCTTGGTGGGTGGGGTTGTGGCTTGCGTGAGCGACATCGACGCCGACGCGATCGCTGATCAGGTGGCTCGGACGGTCAAGTGCTCGCGGTGCGGATCCGCCGGGGCCAACGGGCAGGTCGAGCCACCCGAAACCTGCTGGCGGTTGTGGGTGCGCCGGTGGCGGTTGCTGCTAGCCTCTACACCGCGCGGGCGCCGTGTGGGGCTCTCGACTCGGTCGACTGAGTCGCGCCTCGAGTGCGGACAGCTAGCGGTGGTATTCTCGTCACTGGCGTGGAAGTCTTCGCCTGAGAGCGAGAGGAGGTTGTGGCGGAAGACGGGTTCGTCACCTCGAATCCCCGTGCAGGCGTGCTTCCCCAGTAACATCCCGCACATCGCGCTACGCTCGGACTCCGATTCCGGTAGGCCTACACGCTTGCCCCGCAAGCCATGGCGACCGGAACGATAGGGTCGGGACTGGAAACGGCCCGGCCTCCCATTGCGGAAAGGAGATTCACAGATGTTTCACTTCCACACCCCGCCTCGCCTGAGGCAGGTGGCGGGCATCGTGCTCGTCCTCATGCTCGTCTTCGCGGTGGTCGGCTGCTCGACCGCTTCCACTGAGAAACCGGCGACGACCACCGAGACGTCAGACGTCGTGGTGGCGTCCACGACTTCGACGCAGGACTCTGGGCTGTTCGACGTGCTCATCCCGGCGTTCGAGGAGGCCTACCCGCAGTACAAGGCCAAGGTCATCGCCGTCGGCAGCGGTGAAGCGATCAAACTCGGCGAGACCAAGGACGCCGACGTGCTCCTGGTTCACTCGCCTGCCGCCGAGAAGAAGTTCATCGCCGCCGGCTTCGCTACCGAACGAAACGACGTCATGTACAACGACTTCGTGATCGTCGGTCCGCCCGCGGACCCCGCTGGAGTCAAGGGTTCGACCAGTGCAGCCGACGCGATGAAGAAGATCGCGGAGGCCGGCAAGGCCGGCAAGGCAACATTCGTGGGTCGTGGAGACGCCTCCGGCACCGACGCCAAGGAGAAGACCCTTTGGACTGCCGCGAACGTTGCCACACCCACTCCCGCCGCCAACCCTTGGTACATCTCGACCGGGCAGGGCATGGGCGAGACCCTCAAGGTGGCTGACGAAAAGGGCGCCTACACGATTGCCGACCGTGCCACGTGGCTGTCCATGAAGGACCAGTTGCCCGGGCTCACGATCCTGTACGAGAAGGACAAGGCGCTGTTCAACCAGTACGGCGTCATCGTGATTCCTGGTGCGAAGAATCAGGAGGGTGGCCAGGCATTCGCGGACTATGTCCTGAGCCCCGAAGGTCAGAAGGTCATCGCTGAATTCGGGATCGAGAAGTACGGCCAGGCGCTCTTCACTCCGAACGCGACCAAGTAGCTGCTTTGGACGCGGCGGGCGGCTCGATGCAGATATTCACCGATGCCTGGGCCGAGGGTTGGGCGCTGCTCACCTCGGGCTCCTTCGGCATCTGGCAGATCGTCTGGACGTCCCTGCTGGTTTCGGGGTCGGCCACGGCGATCGCCCTTCTCATCGGGCTGCCCGTCGGGTACTTCGTCGGGGCAAAGCGCTTCTTGGGCCGCCGCGCAGCGCTCGTCATCTTCAACGCGGGCATGGGGCTGCCGCCCACAGTGGTCGGCCTAATCGTCGCGATGACGTTCTCGCGCCGTGGGCCGCTCGGCTTCATGAACCTGCTCTACACCCGGCCGGCGGTCGTGGTCGCCCAGCTCATCATCGCGGTGCCGGTGGTCATGGCGATCACCGCCGCCGCGGTCGCTTCCGTTCCGCGCGAGCTCACTCTGCAGGCCCGCTCGCTCGGCGCGAACGGCTGGCGCATCGGGGCACTCACCCTCTCCGAGGCGCGGATGGGCCTCCTCGCGGCGGTCGCCGGCGGCTTCGGGGCGATCATCTCCGAGGTCGGCGCCGTCCAGATGGTCGGCGGCAACCTCGAGGGTGACACGCGGGTGATGACCACCGCCATGGTCCAGTTCAGCCGGCAGGGCCGCTACGGACCGGCCTTGGCACTCGCCGTCGTGCTCATGGGGATCGTGATCTTCGTCAACATCGTGCTCACCGGGCTGCAGACCTCCGCCGACCGTTGGGAGGATCGGCGGATGACCGCACGAGGCGTGTCTCTTGCGGGCGTCGGACTCAAGCGGTCCTACAAGAAGGGGACCTTCGCTCTCGACGTCCCTTCTGTCGAAGTCCCGCGCTGGCAGCGTGCTGGCGATTCTGGGTCCGAGCGGCTCGGGCAAGACCACGCTGCTCGACTTGCTCGGACTGCTGGAGAAGCCGACCACCGGCAAGATCCTGCTCGATGGCAAGGAAGTCACAACCCGAGACCGCGATGCGCGCATGCAGATCGCGGCCGTGTTCCAGCGGCCCTACCTCTTCAAGGGCACCGTTGGCGGAAACGTGGGCTACGGTCTGGTGGCGCGCGGCGTAGCCCGCTCGACGCATCGCCGCGAAGATCGCGGCCGCGCTCGAACGCGTCGGGCTCGGCGGCTACGAGAAGCGAAGCGCTCTCGCACTTTCGGGAGGGGAGGCGCAACGCGTCGCACTCGCTCGTGCGCTCGTGGTCGAGCCGCGAGTTCTGCTCGTCGACGAGCCGCTTGCCTCGCTCGACCCGCTCCTCAAGGCACCGGCTCACTCACGACTTCGCCTCGATCATCCGCGAAGCGGGTGTGACCGTGCTGTATGTGACCCACGATCAGGATGAGGCGTTCGTCGTTGCCGACCGCGTTGCGATCATGAACGGCGGGCGAATCGTTGCCTGCGGACCGGCCGAGGAGACGATGAGCCTACCCGCGGACGAATGGACCGCCGCGTTTCTCGGCGTCGAGGAGCCGGTCGTCGGCATCGTCGGCTGCAGCTCCGATGGCTTGGTGGGAATCGACTTCGGACGCTACGCAGGATCTTCGTGACCGGTGAGGCAGAGCTCGGAGACGAGCGTCTCCGTTGCCGTTCGCCCCGAAGACGTGTGTCTTGCTCGACAGCGAGGCCGAACTTCCTTCGACAACCGCGCGCAACCGAATCCAGGCGGCGGTGGTGTCGGTCTCGCCGCGCGGCGCGACCTACCATGTGGTGCTCGATGCCGGCGGAGTGCAGCTCGCCTCGTCGGTGTCGCGTGCTTCGACCGCCGAGCTGGGCCTCGCGCCCGGCTCGCAGGTGCTCGCCGTGTTCAAGGCTACAGCGGTGCGGTGGCGTCCTGTGGGACAATCCGAAGGCGGACCGATCTCCAGCACTCTAGCCAACGGATGCATCGCACCGTCACCGAGAGGCCGCCAGCCCATGACCTCGCACGACCACAAGCGCCTCCCGCTCACCGCCGCCGTTCTCGCGGGCGGTCGCTCGGTGCGCATGGGCGTCGACAAGACGCTGCTCGACGTCGATGGCGAGCCGCTCGTCTGCGCGTGTCGTGCGCGTCGTCGACGGCGTGTGCGGCCAGACGGTCGTGGTCACCAACCGGCCCGATGCGCTCGCCGACGCGGCGCTTCCCGACTCGGTCGCCGTCATCGCCGACGAGGTCGCCTACCAGGGGCCGCTCGGCGGACTGGCCACGGCGATGGCGCACGCCGACAACGAGTGGGTTCTCGCGGTTGCAGCCGACATGCCGCACCTCGAGCCGCAGGTCATCGGCGCGCTGTGGGCGGTCCGCGAGGGCGCCGACGTCGTGGTGCCCGTCTCGGAGAAGGGCCCCGAGCCGCTGCTTGGCGCTCTATCGCGTCGAGGCGTGTCTGCCCGCAGCGCGCGCGGTGCTTGCGACGGGCCGCCGCAGGCTCGTCGCCATGTTCTCGATGCTGCGCGTCGCCGAGGTGCCCGTCGATTCGCTGCGCGCAGTCGATCCCGAGCTGCGGTCCCTCGTCAACGTCAACACCCCCGCCGACCTCGCCGAGGCACGCGACTCCGCCGAGATCGCCGGCTCATGCGCTGTCGCGCGACCGCCACGCCGAGCCCGTCCGCATGGAGGTCGTCGAAGTCGCCACCCGCCGCTCGCGCGGCATGCCGAGCGAGCGGGCCGTCACCATCTACCTCAACGACGTCGAAGTCGCCACGACCCAGGCCACGCCGCACGACCTCGAGGAGCTCGCCGTCGGGTTCCTCGTCGCCGAGGGGCTTCTCGGCGACCGCGAAGCGCTCACCTCGGTCGACGTCGACACCAAGCGCGGCTTCGTCTGGGTCACCAGCGCCGAGGCGGTGCCCGAGGACCTGGTCTACCGGACGCGCTACCTCACGAGCGGCTGCGGCAAGGGCGTCACCTTCTCCAGCGTCGGCCACGCGCGCGGGCTCGAGCACGTCACCGGCGGACGTCACGGTGACCGCCGATGACCTGTACGCGCTCGTCGGCGAGATGGCGCGCGCGGCCACGCTCTACCGCGACACCGGCGGCATGCACGCGTGCGGCCTTGCGCTCGCGGGCAAGCTGCAACTCGTCCGCGAGGACGTCGGCCGCCACAACGCGCTCGACAAGCTGCTCGGCCGCGCCTGGCTCGACCGCATCGACGTCAGCGAGGCCGTGCTCATCTCGACCGGACGCATCTCCTACGAGATGGCCGTCAAGGCCGCCAAGGCCGCGATTCCCGTGGTGGCGTCGCGCTCCGCCGTCACCGACCTGGCCGCCGAGATCGGCGCCGAGCTCGGCATCACGCTCGTCGGCTACGCCCGCGGCGGCAAGATCACCGTCTACACGCACCCCGAGCGGGTGCTGGCACCGGAAGGGGACCTGTGATGGCCGAGACCGCCGTCATGACCGTCGAGGAGGCCCGCGAGCTCGTCTTCGCGCGCATCACGCGCCTGCCTGCCGAGGAGGTCGCGCTGCTCGACTCGCTCGGCCGCGTGCTCGCAGACGACGCTCGCAGCGACATCGACGTCGCGCCCTTCGACAACTCCGCGATGGACGGCTTCGCCGTGCGCGCCGCCGATCTCGCCGGCGCCAGCGCCGACGCGCCCATCGCGCTGGACGTCATCGCCCACATCGGCGCGGGCGACGACGTTGCCGGCATCGTCGTGGCCCCCGGCCAGGCCGCGCGCATCATGACCGGCGCCGCCGTACCCGAGGGTGCCGACAGCGTCGTCATGGTCGAGCGCACGCAACCGCTCGACAGCGGCGACGGTGGCACCGGCACCCGCGTCGCCTTCGAGATCGAGCCGCGCCTCGGCGAGCACATCCGCCGGCGCGGTGAGGAGGTCCGCGCCGGCGACGTCGTCCTGAGCGCCGGCGACGTGATCGGCCCCGCAGCGATCGGCCTGCTCGCCTCGACCGGCCACGCGACCGTCAGCGTCTACCGACGGCCGCGCGTCGCGGTGCTCTCGACCGGCAGCGAACTCGTCGAGGTCGCCGAGACCCCCGGCCCCGGCAAGATCCGCAACTCCAACAGCTACTCGATCACCGCGCAGGTCATCGCGGCCGGCGGAATCCCCGTGCGCTATCCGGTCGTCCCCGACGACGTCGATGCCACCCGGGCCGCCTTCGAGCGCGCCGCCGACGAGACCGACTACATCGTCACGAGCGGTGGCGTCTCGGTGGGCGACTTCGACTACGTCAAGCCGGTGCTCGAGGAGCTCGGCGAACTCGCGTTCTGCAAGGTCAAGATGCGCCCCGGGAATCCTCAGACGCTCGGTTCGATCCGTGGGGTGCCGTTCTTCGGCTTGCCGGGCAACCCTACGAGCACCTATGTGGGCTTCGAGATCTTCGTGCGCCCGTCGCTGCGGTTGATGCAGGGTTTCTCGGCGCTGGACCGCCCGGTCACGATGGCACGGCTCGCGCATGACGTGAAGAAGAAGCAGGATCGCCGCTACTACCTGCGAGGGATCGTCGCACCCGCCGCCGACGGCGACGGATACGAAGCATCGCTGCCCTTCAGCCAGTCTTCAGCGCTTCTCACCGCAGCTCACCGGGGCAACTGCCTCGTCGTGCTGCCTGAGGGCGACGGCATGTTTGTCGCTGGCACGCAGGTCGCCTGCGTCCGGCTCGACCAGGAAGAAGGAACACTGTGAGCGACAAGGGACCCAAGGAACTCGACCCGCGCTGGACCGCGCAGGTCACCGATGAGATGAAGGCCGCCGTCGCAGCCAAGGCCGTCGACGGGAAGGTCACGTGTCCCGTCTTGCGTAAGTACGCCGAGGACACCGGCGTCCCCTACAAGGTCGCCGGCGCAGCAGCCGACATGCAGGGCATCAAGGTGCACAACTGCGATCTCGGTTGCTTCTAGCCCTCGCGGCGGTTGGCCGCATCGACCCTCCGGACAAGGGGCGCATACCCAGTGACTGACACTCCCGTGACCATTCCCGTCGTCTCCATCGTCGGGAAGGGTGACTCAGGCAAGACCACCTTCCTCGAGAAGCTCATCCGCGAGCTTTCCGCCCGCGGGGTCCGAGTCGCCACCGTCAAGCACCACGTGCACGACTACGACATCGACGTCCCCGGCAAGGACTCGTGGCGCCACGCGCGCGCCGGAGCGACGGCGACGATGGTCTCTTCACCCGACAAGTTCGCGCTGGTCGAGAAGGTCGAGCGCGAGTACACCCTGCCCGAGCTCGCGCACTTCGCCGCCGAGGCGGGCTGCGACATCCTGCTCACCGAGGGCTACAAGCGGGAGGCGACTGTGCGCGTCGAGATCGCACGCAGGGCGCGAAGCGAGGAACTGCTTTCGACCGCCGATGAACTCATCGCTGTCGTCACCGACATGCCCGAGATCGTCCCTGCCGGCGTCGCCAGCTTCGACCTCGATGCGCGCGAGCGGCGTGGCCGACCTCATCCAGGCGCGGTTCCTGACCGGAGGCGACGCCTGATGGCCACGGACTCCCACGGGCGCCGGATCGACTATCTGCGCATCAGCCTCACCGACCGCTGCAACCTGCGGTGCGTCTACTGCATGCCCGCCGAGGGCGTCGCGTGGAAGCCGCACGACGAGATGCTGACCTTCGAGGAGATCGAGCGCTTCGCCGCGGTCGCCGTCTCGGAGGGCATCAGCAAGATCCGGCTGACCGGCGGCGAACCGCTCGTCCGCCACGGTGTGGTCGACCACGTGCGCCGACTCCACGAGATCCCCGGCCTCGACTCCATCGCGCTCACCACCAACGCGACGCTGCTGCCGCAGTATGCCGAGCAGCTCCGCGAGGCCGGCCTCTCGCGCGTGAACATCAGCCTCGACTCGATGGACCCCGACGTCTACGCGCGCATCACACGCGGTGGCAAGCTCGACGACGCCCTCGCCGGCCTCGATGCCGCCTTCGAGCACGGTTTCGATCCCGTGAAGCTCAATGTGGTCGTCGTCCGCTCGCTCGATCCCGACCTGCTCGGCTTCGCGAAGCTCACGCTCGACCGCCCGCTGCACGTCCGCTTCATCGAGTACATGCCGGTCGGCGACGCCGAGGAGGGCTCGGGCTGCCACTCCGACATCGGCACCGTCGACAGCGAGGGCTGGACGCGCGCCGACACCGTCCCGAGCGACGAGCTCATCGCGCGGATCACCGAGGAGGCCGCGGCCGCCGGTCTCGGCGTGCTCACGGCCGTCGCCCGCAAGGACGCTCCCGGCGGATGGGGGCCGGCGAGCTACTTCCGGCTCCCCGGCGCGCTCGGCACCGTCGGCGTCATCTCGCCGCTCTCGCACCACTTCTGCGCCGAGTGCAACCGCCTGCGCCTGACCGCCGACGGCCGCCTGCGCCCCTGTCTCTTCTCGGACAACGAGCTCGACGTCCGCACCGTCCTGCGCACCGGCACCGACGAGGACGTTCGCGCCGTCGTCCGCAAAGCGCTCGCCGACAAGCCCGAAGGCCACGACATGCGCGTGGGCACCACCCGCCGCATGTCCCAGATCGGAGGATGACCGATGGTCGCCGAGAACCCCGGCAAGCTCACGCACCTCGATGACTCGGGCGCCGCGCGCATGGTCGACGTGGCCGGCAAGCCGGTCACCCACCGTATCGCCGTCGCCGGTGCGTTCGTCGAGATGGCGCCCGCCACGCTCGAGCTCATCGTGTCCGGCAAGGCGCCCAAGGGTGACGTGCTCGCCACCGCCCGCATCGCCGGCATCATGGCCGCCAAGCGCACCGCCGACCTCATCCCGATGTGTCACCCGCTCCCCATCACCCACGCTTCGATCCAGCTCGCCGCGGAGCAAGTCCCCCGGACCGGCGTACGCATCACCGCCACCGTCGAGACCGACGGCAAGACCGGCATCGAGATGGAAGCGCTCACCGCGGCCGCTGTGGCCGGGCTGACGCTGTACGATATGTGCAAGGCCGTCGATCGCGGCATGGTCGTGACCGACATCCTGCTGGTGCGCAAAGAAGGCGGCGCATCCGGCACCTGGATCCGCGAGGAGGACCCCCGATGACCCCCGATACCACCGCTGCACTGCCCACCCCCGGCGTCGTGACGTCGGTGAACCTCTCGGCGAAGAAGACGATGCGCAAGACGCCGGGCACGGAAGGCACGCTCATACTCGATCGCGGCTTCGAAGGCGACGCTCACGCCGGCGACTGGCACCGCCAGGTATCGCTGCTTGCCTCCGAGTCGATCGGCACCATGCAGGCCAAGGGCCTCGACGTGGACGCCGGCGACTTCGCCGAGAACATCACCACCAAGGACTTCGACCTGCTCTCATTGCCCGTCGGCAGCGTGATCAAGGTGGGGGAGTCGGCGGTGCTCGAGATCAGCCAGATCGGCAAGGTCTGCCACACCAAGTGCGCCATCTACTACCAGGCCGGCGACTGCGTCATGCCGCGCGAAGGGATCTTCGCCGTGGTCCGCGAGCCCGGCGAGGTGCGGGTCGGCGATGCCGTGGTGGCAGTCTCGCTCGGCGACGGGACCTGCGACCGCACGCCGCCCGAGGCGATCGCCGAGTTCGAGCGCGAGCGCGCCGCCGAGGCTGCGGCTCAGGCTGAGGTCGAGGCCGCCAAGCTCGCGGCGAAGGCGGAGTGACCGCCCCGTGCCGGGCCTCAAGATAGCCATTCTGACCTGCTCGGACACGCGAACTGCCGCTGACGACACCGCGGGTGCCGCGCTCATGGAGCTCGCCGAGGCCGAGGGCCACTCGATCGTAGCCTACGAGGTCGTGCCGGATAGCCGCGCGCTGATCGCCGACATGCTCGTCCGCATGGCCGACGACGACGGCGCCGACGTGATCCTGACCTGCGGCGGAACCGGACTCAGCCCGCGCGACGTCACGCCCGAGGCGACCCGCGACGTGAGCGAGCGGCTGGTCCCCGGCATCCCCGAGTTCCTGCGCGCCGAGTCGTTGCGCATCACCCCGCGAGCGATGCTGTCGCGCGCGACGGCTGTCCAGCGCGGCACCACCCTGATCGTGAACTTCCCCGGCTCCGAGAAGGCTGCGCGCGAGTCGTTCGGCTTCATCGCCTCCCAGCTCGACCACGCCGCCAAGATGGCGGCCGGCGGCGGGCACGGCTAGGCGGATGCCGACCGTGCCTCCGACACCTCCGCCGACCATCTACCTCGACCACGGCGCGACCTCGTGGCCCAAGCCGACCGAGGTCGTCGCAGCGGTCGTCGAGGCCCTGACCGTCTACGGCGGCAACCCCGGTCGCGGCGCCTACCGCATGGCCATGGCGACCTCGCGGCTCATCCACGAGTCACGGCGTGACGTGGCCGCATTCCTCGGTGTGCCTGACGCCCACGAACTGCTCTTCTCGCCGGGCTGCACCGAGGCGATGAATCTGGTCCTGCGGGGGCTGCTCTCGCCGGGCGACCGGGTCGTCGCCTGCTCGATGGAGCACAACGCCGTCGCCCGGCCGCTCTTCGACCTCGCACAACTCGGCGTGGACGTCGTGCTCGTCGACGCTGACGCGACCGGCACCGTCATCGCCGAGGAGGTCGAGGCGGTCGTCGGCCAGGCGGGCACCCGCGCGGTCGTCTGCCAGCATGCGAGCAACCTGACCGGGGCGATCCAGCCGGTGGCCGACCTCTCCGACATCGCGCATGCCGCCGGCGCCCTGATGCTGGTCGATGGCGCCCAGGCCGGCGGTCACCTGCCGATCGACCTGGGAAGCCTCGGCGCCGACGCGTGGGCGTGCTCCGGACACAAGGGCCTTCTCGGCCCGCAGGGTGTCGGCGTCCTCTACCTCGCATCCGACTGTGACCCCACCCCGCTCGTGACCGGCGGGACCGGCGGAGGTTCGAGCGCCGACGAGGGCGCACCGCTCGTGCGACCGGACCGCTACGAGGCCGGCACACCCAACACCCCCGGCATCGCAGGTCTTGGCGCCGCCGTCCGCTTCCTTGACGCGCATGCTGACGAGATCCGTGCGCAGGAGCGACTGCTCGTCCGCCGCCTGCACGAAGGCGTGCTCGACATCCCGGGCTTCTCGGTGCTCGGTCCCGAGCCGGGCGCCCCGCGAGTGCCGGTCATCTCGCTTGTCCACGAAGCCATCGGCGCCGACCGCCTCGCCTTCGCGCTCGACCGCCGCTGGGGCATCGCCGCGCGCGCGGGACTCCACTGCGCGCCGTGGGCCCACCGCACCGTCGGTACGCTCGAGACGGGCGCCCTTCGCCTCGGGATCGGCTACGGCAACACCGTCGACGACATCGACGCCGCCCTCGCCGCCCTGCGAACGCTCGCCGAGGAGGGGTCGTGACACGCGAGCCGCGGGTCTTCGCGGTTCTCGGCTTCGAGTCCACCCACGACGCGCTCGATGCCGAGAAGCTCATCGGCGACCTGGGCATCGAGGTCGTTCCGATCCCCGCGCCCAAGTCCATCGGTGCGCACTGTGGCATCGCCCTGCGGATCGAAGTCGCCGACGAGGATCGCGCGCTCGGCTACCTGGACGCGGCCGGTATCGAGGTCACCGCGCGCGCCCGGATCGAGGACGTCTAGACGCGGTCGGGAGCGCGTCGGAAGGCCCCACGTTCGTTGACACTCCCTCGAGGCGTCCTTAGTATGTGTGTAACTGCTGTTACAAGCCCGAAGGGCATCGCCGCATGCGACCGGCGTTCGCGTGCGATCAGTGCAACTTGCCTCGACGGCAGACCAGCCGTGCCAGCCGACAGGTACGGCCCGAATAGGGAGTAGGGGTTGTCAGTTGCTAGGACTGACGCAACTCAACGTATGGATCGATGTGGTGTTCACGCTTCTCTACAGCGTGATCGTCATCGCCTTGTGCGGGCACTTCCTGGGCAACATCCTCACGGGTAGGGCCAAGCGTCGCTTCGTGGGTTGGGAGTGGCCTCACCACGAAGGCGGGCCGATCCCCGCGGCTCCCAAGCTGATGCACTTCCAGCACGTGGCCGCGATGATCGCGTTGGCCGTGTCCGGCATGTACATCCGGTTCCCGTTCTTCAGCGGTGGCCGTAACGGCATGCGGTGGGTCCACTACGTTGCGATGGTCATCGTCATCGCCAACCTGGTATGGCGCCTGTGGTACGCATTCGCATCCAAGCGGCGCGACTATCGGGAGTTCGCCATCACCAAGCGCGACATCACGACCGCACCCAAGGTCATCCTGTACTACATCTTCGTGAAGCCCTCGAAGCCGCATCTCGGCAAGTACAACGTGATGCAGAAGTCGACCTACATCATCTTCGTGCCGCTGCTCATCATCCAGGCGATCAGCGGGTTCGCCTTGCTGACCTACCCGGTTCCCTTCACGCAGGCCATCACCTTCTTCGGTCACGCCGGCGTGACCGGACGCGACGTGATCGTGGGCCTTTGGGCCGGCAGCCTGCTGGGCTCAACGGACCTCGCGGGGTGGTATGCGCGCACGATCCACTACGTGGTCAACTGGCTGTTCATCGTGCTCACGACGATTCACGTGTATCTTTCGGTCACGGAGGACTTTCCTGCGTTCCTCGACTTCTTTGGCTTGAGTTTCGTTGTGAGGAAGGAAGAAGAGCACCACCACGTCGAACTTGGCTACGATGAGACCCCCGCCGTAGCCGGGCCAGTGCATCACTGAGCCGCACCCGACCGCACGTGAGAGAGACCCGCGAATGCGCATGCGCACTGCCACAGTCGTCGCTCTTCTAGCAGCCGCCCTCGTGCTGCCGACTTCGGCGTACGCCTTCGACTACCCCTCGGCGCCGGTTCCGCAGCGAACCGCCCCGACGACGGCTCAGCTGGAAGCAGCAGCGGCAGCAGCAGCAGCGGCTCCCAAGCAGAACCCCTTCGGCCTCACCTCGCCGACGTACGTTCCTCCCGGCGTGAACTCCAAGGGCGTGTACACCACGCCGCTTCCTCCCGGCGCCAAGGTTGCGACCTCGACCTACAACCTCGACTGGACCATCGGGGTCGCCGGCAAGTCGGGCTGTCTGGTCTGTCACGGGGACCCCAACCTCGTCAGGATCGTCAACGGCAAGGTCACGAGCCTCTACGTCAGCGTCGATGTCATCAATGCATCGGCCCACGCGCAGACCCTCTGCACCGACTGCCATGTCGACTTCGCCTACAAGACGCCGCACCCCAACACCGTCGCGAGTGACGAGTGGAAGATACTCGCCAAGAGCGCCTGCAAGAACTGCCACCGCGACAAGTTCCTCGAGTGGGCCAACAGTGCGCACTCCACAGCGGGAAGCCCGAGTCCCACCGGCACCGCGGACGTCACGACCACGGTGGGCGCCCCGGACTCCACGGCCCCCGGCAAGCCGCGCCCGCTCTGCGGCGACTGCCACGGCGGTCATGCGATCCCGAGCAAGACCGACACGGCCGCCGCCGAGATCATCCATGGGTCCGCGCTCGAGATGTGCGGCCAGTGTCACACCAAGGCGGCGTCGACCTATGCTGACTACTATCACGGCGCGGCCTACCGTCGCGGGGCCGAGGACGCCCCGGCGTGTTGGCAGTGCCACAACACGCATCTGATCCTGCCCTCGGCCAATCGCCTCTCCTGGACCAACCAGGACAATCTCATCACCACCTGTGGCCAGTGCCACAAGGGCACGTTGAACGACCAGTACACTGACTACGCGAGGTTGATTCACCGCAAGTCAGCGACACTGCAGGAGAACCCCGTGTATGCGGTCGCCAACTCTGCCAGGCAGGCGATCAGTAACGTGTTCTACCAAGTCGGACAGGTCTTCCGCAGAGATGGGTCATAAGTCATGAGGTCTCACGGGATCTCGCAAGGGGAGAAGGGGTTGCACAGCATGTCCCTACAGAAGAGAGCACGCACACGGCGGCTGACCATCGCGCTGACGGCGGTGGCATTCGCGGCTTCTCTGGCGGTCGCCTCGGCGGCGTTCGCGGCGGATCAGAATCCGCAACAGACGCCCACGGATGTGCTGGCGCAACTTGCGAACTCGCCCGTGTACGAGGGGGAGTGCACGGCGCTGTGTCACGCGAACATCGCCAACACCAAGAACTACGCGAACGAGATCATCTTCTCCCACGGAAACCACATCCTCATGCAGTGCAGCGACTGCCATCCGCGATTCCCGCACCGGCAGTCCGGCACTGAGAAGCCCACCATGAAGGGCTGCTGGAACTGCCACGGTCTACGGCACGGGCCCAAGGGCGTCATCGCCAAGGGCGAGTGCGAGGCCTGCCACCTCACCCCCAAGTGGCAGCTTCGTCCCGCGTCGCATACCGATGACTGGGCACTCAAGCCCCACGTCAAGCCCGCCGAGGAGCATCTCAACGACCAGTGCATGATGTGCCACAAGCCCGCCGACTGCGTCACCTGTCACGATCAGAAGGGCATCAAGTGGCAGCCCAAGGACGGGTGGGACTACGACCCGAGCATCTCCGACGGAAGCAGCCGCTCGGGATGCCTCACCTGTCACGGTAACGCCACACTGCTGAAGACCCTCGGCGGCGGCAACAAGTCCTTCGAGGTCTCGGGTGTCGAGGACTCGGCGCACCGCGACATCACCTGCCAGCAGTGCCACCCCGACTACCGCTACGACGACAAGCCGTCATACACGAAGCTCTGGAATGTCAACGCGGGTATCGAGTGTGGCGTCTGCCACCAGGACGCTGAGGATGAGAGCAACCGCGCACCGGTTCCGCTCTACAACGACTCGATCCACGCTCGAGAAGATCCGCGAGGGCAACTACGAGTCTGCGACCTGCGGCTCCTGCCACGGTGGTCACTTCATCAAGCGCCTCGACAGCGCCGAAGCCAGCGAGGCCATGCATGCCTCGGCGTATCGCACGTGCGCGCGCTGCAAGCAGCACGGCGAGGCCTACGAGACGTACAACGACTACTACCACGGCCGCGCGTACAAGAAGGGCGCCGCAGATGCGCCCGCGTGCTGGCAGTGCCACAACTCGCACCTGGTCCTTCCCAAGAACGATCCTGAGTCGAGCGTGTACGCGGCCAACCTCGGCACCACCTGCGGTCAGCCGGGCTGCCACAAGGGTTCGAACGAGAAGTTCGCAGCCGCCGCCGGTCAGCTGATCCACCAGAAGACGGCCGTGAGAGCCGCCAACCCGGTCCTGCGGTTCGTCTCGAACATCAGAGGCATGATCGGCGGGAACTGATGAACAGGGGTTCTACGACATCGTGAAGCGGAAGGCCGATAATCCGCGCGTGAGGCTCTGGGGGGTGGCTGCGGTTGTTCTCGCAGCCGCCTTCCTGCTTGTGTCCGTGCGCTCCGGAACGGCCGCCACGGAGTTCGACCCGTCAACGGCGACGGCCATCGACACGGCTGCGCCGGTCGAGCCCCAGCAGTGTGCTCCGTGTCACCTCGACCTGTCTTCGGTCAACAAGCCCGGCCTCGTGTTCAACCACGGTAGCCACCTCATGGTCAGCTGCGACGGCTGCCACTCGAGCATGCCGCACCAGAACGGGGTCACCTCCTCAGTGCCCATGGAGGTCTGCTACGCCTGCCACGGCGTGCAGCACGGTCCACAGGGCGAGCTCGCGAGTTCGGAGTGTCGCTCCTGCCACACGGAGACCTTCGATCTCGTGCCCGCGGATCACCAGCCGATCAAGGAGTTCGCAGGGAAGCCGCACGCCGAGAGCGCCAACAAGACCGGCACCAATGACTGCATGATGTGTCACACGGCAAGCAAGGACTGCAACCCCTGCCACGTTGAGAAGAGCGTCAAGATCGACCCGCTGCCCGACTCGTACGCATCGGTCATCAGGGAGGCCCCCAAGGGGCCGTCGATCAAGATCTATCCCACTGGGCCGACCACCATGGCCCAGTGCGTCTACTGCCATCCGGACCTCGACAGCATAGTCCCGGGCCGACTGATCTTCGCCCACGCGAAGCACCTGCAGCGCGCCTACCCCTGTGAGGCGTGCCATCCGAAGTTCGGACACAGCGCCAAGGGCATCGCCGTTCCGGACATGCAGTCGTGCTACCGCTGCCACGGGTTGCAGCACCAAGGGCAGGGAATCATCGCCACCGAGGACTGCGGTGCCTGCCATCCCAAGGGCTTCGATCTGGTCCCCAAGAACCACACCAAGAAGTTCATCGAAGGTGATCACAAGGTGCGGGCAGGCGCGGATCCGTCGTATTGCGCGATGTGCCACAAGACCGAGTTCTGCATCGCCTGCCACCAAGGTGACAACCCGACCGGCAAGCCGATCGTCCCCACGTCTCACACGAAGAGCAGCTGGACGAAGCTCCACGGCAAGCTGTACCTCGACAAGAAGGGCGACTGCGGGGCCTGTCACACCACCAAGTCGTGCACGCGGTGTCACAAGACGAGCATGCCGCATCCGCCCGGGTGGATTCAGAACCACAAACCCGAGCCCGGCATCAGCTCCGAAGACTGCAACGTGTGTCATCAGGACCGCGAGACCTGCCAGAACTGCCACCACCTCGGCGTGAAGAACGCCGAACTCATCTCCGCCAACTGCGTCCCCTGCCACCCGCAGATGGCGCAGCAGCCGCCCACGTCGATCCAGAACAAGGGATTCGCCGAGCACGCGGTGCACTTCAACGTCGGCGAGAAGAAGGGCCGTCCCTACCGCTGCTACGAGTGCCACATCTCGTTCGGAACGTCCAAGGCCGCGCGGCAAGTCGAGCTGCAACAGGGTCACGACCTCCGGCTGTGCTACCAGTGTCACGGCGCGGTCGACGCACTTAACCGGGAGATAGCTCCGTACAAGGGCGCCGAGCTGTGCCTGAAGTGCCACACGGAGCTCGGAATCTAGAGAGCTTGTGTGTTCCTCGCTGCACCGCCGCGCGCGGCACAGCATTCGCTTTGCTCGACCGCGGTAGGTTTGCCCCGCTCGACCGCGGGTTTCGTTGACACGCACGTTGCTCGCAAGTAGCCTTCATTGACCCACCCGTTGGCGCTGGACTATGGTCCCGGCAGGCCCCTGCGCCACCAAGGGATTCAGAGGTAGTACCGCCTATGACTGACGTTCGCGTCGAGACAGAACCGGCTCCTGAGCGCCGCCGCGGCGGCCTCAATCTCTGGCTGAACCTCGCTCTTGCCCTACTCGTGGCGCTCATGTTGGGCGCGGTCGTCTACTTCGGGTACTCCGTGTACCGCGACCGCCAGGCGAACTTCGCGACGAGTGCGGCCGGACGCCTCGTGGGGATGCTCGAAGGGCAGGTTCGCAAGAACCCCAACGATGTCATCCTTCGCGTTCGGTTGGGCGAGGCGCTCGGCGGTATGGGCAAGTACTCTGAGGCCACGCAGCAGCTCAACGCGGCGCTCAAGATCGAGCCCAAGCACATCGGCGCCAATCTCGATCTGGGTCTCGTTGCGGTCGCGGCGAAGAACCCGGCTGCCGCGGAGTCTTACTTCAAGAAGGTCGTCGAGCTCACCGAGGGCAGCCAGTACAGTGCACTCAGCTCGTCTCGCGAGATCGCGCTCTACAACCTGGGTCTCCTGGCCAATGAGAAGAAGCGTTACGACGATGCGGCCGGCTTCTTCAAGGCGGCGCTTGTCATCCGCAAGGATGCCTCGGACACCTACTACCATCTCGGCAAGGCGCTGCAGGGGATGGGTGAGATCGACGGCGCCATCCAGCAGCTCGAGATCGGCGTCAAGTTCGATCCCGG
This sequence comes from uncultured Coriobacteriia bacterium, assembly GCA_963789515.1. Classification (GTDB taxonomy): domain Bacteria; phylum Actinomycetota; class Coriobacteriia; order Anaerosomatales; family JAAXUF01; genus JBAXEO01. The sequence goes on along the minus strand of CAWBKW010000004.1, from coordinate 269,865 downwards.
CTTCGCTGAAGCGCACTACTTCTTGGGTCAGCTCTACAAGCAGAACAAAGACGACGTGAACGCTTCCTACCAGTTCGTCCGCGCCGCCGAGCTCGCGCCCGAGGCCGACCCGCCGCGCGAGGCCGTCGAGGCGTATGGCCCGGCGGCCACTTGGATCGAGAAGGCGCGCAAGAGTCTTGCCGCCGGCACGACCGAAGACGCGCTCAACTCCATCCTCATCGCGCGCAACCTCGACAAGAAGAGCTTCGAGGCCGCCAAACTCCATGGCGAGATACTGGTCAAGCGCGCCAGCCTGAAGGACGCGCTCGACGTCTACCGCGAGGCTGCGGCTCTCGACCCCAAGAACGCCGAGGTCAAGGCGCAGATCCTTGTTCTGGAGCCGCAGGTTGAGGCGCTGCTCAAGCAGCAAGCGAAGAAGAAGTCCAAGAAGTAGACTACGGGCTCCAGAGCCCGATGAAGTTTCTCTCGAGCAACCCCTTCTTCGGAGGCGAAGTTGACGCAAGCACAGGGACGTAGACGCCTGACCCGGTCACAGATTCGCAAGATCGCCCTCATCATCATTCTGATTCTCCTGCTGGCCATGGTCGGTGCGTACTACGCCTACTACCAGGCCACGCACAAGCTCACGTTCAACATCGCTCCCGTCTCCGAGGACGTCATCGACCCGCCGCAGTTCCTCTATGCGTTCTCGGGCACATCGCTGAAGTTGCAGCGGCCGATCGGCGTGATGATCGACGGTGACGATGTCTACGTGCCGGACTCGACCGGCCGCCAGGTCCTCGTCTTCAGCCAAGCGGGCAGGTTCAAGCGGTCGTTCGGGGCGTCGCAGACGGTCATCCCTCTCAACATCGCGAAGAACCCCAAGAGCAACGAGCTCTACGTCACGGACCGCAGGCAGCGCACCATCTTCCGCTACGACCTGTCCGGCAAGTACCTGGGCGAGTTCCTTCCGAACCTGCCTCCGGACCAGCTGCCGACCTTCAAGACCGGCGGTGTCCAGTGGGCGCCCGTCGCGCTGGCGTTCGCAGCCGACGGAACCCTGTACGTCACCGAGATCCTCAACGGCCACCGGATGCTCATCTTTGGCCCCGACGGGAAGTTCAAGAAGTCCGTCGGCAACCTGGGCCAGGTCGAGGACGCCAAACTGCGCCCCGGGCTCTTCCAGTTCCCCAACGGGATCACGTTGCACAAGGGCCTGGTCTACGTCACCGACAGCAACAACAGGCGCGTCCAGATCTTCGACAAGGACGGAACCTTCAAGAAGATCATCGTGACCGATGGTCTGCCTCGAGGAATCGCCTTCCTGAACCGCTTCCCCTTCGACAAGGCCACGGCGGCCGACCGCATGGTAGTGGTCGACACGCTGGCACACGACGGCACGTCTGTGGACGGCCAAGGGCGACAAGATCCTGGCCTTCGGCCAGCAGGGGTTCGCCGACGGCGAGTTCAACTACCCCAACGGTGCGGCGATCGGAACGCGAAACAAGATCTTCATCGCCGACACCTCCAACGGCCGCATCCAGGTCTGGGGCTGGCCCAACCAGGTCTCCCCGATACCGATTCCGCCGCGCGCCCAACTACTGGCCGCTCTGTCTGGCCCCGCTGCTGCTCCTGCCGCTGCTCCTGCTGCTCAGGCGCAAGAAGTTCTTCACCACGCAGGACTTCGTGCTCGAGATGGTCGAGTACCAGCAGGCTGACCTCATGCGGGGCGGCCGCAGGAAGTGGCTGGTGACCGAGGAGGACTACGAGGCTCTCAAGGACATCGTCCAGGGCGACGTCGAGATGGCCAAGCTGCTGCACGCCGAGCCGTACTCGGAGTCCGACGCCCGAGAGCTCATGGAGCGTCTCGAGATCGACCTGCCGACGGCCATCGCGATGGCGCTGGCTCAGCGCGCCAAGGTGTTCTGCACGGTGGATCCCGACTACCGCCGTTTGGCCAAGGTTCTCGAGGTCGACGTGGTCAACAGGCAGGAGTATCTGCGCCGGTTCGCGAAGCGTCAGATGACCGACGACACCGCCGGTCCGACCGGCTCGGACGGTGAGGAATAGCGGGCATCCGTACCGGCGGGCCGGAAGGCCCCGGGACTTGTGACCCACGTCACTCCGGCCCGCCGATGCAAGCACTTGACGAGAGGCGCCAGAGGGAAGTATTCTGTCCGTTGTAACATCTGTTACATGGGTACCTGACAGCCAAAGAGCGTTCTCAAGAAAGAGGTACTCGCTACGTCGTAGACCACCGGGTTGGAGCCGGCACGAAGGCCCGACTGGTCGGAATCACCTGCCCCGTTCTCTGCCTCTTGGGGCTCGTGAAGTCTGACCGCTCGTTTCAGGGGCCTTTCCTGCGAAGCTGTCTCCACCCGGTTCCTCAGAAACGCGGACCGAAAGGAGGTGGCTTTTTCTATTTCCGTTTCCGCGTTCAGAGGCTAAATCGCTTTTGTCTGATCAGTTCTACACGACACCGAACATGGTGAAGGAGGAGAGAGTATGGCTATTACCAGGCGACAGTTCGTCACCCGCTTGGGTGCGCTCGCCGCCGCCGCAGGTTTCAGCCAGTCGCAGGCGTCCCAGATCATGGAGGCGCTTGCGTACAACGCACTGGCGCTCCCTACCAAGGAACCTTCGGCAAGCCGCGAGTAGTATGGATTCACGGTGCTGAGTGCACCGGCTGTTCCACGTCGCTTCTCGGCATCTTCGAGAACGCTGACGGCGAGGCGATTCCCGGCTCCGGCATCACCACCGCTGCCGCTCTTGGGCTCGCCGGCACGCTGCCGACCACCGGAGAAGCCGCCAGTCTCAACCGCGGGTCGGACTGCTTCCTGCTGACATCCGCGTCACTGGCTCTGAGCCCGCGAGTCCGACCGGCTCGATGGACATCGCCGACGTCGTCATCGACGTGATCGACCTTATCTACCACGAGACCGTCATGGGTATGGGCGGCGACCTCGCGTACCAGTGGCTGACGAACTTCGCAGCGCCAACAACACGCCCGTTCGTGCTCGTTGTTGAAGGTGCGCTCCAGAACAAGGCCAACGGCGGCGCGTGGGGCGACTCTTCGGCCGGCTCCGTAGGCCGTTCCGTGGTGCTCGATCGGCATGGACGGCACGACGAACTCGACCGGCCCTGTCGGCGAGATCGACATGCCCGAGATGACTCAGGCCCTCGCTGAGAGCCCCTACTGCGGTGCTGTCATCGGCATCGGCCAGTGCGCCACGTTCGGCGGGTATCCGGGCTGCAAGCCTCCGATCACGACCGCGGCTGCTCACTTCGACACCGGCAAGTCGCAGACGGACGCGCTGGGCATCGTTCGACTACCTCGCCGCTGCACTCGAACGCCAACGTGGCCGGCAAGGTCATCAACGTTCCCGGTTGCCCGACGAACCCCTGGTGGTTCGTTCTTTCGGTTGTCTGCCTCCTCGTCGACATCCCCAGCATCCTGAGCGCACCGGTCGGCACCGTGGGCACGCTCGGCGTGCTCAAGAAGGTCGCCGCCAACGCGAACAACGCGCTGGGTATCGGCGTCAATGTCGGCGGCGGCGTGGATGCGACTCGTCGCATCAAGGCCGTCTACGGCAACCCGATCCACGGCCCGTACTGCCCGCGGTACCGCAACTACGTCAAGGGCGTCTACGCCGCCAGCCCGGCGACCCCGGTTGCCTGCAGAAGATCGGTTGCAAGGGCCCGGCCGCCAAGTCGCTTTGCGGTCTCCACGGCTGGAACAACCAGCAGCCGACCAACCCGGCCGGCTGGGACTACGGCGTCTCGCAGGCCAACCCTGCCCCCAACGGCACGACCATGACCGGCGGCCACTGCACTCGTGCTGGCCACCCCTGCATGGCGTGCACCGAGAAGGGCTATCCTGACAGCTTCGTACCGTTCGTGGTGCGCTAGAGAACTCGAAAGGAGGCAAAAGTAGATGGCTAATCGACCTGCTGGAACATACGAAGTCGACCCGGTATCCCGCATCGAAGGTCACCTTGGCATCAAGGTCACGACCGACGGCGCTCACCGGCGCGACTATCATCAATGCCAAGGCCCACGGCAACCTGTGGCGCGGCTTTGAGAACTTCCTGCTCGGACGTGCGGCAAACGACGCGATCACGTTCGTGCAGCGTATCTGTGGCGTCTGCCCGGTTCCCCACGGCATGACCTCCACCTACGCCGTTGACAACGTGCTCGGCTACAGCGCCGGCCACATCACCTTCGCGTTCGACGGCACCAATGGTGTACCGAAGAAGGCGGTCAGCATCCGGAACCTCGTGCTTGGCATGGAGTTCCTGATGTCGAGCATCACGCACTTCTACCACCTTGCCGCCCCCAGCTACATCCAGGGGCCGGCGATTCCGCCGTGGACGCCGTACTTCGCCGACAGCTGTACTTCCACGGCACCGACGCTGGCGGCGCTCCACGGGACTCTGTCGACATGCTGTCGCACGGCCGTGCGCTTCCGACGATCGGCGCTGACGGCTTCTCGGACGACCTGTGGTCCACCGTCATCCGCAGCTACGTCGTAGCGCTGCGCGTTCGTCGCCTCACGTTCGAGGCTGGCGCGCTGTTCGCCGGACGTATGCCGATGACCTCCGTCTACATCGGCGGCGGCGTCACGTACGACGGCACCGAGAACCTCACGCGGTGCCAACAGCCGCATGACCATGTTCGAGAACCTCGCCAAGGAGATCGGCCTCTTCGTCATCCAGGAGTATGTGCCGATCGCCCTCGCGCTTGGCCTGCTCTACCCGGACTACGACAACACGCACAACAGCCCCGCCAACGGTTGCGACCGGCACCGGCATGGGCTACGGCGCGCGGTCTCGGTCGCTATCTGGCGTGGGGCGCCTTCCCGAACCCGGACACCGACGCGCTCGGTCTCCCGGGTGGCGTGCAGGACCTCACAACGCTCATCGACGCGACTTCACGGTCGTCAACAAGGCCGAGGTCGCGAGCATGTTCCTGACTCGGTGGCACCAATGCCGTCCCGACGAACCTGACGTGAGGACATCTCGAACTCGCGCTACGCGATCGACTCGCTCGACACCGCTGCGTACGGCGCCGGCACCTCGGCCTACCCGGGTAACGTCTCCCGCACCAAGCCGAACCGTGCCGTTGGCTACACGTACATGAAGGCCCCGCGTTGGGCCGGCCATGCCTGTGAGGTCGGCCCGATGGCCCGCATGTTCGTCGCTGGCTTCTTCCAGGACAACGTGCCGCTCGCGACGTCGCTCGGCGCCTACTACACGGCGTACGTCAAGACCGTCTGGTCGGCAACACCGGTCTTGATCCCGCGATGGTCTTCGCGGACATCGCTGTGGCGCTCCTCAAGGCCGGTCTGGCGACCGTTCGAACTCGCGTTGCCAGGCACTATCGCTGCCGACCACGACGTTCACGTACGCCATGATCGTGCCAACCTGGCTGCGCTTGAGGCCTCTCGGCGCGACGACGCCACGACACGATCGTCGCTGCGTACACCAATGCCGACACCATCATCACGGGCATCATCACCGACCACGTTCTGGGCCTCAAGGCCGGCAAGTCGACCATGGACCGCCTCCGCGGCCGTGCGATCGAGTCGCTGTACCTGATCCAGAACATCCTCGGCACCTACAACAAGCCCGCTGCCTACGGTGGAACGGGCACCTGGGGTCGGCGGCTGGTGTGCTCAGCTCCGCGACGCAGACCGGTGCCCCTGCGACTCGACGTCGTCGGCTCGACCTGGCGCCAGAAGGCCATTCCGGCCGGTACGGTTTCGGGTTGGGGCGGCACTGAGGCACCGCGTGGTGCTCTCATGCACACCATGTACCATCAGTGCGGGCAAGATCACCAAGTACCAGTGCATCGTTCCCACCACGTGGAACGGTTCGCCGGTCGTCGGCACGGCCGTCACTGGCGTCGTCGACAATCACGGCGCGATCGAAGCAGCCGTCATCGGTGCTCCGTTCGCGATGCCGTCAAGGCCGTCGACCTACGCGATCGGCCGGCGTACCACTCGGCACTATCACCAACGCCAACGGTGGCGTCGAGGTTCTGCGTATTGCCCAGTCATTCGATCCGTGCATCGCTTGCGCGATCCACTAGTCACAGGGAGGTGAAGATCTTGAAGCGAATCTCTATCGTACTGGCCCTCAGCCTGGCTCTCTGCCTCGCGTTCGTGGGCTCCGCCTACGCTAACTTCGGTCCTCACGGTGGCTACATCGATGACACCGATTCGTGCGCCGGCTGTCACCGCGCCCACACGTCGTTCTCGACCGTCGGCTGGACTGACACGCTCGGCACTCAGCACGACAGCGCACTGCTCGTCGGTAGCGCCGCTACGATGACTGAGTTCTGCAATGCATGCCACGGCGATACCGCCCCTGGCGCATCCACGAACGTCGCCAGCGGTGTCTTCGACAGCGGCCCTTCGGCCGCGAGCAGTGTAGCGACCCCGGACGCCAGTGGCGCCAACGGCGTCACTGACGGCGGCGTGTCGGTTGCCACCGATGTACCAGACGGCCTCCACGTTCAACGCCCCGCTCAACGGCGGTGGCTTCAACCGCATGCCCGATCCGTACGCCTGGCAGACCAGCACGTCCATCTCGTACAAGGCCGCTTCTTCGGCCCACAAGATGGATGTCACCGGTCCGCTGTGGGGCGCTGGCGCCTCGCCGCAGCACTACGGCGGCACCGTCGGTCTCACCTGCACCGACTGCCACGATCCTCACGGTACGTCGAACTACCGCCTCCTGAAGGCCTCGGTCAACGGCGTCACCGTTGGTGGCTATGACTCCAGCGACGTCCCGACCCCGTTCGTCTTCTCGAACGAAGTCGGCTACCCGGTTCCGACGTATGTCGCCAACCCCGGCGGCGGCGTCCAGGTCGGCTCGCTCCCCAATGGTGGCTGGCTGAAGCATGAGGCCGGCGCTGCCCAGATGGCGCTGTACCGCCCGAACTACACCAAGACCGACGGCACCGTCATCCTGCACACGGAGACGCTGCCGCCAGACCAAGTCCATGTCGGTCTGGTGCTCGGCTTGTCACACGAACTACAACCAGGCCAACGCTGGCCACGGCCGTGACCTACAACTACAACCCGTACCTGCCTGGTCTCGGTGCCGCTCCTCAGGTCGGCCCAAGGCCTACCACCGTCACGCTGTCGACCAGAACATGGCCGCTGGCATCGGCGTTGGTCGTGCGCTGCAAGAGGAAGTCGTGCAGGACTCCGCGTGGGTCCCGCTCGAGAATCCGGGCAGCGGCGGCGACGTGGACTGACGGCTACATCGGCTGCCTGACCTGCCACCGTGCGCACGGTTCGTCCGTTGAGATGACCGGCTGGGCTGCTGCTCACCTGTCGAGTCAACACCGTCCGGCACGTCTACATTCCGGTTCAGCGACGGCATCCCCGGCGTCGATCCTGACAAGGGTAGCTACAACGGCCTGAACAACCAGGGTACGAGCTGCTCTCCTCCGCGCCGACAACCGCGGCGTGTGCGAGCGTTGTCACAACAAGTAGTCGTCACCTGAGGCTACTGAGGTCCTCATCCCAGGACTTCGAAGAGTGATCAAGGGGGTCCCGGACCACACAGGTCCGGGGCCCTCTGTCGTGGCAGGGCCCCGATCACCTCGGGTCTTGCCGAGTCGCAGTATCATGGATGCTCAAGCTCAACCTAGTCCTGCACTGACCGTGAAGGAGTTCGCGTGAATCCGGACATGAAGGCCAAGTTCGAGATCGATCGCTACCGGCCGCTGGGCCTGGTCGCTAATCCGTTCGCGCTCTCGGACGCGGTGAGCGAGTTCGACCCCATCGACCTCGAGGTCGCATCGCAGTCCAACGCGCTGCTCTCGATGCTCGATGCGATCAGCCGGCGAGGACAAGGCCAAGCCGATCGTGGTCACCAAGTCCGAGCTGATGCCCCCGTACTACCCCAACCGCGCCATCTCCCGTGTCGAGCACTCGCTGGCCACCGATGAGGGCCTCGAGGTGCTCCACGCCTACGTACTCATGTTCATGATGCGTCTCGGCCGCGTGCGCGCGACGCTGCAGATCGTCGCCGAGCGCCTTGCGTTCCGGGACTTCGACAAGACGCTCGGCCTGTACGTGGGCAAGGTGCTCGCCGAGCCCGACGAGAGCCTCGTGTCCTACCAGGTGCTCGGTGCCGAGGCGCTCGCGGCCTACCAAGCGCGCTTCGCCGAGGACCCCGCCGCGGCCGTCGCCGACGTGTTCGGCATCGCCAAGGTCGAGCGTCGGCCCGAGCTGGCCGAAGTCGCCGACACCCGCCCCTGCGACCTCGCTCTCAGACGTCGAGGAGGACGACAGTCGCTCCGGAGATCGACGGCACCATCGGCGACGCTCCCGGTACCGAGGTCATCATCGCCGATGAGCTCGCACCCGAAGAGGACGCCGATCGAGCGATTCTCGACTACCTGGTCGAGTACACCAACGTCCACCTCTCGCCGGTCATTGCGCGGGACTTCGGGTCTATCGTGACCGCGGCCTCGTGGCACTGACCGCCGAGCTGACCATCACCAAGGCACCGCGCAAGACCCTGACGGCGCTCGTGCGCTTCGCCCGCCTCCGCTTCCGCAAGATCGTCCTCATCTACGACGGCTTCGACAACTGGTCGGCCACGCCCGCCGACATCCGCTCGCAGATCACCGGCACGCTCTCCGAGCTTCGCTGGATGCTCGAGGCACGATGCCTGTCGTCGTGATGCTGCTCGAGCGCGGCGGCGTGCCCGAACTCGAGGAGCAGTTCGGCTCCGGCAAGCGGCTGGAGTGGGACTTCCCCGGAGTGCTCGCGCTTGAGGAGTCGCCCGACGCCATCGACGCCGAGATGCTGGACCGCTGGCTCGCAGCAGCGGCCGCGCCCGGCGCGGCTCCCGCTCACGGTGGGCGACCCTGTGCTCTCGGCTCTGCTCGCTCGCGCCGAGGGCAGTCTGAAGGCGTTCTGCCTCGCCGCAGGAGTGGCCATCGAGAGCGCAGCCGATCGCGGCGCCACCACGCTGGACGCCGAGGCCCTTGAGGCCGGCGAAGCCGCGAGCTGGGAGGAGGCCGACTCAGAGTGAAGATGCCGAGCAAGACCACGCTCATCCGGTCCGGAATCACGGTAGCCGTGCTCGTGGTGGCCATCGTCGCCGGCTCGCTGTTCGCCGCGTCGAAGCGCCCGCCGGTGCCGGCCACCATCCAGCTCAACCCCCAGCAGCAGAGCAAGTCGGACTACGACAACGCGCTCTCGGCGCTCTCCAACGAAGCCACCAGTACGGCGATCATGCTGCTGGAGCGTGCGGTCACGATCGATCCCTCCAACACCGCGGCCCGGACCAAGCTGGCCGAGCTGAAGAAGTCCACCGCAGAGCCGAAGCCGTCGACGCCGCCACCGAGCCCGGCGACTCCGACGACCACCACCCCCGAGCCGCCCAAGCCGGATCCCAACAAGCCGGACCCGTTCGCGGGCGACATCTCGCTCAAGAAGCTCCTGCCGACGGCGATGGACGGGTTCTCCTTGGGGTCGCCGCAGATCATCGCTCCGGACGCGACACTGGCGGGGGAGCCCAACGCCTCCGACACCGGCGCCATCAACATTGTTTGGGCAGTTCACGACCGTGGTTCCGGGAGCTCAGCGCAGAAGTTCCTCGACGGCGTGAGCAAGGGCCTGTACCCCAAGGACCCGGCCGTGGTGACTGTTAGAGGAGTCACAGGGTATTTCGGCACCGACGGTACGCGGTTTGCAACCGTTGCCTTCCGGAGAGGGCGGTATGTCTTCGAGGTGCTCGTGACCTCGTCGGGTCCCCCTGCTGATGTGAAAGCGCTCGCCGAGAAGGCCGCGGCAGCGTTTCCGGCCGCACCGTAGGAGCAATTGGAGCGCACATGCGCAATCGTTGGTTGACCGCAGTCACGTTTGCCCTGTTCACAGCTGTGATTCTCGGGGCGGGTGCGGCTGGAGCGTTTGCTGCGCCCGCGAACGACGTACTTCGCGACACGTCGCGGCCGGACCGTCTCGGCACCCGCGGCGTCGGGCACCATCGCCGGCACGAACGTCGGCCGCGACGCTCGAGACCGGCGAGGTCCCTCCCGCGGGGAACACCGCGTCCATCTGGTACAAGTGGACCGCTCCGGCTGACGACATCGTGCGTTTCGACACGAGCGGCAGCATCGACCCGACCGTGCCCGAGCCCCTTCCCACCGAGGTCAGGGCCTACACGGGGCTCGACGGTGAGTTCGCTGGTCGAGGTTCCCGAGTCCTTCCTGCCCGGTGATCCTGCTCCCTGCGGCCACGTGGAGTTCCCCGCGGTGGCACGGCAGGACGTACTACATCGCCATCACGAGCCCGGCGCTGGCCGCTCAGGGCAACACCGTCCTGAACTGGCAGACCAAGGGCAACACCGGCCACATCACCGGCACCGTCACGGCGACCAACGGCGGCACACTGCTGCAGGGAATGCAGGTCGACGCCTACCGCGTCGGCGGCGCGGGCAACTCGCTTCGCACCGTGCAGACACTCGCGAACGGCACGTACGACCTCACCGGGCTCGGAACGGGCTCGTACCAGGTCAGGTTCACCGATCCGGCCCCGACCACCTACCTCACGGAGTGGTTCGACAACAACGCGCCGACGCGGGGTCATCGACCCCGATCGCGGTCACCAATGGATCGACTACCTCGGGCAAGAACGCTGCCCTCGACCGGGCCTCGAGCATCAGCGGCACCGTGAAGGCTCAACGGCGTCGGGACCGTGGGCGTGGCCGTCAAGCTGTTGTCATACACGGGCGGTGTGTACGACCTGAACCAGCCTCCAGACACCCTGACTGTTGCCGGTGGCGCCTACAGCTTCGCCGGGCTCTATCCCAAGGTCGGCACGGGCAACTACTACGTCGTCCAGTTCATCGAGCCGTTCGCCTCGGGCTTCACCACCCAGTTCTACAACCAGGCATCGAGTCTGTTGCTTGCCACGAAACTGCAACCCATCGAGGGCACGGCGATCCCCAACGTCAACTGCGTGTGGCCGGGCGACGTTACCGCACCCACCACCGTGCTCGCCAGCACGCCCGCTACAGGCTATCCGTCCGCTACGGGCTGGAGGCGCGGTCCGGTCGCGCTCCAGTTCACGGCGACCGACAATCTCAACGGCAGTGGCATGGCCAAGACGCTCGTCTCAATCGACGGCACTGGCCCGGTTGAGTTCACTGCTTGGCCGGCCATCGTGAACATCGCTAACGAGGCCGCCACTTCGACGGTCAAGTACTGGTCCGTGGATGGTGCCGGCAATGTCGAGACGAGCAGGACGACGACGTTCCGCGTCGACGGCACCAAGCCAAACACCACGAGTAACGCTGCTCCCAACTATCCGGTTGGTGGCGGTACCATCGCTCTGGCCCCCACGGACGGTGGCTCAGGCGTCGCGAGGACCCAGTGGCAGCTCACTGGTCCTGCGCCGACCACGTCGGGTACGGGGACAAGCGTCGCCGTCCCGACAAGCCCCAAGGGCTGAATACACGCTCTCGTTCTGGGCAACCGACAACGTGGGTAACTGCCGAAGCGGCCAAACAGGCGGTGTTCACTGTGGGCACGGGCGACTTGGCAGCTCCCATCGTGACCACTTCGGTCTCGCCTTCGGGGTGGACCTCGAAGACCGTCGATGTGAAGCTCACCGCCACGGACGTCCCGAGCGGCGTGAGCGGGCTCGAGACTCAGGGTCCGGGCTCCTCGACCTGGGACACTCGCGCCAACAACACGAGCTTCACCGTGAGCGCGGGCGGCACCGACTGAACTACCGTGCTTGGGACTCGCAGGACAACACGCGCACCGGCACCCTCCAGATCCAGATCGAGAAGACCGCGCCGGTCACCAACGCGACGTTCGCCGCCAGCTACGTTCCCACCAGCGGCGCGGTCGTGACGCTGGCGCCGACCGACAGCCAGTCCGGCGTAGCGTCGACCTCGTGGAGGATCCTCAAGGACGGCGTCACGCCGGTCGCCTCGGGGGCGGACACCACGGTCGAGATCCCCGACCCGTTGGGCAGCTACACGCGTCGAGTACTACTCGGTCGACAACGCGGGCAACACGGAGGGCGCCAAGAGCAAGGTCTTCTCCGTCTCCTCATCCACGCCCGTGACGGTGTGGCGCTTCCGCTACACGTCGATGGTGGGCAACTACCTGTGGACCTCCGACCCCGCCGAGCGAGACACCATCAAGGCCACCCTGGCGGGCACCTGGGCCTACGAGGGGCCGGCGTTCACCTTCAACTCGGCCAACCCCGTCAACGTCGACACCATGTGGCGGTTCAAGAACAAGCGGATCTGGTCGTACTTCTACACCGCCGACCCCGCTGAGCGGGCGGCCATCCAGGCCGACCCCAACAGCATCTGGCAGTACGAGGGGCCGACCACCATCAAGATCTCGCGCAAGATCGCGACGCCCTACCCGGTCTGGCGATTCCAGTGCCTCAAGAACCCGACCTACCTGTGGACGGCCGATCCGAACGAGAAGAACTCCATCGACGCGAACCTGAAGGCCGACTACAAGCTCGAGGGAGTCGCCTACTACCTCGGGAAGTAGCCGCTGAGATTCGAGGCTCGCGCCGCAAGGCCAGCCGGTTCCACACCACCCGTGCATGACGCGCGAGGCCCCCGTGCAGTCCAACGGGGGCCTCGCGGCTCGCCGGACGGCCCTGAGATCACCACAGAGCCCCGTTCTGGGTAGTAGAATACGAGTCGCACATCCTGCCAGGCGCTCATCGGCACTTCTCGGAGTGCAGGCAGGGCTAGGGAGGCCTCGTGAGCCTGCGCACGACATTGGCGCTTCTTCCTGACGACCGGGGCACGGACGTCGCCGTCCGCGAGGTCATCGAGTTCTTTCGCGCCCATGCACACGAGCCCGTGGCGCCTTCCCGCATCGAGCGTGCGACCGGTCTGTCGGCAGATCGAGTGGAGCCCGTCCTTCAGGCTCTGGCGAAGGGCCGCGTGGTAGACTGCGACGGCGATCCGCTGACGGATCCGTGTTCGTTCGATCCGGACACTCTGCTCGCGATGGAAGTGAGACGGTACCTCCGGGTCAGCGATAGCGCGTCCTCGCGGGTACAGACAGGCATGAACCGATTTCGCGGACGCCAGGGCCTCAGCTAGTCCGCTCGAACCAAGGGAACAGCTACGCAATGAAACCTGTGCGGCCTTCAGATCGCGGGCCCGCCGTCGAAGACATCCAGCGCCGCCTGCTCGCCCTCGGCTATGACCTTGGGCCGACGGGCGTCGATGGCGTGTTCCTGGGGGCCACCACGCAAGCCGTGGGAGCCTTCCAGAGCCAGCACGGGCTCACCGAGGACGGGTTCGTGGCCGAGGAGACCTGGTCGGCACTCGTCGACGCAGGCTTCACGCTGGGCGACCGCATGCTCTATCTGCGTGTGCCGCACTTCCACGGCGCCGACGTACGAGCTCTCCAGCACGCCATCAGCGTCCTCGGCTTCGCCTGCGGGGCGATCGACGGCATCTTCGGGGCCTTCACCGAGCGCGCGGTCCGCGAGTTCCAGGTCAACTCGGGCCTTCCCGCGGACGGCATCGCCGGCCCGGAGACGGCGCGCACCATCCTGAACCTGCGCCACGTGTGGGAAGGCAAGGGCCCGCAGGCCCACTCTGAGGCCCATGTGGCGCCGGTCCGCGCCGCCGATGTGCTCACGCGCGTTCGACTCGCGGTGATCGGTGACGACGCGGCAGGCGTCCGAGTCGCCGAGCGGCTCGTGAACCTGGCCCACGCCAGCGCTGCACTGGCGCTGATCCACACGCTCGCCCGCGACGAGGCCCCCGAGCCCGGGGAGGTCGTTCTGCGGCTGTGCGGCACGGGAAGCGCGCAGGATCGTCCGCGGGCGCCCGGTGGTGAGCATGGCCGCTCCCCAGCAGCTGGCACCCCGGCTGGTGACCGCGCTGGCGGCCGCGCCGGCGGGCCGCGAGATCGTCGTCGAGGTGGGCGAATCACCCAACGCCGACGAGCGAGAGGACCAGCGAGCTGCGGTTCTTCTCCTCGACGCGGTCTGCGTCGCGTTCGACTGAGAAGCTCGACCGTGGTACTATTCCACGAGTGTCCTGACCCCTGCACGGGAGAAACAAACTGAAGTTCCGCATCCGAACGTACCTCACACTGCTGCTGTCGGCAGCTCTCATGTGCGTCGCGACGCCCGCAGTCGCCGCACCCACCACCTCAAATGACAAGATGGCGCAGGCCGCCCGGGTCAAGGCTCAGGTCGAGGCTCTGGATAACCGCGTCGAGATCGCGGCCGAGAACTACAACGGCGCCCGCGAGAAGCACGACAAGCTCGTCTCGGAGAAGGCCAAGGCCAAGAAGCGCCTCACCAAGGCCGAGAACCGCATCAACGAGCTTCAGGAGCACCTGAACACCCGCGCCAACGACATGTACCGTGTCGGCCCCATGGGCGTCATGGATGTGCTGCTGGGCGCCAAGAGCTACGAGCAGTTCGCCGCGACGTGGGACGTGCTCAAGGACCTCAACCAGGACGACGCCAGCGCGACCTCCGAGATGAAGGTCGTCCGCTCCGAGGCCAAGGCCGCGCACGCCGAGGTCGCCGCCAAGGAGAAGTCAGCCGCCAAGCAGCTCGCCATCATGTCCGCGAACAAGAAGCGGGTCGAGGCGCAGCTCTCAGAGCGCAAGCGCAAGCTGTCGGGCATCGAAGCCGAGGTTCGCGTCCTGCAGGCCCGCGAGGAGTCGGCGAGGGCGGCCGCGTCGCGCTCGTACTCGGGTGGCGGCGGCAACTTCCCTCCGCCCCAGCGCGCTCCCCGCAGCTCGATCGTCTCGGTCGCCAAGAAGTACCTCGGTGCTCGCTATGTGTGGGGCGCCACCGGTCCCAACACGTTCGACTGTTCCGGCTTCACGTCCTACGTCTACCGCCAGGTCGGTGTCAGCATCCCGCGCACCTCGCGCGATCAGATCCATGCCGGCGAGCGCGTCTCGCGCAGCGACCTGGCGCCGGGCGACCTGGTCTTCTTCGGCTCGCCGATCCACCACGTGGGCATGTACATCGGCGGCGGGATGATGATCCACGCGCCGAACTCCGGCGACGTGGTCAAGATCGCACCGGCGTTTCGCAGCAACTACGTCGGGGCGTGCCGCCCCTAGGCTGTTCGCGTGACAGAGAGCACACACCGATGCCCCACCCGTGCTCGCGGGTGGGGCATCGTGCGTAGCGAAGTGCCATCCCCATGGCTGGTACGGTAGACTGGGGGCGTTCGGGCGACGCGTAGGGGGATGACACGCAGCGATGGCGGATATCGACGGCCTGCTGAAGATCATGAGCGACCGAGGCAGCTCTGATCTCCATATCAAGGTAGGCAGCCCACCGGCGATCCGGCTCGCGGGGCGCCTCGTCGTGATGACCGAACTGCCCACGCTCAACGCGGACCAGACCCGGATGCTCGCCGAGGGCATGATGTCCTTGGCGCAGCGTGAGAGCTTCGAGCACCGCCACGAGCTCGACTTCGCCTACTCGGTCAGCGGCATCGGCCGGTTCCGGGTCAACGTCTTCCATCAGCGCGGCAGCGTCGGAATCACCCTGCGCCGGGTCGCGACGGAGCGCTCCAGCATCGCCGAACTGGGCCTCCCGCAGATCCTGCGTCGCCTCGCCGACGAGCCGCGCGGGCTCATCCTGGTCACCGGTACCGCCGGCTCGGGCAAGACGACCACGCTCGCCGCGATGATCGACCACATCAACAGCACCAGGGAAGGCCACATCGTCACGATCGAGGACCCGATCGAGGTGCTGCACGCCGACAAGAAGTGCATCGTGAACCAGCGCGAGATCGGGGTCGACACCGAGAGCTACGCCGACGCGCTTCGCCACGTGGTGCGCCAGGACCCCGACGTGATCCTGATCGGCGAGATGCGCGACCACGAGACGGTCGCCGCGGCACTGACCGCCGCCGAGATCGGCAACCTGGTCCTCTCGACGCTGCATACCATCGACGCCACCGAGACCATCAACCGCATCATCGACTTCTTCCCGCCCTACCAGCACAAGCAGGTCCGCCTCATGATGGCGGCGACGCTGAAGGGCATCATCTCGATGCGGCTGATCCCGTCGATCCAGGGCGGGCTCGTCCCGGCGGTCGAGGTGCTCGTGATGACCGGGACCGTGCGCGAGTACATCAGCGACCCCGACAAGACGTACCTCATCCGCGATTCGATGGAAGAGGGCGCCTACTACGGGATGCAGACGTTCGACCAGTCGCTGCTCGAGCTCTACCGCGACCGAAAGATCACGCTCGACGACGCCATCGCGATGGCGCACAACTCACACGACTTCAAGATCAAGATCCGCCAGCTGGGCATCGACCCGGCGGCGGCGGCCCAGACCGGCGTCTACTAGGCGCGATGCCGGGCGGCGAGCTTGCGGAGGACGATGAGCGCGAGCCACGCGCCCGCGAACGCCGCGATCGTGTCGAGCACCCAGTCGTAGACGTCCGGCGTGCGCATCACCACGAACCGCTGGTGAAACTCGTCGGTGACGCCATAGGCCGACGCGATCACCACCGCAAACACCAGCGCCCGGCCCGGCTCGAGGTCGACGCGCAGCGCGAGGTACAGGAGCCCGCCGAAGATGAAGTACTCGCCGAGGTGTCCCAGCTCGGGCGGAAGGCCGCCCGGAAGATCGGAGCCGGGGACCGACGACACGAGGAAGATGGCGGTCGCCCAGGCGATGACGATCGCCCAGAGTGCGATTCGGCGTGCGGCGGATGGTCATGCGGCGTCGGGCTCCTCGGCTCGGAAACGCGCTCGAGCAGTCTACCATCACAGGATTGACCGGGCGGCAGCCGTGTGGGACGGTCTGCGAGCCTCCGGCACAGACGCCGGGCCGACGAGCATCAGATTGAGGGGAGTGGGAGTGTCGCGCAGATGGTCGCTTGCAGCGGTGGTGGCCTCGGCGGCCTGTTTCGGCACGCTGCCCGTGCTCGCGCAGCTCGCCTACGACGCCAACGCCACCCCGCTGCCGCTGCTCGCCTGGCGCTTCATGTTCGCCGCAGCGCTCCTCGCAATCGTCTCGATGCTCCGCGGTCCGCGCTCGCTGATCGTCCCCCGGAGCGACCTGCTTCGATTCGCGATGCTCGCCATCACGGGCTATGGTGCCGCGTCGGTGTGCTACTTCTTCGCGCTCAAGTTCGCGGACGCCTCGGTCGTCGCCGTGCTGCTCTACGCCTACCCGGCCTTCGTCACGCTCGCGAGCTGGATGTTCCTGGGCGAGAAGGCGACCTGGCAGGCCGGGGCGGCCGTGCTGCTGACGTTCCTGGGCTGCGCGCTCGTCGTCGGGCTTCTCGGCGGGGCGGCCCGGGCGCAGTGGCAGGGTATCGCTCTGGGGCTCGGCGCCGCGGTCGGCTACACGCTGTTCAACCTGCTGTCGCACCGGTGGCTTCCGGGCCGATCGCAGCTCGTGATGATGACGTACACCTTCGGCGTCGCCTCGCTCATGGCGGCGGGACTCGCGCTCGGCGTGGGGCAGTCACTCTCGCCCGCGGCCTGGGAGCCGAGCGCGTGGTGGCTGATCGCCGCGATCGTGGTGATACCGACGTTCGCGGCCATCATGCTCTACCTGCAGGGCATCCGAGGTCTTGGCCCGGCGCAGGCGGCCGTCGTCTCGACGCTCGAGCCGCTCTTCACGATAGCGCTCGCCAGCGTCTTCCTGCCGATGCAGACGCTCGAGCCGGTTCAGTTGCTCGGAGCGGGGCTCGTACTCGCGGGCGTGGTGTGGGCGGAGGTCTCGGGCCGCTCGGCCGAGCCGCTGGCAGCCGTCTAGCCTCGGCTGATCAGAAACGCGAGCACGCCGTTGCGCGCGATCCAGCTCACCGCGACCACGAGTGCCTGAGCTCCCCAGGCGATGGCGACCGTGCGGCGTGCCTCGGAACGCCCGTCGCCAAGGCGGACCAGCGCGAACCACGTGAGCGCCGCCGACGCCGCCCACGCGACCGCCCGCAGCTCCGGAGTCACCGCGACGGCGTAGGCGATCAGTCCCAGAGAGGACGCGCCGAGCAGCATCGAGCGGTCCTCTGCGGCCCCACGGCCGGTGTACCTCATGAGGAGCCAGCGAACCACGGCCCACAGGACGGACTGTGCGCCTGCCCACGCCGCGAGGTAGCGGGCGGGGCCGGGCGGTGCCAGGGCGATCCCGACGCCCACGCCCAGTGCGAGGGCCGCGTCGCCGAGCACGACAGCGACGGGCCGCAGCAGCCACGGCCGCGGGGCGGCGCCGGGCTGCTCGGCGGGGGAGAAGCGCGCGCCCAAGCGTACGAGCCCGTCGCGCAGTCGCGTGAGGAAGCGCCGCCACCCCTCGAAGAGCTGCTTCGGGAGCTCGTTGGAGGCGCGGCCGGCGGTCTTGGTATCAAACCTGCGTGCTACCATGTTCGCGCCGCTTTCCATGCGTGAAGTGTGCGAAGTCGCGGGCCGTCGAAGTTCGATCCCGGCTTGCTCGACGGCGTTAAGTGTACGCGACCTGTCGCCATTGGAGGACGTTGCCGTGCGGCTGGCGAACCGCGTTGTCCCGATACTCACTTGGACGCTGGCCGCCTTGGCGGTCGTGTGCGTCCTGTCGTTCTCGCTCGCCTTCTACCTCTACAGCCTGTCGACGAACCTGCCGGACCTGGCTGTCAATCCCGATGCGCTGAAGACGGCGCGAACCTCGATCGTGTACGCCGCGAACGGATCGGTCATCGCCGAATGGCACGGTGAACAGGACCGGACGGTGGTCTCGCTCGATGACATGCCCGAGTCCCTTCGGGAAGCGGTCGTCGCCATCGAGGACCGCCGGTTCTACGAGCATGACGGCGTGGACCTGATGGGAATCGGGCGCGCGCTCGGCGCCAACGCGGCCGCAGGCGATGTCGAACAGGGCGGGAGCACCATCACCCAACAGCTGGTCAAGATACTGTTCACCGCCCGCGAGCGCAGCGTGACGCGCAAGATCACAGGAGGCGCTGCTCGCCTACGAGCTCGAGACCAAGAATGACAAGGACAAGGTGCTCGAGACCTACCTCAACACCATCTACTTCGGCCGCGGGGCCTACGGCATCGAGAGCGCCGCGCAGCGACTACTTCGGCAAGCCCGCGTCGGCGCTCGATCTGGCCGAGAGCGCCACGCTTGCGGGCATCATCCGCTCGCCGTCACGCTACGGCGTCCCCTCTGCGTCGGCAGAGACGACACGAAGCGCCGCAACGTCGTGCTCGTCGCAGATGCGCGAACAGGGCTTCATCACCTCGCAGGAGGCGCGAGACGCGAGCAACGTGCCGCTCGTCTTCGCGGCGAGCAAGGAAGCCGGCAAGGTGGCGCCGTTCTTCGTCGAGTACGTGAAGCAGGACCTCATCGACACGCTCGGAGCCGAACGGTCTACGCCGGCGGCCTGCGCGTCTACACGAGTCTCGAACCCGACCTCCAGGCACTCGCCGAGAAGGCCGCCACCCAGTTGTCCGCGCCGGGCGACCCGGAGATAGCCCTCGTCTCGGTGCGCCCCGCCGACGGCAAGGTCCTCGCGATGGTCGGCGGGCGGGACTTCAAGGCGAACCAGTTCAACCTCGCCACACAGGGTCGCAGGCAGCCGGGATCGGCGTTCAAGCCCTTCGTCCTGGTGACCGCTCTGCAGGAGGGAATCCGGCCGGACCAGGTGTTCGAGTCGGCACCGTACTCGGTGCCGGTGAAGGACGGCGTGTGGACGGTCCAGAACTACGAGAACCGTTTCACGGAGGGGTCGATGACGCTTCAAGCGGCGACCGACTACTCGGTCAACGCCGTGTACGCGCGACTGATCATGCTCATCGGCCCGGAGAAGGTCGTCAAGACGGCGAAGAGGATGGGCATCACCACACCGTTGGTGGCCGACCCTGCAATCGCACTAGGGGGCCTGAAGTACGGTGTCTCTCCGCTGGAGATGGCGTCGTCCTACGCCACCTCGCCAACGGCGGCGTCCGGGTCGTGCCCAGCGGCATCGCGCTGGTGACTGACGACAGGGGGCGCGCCGTGCTCACACGGTCTGCCGAGACGACTCAGGCGATTCCGCGCGAGACAGCCATGCAGGCCTCGCTCATGCTTCACGATGTCATCGAGCGCGGAACAGGCGATCAGGCGAAGCTGCCGGTGTGGGCCGCGGGCAAGACCGGCACCACCCAGTCCTATCGAGACGCATGGTTCGTGGGCTGGGCGGGCGACGTCGCGACCGCAGTGTGGGTTGGAAACCGCGCAGCGCAGGTACCCATGACGAGCGTGCACGGCATCGCCGTCACCGGTGGCAGCTTCCCCGCGAGCATCTGGCGTGAGTACATGACCGGAGCGACGAGGGCCAGGAGCGTGGCGATCACGCCGGCGCAGACCGCCCCGACCGCGCAGGTGCGCTGTGTCGTCTGCGAGGACTCGAAGCTGCTTGCCAACAAGCGCTGCCCCGGCGCGGTGGAGATATACCTGCCCCTCAACCTGGTCCCGACCCAGACCTGCAAGCTGCACTGACCCACGCACCCCACGGCAGAAAGCAACTCACACGTGGATCACTACCAGAGACTCCAGGTCATCCGCGACGCCGATGCTGAAGTCATCGAGCGCGCCTACAAGGCGCTGTCCATGAAGCACCATCCCGACCGGGCGTCGTCCGACAACCGAGTTGCCGCTACTCGACGCATGCAGGCGATCAACGAGGCGTACCGCGTTCTCAAGGACCCGGAGGCCCGACGGCGGTATGACGCCACCCTGCCGCCTTCCGATGGGAGCGGATGGGACCAGTTCTGGGAGCGCGGCCTCGTGGGGCTGTTCGTCGACCGGTTCCGGCCACGCGCCTGAGAAGCGGTCGTTGGCGAGAGGTGCTGTGCTGAGCCGACTGCCGTGTGCTACTTGCCGCGGCCCCGCGTAGCGAACCGCGCGATCGGCGGGACCTTGAGCCCGATGACCTGAGGCGGACACAGTTCCTGGCAGCAGTAGCACCGGATGCAGGTCTGATGATCGAAGACGGGCCCGTTGGCCCCGACGACGATCGCATCCACCGGACAGTTCTCCTGGCACGTCTTGCAGAGGGTGCAGTCGCGCGCGCGCTCGAGATACGGCCGAGCGGTCGTCCATCCGCGCATGCGTTTGCCGAGCCAGGGCGGCAGCTTCGCCGAGAGATCGCGCACCGGCAGCTTGAAGTCCGCCGGGGCCAGGGCATGCCAGTCCTCGCCCACCACCTCGACCTCTTCGGCAGTGGCGGGCCCGAGGCCGCGTCGCGAGGCGGCCTTGCTCGAGTAGACCTCCATCGGATCCAGCCCGGCCATCGAGCTCGCGATGACGTCGAGCGCGACGCAGTCCGCCGAGGCGAGCACCGCCCCGACCTGCCGGGGCGTCCCGCCGGCCGGACCCTCGCCCTCCATGCCGACGACGGCGTCCATGATCGCGAGCGACGGACGGCAGGCGAGCATCAGGTCGACGAGCATCGAGCCGAAGTCGTCGCGGTCCGGGACCTTGAGGTGGTACTGCGCCTTCTCGAGTCCCGGAATGCAGCCGAACAGGTTCTTGACGGCTCCGGTGAACATCATGAGCCCGTGCGTCTTGAACTTCGGCAGGGTTATGAGCACGTCGGTCTCGACGACCGCGGTGCCCAGCGTGAACGAGCCATAGAGTCCGCCGCCGTCGTTACTGACCCGGGTGCAGGCATCGTCGAACAGCAGAAGCGGCACGCCCTCCTCGGCGCAGACCGCTCCGATGCCGGAGTCCTCCCACACCTTGCGCACCCCGCCGGGCCGGTTGGGGCCACCGGGGCTGTCGCCGACCGAGACCTCTCCGCCGGCAGCGCGAGCCGAGCGGATGACCGCGCGAACGAACTCGGGATGCGTGGTGACGGCGCGTTCCGGCAGCGCCCGCGAGAGCAGGTTGACCTTCAGGAGCACGCGCTGTCCGGGAGACACGAAAGCCGCCATCCCCCCGAGCGGGGAGAGGGCGGCATCGAGTGCGGCTGCGACTTCCTGCGGTTCATAGGTGCTGCAGCGGGAGATGCTCACTTGGGCCATGGGCAGAAGTCTACTCCAGCGCGAGGCGTGTGGCGGGGGCGTTCTCGGACCGGCTAGGCCTGGGCGGCCTCTCGGTCGGCCAACTTGTTGGTGACCGCGCGCATGATCGCGGGGTAGCTGACCGCACCGTCGTAGAGCGGTGCCCCGTCGACGACCGTGACCGGATAGAGCAACCCGCGCGTCTGGATCTCGGTGACGATCGCGTCGAACTCGGTGCGGACGTCTTCATCGTCGACGTTGCGGTAGGCGACGACGGCGTCGTCACCAAAGCGGCGCGTCAGTTCGGCGGCGACGATGGCGGTGATCTCCTCCGGAGACCATGAGGGGCCTCAACCGCCGGAGAAGCAGTTCGTGGTGCTCGGGATGTCGAAGACCTCTACGATGACCGGATCGGACATGGGTTCGTCCCTTCTCTACTTGAACTGGATGGCACCCATGGGGCAAACGCGCATGCATGCGCCACACCCGGTGCACTTCTCTTCTACCACTTTGTACGCGTTTCCATTCGGGACGATGGCGCCCTTGGGGCACGCGCGACGCGCGGGACAGTACGGGCTGTTGTCGCAACGGGCCTCTGAGATGGTGACGAGCGGCATGTATCCGGGTCCTTCTTCTCGGCGCTCAACGGGGCGCTCATGACAAGCGAGCGTGGTGCCACAATACCCTAAGGGGTATCGGGACATCAACCCCGAACGCCGAAACACCGACTGGTACCATGGGCAGGGCAGTCACGCGAAAGACCGAGGGGGCGTTCGTGAAGCGAAGGACAGGCGCGACCAGCCGACGGCTCCGTTCGATGATGTTGATGATGGGTGTGGCCATCGGGTTGGCGTTTCCGGTCGTCTCGCTGTTGCTCATGACGCCCAAGAGCACGCCGGCGCTGGTGGTGTTCTCGGCCCTGTGCGTCGCGGCCGGCGTAGCGCTCGGCTGGATGTGCTACGTCATCGCGGTCCGCGTCGCCGAGAACGAGATCGCCGGCGTCCTCGTCAAGGCGGAAGGGCGTCTCGGGCTCGATGTCGACGCCACGGGCGACTTGGATGAGATGGGCGTCGAGCTCGATCGGCTGTTCGGCGGCCTCGCGCGTCAGCTCGAGCAGATCAAGGCGGTCAACGACGAGATCCGCTCGCTCACGGGGAAGGTGCTCACCGCGACCGATGAGCAGGCATCCGGCGCGGCACAGCAGGCGGCCGCGGTCTCGCAGACCTCGGCGACGGTCGAAGAGCTCGCGCAGACGTCCAAGCAGATCGCCGACAACTCGCAGTCGGTCGCAGCGACGGCGGAGCGCACCCTCGCGAGCGCCGAGGAGGGCATGCAGTCGGTGGCCGACACCGCCGAGGGTATCGAGGAGATCCGCCAGAGCACGCAGGTCGCATCCGACCGCATCCTGGCGCTCGGCGAGCGCAGTCAGGAGATCGGCCGCGTGCTGGTCATCATCGACGACATCGCCGAGCAGACCAAGATCCTTGCCCTCAACGCCGCCATCGAGGCCGCACGTGCGGGAGAGGCCGGCAAGGGATTCGCCGTCGTTGCGGAAGAGATACGCAAACTCGCTGACTCGGTCACCGAGTCGACGAGCGAGATCGGCCGCGTGGTGCGCGAGATACAGTCGTCTTCGTCCTCTCTGGTCATGTCCACGGAGCGCGCCACGCGCAAGGTCGAGGAAGGCAAGGCGCTCGCGCTGCGCACCGCAGACTCGCTGGACACGATCGTCCAGCAGGTCGAGGAGACCACCGACTCGGCGAAGCAGATCTCGGTGGCGACACGCCAGCAGCGGACGGCTTCGGACCAGGTCGTGATCTCCATGAGGGAGATGGCGCTCGTCTCGACCCAGGCGGCCGCGACCTCACGCCAGATCCAGGCCGCGATCCTCGAACTCAACCGGCTCGCGGACACGCTCGTCGTTCGCTGAGACGCGTCTGCTGAGCACGTTTCGCACGGCATTCGCCGTTCGCTCATCACCCTTCAGGCAGGACGCGCGGGGGCTGCGTCGAATCGCACCTAAGGGAGAATGAGCGCACCTTGTTGTGAGTGAGTGCGCGTTCTTATATCGTTCTCCCAGCAGGATGGGGGAGAGGGGCCTTCGCGGGCTCTCCTCGCAGGCAAAACGTAGGTGACCGAGCAAGGAGAGAGCGTATGCCCAAGATCTCGTTGGCCGGATTCAAGGATCCTGCCTCCCGCCCCCGCTACATCATCTGGGCGCTCGTCGCGGTCCTGATCATCGCAGGGGTGATGATTCCGGTCCTGGGAGTCACCTCGACCCGTTGGTTCTGCTCCGAGGGCTGCCACAAGGTGCAGGACGACACGATCACCGCCTATGAGCACTCGGCTCACTCGGAGATCAGCTGCATGGCCTGTCACATGCCGGTCGCCGCCAACCCGGTGGTCTTCCTCATCCACAAGGCCGAGGCGCTCGGCGAGCTGGCCCAGACGGTCACCGGCAGCTATACCCTGCCGCTGAACGCCGAGAGCGAAGTGGCTCTCACGATGACCGAGGACAAGTGCACGCAGTGCCACAGCCCCTCGACACGCACGTTCACGCCGTCCCCCGGGATCAAGATCGACCACAAGACCCATCAGGACAAGGCGATCACCTGTCCTCTGTGCCACAACCGAACAGCGCACGTCGAGGACTTCCCCCTCACCCTCAAGAACCCCAAGAGCGGCGAACCGAGCACCAAGCACGCGGACTTCATGACGATGACGGCATGCTTCCGCTGTCACGGGCAGGAGCCGAAGGCTCCGGCTCCCGGCGCATGCGAAGCGTGCCACACGCCTGACTTCGAGCTGCGCCCGCCGAGCCATGAGGCGACCGGCGCGTTCGTCGCCGTGCACGGGGAGATCGCGCTGGAGGTCGACAAGGAGGTCAAGAAGACGCTCCTGGAGACCGGTCAGCAGGTTGTCACCGGCGAGCGCAAGGCGGAGTTCGCTGCTGCGGAGCGCCAGAACGGCCCCGAGGGCAAGGAGGGCGGCCACGGCGAGACGCTCGGTCAGCTGCTCCCGCCGGTCGGAGCCATCAACGAGTGCGGCACCTGCCACAAGGACGCCTTCTGCCTGGCGTGCCACGGCACGCCGATGCCCCACTCGGCTGAGTTCAAGGAGCCGAAGGATAGCAAGGATCCGAAGGGCCATCCGGTCGCCTCAAAGCTCATTCCCGAGAAGTGCGTCATGTGCCACACCAAGAAGAATCCGAACTTCTGTAACGAGTGCCACCACGGCACGCAGGTCGACTTCACGTACGATCCCGCCAAGCCGTGGGCCCAGCAGCATCCCAAGGCGGTTGCCAAGTCAGGCCTCAAGTCGTGTCTCGACAAGTGCCACGCGGTCAAGTTCTGTGCCGACTGCCACACCCAGAACAAGGTGTTCCCGGCGTCGCACAAGCAGCCGTACTGGACACATTCGCAGGCCCCCACGATGACCAAGTACGGTTCCGAGCCGGCATCGGCCACCGCGCTCCACTCGGTGGCGGCCAACCAGTCGACCGAACAGTGTGAGGTCTGCCACGGTACCGGCGGCTTGAACGCACCGTTCTGCAAGGCGTGCCACAAGCTCGAGATGCCGCACTCCAAGGAGTTCAAGCAGTTCCACTCGAAGACCGGCCGTCAGAACCCCCGGGTCTGCCTGAACTGCCACACCTGGCCTCAGCTGTGCAGCAACTGCCACCATGTCGGTTCGTCGACGACCGTGCCCTGGATCAAGGTCCACGGTTCTTCCGTCTCCAAGAACGGTGCCGGTGGCTGTATCGACAAGTGCCACAAGCAGGCGGCGTGCGCGGCGTGCCACACGGCACGAAAGGTCGTCCCCGCCTCCCACAAGACCAAGGACTTCATCAAGGTCCCGGGTGCGCCCGTCGGCAGCCACGCAGCGCTCTACAAGAAGGACGCCACCGTGTGCAGCTACTGCCACCCCGGCAACCCCGGGGATCTGCCCAACTCCGCGTTCTGCAAGGGTTGCCACAAGGTCGCGATGCCGCACCCGGCCGGTTTCGGGATGAAGGATCCCCAGGCACCGCCGTCAAAGGAGAATGCGGGCTCTCACGCTCAGGCGATCACCTCGGGCCAGGTCAATCGACCGACGTGTCTGCGCTGTCACGAGCCTGCCTACTGTAACGCCTGTCACCACCAGGGCTCGGTCCCGACCCAGCCGTGGATGCGGTACCACCCTGTGGTCGTCAAGAAGAGCGGCGCCGAACCCTGCTACACATGCCACACCGAGCAGCAGTGCTCGAACTGCCACGTGAACCTGGCGAAGCGGGGCCTGCTCAAGTAGCTTCCGTTTCTCAGCACGAGAGAGTCGGGGCCCGGCCGAGGAGGTCGGGCCCTTCCTCTTTCTTGGGTCGGGCGACTGCCGACTCGTGGCTCACTGCCTGCGAGAACGACGCTTTTTGCGCTGCGTAACCGGGCGTGCTAGCATAGCGCCTCGCCGGGATGTGGCTCAGCTTGGTAGAGCGCTCGGTTCGGGACCGAGAGGTCGTGGGTTCGAATCCCGCCATCCCGACCATCCGGACACTGACGGCAGGCCGCAACAGCGGCCTGCCGTTCGGCTATCGAGGTAGCGTTGTGATTCAGTCCTTCCTGCAGTGGCTCGGCTTCGGACTCTGCCACCAGCTTCCCGAGCGCTCCTTCTTCGGAGGCGGGACGCAGGTCCCGGTCTGCGCTCGCGATACCGGCATCTACCTCGGATTCATGCTGTCGCTGATTCGTCATAGCACTCGTGCACCGGGGGGACCGCCCCCGCGAGTTCCCGGCGCCGGCCGGCTGGGTGGCCATCGCCCTGATGATCGGAGCGATGGGCGTCGATGGTGTGAGCTCCTACGCGGGTCTTCGGACGACCACCAACGACTTGAGGCTCATCACGGGCTTGCTGGCGGGCTACGCGATCGGTGCGGTGCTCACCCCGATGCTCAACGACGAGTTCTGGCGCACGGGCAGCCGCGAACGCGTGCTGGACCCGACGTGGCGCCTGCTCGCCTGGCTGGCGACGGTGCCGGTGGCTTTCGTCGCGATCCGTTTCGTCGCGCCTCTGCTCGGCGTGGGCTATCCCCTCATCGTCGCGGCGACCATCATCGCTACGCTGACCTCGGTCAACCTCGTCATGGTGTGCCTTGCGCCACCCTTCGAGCGCAAGGCGGATCGGATTCTCGACGCGTGGCCGGCGATTCTGCTCGCGGTCGCGATGTCGTTTCTCGAGATATGGCTCTCCGGTCTGCTCAGACTGTGGCTCGAATCGGTGGCATCGCGCCTGTCCTAGGCGGCGCACCGGTGCGTGTCAGACCCCCTCGATACCATGCCTTCGAACACACGTTCGAAGGAGGTCACCGGTGGAAGACCGTTGTGAAGCGACGCTCGGTGGAACGCTCGACCGTCTGGTCTCGCAGGCGCTGGCTCGCGACATCTCTCCGGCTGTGGCAGAGGAGGCGCGGCGTGCGACGGCTCGCCTGCTGAAGAGAACGGAAACACACCTGTTGGCCGCTGCCGAGCAGCGGCGGGCGAAGGCCTACTTCTCGGCGGTCGTCAGGCGGCATGCCGTCCGCAGGGGACAGCCGGCCCGCGGGGCGGCGCGGTTCGTGGTGGCGGCAGTGGTCGAGGACCTTCGCGCTTCAGGACGTGACGGCGAGGCGATCTGGGACCAGCTGCACAGGGGGTGGAGCGATTCGGTCCCCGATGACGTGCTTGAGGAGTACCGCCTCAGGCTTTGCGGATAGCGCTGGCCGTGACGCGGCGCGGTCCTACCTTCCGCCGACGAAGAGCACGTTCCCCGCTTCGTCGAGTACCCACACGCGCTTCGCCATCAGCTTGCCGTCTGCGGGGCCCGCGGCTTCGATCATGATCACGGCCGGCTTGTCGTTGAACGTCGCGCGCTCGAAGTAGACCGGAACGCCCCTTGTCTCGGCCGGAAACGTCTTCGTGAGCATGTCGGCGACGGGGACGGCGCGCTCGCCCTGAGTGCGGAGCGCGGTCAGGGCCTTGTGCCTGAGGTAGGTGGCCTCACTGCTCGGAGTAGCCGCGAGTTTCGCAGTATCGACTCCCTCGGCGAGCTTCATCACCGAGGTCTTGTCGTAGGTCGCACCGCTATCGACGAAGGGCGCTTCTTTCGCCGAACACCCCGCCAGGATGACGGCGAGTCCGAGCACGAGCACGAGCATCGCTGCGCGCAGGCGCTGACTGCGGTCGAACAAGGAAACCTCCGATAGTCGGGTACTACCATAGTAGAGTACGAAGGGTCGGTATGGGCCGACTACACCGAGGAGCGCTCACGTGGTTTCCATCATCGGCTTCATCTCCGACTTCGGCCTTGAGGACACGTGGGTCGGCGTGTGCCACGCGGTCATCTACCGTGCGTGCCCGCTGGCGCGCATCGTCGACCTCGGCCACCAGATTCCGCCGTTCGACATCCGCAAGGGTGCCGCGACCGCGGCGGGCGGCGTGTACCAGATCCCCGAGGCGATCCACCTGATCGTGGTGGACCCCGGAGTCGGCGGAGGCCGACGTGACCTGTGCATCGTCACTCGGAACGGGACGCGGCTCGTGGGACCCGACAACGGGGTGCTCCTTCCCGCCGCCGAACGCGCGGGAGGCAGCAGGCTGGTGATCGCCCTCGATGCCGAGAAGATCGACCGCGACGCCCCGCTGCCTACGTTCCACGCGCGCGACGTGCTCGCGCCGGCAGCCGCCGCGCTTGCCTGTGGCGTAGAGCCACGCGCCCTCGGCGAAGAGGTCGACTACGCGTCACTCGTCGCAGCGCCCTTCGGCTCCTACTCGCTCGAGGGCGGGTACGTGAACGGCGAAGCGCTCGAGGCCGACCGGTTCGGCTCGCTGCGCTTCAACATCCCCGCCGAGGATCTGGAGTCGCTCGGACTGAGGGTCCCCCGGCTCGAGATCGGGATCGGGCACAACACACTCACGGTTCCCTTCGGGGCCACCTTCGCCGACGTGGGCGAGGGTGAGCCCGTCGCCCTGGTGGATGCGTCAGGATGGCTCACCCTCGCCGTCAACACCGGTAGCGCGGCAGACCGCTACGGAATCACCCCCGGAGCCCATGTCAGAGTACGGGGGCTGCCCTAGCGGGCGTGTCAGTCCCGGGCGCTACGCTCTGTCGGAAGACGGAGTCGTACCGAAGGGTCGGAACACATGAAAGCCTGCTACGTGAAGGAGCTCGCCGAAGGGGCCAAGGTCGACGCGGTCTTCGCGCTGCGCGCCAAGGAGATACGTGCGACCAGAGCTGCCGAGGCCTACCTGTCCCTTGAGATCGCCGACCGCACCGGCCGGATTCCGGCAGTCTACTTCCGTCCGTCGCCGGAGGCATCGGCCGTACCGGTGGGCTCCGTCGTGCGGGTGCGTGGTACCGTCACGAGCTTTCGCGGTGCCAAGCGGGTCTCGGTCGACTCGTTGGGTGCGGCCTCGTCCTGGGATCCCGAGGACCTGCTCGCAGCCGGTGCCCGCTCGACCGAAGAGATGGTCGCGGAGTTCAAGGCGCTGGTACGCTCGGTGAGCGATCCCGAGCTCCGGCGGGTACTGACCGCCGTCTTCGGCAACCGTGAGTTCTTCGAGCGGTTCGTGCGATGCCCGGGGGCTCAGTCCTTCCATCACGCCTACCTGGGCGGGCTGCTGGAACACACCATCTCGGTGGCCTCGCTCTGCCACTCGCTCGGAGAACAGTATCCGCACGTCGAGCGAGACCTGCTGCTCGCCGCGGCGTTGCTGCACGATATCGGCAAGGTCGACGAGCTCTCATTCGACGTCGCCATCGGCTACACGGACTCGGGCCGGCTCCTGGGGCACGTGGTCCTGGGAATGAACCGGCTGCACGACGCCGTTTCGCGCGCGCGCATCAAGATGGGTGGAGACCGCCTGGCCCGCCTCGAGCACGCCGTCGTGTCGCACCACGGCGAGCTGGAGTGGGGATCCCCCAAACGACCGTCGACGTTCGAGGCGCTCCTGCTGCATCACGCCGACAACCTCGACGCCAAGGCGGCGGGTTTCTCGGCGCTGCTCGGTGGCGCGGTGCGCGCCGACGAGGGATGGACCGACGCGGGCAATCTGTTCCGGCGGCCGCTCTACGCACCGCGACCGGCCGAGGACGACCGGCCCCACCCGGCCGAAGAGGACTCCCAGTACTCGCGGCAGACCGCGTAGGGGACGGGGCCGGCGTTTCGTCATCTGCCGAAGGGGAATCCTCTAGAATCGCATGAGCGCCCATCCGAGGCGCTGACACATACTCATCCGTCACAAGGAGCGAACCATGTCCGAGTATCCTCAGGCCGAGATCGGCGTCTTCGGCGGCAGCGGCTTCTACGAACTACTCAGCGACCCACGCGAGCACAAGGTCAACACGCCGTTCGGAGCGCCGTCATCGGCGGTGATGGTGGGCGAGATCGGTGGGCGTACGGTTGCGTTCCTGCCGCGCCACGGCAAGGACCACTCGCTGCCTCCGCACATGATCAACTACCGGGCGAACCTGTGGGCCATGAAGGAGCTCGGCGTCACTCAGATCATCGGCCCGAATGCGTGCGGTTCGCTGCAGGCCGAGATCGAACCGGGGCACTTCGTCATCTGCGACCAGTTCGTCGACCGCACGTGGGGCCGCAAGGACACCTTCTACGACGGACCCATCACCACCCATGTCTCGTCCGCGGACCCGTACTGCCCCAACATGCGGCAGGCGGCCATCGACCAAGCGGGGAAGCTCGGCATCACGGCCCATCCGACCGGCACCGTCGTCGTGATCCAAGGGCCGCGGTTCTCGACGCGCTCCGAGTCCAAGTGGTTCGCTTCGCAAGGGTGGGAGGTCATCAACATGACCCAGTATCCCGAGGCCTATCTCGCCCGAGAACTTGAGATCTGCTACGTGAACATCTCGCTCATCACTGACCACGATGCCGGCGCCGAGGGCGCTGAGCCGGTCTCCAACGAAGAGGTCATTCGTGTCTTCAACGAGAACAACAGCCGGGTGAAAGAGCTCATCTACGGCATGATTCCCGCACTGCCCACCACGCGCGACTGCGCCTGCGCTCACGCCCTTGAAGGAGCAGCCTTCTAACCCGGCCCGCACGAGCCCGGTCCCGCGCTCGCGGGCCGGGCAGCGTACGGATGAGGAGCAACGTGTTCGACGTACCTTCGCTGAAGCTCGGCAAGATCTTCGGCATCCCATTCGAGGTCAACTTGAGCTGGCTCGCGATCTTTGCACTGGTCGCGTTCACCTTGAGCACCGGCTACTACCCGAACATCGACGGAGCCTCGGGTGCCCCGACATGGCTCTACTGGGTGCTCGGCGCCTTCACGGCGCTGCTCTTCTTCGCGTCGATCCTCGCGCACGAGCTCAGCCACTCGCTGGTCACCCTCGCCGAGGGAGGGCGCGTCGAGAAGATCACGCTCTTCATCTTCGGCGGCGTCGCCGAGATACAGGACGAGCCGCGGTCTCCGGG
The DNA here is from genome assembly GCA_963789515.1 of uncultured Coriobacteriia bacterium. GTDB lineage: Bacteria > Actinomycetota > Coriobacteriia > Anaerosomatales > JAAXUF01 > JBAXEO01. Next base: position 238,466 of record CAWBKW010000004.1, on the reverse strand, counting down.
GCGCGAGTTCCTCATGGCCGCTGCCGGGCCCGGGATGAGCCTGCTGCTGGCGGGTCTGTTCTACCTGGGATTCGTGCTCGCGATGAGGACCGGGGCGGCCTGGTGGGTCACCGCCCCCCTCGGATACCTGGCGACCATCAACCTGTTCGTTGCGGTCTTCAACCTGCTTCCCGGCTTTCCCCTCGACGGCGGCAGGGTCCTGCGCTCGATTCTCTGGGCGGTGACCGGTGACATCCTCAAGGCGACCAAGTGGGCTGCCCGCAGTGGACAGTTCATCGGCTGGTCGATGGTCGGGCTGGGTGTGGTGACCACACTCCAGGGACGAACCGACTTCATCTGGTTCGGTCTGATCGGCTGGTTCCTCGCATGGCTCGCAGGTGCCTCCTACCGTCAGCAGCAGGTGCGTTCCCGCCTGGATGGGGTGACGGTCGGTCAGATCATGACCCCCCATCCCGACTACGTGTCGGGCGACATCTCCCTCGAGGAGCTTGCCAACGAGCACTTCCTCGGCGCAGATCACAGCCGATACCCTGTGTTCCACCAGGGGCAGATAGTGGGCGTCGTCTCGCTACCCGACGCCAAGTCGATAGCCCGTGCTGACTGGCCCTACGTGCAGGTCATCGAGGTCACCGACCGGGACCTGTCGCGGTTGAGCGTCCTGGCCGAAACGCCGGTCCAGGAGGTTCTGCCCCGGCTCGCCGGACACGAGACGGGGGCGATCCTCGTGGTGGCCGAAGGCAGGCTCGCCGGCATCGTCACCCGGGCCGACGTGATGTCGCTCTTGCAGGCGCACGAATCATCGCCCACCGGACACTAAGTTCTTGTGCGAGCTTGTAACACTTGTTACGATATGAGGGGTCGTCCGGCAACGATTCGGGGTCTTCTCCATGTCCCTCGCTGTGCCTGATACGCGCATTCCTCACGGCGTCATCGAGCGCCTGCCTTCCTACCTCAACGTGCTGCTTCACCTGCGCGAAGACGGTCTTCAGACGGTCTCCTCGGCGCGGCTTTCCGAGATGGCCGAGGTCAACGCCGCCCAGATCAGGCGCGACCTGGCGTACTTCGGGCAGTTCGGCAAGCGAGGCGTGGGCTACGACATCCAGATGCTTGCCGATCAGATCCAGCGCATTCTCGGCTCAGACCACGTGCAGCGTCTCGCGATCGTCGGCGCCGGGAACCTCGGTACGGCCATCGCTCAATACGACGGGCTTCGGGCGCGCGGTTTCGTTGTGTCTGCGCTGTTCGACGTCGACCCGCGCAAGGTGGGATCCAAAGTGGGCGATTTGATCGTGCGCGCCATCGGTGAGCTCGAACGCGTCGTCAGTGAGCAGTCGATACGGTTCGGGGTCATCGCCGTGCCGGCCGAGGGCGCGCAGCACGTGGCCGATCTGCTCTGTGCCTCGGGCGTGCGTGTGATCGTGAACTATTCCACCGCCTACCTGACCGTGCCCGGGAACGTGACGCTTCACAACACCGATCCCGTGCGCGAGCTGCTCCACACGCTCTATTACCTGTCTCGTGCAGAAGGCGTAGCGAGCGCATAAGAGTCGGTGGTACGCTACTCGCTAGCGTTCAATCGGCCGACCGGTGTCGGCCGTTCCCGGAGTAACACGGAGGCACACGAATGATCTCGACCCCGGTCTTTGCACTTGCGATTCCCGGTCTTCAGGGCGTCGGCATCGTTGAACTGCTCATCGTTCTCGCCGTCGTGCTGCTCCTCTTCGGGCCCAAGCGCCTTCCTGCGCTCGGGAAGTCACTGGGCAAGACCTTCCGATCCCTCAAGGACGGCATCGAGGGCAAGCTCGACGAGGGCGAAGACGCATCCGCTGTCGAGGCCACGACCGCCAAGAAGGCTGAGCCCGCTTCTGCGGACGCCAAGAAGCCGGCTGCTTCCGCTGACAAGTCTGCGGACGAGGACGCCTAGCTCCTCGGCGTGACGAGTCCCCTGACGCGCGGCGACGGCATTCGGGACGATGATTCTCCCACCTTGCCAGCGCCGCGCGTTCGTATATACTCTCGTGGACATTCTGGCGGGCTGCCCGACGAGTCATCCGGGGCAGCCCTCACCATAACGCGACTCACCGCCTTGGTTTCTCGATCGATCGAAACGGGAGTTATCGCATGAACTCAGATATCGCACTCACCCCAGCCGGCCAGGTCAAGCTGGAAGAAGAACTCCGGCATCTCGAGACGGTCCGCCGCCGCGAGGTGGGGGAGCGCATCAAGGAGGCCAAGGAGTTCGGTGACATCTCCGAGAACTCCGAGTACGACGACGCCAAGAACGAGCAGGCCTGGGTCGAGAGCCGGATCATCGAGGTCACGCAGATCCTCGCCCGCGCCACCGTCGTCGATGCGCCGACCAAGAGCGACAAAGTGACCCTGGGGAACAAGGTCAAGCTGGAGTCGAGCCACGGCGTGACGGTGTACCAGGTCGTCGGTTCGGCCGAGGCCGACCCCTCTGACGACAAGATCTCCAACGAGTCGCCGGTCGGTCACGCGATCATGGGTCGCAAGAAGGGCGAGACCGTCAAGGTCACGACTCCCTCCGGAAAAGTAGTCGAGTACAAGATTCTCGCGATCAGTCGCTGATCGTGATGACTGACGACGCGGCCACCGGAGCGCAGTCCGCCTTCGAGGACGACCCCTTCGCCGTCAGGCGCGCGAAGCTCGACGCCCTTCGCGCGGCCGGCGTCGAGCCGTATCGCGACCGCTTCGACGTCACCGCGCACGCGGCAGAGCTCATCGAGCGCTACGCCGACCTCGAGCCCGGCACCGACACCGAGGACGTCGTCTCGCTCGCCGGCCGTGTTGTCGCCTCCCGGGACCAGGGCAAGATCGTCTTCATCGTGCTCCGCGACTCCACCGGCGACGTGCAGCTCTTCACCCGCGTCAACGTTCTCGGGCGAGGGTCCCTTCTCGGCGGTCAAGGAACTCGACCTCGGCGACTGGGTGGGAGCGACCGGCACGGTGCTTCGCACCCGCCGAGGCGAGCTCTCGATCGCTCCGACCGAGGTCACGCTGCTCTCCAAGTCGCTGCGGCCGCTGCCCGAGAAGTACCACGGGCTCTCCGACACCGAGACCCGCTATCGCCAGCGCTACGTCGACCTGATCGCCAATCCCGAGGTCCGCACCGTCTTCGAGACGCGCTTCCGGATCATCTCGGCGCTGCGCCGCTACATGGATGCGCAGGGCTTTCTCGAGGTCGAGACGCCGATGCTGCACCCGATCCCGGGCGGTGCCACGGCCAAGCCGTTCGTGACCCACCACAACGCGCTCGACATGCCGCTCTACCTGCGCATCGCGCCGGAGCTCTATCTCAAGCGGCTGCTGGTGGGCGGTTTCGAGCGCGTCTACGAGATCAACCGGTCCTTTCGCAACGAGGGCATCTCGATCCGCCACAACCCCGAGTTCACCATGATGGAGGCCTACCAGGCCTTCACCAACATCGACGGCATGATGGACCTCACCGAGGGCATGGTACGCACCGCCGCCGAGGAGGTCCTCGGCACCACCGTCGTGACGTACCAAGGGGTCACGGTCGATCTCGGGGCCCCCTGGAGACGTGCCACGATGATCGAGCTCACGAGTTCGGCCGCAGGTGAGGACGTCTCGTTCGCGCGCACCGTCGAAGAGTTGCGGGCGTTGTGCGCCACCCATGAGATCCCGGTCGACGAGACCTGGGGCAAGGGCAAGCTCATCACGGAGCTGTTCGAGAGGCTGGTCGAGCGTACCCTCGAACAGCCCACGTTCGTGACCGAGTACCCGCTCGAGACCTCGCCGCTCGCGCGCAAGAAGCCGGGCGAGCCGGAGCTCACCGAGCGCTTCGAGCTCATCATCCTCGGCCGCGAGTACGCCAACGCCTTCTCGGAACTCGTCGACCCCGTCGATCAGCGCGAACGGTTCGCCGCGCAGATGGACGCCAAGGCGTCCGGCGACGACGAGGCGATGGGGTACGACGAGGACTATCTCCGCGCTATGGAGTACGGCATGCCGCCGGCCGGCGGCATGGGGATCGGCATCGACCGGCTCGTGATGCTGCTCACCGATTCAGCCTCCATCCGGGACGTGCTGCTCTTCCCGCACATGCGCGCTGAGGGATAGCGCACGTCGCGCGTCAGAATCTGAGTGCTCTGCGCTCACATCTGTGGCACTTCTCTTGCTCACTAGGCACTACCTGCCGCGCGTCAGTGGCGGCGGGTATACTCCCTGTACAAGCTTGATGAGCCATCCGGTTCTCTTTGCGGAGCCGTTGCGATAGGAGGCACGCTCACATGTTCGAGCGATTCACAGAAAAGGCGCGCAGGGTGGTCGTCTACGCCCAAGAAGAAGCGCGCATGCTCAACCAGAACTACATAGGCACCGAGCACCTGTTGCTCGGCCTGATCCGGGAGCAGGACGGCATCGCCGCCAAGGCGCTCGAGTCACTCAACATCTCGCTCGAGGACGTTCATGCACAGGTCGAGGACCTCATCGGCAAGGGGTCGTTCGTCCCCAGCGGGCATATCCCGTTCACGCCACGCGCCAAGAAGGTGCTCGAGCTCTCCCTGCGCGAGGCACTGCAGCTGGGCCACAACTACATCGGCACCGAGCACATCCTGCTCGGGCTGATCCGCGAGGGCGAAGGTGTCGCCGCGCAGGTGCTCCTGAACCTCGGCGCCGATCTGGAGAAGGTCCGCTCGGCGGTCATCCAGCTGCTGTCAGGCCACTACGGCAAGCCGAACGAGGCCGGCGACGAGCGTCGCGGCGGCGCGGGAGGCGGCAACCAGCTCCTCGACGAGTTCGGGCGCGATCTCACGAGGCAGGCCCGTGACGGCAAGCTCGACCCGGTCATCGGACGCGCCAACGAGATCGAGCGCGTGATGCAGATCCTGTCCCGCCGCACCAAGAACAACCCGGTGCTCATCGGCGAACCCGGCGTGGGCAAGACCGCTGTGGCCGAGGGTCTCGCCCAGCGCATCGCTGCCGACGAGGTCCCCGAGACCATCAAGGACAAGCACCTCTACACGCTCGACCTCGCGGCGCTGGTCGCGGGCAGCAAGTACCGCGGCGAGTTCGAGGACCGCCTCAAGAAGGTCATGAAGGAGATCCGCGAGCGCGGCGACGTGATTCTCTTCGTCGACGAGATGCACACCCTGGTCGGCGCGGGCGCTGCCGAAGGCGCCATCGACGCGGCCTCGATCATCAAGCCGGCGCTCGCCCGCGGCGAGCTCCAGACGATCGGCGCCACGACCCTCGACGAGTACCGCAAGTACGTCGAGAAGGATCCCGCCCTCGAGCGGCGCTTCCAGCCGATCCTGGTCGGTGAGCCTTCGGTCGCCGAGACCATCGAGATCCTCAAGGGCCTGCGCGACCGCTACGAGGCGCACCACCGCGTCAGCATCACCGACGACGCCATCGACGCCGCCGCCAACCTCGCCGACCGCTACATCTCCGACCGATTCCTGCCCGACAAGGCGATCGACCTGATCGACGAGGCAGGCGCCAAGATGCGCATCAAGATGATGACGGCACCTCCGGGCGTCAAGGAGGTCGACGACCGTCTGCGTCAGGTCCGGGCCGAGAAGGAGGCCGCGATCGAGGCGCAGGAGTTCGAGAAGGCCGCCTCGCTCCGCGACAAGGAGAAGCAGATCCTCGCCGAGAAGCGCGCGATGGAAGAGGAGTGGCTCAAGCCCGACAATCGCCGCGTCGTCGAAGTCACCGAGCGGGAGATCGCCGACGTCGTTTCGATGTGGACCGGCGTCCCCGTCACGGCGCTCACCGAAGAAGAGACCGCGAAGCTCCTCCGCATGGAGGCGGTGCTGCACGAGCGCATCGTCGGCCAGGACGAGGCGGTCACCGCGGTCAGCAAGGCGATCCGTCGCGCGCGGGCCGGACTGAAGGATCCCAAGCGCCCGAGCGGCTCCTTCATCTTCCTGGGTCCGTCCGGCGTGGGAAAGACCGAGCTCTCCAAGGCGCTCGCGGACTTCCTGTTCGGCAGCGAGGACGCACTGATCTCACTCGACATGTCGGAGTACATGGAGAAGCACACGGTCAGCCGCCTGATCGGTTCGCCCCCCGGCTACGTCGGCTTTGACGACGGCGGGCAGCTCACCGAGCAGGTTCGCCGCAAGCCCTACTCGGTCATCCTCTTCGACGAGATCGAGAAGGCGCATCCCGACGTCTTCAACATCCTCCTGCAGATCCTGGAGGAGGGCCGTCTCACCGATGCCCAGGGCCGCAAGGTCAACTTCAAGAACGCCATCATCATCATGACGAGCAACATCGGCGCGCGTGACATCGTCAAGACGTCCGGCTTGGGCTTCGTGAAGTCGGCAGATGCGGGCGGCCTGGGTCACGAGGTGGTCAAGGAGCGTGTGACCGGCGAGCTCAAGAAGGCATTCAAGCCCGAGTTCCTCAACCGCGTCGACGAGGTCATCGTCTTCCACGGCCTCACGAGCGACGAGATCGAGCAGATCGTCGACGTCATGGTCGACCGCCTGCGTGGCCAGCTGATGCTCCAGGGCTTCGGGATCACGCTCTCCGGCGAGGCGCGCAAGATGCTCGCCGCCGAGGGCTTCGACTCCACGCTCGGCGCCCGGCCGCTCAGGCGCGCGATCCAGCGCCAGCTCGAGGACCCGCTCTCCGAGCAGATCCTGGCGGGCAACTGGCTTCCGGGCGACGTGATCGAGGTCGTTCTTGAGGACGGCAAGCCCGCCTTCCGCAAGGGCGAGGGTCCGGTGGCGGTGCCATCGCAGCTTTCGGTACCTGCGGACGGAGCGGCCTCCAAACCGTCGATGCCCAAGCGGGGCGGCTCTTCTCGTGGGGGCAAAGCCTCCGGCGGGGCCGCGGGAGAGTAGGTGACGGCGGCGAGGGCACGCACCGTCTGGCGATGCCAGAACTGCGGGGCGCAGGCCTCTCGCTGGGTAGGTCGCTGCAGTGACTGCGGCGAGTTCGGCACATTCGTAGAAGAGAACGAGCAGCCCGTGCGCGATGAGCGCCGGGCTGCTCGCGCCAGTGCGGTGCCGTTGGGCGTCGAGGCCGCAGGCGCGGCAGAAGCCGTTCGGCTCTCCACCGGGATCGCGGAGCTGGATCGGGTGCTCGGCGGAGGGCTTGTCGGCGGGTCGCTGGTCCTGCTCGGGGGCGAGCCGGGAATCGGCAAGTCGACGCTGCTGCTACAGGCTGCCGACGCGATCGGCGCAGGTGGCACGGACGTGCTCTACGTGTGCGGCGAAGAGTCGCCACAGCAGGTCGGACTGCGGGCCCGGCGGCTCGGGGCCGTGTCCGAGCGCGTGGCCCTGCTCCCCGAGCTCGATGTCACGGCGGTCGAGGCCGCGGTACGCGAGCGGATGCCCGGAGTGCTCGTCGTGGACTCGATCCAGACCGCCTTCGACCCGGAGCTCTCCGGTGCTCCGGGTAGTGTGGGCCAGGTGCGCGCGTGCACGGCACGGCTGATGCGCGTCGCCAAGGACCTCGGCGTGACCACGCTCCTGGTCGGGCACGTCACCAAGGACGGCGCGATCGCCGGTCCCCGCGTACTCGAGCACATGGTCGACTCGGTGCTGTACTTCGAGGGCGACCGCGACCATGCGTTCCGTATCGTCCGCGCCGTGAAGAACCGGTTCGGCTCGGCAAGTGAGATCGGCATCTTCGAGATGGCCGAACGCGGGCTCGTCGGCGTGGGCTCGCCCTCGACGGCGCTGCTCGCCGAGCGTGCCGCCGCCGTACCCGGCTCGGTGGTCATGGCTGCGATGGAGGGGACTCGACCGCTGCTGGTCGAGATACAGGCCCTCGTGACGCCGAGCTACCTGCCGGCGCCACGGCGCCTGGCGACCGGTGTCGATTCGGCCAGGCTGCTGCAGGTGATCGCGGTACTGGAGCGCCGAGCGGGGCTCTCCTTCGCCGGTCAGGACGTCTACGTGTCGGTGGTCGGAGGGATCCGCATCGCCGAGCCGGCGGTCGACCTCCCGCTGGCGCTGGCGCTAGCGTCGGCGCTCAAGGACGTGCCGCTTGCCGCTCGACGTGGCGGCGTTCGGCGAGCTCGGGCTCACCGGGCAGGTCCGCCCGGTGTCGCAGGCCGGCGCCCGGATCCGCGAATCGGTCAGCCTCGGGATGGGCCGGGTGTTCGGCGCCGCGCCGAGTTCGCTTGACGCCTCTGACTCAGCCAAGCTCGAGCGGGTGTCCACAGCGGCGGAGGCCCTGCGCATGCTGCTGTGATGTCCGTGCACGGACGTCGATGTGCGCGGTGGACGGATCGGCCGTGACGGGGCTGTTACTTCGGCGGCCGATGAATGAGAGAATCAAGACGATGGCCGATGAATGACGGCGGGAGATGACGTGATCGATCAGCGAGCACGAGAACTCATGCGCGAGGAACTGCGCAAAGTGGCTCCGGGTACTCGCCTGCGCGAGGGGCTCGACATGATCTTGGCGGCCCGCACCGGCGCGCTGGTGGTCATCGGCGATACCGCTGGCGTCGGAGAGCTCTGCAACGGCGGCTTCCTCATCGACACCCCGTTCACGCCGCAGCGCCTGTTCGAGCTCGCCAAGATGGACGGCGCCATCACGCTCGACGACACCGCCGAGAGGATCATTCGCGCCAACGCGCACCTCGTTCCCGACTCGACACTCCCCACGGTGGAGACCGGCATGCGGCATCGGACCGCCGAGCGCGTCAGCAGGCAGACGGAGGCGCTGGTGATCTCGGTCTCGCAGCGCCGAGAGGTCGTCAACCTGTACCTGCGAGGCCGCCGGCTCACGCTCGAAGACACCGAGGTGCTGCTGGCCAAGGCAAGCCAGGCGCTGCAGACGCTCCAGAACTACCGGACGCGCCTCGGCGAGCTGCTCGACCGGCTGACCCACCTGGAGTTCGACGACCTGGTGACGCTCGGCGACGTCGCCGAGACGGTCGCGCGCTTCGAGATGGTGCGACGAGTCTCAGACGAGGTCGTTCGCTACATCGGCCAGCTGGGCACCGATGGCCGGCTCGTCCGGATGCAGTCCGACGAGCTCACGGCCGGTCTCGACGAGCAGTACCTCCTGCTGGTGCGCGACTATGCCGCGGACTCCTCGCTCCGGAACTCCTCGGCCGTCCAGCTGCGCCTGTGCGAGCTGCCGCTCGAGCGGATCCTGGAGCCCGATGCCGTGGCTCACGAACTGGGCCTCACCGCCTCGGACCGCGCCGAGCAGCACCTGCGTTCGCGTGGCTACCGGGTGCTCGCGCAGATCCCGATGCTGCCCGCCACGGTCGTCAGCCGGATCGTTCAGAGGTTCGGTGCCCTGCCCGTGATGGTGCAGGCGAGCGTGACGGATCTTGACGACGTCGATGGCGTCGGCACGCGTCGCGCCCGGGCCATCGCGAACGGACTCGCGAGGATTCGGGCGCATACTTCTGTGTGATAGCATGCGCTGCTGGTGCGCCCGGAGACGCCTTCGGGGGCCTGACGGAGAAGGGGGGTGAGGGCGTAGCGGCGTCACAGCCGCCACTGCCGTACCCATGATCCAGGCAATATCCCGTTTCACGTTCGTGATCGGGGGCCTTCTTGGGGGATTTGCGGTCACCAGAATCGTCGATTGGCAGAGCGAACTCGGTCTTCCCCGGTACTACGTCATCTTTCTATTGATCATTCTTGGGGGAGCGATCGGATACGTTCTCGGAGGTATCGTCGGGCGCGAGCTGACCACGGTCTGGCTCAAGACCCAACGCCGCTACCGCGAGACCGCCTCTGCGGACCTGGTGCTCGGCACCGTCGGCCTCGTCGTCGGCCTGAGCATCGCGCTGCTGGCATCCGCCCCCCTGCGGCTCATGAAGCCCGAGTGGCTCAGCGTCACCGTGACGGTGCTGCTCATGATCACCGCCGCCTACATCTCGGCCGGGGTGGCGCTGTCCCGTCGTCGCGATTTCGCCGCCATCTTCCCGCGGCTCGCCCCGCCCGATCTCGTCTCCGTTGGCGAGCGGGCGGTGCTGCTCGACACCAGCGCGGTCATCGACGGCAGGTTCGTCGAGCTGCATCGGCTGGGATTCATGCCGGGCACGTTGCGGGTTCCCCGGTTCGTGCTCTCCGAACTCCAGACGCTCGCTGACTCCGCAGACGACAACCGTCGCGCGAAAGGCCGCAGAGGCCTCGACCTGCTGGCAAGCCTTCCCGCCGAGACCTCAGTCGAGGTCTTCGAGGCCGACTATCCTGAGACGCCGCAGGTGGACGACAAGCTCATGCGGCTGGCAGTCGACGCCAAGAGCTCGATCGTGACCGTCGACTACAACCTCGCGAAGGTCGCCCGGGTCCGCGGCATCGAGGTCCTGAACCTCAACGACGCCGCCTCGGCACTGCGCCCGACCTACCTCCCCGGCGAGAACATCCGTCTGCGGATCGCCAAGGCAGGCAAGGAGGCCGAGCAGGGCGTGGGCTACCTCGACGACGGGACGATGGTCGTCGTGCAGGGCGGCCGCTCGTTCGTCGGCAGGGACAGCGACGTCGAAGTGACCTCCGTCCTGCAGACCTCGGCGGGCCGGATGATCTTCGCTCGCGTCGTCACGCGCTCCGCGTCCGGCTCGACCGACGGCGACTCGGGCGCGACGACCGAGGGCAGCGCGGCGACGGACGCACGATCGTGACGGCCGCATCGGTGGGAGCGGTCGTTGTCGCGGGAGGCAGTGGCGAGAGGCTCGGCCGCGACGGGGGCAAGCAGCTGGCGGTCGTCGCCGGGCTGCCCGTGCTGTCGTGGACGGTCAAGGCCCTCGCCGAAACACCCGGGATCGGCATCATCGTCATCGTGACTCATCCGGAGCGCGTGTCCGAGTACCGTGCGATCGCGGTCGAACCGCTGAGCATCGCCACACCCGTTCTGTTCGCGCCCGGGGGCGCGTCGCGCCAGGCATCGGTCGCCGCCGGGCTCGCGGCACTCCCTGACTCGGTCGACGTGGTGATCGTCCAGGACGGTGCCCGGCCGCTGCTCACGTCGGCACTCGTCACCGAAGCGCTCGAAGCGCTGCAGGCCGCGCCCTCGGCCGCGGGCGTGGTGGTCGGCCATCCCGCTGTGGACACGCTCAAACTCGTCGAGGATGACGAGGTGGTCTCGACTCCGGACCGAACGCAGTTCTGGGCGGTCCAGACACCCCAGGTCTTCAGGTTCGCGGCGCTCAGGGATGCCTACGCTCGTGCGGCACAGGAGGGATTCGTGGGCACCGATGACTCGTCACTCGTCGAGCGTGCCGGTGGTCGCGTCGTGTTGGTGGAAGGACCGCGTGACAACATCAAGGTGACCGTTCCCGAAGACCTTGCGCTGGTCGAGGCCGTGCTCGGTCGCCGAGAAGGCGGGGGAGCCACATGAGGATCGGGCTGGGGTACGACGTGCACGCGTTCGCCGAGGGCCGCAGGCTCGTGCTCGGTGGCGTCGAGATCGACCACGACCGCGGGCTGCTCGGCCATTCCGACGCCGACGTGCTCGCCCACGCGCTCGCCGACGCGGTGCTCGGCGCGCTCCGCGAGGGCGATATCGGCCGGCTGTTTCCCGACACAGACCCGGCGTTTCGCGATGCCGATTCGATGACGCTGCTGGCGGCGGTGGGAGCACTCGCCCGTGAGCGCGGATGGCGTGTGGCGGACGCCGACTGTGTCCTGATTCTCGAGCGGCCGAGGATAGCTCCCCATCGCGACGCGATGCGCGAGAATCTGGCGCGCGCGCTCGGCGTGGACGTCGACGCCGTGGGGCTCAAGGCGACCACCACCGAGCGCCTCGGTTTCGAGGGCCGGGAAGAGGGAATCGCTGCGCAGGCGGTCGTCCTGCTCGAACGCGCCGGGTAGCCGCCCGAGCCGCAGGTGGTGCTGGTAGACTGACAGCAGCAAGCGGGCTTGTCGGCTGGCAGGACCCAGGTCGTTGTCACTACGGGCGGGGACGATGTTTCGACGCGTGCGTGAGGACATACAGTGCGTCAAGGAGCGCGATCCCGCCGCTACGTCGACGGCGAGCGTGCTGTTCAACTACCCCGGGCTCCACGCGATCTGGGCGCACCGCTCCACCAACTGGCTCTGGGTGCGCCGTCGCCATGGTTTCGCGCGCTGGCTCTCCCAGCTCGCCCGCTTCTTCACCGGCGTCGAGATCCATCCGGGTGCCACCATCGGCGCTCGCTTCTTCATCGACCACGGAATGGGCGTGGTCATCGGCGAGACCACTATCGTCGGTGACGACGTCACGATCTATCAGGGCGTGACCCTCGGCGGTACGGGCAAAGAGACCGGAAAGCGCCACCCGACGCTTGAGGACTGCGTGGTCGTCGGCGTAGGAGCCTCCGTGCTCGGAAACATCACCGTCGGGCGCGGCAGCAAGGTCGGCGGCGGAGCGGTGGTCATCGACGACGTGCCTCCCAACTGCACGGTGGTGGGCGTCCCCGGTCGCGTCGTCATGAGAGCGGGTTCCCGCGTCGACGCGATCGATCTGCACCATGAGGACCTGCCCGACCCGGTGGTCGAGATGTTCCGCTGCCTCCAGCGCCGCATGGACCGTCTCGAGCAACGTGTCGCGCCGGGCAACAAGTCGGCTGCCGAGGCCGGGAGCGACGCGAACACGGCGGAGAGTGACCTCCAACCGATATCGGTCGAGTTCGACGGTCAGGTCTGGGAGATCTGAGAGTCACCGCCGGAGCTGTTCGTCTGTGAAAGGACCCCAATGCGCGTCTACAACACGCTGAGCCGCACCAAAGAGGAGTTCGTCCCACGGGAGGCCGACAAGGTCGCGATGTATGTGTGCGGCCCGACGGTCTACAACCATATCCACATCGGCAACGCGCGGACGTTCCTGTCGTTCGACGTGATCCGCCGCTACCTCGAGTACAAGGGCTACGACGTCCGGTTCATCCAGAACATCACCGACGTCGATGACAAGATCATCAACCGCGCCAACGAGGAGGGACGTCCCCCGGCCGAGGTGGCCGAGGAGTACACGGAGGCGTTCATCTCGGCCATGCGCGCGCTCCACGTCGAGGACCCCACCGAGCGCCCCAAGGCCACCGAGACCATCCCCTGCATGATCGGGATGGTCGAGCGGCTCATCGAGCGCGACCACGCGTACGCGGTCGGCGGCGACGTGTACTTCTCGGTGAGGAGCTTCCCTGGCTACGGCAAGCTGTCCGGCCGTGACATCGACGAGATGCACACCGTGGCCCGGGTCGATACCGACGACCGCAAGCGCGACCCGCTCGACTTCGCGCTCTGGAAGGCCGCCAAGCCCGGTGAACCTCACTGGCCGAGCCCCTGGGGCGAGGGGCGTCCCGGCTGGCACATCGAGTGTTCCGCGATGTCGGAGGTCGAGCTGGGACTGCCGTTCGATATCCACGGCGGCGGCAGCGACCTGATCTTCCCGCACCACGAGAACGAGATCGCCCAGTCCGAGGCGGCCACCGGCCTGCCGTTCGCGAAGTACTGGCTCCACGGCGGGATGCTGCAGATCAACTCCGAGAAGATGAGCAAGTCGCTCGGCAACTTCACGCTGCTCAAGGACGTGCTCGGCAGCTACAACGCCACCGTCATCCGGCTGCTCATGCTCCAGACGCACTACCGCAGCTCGCTCGACTTCTCCGACAGCCGGCTCGACGAGACCATCCACGCCTACAACCGGCTCGCGAACCTGCTCCGCAACCTGCGCTGGGCTCGCGACCTCGCGGTGTGCGGCCTCGGCGTGCCCGCCGAGGCGCTCGCAGGACTCCGCGCCGCCATCGAGGCGACGCGGGAGAAGTTCGAGCTCGAGATGGACGACGACTTCAACACTGCCGGCGCACTCGCCGCGGTCTTCGAGCTCGCGAAGGCCGCCAACACGTTCCTCGCCGACTACCAGGCCGACCTGTGCGAAGACGACCGCCTCGTGCTGCTCGAGGCCGAGGGTCTCGTCGCATCGCTTCTCAGCGTGCTCGGGATCGAGATCTCGCCCGATCAGACCTGCTGCTACCCCCATGAGGTCGTCGATCTCGCGTGCGAGCTGGCGGGCTATCAGGCCGCCGACCCCGACGGTGCTGTGGGCGCGCTGCTGGCCACGCGTGCCGCCGCCCGCGTGAGCAAGGACTTCGCGCGGGCCGACGCGGTTCGCGACGGACTTGCCGGCTTCGGCTTCCAGATCGAAGACACCCCCCAGGGGGCTCGCGTCATCTACCGGTCGCAGGAGTAGCAGATGGCGTTCATCGAGGGCCGCAACGCCGTCCGAGAGGCACTGTGGGCCGGAATGCCGCTTGCGCCGGGTGCTGATCGCCGAGGGCACCCAGCCAGACCGCACGATCGACGAGATAGCCCGTCTCGCCGAGAAGGCCGGCGTCGCGGTTACCCGCGTCAGTAAGCGCGAGATCGACAAGCTGAGCGAGCGAGGCGCGCACCAAGGCGTCGTCGCCGAGGCGGAGGCCTACCGGTATGCGCTCCTGGACACGGTGCTGGCCGACGCCCGGTCGAAGCCGGATTCACTCATCATCGCGCTCGACCACGTCACCGATCCGGGCAATCTCGGTGCGGTCGCACGTTCCGCTGAGGTCGTCGGCGCCGATGCGGTGCTCGTCGCCAAGAACCGGGCCGCGGCGGTCACTCCGGCGGCGTACAAGGCGTCCGCCGGGGCGCTCGCGCACATCGCTCTGGCCCAGGAGACGAACATCGCTCGCTCGCTCGCCCGTTGCAAGGAGGCCGGCTACTGGATCGCAGGCGCCTCAGAGCACGCCGAGCAGACCGCCTGGGAGGCACCGCTCGAAGGTCGGATCGTGCTGGTGATGGGCTCGGAGGGTGAGGGGCTCGCCCGCCTGACCCGCGAATCATGCGACTTCCTGGTCCGGCTTCCGCAGGCAGGCAGGGTCGGTTCGCTCAACGTCGCGCAGGCGACCACCGCGCTTGCCTACGAGTGGCTGCGCCGCTCTGCCCGGGCCAAGTGAGCGCAGTGCGCGTGCTGTTGGTCGACGGCTACAACGTCATCCGTCAGACGCCGCCCTACCGCGAGCTCGCCGAGGGTGATCTCGAGTCAGCGCGGGCGGCGCTCGTGTCCGATGTCGCAGCCTACGCCGACCGCTCGTTCCGGACGACGGTCGTGTTCGACGGGCACAGCAACCCCACGTCCAACGGCCTGCCCCACCAGGTCGCGGGTGTCACGGTGGTCTTCTCGCGGTACGGCACCGACGCCGACGCGGTGATCGAATCTCTGGCGCGCGCCGCGCGAGACAGGGGAGACGAGACCGTCGTCGTGACCTCGGATGCCCAGACGCAGTGGGCGGTCCTCGGCGGCCCGGTTTCACGCATGTCGTCGCCGGAGTTCGCGCGGAGAGCTTCGAGCGCAGGACGGTGAATGGAGAGAGCACTCGCCGGCGGGAAGCACGAAGGGGCGGCTCGAAGACCGAGTCGACGCCGACACTCGAGAGCGCCTGTCGCGGTGGGCCCGAGGCCAAGAGTAGACGAGCCCCTGAACGGGGGTTTCGCAGCCTGGATCGGCGCTCCATCACGAAAGCGGCACCGCCGGTCATCTCACCGTTGACTTAAGGTATCCTAAGGCATAAGGTGACCGCAGTGTTACCGCACGCCCAGCGTCGCGCCGGCGGCGCCGTCCATCCCGCAAAGGATGCAAGTCGAGGCGTGCGAAGTGCGGAGGGGGTCCGCTGTGTTGCAGCATCATGGTACGGATGAGCGCCGGTTTCCAGGGGTGGAACGCGGCAGTGAGCTTCAGCTCGTCCTCTGTGCGCAGAAGGGTGATGAGCGCGCGTGCGGCGACTTGGTACGCAAGTACCGGGGGCTCATCCGCTACAAGGCGCGCACCTACTACCTGGTCGGCGCCGACAGGGATGACATCATCCAAGAGGGCATGATCGGCCTGTACAAGGCGATTCGCGACTACGATCCGAGCCGTCAGGCCAGCTTCCACTCCTTCGCGGATCTCTGCGTCACGCGCCAGATCATCACTGCGGTCAAGTCGGCCACTCGACGCAAGCACTCGCCGCTCAACGGCTACGTCTCGCTGTCGCGGTCCACGTCGATGGAAGAGGACGGGGAGCGGCTGCTCTCCGACATTCTGGCCGCGAAGGGCGTGTGTGACCCTGCCGACATCGTCGTCGCCGCGTGGGAGACCGACTTCATCCGTTCAGGTGTCGCCGACGCGCTCTCGCCGTTCGAGGCCAAGGTGCTGACGCTCTACACCAACGGTCGCTCCTATCAGGAGATCGCCGACCTGCTGGGAAGGCACACGAAGGCCGTCGACAACGCGCTCCAGCGGGTGAAGCGGAAGATGGAGACGCAGATAGGACGCTGCCGCGCCTGCTAGCGACTGCGTTGCCGGCCGCATCTCGCGTATGCCCCGTGCCCCGTTCTTCCTGACACCGCGACGGTCGTTCGCTACACTAGTGCGCGCTCGCTGGCGTAGCTCAATGGCAGAGCAACTGATTTGTAATCAGTAGGTTGCGGGTTCAACTCCTGTCGCCAGCTCCAGCACACAAACGAAGCGACGGCCCGGGCTGATGAGCCCGGGCCGTCGGCCTATTCAGGCGATCGTGATCCCGCTATGCCTCCGTCTTCGCGGTCGATCGCGGGTCGTGCGGCAGTTGGCCTTCGGCCCAGAGGATCTCGACGACCTCGACGGGTTTGGCGATGTTCTTGAGTTCGAACTCACCGAAGGAGGCGCTGTCCAGGCCGGCATCCTTCGCGTCGGCAGCCACCTCGCCGGTCGAGAAGACCTGGCCCCCGTCGGCAAGGTTCATCACACGTGCGGCGAGATTGAGCGCCGCCCCGATGAAGGGGCGTCCGCCGTTGTCCAGCACGACCTCGCCCGAGGCGAGCCCCATTCTCACCCAGATCTCTCGCTCTCCGGGGTGCTCGGCGTTGTGTTCGGCGAGTGCCTGCTGCATCAGCGCTGCCGCCGAGAGACCCGAAACCGCCGTGTCGAACGCGGCGACGAGCCCGTCGCCGCCGGTGGACTTGCCCTGCCCGCCTTGGCTCATGATGATCGGGATGAGGAGGTCGCGATGGCGCTGTATCGCCTTGGCTGTGGCGACGCTCCCGTCCTCCTCGGTCATGGTCGAGAACGACTTCATGTCGGTGATCAGAACCACCTTGGTGCTCGTATGCTGGCTCGCCAGCTTGTCTTCGGCGGTAGCGATCAGCCGAAGGAGTTCGTCGACGTCGGCGTCTTCGGACGCCATGGACACGCGTCGTGCCACCGGGGCCGGCGCCTTGAGTGCAACGGGGAAGACCCTCTCCCACACAGCGACGAAGGCGGCGGCTATCGCGGCCGAACTCGCGAAGGCCAAGGCAAGCGTCGACCACGGAACCGGGATGGACGTCATGGAGAAGACGAATACCGTACCCAGCGCGAGTACCGACACGCCGGCTACCACTGCGACCAGATTGAGCCCGCTGCTCCGCCGGCGTTCGGCCTCGGCACGGACGAGGCCCGCAGCGAGCGCTCCCGCCGCCCAGAGTGCGGGCTGGACGACCAGCGCAAGCGGCCGGGTGACTCCGGACATCCCGGCCACGACCCGGTTGACGCTCGCCGAGCTGATGCCTGCGAACGACTCGCGGAGCCACGCCGCGGAGAGCATCGTTGCCGGCATGTGGTCGAAGGAGAGGAGCGCAGCCGATGGGCCGCCGGTGATCACGACACCGACCGCCGGCCGGCCGAGCCCGATTCCGAGCGCCTCTATGACCACACAGGCGACGGCCGCCGCAAGGGCGCCCTCTCCGGCGCCGAGCAGGTAGCCGGCGAGTGCGGCGCCCGCCCAGACGGGGCCGAAGAACGCACCGAGCACCGAGATCCCGAGCACCAGGAAGGCGCGTCCTCCATCAGCGCCGAGGTACTTCACGGCCACGACGCCCAGCACGAGCGCCCCGAGGCCCAGCACCGGTTGTGCCGCGATCATCGGAAGGCAGAGTGCGACGACCGCCACGAGCACGCCCAGCTCAGGGGTGGCCAGGGCCAGCACGCCGGCGACGGCTGCAAGCGCGATGCTCAGCCACGAGGGCCTGACGTGCATGGCGGTCAGCCCGGCCCACGTGACGGCGGCCACGGCGAATCCGCGAAGCCAGACCAAGAGCTGCTCGTTCCTGCGGCTCGCCTTCTTGACCAAGGGTTCCTCCTCATCAGCCACAAGCGGTACGTCCGCGTGGCCTGACTGCCGATACTCTCATTGTGCCGTAACCACGGGGGTTCGTGTGCGGTAGACTGGAGGAGCCGCGCGTGCGCGTGGCGGGGGGTCACGAGGAGGCGCATCCGTGTCGCACGAGGAGTTCATCGCCAGGGTACCCATCTTCGCGAGTTGCACGCCCGACGAGATCGCCGTCATCGCGAGCGTCGCACAGGACGGCTTCTTCCAGCCGAGCCAGATCATCGTCACCCAGGGCACTCCGGGGCAGGCGTTCTACCTGATCTTGAGCGGCCGTGTGGAGATCCTCAGAGACGGCGTCTCACTGGGGGGCTTCGGCCCGGGGGACTTCTTCGGCGAGATGTCGCTGCTCGACCAGGCGCCGCGCTCCGCGACGATCCGAGCGATAGACCAGGTCTCGTGTGTGATGCTTTCCAGCTGGGACTTCAAGGCGGTCCTCGAGCGGCATCCGTCGATCGCCATCAAGCTCTTGGAAGTGCTGAGTCGCAGACTCCGGGTGGCGGACGCACGCATCGGAGGCTAGGGAAAGGACCGGGGGGCACTCATGGTGTTGAAGGGAACTCCGCTGCTCCACGCCGTGGCCGACCGCATCGTCGGCCGCTACCTGTCGGCTCTGCCCGACACGCAAGTCGTGCCGTCCCCGGAAGGCTCGGCGGCAGGTCGGGGGGCCGATCTGGTCTATGTCTCGAACGGCGTGCGCAGAGTCGTCAAGGTCAAACCCGACGCCTACTTCGGGACCGACCCCGCCAAGATCGCCGACCGCAGCCTCTCGTTCTACCGCCAGGACGCGGGTCTCATCGCGCTGCAGGCTGTCGCCGACAGCTCGACTCGCGATCCCGGCTGGATCTACACGTCTGAGGCCGACGAGGTCTTCTACTACTATCTCGCGATCTCGCAATCCGAGGACGAGGTCCGGGCGCTCTTCGCCGAGCCGGACGAGTCGTTCTTCGCCGGACTGAAGGTCGATCGCGACGACCTGCTCGTCCTCCCGCTCGCTCCGGCTCGCGCGTGGTTCGCCGAGCGGGCGGAGCGCTATCCGTCGCGCCCTGTTGCCTTTGAAGGGTACTCGGCGTGGTATCGACTGGTGCCGCGAGCCGAGATCCAGAACGCGTTGCGCGGCGTGACCGACAGAGGCCCGATCTTCGGCGGCCTGGGCCGATAGCGCGGCTGGGGCCGCCCGCCTGCGGCGGAGTTCCCCCGACGATGGGTACGCCCGGCACCGTGGTTCACATTGACACCCTACAGCGCGATGGCTTACTATGCCGTCTGCCATTCCCACAGGCGCTGCAACTTGAAAAGCGTACAGAGGGTCTATTTTTTTGTCTCGCGGGGGTGTGCCCGAGTGGCTAAAGGGGACGGGCTGTAAACCCGTTGGCTACGCCTACCCAGGTTCGAATCCTGGCGCCCCCACCACGAGACGGTTTAGTATGCACGTGCGTTCGGTCGGTATCACGCCCACATAGCTCAGTCGGCAGAGCACTTCCTTGGTAAGGAAGAGGTCACCGGTTCAAGTCCGGTTGTGGGCTCCACACGACATCGATGTCGTGCTCGGATGGTATGAGCCGGGCCGCGACGATTCGGCGGTGTAGCTCAGCTGGTTTAGAGCGCACGGTTCATACCCGTGAAGTCGCTGGTTCGAGTCCAGCCACCGCTACCAGGTACCACACGTCGCCGGTCTCGGTGGCGTTTATCGGCAAGATGGGCATGCACGTACTACGCAGTTGATGGTATGAAGAGACGGACCGCGGCCGGCACGACGTATTCGTGGCGGCACCGTCGCAGAGGTCCTTGAAGGAGGAGACTCATGGCGAAGCAGAAGTTCGAGCGCACCAAGCCGCACGTCAACGTGGGTACGATTGGCCACGTCGACCACGGCAAGACCACGCTCACCGCGGCGATCACCAAGCGGCAGGCCGAGAAGGGCTTTGCCGACTTCACGCCGTTCGATCAGATCGACAAGGCTCCCGAAGAGCGCGAGCGCGGCATCACCATCGCCATCGCGCACGTGGAGTACCAGACCGAAACCCGGCACTATGCTCACGTCGACTGCCCGGGTCACGCCGACTACGTCAAGAACATGATCACCGGCGCGGCCCAGATGGACGGCGCGATCCTCGTCATCGCCGCGACCGACGGCCCCATGGCCCAGACGCGCGAGCACATCCTGCTCGCCAACCAGGTCGGCGTCGAGTACATCATCGTCTTCCTGAACAAGTGCGACATGGTCGACGATCCGGAGCTCATCGAGCTCGTGGAGATGGAAGTCCGTGAGCTGCTCTCCGACTACGACTTCCCCGGCGACGACACCCCGATCATCCAGGGCTCGGCGCTCAAGGCCCTCGAGGGCGACGAGGCTTCCATGCTCAAGATCGATGAGCTGCTCGAGGCCGTCGACACCTACATCCCGCTGCCCGAGCGCGCCATCGACAAGCCGTTCCTGATGGCTGTCGAGGACGTCTTCACCATCACGGGTCGCGGCACCGTCGCCACCGGTCGTGTCGAGCGTGGCGTGGTCCACGTCGGCGACGAGATCGAGATCGTCGGCATCACCGACACCCGCAAGACGGTCGTGACCGGCGTCGAGATGTTCCGCAAGCTCCTCGACGAGGCGCAGGCCGGCGACAACATCGGCGTGCTGCTCCGCGGCGTTGCCCGCACCGACATCGAGCGCGGCCAGGTCGTCTGCAAGCCGGGCTCCGTCACCCCGCACACCGAGTTCATGGGCCAGGTCTACATCCTGACCAAGGAAGAAGGCGGCCGTCACACGCCGTTCTTCGACGGATACCGTCCGCAGTTCTACTTCCGCACCACCGACGTGACCGGCGTGGCGCACCTGCCCGAGGGCACCGAGATGGTCATG
This sequence comes from uncultured Coriobacteriia bacterium, assembly GCA_963789515.1. GTDB lineage: Bacteria > Actinomycetota > Coriobacteriia > Anaerosomatales > JAAXUF01 > JBAXEO01. Next base: position 217,524 of record CAWBKW010000004.1, on the reverse strand, counting down.
CCGGGCGACAACGTGGAGATCAAGGGTGAGCTCATCAACCCGATCGCCATGGAGGACGGCCTGCGTTTCGCCATCCGCGAGGGTGGACGCACCGTCGGCTCCGGCCGAGTCATCAAGATCCTCAAGTAACACCGCTTGTAAGCTGCTGAAACGTCTGGGGCCCGGCACGCGCCGGGCCCCGTTTCGCGGCCCTTGAGGGGCTGCGTCGAGTTTGACAGTGCCGAAAACCGGGTGCTAGAGTACCCTTCCGCGCCCAAGCCCGAAAGAGGCCCTGGGGCGGCACACAGGAGGACCCATGCGAACGCTGGTCACGCTGGCCTGCACCGAGTGCAAGCGCCGGAACTACACTACCAAGAAGAACAAGCAGAACAACCCTGAGCGTATCGAGTACAAGAAGTACTGCAAGTGGTGCAAGACACACACGCTTCACAAGGAAACCCGCTAGCGGAGGTGTGAGTCGAATCTGGACGCAGGCCAGTAGCTCCAATTGGTAGAGCGCCGGTCTCCAAAACCGGATGTTGGGGGTTCGAGCCCCTCCTGGCCTGCCAACGATCACTACCGTCCTGGCGACTCTTCGCCTCGACGTTTGCTGCAAGGGCGGTCCAAGGCGGACTCGCCGGAACGGACGGATGACAAGATGGCCAAGGCAACAACCGCAGATATCGCGCAGAAGTCCGACAAGCCCGCGAAGGCCGCCAAGCCGAGCAAGCCGGCGAAGCCCAACGTGTTCGCTCGGTTTGTCGGCTACCTCCGCGACGTACGCTCTGAGATGAAGCGTGTCGTCTGGCCGAACCGTCCCGAGGTCATCAACTCCAGCGTGGTCGTCGTGACGACGCTCATCTTCTTCACGCTCTTCATCACCCTCACGGACCTGATCGTTCAGAGGCTCGTCTTCCTGATCCAGAAGATCGGCGGCTGACGCATGGCCAAGAAGTGGTACGTCATCCACACGTACTCGGGCTATGAGAACAAGGTGAAGACCAACCTTCTCCATCGTATCCAGTCGATGGGTATGGACGAGAAGATCTTCAAGGTCGAGATCCCCACCGAGACCGTCACCGAGATCAAGGAGGGCGGCCGCCGGGTCACCTCCGACAAGAAGGTGTTCCCCGGCTACATCCTCGTGCAGATGGAGCTCGACGACGAGTCCTGGTACGTGGTGCGAAACACGCCGGGCGTCACGGGGTTCGTCGGTTCTCAGGGCAAACCGGTCCCGCTGTCTCGGGACGAGTTCGGGCGCATCATGAAGCGCACCGAGGCGGGCGTGAAGCAGCGCACGTCGACAGATCTCGTGGAGGGCATGAGCGTCAAGGTGACCTCGGGCCCGCTGGCCGAGTTCGACGGGACCATCTCCGAGGTCAACGCCGACGCCGGCAAGGTCAAGGTCATGGTCTCCATCTTCGGGCGCGAGACCCCGGTCGAACTCGGTTTCGACCAGGTGGCAAGGCTCTAGAACAGGAAGCATCCGGCGCGTGCCGCGCCTGCGGGAATGATGCCCCGCAGGGCTTCTCACGGCAGCGCGGTGTGGGATAGATACGAACACTCGGCTGCACGAGCGGCCGCAGACCAAGAGGGACGGTTAAGAACTCACATGGCCAAGAAGGTAGTCGGCTTCATCAAGCTGCAGATCCCGGGCGGTCAGGCCAACCCTGCGCCTCCGGTCGGTCCTGCACTCGGACAGCACCAGGTCAACATCATGCAGTTCTGCCAGGCGTTCAACGCTCAGACCGCTGACAAGAACGGCACGATCATCCCGGTCGAGATCACGGTCTACGAAGACCGCAGCATCGACTTCATCCTCAAGACGCCTCCCGCTGCCGTGCTGCTGAAGCAGGCCGCCGGCGTCGACACGGGCTCCGCGACCCCCAACCGCACGAAGGTCGCCAAGGTCACCCGCGATCAGCTCCGGCAGATCGCCGAGACCAAGATGCCCGACCTGAACGCGAACGACGTCGAGGCCGGCATGCGGATCATCGCCGGCACCGCCCGCTCCATGGGCTTCGAGGTCGTCGACTAGCACCACCGCACGGGTTCTTCGCGGCGACGAGCCGCGCGATGTGGGAGGGCCGGGCTGGCCCGTTGACCACGAAGGGATGGACACCATGCCCAAGCACGGAAAGCGCTATCGCGAGTCTGCGTCCAAGCTCGAGAAGGACAAGTTGCACACACCTCTCGAGGCCGCTCGTCTCGCCGCCGAGGTCACGACCGCCAAGTTCGACGAGACCGTCGAGGTACACTTCCGCCTCGGTATCGACACTCGCCAGGCCGACCAGATGGTCCGCGGCTCGGTCTCACTGCCCAACGGCACCGGCAAGAACGTCCGCGTCGCCGTGTTCGCCGAGGGCGAGAAGGCCCGTGAGGCCGAAGCAGCCGGCGCTGACGTGGTCGGCAGCGACGACCTCGTCACCAAGATCCAGGGCGGGTTCCTGGACTTCGACGCCACGGTCGCCACGCCCGACCAGATGAGCAAGGTCGGCAAGCTCGGCAAGATCCTCGGCACCCGCGGCCTCATGCCGAACCCCAAGCTCGGCACCGTGACCCAGGACGTGGGTCGCGTGGTCAAGGAGCTCAAGGCCGGCAAGGTCGAGTACCGCGCCGACAAGTTCGGCATCGCGCACGTCGGTATCGGCAAGGTGTCGTTCACGCCGGAGGCGATCACCGAGAACTACGCCGCCGTGCTCGACGAGATCATTCGCGCCAAGCCGTCCTCGTCCAAGGGTAAGTACCTGAAGTCCATCACCATGGCAACCACCATGGGCCCGGGCATCAAGGTCGACCCGACCAAGACGCGCAACCTCCTCGAGGCCGACGCCGAGTAAGCACGCGTTCACCGGGGCTTCGGACCCCTGTCCGAGCACCCGCTTGACGAGCAGGAGCCTGAGCACCCATACTCCTGCACCGCATTGAAAATCGCACAGTACGCACGAACCACTGCCGAAGACAGCCGGTGTCCGGTACCCCCGGGCATAATGGAGCGCGATAAGCGCAAAGCCTGCCGAGGTGGTCGCACGAGCACCGCTCACGCGGTGCGCTGAGCTGAGAAATCTGCTCGCGGCCCCCGCTGCTTCATCGGCGGGGGCCGCGTTGTCTTCTCCGGCGGATGCCGGAGGCGTGGCCCACGCAAGCGCGCGCCGACCCAAGTCGGCTCGCGAAGGGTCGCGCGTACGTGAAGGAAAGGAGGGATGTCCATGCCTACACTCGAGAAGGAACAGATCGTCGAAGCGATCAAGGATCGCTTTGCCAACTGCGATGCGGTCATCATGGCCGACTATCGCGGGCTTTCGGTCAAGGAGATGCAGCAGCTGCGCAACAAGCTGCGCGAAGCCGGCGCCGGGCTCACGATCTACAAGAACTCGCTGACCGAGATCGCCATGCGCGAACTCGCGATGCCGAGCATGAGTGAGTACCTCGCCGGTCCGACCGGCTTCGTGTTCATCAATGGCGATCCCGTCGCCCCCGCCAAGGCGCTGACGACGTTTGCCAAAGAGCACGCGGCACTCGAACTCAAGGGCGGGCTCGTCGAGAACCAGGTGGTCGACGCCAACGGTATCAAGGCGATCGCCATGCTGCCCTCGCGCGAAGAGCTCATCGCCAAGCTTCTCGGCACCATGCTCAACCCGATTGTCGGATTCGCCCGTGTCCTCAACGGACCGGTGGAAGCATTCGCGCGCACCGTTGCTGCGGTCGCCGAGCAGAAGGCCGCCGCGTAGGGGTCCTCGTCACGTCATTGCCGTGCGCTCGGGCGAGGCCCGCAGCGTGAGAAGAGAACAAGAAGGAGAACTGACATGTCTGCACTCACCAACGAGGAGATCCTCGAAGCTATCAAGGTCAAGCCGGCACTTGAGCTGGCCGAGCTCGTCAAGATGATGGAGGAGACCTTCGGCGTCTCCGCAGCCGCACCGGTCGCCGTGGCCGCCGCCGGCGGCGCCGCCGAGACCGAGGCTGCCGAGGAGAAGACCAGCTTCGACGTCGTGCTCGAGGGCTATGGCGACAACAAGATCGCCGTCATCAAGGTCGTTCGCGAGCTCACCAGCCTGGGTCTCAAGGAGGCCAAGGACGTGGTCGAGGGTGCTCCCAAGGCCGTGCTCGAGGGCGTCAACAAGGACAAGGCCGACGAGGCCAAGGGCAAGCTTGAGGATGCCGGCGCCGCCGTCACCATCAAGTAGACCCCTTTCCACCGCACGACTTCACCCCCGAGCGCCGTACGGTAGCCCGGGTTGCGCGAAGGTCGGGACCCAGCGTGGTCCCGGCCTTTCGTGCCCTCACAAAAGCTGCAGAAAAGCGTTGACGTCCTAGAGGGCGTTGACTATCCTGTTACTTTGCGACTAATGTCGGCAGCTTCCCATCTTCTGAAGGAGGAATCGCCTGGTGCCCCGCGGACAAGGTTCCCCCGTCCTCAGCGCCGACCGGCGCGAACGCCGCAGCTTCGCGAAAATTCCCGAAGTCCTCGACGTTCCCAACCTGATTGCTCTCCAGCGCGACAGTTTCAAGTGGTTTCTTGACGACGGTCTGAGAGAGACCTTCCACGACATCTCTCCCATCGAAGACTTCACCGGCACCCTCGCGGTGGAGTTCGGCGCGCACGAATTCGGCGACCCGAAGTACTCCGTCGAGGAGTGCAAAGAGAAGGACATGTCCTTCCAGGCGCCGCTCTTCGTCGATGTCCGGTTCATCAACAAGGACACCGGCGAGATGAAGGAGCAGCAGGTCTTCATGGGCGACTTCCCGCTCATGACCGACCGCGGCACCTTCGTCATCAACGGCACCGAACGCGTCGTCGTCTCGCAGCTGGTCCGCTCGCCGGGCGTGTACTACTCCGAGGATCTCGACAAGACCTCCGACAAGATCAACTACACCGCAAAGGTCATCCCTGCGCGCGGTGCGTGGCTCGAGCTTGAGACCGACCGCCGAGACATCGTCTCGGTGCGCGTCGACCGCAAGCGCAAGCAGCCTGCCACCGTGCTGCTCAAGGCGCTCGGCATCGCCGAGACGCGCGAAGAGATCCTCGAGATGTTCGACAACTCCGAGGCGATCCAGCGCACCCTCGAGCGCGACTTCACCGAGACGCGTGAAGAGGCGCTCATCGAGATCTACAAGCGCCTGCGTCCGGGCGAGCCGCCCACGGTCGACTCGGCACGCGCGCTGCTCGACGGGCTGTTCTTCAACCCGCAGCGCTACGACCTGGCCAAGGTCGGACGCTACAAGGTCAACAAGAAGCTCGGTCTCGACCTGCCGGACGCGCAGTCGACGCTGACTCCTGAGGACATCAAGGCAGCGATCTCCTATCTGGTGAAGCTGTGGGACGGCGCAGACGGCTACCACATCGACGACATCGACCACTTCGGCAACCGCCGCATCCGGTCCGTCGGCGAGCTGATCCAGAACCAGTTCCGCATCGGCCTGGCTCGCATGGAGCGCGTTGTGCGCGAGCGCATGAGCACGCAGGACGTGGACGAGATCACTCCGCAGTCGCTCATCAACATCCGGCCGATCGTGGCCTCCATCAAGGAGTTCTTCGGCTCCAGCCAGCTCTCGCAGTTCATGGACCAGACCAACCCTGTCGCCGGGCTGACGCATAAGCGTCGTCTCTCGGCACTTGGACCTGGCGGTCTGTCGCGTGAGCGTGCCGGGTTCGAGGTCCGCGACGTGCATCCGAGCCACTACGGCCGCATGTGCCCCATCGAGACGCCTGAAGGCCCGAACATCGGCCTGATCGGCTCGCTGGCGACGTTCGCCCGGATCAACCCGTATGGCTTCATCGAGACCCCGTACCGCAAGGTGGTCAAGGGCAAGGTCACCGACGAGATCCTGTATCTCACGGCCGACGAAGAAGAGAAGCACGTCATCGCCCAGGCCAACGAGCGGTTCAACCCCACGACGCGCAAGTTCGTCAACGCCAAGGTGCTCTGCCGGGTCATGGGCTCGCGCGGTGCGTTCGGCGAGCCTGAAGAGAAGCTGCCGGCCGACGTGGACTACATGGACGTCAGCCCGCGCCAGATGGTGTCGGTCGCCACCGCGCTCATTCCGTTCCTCGAGCACGACGACGCGAACCGCGCCCTCATGGGTTCGAACATGCAGCGCCAGGCCGTTCCGCTCCTGCGCCCGAGCGCCCCGCTCGTGGGCACCGGCATGGAGTTCCGCGCGGCTGTCGACACCGGCGAGATCATCACCGCCAAGCGCCCGGGCACCGTCGAGACCGTCGACGGTACGCTGATCCAGGTCCGCGCGAAGGACGGCTCGCTCGACCAGTACCACCTGCCCAAGTTCATGCGCTCCAACCAGGGGACCTGCATCAACCACAAGCCCCTGGTGGCCGAAGGCATGAAGGTCGCCGAGGGCGAAGTCCTCGCCGACGGCCCCTCCACCGAGTCAGGCGAGCTGGCTCTGGGCCAGAACCTCCTCGTGGCGTTCATGCCGTGGGAGGGCTACAACTACGAAGACGCGATCATCCTCTCCGAGCGGATCGTCAAGGAAGACCTCCTCACCTCGATCCACATCGAGGAGTACGAGGTCGAGGCTCGCGACACCAAGCTCGGGCCGGAAGAGATCACCCGCGAGATCCCCAACGTCGGTGAGGACGTGCTGGCCAATCTCGACGAGGCCGGCATCATCCGCATCGGTGCCGAGGTGTTCCCGGGCGACGTCCTTGTCGGCAAGGTCACTCCCAAGGGCGAGACCGAGCTCACCGCCGAGGAACGCCTCCTGCGCGCCATCTTCGGCGAGAAGGCCCGCGAGGTACGCGACACGAGCCTCAAGGTCCCGCACGGTGAGACCGGCCGCGTCATCTCGGTCAAGACGTTCTCCCGCGACAACGGCGACGACCTGTCGCCGGGTGTCAACGAGCTCGTGCGCGTGTACGTGGCGCAGAAGCGCAAGATCCAGGAGGGCGACAAGCTCGCCGGCCGTCACGGCAACAAGGGCGTCATCTCCAAGATCCTTCCGATCGAGGACATGCCCTTCCTCGCCGACGGCACTCCTGTCGACGTCATCCTGAACCCGCTCGGCGTCCCGTCCCGCATGAACATCGGGCAGTTGCTCGAGACGCACCTGGGCTGGGCAGCGAGCATGGGTTGGAGCGACGACGCCAAGGCCACGAAGTACGTGTCAGGCCCCATGCCCGTCGCGACGCCGGTGTTCGACGGTGCGCGCGAGTCCGAGATCTCCGATGCGCTCGAGGCTGCGAACCGGAACGTCAAGTTCAAGCACAACGAGCGCTTCGGCAAGAAGGCCAAGGAGGCCTTCGTCCCCACCATCTCGCGTGAGGGCAAGGCCGTGCTTCTCGACGGTCGTACCGGTGAGCCGTTCCGCGAGCCCGTTACCGTGGGCCAGATCTACATCCTGAAGCTCCTGCACCTCGTCGACGACAAGATCCACGCTCGTTCGACCGGACCGTACTCGCTCATCACCCAGCAGCCGCTCGGTGGTAAGGCGCAGTTCGGTGGTCAGAGGTTCGGAGAGATGGAAGTCTGGGCCCTGTACGCGTACGGCGCCGCCTACGTGCTGCAGGAGATCCTCACGATCAAGTCCGACGACATCCTCGGCCGCGTCAAGGCGTACGAGGCCATCGTCAAGGGCGAGAACATACCCGAGCCCGGTATCCCCGAGTCGTTCAAGGTCCTCGTCAAGGAGATGCAGTCGCTCTGCCTCGACGTCGAGATCATCAGCGAGTCGGGCGAGGAGATCGAGCTCAAGGAGCAGGACGAAGACATCTTCAAGACCGCCGAGGAGCTCGGGCTCAACCTGGGCGTCGAGGACGACGGAAGCGGCGACCTCGATTCGGTGGACGCTCTGGAGCAGCTGCTCGAGAGCGACGTTTCGGCACTCGACTTGACCATTGAGGTCGAGTCGACCGGTGTCGACGTGCTGACGGACGAGGAGGAGTAGACATTGCTCGACCTAGACGTCAACAACTTTGATCGACTGCGCATAGGACTCGCGAGCTCTGAGCAGATCCGCCAGTGGTCGCGTGGCGAGGTCAAGAAGCCCGAGACCATCAACTACCGCACGCTCAAGCCTGAGAAGGACGGACTCTTCTGCGAGAAGATCTTCGGCCCGACCAAGGACTGGGAGTGCTACTGCGGCAAGTACAAGCGCGTGCGCTTCAAGGGCATCGTCTGCGAGCGCTGCGGCGTCGAGGTCACTCGCGCCAAGGTCCGCCGCGAGCGCATGGGGCACATCGAGCTCGCCGCTCCGGTCAGCCACATCTGGTACTTCAAGGGCGTCCCCTCTCGCATGGGCTACCTGCTCGACATCGCTCCCAAGGACCTGGAGAAGGTCCTGTACTTCGCGTCCTCGATCATCACCTCGGTCAACGAGGAGGATCGCGAGGCCGATCTCGTCATGCTCAAGGAAGAGCTCACCGCCGACCTCGAGCAGCTTGACGCCGAGAAGGCCGAGGAGCTCGAAGAGGTCACCGCCGAGCGCGACCGCCTGATCGCGGTCGCCCGTGGCGAGGCCGAGCCCGAGGAGGGCGACGAGGTCGACGAGGACACTCCCGCCGAGGACCGCGTCAAGAAGATCAACAAAGAGGCCGATCGCGACATCAAGGACATCGAGGAGGAGTACGCCGATCGCAAGGCGCTCTTCCAGGAGTCCTTCGACACGTTCGTGAAGCTGTCGGTCAAGACGCTGATCAACGATGAGACCCTCTACCGCGAGATGAAGCTGCGCTTCGGCGACTACTTCCGCGGCGGCATGGGCGCCGAGGCGGTCAAGGACCTCCTGGCCCAGCTCGACCTCACCGCGCTCGCCGACGAGCTGCGCGTCATGATCCGTGACGGCAAGGGCCAGAAGCGCCTCAAGGCCATCAAGCGGCTCAAGGTCGTCGACTCGCTGTTGAAGTCGAAGAACCGCGCCGAGTGGATGATCCTGGACGCCATCCCGGTCATCCCGCCGGACCTGCGCCCGATGGTGCAGCTCGACGGCGGCCGATTCGCTACCAGCGACCTGAACGACCTGTACCGCCGCGTCATCAACCGGAACAACCGCCTCAAGAGGCTGCTCGACCTCGGTGCTCCCGAGATCATCGTGAACAACGAGAAGCGCATGCTTCAGGAGGCCGTCGACGCCCTGTTCGACAACGGCCGTCGTGGACGCCCCGTCACGGGCCCCGGCAACCGCCCCCTGAAGTCCATCTCGGACATGCTCAAGGGCAAGCAGGGCCGCTTCCGCCAGAACCTGCTCGGCAAGCGCGTCGACTACTCGGGCCGCTCGGTCATCGTGGTCGGCCCGGAGCTCAAGCTCCACCAGTGCGGCCTTCCCAAGGCCATGGCGCTCGAGCTCTTCAAGCCGTTCGTCATGAAGCGCCTGGTCGACCTCGATCACGCGCAGAACATCAAGAGCGCCAAGCGCATGGTCGACCGTGGCCGCCGTGAGGTCTGGGACGTCCTCGAAGAGGTCATCCGAGAGCACCCGGTCATGCTGAACCGTGCGCCGACGCTCCACCGTCTCGGCATCCAGGCCTTCGAGCCGATCCTGGTCGAGGGCAAGGCCATCCGGATCCATCCGCTCGTCTGCACCGCCTTCAACGCGGACTTCGACGGCGACCAGATGGCCGTGCACCTGCCGCTCTCCACCGAGGCGCAGGCCGAGGCCCGCACGCTCATGCTCTCCACCAACAACGTCAAATCGCCGGCTCACGGTCGCCCGCTGACCACACCGACGCAGGACATGGTCATCGGTCTGTTCTATCTGACCGCCGACCGTCCCGGCATGCCCGGTGAAGGCCGCCACTTCTTCAGCGCCGACGAGGCCCTTCTGGCCTACGACGCCCGAAGCGACGTCGACCTGCAGGCCAAGATCTTCGTCCGCCTGTCAGCGGAGACCCAGATCCAGACCAAGCCCGGCCAGCTCGAGACCAAGGCCGCCGGCGAGAGTTTCGATACCACGATCGGCAGGGTCATCTTCAACCGTGGCCTCCCGGCCGATCACCCCTTCATCAACCACGAGGTGGACAAGAAGGGTATCGGACGCATCGTCGAGGAGTGCTCGGTCAACTACTCCACCACCCAGATGGCCCGGATCCTCGATGAGCTCAAGCGCCTCGGCTTCCACTACGCGACGCGTGCCGGTCTGACCGTATCGGTCTTCGACGCGATCATCCCTGAGAGCAAGCCCCAGATCCTCGATGCTGCAGACCTCAAGGTCGCCAAGATCGAGGAGCAGTACGAGCAGGGCCTGATCACCCGCGAGGAGCGTCACCGCCAGATCGTCGAGATCTGGACGCGTGCCACCGATGACGTCGGCGATGCGATGGCCGACAGCTTCGAGAAGTTCAACCCGATCTACATGATGGCGTACTCCGGAGCCCGAGGTAACATCAAGCAGATCCGCCAGCTGGCCGGCATGCGAGGCCTGATGGCGAACCCCAAGGGTGACATCATCGACCGCCCGATCAAGGCGAACTTCCGCGAGGGCCTGACCGTCCTGGAGTACTTCATCTCCACGCACGGTGCACGCAAGGGCCTCGCCGACACCGCGCTCCGTACGGCCGACTCGGGGTACCTGACCCGCCGCCTGGTCGACGTCGCGCAGGACGTCATCGTCCGCGAGAGCGACTGCGGGACCGACGAGGGCGTCGAGTTCAAGATCCGCAAGGAAGACGGCGAGGTCGATCACAACCTCGTGGGACGTTGCCTTCTCAAGCCGGCGTACGTCGCCGGCACCAAGAAGACCGTCCTGAAGGCCGGCTCCTACATCCACAACGACGCGGAGCTCCAGAAGCTCGTCGACGCCGGCGTGGAAACCCTCTGGGGCCGCACCGTCATGACCTGCCACGCGACGCACGGCATCTGCCAGGCGTGCTACGGCTGGGACCTCGCCAGCAGCCGCCCCGTCGACATCGGGACCGCGGTGGGCATCATCGCCGCCCAGTCGATCGGCGAGCCGGGCACGCAGCTCACGATGCGTACGTTCCACACCGGCGGCGTCGCGGGTGAAGACATCACGCACGGTCTGCCGAGAGTCACCGAGCTCTTCGAGGCCCGCAAGCCCAAGGGCCAGGCCATCCTTGCCGAGGCCGCGGGCAAGCTGACCATCGAGGACCAGGAGAAGACCCGCAAGCTCGACATCACGGACGCCGACGGCATCGTCACGGAGTACACGGTCTCGCGACGCGCGACCCTGCTTCCCGGCGTGGTCGACGGTGCCCAGATCGAGCTCGGCAAGCAGCTCACCAAGGGCTCGATCAACCCGCACGACCTGCTCGCGCTCAAGGGTCCCAACGAGACGCTGCGCTACATCGTCGAGCAGGTCCAGGACGTCTACCGTTCGCAGGGCGTCGACATCAACGACAAGCACATCGAGGTCATCAGCCGCCAGATGCTCCGCAAGGTCTCGGTCATGGAGCCCGGCGACACGGACTTCCTGCCCGGCCAGCTCGCCGACCGCCTGGACTTCGCGGCCGCCAACAACAAGGCGCTTGCCGATGGGGGAGAGCCGGCCAACGGCCATCCGACCCTGCTCGGCATCACGAAGGCCTCACTCGCCACGGACAGCTACCTGTCGGCGGCCTCCTTCCAGGAGACCACGCGCGTGCTGACCGATGCGGCGATCGCCGGCAAGGAAGACCACCTGCTCGGCCTCAAGGAGAACGTCATCATCGGCAAGCTCATCCCGGCGGCGACCGGAATGAAGCGCTACCGCAACGTCAAGCTCACCTACAAGGGCCAGCACATCGAGTCGGAGTCTCCGGCCGAGGGCCCGCTGCCCGAATGGGCGCCCGACGAGCTCAAGGAGATCGAGGCGTTGCTGCCGGTCATCCCCGAGCCGTCCGTGCTCTCCGAGGCTGACTTCGAGAGCGCCTTCCTCGATCTGGAGGACAGCGACATCGATGTCAGCGCGTTCGCGGGCATCACGTTCGACCCGAACGCCGAGCTCCTGTCGGAAGCCGACGTGGTCGTCATCGAGGAGATCGAGATGTCGGCCGCCGAGGATGTGTCCTCGATGACGCTCACCGACATCGGCGTGTCGACCCGTTGGGTCAACAAGTTCGCCGAGGCCGGCATCGAGAGCGTCGCCGACCTCAAGGGCAAGTCGGAGACCGACCTGCTGGGCCTTCCCGGCGTCGGCCAGAAGGCCGTCGAGGAAGTCCAGGCGGGATTGGAAGCGCACCACCTTTCGATCCTGTTGTAGCAAGGTATCGACCGGGCGCTCTCGCCGCATGCCGGCGGGGGCGCCCGGGTGTGTTCTCGGACGGTGTGGGATCGCGTTCGGCAGGGTAGATACGCCCGGGGGCGTTGCGTTTGACAGAAGCCCCCCCGGTTGGTAGAGTTCCCCCTTGTGACTTGATGCTTGGCGGTCTGCGAGACCACCGGGTGGAACGTTCGCGAGATGTCAACGAAGGAGTGTAGCGTTGCCTACCATCAACCAGCTGGTCCGCAAGGGCCGCAAGCAGGCAGTCGAGAAGAGCAAGACGCCGGCCCTGAAGGGTAACCCGCAGAAGCGCGGCGTGTGCACTCGCGTGTACACCACCACCCCCAAGAAGCCGAACTCGGCGCTGCGCAAGGTCGCTCGTGTGCGACTCGTCAACGGCATGGAGGTCACGGCCTACATTCCGGGCATCGGCCACAACCTGCAGGAGCACAGCATCGTGCTCGTGCGTGGCGGCCGTGTGAAGGACCTGCCGGGTGTGCGCTACAAGATCATCCGCGCCGCGCTCGACTGCTCTGCGGTGAATAACCGTGCGCAGGCACGTTCGCGCTACGGCGCCAAGAAGCCGAAATGAGCCTGAGCGCGTAGCGCTCAACTCGTTTCGGCACGTGGGATCGAGCTGACGGCGAAGAACGCCGCAGCTCATCCCAGTGTGATTGCCCAGGGATAGAGGAGAACAGGTATGCCAAGGCGCGCAGCTGCTGTCCGGCGAGAGATCGCCCCTGACAGCGTCTACAACAACAGGCTCGTCACGCAGCTGATCAACAAGATCCTGCTGGACGGCAAGAAGTCGACCGCCGAGAACATCGTGTACGGCGCGTTCGACATCGTTGAGCAGAAGACCGCGGCGGATCCGCTCGCGACCTTCAAGAAGGCGATGGACAACGTCCGACCGACCCTCGAAGTCCGCCCCAAGCGTGTCGGTGGCGCGACCTACCAGGTTCCGGTGGAGGTCAACTCCCGCCGTTCGACCACGCTCGCGATCCGTTGGCTCGTGGGCTTCTCGCGCAAGCGTCGCGAGAAGGTCATGGCCGAGCGCCTCGCCGGCGAGATCATGGATGCCGCCAACGGCACCGGCTCCTCGGTCAAGAAGCGCGAGGACCTGTTCAAGATGGCGGAGTCCAACCGCGCCTTCTCGCACTACCGCTGGTAGTTCTTCCGATCCGTCACTTACGAGATAGAGGGCTGTAGCTTCATGGCTGCTAAGCAATATGCGCTCGATATGACCCGAAACATCGGGATCATGGCTCACATCGACGCCGGCAAGACCACCACCACTGAGCGTGTCCTGTACTACACGGGCAAGACGCACAAGATCGGTGAGGTCCACGACGGCGCCGCGACCATGGACTGGATGGTTCAGGAGCAGGAGCGCGGCATCACCATCACTTCCGCCGCCACCACGGCGTTCTGGAAGGACCACAAGATCCAGATCATCGACACGCCGGGCCACGTCGACTTCACCGTTGAAGTCGAGCGCTCGCTGCGCGTGCTCGACGGCGCTGTCGCCGTGTTCTGCGCGGTCGGCGGTGTCGAGCCTCAGTCCGAGACGGTCTGGCGTCAGGCGGACACCTACGGGGTCCCGCGTATCGCCTACATCAACAAGATGGACCGCTCCGGTGCTGACTTCTACAACGTCGTCGGCATGATGAAGGACCGCCTCGATGCGCACCCCGTGCCCATCCAGCTTCCGATCGGTGCCGAGGAGAACTTCATCGGCATCGTCGACCTCATCGAGATGAACGCGATCTTCTTCAACGAGGATGACAACGGCATCAACCCGACGGTTGGCGAGATCCCCGCCGAGCTTTCCGACGACGCCGAGATCTGGCGTCAGGAGCTCATCGAGACCGCGTCTGAGGCTGACGACGCGCTCATGATGAAGGTGCTCGACGAGGAGCCCGTGACCGTCGCCGAGATCAAGGCCGCGCTTCGCAAGGCCTGTATCGCCAACGCCTGCACGCCCATCGTCTGCGGCGCCTCGTTCAAGAACAAGGGCGTCCAGCCGCTCCTCGATGCGGTCGTCGACTTCCTTCCGTCGCCGCTCGACGTGCCCGCGATCATGGGCATCGACCTGAAGACCGACGAGCAGGTTCCGCGTCCGTCCGACGCCAAGGCGCCGTTCGCCGCGCTGGCGTTCAAGGTCATGACCGACCCGTTCGTCGGCAAACTCACCTACTTCCGCGTCTACTCGGGCACCCTGAGTTCCGGGTCCTACGTCATGAACTCGACGAAGGGGCACAAGGAGCGCATCGGCCGCCTGCTGCAGATGCACGCCAACCACCGCGAGGACATCGATGTCGTGTCGGCCGGTGACATCGTGGCCGCCGTCGGCCTCAAGAACACCACGACCGGCGACACGTTGTGCGCAGACGACGCTCCGGTGCTCCTCGAGTCGATGGTGTTCCCGGACCCGGTCATCGACATCGCCATCGAGCCGAAGACCAAGGCCGAGCAGGACAAGCTCGGCGTCGGCCTTCAGAAGCTCGCCGAGGAGGATCCGACCTTCCGTGTGCGCACGGACAAGGAGACGGGCCAGACGATCATCGCGGGCATGGGCGAGCTGCACCTGGAGGTCATCGTCGACCGCCTGATGCGCGAGTTCAAGGTCGAGGCCAACGTCGGCAAGCCGCAGGTCGCCTACCGCGAGACCGCCAGCCGCCGCGCCGACAAGGTGGACATGAAGTTCGCCCGCCAGTCCGGCGGCCGCGGCCAGTACGGGCACGTCGTCATCAACGTCGTGCCGCAGCAGCCGGGTGACGGCTACTCGTTCGACAACAAGTGCGTCGGTGGCTCGATTCCCAAGGAGTTCATCGGCTCCGTCGACAAGGGTATCCAGGAGTCGCTCGGCTCCGGTGTCCTGGCCGGCTATCCGGTCGTCGACATCAAGGTGGAGCTCATCGACGGCTCTTACCACGAGGTCGACTCTTCTGAGATGGCGTTCAAGATCGCCGGCTCGATGGCGATCAAGGAGGGGCTGCGCAAGGCCTCACCGGTACTTCTCGAGCCGATGATGGCCGTCGAGGTCGTCACGCCCGAGGATTTCATGGGCGACGTCATCGGCGACCTCAACCGTCGCCGTGGCCATATCGACAGCATGGAGCCCCGCGGCAATGCGCAGGTCGTGCGCGCCAAGGTCCCGCTGTCGGAGATGTTCGGGTACTCGACGGACCTTCGTTCCAAGACGCAGGGACGTGCCGTCTACAGCATGCAGTTCAAGGCGTACGAGCAGGTACCGAAGTCGGTAGCTGAAGAGATCATCAGCAAGGTCGGCGGCAACGCCTAAGCAGGCTTTGAGAGAACGGGTACCCGGGCCGGAAGGCGCCGGGGCACCGCATCTGACGGAGGGTTGAGAGTTGGCGAACCAGAAGATCAGGATCCGCTTGAAGGGCTACGATCACGAGATCGTGGACAAGTCCACCAAGCTCATCGTTGACACGGCGCAGAAGACCGGGGCGAAGGTCTCGGGACCGATCCCGCTGCCGACCGAGCGCAGTCTGTACTGCGTGATCCGCTCGCCGCACGTGAACAAGGACAGCCGCGAGCAGTTCGAGATGAAGACGCACAAGCGGCTCATCGACATTCTCGAGCCCACTCCCAAGACCGTCGATTCGCTCATGCGCCTCGACCTTCCTGCCGGTGTGGATATCGAGATCAAGCTCTAAGGGATTCTGGTACAATCGGCGGTCCGTGCCCACGTGGCGCGGGCACCGTGAGAAACGCGGTCCGCTGGGGACGGTGCCAAGGGGCGCCGAGTAGGTCCCATGACCGCACGTGAGAGAAGGACGAAGCAATGGTAACGACGATACTCGGCCGCAAGCTGGGGATGACGCAGGTCTGGGGTGACGACGACAAGCTGCTGCCTGTCACCGTCATCGAGGCCGGTCCTTGCGTGGTCACTCAGGTCAAGACCGACAAGCGTGATGGCTATCGCGCCGCCCAGATCGGGTTCGGCGAGATCAAGCCCAAGAAGCTCAACAAGCCGATGGCCGGGCACTTCTCGAAGTCGAACGTCGAGCCGATGCTCCACCTCGCCGAGATCCGCTTGGGCGAGGGCGATGAGGTCAAGCTCGGCCAGAAGATCACCGTGGCGGACTTCGCTGACGCCAAGTCGGTCACCGTCACCGGCACCAGCAAGGGCAAGGGATTCGCGGGCGTCATGAAGCGTCACAACTTCAAGGGCGGTCCCGGCGGCCACGGTTCGCACTTCCACCGTGCGCCCGGTTCGATCGGGCAGGCCTCCACGCCGTCGCGCGTGTTCAAGGGGCTGAAGGGCCCGGGGCACATGGGTGACGAGACCGTGACCGTGAAGAACCTCGACATCGTGAGAATCGACGCCGAGCAGAACCTGCTGCTCGTCAAGGGCGCGGTTCCGGGTGGCAAGAACGCCCTGCTGACCATCCGCATGGCGTAGCCGCCCTGCTCGAGAGACACCTGAAGGAGATCAGTCACGATGGCCAAGATCGAAATCACAGATACCGCCGGCAAGAAGGTGGGAAGCACGGACCTCGCAGCTGGCGTCTTCGGCATCGAGCCGAACACGTTCGCCGTCCACCAGGTCGTGCGCAGCCAGCTCGCCGGCCGTCGCGCGGGCACGCACTCCACGCTGACGCGCGGCAAGGTCTCCGGCGGCGGCAAGAAGCCGTGGCGCCAGAAGGGCACCGGTCGCGCGCGCCAGGGCTCGACCCGTTCGCCGCAGTGGGTCGGTGGTGGCGTCGTCTTCGGACCGCACCCCCGCAGCTACGGCTTCAAGGTTCCCAACAAGGTCGTCAAGCTCGCCATGCGTTCGGCCCTCTCGGCGAAGCTCGCCGAAGAGGTCCTCTACGTCATCGACGGCTTCGGCTACGACAAGCCTTCGACCAAGCAGGCAGCCGAGGCGCTCAAGGCGCTCGGGATCTCGGGTCGCGTCACGATCGTGGTGGCCGATGACGATATCAACGCCATGCTCTCGCTCCGCAACCTCGACAAGGTGCGTGTCATCGGCGCCTCCGAGGCCAACACCTACGATCTCGTGGACAACACCGCGCTCCTGTTCACGAAGCCGGCCCTTCTCTGGCTCGAGGGGGTGCTGTCCTAATGAACGATCCTCGCGACATCGTCATCCGCCCGGTCATCTCGGAGAAGTCCTACGACATGATCGAGCTGAACCGCTACACGTTCGAGGTCGCCAAGACCGCGAGCAAGCCCCAGATCGCAGACGCGATCACTGAGATCTTCGGTGTCACGGTCACCAAGGTGAACACCATGAACGTCAACGGCAAACCGCGCCGCGTGCGTGCTGCCAAAGGCAAGACGCGCGACTGGAAGAAGGCCGTTGTCACCCTCAAAGAGGGCGATTCGATCGAGTTCTTCCAGAGTCACTAGGTAAGGGCCGCACCACACAGGCCAACGGGTGTCCGAGTCCGGCGCATTATGGAGCCGCCCGGCACCGTGGTAGTCCGGCGTCAGTGTCGTGAGCGAGAGAGTTCTTTTCGGTCCCAGACGACACGGGCCATCGGACGGAAGGAGATGAAATGGGACTGAAGCAGTACAAGCCGACCTCACCGGGCCGCCGTTTCCAGACGGTATCCGACTTCGCGGAGATCACGTGCACCACTCCCGAGAAGTCGCTGCTGGAGCCGCTGCCGAAGAAGGGTGGTCGCAACAACAACGGGCGCATCACGACCCGGCACCAGGGCGGCGGGCACAAGCGCCGCTACCGCGTCATCGATTTCAAGCGCACCAAGGACGGCGTGCCGGCCAAGGTCGCGACGATCGAGTACGACCCGAACCGCTCGGCGCGCATCGCCCTGCTGCACTACGCCGACGGTGAGAAGCGCTACATCCTGGCCCCCAAGGGCCTGACGGTGGGCGACAAGATCGCGAGCGGCCCGGATGCCGACATCAAGCCCGGCAACACCCTGCCGCTGGTCAACATCCCGGTCGGCACGGTCGTGCACGCGGTGGAGCTGCAGCCCGGCAAGGGTGCGGCGCTCGCCCGCTCGGCCGGGACCTCGATCCAGCTGATGGGCAAGGAGGGCGGCTACGCCATCCTGCGTATGCCTTCGTCGGAGATGCGTCGCGTGCTCGTCACGTGTCGCGCGACGATCGGCGAGGTCGGGAACTCCGATCACGGCAACATCAAGATCGGCAAGGCCGGTCGCGCGCGCTGGATGGGCATCCGTCCGACGGTCCGCGGTACGGTCATGAACCCGGTCGACCACCCGCACGGTGGCGGCGAGGGCAAGAACAAGTCCGCTGGTCGTCATCCGGTCACCCCGTGGGGCGTCCCCACCAAGGGTCACCGTACGCGTAGCAAGAAGAACCCGTCCAGCCGCCTCATCATCCGCCGTCGCAAGAAGTAGGGAGCTGATACGACAGTGAGCAGAAGCCTCAAGAAGGGCCCGTTCGTCCAGCCTCGCCTACTCGAGCGCATCCACGCGATGAACGAGGCCGGCGAGAAGAAGGTCATCAAGACCTGGTCGCGTCCTTCGACCATCTTCCCGGAGATGGTCGGTCACACGATCGCGGTGCACGACGGCCGCAAGCACGTCCCGGTGTACGTGACCGAATCGATGGTCGGACACAAGCTCGGCGAGTTCTCGCCGACTCGTACCTTCCGCGGTCACGCCTCCGACAAGAAGAAGAAGAGGTAGAGCACATGGAAGCCAAGGCAGTTGCACGCTACGTGCGGGTAAGCCCGCGCAAGGCCCGACTGGTGGTCGACCTCATCCGAGGCAAGAAGATCGACGACGCACGGGCGATCCTGAAGTTCTCGCCCCGTGCCGCCGCCGAGATCGTGGAGAAGGTCCTGAACAGCGCTGTTGCGAACGCTGAGCGCAATCTCCACCTGAGCTCGGACGAGCTCATCGTCGGTTCGACCTTCGTCGACGAGGGTCCGACCCTCAAGCGTATCCGGCCGCGTGCCATGGGCCGAGCGTTCCGCATCAACAAGCGGACCAGCCATGTCACCGTGATCGTCAAGCAGCGAGAGGAGGCGTAGGAGCACAATGGGACAGAAGGTATACCCGATAAGCCTGCGTCTGGGCATCACCGAGAAGTGGCGTTCGCGCTGGTTCGGTGGCAAGGACTACGCGCAGACTCTCGCCAACGACGTAGAGGTGCGCAAGTACCTCGAGAACCGGCTTCGCCGCGCCGCGCTCAGCAAGATCGATATCGAGCGCAAGGGCGACAAGACCGTTATCGAACTCACCACCGCGCGCCCGGGCATCGTCATCGGCAAGAAGGGCGCCGAAGTCGACGTCCTTCGCAAGGCGCTCGAGAAGATCACCGGTGGCAGCGTTGCCGTCAACATCATCGAGATCAAGCGCCCGGAACTCGACGCCGTGCTCATCGCACAGAGCGTCGCCGAGCAGCTCGAGGGCCGTGTGGCCTTCCGTCGCGCCATGCGCAAGGCGGTCGCCTCGGCGGTCAAGAGCGGTGCGCTCGGCATCCGGATCCAGTGCTCCGGTCGCCTCGGCGGCGCGGAGATGGGCCGTCGCGAGTGGTATCGCGAGGGTCGAGTGCCGCTGCACACGCTCCGAGCCAAGATCGACTACGGCACGGCCGTCGCGCGTACGAGCATGGGAGCGTGCGGCGTCAAGGTCTGGGTCTACCACGGAGAGGTCCTGCCTGGTCAGGACGCTCCTAATCCGGCCATCGAGGGCACGCGTACGCAGCGCCCGCGTCGTGGCGAAGGGAGATAGCAGATGCTTCTGCCCAAGCGAGTTAAGCACCGCAAGGTTCAGCGCGGCTCGCGCAGCGGCCAGGCCAAAGGCGGTACGTCGGTCAACTTCGGCGAGTACGGCCTCAAGGCCATGGAGCCGGCATGGATCACGAACCGCCAGATCGAGGCGGCCCGTGTCGCGATGACCCGCTACATGAAGCGTGGCGGCAAGGTCTGGATCAACATCTTCCCGGACAAGCCGATCACGCAGAAGCCCGCCGAGACCCGCATGGGTTCGGGCAAGGGTAACCCCGAGAAGTGGGTCGCCGTCGTCAAGCCCGGACGCGTCATGTTCGAGCTGGCGGGCGTTTCGGAGGAAGTCGCCAAAGAGGCGATGCGTTTGGCGGCCCACAAGCTGCCGATCAAGACCAAGTTCGTGAGCCGCGGCGATTCAGGTGGGGAGGCGTAGATGAAAGCAACAGAGATCAGAGATCTGGCCGATTCCGATCTGGCGCAGAAGCTCAAGGACACTCGTGCCGAGCTCTTCAACCTGCGTTTCCAGCTCGCTACGGGACAGCTCGACAATACCGGTCGTATCGCGATCGTGAAGAAGGACATCGCGCGCCTGCACACCGAGGTGCGCACCCGCGAGCTTCGCACACAGAGCGACGCGGCTGCGTCTTAAGGGACAGGTGAGGAGAAGCAATGAGTGACGATCGTAACCGCAGGAAGCTCCGCCAGGGCGTCGTCGTTTCGACGGCCGGCGAGAAGACCTGCGTGGTGAAGGTCGAGGAGCGCAAGAAGCATCCGCTCTACGGCAAGATGATCACGCAGTCCAAGAAGTTCCACGCGCATGACGAGAACAACGAGAGCGGGGTCGGTGACACCGTGACCATCATGGAGACCCGCCCGCTGTCCAAGCTCAAGCACTGGCGTCTCGTCGAGATCGTCGAGAAGGCCAAGTAGTTCATCGGCCGCGCACGTGCGCCACGCCCCGCGGCGCACCGCTCACGTGTCGATTCGTATTCGGAGGAAGAGATGATCCAGGCAGAAACACGGCTGAAGGTCGCTGACAACTCGGGTGCACGCAAGGTGTTGTGCATCAAGGTTCTCGGCGGCTCGAAGCGGCGCTACGCATACGTGGGAGACGTCATCGTCTGCACGGTCAAGGAAGCGATTCCCAACGGTGCGGTGAAGAAGGGCGAGATCGTCAAGGCGGTCGTCGTCCGTTGCACCAAAGAGGTGCGTCGCTCCGACGGCAGCTACATCAAGTTCGACGACAATGCCGCGGTCATCATCGACGCTCAGGGCAATCCGCGCGGTACGCGTATCTTCGGTCCGGTCGCTCGCGAACTTCGCGACCGCAAGTACATGAAGATCGTCTCGCTCGCGCCTGAGGTGCTCTAAGGAGGATGGAACAATGACGAAGATGAGCATCCGTACGGGCGACAAGGTCAGAGTCATCGCCGGCAAGGACAAGGGCAAAGAGTCCAAGGTCCTCGTTGTCTACCCGCACAAGCAGCGTATCGTCATCGAGCGCGTCAACCTGATCAAGAAGGCCACGCGCCCGACGACGAAGAACCCGCAGGGCGGCATCCTCGAGATCGAGGGCACCGTGCATGTGTCCAACGTCATGATCGTGTGCCCCAAGTGCTCGCAGCCGACTCGCATCGGCCGCAAGCGCGAAGATGGCGCGCGCGTGCGCTTCTGCAAGAAGTGCAACAACGATATCGACTAGACATGGCTCCCCGCGGCGGATGTCGCGAGGAGGCGCAGGGTCGGGAATCTTGCGCTGAGAACCCCAGACGGAGGAATGAAGAATGGTTCCGAGGCTAAAAGAGAAGTACACCAAGGAGGTCGTGCCCGCTCTCAAGGAGCAGCTCGCCCTTCCGAACGTGAACGAGGTCCCGCGACTCGAGAAGATCGTCGTGAACATGGGTGTTGGCGCCGCGGTTCTCGACGTCAAGCAGCTCGACGTCGCGATCGAGGACCTGCGCCAGATCACCGGTCAGCAGCCCACCATCACGCGGGCCAAGAAGTCGATCGCCGGCTTCAAGATCCGCCAGGGCATGCCCATCGGCGCGAAGGTCACGCTGCGTGGTGCCCACATGTGGGAGTTCATGGACCGGCTGCTCTCGACCGCCATCCCGCGCGTCCGTGACTTCCGGGGCCTGAACCCCAAGTCGTTCGACGGTCGGGGCAACTACTCGATGGGCGTGACCGAGCAGCTCATCTTCGCCGAGATCGACTACGACAAGGTCGACCGCGTGCGGGGCATGGACATCACGTTCGTCACGAGTGCGAAAACAGACGAGGCTGCAAAGGCGCTGCTCGATGCCTTTGGCTTCCCGTTCAAGCGATAGAGCGTCCATCCCGGCGCCCTCCAGGCGCCGTGACAAGGAGGATGAAGTGGCTAAGAAGTCGATGATCGCCAAGGCAAAGCGCACACCGAAGTTCTCGGTGCGGCAGCACAACCGCTGCGGCCGGTGTGGACGCCCTCGCGCGTTCTACCGCCAGTTCGGTATGTGCAGGATCTGCGTGCGCGAGTTGGCAAGCCGAGGCGAGCTTCCCGGCGTTCGCAAGGCCAGCTGGTAGGGCCGAGGCGACCGCACGGAAAGACCCGACCCGAGAGGCGCATGCGTCACGGGCGCACGCGAACCACGGACCGGAGCATCCGGGACCATAGGAGGAACACATGAGCATGACCGACCCCATCGCCGATATGTTGACGCGGATTCGCAATGCGAACTCGGCGTACAAGGCGACGACCAAGATGCCGTCTTCGAAGAAGCTTGTCGAGATCGCGCGCATCATGAAGCAAGAGGGCTACATCGCCGAGTACGTCGTGTCTGAGGGCGATCCGCAGGATTCGCTCGAGATCACGCTCAAGTACGGAGCTCGCAAGGAACGCACGATCACCGGTATCCGCCGGATCAGCAAGCCGGGACTGCGCGTGTACGCGAAGAAGGACGAACTTCCTCGCGTGCTCGGCGGGCTCGGTGTGGCCGTCATATCCACGTCACGTGGCGTGATGACTGACCGCGTCGCCCGCAAAGAGGGCGTCGGCGGCGAAGTCATCGCGTACATCTGGTAACCGGACGACAGGAAAGGAGCGAAAGCCGTGTCTCGTATCGGCAAGCAGCCCATCCCGGTCCCGTCCGGGGTAGACGTAAAGATCGACGGCTCGACCGTGACGGTCAAGGGACCCAAGGGCGAACTGGTCCAGACCTTCACTGATGTGCTCGGGATCGAGCTCAACGACGGCGAACTGGTCGTGACTCGCCCCGACGACTCGCGCACCGCACGCTCCCTGCACGGCCTGACCAGGACGCTTCTGTCCAACATGGTCACGGGCGTCTCGGAGGGTTTCTCGAAGAACCTTGAGATCGTGGGCGTGGGGTATCGAGCCATTCTCAAGGGCTCGGACCTGGAGCTGCAGCTCGGTTTCAGCCACCCGGTGGTCGTCTCGGCCGAGCCGGGCATCACGTTCGAGGTTCCGCAGCCGACCAGGATCACCGTTCGGGGCATCGACAAGCAGCAGGTCGGTCAGGTTGCCGCGGACATTCGCAAGTGGCGCAAGCCGGAGCCCTACAAGGGCAAGGGCGTTCGCTACGAGGGCGAGTACGTTCGCCGCAAGCTGGGCAAGGCCGCCAAGTAGGTGCTGGTAACGATCCGGCCGACCGGCCGGCGAGATCGAGGAGAGTAGTGACCACATGGACAAGCTGAAGGCGAAGCAGGCGAAGCTCGAGCGCCGGCAGCGCAGGGTGCGCGGCAAGGTCAGCGGCACCGCCGCGCGGCCGCGTCTGCGCGTGACCCGCACCAACACCCACATCTACGCCCAGGTCATCGACGATGTCGCAGGAACCACGCTGGTTTCGGCATCGACCGTCGAGACTGAGGTGCGCGGTGAGCTGAAGAACGGCGCCACGATCGACGCTGCGCGCGTGGTCGGCGAGACTGTTGGCCGCCGTGCGGCCGAGGCGGGCATCACCGAGGTCGTGTTCGACCGCGGGGGTCGCCTGTACCACGGCCGCGTGAAGGCTCTGGCGGACGGTGCGCGCAGCGCCGGCCTCGAGTTTTAGGGAGAATGAGTATGGCGCGCAGAGAAAGCAATGTCTCCGATCTTCAGGAGAAGGTCGTCTACATCAACCGCGTTTCGAAGGTCGTCAAGGGCGGCCGTCGCTTCGCACTGACGGCGCTCGTCGTCGTCGGCGATGGTGCGGGCAACGTCGGCGTCGGCATGGGCAAGTCCCAGGAAGTGCCGATCGCCATCAAGAAGGGCATCGAGGACGCCAAGAAGAACATGTTCAAGGTCCCGCTGACCAAGCACAACACGCTTCCGCACGCCATCATCGGCGAGTTCGGCGCGGGCCGTGTCATGCTCAAGCCGGCATCCCCCGGTACCGGTATCATCGCCGGCGGTCCGGTTCGAGCGCTGCTCGAGCTCGCGGGTATCAAGGACGTGCTCTCCAAGTCACTGGGCAGCGACAACGCGCTGAACATGGTGAAGGCGGCCGCACAAGGGCTGCAGTCCCTCTCGAGTCCTCAGGACATCGCCCGCCGTCGCGGCATGTCCGTGGGCCAGATCTACGGCTGGGAGGAGTAGCAAATGGCAAAGAAGCCAGCCGAGAAGAAGATCAAGATCACTCAGATCAAGAGCGGGATCGGCTTTCCTGCAGACCAGAAGCGTACGGTCCGTGCCCTCGGGCTCAAGCGGATCAACGACTCGGTCGTGCAGTCCGAATCGCCCGCGATCATGGGGATGGTCTTCAAGGTCAAGCACCTCGTCAAGGTCGAGGAGATCTCCTAAGTCATCGCAACCGCTCCTCGGGCCCGGCCACGCGTCGGGCCTTGGGTGTGTCTGGTAGGATTCAGCTCGGTGAAGTCAGTCGGCGGCGAGCGGCCGGCAGCGGCGGCGCACAGAGAACGCGCCCCGTCCAGCGAATGAAACGGAGCACCACGCACATGCAGATCAACGACTTGTTCCCCGCACCCGGGTCCCGCAAGCCCCGCAAGCGCGTCGGGCGCGGTAACGGAAGCGGCCACGGTAGCACTGCCGGCCGAGGCGACAAGGGCCAAGGCTCGCGCGCCGGCGGCACCAAGGGTCCCGGCTTCGAGGGTGGGCAGACGCCGCTCGCGATGCGTCTCCCCAAGCTCCCGGGCTTCAAGAACCGCAATCGCGTCGAGTTCGCGGTCGTCAACGTGTCCCGCTTGGACGAGGCGTTCGCTGACGGCGATGTCGTCGACGGCGAGTCACTCGTCGCCAAGGGCATCGTCAAGTCCGCGAACGCGCCGTTCAAGGTCCTCGGCGATGGCGAGCTCAACAAGAAGCTCACCGTGCGGGCTGACAAGGTCTCGGGTTCAGCGAAGCAGAAGATCGAGGCAGCCGGAGGGACGGTCGAGGCATCGTGCTAACAGCGATCTCCAACGCGTTTCGCATCCCGGAGCTGCGTCGCAAGATCATCTTCACGTTGGCCATGATCGCCTTGTACCGCTTGGGCGCCTACATTCCCGTGCCGGGCGTCAACCTGGACACGGTCAAACAGCTGATTTCCGATAACGCCACCCTTGGCCTTCTGGGTCTGTTCTCGGGCGGCGCGCTTGAGAAGTTCGCCGTGTTCTCGCTGGGCATCATGCCCTACATCACCGCCTCGATCATCATGCAGCTTCTCCAGGGCGTGATCCCGAAGATCGAGCAGTGGCAGAAGGAAGGCGAGTCCGGCCAGCGCAAGATCACCCAGATAACGCGGTACATGACGCTCGGTATCGCGCTTCTCGAGTCGTTCGGGCTTCTTGCGGTGTTCCGCGGTGCGCTGCCGACCGGGCCCGGCATGCCTCCGGCGTGGTTCACCAACGGGGTCATCGTCGTCACCCTCATCGCCGGTACGGCCTTCATCATGTGGATGAGCGAGCTCATCACGCAGCGAGGTATCGGCAACGGCATGTCGCTGCTCATCTTTGCGAGCATCGTTTCCCGCTTCCCGCAGGCGATCGTCGCGTCGGTCACCTTCCAAAGCGGTCTCTTCACCCTGCTGATCATCGTCATCACCCTGTTCGTGATCGCGGCGATCGTGACCATGGAGCGCGCTCAGCGCCGTATCCCGGTCCAGTACGCCAAGCGAGTGGTCGGACGGAAGGTGTACGGCGGTTCGGGTACCTACATCCCGCTCAAGATCAACGGTGCCAACGTGGTCCCGATCATCTTCGCGTCGGCCATTCTGTTCTTCCCGCTGCAGATCGCGACGATCACGGGCAACCCGACTCTTATCAAAATCGGTACAGCGCTGGCATCCGGTCCGTACAACTGGCTCATGATGTTCGCCCTGATCGTGTTCTTCACCTACTTCTACACGGCCCTGGTCTTCAACCCGATCGACCTGGCTGACAACCTGCGCAAGAACGGCGGGTTCATCCCAGGTATTCGTCCGGGTTCTGCCACGGTCCGCTACATCGAGAACGTGCTCAACCGGATCACGCTCCCCGGTGCGCTGTTCCTCGGCACCATCGCGGTCGTCCCGACCATGCTGTTCACGTTCACCAACGACCCGCTGGTCCAGCAGTTCGGCGGGACGTCGATCCTCATCATGACGGGCGTCGCACTCGAGACCATGACCCAGCTCGAGAGCCAGCTGAAGATGCGTCACTACGAGGGCTTCTTCAAGTCCTAGACGGTTGAGTGGGCGCTACGTGCGAAGGGAACGCGGATGAATCTCGTCTTGTTGGGTGCAGCCGGAGCGGGCAAAGGCACGCAAGCCGCCAAGCTCGTTGACGCCTATGGGCTGACGCACATCTCCACGGGCGACATCTTCCGCAAGAACGTCGCCGAGGGGACTGAGCTCGGCGTCGAGGCAAAGCGCTACATGGATGAAGGCCAGCTCGTCCCGGATGAACTCGTGATCGCGATGGTCAAGGACAGACTGTCCCAGCCTGACTGCGACGGCGGATTCATGCTCGACGGGTTTCCGCGTACGCTTCCCCAGGCCGAAGCGCTCAGCCGGGCTCTGGACTCGATGGGAAGGCAGCTCGACGCGGTCGTTTCAATCGAGGTCCCGCGAGACGTGCTCATGGGTCGCCTGACGTCGAGGCGCCAGTGCCGCGGGTGCGGACGGATCTACAACGTCATGGGCGAGATGCCTGCCCAAGACGGTGTGTGCGATTCGTGCGGCGGCGAGGTCTACCAGCGTGATGATGACACCGTCGAGGCGGCTACCAAGCGCCTCAACGACTACGACGCGATCACCTCTCAACTCGTGCCCTACTACTCGAGCATGGGCGTTCTCCACGAGATCGACGGGGACCGTCCGGTCGACGTGGTCTTCGCCGACGTGCGAACCGCGCTGGAAGCCTAGCCGCTTCGTGATCGTCCGGAAGTCAGCAGCTGAGATCGAGACCATGCGAGAGGCCGGACGCGTCAGCGCCCGCGCTCTTCGCATGGTGGGCGAGGCTGTGGCCCCCGGAGTGACGACCGCCGAACTCGACGAACTCGCCGAGACGGTCATCCGCGAGGAAGGCGGCGTCCCCGCGTTCAAGGGATACCACGGGTTTCCCAAGACCTTATGCACATCGGTCGGATGCCAGGTCGTACACGGCATTCCCTCCGAGCTGATCAAGCTGCTCGAAGGTCAGGTGCTCTCAGTGGACGTCGGCGCCGTCGTCGACGGCTACTACGGTGACAACGCGCGCACCTTCGCCGTCGGGACGATCACCGAGGCCGCGCAGGCGCTTCTTGACGCCACCGAGGCCTCGCTGACGGCAGGGATTGCGGCGTCGCGTGCAGGGAACCATCTGTTCGACATCGGCGCGGCCGTGCAGGCGGTCGCTGAGTCGGCCGGGTTCTCGGTGGTTCGCGAGTACGTGGGCCACGGGATCGGCCGAGCCATGCACGAGGATCCCAACGTGCCCAACTACGGAACTCCGGGCAAAGGCCCACTGCTGAGTACGGGCATGGTCCTGGCCATCGAGCCGATGGTCAATCAGGGGCAGGCCGCCGTCGATTCGCTTCCCGACGGATGGACCGTCGTCACGAGGGACGGACTACTGTCGGCGCATTTCGAGCACACGGTGGCCATCACCGAGGACGGACCGCTGATTCTGACCGTGGAGTGAAGGGCCTGGTCCTAGATCCACTGATGAATACGCGCCGCTGGACGCGCCGGCATCACATAGGATAAGATGTCCACTTGCGATTTCCATGTTGTGAGGAGCACCCTTTTCGTGGCAAAGCGGGACGATGCGATCGAACTCGAAGGCACGGTGGTCGAGCCTCTACCCAACGCGATGTTTCGCGTAGAGCTGGAGAACGGACACAAGGTCCTCGCACACATTTCCGGCAAGATGCGCATGCACTACATCCGCATCCTGCCCGGTGACAAGGTGGTCGTCGAGCTTTCCCCGTACGACCTCACCCGGGGGAGAATCACATACCGCTACAAGTAGTAAGGCCCTGTGTCCGCTGTCTAGTGGACACTCCCGGTAGCGTGTACCGGGTCTAAGCATGGACAAACCACGCCTGCGGCTGGGTGTGAAGATAGATCGATTCACAGCACTGAAAGGGAGAACGATGAAGGTAAGGCCTTCAGTAAAGAGAATGTGCGACAAGTGTAAGGTGATCCGGCGCCATGGCCGAGTTCTCGTGATCTGTGAGAACCCGCGCCATAAGCAGCGCCAGGGCTAGGAGGGAGCACGAGTGGCCCGAATCGCAGGCGTCGACCTCCCGCGCGAGAAGCGCGTTGAGATCGGCCTGACCTACATCTATGGCATCGGCCTGACCACCAGTCAGCTGATTGTCCGCGAGACCGCCATCGACCCGGCGACCCGCGTGCGCGACCTCACGGAAGAAGAGGTTGTGCGGCTTCGTGAGTACATCGACAAGAACCTCAAGATCGAGGGTGACCTCCGCCGAGAAGTCTCGCAGAACATCAAGCGACTCATGGAGATCGGCTGCTACCGCGGCCTTCGTCACCGCAAGGGCCTTCCCGTCCGCGGTCAGCGCACGCACACCAATGCGCGCACCCGGAAGGGCCCGCGCCGTCAAATCGGCGCGAAGAAGAAGGGCAAGTAACAGATGGCAGCCAAGAAGAAGAATGTCCGGACCCGGCTCAAGCGCTCTGAGCGCAAGAACATAGCCGTCGGTCAGGCGCACATCAAGAGCACGTTCAATAACACCATCATCAGCATCACGGACCCCACGGGCAACGTGATCTCCTGGCAGTCTGCCGGCACAGTGGGGTTCAAGGGCTCACGTAAGTCCACCCCGTTCGCCGCGCAGATGGCCGCTGAGGCAGCTGCAAAGATGGCTCAGGAGCACGGCCTGCGTAAGGTCGCCGTATTCGTCAAGGGCCCGGGTTCGGGTCGCGAGACCGCTATCCGCTCGCTTCAGGCTTCCGGCCTGGAGATCTCGAGCATTCAGGATTGCACTCCGGTCCCGCACAACGGTTGCCGTCCGCGCAAGCGTCGTCGCGTGTAACTCGGGAGGATTTGTACCTATGGCTCGATACACCGGGGCGGACTGTCGTCTGTGCCGCCGTGAAGGCATCAAACTGTTCCTCAAGGGCGATCGCTGCTACTCCGACAAGTGCGGAGTGGAGAAGCGCCCGTATCCTCCCGGTCAGGCCGGCAAGAAGCGGCCGCGTGACTCGGAGTACCGCGTCCAGCTGCGCGAGAAGCAGCGGACCAAGCGTATCTACGGCCTGCTCGAGAAGCAGTTCCGCGGCTACTACGTCATCGCGTCTGCCCAGAAGGGCATCACCGGTGAGAACCTGCTGCGCATTCTCGAGAGCCGGCTCGACAACGTGGTCTATCGACTCGGCTTCGCCAAGTCTCGCGACGAGGCCAGGCAGATCGTTCGCCACGGCCACATCACCATTGCGGGCCGACGCGTTGACATCCCTTCGTACCGGGTTCGTCCGGGCGAGGTCGTGGCAATCGCCGACAAGTCCCGTGACCTGCTGGTCATCAAGACGGCGCTCATCGCGTCTGAAAAGATCGAGGTCCCGGGTTGGCTTGAGGTCGATATCGAGAAGCTGCAGGGCAAGATCCTTTCGCTGCCGACGCGTGAGCAGATCGACGCACCGGTTCGCGAGCAGCTCATCGTCGAGCTCTACTCGAAGTAACCGGACCTGACAGCCAAGGAGGCTACTGGATGACAGAGTTCATGAGGCCAGAGGTCACGGTCGATCTCGATCAGGTCGACGCGAATGTTGCGCGTTACGTCGTCGAGCCGCTCGAGCGCGGTTTCGGGTACACCCTCGGCAACTGCATGCGCCGCGTGTTGCTTTCCTCTCTGCAGGGAGCGGCCGCGACTTCTATCAGGATCGAAGGCCAGCAGCATGAGTTCGCATCGATCGAGGGTGTCCGCGAGGACGTCACCGACATCGTGCTCAACGTGAAGGGCCTGGTGTTTCGCGAGACCGGGATCGGCGCGGGCGACGCAGTCGCCACGCTGTCGGTTTCAGGCCAGACTGCCGTGACCGGTGCGGACCTCAAGGTCCCCGCCGAGTTCGAGCTGGTCAACCCGGAGCATGTCATCGCGCACCTGAACAAGGGCGCGAAGCTCGAGATGGGCGTGCGTATCGGCGTCGGTCGCGGGTACGTGTCGGCGGACCGCAACAAGCGCGCAGAGGACCCGATCGGCGTCATCACCGTCGACTCGCTCTTCTCGCCGGTCTCGCGCTGCACCTACGTCGTGGAGAACACGCGTGTCGGTCAGCGTACCGACTACGACAAGCTCACGCTTGAAGTGGAGACCAACGGCGCGATCGACCCGAGTGACGCAGTCGCTCGTGCCGGTCGGATCATCGACGAGCACATGATGCTCTTCGTCGATCATGCCGCCACGGCCCTGTCCGACGAGGGCATCTTCGCCGCGGCTGTAGACGAAGGCGAGAGCGTGCTGGACACGCCGATCGAGGAGCTCGACCTTTCGGTCCGCTCCTACAACTGCCTGAAGCGGCAGGGCGTCAACACCATCGGGCAGCTCAATGAGTGCTCGGAGAACGACCTTCTCAATATCCGTAACTTCGGCGCGAAGTCGATCGAAGAAGTCAAGGACAAGCTCCAGCAAATGGGCTTGGGCCTGAAGCCTTAGTGGGAGAGCGCACACCATGAGACATCAAGTAAAGGGCCGTAAGCTGGGAACCGACGCGAGCCACACCAAGGCCATGCTGAAGAGCATCGCCGGCGCGCTGTTCATCAGCGAGCGGATCAAGACCACCGAGGCGCGTGCCAAGGAAGTCCGGCCGCTCGTCGACAAGGTCATCACCTGGGCGAAGAAGGGTGACGTGCACTCGCGTCGTCTGGCCATCGCCGCCCTCGGAGACAAGGAACTCGTCGCCAAGATCTTCAACGATCGCGAGCGCTACGAGGGCCGTCCCGGCGGTTACACCCGCATCATGAAGCTCGGACCGCGCAAAGGCGACTCGGCTCCCATGGTCATCATGGAGCTCGTCGACTAGCACACGCGCGACTCGAACCTGCTTGCCGCGCTACCATGAGAGGGCCTCCCCACTGGAGGCCCTCTTTCTCTGTCTCGCCACACCCCGAAGGGCCGCCGCGCTGTGATCAGCTTCTCGAACGTGAGCTTCTCGTATAGCGCCGCGGGCACGCCGCGTCGTGCGCTGCAGAACGTATCCCTCGATATCGGCCCGGGTGAGACCGTTGCCGTCCTGGGCGCGAACGGCTCCGGCAAGTCGACCCTGGCGCGCCTCACCAACGGGCTCCTGCTTCCGGACTCCGGCACGGTCACCGTGGACGGGTTCGACACCACCGACGCTTCACGGACGCGTGACATCCGCGAGCGCGTTGCCATCGTGCTGCAGCATCCGGACGACCAGATCGTGGCCACCACCGTCGAAGACGATGTCGCGTTCGGGCCGGAGAACCTGGGCCTCGCCCGAGATGAGATCCGCAGGCGCGTCGATGAGGCGATCGAGTCGGTCGGTCTTGTCGGCTTGGAGCGCCGCGAACCTCACCTGCTCTCGGGCGGGCAGAAGCAGCGACTCGCCATCGCCGGGGCCCTCGCGATGCAGCCGGAGTACCTGGTTCTCGACGAGCCGACCTCGATGCTCGACCCCGAGGGACGGCGCGACGTGGCCGCGGTCATCGAGCTTCTCGGCCGCTCGGGCAAGGGGATACTGCTCGTCACCCACGATCTGGCCGAGGCGGCGCGCGCTGACCGCACGGTGGTGCTGGACCACGGTGCCGTCGTCTTCTCGGGATCGGCGAGGGATCTCACCGAGCGCACACAGCTACTCGCGGCGTGCGGGCTTGCGGTGCCGCCGTTCTCGATCCTTGTGGCGCGGCTGCGTGACCTCGGGACCCAGCTCGCGGCCGACGTCCTCGAGCCCGAAGAGCTGGTGGATCAGCTGTGCCGCTGACGCTCGAGGGTATCGGCTACACCTATGCCGCAGGCACCGGGTTCTCCGAGCGTGCGCTCGACTCCGTGTCCCTCACGGTCGAACCGGGTGAGCTCGTCCTGGTCCTGGGAGCGACCGGTTCCGGCAAGTCCACCCTGCTGCGGATCGCGGCCGGCCTGCTCGAGGGAGCGGAGGGCAGCGCGATGATCGACGGGGCGCCGCTCACCCGCAAGGTGGCCCGAGGCCAGGTCGGGCTGGTCTTTCAGGATGCCGAGTCCCAGCTCTTCGCCGAGTCCGTCGCAGCGGATGTCGCCTTCGGCCCGCGCAACATGGGGCTGGCTGAGGCCGAGGCCGCTGAGGCGGCGCTCGATGCCTTGCGCCGGGTGGGGCTGCCGCCCGAGGAGTACGGAGCGCGCTCGCCGTTCTCGCTGTCCGGAGGAGAGGCGCGGCGCGCCGCCATCGCGGGCGTTCTCGCGTTCAGCCCCCGCTACCTGCTCCTCGACGAGCCCACCGCCGGGCTCGACGCGCGAGGCCGCGCCACCGTCAACCGCATCGTCTCCGACGCACGGCTGCACGCGGGCGTCGTCGTGGTGAGCCACTCCGCCGAGGAGTTCCTGGCCGCCGCCGACCGCGTCCTGGTGCTCGCCGCGGGCCGTCCCGCCTACGACGGTCCCGCCGCCGAGCTCATCGCCGACCCCGCCCCGTTCGAAGCTGCCGGCCTGCTCGCACCCGACGTCCTGCGCGCCCAGATGCTCGCCCGGGCGCGCGGGTGCGACCCCGGTCCGTTCACGCTCGATCCGGAGGATGCCGCCCTATCGCTCGCCCGAGCTCTCGGGGGTACGTGATGGGGATTCCCGTCCCGTTCGGGCAGTACGTGCCGATCGACTCACCGGTGCACCGGCTCGAGCCGCGTGTGAAGCTGGCGCTCGTCGCGTGCTATACGGTGCTGCTGTTCTCGTCGGCGGGCTGGTCGGGGCTCGGTCTGGCCACCGTCCTCGTTGTGTTCGCGCTGCTGCTTTCGCGGGTGCCGATCCACCTGGCTCTGCGGGGTCTGCGGCCCGTCGCGCTGCTGCTGCTGCTCACCGTGGCGATGAACGCGCTCCGGTGGAACCCGGCCGATGGCCTGCTGCAGTTCGGGTCACTCGGCGTCAGCCGCGCCGGACTGATGACGGGGCTCTTCTTCGCTGCGCGCATCATCCTGCTCGTGACGGGGACCTCGCTGCTGACGCTGACGACCTCACCGGTGGCCCTGACCGACGCGCTGTCCCGGCTCATGGTCCCGTTGCGCCCCCTCCGCTTCCCGGTCGACGACGTCGCGATGATGTTCTCCATCGCCCTGCGCTTCATCCCGACCACCGCCGAGGAAGCCGAGAAGATCGTCGTCGCCCAAGCGGCACGGGGCGCTCGCTTCGACGAGGGCGGCGTCCTCAGGCGGGCGCGTGCCTGGGTGCCGGTCCTCATCCCCCTGTTCGTGAACCTGTTCCGCCGGGCCGACAACCTGGCGGTTGCCATGGAGTCACGCTGCTACACCGGACAGCGCCGTACCCGGCTCCACGCCTCGAGGATGCGGTCCTCTGATTGGGCGGTGCTCGTGCTTGGCATCACCCTCACCGCGTATGCGACGATACTGCTGTGAACGAACACCCAGCGGTTCCGCCGATGCGTCCCGGCCTGAGGCCCATACCAGCGAGGTGCCCTTCGTGAGTGACTTCACCGACAACCCACCGGTCATCGCCCTGACCGTTGCCTACGACGGCTCGCTGTTCGCCGGATTCGCGCGGCAGCCGGACGCGATCACGGTGCAGGAGAGCCTCGAGACGTCGCTTGCGACCGTTCTGCGGCGCGAGGTGCACACGGTGGGCGCCGGACGGACCGATGCCGGAGTCCACGCACTGGGCCAGGTGGTCTCGTTTCCCTGCGGCGACGAAACACCGTCGTCCTTCGTGCTGGCGCGGTCGCTCAACGCGATGACGCCCGGCATCGTCGTCAGAGACGTCCGACTCGCCCGCCCGGGGTTCTCGGCACGCTTCGACGCACGGTCGCGGGAGTACCGCTACCGGATCGCGGGCAGCCCGACGCCGCCGCTGTTCTCGGCGCCGGTGGCCTGGTGGGTCAAGCGGGAGCTCGATCTCGACGCAATGGGCAGGGCGGCAGAGACCCTCGTCGGCGAGCACGACTTTCGCTCGTTCTGCGTCACGGACTCCGCGAAGGGGAAGCGCACGGTGCGCCGGATCCAGTCGATCGAGATTGCCGAGGAGTGCATCCTGGGCGAGCGGTGCTTGAGCATCCGCGTCGTCGGCAACGCGTTCCTTCACTCGATGGTCCGCACCATCGTCGGAAGCCTCGTCGAGGTCGCCGTCGGTCGGGAGGACGTCGGGTGGATGGGCGACGCACTCGCCGCGTGCGACCGTTCAGCTGCCGGACCGACCGCGCCTGCCCGAGGGCTCACGCTCTGGTCGGTCGCGTACCCTGATGACGTGTGGGTGGATTCGGGAGCCGGCGATTCCGCATGCGGGGGCCGGCTCGCGGGCGAGGCGTAGACACGCCCGGCGGCGTTGGTTGACGCAATCGCGAGCCGCGGATACTATGTGAGGGTTCGTTTCAGTAGCCCCGTGAAGGTTCGATTCGAACATCGAAAGCAATCGCTTCGTTGGAGGACTTGTGAAGACCTATCACGCTAAGCCCCATGAGGTCGAACGCGAGTGGCTGATCGTCGACGCCACCGACCTCGTGCTCGGCCGTCTTTCCACTCAGGTGGCTCAGATCCTGAAGGGCAAGAACAAGCCGCAGTACACGCCCCACGTCGATACCGGTGACTTCGTCATCGTCATCAACGCCGAGAAGGTCCGCCTGACCGGCAACAAGGCGAACACCAAGATGTACTACTCGCACTCCGGCTATATCGGCGGCCTCAAAGAGGTCTCCTACCAGCGCATGCTGGCGAAGCACCCGGAGCGCATCATCGAGAAGGCCGTCAAGGGCATGCTGCCCAAGAACACGCTCGGCCGAGCGATGAACCGCAAGCTCAAGGTGTATGCCGGTCCGAACCACCCACACGCTGCGCAGAAGCCGCGCGAGATCACCCTGGAGGCCTAAGGCATGGCTGAGACAAAGGCTGTCTACTACGGCACCGGCCGCCGCAAGACCTCGGTCGCTCGCGTCCGCTTGGTCCCCGGCACCGGTCAGATGACCGTCAACAAGAAGACCGGGCTGGAGTTCTTCGGCCGCCAGGCGCTCGTGAACTTCGCCGAGACCCCGTTCAAGGCCACCGAGACCTCCGATCGCTTCGACGTGATCGCTCAGTGCCACGGCGGTGGCGTCTCCGGTCAGGCCGGCGCTCTGCGTCACGGCATCGCCCGCGCCCTGCTCGAGGCGAGTGACGAGTACCGTGGCGAGCTCAAGCGCGCCGGGTACCTGCGCCGCGACCCCCGCATGGTGGAGCGCAAGAAGTATGGTCTGAAGAAGGCCCGCAAGAAGCCGCAGTTCTCCAAGCGCTAGGCGCTCGCGGCTCTTCGTTTGAACCGACCGGGGCTCGCCGCACGCGCGGCGGGCCCCGTCTCTTTGATGAGGGGAACGCATGACTCGACTCTTCGGGACCGACGGCGTCCGCGGCATCGCCAACGCCGAGCTCACACCGGAACTGGCCTTCCGGTTGGGAGAAGCGGCAGGGCACTTCCTCGGCGAGAAGGGCCGCGGCAGGATCGTCGTCGGCCGTGACACCAGGCGCAGCGGAGAGATGCTCGAGGCGGCGCTCGTCGCGGGCATCTGCTCGGGCGGTGCCGATGCGCTGGTGGCCGGTATCGTGCCGACTCCTGCGGTCGCGCTCCTCGTGCGCGAGTTGGAGGCCGATGGAGGCGTCGTGATCTCGGCATCACACAACGCGCCGGAGTACAACGGCATCAAGTTCTTCAGCCGAGAGGGATTCAAGCTGCCCGACGAGGTCGAAGACGACATCGAGGCATTCTGCGCGGCGGATCGAGACTACGAGCGCCCCGTCGGTGCCGACGTTGGCACCATCCACCCCGTCCAAGATGCCGTCGAACGCTACATCAGGCACTGCATCGCGACTATCGGCACGGACCTGACGGGACTCACGATCGCGGTTGACTGCGGACACGGCGCTGCGTCTGTCGCCACCCCGGAGGCACTTCGCCGGCTGGGTGCGCAGGTGATCTCGGTCAACTGCGACTGGGACGGCATGGACATCAACGTCGGATGCGGGTCGACGAACCTCGCGCCGCTGTGCGAGCTCGTCGCCCGCAACGACGTTGACTTCGGCATCGCGCACGACGGCGACGCTGACCGCGTTCTGGCCGTCGATGAGACCGGCGCGGAGGTCGACGGCGACGCCATCATGGCCATCTGTGCGGCCCACCGGAAGGCTGCGGGCACCCTGCCGCTCGACACCGTGGTCTCCACGGTCATGTGCAACCTGGGTTTCGAAGTCGCCATGCGCGACCTCGGGATCACCGTCATCAAGACCAAAGTGGGCGACCGCTACGTCCTCGAGCAGTTGCGCACATCGGGCGCGGTTCTGGGTGGCGAGCAGTCGGGCCACATCATATTCCTCGAGCACAACACCACCGGCGACGGACTCGTCACCGCCCTCCAGGTCGCTGCGGTGCTCCGCGAGTCCGGCCTGGCGCTCTCGGAGCTGAGGCGCGTCATGCGCCGCTATCCCCAGGTACTCGTCAATGTGCGGGTCGCCGACAAGCACCGGCTCGGCACGAACGCTGCCGTCGCCGAGGCGATTCGTGAGGCAGAAGCGGAGTTGGGAGAGACCGGCCGCGTGCTCGTGCGGCCTTCAGGCACCGAGCCGCTCGTGCGCGTGATGGCCGAGGCCACCGACGAGGAGACCGCTTCCGCGGTCGTGGCGAGGCTGGTATCCGTCGTGACGGCCGAGCTGGGCTGATCGTGGCCACGGGGAGCATCGACCTTCCACACGGGTCGCTCACGGCCGAACAGGTCGCCGCCGTCTTCTCGGCGATTCCCGCCGACGTCACCTTCGTGGACGCCGAGAACGTCGTGCGCTACTACTCCGAGTACCGCATCTTCGACCGCACGCCCGGGTGTCTGGACCGGGACGTGCTCGAATGCCACTCTCCGCGCACCCGTTCGGGTATCGAGCGACTGATCTCGGAGTTCCGCGACGGCTGGCGAGACGAGGCCACGTTCCTCGAGCTCAAGGGCGGCCGACCGGTCAACGTGCACTATGTGGCGGTACGCGACGCCGACGGGTCCTACCTCGGCGTGGTCGAGGTCGCGTCGTGGGCCGACGACGACGGGCCGTCCGCCGGCTGATCGCTCCGGGAGTCCGGACCTGCGACCACGAAGCCGTCACCGCGCCGTCACCGCCGTTTGTCGACTTCGACTGGTACACTGAGGACGTACTCAGACCGCCGACGCGAGGGAGCCGCCCGACACGAGAAGCCGTACCAGGAAGCGCCGGGACTGGCCGCACCATGTTCTTCGCCAGTTGACGAGGAGAGGGCTCATCGAAGTATTCGGCGGATGGCTCTCCGGCCCCGATCGGGGTCGTGACGGTGTCGACAAACCCCGCAGGCGACTGCGGAGACAAAGCGGCACCGGACCGATTGTTCCATCTCACAGGGGCGCTTCGCTCCGGCCCGGCTGCGATGTGGATGCCCCGGGTTCTTCGCGGCAGATCGGCCGCACGCACTGACATGCCCCTCGGATCTGGAGGTCTGTCTTCCTATGTGTGGAATCGTCGGATACATCGGCCCGCGCCTCGCGAGCGACGTGCTCGTCGGCGGGCTTGCACGGCTTGAGTACCGCGGCTACGACTCGGCCGGCGTGGCCATCGTCGCGGGAGCCGACCTGAACGTCACGCGCCGGGTCGGCAAACTCGTCAACCTGAGAAACGCCCTCGAGGACGCGCCTATCTCAGGCAACGTCGGCGTCGGGCACACGCGGTGGGCGACCCACGGCAAGCCGAGCGAGGAGAACGCCCACCCTCACATCGACTGTGAGGGCCGCATCGCCGTCGTTCACAACGGCATCATCGAGAACTTCGTCGAGCTCCGTGAGGAACTCCGTGCCACCGGCCACATCATCCGTTCCGAGACCGACACGGAGCTGATCGCCCATCTCGTCGAGAGCTACTACCAGGGCGACCTCGTCGACGCGTTCGCCAAGACCATCAGGCGCCTGGATGGCGCCTATGCTCTCGGCGTCGTTCACATCGACCATCCCGAGATGATCCTGGCCAGCCGCAAGGAGTCGCCGCTCATCATCGGCGTCGGCCAAGGTGAGAACATCGTCGCGAGCGACATCCCTGCGGTGCTCGAGTTCACGCGGGAGATCATCGTCCTGCACGACGGGGAGATCGCGATCGTCTCGGCGGGCGGGGTCGACGTGGTCGATCTCGACGGCACCGCGGTCGAGCCCGAGATGATGCACGTGGAGTGGGACCTCGACGCCGCCGAGAAGGGCGGCTACGAGGACTTCATGCTCAAGGAGATATTCGAGCAGCCCAAGGCGATCCGCGACACCCTGCTCGGCAGGATGGGCGACGACGGTCACATACAGCTCTCCGAGCTTCAGATGACTCCGGCGGAGATCGCCTCGATGAGCCGTGTCTACATCATCGCGTGCGGCACGTCGCTCCATGCAGGGCTGGTCGCCAAGAACCTCGTCGAGCAGTGGGCCCGCATCCCGGTCGAGGTCCAGTGTTCCAGCGAGTTCCGCTACGCCGACCCCATCGTCGATGACCTGACGCTCGTCGTCGCCATCACCCAGTCGGGAGAGACCGCCGACACGCTCGCCGGCGTGCGTGAGGCCCGCGAGCGCGGCGCCAAGGTCATCGCGATAACCAACGTCGTCGGCAGCCGCGTGACCCGGGAGTCCGACGGGGTGCTCTACACCCATGCCGGCCCCGAGATCGGCGTTGCGGCCACCAAGACCTTCACCTCACAGATCGCGGCCCTCACCGTACTGGCGCTCAAGCTCGCCCAAGCCAAGGGCACGCTCTCCTCCGCCAAGGTCGGCTCCCTCTGGACCGAGCTTTCCACCATCCCCGACATCGTCGAGGCCGAGCTTCAGAACCTCTCGGCGCTCGAGGAGTGCGCCCGGCAGTGCCTCACGGCGACGAGTTCGCTCTTCTTGGGGAGGGGCATGGGCGTCCCGGTCGCCATGGAGGGGGCGCTCAAGCTCAAGGAGATCTCCTACATCCATGCCGAAGCGTACCCCGCGGGCGAGATGAAGCACGGTCCCATCGCGCTCATCACCGACCAGGTCCCCGTGGTGGTCGTCGCGACGCAGGGGCGCACCTACGAGAAGGTCGTGAGCAACATCCAGGAGGTGCGGGCGCGAGGCGCTCAGGTCATCGCGGTGGCGACCGCCGGAGACGAGGACATCCGCCAGCACGCGGAGTTCGTGCTCCAGGTGCCGGCGACCAGCGAGGCACTCTCGGCGATCCCGGCCACCATCCCGCTTCAGCTGCTCGCCTACCACATCGCGAAGCTCAAGGGCTGCAACGTCGACCAGCCTCGCAATCTGGCCAAGTCAGTGACGGTCGAGTAGCCGATGATCACCGGACTGGGCGTCGACATCGTCGAGATCGACCGCATGCGAGCGGCTCTGGAGCGCAGGCCCCGTCTCAAGGAGCGGCTCTTCTCGGCCGAGGAGCGGGCGTACTGCGACAAGCGGGGCAGGCCTGAAGTGCACTACGCGCTGCGGTTCGCCGCCAAGGAGGCGGTCCTCAAGGCTCTGGGTACCGGCTTCGCGGGTATGAAGTTCACCGACGTCGAGGTATCGAGGGAGTTGAGCGGGCGTCCGGTACCGAAGCTGAGCGGCAGGGCTGCCGAGCGGGCCGAAGAGCTCGGCATCGTCGAGATGCACCTGTCGCTGTCGTTCACGCACTCCACTGCGGTCGCTTCGGCGGTCGCGATCACCGAAGGTTCGCGTCCTCGCAAGGACGAGCGGCCAGACCCCAAGGCCGAGTTGGCCGCGTCGTTCAAAGAAGCTCGGGCACTGCTTGACGAGGTCGGGCCGGAGGGTGCTGACTAGTGAGCGTCGAATCCGGTGACCGGCTGAGGCCGGTCGCCCGCATGTACTGAGGAGTTGCCATGGTTCGCGCACTCACGGCCGAGCAGGCACGCAAGGTCGAAGAAGCCGCCGTCGCGATGGGGGCCGATCTGGCCGCGCTGATGCGTGCGGCTGGGCTTGCTGTGGCCGCCGAGATCACCGCGGCGGTCCCGGAGGGCGACGTGGTCGTGCTCGCGGGCCGCGGCAACAACGGCGGTGACGGGTGGGTCGCCGCTCGCGAGCTACACGCTTCGGGGCGCGGCGTCCGCGTGCTCTCGCTTGCGGAGCCGGGATCGCTGGGGGGAATCGCGGGCGAGGCGGCCCGCGGCGCGATCGCTGCCGGTGTCGCCTGGTGCGAAGGCGGCGAAGCGCGGATCGACTCAGACCTGGCCGACGCGGCAGTGGTCGTCGATGCGATGCTCGGTACGGGTGCCTCGGGGCCGCTGCGTGCACCGCTTGATGCCTGGGCGGAAGCCGTGAACCGATGCCGAGCCTGGGTGGTTGCCGTCGACGTACCCACCGGTGTCGATGCCGATACCGGGACCGTGGCCGAAACGGCCGTGCGCGCGGACTGCACGGTCACCTTCACCGCCCTGAAACGGGGGCTGGTCCTCTACCCCGGCGCCGGGTTCTCGGGCGAGCTGGTGATCGCCGACATCGGCATCGATCCGGCTCTCGCGGACGTCGCCGGCGCGCCGGAGGTCTGGTCCGCCGACGAGTACGCGCGCCTGCTGCCCCGGCCACGGCCCGACGCGCACAAGAACGACCGCGGGCGCGTCCTGGTGATCGCGGGCTCGGCGACGTTCCCCGGCGCCGCGGTGTTGGCGGCGCGCGGCGCCCAGCGGGCGGGTGCGGGCTACGTGACGCTCGCCGTTCCCGACTCGGTCGTGCCCGTCGCACAGGCCCATCTTCTGTCGATCCCGGTCGTCGGCCTTCCGCAAGGGCGTGGCCACGCGTTCTCCTCGGCGGCGCTGGACAAGGCGTTGCAGCTGGCGCGCGACTACGATGCGGTCGTGCTCGGTCCCGGACTCACGCTCGCCGATGGCGCGGTGGTCACCGCGCGCGGCATCGTTGCCAAGCTCACGCTGCCACTCGTCATCGACGCCGACGGACTCAACGCGCTCGTTGACGCGCATGAGTTGGTCGAGCAACGCTCGGCGCCCACCGTTCTGACTCCGCACCCCGGGGAACTCGCCCGGCTGCTGGGCTCGTCCTCCCGGAAGGTGCAGTCCGACCGGGTCGCCGCCTCGGCAGTGCTTTCCGCCCGCAACACCGCCGTCGTGCTCAAGGGCGCGGGCACCGTCATCAGCGGCGCCGCGCGCCAGATCGTCAACGTCTCAGGGACGCCGGCGCTTGCGACCGCAGGCAGCGGTGACGTGCTCGCCGGAATCATCGGCACCTATCTCGCACAAGGGCTCTCGCCGCTCGAGGCAGGGGCGCTCGGTGCGTACGTGCACGGCCGTGCCGGCGAGGCGGCGGCCTCTGCGTTGACGCCCGTCTGCGTCACAGCCGATGACATCCCCGACTACCTGCCGGTGGCCGTTGCGGAGCTGCTCGAACAGTGGTGATGGCAGCCCTCCGTTCGCGCGGAGGGCTCGGCGAAACCGGGAGGTTTCCAGCGTGACGAAGAACCGATGGTCCTGGGCCGAGATCGATCTGTCGGCCATCTCCGACAACGTGGCCGGCCTCAAGGCGCTCACCAAGACCGGCACGCTGTTCATGGCCGTCGTGAAGGCTGACGGGTACGGTCACGGCGGTGTGAGGGCGGCTCGCGCTGCGCTCGCCGGCGGCGCGGACCGGTTGGGGGTCGCGACGCTCGGCGAGGGCGTGGAGTTGCGCGAGGCGGGCGTCTCGGCGCCGATCATGCTGCTGTCAGAGCCTCCTGAGGCCGCTATCCCGCAGCTGCTCGCTCACGAACTGACTCCGACGGTGACCACACGGGAGTTCGCTGTCGCGCTGGGCAAGTGGGCGGCCGCCAAGGGGCTGCGGGCGTGCTATCACCTCAAGGTGGACAGCGGCATGAACCGCATCGGCGTGCGCGCCGAGGAGGCCGCACGGTTCGCAGTGGGACTCTCGGACTTCCCCGGGCTGGAACTCGAGGGGACCTTCACGCACTTCGCCACCGCGGACGTTCCCGGTGACTGGGAGGTCGAGCGCCAGTTCGAGAGGTTCAGCTCGGCACTCGAGGAGATGCGCACCGAGGGAGTCAACCCGGGCATCGTTCACGCGGCCAACAGCCCGGCCACCATTCTGTACCCGGAGACCCACCTTGACATGGTGCGGTGCGGGCTTTCGATCTACGGGCTCTACCCGTCACCTGCCGCCCGGGACCGCGTGAAGCTGAGGGCTGCCAGGTCGGTCAAGGCCCGTGCCACGCTCGTCAAGCGCATCGGGATGGGCGAGAGCGTGAGCTACGGGTTCACGTGGACGGCGGCAGCGCCGACCGTCGTGGCCACGCTTCCCTTGGGCTATGCCGACGGTATCCACCGCGCGGCCTCAAGCGAGTTCACGGTTCTGGCAGGCGGTAAGCGCTGTCGCCAGATCGGGCGGGTCTGCATGGACCAGCTTATGATCGAGGTGCCTCGCGGGGTCGACGTTCGCCGAGGTGACGAGGTCGTTGTCATCGGAGAGCAGGGGAGCGAGCGGGTCACCCTGGAAGAGCTGGCGGAGGCCGCCGGGACGATCAACTACGAGATGACTTGCGCGCTCGGTATGCGCCTCGAGCGCGTCTACCGCTAGCCCGGCGTACCGGGCAAGAAGCCTCGCAAGGAACCATAACAAATCACTCCACTTCTCGGCAGGAGTGGTTCCCCCTTATGACGAAACACACATCGAGGCCGAAGTTCGCTGCCTCGTTTCGCGCGCCGTTGCACCCGTCATCGCACCGAGGGGGACCTGC
This sequence comes from uncultured Coriobacteriia bacterium, assembly GCA_963789515.1. Lineage (GTDB taxonomy): Bacteria > Actinomycetota > Coriobacteriia > Anaerosomatales > JAAXUF01 > JBAXEO01. The sequence continues at coordinate 174,431 of CAWBKW010000004.1, read as the reverse complement.
TGTGGACGACAAGGCCGCCAAAGAGATCCAGATGCACAAAGAGACCATCGCTACGGACTCGAACACCCCGCTGCACCTGATTCGCGAGAAGGAGATCGAGATCTCCGGCAGCGTACTGGCCGCGAAGCGGCAGGCCGATGAGATCGTCACGGCGGCTCGGAAGCAGGCTGCTGAAGTGGTCTCCAAGGCGGAGGCCGAAGGAGGCTCCGGAGCTGCGGTCCGCGAGGACGAGATCCTTGCGGACGCGGACAAGGAGGCAGCCCGTCTCAAGGCGGAGGCCAAGACGGAGGCCGCCGGACTCGCTGCTCAGATCGATAAGCATCGCGCGGAAGCGGTGCGGCTCGTGTTGGACGCCGTGACCACGATATAGGCTGGTCACGACGGGGAGCGCTGTCCCCAGGGAGGGTGGTCGACGTGCTTGTTCCAATGGCGAAGGTCGAGATCATAGGCCCCAAGAGCCTGTTCCTCGACGTCGTGAGTGCGCTTCACGAACAAGGCAAGATCCATATCGAGGACCTCTCCAAGCGAATCGCCAGCGGCGAGGTCGCGCTGGACCGCATGGAGATTCAGGGCGATGAGCTGAAGGTCTACGACCAGCTCGACGAACTGTTGATGCGGGTGCGGGCCATCCTCAAGACCCTGAACGAGCCCGAGGAGGGAATCGACCCCAAGGTCCGCGTCATCGAGTACGAGCGTCTCTGGCAACTCTCCCCTCCGGAGCTGGGAGACGAGATAACGACCGTGATCGCGGACGTCGAGGAGAAGACCGCGGATCTCGCGGCCCTTCACACTTCAGCCGAGAGCGAGATATCGCTGCTGTCGCGGTATGAACCCATCCTCGGCAAGATCCAGCCCCTCGCCAAGCAACTCGTCGTGACCGGCGCCTTCGACAGCGTCGCGCTGCTCGTGGAGCGGCGCTACAAGGCCGGCCTCGAGCACCTGCAGGTTGAGCTGGACAAGGTCACCAACTCACAGTGCGAGATCCTCTCCACGGATATCGACGAGCAGACGACGGCGGCGATCGTGGTCTACGCCCGGCAGTACGCCGAGCCGGTCCACAAGTTCCTCGCCATGGAGAACGTGAACCAGATTCGTCTGCCGCAGGATTTCCAGGACATGCCTCTGGATGTCGCCTACGAGACCATCCGCACGCGAAAGGCCGAGCTGCCCGCCGAGCTCGACAGCATCCGCGGCCAGCTCGATGACATGTCGAACAAGTGGTTCACGAAGCTCTCCACCGCCCGCGACGTCCTCATGGATCGGCTCGAAGAGATCCGGTCCATCCCCCAGTTCGGACGAACCGACTACGCGTTCATGATCGATGGCTGGGTTCCGGTCGCGGACATGGGCGACCTCACCGGCATGCTGCGGGAGAAGTTCGCCAACGAGATCGTCGTGAGTCAGCTCGAGATACAGGAGCACGACTTCGCAAACGCTCCGGTGGCTCTTCAGAACTCCGGATGGGCCGCGCCGTACGAGCAGCTCATGGGTGTGATGGGCAAGCCGAAGTACGGCACCTACGACCCGACGTGGATGCTGGCGATCTTCTACCCCCTGTTCTTCGGCATGATCGTCGGCGACATCGGGTACGGGCTCGTCATGCTGGGCACCGTCATCTGGCTCCGAATGAAGTACAAGGAAAACAACGGAGTACAGCTGGCCACGTCGATTCTCGGGCCGGCGGCCACGAGCGTCATCATCTTCGGATTCATCTACGGTGAATTCTTCGGAAACCTGCTCGGACCGGCGTTCGCCAACGTCATCCAGCCGCTCTGGACCATGAACGGCCAGTACCAGTATCGGGTATCCGGTGCCGGCAGGCGCGCAGCTGCTTCTGCCCTTCGAGCGGACCAAGTCGGAGTTCCTGATCACCTTCCTGGTCATCGCGATCGCGATCGGCGCGTTCCAGGTTCTTCTCGGGCTGGCTCTCGGTGTCTACAACGGCATCAAGACGAGGCACTGGTCCCACGTGTATGAGAAGGGCGGCATCCTCGCTTTCGTGCTCGGTTTCGGCGCGCTCGTGCTGGGAATCGTCTTCGGCGCCGTCCTCACCGCCAACGTCGGCCAGACCTGGGCCTACGCGATCCAGGCGATCGCGGCGGGGCTGCTCTTCCTGGGCTTCGCCTTCGCGATCAAGGGCGGTGGCATCGTCGGGGCGATCGAGTCGGTAGGGGCCGTCGCCAATATCGCGAGCTACCTGCGAATCATGGCTGTCGGCCTTGCCGGTGCGATCTTCGCCGAGGCCGTCAACGGGATTGCGGCCTCCATGGGCAATCCCATCCTCGGGCTTCTGATCGCCATCCCGCTGCAGATGCTGAACCTGGTCATCTGCGCCTTCAGCCCGAACATCCACGCCGTGCGTCTTAACTTCCTGGAGTTCTTCGGGAAGTTTTACGAGCCAGGCTCCAAAGAGTACAAGCCGTTCCAGAAAACCGGAGGGGAGAAGCGCGCATGATCAGCAAGAGGTACTCGAAGTACGTGTTCTTCGGCACGTTCGTTGTGGCAATGCTCATCCCGGCAGTCGCGTTCGCACAGGAGGGCCCGGTGGTTGCGGCTACGATGGCCGACGCCACCAAGTCCATGGCCGCTGCTCTCGCCATGGCCGTCTCGGCGATCGCCGCCGGTTGGGCGCAGGCCAGGATCGGTTCGGCTGGTCAGGGTACCTTGGCTGAGCGGCCTGAAGAGCGCGTCTTCGTACTGACGCTCACGGCGCTCCCCGAGGTCATCGCTCTGCTTGGGTTCGTCATGGCCATCATCATCAACGGCTAGGACGGGACTTTCTCGAGTGCTACCCGTCTGTCCGTCCTAGAGAGGCCGAACCATGGCAATCGATGACATTCTGAAGACACTGGACGACGAGGCGAAGGCGGACTGCGAAGCCATAGTCGGCGAAGCTCGCGAGCACGCCAAGCTGATCGTCGAGGAAGCCGAGCGTCAGGCACAGCAGATCCACGACTCGTTCGTCCACCAGGTCGAGCGCGTCGCCAACGCCAAGGCGTCAAGGCAGATCAACGCGGCCCGACTCGCGGGCAAGATGAACGTGTCGACCGTGAAGGGCGATGGGGTCACGTCGGTGTTCGATGCGGCGCGCGCCCAGCTGCCCTCGGTGCGAGACTCAGGCTACGAGGTCCTGTTCGCTGCACTGGCGGCAGAGGCGTTCGCCGGCGTGAACGGGCCGGTCACGATTCACGTGGCGCCCTCGGATACCGATCTCGTCGAGAAGGCCGCCGCGCAAGCCGGCGTCACGGCGGAGGTCGTGGCGGATCTCGATACCGCAGGCGGCCTTGTGGTCGACACCGGCGGCGGAAAGATCATTCGCCGCAATACCCTTGAAGACCGGCTCGACCGTGTCAGCCAGTTCCTCCAAGCCGACGTCGCGAGAGTCCTGTTCTCATGAGCAAGGCCGTCATTCAGGCAGGCAACAGGAAGGTCCCCGAGACCGATGGGGGCTATGCCAACGCGCGCATGCGCGGAATGCGCGCTAACCTGCTGCCGACGGCGTTCTTCGACCGCCTCATCGTGGCGACAGATGTCGGGCAAGTGGTCAAGGAACTGATGACTACCGAGTACGGCCCGGATCTGGAGGCCGAACTCGTTCACGGTAGAACCGCTGCCGTGATCGACGGTGCGTTGAAGGACAACATGGTCCGGGCGTATCAGAAGGTCCTCTCGTTCCTGCACCCCTCGGCCCGGACGCTCCTTTCGACCCTGCTGGGACGCTGGGACGTCTTCAACATCAAGACGATCATCCGCGGCGCGCACAACAAGGTCCCTCTCGACGAGATGAAGGCCAGCTTCTTCCCGGCCGGCTATCTCAGTGAAGAGGAGCTGGAAGCCCTCGCGCAGTTCGATGATGTCGGCGCCGTCATCAACACCATGGCGATGTGGGGGCTACCGTACGCGACACCACTGCGGCAGGCTTTCCCCTCCTACACCGAGGACCACGACCTGTCACCGCTCGAGCTCGCGCTCGACAAGCAGTACACGTCGTGGGCTTCAGGGCGACTCACGGGCCGCTCCCAGGATACGGCGATCGCACGCAGGATCCTGGGGATGCAGATCGACACCGCGAACCTGGTGACGGTGCTCCGGCTTCTCAAGGCCGACACAGGCGACCTCCGGGCCAAGGACTACTTCCTGGAGGGCGGCATGGGGATCAACCAGGACCTCTTCCTGGAGTTGGCCGCGATGTCGGACGTGGATGAGGTGCTGGACCGGCTCAAGCGCACGAAGTACGCCTCCGTGCTCGACGAAGCGGCAATCATCTACCTCGAACGAAACTCGATCACAGTGTTCGAGCGCGCGCTCGAGGATCAGCTCATGCGCCGGGCGCTCTCGGCGGGCGTCAACGACCCCCACGGCGTCGGCGTCGCCATCGCCTACCTGTACGGCAAGCAGAACGAGATCACTAACCTGCGCATCGTGGTCAAGGGCATCTCGGTCGGGATGCCCCCCGACAGGGTGAGGGAGGAGCTGATCCTTGTATAGGCTCGTGGTTCTCACCGATGCAGACACCGCCGACGGGTTCCGGCTCGCAGGCGTGGACGTGGAAGTGGTCGACAGCCCTGAGACGGCGAGGCGCACGCTCACCTCGCTGCTCGACGACGACGAGACCGGAATCATCGCGATCAACGAACAGCTCATGTCGTCGATAGACGAGCGTATCCAGAAGAAGATCGATTCGATCTACCGGCCGATCGTGGTCTCCCTGCCGATCAGGGAGACGCTCGAGATAGGCGAGGACCACCGCGCCTATCTGTCGAGGCTCATCAGGCGAGCGATTGGTTTCGATATCACTTTGAGGCGGGGATGACATGATCGTCGGAACGATTGCGAAGATCACCGGCCCGGTCGCGGTCGCGGACGGCATGACCGGTGCCCGCATGTACGACATCGTCCGTGTCGGCAACGAGGGCCTCATGGGAGAGGTCATTCGTCTTGAGAATGACACGGCGACCATCCAGGTCTACGAGGACACCTCCGGCCTCAAGGTCGGCGAGGTCGTCGAGTCCACCGAGGGCGCCCTCATGGTCGAGCTCGGCCCGGGTCTGCTCACGTCGATCTACGACGGCGTCCAGCGGCCCTTGCCGGTGATCGCCGAGCAGAGTGGCGACTACATCGAGCGCGGAACGGTCGCCTCGGCGCTCAACCGTGAGAAGCTGTGGGCGTTCACGCCGGCAGTCTCGGCGGGGAGCGAGGTCAGCCCAGGAGACGTGCTCGGCACGATTCCCGAGGGCAAGACGATACTCCACAAGGTCATGGTTCCGCCGCTGGTCAAGGCGGGCAAGCTCGCCAGCGTTGCACCGGCGGGGGAGTACAACGTCGACCACGTCGTCGCCACGATGGCGGATGGCACCGAGATCCGGATGAGCCAGCGCTGGCCGGTACGGCAGGGACGGCCCTACATCCGCAAGATGGACCCGACCACGCCCTTCACCACGGGCATGCGGATCCTGGACACGTTCTTCCCGATCGCTCTGGGCGGCAACGCCATCATCCCGGGCGGGTTCGGTACCGGGAAGACGGTCACCCAGCAGTCGCTGGCCAAGTGGGCCGACGTCGACATCATCGTCTACATCGGTTGTGGCGAGCGCGGCAACGAGATGACTGAGGTGCTCACGGAGTTCCCGCACCTCGAAGACCCCCGCAACGACGCGCCGCTCATGGACCGCACGGTACTCGTCGCCAACACCTCGAACATGCCGGTCGCCGCGCGCGAGGCGTCGATCTACGTCGGCGCGACGCTGGCGGAGTTCTACCGCGACATGGGCTACAACGTCGCGATGATGGCCGACTCCACCTCTCGCTGGGGCGAGGCGCTCCGAGAGGTCTCCGGTCGGCTCGAGGAGATGCCGGGTGAGGAAGGCTACCCGGCGTACCTGGCGACCCGACTCGCGGCGTTCTACGAGCGAAGCGGCCGCGTCAAGCCGCTCGGCAGCGATGACGATGACCGGATCGGCTCGGTCACCATGGTCGGCGCCGTGTCACCGGCAGGCGGCGACATGTCCGAGCCGATGACGCAGAACTCGCTGCGCGTCACGGGTGCCTTCTGGGCCCTCGACACGGGGCTTGCACACCGCCGTCACTTCCCTGCCATCAGTTGGACCAAGAGCTACACGCTGTTCCTGGGACAGGTCAAGGGATGGTATGAGAGCAACGTCGCGCCCGACTGGTTGGAGCACCGCGACCGCGCGATGTCGATCCTGCAGAAGGAGACGGAACTCCAGGAGATCGTCCAGCTGGTCGGACCGGATGCCCTGCCGGAGTCCGAGAAGCTCATTCTCGAGATCGCCCGGATGCTTCGCGAGGACTTCCTCCAGCAGTTCGCGTTCGACGAGGTCGACGCGTACTGCCCGCCCGACAAGCAGTACTGGATCCTCAAGACGATCCTGACCTTCAACGACGCCGCCACCGGGGCGCTCAACCGGGGCGTCGCGCTCCGCGAGATCCTCGATCTCCCGGTGCGGGACGAGATCGCGATGCTCAAGACGACACCACATGAACAGGCGCTCGAGAAGATGCGCGAAATGACCGGAAAGATCGGCGAGGACATCGCTGGAATCGAGGTGTACTAGACGTGCCGAACGATACCCGCGTAGACGAGCAGCCCCGACGGTCGCTGCTCTCCACGGACTACCGCACCCTGAGCTACGTCACGGGCCCGCTCATCTTCGTGCAAGACGTCGAGAACGTCGCGTACAACGAGATGGTGTCGATCCTCATGCCCGACGGTTCGCGCCGCTCCGGCCAGGTTCTTGAGATCTCCGGGCGTACCGCCGTCATCCAGGTGTTCGAGGGGACGGCCGGCACCGACATCGCACGTACCGAGGTCCGCTTCCTCGAAGAGGTCGCCAAGATCGACGTCTCGATCGACCTGCTCGGCCGCGTGCTCAATGGCACGGGCATGCCGATCGACGGCGGAGCGCCGATCATCGCCGAGGCGCGCCTCGACATCACCGGCGCCCCGATCAACCCGTACGCCCGCGAGTTGCCCGCCGACTTCATCGAGACGGGTATCTCGGCGATCGACGGACTCACCACGCTCGTGCGTGGTCAGAAGCTGCCGATCTTCTCGGGCTCGGGCCTGCCGGCCAACGAGCTCGCCGCGCAGATCATCCGCCAGGCGCGCGTCAAGTCAGGCGAGGAGTTCGCCGTCGTCTTCGCGGCGATGGGCATCACGAACCGCGAAGCGGCCTACTTCCGGCAGCAGTTCGAGGACACCGGCGCTCTGGAGCGCGTGGTCTTCTTCCTGAACCTCGCCGACGACCCCACGGTCGAGCGCCTTCTCACGCCGAAGGCCGCTCTGACCGTCGCCGAGTACCTCGCCTTCGAGAAGGACCTGCAGGTCCTGGTGGTCCTGACCGACATGACCAACTACTGCGAGGCGCTTCGCGAGGTCTCGACCGCCCGCGAAGAGGTGCCTGGTCGCCGAGGGTTCCCGGGCTACATGTACACCGACCTCTCGACCATCTACGAGCGTGCCGGCCGCATCAAGGGCCGCAAGGGCTCGGTCACGCAGCTCCCGATCCTCTCCATGCCCGACGACGACATCACGCACCCGATCCCCGACCTCACCGGCTACATCACCGAGGGGCAGGTCGTGCTCTCGCGCCAGCTCCACCGTCGCGCGGTGTACCCGCCCATCGACGTGCTGCCGTGCCTCTCACGCCTGATGAACCTCGGTATCGGCGAAGGCAAGACGCGTGAGGACCACCGCGCCGTGGCCAACCAGATGTACGCTGCCTACGCCCAAGGTCGCGACCTGCGCAAACTGGTCGCCATCGTCGGCGAGGAAGCGCTGTCCGACGTCGACCGCAGCTACCTGCGCTTCGCCGACCAGTTCGAAGAGCGCATCGTCGGCCAAGGCCAGGAGGGCCGTTCGATCGAGGAGACGCTCGACATCGGCTGGGAACTGATGGCAGGCCTCCCGATGAGCGAGCTCAAGCGCGTCCGCGACTTCATCGAGACCTACCATCCCGACTACCGCAACGCGAAGGCCGAGGGGGCCGAGACCGTCTCGGAGATCGTCGCCGAAGAGCCCCTCGCCGAGGCCGTGGAGAGCTAGCATGGAAGAAGTACGGCCTACACGATCGGAACTGCTCGAGCGCCGGGCGCAGATCGGGCTGGCGCAGCAGGGCATGGACCTGCTCAAGCAGAAGCGCGATGCGCTCCTGATCGAGTTCATGGGCGTCATGGACGAGACGCTGCGCCTCTCCGACTCGCTACAGAAGACCGTCCGCGAGGCTCAGTACTCGCTCGCGGTCGCCCAAGCCGTCGACGGCGTCGTCGCGCTCCGTTCGGCCGGACTGGCCACCCGGGGCGAGATCGTCGTCGACATGACCGGTACCAAGATCATGGGCGTTTCGGTCCCGGTGGTCACCAAGGGCGACAGCCCGCTCAAGTCGTCCTTCACCAGAGGCTACTCAGTGACCGGCGTCTCATCACGAGTCGACGAGACCGCCGAGAAGTTCGAGGGAATCCTCGACGTCATCATCGAGTACGCCGACATCGAGACACGGCTCAAGCGACTCGGCGAGGAGATCAACAAGACCAACCGCCGGGTCAACGCGCTCGAGCAGGTGACCGTACCCGCGCTCAACGAGCAGGTGACGTACATCCGCCAGACACTCGACGAGCGCGCACGGGAGGACCTCTTCCGACTGAAGAAGGTCAAGAAGAAGATCGAGAACAAGAAGCGGGCGGCCGCTGCTGCGGCAGGGTAGCGCGTGCGCCGACTGCGCAGCCTGACTGCGATGCGAACAGGAGCGGCTCCGGATCGATCCGGAGCCGCTCCTTCGTGTGCAGGTCAGCCGGCGCGGTCCCGCTCCGCGCCTCAGGCGGGTACCTAGGCGGTCGTCTCGTCGGAGGAGGTGTCCGTGTACGGCGCCTCGGCGTCGATGATCGCGCGGACTTCGCGCAGTATCTCGACGTCGCCCCGCGCGTGCCGACGGAGCTGGCTTCCGAGCGTCAGGATCTTGATGACGTCGCGCATGGTGAGGCGTCCGAAGTGCATGTCGCTCCAGTCGTGCCGCGCGACGTAAGCCCAGACCTCGCCGAGCACCCACTCGAGCTCTTCGATCTCCTCGGTGGTGAGCTCGCTCCACCCGGCGCCGAGTGAGTGGCGGATATGCTGTACCGCCCGCTCGACCGCCTTGGCGCGCTGGAGCTTGAAGGCCCTGACGCCGAGTTCCTCTTCTGAAACATCCGGACGTTCGCTGTTCATGGTGAATCACCTCCTACAACGGTTCTTCGACGCCGAACCGAGCGTCCCTGCGCAGCGGATGCGTGGGCCCGCGGGGGCGGCGGGAGGCGCGGACGATGGGCTAGAATGGAGCGGTTGTGTCATCGGGCCGCTCGGCGCGAGATCGCCCGCGGACCCGTCGCGAAGAAGAGGGCAGCGCATGGAGTTCTCCGAAGTCATAGCCAGGCGGCGCAGCGTGCGCCACTTCAACAACAAGCTCGACGTGCCGGACGAGGAGATACGCGGCCTGCTCGAGACCGCTGTTGCCGCACCGACCGCGGGCAACATCCAGCCGTGGCGCTTCACGGTCGTGCGCTCGATCGAGGCTCGTGAGCGGCTTGCCGGGGCGCTGCACCAGCGTTGGGCCGCCGCAGCCCCCGTCGTCATCGTGGTCTCGGTCGACCCGCGGCCGTGCGCCGCCCGCTACGGCGACCGCGGCGAGCGGCTGTACGCGATCCAGGACACGTCGGCGGCGATCGAGAACATCCTCCTCGGAGCGGTGGACCGCGGGCTGTCGTCCTGCTGGATCGGCGCGTTCGATGCGAGCGCGGTTCGCAGCTGCGATCGGCATCGCCGAGCAGTTCGAGCCGCTCGCGATCCTGCCGATCGGCTACTCCGCCGAGTCGGCCGGACGGCCGGCCCGTCGACCTCTGGCCGAGGTCGCGACCTGGATCTAGAGGAGGCCGCCGTGCCGGGCCTTGGGTGCACGACACTGGATGAGATCAGTACGCTCATCGGCGACTGCCACCGCTGCCCGCTCGGAGACACGCGGACGACGCTGGTCTTCGGCGTGGGCGATCCGCACGCCCGCGTGGTTCTCATCGGCGAGGCGCCGGGTAAGAACGAGGACCTCAAGGGGGAGCCGTTCGTCGGCGCCGCGGGTCAGCTGCTCAACGAGCTGCTCGCTGAGGCCGGGTTGGCGCGCGAAGACGTCTACATCGCCAACGTGCTCAAGTGCCGGCCGCCGGGCAACCGCGACCCGGAGGCGTCTGAGATAGAGACATGCACGCCGTTCCTGCGCGAACAGGTCCGCGTCATCTCGCCGGAGGTGCTGGTCACGCTGGGCAACTTCGCGACCAAGTTCGTCCTCAAGACAGACCTCGGCATCACGCGCCTGCACGGCAAGGTTCAGATGGCAGGGAGGTTCAAGGTGCTGCCGGTCTACCATCCCGCGGCGACCATCTACGATCGCAGCAAGCGAGACGACCTCTTCGCCGACTTCGGGCAGCTGCGAACGCTGCTGGCCGAGGGTGAGGCGGGGCCGGCGTGAGCGCTTCCATCCACACCGGCTCGCCGCTCGCGACCCGGCACTGCGGAGCGGTCGTGGCGCCCTTGCTTCGCGCCGGGGACGTGCTGCTCCTGTGCGGCGACCTGGGCGCGGGCAAGACCCAGCTCACCAAGGGCATCGCCGAGGGACTTGGTGTGGCCGAGCCCGTCACGAGCCCGACCTTCAACATCCTGCTCGTTCACGAGGGCCGCATCCCGCTCTATCACTTCGACCTCTACCGGCTCGAACGCGCCGAGCAGCTCGAGGACATCGACTACTGGGGCACGCTCGAGGGCGACGGCGTGTCCGTTGTCGAGTGGGGCGACCGCTTCGGGGGGTCGGTGCCCGCAGACTGTCTCGTCGTGCGCCTCCTGATAGCCGACGACGATGCGCGCGACCTCGTGCTCGAGCCGGTCGGCTTGCGGGCCGTCGAGCTGGCGCAGGAGTGGGTCCGCCGGGCGGCCGACGTCGAGGGCGCCGCTGTGCTTGAGGAGCCTGCCCCGTGAGGAGACTGCTGCTGGCGCTCGACACCTCCACCGAGGTCACATCGGTCGGCCTGGCATGGCTGGCCGACGGCCGTGCCGACATGGTCGCCTCCGCGACGGAGGACGCGCCGCGCGCCGCCATGTCGCGGCTGCTTCCGATGGTCGATTCGCTCCTTTCAGCCAACGGCCTGGCGCCTGCCGACATCGCAGAAGTCATCGTAGGCAGGGGCCCCGGGTCGTTCACGGGCGTCCGCATCGGCGTGGCCACAGCCAAGGGGCTTGCGCAGGGGCTGGGAGTCGGTCTCGTGGGCGTGGGCACGCTTGACGCGATCGCATGGGGCTTCACGGGTACCGACGCGCTGCTCGGCGTCGTCGGCGATGCGATGCGCGGCGAGGTCTACCCAGCGCTCTTCCGCTGCGCGGGCGGATGCGTGTCCCGTCTCGCACCGGATCGCGTCACGCGGCCGGACGAGGCCGCTGCCGAGTGGGCTGCGCGCGGGGAGCGCGTCCTGCTCGCCGGCAACGGCCTCAGGAAGCACCGAGAGGCCTTCTCGGCGGCTCTGGGCGCGAACGCGCGGTTCGCGGAGGAGGAGCTGTGGCGGCCGCATCCGCGCGGCCTCTTCGACGCCTACCTCGCCCTGGACGAAGGCGAACGCGGCGAGGCAGCGCCCAAGGACCCCGGGACATTGCTGCCGGTCTACACCAGGCTCTCGGACGCCGAGGAGAACGAGGCCGCGCGCGCTGCAGCCGGCGGTGCGCTGCCCGCGAGCGGCGTGGCCGGAAGCGGCGGCCGGGCGTGAGTGCGGTGACGATTCGCGACATGCGTACCGAGGACGTCGCCGAGGCGTGGGCCATCGAGTGCGCCGTGTTCCCGGATCCGTGGACGCTGCGTGTCTTCGCCGAGGAGCTTGCCGCACTCGACCGCGCCTACGTGGTCGCCGAGGACGACGGAGCCGTGGTGGGCTTCGCGGGGACGATGGTCGTCGGCGAGGATGCGCACCTGATGAACCTCGCTGTCGGCGAGTCGCGTCGCGGTCAGGGCATCGGTCGCCGGCTACTCGAGGCTGTGGCGGACCGGGCGACGGGTCTGGGCGCCGGGAGGATCACGCTCGAAGTCCGGCCCGAGAACGAATCCGCCGTGGCGCTCTACCGTTCCGCCGGGCTGGTCGAGGTCGGCGTGCGGCCGGGATACTATCCCGGCGGGCAGGACGCGATGATCATGTGGGGCGAGCTGCCGCTCGGCACGGCCGGTGTGGCCGATGGGAACTCCGACGAGCTGATCCTCGCGATCGAATCGTCGTGTGACGAGACCGCCGCGGCCGTGATGCGCGGTGGCGACGAGCTGCTCGCCAACGTGGTGGCGAGCCAGATCGACTTTCACGCGCGCTTCGGGGGAGTGGTGCCGGAGATCGCGAGCCGCAAGCATACCGAGGCCATCGTCGGCGTCATCGATGAAGCGATGCGACGGGCCGGTGAGTCGCTCGGCAGGGATCGTCTCGAGTTCGGGGATCTCGATGCGATCGCCGTGACCTACGGCCCCGGGCTCGTGGGCGCGTTGGTGGTCGGACTCGCCTACGCCAAGGGGCTCGCGATGGCGACCGGACTGCCGCTCGTGGGCGTCAACCACCTCGAGGGGCACATCTTCGCCAACGTGTTCGCCGACCCGGCGGTACGGCCGCCGCTCGTGGCGCTGTTGGTCTCCGGCGGGCACACGTCGCTCGTCCACATGCCCGAGTGGGGCGTCTACCGCACGATGGGGGAGACGCTCGACGACGCGACCGGTGAGGCGTTCGACAAGGTCGCCAAGGTGCTCGGCCTGGGCTACCCGGGCGGGCCGGTCCTCTCGAAGCTCGCCGAGACGGGCGACCCGGCCGCCATCGACTTCCCGCGCGCGATGATGCGCTCCGGCAACTACTCGTTCTCCCTCTCGGGGCTCAAGACGGCCGTCATCAACCACATCCGCCACGAGCAGCAGGCCGGTCGGGACATCGACCTTCCCGACCTTGCCGCGTCCTTCCAGCAGGCGGTGATCGACGTCCAGGTCGCCAAGGCGGTCCGGGCGGTCGAAGAGACCGGCGCCACGGCGTTCTGCCTCGCGGGCGGAGTGGCGGCCAACCCGGCGTTGCGCGAGGCGCTGGCCACCGCGATCGGCGCGCTGGGAGTGCACGTGAGTGTCCCCCCGCTGCACCTCTGCACCGACAACGCCGCCATGATCGCCGCCGCTGCCCACTACCGGTATCTGCGCGGGGATCGGCTCGGTCTGGATGCCGAGCCCGAGCCGGGTCTCAGACTGGATACCTCCGCAATCTGAGTGTCCGATTGTCACATCTCTTCACGAAATCCTCATCTGACGGGCTTGCGGTTCTCGGCAAGCACCGATACAATCGGCTCTGCTAGCACTCTGCCACGGCGAGTGCCAGAGGGGGTGGGAACGCTCCGCACCGTGGGTAAGAACCGATGGTGACCCCTGTTCGGTTATGCGCGGACCCCGGTCCGCATCGGAACGTGTCCGTATCAAGCTTCGAAGGTAGGAGGACGTCGATGAATCTGAAGCCCCTGGGCGAGAACGTGATCGTCAAGGCTGCTGAGGCCGAGACTCAGACCAAGAGTGGTCTGATCCTGGCGGACAGCGCCAAAGAGAAGCCGCAGCGCGGCACCGTGCTCGCCGTTGGCGCAGGCAAGCTTGACGACAAGGGCGAGCGCATCCCCATGGACGTCAAGGAGGGCGACACCGTCATCTACAGCAAGTACGGCGGCACCGAGATCAAGCTCGAGGGCGAGGAGTTCCTCATCGTCCGTGCCAGCGACATCTACGCGGTCGTTCTGTAAGCAGTCCGCATCCGTATCCATTCGCTTAAGACTGAAAGGGGATTCTCGGTATGGCTAAGGAGATCCGTTTCGATGAGGACGCCCGTCACGGGCTTGCCAACGGCGTCAACAAGCTCGCCGACGCTGTGAAGGTGACCCTCGGGCCGAAGGGCCGTTACGTCGTGCTCGAGAAGAAGTACGGCGCGCCGACCATCACCAACGACGGTGTGACCATCGCCAAGGAGATCGAGCTTGACGACCCGCTTGAGAACATGGGCGCCCAGCTCGTCAAGGAGGTCGCCGTCAAGACCAACGACGTAGCCGGTGACGGCACCACCACCGCCACGTTGCTCGCTCAGGTCATCGTGACCGAGGGCCTGCGCAACGTCTCGGCCGGTGCCAACCCGCTCGCCGTGCGCCGCGGCATCGAGAAGGCCGTCGAGGCCATCGTCGCCGAGGTCAAGAAGAACGCCAAGGAGATCGAGACCAAGGAAGAGATCGCCAACGTCGGCGCCATCTCGGCCGCTGATACCGAGATCGGCGACAAGATCGCCGAGGCCATGGACGTCGTGGGCAAGGACGGCGTCATCACCGTCGAGGAGTCGCAGACCTTCGGTATCGACATCGACACGGTCGAGGGCATGCAGTTCGAGAAGGGCTACATCTCGCCGTACATGGTCACGGACCCCGATCGCATGGAGGCCGTGCTCACCGACCCGCTCATCCTGATCGTCAACCAGAAGATCGGCGCCATCGCTGACCTGCTGCCCGTGCTTGAGAAGGTCATGCAGGCCGGCAAGCAGCTGCTGGTCGTCGCTGAGGACGTCGAGGGCGAGGCGCTTGCGACCCTCATCGTCAACAAGCTCCGCGGCACGTTCACCTGCATCGCGGTCAAGGCCCCCGGCTTCGGCGATCGCCGCAAGCGCATGATGGAGGACATCGCCATCGTCACCGGCGGTCAGGCCATCATGGAGGAGCTCGGCTACAAGCTCGAGAACGTCACGCTCGACATGCTCGGCCGCGCAGCGACCGTCAAGATCACCAAGGACAACACCACCATCGTCGACGGTGGCGGTTCCGAGGACGAGATCAAGGCGCGCGTCAACCAGCTCAAGGCCGAGATCGAGAACTCCGACTCCGACTTCGACAAGGAGAAGCTCCAGGAGCGTCTGGCCAAGCTCTCCGGCGGCGTTGCCGTCATCAAGGTCGGTGCCGCTACGGAGACCGAGCTCAAGGAGAAGAAGCACCGCATCGAGGACGCGCTGCAGGCGACTCGTGCGGCTGTCGAAGAGGGTATCGTCGCCGGCGGCGGCGTCGCGCTCGTTGACGCGCTTCCCGTGCTCGACGCCGTCGACACCCTTGACGACGATGAGGCAGTCGGTGTGTCGATCATCCGCAAGGCGCTCATCTCCCCGATGAAGACCATCGCTCAGAACGCCGGCTTCGAGGGCTCCGTCGTGGTCGAGAAGGTCAAGACGCTTCCGACCGGCGAAGGCCTGAACTCGGCCACCGGTGAGTATGGCGACATGCTCAAGATGGGCGTCATCGACCCGGTCAAGGTCACCCGCTCGGCGCTCCAGAACGCTGCGTCGATCGCGGCACTGATCCTGATCACCGAGGCAGCCGTCAACGATATCCCCGTGAAGGACGACGGCGGCGCAGCTGCCGCCATGGCCGGCATGGGTGGCATGGGCGGGATGATGTAGGCTTCACGCCTTCGCTTCACCGCGCATCCAGCGCACTCGAAAGGGCCCCGGCAGCGTGCCGGGGCCCTTTCTGCGCGGCGGTGCTCCTCGTCCCGGCGGACTGCGGTGCCGATATACCTGCTGAAGGCCAGGTCGATCTGCAGAGGAGTGAGTCGCGTGGGTACGTCGGCACAGTGCAGCGGCTGTGGCCGCAGGGTGGACCTCACGTCCGCCGGTGAGTGTCCCCAGGGGCACCTGCGCAGCATGCTCCGCGACGTGCGGCAGGGAGCGGCGCCCGCGCGCGCGAGGACGCAGGACAACCGTCCTGCGGTGCGGTGGACGGAGCCGTCCGCCGGCGTGTCGCGGTGGCACGAGCTGCTCGCCGAGGTCATCGGCAAGTCCGTCGTGATCGTGCCGGTCGCCGCGATTCTCGCCTTCGGGCTGTGGACCGGCTACGAGGCCGTGGCAGGCAAGGGCGTGTCGGTGCTCGAAGCGGTCCTCACGTCCGTCGGCTCGCTCGCACTCACCGTCGGTCTCGCGTTCGCATGGGCCGCGCGGCGCGGCGGGGTGCACTAGCCGAGAAGCCTGGCGACTCGCTCGGCGACGTCGTGTGCGGCGCGCGGCCTAGACAGTGCCGATGACGCCGCGCGCATCTGTTTGAGCTTGTCGCTCCGCCCCATGGCGCGTCGGACGACCTCGGCAAGCCGCCGAGGGTCGTCGTCGTAGACCGCCGCGCCCGCGGCCAGCAACGCCTTGGCGTTGGCACGCTCCTGGCCGACGGCGGGTCCCACGAGGACCATGGGGAGCCCGACCGCGGTGCACTCGGCGGTCACCAGGCCGCCGGGCTTGCAGACGACGACGTCGGCGGCGGACATGACCTCGGCCATCTGCTCGACGTAGCCCAGTACCCGGACGTTGGTGGTCCCGAAGCCCGCGACTCGCGAGCGGAGCTCGTCGGCGAAGGCATCGTCACGACCGGTCACGACGGCGACCGTCGTGCCCGGCACCGAGGCGATCGCCGGCAGCGAGACCGCCAGCGATGCCTTGAACCGCGCGTACGGACCGGGCTGAGTGGCGCCGGCGAGCGCCAAGACGACCCGGCGGTCGGGTGCGAAGTCCATGCGCTCGCGTGCGGCAGCCGCGTCGAGGGGCTCGGCGAACTGAGGACGGACCGGGACGCCCGTGACGTGGATGCCCGTCTCTGACATGCCTCGGCGAAGGAGTTCTTCGCGCTCGGCCTCGTCGGCGACGCAGAACAGGTCGAGCCCTTTGCGGGGCCAGAAGCCGTGAAGGCCGAAATCCGTGGCGACCGCGGCGACGGCGGTTCGGGAGAGCTCGGATCCCCGCGTCGCCCGCGTGGCGAGGTTGGCGGCGAGCCCGTGCGTCGTGACGATCGCTGCGGGGCGCTGCTCGCGCAGCCAGGCAGTGAACCCCCGGTAGATGAGGCTGAGCACGGGTCCCGAGAGCGCCATGGTCGCGCGGCCGATCGCGGCGTTGCCCCACACGGCGTTGTAGAAGGGCGCGGTGGCCCCTGTGAACGCTGTCGAGGCGGTCTCGCCGGAGATGTGGACCGAGCCGAACGAGAGGATGTCGAGGAGCTCGATCCGAGCCTCGGGGAGGAGCTGGTGCAGCGCCGTGGCGACCGACTCGGCCGCGATACGGTGTCCAGAGCCGACCGAAGCATGCACGATGGCTATCGTGGGCGGGCTGCTCATGGGTGGTACTATACCGCAAGCATAGGGGGCTCCCGCGCCCCCGACCGTCGAAGAAGGAGCATCACACGTGGCACTGTCTCTCGGTATCGTCGGCCTGCCCAACGTGGGCAAGTCCACGCTCTTCACGGCGCTCACACGCAAGGAGGCCGACGCGGCTAACTACCCGTTTGCGACGATCGAGCCCAACGTCGGGCTCGTCGAGGTGCCCGATGCTCGGATCGGCGCGCTCGCCGCGATCGTCGACCCGCAGCGGGAGCTTCCGGCCGTCGTCGAGTTCGTCGACATCGCGGGTCTGGTGAAGGGTGCGAGTGAGGGCGAAGGGCTCGGCAACCAGTTTCTGGCCAACATCCGCGAGACCGACGCCATCTGCGAGGTCGTGCGGTACTTCTCGGACCCAAACGTCATCCACGTCGAGGGCCGCGTGAATCCCGAGAGCGATATCGAGACGATCCGCACCGAACTCGTGCTGGCCGACCTGGGGACCATCGAGCGTGCTCTGCCCCGGCTCGAGAAGGAAGCCAAGCGCGACAAGACCGTCGAACTGAAGATCGCGGTCGCCAAGCGTCTGGCCGCCTGGATGGATGAAGGTCACCGGGCGCGCAAGATGGAGATGACCGCCGAGGAGCGCGCCGCCATTCGCGACCTGCACCTGCTGACCATGAAGCCGATGCTCTACGTCGCCAACGTCGACGAGTCCCAGGTCTCGCAGGACTTCGCGCCCATCGACGGAGTCAAGCCGATTCCCATCTGCGCGAAGGTCGAGGCCGACCTCGCCGAGCTCGAACCGCATGAGGCCGAGGAGTACCTCGCCGAGATGGGCCTCGCAGAACCCGGCCTCAATGCGCTCATTCGCGAGGCGTACCGCCTGCTCGGGCTGCAGAGCTACTTCACGGCCGGCGAGATGGAGGTCCGCGCCTGGACCGTGCCTGTCGGCGCCAAGGCACCGCAGGCCGCGGGCGTCATCCACACCGACTTCGAGCGCGGATTCATCAAGGCCGAGGTCATCGGCTTCGAGGACTTCGTGGCGCTCGGTGGGGAGAAGGGCGCCAAGGAAGCGGGCAAGATGCGGCTGGAGGGCAAGGAGTACGTGGTGCAGGACGGCGACGTCGTGCACTTCAAGTTCAACGTCTAGAAGGCGCGCCATGAAACCGCGGCACCTGGCAGTTCTCGGAGTGATCGGGCTCGCCCTGCTTCTCGGGGGCTGCTCGGCACCGGCACGGGTCGACAGCGGAATCCGCGGCACGGTCACGCTCGGCCCGACGAGCCCCGTCCAGCAACAGGGAGAGTCGAGTACGAAGCCCTACTCGGCCGACCTCGTGATCAAGCCGCAAGGGGGACGCAGCTCGGTCGCTCGGGTGAAGAGCGACTCCGAAGGACGCTTCAGCGCTGTCCTCGAACCGGGCACCTACGTGATCCGCGCAGCCTCGGCGCAGTCGCCGCCGTCGCTCAAACCGGTGACGGTGACCGTACAGGCACATCAGTTCACTGAAGTCGCGGTCCCGTTTGACAGCGGTATCCGCTAGCGTTCAGACCGTTCGGGCCATCCGGGCACGGTCATCACGACCTTTTCGGCGGCAATCCGCTCCCAGCGGTTCACGAACCGTCCCCGCTCCACTAGAATACCTTGCACCGGGACGCGGTCTTTCAGATGTGTCCGGGCCCGCGGGCCACTCTTCGCAGCAGTCAGTCGGACCAGGCAGCTCGCTTTCGTTCCTTGGCGACGTGGGCCTGGTTTCTTCATATCCGAGAACTGCCTCTGTGAGCACCGGGTTGAAACGGTAACCGCCGCCCGCAAGGGCGCTCGACGTATCAAGGAGGATGCTGCCAGATGGAGATCGAGATCGGACGCGGCAAGACCGCCCGCCAGGCCTACGGCTTCGACGACATCGCGATCGTCCCGTCACGCCGTACGCGTGACCCGCGCGACGTCGATATCTCGTGGACGTTCACGTTCAACGGGCGTGAGTACAACTTCCCGCTTCCGGTGCTGGCATCGGCGATGGACGGCGTGGTCGATCCCGCGTTCGCGATCACCATGGGCAAGCTCGGCGGGTTGGCCGTCCTGAACCTCGAGGGCATCCAGACGCGCTACGAGGACCCGGCGCCGCTTCTCGATCAGATCGCGTCGTTCGACAAGGAAGACGCCACCGCCAAGATGCAGGAGATCTACAAGGAGCCGATCAAGGAAGAGCTCATCACCAAGCGCGTCCGCGAGATCAAGGACGGTGGGGTGCTCGCCGCCGCCTCTCTCACGCCGCAGAACTGCGAGCGCTACCTCGAGGCGGCGCTGGCCGGCGGACTCGACATCCTGATCATTCAGGGCACGGTGGTCTCGGCGGAGCACGTTTCGAGCTACGACAAGCCGCTCGACCTCAACGCGTTCGTGAACAACCTGGAGATCCCGTGCATCATCGGCGGCTGCTGCAGCTACCAGGGCGCGTTGCACCTGATGCGTTCCGGCGCTATCGGCGTCCTGGTGGGCGTGGGCCCTGGCCACGCGTGCACCTCGCGCCGCGTGCTCGGCATCGGCGTTCCGCAGGCGACCGCGATCGCTGACGCCGCGGCCGCTCGCACGCGCTTCCTGGAAGAGACCGGCAAGTACTGCCACATCATCGCCGACGGCGGCATGCGCACCGGTGGCGACCTCGCCAAGGCGATCGCAGTCGGAGCCGACGCGATCATGATCGGCTCGCCGCTCGCGAGCGCCTCCGAGGCACCCGGCCGCGGCTACCACTGGGGCATGGCGACCTTCCACCCCGAGCTGCCCCGCGGCACGCGCGTTCGCGCCGGTATCCGCGGCACGCTCGAGGAGATCCTGCTCGGCCCGGCCCATCAGAACGACGGCACCCTGAACCTTCTCGGCGGACTGCGCACCTCGATGGCGACCACCGGCTACGAGAACCTCAAGAGCTTCCAGAAGGCCGAGGTCATGGTGGCGCCGTCGCTGCAGACCGAGGGCAAGACGCTTCAGAACTCCCAGGGCGTCGGGATGGGCCGCTAGGGTGGCTCAGCTCCAGCACGACGCACAGCCGACGGTCTTCGTCCTCGACTTCGGGGCGCAGTACGCGCAGCTCATCGCGCGCCGCGTCCGCGAGGCGCGGGTCTACTCGGAGATCGTGCCGTTCGACATCACCGCCGAGGAGGTCGCGCGCCGTGCACCCGCGGCGCTCATCCTCTCCGGAGGTCCTGCGAGCGTGTACGCCGAGGGCGCGCCTCACATGGACCCGGCCGTGCTCGAGCTCGGCATCCCGATCCTGGGCTTCTGCTACGGCATCCAGGAGATGGCACTGCATCTCGGGCGGGGAGATCCCCAAGACCGACATCGGCGAGTACGGCTTTGCCGAGCTCACGGTCACCGAGCCGTCGTGCGCGCTGCTCGACGGGCTGCCCGAGACCTCGCAGGTCTGGATGAGCCACCGCGACTCGGTGGGCACCGCGCCGCCGGGATTCGCGGTGACCGCGCGTACCGCGACGACGGCCGTCGCTGCGATGGAGGACCACGACCGCAAGCTCTACGCGACCCAGTTCCATCCCGAGGTCGCGCACACCGAGTACGGCCAGGACATCATCCGGCGCTTCCTGCACGACCTGGCGGGCATCCCGCCGCTCTGGACGATGGTCAACATCATCGACGATGCCGTCGAGACCATCCGGGCACAGGTCGGCGATGCGAAAGTCATCTGCGGACTCTCCGGCGGCGTCGACTCGAGCGTGGTCGCGGCTCTGCTGCACCGCGCGATCGGCGACCAGCTCACCTGCGTCTTCGTCGACCACGGCATGCTGCGGCTCGATGAGGGTGAAGACGTCGTCCGCGTCTTCCGCGACCAGTTCCACGTCGACCTCGTGCACGTCGACGCCGAGGACCGCTACCTCGACCTGCTCGCCGGCGTCACCGACCCCGAGCTCAAGCGCCGCATCATCGGCGAGGAGTTCTGGAAGGTGTTCTTCGACGAGGCGACCACGCTCGAGGGCGTGAAGTTCCTCGCGCAGGGCACGCTCTACCCCGACGTCATCGAGAGCGGCAACAAGACCGCCGCCAAGATCAAGAGCCACCACAACCTCATCCCGTTCCCCGAGGGCGTTCACTTCGAGCTCATCGAGCCGCTCAAGGCGCTCTTCAAGGACGAGGTGCGTGCGGTGGGCGCCGAGCTGGGCCTGCCCGACCATATCGTGCACCGCCAGCCGTTCCCGGGGCCGGGCCTCGCGGTTCGCATCATCGGCGACATCACGCGCGAGAAGCTCGAGCTGCTGCGGCTCGCCGACGCGATCGTCCGAGAAGAGATCGGCGCCTGGGACACCGACCGCGAGGTGTGGCAGTACTTCGCGGTGCTGCCCGACATCCGCTCGGTCGGCGTCATGGGCGACGAGCGCACCTACGGCCACCCGATCATCATCCGCGCGGTCTCCTCGGCAGATGCGATGACCGCCGACTGGGCGCGTCTGCCCCACGAGCTGCTCGCCAAGATGAGCAACCGCATCATCAACGAAGTCGAGGGCATCAACCGAGTCGCCTACGACATCACCAGCAAGCCTCCCGGCACGATCGAGTGGGAGTGACACCTCGGGTACGGGACTGACCGCGAGGGAGTCGACCACGTCGGTCGGCTCCCTTCTTGCATACGGGATCTGAGGCGTCGCGGTGCGGCCGCGCCGCGTGAGCCGGATTGTGTATCCTCCGTGAGGAAGGGTTGGAGCGAGCCTTTGAGTCGACGTGGATTCAGGTACGTTCTTGTGTGCGCCACCGTGGTCGGCATGCTCGCCGGCGCGACGCCGGGTGCCGCCCTCGCTTCCTCGCCGAACGTCTCAGCTCCCTCGGTGGCCCTCTTCACGATGGACGGCAGGGAGTTATGGGCGCGCAAGTCGGAATCCAAGCGGCCCGTCGCAAGCACCACCAAGCTGCTCACCGCGCTCGTTGTCCTTGACCACGCGAGCCTCGACGACGTCGTCACCGTGTCGCACAAGGCGGTGGTCGCGGTCGACGAGGGCGGCGTCGGGCTGAGAACGGGACAGCGGCTCACCGTCCGGCAACTCATGACGATGATGCTGGTCGCATCCGCCAACGATGCCGCCGAGGTACTCGCCGTGCACGTGGCGGGTAGTGAGTCGAAGTTCGTGCGCATGATGGATGCGAAGGCATCCTCGCTCGGACTCGAGCACACGAGGGCGGTCGACCCGCACGGGCTCGGCGAGCGCGGGAGGTACTCGGCTGCCGACCTCGCCGTGATCGCCCGGGAGCTGATGACCTATCCGGAGATGCGCAAGATCGTCGCCAAGAAGAGCGTGACGGTCCCCGGTCCGAAGGGCACGCGCTCGGTCTACTCGTCGACCGACCAGCTACTCGGCAAGTACAAGGGCATCGAAGGCATCAAGACCGGGTTCACCAACCCGGCCGGGTACTGCTTCGTCGGCGCGGCGAAACGCGGCGACACGGAACTCGTGGGAGTCGTCCTGGGGGCGAGCACCGGGTCGGCACGCTTCTCCGACATGCGCAAGCTGCTGGACTGGGGCTTCGCCCACTACCGAACGCAGAAGCTGGTATCGGATGCGGCCCCGATCGGCGTGGTCGCGGTGGGTCGGTCAGGTGAGGCGACCGTGAGCGTGCGGGCCGCAGAGCCCTACTCGGTACTCGAGACGATCGGCGCAGAGCCCGCCACCGTGCGCGTGATCCTGCCGTCGTCGGTGCCGACCTCGGTGTGGCGCGGACAGGAGCTCGGTACGGCTGAAGTGTCGCGTTCGGGGTCGGTCATCGCCACGGTTCCCCTCCTCGCCGAGGCCGCCGTGTCCGACCCGGCCGAGGTGCGTCAACCGCTGGTCTCGCAGCCGCCCGTCGCAGTGCCGAAGGGCAACGCCCTGCAGCGCATGGTGCGCGCATCGACGCACGCGATGGGCCTGCTCTCACTGAGCCTCCTCGGCACTCCCGCCAACACGCCCTAGGGCGCCGGGCCGTGGCCGCTGCGAACGTCCCCACGTGAGCGGCCCGCGAAGAGTCCACACGAGGCGCGGATGGGTCTACAATGCATGAACCACGGAGAGCCGACTCATGTTGATGCGTTATCAAGGAGCCGAACATGCCCGACGAGAACACTGATGCGCAGGCCCGGATCGCCGAGGTCCGCGAACGAATCGACGCGATCGACTGTCAACTGGTCAAGCTTCTGAACGAGCGCGCCCAGTGCTCGCTCGACATACGCGCGCTGAAGCCTTCGGCCCACCTGGGGCTGTACGACCCCAAGCGCGAGGAGGAGATCTTCACCAACGTTGCGAAGTGCAACGATGGTCCGCTCTACGGCGACGACCTGCGCGAGATCTATGAGGCGATCCTGCACGTCGCCAAGGAGATGAGAGGCTGATGCCGGGCCAAGACGCCCGCGCCATCGGCGCTGTGAAGCGCGACGATGGCATGACGATCATCGCCGGTCCGTGTTCGGTCGAGAGCCTCGATCAGATGCGCGAGGTCGCCGCGTGCCTCTCCGAGCTCGGCGTCAAGGTGATGCGGGGCGGTGCGTACAAGCCGCGGAGCTCGCCCTTCTCGTTCCAGGGTCTTGAGAAGGAGGGCCTCAAGATCATGCGCGAGGCCGCCGATGAGTACGGCCTGCTCGTGGTCACCGAGGTGACGGACTCCGCCCACGCCGAGATCATCGATGAGTACGCCGACATGATCCAGATCGGCACCAGGAACATGGCCAACTTCAGCCTGCTGAAGAGGATCGGCGAGGTGACCGCCGAGAGCGGCAAACCGGTCGTCTTCAAGCGCGGCATGGCCGCCACGATCGAGGAGTGGCTCCAGGCGAGCAACTACATCACGATGTGCGGCAACGAGAACGTGATCCTGTGCGAGCGCGGGATACGCACGTTCGAGACCGCGTATCGCTTCACGCTCGACATCACGGCAGTTCCGGTGGTCAAGAAGCTCTCGCTGCTTCCGATCATCATCGACGTCTCCCATCCCGCCGGTCAGGCCGACCTCGTCCCCGCTCTGGCGCGGGCCGCAGTGGCTGTCGGGGCGGACGGGATCATGGTCGAGGTGCACCCGGATCCTCGGGCCGCGCTCTGCGACGGCCCCCAGTCGCTGGACCTGGAAGGAATACGCTCGCTGGTTGGCGAACTCAAGGGGATAGCGGCGGCAGTCGGTACCACGATCACGTGACCCGCGCGGTTCGTCCTTCTCGGCGCGGAGCGGGATTCGGCTGATGTCGCGGTTGTGTGCCGCGCGGCGTCAGGACCACGGTGCCCGAGCCAAGCTCGTCACAGCAGATGTGCCCGCACTGCGGTTCGACGAACACGCGGCGGCTGGGGGAATGCTCGGTCTGCCACCGAGTCGTGTGCGAGCACTGCGGCAACGTGCAGATCGCGGGTGGCGTTCGAGCCATCACCCACCGCGAGTGCCTCAAGAAGGCGGACGGCCACTTCAGCATGATCAAGTTCGTGAAGTAGGCGCAGCCGTGCGCGAGACCGCCTTCCCTGACGGCTTCCTCTGGGGCGCGTCGACGTCCGGCTACCAGACCGAGGGCGGGGGCGACCGCACCGACTGGTGGGCGTTCGAGCAGTCGGGGCGGGTGCCGCAGCCATCCGGCTCGGCGTGCGATTCCTGGAACCGGTGGCCCCAAGACCTCGATCTCGCGGTCGAGCTCGGCCTGAACACCTACCGCATCTCCGTCGAGTGGGCGCGCATCGAGCCCGAGCCGGGACGGTTCGACGCCGATGCGCTCGCCCACTACGTGGACGTCGTACGCGGCATCCGCGCGCGAGGGATGAGCTGCATGGTCGTGCTCTGGCACTTCACGCTTCCGGCGTGGCTGGGCGACCGCTCGCATGCCTGGCGCGACGCAGCGACTCCCTTGGCCTTTGAACGCTACGTGCGGCACGTGTGTGGTCCGCTCGCGCCGTATGTGGACTGGTGGGCGACGCTCAACGAAGCCAACACCTACTCGAGCCACGGCTGGCTCGACGGAGACTGGCCGCCCGGGCACCGCCATGACTGGCTCGGCGGAGTCCGAGTCTACGAGTTCATCGCGCGCGGTCACCATCTCGGCTACTCGGCGATCAAGGAGATCGCGGGCCCTTCGGCGCGCGTCGGTCTCACCCACGTCTTCCCGTGGGTCCATCCCGCCGAGAAGCGCTCGGCGCTGTCCGGGCCGCTGCAGTCGTACTGGCGCTGGATCGTCGCCGACCACTTTCTCGGCAAGGTCCGGTCGTCGCTGGACTGGCTCGGCGTGCAGTACTACTACGACTCGCCGGTCCGCACCTTCCGGCTCGCCGACGAGGACGGGACGCCCCCGCGTACCGACATGGGTTGGCGCATCTCGCCCGAAGGCCTGTATCACGTGGTCCGCGACGCCTACAACCGCTACCGAGTGCCGATCATCGTCTCCGAGAACGGCCTCGCCGACGCGAGCGACTCGCAGCGCACACGCTTTCTGCTCGACCACCTCGCCTGGCTGCACCGGGCCATCGAGGAGGGTGCCGACGTGCGTGGCTACCTGCACTGGTCGATGCTGGACAACTTCGAGTGGGCCGCGGGGTTCGGACCGCGGTTCGGGCTCGCCGAGGTGGACTACGCCACGTTCGAGCGCACGCTGAGGCCATCCGCCGCGACCTACGGCACCATCGCCCAGACCAACCGTATCGCCGAGGGTATGGGCGCGGAGCTGACCTACGCGGACGGCACGCCGAGCCTCGCGCCCGGGTAGGGAAAGCCGTCGCCGGAGAGCCCCGTCCGGTGCCTGACGCGTGCTACACTACCTGCTCTATGGCACTCGATCTCACCTCCTTAAACCCCGCGCAGCGCGAAGCCGTCGAGACCGTCGACGGCCCGCTTCTGGTACTCGCGGGCGCCGGCTCGGGCAAGACACGCGTCCTGACCTTCCGCATCGCCCACCTCGTGAGCGACCTGCGCGTCAGCCCCGCCGAGATACTCGCCATCACCTTCACCAACAAGGCCGCCGCCGAGATGCGCGAGCGGCTCGGCGCGCTCGTCGGACCGAGCGTGCGCTCGATGTGGGTGCTCACGTTCCACGCGATGTGCGTGCGGATGCTGCGCGCTGATGGTGATCGGTTGGGCTTCACGCGCAACTTCACCATCTACGACCAGGACGACTCCAAGCGCCTCCTCAAGGAGGTCATGCGCGAGCTCGAGATCGACGACAAGCACTATCCGGTCAACGGTGTCGCCAACCGGATCTCCTCGGCGAAGAACGAACTGCTGTCGGCGAGCGACTTCGCCGCCAAGGCCGTCTCGCCGATGGACAAGAAGGCCGCCCAGATCATGGCGCGCTATCAGGCCCGGTTGCTGGCGGCCAACGCGATGGACTTCGACGACCTGCTCGGCAATGCCTACCGGCTGCTGAACCGGCACGAGGACGTTCGGCGTGCGTACCAGCAGCGGTTCCGCTACATCAGCGTCGACGAGTACCAGGACACCAACCACGCGCAGTACACGATCACGAACCTGCTGGCGAGCGGGCACGGCAACCTCATGGTCGTGGGCGACGACGACCAGTCCATCTACTCGTGGCGCGGCGCCGACATCACCAACATCCTGGAGTTCGAGCGCGACTATCCGCAGGCGGTGGTGGTCAAGCTCGAGCAGAACTACCGCTCGACCGCGCGCATCCTGGCCGCCGCCAACGCCGTCGTCGCCAACAACCCCAACCGCAAGCCCAAGACGCTGTTCACCGCCAACGCCGAGGGCGAGAAGATCTCGAGCTACCTGGCGAGCGACGAGCGCGACGAGGCCCGGTTCATCGCCGGCGAGATCGAGCGGCTGGTTCGCACCGAGCGCCGCGGCTACACGGAGTTCGCCGTCTTCTACCGCACCAACGCGCAGTCGCGATCCCTCGAGGACGCGCTCCTGCGCGCCGGGGTGCCGTACCGCATCGTCGGCGGCACGCGCTTCTTCGACCGCGCCGAGATCCGCGACGTCATGGCCTACCTCAAGGCGGTCGTGAACCCCGCCGACGAGATCTCGCTCAAGCGCATCATCAACACGCCCAAGCGCAGCATCGGGGCCACCACCGTCGAGCGCATCGACCTCGACGCGCGCCAGAGCGGAGCCGGCTTCGAAGACGCGCTGCGCCTCGCGATCGAGGACGACCGCTTCCAGGCGCGCACGCAGACAGCGTTCGCCGGCTTCATCGGCCTGATCGACGAGATGCGCTCCATGCAGGGAGACCTGCGCGACCTCGTCGAGATGGTCGTCGCGCGCGCCGGCCTCATCGAGGCGTTCGAAGCCGAGAAGACCGACGAGGCCCTCGGCCGCGCCGACAACGTGCGCGAGTTCTTCGGCGTCGTCTCCGAGTTCGCCGAGAACCACGAGGCGCCCGACCTGCCCGCGTTCATGGAGTGGCTCGCGCTGCGCACCGACCTCGACTCGCTGGCTGAAGGCGAGGAGTACGTCACCCTCATGACCGTCCACACCGCCAAGGGACTCGAGTACCCCGTGGTGTTCGTCGCGGGACTCGAGGAGTCGATCTTCCCGCACGCGAACTCGATGTTCGACCCCTCGGGCCTCGAGGAGGAGCGCAGGCTCGCCTACGTGGCGATCACCCGGGCACGGGAGCGGCTCTACCTGACGCACGCTCACGCGCGTTCCATCTACGGCACGACGCAGCACAACCCCACGAGCCGATTCGTCGCCGAGATCCCCTCGGAGTGCGTCGAGGCCTCCGGGGTCGGGTCGCTCGGCGTCAGCGGGAGCGGCTGGGAGAAGCGCGGCGACCGCCGCGGCACGTCCGGACACGGCAGCGGAGCGGGGGGCAGCGTCGGCTTTGGCGGCGGTTCCGGCGGACGCGTCTATGGCGGCGGTGCAGCCAAACCCGAGCCGCGCCAGCCCAAGCAGACGACCGAGAGCTTCGCCGTGGGCGACCTGGTCGACCACAAGGCGTTCGGAAGCGGTCGCGTCGTCTCGGTCAACGGAGACGCGCTCGAGATTCGGTTCGATCGCACGCGCGAGACCAAGAAGCTGCTGGTCGGGTACGCTCCCATCGTGAAGATCAAGTCGTAGGTGAGCGGTCGGCGTGCGCCGGCTGCCCCACCCCGGCTCCGCGGATCGCATCGTCTGGAGGACCCATGGGCCCGATCCTCGTCTTCGGCCACAAGAACCCCGACAACGACTCGATCGCCTCGGCGGTCGCCTATGCGCACCTGAAGAACCTCACCGACACCGAGAACGTCTACGTCCCGGCGCGCCTGGGCCCGGCTCCACGGGAGACCGTGTGGGCGTTCGAGCGTTTCGGAGTCGAGCTGCCCGAGGAGGTCTCCCACGTCCGGACGCGGGTGCGGGACGTGATGACGCCTGATCCCGTCACGATCGGTGCGAACGAACCGATGTTGGTCGCGGGTCGGGCGATGCGCGAGAACGCGGTGCGCGGGCTGCCCGTCATCGACGGCGAGGGCAGGGCGCTCGGGCTTGTCGGCGAGCGTGCGCTTGCCGCGCGCTATCTCGACGAGACCGAGATCGAGGGGTTCCAGCGCATGCCCGTCACTGTCGAGCAGCTCGTGCGAGCGCTCGACGGCACGCTCGTCGTGGGAGATCCGGCCGCGACGATCTCCGGTGACGTGCTCATCGGAGCGGCAGAGCCCGCGACGCTCGCCGCGCGCATCAGACCCGGAGACACCGTCATCGTCGGCGACCGCCTTCGGACGCAGCCGCTCGCACTCGAGGCCGGCGCGGCGTGTCTGGTCTCGACCGGAGGGTACCGTCCCGGAGATGACGTGGTCGAACTCGCCCGAAACAGGATGGCCGCCCTGGTCGTCACCCCGCATGACACCTACACCGCCGCGCGGCTCGTCTCGCTCGCGCACGCGGTGGGCGACCTGATGGACACCGACGTGCTCACGGTGGGCCCCGAGACGCTTCTGGCCGAGGCCGCCGAGGACCTCATCACGAGTCCGCAGCGTGAAGCCGTCGTCGCCAACGATGCCGGCAGGGTGGTCGGCATCCTCACCCGGACTGACATCGCCCGCGGCGCGCGCCGCAAGGTCGTGCTCGTCGACCACAACGAGAGTGCCCAGTCCGCATCTGGTATCGAGGACGCCTCGGTGATGGAGATCGTCGACCACCACCGGGTCGGAGACATACAGACATCGGCGCCGGTGCTGTTCCTCAACATGCCGGTGGGCGCGACCGCCACGATCGTCGCGACCCGCTACGAGCAGCTCGGCGTCGAGATACCCGAGCCGATCGCCGCGATCCTGCTCTCCGCGGTGCTCACCGACACCGTTCTGCTCAAGTCGCCGACCACGACCGACGTCGATCGGCGGATCGCGGCCGAGCTTGGCCGCATCACCGGCCTTGCGCCCCTCGACTTCGGGATGGAGGTCTTCAAGTCGCGTATGGCGGGCGAGGTGTTCTCGGCCAAGGCGGTCCTGGGTACCGACGCGAAGGAGTTCCACGCCGGGGACTCGGTCGTTCTCATCGCCCAGCATGAGACCGTGGATGCGAACGCGGTCATGAGCCACGTCGATGCTCTCATGGACGAGATGGAGTCGATGCAAGCTGCACGCGGGTTCGATGCGGTCGTCCTGATGGTCACCGACATCGTGCGTGAAGGCAGCGAGATAGTGGCGGTCGGCAACACCAGGAGCATCGAGCGCGCCCTCGGGATCACGCTCACTCAGGGTTCCGCGTGGATGCCGGGCGTGCTCTCGCGCAAGAAGCAGGTCGCTGCCCCCATCGTCGACGCCGCATCGCGCGGTTAGGCGCGCCTCGATGCTGAGCTCGAGCTGGGTCGCGGCGTTCGATGCGGCTGTGGGCGATCCGGTGCACGCCGCTCGGACACCGCTGCTGACGTCGTACTTCTACCTGTGCACGCTTCTGGCCAACACCGTCACGATCGTCGCACTCACGACGGCCGTGGTGATCGTGCTCGCTATACGGCGCCGATTCGCAGAGGCGGTGCTGGTGGTGGCTGTCGTCGCGGGTGGACAGGCCCTCAGCACGATCACGAAGAGTCCTGGTGGCCCGCGAGCGGCCTCTGGCTTCGGGCGCCTTGATCCCGCTACCGGGTGACTACTCGTTCCCCTCGGGTCACTCGGTGGCCGGGCTGCTGCTCTACGGCGTGCTCGCGTTCCTGCTGGTGCGCTCGCTTCGATCTCGGGGAGCTCGCATCGCGGTGATCATTGCTGCTGCGGTGCTCATCGGCTCCATCGGGCTGTCGCGCGTCTACCTCGGCGTGCACTGGCCGAGCGACGTCCTTGGGGCGTGGCTGCTCGCAGGAGCGTGGCTGTGGCTCTGCGCGTGGGTCTATGTGCGCTGGGACCGACAGCGCGACGTCGCGGCCACTACAGCGCGCGAATCAGCGACATCGTGAAGGTGGTCCCGACGCCCTCTTCTGACGCGACGATGACCGTGCCGCCGCTGCGCTCGACGACGTGCCGCACGAGCGCGAGCCCCAGCCCGGTTCCCCCGCTCTCACGGCTCCTCGCGCGGTCGACTCGGTAGAAGCGCTCGAAGATGCGGGGGAGGTCCTCGGCGGGGATACCCGTGCCCGTGTCGGCGACGGTGATCCGGACGATTGCCTCCGTCGCCGTGACGGCGATGCTGGCGCCGCCTTCCTCCGTGTAGGCGATGGCGTTGTCGAGAAGGTTGTCGAGCGCCACGGCCACATCGGTCCGCTCTGCCGCCACGAACACGTCGACCCCGCGAATCGCCGAAAGGTCCACGTCGAGCGACAGCCCTCTCCTGGTCGCGGCGGCTCGATGACTCACCACCGCGTTCTCGATGGCCTGACGGATATCGGTCAGCTCCCCGCTCGGCGTAGCGGTCTCGAGCCGCGACAGGTCGAGCAGGTCGCGCACGAGGCGTTCAAGGCGCACGGCCTCGGCATGGATCTGCGCCGAGAAGCGGAGCGACTGCTCGACGTCCCCGTCCGCCGCGGCGTCGCCTGCGGACTCGGCGAGGAGCTGGATGCCGGCGACCGGCGTCTTCAGCTCGTGACTGGCGTTGGCCACGAAGTCCCTGCGCACTCGGTCGAGGCGGGCGCGCTCTGTGACGTCGGAGACAACGACGAGCGTACGTCCGCCCTCACCCCCGGCGGCCAGCGAAACGACGGCTAGTCGCAGCGTCCTGCCGACCGGGTCGGGTTCGAGCTCGGCGGTGAACCGCGTCGGAGAGTCGAGGTGTGTCGCGATCGTGCTGACGAGTGACTCAGGGAGTCCGACGTCTTCCAGGGCGACATCGCGCCAGCCGCCCGCGCGGCATCCTGAAGATGCGGCCGGCCGCGCTGTTGGCGTAGCGGATGATGCCGTCCTCGATCAGGAAGACGGCATCGGCGAGTCCGTTGAGCGCGGTCCGCAGCGTCTTCTGCTCGGCTTCGAGTGCCGTGAGCCTCGCCTGCATCTGTCGCTTGAGCGCGGACAGAGACTCGGCCAGGGGAACCAGGTCGGCGGGCACCTGCGGAATCTCGACATCGAGATTCCCGCCCGCCATGCTCTGCGCAGCGGACGAGAGCTCGCTGATCGGCTTGGCCGCGGCCCCGCTTGCCCATGCCGCGATGGCCGAAGCGATGACAAGCGCGGCCAGCAGCAGGAGCACGCCGAGTTGCCGAGAGGCCCCGGCGATCGATCCGATCTCGGCGATCGGCTGGGAGACGCGCAGCACGGCCGGTTCGCCGCTCCACGTCGTCGGTACCGCGATGTAGAGCTCCTCGACGCCGTCGGTCTTCGAGACGCGCGTGGCGACGCCGGTCTCGCCGCGCAGCGCTGCGCGCGACTTCGGGGCGGGAGGAGTGGTTGTCCATCTCCGCCGGGTTGTTGCGAGAGTCGGCCAGTACGGTCCCGTCGGCGGACACGATGGTGACGCGCACGTCGGATTCGGTGACCAGCTGCCTCGCGACCGCCTGAGGCGACCCGCTTGCCTCGGCGGTGTAGAGAGAACTCGTGTGGGCCACAGCCTTCAGGTTGCGTTCCTGCTCCTGAAGGACCGCCTTGCTCACCGGGCCGTAGAGCGACCACAGCCAAGCGGCCGAGAAGACGGCTGCGACCAGCACATAGCCGACGACGAGACGCGTGCGGTAAGAGTCCCCGATGTTGCGCAGTGGCCTCACCGGCGAACGCCGGAGTCCTCGGTCATGTGTATCTTGGCGACAGCCTCGAACCGGTAGCCCATCCCGTGAACGGTGTGGACGTACACGTAGTCAGAGGGGTCCTCGACCGCCTGCCGCAGCCGGCGGATGTGCACATCGATTGTTCGCGACGACGGCAGGTGCTCGTAGCCCCAGACCTCATCGGCGAGGAGCTGGCGCGTCGCAAGCTGGCCGACACGGCGGGCGAGCGCGACGAGAAGCTGGAACTCCTTGAGCCGCAGCTTCACCTGCTTGCCCGCGACGGAGACCCGGAAGCTCTTCGGCTCGATGACCAGGTCACCGATCTCGATGGTGCTGTCGTCGGCAAGCGTCTCGCGCGTGCGTACTCGGCGCAGGTTGGCTCGCACGCGCGCGAGCAGTTCCTCCATCGAGAACGGCTTGGTGATGTAGTCATCGGCCCCGGCGTCCAGGCCGCGGACCTTGTCGCGCTCGGTGTCGAGGGCGGTGACCATGACGATGGCGGTCTCCTTGTCGTCGGCGCGCAGCCGTTCGGCGATCTCGTAGCCGTCCATGCCGGGCAGCATGAGATCCAGCAGCACGAGGTCGGGCTGCACGCGCGCGGCGGTCTCGAGCGCGGCGCCGCCGTCGGCGACGGTGTGGACCGAGAACCCCGCCCGCTTCAGCGCGTACTCGACGGTCTGCCGAATGATCGGATCGTCTTCGACTACGAGAATCGTTGCCACAGTCTCTCCTTGGCTCGGAATCATCCGTGCTCGACGCCGGTCGGCCGGCGGCGGGCACATCATGGCACGCGCTTCTCCCGTGGAACACCCGTTTTACAGTCTATTTACACACCTGTATCCGAGTTAACAGCCATGCAACCACTCCTGCTTCCGGTGACTCTAGGATTCTGGCGTGCGGACGAACCGTCCCGGCCTGTTCTTTGGGTGAGAACCCGAATCGAAGGAGAGTGGAAGTTGAAGGCAAAGAAGTGGATCGTCGCGGCGCTGGCGTCAGCGCTGGCCCTTGGGGCACTCGGCTTGAGCGGCTGCAGCTCCAGCCAAAGCACGACAAGCGATTCGGGCACATCCAAAGAGCTTTCCGGCTCGATCAACGTCGCCGGCTCCGACACGATGGTCAACCTCGCTCAGGCGTGGGCCGAGAAGTTCGGCGAGGAGAACCCGGGCGTCATGATCTCGGTCAAGGGCGGCGGCACGGGGACTGGTTTTGCTGCGCTCATCAACAAGACCGTCGAGTTCGCTGACGCTTCGCGGGAGATCAAGTCCGAGGAGGAGTC
Source organism: uncultured Coriobacteriia bacterium (assembly GCA_963789515.1). Lineage (GTDB taxonomy): Bacteria > Actinomycetota > Coriobacteriia > Anaerosomatales > JAAXUF01 > JBAXEO01. The sequence goes on along the minus strand of CAWBKW010000004.1, from coordinate 140,910 downwards.
GGCCGCCAAGGCCGCCAATGTGACTCCGGTCGAGACTGAGGTCGCGAAGGACGGCCTCGTCGTCATCGTGAACAAGGCGAATGGCGTCACCAACATCACCAAGGAGCAGCTCGGCAAGGTCTACGCGGGTGAGATCACCAACTGGAAGGACCTCGGTGGCGCAGACGCTCCCATCGTCCTGCTCGGCCGTGACAGCTCCTCCGGCACCTACGCCTTCGTCAAGGACGAGGTCCTCGGCAAGCTTCCCAACAAGCCGGAGTACGCCAAGTCCATGCTGAACCTGCAGTCCACGCAGGCGATCGTCGACGAGGTCGCAAAGAACCCCAACGGCATCGGCTACATCGGCCTGGGCTATGAGAACGCGTCCATCAAGCCGATCAACGTTGACGGGACGACCGCCTCGGTCGACACCGTCCTCGACGGCACCTACGCGCTCAGCCGCGGGCTGTTCATGTACAGCGACGGTCAGCCTGCCGACGCGATGAAGGCCTATATCGACTGGATTCTCAGCGATGCCGGTCAGGCCATCGTCAAGGAACAGGGCTTCGTGCCCCTCGCGAAGTAGCCTGGGTACCCGGATCCCATGACAGAGCCGTCTCAAGTCAAGACGGCGCGCAAAGGCCGCTCGGCTCTCAGCCGGGCGGCCGATGCCGTCGTTCAGGGCTTCATACATGCCAGCGGGTGGTTGGCGATCGTCGTGCTCGCCGCCATCTTCACGTTCCTCGCCGTCAACTCCCTCAAGTCCATCCAAGAGGTGGGCCTGTGGACGATGATATCGGGGACCGACTGGTATCCCACGTCCACACCGCCGAGCTACGGATTCCTACCCGCCGAGGTCGGCTCGCTGTGGGTCGCGGGCGTGGCGCTCGCGCTCTCAGTACCCATCGCGGTTCTGGCTGCCATCTACCTATCCGAGTTCGCCGGCGGTCGACTCAAGGAGATCACCAAATCGGTCGTGGAGTTCATGGCGGCAGTGCCCTCGGTCGTGCTTGGTCTTCTCGGCCTGGTCTACATCGCCCCGACCGTCCAGCGGGTGTTCCAGCTCCAGTCGGGGTTGACCGCGCTCACCGCCGGCATCGTGGTCGCGGTGATGTGCCTGCCGACCATCATCTCCATCTCCGAGGACGCGCTCCACGCGGTGCCGGTCGACCTCAGGCAGGCTTCGCTCGCTCTCGGCAACACCCGCTGGGAGACGACGTACAAGGTCACCGTTCCCGCCGCTTCCTCAGGCATCTTCGCCGCGGTCATGCTCGGGCTGGGACGCGCCATCGGCGAGACGATGGTGGTTCTGATTCTCGCGGGGAACTCGGGCCTGATCCCCACGTCACCCCTGCAGGCCGCGCGCACGCTGACCGGGACCATCGCCCAGGAGATGGGTGAGGTCGCCCGCGGAAGCATGCACTTCTCGGTGCTCTTCGCGATGGGTCTGGTCCTCTTCGCGATCACCTTCGTCATCAATCTGGCCGCCGATATCGTCCTCGAGCGCCAGCAGCGGAAGTGGCGCCGATGAGCCCGAGAACCGCCGCGTCAGCGCGGGTCAAGCGTGCGCGTGCGGTCGAGGCTGTCGCCAAGTTCGTGACCGGCGCCTGCCTGGTGTTCACCGTGCTGGCGACCGCGGCGATCATCGGCGTCATCGTCTGGAGGGGAGCGCCCTTCGATCTCGCTGGAGTTCATCTTCGGCATGCCCAAGAAGAACATGACCGCCGGCGGGATCTGGCCGGCGATCTACGGCACCATCATGCTGACCCTGGGTACGGCGCTGTTCGCCCTGCCCCTCGGTGTCGCTGCCGGCGTCTACCTCGCCGAGTACGCGAAGCGCGGGCCGGGAACGCGGGTGGTGCGGCTGTCCATCGCGAACATGGCCGGCGTGCCCTCCATCGTGTACGGGCTCTTCGGGCTCTCGCTCTTCGTCATCGTGTTCAAGTTCGGCGTCTCGCTGCTGGCGGGTTCGCTGACGCTAGCGGCCCTCACGCTCCCGATCATCATCACCTCGACCGAGGAGTCGTTGCGGCAGGTGCCGCGTGACCTGCGGCAGGCATCGCTCGCTCTGGGAGCGAGCAAGCTTCGGACGATCACTGCGCGTGGTGCTCCCGGCGGCCGCGCCCGGCATCGTGACCGGAGCGATCCTCGGCCTGTCTCGTGCGGCCGGTGAGACGGCGCCCATCATCTTCACGGCGGCCGCCTTCTACGCGCCCATGCCGAGAAGCCCGCTTGACCAGGTCATGGCGCTGCCCTACCACCTCTACATCATGGCGACTCAGGCCGTGAAGCCCGCCCCCGGCATCGTCTGGGGAACCGCATTCGTACTCGTCATCGGCGTCACGGTCGCGGGAGTCTTCGCGGCCGCCTGGCGCTCACGGCAAAGGAGCAAGGTCAGATGGTAACGAGCGCCAACGGCACGTTCGACCTCGAGGACGTTTCCGTCTCCTACGGCAAGGAGACGGCGCTTGCGGGCGTGACGATGCATGTCCCGACCCACGCGGTTACGGCGCTCATCGGACCTTCAGGCTGCGGCAAGTCCACGCTGCTTCGGTGTCTGAACCGGATGAACGATGAGATCGGCGGCGTTAAGGTGGGCGGCAGAGTGCTGCTCGACGGGGTGGACATCAACGCGCGTGACGTCGACCCGGTCGAACTCAGGATGCGCGTGGGAATGGTGTTCCAGCGCCCCAATCCGTTCCCCATGAGCATCTACGACAACGTCGTGTACGGCCCGCGCACCCAAGGAATACGCAAGCGGTCCGAGCTTGACTGCCTCGTCGAGGAGTCGCTCACGCGCTCGGCGCTCTGGGGCGAAGTGAAGGGGTCACTCAAGAAGCACGCCTTCGAGCTCTCGGGCGGGCAGCAACAACGGCTGTGCATCGCCCGTGCCCTGGCGACGCGGCCGGAGGTGCTGCTGATGGACGAGCCCGCGTCGGCGCTCGACCCGATCTCGACCCAGCAGATCGAGGACACCATCGCCGAGCTCAAGCCGTCGGTGACCATCGTCATCGTCACGCACAACATGCAGCAGGCCGCCCGCATCTCCGATCAGACCGCGTTCATGCTGCGCGAGACGATGGAGACGCCAGCGCATCTCATCGAGGTAGGCGAGACCAAGTCGATGTTCACCGCACCGCACGACAAGCGTACGGAGGCCTACATCACCGGCCGGTTCGGCTGATCGGGCGTCCGAGACCGCGTGCACCTTGCGCCCAGAACAACGACGCCCACCAGGAGATTCCCTGGCGGGCGTCGCGTCTTCCGAGCGACTCGAGGGGGGTCGAATCTCCCGGAACAGCAGAACGCGCCCGAGGGGGGTGGGGCGCGTTCTGTCATTCTTGAGGGGCGGTCCCCGTCTGAGGGGGGAGGGGTCGACGGGTCGCCCTGCTCTTGGGGGACAAATAGCAACGTGCGTGCCAGTTTTCGCCGGCATTTCACCAAGATTCACGCGATTCTCAGATGGCGTGTTTGTCCGCCCGTCTGGGCCGCGGGTACCATTCGAACGGTGAGCGCACCGAGGGGAGACGGAGGCGGCATGCGCGACCTGACCATCCGGCCGGCGGCCGCGTCGGACGCCACGGCGATCGCAGCGATCTACAACCACTACGTGCGCACATCGACGGCGACCTTCGATACCGAGGAGCGGTCGGTGGCCGGGCAGATCGCATGGCTCGCCGAGCACGGGGAGTCACATCCGGTCCTGGTCGCCGAGAGCGACGAACGGCGTATTGTCGCGTGGGGCGCGCTCAGCCCGTTCAGGTCGCGCGGTGCCTGGCGGCACACCGTCGAGATATCGGCGTACGTCGCCCCGGACGCGGCAGGCCAGCGCATCGGGCCAGCGCTCAGCGAAGCGCTCATCGCCAGGGCACGTGAGCTCGGCCACCACGCGATCGTCAGCCAGATCGTCCACGAGAACGGCCCCTCGCTGAGCATGGCGCGACGGCTCGGCTTCGTGGAGGTCGGTACCATGAGAGAGGTCGGCCGCAAGTTCGATCGGTGGCTCGACGTGGTGCTGATGGAGATCGTGCTCGACCCGGTGCCCGCAGATGGCGCATCGTCGTGACGGCGAAGCTGCCGCCCGACGTGCTGAACGCCGTTCGTCCGTTGCCGGTGCGCCTTCGCGACGGGTTCGCGGAGTTCCTGCATACCGAGGTCGCCGGCGCCGCGGCACTTCTGGTGGCGACGGTCGTCGCGCTCGTGGTCGCGAACTCGCCCCTCTACCCCCTCTACGATGCGTTCTGGCACACCCAGGCGGGAGTGTTCGTCGGCAGCTGGGAGTTCACCGAGTCGCTCGTGCACTGGGTCAACGACCTGCTGATGGCGTTCTTCTTCTTCGTCGTGGGGCTCGAGATCAAGCGGGAGCTGCTGGTCGGCGAGCTGTCGGTCCGGCGCAAGGCCGTGCTGCCGATCCTCGCGGCGGCGGGCGGCATGGTCGTCCCGGCGCTCGTGTATCTGGCGATCAACGCGGGCGGTCCCGGCGCCACACGGCTGGGGCATCCCGATGGCCACCGATATCGCGTTCGCCATCGGCGTGATGGCGCTCCTCGGCGACCGGGTGCCCTCGGGCCTCAAGGTGTTCCTGGTCGCACTGGCGATCGCCGACGACATCGGTGCGATCGTGGTCATCGCCGTCTTCTACTCCACGGGCATCGCCTGGGCGTGGCTCGGCGTCGTCGCGGTCCTCTTCGCACTCCTCGTGCTCTTCAACCGGCGGGGTATCGACAGCACCGTTCCCTACCTGGCCGTCGGAGGGCTGTTGTGGTTCGCGATGTTCATGAGCGGCATCCACTCCACCATCGCGGGCGTGCTCGTCGCCTTCACGATTCCCGCCGTCGCCAAGATCGACCCTCTGAGGTTCGTGTCCGACACGCGGGGGCATCTCGAGCGCATCGAGGCCGCCGACGTGCCGGGGCGCCACGTACTCATCGACAACGAGCAGCAGCTCTGCGCCCTTGAGATCCGCCGAGAGGCCCGTCACACCGTCGCGCCGCTGCAACGTCTCGAGTTCGCGCTCCACCCCTACACGACGTTCGTCGTGCTGCCGCTCTTCGCCCTCAGCAACGCCGGCGTGCGGTTCGTCGACGGCGACTTCGCGGCCGCGATCTCGACGCCGATCGCGTTAGGCGTCCTGCTCGGCCTGGTGGTCGGCAAACCGATCGGGATCGCTCTCATGTCCTTCGTCGCGGTCAAGCTGCGCGTCGCCGATCTTCCTGAAGGCGTCGGTTGGCCCCAGCTGATCGGCGCGGGGATGCTCGGCGGGATCGGCTTCACCATGTCGCTCTTCGTCGCGAGTCTCGCCTTCCGCGGCACCACCGAGATCAACGAGGCCAAGATGGCGATCCTGCTCGCCTCGGTCATCGCAGGTATCGCGGGATTCTTGGTGCTGCGATTCTCTTCGCCGGCACCGGAGCGGTAGAGCTCGGATCGTCAGCGACCGTGGGCCAGTCGCACGAGCCGCCAGGCGGTGAAGTCGACCGGCGTGCCTTCGGCCGAGGTGTCGGCCTCGATCATGATGCTGTCGGCCGAGCGCGTGAGTTCAGTCGGCAATGTGAGCGAGACCTGGCTCGCCGCTGACGACAACTCGCCGTAACCCTTCGTGATGCTGGCCGAAGAAGGCCGCTCGACCGTGATGACGCCTTCGGTGACCAGCGCGTCGAACGAGCGGGTGCCCGCCGCGGAGAGTGCCCTGACGTGAAGCCCGTACGTGATGCCTGGCGCGACCGGTCCCCGCAGGTGGAGGACCACGCGGGTGGCATCCCCGCTCTTGAGGATCTGGACCGAGGTTATGTCGGCGCCGGGAATGAGGCGGCGTGCGGCGGTGTCTGCGGCCGGGTCGAGCAGTACCGCCGGCCTGTCCGGGCGTACCGTCAGGTCGGGCGGCGTGCCGAAGAGCTCGTTTCGCCGGAGAAACGACTCCAGTAGCTGGCGCTCCTCGGCGAGCTGACTGGGATAGCGCGTCAGCGCCAGCTTCTTGGCGGCCAGCGCCCCGGGGTCGAGCTGCAGCCGACGCCAGACGGTCCCCACCGCCGAGAGCGCCGCCGGCGGTTCGAGTGACGCGTCGGCGTCGTACCCGAGCTTGAGGGGGAAGCCGGGGCGGTGCACGAGGTAGGTGAGCCGCACCCCGTCGTATCCGGCGCGCTCGAGCGCGGTCTGTGTGAAGGCCGAGACCGCCCGGTGGTCGCGGTGCCGGTCCGAGGGGTCGGGGAAGATGACGGTGGTCGGCTTCGTTGTTCGAATGAGCTGTCGCAGGGTCCCCTCGAGAGCGATTCCCGTGTATGCGGCGCCCGGCTCGCGGGCGAATTCGTACGGAACGGCCCGGGCGCCCGTGAGACTGTCAGCAGGCTTGTCGGCGTCCCAGTTGGTCTGCCAGAGCCGCATGGTCCGCGAGTCGGGATAGCCGAGGAAGATCACATCCTTGCTCGGCACGCCGAGGGCCTCCGCGCCGCGCCGAGACTCCTCGGCGCGCCTCGCTCCGAGTTGCTGCAGGGCCGCGCCGGTCGGATGTGGGCCGCCCGGCTCGCGCAGGCTCTCGACGAACCCGTCGCCGTTGGTGACCACCACGACGGTGACCTTCCAGCCGTCCCTTCGCGCTTGCGCAATGGCGCCGCCGGCCCCGAGTGTCTCGTCATCAGGGTGAGGCGCGATGACCAGCAGACGCGGGGCGCTCAGACGCGCCGGGCGCCCGGTCAGGTCCCTGGCGACGCCGCCGAACGCGCTCACGCCAAGGGCCAGCACGAGAGCGGTGGCGAGTGCGATGACGATGATGCGTGTGACGGTGGGTCGCACGGGTCCTTCTCCTCGAGCACCGGGTTCGTACGCGACATTCTAGCCGCCCGGCGCCGGGTGTGCTCCCGCCGTAACCGTGCTGTCGCTCGAAGGCGGGGGTGTCGCCTGCGCTAGACTGAGGCGTGAAGACGGTGGGAGCGTGAACGATGCGCGTTCTGATGGTGGTCCGCCCGGCGGCGGGCGGGATGAGGGAGCACGTGCTTGCGCTCGCGCGCGGGCTGTCCGCTCGTGGGCACTCCGTCGAGATCGCGGCGCCTGCGGCCTCCGATGTGGCCGCCGCGGCCATCGCTGACGGCCTCGTCACCCACCCCGTCCCGATCGCAGGGCCGCTGCACCCGCTCGACGACCCTCGCGCGGTCACCGCGCTGCGGGGCATCGTGCGTTCGGGTGAGTTCGACCTGGTGCACGCGCACGGCTTCAAGGCCGGATTCGTCGGCCGGCTCGGCGCCGCGCTGGCGGGCTCGACGCCCTTTGTCGTGACCGCGCACAACCACGTCCTGCGCCGTGCCGAGACGTCCCGAGGCGCCAAGTGGCGCTACCGATTCGTCGAGCGCGCCCTGGCAGGCTACGTCGCGCACTACATCGCCGTGTCCGACTCCATTCGTGCCGAACTCGTCGAGGACTACGGCCTGAGCCCCGACCGCGTCACGACCGTCCACAATGGTGTCGAGCCGGGGCCCTTCCTCGCCGAGCAGGACCGTGCCGCGTGCCGCGCCGCGATCGGGGTGCCGGCCGAAGCGCCGACGCTCGGTCTGGCCGCGCGCTTCTCGACGCAGAAGGGGCTCCGCGACCTCATCGCCGCGCTCGTCGACCTGCGCATCGCAGTCCCCGGCGCGTTGCTGCTGCTCGGCGGTTCCGGACCACTCGAGAGCGAACTCCGAGAACAGGCCGCCGCGCTGGAGGTCAGCTCGGCGATCAGATGGCTCGGCCACGTCGATGACGTCCCGGCGTTCCTCGCGACGCTCGACGTCTACGTCTCGCCGTCGGTCACCGAGGCGCTCGGCCTGGGGCTCATCGAGGCCGCGCTTGCCGGCGTGCCCACGGTCGCCACCGACGTGGGCGGCGTGAGTGAAGTCGTGCTCGCCGAGCAGACCGGGCTGCTCGTACCGCCCTCCGATCCGCCCGAACTCGCTCGGGCCATCGAGCGGCTGCTCTCGGACCGCGCGCTCGCCCGCGAGCTGGCCACCGCGGCACGCGCTCGCTGCCTCGTCGAGTTCGACCCGGACCGCATGGTCGAGGGCACTCTGGCCGTCTACGCCGTGGTGCTCGGCGCGGCGAGCGCATCGCGGGACCGCGCGTGACACGCCCTCTCGCGGCGGCAGCCGGACCATCGGCACCCTGGTGGGCAAGGCGGCTACCCTACCCCCTGAGGCGCGTGTGGCAGCCTGAGGTCTACCAGGGAGGGCATCGCCACGACGACTACTTCGAGGGCTGGTACCTCAAGTGCGTCGACGCCACCCGGTCGCAGGTACTCGCGCTCATCCCCGGCGTCAGCCACGACCGCGCGGGCGGCACCTCGCACTCGTTCGTGCAGGTGGTGCGCCCCGGCGGTGCCACCGCCTATCTCTCCTACCCGATCGACGCGTTCACCTTCGATCGGAAGCGGTTCTCGGTCGCGGTGGGTCCGAACACCTTCTCGGACTCCGGTGTCTCGCTCGACCTGGACTGCGACGGGATGCGGCTGACCGGGGAGCTCGGGTTCGGGCCGTGGGTCCCGTGGCCGGTCCACGCGTCGTCGCCCGGGATCATGGGCCCCTACCGCTTCGTCCCGCGGATGGAGGGCTACCACGGGGTCTGCTCGCTCGACCACGCGCTGACCGGGAGCCCTCGAGCTCAACGGCGAGCTCCTCGACTTCGAGGGCGGCCGCGGGTATGCCGAGAAGGACTGGGGGCGTTCGTTCCCGTCTTCGTGGGTGTGGGCGCAGAGCAACCACTTCGACCGGCCTCACGTCAGCGTGACCGTCTCGGTCGCCAAGATCCCCTGGATGGGGAGCTCGTTCGTCGGGTTCATCGCCGGTGCGTGGATCTCGGGCACGCTGTACCGCTTCACCAGCTACACCGGCGCGAAGCTGACGGCGTTCCAGAGCCGTTTCGACGGCGCGGCCATGACGCTATGAGGACCGCGACTTCCGCCTCGAGGTGGAACTGGACGGCGCGACGGCCGCCCCACTCAAGGCACCGTCCCACGGGCGCATGGTGGCGCGCGCCGACGAGTCGCTCGATGCGACGATGCGGGTGAAGCTCACGAGCCTGCGCGACGGAGTCGTCGTCCTCGATGACTGCGGGCTGCACGCGGGCTGTGAAGTCATGGACGTGAAGCGAGAGCTCGAAGCCGGGGTGTGGCGTCCGAAGCAGGCGGATGGCTAGCGGGACTGCCTGCTAGTCCACGGTGCCGTACTGCCGGCTCAACCCGTGACCGACGATCGCCGAGTTCAACTGGTCGGCGAGGCGCTGCCGCGTGTACGACCTCACGCTCGGAAGATTCGCGATGATGGGGAGCAGATCGGCGTCGAGGTCCAGTGTCTCAGCGCGGATGATGACGTCGAGGCGTGAGACGCGCGCCTGATCCCGGAAGAGGTTGTCGAGGAAGCGCTGGAGTACTTCGCGGGTGTCGTCGGACATGCAGCTCCAGACCGAGGTGATCGAATGGCCGCCATTCTAGCGCGTTACCGAGGTACGCCGCCTCAGGCCGGCGACTTCGCCAGCTGGGCGCCCCACTGCCGCGCACGTTCGAGCTCGCCGTCCTTGAGAGGGCCGTACTTGCCCGTGACGATGAACTTCTCGTCTCTGCCCGCAGCCGAATAGCCGTGGCTTCGCAGCCCCTCCGAGCACTTCTTGGCCGCGCTTCCGGGAGACCACCAGATCCGGGTCTCGAAGCCGCAACACCGGCCCGTGCCGTCGGGCACGGTCTCGAGCCACGACCGCATCGAGGGGTGTGACAGATCCGGGGGCGGTGCGCTCTTGTCCGTGCGGATTCCGTCACGCATGGCGTCGGTCGGCAGCGCGAAGCCGAGAAGCGGCGCTCCCGCGACGATCAGGTCGGCACCCCGGATGGCGGCACCCGTGGCTTCATCGGTAGTCAGAGCGACCGCCTCGGGGCCGATCCCCTCGGCGATGGAACGTGCGATGGCCGCGGTGTTGCCCCACAGCGACTCGTACACGACGACGGCTTTCATGGCGCTCCCTCCGGCCGGCACGAGGAAGAGCTCCGTGCCGCCTCGTGTCGATTCCGGGCGTCGGCTAGCGCAGCCAGCTCCGGACCGCATTCTCGATGCCGTCGCGCCCGGGGCTCACGACGCTCGTGAAGCGCTCTGTGCGCTCGTCGAGTTCGGCGAGCGCCTTGGGCACCACGGCCGCCTCACCCGCGAGCTCCTGTACGCGCCCCAGCAGTTCGACGCCGGAGAGCTCGCGAACGCCGTCGGGCAGGACTTCAGCGTACGGGAGTTCGGCGAGCGCCTTGTACACGTCGCCCCCGAACTTGGCCCAATGCGCTGTCGATACCACGAGCACGGGGTCCCGTTCCCGCAGACGCTCGGCGACTTCCCATGCGACCGCGGTGTGCGGGTCCATCAGGTAGCCGGTCTCGCCGAACACCTCGCGGATCGTGTCGAGCGACTCGTCGTTTCCCACGTAGTCGGCGCTGAACAGGTCGCGGACCTTTGCGAAGGTGTCGCGGTCGACCTGGAAGCGCCCGTCGCGGGCAAGTGATGCCATCCACTCGCGAACGCGAGCGGGGTCGCCGGTGAGTTCGAAGAGGAGCCGTTCGAGGTTGTTCGACAGCAGGATGTCCATGGACGGCGAGGGCGTAGTGACGAACTGGCGGTCGCTGATGTCGTAGAGCCCGGTCGCGACGAAGTCCGCGAGCACGTTGTTCTCGTTGGCGGCCACGAGCAACCGGCCGATGGGAACCCCGATGCGCCGCGCGTAGTAAGCGCCGAGCACGTTGCCGAAGTTGCCGGTCGGGACGCACACGTCCATCGGCTCGCCGGCGACTACGCCGCCCGCCGCCACCATGTCCGCGTACGCGCTGACGTAGTAGACGACCTGCGGCAACAGGCGGCCCCAGTTGATGCTGTTGGCGCTGGAGAGCTTCAGCCCGTGTTGCTCGGCGAGCTCGGCCCTGAACGCCTCGTCGTTGAAGGCGGCCTTCACGGCGCTCTGGCAGTCATCGAAGTTCCCGCGCACGCCGAACACGCCCACGTTGTCGCCCGCCTGCGTGACCATCTGCTTGCGCTGGATGTCGGAGACGCCGTCGGCCGGGTAGAAGACGATGATGCTCGTGTGCTCGCGGTCGGAGAACCCTTCGAGCGCCGCCTTGCCGGTGTCACCGGAGGTGGCGACGAGGATCAGGTAGTCTTCGGCCTCGAGTCCCCGGGCCCGATGCTCTCCTAGCGCTTCCGAGAAGAAGAGCGGCAGACACTGCAGCGCCATGTCCTTGAACGCGCTCGTCGGGCCGTGCCACAGCTCGAGGACCCAGGTGCCGGGGACTACTTCTTCGATCGGGGCGATGCGTTCGTCATCGAACTGCGGGCCGTAGGCGTCCTGCATGAGCTCGTCGATGCGATGGTCGGCGACATCGACGCCGAAGAGCGAGAACACCGCGGCGGCGCGGCGCCAGTACGGCCAGGTCCCGAACGCGAGGATCTCGTCCAGGGAGAGGTGCGGCAGCTCCTCCGGGACGTAGAGCCCGCCGCCCGGGGCGATGCCCGCGATGATCGTCTCAGTGAAGGTGCGGGAGACGGGATCGAGGCCGCGCGTGTCGTGGTAGTTGGTCGTCGTCATGCGTGCATGATACCCGAGGCTGTCATGGTGTGGGCGGCTGTCCGATGGTGACCCGGGCGGGCGCCGGACTCAGTCGTCCTTCGGCGGGTTGCCCTTGTGGCACGTGCAGTAGACCGTCCGGTAGTCGTTGGGGTGGCACTTCGCGCACGGTCGGCTCTTGTAGCTGTGTTCACCGCTCGGGGGGTGTGTGAACTTCGCGAAGGCCCTGCCGGGCCGATGGCAGGCCTTGCAGTCCGCCCCGTAGTGGTTTGCGGGAGCGGCATGACAGAAGCTGCACTGCAGGTTCGCCTGATCGTGACAACGCGAGCAGGGAACCGGCTTGTGACCGGGAAGCGCGCTCGGCTTCCCGGTCGACGCCTTGAAGGACTCGCCCACGTAGGTGAGACCCGCGGGCGCGTTCGCAGGGTTCAGCAGACCGGCATCCTTGAGTGCCGAGAAGGTCACCTTGTGCCCCGTGGATGCGTGGCACTGCGCGCACCGCACGCCCTTGTTGAGGTGCGTGACATGGGAGAACTTGCCGTCGGCGGTCGTTGTCTGGCGTATCACCTCGGGGTGGCAGCGCTCACAGCGGGCATCCGGGATGTCAGCGTTGTAGTTCGGGAACGTCGAGTGCGTGAAGAACTCGGCGTACACCTCGTTGAGCGCCACGAACTTATGCATGAGGCGACGCGCGGTCCCCGAGTCGACGTGGCATTCTATGCACTCCACGTCCTTGTGCGGGCCCTGCTCCCAGGCGTTGTAGAACGGGACCATCGTGTGGCAGGTCTTGCAGAACGTCGACCGGTCAGTGATGCGTGCGGCGGGAACGAACGCCACGGCTCCCACCAACGCCAAGACGACCACCGCCCAGAGGATCGTCTTGGAACGGCGGGGGCGGCGGCGCGCGGCGCTGCTGCGATCGGACCGGGTCCGGCGGTACGTCGGTGCTGGCACGGGTGTCCTCCTCGCCGATGGTTCCGGCAACGTGTTCCTCGGTACTCATTCCACTTTGCCGCTCTTCTCGGACTCGGTCCCGTGAGTCGAGCCCCGAGCGTGGGTCCATGCGTGACGGCCAGACAGGACCCTCTCGACAGGGCGCGCGGCCTTCTCGGGCCGCAATAAGCGACAAACCTCCACACTGAGGGCTGTCAGCAAGCGGTGCTCGCTTGGTACGCTATGCGTGTGGCGCGAAGCGGCGAACCGGACCATCAGGTCGGGTGACAGCCGCCGGCAACGAGGGATGGGCTGGATGAAGTACGTCGTCGTGATCCTCGATGGTGCCTCGGGCTGGCCGCTCGACTCTCTTGGTGGCAAGACCACCCTGCAGGCGGCCGACACTCCCAATCTCGACGCCCTCGCGAAGAGCGGCACGATGGGGCTGGCGCTCACGGTGCCCAGTGGCATGGAGCCCTCCTCGTCGGCCGCGTGTACCTCGATCCTTGGCTACGATCCGGTGGCGGACTACGTCGGGCGGGGAGCGATCGAAGCGGCGAGCATGGGCATCACGCTCGCGCCGGACCAGGTCGCCCTCCGGCTCAATCTGGTCACCGTTCGTGACGGCGTCATGGCGTCGTACTCGGCTGGCAATATCGACACCCAGGAGTCCAACGCCATTATCACCGACATCGCGAGTGACCTGGATGACGGCACCTTCAAGCTCTACCCGGGCGTCGCATACCGCCACATCCTGGTGGTCACGGGCCACCAGGAGCTGCTCGAGGCCGGCTTCACTCCGCCCCACGATATCTCAGACCGACGCGTCGCGCCTTTCCTTCCCAAGGGACCCGCATCGGAGCTTCTGCTCGGCTATATGGACCGCGCCCGGGTTCTCCTGGAAAACAGCGGCGTGAACCGGTGCCGCACGACCGATGGTAGTTCGCCGGCGACCGACGTGTGGCCCTTCTGGCCGGGCGCCGCTCCGAGAGAACTCACATCCTTCGCCGAGATGCGCGGCCTGAGCGCGGCGATGACGAGCGGCGTCGACCTGCTCAACGGACTTGCCACGCTGGTCGGGATGGACCGGCTCACCATCGCCGGGGTGACCGGTGATTCGAGCAACGACTACGCGGCCCAGACCGAGGGGGCGCTGCTCGCCCTCAAAGACCACGACCTCGTGATGATCCACGTTGAGTCGCCGGATGAGGAAGGGCACGCAGGAGACGCAGCGGGCAAGATCGCGGCGATCGAGGCCATCGACAGGGAGGTGTTGTCGCGCGTCAGAGGGTACGCGCATGAACACGAGCTCCGGTTGCTGGCCATGCCCGATCATCCCACGCCCATCGACATCAAGACGCATGTGGGTGAGCCGGTTCCCTTCGTGCTCGCCGGGCCGGGCATCTCCCACAACGGGGGCCTCCGCTTCGACGAGGCGTCAGCCGAGGAAACCGGCCTGCTCCTGGACCCGGGTCGCCGTGTCATGGACCTTCTGCTTGGTTCGGATTGAGCAGCGCGCCTGTGCCGTCGCTCGGCAGCCGTAGGCGCGGAAGTTGCTCCTCGCACGTTTGCACGCCGCATACCAGCCAGAGCCTCGATGTCGGAACAGCGGCGTCGGGATGCTGCTATTCTGTATAGGTCGGGAGGTGGGTTCAGGCGATCGCGCTCGCAGAACAAGATGGCACGCTTGGTTGGCGACGGCTGTCTTGATGCTGGTCTCCTCGGCCTACCCTCATCTCCGTTTCCCCTGCTTACGCGTACAAAGAGGAGACCTCGAGCACTCCGTATCCGCTGACCCGCCCGGCGTCGGGACGGCGGGACTGCCACGACTGCCACGGCAACGACTGTCGAGCGCCACGCCCAGTTCGGCAAGGGGCCCCATGCCGGATACACCACGGGCTCCAACCGCTGTGTGATCTGTCACTCGACCCATGCCGCGCCGGCGGACAGCGTGCTCCTTCTGCCGAAGGCCACGGTGACCGCGACCTGTGAGATGTGCCACGACGGCACGGGCGGCCGCGGTGTGTACGGTGCGGTCTACGCGCGGACCGGCGTTGCGCCGGCGCGCACAGCATCGGGTCGACCAGACCAATCTGGTTCCGGGCGGCGATCGCCTCAACGGGGGCTACCGCCACGTCTGCCTTCAGCGGGCCGAACAACACGCTCGGCTGCGGTGACTGTCACTCGCCCCACGGAGCCAACACCGTCGCGCCGTTTCCCGGCGAGCGGTCGCGCGTTCCCTACAGTTCCGACACCACATGGTGGCAGCAGACCCTCTCGGATCGGCTGCTCCTTCAGCGTCCCGGCAACGCCACCTCCACTCCGGTGGCAGCGTACGGCTCGGACTGGTGCATCGCTTGCCATCAGGGCCGTATGTCAGGGCGTGCCGGGTCCGGCCAACAACCATCCTGGGGACTACGGCGCCGGCGCCTTCACCTACGCCAACGTGGCGAAGCTCAGCCAAGACGGGATCTACCACAGAGACCGAGCGCGGGCCGTTGGCGCAGGACAATCGTGGCTACCTGATGCCGTATCGCTCCGGCCCCACCACCCGCACATCTCAGCAGGGCGATCACAAGCCCATCTGCCAGCAGTGTCACGAGGACAGCAGGTTCGTGGGGACGATGGCGGGTGCCGAGGCGTCGGCTGCGGTCTTCGCCGCGAGCCTCGACGGTACGGGAACCGGCGGGAACCCGGCGTTCCAGAACTTCCCCCACGAGACCCAGAACGCCCATCTGCTCGTCGAGATGGATGACGATCTCTGCCTCAACTGCCACCTGGCCGACTAGGTTCGGATTCCTCCCGCGGCTCCGCGCCGCGAGCCGGCGCCATCGATGACCGCTGCGCAGGGCTTGGGTTCGGCTACGCTCTTCCCGCGAGCATCCTTCCGAGCGACGTCGCCTTGTCGCGCTCCCACTCGTCGAACGACTCACGCCACCAGCCGCCCGTGAGCGCGAGCGACCCCACAGTGCGTATGCCTCCGGCCCCGAGCGCGCTCCTGAGCTCTCGAATCGGGCCCGTGGTGTAGCCGAAGAAGGTGGCCAAGGGCTCCGGCGCGCGGCTCGCCGTGATGATGACTGCGCGCTTCGCTCCGCGGCCCAGGGTGGTTCCCGGGCGGTGGGTTGCGGCCAGGCCGGGAAGCACCTGCTGCCCGTCGTGGGGAAAGAAGCGTTGCAGCCGTTCGAGCATCGTCTGCAGGGCCGGGTCCGGCCTTCGGAAGTAGGCGGGCAACCCGATGATAACGCCGTCGGCCTCAGCTATCTGTCGCGCGAGGTCCGGCAGATCGTCGGCTATCTTGCAGCCGCCGCCGTAGCGGCACATCCCGCAGCCGGTACAGGTCATCACCTGCAGTTCCGCGAGACGCACTCGTTCCACCGTCGCCTCCGAGTGCTCTGCCGATCGTGCAGCAGCCTCGACCGAGAGGCTCACGACACTGCGGGACGGGCTCGCATCGATCGCAACGATTCTCACGGGGTACCTCCATGAAGGACTGCCGACTGTCTCATGCCGAGTCCGAGCCCGCCGCGCGCTTACTGTCTCCGGGTGCGGCGGGACGTGCCGTTGCGGGAAGACGTCCGCCTTCGATGGCTTCGATGGTGTCGTCGAGCCAGTCGATCGAAGCCCGCTCACGCGCGATGGCCCCGTCGAATGCGGCCTCTCTCAAGAGGCGGGTGCGGCGCGGGAGGGTGGCGTCTTGGGCCAATGCGCCGACTTCACCTCGCAGGTCCTCGAGCCTCGTCTGGTGGGCGCTCCGCTGGCGGGCCAGGTTCTCAACGATCTCGCCGTCGGGCAGCGCCGCCGAGAAGAACACCTGCAGCAGGAATTGGTCTCGTGGCGGCGTGAGGGGCGAGGGCGAGGCGATCCAACTCTCGAAGACTCTGGCGCCCGCGGCGGTCAGCCGGTAGACCTTGCGGTCCGGCCTGCCGACCTGCCGCGTGCGAGTGCAGGTGACCAACCGTCCGGACTGCAGCCGCTCGAGCGTGCGGTAGATCTGCGCCTGATCCGCAGTCCAGAAGGCCGCCGCCTGCCTGTCGAAGCAGCGGGTCTTCAGGTCGTAGCCGGAGCGCGGCTCGACCGCAAGAAACCCCATGATCGCCGCTTCCAGCGACATCCCCGCTCCCCCCAAGAACCATAAGTGACAGAACATATAGTAGAGGAGTCCTATATAGTTTGCAACACTCTAGCTGAGATTGAGGAAGCGCGTGAAAGCGCAGCTAGATGGGTTCGTGGAGAGACTGAGGCTGAGGCTGATGGGGTACCGATGCGCGATTCCGAGCCCGAGAGTCGTCGCGGCGGGGGAAGTCCGGGCCGAGACTCGTACGCGGCGCTACTCCGAGGCGAACTGGGCCGCATGCAGGCGCGAGAACGCGCCGTCTCGAGCCATCAGCTCGGCGTAGGTGCCTCGTTCGACCACTCGACCCTCGTCGAGGACGACGATCGCGTCGGCGTCGCGCACGGTGGAAAGCCGGTGCGCGATTATCAGCGAGGTGCGGTGCTTCAGGATGCTGCGGAGTCCGGCCTGGATGAGCATCTCGGTCCGGGTATCCACCGACGATGTCGCCTCATCGAGGATCAGGATCGCCGGGTTGCCAACCACCGCCCGGGCGAAGGCGATCAGCTGCCGCTGCCCCGTCGACAGCGTCGCGCCGCGCTCGTCGACGAGCGTGTCGAAGCCCTGTGGCAGCGAGGCGATGAACCCGGTGGCGCCGGCAAGCTCGACGGCCTCACGCAGATCATCGTCGGAAGCCTCAAGCGATCCATAGCGGATGTTGTCGGCGATCGTGCCCGAGAAGAGGAACGGATCCTGAAGGACGATCCCGAAGTTCGCTCTAAGGGACGAGAGCGTCAGGTCCCGGACATCGATGCCGTCGACGAGTACCGAGCCGCCTGACGCGTCGTAGAAGCGTGGGACCAGGTTGAGAAGTGTGGTCTTGCCGGCTCCCGTCGCCCCGACGACGGCGAGTGTCGTCCCGGCTTCAACCGCGAGATCGATGCCGTGGAGGATCTCCGGGCCTGAACCGTAGGAGAAGCGTACGTCGCGAAACTCGATGTGCCCCTTCGCCCGGGACAACGCCCGCGCGCCGGGGGCATCTGTCACGTGAACCGGCGTGTCGAGCACCGCGAACACGCGCTCACCCCCGGCAAGGGCGGACTGGGCATCCGAGTACAGCGACGACATCTGTGAGATCGAGTTGAAGAACTGCCGTGCGTAGGCGAAGAACGCCACCACCACTCCCAGGGAGATGACCTGCTCTGCGGCAAGGTAGCCGCCGACCCCTGCGACGATCGCCGTGGCCAGTGCCGAGACGACCCCGAGGACCGGGGAGAACGCCGAGGAGACCACGGCTGCGCTCACGTTCGCGTCCCGGTTGGCGGCGTTTCGCTCTGAGAACTGCGTGCGGTTGCGGTCGGTGCGGTTGAACGCCTGGGCGACCTTGATCCCGCCTATCTCCTCGGCGAGGGTGGCGCTCACGTTGCCGATCGCCTCTTGCCGCGTGCGGAAGGCACCTCTCGCGATCAGACCGAAGAGCCGGGTGACGCCCAGCATCACCGGCACGACGATGAGTGTGGTCAGCGCGAGTCGCCAGTTCAGCCAGAACATGGCGATGAGCGTGGCGATCAGTCCGACGACGGCACCGAGCAGCCGCCGAAACCCTTGCGAGAGGAAGCTGTCCACCTGGTTGACATCGTTGATGAGCCGGCTCATCAGGTCGCCTGACTCCACTGATTCGAAGTATGCGACGTCGAGCCCCGAGATCGCCGAGAAGACCGCGCTTCGCAG
Organism: uncultured Coriobacteriia bacterium; assembly: GCA_963789515.1. Lineage (GTDB taxonomy): Bacteria > Actinomycetota > Coriobacteriia > Anaerosomatales > JAAXUF01 > JBAXEO01. The sequence goes on along the minus strand of CAWBKW010000004.1, from coordinate 122,666 downwards.
GTCGTAGACGGCTTTCTGGCCGGCGGTGCCGAGCATGAGGATCTGCTGGCGCTGTGCGATCCACCCGAAGACGGACAAGGCCACCAGCAGCGCGCCGGGGGCGATGAGCACTCGCGCGCTGCCGCCGGTCTCGGCGCTTGCCGTCGCGAGGTTGATGATCAGCCCGGTGAGAGCCGGAGTCGCGGCGGCTGAGACAGAAGTGAGGACCACCCAGATGCCGCCGCCCAACAGGCTCACCTTGTAGGGCCAGAGATAGCCCCATAGTCGCCACACGACCTCGCGGGTGGAAGAGGGACGGTCGCTCTTGGCGAGTGACTTCAGTGACACGCCGTGCGCCATTACAGACGCACCGCCCTCGTCGAGTTCGCATGCGGCCGGGGTCGCGATGTCGTCGCCACCGACCAGCTGGCTCGCGGCGATCTCGGCGTACAGGCAGTTGCCGGCCAGGAGCTCGTCGTGGGTGCCGCTCGCGACGAGGCGACCGGCCTCCATGACCAAGACCATGTCCGCGCGCTTCGCCGTAGACAGCCGCTGCGCGACGATGAAGGTGGTGCGGCCGGTCATCAGGGCGTCGAGCTGCGAGCGGATGGCGGCCTCCGTCGCCGAGTCGACCGACGAGGTGGAGTCGTCCATGACCAGTACGCGGGGATCGATCAGGAGTGCACGTGCGATCGCGATCCGCTGGCGCTGCCCCCCGACAGTTTCACGCCGCGCTCGCCGACGAGGGTGAGGTATCCCTCGGGCAGTGCCCGGATGAACTCATCGGCCTGGGCGGCAGTGGCCGCCGCGGCGACCTCATCGTCGGTGGCGTCGGGACGGCCGTACGCGACGTTCTCGCGGACGGTCCCGCTGAACAGGACGCTGTCCTGCATCACGAACCCGATCTGCCCTCGCAGCGACGCGAGCGTGACATCACGCACGTCGACACCGTCGACGAGCACCTTGCCACCGGTCGCGTCGTAGAAGCGGGGGATCAGATTGACCATGCTCGTCTTGCCGGAGCCGGTCGCTCCCACCACCGCCACCGTCGTGTCGGGCTCGACACTGAAGCTCACCGCCGAAAGCGTCTCAGCATCGGCTCCCGGGTAGTGCAGGTGGACGTCGCGGAACTCGACTCGGCCGGTCAGTCGCGGGAGTGACGCGGCAGCGGGTGCCTCGGCGACGTCCTCGGGGGCGTCGAGGATCTCGAACAGCCGGTCGGCCGAGGCGCCGGCCCGCGCGATCTGCTGAGCGCCGAAACCCAGGACGAAAAGCGGCTGCAGGAGCAGGAACAGGTAGCTCGTGAAGGCGACGAGCTCCCCGACGGTCAGCGTGCCCCGCACGATCTGCACCGCACCCACCCAGGTCACGAGCCCGACGCCGATGGTCCCTACCGAGAACAGCAACGGGAACGCATTGGCCACCGTCCGGCGGACCTGGAGGCCCTGGGCGAGCAGGTCGCGGTTGGCCACGTCGTAGCGAGCCGCCTCGAAAGGCTCGCGGGCGAACGCTCGAACGACGCGCACGCCGGCGACGTTCTCCTGCAGCACTGTGTTGAGGGTGCCGAGCTTGACCTGCAGACCGCGAAACAACGGTCCAAGGCGGCGCACGAAGACCGCGAGCACCAGTGCGGTCGCGGGTACGACCGCGAAGGCCAGGAGGGCGAGCGCCGCGTTCATTCTGAAGAGCAGCACGACGGCACCGCACAGCATGAGTACCGCGGAGACGGCCTGGACGAGCCCGCCGCCCACGAAGTCGCGCACCTGATCGACGTCGGAGGTCACGCGGGTGATGAGTTGACCCGTCTGCGCTCGGTCATGGTACGAGAAGCTCAGCCGCTGCAGCTTGTCGAAGATCGTGTCGCGCATCTGATACGCCGAGCCATGGCTCGCCTTCGCCGAGAAGTAGCCCTGAAGGAAGCTGGCCATACCGCCGAAGATGGCGACCGCCACGAGACCGACAGCGCCGGTGAAGATCACCTGGGTGTCGGACTTCGAGATGCCTTGATCGATGATCCGACGCAGGATCTGCGGGCTGACCAGGTCGGCCGCGGTCGCCGCGAGCACCGCGAGCACGCCCAGGACCGCGTACCAACGGTAGTCACGAACGAACCTGAGCGATCTCAGGAGACTGGACGTCATGCGGAGTGGCTCCTCGCGGGGTAGAGCGGTCGGCGCCCTGAGTCCCGGTCGCCGTGCTCGCGAGCCATTCTACTCCACACATGAAGCGACCCGGCTCTGCCAAACCGGGTCACTTCACACAAGGAGGGTGGTTCTTGGCGCCTGGGGGAGCGCCTGAGTTGGGCTTGATCAGTGGCGAAGAATCGCCATCATCCGGTGGTACTCGTCCGCCGAGATGGCGCCCTTCGCGTAGCGTCGCGAGAGGACGCGTTCAGCTTCGTCAACGGCCGAGACCGGTCGCGACAGCGTGGTGACAGCGACGGCGAGACGTCCGCGCTCCCTGCCAAGGACCCACAGAGCTGCGAAGGCGAGGACTCCGAGCGCCGTGTACGTCGTGAGCATCATCGCTACCTCCACCCTCCGTCGGAATCGTGCCGCAGCCCAACTATCGTTCATGTTTGCGAAGGGGGAATGTGTGCCGTGTGGAGATGGTGTGGAGCGCGGATTGCAGTTCTCTCATCGAGGGGACGCCGGGGCTCAGACCTCGCTGGGAACCGCATCGACGAGACCCGATTCCGGGTACTCCCTCGCTGCCGGACCTGACGGTCGTCTCGGCGGGCGGGTGGGCGCGGCGACGGCGAGGGCGACACCGCCCACGATGACGACCATGCCCATGAGTGTCGAGGCGGTCACAGGCTCGGGAGGAACGAGGCCGATGCGCCCGGCGAGCGCACCGGCGAACACTGCGATCACCGGGTTGACATAGGCGTACGTCATCACCTTGCTCGCCGGGAGGTTCTGCAGAGCATAGGTAAACGCGGTGAAAGCGATGGCGCTGCCGAACACCACGAGGTAGGCGAGGGCCCAGAACGCCTTGGGAGTGACCACGAACTGCGGCCATTCGCCCAGTAGCGTGCCCAGAGTCAGAAGCACGGCTCCGGCAGCGAGCATCTCGTACGCGGTCATGACCATGTTGTCGGCCGCGGCCGGATGCCGCTTGCTGTAGATCGAGCCGCTCGCCCACAGCCAGGTGCCGATGATCTGCAGCCCGATGCCCGCGAGTTCGCCCGCCCCTGCCGAGACACCCGTGAGCCGCGGGGCAAGGAGGATCCCAAGGCCGGAGAAGCCGATGGCCAGCCCCACCCATCCCAGACGCCCGGGACGCTGCATGTCGGGAAAGGCCGACTCGGCGAGCGCGATCCACAGGGGGAGAAGTGCGACGACGAGCGCCGAGATGCCCGACGGCACGCTCTGCTCGGCGAGGAAGGTGAAGTACTGACCCCCCACGATCAGCAGTATGCCGACGATGGCCGAGATCCGGAGGTCCCGCGGAGAGATCCGGAGACTCGCGCCGCGCCACGCCGCGATTCCGAACAGGAGCGCCGCCGCCGGGATCTGCCGTACGCCGGCGAACAGCGTTGGAGGAAGGCCGGCATCGAGCCCGATCTTGATGGCCAGGTAGGTCGTCCCCCACACCACGTACATGATCGCCATCGCGAGGATGACCTTGAGACGGCGGGACGAGTCGACCACGAAGACCTCCGAGATGACGTGCGGGCGCGTCCGACCAGTGTAGCGTCGCGTGTGTGCCTCCGCTTCGGTCCGCTCGTGCGCAGCAACGCCGGGGGGCCGTCTCGGTCGGGTACACTGCGAGCATGAACACCTTCAGCTACGACTATCCGCGCCCCGCGTTCACCTGCGACACCGTCGTGTTCGCCGGCCCCGTGAAGATGCGCAAGGTGCTGCTCGTGCTCAGAGCGGCCGAGCCGTTCTCGGGCTGCTGGGCGTTGCCCGGTGGCTTCGTGGACGAGGGAGAGCGTCCCGTCGAGGCCGCGCGTCGCGAGCTGGCCGAGGAGACCGGGCTGATCTGGGAGGGTCCGCTCGTCCCGGTGGGCGCGTTCGGCGATCCCGGCCGCGACCCCCGCGGCTGGAACGTGTGTGCCGCCTACCTCGCCGACATCGGATTCGAGACGCCTACCGTGGTCGGCGGTGACGACGCCGCCGACGCGGCGTGGTACTTCGTCGACGAGCTGCCCGACGGACTCGCGTTCGATCACGCCGACATCATCGCCGCGGCTCTGTGGCGCCTCGGCTGTCTGTAGGAGGCGAGCGTGTATTTCGGCTATCTCTCGCTCCAGTCCTTCACCTTTCTGGCCGCGGGCTTCTGGGTGGTCATGGTCTCGGGCATCGGGCTCATCCTGGTCTACGCCGTGGGTACGTACCGCGGGCGGCGAGCGGCTCGGCTCTGGACCAACGCCTGCGTGTGGCTGCTGGTGGTCGGACTCGTCGTCGACGTCGCCTTCGCGGTGGTGACCAAGCAGTGGCAGGCCTTCATGCTCGCGTATGGGGCCGGGCCTTTGGTCGAGATGAGCGTGCTCGCGCTTCTTTTCGTCGGATCGATGTGGTTCATGGCGGTACGCTATACGCAGAGCCTGGAGAAGTAGCTCTGCCGGGCCGCGATCGTTCAGATGCACGGAACCTCGAAGGGACTTCCTCTATGCCGGACATCATGATGCGCCTGGGTCGGGACGTCCTGGTCCTCGAAGGTGCGATGGGTACCATGCTCCAGCGGGCGGGACTGCCTGCCGGTGAGTGCCCCGAGCTGCTCAACGTGTCGGCCCCGGAGGTCGTCGCCGACGTCCACCGGCTCTACAGCCTGGCGGGTGCCGACTGCTGCATCACCAACACGTTCGGCGGTTCGCGTCCCAAACTCGACGAGTACGGCTACGGCGGCCGTGTCGAGGAGTTCAACCGTGCCGCGGTACGCATCTGCCGCCAGGACGGCGCCCGGCACGTGCTGGCCGACGTCGGCCCCACCGGCCTCGTGCTCGAGCCCATGGGGAGCGCGACCTTCGACGAGGTGTTCGCCATCTTCGCCGAGCAGATCGCCGCGCTCGCCGCAGAAGGTCCCGACGCCATCTTCTTCGAGACGTTCACCGACATCGCCGAGGTTCGCTGCGGCGTACTCGCCGCGAAGTCGGTCTGCGACCTGCCGGTCTTCGCGAGCTGCACGTTCGGCCTTTCCGGCCGCATGGACCTGTCGGGGACCGATCCCGAGACGGCCGCCGTCATCCTCGAGGCGGTCGGCGCCGATGCGGTCGGCCTCAACTGCGGCCTTGGGCCCGACCAGATGCTCGACCTCGCTCGCCGGATGGTCTCGGCGACCCGCCTGCCGGTGATCGCGCAACCCAACGCCGGCCTGCCGGTGCTCGACAGGGACGGACGCACCGTCTTCCCCGGCACCCCTGCCGAGATGGGTGCCTTCGCCGCAGCCGCGCGCCAAGCAGGGGTCGCCGCCATCGGAGCCTGTTGCGGGTCCACCCCGATCTTCACCGGTGCCATCGTCGACGCTGTCGCCGACAAGGACGTGGTCGAGGTTCCGGATCGCGGCTACAGCGACACCGTACTTGCCGGCCCGCGCCGCATCGTGACCCTGGGCGCCGGATCGCCGGTGAGAGTCGTCGGTGAGCGCATCAACCCCACCGGAAAGCCCGCGCTCAAGGAGGCGCTCCTCGCGGGATCGATGAGCGTCGTCCGCTCCTACGCCGCGGAGCAGGAGGCTGCCGGAGCGGACCTGCTCGATGTCAACGTGGGCGCCGCCGGGGTGGACGCCGTCACGTCGCTGCCCCAAGCGGTCCTCGCGCTGGTCGGCACCGCCGATGCGCCCTTGGTTCTCGACACGACCGACCCGACTGCCCTCGAGGCCGCGCTCCGTGTCTATCCCGGTCGCGCGCTGATCAACAGCGTCAACGGCGATCCCGAGTCGATCGCTTCGGTACTGCCGCTCGCCCGGCGCTACGGCGCAGCCGTGGTCGTCCTCGCGCTGGACGATGCGGGAATACCCGCTGACTCGGCGGGACGGCTCGCCGTGGTCGAGCGGGTCCGAGCTGCCGCGCACGCCGCGGGCATGGATGACACCGACCTTGTGGTCGACGCCCTGGTCATGACCGCGGCAACCGACGCCGACGCTCCCCGCATCACGGTGGCCTCGCTCGCGGCTGCCCACGATTCAGGGCTCGCCACCATCCTCGGCGTTTCGAACGTGAGCCACGGACTGCCGAGCCGCGCGCTGCTGAACGCCGCGTTCTTCGATGCCGCTGTCGCGGCGGGCCTCGACTCCGCACTCCTCAATCCCAACGACCACGTGGTGATGGAGGCGGTGCGCATAGCCAACAGCGCACGTGCGGCAGCCACGAGCCCCGACGCCCATGGAGAGGCGTGGGCCGCGTGGGATGCGGCGTACCGAAGCGCGCTCGACCAGGCGGCCGGCGGTGCGGACCTGCTGTCCGGCGGTGCTTCCGGCACGACGGGACCCGCAGAGGTGCCCGACGCCCGCACCGCGCTGGAGACCGCGGTGCTCCGAGGGGACGCCGACGCGGCACCCGCGCTCGTCGACGCGGTGGTGGCGGATGGCATGCCGGTCGGCGACGTCATCGGTAGCGTCCTGACCCCTGCGATCCAGAGACTCGGCGACGCCTACGGACGCGGTGAGGTGTTCCTCCCGCAGATGATGATCGCGGCCGGCGCGATGAAGGCGGCCGTGGCACGGGTCAAGGAACTCACGCCGGAAGGCGAGGGCTCCTCGGCGGGTCACGTCGTCTTCGCGACCGTGAAGGGCGACGTCCACTCCATCGGTAAGGACATCTGCGTCTCGCTCCTCGAGAGTCAGGGGTTCGACGTCAACGACCTGGGCGTCGACGTCGCCGTCGAGACGGTCACCGCCGCTGCGGCCGAGGCCGATGCGGTGTGTCTCTCAGCGCTCATGACGACCACGTTGCCGGCGATGAGCGCGACGGTCGCCTCGCTGCGGGCGACGCAGCGCGACTTCCCCGTGCTGGTCGGAGGCGCCGTGGTGACCCGCGATTGGGCGACGTCGATCGGAGCGGGGTATTCTGAGGACGCACCCGGCTGCGTCAAGGCCGTGACAGAAGCGATAGCCACGAGACGAGCGAGCAGATGATCATCACCAAGCCCCGGGACTGGGAGCGCATCCGCGCCAACCTCTCCGAGATGGACGCCAAGACGGTGTTCATCGTCGGATGTGGCGAGTGTGCGACCGTCGCTCACACCGGCGGCGAGCCCGAGATCCTGAAGGCGAAGGCGGCACTCGAGGCCGAGGGCTACTCGGTCACGGGCTGGGTGGTCGGAGCCGTGACCTGTCACCTTGGCGGGACGAAGCTCGATCTGCGCAAGCACGTACGCGAGGTCGAGGAGGCCGACGCGCTGCTGGTGCTGTCGTGCGGCGCTGGCGTGCAGACCGTCGCCGAGAGCGTGAAGCAGCCGGTCTTCCCCGGGCTTGAGAGCGCCTTCCTCGGCAACGTGCAGCGCCACGGCGTCTTCGAGGAGCGCTGCCAGATGTGCGGTGACTGCGTGCTCGACAAGACCGCCGGTATCTGTCCCGTCACCACCTGTCCCAAGGGGCTCCTCAACGGGCCGTGCGGCGGCATGTGGAACGGCATGTGTGAGGTCCTGACCGACCGCGAATGCGCGCACGTCAAGATCAGGCAGCGGCTCGCCGAGCAGGGCCGGGGGCGTACCGGTGTCATCCCGGCCAAGGACTACTCGGCGAAGCGCGGGCCCGGCTCCGTGAACCTGCGAGGGGGCAAGTGAGCCGCCTGCGCGACGCGCTCGCTCGCGGCGAGTTCGTCATCACCGGTGAGGTCGCGCCCCCGCACGGAACCGACTACTCGGCGATGCTCGCCAGCGTCGAGAAGTTGGCGCCGGTGTGCCACGCGCTCAACGTGACCGACAACCAGGGGGCGACGCTGCACCTGAGTTCGCTGGCGGCATCGCGCGTGGTACTCGACAACGGCGGCGGCTGCGAACCGATCTTCCAGCAGACCTGCCGAGACCGGAACCGTCTCGCGCTGCAAAGCGACCTGCTCGCCGCCTGGACGCTGGGGCTGGAGAACGTGCTCGTGGTCACCGGCGACGACCCGCGTGGGGGAGACCACCCCAAGGCGAAGGGCGTCTTCGACCTCGACTCCACGCAGCTCATGGAGGTCACCGCCGGGATGAACGCCGGCGCGGACATGAACGGCACGCCGCTGGACGGGGCGACGGACTTCCTCATCGGCGGGGCGCTCTTCCCTGAGGCCGAGCCGTGGGAGATCCAGCTCGAGCGCGCTCTGCAGAAGATCGAGGCCGGTGCGACGTTCTTCCAGACGCAGGCGGTCACGGACGTGGACAAGTTCGCACGTGCCGCCGAGGCCCTGAGGCCGACCGGCGCCAAGCTGATCGCCGGGATCCTGCTGCTCAAGAGCCCGCGCGTCATCAAGTTCATCAACGAGCGGCTGGCCGGGCTGATGGTCCCCGAGCACATCTCGGACAGGATCGCCTCGGCCGAGAACCCGCTCGAGGAGTCGATCCGACTCGCCGCCGAGCAGGTCAGGGACCTCAAGGGGATCGCGGACGGCGTGCACATCATGCCGCTGGGCGCCGACGACGCGGTCGTGCGCATCCTTCAGGACGCCGGTCTCGCCTGATCTGACGCGCTTGGTCAGCTCTCGTCGGCCGCGCCGAAGTTGTGCCAGGTGGCCAGGACGCCGAGCAGCTGTTCGCGCACCTCGTTGGCGATGTCCGGGTTCTCGGAGAGCACGTCGGACGTGAGGCTGGCCGCTCCGAGCTGAGGATGGCTCGTGAACGCCAGTTCGCAGCGCTCCACGTCGACGAGTACCGGCGTGGTGAGACTCACTCCGTTCACCCGCACCGGCAGGAGTACCACGAACCCGCTTGAGACGTCGTCGCGAAGGTCGAGTTCGTCGACCAACGCACCGAACTCGGTGATCAGGTCGCACAGGTCGCGCGTGCCCGGTCGCGGGAGGGTCGCGGTGCCCATCGTCTGGTCGAGGTCACCGTAGTGGCCCGTGGACAGGCGCTCGCGTGCTTCGAGCACGCGCTTCGCGCTTGGGAAGAATCGCGTCACCGAGAACCCCCGGATGTCAGACGACCGTTGGGGTGTTGGTACCCATTCCGGCGGTCCGGCGAAGCCCCGATTCGTCATCGGACCGTGCTAGAATCCTCGAACACTCCAGTACCTGAAACCGGATCGAGGGAGACGTACCCATGCGAATCGCAGTGCTCGGCGGCGGTCCGGGCGGCTACTCCGCGGCGTTCGAAGCGGCTCGGCTCGGCGCGGAGGTGACGCTCGTGGAGCGAGAGCGGCTCGGAGGGACGTGCCTGAACTGGGGCTGCATCCCGACCAAGACCATTCTGCGCTCCGCGCACATCGTCAAGGACACCGCCGAGGCGGCCGAGTTCGGGCTGAACGCTTCGGTCGCCACGGTCGACATCGCGGGGTTGCGTGCGCGCAAAGAGGGCGTCGTCGACGAACTCGTCGGCCAGATCGAGGCGAGTGCCAGGCGGCTCAAGGTCGACGTCATCTACGGCGAAGGGAAGCTGGTGGGTGCCGACGAGCTCATCGTCGACCTGGCCGAGGGCGGCACGCAGATCGTCGAGTGTGACGCCGTCATCCTCTCGACCGGCTCGTTGGTCTTCAAGCTCCCCAACATCGATCACTCAACGCCCGGTGTCTGGACCAGCGACGAGGCGACCTCTCTCACCGGCATCCCGCGCGAGATCGTCATCATCGGAGGTGGCGTCATCGGCCTTGAGTTCGCGTGCGCGTACGCGGCCTTCGGGAGCAAGGTGACCGTCGTCGAGCTGATGGAGACGGTGCTTCCGGGTAACGACCGCCGCGTGGTCAAGCTCGCCCAGTCCAAGCTCGAGGAGATGGGTGTCGAGTTCCACCTCGGCGACGCCGTCGAGTCGGTCGTGCGCTCCGAGCATGGCCGCATGCTCTCCACGCTTCGCTCCGGCGCCGTGATCGAGAGCGAGATCGTCATGAGCGCGGTCGGCCGCGTGCCCAACTCGGCGGATCTCGGCTTCTCAGAGGTCGGCCTGAGCTTCGACCGCCGTGCTCTGAAGGTCGACGAGTACTACCGCACCAACGTGCCCGGGATCTACGCGATCGGCGACCTCATCGGCGGGATGATGCTCGCGCACGTCGCCGAGGAGGAGGGCGTGCTCGCCGCCCGCAACGCGGTCGCCGAACTCCGCGCAGCTGCGGACGGCTCGACACCGGCGCTCGAGTCGATGCGCTACGACTGCATCCCCGCGTGCGTCTACACCTTCCCCGAGGTCGCGGTCGTCGGTTCGTCGCGCGACTCGGCCAAGGAGGCGGGCATCGACGCGGTGCAGGCGGTCGCCAAGTTCGCGGCCAACGGCAAGGCGCTTGGCGAAGGGGAGGGCGACGGTTTCGTCCAACTCGTCGCCGAGAAGGGCACCGGGCGCATCGTCGGATGCCAGATCGTCGGTCCGCACGCGGTCGAGATCATCCATGAAGTCGCGCTCGCGATGGCCAACGACCTGACCGTCGCAGACGTCGCGCACACGGTTCACGCGCACCCGACCGTCTCGGAAGTCATCCGCTTCGCCGCCGCAGACGCGGCGAGCAAGATCTGACCCTTCGTCACCAAGGAGAACTCATGCCTGAGAAGCAAGCCATCGTCGCCGAGAAAGCCCCCCAAGCCCTCGGCCCGTACTCCGCAGCGATCCGGGTGGGCACCTTCACCTACTGCTCCGGCCAGACGCCGATCGACCCGGCCACCGGAGAGCTGGTCGAAGGCTGCGTCGGATGCCAGACCCGCCAGGTGCTCACCAACCTCTCGGCGGTGCTCGAGGCAGACGGGCTGACCCTCAACGACGTGGTCAAGACCACGGTCTTTCTCACGGACATGGCTGACTTCGCGAAGATGAACGGGGTCTATGCGGAGTTCTTCGTCGAGCCGTTCCCCGCGCGCTCGACTGTTGCCGTGGCGGGACTTCCCAAGGATGCCCGGGTCGAGATCGAAGCGATCGCGACGCGCTAGTGGGATCCGCCGACCGGCTCCCCGTGTGGCTCCGAAGGCCCCTCGCCCAGCCCGGGCGGGCCTTGGCGGTGGCCGAGATGCTCGACGAGCTGTCGCTCAACACCGTGTGCCAGTCTGCGAAGTGCCCCAATCGCGGCGAGTGCTTCTCGGCGGGGACCGCAACGTTCCTCATCATGGGTGACGCTTGCACGCGTGGATGCCGATTCTGCTCCGTGGAGACGCGAACGCCCGGGCCGCTCGACCCGGACGAACCACGCCGAGTGGGGGAGGCGACCGCTCGACTCGGGTTGCGCCACGTGGTGATCACCACCGTCACGCGCGACGATCTGCGCGGACGGCGGTTCGGGGCACTTCGTCGAGGTGATCCGAGCGGTTCGCGAAGCCGTTCCCGGGGTGGCGGTGGAGGTCCTGACGAGCGACTTCGCGGGCCGCATGCCAGACGTCGACACCGTGGCTGCCGAGCGCCCCGACGTCTTCAACCACAATCTCGAGACGGTGCCGAGGCTCTACTCCGACGTCCGCCCGGGTGCCGACTACCGGCGTTCGCTCGAGGTGCTCGCGCGGGTGCGCGAGACGCGGCCGGACATTCCCACCAAGTCTGGGCTGATGCTCGGGCTGGGCGAGTCGCCCGGCGAGGTCGTCGAGGTGATGGCGGACCTGCTCGGCCACGGGGTATCGATGCTGACCCTCGGCCAGTACCTGCGGCCGAGCGCGGCTCATCTGCCGGTCGCGGAGTTCGTCGAGCCGGCGGTGTTCGCCGACCTGGCGCGCGAGGCCTACCGGCTGGGGTTCTCGGCGGTCGCGAGCGCACCGTTCGTGCGGTCGAGCTACCACGCGGGTGAGCTCGCCGCGTGGGGACCGTAGCGCACGTCGGTAGCCACTCATGGGATACTGTCAAGGGGACGAGGGACGAGAGAGGGGACAGCATGGCAACCGTGCTTGTCGTGGATGACAACGCCAGGATCGTCGAGGTCCTTTCCGCGTGTCTGCGCGCCGAAGATCACACGGTGCTGACTGCCGGTGACGGCGTCTCGGCTATCGCCCTGGCAGTCTCGGGCCACCCTGACATCGCTCTCGTCGACGTGATGCTTCCCGACATCGGCGGGCTTGAACTGACTCGAGTCTTTCGCGAGCAGGGCATCCCGACGATCATCATCTCCGCACGGACTGCCGAGGATGACCGGGTCGCCGGGCTTGAGTCCGGCGCCGATGACTACATCACCAAGCCGTTCTCAACACGTGAGGTCATGGCGCGGGTCGCGATCGCCCTGCGTCACGCCGAGGTTGAGCGAACGGCCAACGGCACGGATTCTGTCGTGGCGCTGGTCAGTGCGGGCGGATTCTCGATCGACGAACAGGGCCATGTGGCTCGCTACGAGGGCCGGGTACTCGATCTGACTCGCACCGAGTTCGACCTGCTTCTCATGCTGGCGGTGAATGCCGGTCGAGTACTCCCTCGGAGCGAACTGGCAGGGGCACTTCACGGATCCGACGCGGTAGGCGAGCGAGCGGTCGACTCACACATCAAGAACCTCAGACACGCGCTGGGGACCCCAGCGAAGGAGAGCGTGGTGTCCGTGTACGGGGTCGGCTACAAGTTGGACGCGTAGGCGGTGAAGCGCTGGAGCCTCGCCGTCGAGGTGTTCGCGGCCATGCTGGTTTCGGCACTTATCACGACGCTCGTCATGCTGCTCGTTGCCCAGGAGACCCTCCGCTTCGTTCTTGACTCCGTCCTTGCGTCGGTTCCGACCCTGACCCCTGCAACGGAGCAGGCTCTGCTCGCACGTGCCCAGCAGTCAGTACTGGAGAGCTTCAACATCGGGACTTACGCGCTCTTGCTCCTTGCCGCCGCCGCTGCCACCATCGCCGCATTCACGGTAGCGGCCCGTCTGAACCGTCCGGCGCGGCAGCTCATGCAGACCGCCGATGACTTCACTCGCGGAGACCGTTCGCGTCGAGCCACGGTTCAGGGACCGCTCGAGATCGCTTCTCTGAGCGCATCGTTCAACCATCTCGCCGACGTCTTGGAGGAGGAGGACCACCTTCGACGCCGGCTTGTCGCCGATGTCTCGCACGAGCTGCGCAACCCGATAACGGTTGCCACCGCACAAGCGGAGGCGATGCTCAGCGGTGCATTGCCCGCAGACTCGGTGCACCTGGCGACACTCCTCGCGGATCTGCAGCTTCTCGGCGCGCTCATGGATGACATGCAGGAGCTGTCAGTCGCCGAGTCCGGCCGCTGGCGGTACCGGATGGCGGAGATGGACCTGTCAGAACTGATTCATGAGAACGCCGCCCGCGTCATGCAGCGGGTCCCTCCCGGTGTGGAGGTGCGCGTGAAGGGGGCAGACGAGCCGCTCATCGTTTGCGGGGACCGGATGCGGTTGGATCAGGTCCTGCGCAACGTCCTGACCAACTCCATACGGCACACGACCGTCGGCTCGATCACGATCGCGCTGGATCAGGGTCAGGATCACATCGCCGTGCGGATCAGCGATACCGGAGCCGGCATCTCCCCCGAGGATCTGCCACACATCTTCGACCGCTTCTTCCGAGCCGATGTCGCTCGGACTGCGGATTCCGGGGGCGCCGGTCTCGGACTCTCGATCGTGCGAGCCATCATCCGAGACCATCGCGGAGAGGTGTTCGCCGAGAGTGAGCCCGGCCGCGGGACCGTTATCGGGTTCACGCTGCCGCGCAGTTGCGAGGTCAATCCCGTGGAGAGACCGTAGTGCGGCCGTCCGGCTATTCGGCGGGTGGACAGCGCCACAACCCGCGGCTATACTCCCGAGGCTAATCGAATACCGCTCACAAGCGGGACCCACCCTGATCTCGGGGCTGGAATGGTCCCCACCTTGCGGCGCCAAGAACGGCGGCTGTCTGGTCGATGCGAGTATCTCCGGAGGCGCCCCGAAAAGGGGGCGGTCCGTTGGTGCCTGTTTCTCCCGTCGGCCGCAAGTGGCCCGCGGGAGTTCTGTTTTGTATGAAAGAAGGGCCCTCAAGAGCCAGGGCCCGGAAGCAACGGAGGTGAGCTGCCTATCAGCAGCAGCACGGAGCCAAGGATCAACGAGCGCATCCGCGCCCAGAAGTGCCGTCTCATCGGCGTCGATGGGAGCCAGCTCGGCATCTTCGCGATGTCGGACGCTCAGAGGATCGCCGAGGAGCAGGATCTCGACCTGGTCGAGATCGCGCCGCTCGCCGACCCGCCCGTGTGCCGGATCATGGACTACGGGAAGTTCAAGTACGAGCAGACTCAGAAGGAGAAGCTCGCACGCAAGCACCAGACCAAGGTCGAGATCAAAGAGATCAAGTTCCGGCCCAAGATCGACATCCACGACTACGAGACCAAGAAGAAGCACGTCATGCGTTTCTTGGCCGCCAACGCGAAGGTCAAGGTCACGATCATGTTCCGAGGGCGCGAGATGGCGCATCCGGAGCTTGGCCTGAACATCCTCGAGCGGCTTGCGGGCGAACTCGGAGAGGACGCCATCATCGAGACGCAGCCGAAGCTCGAGGGTCGCAACATGCATATGCTCCTGGCTCCGGTGAAGAAGAAGGAAGTCAAGGAGAGCACCTCGTCCGACGACAGTGACGCAGCGAGCGACGAGCTCGCCGCGGGCACCGACTAGAAAGGCGGCGCGCATGCCGAAGATGAAGACACACAAGGGCACCGCGAAGCGGTTCCGCGTCACCGGCTCGGGCAAGATCGTCCGAGGCAAGGCCTTCAAGAGCCACATCCTGGAGAAGAAGTCTCCCAAGCGTAAGCGTGGATTCCGTCAGGAGACCATCGTTTCGTCGGCCGACACCAATGTCATCAAGAAGGGCCTGGGCATCGGCTAGCACTGACGGCCCGTTGTTCCCACGACCTCGCTTAAGACCCAAGGAGTGATCTATCCATGCCTCGCGTGAAGCGTTCAACCACGGCGAAGAAGAAGCGCCGCACAGTCCTTGCCCGTGCGAAGGGTTACTACGGCGCGAAGAGCCGTACCTACCGCGCCGCCAAGGAGCAGACCCAGCACTCGCTCCAGTACGTGTACCGTGACCGCCGCAACAAGAAGCGCGAGATCCGCCGCCTGTGGATCGTCCGCATCAACGCCGGTGCCCGCATCAACGGCCTGTCGTACTCGGTGTTCATGCACGGCCTGAAGAATGCCGGCATCACCCTCGATCGCAAGGTCCTCTCGGACATGGCCATCACCGACCCGGCGGCCTTCGCCAAGTTGGTGGAGCTCGCCAAGTCCGCGCTCTAGGACTGCTCATATCGTGACTCCGAAGGCCTCCTCGACCACGAGGGGGCCTTCGGCGTTCTTCGGACCAGGTGCAGACGCTGTTCAGACATCGGTAAGGACGGTGCGGGACGATCGTTACCGGTCGGCGAGGCGCCCGCTGCCCACAACCAGTCCGTGCCGCTTCCCCTCGGCGACACCCGTTTCCGAGGAGGAACCATGATCAAGCGAGTTCTGTTCACCATCATCGGCGCATTCGCCGCCCTGTCTGTGGGGGCGGCGGGTGCGTACTTCGCCGCGCAAGTCCAGGTGGCCGACAGCGTGATCCGCGCGGGCTCCGTGGCGATCTCGACCGTTCCCACGACAGCGCCGCTGGCGATCGACGCGCTTGCGCCGGGGACATCGGCCGTTCGGTCGCTGGCGGTCATCAACGACGGGTCGCTGCCTTCGGACCTGGTGGTCACGTCTTCGAAGAAGGCCGGCATCACGGAGTTCTACGATGCTCTGGCGGCGCGGGTCTCCTGCTCGGGAACCGAGGTGTACAGCGGGCCGCTGGCCACCTTGCGCACCACGCCGCTTCGGTTGGCACCGGGGGCCCAGGGCGACCTTCGCTTTGAGATCAGCCTGCCTGCCACGGCGACCAATGCGGTCGCCAGCGACTACGCGCGGGTCTCGCTCTATGTGGATGCTGAGCAGGCACACTAGTGCGGGCGAGACTGGGCAGCGTCATCGAGTTCGTCCTCGCGCTGGCAGTGGTTGCGGGCCTGCTCTTCCTCGCATCGTCGGTCTGGGAGCCGGTGCGCGTTGCCGGCAAGTCGATGAGTCCGGCGCTGCGACCCGGCGACCTGGTCGTCGTCAGGAAGGACGCCCGTCCTCAAGACGGCAGCATCGTCCTCGTCCGGGCGGCAGGGCACAGCGCGGTTCTTCATCGAGTGGTTGCAGTCGCGGGCGACGGGTCGCTGACGACGCGCGGCGACGCCAATCCGGTCGATGACCGCGAGAGGGTCTCGGCGGCCGAGGTGTCAGGCGTGGTCGTGCGAGTCGTTCCGGCGGCCGCGGTGCTTCGACGCTGGCGAGGCGCCGAGTAAGTGGAGTACCATGACGGCTCAACCGAACAGCACGAGACGATGACGGAGACGACGCCTGAACGCGTGCAGTCCGAACAGGGATGGATCCGGCGGTAGCTGAGAGGATCCAGCGGGGTGTATCAGGCGGTTCCCTCCATCAGTCGCGACCTGAATGCAGCCGCCGAGTCAGCGCTGCGAGTAGGGAAGCCGGAGTCCCCGATAGCGGGCTGCGGCGGGTGTGACACCCGCCGGATGTGACGCGAAGGTGTCGCAACGAGTGGGTCCGCGGACGCGGGCCAACCGAGGTGGTAACGCGGGAGCCGGCTCCCGTCCTTGGGCGGTGTTTCAGCCAAGGGCGGAGACCGGCTCCTTTCGTTCGTTTGCAGGCCGAGGAAAGGTTCTGAGTAGATGGGCATCACGGAAGAGCTACGCGAACTGCTCGACCGCGGTCTTGCGGCCGTGGTCGGGGCTGACAGACTGGAGTCTCTGGACGCCGCGCGAGTCGAACTTCTCGGCAAGAAGGGCTCGCTGACTGCGATTCTGCGCGGGCTAGGCACGCTCTCTCCCGAAGAGCGTCCGGCCGTGGGCAAGGTGTCCAACGAGGTCCGCCAAGCGCTCGAGGCAGCGTTCCGAGATCGTCGCGCCGAGCTGGCGGCGTCTGCCATGGACGCCCGCATCGGGGCCGAGGCCGTCGATGTGACCCTCCCCGGTCGCGCGCATCCGGTCGGCACACGGCACCTCATCGAGCAGATCTCCGCCGAGGTCATCGAGGTGTTCCTCGGCCTGGGCTACAAGATCGCCGAGGGCCCGGAGGTCGAGCTCGACTACTACAACTTCACCGCGCTCAACCAGCCGCCGGACCACCCGGCTCGATCACTCCAGGACACCTTCTACGTTCGCGACCTCTCGGGGGAGCGTGCCGACATCGAGGGAGAGAGCGACGTGCTCCTGCGCACGCACACCAGCCCGGTTCAGGTGCGCGTCATGGAGTCGCAGAAGCCTCCCATATACATACTCGCGCCCGGCAAGGTCTACCGCCGAGATGTCGCCGACCCCAGCCACCTGCCGCAGTTCACGCAGATCGAGGGGCTGGTGGTCGACGAAGACATCACCTTCGGGGACCTGAAGGGCACGCTCGACCACGTCTGCAAGGCGATCTTCGGTCCCGACCGGCGTACCCGGTTCCGCCCGCACTTCTTCCCGTTCACCGAGCCTTCGGCCGAGGTCGACGTGAGTTGCGGTATCTGTGGCGGCGACGGCTGTCGCTTCTGCAAGGGCAGCGGCTGGCTCGAGATCCTCGGCTGCGGCATGGTCGACCCCAACGTCTTCGGCTACGTGGGGATCGACCCCGAGCGCTACTCCGGATTCGCGTTCGGCATGGGAGTCGAGCGAATCGCGGCATTGAAGTACAACATCCCGGACCTGCGCATGCTGCTCGAGGGAGACATGCGCTTCCTGCGCCAGTTCTGATCCGACCGACCGCCCTCGCTCACCGTCTTCTCGAAAGGACGCGCGATCATGCTCGTTTCTCTCAAGTGGCTCAAGGAACTCGTCGACATATCGCTGCCCGTGCCCGAATTGGTCGACCGCCTCGACCTGACCGGGACCGCTGTCGAGTCGGTGAAGTCCGCCGGTGAGGCGCTCGACGGAGTCGTCGTGGGTCTGATCGTCACCAAGGAGCGCCACCCTGAGGCCGACAAGCTCTGGGTCACGAGCGTCGACGTCGGTGCCGAGGAGGCGCTCCAGATCGTGTGCGGCGCCCAGAACTTCGAGGCGGGCGACAAGGTGCCGGTCGCGCTCGTCGGCGCGACGCTTCCCAACGGGATGGCCATCAAGAAGGCCAAGCTGCGTGGCGTCGAGAGCCGCGGCATGAACTGCTCGGCACGCGAGCTCGGCATGGGTGAGGACCACGAAGGCCTGATGATCCTGCCCGCTGACGCCCCGGTCGGCATGCCCTTCGCCGAGTATCGGGGACTCTCCGACACGATCCTCGAGCTTGAGATCACCCCGAACCGGCCTGACTGCCTGTCGGTCGTCGGAGTCGCTCGTGAGATCGGTGCGGTGCTCGGCGCGGCGTCGTCGGTGCCCGCATCGACACCGGAAGAGCGTGGCGCTCCAGCGGTCGACTCGGCGACTGTCACTATCGACGACCCCGAGCTCTGCCCGCGCTACACCGCGAGACTCATCCGCAACGTCAAGATCGGCCCGTCGCCTCAGTGGCTCGCCGAGAAGGTGATCGCGTCGGGTACGCGCTCGATCAGCAACGTCGTCGATATCACCAACTACATCATGTTCGAGCTCGGCCAGCCGCTGCACGCCTTCGATGCCGACCTGCTGGCTGTCGGAGACTCGGGCCGCGCCGAGATCGGCATCCGTCTCGCGCGTGCGGGCGAACAGCTGACCACCCTCGACGGCCAGAAGCGCGAGCTCGCGGAGGACGTGCTCGTCATCACCGACAGCTCGGGACCCATCGCGCTTGCCGGCGTGATGGGAGGCGAGGCGACCGAGATCCACGACGGCACCGTCAACATCCTGTTGGAGTCGGCGTGCTTCTCACCCTCGTCGATCTCGCACACCAGCCGCCGGCTGGGCCTGTTCTCGGAGGCATCCTCCCGTTTCGAGAAGATCGTCGACCGCAGCGCGTGTGTCGCGGCCCTCGACCGTGCCGCTTCACTCATGGCCGAGCTGGCCGGGGGAGAGGTGGCGCCCGGAGTCGTCGACGCCTATCCGCTGCCTCTCGCGCCGCGCGTCGTGACCCTGCGGCACGAGCGCCTTGGAGCCGTCATCGGAGCTGACATCTCGCAGGCCGAAGCCGCTGAGATCCTCGGCCGCCTGGGCTGCGTGGTCGCAATCGATGGTGGCGTGTCGACCGTGACCGTGCCGTCGTTCCGGCCCGACCTTGATCGCGAGATCGACCTGATCGAAGAAGTACTCCGCGTCTGGGGCATGGAGCGCGTGCCCTCGACGTTGCCTGCGGGGCGCGGTCGCATCGGCGAGCTCACCAGGGCTCAGCGCTGGCGCGAGCGGATCGGTGCGGCGCTGCGGGGCTCGGGGCTCAACGAGACCATGACCTACTCGTTCGCCGACCCGGCGGACCTCGAGCGCATGCGCCACGACTGTCCCGCCGACGAGTTGTGCGTCGAGCTGCTCAACCCGATGTCGGGTGAGCAGGCCACGCTCCGCCGTTCGCTCTTGCCCGGTCTGCTGCGTTCGGTCTCCTACAACCAGCATCGCGCTGTTCCCAACGTGCATCTCTACGAGATCGGCTCGACCTTCCGCACCGCCGAGGGGCGCAAGCAGCCCAAGGAGCGGTCCGTCGTCGGCGCTGTCCTCGCCGGCGCTTGGCACGCCCCGGCGTGGAACGAGCCGGCGGTACCGCTCGACTTCTTCGACGGCAAGGGCATCATCGAGTCGCTCGCCCGCGACTTGGGCGTCGCGCGGATGAGGGTCCGAGCTGCCGAGCTCCGCCACCTGCAGCCCGGCCGCTCGGCCGAGGTCCTGCTCGGCGGGCAAGTAGTCGGCTGGCTCGGCGAAGTGCACCCGGGTGTGCTCGAGGCCTTCGAGGCCGAAGGGCCGGTCACCGCCTTCGAGCTGGATCTCGCGGCCCTCGTGCGTGAGGCCGCAGACGCCAAGCCCTATTCGGACGTACCTCGGTTCCCGGGCGTCGAACTCGACGTCGCACTGGTGGTGCCCGAAGACGTCACCGCCGAGCGGGTCGAGCAGGCTATGACGTCGGCAGGGGGCAAGCTGCTGGAGTCGGTGCGGCTCTTCGACGTCTATCGCGGCGAGGGCGTGGCCGAGGGGTCGAAATCGCTTGCGTTCGCTCTCGTCTACCGGGCACCAGACCGAACGCTGACCGCCGAGGAAGTCGAGAGCGTTCACGACCGGCTGGTGCGCAAGGTGTCCGGTGCGGTAGGCGGGGAGCTGCGCGCGTGACAGGGCGCGGTTTGACGCGATAGCGTATGTTCTGCCGATTCATGCAAACATTTTTGCATAATGGGTTGTATTGATGCGACTTGTTGCATATAGTGACCCCTACGTTCCTCTGAAGTTGTCCGGGGTGAAGTCATGAAGCAGGTCGCAGTCGTCGGGGCAGCCGGCTATGCAGGCATCGAGGCCGTGCGTCTCGTGCTCTCCCACGACCGCCTGCGCCTGACGCTTGCCACATCCGCTGCCGATCAGGGCAAGCAGGTCTCGAGCGTCTACCCATCACTCGCGGGTCTGACCGACCTGTCCTTCACCCTGCCGGACCCCGACCAGATCGCCTCGGCCGCCGAAGTGGCGCTCCTGGCGGTGCCGCACACGGCAGCGCTCGCCCTGGTGCCCAAGCTTCTCGCACGGGGAGTGACGGTCATCGACCTGTCGGCGGACTACCGCCTCCAAGATGCCAGTGCGTACGCGGAGTGGTACGGCACGGCGCACACGTCGCCGGAGCTGCTGCCCGAGGCGGTATTCGGCCTGCCCGAGCTGGACCGCTCACGGCTTCCCGGCGCGCGGCTGGTCGCCTGCCCCGGCTGCTATCCGACGGCCACGACGCTGGCGGCGCTGCCGGTCCTCTCGGCAGGTCTGGTCACGAGCGCGCGGATCGTGGTCGACGCCAAGTCCGGAGTCTCCGGCGCCGGGCGGACCGCGAGTGCGGCAACGCACTACGTGACCGTCAATGAGGCTGCCACGCCGTACAAGGTCGCCGCTCACCGCCACACCCCTGAGATCGAGCAGGCGCTGTCGACGGCCGCAGGCAGGCCGATGAGCGCCGTGTTCGCTCCGCACCTCGTGCCGATGACCCGCGGGCTGCTTTCCACCGTCTATCTCGAGGTAGCGCCCGGCCTGACCGGCGCCGAGGCCGTCGAGCTCTATCGCGCTCACTACGCCGACGAGCCCTTCGTCTTCGTCCGCGATCTGGGGGACATGCCATCGACGGCCGAGGTGCGGGGAACCAACCGCGCGTCGATCGGTGTCGCCGTAGACGAGCACACGAACACCCTGATCGCGGCGTGTGCGATCGACAACCTGGTGAAGGGCGCCGCCGGGCAGGCTGTGCAGTGCCTGAACGCGGTTCTTGGGTATCCCGAGACAGAGGGCCTCGACCGACCCGCACCCGTCGTCTAGCGCCCGTCCGCACCCTCGCACCCGGGAGAGCCTCTGTGAACCACCTGTCTGACAGCCATACACTCGAACCAGTCGACGGTGGCGTGACCGCGCCGCAGGGATTCGTCGCGAGCGCGGTTGCTGCCGGGCTCAAGCCGGGCGCGGCGCTCGACGTCGCGCTCGTCGGCGGCGGCGGGAGCCATTCCGGCTGCCGCGGTCTTCACCACCAACAAGGTCGCCGCCGCCCCGGTCTTGGTCTCTCGGCGTCACATCGCTCGCGGCGCTGCGCGCGCCGTCGTCATCAACGCCGGCAACGCGAACGCGTGCACCGGCGCGCAGGGAATCGCCGCCGCCGAGACGACCGCATCCACCCTCGCGGGTCTGCTCGGCGGGGAACCGGGCGAGGTAGTCGTCTCATCGACGGGCGTGATAGGGGTCCCGCTGCCGGTCGACAAGCTGCTCGCTGCCCTGCCCGCGGCGGTGCAAGGGTTGTCGGCCGTGGGTGGTCCGGAAGCTGCGAAGGCCATCATGACCACGGACACCGTCGCCAAGGAGGCTGCTGCCGAGGTCGTCGTGGACGGTCGCACGTACACGGTCGGCGGGATGGCGAAGGGGAGCGGCATGATCGCCCCCAACATGGCCACGATGCTCGCTGTCATCACCACCGACGCTCCGCTGACGAGCGCAGCCTGCGATGCCGCGCTGCGCTCGGCCGTCGGCACAACCTTCAACCGGGTCACGGTCGACACCGACACCTCAACCAACGATATGGCGGTGCTGATGGCGTCGGGTGCCGCGGGCGGTCCTGTGATCGACGCCGAGAGCCCCTCGTTCGCACCCGTTCGCGCGGCCGTGCACGCAGTCTGCGAGACGCTCGCTCGCATGATCGCGCGGGACGGCGAGGGGGCCACCAAGCTCATCACCGTGAGCGTGCGTGGCGCCGCGAGCGAACCGGACGCCGAGCTCGCCGCCTTCGCCATCGCCGGGTCGCCGCTGGTCAAGACCGCCATCTTCGGCCGCGACGCGAACTGGGGCCGCGTGGCCATGGCGATCGGCAAGTCGGGCTGCGCGCTCGATCCCGACGCCTTCGACATCACCTTCGCCGGTATCGTCGTCTGCCGAGCGGGCGCGGCTGTGCCCTTCGACGAGGACGCCGCCCTCGAGGCCCTCAGCGACGTCGAGGTCGCCATCGACGTGGACCTGCACCTCGGAGACGGGTCGGCAACGGTCTGGACCTGCGATCTGACCTACGACTACGTACGCATCAACGGCGAGTATCGCTCGTGAACCCGCCGCAGACGGAAGGACGCGACATGAAGGACCTGTTCCTGAAGGCGGCCACGCTCACCGAGGCGCTGCCCTACATCAAGCGCACGTCGGGCAAGACCGTCGTCATCAAGTACGGCGGCGCGGCGATGACCGACCCGGAGCTTCGCGAGCACGTGGCGAGCGACATCGCGCTCATGAAGCTCGTCGGCATCAATCCCGTCATCGTTCACGGGGGCGGACCCGAGATCACGTCGTACATGAATCGGCTCGGACTCAAGGTCGAGTTCTACAACGGGCTTCGGGTCACCTCGGACGAGGCGATGGAAGTCGTCAAGATGGTGCTCGTCGGCAAGGTCAATCCCGAGTTGGTCGCGGCGATCAACCATCACGGGCGGCTTGCGGTGGGCGTCTCGGGAGATGACGGCAACCTCGTCACCGCCACGCAGCGCGATGTACGACTCGGCCGCGTGGGCGATGTGACCACCATCGACACCACCGTCATCGACAACCTCATCGAGGACGGCTTCATCCCCGTCGTCGCCACCGTGGCTGCCGGGGACGACGGCGGCAGCTTCAACGTCAACGCGGACCTGGTCGCGGCCGAGCTCGCCACCGCACTCGGTGCCGAGAAGGTCATCTTCCTGACCGACGTGGACGGCCTCTACGCCGACTTCGCCGACAAGTCATCGCTCATCAGCGTGCTCACACCGCGCGCGGCCGAGGAGATGATCGTGAACGACCTCCTCGAGGGCGGCATGGTGCCGAAGGTCGCAGCGTGCGTGCACGCGCTGCGCGGTGGGGTGAATCGCGCCCACATCCTCAACGGCACCGTCCCCCATGCGCTTCTGCTCGAGGTCTACACCGACGAGGGTGTCGGCACGATGATCACCGATCCCGCAGAGGAGGGGTAGCCGATGACCGAGCGCTTCGACGCGGAGGTCGCCCTCGATCGCGAAGCGATCATGCACACGTACGCGCGCAAGCCGGTGCTGTTCGTGCGCGGCGAGGGCATGCGCCTCTACGACGACGCCGGCCGAGAGTACCTCGACTTCGTCAGCGGTATCGGCGCGGTCAACCTCGGTCACGCGCATCCGGCGGTCACGGCGGCAGTGGCCGAGCAGGCCGCCAAGCTCGTCCACGTGAGCAACCTCTTCTACGTGGAGCATCGCGCGGAGCTCGCCCGCGACGTCTCCGACCTTCTCGGCGGGGGATGGAAGATGTTCTTCGCCAACTCCGGCGCCGAGGCGGTCGAGGGCGCGATCAAGCTCGCGCGCCGCTGGGCCGGGGAACACAAGCCGGGCGCATTCAAGGTCGTCACACTCGACCGGAGCTTCCACGGCCGCACGCTTGCCGCCCTCGCGGCCACTGGCCAGGCCTCCAAGCAGGACGCGTTCAGGCCGCTGCCCGAGGGCTTCATCCACGTACCGGCCAACGACGTCGAAGCGCTCGAGGCCGTCGTCGACGACAGTGTGGCGGCGGTCATGATCGAGGTCATCCAGGGCGAGGGTGGCGTGTGGCCACTCTCGGCCGAGTACCTCGAGGCGGCTCGTCGCATCTGCGACGAGCGCAACGCCCTGCTCATCGCCGACGAGATCCAGACGGGGTTCTTCCGCACCGGCCCTGCGTTCGCGCACCAGGCGTTCGGAGTGACTCCGGACGTGGTGACGGTCGCCAAGGCCCTCGCCAACGGCCTGCCGATCGGGGGCTTCCTCGCTCGGGGGGACGCGGCGGAGGCGCTCCAGCCGGGTGATCACGGCTCCACCTTCGGCGGCGGCCCCGTCGTGTGCGCGGCGGGGCGGGCGACGATCTCGCAGTTGGTGGCCGGCGACTTCGGCGCCGGATCGCGTGTGAGTCGGGCGCGTACCTCCGCGACCGTCTCGGCGTGCTGGCCGATGCGACCGGCGCTATCACGGACGTGCGCGGTGCCGGCCTGATGGTCGGCGTGACGCTCGCTCGGCCCATTGCCGCGGAGGCCGCGGCGTCCGCTCTCGACCGAGGGATCGTCCTGAACAGCATCGGGACGGATATTTTGCGTTTTCTCCCGCCGCTCCTGTGCGGAAAGCCCGAGATTGATACACTTCTCTCCACGCTATCCGACATTCTCGAGGGACTGGACAACTGATATGGACAACGCATTGAGGGGCAGAGACCTGCTCTCGCTCGGCGACCTGACACCCACGGAGCTGCTCGGCCTGATCGACGCGGCGGAGGCTCAGAAGCGCGCGTGGAACCGCGGCGGGCGCTCCGCCCCGCTCGCAGGCAAGTCGATCGCGCTCATCTTCCAGAAGCCCTCGATGCGCACGCGCGTCTCCTTCGAAGTCGCGTGCTACCGGCTCGGCGCGCATCCCGTGGTCATGAGCGGCCCGGACGGCGCGTTCTCACGGGGCGAGACCGTGTACGACACCACCAAGGTGCTCGAGCGGTACTGCGACGCCATCGTGATCCGGACGTTCGCGCAGTCGATGGTCGAGGAGATCGCCGAGACGGCGTCGGTTCCCGTCATCAACGCGCTGACCGACGAGCACCACCCGTGTCAGGGGCTGGCCGACTTCCTCACGATCAAGGAGCATCTCGGCAGGCTGCAAGGCGTCCGCCTCGCCTACGTCGGCGACGGCAACAACATGGCCAACACGTACCTGCTCGGCGGGGCGCTGCTCGGCATGTCCGTCGCGATCGCGACGCCGTCCGGCTTCGATCCCGCGGGTGCCGTCGTCGAACAGGCCTCGGCGATCGCCGAGCAGACCGGCGGCCGGATCACGATCACGTGTGATGTCTCGGAGGCGGTCACCGGCGCCGACGTCGTCCTCACCGACACGTGGGCCTCGATGGGCCAGGAGGCCGAGCGCGACGCGCGTATCGCGTCGTTCGCACCCTACCGGGTCGACGCGGCGATGATGGCGGTGGCGGACCCGGGCGCTCTGTTCATGCACTGCCTCCCCGCGCACCGTGGCGAAGAGGTGGCCGACGAGGTCATCGATGCGCCGTGCTCGGTGGTGTTCGACGAGGCTGAGAACCGCCTGCACGCCCAGAAAGCACTGCTCTCGCTCGTGCTCGGCTAGTTTCGGTAGTGCAGACCCGGGGGGAAGAGACGCCCAGATGAGGAAACGACTCGAACGACAGGACGCGATTCGACGCATCGTTCGCAACGAGCGCGTGAAGACACAGCGCGCCCTCGTGGAGAACCTGAAGGCCGAAGGCTTCGTCTGCACCCAGGCCACCGTTTCACGCGACATCACCGAGATGGGGCTCAAGAAGCTCCCCGAGGGTGTCTACGTGCTCGCCGAGGACCTGCACCTGCAGCGTATGGTGTCGGACCTGGTTCGTGACGTGCAGCGTACCGACAAGTTCGTGCTGGTCAAGGCGTCTGCCGGCACTGCTCCCGGCGTGGCGGCCGCCCTGGATGCGGCGGATATCGAGGGGATTCTCGGCTCGGTCGCCGGTGACGACACCATCCTGGTCATCACCGTGAGCGAAGCAGACGCGGCGCTGCTCGTCGATACGCTCGACAAGTTCCGAGGGGTCAGCTAGCCGGCGCTGTGATTCAGGCAACAGCTACGAGGCGCGTGCACGACAGTTCGCGGCGGCCGCCGATGCGGTCCTGCCGTCCGACTCGGAAGGACGTTTCATGGCTCGGGAGAAGGTAGTGCTCGCATACTCCGGGGGTCTGGACACCTCGGTGGCCATCAGGTGGCTGCAGGAGAACCACGACGTCGACGTCATCGCGCTTGCCGTGGATGTGGGCCAGGAACGACAGGATCTCGAGTTCGTGCGCCAGAAGGCGCTCACGATCGGCGCGGTGGAGTCCATCGTCAAAGACGTCCGCGAGGAGTACGTCGAGGAGTTCCTGGCCAAGGCGCTGCGGGCCAACGCGCTGTACGAGAACAAGTACCCGCTCCTCTCGGCGATGTCGCGTCCGATCATCGTGAAGCACCTCGTCGAGGAGGCACACCGGCACCAGGCCAGGTACATCGCACACGGCTGCACCGGCAAGGGCAACGACCAGGTGCGCTTCGAGGTGGGGATCGCGTCGCTCGACCCCGACATCGAGGTGCTCGCTCCCGTGCGCGAGTGGGAGCTCAAGACGCGCGAGCTGGAGATGGTCTACGCGGAGGAGCGGGGGATTCCGGTTCCCACCACCAAGGCGAGCCCGTACTCCATCGACGACAACCTGTGGGGCCGCGCCATCGAGTGCGGCGTCCTGGAGGACCCGTGGGTCGAGCCGCCGAGCGACATCTACACGCTCACCAACGATGCGCGCAGTCACGAATGCGACGTCGCCGAGTACGCCGAGCTCAGTTTCGAGCAGGGCCTTCCCGTCGCCCTCAACGGCGAGAAGGAGACCTTCCACGAGATCATCAACGCCATGAACGAACTTGCCGGCAAGCATGGCTTCGGACGCATCGACATGATCGAGAACCGCCTGATCGGCGTGAAGTCGCGTGAGGTCTACGAGGTTCCCGGCGCGCTGACGCTCATCCAGGCACACAAGGCGCTCGAGGACCTGTGCCTCGAGCGCGAGGTGCTCCACTACAAGCTCGGCGTCGAGCAGAAGTGGGCCGAGCTCGTCTACAACGGCCTGTGGTTCTCGCCGCTCAAGGAAGCGCTCGACGGGTTCGTCGACACCACCCAGAAGCTCGTGACCGGCGACGTGCGCCTGCGGTTCTTCAAGGGCAGCTGTGTGGTCGTCGGGCGGCGCAGCCCCTATTCGCTCTACGACTACAACCTGGCGACCTACGACGCGGCCGACAGCTTCGACCACAAGGCCGCCAAGGGCTTCATCGACCTGTGGGGCCTCCCCACCAAGGTATGGGCGCGTCAACGCCGCAAGGTCGGCAAGGAAGGCGAGGTCTAACCCCATGTTCGGCACGGGTCTGCCCGAGTTCGTCATCATCCTGCTCGCGGTCCTGCTGCTCTTCGGACCCGCGGTTCTGACGTTCTGGCTGGGCTACGTGGTGGGTCAGAACCGTGCGGCCGAGAAGGGTCCGGCAGAAGAGGCGGGTTCGGCGCACACGGCGATCGACGGTCAGGAGGAGGACACCGATGAGTGACGCCAAGACGCCCTGGGGCGGTCGTTTCGAGAAGAGCCCGGCGGCGTTTCTGGCCGACTTCGGCAACTCGCTGCCGGTCGACAGGCGCCTGTGGGCCGAGGACATCCGCGGGTCGATCGCTCACGCGCGCATGCTCGCCAAGGTGGGCGTGATCACCGAGGCGGACGCCGATTCCATCGAGGCCGGGCTGAGCCAGATCTATCGTGAGATCGGCGCCGGGACCTTCGTGTGGGATCCCGCCGACGAGGACGTCCACATGGCCATCGAGCGCGTCCTGACCGAGCGCATCGGGCCGGCGGGAGCGCGTCTGCACACCGGGCGCAGCCGAAACGACCAGGTCGCCACCGATACGCGGCTCTACGCCAAGTCCGCGAGCGCCGACCTCGGTCACCGGGTCCTCGGGTTGCGCCGGGTCCTGCTCCGGCTCGCCGAGGACCATCTCGGCGCGGTGATGCCCGGCTACACGCACCTGCAGAAGGCGCAGCCGGTCCTGTTCAGCCACCACCTGCTCGCCTACGCTCAGATGCTTAGCCGCGACTTCACCCGCTTGCGCCACGCTCACGACGCGGCTGACGTGCTGCCGCTCGGCAGCGCGGCGCTCGCGGGCACGACGTACCCGCTCGACCGCGAGTACGTGGCGGCGCGCCTGGGCTTCTCGGCGGTGAGCGAGAACTCGATGGACGCCGTCAGCGACCGCGACTTCCTGCTCGACCTGACCTACGCGTGCGCCGTCTGCCAGATGCACCTTTCCCGCCTCGCCGAGGAGCTCATCCTGTGGTCGAGCGACGAGTTCGGCTTCATCACGATGGACGACGAGTTCTCGACCGGGTCCTCGATCATGCCGCAGAAGAAGAACCCCGACTTCGCCGAGCTGGTGCGCGGCAAGACCGGGCGCGTCTTCGGTGACCTGCAGTCGCTGCTCGTGACGCTCAAGGGGCTCCCGCTCGCCTACAACAAGGACATGCAGGAGGACAAGGAGCCGGCGTTCGACGCGATCGACACGCTCGCGCACTCGCTTCGCGCGATGGCCGGCATGGTGGACTCGATGCACGTCAACGCCGATCGCATGGCGGCCGGTGCCACGGGCGGCTTCATGGCCGCGACCGACCTCGCGGACTACCTGGTCGGCAAGGGCGTCCCCTTCCGCGAGGCGCACGAGATCGTCGGCCGGCTCGTGCTCGCGTGCGAGCGTGACGGGGTCACGCTGCAGGACCTCACCGCCGAGCAGTTCGCCGCGCACGCCGAGCAGTTCGAGCCCGACGTGCTCACCGCGGTCGACATCGAGCAGGTCGTGGCGCGTCGCATCACCTCCGGGGGAACCGGCCGTGATGCCGTGAGCGTGCAACTCTCGCAGGTTCGCGATGCGCTCGCCGCCGACCAGGCGTGGCTCGAGTCCCTCGCCGAGTGAGCGCGTCTGCCCGCGCGCTGCCAGCGTCGTTCTTCGCGCGGCACCCGTCTCAAGTCGCGCCGGATCTTCTCGGCTGCGTGCTGGTCGTCGAGGCCGGGGGAGAGCGGGCATCGGGGCGCATCGTCGAGACCGAGGCGTACCTTGGCGCCGATGACCCCGGCTCGCACGCGGCCACCCGGGGAATCACGCCGCGAAACGCCGTCATGTACGGCGCTCCCGGGACCGCCTACGTCTACTTCACGTACGGCAACCACCACATGCTGAACTTCGTCTGCGAGGATTCCGGCACGGCCGGCGCCGTCCTGGTGCGGGCCGTCGAGCCACTGGAAGGCCTCGAGGTCATGACGTCCCGGCGTAAGGGGCGTCCCCTCCGTGAGCTCTGCAGCGGACCGGGGAAGCTCACCCAGGCGCTTGGGATCGACCTTTCCGACAACGATGTGGCTCTCGGCAACGGCCGGATCACGGTGTACGATGGCGAGCGGCCGCCGAGCGGTGTGGTGGCAACATCCGGCCGGGTAGGGCTCTCGGCGGGGCACGAACTCGAGTTGCGCTACTTCGTCTCCGACAGTCCATTCGTTTCTCGCGGACCGAACGCCAAGCCGCGAGGAACGCGCGCGAATGCTGATCACCAAGGAAGGACCACGACGTGAAGCTCAGGGACATCTACGACATCTGCGTGGCCACGGGCATCGAGGCCGACGCTCGGGACCGGGCCGAGCTGGACCGCGTGCTCGCCGATCACCGCAAGGCCTACGACAAGCTCGACGAGGACGACAAGGAGTTCTTCGACGCCGAGAAGCTCGTGAACCCCTACGCCGACACACGCATCTGCGCGGGTGACCCAGAGGCCGAGATCCGCGGACTCATCGTAGGCGTCGACATGGAGGTGGGAGAGGTCCTGCTCGCCGACCGCCTGCGTGAGAAGGGCGAGCCCATCGATCTCGTCTTCGCGCACCACCCCGAGGGCCCCGGCTACGCGAACCTCCACGAGGTCATGTACATGCAGGCCGACCTCTGGGCGAAGCAGGGTGTGTCGATCGCCGCCGGCGACTCGCTCATCGCACCGCGCGCCGAGGAGATCAGGCGACGCATCGCCCCGGTCAACCACTACCGCGCGATCGATGCTGCCGCACTGCTCGGGCTCGCGTCGCTCTCGTGCCACACACCGGCCGACAACTCGGTGCAGGCGTTCGTACAGGCGGCTCTTGATGAGGCCGATCCGCGCTCGCTGGACGGTGTCGTCAAGTCACTGCGCCGCATCCCGGAGTACGCGGACGCCGCGCGCAAGGGCTACGGGCCGCTCCTGATCAACGGCTCCGGTTCCTCGCGGCCGGGTCGGATCGTCGTTGACATGACGGGCGGGACCGAGGGTCCTACCGACGCCCTGGACCGGCTCTCCGCTGCAGGCGTCGGAACGCTCGTCGGCATGCACTACTCCGAGGAGCACCGCAAGCGCGCCGAGGAGCTCAAGCTCAATCTGGTGATCGCCGGGCACATCTCGAGCGACGTGCTCGGCATGAATCTGGTGCTGGACCGTATCGAGCGCGCCGGCACGATCGCCGTGTACTGCACGAGCGGCATGGTGCGGATCCCGCGTACCTGATCGGCGCGGCTCGACCCTGTGTGCGAAGCAAGCGGGCCGTCCCTGTTCGGGGCGGCCCGCTCATGCTACCTAGGGGCGCGTCACGAGATGCGCTACGGAGTCCCGGACGGCGGGACTGAGCCACCGCCTCCGCCACCCGACGACCCCCCTCCTGAGGAGCCGCCGCTCGACGAGGGCTTCGGGCCCTTGGAGACCAAGAGGTAGGTCCGCCCGTTTCGCCTGGACTGGCCGACGACGGTGCCCTTTGATTTCGAGGAGTAGACGTAGGTGACCGAGACGCTGTCACCCAGGGTGTCCTTCGCGCTGCTCAGACTGCTGCCGACCACGTCTTCGCTGGAATGGTCGCCCTTCGCGATGTCGAACTTCTCGGCGTCCCATTTGGGCTCGTCGGCTTTCGGGAAGTCGCTCTTGGACTTGCCCGCCAGCGCACGCTGCATGAAGGCGGCCCAGATCGGCGCCGCGAGCGTCCCCCCGAAGCCTCGGGACCCGTCGACCATGACCGTCTTCTCGGTCGGATACCCTACCCACACGGCGGTCACGAGCTGTGGCGTGTAGCCGACGAACCAGAGGTCGCGGTTCAGTTGGCTGGTGCCGGTCTTGCCGGCGGCCGGACGGCCGATGTCGGCGCGGGTTCCCGTTCCTTGCGTGATCACGCCCTTGAGGATGTCGGTCGTGGCACGCGCGACCTGCGGCTTGAGCACCTTCGTCCCCTTGGGCTTTGACTCGAAGATGGTCTGCCCATCACGGTCGACGACCTTGGTGATGACGGTGACGGGGTAGTGGGTTCCACCCGTGGCAAGCGTTCCGTAGGCCGAGGCCATCTCCAACGGTGTCACGTTGGCCGCCC
Source organism: uncultured Coriobacteriia bacterium (assembly GCA_963789515.1). Lineage (GTDB taxonomy): Bacteria > Actinomycetota > Coriobacteriia > Anaerosomatales > JAAXUF01 > JBAXEO01. The sequence continues at coordinate 91,141 of CAWBKW010000004.1, read as the reverse complement.
CAAGGGCGATGGACGGGTAGTTGGGAAGGCTCGTCTCGATGCCCATGCGCTTGGCCATCTTGGCGACGGTCTTGATCCCGAGCTCGTCGGCCACGCGCGCGAAGACCGTGTTGACCGAGCTGTGGGTCGCGCTCTCGAGCGACATCATGCCCGACCCGTCACCCTCGCTGTTGCTGACGATCCACGGCTTCGGCTTGGCAGGGATCTCCGCGGGCGACGATGAATCGACCTCGAACCAGGGCGGCATCCCCTGCTCGATCGCGTCCGCGAGCACGAACGTCTTGAAGGAGGAGCCGGGCTGACGATAGCCCTGTGTCGCGAGGTTGAACTTGCGCTTGGAGTAGTCGCGTCCGCCGACGAGTGCCTTGACGTAGCCGGTCTTGGGATCGATCGAGACGAGTGCGACCTCGGGGTCCTTGGGGTTGTTGAACGTCTGCTTCGACGCCTTCTCGGCGTACCCTTGGAGCCGGGTGTCCAGCGTCGTGTACACGGTCAGCCCGCCCTTGAAGACGACCGCAGGCGTGAACTGCTGCTGCAACGCCTTCTTCACATGCGCCACGTAGTAGGGCGCGGAGTAGATGCCGTCCTTCGGCTCCTTGGTGCGCATGAGAACGAGCGGGTCGGCCTTGGCCGCCTCGTACTGAGCGCGATCGATCTTGTTGTTGAAGAGCATGCGGCCCAGTACGTCGTTACGCCGGGCGACCGCTCCGGCGGGGTTGTTGTAGGGGTCCAGCCGGCTCGGGGACTGGAGCAGGCCGGCGAGCAGCGCACCCTGAGGCACGGTCAGCTCCTTGGCGCTGCGGGCGAAGTAGGTCTGGGCTGCAGCTTCTGCACCGTAGGCGCCTTCACCGAAGTAGACGGTGTTGAGGTACATCTCGAGGATCTGCGTCTTGTTGTACCGTTTCTCGAGTTCCATCGCGAGGTAGGCCTCGCGGACCTTGCGTGTCGCGGTCATCTGCGTGCGCTCGTCCAGCAGAATGGTGTTGCGTACGTATTGCTGGGTGATGGTCGAGGCACCCTGGCGGTCTCCCGAGGCGGTCTTGACCACCGCGCGGACCAGGCCGATGGGATCGACGCCGGAGTGGCTGTAGAAGCGCTCGTCCTCGATGGAGACCGTGGCGTCCGTGAGAGAGGTGGCGATCTCGGAGATCGGCACGACCTCGCGGTTCTCGAGGTAGAGCCGCGCGAGCAGCTTGCCGTCCGCCGAGTAGATCTTCGTGGCCTGCGCGACTTCGAACGCGTTCTTCGACTTGTAGTCAGGCAGGTCCTTGAGCCAGGACTGGACGAGCGCGAAGGCTGATGCGACTCCGACCAAAGCGAGCATGAGGACGACGGAGAGCAGCACCGCCGCCACCCGCAAGACGATGGATGAGACAGAGACCTTGCTGGTGCGACGAAGTCGCGAGCGCCTGTGGGACATGTCCCTCCGATGATTAACGTGATGGTACATTGTGCCATCATGCGGCGAAAGCTGTGCCAACGACCTCAACCGTCATCACCTCGTCATTCAGTGCAGGAGCCCTCCCGTGCCGCCCAGTACAAACGTCCCACCAGAGCTCCTGGCGCCGGCCGGCGGACCTGACGCATTCCGCGCTGCGGTCGCCAACGGCGCCGATGCGGTCTACCTCGGCGTCGAGAGTCTCAACGCCCGCCGCGGAGCGGAGAACTTCACCCTCGACGGCCTCGCTGAGGTGTGCCGGTACGCGCATCTCCGCGGAGTCCGCGTCTACCTGACCGCGAACATCGTGGTGCTTGAGAGCGAGCTCGACGAGGCAGTGGAACTGGTCGACCGCGCGTGGGAGGCCGGCGTGGACGCAGTCATCGTCCAAGACCTCGGTCTCTTGCGCGCGCTGCGCACCCTGCTGCCGGATGTTCGCGTTCATGCGTCGACCCAAGTGAACGCGCACAACACGCTCACTGTGCGGGCTCTCGGGGCGCTCGGCGTTGCCCGCGTGACGCTCGCGCGAGAGGTCTCGCTCGACGAGATCGGCGGTCTCGCCCGTGAAGGCGGGATCGAAGTCGAGTCGTTCGTGCACGGCGCGCTGTGTGTGTGCTACTCAGGACAGTGCCTCATGTCGTCGCTGATAGGCCGCCGGAGCGCCAACCGCGGACTGTGCGCTCAACCGTGCCGGCTGCCCTACGAACTCCTGGACGCGGCGGGCACGGTGCTCGACTCCCCCGGTGCCCACCTGCTCTCACCCAAAGACCTCGCCGGCATCGCGGTCTTGCCCGACCTGGTCCGTTCCGGGGTTGCCGCGCTGAAGATCGAGGGGCGGATGAAGAGCGCCGAGTACGTCGCACTCGTCACCGGTGTCTACCGCGCAGCGCTCGACCGTGCGGCGGGAGCGCCGGACTCGTTCGAGGTGCGCGATGGAGAACTCGCCGTGCTCGGCGAGTCGTTCTCCCGGGGATTCAGCGAGGCCTACCTCGATCGGCGAGCGCGGCAACGACATGATGAGCTACCAGCGGCCCAACAACCGGGGCGTGCCCGTGGGCAGGGTCTCCGCGATCGCTTCCGGGCGCGCCACCCTCTCGCTCGACGCGCCGCTCGACAGCCGGGACACGATCGAGTTCTGGACGTCGGCGGGCCGCTTCGCGCAACCCGCCGGCCCGCTCGAGTACGCAGGCGGTCAGCACGCTGGCGCACCGGCAGGGACGCGGGTGACCGTCGGTGTCGAGCGCTCGGTCACCACCGGGGATCGGGTGTTCCGCGTGCGCAATGCCGCGCTCTCGGATGCTGCCCGACGCACCTACTCGGGCGAGACCGCGGGCGCGCCGCTCGCGTTCGACGTGCGTCTCGTCGTCGGTGAGCCCCTGCAGGTCGTCGTCAGCGACGGGCGGGGAAGACAGGGTTCGGCGACCGGCGGCGTCGTCGAACGCGCACGCACCAAGGCCGTGAACGCCGAGGAGGTCGCCGAGCATGTCGGGCGGCTCGGCGGAACACCGTATTCGGTGGGTGACTGGAACCTGACCATGTCACCCGACGTCGGAATCGGGTTCTCGGCCCTCCACAGGACACGCCGAGACGCACTTGCCGCCTACGAGCAGACACTCCTCCAGCCTTGGGTTGCGCGGGAGCGAGTGAGGCCGCGCGTGCCGCGACCGACCCGTCGCGGCACCGGGAAGACCGATCGGCCGCAGCTGGTGGCATCGGTGGACGACCTTGGCACGGCCCGAGCGTGTCTCGCGGCCGGGGCAGACCGGGCCCATGTCCCGGCCGACGTTCTGCGCCACGGGGAGCCGCTCGAGGCCGGAGTGGTACCCGTTCTCCCGCGTATCGCGCATGACAGGGAAGTCGCGGCTGCCCTGGACTGGTGCACCCCGGGCGCCGCAGTGGTCGCCGGGAATCTCGGCGTCCTCGTCGAGGCTGCTCGGCGTGGGGCCGTCGTCGATGCCCACTGGTCGCTCAACGCCGTGAATGCGTATGCGGTCGAGCAGCTGGTCGACCTTGGCGCGAACACCGTCTGGCTCTCGCCTGAGCTCTCGAGCAGGCAGATCGCCGAGCTCACGGCGGGTTCCTCGGCGTCTCTGGGCCTGGCCGTCTGGGGAGCACAGGAGGTCATGGTGACCGAGCACTGCGCGCTCATGGCCGAGGGGCCCTGCACGCGCGCGTGTGGATCGTGTGAGCGCAGGAGTGCCGCGCGGGTCTTGCGGGACCGCAAGGGATACCTGTTCCCGGTGCGCACGGACCTCCGGGGGAGAAGCCACGTCTACAACTCCGTGCCGCTCGATCTTGTTCCCGCGCTGCGCGAGGTCCTGGACACCGGTGTGGCCGCAGTCCGGCTCGACCTGGAGATGCTGACCCCCCCGCAAGCTGCCGCCCAGGTCGCTCGGACCTCACGGGCGCTGGCCGCGGTGGCATCGGGAATCGATGCTCTCACGCCACGCGCGGCCGGCGCGCCTACGACCACCGGCCACTTCTTCCGCGGCCTGCTCTGACGCCTGAGCGCTACTGGATCTTGACCTTCTTGGTGACCGAGGCCTGCTGCCCGCCGTCGTCGGTGACCCACAATGTCACTTCGTAGGTTCCGGCTGCCGGGTACGTGTGGCTCGTCTTGACGGAGGTCGAGGTGGCGCTGTCCCCGAACTCCCAGTACCACTTGACGATCTTGCCGTCGTCCTTCGAGGGCGAGCCGTCGAACGAGACCGGCTGACCGGCTTTCCCACCGTTCGGGACGGAGAAGTCCGGCGCAGGGGCCTTGTCCGAGGCGGTGCCACTGCTGACGGTGATCGTCACGACCGTCTGTGTGGTGACCTTGCTTCCGGCCTTGGGGGTCTGCTGCGTGACCTCGCCGGCGGTCACACCCTTGACACTCTTCTCGTCGACGGAGGACTTGAGCTTCAGCTTGCTCAGAAGCGCCAACGCCTCCTCCTTGCTCATCCCCACGAGGTTGGGGACGGTGATCCGGGTGGGCTCGGTGTGCTTGGTGCACGTCTTGATCTCGGTACCCGCCAGCAGAAGGGCAGTGCCGGTGCGGGGGCAGTACTCGGTGGCAGCCATGCCGGTCTCGAGGCAGATCCTGCCCTCCTTGAGCCCGTCAGGCCTCTTGAAGTCCTTCTTGGCCTGCCCCTTGAGCGCCGCCCGCATGAACTTCGCCCAGATCTCAGCCGGGAACGAGCCGCCCGTGACCTGTCGGCCGTGAACGTTCGACATCGCGGTCTGCGCCGCCGGGTAGCCCATCCAGACCGCCGTCGCGAGTTGCGGTGTGTAGCCGACGAACCAGGCGTCCCGGTTCTCCTGGGTGGTGCCCGTCTTGCCGGCAGCGGGGCGTCCGATGTCGGCGCCGGTTCCTGTACCGTCGCTGATGACGCCCTTGAGGATGTCGGTGGTCAGATACGCGACGGCGGGGTCGAGCGCCTCGTCGGTCTTGGGCTGGGCTGAGAACAGCACCTTCCCGGAGACGTCCTTCACGTCGGCGATCCCGTAGGGAGTCGCGTGTTTGCCTCCGGCCGCCAGGGTGGCGAACGCGGTGGCCATCTCCAGAGGGGTCACGCCGGTCTCGGTTCCGCCCAGAGCGATCGCAGGAACGGGCTTCATGCCCTTGCGCAGTCCCATGTCCTCGGCCGTCGCAACGACCTTGTCCGGACCGATATCGGTGATGAGCTTCGCGAAGACGGAGTTCACCGACTTCTCTGTGGCCTTCCTCAGCCGCATCTGCCCCGTACTTCCGTCGCTCGCACCCGTGACGCGCCAGATCTTGTCGCCCACGGGGAGTTCGATCGGGCCTGACTCGAAGGTCTGCTCCGGGCTGACACCGTTGGCGAGCGCTGTCGCGAGGACGAAGGGCTTGAAGGCGGACCCCGGCTGTCTGCCCTCGCCCTGGACGGCGGCGTTGAACTGCTGCGTCTTGAAGTCCCGGCCGCCGACCATCGCGATCACTTCGCCGGTTCCCGGCTTCACGGCGACCAGGGCGGCCGACGGGTCACCCTTGCGGTTGAGCGTGCCGGTGATGGCCTTCTCGGCGGCGGTCTGAGCCTTGAGGTCGAGGGTCGTGCGCACGATCAGGCCGCCTCGGTACAGGCGGTCCTCGCCGTACTGCTTGAGGAGCTGGTCCTTGACCCACTCGACGAAGTACGGCGCCGCCGCGGCCGAGCTCTTCAGGCCCGCGGTCTTGACCGGTTGGGCGACCGCGGCCGCCTCCTGTTCCGCCGTGATGTAGGACTGTGCGAGCATCTGCCCCAGGACGGTGTCGCGGCGATGCTTGGCTTCCGCCGGGTCCAGGTAGGGGGAGTAGCGTCCGGGCGACTTGATGACGCCTGCCAGCATCGCGGACTCGGCGAGGTCGAGCTTCTCGACGCCCTTGCCGAAGTAGGCCTGCGAGGCGGCCTCCACGCCGTAGGCATCCGTGTCCGAAGTAGATGGTGTTCAGGTAGAGCTCCAGGATCTGGTCCTTGGTGTAGCTCTGCTCGAGCTTGTTGGCGAGCAGAGCCTCTTCGACCTTGCGCTTGATCGTCTTCTCGGGCGTGCCGAAGGCGTTCTTCACGTACTGCTGGGTGATGGTCGATCCGCCCTGCGACTTCTTGCCGAGAACCACGTCGGCCACGAGCGCCCTCGCGATGCCGATCGGGTCGACTCCCGCGTGCTCGTAGAAGCGCTGGTCCTCGGTCGCCACCACGGCCTGCCGCAGTGAGGCAGGCATC
>CAWBKW010000004.1:0-80000 GCA_963789515.1 uncultured Coriobacteriia bacterium | reverse complement strand
CCATGGGCAGGGTGAAGCGGGGGTAAGACCTCGTGGAGGCCCGAACCCACTTCGGTTGAAAACGGAGGGGATGACCTGTGGATTGGAGTGAAAGGCTAATCAAACCTGGAGATATCTCGTTCTCCCCGAAATAGCTTTAGGGCTAGCCTCGGGTGTTCAGTTCCGGTGGTAGAGCACTGGATGGTCTAGGGGGCTTCACCGCTTACCAAAATCAACCAAACTCCGAATGCCGGTACTCCAGAACCCGGGAGTCAGACTATGTGGGCTAAGCTGTGTAGTCGAGAGGGAAACAGCCCAGACCGCCCGCTAAGGTCCCTAAATCCATGCTAAGTGGCAAAGGATGTGCGTTTGCTCAGACAACCAGGATGTTGGCTTAGAAGCAGCCATTCATTTAAAGAGTGCGTAATAGCTCACTGGTCAAGTGGACATGCGCCGACAATTCACGGGGCTCAAGCATGGTACCGAAGCGGCGGACTTCACTAAGTGGAGTGGTAGGGGAGCATTCTGTACGGATCGAAGCAGGTGGGTGACCGTCTGTGGACTGTACAGAAGAGAGAATGCTGGCATGAGTAACGAGAGAAACGCGAGAAACGTTTCCGCCGTAAGCCTAAGGGTTCCTGGGCAAGGCTAATCCTCCCAGGGTCAGTCGGGAGCTAAGGCGAGGCCGCAAGGCGTAGTCGATGCACAACAGGTAGATATTCCTGTACCACTAACAACGCGTTATCACCGATGGGGTGACGGAGTAGGGTAGCTGAGCGGGGTTCTGGACGTCCCCGTGAAAGGCTGTAGGGCGTGCGATAGGTAAATCCGTCGCACACAATGCCTGAGAGCTGATGACGAAGCGATTGAGTGAAGTCAGTGATCCCATGCTTTCAAGAAAAACCTCTAGGGAGTTTTGTTGGTGCCCGTACCCCAAACCGACACAGGTAGGCAGGTAGAGAATACCAAGGCGATCGAGATAACTATGGTTAAGGAACTCGGCATAATGGCTCCGTAACTTCGGGAGAAGGAGCACCTCGGCCGGTGATCACCTTCGCGGTGTGAGCTGACTGAGGTCGCAGTGAAACGGCCCAAGCGACTGTTTACTAAAAACACAGGACTCTGCTAAGTCGTAAGACGACGTATAGGGTCTGACGCCTGCCCGGTGCTGGAAGGTTACGTGGAGGGGTCAGCCGCAAGGCGAAGCTCTGAAACTAAGCCCCAGTAAACGGCGGCCGTAACTATAACGGTCCTAAGGTAGCGAAATTCCTTGTCGGGTAAGTTCCGACCTGCACGAATGGCGTAACGACTTGGGCGCTGTCTCAACCATAGACTCGGTGAAATTGTATTATTCGTGAAGATGCGAATTACCCGCGGTAGGACGGAAAGACCCCGTGAACCTTTACTACAGCTTGACATTGATCGTTGGTTTGTCGTGTAGAGGATAGGTGGGAGGCTATGAAGCCGGGACGCCAGTTTCGGTGGAGCCACCCTTGGAATACCACCCTCGGCAGATTGACGATCTAACCCTGCGCCGTGAATCCGGGCAGGGGACCGTGTCTGGTGGGTAGTTTGACTGGGGCGGTCGCCTCCTAAAATGTAACGGAGGCGCGCGTAAGGTCCGCTCAGAACGGTTGGCAATCGTTCGTAGAGTGCAAGAGCATAAGCGGGCTTGACTGCGAGACCTACAAGTCGAGCAGATACGAAAGTAGGCTCTAGTGATCCGGCGGCTCAGAGTGGAATGGCCGTCGCTCAACGGATAAAAGGTACTCCGGGGATAACAGGCTGATCCTCCCCAAGAGTCCACATCGACGGGAGGGTTTGGCACCTCGATGTCGGCTCATCGCATCCTGGGGCTGTAGTAGGTCCCAAGGGTATGGCTGTTCGCCATTTAAAGCGGTACGCGAGCTGGGTTTAGAACGTCGTGAGACAGTTCGGTCCCTATCCACCGTGGGCGTAAGAGACTTGAAGGAAGCTGCTCCTAGTACGAGAGGACCGGAGCGGACGAACCTCTGGTGTACCAGTTGTCGACCAACGGCACCGCTGGTTAGCTACGTTCGGCAGGGATAACCGCTGAAAGCATCTAAGCGGGAAGCCCATCCTAAGATGAGGTCTCTCACAGGGTTAACCTGGTAAGGCCCCTCGTAGACTACGAGGTTGATAGGCTGCAGGTGTAAGCACAGCAATGTGTTCAGCCGAGCAGTACTAATAGGCCGAGGTCTTGATCTCATTCCGAAACGTGATCGCGCTATGCAGCATTCAGGGTGCAGAAATGTGCCTCTGTTTGGCGTTCTCAATTGAATACGCAGTTCGACGAGAGTCGTCGGATGTGCTCAGTGGTTATTGCGGAGGGGGTACACCCGGTCCCATTCCGAACCCGGTAGTTAAGCCCTCCAGCGCCGATGGTACTGCGGCGTAGGCCGTGGGAGAGTAGGACGCCGCTGAGTACATCCGACGACTCTTTTGCGTATCCGGGGTGGCGCAAGCTATAGTTGACTGGTTATGTAAGGATTGTGGTACAGTTCTCGCTGACAGACAGGTGCGCCGCAGACTGCGGCGCCTGAAACAGACAACACCCGCTTTGAGGAGGGTCACTGTGGACAAGGAAAGAGTTCAGACGGTGCTGGATCAGATCAGGCCGGCGTTGCAGGCCGACGGAGGCGACGTGGCCTTGGTCGACGTGACAGACGAGGGCGTCGTTCAGGTCCAGCTACAGGGCGCCTGCCGCGGCTGTCCGATGTCGCAGCTCACCCTCGCGAACGGCGTCGAGCGGGTCCTCAAGGAGCAGATTCCTGAGGTCGTGAGGGTCGAAGCGGTATAGAGCCAGATACAAGCTGGGCGGTATTCAGGCGCCGGGTCGGGACGACAGTCCTGATTCGGCGCTTCTTGTTTAGGCGATTTCCCCAGGGCATTCCGCCGAGCGGCGGCATGTCCCTCCGAACGGTATTCTTGCCGTACGGCGCAGCCCTCCAGCCGCTCGTCATCTTCGCGTTGACGCACAAGATGTACCGCCTTACGATAGCCCAGCCGCAAGATGTAGTGTTTCAGACCGCGCCCAATGCGCGCGGGTGATCTGATGCTCGACAGCGAGAGGGGAACCCATGGCGGAGGCTGCCGGCCTGACTGGCTATTCACGCGCGATCGATGAGATCTTGTGTCCGAACGCGCTCAAGGTGCTCGAGAAGCGCTACCTGAAGAAGGACGACGACGGCAACGCGCTTGAGAAGCCGTCTGACATGCTCATGCGTGTCGCGAGCAACATCGCCGAGGCGGAGCGTGCTTGGGGCGCCGATGACGCGCGCGTGGCCGAAGTGACCCTCGATTTCTACGAGCTCATGACCTCACTGGAGTTCCTTCCGAACTCGCCGACTCTGATGAACGCGGGACGTGACCTCCAGCAACTGTCGGCGTGTTTCGTCCTTCCGGTCGAGGACTCGATGGAATCCATCTTCGGCGCCGTGAGGGACACAGCTCTCATCCACAAGTCGGGCGGCGGAACCGGGTTCAGCTTCTCGAGACTGCGTCCGGGCGGCGATCAGGTGCGCTCGACGCAGGGAGTCTCCAGCGGCCCGGTATCGTTCATGCGCGTGTTCAACCAGGCCACCGAAGCGGTGAAGCAGGGGGGAACGCGTCGCGGCGCCAACATGGGCGTGCTCAGAATCGACCATCCGGACATCCTCGACTTCATCAAGTGCAAGGCCGATGGCGACTTCGCCAACTTCAATATCTCAGTCGCGCTTACCGAGAAGTTCATGGAGTCCGTCAAGGCAGGCACGTCCTATGAGCTCATCAACCCCAGGTCGAAAGAGCCAGCCGGCGAACTTGATGCTCAAGAGGTCTGGGATCTCATCATCGACATGGCGTGGGCAACGGGTGACCCGGGGATCATCTTCATCGACCGCATCAATCGGGATAACCCCACCCCGCAGCTGGGGGAGATCGAATCCACCAACCCGTGTGGCGAGCAGCCGCTGCTTCCCTACGAGGCATGCAATCTCGGCTCGGTCAATCTGTCCAAGTTCGTGCGGCCCACCGAGAACGGACCGGACGTCAACTGGGACCACCTTGCGGACGTCGTCCATCGGGGCGTGCGGTTCCTTGATGACGTGATCGAGGTCAATGACTACCCGCTTCCGCAGATCGGTGAGCTGGCACGGGGTAATCGCAAGATCGGACTGGGGGTCATGGGATGGGCCGACATGCTCATCAAGATGAACCTCGGCTACGACAGCGATGAAGGGGTCGCACTCGGCGAGAAGGTCATGGGGTTCATCGACGCGGAGGCAAAGTCGGCCTCTCGGAAGCTGGCGGAAGAGCGGGGTGCGTTTCCGAACTTCCCGGGCTCCGTCTATGACACTCCGGAGGGGGCTCCGATCCGCAACGCGACCGTGACCACGATCGCTCCGACCGGGACGCTCTCGATCATCGCCAACGCTTCGTCCGGCGTCGAGCCGCTGTTCGCCGTCTCCTACGTGCGCACGGTCATGGACAACGATCGCCTGGTGGAGGTCAACCCGCTGTTCGAAGAGATCGCCGTCAAGCGTGGCTTCTACAGCCGAGAGCTCATGCAGCTGATCGCCGACCACGGGTCTGTGGCCGATATCGACGAGGTGCCTTCAGACGTGCAGCGCTCGTTCGTCACGGCGCATGACATCGCCCCCAGCTGGCATATCCGCATGCAGGCGGCATTCCAGAAGTACACCGACAACGCGGTATCCAAGACCGTCAACTTCGCGAGCGAGGCGACCGCGGACGATGTGCGCAGCGTCTACGACCTCGCCTACGATCTCGGCGTCAAGGGCGTCACGATCTATCGCGACGGGAGCAAGCAGGGTCAGGTGCTCACCACCGGCAAGAGCGGTCAGGCCGGCACCACGACCGAGGAGCCACCCGCGCGTCACGGCGAGATCGAGCCGCGCCCGAGGCCATCCATCACCGTCGGCCGTACCGAGAAGATCCAGACCGGTTGCGGCAACCTCTACGTCACGGTCAACTGGGACGAAGCCGGCATGTGCGAGGTGTTCACTCAGATGGGCAAGTCCGGCGGGTGCGCGGCGTCGCAGTCCGAGGCGCTCTCGAGGATGATCTCGGTGTCCCTGCGGGCCGGAGTGGACCCTGAGGCCATCACCAAGCACCTCCGGGGCATCAGGTGCCCGTCTCCCTGCTGGGCCGAGGGCGGCAAGGTCCTCTCGTGTGCCGACGCCGTGGGCATCGTCATGGAGCACGCGGTGGCGTTCATCGAGACAGGCGAGGCCACGAGAGGCGTCAGCAAACATGTGGACGCGCTGGACAATCTCTCGGGCGCCTGTCCGGAATGCGGCGGATCGCTTGAACACGAGAGCGGATGCGCAGTATGTCGCTCATGCGGATACAGCAAGTGCGCGTAGTCCCTGCACGGTGAAGGCCGTACACATACGGTGAAGCGCGCGGTCCGCTCCTGAAAGCCGGGGGCGGACCGCGTTCGTAGAAGCAGTGAGGGTAGGCGAATGGTTCTATCGGACCGGACGATCAAGTCGGAGATGGCCGCAGGGCGCATCATCGTGGAGCCGTGTGACCCGAACGATATCCAGCCGTCGAGCATCGATCTGCACCTGGGCGACGATTTCCAGGTGTTTCGGAACTCGCGCTACCCCTACATCGATCCCGGTCGCGAACAGCCGGGGCTCATGGAGCGGGTCTCGGCATCGCCCGAGGAGCCCTTCGTGCTGCATCCGGGGGAGTTCGCATTGGGCACCACGATCGAGCGTATCGGGTTGCCCGAGGACATCGTCGGGAGGCTCGAGGGCAAGAGTTCGCTCGGTCGCCTCGGACTGCTCATCCACTCGACGGCCGGCTATGTCGATCCGGGCTGGGACGGACGGCTGACGCTCGAGCTCTCCAACGTCGCCAATCTTCCGATCCTGCTCACGCCGGGCATGGCGATCGGCCAGGTCTCCTTCTCCCAGATGACGACCTCGGTGGATAGGCCGTACGGCCATCCCGGGCTGGGAAGCCGCTATCAGGGGCAGCACGAGGCGACGTCGAGCAAGATGTTCCTGGGTTCCGGGGGCGACGAGTAGCTAGAGGCCTTCGGTGATCCTGCTGACGATCGACGTGGGCACGAAGCCTGCAAGGTACTTTCCTGCACGCGACTCCATGAACGGCAGCCATCGAAGCTTGCGGGCGACGTTGGCACGGATGTCAGCGGTCGCCTCGCGGTACGCATCCAGAGCTCCCGCCGGTCCGCCCTCGGCCACGGCGCTTCCGGCCAGCTGACCGGTGTTGAGCGCGTAGGAGATACCCTCGCCCGAGCTCGGCGACATGAATCCACCGGCCTCGCCGGCGAGGAGCACCCTTCCTTCGCCCAGGACGATGTCCGAGTTGTGACGGACCGAAAGGGCAACCCAGGCCTCCCGCTTCACCGAGTCACCCAGCGGTAGGGCCTGCCGCAGCCGCTCCAGTACCTGATCGTGCTTCACGTGCGGCCGCTTGGTCTTGGGGTAGAAGACCGAACCGACGATGGCCACGTCACCCTTGGGGACGACGTAGGCATAGCCGAACTCATCGCCGATGTCTCGCATGTAGATGCAGTCGAAGAACGGCTCGATGGGACCCTCGATGCGGCAGAAGTCCTGAAGCGTCACGTAGGTCGCAACGCTGCCTGCTCCGAGCCGCCGTCTCACCGACGACCGAGGTCCGTCGGCGCCGATAAGGTTCGCGCAGCGGACCGTTCGATCGATGTCTTCGTGGCGCAGTGTGACGCGTACCTCGTCGGCGTCCTGTTCGAACCCGGCCACGGCCGTCGAACCGCGGACGGTGACGTTCTCGGGCAGGAGGGCGACCAGCCAGTCGTCGAACGCGCGACGGTCGACGTTCAAGAAGCGCAGTGTCGTCGGCTTGAGGATGCGGCGGTCCCAGTCGTGATAGCGGAAGTTGACCCACTGCGGATCGAGGATCATCTCGGCGGGAATCTCGCCGAAGTGCGAGAGGAACTCCTGGGAGTACTCGTTGAGCATGCCGCCGCAACTCTTGTTGCGGGGCAGCTTCGCCGCATCGACGAGCAGCACGGAGCCGCGTGCGGCGGCATGCAAGGCAGCCATCACTCCGGCGGGGCCGGAGCCTGCGACTACCGTGTCGTAGCGATCGGGGTGTTGGGGTTCAGACATCGTGGGACAGTCTACCGCATCAACGGCACGAAGCTTGCCGTAACCTCGGTCACGACCCAACTGGTATCATGCGGGCTTCGGGCTCCACGACAGGAACCGAGCTCACTCGACTCGATGGAGGACCACATGGCGAAGTGCTGGGAGCAGCGTGGCTGCGACGAACAGATGCAGGGCGAATGCCCGCACGCCGTCGAGTACTTCGACAACTGCCCCACCAAGTGCGCCTTCGCCGCGTGTGACAGGCCCACCTACGAACTGACGATCGATCCGGCCCTCATCTTTGATCCGAACGTCGACCGCTCCCAGACGATCAAGGATGGCTGCACCTACTGTGCGTTCTTCCTCCGCAATGGGCCTCGCATGCCGGTGGGGTGAGCGCTGTCGGATCGGGCGTTCGGATGTCGTCCCAGGGGGAAGAAACTCAGGTGTGGCGGCGCTCGTGCCGCCCGACCGTCTTTCAGGAGGCATGATGCGCGACTACTTCTACGAACCAGAGACCATCTTCGATCTTGTCAGGACCGTGTTCGCGGCAGCTGCGGTGACCTGCTTTCTGTGGGCCTCGCACCGCGTCGCCCGTGGCCTGATCCTCAACGGTCAGGTTTCGGCGTACGACGCGCTCGAGGACGCGTACACCCCGGAGGAGCGCGAGCAGCTCATCCACAAGATCAAGAACTCCTCGCTCAGGTACTAGCGGTTGAGATCGAGTCGCGTCGCAGCCGAGCTGCTGTCCTACGGTCGTGAACTCGAGGAGGCTGGGGCGGCGCAGGTCGGGGGCTCCTTCTCGGGGCGCCCGGAAGTCGACGCGCTCCTCGAGAGCTCGCCGAACGCGTTCTTGCTCGGCGTGCTGTTCACGCAGGGCATTCCTGCCGAGCGCGCGTGGTCCGGACCCTATGATCTGGGCGCACGTCTCGGGACCCTCGAGCTCTCCTTCCTCGCCGAGAACCCGGAGTCCGTGCGCCGCGCCTTCCAGGCTCCGCCGATGCTCCACCGCTTCAAGGAGACCCTGCCCCGCTGGGTCTGCTCGGCGGCGCAGCGACTGATTCGCGATTACGAGGGTAGTGCGGCGCGAGATATGGGCGCCGGGATCGCACGTGCTGGAGGTGACCGAGCGCCTGTCGGCGTTCGACGGCATCGGGCGCAAGAAGTCGGTCATGGCCGCCGAGATACTCGTCCGGCATTTCGGCATCGAGCTCGCGGGGCGGGAATGCGGGCAAGTCGCGTACGACGTGCAGGTACGCCGGGTCTTCTTGCGGAGCGGTCTCGTCGAGGAGGACACGCCTGAGGCTATCGAGGCCGCAGCGGTCGCTTGGTGCCCTGAGGCCCCGGGCACGCTCGACCTGCCCGCGTGGCTCATAGGCAGGGAGACGTGCCGTCCGAAGGCGCCACTGTGCGACGGCTGCCGGCTCGCCGAGGTGTGTCCGCAGGCTGGTGGAGCGCCAGGTCGTGGGCGTGGGCGCGCGCTACTCGGCGCTGCGGAGCACCAGGCCGGAGAGCAGCTTGGGGAAGAAGTAGGTGCTCTTCTGCGGCATGGTCTCGCCCGCCACGGCGACTTGGCGGAGTTGCGCCATGCTCGTCGGCCGCAGGATGAAGACCACGTCGTGTTGCGCGGCGGCCGCGAGCGCTGCCTGCCTGTCCTTGATGAACGAGAGACGGTCGAGGGTCTCCGGGCGATCCGGGTGGATGTCGAGCAGTGGCTCGAGGACGAGCTCCTGGAGCACCGCGACGTCGAGGTGCTTCCATGCGGAGGATCGGGGGGCCGTGATCGCGTCGTCCAGATCGACGTCGTCTCGCACCCGGACGAGGCGCAGGTCCTCCTCGCCTCGGACCTTGACGAGGAACACCGGCCGGTCGGACCCCTCGAGTGCTCCGACGAGTCGCTCGGGCGCCACGTCCTCGATGGTGAAGTTCTCGGTCAGGGCGTTCCAGAACGCCTCCGCATCGAAGCCGCCTCGGAGCGTCCGCCGCGCGGTGGGTCGGCATCACCAGCAGCTCGGGGTCCTCCATGTTCACGAGCGCCATCATCACGAAGTCGTACGCCGGATCCGACGGGGATTCGCCCGCGGCAGCCGCCTGCTCGCGGCGGAAGTCGCGGTAGCCGAGCGCCGTGGTGTAGCGATGGTGCCCGTCGGCGATGAATACCTGCTTGTCGGCGAGAGCGTGCCCCACCGCGGCCGAGAAGTCCGGGTCGGTGACCGCCCACAGGATGCTCTGGACCCCGTCGGCGTCTACGGCGGTTGAGACCGGCTCGGCGGCCGTCGCGCGATCGAAGAGCTCATCGGTCACGCCGGACGCATCGTCGAACAGGCCGAAGACCTGGCTCAGGTTCGCCCCGGTGGCCTTGATGAGTTCGAACCGGTCGCCGAGCGCCTTGGGGAGCGTGCGCTCGTGAGGGAGCACGATCCCGGCGTCGAACGGCTCCAGGCCGACCTCGGCGACGAACGCGCGGCGCCGCACCGGATGCCCCGCGTGCTCGAAGCGCTGCTCGAGGACGTAGATCGCAGGCTCGGCGTCCTGAGCGAGCACGCCGCGGGCGCGCCAATCGTCCCATGTGGCTGCCCCCGTCTCGTACCGGTTGTGCTCCGCTGCAGGGTCAAGTGGGCCCTCAGGCAGCTCGAGCGCGACGACGTTGTGCTCGTCGGTTGCGAGAAGCACCTCGCGCTGCTCGGGCGAGATGACGTCGTAGGGAGGGGCGGTCACCGCCGAGATGTCGCGTTCCGGCCGAACGTAGCGATACGCGGCGAAGGGTCGGACGCGAGCCATGAGAGGGTTCTCCTTGGGACCGGCGGCGGGCGCTCGGACACGGCTACACGCGGCCCGAGGTGCTGGCAAGTCTAGCGCACGATGGCGCGGGCGGGAAGGCGGACTCTAGCCGAGGATCAGCGGCATGATGCGCTGCAGAATGACGAACGACGCCATACCTGCGACGGTCGCCCCGAGGAAGCTCCGGGTCACCTTGAAGACGACGCCGGTGATCAAAGCGGCGAGGAGCCACGGGCTCGTGAGAGGGTTCCTCCACACGCCGGCCGGCCGCAGGACCTCGCCCGCGACCAGCGCCCCCATGACCGCGATCGGAACGAAGGAGAGCCAACGCATCACGGGCCGAGGCAGGTCCATGCGCGAAACGATCGCGATGGGCGGGAACCTCACGGCGTAGTTCAGCAGCGCCATGCCGATGATGACGCCCCAGATGGTGGCCTGCGACACGCTACTCGTCACGCCACACCACCGCAGCCACCGTCGCCGATGCCATGGACGCGATCACGAGGAACCAGCTGGAGGCGATCGGCAACCCGGCCGACGACAGGACCGGCAAGAGCAGGACCAGGCTGCCGGCGAAGATTCCGGTCACCACATGACGCCAGTCCTCGGCGAGCGCGATGAACAGCGCGACGAACATCGCCGGCATGGCGAAACCGACGCCGAAGCGAGACGGGTCTCCGATCCTGTCGGCCCCCCAGGCACCCGCAAAGGTACCGAGAACCCAGCCGAGCCAGGCGATGAACCCCACTCCGAGCATCGAAGCGGGCGAAGAGAGGCCAAGCCGGTGTTCGGCGATGTTGACGGCGAAGGTCTCGTCCGTGAGCGTGAAAGCGATTCCCGACTGTTCGGGCAGCGAGACCCCGTGCAGGTAGGGTGAGAGGGTGGCCGCGAACAGCACGTAACGCAGATTGACGATCGTCGTCGCCACCAGCACCGCAGCGACCCCCGCACCGCTTGCCAGCACCGCGAGAGCGATGAACTGGCCGGCACCTGCAAGCGCCGTGGCCGAGCAGACCACCGCCTCAAGCGTTGAGAAGCCCACGGTGCGCGCGAGGACGCCGAAGGCCATCCCCACAGGGACGTAGCCGAGGAAGATGGGGGATCCGAGTTCCATTCCCCGCCAGAATCCGGAGCGGGCGCTGCCCGGGGCCGGGGTCGCGGCGGGGTCAGGGGTGTCCGGGCTCAGAGACATGCGCCGCATAGTACCACTCGTGGCGCAGTTCTTGCGTCGAGGCTCTCAGACTGATGGCGGATGATGAAAGCGCCCCAGGCGCGGTACAATCTCGGACGAGGGTCTCTTCCAAGGAGGCGGTCGCGATGGAGTTCTCGATAACCTGCCCCATTGATGGACCCATGACAGTCTCGCTCGAAGACATCGGCACCGTGGTGCTGAGAGATTCCGAGCGGGCCGATATCACCTTCGTCTGCCCGGAGTGCGGGACCGAGATCACGGTGACTGCGGTCGTGCCCAGCTTCCTGCTTGCGGCGATCGAGGCGCTCTCTGAGGAAGGCGACGCGAACGACGGCCCGTTCGCGGGAATCCTTGGAACCGACCCGGACAGGGGCGTCGCCGCTCACTCGCCTGTCTCCGCGGTCGACGACGATGTCGCTGAATCCTACTGCGAGTACTTCCGCAGGCAGCTGGCGCATGTCGAGTGCGTCGAGGACGCGCTGCACGAGATCGACGCCGCTCGCTGACATCGGCCCTCGGCATCCGGGCGATTGGTTCCCGTGCGTCTGCGATTCCCTCTTCTGCTAGGATTCCCTACGAGCGGTCTGCTCGGCGAGTCCCCGCCTACGGCGTAAGCGCCTGCGGGGGAGGAGAGGATGCCCATGCCTACAGCACTCTGGCTCTGTTTCGGACTCGGCCTGATCGTCGTCGTGATCGGTCTTGCGTTGGTCGCCATGTACAACCGTCTCATCGTGCTCCGCAACCGCGTCGACAACGCGTGGGCTCAGATCGAAGTCCAGCTCAAGCGCCGCTACGACCTGATTCCGAACCTGGTCAACACGGTGAAGGGCTATGCGGCCCACGAGTCGGGCGTGTTCGAGCGAGTGACCCAGGCGCGCTCCGCGGCGATCAACGCCCAGGGCGTCGAGCAGCAGGCGCAGGCGGAGAACATGCTGTCGGGTGCGCTGAAGTCGCTCTTCGCCGTGGCAGAGGCGTATCCGGACCTGAAGGCGAATCAGAACTTCCTCGACCTCCAGGCCCAGCTGACCGACACGGAGAACAAGATCGCGTACTCGCGGCAGTTCTACAACGACTCGGTGATGAGCTTCAACACGGGCATCCAGTCGTTCCCGGCCAACATGCTCGCCGGGATGTTCGGCTTCGCGGCTCGCGTGTACTTCGAGGCCGAGCCGGCCGCGGACACCGCTCCCACCGTGCAGTTCTGATCGACACAACGTCACAGCGGCCCGACCAGGAGGAGACTGCGTGAGGTTGGCGGCCATCGCGTTCCCGGCCATCGACCCGATCGCGTTTCAGGTCGGGCCGCTCGCTGTTCGCTGGTACGGCATCGCCTACCTGTTGGGCTTCCTGGGCGCGGGTCTGGTGATGAGGTGGCTGATCGCGCGCTGGAAGATCAACATCAGCGACGATGACCTGATCACCATCATTCTGGCTGCGGTCGTGGGGGTGGTGGTCGGCGGGCGACTGGGCTACGTGCTCTTCTACGGCGACGGCTACTACTGGAGCCGCCCCGCCCAGATCTTCGCGCTGTGGGACGGCGGGATGTCGTTTCACGGCGGGCTCGCCGGTATCCTGCTCGCTGCAGCGGTCGTCTCGGCGACGATGCGCATACCCTGGCTGACGCTGTGCGACCTGGGCTCCGTCGGTGCTCCGATCGGGCTGTTCTTCGGGCGCCTGGCCAACTTCGTGAACCAGGAACTCTGGGGCCGGGTGACCACGGTCCCCTGGGGAGTCGTGTTCCCGGGAGCCGGTCCGGCGCCGCGCCATCCCTCGCAGCTCTACGAGGCTGTGCTGGAGGGGGCACTGGTCTTCGTGGTGATGATCGTACTGGCGGCTCGGCGCGACCCGTTTCCCCGAGGAGTGCTCTTCGGCGTACTGCTGCTCCCTCTACGGCGTCTTCAGGATCTCCGTGGAGTTCCTGCGCGAGCCCGATGCGCAGATCGGCTTCCTTCCCGGCGGGATGACCATGGGACAGGCACTCAGCGCACCGTTGATCGTCGGCGGGATCGCTTTGGTGGCCTGGTCCCTGTGGCGGGATCTCCCCGAGAAGGGTCGGCCCTAGTCCGCGTCGTCGCCCCGGGCCGGTCAGTCGCAGATGTGCCCTTCGGCCTTCCAGCACGGCGCGTCGTTCTCGAGGCATCGCACGCTCTCGCCGGGCCTGAGTTCTCGAGGCGGTGTGCAGTAGGCGCAGAACAGCCGAGGGAACTCGCCGACGAGATCCTTGAGTTCGGGATCGTCGTAGGGGCGCGCCTCAGGCATCTCGACCATGTGCAGCAGGTAGCAGGGCACGCTTTGTCGACCTCCCGTCACCGTCATGCTACTCACGGTGGCGGCACAGGGCAACTGTCGCCCGCTGCGACACCCGCCAGCAGTTTGACCCCTGCAGGGCGGCTCACTAGACTTCGTGCAGACTCCGACGGAGGGATTGCGCTTCATGGCCCGTGTCCGCACGCTTGCAGCAGCCGCAGTGGTGGCCTTCGCCGTCACGCTGTTGTTGACGGGGTGTCTGCCGAAACGGCCCGTCGAGGTCACCTCGGCATGGCCCATCGCCGACAGCGAGCGGGTCGTGCCTCGGCCGCCACAGCCGGTGATCTGGCCGCTCAGCGGGCTCGTCGCTCCCGATGCTGAGGCGATCACCCGGCGGCCGCTCTCGGTCAAGATCGAGAACTCACCCGCCGCCCGTCCCCAAACCGGCCTGAACGCTGCCGACGTCGTGTACGAGTCGGTTGCCGAGGGGGGTATCACGCGCTTCAACGCCATCTTCCAGAGCGACGTGCCCAAGACCGTGGGTCCGGTACGCAGCGCTCGGCTGTCGGATCTCTGGATCGTGCCGCAGTACCACGCGCTGTTCGTGTTCTCAGGGGCGAGCTACCAGGTCAACAGCGCCGTGAAGCGCGCCAAGCTGCCGAACCTCTCGCAGGACGCAGGGGTGTCGGCGCCGTACTCTCGCTCGAGTTCGCGCAGCGCGCCCCATAACCTCTACCTGAACACGAGGAAGGCCTACGCCGAGGCGGCGAAGCGGAAGATGGCTGTGACCGATGACGTGCCGCGACTTCAGTTCTCCCCGCGGCTACGTTCGGCCGCGACCCCGATCACGAGTGTCACGATTCCGTTCTCATATGCCAACAAGGTCACGTGGACGTACAAGGACGCTGCGAAACGCTACTACCGCGTCAATGACGGCAAGAAGCACATCGACGACGCGACCAACAAGCAGATCGCTGCCGACAACGTAGTCGTTCTGTGGGCGAGGTACATCGCGGCCAGCCGCGATAAGTTGGGGAGCACGACGTACGACATCGACCTCGGTGGCAGCGGCCGGGCCTCGGTCTTCCGCAACGGCCAGCGTGTCGACGGGACCTGGACCTCGGACAACACGGCGCCACCACGATTCACCGCAGCCGACGGCACTCCGATCAAGCTGGCGCCCGGCAACACATGGTTCCAGGTCATACCGCTCAACGTGAACATCACCATGAAGTAGACTGGGCACGGAGCGGTCGGCGCCCGCATGCGGACCCGCGCCCGCCGCGGTCATTCCGCACCAACGCGCTGGTTGTACGGGCCAATCGGGGATGGGTACAATCTCACCTCTACGCACACCCCGCTGATGCGGTGCGCGCGGCCGATGGCGGCTGCGGGTACCGGAAGGAGTAGTCGCACGTGGCTGATACGCAGAAGGAGACCGGCACGCTCCGGGTCAAGACCGGGCTCGCCGAGATGCTCAAGGGCGGCGTCATCATGGACGTCGTGAACGCCGAGCACGCCAAGATCGCCGAGGATGCGGGCGCAGTGGCGGTCATGGCGCTCGAGCGCGTCCCCGCCGACATCCGGGCTCAGGGCGGCGTCTCGCGGATGTCCGATCCGACCATGGTGCTCGGAATCGTGGACGCCGTGACCATTCCGGTCATGGCCAAGTGCCGCATCGGTCACTTCGTCGAGGCGCAGGTACTCCAGTCGCTGGGCGTCGACTACCTCGACGAGTCTGAAGTGCTGACTCCGGCCGACGAGGAGTACCACATCAACAAGTGGGACTTCACCGTGCCGTTCGTATGCGGATGCCGCAATCTCGGCGAGGCGCTGAGGCGCATCGGCGAAGGCGCGGCGATGGTGCGCACCAAGGGTGAGCCCGGAACAGGGAACGTCGTCGAGGCGGTCCGCCACATGCGCGCGGTGACCACCGAGATCGGGTGGGTCGTCGGGCTTCGCGAGGAGCAGCTCTTCGACGCCGCCAAGCAGCTCGAGGCACCCTTCGAACTGGTGAAGTGGGTGCATGACAACGGCAAGCTCCCGGTCGTCAACTTCTCGGCCGGCGGGATCGCCACACCGGCGGACGCCGCGCTGATGATGCAGCTGGGCTGCGACGGCGTCTTCGTCGGCAGCGGCATCTTCAAGAGCGGCGACCCCTCCAAGCGTGCGAAGGCCATCGTCGAAGCGACCACTCACTACGAGGACGCCGAGATCATCGCCAAGGTCTCGCGCGACCTGGGCGAGGCGATGGTCGGCATCAACATCTCCGACATCCCCGAGAACGAGCTCATGGCCCCGCGGGGTTGGTAGCGTGCGCGTCGGAGTACTCGCTCTGCAGGGCGCGTTTCGCGAGCACGTCTACGCGCTCGAGGCGCTCGACGTGCGCGCCATCGCCGTCCGACTGCCCTCGCAGCTCGACGAGTGCGTCGGGCTGATCATCCCCGGTGGGGAGTCGACAGCCATCTCCAAACTCATGGAGAGTTATGGCTTCTACGAGCCGATCGCCGAGCGGTTCGCCTCCGGAATGGCCGTCTGGGGCACGTGCGCGGGCGCGATCCTGATCGCCAAGCGGGTCTCTGAGGGTATCGAAGGACAGCGTGGCCTCGGGCTGATGGACATCGAGGTGCGCCGCAACGCGTACGGCCGGCAGGTTGACAGCTTCGAGGCGGATCTGGACTTCGCTCACGTGGGTGAGCCCTACCGGGGCGTGTTCATCCGCGCTCCATGGATCGAGAGCGTGGCAGACGGTGTGGAGGTCCTCGCCCGACACGAGGGCCACATAGCGGCCGCTCGTCAGGGGCGGTTGCTGGCAACGACGTTCCATCCTGAACTGACCGGTGATCCCCGCGTCCACCGCTATTTCGTGGAGACCGTCGTCGGGGGATAGCGACGACCGTTCTTCGCGCGGGTAGAATGTGCGTCGCACGCCTCATCGGCACGCCTGAGAGGATCGAGATGTCCGGACACTCCAAGTGGGCAACGACCAAGCACCGCAAGGGTGCGGTAGACGCGAAGCGCTCGGCGCTCTTCTCGAAGCTGACCCGCATCATCACCGTTGCGGCCAAGACGGGCGGTGACCCCAACCCCGAGAACAACGCCTCTCTGGCGGCGGCGATCGCAAAGGCCAAGAGCTACTCACTGCCCAAGGACAAGATCGACAACGCGATCGCCAAGGCCTTCGCGGCCGGTGCCGACGCGGCCACCTACGACGAGGTCATCTACGAGGGCTACGGCCCCGCCGGGATCGCACTCTATGTCGAGGCGCTCACCGACAACCGGAACCGCACCGCGGCTGATGTCCGCGCCGCCTTCACCCGTGCCGGCGGCAATCTCGGTTCCACCGGTTCGGTCGCGTTCATGTTCGCGCGCCAGGGGCAGATCGTCGTCGACGAGGCGGGAGCCGGTGACGAAGACGAGTTGATGCTTCTGGTCGCCGACGCCGGCGGGGAGGATCTCGAGAAGGGCGATGGGGAGTGGGTCGTCTACACGAACCCGGGCGACCTCATGGCGGTCAACGCGGCGCTCGAGGCCGCGGGCGTCAGCGTGAAAGGCGCCGAGCTCGTGATGGAGCCCACCAACGCCACAACGGTGTCGGTTGAAGACGCCAAGAAGGTCATGCGCCTCGTGGACAAGCTCGAGGAGCTGGACGATATCCAGAACGTGTACCACACGATGGAGCTTACGGATGAGATCGCTGCGGCACTGCAGTAATCCCCACGATTCGTGTGTTTAGAGGGTTTACTCGCCGGAGCAGCGGGTATACATTGTCCTTAGGGGGTCGGCGAACGCTTGCGTTCGGTTTGTCTTCTTCATGTTTGTCCGAGGCGTCCATTCGTCACTGAATGGGCGCCTCGGCGCTTTCCCGGACCGATTCTGCGTGTGGTTGTCCGGTTGCAGGATAGAATGGAGCCGACACCATCGCGACCCGCCTGCGGATCGCTTCAACCCTCCGACGGTCCGGGAAAGGGAGACAGCTCATGGACAGCATCGACGAGCTGGACATCTACGAGGCCGAGAAGCGGCTTGCCCTCTACACGGAGTACCGAGATGCGATCCGGGTCTTCGGCTTCTACGTTGAGACGGAGCTGCGTGCATACCTGTGCAACTCGGTCGACGTGGATCCCGTTGCTGCTCCCGGCGGTACCTTCTTCAAGGTCACGCTCGGCGACGCCTGGATCTACGAAGCCGAGCGGCCGCAGCGGTTCGTTCCTGAAGTCGTGATCTACGAGGTCGGCCCGGTCCACGTTCAGAAGCTGCGCGGCGAGGACGAGTAGCCGCATGTCCCTGAGTCGCGAGGAAGCCGAGAGGCGCATCCCGAAGCTCCGCGAGGAGATCGAGCGCCATGCCTATCAGTACTACGCGCTCGATGCGCCCAAGGTATCCGATGCCGCGTACGACTCACTTGTTCGCGAACTTCAGACGCTCGAGGGCGCCTTTCCGGACCTGGTGACCCCGGACTCCCCGACGCAGCGGGTCGGTGTCTTGCCGAGTGCTCAGTTCACGCAGGTCCAGCACGCGAGTCGCATGTACTCGCTCGACAACGCCATGGACTTCGACGAACTGGATGCCTGGCTCGTGAGGGTGCGCGAGGTGTTGGGCGATCGGCCCTGCGCCTATGTCTGCGAGCTCAAGATCGACGGTTCGTCGTTCGCGCTCACCTACCGCGACGGCGCTCTGCTCAGGGCGGCGACCCGCGGTGACGGGCGGGTCGGCGAAGACGTCACGGTCAACATGCGAACGGTGAGAGACGTCCCGCTGCGCTTGCGCGACGGGGCTTCGGCCCGAGCGCGCTCCCGGGATCTGGAGGTGCGCGGCGAGGTGTACCTGCCGAAGCTCGCCTTCGCCCGGCTCAACTCCGACCAGGAGCGGTCGGGGGCCGCGCCGTTCGCGAACCCCCGCAACGCCGCAGCGGGCTCCGTGCGCCAGAAGGACCCTTCGGT
The DNA here is from genome assembly GCA_963789515.1 of uncultured Coriobacteriia bacterium. GTDB lineage: Bacteria > Actinomycetota > Coriobacteriia > Anaerosomatales > JAAXUF01 > JBAXEO01. The sequence continues at coordinate 61,734 of CAWBKW010000004.1, read as the reverse complement.
CACGGCTTCGCGCGATCTGGCGACGTTCGTGTATGCCGTGGCCGCGGAACGCGATCTGGGCATCTCGCGCCAGAGTGAGGTACTGGCGTGGCTACGCGAGGCGGGGTTCCGCGTGAACCCGGACGTCGAGGTGTGCGACGACGACGAGGCTGTCCGCGCCTTCTGCAGGCGGGCCCTGGGTCGTCGGGACGATCTGCCCTACGAGATCGACGGCGTGGTCGTGAAAGTGGACTCGGTCGCACTCCAGGAAGAACTGGGCTACACGAGCAAGGCTCCTCGGTGGGCGATCGCGTACAAGTTCCCGCCTGAGGAGAAGACAACCGTTCTCGAGGAGATACGCGTCCAGGTGGGCCGCACCGGGGTTCTCACGCCCCTTGCGGAGTTCGCTCCGGTCACCGTGGCCGGGTCGACCATCGCCCGTGCCACCCTGCACAACGAGGACGAGGTGCGACGCAAGGATGTGCGGGTCGGCGACACGATCATCGTGCGCAAGGCCGGCGATGTGATCCCCGAGGTCGTCGGCCCGGTGCTCGGAATGCGGCCGGTGGACGCCCAGCCGTGGGCCATGCCCGCCGCCTGTCCGAGTTGCGGCGGTCCGGTCTGGCGTGAGGCCGGCGAGGTCGCGGTGCGCTGCACGAACGTCGCCTGCCCCGCACAGCGGCTCGAGCGGCTCGTGCACTGGGCGAGTCGCGGCGCCGCTGACATCGACGGCATGGGCTCGGAGATCGTGTCTCGTCTCATCGAGTCGGGGCTTCTCGGCGACATCGCGGACTACTACGCATTGTCCTTCGAGCAGCTCGCGGGGCTCGAGATGGGACGGCTCCGTCAGGACGGCTCGGCGGTGGTTCTCGGCGGCACGGTGGCGGAGAAGCTCATGGCGGCCGTCGACGGCTCGAGGCACCGGCCGCTGTCGAGGCTCTTGTTCGGCCTGGGAATCCGACACGTCGGGGCAACGGTCGGGGAGTCGCTGGCGAGCGCGTTCGGCAGCATCGAGGCGATCGAGGAAGCGGCCGGGCAGGAGCCGCCGACCGCGGGCGAAGGCGTCTCAGCCGCCGCCGCGTTGGCTGCTGACCCCCTGGCCGTCGTTGACGGCGTCGGGCCCAAGATCGCCGCGAGCATCCGAGCCTTCTTCGCGAACCCCGTCAACCGCAGCGTCATCGCGCGACTGCGCGACGGGGGAGTCGTGCTCGAGACCGCTGATGCCGGGGTCGAGCGCCCCGAGCCTCTGGCGGGGCTGACCTTCGTGCTCACGGGTGCGCTTTCGAGGTTCACGCGCGACGAGGCGGCATCGGCGCTCAAGTCACTGGGTGCGAAGGTCACTTCGAGTGTGAGCCGCAAGACGTCGTTCGTGGTCGCCGGCGAGGACGCGGGCAGCAAGTACGACAAGGCGCTCGAACTCGGCGTGCCGGTGTTGAGCGAGGGAGACCTCACGGCGGTGCTCGACTCGGGCAGGCCTCCCTCCGGCGCGGGTTCGGCATGACCGATCCGGGCCGCGACTCCGCGCCACGGGCCGAGGGGGCATCCGGTAGCCCCGACGCGGCCGATGGCGGGCTGGTCGAGGCACCATGGAGCATCGACTCGGCTCTCGGCCTCGTGATCGTGGCCTTCGTGGGGGCGCTGTTGGCAGGGGCGCTGGTTGCCGGAGTACGTGGGACCGGCTGGGATTCCGTGTTCGTGACCGCGGTGTCGGGCGGGGTGTTCCTTCTGCTGTATGCCGCGCTGCTCGCGATCGTGTGGGGAGCGGCGACGGCACGAGGCGTGGCTTTCGCGGACGCCGTCGGTCTGAGGCGAGCCGCCGGCCTGCGCTGGTATGCGGCCGCCCTGGGGGCCGCGGCCGTCGGCTGGCTGTTCTCCGCGGCCTTCGCTGCGGCTCTGACCGCGCTCGGAGTGAGGCTACCGCGTGAGGATGTAGCGGTCTTTCGACTGCTGCCGGGCGGCCCGGTGGGCATCGGATTCACGTTGCTCCTTCTGGTTGTCGTGGCTCCGTTCGTCGAGGAGGTCATCTACCGGGGCGTCCTGCTTTCGGCCCTGAGTGACCGATGGGGTGCGGTCGCCGGGCTTGCGGTATCGACCCTCGTCTTCTCTGCGGTGCACGTGAGCTTGGGCGGGTTAGTGCCGCTGCTCGTGGCGGGAGCGCTCTTCGGGCTCCTGTTCATCAAGTCGCGTTCCCTCCGGGTGGCCATCGTCGCCCACTCCGCCTACAACGCACTCGGGGTGCTCGCCCTGTTCGCCTCGAAGGGCTCGGGGGTCTGGTGAGCGGTACCGGAATACACCTCTCATTGCACCCAGACCGATGCGACCACTGCGGGCGCTGCGTGCCCGCCTGTCCTGAGGATGCGCTCAGGGTCGGTCCGTCATACATCGGGGTCGACTGGAACAAGTGCACGCAGTGCTTCGCCTGCGTGGAGGCGTGCTCGCGCCAGGCGATCCAGCGTACAGGCGCGAGCGGGCGCGGCGCGGCTGCGGGAGTGACGGTCGGCAGTACCGGTGGCATCGTGGTCGGGTCGCGGGCCGAGGCCAAGGCCCTTCGCAAGTCCGCCGAGAAGGCCGCCAAGACCCGCAGCACGTCAGTGGAGTACGCCGGCAAGCCGGCCGCGATCGGATGGCGCGGTACCGGGGGAAGGGCGGCGTCAGAAGGAGTCGCAGATTCCTCGGCGAACCGTCGGGGCGCCGTGCAGGGGCGGCCCGCGCGGCGAACCGCCTCATCCGGTGGTGCCGGTGATGCTCCGTTCGTGCCCGGCTCGGTCGTGTGGGGCGTTGCGGATCTGCTGCTCGTTCTCGGCGTGCTGCTGCTGACGGTGCTCGCCAAAGACGCGGTTCTCGGCCTTCATTCGGTCGGGCTCATGCCGTCGACCGGCCGGACCATCGTCCGCGCCTCGGTTCTTGCGGTGTACTACAGCCTGCAGCTCGCGGTCTTCGCGTGGCTGGCGGCTCGGCACGGGGCTACGCTCTGGGCTGCGTTCGGTCTCGGAGGCGACAGCCACCGCGCCTCGAGCGGGGGGAGCCTCGGGAGCCGAGGCGTCTTCGACGGCAGGGTCGCTGGGACTGGTGCTCCTGCTCTTCGTGGGAACCGAGACCTTCGCTATCGCGTACGGACTCGTGATGCAGGCGGCGGGTCTCACCCAGCCGGCACGGCTCTCCAGCGACCTGTCCGAGGTGTTCGGCAGCGGGGGGGCCGGCTTGGTGCTCTCCGTCGCACTCGTCGCCTTGGTGGCTCCGTTCGTCGAGGAGCTTGCGTTTCGAGGCGTTGTCATGCCGGTGCTCGGCGCTCACTGGGGGATGTGGCCGGCCATCGCCGTATCATCCGTGATCTACGCCGCCTACCACTTCAGCGTGTGGCTCTTCGCCCCGACACTGGTCCTGGGGATCGCGGTTGGTTGGCTGGCATGGACGAGGCGGTCACTGATGCCGGCGATCCTGCTGCACGTGCTCTACAACGCGGCTGCCGTCGCCGCCGGCTTCTTCGTCGCCCGCTGAAAGACGGTTCGCGTCTACCAGCGCGTATCGCCAGCCGCAGTCCCGGCTGCGATGACAGCGACCGGTGGGCGCCCTCGGGTATCATGGTGCCCGTCCGTTCTGCGCACTTCCCAGCTGCGTCCGCCCCGACGACGCGGCCTGCTCAGCACGAAAGGACTCAAGCATGTCCCTCTCGGAGCACGAGGTTCGACACGTCGCCAAACTCGCACGCCTCGCACTGACCGATGACGAGATCGAGGTGATGCGAGCCGACCTCAACTCGATCCTCAGCCACATCGACGAGATCCAGCGGCTTGACCTGAGCGAGGTCGCGCCCATGGCCCACGCGATCAAGGTCGTCAACGTGACCCGGCCGGATGTCGTCACGCCCTCCTTCTCGCAGGATGTCGCCGTCATGAATGCCCCCCAGGCCGAGCGTGGCGCCTTCGTCATCCCTCAGATCGTGGGCGGTGACGAGGCGTGAGCGACCTGCACCTGCCCTCGGCCACGGCGACCCAGATCCGAGACGCGATCGCCGACAAGGACATCTCCGCGGTCGAAGTGACCACTGCGATGCTTTCTCGCATCTCCGAGGTCGAGCCGATGGTTCACGCGTTCAATCAGGTCACGCCCGAGCTGGCTCTCGCCGCCGCTGCGAGGATCGATGTGCTTGTCGCTGACGGGACCGAGCTTCCCCCGCTCGCGGGAGTCCCGGCGGCGTTCAAGGACAACATGAACCTCGTGGGGACGCGCACCACGTGCTCGAGTCGGATCCTTGCCGGGTTCGAGAGCCCCTACGATTGCACCGCCGTGGCGCGCCTCATCGCAGCGGGCGTCGTTCCGCTGGGCAAGTGCAACATGGACGAGTTCGCATTCGGGAGTTCAGGTGAGTCGAGCGCGACCGGCCCGGCGAAGAACCCCTGGGACCTCGGCCGCGTGCCCGGCGGATCGAGCGCCGGCAGCGCCGCAGCCGTTGCGGCGGGGATGGCGACGGTCAGTCTGGGCTCCGACACCGGAGGCTCGATCCGGCAGCCGGGTGCACTGACCGGGACCGTCGCTCTCAAGCCGACCTACGGCCGGGTGAGCCGCTACGGGTGCGTCGCCTTCGCCTCGAGTCTCGACCAGATCGGCCCCTTCTCCCGGACCGTCGAAGACAACGCCCGCGTGCTCTCGGTGATCTGCGGCAAAGACCCGCACGATGCGACCTCGGCCGAGCGCGATGCCGAGGACTTCGTCGGCGCCACGCGCAACGCGGACGTCACCGGGATGCGGGTCGGCGTCGTGCGCGACCTGCTCGACCTCGCGGGCGTCACGCCCGAGGTGCGCCAGAGCGTGCTCGACGCCGCTGCACGCTTCGAGGCGATGGGGGCCGCGGTCGGCGAAGTCGACCTGCCCACAAGCAAACACGGGCTCTCGGCGTACTACATCATCGGGCCGGCAGAGGCGTCGTCGAACCTCGCGCGTTTCGACGGCATCCGCTACGGTCACCGCGCCGAGAACCCCACAGATGTGCTCGATCTCTACGAGCGCTCACGCGCCGAGGGGTTCGGAGCCGAAGCCAAGCGCCGGATCATGCTCGGGACCTACGCGCTGTCCGCGGGCTACTACGATGCCTACTACGGCCAGGCGCAGAAGGCGCGCACGGTGATCGCGAGCGAGTTCAGCTCGGCATTCGAGAGGTTCGACGTACTGCTCACTCCCACGAGCCCTCAGGTCGCATGGCGGTTCGGCGAGAAGGCCGACCCCCTGGCCATGTACCTGGCGGACATCTACACCATCCCCGTCAACCTTGCAGGCAACTGCGCCATCAGCGTGCCCTGCGGCTTCTCGGCAGACGGCGGCGGCGGGCTTCCCATCGGCCTGCAGATCATCGGTGACTACTTCGCCGAGGCCAAGGTCCTCAGGGCGGCGGCCGCCATCGAACGCGACTTGGCGCTCGACCTGAGAAGTCCGCTCGTCTCGGGATGACCCACGGCATTCTCGGGGACGATCCCCGTGCATCGAATCCGACCACAGAAGGAGCAACCTATGGCAACGAAGACAGACTTCACCGACGAGCAGTGGCTGGAACTTCGTTTCGCGGTTCAGGACACGATGGCGTTCGTTGCATTCTCAAACGGCGCCCATTTCTGGGAGACGATCAAGGAGGCCACCGCAACCGCCAAGTACATCGGTTCGCAGGTCAAAGAGAGCCAGAGCACGCTTGTGCGCGATCTGGCAGGTGCCGGCGGCACCAAGCATGAGAAGCTCAATCCGAGCGATCCCGTGGAGTTCGAGAGAGCGGTCCTGGCTACGATCGCCGACGCCTCGAAGATCGTGGCCGACACCGCGGCCGACGAGCTCGATGCGTTCAAGGCCTTCATCGTCGGCGTTGCCCAGGCCGCAGCGGAGTCGTCGGGAGCAGTGGACGACAAAGAGCAGGTCGCCATCGAGAAGATCAAGAGCGCGCTCGTCTAGTCTGGGCGCTCGGAGTGCTGATCGACCGGAGGGTCGTCGCGACTGCGGCGGCCCTCCACGCGCCGCTACTTGTGGCGATACCGGGCGAGCATCGCAGAGATGAAGAACCACGAGCCCACTCCGATGGCGGCCGCCCACGCGACGCGCGCCACCCACACGAAGCCGTCCGGAAGCTCGGTTCGCGCGAGCAGCACTGAGAGCCCGACGACGAACGCGGAGACCACCAGTGCGAACGCGAGGCGGTTCGCCACCTCCTCGAGGCGCTTCATGATCGGTTCCATGCCCGTCGGGTGCATGGCCACCCGGAACTCCCCCTGACCGGCACGACGGAGGAGGCGCGTGAGTGACTCGGGGATGTCCGTGGACATCTGCGCGAGGCGCCGCATGGACTGTGCCGCCGTGCGAGCGAGGGCCTGTGGCGAGAGCCGAGCGCTGGTGATCTTGCGGGCGACCGGCGCGGTGACGGCCACGAAATCGAACTCGGGGTCCAGCATCCGGCCGAGGCCCTCAAGGACGACGAGTGTCGTGAGCAGCATCGCAAGCTCTGACGAGAGAACGAGGTGGTGGTTCCTCACCAGGTCAAGGACCTCGTTGATGAGATCGCCCATCCTGATCTCCTGGAGCGACTTGTTGTAGTACTTGGTGATGAGCCGGGAGACTTCACGTTCCAGCTCGGCGACATCGATGTCGCCGGGGTTGCCCGCGGCGTTGAGGAGCGTGTCCACGGCAAGTCCGCTGTCATCGTCGATGATGGCCATGAACAGGTCGGCCAACTGATCTCGGCCCACCTTCGAGATGGTTCCGCAGCGGCCGAAGTCGGTGAATCCGACGCGTCCGTCGGCCAGTGCGAACAGGTTGCCCGGATGTGGATCGGCGTGATAGAAGCCGTGCTCGAAAATCTGTTCCAGATAGCAGTAGATGCCACGCTTCGCGAGCTGCGGTCGGTTCATGCCGGCCTGATCGAGGAGATCCGGCCTGTTGAAGGGGATGCCGATGATTCGCTCGAGCGTCAGCACGCGGGTCGTCGTGTACTCCCAGTAGACCTTCGGGAAGGCCACGGTGTCGTCGTCTTGGAACATATGAGCGAGGCGCTCAGCGTTCTTGGCTTCCCCCAGATAGTCGAGTTCCCCGCGTACCGCATCCGCGAACTCGCTCGCGATCTCGGTGATGTCGTAGCGCTCGCCCATCTCCGAATGCGAGGCGACGAAGCGGGCCTGTGTGACCAGAATGTCCAGATCCGTGTCGACGACCTTGTCGGCGTCCGGTCGTTGAACCTTCACGACGACCGGATACACGCGGATTCGCGACACGGACGGTTCCCCGTCGGTCCCGGGGACCGCATCGCCTTCGGACGGCGACGCAGCGGAGTCGTCATCGGCGTCGTCCTGGGCCTCGCAGGCCACCATCGCCGCGTACACCTGCCCGAGTGATGCCGCCGCGAAGGCGACGGGCTCGAAGTCGACGAAGAGCTCGTCGATCGGCGCACCGAGTTCGCTCTCGATGAGCGCGTGAGCGATGGGATCGGGGAACGGCGCGACGTCGTCCTGGAGTCGCCGAAGCTCCTCGATGACGTCCTCGGGGATGAGGTCCGGCCGCGTCGAGGCCACCTGCCCGAGCTTCACGAACGTGGGACCGAGCCGCTCGAGAGTGTGCCGAAGCCGGACGCCGAAGGGCTCCGGGTTCGCGCGCTCCGGCCGCAGGCGACGGCTCACGGGCTGAAAACGCCGCAGACCGGTGACGTCGAGGGTGTTGTCGAGGCCCTCGTCGGCGAGAACCCCTACGATCTGGCGGTACCGGTCGAGGTGCTTGTACGGAGGCATGCGACTCCCGATGCTTCTGAAGGGCGTGCGGCCGGAAGCGGCGTGCCGGCGCCGCGAACGTCTCGTGGTGCCGGGGTACGGGGGCTACTCCGCTTCAGGTTCGTCCGTGGAAGCGGAAGGCTTGTTCGTTCCCGACAGCATCTCCTTGAGCTCGGCGATCTGCGCCTTGAGCTCATCCATCTCGGTCTTGGTGGCAACGCCGCTGGTCTTCAGCACCTTGTCGGTCTCAGACGCAACCGTCTTGCGAAGCGTCCTCTGCTGCTCGTCGGCGAGTTCGCTGAACTTGTCGGCGACCTTCTTCGCGTCGCTCTGCGACAGCCGGCCCTTCTCGATGAGTTCGCCGGCGAACTCCTGGGTCTTCTCCTTGGTCATCTCGAGTACGCCAAGGCCGAGCAGGAACGCCCGCTCCACGATGTTCGCCTCATCGGTCGTTGCGTCGGTCTTCGTTTCGTCAGACATGGTTCCTCCAGATTCGTGTGCCGCCACTGGTTCCCGCTCGAGGGGCTCCCCTCACTATTCTACCCGCTCGTCTCTGTGGCCTGGCTACTGATGGAGCTCCTCCCTGATTCTCTGCCACCGCTCCTGAAGTCCGGCGATGTTGGGAAGCTGCGGGACGTTGATCTGCGGTCGCCAGGACATGACGCGTCGCACGCCCAGAACCATCACCAATGCCACGAGGCCGAATCCCCCCAGCAGCGCAGCGGCGATGATGAGAGCGGCCTTGGTGCCGATGAGCACGCGGGAGTCGTCGGCGACAGTGGCCTTGGGCGTGAGCAGGATCCCGACGAACCCGTTCGAGACCATCGACTCCCCTGAGAGCATCACGAGGGCCCCACCCTGCGAGACGTCGAGCTTCTTGCCGACGATCAGCGGCGCGCCCGCCTGTGAGATATCCATGTCGCCGCCGGCGAGGACCGCGCTGGTGTAGCACTGCCGGACCGAGATGTCGCCCTTCGCGTAGACGATCGGAGCCGCCGAAGCGGTAAGGCTCGCGTCACCTGACACATTGGCGAAGCCGACCGCACTTCCGACCGCTTCAAGCGAGCCGGTCTGGGCTGTCGCGATCGCGCTGAGGTTGGCCTGCAGCCTCTCGGACTCGAGGGTGCCCGCAATATGTGAGGCGATCGGAGTGAGGCCCTCAGTCGCCGGACGCGTCGTCGACGTCCAGGTCAGAAGCTTCATCAGTGATGGGCTTCGCCATCGCGGCGGGCTGCTTCTTGTCGGCGGTACGGGGGTCTTCGGTTCCCATCGTGGTTGCCTCCTCGTGATCTTGAACGGACCTGCTGAACGAACGCGGCGCAGAAGGAGCGTCGCGTGGAACGCTCGTCAGGTCTATACCCGACCAGCCCTCGTCGCCCTCTCCACGCAGGGATCTCGCCTCTCTGACGAGTCTCGCGGGTCGAATGTGGTGTGGCTCGGGTAGAATCGAGTCCACTCGATCGTTCAGACTCGGTGCGCGCCGTCCCGGCTGCGCGCGCATCACCGACAAGGAGCTTCGCACATGGCGAAAGACCGTCTCGCCGAGGTCATGCAGGACTGGGAGGCCGTCATCGGCCTCGAGATACACACCGAACTCACCACCGTGAACACGAAGATGTTCTGCGGCTGCCGCGTGGCATTCGGCGGAGAGCCCAACACCCGCACGTGCCCCGTCTGCCTCGGGCTTCCGGGAGCGCTTCCGGTTCCGAACCAGCTGGCCATCGAACACACCGTGCTCGCCGGGCTCGCGACCGAGTGCGAGATCGCACACCGGAGCCAGTTCCACCGCAAGCAGTACTTCTATCCCGACATGCCCAAGGACTACCAGATATCCCAGTACGACCTTCCTTTCTGCTCCGACGGCGTCGTCAACGTCGAGATCGACGGACCGATGGCGGCCGAGCGAATCGACCTGAGCGAGGCGCCCGAGGGTGTCTCGGCGCTTCCGGACGGAGACGGCTATGTGACCCGGATCGGCATCACGCGCATCCACCTGGAAGAGGACACGGGCAAGATGATCCACGTCGGCGGGAGCGAAGGTCGCATCTCGGGCGCGACCAAGTCGCTCGTCGACTTCAACCGCGCCGGGACGCCGCTCATCGAGCTCGTGAGCGAGCCGGATATCCGCACCCCCGAGGAGGCCCGCCGCTTCGCGCAGAAACTCCGGCTGATCTGGCTGTCGCTGGGCATCAGCGACTGCTCGATGGAGGAGGGCTCGATGCGCGTCGACGCCAATGTGAGCGTGCGCAGGCGCGGCGAGACCGAGTTGGGGACCAAGGCCGAGATCAAGAACATGAACAGCTTCAAGGCGATGCATGACGGGCTGGCTTACGAGGTCATTCGCCAGGTCGAACTCATCGAAGGTGGCGGCAAGGTGGTCCAGGAGACACGCCACTTCGACGTGACCGCCAAGGTGACCAGTTCGCTGCGGGGCAAAGAGGAGGCCCACGACTACCGCTACTTCCCCGAGCCCGACATGGTCCCCTTCGAGTTCACCGACGAGTTCATCGATGAGATTCGCGGGCGCTTGCCGGAGCTTCCCGATGCCAAGCGCAGCCGGTTCATGGCCGACTTCGGACTTCGCGCACATGACGCGACCGTCCTTTCGCAAGACCTGGATCTCGCGGAGTTCTTCGAGGCGGCGGTAACCATAGCCGGGAAAGAGCGCGCGAAGGCGATCGGCAACGTCATGCTCAACGATCTGAGTGCGTACCTGAACGCCGAGGGCATCTCGGTGACCGACTCCAGGATCGTGCCGGGGATGGTCGCCGAGCTGGTCGTGCTGGTCGAGGCCGGCACCATCTCCAGCAAGCAGGCCAAGGACGTCTTCGCCGAGATGGCGGCCACCGGAGACGCTCCGGGAGCCATCGTGGAGCTGAAGGGCCTGCGCCAAGTGAGCGATTCGGGGGAGATCGAGGCGATCGTCGACCGGATCATGGCCTCCAACCCGACGCAGGTCGCCGAGTACCGTGGCGGCAAGTCCGGGCTGCTCGGCTTCTTCGTGGGACAGGTCATGAGGGAGACCGGGGGCCGGGCCAATCCCGCGCTCGTCAACGAGGTCCTCAAGCGCAGGCTCGAAGGCGGGGCTTCATGATCCAGGTCAAGTCGGTCTACGACGCCCGTAGCAAGAGCGACGGCTATCGGATCCTGGTCGAGTCGGAGTGGCCACGGGGCGTACCCAAGGGCAAGCAGGCGGGCCTCGACTGGATGAGATCGCTCGGGCCGAGTTCCAACCTTCGCGGGTGGTGGACGCGCAATCCCCGCAAGAACTCAGGCTTCCGCGATCGCTACCTCGCCGAACTCGGCCACAACGAGCGCGACGTCGACCGCGTCGCCCAGCTGCTCAAGCAGTACGACACGCTCACCATCCTGAAGGTTCCCGACTACGACGACCTGGAGGTCGCGGAGACGCTCGCGAGCTACCTGCGGGCGCGCTGCGACGTGGGATGACCGTGCTGTCACGTGAGACGAGGAGACCTCGCCGATGACGACTCCAGCCGAAACCGGTGCGCCGACGTTCGCGGTCGTCACCGATTCCACCGCGGACATCACGCCCGCACTTGCCGCGGAACGGGGGATAACGGTGGTTCCCCTTACCGTGTCCGTCGGCGATGAGACCTTCGAAGACGGAGCACTCAGCCAGCAGGAGTTCTTCGACCGCATGAACGCCGCAGAGCGGCTTCCGACGACTTCGCAGCCAGCGGCCGGCGCCTTTGCCGAGGTCTACGCCCGCGCTCTGGAAACGGTCGACCAGGTCATCTCCGTCCACATCTCGTCGAAGCTTTCGGGCACCATCGAGTCCGCTCACACCGCCGCCGAGCAGTTCGCCGGCCGCGTGCAGGTCTTCGACTCCCTGAATCTCTCATGGGGCTGCGCCTGGCAGGTCATGGAGGCCGCGCGCTGCGCCGCCGAGGGAGTCGCACCCGAAGTGGCGCTCACGCGCGTGACCGACGTGCGCGAGAGGGTGCGACTCATCGTGGGGCTGGACGGCCTGGGGAACCTCGCCAAAGGCGGCAGGATCGGTCGGGTCGGGGCGTTCCTGGGCTCGATGCTCAATGTGAAAGTCACGCTGACCGTCGGGCCGGACGGCGCGTTCGTGCCCGTTGCCCGAAGCCGAGGCGAGCACGCGGCGCTTCAGCACACCCTCGACTGGGTATCCGAGCACATGGGCGCGGCCGCGTCGGGACGGTTCGCGGTCGGTCACGCGCTCTCAGGGGATCGGGCCCTGTGGCTTCGAGACGAGATCGCGAAGCGATTCGGTGTCACCGAGATGGTCGTCTACGAGACCGGAACGGCGATCGCCACCCACACCGGCACCGGCTGGGGTGTCGCCGTTCTTCCCGACGTCTGAAGGCGCTATTCCCGGTCTTGTCGCGCGAGGCAGTCGGCGCCTCAGTCGCGCTCCCACTTCAGCGAGCGCTTGACCGCCTCGGTCCAGAGAACTTGCAGGTGTGCGATGCGGTCGCCGGCGGCGGGGTCGGGCTCGAAGGTCCGGCCGACCGTGCTCAGCATCGGCAGGTCCTCGGGTTTCGACCACACGCCGACAGCGAGGCCCGCAAGGTAGGCCGCGCCGAGCCCGGTGGACTCGGCCAGCGCGGCTGTCTCGACACGGATTCCCAGCACGTCCGCGAGGGTCTGCATCACCAGCGAGTTCACGGTCACACCACCATCGGCGCGAAGCGAATGCAGCGAGTGCCCGGAGTCGGTCGTCATCGCTCCGATCAGATCGCCGACCTGCAGCGGGATCGACTCCATCGCGGCGCGGGCGATGTGTGCCGAATTCGCGCCACGCGTCAGGCCGAAGATCGCTCCGCGTGCGTACGGGTCCCACTCGGGGGCGCCGAGTCCGGTGAGAGCGGGGACCAGCACCACGCCGTTGCTGTCAGGCACGCTCTCGGCCAGCGCCTGCGCCGCCTTGGGGCTCTCGGCGACGTGGAGTTGCTCGACGATCCACTGCACGATCGCGCCGCCCATGAAGATGGAGCCTTCGAGCGCGTACTCGAGCTCGTCGCCGATCTGCGCCGCGACGGTCAGGGCGAGTGTGTCCGAGGACGGCCGCTGCCGGCCGGTGTGCATGAGCGCGAAGATGCCGGTCCCGAAGGTGACCTTGGCGTCGCCCGCCGAGAAGCCGCCGTTGCCCACGAGCGAGGCCTGCTGGTCACCGCAGACGCCCGCGATGGGCACTGAAGCACCGAGCACCTCGGCCGCGCTCATTCCGACGACACCCGATGAGCGCACAACCCGGGGAAGCAGCGCCTGCGGCACGTCGAACAGTTCGCAGAGCTCCGGGTCCCACGCTCCGCCGCGCGTGTCGAACAACAGCGTCCTCGACGCGTTCGAGACGTCGGTCACGTGGTGGGCGCCGGCGGTCAGGTTGTAGATCAGCCAGGAGTCGATCGTCCCGACCGCAAGCTCGCCGGCCAGCGCGCGCTGGCGAGCTCCGTCGACGTTGTCCAGCAGCCACGCGATCTTGCTCGCCGAGAAGTAGGGGTCGACTGAAAGGCCCGTTCGCTCTCGAACCATCCGGTCGATGCCGGGCTTCTCGGCGATGAGCGCGCACGCGTCGGACGTGCGGCGGTCCTGCCAGACGATGGCGTTGTGCAGCGGAGTGCCGGTCGCTCGGTCCCACAACACGACGGTCTCGCGCTGGTTTGTCACGCCTATCGCCGAGAGATCACTTGCTGTGGCCCCTGCTTGCTCGAGCGCCTCACGTACCGTCTCGAGCTGGTTGCGCCAGATCAGCGTCGCATCGTGTTCCACCCAGCCCGGCTTCGGGAAATGCTGCTCGAGTGCGATCTGCGCCATGCCGAGTTTCTGCCCCCGCTCGTCGAAGACGATCGAGCGGGTCGAGGTGGTTCCCTGGTCAAGCGCGAGTACGAGTGCCATGAGTCATCCCTTCGTCGAGCCGACGCTGTCCGATTCTTCTTCGCGGAGGTGCCTTCGATATCGCTTGAACTCGCGGTAGCTCATCCCATCCTCGCCGCCGATCGTCAGGGCCGGATCAGGAGAGGGAACACGGCCCGAGCCGACCACAGCGAACTTGAGCAGGTCGGGACTGCAGTGCCGCGCGACGAGTTTGTCGTGCATCTCGGCGAGGGGGGCGTCGAGCGCGGCCGACGCGAGATCGTAGCCGCAGAAGACCATCCAGTACTCTGGATCGCCCTCGGTGAAGTGCCTGAAGGGGAGGTCCTCGTTCAGAAGACCGAGCCGAAGCTTCTGCTGCACGAGTTCGTCGAGCTCGGTGCGCGCCGCAGCGAGATGCGCGCCGCCAAGTGCTTGGACGAGCTCGGCGAAGTCGGAGGCGTGAGCCACGACTCCCGAGGTTCCGGTCAGCGGCCTTCCGCCGGACTTGAACTGACCGAAGACCATGCGGGGGGTGGTGAATCCCGCGAGGCCGCCCACCCCCTCGGCGCGGCTCATCCCGATGAAGTCGAAGCGACGCTTGCCGTACGGGAACTCGACATCTGCAACGACCACGCGAGACCCGGTATCGGAGCGCGCGTCGTTCGCCGTCGCGAACGCGTGGAGCACTCCGCGCTCCGACGGGGAGTCGTCGGCCCAATGCTCGCCGTTGAGGACGCGCAGCACGTCGAGTTCTGCGACCATGGCCGAGACTTCGTCGGCAGTAGGACAGAGGCCAGGTCTCCAGGCGTTCGACGCCGGTGCGCTTCTGCCGGGGCAGACGCACGTTGGCGTCGATCTCGCCGAAGAAGGGTGGCTCGGCGCCGCGGATTCGCAGGAGCAGCGTCCCGGAGTGGTAGACCGCCGCCTGCCGGGAGCGGATCTCGAACCGCACGGAGTCGTTGTGGCGTCGCGCCCATGCGAGAAGCGGCGAGAGCATGCCGTCAGAGAGCGACCGCTCCTGCTCGGCGGTGAGAAGCCTTGATGGCTTCGAGTAGGTTCTCCAGTCGAACTCCCGCCGGGTGGACTTGCCCTTCGCCATGCGCTCCTCATTCGAATGGGATCTGACGGAACAGACTGTACCCGAGTCCTGGCTCTTCCACGAACGAGGCGGCCTCGAGTCGGGTCGTCGGTGCCGGGCCACGCTCCATGCGAGGAAGGCCGGTCCCTCGTTAGCCCTAGCTCTGCGGGCGCGCTAGAATGAATCCGGTTGGACCTGCCACGTGAGGGCACGAGTAGGGGGCGCGCGATGGTGCAGGACGTCGGACCAGAGGGCAGCGAACCTCGGGACCAAGAGGACGGCGGCCCGCGCAGACGTTCCGGGGTTTGGCCGTGGGTCGTGCTGGCGATCGTCGTCCTGATCGTGATCCTGCTGCTCTGGTGGTACTGGCGGCAACCTCAGCAGGCGTCGGTGACCGTCATCAAGAAGACGGCGGAGATTCCCATCACCGTGCCTGAACCGAGGCCCGAGCCCACCGTACCGACGTCGGTCGTCGAGGCGGCCGAGACCTCGACGGTGGCGCGTGTTCCGGACGTGGTCGGCGATCCGCGAAGCTCAGCGGTGCGCGCACTCGAGGCAGCCGGCTATAGCGTGAGTACCACCAAGGTGTACAGCTCATCCAGGACGTCGGGTCTGGTGGTCAGGCAGAACCCGGCCGGCGGAACGCCGCTGGACGCAGGTGCCACCGTGGCGATCGTCCTGTCCGCCGGGACACCTGAGATCGCGACGGTGAAGATGCCCGATGTGGTCGGCATGACCCAGTCGGCCGCGGAGTCGAAGGTCAAGGCGGCCGGGCTCGTACCGTACATCACGTACGGCAATTCGGGGATAGCGAATGGTCTCGTGATCAGTCAGTGGCCCCCAGCCGGTGAGTCGGTTCCCGAGGGCAGCGAGGGGTTCATCCAGATCCAGCTGAGACCGTAGGTCGTCGGCCGCTCTCAACGGCCCCGTCCCCGTGTCACACCTCCCGGCTATCTTGTGCGAGGGAGGTGTAACCCGATGTACACAGATTCCGACCCGAGAGTCATCGAAGTACTTGACACGGCACTGCGCTCGTCGAGTCGCACGGTGAGGCTGCGAGCCGTCTGCATGCTCGCGAACGTGACCTGTGCGCGGCGCCGTGATTGGCTCGCCGCCGCCTACCTCGACGGCGATCCTGCTGTCAGGCAGGCCGCAAGCATCGTCATTTCGTGGACGCTCGACGTGGAAACGCCCCCTTGGCCGCAACGAGAGGACCCCTCGTTCGACCGCGTCGCCCCTCTCGCCGATCCCGAGACCCTTCTTGATGCGGGTGTCGGACTTCGATGGGAATGGGAGTATGTCGTCGAGGTATGGCGTGCCGACGGGATGCTCGTCGGCGTGTTCCTCTGCACGACCTGTCAGGACGACGTCGAACACGCCAAGAAGATCGCGCTGGGACAGGCCGTCCTCGCGAGCGCGGGGCCTTCGGGCGACCGCTTCGAGCCGGCGACGGCCGCGGCGTTCATCGTCGCGCAGCGGCAGGTGCGCTGCGACGCTCGTCGGCGCGGCAGGAAACGTGATGGTATGGAGGGCTAGATCGCTGGGACGGGATCGCCTTGTTCGCCCGCTGCGGCGTCGGCGATGGCCTGGTCGATGTCGCCTGCGCGCGCCGCGACCTCGCACTCCGTGATCGAGCGGGCACGCCCCATCATGCTGCGAGCCACGTCGGCCGAACCCGAGTCCACGGCGATGATCAGCGCGGCCGTGTCCTTCTCGAGTGCTTCCCCGAGTTCGTGTACGTCGCTACGTGACATGCCCTTCCAGAGGTGACCGACGACTGCGCCGGTGACCGCGCCCGCAGCACCCATCTCGAGGAGCAGCGGGGGAAACGCGAGGCCGATGATGGCGCCAACGACCATGCCGCCCCATGCCCCGAAGCGTACGGGCGTTTCGTGCTTGCGCACGATTCGGACCTGGCCGTCCACATCCTTGGCCACGACTGCGCCGTCGAACGTCGATATGAGGTGCTCCTCGCGTTCTTGAAGCACGTAGTCGAGGTCCTGGGACGCCTCCTCGATTGAGCCGTAGTGTCCGATGATCACGTGGACGGTCTTCTCATCAACCATCGAGTGCTCCTCTCCTGTGGGTGCTGCCCCCATGAGTGTTCCCATTCGGCTCTCTTGCTGCGCGGTGCAACGGGCGCGATGATCGCCGGTTACGAGGCTGAGCAGCTCATTCGTCCGTGCCTCCGCATCGTCCCCCGCGAGGCAGGCGACGAGTCTACCGCTACCAGAGAGCGGCGACCGCGGGGACGGTCCGACGATCCGCGAGCCGAATCGCCTGCTGCGGGCAGGATGACCTGCAGATTCCGCACCCCCAGCACTTCTCGGCGGGGATCGTCACGACCCCTCTGTTCGCTGAGATGGCGTCGAAGGGGCACCGTTTCGCGCACAGCGCACATCCGGTGCACCTCTCGGCATCCAGCACGGCCACATCCTCACCGCGCCACATGACCTTGATGTCGTAGCCGGCAGTGAGCTTCATGGCCATGCAGCCGCTGGCCAGATTGCAGTTGCAGATGGCCGCCGTGAATGGCGTCTTGAACGTCCATATCGAGTGGAGCAGTCCGCGTTCCTCGCAGCTCCGCAGGAGCTCCATGGCCTGCGGCTTGGACATGGTGTGGAAGTCGTCGAGGTCGGGGCCCCCGTCGTAGTCAGAGAAGCCCTCCTGCAAGACGCTATCGACCGGCGATGAAGTGACGAGTATGCACACTTCCTCGGCGGTGCGGCCGGGTTCGTGCATCCGGCAGATGCACGGGATGACCGTGATGCTGGATGCGATGTCGAGCACCTGCTCGCAGTCTTCCAGTGAGAGCGGCTGGCCGAAGTGGCTGGCCTGCTGATGCCGCGTGATCGCGTCCTTGCCGAGCTGGGCTATCGGGCGAGGTAGTCTCCCCAGCACGTTGCCGGCGGTGACAGCCCGACTCCGCATCTGCTCGAATCCCGAGATGAACTCGACCACGTAGTCGCGCCGGGCGAGGTCGCTGTTGAGGTCGAGTGCGTAGTTGCTCGCCTCGAGGTACCAGCGCTTACCCTCGCCGTGCTCGACGCAGAACTGGCACATGGACGTCTCCGGTGAGGTGCTACTTGATGGACTGGGCCTTCAGAATCATACGCTCAGTCCGCTGCGCACGGCGGCGGCGCTCCTCAGACGCATAGAGGTCTCCGATGCGGTCGGCCAGCATGCCCGGCACATCGACCACCGACGCGAGCACCGTCAATGCCGGTGCGGTCCGGTTGACCTGGGAGCGAGACCCTCCAACGCTCGAACTCATGCTGTCCTCCAAAGACGGTGCGTTCGCGACCCCCATCAGAAAGCGGACGCGAAGTGCACTATACCCACGGACCACCACTTGCGATAACCGTTCGTCAGATTTCACATCCCTTTACAAGTGTCGCTCGGCGGGCCCCTTCGGAGCTCCGTGCTAGGCTGACCTCGAGAAGGAGACACCGCATGACTCACACATCAGGACTCTCCAACGGTCTGCTGACGGACCTCTACCAGCTCACGATGGCTCAGGCGTACCACTCGGCCGGCGCTCACGGGATACGAGGCGTGCTTCCACCTCTTCTACCGTGAGAACCCGTTCGGTGGAGGATTCTCGGTGGCATGCGGCCTGAGTCAGGCGATCGAGTACCTTGAAGGGCTCCGCTTCACTCCCGACGACATCGCGTATCTGTCGGGCCTGCCGGGCAGCGACGGACGGTCGTTGTTCTCCGGCGCGTTTCTGGGATGGCTGTCGGACCTGACCTTCACCTGCGATGTGGATGCCGTGCCTGAAGGCACGGCCGTCTTTCCCCGAGAACCGCTCCTGCGCGTCTCAGGCCCCATCGCTCAGTGCCAGATCGTCGAGACGGCACTTCTGAACTGCATCAACTTTCAGACGCTCATCGCCACCAAGGCGGCGCGGGTGCGCCTCTCGGCGCAGAGCGATCGCGTCGTCGAATTCGGTTTGCGGCGGGCGCAGGGACCCGACGGAGGGCTGTCGGCCAGCCGTGCGGCGTACATCGGGGGGTGCGACGGAACCTCCAACACTCTGGCGGGCCGTCGGTTCGGCATCCCCGTGTCGGGGACACATGCGCACTCGTGGGTCATGGCGTTCGACAGTGAGTTGGAGGCGTTTCGCGCCTACGCCGCCTCGATGCCAAACAACGTCGTGTTCGTGATAGACACCTACGACACACTTCAGGGGGCGCGAAACGCGGTCGAAGTCGGCCGAGAGCTGCGTGCGAGGGGTCACGAACTGGTAGGCGTCCGCATCGACTCAGGCGACCTGGCGTGGCTTTCCAAGCGCGTTCGGAGAATCCTGGATGAGGGTGGTTTCACCGAGGCGAGGATCGTGGCCAGCAACGAACTCGACGAGCATCTCATCGCCTCCCTGAAGGACCAGGGCGCTGCGATCGACGTCTGGGGAGTCGGTACCAAGCTCGCAACGTCCTGGGAGCAGCCTGCGCTGGGAGGCGTATACAAGCTCTCGGCGATACGGCGCGATGGCGGGGATTGGGAGCCGCGAATCAAGCTCTCCGAGCAGACGGCCAAGGTGACCACCCCGGGCGTTCTGGGCGTTCGTCGATACCGTGATGATTCCGGCAGGCTGGCGGGGGACATGGTGTACGACCAGTCGGCTGAGCCCGGGCCCTCTCATGTGATGGTGGACCCGGCCGACGCGACCAGGCGCAAGACGTTCTCGGACCGGGATTCGTTCACCGAGCTCTTGGTTCCTGTGTTTCGCGAAGGAACCTGCGTCTATCCGGGGACGCGCATCGATGAGGCGCGCGCCCGATCCCTCGCGTCGGTGGGCGAACTCGACCCCTCGATCACCCGGTTCCTCAACCCGCACACCTATCCCGTCGGTCTTGAGCAGCCAGCTCAACGACGTGAGGACCGCACTCGTGCTCGCAGGCGCGCGGACTGGGATGCTGACGACGGCGCCAAGGGAGGAACCATGAGGGCCCTGCTGTTGATCGACTTGCAGAACGACTTCATGCCGGGAGGAGCACTGCCGGTCTCATATGGCGACGAGGTCGTCGGCGTAGCGAACGAGATCATGAGCCGGTTCGACATCGTTGTGGCGACCCAGGACTGGCATCCGCGGGGCCACGCATCGTTCGCATCGAGCCATCCCGGTTGTTCGCCGGGCGACGAGGTCGAGGTGGAGGGTGCGCCACAGAGGCTGTGGCCGGACCACTGCGTGCAGCAGACGCCGGGCGCATCGTTTCACTCGGCGCTCGATGTCGGGGCGATCGACCGCGTGGTGCACAAGGGCAGCGAGCTCTCGATCGATTCGTACTCCGGGTTCTTCGACAACGGGCACGTGAAGGACACGGGCCTGGCCTCCTACCTGGCCGAGCATGCGGTGACCGAGGTGTGGATCGCAGGACTGGCGACTGACTACTGCGTGAAGTACACCGCCCTCGATGCTCGCACTCTCGGTCTGCCCACGGCCGTGGTGTTGGATGGGTGCCGGGGCGTCGATCTGAACCCGGGAGACGTCGACGCGGCGTTCGCCGAGATGCGGGCGGCCGGCTGTGAGATCGTCACCAGCTCGGAGGTCTAGAAGAGCTCTCCGAGGCCCGCGAGCGCGTCGCTGGCGTACTCCAGGATGAAGTCGTCCAACGACAGGTAGAACGGCGGGTTGAACACGACCCCCATGCACTTGATCAGGTCGACGGCGTCGTCGAGCAGGAAGTCGCTTTCCACCACGAGGTCGACCACTTCCGGATTGACGAAGTCGTCGACCACCGGGACCGGCGTCCAGAAGTACTTGGTGGAGCCGTCCCTCACGATGAGGTCGAGCACCAGGTTCCCGGCGGTGGTCACCACGACTTCCAGACCGTCCGGCAGCGTCCTGCCCAGCGTTGCCGTGTGCTTCTCCAGGTTGGCCGTTCTGACGAGGGTCTGCTCGTCGACGCGCATCGGGAACGGCGATGCCGGCAGCCCGCGAAGGACCTCACGCAGATTGCAGGCGGTCACCAGGGTTCTCTCGGGAACGGAAGGCGACAGCACCTGTAGGGCGAGATTGGCTTCCGCGGCCGATGTGGCGTTGAGAAGCACGCGGAAGAGATCGCGGTTCTCGTCGGTGAAGTGTGGACGGAGCTGGGCAAGACCTCTGGATAGCGTGAGCACGCGCGCCTCCGCACGAGCGGCATGGGAAATCGAGTACTTGGGGTATCGGCAGGGGTCCGGCTCGTGTGAGGGCCGATTTCGGGGTGCCTGTGACAGCTGTCACCCTCCCGGGGGGCGTGAGGTCCGGCCGTGCGGGAGAAAGTGCGTCCCGGACGCGGTACAGTATGCAGCGCGGCCCTGCCGCTATGCACCGTGATGACCGGTGGCGAATGCTGGTCCGCCGCCTGACGAGAGGAACGTATGTGAGGATCGTCGTGGCTTTGGGCGGCAACGCCCTGCTCAAGCGAACGGACCCGATGACCGCGGAGGCCCAGCGCGCCAACGTGCGCGTGGCAGCGCAGCAGTTGGCGCCTCTGGCACTCGAGCACGAGCTGGTACTCGCGCACGGGAACGGGCCGCAAGTCGGCCTTCTGGCACTCCAGGCCGCGGCGTACGACGCCGGAAACCCCTATCCTCTCGACGTTCTGGGTGCGGGGACCGAGGGAATGATCGGCTACATGGTCGAGCAGGAACTCGGCAACCTGCTCCCGTTCGAGAAGCCGATCGCAACGCTGCTCACCATGGTCGAGATCGACCCCAACGATCCTGCGTTCGACAACCCCACCAAGTTCGTCGGCCCCTGCTATCACCACATCGCCGCAGAGCGGTACGCCTCGGAGCGCGGCTGGGTATTCAAGCAGGACGGTGACGCCTGGCGCAGGGTCGTCGCATCGCCAGAACCGAAACGGATCTTCGAGTTGGATCCGATCATCTGGCTCTTGGAGAAGGGCGCGGTCGTCATCTGCACCGGCGGCGGCGGAATCCCGACCGCCTACCTGCAGGACGGGACCCGTACGCTCGTCGGCGTCGAGGCAGTGATCGACAAGGACCTCGCGAGCGAGTTGCTCGCGCAACTCACCGGGGCTGACCTGTTCGTCATGGCGACCGACGCCGAAGGTGTCTTCCGTGACTGGGGGACCGAGGAGCAGACCCTCCTCACGCACGTCACGCCGGCCGAACTCCGGAGCTACACGTTCGCCGAGGGATCGATGGGTCCCAAGGTCGATGCCGCGGCGAGGTTCGTCGAAGCCACGGGCAAGCGTGCCGCCATCGGATGCCTGAGCGACATCGTGCGAATCGTCGCAGGGGAGGCCGGCACGAACATAGTCGCCGAGCAGTCCACGGGCGAGCTCGCCTGACAGGCGTCCACCGCGACGTCGTGTATCGTTGAACCGGTGCATCCCGCTCCGGCGCGTCATCGGAAGGAACCGCATGTCCGTCTGCGTCGTCACCGACTCCGTCGCCTCGATACCCCAAGACCTGCTCGCTGCCAACGGTATCGACGTCGTGTCGCTGTTCATCAACGACGGCGAGCGTAACCAGGCCGAGCTCGACATGGACGTCGCTGCGTTCTACCACCGCCTTGAGGACATGCGGACGCTGCCCACCTCCTCGCAGCCCTCGGTTGAATCGATGCTCGAGGCGTTCCGGCGGGCGCTGGAACACGGAAGCGACGTGCTTGGTGTCTTCATCTCGGCGGACATGAGCGGCACCTGCCAGACCGCCCGTATGGCGGCGGGCATGCTCGCCGAGGAGTACCCGGCCGGTCGCATCGAGATCGTCGACAGCCGGTCAAACTCCATGGAGGAGGGCTACGGGGTCCTCGCCGCAGCGGCAGCCGCAACTGCAGGCATGTCGATCGAGCGTTGCGTCGCCGCCGCAACCGAGACGCTGCGCCGCACGCGGTACCTGTTCACCCCGCATTCGCTGGAGTACCTGCGCCGTGGCGGGCGGATCGGGGGCGCCTCGGCGCTCATCGGGGGACTCCTTCAGATCAAGCCGATCCTCACCGTCGAGCAGGGGGAGACGCAGACCTTCGCGCGCGTGAGGACGCAGGCGCGCGCTCTCGCCGAGATGACCGGCAAGTTCGCAGCTGACACGGGGGAGTTCGGCCTCGCGAACGTGTGCGTCCACTACATCAGTGACGTCGAGACCGCAGCGACCTACGCGCACGAGCAGATCGAGCCCCTCGCGGGCGGCGAGGTCCGGGTGATCCCGGTCAGTCCGGTCATCGGTCTGCACGTCGGTCCCGCTGTCGGCCTCGTCTACACCACCGAGAGGGACTGGACATGACGCCTCCGAACCGGTCGGCCGTACCCGAGTCGAGCGAGCCGGATCACACCCCATGAGCCGCCCGGTGCTTATGGTGCTGCTGAGTCTTCTGGCGCTCGTCACGCTCGCCTACTTCGTGTTCGTGCTCCTGCGCGCCGACGCGCTTGCGGCCGTGCTGCTGAGAGCTCGCTATGGGGAGCGAGGCTGGACGCAGGCCCGGCTGGCTTCTCGGCTGAGGCTCTTGGCGATCGCGGGTATCGCGGTGGCGGTCGTGGCCTTGGTCATCGCCGCGGCCAAGATCGTCGGATGAGCGGCCGAGTCGGCGCACGACTTGCTTCTGAGGCGCCCATGACTGAATCGACTGATGTGCCCACATCGCGCCGCAGCGTTCTGAGCCGCCTCACGCCGAAGGCGGGACAACGCGTGCAGCTCTTCTCGGCCGCCGCCATGTGGGCGATCGGCGCCACGATCCTCCTGGTTCGCGGCGTGGGATACCTTCATGACAGCTGGTACGCGGTGCTTCTTGCCGCGGCTATCGCGATCGGTGTCATCAAGTCCCGCTACCTGCTCGATCGCGTGGCGCGCAAGGCCGTCCTGCGCATCCATGCACGCGGACGCGCCTGCTACTTCGGCTTCTTCTCCTGGAAGTCCTGGCTCTTCGTGGTCGTGATGATGGGCGGCGGAATCCTGTTGAGGCGCTCCGGCCTGCCCGCCGACTTCCTCGCCGTCCTGTACGTTGGTGTAGGCACCGGCCTCGCGCTCGCCGACAGGATCTTCTGGCAGGCGTTCATCAGCCCCGCACCTGCGATCAGGCCTGCTGCCCCCAGTTCCGAGTAGACCGGCAGTCGCAGTTCGCCGTCGTTGCACTTCGACCTCGCGCACCGTCCTTGGAACGCCTGTGAGACACTTGCCGCGGTAGCTTGCGTGTCTTTCGCTCCTCACGAAGGGCGTTTCGGAAGGCGGAAAGCATGAAGGTAGTGGCGGTCAATGGCTCGTCCCGCAAGAAGGGCAACACCACGATGCTCATCGAGGCGGTGTTCGAGCCGCTGAGGGAGGCGGGCGTCGCGTGTGAGCTCATCGAGCTCGCCGGCAGGAACATCCGGGGATGCACCGCATGCGGCAAGTGCACGGCCAAACGCGACGGCAAGTGCTGGGGCCGTCGGGACGACGGCAACGAGATCATCGAGCGCCTCGCCGCCGCCGACGGCATCATTCTCGGCAGCCCGGTCTACTTCGCCGACGTCACCTCAGAGATCAAGGCCATCATGGATCGCGCCGGCTACGTTGGCCGCGCCAAGCGCGACATGTTCAGGCGCAAGCCGGGTGCGGCCGTCGTGGCGGTCCGCCGAGCCGGCGGGATGCACGCCTTCGATACGCTCAACCACTTCTTCTCCATCGCCGAGATGGTGACCGTGGGTTCGAGCTACTGGAACATCGGAGTCGGCCGGGAGCGCGGTGACGTCGCTGAGGACGCTGAAGGAATGCGCACGATGCACCGCCTCGGCGAGAACATGGCCTGGCTTCTCGAGAAGCTCGCCGACTGACTACGTGAGCGGGCGTCGCGACGGCTAGGGGAGTGTCAGTGCGTCCGGGGCGGTCCCCTTCACGACGACCCCGCTGTCCGTGACCTCGGCAGCGTCCACGCTGAGGCCGGGCGCCGCCGAGAGGTAGGCGTTGAGGTAGACGAGCAGCAGCTCGGTAGCCTGATCGGCACGCTCGCCACTAACGGGGAACCCTTCGGCGACGACCTTGGTGGCACCACTGCTCGTGATGCGCCCGGCCTCGTACGCGACGGGCCCCTCCAGCGAGCCTCCGTAAGATGCGTCGTTGATCTTCACCCTCGCGCTCAGGCTGCCGGTGCCGGCTGCCGGAAAACCGACACGCACGCCCGAGACGGCGACTGAGGTGCCCTGGATGGACGTAGTCCACGGGAACACGTTGACGAGAGCCGTGATCTCATCCGCGGTGAAGGTCGCCTCGAAGGGGTGGCTGCCTGTCGCAGACACGGTTCCGAGTTCGACCGGGGCCGCCGGGAAGGTCGCCTCAGTGCCGGCCTTCGTCATCGCCGATTCGAAACCGGGGCGGTACGCCGAGAAGTCCGTCCCTTTGGCGCCTCTCCCGGTCGCCCATACCACGACGCCGACAAGTGCGCCGACAACGATGACGACACTGATGATGCCGACCACCCAGGCGATCCACCGCCGGCGCTTCGGGGCCGGGGATGCTCCCACGGAGGTCGCCGGCGGGGCTCCGGGCGGCGTCGGCGGCTCGGCGACGGCTGGTGAGCTCGAGGTGCTCTCGGTGATGTGGGGGCTCTCGGCCATGGACGTCTCCTTGGCGGGTGTTGACTCGGGCGAGGGATGCGTACGGGTTGAAGCGTACCCGAACCAACGGCACACTGGTGTGCGTGACCGCCTCGTGCCGCGATCGGAGCTTCGTGCCAGCATCACCCGACCAAGCCCTCGCCGAACGCCTCGAGCGCTTCGCCGCATCCGACGTGCGGCGATTCGCCGAGACAGCCGCATCGCTCTTTCCCGACGAGGGCGGGGAGTTCTTGGAGGTGGGCGGCGGCGTTGCGAGCTACGTCGGTCTCCGCTCTCCGGCTAACGGGGCGATCGGCCTGGGCTTCTGCGGTGAGGTGACTCATGGGCAGATCGCGACGGTCGAGAGATTCTTCCTGGATCGTGGCGAAGAGCCGGTCACGAGCGTATGCCCGGTTGCGCACCCCTCGCTCGTTCAGGTGCTCGGAGAACGGGGATGGGTGGTCGGCACCTTCGAGAACGTACTCACGCGTGCGATTCGCCCCGATGACGAGTTCGACCCGCCGGGGCCCGGCGTGAGCATCACCATGGCAGGTGACCGCGACGAGCTGAACGACTGGGCGCTGATGGCGGCCAAGGGGTTCTCGGCTCCGGAGGAACCGACCGAGCCCGAGCTCCGGCTTGCCACCGTAGCCACCCATCGTGCCGGCGCCGTCTTCCTGTTCGGTCTGGTCGATGGCGTCAGGGCAGGGACCGGACAACTCGAGATCGCCGATGGCATCGGCTGGCTGTCAGGTGACACGACGCTGCCGCAGTTCCGTCGGCGTGGGGTGCAGGGTGCGCTGCAGCGCGCGCGGCTCGAACTGACCCGGGATGCAGGGTGCTCGCTCGCCGTGACCGAGTCTGTACCGGGAAGCGCGAGTCAGCGCAACATGGAACGGCTGGGATTCCAAGTCGCCTACACTCGTGTCGACGCGAAGTACCCTCTCTCCCGCCGTTCAGAGACGCCGAAGGGGACAGACTGATGATGCAGCCGACCGAAACGACCGTCGCGTTCATTGGAACCGGGGTGATGGGCGCCTCGATGGCGGGACACCTGCTCGACGCAGGCTACCGGCTCGTCGTGTTCAACCGAACGCCGTCCCGCGCGGACGGCTTGGTCGCGAGGGGCGCGGGGTGGGCCGAGACGCCCGGACTGGCCGCCTCGGCCGCCGACATCGTCATCACCATGGTCGGCTACCCTGCCGACGTCGAAGACGTCTACTTCGGGTCGGACGGCATCATCGACAACGCTCCGGGCCACGCGGTCCTCGTCGACATGACCACCTCGTCACCGGCCCTCGCGACACGGGTCGCCTCGGCCGCGGGGGCCCGAGGGATCTACGCGCTGGACGCACCGGTCTCCGGTGGCGACATCGGAGCGCGCAACGCGACGCTCACGATCATGGTCGGGGGCGACCGGGGGGCGTTCGAAGCAGTCGAGCCGCTCTTGCAGGTGATGGGCACCAACGTCGTTCTGCAGGGCGGCCCCGGTGCGGGGCAGCACACCAAGATGGCGAACCAGGTCGCCATCGCCGGCTCCATGCTGGCGACCGTGGAATCGCTCGCCTATGCGGAGGGCGCCGGGCTCGACACGAGACGCGTGTTGCAGTCGATCGGCGCGGGCTCCGCAGCATCGTGGTCGCTCGCGAATCTGGCGCCTCGCATTCTCGACGGCGACTTCTCGGCCGGCTTCTACGTGAAGCACTTCGTCAAGGATATGAGGATCGCGCTGGAGTCAGCCGCCGAGATGGGTCTCACCCTGCCGGGCCTGACGACGGCCAAACGGCTCTACGACATCCTGGAGACAGGCGGCGGGTCGGATCTTGGCACGCAGGCGCTGTGGCTTCTCTATGCCGACGAGGCGGCGCGGGTTCGCGAGGGTGTCGATCCCGCTGCGAGCGTCGCCTCGGCGGGGGACTGAAGTGGGCCTTGTCCTCACGCTCTCGGCCGTGGCCGCCGGATTGATCGTCGGCGGGCTGGCAGGATACCGTATCGGCGGTGGCATCCAGAGCCGCGGCGGCTACTGGGCCGCCAACGTCGCGGTGGTGCTGGGCTGCATGGCGCTTGACTTCGCGGGGCTCATGACCGCTCGGTACTGGCTGGCGTACTCGGCGCTCGGGCTCATGGGCGGGCTGATCACCGGATTGAAGTACGGCTACGTGGGCTCGACGGGCGGATGGCAGTCCGCCGATACTCCGGCCCCGCCTGCCGGCGAGGCCGAAGAGCCGGTTGCGGAGCAGGCCGAATAGGAGCGCTACTCGATCTCCAGCAGCTCCGTCAGCCGGTCGGGTCGGAAGTCGACACACACCCCGTCGCCGATCTCGAACGTCGGCGTGTGCAGGCGCCCGTCGTTGTGTGCCGCGGCGCGGTCACGTGCGGACGGATCGGCCTCGACATCCACCTCGACGAAGGGGATGTCATGGGCAGTGAGCCACGCGCGAGCTCTTGCGCAGTCGCCGCACCAGGAGCGGCAGTACATGATCACGCCGGCGCCCTCGTCCACGGCTTCGACGTCGTGTTCGTTGTCGCTCATTCGTCGCCTCTTCCGACCGAGTCCCTGTTTCGGCGCCGCGCCGCCGGGTGAGTGATAGTTCACCACAGCCGGTGCGAAAGCGCCCATGCATTCTTGTACCCCCCATTGCCGCAGACCATGCCCTCCCGCGTCCGGTCAGAGCGAGACGGGCCGACCGTGGTATCCTGTCTCGGTCGCTTGAAGCGACCTTCTCGGCGTCTGGCGTACGACGCCGCACCCCCTGTCCCCTCTGCTCGGAGGTAGTTTGCGCGCGCTGCTTGTCCATCGGAGACATGCGTTCATCCTCGCTTTCGCCCTCACGATGGCGCTGTCAGGCGCTCCCGCGACGGCTGCACCTTCGACGAGTGCTCAGCTTCAGACCGTGCAGCAGCAGGCAAGCACCGCCCGTACGCGGATGGACCGGATGCGTGCGGATCTCGCGTCGGAGATGTCGCGCTACGACGCCTCCTCGAGCAGGCTCGCAGCGACCCGGGCCAAGATCGCCGCGAACAGCTCCCGCCTCAAGCAGATCGATCAGTCGCTGCGAGATGGGCAGACTCGGCTCGCCGGGCGCGCTGCGTTCCAGTACCGTACCGGTGCTCCGGGCATGCTCGACGCGCTGCTCGGCGCATCGTCTTTCGAGGAGCTTTCGAGCCGGATGTACGTCTTCTCCAAGCTGGCCGAGCAGGACTCGGCGTTGCTCGACGCGCTCAGGGCCCAGCACGCCGAGGCCACCGCGTTGCACGCGGACCTCCGGAGTCGTGAGGTCGCGCAGGTCGGGGAGCTCAAGCAGGTGGCTGCGCAGCGAGCCAGCGTTCAGAAGCAGGTCGACTCCCAGCAGCGATACCTGGACTCGCTGCGCACCGACGTCGCCGCGCTGGTAGCCGTGCAAGACAAGGCGCGCTCCGCCGCGAGTTCGTCGCCGAACCTCGCAGGCGTGCCCAAGCCGAGCAAGACCGCCGTGAGCAAGGCCGGTCCGATCGTGTTCGCGTCCGTCGAGGGCCGTTCGGGGAAGTACGCGGTCTTGTCGGGGGACCCCCTGAGCTATCGGACTACCGGAGTGAAGTTCTCGGGGGTCACCACGATGTACGGCAACGACGACAACGGTACCGGGACGGCGTCAGGTCGCCCGTTCGACGAGAACGAGTTCACCTGCGCGCACAAGACGCTCCCGTTCGGTACGCGCCTCGCCGTGACGAAGGGGAGCAAGCGCGTCATCGTCACCGTGACCGACCGAGGCCCGTACACGCCCGGCCGCATGCTCGATCTGTCGAGACGGTCGGCGCGCTATCTGGGTGTCGACGGGGTCGGCACGGTGCAGGTCGAGATCGTGCAGCCGCTGCGCTGATCCGACCGCCGAGCAAGCGCGACGCGACGCAGTCCTCACCGTTGACGATTCCTGCCGGATATCTGTCACGACCGGTCCGCAATATGGGTACCTTAGCTGAGTGTGCTCTGTTTCAGGCCGCCTAGCCGAAGGAGTCGTGATGAGGGATATCCTGCGTGTGAACATGACCGACCTCTCCACATCGTGGGAGCCAGTCCCCGAGGGATGGTCTCTCTACGGAGGGCGCGCCCTGACGGACGCGATCATCTACAAGGAAGTGCCCGCGGATTCCGATCCGCTCGGCCCGGCCAACGTGCTGGTGTTCGCACCGGGCATGCTCGGAGGGACAACCGCCCCCAACGGAGGACGCCTGTCCGTTGGCGCGAAGAGTCCGCTCACCGGTGGCATCAAGGAGTCGAACTCGGGCGGCCAGGCCGCGCACTCGCTCGCCCGACTCGGAATCGCCGCCGTGGCAGTCACCGGGATTCCGGCCGACCCCGCCGCCAGATACACGCTCACGATCGAGGCGGACCGAACGGTGAAGCTCGAGCGGACGGACGCGTGGGCGGGTCTGGGCAACTACGAAGTCGCCGAGGCGATCGCGGCGACGCGGCCAGAGGGCGACCGGTACGCGACGATCACCAACGGGCCCGCCGGCGAACTGCTGGCGCGTTCCGCCGGTATCGCCATCTCCGACATGAAGAACCTCCCCAACCGTTTCGCTGGCCGCGGAGGTCTCGGCGCGGTCATGGGGAGCAAGGGCCTCAAGGCCATCGTCATCTCCGACAAGGGCGCGAGTTTCCTCGAGCATGCCGACAAGGAGGCCTTCGTCGAAGCCACCAAGAAGTTCACCACTGCGATCAAGGAGCATGGTGTTTCCGGCACCGGCCTGCCGATGTATGGCACGAACGTGCTCATGAACATCCTGAGCGAGGCCGGCGGACTGCCGACCCGGAACTTCACCTCGGGCACCTTCGAGTTCGCCGATGCCATCGGCGGCGAGACCCAGCGCGACACCATTCTCGCGCGCGGCGGCGAGTCGAACCATGGATGCATGACCGGCTGCGCCATCAAGTGCTCTCGCTACTGGATGGACAAAGACGGTCACTACAAGACCAAGGGCCCGGAGTACGAGACCGCATGGTCGTTCGGTGCGGACTGCGGCATCAAGGACCTCGATGAGATCGCCGAGCTCGACCGGATCTGTGGCGATCTGGGCCTCGACACCATCGAGATGGGCGGCACGTTGGCCGTCTACATGGACTCTGGCGCCATCCAGTTCGGTGACGCCGCCGGCGCTATCGCCGCTCTCAGGGACGGGCTCGAAGACAACGTCATCTGGGACGGCGCCGAGGCGACCGGCAAGAAGTTCGGCGTCGCGAACGTGCCGGTCGTGAAGCACCAGTCCATGCCGGCCTACGACCCGCGGTCGGTGCAGGGAATCGGCGTCACCTACGCGACGACTCCGCAAGGCGCCGACCACACCGCCGGTTACACGATCACCGCGAACATCCTGGGAGTGGGCGGCACCGTGAACCCGCTCTCGCCCGAGGGTCAGGTCGAGCTGTCGAAGACCCTCCAGATCGCGACTGCGATGCTGGACTCCCTGGGTCTGTGCATCTTCGTGGCGTTCCCTGTGCTCGACATCCCCGAGGCGTTCGTAGCCATCCATGAGATGCTTGAGGCGCACACCGGCACCAAGTACGACATCGCGGAGCTCATGCAGATGGGCCGGGAAGTCCTGACCATGGAGCGCCTGTACAACGAGCGCGCCGGATTCACCTCGGCCGACGACCGCTTGCCGGCGTACTTCAAGACCGATCAGCTTCCGCCGCACGACGCCGTCTTCACCGTGACCGATGCCGATCTCGACCTCGTGTTCGACTTCGTGCCTGAAACCGCGAAGGAGATGGGTCTCCAGTAGCAGCGATGCGATCCGCGGGTCTGCGTCCGACACGACGCGGACCCGCCTCGCTCGCACGGGTACCCAACCTGACATGACCGTCGAGATCGCCCTGTTCGCGTACCTGTCCGAGTACCAGCCTGATGGCCTGGGTGGCCGTCATCCGCGTCCCTTCGAGTTAGCTCAGGGTACGGTTGTCGCCGACATCATCGAGATGCTCGGGCTTCCCGATGAGCCCAGGGTCGTCTTCATCAACGGTAAGCACGCCCCCGACGATGCCCTCTTGACTGAGGGCGACCGCCTGGCGATCTTCCCGCCGGTCGCGGGGGGCTGAGCCTCGCGTGGCTGACGGACCCAGCTGCCTGCCGCCTCTCGAGCCCGACGACGATCCGGCGCTGCGCGCTCGGCTCGCGGCCTCCCATGTGGCCGTGATCGGCTGCGGCGGACTCGGCAGTAACGTGGCGGCGATGCTCGTTCGCTGTGGTGTCGGGGAGCTGACGCTGATCGACTTCGACGTGGTCGAGGAGTCGAACCTCAACCGCCAGCTGTTCTTCCGAGACCAGCTCGGTATGGGCAAGACCGTGGCGATCCGCGACACCTTGCTGCGAATCGACCCCGGTGTCGTGCTGCACCTCCACCAGGAATGCGTCACCGCCGAGAACCTCACGGAGCTTGTGAGGGGCGCCGACGTGGTGGTCGAGGCAGCCGACCGCGCCGAGGTGAAGGCGATGATCGCCAACACGGCGCTCGAGGAGCTTCCCGGCACCCCGCTGGTGAGCGCCTCGGGGCTCGCGGGGTTCGACTCGGCAAACCTCGTGGTCACTGAGCGCATCGCGGACGACTTCTACATGGTTGGAGATCTGCGCAGCGACGTGCGCACGGAGCATTCGCTTCTCGCCTCGCGCGTGATGGTCGCTGCGGCCCATGAGGCGCACGCGGTCGTCCGCATCTTGCTCGGCTATCCCGAGCCGTAGGCGGTACCGAATCGGCGCTGGCCGCCGAGACGGCCGCACGAGGCGCGACGCGGGTGTCGACTCCTGCCGAGCGAGTCGTCCTTCTCCCTGTATGATGAGCGTGGCGGGCGGCGCACCGAGAAGGGGGAGCCGCACTTTGAGGGGTTTGTCGACGGGTCGCGCGGACTGTCCCGATGCGCCGTCTTCGCCGAACAACCCTGCCGATCGAAACGACTGCCTGATCCGTCAGGCGTAGGAGGTACACGTGACTGACGACGCACATAGTCTTGCGGTATTCATCGACTTCGAGAACCTCGCTCTTGGCCTGACGCCGAGAGGCGGGGGACGACGCGCCAAGAAGACCGAGATCCTGGACATGCAGCGCGTCCTTGAGCGGCTCGTTGAGAAGGGCAAGGTCGTCGCGAAGCGCGCCTATGCCGATTGGGCCCGCTTCAGCGAGTACACCACACCGCTCCATGAGCTCGGCATCGAGCTGATGGAGATTCCCGAGCGGGGCATGACCGGCAAGAACTCGGCGGACATCCGGCTCGTGGTCGACGCGATGGAGCTCTCGTACGCGAAGGAGCACATCGACACGTTCGTCATCGTGTCCGGGGATTCCGACTTCACGCCGCTCGTCTTGCGCCTCAAGGAGAACGGCAAGTCCGTGGTGGGCGTCGGGATGAAGGACTCGACGAGCGACCTGCTCGCCGCCAACTGCGACGAGTTCATCTACTACGAAGACATCGGGGCGTCGGCAGGCGCACCGACGCTCGGCGAGTCGGTGCCGCGGGCCAAGCGGCCCGCCTTCAAGCTGCTGTTCGAGACCATCGAAGCGCTCCAGCGCGAGAACGTCGGGGCGATGCACTCTTCACTCCTCAAGGACACGATGAAGCGCAAGCAGCCGCAATTCTCGGAGACGTCGTATGGCTACCGCTCCTTCACGCAGCTGCTCGAGGATGCGCAGAAGCTCGGCTTCGTCACCTTGCGGAAGGACCCGCGTTCGGGCACGTACGTCGTCGAGGGGTTCCACGGCTGATGGTTGCTGCCGACAGGACACCCCCGGGCGTACGCCTCCCGGTGCCGTCTCGGCGGGTCCCCGGATCTTGCTCGCGAAGTGGCACGTGAGCGCGGTGTTCGAGTTCTGGGCGGCATGTCCTCGCGGGACTGAGTCGCTCGTCGCCGAAGAGCTGCGGGCGCTGTCCTGCAAGCGGGTCCGCCCGCTCGGGGGCGGCGTCTCCTTCGGTGGGCCACTGTGGGGCGCCTACCGCGCGCTGTTGTGGTCTCGCGTCGCCTCGCGGATCCTCCTGACGCTTGAGCGTGTTCCCGCCGCCACGGCCGACGAGCTGTACGA
The DNA here is from genome assembly GCA_963789515.1 of uncultured Coriobacteriia bacterium. Taxonomy (GTDB): domain Bacteria; phylum Actinomycetota; class Coriobacteriia; order Anaerosomatales; family JAAXUF01; genus JBAXEO01. Next base: position 28,531 of record CAWBKW010000004.1, on the reverse strand, counting down.
CGCGGTCGCCGCGATACCGTGGGAGGAGCATCTGACTCCGGACGGCACCCTCGCGGTCGACGCCAGCGGCGTCAACGCGGGGCTCCGCAACACGCAGTTCACGGCGGTGCGGGTGAAGGACGCGATCGCCGATCGCTTCACGCAGAAGGCCGGCCGTCGGCCGAGCGTCGACACCGCCGACCCGGACCTGCGCATCAACGTGGTCGTCCGGAATGAGCGCGCCACGATCTCGATCGACCTGTCCGGCCAGCCCCTGCACCGGCGCGGCTACCGCGAACCCGGCGTCCAGGTCGAGGCGCCCATGAAGGAGACGCTCGCCGCCGCCCTGCTGATGGTCGCCGGATTGGCCTGCCATCGCCGCGGCCGGGGGCGGCTTCGTCGACCCGATGTGCGGTTCGGGGACGCTTCCGATCGAGGCCGCCCTGATCGCCGGCGACATCGCCCCGGGACTGACGCGCGAGAGCTGGGGCTTCTCGCGCTGGCTCGGCCACGACGCCGAGGCATGGAACGCGCTCCTCGCCGAGGCGGTCTCGCGGCGAGACGCCGGCCTCAGGCGGCTTCCCGCCGTCGCGGGTTTCGACTCCGATCGCGCGAGCCGTGGAGATCGCGCGGTCCTGTGTCGCGCGCGCAGGCCTCGGCGGCTTCGTCGAGATCGCTCAGCGTGAACTGGCCGAGTTGATCGCTCCGGATTCGAGCGCGGGGGAGTCCGCGCCGGGACTCGTGGCGATCAACCCACCCTATGGCGAGCGACTCGAGGCTCGCGGGGGTCTGGCGTTCGCTCTACCGCGAGCTCTCGGACCGCCTACGCTCCGGATTCGAAGGGTGGGCGCTCGCCGTCATCACCCCGGACGAGTACCTAGAGGCCGGTCTCGGGTTGAGCGCCGAGAAGACCGCGCCGCTCTACAACGGCCGCATCCTGACCCAGGCTCGGGTGTTCCGCGTACCCGGGGCCGGCTCGCCGGGCGAGGTGCCGGCCGTCGGGGCGCCGCAGGCGCCGGTCGGCGATGCGGCGCGTGACTTCGCGAACCGCCTGCGCAAGAACCTTCGGCATCTGGAGAAGTGGGCGCGCCGCTCGGATGTGACCTGCTATCGAGTCTACGACGCGGACCTGCCCGACTATGCCGTCGCGATCGACGTGTACGCGGGCGCCGGGCCCGACGCCGGCTCCCGCTGGGCCTACGTCGCGGAGTACGCGCCGCCTCACGGGATAGACCCGGTCCGCGCGCAGCAGCGGCTCGACGACGTGATGCTCGTCGTCCCCGAGGTTCTCGGCGTCGACCCTGCCGACGTGTTCCTCAAGGTCCGGCAGCGTCAGCGTGGAGACACTCAGTACGGGCGCGTCTCACGGAGCGGTGTCGTCGGGGTCGTCGGCGAGGGCGGACTGCTCTTCGAGGTCAACCTGACCGACTACCTGGACACGGGGCTGTTTCTCGATCACCGCATGACGCGCGCGTGGTTGCGCGATCTCGCCGAGGGCGCGCGCTTCCTGAACCTGTTCGCCTACACCGGCACCGCCACGGTGTACGCCGCCGATGGGGGTGCTCGGGAGACGACCACGGTCGACCTCTCCGCGACATACGTGGGCTGGAGCGAGCGCAACATGGCGCGCAACGGCTTCACCGGAGCCGAGCACCGGTTCCTGCAGACCGACGTGCTCCAGTGGCTCGATGCTGCGGCCGCAACACCCGAGACCCGCTTCGACCTGGTGTTCTGCGACCCGCCCACGTTCTCCAACTCCAAGCGCATGCGCGACACCTGGGACGTGCAGCGCGATCACGTCGCGCTCATCACCCGCATCGGGGAGATCCTGGCGCCCGGAGGCGTTCTCGTCTTCTCGTGCAACCGACGCAAGTTCGCTCTCGATGCTGACGCGCTCGCACGTGCCGGACTGGCGTGCGAGGACGTCACAGCGCGCACCATCCCCCAGGACTTCGAGCGCCGGCCGGGCATACACTCGTGCTGGATGATCCGACGCTCGGAGGTGTAGGTGGACCGCTCGGCCGTCGCACAGCACTCCGACTCCCTGCCCGAGTACCGGGTCCGGGTGAGTGCCCGCGCGCGTCGCATCCGTCTGACGGTCACGCCGCGCGAGGGGCTCGTGGTGGTCGTCCCGCAACGTTGGCGGGGTGACCCGTCCCGGTTCGTCGCCGAGAAGGCCGACTGGGCGCGGGCCGCGCTCGCGAGTGTCGCCGACCGCCGAGCGCTGTTCTCGGCGGGTCCAGAGGGGCTGCTCCCTGACCTCGTCGAGCTCAGGGCGTTCGGCGAGACCTGGCCGGTCGAGTACCGATCGACCGCCTCGGCGAGTGTACGCGCTCGTGCAGAGGGGTCCCTGCTGGTGGTGTCCGGCGCGGTCGACGACGCCGAGCGGTGCCTTGCCGCGCTGACGAGGTGGCTCGACCGCACCGCGCGGGAGCGGCTGCTGCCACTGCTCGCCGAGACCGCCGAAGCCGTGGGGCTCGCGTACACAAGCGCTCGCGTGCGGCAGGCAGAAGACGCGGTGGGGCTCGTGTTCTTCGCGCAAGACGATCTCCCTCAACCGCAATCTGGTGTTCCTGCCCGAGCACCTGGTGCGTTCCCTCATGCTCCACGAGCTGGCGCATACGCTCGTCATGAACCACTCGGAACGCTACTGGACCGCGCTGGGCGACCTCGATCCGGAGGCACGCAGCCACCGAGAGCAGATGCGCCAGGCGCACTCGCTCGTGCCGGTGTGGGCCGATGTCTAGCGGCGCGGGGACAAGGGCGGCGGACCGCTTGGGTCGCCTCGCATCGCTCGTGAAGGAGGCCTTCGAGCGCTTCGACGCCAACGGGGACAACCGGCTCGCCGCGGCGATGTCGTACTTCCTGCTGCTCGCCGTCGCTCCGCTGCTGCTGATGCTCAACGCGGTTCTGGGTGTCGCGAGCGCGAGGCTGGGCGTGGGTGAGGTTCCCGGTATCGGTGAGGCGACCGCGACGGCCGCGACGGGAATGGCCCAAGCGGTGTCGTGGGCGGGGTCCTATGCCCCGTTCGTCGCCATCGTGCTCGTGGTCGTCGGCGGCGTGAGCGTCTTCGGGCAGTTCGTGGCTGCGCTCGAGGTCATCTGGGCCACCCCCGTTCGGCGAACGCCGATACGGGAGTTCCTGCGACTTCATGCGCTGTCGCTGGCCCTGCTCGCGCTGACCGCGTTCGTTCTTCTCGCGGCGGTGACGTTGAGCGCGGTGGCCTCGGCCTTCGCCGGCAGGGCGCTCGAACTCGCGCGGGAAGCCGGACTGCAGTTGAGCGGCATCGGGATCACCCTGTCGCTGCGCATCGCGCCCGTCCTCATCGCTTCGGTGGCGCTCTTCTGGGTCGCCTTCACGGTCGCCCCGGACCGTCCGATCCGCTGGCGGGACTCCCTTTCGGGTGCGCTCGTTACGTCCGCGCTGTTCTTGCTCGGTCAGATAGGTCTGTCGGTGTACCTGAGCACGCACCCAGCGCTTCAACGTGTTCGGCACCTTCCAGTTCTTCGTGGTGCTGATCGTGTGGATCTACTACTCCGCGCTCGTCGCGCTCTGGGGCGCCGAGCTGACCCGGCTTCTGGTCCTCGCTGCCGAGGAGCGCCGCGAGCGTGGGGGTTCCACCCCGCCGACAACCGGATCGAGCGCCTGAGTCAGATCTGCGGGCGAAGCAGCGGGTGGGTCTCTTGCAGCCGCTCGACGACGCCGGCCGTTCCCGCGAGCGCTCGGGCCCTTGCGTCGGGCGGGGCTTCCGGTGAGTTCTCGCCGAAGGTCTCGAGCGGGGGCGTGACGACGCCGCCCGACGCATCGCGAGCGAGGGTGCGCCACGCCGTGGGAAGCAGCGAGGGCGGCTCCACGCCGAGCAGCGCGGCGAGCGAACAGGCCCAGGCCCTCGGCACCGCCGAGAAGGTGTCGTAGCCGCCGCCCCCTGTCGCCACGATGCGGCCGGCGCACAGTTCGTCGGCGAGCGCGACCACGGCGAGCGTGTTCGAGTACTGCCCGGCGACGGTGGTGTCGAGGTGCGTGAGCGGGTCGTCGCGGTGCGAGTCGGCGCCGAGCTGCGCGACGATCACGTCGGGCGAGAACGCGCGAAGTGCGGGCGCGACGACGCCGGTGAGCGCGAGCGAGTAGCAGGCGTCACCGGAGTCAGGCGGCAGCGGAACGTTGACCGCGAAGCCGAGCCCCGGACCGCTCCCGGTCTCCACGGCGCGCCCGCTACCCGGGTACAGGTAGGCTCCCGATTCATGCACCGAGACGGTGAGCACGTCGGCCCGCTCGTAGAAGGCCTCCTGGACGCCGTCGCCATGGTGGGCGTCGAGGTCGACGTAGGCGATCCGCAGCCCGGGGTGCTCGGCGGTGACGGACGCGATCGCGACGGCGAGGTCGTTGTAGACGCAGAACCCGGCCGCCCGGTCGCGGTGCGCATGGTGGAGGCCACCCGCGAGGTTGAATGCGCGCGGGCTCACACCCGCGACCACGTCCCGCAGCGCTCGCGCCGTGCCCCCGGCCGCCAGGGCGGCGGCTTCGTGCATGTGAGCGAAGGCGGGCGTGTCGCCCGGGCCGATGCCGAACCCGCCCGGCCAGCGGCCGGGATCAGCCGAGGCCCGCTTCACCGCGGCGACGTAGCCGGCGTCGTGTGCGAAGAGCAGCTCGGCGTCGGTCGCCGGATCCGGCCGCACCACGATCGCGCCGCCTTCACCGACGAGCCCCCACTGCCGCGCGAGCTCGAGCGCAAGGGTGAAGCGCTCCGGCTTGAGCGGGTGCGTCGGGCTCAGCCGGTACTCCTCCATCTCCGGTGAATGCACCAATTCAGCACGCATGGAAGTCGCTCCTCGGGCTGGGATCCTCTGTCCGGGTTCATGCCCCGAGTCTGCCTGACACAGTCGGGGAGCTACGGTACAATGGGCGTCCGCTTTGGAGGGTCCCGCGACGGTCTCGGCGCCCCGAACACGTACTCTCCGGGCCGCCTCGCGCGTCCCGTGGACCCCCGCGATACGAGGAGGTTCGCGCACGTGGAGAAGCACACGAAGATCTGGGAGCTGCCGGTCGAGAGCTATCTCGGCAAGCGCGCAGGTCAAGCTCGACGACACCACGCTGCGCGACGGCGAGCAGACCGCCGGCGTCGTCTTCACCAACGCCGAGAAGGTCCAGATCGCCAAGTACCTCGACGAGATCGGCGTGCACCAGATCGAGGCCGGCATCCCGGTCATGGGCGGCGACGAGGCCGAGGTCATCACCGAGATCGCGCACCTGGGCCTGAACGCGTCGGTCCTCGGCTGGAACCGCGCGAACGTCGCCGACATCAAGACCTCGATCGACTGCGGCGTCGACGCGGTCGCCATCTCGCTCGCCACGAGCGACATCCACATCGAGACCAAGCTCATGAAGGACCGCGCGTGGGTCCTGAACTCGATCCGCGAGGCGACCGCCTACGCGAAGAGCGAGGGCGTCTACGTCTCGGTCAACGCCGAGGACGCCGAGCCGCACCGAGTTCGGCTTCCTGCTCGAGTACGCCGCGGCCGCCAAGGCCGAGGGCGCCGACCGCCTGCGCTTCTGCGACACCATCGGCATCATGGAGCCGCTGACGCACCTACAAGGTCGTCAAGGAGCTCGTCGAGCAGACCGGCCTCGAGGTCGAGATGCACACGCACAACGACTTCGGCATGGCCGTGGCCAACGCGATCGCCGGCATCCACGGCGGCGCGACCTGGGTCAACGTCACCCTCGGCGGCCTCGGCGAGCGCGCGGGCAACGCCGCGCTCGAGGAGGTCGTCATGGCGCTCAAGTACATCGAGGGCCTCGACATCGGCATCGAGACCGAGCGCTTCCGCGAGATCGCCGACTACGTGATGACCGCCGCCGGGCGCACGATCCCGGCATGGAAGCCGGTCGTCGGCACCAACATGTTCGCGCACGAGAGCGGCATCCACGTCGACGGCGTCATCAAGAACCCGAAGACCTACGAGATCTTCTCGCCCGAAGAGGTCGGCCTCGAGCGCCAGATCGTCGTCGGCAAGCACTCCGGCTCGCGCACCATCGAGATGAAGTTCGCCGAGTACGGCATCGAGATCAGCCGCGAGGAGGCCAACGCGATCCTCCCGACGATCCGCCACGCGACGGTCGAGCTGCACCGCCCGCTGTTCGACAAGGAGCTCGTCGAGATCTACAACGACTACAAGGCGACCAGCGCTTCAACGCCGATCGACGACTAGCGACCCGCACACGTCCGCACGACCTCACAAGGAGGCTGATTCACGCTGCCCGGTAAGACGATCGCCGAGAAGATCTTCTCGGCACACTCAGGTACCGACGCGCACGCCGGCGACATCGTCGTCGCCGACGTCGACTTCGTGATGGGCCAGGACGGCACGTCGCCGCTCGCCATCAGGGCGCTCGAGCGCATGGGCGTCGACAAGGTCTTCGACCCGAGCAAGGTCGCGCTCGTCATGGACCACAGCTCGCCGTCGCCCGATCGAGGGCGTCAGCGCGCTGCACACGATGATGCGCGAGTTCGGCAAGAAGACCGGCTGCACCGTCTACGACGTGGGCGAGGGCGTCTGCCACCAGCTCATCCCCGAGAAGGGCCACGTCGTCGCCGGCGACCTGATGGTCGGCTGCGACTCCACACCTGCACCTACGGCGCGCTCAACGTGTTCTCGACCGGCGTCGGCTCGACCGACGGCGCCGCGGCGATGGCCGGCGGCAAGCTGTGGTTCAAGGTGCCCGAGACGATGAAGGTCACCTACGACGGCGCGCTGCAGCCGGGCGTGTTCAGCAAGGACCTCATCCTCTACCTCGCCGGCCAGATCGGCGCCGACGGCGCGACGTACGAGGCCATCGAGTTCCCCGGCCCCGTCATCGACGACCTGTCGGTCGAGGCGCGCATGACCATCAGCAACATGGCGATCGAGGTCGGCGCGAAGGCCGGTCTGATGAACGCCGACGACAAGACGCTCGCGTGGTTCGAGGGCCGCGGCGAGAAGACGCCCGCGCCGCAGAACGCCGACGCCGACGCCGTCTACAAGACCGAGCTCGAGTTCGACACCGACGCCATCGGCCCGCAGATCGCCAAGCCGCACGCGGTCGACAACGTCGTCCCGATCGAAGAGGTCGAGGGCACGCCGATCGCCGAGGGCGTTCTCGGCACGTGCACGAACGGCCGCCTCGAGGACTTCGCGATCGCCGCGAGCATCCTCAAGGGCCGCAAGGTCCACCCCGACGTGCGCTTCATCGTCGCGCCGGCGTCTCGGCAGATCCTGCTCGACGCCATCGAGGCCGGCTACATCCAGACGCTCGTCGAGGCCGGCGCCGCGCTGGTCACGCCGGGCTGCGGTCCGTGCGTCGGCACGCACAACGGCGTGCCGAGCAACGGCGAGAACGTCATCTCGACGGCCAACCGCAACTTCAAGGGCCGCATGGGCAACAGCAACGCGTTCATCTACCTCGGCAGCCCGGCCACCGTGGCCGCGTCGGTGATCGAGGGCAAGATCACCGACCCGCGCAAGTACTTCGCCTAGCTAGCCGCCGAGGACACCGGGAGCAGACAGGCATGGAGCTCAAGGCCAAGGCCTTCAAGTTCGGCGACGACATCAACACCGACTACATCATCAGCGGCAAGTACAAGTTCAAGTGCAACGACATGGAGGCCATGGCGGTCCACGCCATGGAGGAGCTCGATCCCGACTACTACGCGAAGGTCAAGCCGGACGGCGGCTTCCTCGTCGCCGGCACGAACTTCGGCATGGGCTCGAGCCGCGAGCAGGCGCCGCTGGTGCTGATCCACTCCAACACCAAGGCGGTCCTCGCCAAGACCTTCGCGCGCATCTTCTACCGCAACGCGATCAACACCGGCCTGCCGGTCATCGAGTGCGACACCGACCTCATCGACGACGGCGACGAGCTGTCGGTCGACCTGGAGAGCGGCGTGGTGAGGAACCTGACCAAGGGCACCGAGATCGCGTTCCCGCCGCTGCCGCCGGTCATGGCGCAGCTGCTCGCCGACGGCGGACTTGCCGAGCACTTCAAGAAGCACGGCGGGTTCAACCTCTAGGGGCAGTTCGGCTCAGCCCTTGGGCACCTAGTATCGATCACGCGCAGACCGCCCCAGTGGAGGGCGGTCTGTCTGGTTCTCGGCGCGCTTCGGACGAGGCGACCCGAATCGCAGCCGACCCCAGTGCAGATCGGATTCGGGTCGAAACAACGCTGAAACAGCCGCGTGTTTCACTGGCGACATGGAATCCACAGCCCCCCACATCCACCCGCGACGCAGCCGCCGAACTCGAGGCGCTGCTGCAGGTCGCCAGACGCTCGTGTCGAGCTTCGACGTCGACCGCAACCTGCGCCGGGCGATGCGCATCCTCGCCGAGCAGCTCGGGCTGAACCGCGGCACGGTCGCGCTCGTCGACCCCGAGACGCGCGAGACTGCGCATCGCCGCCGCGCTACGGCCTCACGCGCGCCGAGATCGCCCGCGGCATCTACCGCGCCGGCGAGGGCGTCGTGGGCCGCGTCGTCGCGAGCGGCAAGACGATGGTCGTGCCCAACATCAGCGAAGAGCCGCTGTTCCTGAACCGCACCGGCTCGCGCCCCGACAAGGCCGACATCTCGTTCGTCAGCGTGCCGATCAAGCTGCGCGGCGAGGTGCTCGGCGCGCTCTCGGCGGATCGCGTGTTCGACGAGAGCGTCTCGCTCGACGAGGACGTGCGCGTGCTCGAGATCGTCGCGTCGATCATCGCGCACGCCGTGCGGCTCTACTGGACCTACCGTCACGAGGTCGCCGAGGGCGACCGCATGCGCGGCGAGCTGCGCCGGCGCTACTCGCTGCCCAACATCATCGGCGACTCCGACTCGATGCAGGAGGTCTTCCGCGATCGTCGAGCAAGGTCGCGCAGCTCGCAGGCCACGGTGCTGCTTCGCGGCGAGTCGCGGCACCGGCAAGGAGCTCATCGCGCACGCGCTGCACTACCAGGGCTGCAAGCCCAAGGGCCCGTTCGTCGCGATCAACTGCGCGGCGCTGCCCGAGAACCTGCTCGAGGCCGAGCTGTTCGGCTACGAGAAGGGCGCGTTCACCGGCGCGGTCGCGAGCAAGCAGGGCCGCTTCGAGCTCGCGCGCGGCGGCACGATCTTCCTCGACGAGGTCGGCGACGTCTCCGCCGGCGCTCCAGGCCAAGCTGCTGCGCGTGCTGCAGGAGCGCACGTTCGAGCGGCTCGGCGGCACCAAGACGCTGACCACCGACGCGCGGATCGTCTCGGCGACCAACCGCGACCTCGAAGCGATGTCGAAGGCCGGCGAGTTCCGCGAGGACCTGTACTGGCGCCTCAACGTCGTGCCGATCTTCCTGCCCGCCGCTGCGCGACCGCCGAGAAGACCTGCCGCTGCTCATCGAGCACTTCCTCGAGCGGTTCTCGCGAGCCGCCGGGCCGCGAGGTGCGCTGCTCGGCCGAGGCGCATGCGCCTGCTGCATGAGCTACCCGTGGCCCGGCAACATCCGCGAGCTCGAGAACACCATGCAGCGCCTCGTGGTGCTCGCCGACGACGACGAGATCGGCGCGCGCGACCTGCCGATGCACCTGCTCATGCACGACGCTGCCCGACGAGACCGCGGCCGGCGGACTGACGCTCGACGAAGAGGTCGAGGCGCTCGAGCGGCGGCGGATCATCGCGGCGCTGCGCACGCAACGCGCACGTGCAGGCGAAGGCGGCGCGCGAGCTGGGCATCACCGCGCGGCAGCTCGGCTACAAGATGCGCAAGTACGACATCGAGGAGTAGCGCAGCGCATCGCGCTGCGCGCCGAGCGCCGCGCTCGATGCCGGCGCTACTCCCGGCCCGGCGGCTTCGGGCGCTCCGGCAGGCCGGCGAGCCAGCCCTCGGAGCGTCGGGAAAGCTGTCGAAGCGCGGGATGTAGGGCTTGATGTCGAGCAGCGGCGTGCCGTCGAGCACGTCGATGCCGCCGACGCGCAGCGTCGAGCCGTCGCGCGACGAGCAGCCGCACGACCGTCAGCCCGATGCCGTTGGGACGCGCGGGATGCCGCGTCGCGAACAGCCCGTGCGGCTCGTCGCCGAGGAACGTCTGCCGCACGAGTTCGACCGGCGCGGCGCGATCGAACTCGTAGAGCAGGATCAGGTGCGTGAAGCCGTCGATGTCGGCAGGCCGTCGGCGTACTCGGCGAAGCACCTCGACGGTGCCCTCGGCCTCGGGACGAAACGCTCCCTGGATCGGCGCGTCGTCCTTGGTCGGCGAACGGGGTGCGGATGACGCCGATCGGGTGTCGAGCTGCTGCGGCTCCACGCTACTCGACGCCGAGAATGACGGCGCTGGCCTTGAAGATCGCGACGACTTCCTTGCCCTCGACCAGGCCGAGGTCGTCGGCGGCCTCGGAGGTCAGCGTGGCGCTGACGTGCTGCCCGGCCGACGTCGAGCTTCACGAGCGCGGTGACCGGGCCGCGCACGATCGAGACGATGGTGCCGGTGAGCTGGTTTCTGGCTGAGAGCTGCATGGCGTGCTCCTTTCTGTCGGGCGGCGGTGATGACGGGGCGTCTGCTCCGGACGCTACGCCGCATCCGTGAGCGCACGCGGCATCAGGACCGCGGGCGGCAGTTCCATCGCGTGCAAGCAGCCGCCGGATCTCCGGCGTCGCCGGATCGCCGATGAGCTCGGCGGCGGTGCCGGTCTGCACGACGCCGTTGCCGCCGTAGACGACGAGCGAGTCGGCGAGCGTCGCGGCCTCGTACAGGTCGTGCGTGACCATGACGACGGGGATGCTCTCGGCGACGCTGAACCTCGCGCAGCAGCGCGCGCATCTCGACGCGCACGGGCAGGTCGAGCGCCGAGAGCGGCTCGTCGAGCAGCAGCGCGCGCGGGCGGGGCGCCAGCGCGCGGGCGAGCGCGGCGCGCTGCTTCTGGCCGCCGGAGAGCTCGCGCGGGAGCTTGTCGGCGAGGTCGGTCAGGCCGAAGGCGTCGAGCATCTCGGCGACGCGCTCGGCGCGCTGCGGGCGCGGGCAGGCGGTGGAGCCCGAAGGCGACGTTGCGCTCGACGGTCATGTGCGGGAAGAGCTCGGCGGACTGCGAGACGTAGCCGAAGCCGCGCTGCTGCGGGGCACGAAGATGCCGCGCTCGGTGTCGACGAGCACCTCGTCGCCGAAGGTCGACGCGGCCGGAGTCGGGCCGCATGGTGCCGGTCGAGCATCGAGAGCGTCAGCGACTTGCCCGCGCCCGAGTAGCCGAACAGCACGGTGAAGCCGCTGTCGCTGCCGCCAGCCGGTGTCGAGGTCGAATCCGGGAAGCCGCTTGCGCACGTTGAGCGCGAACCCGCTCACCACGACACCGCCTTGGCCAGCCGGTTGGCACCGAACAGGAACGCCGCCGAGACGACCGTGAACAGCACGACGAGCAGCGTCGCCGAGCCCCAGTCGCCGTAGACGACGGCGTTGTAGATCTCGAGCGGCATCGTGTTGGTGCGCCCGGGGATGTTGCCGGCGACCATGATCGTGGCGCCGAACTCGCCCAGCGCGCGGGCGAACGACGAGCACGAGGCCGGCGAGGATGCCGCGCAGCGCGAGCGGCAGCACCACGAGCGCCGCGGTCGCCAGCTCGCGAGCGCCCGAGCGTGTACGACGTCGCGACCAGCGCCGGGTCGACCGCCTCGAACGCCGCGCGCGCGGTCTTCACCGTGAACGGCAGCGCGACCACGAACGACGCGAGCACCGCCGCCTGCCACGTGAAGGTGAGCTGCGGCGCCGGCAGCCCGGCGAGCGCTCAGCGCCCTGCCGAGCAGCCCGTTTCGACCGATGATGCAGCAGCAGGTAGTAGCCGGTCACGATCGGCGGCAGCACCAGCGGCAGCGTGACGGCCACGTCGAGCACCGCCTTGCCGCGGAACTCGCGCGTCGCCAGCAGGTACGCGAGCGGCAGCGCCGACGACCGCGCACAGCCACGGTCGCCAGCAGCGCGACCTGCAGCGACAGCCGCAGCGGGAACGCTATGTCGGCGAGTGCGGTCATCGGTGCCTCTCGGCGGTCGGCGTGGCTACTTGGCGGGGGCCGGCTTGAAGCCGTTGGCGACGAGGACCTTCTGGCGCCTCGGGCGTGAGCAGGTAGGCGACGAACTTCTCGGCGAGCGTCGGCTGCGTGGTCGCCTTGATCGGGGCGGCCACGTACTTGACCGGCTTGATCGCGCCGTCGGGCACCGTGTAGACGACCTTGACGGCGTCGTTGCCGGTGACCTCGCTCGCGAAGACCGAGGCCGGCGTCGACCTCGCCGCGAGCGACGTAGTCGTCGGTCTGCGCGGCGTTCTCGGCGAAGACGAACTTGGGCTGCAGCGCGTCCCACGTGCCGAGTCCGTCAGGCACTCCTTGGCCTTGGTGCCGTGGGCGCGCGGTCTCAGGATTGCCGGTGGCGAGCTTGGTCGCCTTCGCGAGGTCGGCGGGTGCCGTGATGCCCGCGGGGTTGCCCGCCGGCACGATGATGACCAGGTCGTTGCTGGCGAACGTCTCGGTCGCGTCCGCCGAGATGAGCCCCTCGGCGACCAGCGCGTCGACCTGCACCGGCACTCGCCGAGGCGAACACGTCGCAGGGCGCGCCGCCCTCGATCTGCTTCTGGAGCACGCCGGACGCGCCGTAGTTGAGGACGAGCTTGGCGTTGTTGGCCTTCTCGAACGCCGGCGCCAGCTCGGTGAACGCGGCCTTGAGCGTCGTGGCGGCGCTGACGCTCAGCTCGACGGGCTCGGTCGCGGCGGGGCCGGCGCGGCCGCTCTGCGATGCGCAGCCGCGTCAGCAGCGCTGCCGCAGCCAGCGCTGCCGACAGCGAGCGCAGCGCGAGCGCCGCGAGCCGCTCGCGACGTCTGCGTGCCTTGGCGATGCCGTCATGGCGTGCTCCTCGGGTCGTCGGACGGTGCGGCGTCTAGAAGATCGAGTCCTCGTACACGTCGCCGAGCCGCGCCATGAGCGTCTCGGTCTCCATGTCGCGGTCCTTGCCGATGATCCCGCAGGCGTCGGCGCGGCACTGCTTGCAGTGCGTCATCTGCGACAGGTACTCGCCGCAGGCCGCGCGCGCCGCGTGGATCTGCGGCGGGCGTCGGGCGGCGTCGTGCGCTGCGGAACTTGTTCTGCGGGATGAGCGGCAGGATGTTGTGCTTGTGCGCGCCGTACTCGGCGGCGAGCATGCGCGATCATCGGGAGCTCGAGGTCGTTGACGCCGGGGATGAGCACCGAGTTCACCTTGACGACGAGCCCGGCCGCGACCGCCATGCGCAGGCCGTCCCACTGGCGCTCGAGCAGGTAGCGGCCGCGCCTCGATGCCGCGCAGCTGCTCGCCGTCGGGGCCGGTGACCCACGCGTAGACCTCGTCGGCGGTCTCGGGCATGACGGCGTTGATGGTGACGGTGATGCTAGCGGACGCCGGCGGCGACCAGGTCGTCGACCCGGTCCGGCAGCGCGAGCCCGTTGGTGGAGACGCAGCCGATCTTGCTCGGGGTAGTAGCGGCGGACGAGGTCGAGCGTCTCGAAGGTCGCCTCGTTGGCGAGCGGGTCGCCCGGGCCGGCGATGCCGACCGCGGCGATGTCGCCGCGTCGCGCTCGACGACCGCCTCGACGCGCTCGATGCGCCTCCTGCGGGCGTGAGGATCGATGCTCGCCACGCCGGGTCGGCTACTCGTTGACGCAGTCGTACTTGCGCACGCAGTAGCCGCACTGGATGTTGCAGTCGGGCGCGACCGGCAGGTGGATGCGGCCGCCGACCTTGTGGGCCGTCCTCGGAGAAGCACGGGTGGTTGGCCATCACGAGGCGCTCGTTGCTCTTCGCGCTGTGCATCGCGGTCGCTCCTTCTGGTCACGATGCTCCTCGGCGTGTCGCGGTGCCCAGAGAAGCGCAACGCGCGTGCCATTCGCATACCTACTCTGACCTGCGGTTTTGCCGCGCAGACAGCAGCAACGGCCACGACGATGTCGTAGCCGTTGCGACAATAATGTCGGAGTCTCGACGGCGACCTGGCGCACCGCCACGGCGACGTCGCGTGCGTGTGCGCCTTCTTCGCGCAGACCTTCGAGCACGCCTCGCAGCCGATGCAGTTCGCCGGCGTCCGAGACGCTCATCACCGTGCCGCCGAGACACTCGTCCTCGTCGTCCTCATCGACGTCGTCGTCGATCGGCCGCTCGATCGGCGCCATGACCGACTGGCCGCACACCTTGTAGCAGCGGCCGCAGCCGATGCACGCCTCGTAGCTCGATGCGCTCGAGGTACGCGGGCGCCCACTCGCGCCCGTCTCGGGTCGGGAGCGTGGCCGGCATCGTCTACGCCACCGCCTCGACGCCGACCTCGCCGGTGCGGATGCGTGTACGACATCCTCGACCGGCGCAGACGAAGATCTTGCCGTCGCCGGGCTGGCCGGTCGGTTCACCTTGATGATGCGCCGCGACCACGTCGGCGACCGCCGCGTCCGCGACGATCATCGTGATCATGCGCTTGGGCACGAACAGCGCGACCTTGGGCAGCGTGGTGCTCGAGCGCGTACTCGGACGGCGTGGGCTTGAGCTGGACGACGCGTCGAGTTGCAGGATGCGGCCGTCCTGGTCCATGTCCGGCAGCGTGCAGGCGACGTCGCCCGCTGCTTGCCGCGGCCCTCGACCGATCTGGATCGACAGCGACGGGAAGCCGATCTCGGCGAGCGCCGTCTTGGTCTCGTGCGAGCTTGTCTCGGCGGATGATCGCGCTGATCTCCTTCATCAGCTCCCACGCGCTTCGCCGGTACGGATGGTGTAGGCCTCCTCGACCGGCGAGACGAAGATCTTGCCGTCGCCGATGAACCCGGTGCGGGCCTTGTCCTCGATGACCTCGATGACGCGTGTCGACGCTGCTCGTCCTCGACGACGGCATGAGCAGCGTCTTGGGGAGCTCGTCGTAGTAGATCGGGCCGACCTGCAGGCCCTTCTGCTTGCCTCGGCCAAAGACCGGCATCTTGGTGAGCGAGCCGAACCCGGCGCCTTCGAGCGCCTGGACGACCTCCTGCTCCTTCTCGGGCCTGATGAACGCGCGAACCATCTTCATCGTCGCGTTCCTCTCCTCGGTCGTGTGCGTCGAACGGTCTGCGGATGCTCGGCTGGCCGAGAATCCGGTGGTTCTTCTAGCAGCAGCAGCCTTGCCTGCGATCGCAGGAGCAGGCGCCGTCGGGTCGGTGCGTCGGCGGCCGTCGCACTCTCTCGGCGAGCGCGCGGCGCATCCAGGGCGCGGGCTTGTCGCGCATGGTGGCGACGAGCCGCTCGGCCTCGGCGGTGATGGAGGTGCCGGGCTCGGCCTTGAGCGGCATGATGCCGCGGCGCACGAGCTTGGCCGCCGAGGGGCCGCCGATCTCGGTGAAGTAGACGATCTTGGCGTCGGCGAGCTTGTCGATCTTGGTGCGCGATGGCGTCGTCGTGCAGCGTCACCCATGCCGCGGGTGACGACGACCTCGGTGTCGAGGTCGCCGTCGGCGACCCGGCGCAGCTCGAGGAGCTCGGCGCCCTCGGGCGTGATGTCGTAGATGGCGAAGGCGCCGGCGCGACCGAAGTGCTCGTCGACCGTGGTGCCGCGCGTGGTGGCGAACGCGACCTTCATGCGGTGCTCCTTTCGTGGTCGGGGACGGGTGCGATGCGGCTGGTGATGTGCCGCTCGCGGGCGCGAGCAGGTTGGCGATCGCGTCGATGACCGCGGTGGCGCCCGCGTAGCCGAGCGTGACGCTCGCGCGACGCGCCGAAGACCTCGAAGCGCGGGAAGCCGGTCTCGAAGAGCGGCACGCCGAGGACGCGCGGCGGTGCGCTGCGCCGTGGCGAGCCGGCGACCAGCAGGTCGATGTCGGCGGGCACGCTCGCGAAGTCGCCGACGACGACCTCCTCGGCGGGGATGCGGCGCGACGTGCGGCGGGCGCGGTGGGCACGACCGCGCAGACCGGTCGCGGCGGCCATCTCGTCGAGGAGCGCGCGCGATGCGACAGCGCGTGGTCGGGCTCGAGCGCGAGCGCGACGCGCGCGCCGGCGATGCGCAGGTGCGCGTCGCGCATGGCGTCGACGAGCACGCGGCGGTCGCGCTCGTAGCGCAGCGGGCGCCGGCGTGCCCGAGAGCAGCGTGAGCGTGGCGAGCAGCGCGTCGGTGCCGGCGAGCCCGGTGGCCGCGTCGATCACCGTGTACGGCGTGCCGAAGCGCTCGCGCAGCGCGCGCGCGGCCGGCTCGAGCGAGGCGCCGAGCACGAGCGTGTGGCGCTGCGAGCCCAGCTCGCGGATCTCGGCCAGCGTGGTGCCGCCCGCTGGCGAGCGCCGAGAGACCCGTCGCGGCTGCCGTCGAGCGCGCGAGAGGTCCGGCACGAACGACCGGCTGCAGGCCGAACTCCTCGACGATGCTCGCGCAGCTCGCGCGCGTCGCCGGGCGTGAGGTGCGCGCCGGCGAGGACGGTGACGCGGCGGGGTCGGGCGCGGTGCTCGGCGTGCGGTCGCTCGGCGAGCGCGAGCGAGCGCGCGCACGGCGGCGAGGTAGCCCTCCTCGAGGCCGCCCGTCGTAGTCGGCGGCGTGGATGGCGATGACCTGCGGCGTCGAGCTCGCGGTCGAGCGTGCGAACCAGCGCGTCGATGTCGTCGCCCTTGACCTCGGCGAGGCGCGCCGGAGACGAGCGCGATGACGTCGGGCGTGGCCGACGCTCTCGGCGAAGCGAGCGCACGACCTTGGCGGCGGCCTCGTCGCTGCCCATGCACGACGTCCTCGGTGAAGAGCTTGGTGGTGCCCAGTGCGATGGGCTCGTTGAAGTGCCGGATCGCGAGCACCTTGCCCAGGAAGCTGCAGCCCTGCGCGGCGTGGAGCACCGGCATCGCGCGGTCCATGCCCTGCAGCGCGAGCGCGGCGCCCAGCGACGGGAGCGTTCTTGAGCGGGTCGATGACTGCCGATGCGCTCCTCGGTGCGGACGGGCGTCGGCGCGACGGGCGCGGCGCACGACGACGTCGACGCGTCCTGCGCGCTCGTAGAAGCGGACCGACTCGGCGAGGTCGCGCGCGAGGTTCACGAGCCCCTCGTAGCCGGCGTAGGCGTGTCTCGCGCTCCTGGTTCACGTCGACGAACGGCCAGCCCTCCTTCGCGGCGAGGTAGCGGTTGCGACCGCCGGCGACCAGCAGGTCGGCGCCCTCCTCGGCGAAGAGGCGGCGGATGACCGGCGGGTGAGATGTCCTCGATGAGGCGGACGTCGGTCGCCGAGGACCGCGCGGACCTTCTCCTCGTCCTCGACGGACGACTTCTTGGTGCCGACGGCGAGGATCTCGACGCCGAGGTCGCGCAGCGCGCGACGCCATCGACCAGCTCTTCACGCCGCCCGAGTACAGCACGGCGCTTCTTGCCGCGCAGCGCCGGCGTAGGGCGCGAGTGCGTCGGCCAGCGCACGCCTCGCGGCGGGCGATGACCGCTTCGACGCGCGCGCGGCGACTCCGGCCGCCTCGGGCGAGGCGGCCTCGAGCGCTTCGGCGATGGTGCGAAGCGAGCGAGCGGTCTCGGTGGCGCCGAAGAACGACACCTCGACGGTGGGCATGTCCCAGCGGCGCTGAGAGCGCGGACGCGACGTTGATGAGCGCCCGGCTGCACACGACCGCCGAGAGCCTTGGCCCGGTGCGCGTAGCGGATCTCCTCGAAGCGCGCGTTGCCGGTGATGTGGGAGAGCACGCGGATGCCGCACTCGCGCGAGCAGCGGCTCGACCAGCGTCCATGTCGCCGGCGACGTTGTACTCGCCGATGAGCGTGATGTCGGTCGGGCGTGGTGCACGGCGGGCTCGGCGGTGCCGATGACGTGCTCGAGCAGCGCCTCGCCGGCGATGCGGTTGCCGAGGTTCTTGGGGCCGACGAAGCCGGGCGCGTTGCACCGGGATGACCGGCAGCCACAGCTCGGCTGGACAGCTTCGCGCACGCGGCCTCGATGTCCTCGCCGATAAGCCCGGTCACGCACGTCGCGTAGACGAAGACCGCGGCGGGCTTCTCGGCGGCCACGACCTCGCGGACCGTGGCCGCGAGCCGCTCCTCGCCGCCGTAGACGATGTCGAGCTCGGTCATGTCGGTCGTGAAGCCTCGGCGGTGGAAGTCGCCGGCGGTCGAGTGCACGCCGCGGCCCTCCCACGCGTTGCCCGCGCAACTGATGGGGCCGTGCACGACGTGAGCGGCGTCGGCGATCGGCATGAGCACGATCGCCGCGCCGTCGAAGGCGCACGACTCTCCCGCCGCGCGACGCGGCACACCTTGTGCTTGGCGTCGGCGCTGCAGCCGTCTGCGAGCAGCTTGTCGAGTGAGAGCGCCATGGTCGCCTCGGCTCTAGCGGACCAGGTCGAAGGACGGGGAGTCGGTGTCGATCGCGTGGCGGTCCATCTCGTCGAGCACCGGTGTTCACGATGTCGGTGAGCAGGTTCGTCGCGCCCTCGTAGCCGAGGATCGGCGCGCTTGTGCAGGTGGTGGCGGTCGAAGAGCGGGAAGCCGACGCGGACGAACGTGGTGCCGGTGTCCTTCCACAGGAACTTGGCGTTGCGCGGGCCGAGCAGCAGGTCGACCGGCTCGGTGAACATGAGCGAGCGCAGGTGCCACATGTCCTTCTTGATCCAGACGGTCGCCTCGGCGCCGAAGGGCGAGGCCGCGAGCATCGCCTCGGCGGCCTTCTTGAACTTCTTGTCGCCGTTGGTGCACACGACGTGGACCGGCTTCATGCCGATCTCGAGCACGAAGCTGATGAGGCCGAGCAGCACGTCCGGGTCGCCGACCATCGCGAGGCGCTTGCCGTGCACGTAGGGGTGCGAGTCGACCATCGACGTCGACCGCGCGGCCGCGCTCGAGCTCGAGCTCGGCGGGGACGCACTTGCCGGTGATGCGCGATGACCTCGGCGAGGAACGCGTCGGTGGCGTTGATGCCGATCGGGCTCGCCGACGGTGACGAACTCCTGGTCCCACTCCTTGGTGATGTACTCGCCGGTCTTGGCGGTCGCAGCAGCGCTGCAGCGAGATCGTCGCCATGGCGTTGAGGGCCTCGGCGGCGTCGGCGAGCGTCGTGCCGCCGGTCGGGTACATCTCGTAGTGGCCGGTGTTGCCGGCGAGTCCACGACGTCGCTGTAGTCGGCGAGCATCGTGAAGTCCACGCCCATCGACGGTCGAGCATCCGCTTGATCTCGCGCAGGTTGCCGGAGTAGCCGTCGAAGCCGGGGATGATGTTGATCTTGCCGTTGCGGCTCGCCGGGCTCTCGGCGAGCTCCTCGAGGATGCCCTTGAGCATCACGTCGTAGCCGTTGAGGTGGCTGCCCGAGAAGCTCGGCGTGTGCGCGAACGGCACCGGCAGCTCCTCGGGCACCGACGCCCTTGTCCTTGGAGGTCTTGATGTAGGCGCGCAGGTCGTCGCCGATGACCTCGGCCATGCACGTCGTGGAGACCGCGATCATCTCGGGCTTGTAGAGCGCGTTGGTGTTCTCGAGGCCCTCGATCATGTTGGACAGGCCGCCGAAGACCGCCGCGTCCTCCGTCATCGAGCTCGAGACCGTGGCGATCGGCTCCTTGAAGTGGCGCGAGAGGTGGCGTGCGGAAGTACGAGGTGCAGCCCTGCGAGCCCTGCACGAACGGCAGCGTCTTCTCGAAGCCGAGCGACGACGAGCACCGCGCCGAGCGGCTGGCACGCCTTGCACGGGTTGATGACGACGCGCCTCGCGGGCGAAGTTCAGCTCGCGGTACTCCTCGGTCTGCGTCCACTCCGAGACGCGAGCGATCTCGCTCGGCGCGCGCGGCCGTTCTCGAACTCCTTCTTGGCCTCGAACTGCGCCTGGTACTCGGGCTGCGCGAACAGCTCGTTGTGGTCCTTGATCTCCATCGTCGGGCCTCCTAGCTGGCCTGCGCGCTCGGCGCGGCGGTCGCCAGCTCGGCGGAGGTGACGTCTGCGCACGAGCCCCCACACCGGGCTGTTGACGGTCATGTCCATGTCGCGGGCGAAGATCTTGAAGCCGTCGAAGCCGTGGTACGGGCCGGAGTAGTCCCACGAGTGCATCTGGCGGAACGGCACGCCCATCTTGTGGTAGGCGTACTTCTCCTTGATGCCGGAGCCGACCAGGTCGGGCTTGAGGCGCTTGGTGATCTCCTCGAGCTCGTAGGGGGTGGCGTCGTCGACGATCATCGCGCCCTCGGCCAGCAGCGGGTAGGTGCGCTTGTACTCGTCGTTGTGGCCGAACTCGTAGCCGGCGGCGATGATCTCCATGCCGAGGTCCTCGTAGGCGCCGATGACGTGGCGCGGGCGCAGGCCGCCGACGTAGAGCATCACGGTCTTGCCCTCGAGCTGCGGCTTGTACTCGGCGATGATCGCGTCCATCTCGGGCTTCATCTTCTCGATGAGCGCCTCGGCGTTGGCCTTGATCGTGTCGTCGAAGTGCTCGGCGATCTCGCGGATCGACTCGTAGATCTTGGTGGGGCCGAAGAAGTTGTACTCCACCCACGGGATGCCGTAGGTCTCCTCCATGTGGCGGCAGATGTAGTTCATCGAGCGGTAGCAGTGGATGAGGTTGAGCTTGGCCTTGGGCGCGTTGGCGAGCTCGGCGATCGTGGCGTCGCCGGTCCACTGCGCGATGACGCGCAGCCCCATCTCCTCGAGGATTCGCCGAGAAGCCCAGGCGTCCCCGCCGATGTTGTAGTCGCCGATGACCGTGACGTCGTAGGGCGTGGTCTCGATCTCGGTGGCCTGCCTTGTCGAAGACGTGGTCGCGGATCGCGTCGTTGGCGATGTGGTGGCCCAGCGACTGCGACACGCCGCGGAAGCCCTCGCAGCGCACCGGGACGACCGGCTTGCCGATGTCGGCGGTCTTGACCTTGGCGACCGACTCGATGTCGTCGCCGATAAGCCCGACCGGGCACTCGGACTGCACCGAGATGCCCTTGGCGAGCGGGAAGAGCGCCGTCGAGCTCGTCGACGATCATGGCGAGCTTCTTGTCGCCGCCGTAGACGATGTCGCGCTCCTGGAAGTCGCTCGTCACGTGCATCGTGCCGAACGAGTCGACGCCGGTCTCGCCGTTGTAGTAGTTGCGGCGGCGACCAGTTGGAGTACGCGCCGCAGCCCACCGGGCCGTGGCTGATGTGGACGACGTCCTTGACCGGGCCCCAGACGACGCCCTTGGAGCCGGCGTAGGCGCAGCCGCGAACCGTCATCACGCCCGGGCGGGACTTGACGTTGGACTTGACCGCGCAGCTCGAGCAGTCGGACGTGGGGTCGTTGGGCTTGAAGTGCTTCGCCCGGTCCGCTGCGCGTCTTCTCGGGATAGACCGTCGAGGATCTCGTCGATGACCTTCTGTGTCTGGTTGATCTTTGCGGAGGGTGTGGTCATGGCTTACGCCACCGCCCCTTCCTCTTCGACGATGTCGGCCTCCATGATGCCGAACTCCATGAGGAGCTCCTCGAGCTCGTCCTGCGTGATCGGGGTGGGGATGACGAAGTTCTCGTTCTCGGCGATCTTCTTGGCGAGCTGGCGGTACTCGTCGGCCTGCGCGTGCTCCGGGTTGTACTGGACGACGGTCTGGCGGCGAAGCTCGGCGCGCTGGACCTCGTTCTCGCGCGGGATGAAGTGGATCATCTGGGTGCCGAGCTTGCGCGGCCAGCGCCTCGATGAGCTCGTCCTCGCGGTCGGTGTTGCGCGAGTTGCAGATGAGGCCGCCCAGGCGCACGCCGCCGGACTGCGCGTACTTCAGGATGCCCTTGGCGATGTTGTTGGCCGCGTACATGGCCATCATCTCGCCGGAGGTGACGATGTAGATCTCCTGGGCCTTGCCCTCGCGGATCGGCATGGCGAACCCGCCGCACACGACGTCGCCGAGCACGTCGTAGAAGACGAAGTCGAGGTCGTCGGTGTAGGCGCCTTCCTCCTCGAGGAAGTTGATGGCGGTGATGACGCCGCGGCCGGCGCAGCCGACGCCGGGCTCGGGGCCGCCGGACTCGGCGCACTTGATGTCGCCGAAGCCGACCTGCAGGACCTCGTCGAGCTCGAGGTCCTCGACCGAGCCGCGCTCGCGCGCCATGTCCATGACGGTGTTCTGCATCTTCTGGTTCAGGATCAGGCGCGTCGAGTCCGCCTTGGGGTCGCAGCCGACGATCATGACGCTTCTTGCCGGCCTCGGCGAGCGCCGCCACCGTGTTCTGCGTGGTGGTGCGACTTGCCGATGCCACCCTTGCCGTAGATTGCGATCTGTCGAATCATCGTTCCTCCTTCGAAGCCGTCTGATGGGCTGAAAACCCGGTGAGATGGCTCAGGAGAATCGCAACGCGCGTGCCAAGCCGAATAGGGCTCTGACCAGGGGTTTTGCGGCTGCGACGATGAGGTGCGCACGACACTTTGGGAGGGGAGTGCGACAGAAATGTCGCGTTGTTGCGGGGGTGTTTCGAGACTGCGAGGCGCAGGCCGCGCGCCGGTCGAGCCGTCAGTCCTCGGCGCCGAAACACTCCTCGTAGCTCGGACACGCCGAGCAGCTGGGGCGCGTTCAACCCTCGAAACCGGGCCAGCCGCACATGCAGCTTGTAGAGGTACTTCTTCCAGCGCATGTCTTTGGTGTTGCCGGCGGCGAGCGCGGGGAAGTGCGTCTCGAAGAGTGCGCGGAGTTCGCCGCGGTTCTCGAGCTCCATGGCGCGCCAGAGGTGGCCCGGCTGCATCGAGGCGCGGGCGATCCAGTCGGCGACGGGGGCAGCGAGTGCGTCGTCGGGCGAAGCGGACTCCATCAGCAGGCGCACGAGCGCCGAGTACTCGGCCTGGCGCTCACGTGGGATGTCTGGGTGCGCGTCCATGGACCAGGTATAGCAGCAGTTCGGTTTCCGCCGCGTTACGGCGCTTAGAACACGTTGACCTCTGGAAGGGTAAGGCGTAACGTCGAAAGTAAGGAATCGAGCTAGGAGGCATCATGGAGGCACGGGCGCGGGTTACATCGAAGGGCCAGGTGACGGTTCCTGTCGAGGTTCGACGCGGCCTGGGCATCCAGGAGGGTGATGTGCTGGTCTTCGAGCTGGCCGGGGCCTAGGCGACGGTACGCAAGCGTCGCCCTACGCTCGAGGTGGCTGAAGAGGTGAGGGCGCGCCATTCTGCGGCCGACGCCCCGGAGCGTAACGAACCGCGAAGCGATAAGAGGAGTACTTCGCCAGCGGATGGGATCCACGGGACGGTGATGTCGTTTATGAGAGTCTGGGCAATGGCACCTTCGCTGGCAGCGGAGAGCAGATGGCCAGCGATGATGCTGATCGCTGACACCAACGTTGTTATCGCAGCACTCGCTGGCCCGGCCGATTCGCACAGCGCGACGGTCGAACAGCTGCCGTGCATGTATCTTCGCAGAAACGTCAAGAGCGGCTGGTCGTAACCGAGGGAGGTTTCGTGAACCGCTTGGGTCCTTCATGCTTCACGGTTGGGCCTGCCGCCGCGCGAGATATCGGCGTCGCTCGTCGCGCTGCTTGACTCCGCAGCGTTCGATTCGTGGGATCCACCGCTCGTGACCGAGGCGCTGCGCATTATGGCCGACGAGCCTCGCCTGGACCTCGTTGACGCTTTGCTCGCCGCCCGGGATGTGGCCGGCTCAGGGCGGGTCGTGACGCGTGATCGCCTGCTCGCCCACACGATTTCGCGGGAGCACGGTTGCGATCAGGGGTTCAGACCGTCTGCTATAATCCCTCGGCGCCTGCGCCGTTTCTGGCCCGCGTGGGAATACTCTTTCAACCCGCCGAACACGACTCCGGAGCTGACTCATGGCTGTAAAGAACCCGTCCGCCTTCTCGCCTGATGCCGACAAGGCCGTAACCGCTGAAGCCGCACTCACCGATTCCAAGCTGCTCGCGTCCGTAGTCGACGCGCTGGCCGGCGAAGACCGTCGCTCTCGGCAGGTCGCCGCGAGCGTCGTGCACGCTGGTCGCCCCGAGCAGCCGGCGCTGCTCAAGGACTACGCTCCGCAGCTCGCCGACGCGCTCCATCGTCCCGAGTCGCAGACCCGCTGGGAGGTTCTCGGCACCTTCGAGGTGCTCGTTCCGGTCGATGCGCGCCTGGTCGACAAGGCGCTGCCCGCGGTCGAGACGGCGCTGCACGACGAGGAATCCGGCGTCGTTCGTCTCGCGGCCTTCCGGCTGCTGTGCGCCTACGGCGCCACCACCGCTCGCCGCTCCGAGAAGGTGTGGCCGTGATCGACGAGGCCATCCGCTGCTACCACGGTGACGCCGAGTTTCCCGCGATGCTCGTCGCGGTCTTGGCGCTCGTCCAGGGTGCCGCAACCGACGAGGTCAAGATCGCCGCCGCCGACCGCATGGAGTTCGACGCCGACTTCGCCAAGGGCCTGCTCAAGCGCCGTGCGGGGAGCATCGTCGCCGCGCGCCCAAGCACCGCAAGCGCAAGAAGCCGCTCCCCGAGTAGCCGCAGCACTCGCCCGCTGTGCTCCCTCGCGTACAATCACACTCGCGCCGCGAGAGCTGGTCTCGCGCGCGTTCCTTCCGCCGAGGCGGGCGCTGTGACCCGTCCCGACACCCAGGAGGCACCACGCATGGCTAAGCACACCGTTACCCTCATTCCCGGCGACGGCATCGGCCCCGAGATCACCACGGCGATGCGCCGCGTGGTCGAGGCGACCGGAGTCGACATCGAGTGGGAGATCGCCGACGCCGGCGAAGCACGTCATGGCCGAGTACGGCACCCCGCTGCCCGACCACGTCATCGAGTCCGTCCGCAAGAACAAGGTCGCCATCAAGGGCCCCGTCACCACTCCGGTCGGTACGGGCTTCCGCACCGTCAACGTGGCGCTTCGCAAGGCGCTCGACCTCTACGTGAACCTGCGTCCGGCCTTCTCGATCCCCGGCACCGGTGCTCGCTACGACAACATCGACATGGTCATCGTCCGAGAGAACACCGAGGACCTGTACGCGGGCGTCGAGTTCGAACAGGGTAAGCCCGAGACGCTGGAGCTCATCGACTTCGTCGAGGCGAAGGGCGCCGGCACCATCCGCAGCGACTCCGGCATCTCGCTCAAGCCCATCTCGATCACCGGCTCCGAGCGCATCGTGCGCTACGCCTTCGAGTACGCGCTTGCCAACAACCGCAAGAAGGTCACCGCGGTCCACAAGGCCAACATCCTCAAGTACTCCGACGGCCTCTACCTCGACGTCGCCCGCAAGGTCGCCGCCGAGTACGAGGGCCGCATCGAGTTCGAGGACAAGATCGTCGACATGACCTGCATGGGCCTGGTGCTCTACCCCGAGAACTTCGACGTCCTCGTGCTTCCCAACCTCTACGGCGACATCGTCTCCGACCTCGCCGCCGGTCTCATCGGCGGGCTGGGCATGGCTCCGGGCGCCAACATCGGCACCGAGTGCGCGGTCTTCGAGCCGGTGCACGGTTCGGCGCCCAAGTACACCGGCAAGGACATGGCCAACCCCACGGCCGAGATCCTCACCGCCGTGCTCATGCTGCAGCACCTCGGCGAGCGCGAGGCTGCCGACAAGGTCCTCGCCGGAGTTCGCACGGTTCTCGCTGAGGGCACCGACGTCACCTACGACATCAAGCGCACCAACACCGGCAGCACCGACGGCTGCGGTCGGCACCCAGGCCTACGCCGACGCTATCATCGCAACGTTCTAGACCCGCTCGACGCCTCAGGGGTGGCAGGGAGCATGACGTCACCGATTCCGGATGACAGATGCGCGACCGAGTCGCGCTGATCATCGCGATCAGCGTGCTCGGGGTCGCCATCCTCGCGATGGGCGCCTGGGCCGCCTTCGGCCGCACCCCAAGCCGGCGCCGCTTCGCACTTCACGCCTGCCGAGGAGACCACGGCGGCGGCCACCCGGCCACCAGTTCGGTCCGTCGCGACCGGCGACCACTTCAGCGGAGAGCTCCGGACACGACGGCAGCGGCGCGGCGCGGTCGGCGCGAAGGAGCCGCTCCCGGATCGTGCGGGCGCCCAAGGTCGCCTACCGGCTCGGCTCGTCGATCTACGTTGCGGACGAGGACGGCGGCTCGGCGCGTGTGATGGCGCCCGCGTCCGACGGGCAGTACGCGCTCTCGCCGGATGGCTCTGACGCTCGCGCTCGCGCGCGTGGGAGCATCGCTCTCTACGACGTCGAGACCGGCAAGCTGGCGTTCTCCGGCTCGCCGAGGCGGTTCAGCCCGTCTGGCTGCCGGACTCCTCGGCGGTGATGTTCATGCGCGTGGGCGCCGACGGCACGGCCCAGATCTACTCGCGTGTCGCCACCGGCGCGACGAGGCCGCTGGTCGGCGCCGGCTCGAGCGTGGCGGTCTCCCCCGACGGCGCCACGTTGCGCTGCTGCCGGCGCTCGGTTCGACGGCGACCCCGCAGGTCCTGGTGTCGCGACGGAGGAGCGTTCACGGCGGTCCCGGTCCCGGGCGGCGATCCCATCGGCATCGCGCTGGGCAACAACCGGCTGTTCGTTTCGACTATGTCGGCCGCCGAGGGCGGCGGCGATCTGGTCGCTCGCGCTGGATGGCTCCGGCGCGAAGCAGCTCGTCAAGCCGGGCTCCACCGCCGACAAGGGCGCCACCTTTGGGCGGATGCTCCCAGCCCTGACGGTTTGAATCTCCTCTACGCCGCCGAGAGTGACGACGGCTACTCGCGCATGTGGCTCGTCCCGACGGCGGGGGTACGCCGTTCGCGCTGTCGTCCGGCGGGACGACTACCCGCTGCAGTGGTCGGTTTCGCGGCAAGGACATCCTCTTCATCGAGGGCAACGCGTTCCAGGGCGAGTCCACCGCGCTCTACCACGTGAGCCCGACGGGGACCAGGCGGCTGCATGCTGGTCAGCGGGGCGGGGCTCTAGGCTCGGTCCCGACCTGAGCGCTCCGCGACGTATACCCCCTATGGTATTTCTGCGGAATCGGCGTAGCATCTCGGCAGCACGGATTCCGACGTCCGAGGAGGCGCCCATGGAGCTCGACTACACCGTCTCGACCGCCAAGTCCCTCGCCGACGCCGTCGACGCCGTCATCGAGCTGACCGCCGCCCACGGCTTCCGCGTCCAGTTCGTCCATGACGTTCAGGAGACGCTCGCCGAGAAGGGCTTCGCGCGCGATCCGCTCACCATCGTCGAGATGTGCAACGCGAAGTTCGCGAGCCAGGTGCTTGCCGCCGACCCCAAGATCGGCCTGATGCTCCCGTGCCCGATCATGGTGTACGTCGAGGACGACGAGACGCTCATCTCGACGATGCGCCCGACGCTCATCGGCGACTTCTTCCCCGAGGCGGCATCGGCGACACTGCGGCCGAGGTCGAGCGGGTCCTCTTCGCGATCATCGACGAGGCGGCCGCCTAGCGAGGCCAGTGGGCGTGCGCAAGTCGCGGACTTCGGTTTGCCCTGCTCGGGGACGCCTCGCCTATACTCCCGACTACATTCGAATATCGAAACGGCTTTGAAGGGGACAGTAGAGGCCAATCCTCGCCGCAGAGAGTCGGGTATCAGGTGAAAGCCCGGCGCAGGACGCTTCGAAATCTGGCCCCTGAGCCACCCGGAAGAACGCTCGGCCGCTTCACATCGCGGACGACCTTCGCAAGAGGGCGAGTCAAGTAGGCTCGGGTCGGTGGCATCCGTTACCTGCCGTACGAGTGGACGCCCGCCTTCGCGACCGCATTGGGTCGCCGAGGAGCACCGGGCGTCAAGCGGGGTGGTACCGCGGGAGCAGGTGCTCTCGTCCCGGCGCGGGGCGGCGGCGTGCGCTTCCGCGGTTCCTCAGTCTTTCGACGCATCTCGCTGATCACCCGACGCCGTCGGCGCTCGGCGGCGCGTTGCGCTCATCTCGTGCGGCTCAGCGCGGCGCCGCGTCCCGACGTGAAGGGAAGGACGGAGTATGCAGCTGAAGAGCGACCGCATGAAAGGCGGCCTGGCAAAGGCCCCGCATCGGAGCCTGCTCAAGGCCGACGGCCTCACCGACGAGGAGATCTCGCGGCCGCTCGTCGCCGTCATCAACTCGGCGAACGAGATCATTCCCGGCACCTCATGCTCGACACGATCGCCGACGCGGTGAAGGCCGGCGTGCTGCATGGCGGCGGGACGCCCCTCGAGATCACCACCATCGGCGTCTGCGACGGCATCGCCATGAACCATGCGGGGATGCGCTACTCGCTGGTCGAGCCGCGAAACCATCGCCGACTCCGTCGAAATCGCGGTCGCGGCGCATGCGTTCGACGCGGTCGTGCTCATCCCCAACTGCGACAAGGTCATCCCGGGCATGCTCATGGCTGCGGCGCGGCTCGACCTTCCGACTGTGGTCATCTCTGGCGGGCCGATGCTGGCAGGTCGCGGACCCAAGGGCGAACGGTCGACCTGGACACCGTGTTCACCGCGGTCGGCAAGGTCACGCCGGCACGATGAGCGAGGAAGACCTGCTCGAGCTCGAAGACGCACGCCTGCCCCACTTGCGGCAGCTGCGCCGGGCTCTTCACAGCCAACTCGATGAACTGCCTGGTCGAGGCGATCGGCATGGGACTGCCCGGCAACGGCACGATCCCGGCGGTCTACTCGGAGAGGATCCGGCTCGCCAAGAAGGCCGGCATGCGCGTCATGGAGCTGCTCGACG
>CAWBKW010000003.1:0-189140 GCA_963789515.1 uncultured Coriobacteriia bacterium | reverse complement strand
GCTGGACCATCCAGCGCATAGGTCGCGCCGAGGGTACTGATCACAGTGTTCTTCTCGGCCTCGGACGCCGTGTAGAAGTGGCTGCCGTTCTTCTTGTTGTAGAATCGGTACACGGGCACGGTGCCCGCAGCTGGTACGGCCGAGACGTTGTAAGCGACCCCGTCCAGCTGATAGATGCTTGAGTACTTGGCGACGACGTTGTTCTTCTCAGCCACAGACGCGGTGTAGAAGTGGCTGCCGTTCTTCTTGTTGTAGAAGCGGTAGAGCGGCGTGCTGAACGCCGAGCTGACTTGATAGGCCTGGCCGTCAAGCGAATAGATGGTCGGGTACTTGGCGACGACGTCGTTCTTCTCAGCCACAGACGCGGTGTAGAAGTGGCTGCCGTTCTTCTTGTTGTAGAAGCGGTATACGGGCCGATAGGTCGTCGGAGTCTGGTAGACGTAGAAGATGTTGTCATACGCCACGTAGGGCTCCCAGTGGTCCGTGAACTTGGCCGCGTTGCCCTCATGGGTCGGGCTGTCACCGTCGAAACCGAGACTGAGGGGGTTCGGCCAGGCACCGGTGTACTGGAGTACGATCACGTACTTCGCGCCCTCGGTGAGGGTGACCGTGTTGTCGAAGTGGAAGGTGACCAGCTCACCAGTCCATGTGCCGAGTGTCGTCGCGTCCACCGGCGACGATGTGGCGAGAGGCGTCCCCGTCGGCACGCCATCAACCCCGAATGTACCCGAGTGTGCGTAGAGTAGGGCGTAGGCGTTCCCCACAGAGTCCGCGCTCTTGCTGAGATTGAACACGGCGGAGTCGAGGGCGCCGCCGACCGCCGTGAACGATTGCCCAAACTGCGACTGGGGGCTATAGACGGGCCAGATCCCGGTGAAGTTGCTCACCGGGTAACTATCCGCCAGCACCACGGCCGCGTGCGCGGGCGCCGCCCCCAATACGAAGGCCAGCAACACGCCGAGCAGCACGAGGCGAGCGGGTCTGCGATGCGCGTTCATGGGATCTCCCTCCAGAGCCCCGTGCGCCCTCCCCGTGCGGCGCACTCTGCCAGTGACTCTACACCCAGCTGGGCGGCGTATGTAGCGTGCTGGCCAGCGATGCCGGCACTAGGACGGCTCTGAGCGCGTCACGAAGGCAACGGAAAGGCCCCGAGCGCAAAGCAGCGATGGGGCTTCCGCTAGCCCGTGCATGTGCTCAGAGCCGCTTGCATTCGGAGCACATGAAGGCCCCCACCAAATTGACTGAGGCGGGGGCCTTCTCTCTCGGCTTCTATCGTCCCTACGGCGCCAGGTAGTACGCCGGCCCCTCAAGCTGCCAGGTCGCGCCCAGCTTGGCGACGATGCTGTTCTTCTCGTTGAGGTCAGCCGAGTACAGGTAGGTCCCGTTGACCTTGTTGCGGAACCGCCAGACCGGTGAGCCCGAGGTGTTGGTGGACACGTTGTAGGCGGGTCCCTCGTAGCGCCAGGTCGAGGCGAGCTTGGCGATGATGGAGGCCTTCTCGGCGGGGTTGGCGGTGTAGAGGTAGTAGCCGCCCCGGATGTTGACGAAGCGCCAGAGCGGCGAGGAGTTCAGCGGGTTGGCGGTGTTGATCTTGTAGGCCGGACCTTCCAGGAGCCATGTGCCCTGGAGCGTCCTGACGATGTTGTTCTTCTCGTTCTCGTCGGCGGTCCAGAGGTAGAAGCCGTTTCGCAGGTTCCTGAAGCGGTAGACGGTCTTGTAGGTGGGCGTCGTGGTGTTCGCGGCAAAGGTCGCGCTTATCGTGTGGTTCCCAGTGACGTTGGTGAACGTGTAGCTCGCGACTGCACCGACCGAGCTGCCATCGACGAGCACATCTTCGACGTGATAGCCGGCGTGGGCTGCAATGGTGAAGGTGCGACTGCCACCCCAATTCACGATTGTGATGCCCTCGGGAGTGACCGAGCCGTTGCCGCTGGAGGACGCAGAAATCGTGTAGGTAGTCGTCGGGTCGGCGGTCACCGCCACTGTGGATGAGAACCCTAGCGCCGCGAGGTTCGCCGAGTAGAGCTGCTTTGCATTGCCGACTGCATCACTCGAAGTGACTCGGATCAGCCAAGTGCCGCTCTCTGCGTTCTTGGGAATCGTGGCCGTCGCCGTATACACGCCGTCCATCGCGGTGCCTGAGACTCTGACCCACGACCCGGACACCGATTGATGCTTTGACGGGCTGTAGAGCTCGAGGTCGCCATCGCTGAACCCGGAGAGATCGTCTTGGATGCGCGCCGTGAACGTGATCGTCTGTGCCGACGCGCCGACATCGACGGCACTGGGATTGAGCGACAGCGAGGACAGGATCGGGGGTGTGGTGTCGGAGACCGCAGAGCTCACCGCCACGGTGGACGGGAATCCCAACGCAACGAGTTCTACTGAAGTCAGAGACCTGGGGTTGCTGAGGTCGTCATACATCACAGCTTGAAACGTCCACGTGCCGCTCTCGGCGTTCCTGGGAATCGTGGCCGCCGCCGTGTAGACCCCGTCTGTCGCGGTGCCTGAGACTCTGACCCAAGACCCGGACACCGATTGACGCTTTGATGGGCTGCGGAGCCTGAGGTAGCCATAGCTGAACCCGGAGAGATCGTCTTGGATGCGGGCCGTGAACGTGATCGTCTGTGCCGACGCGCCGACATCGACGGAATTGGGATTGAGCGACAGCGAGGACAGGACAGGGGGCGTGGTGTCGGAGACCGCAGAGCTCACCACCACGGTGGACGGGAATCCCAGCGCAACGAGATCCACCGGGTACAGGGAGCTGGAGTTGCTGAGGTCGTCATACACGTCGGCTTGAACTGTCCAGATTCCGGCCTCGGCGTTCCTGGGAATCGTAGCCGTTGCCGTGTAGATGCCGTCAGTCACCGTACCGGAGACCGTGCTCCAATAGCCGTATGCCGACTGATCCCCCGATGGGCTGCGAAGCTTGACGTAGCCATAGCTGAACCCGGAGAGATCGTCTTGGATGCGGGCCGTGAACGTGATCGTCTGTGCCGACGCGCCGACATCGACGGAATTGGGATTGAGCGACAGCGAGGACAGGATCGGGGGTGTGGTGTCGGAGACCGATACCCGCATCGAGACATTACGGTTGGCAGTACCGCCCGAACTGAAGGTCACGCTCTGCGTCTGACTCGTGAAGCCACTCTTGAAGTACCTCACGTCGTAGGTGCCCGCAGCGATTCCGCTGATCAAATACAGGCCGCCCTCCCCGGTAATCACCGGTGTGTAGCCCGGAACGGTGACCGAGACTCCGGATAGCCAGCTTCCGTTCGAGGAAACCGTGCCCGACAGGTTTCCTCCTGGGATCGTGGGGCCCACTGCGGTGGCGGCGCGCACACGCCCATGTCCGAAGTAGTCGTCCCTCCCCGCCGAGCCGAGGTCGAGGGCCGTTGAGAACAACTGGCTCTCGACCTGACTTCTGGTCCACGTCGGGTTCTTCGACCGAATCAGAGCAACCACGCCAGCGACGTGAGGGGCGGCCATGGAGGTCCCCGTCTTGTTGCCGTAGCCACCGTCATAGGTCGTGGAGTAGACGGCAGAACCGGGTGCGGCGATATCCACCTCGGGTCCGTAGTTGGAGAAATCCGACAAGGTGTCGCTGGTTGTGGTCGAACCCACACCGACTACGTTGTCGTCAGCAGCCGGGTAGAGCACCCCGTACGAGGCATCGTTGCCGGCGGATGCCACGACAACGCAGTCCCTCGAGACAGCGTACTGAACGGCCGCGTCTTGTACCGAATCGTCGCTGGCAGAGCCTAGTGAAAGGTTGATTACCTGGGCCCCATTGTCCGCTGCCCAGCGGATGCCGTCGGCCACATCTGACGACCACCCCCAGTTGCCTGCGCCCAGTACCTTCACGGGCAGGATCGTGCACTGGTTCGCCACGCCCGCGACGCCTAGGCCGTTGTTCAGAGTAGCGCCGATGATGCCTGCCACGTGGGTACCGTGACCCTGATCGTCCTGAGCAGTGGAGTCACTGTTGACGAAATCGTAGTCGTTATCGGTATCAAGACGACCGACAAGGTCAGGATGGTCGAGGTCCACCCCGGAATCGACGACCGCGACCTTGACGGAGGATCCTCGCGCAGTGTCCCAAGCCATAGGAGCGCCTATCTTGCTCATCCCCCACTGCGAGGGGAAGCCGGGGTCGTTCGATGCCATGCTCGCGCTGACGATTCCGTCAGGCTCGGCATATTGCACTCCGGGCTGAGTACTCAGCTCATGTGCGAACGCAGTCAGATCGGTCCCCGGCGGCGCGTACACCACGCAGAACCCCCCGGCCTTGGCGCGCTGGGGGTCCTTGGCTCCCAAGAGCAAGGAAGAGGTTATGGCCTGGGCCTCTGAACCAGGCTCGAAGCCGACCACCACCCTCATGGTCGCGCCTGCGAATGCCGAGCTGGCGTCGGTGGGTGGTTGCTGGAGAGCGCTCGTGTCCACTTCGCGGGCATCTTCCGCAAAAGCCCACGCTGTGCTCGGCAGCAATCCCGCGAGCAAAGAAAGGGAAAGTGCCACCATCGTGAGCGTGGACTTGAGGACGAACCGACGAACGCGAACCCCTCGAGCCATTGGCCGTCCTCCATCTTTGCGGACACGAACATCGCCGCGTTGAGTCAGGCGGAACCCAACGCGATTCACAATGAAGGACCAACGTGTTGGTCCAGAGACCCTTGCCGGGCCGCTTCGCCTCTCCCTATTGCGCGATGTAGAACGCCGGACCTTCTAGCTTCCAAGTGGCTGACAGCGACCTGACGATGGTGTCCTTCTCGTTGGGGTCGGCGGAGAGCAGATAGGTGCCGTTCTGTTTGTTGCGGAACCTCCAGACGGGCTTGCCACCGGCAGCCCTGGAAACGTTGTACGCCGGCCCTTCAAGTCGCCATTCTTTCGACAGCGCCCTGACGATGGTGTCCTTCTCGTTGGGATCCGCGGAGTAGAGGTAGAAGCCCCCGCGAAGGTTCAGGAACCGCCAGAGCGGTGACGTGATTCGATTTCGGCATCCATCTGATAGGCAGGGCCCTCAAGAAGCCAGGTGCCCTGGAGTGTCCGCAAGATGGTGTTCTTCTCGTTCTCGTCGGCCGTCCACAGATAGAACCCGTTTCGAAGGTTCCGGAAGCGGTAGACGGTCACGTGCCGAACCTTCTGCGGCTCGTAGTAGATGTTGCAGTGCTGCTCAAGGGTCGCCAGTGTGACCATAGTGGGAGAGCCCGGCGTCAGGTCGAGGTAGTTGTCGCGGACGTCGAGGTCCACCAAGGTCAGGCCCGCCAACGGGGTGATGTCGGTGATCCGGTTCCCCCAGATGTACAACTCATCGATGTTGAGGTTTCTCAACGGCTCGACGCTCGTGATCTGGTTGTCCCATAGGTTCAAGTACTTGAGGTTCGTCGCGTATTCAAGTCCTGTCAGATCACGGATGCCCATATCGTATGCACTGAGACCCCAGATCAACGACCTCATATCGGCGTCCGTGATGAGCCCGAACGGCTTGGACAGCTCGGCCCTCACGGCGGATTCGAGGTTGGGGTCGGGGATGTTCACCGACACAGCATGCGCCGCATGCACCGTGAGCCCCATGAATGCCACAAGCATCATCGCGAACACCAAAGGCGTATGCACGAGTCGGCGAGCGCGTACTGTCTGGGCCATGGAGTCCCCTCTCATCATACGGCTGAGTCATGACGCTCTACCTGGCCCCTACGGCGCCAGGTAGTACGCCGGTCCCTCCAACTGCCAGGTGGCGGACAGCTTGGCGACGATGTTGTTCTTCTCGTTGAGGTCAGCCGAGTACAGGTAGGTCCCGTTCTGCTTGTTGCGGAACCTCCAGACCGGTGAGCCCGAGGTGTTGGTGGACACGTTGTAGGCGGGTCCCTCGTAGCGCCAGGTCGAGGCGAGCTTGGCGATGATGGAGGCCTTCTCGGCGGGGTTGGCGGTGTAGAGGTAGTAGCCGCCCCGGATGTTGACGAAGCGCCAGAGCGGTGAGGAGTTCAGAGGGTTGGCGGTGTTGATCTTGTAGGCGGGGCCTTCGAGGAGCCAGGTGCTTTGGAGCGTCCGTGACGATGGTGTTCTTCTCGTTCTCGTCAGCCGTCCACAGGTAGAAACCGTTTCTGAGGTTACGGAATCGGTAGACCGTCTTGTAGGCGGCCGGAACAACCGTGAACGCCATTGAATCCGTCGCGCCGGCGATCAGCCCGTTCCTGCCGCGCAGACGGACCATCGCCCCGTACTCGCCCTTCGGCAGCGCAAATGCGCACGCCCAGGTTGCCGAGTTCGATCCCCAGCCGTTGTCGGGTGCAGGAACGGCAGACCAATCAGCACCACCGTTGAGCGAGATATCGACTCCGGCGATGGTTTCGGAGCTGCACGAGGACGCGCCGGTGATGATGACAGGGGCTCCCGAGACCGGCTTGAAGAACGGGTCGATTGTGCAGGAAGCCAGTGCGAGAGAGGCTCTCGAAAGTGCGAACTGGTCAGAGGTAGTCGCGCCCAACATGGACAAACCGCCGTCGGTGGAGTCCAACAGCCGGACGCTGGCGAGTACTTGAGTGGCGTTCGCAGGGAGGCCCTTGAGGTCCTCGGCATCGAGGGCGATACGGACGTTGGTGGAGCTCCCTGCGGACAACCCCTGCAGCGACGACGATTGAGTCACGAGGACACCAGCGGCCAGAATGTCGGCGGCGACCCTCACCGTGCAGCCCTGAGATGCTCCCACGGGCACATCGACGTACACACGTTGCACCTTGCCGGAAGAACTCGAGCCTTGGACAAGTTGGGTTTACCATTGATCGATGCCCGTGGTTCGACAATTTCCGTCAGGCTGGAGCCGGCGCGCTGGATCGTGATGCCTCCGGCTGTGCAGCTCGCATCAACCTTCACCCGAGCGGTCATCCCGCTAGCGGGCAGGCGCACGAGGGCCGAGTAGACACCGTCCGATGAGGTCGCGTCGGGGCCGGAACCGCCGTCGGACATCGCGACACCGGCACCCCCCTCAACTGCGGCGACGAAGCTGCCCGGCAGGTTGGATCCATTTCGGGCAAGCCGAGCAGTGACAAGCACATCACCTCCGCCTGCACTCGAAGCAGGAGTGCTGACGAAGAGCCCAGCCGGTCCGCCATCGACCACACGAACGATCGCTGCTGTGGAGCTTGAGGCGCGCAGTTCAAGTGCGTACGCAGCTCCCGGGGTGGCGCTGAACGCGATCGTCCTCCCTCGCGAGCTCACCTCCGTTTCGGAGGCCACCACCCCTCCGCCGCCCCTGATGACCACAGTGAGTCCGGGATCGGCGCACACGACCTCCGCAAGAGCTGAAGTACCCTCCACACGGAAGCTCACCGTGGACGAAGCGCCTGCTGACAGATTCAGCGACTTCTCGATAATCGTCGTGAACGCGCCGCCTTCGGCCGATGCGGTCATGACGCCAACAGCCGAGCTCGTCGACTTCGCCAGGGGTGAGGAAGCCGCTGCGCTCGACATCCCAGTTCCTACAGTTGTCTCGTTGATGCGGCCCTCAGAAACACCGGTGCAGAAGTCGAGTATCTCCAGCAGTATCTGGTCTTCGACGGGCGTGTCCCGCTTCGGGATGATGAAGCCTTGGCTCGTGAAGATCCGCAGTCGTTTGTGATCGCTGTGTATGCTCGGAAAGAGCCGCGTCTTGTAGGCCAAGGGAAAGCCCGAAAGGCTATCCACGGATACCGCTCCGTCGTTGGCAGCTCCTCCGAAGGCGATATGTAGCTGGTTCCTCAGTACGCGCTTCTTGCGCCAGGGGTCGGGCCCGGCGACCTCAGACTCGGAGCCCGTGAAGAAGAAGTCGCCGCCGAGCTTCAGGACCGGTACACCCGGATCATGGTAGGTCTCGTTGAAGTGCTCAATGGTTGATCCATCTCCGTTGAGCTCCGTCATGTTTGTCGAGCCCCAGTCGTACAGGTTCGCCATGGCGGCTAGCGTGAATAGCTCAGTTTGGCGTGCCGAGCTGCACGATCGCTTTGGGGCGAAGACCGCTTGAACGCCAGATCGAGGGAGACCCCGCCCACTTCCGGGCGATGAGGCCACCCATAGAGTGGCCGATCATGATGACCTCGCAGTCGCGGACTCCACGATAGGCGAGGTAGTTCTGAACCCTATCGGCATTATCTCCGGTGTAGCCATCCAGAGAGTTCAGCGCGTATACGACCGTGGTCTCCCTCATAGTTCGGGACGACGTACACGTCGTAGCCCTTCGCTCTGAGGAACGAGTAGACATCATGCCAAGAGTGGGTGGGGTCGTTCGGGTGTCTAGCCATAGCTCTCATTAATCCCACCCACCAGAACAATCGCGGGTCTGGATATCTTTGGATTCACCGGCGTCGGGAGGGGGTTTCTCGGGGTTCCCGGCAGGTAGGAGACCCAAGATGGGTTGCGCGCGTCCGTGGCAACCTTCACGAGCGCACCACCAACGGCAGCGCAGCGGTAGATGTTAGCGGGGTAGGTTTGTTGAATTGCCCCTGTAGGCAACCTTTTCGAGCCATCCCTCGAGGAGAACCTGAGTAGCCGTCCGGCGACTAGGGCACAGCACGGGGGACCATGACGAAGCTCATGCATCGTATAGACACGCTGTAGCGTCCTGATAATATACGCGTCTGTCGTCAGGTCGAGCCTACCCATTTCGCAGTACCCGACGTACTTGGTCTCCCGGTTGCAGCTAGAACCAGAGCGTATCGGCCGTCCGGCGTCACGTCGAAGACTGTGTCTATCCCGCCATTACGTGTTACGGACGGATCGCGTCGATGTGTTGATGATGGCGACGTTCGTTGCGTCGAGGCGACGTCGAGTCCCAGATGCTGACGATTATCTTGTCGCCCGACGCTGGCCACACCGGACGCGCACTGCTAGCAGTCGTGGTGCCTAGCTCCACTTGGCGTCATCCATGGGAACGTCGGTTCCATTCGAGACGTCGTACATCCAGAGAGTCTGAGTCCTCTGTTCCGTTATGAGTACACGACGCGGTTTCCATCCGGACTGATCGCGGCCCCGGTCCCATCGCTGCAACTGGTACTCCCTAGGGCTCGACCAGTAGCCGAGTCGAAGATCAAAACCCTCGGGTAGGGCCAGACCTTTCATAGACATCGCTCATCCCCGTGATTCGCCATCGCAAACCTTACTGCCGTCCGCCGAGAACCCCCCGAACAGCGATCCAGCCCGCGATCTTCGGCAGCGGCGTGCCGTCGACGTCGCTTAGAGGAATGGCGACATTGGTTCGTGTGTCGTGAATGGTTGCGTTGAGCCAGTGATAGGACTCGTCGTATCGCGCTGCCCGTAGCTGACGGCATATCGGTGCCCAGCGTCCCACCACATGAGATGTCTGGCCGAAGGCGCCGAGATTGGTCACAGCGCCGGTTAGGTGAGTCCTGCTCGAAGACTGCCTGCTGTGGATTCAGGCTGTCGAGCGATGAGTTGTATCCGAAGGCGAGCCGCGATGCGGCGTGGGCCGCAGTTGGCGCAAGTCCAGTGAGCATCCAGCAGAACGAGTGTTGCCATCAGGAACTTGCGCATGAACCGAGCAACCCCCGTCGCCTGGTTCACTTCTTCGTCCCCTTTCGCCGCGTGCACAGCCAGAACCCCAGATGCCGAGCCAAGCCGACGCGACAGGCGCCCTCCGAAGGACCCTTGCGCAAGCATCTTAGGATACTCCACCGCCATCGCGCGTGAGCCCTCGACAGTGGCGCGGATCCACGTCGGACTCGTCAGCGACTAACGAACTCCCCGGGCATGACACCCTTTTGGAGACCCTTGGCCCCTCATTGAACTCGCTTCGTCGCGTTTCACGTCACTAATCCTGTGGATGCGTCCCCTTTCTGGCGGCCTCGCCCCCACAAGAGTGCGAACGCAGGTGAATGCGTCTCTCTTCTGGTGATGCTTCGCAGCTTTGGCTCGGAATGCGACGACGCGGGAACAAGAAGGCCCCCGCCACATTGACGTCAGACCGGTACTACATGGCACCGCCGGAGACACGTTTGGCGAACCATGCGTGAATCAGTCCGGCCTGAAAGAACTGGACCGGGGCTTCGAACCCGCCTGATTCGATGATCGACGCAACGTCAGCAGGCGGGAGGATCGCTACGTCCTTGGCGTACGCCGCCTTCATGCGGCCGAGCCCTTCAGCCGAGATCAGCGGACGTGGCCATCACCTTCTGCCACACAGCGAGCAAAGCATCGTAGTCTTTCGCCTCTGTGTCGGCGGACAGATCCGAGTTCACCAGTATCCCGCCGGGCACGAGTCTGTTCGAGATCTGCCGAAAGAAGTCCGAGCGAGCCTGCGCATCGAGAATGAACTGAGAGACCAGGAAGCATGTGGCGGCATCATGCATCGATTGAGGCGGTAGCGTTTCAAGGTATCCCTCGTGGAAGCTACATCGCGACGAAAGTCCGGCCTCGTCAACTCGCTTGCGACAGACATCGAGCATGGCACCCGACGGCTCCAAGGCCGTGAAACGCCATCCCGGAAACGCCCCAGCCAGATGGATCAGTTCCGTCCCCGTGCCGACGCCGACGCACAGAATCCGAGCGTCTTGTGGCAGCTCACCAAGAACCGACTCCAGCAGGAAGTACAGTCCGTCATAGATGGGCGCCATCCGTGCCACCTTGCTGTCGTATCCCGATGCCATTCGGTCGAAGACGCCTCGAAGTTCGTCGTTGTTCACTGCGCTCCCGCTTCCTACGATGCACTCATGATCCTGGACCCAAGGTTGAGTTGGAGCGAAGCGAGTCAGCTTCGATCTCGTTGTTCGACACCGCCGACGCGTGGCCCCCGCCGCGGAAGCAGGCCGGCAGCCTGTCCGTATACGCTTGCGATTAGTCCCCATCCTCAAATAGAGGCCAACACATCGATCAGGGCATCTACATCAGCACTGTTGTTGTAGGGCGCAAGCGAGATCCTGATGCGACCGTTGCGAACTCCGCAGACGATGCGGTTGCGACGCAAGGCGTCTGTTGCGCCTTCCACGGCCACTTCCGGGTGAGCGAGCGACACGATGTGGGGCGAAGCCGACGCGTCCTCCGGCGCTCGGAACGGCGTCCATCCGTGTGCGTGCGCGCCCTCGATCAGCCTGCCCGAGAGACGGCGCGAATGCTCCTCGACTCGACTCTGCCCCAGGGGCATTAACTGGTCGATCGCCGTCGCGAGGCCAGCCATCGAGATGTAGGACATCGTCGACTGCGTGAAGCGTCGCGCGTCGGTGGCGAACTGCAGCTTGTGGCGTCGAAGTCGAAGGGACTGCCCGTTCCGATCCAGCCCGGAAGCAGTGGATCGCGCTCGAGCAAACCGGGGGACACTGCCGAGAGTGCGACGCCGCCGTGACCGCCCAACCACTTGTAGCCGCTGGTGACAACCGCATCCGCCTTCCAGCGCTGCGAGTCCACGTCCAGGATGCCTGCCGCTTGGGTTGCGTCGACGACCAGGCTTGCGCCGGCACTGGCGCACGCCTCGCGCAACCGGGGAATGTCGACCATCGATCCAGTCGCGAACTGAACAGAGCTGACGGCCACCGCGGCTGTACGACTGTCGATGCGATCGATAAGGCTATCCGTGAGGTTCTCGTTCGCTGTGTCGTCAACGAAGCGGAGAGAGCAATCGTTCTCGGCGGCGTATCGAATCCAAGGCCGGGTCACGGCCGGGAAGTCCGTTGCCACGGCGACGATGGAGCTGCCGGAACCGGGCGAATCAGGAACGGGAGTTGACCGAGCAGCTCACTGGCGCCTGCCGTGATGGCAAGTTGATCGGCATGGCAGTTCAGGAGTCTCGCACCGCGCCGACGCAACGACTCGAAGAACCCGACCTCTTCCTCGTCGGTCATTCTGAGATTGCCGTGACGGGCAGTGTCGTCGAGGAACTCGTGCATTGCCTGAACGGCCGGCTGACCGATCAGACCCAGTGAAGCCTGGTTGAGATAGACGTAATCGTCGAGGCTGGGATAGTTCGAACGCGTGACGAGTGCGTTGATCATGAGGCCTGCCCTTGTTCGATTCGATTCTTCACAGAAGGCTGACGCAGTCGCAGCGCTGTGCCGAACGTGATAGGGATGGGCTGCGGCGGAGCAGCTCTCAGGTTAGTCTACCTTCTGGCCATCAGCTCCATACCTCTGTTCGACACACGGCGAAGGCCTCAATCATGGCGCGACTCCCGCCTCAGCGGTCCCGTCAAGAACGTATAGGCGAGACCAGACGCGACGAGACCCACGAACACAGACTGAAACGTGAAGATGACGAGGCCCAGGTCGTCGGGAGCAAGCGCACGACCTGCGAACCAGACTGCAAGCGCGAGCCCGCCTGCCAGCACCAGGGCCGTGCCGGCAGCAGAGCGGCGAGATGTCATCCGCCAGTGTGACCGGTACCCGATTGCGATGAAGCCTGCAAACCCGCCGAGTACTGAGGCAATTGCGAGTCCGATGTAGAGCGGCTGCACGGTCCCACCTTTCAGTGGTTGTGTCGAACGTGTTAGGTATCAGCAGACGCACCGCCGCTCAGGTCAGTCTACCTTCTGGCGTTCTGCTCGATGCCCTTGTTAGGCTGCCCGGGCTCCCGCCCTACCAGCCCCACGCATACCAGACGATGAGACCGCAGAACACGAAGCTGACCACGATGAGGAAGTTGTCGTAGACGCCCGGGTATACCGCCGCGACCCGCATGCGAACCGGGTACTTGCCAGGGAATGCGCCGCCCATCGCATAGGCTCCCCACGGCAAGCCGAACGCCAGCGCGAACTGAAAGGCCACGACACCGAGTGTCATGACTGCGAACACAATGGCGGCGAGCCTCGCCAGATCCAGTTTCCTACCCCAGTCGCTCTCAGGTGTTCCTAACGTCTGGCGCATGAGCGGCGCTCCGGAGCTATTCGTGGTTGTTCTTCATCACTTCTATACTCGCCAGCACTAGCGATTTGACGAGAGCCATGGGGATCTCTTTGCTCAACGGGAAACTCACAATGGACTTCGTTGTCGTATAGGCGTTGAGATCACCTTCATGATCTTGTATCACCGGTGGGCGAACATGAAGTCTTATGTTGGGCTGCTTGTAGCTGAACCAGGCGAACATTCCGTTGTAGTCATAGCCTGGATAGGAGTATCCCGGGATCTGAAAGTAGCTCACAGTCTCAATGGAATCGGGTGCAACCTCTCGT
Source organism: uncultured Coriobacteriia bacterium (assembly GCA_963789515.1). Taxonomy (GTDB): domain Bacteria; phylum Actinomycetota; class Coriobacteriia; order Anaerosomatales; family JAAXUF01; genus JBAXEO01. Next base: position 175,990 of record CAWBKW010000003.1, on the reverse strand, counting down.
ATTGCAGCTCTGATTCCATTCAGTTGAGATTGTGCCTCGACTGGACAATTCGCCAGGTATTCATCAACGCCACCAGGTACCAATGGGTCGGACTTCAAGCGTCCCATTTGTGTAGCCCCCATTTCAGAGGTCTTCTGGAAGATGGTCACTCATGCTTCGGATTGCTCCTCCGACGCAGTCTTCTCTGCCTAGCGTGTTAGGCATGAGCGGCGGCCCATGCTGTGCTGGTTGATGCTACCTCTTGCCGTCCGCTCGATGCCTTTGTTAGCCGGACGCCTCAGCCCTCAGTGCATACGTCAGAACGGCATTGCCCTTCGACGTGATCTCGTGGGCGACGAGCTCCAACGGCGTGATTGGAACGTCGTCGCCGAAGAGCCGTTCGCCGTTGCCCGCGATCACTGGATGGACGATGAGCGTGAGGGCGTCGACGAGGCCCGCCAAGAACAGCTGGCGCACCACCGAGATGCTGCCCTCGATGGCGATGACGCCGCCGTCCGTCCGCTTGAGCTCGCGCACGAACTGCCCAAGGTCACCCGGGATCAGATGGCTGTTGGACCAGGTCAGGTCTGAGGGAGCAAGCGTGCGCGACGCCACATGCTTTGCGACGGGGTTGATGAACTCAGCGAACGGGTCGCCGGCACCAGCGCCTGTCCAATACGTCGCCCACTGCTCATACATCACCCGACCGAGGATCACGTCGTCAACCCCCTGAAGTGAGCCGCCGACTATGCGAGCCAGCTCGTCGTCAAACGAGTCGAACTGAAACGTGTTGGGCGCCGACACGACACCGTCGACGGATGCGAACAGTCGCGCGACAAGCCTTCGAGTCATGACTCCCGCCTTCCCCGGCGACGACAGCAGATCACTACCGAGTTCCTGCCCACACTAGGCGGCATCCGTTCCGGCTAACGTGTTTGGCATGAGCGGCGGTCCATACCGTTCATCAGTCTATCGCTCGCGCCGACCGCTCGATGCCATTGTTGGGCGGCCCAGCGAGTTCCTGAACCCCGAAGCACCGACTCAATCTAGGCCAGTTCCCTGATAGTGATTCTTGGATTGAAGTACCTTGTACGACCTTCCGTAGAGTCACCGTACTGAATGGCGCTCTTGGGACAGATGTTGATGCATCTGAGGCAGGCCTCGCAGCGTCCTTTCCATCGAGGCCTGCCTTCAACAGCGATGTTTCTAAACGGGCAGTTCTCCTCGCAGATCCCGCAAGCGTTGCACGCATCAGTGCTGAGGAATCCAGAATCAAATTGAGGGAAGTCCCTGTCCCACCGTTCTTTGGACGACTTCGCGCTCGTGACAAGCGAGTATAGCCACGAGTCATGCGCCCTGGAATTGCGGCCCTCTGCTATGACCTTGACCATTCTGTCGATCTTGCGGTCGGCAGCGGACAGAAGGCCGTCTATCGCGGCGTCTGCAAGCACCTTTGACTTGATGACGTAGTTCGTCGGCATCTTCAGATAGAAGAGACTATTGGGCTCAAGGTTCTTCGCCCGAAATAGCTGCACTGCCTGTCCAAGAGCCCGGCCATTCGGGAACTCCGCAGTAAGAATCACGGACAGATACTGTGTGCCCTCGAACGACGTCTCCTTGATGAATCTCTCCACTGCGTGAGGGAGGCTGTAGAAGTAGACCGGAGACACGATGACGATCTCTCCATCGTTGACCGTCGTCATTCCGGCGCCAAGGAATTCCGGAATCGAAGTGACTTCATGGTGGGCGCCGTCATGAGCGATTCGTTTTGCAGCATAGAACGAATTGCCTGTTCCGGAGAAGTAGAAGATCCGCATCCGTCGCCTTCCCACGCTCCCGATCCACGCGCATCCGAACAGATGGGCAACTGAGGTCTTCGATCCTTGCCCCAGGGTCCGCCCAACGTGTTGGGTATGAGCAGACGCGCAGCCGCCTCTCTTCACCAGAATACCGCCAGGCGTTCTGCTCGATACCCCTGTTAGGTGCTGGCCGGCGGCCGCAGCAGCTCCCCGCACCTTGCACATCTGGCCGTGTCCATGTCGACGTAGTCCAGCTCGTCATATGCGGCCCCGCACGCGGGGCAAACGGTTGCATCTGGCGAAGGCTGTCCGCCTAGCGCCGCGGGACTCGCCTCGAACAACGCGACTACTGACGGGCGTGCGAGCGCGAGGAACGTCAGTACCCCGAGGAGCGTACCAAAGGGCACACCCAGGCAGGCGATGGCGGCAAGTACCATGACGGTAACGCGGTGCGTGCGCTCTCGCAGCCAGAAGCCCGCCTTGATCTGAAGACCACCGAGCGTGGCGACCAGAATGAAGCCCGCCAGCCCGAATGCCATGAAGACGAAGCCGAAGGTGTCAGGTGGGCTGGAACCGTCCGAGCCGGCGGGCATGAACATTACCGCCGACCCGAGACCGGCGTACAAGAGGAAGTACAGCGACATGAGGAGCGTGACGCCCCCCGACACCCAATAGAAGAGCGCGAGAAGCCTCAGTTGCTCTTCGTCGACGATTGACTGACGGAACTCGTCCCACTCCATTTACTCCCCCATCCATGCACCTAACGTGGTAGGCATGAGCGGCGGCCCATATCTCGCTTCAGTCTAGCGCTGGCGCCGTCCGCTCGATGCCTTTGTTAGGCGTCACACTGAGACCGTCTCAGACATCTCCCGCTACGAGCCGCTCCAGCCGGGCAGTTTACTGGCTTGCTTCACCCACGCCACGAACTGATCCTCGTCGAACTGCGCGTCCTCGTAGATGTTGAGGTAACGCACGTTCGCGTCCTTGGACTCACCGGGCGGTGGTGGATCCAAAGACGCACCGTCGAAGAAGGCTACCTTCACGTACTTCGTGAAGCAGTGGAAGTTCAGGAACCAGCCCTGCCCCTCCGCGCCGTAGAAGGGAGAATTCCAGCGCACCCCCTTGCGAACATCCGGGACGGTACGAACGATGAGCAAGTCCAGTCGACCCCCTATGTCGCGCTTCCAGCCGGGCATGGCCGCAATGTACGCCTGCACGGGCGCGTCGCCATCGCCCTTCGCAATCTGAGGATTGCCCCCCGAGAGAAGAACCGGCTTCGCTTCCCCTGCTGACTTCTTGTGGGCCTCAGCCGCCATCGCAATCACTTCCCGTTCCGGAATCCGTCAGCAACACGCCGCCCCAATTGGCGGACGTCCGAGTAAGCCTAACAACGTATCTACAGTCTGTGGCCAGCATAGTGGAGCGGCACGGATCCCGTTGATATCCAGAGCCGGGCGCACTTCACCGCCAGGGAGCCGGGACGCGGTACTGCGAAACGCCGGTCTGCATATCCGAGCGAGCGGCCGTATTCCACGGAACGTAGCGCTTCTGCGACATAGTCGGTACGCATCCCACACTGATAGCGGTGTTCCGAGTGAATCAGCGGGAATGGGCTGCGCATTCACCCCGAACCGGGGGCGGTTGGAACGCTCTGCATCGCGGCCCCGTGCCCATCGGGCCAGGCAGCCCGAGACCGCCTCGTCCGCTCGCGCCCCAGTGGATCGCCCTGCCGCCGTCAGGCCCCGGCACCCGTGACCTCGGCCTACCGCAGCGCCGCCTCACACTTCGCGAGCTCCGTCGGGATATCGATCCCCTGCGGGCACTTCGGGACGCACTTGCGGCACTTGGTGCATACCGCCGCGCTGCCGTTGGGATCCTCCAGGTTCACCTTGGCTCGGCGTCCGCGCGAGCTTCTTGTAGCTGCGCTTGATGCGCCAGCTCTCCACCCGCCGTCCTTCATGGACACGTTGTTCCAGATGGCGAAGTTCTGGGGGATGTCCACGCCGTACGGGCAGGGCATGCAGTAGCGGCAGGCGGTGCAGGGCACGGCCATGCGGCGGCGATAGACGTCGGCGAGTTGCTCGACCGTCTCAAGCTCGTGGGGCGTGAGCGTACCCACTCCCGATCGATCCGCGCTGGCGCAGTTGTCGTCGACCATCTGCTGGGAGCCCATGCCGGAGAGCACGACCGCCACCTCGGGCCGGTTCCACAGGAACTGGAGTGCCCAGTCCACCGGCGTGCGGTCCACGCCCGAAGCACGCATGATCTCCAGCGCCTCGGCGGGCGGATTGGCGAGACGGCCACCCTTCAGTGGCTCCATGATGACCACCGCGATGCCCTTGTCGGCGGCGTATTCGAGTCCCTCGGTGCCCGCCTGCAGGCACGTGTCCATGTAGTTGTACTGGATCTGGCACAGGTCCCAGTCAAACGCGTCGACGATGCTCTTGAACACGGGCAGCGTGTCGTGAAACGAGAAGCCGATGTGCCGGATGAGGCCGGCATCGCGCGCTTCCACCATCTTGTCGATGAATCCCGAGGCGCTGCACCTTCTCAAACGTCCCGGCGCTCATCGCGTGGAGCAGGTAGGCGTCCAGGTGGTCGGTCTGCAGCCGCTCGAGCGACGTGGCCAGGTACTTGTCGAAGTCCTCGGTCTTGCGCGTGAGGAACACCGGCAGCTTCGAGACCAGATGCACGCGCTCGCGATAGCCGTCCTTCAAGGCCTCGCCCACGGCCTTCTCGCTGCCGGGGTAGACGTACGCGGTGTCCACGTAGTTGATGCCCTGGTCGATTCCGCTGCGAATGATCGACGGTGGACTGGGTCGGGTCGGGAGAGAGCCGGTTCATGCGCTTCGTCGGCAGCCGCATGGCGCCAAACCCGAGCGCCGAGACCGGCCAGTCCAACGAACCCATCGTGCGTTGCTTCAAGGATGCCTACCTCTCGATCGTGTGCGGGACACTCGACGGCGAGCAGGTGTGCCACGTCGCGCGTTCGGCCCCGACGACCATGTTAGCCGTTGGAGCTGGTATGCGAGGCATCTCGATGCGCGGTCTCAGCTGGTGCCAGACCGGTAGTGGTTGGCGGGATCGGTTCGACGATCGCGAGCGACTTCGCAGGCGCTGCGCCGCTGACCTCCGATCCCTGAGTCAAGCCAGATCCTCGAGGCTAGTCCCGCTCGGGGAACCCACCGTGATCTGGCTCCCCATCCGCGCCGGTCGCGCTCGTCCCGCCGGGTGAGCCCGGCACCACCTCTGCGCCATCATCACCCATGGCCTGAAGGATCTTCGGGATCTCAGTATCCGGGAAGCCTTCGAGCTTGAGCCCCGCGTCCTCGTCTTCCTCGACGAGCGCGGTCTGTTCACCCCACAGGTCAGGCTCGGACCCGGGCTTCAGATCGACATCGTAGCCGTCGTCATCGAACAGGTCAGCGTGCGTCGAGCCCTGGATCAGAACACCGTGATCGCGCTCGACGGGCTCACCCTCATGTTTTGGTTCGTTCGCGACCTCATCATCGAACGGCATGACAACTCGCCTCCTGCCACTGTGATGAACCACCGAATGCGTGACCCACATGAGGTTTCTTCCCAACCCGCAACGGCGGAGCGGCGCGAGCGTTCGGTTTCGCCTAATCCCCGACTACCCCGCGATGCCCGCCGGAACCGCAGTGGGATGCGGGAAGAAGTGCAGCATCAGAACCAGGCCGACGACGCCGATCACGAACATCACGATGATGATAATGACCAACGTCCTGACGGAGACGGGCGGCGGAGGGGGCGTCACGCCGGATTCACGTTCAGCGATCCCGTCAACGATAATCGACGCGCCAGCACCGATCATCGGGCCGTCCATGCCGGCGTATGGGCTACCCGAGCCCGATGACTTCCCGAAATCGTCACCGGTGTGGCGACGCGACGCTTTGGCCATCTGACACTCCCCCGTCGAACGAAAGCATAGCGGGAGACCGCGTGCGGATGCTCTGTCAGGCGTGTCGCAGTAAGGGGCGCTCCGCGCTGACGCTGGTCATCTACCCCTATACCTGTCACAGCTCCGTGTCATCACGAGAAGCCGCCCAGATGGCTACAGCGATCACGACGATCACCACGAGCCCGACGAATCCGAATCCGAACATCATGGCGGGTCACCTCCTTGGGGCACTACTGAGATTGTTCCCCCCAGCGAGACCAGCGGCCCCGGCAATCATGCGAGGGCGGCTTCTCGGCAGCGTACTGCGGAGACCCCGAAGGTGGGTTCTACTCGGCATAGGTGCCGTCGAGGTAGCAGAAGCGCCAATCCTCCTCCGGTTCGAAGGATCGAATCACTCCGTGCCCGGTCTCCTCCGCATGCTTCGTGGCATGCTTACCGATCGACTGGTCACAGCAACCGATGTGGCCGCAATCGAGGCACTTGCGCAGGTGCACCCATCGCTGTCCGATCGCCAGACACTCCTCGCATCCCTGCGCACTCGCCTCCGGCTCGGGCACCGGCACGGTGTTCATGTGTACGCACTCAGGCATCAGCTGCTCCTTCGCTGAGAGCTATCGGCGGGCGCTGGGTGAAGGCCGAACGTACTGGTAGGCTTCTGCATCCCAGCCGCCCTGATTCACAGCCACGCGGTACACGCTTCCGAGGAAGTCCAGCAGCGCCTTGCGCGGGTCATCGCAGGAGCGAACCGCGTCGTAGGACAGCATCCACTCGCCCATCGACTCGACCCAACCGGCGTGCTCCGGTTCTATCGGCGCGGTCTCACAGCCGTCCGGCCTCGGAACAAGGTAGGCGTAGAAACCGGCGTTCGGGGCGTTGTCGTCGCCCGGCCAGAAGCCGGCGTTCATATGCTCGGCGTCGAGGTCATAGCGCATGATGTAGCCAAGGTCATCGGGCGCCGGTTCGTGCTTGCCGGAGAACAGCAGGACGGCCAGGTCGAACGCCCCCCACCAGAACTGCACCCCGCTCCTGCCAAAGAACTGGGAACGGAACTCGTCGAACACCCCGTAGATGGCGGCAAGCACCTGGAGGAAGCGCTGGGCATGCTCGGGCACGAACGCGCAGTCGTGCCGGTTCTCCGAGAACGGCGTGGTGTCGGCGATCTCCTGAGGCTTCTGCCAGATGTCGATGTCGACACCGAGATCGGTGAGCATCTCGCAGAACCCAGCCCAGATGTCGGCAACGCACGCATCATCAACGAGCGAGATCGCACGGCGGCTGCCGTCGCTGGCGGCGACCCACAGGGATCCTTCGTACACGTCGATGCCCATCGATACGAGGCGCGAGCCCGCCGGCATGCCGCCGGTGGTGAATCCCTGCGCATCGACATACAGGCACGCGTGCAGCCACTCAGGTTGCGGTGGCGCCAGTGCCAGCCGAGCCTTCCCGATCATCTGCGTGCACATCTGCAACGTCTTCTTCGTCGGCGCCCAGTCCTCGTAGGGAAGTGCGGGCCAAGCAGCCTGGTCCATTGTGATGTTGCCTCCTAGGTCGGTCTCCATCGGCTCTAGTAGTCCACGTGCGAGCCATCACATGACGGTCGATTCTCCGTCTGTAGCTACTTTCCCGTGTTCATCGCTCTGCGAACCCGCCGTGCTCGGACTCCCCGATCGCACCGGTCGCGCTCGTCCCACCCCGGAGAGTCCGGCAGCGCCTCTGCGGACCTTTCGTGACTACGATGGTCGTTCTTGCCTTCCGACGAGTCCCCGCAATCGGCCCGGTACTAATCGGGTATATCAACCTCGTGCCTGCCGACTATGTGCCGAGTGCGCTTCGGGGGCACGGGTGCCCGCGTTCCACGGGGGTGAGTGATCGTGAGAGTCGTCATTGGCTTTCTGGTCTTCCTCTTGTTGGCTGGTTGCGCCGGTTCGTCTCCTCCGGCGCCCTCCGCGACCTCGTCTCCACCGTCCGTGACCGTTGTCGCCACTCCAAGCAAGACCAGTCCCGGCGAGAACCAGTATCGGGCGAGCGGGGGTCGTTTTGACACCGTCTGGGACGCGTTCTATGGCGCCCAGAGCGAGACCGACATAGACGATCCGCTGATTGCGGCAGGCAAGAGCATGACTCCGGAGATCTGCGCCGCCGTGGCCCATTCGGACATGGAGAAGCGGCGCTACGCGATCGGGGCGCTCGGGTTCATCGGCGATGCCGCAGCGCTGCCCACTCTGGAGAGAATTCTTGCGGACACGTCGGACCCGGACTACGTCCGGGCAGACGCGCTGCACTCCATCTACCAGATCGACGCGGCTCGAGGTACGGCTCTCGCTCAGGAGCACAAGGATGCGACCGACATGGTTGGTGAGATGGCGCAGTCCGTTCTCAACAAGGACCCGTCGCTCACCGAGCCGACCGTGGAGCAGTAGTCTTCGGCGGACCGAGTTCATGACAGGTGATTCCGCAGGTTGAGGTCATAGGTGCAGACGGGGGGATGTGGCAGTGTTGCTTGAGTGTTGGGACGACATATGGCGTGGCCCGCAAGGGCGAAACATCCTGCGCGTGGTGGGTCTCGTCATGTGCGTCACACTCGTCTCCACGTTGTGCGGGTGCACGCTTCCCACTCAGGTGAAGTCGAGTGTGGACACGAGCAACACCCCTTCCGCTTCTGCGCAGGTCAAGGTGCCCGCGTTCGGAGACATAGCGGGCAAGAGCAGCACGACGGGTGTACGAGACGGCACCGCGCTGTCGTATGGCGACCCCGCGCACCTGTCGCAGTACCAAGCGATCGCTGATGCCGCGGGCCTTCAGCTGAGGTTTCGAACCATCCCGGGGAACGACCCGGCGTTCTCCGGTCCGGCAGCGAGCTGGCCGCCGGATCAGGAGCCGGCGGTGGGGACGATGGTCGAGCGCGGTAGTGAGGTCACACTGACGGTCGTGACGGCGAGCCCCTCGGCAGTCGAACCGAAGGATGGTTCCGTCGCCGACACCTCCGAGAAGAGCCCGGCATCACACCAGGGCGAGTCGTTCTACGTGGTCATCTGCGAGAGCAGTGCGAGCAAGGCCGAGGCGCAGAAACGGCTCAACGACCTGAATTCCCTTCTGGGCGACACCGGTGGGGGGTTCTTCATCGACAAGTCGGACCACTACGAGGGCATGCGGCCCGGGTGGTGGGTGGTCTTCTCGGCGTACGAGAGCAAGTCGGACGCCGCTGAGGACGCGAAGTGGTTCACCCGGGGCTCGTTTGAGCCCTACGTGAAGTACGTGAAGAAGCGCTGTACCGACGCGATCGACATCGTTGCCTCCGGGCGCGATCTCTAGAGCCGAGAAGGTTCCGGAATCGCTACCGTGTCTTGAACTGGTATGCGGTGACCAGCGTGCTCGGGACCCCGAACTCGATCCAGGAGTCGCGGTAGCCGGCCTTCCAGTCTTCCGTCTCGCCGGAGTCGCTCGCGACCACATCGACCCACTTTCCGCCCTCGCGCCGAAGAGCGAGATACGAGACCACAGACTCCTGCGCACTCTCTGGGCTGACCGTGGTCAGCGCCCAATCGCCTTGGACCAGCATCTCGTGGACGACGTACTTGTCCTTTGTGTTGTGGAACCGCCGGACGGCATCGAGGATCGCGGTCCGTTCTGCAGAGCCGGGCTCTGGGGTGTAGATCGATCCGCCTGGCGGTGACTCCGAAGACGCGGTAGCCTCTTGCGCGGCCGGCGCCGTGGCAACGATCGCGGAAGACGTGTTCGCCCCGACGCTGCTGCGAGTCTTCGCCGGACCACACCCGGCGAGAGTCGCAGCGAGCACGATGGACGCCACGACGAATACCCGTGCTGGCATAGTATCCATCGGTCACCCCCTCATGATGACTTGGATCCCTTGCGCAGGTGCCTCTACGGCATTAGTACCCTCTGTCATCGCCCGCCGTTCGCTCGGCTCAGAGGCGCTCCTGCGGTCTCATCAGCCGCGAGGCACGTCACCGCGTCTCGAGCAAGACGACCGCATCCACGAACAGGTCGTACTCGTTCTCCTCGTCGAGGTCGTGAACGTGCACCTTCTCGACCTCCCCTTCGCCGCCCACGGACAGCAGCCGTGACTTGTAGAGGACCTTGACGTCCGAGCGCTTGATCTCGCCGACGAGCTCCTCGGGCAGCCCGAGTGTGTCGAGCTCCGTGAGAAAGACCACCCGTGGCGTCACCTTGGTCAGTTCGAGTGCGAGCTGCGCCGTCGCCGGCCCCTTGTCGAGCACCAGAACGCGCTTGCCCTCGAGCTCGGCAGTATCGTCGACCTGCTTGTACACACCGATGCCGACGTACTCGTCGGCGTTCTCGACCTCGTTGAGGCCCGGCACGTCGCACCCGCCGAGCGGCACGCTCGCCTCCTCGGCGGTGGCCGGCTCGAGGCGGATGCCGGCACGCCAGTTCTTGATCGCGTCGTGCAATGCGTCCGCCGCCAGGTTCGAGCAGTGCATCTTGATCGGTGGCAGCCCGTCGAGCGCCTCGGCGACATCCTTGCGCGTGACCTCGAGCGCCTCGTCGAGCGTCATGCCTTTCACGAGTTCCGTCGTCATGCTCGAGGTCGCGACCGCGGAACCGCACCCGAACGTCTGGAACTTGATGTCTTCGATGCGGTCGTCCTTGATCCGGAGGTACATCTCCATGATGTCGCCGCAGACGGGGTTGCCGACGCGCCCGACCGCCACGTCGTCTCCCTCGAGCATCCCGACGTTGCGCGGGTTGCGGAAGTGGTCGAGCGTCTTCTCGGAGTAGCTGGTCGACTTCACTTCAGGCCTCCTTTAGGACTTGCGGTACAGCGGCGACATGCGCCGCAGCTTGTCGACGATCCCGGGCAGCACAGCGAGCACGCGGTCGACGTCGCTCTCCGTGCTCCAGCGGCCGAAGGTGAACTCGAGCGAACCGTGCGCCTCCTCGTGGAGCAGGCCGCAGGAGATCAGCGTATGCGACGGCTCCAGCGTCTTGCTCGAGCACGCCGAGCCGGTCGCGACCGAGATGCCCTCCTCGCGCATGAGCAGCACGAGCGACTCACCCTCCACGCCCTCGAACCGGAAGTGCGCGTTGCCGGGCAGCCGCTGTGTCGGGTGGCCGTTGAGGTGCGCGTCGGGAATCGCGGCGAGGACCTCGCGCACGAGACGATCCCGCAGTGCGGCCATCCGCGCGGCGTCGTCGGCGAGCTCGCGCGACATGATCTCGGCCGCGGCCGCCATGCCCGCGATGCCGGCGAGGTTCTCCGTGCCCGAGCGCAGGCCGTTCTCCTGACCGCCGCCGAACGCGACCGGCGCCACCTTGACGCCCTTGCGGATGTAGAGCGCACCGACGCCTTGCGGGCCGTAGATGTCGTTGCTGGACAGCGTCAGCATCCCGACCGCTGCCTGGCTCACGTCGATCGGGAGCTGGCCCTGCGCCGCGACCGCATCGGAGTGCAGGACCGCACCCGTCCCCGCGACAACCTCGGCTATCTCGGCCATCCGCTGCACGGTGCCGATCTCGTTACTCGCCCACCCGACCGAGACCAGGATCGTCTCGGCGGTGATGCGCTTGCGCAGCTTCTCCGGATCGATGCGCCCGAACTGGTCCGGCGGCACCTTGCTGACCCGGAAGCCCTGCCTCTCGAGCACCTTGCCGATGTTGTGGATCGAGATGTGGTCGACTTCGGAGATGACGATGTGGTCGCCCGCGCGCCGATTGCGGTTCGCGTAACCGAGAAGCGCGAGGTTGCTCGACTCGGTGGCGCCGGAGGTGAAGACGATCTCCTCGGGCAGCGCCCCGATTGAGGCCGCGACCGCCGCGCGCGCGGTCTCGAGCGTCGCCGTGGCGTCGTCGCCCACTCCGTGAAGTGACGCGGGATTGCCGAACCGCTCGGTGAAGTACGGCGCCATCGCCTCGACGACCCGCGGGTCGACCGGCTTGGCCGACTGGTAGTCGAGATAGACCTCGCCCCTAGTGTGAGTCTGCGACATGGCGCTCAGAAGCAGATCGTCGCGCTGGCATCGAGCGCGAGGTCGTTGAGCGTGGCTGCGCCCACGATCTGCGCGCCGTCGATGAGTTCGACCGAGTCCCAGCCGAGCATCTGCTTGCTCGCCTCACACGCGTAGACCGGGATGCCTTCGGCCAGCGCGGCGTCCATCATCTCGCCGCAGCTTGGGAAGCTGCCGAGTTGGACCTGCTCGAGCGCGCCGGGCTGCAGCATCATGAGCCCCATCCCCAGGTAGTAGAGCACCGGGTTCTGGCCCATCGCCTTGGCCGAACGCGCGAGAACGAGCGGCGAGTACTGGCGCTCGGGAGCGTTGCTCATCTGCACGTACAGGATCATCTTGTCGTCCTTCATGGCCCCTCCTCGAATCGGGCGCCGGCACGTGACCGGCGCAGAACTGCGGATCTTGCGAAATGGCGCCTAACGCGCGGACGCGACTACGCGCCTCGGCGGATCAGGAAGCGTTTGTAGTCTCCCTCGTCTTCGACCGAAACCATCTCGTGGCCCGCGCGCTTCGCGAAACGAGTCAAGTCCTCCTCGGCGGCGGCGTCGTCGGCAAGCACCTCGAGCACGTCTCCCGGCTCGAGCGCGTCGATGGCCGTGCGAGCTTGAAAGAGCGGTTCAGGGCAGAGCAGCCCGATTGCGTCGAGGGTGTCTGCGGGGGTTTCCTTGCCCGACACGGTGACCTCCAAGTCGTTGAGTGTTGGGCGCGAACCCGGTTCGCTCCCAGTAAGGAGTGTTCCCGCTGGGAGCGAGTCGAAGCGCAGGTTCTGGCTGTCGTTTGTTGCCGCGCAGACCCGCGGGTTCGACCGGCGTTCTCGGGCTTCAGGTTCAGGCCGGCAGGCCTGCCCCGGAGTCCGCGACCTTCACACCCTTGACGAGAAGCCACAACCCAAGTCCGACCTCCGCGACGAAGCCCAGGGCCCACGCTGGGTAGCTGATCGCTGGGTATGCCGGCAGCAGCAGGACCTGAAGGAACCAGATCAGGACGCCGATTCCGTCAAGCATCAGGATGACGCCCAGGAACCGGGGAAGGAACTCGGACTTGTAGACCAGATAGCCAAGCGGGAACAGCCACGTACCGAAGAACAGCTGGGCCGTGATGAAGCCTGTCTTGTAGAGGCCGATGGACAAGTACGCCAGCCCCTCCAGCTGTGCTGCCGAGTATGCCTGCATCCGGCTGGCACCGTCCCCAAGCAACAGCGCGGCTATGAGGGGGAACATGCTTGCGCACTGTATGGCCACGCCGACCGCGTTTAGCAGCAAGAAGAGCAACGCCAGGTGCGGGTTGACCGGTCGCAGAAGAACGTAGAGAGCCCAAGCGGCCATGAGGAACAGGAAGGCCGATATCAACGCGACAACAAGAGCGAGCCGAAACGACCAGGCACTCGTGACGATTGACTGGTAGACCTCGTCGACCCCACCCATGCCGATGTGCCCAAGTACGCCGGCAAGCACGGAGGCCAGGACGAACGCGAGATAGAAGCCGCCCGCGATTCTGGCCACCTTGTTCGGCGCCAGGTTATCGATTGTGCCGGTAGGCATCCCGGCCCCCCTTTCCTTGATGAGGCGGACCGCCAACGTTGATGACAGTCTGTGCCTCCGTGCCCTTGCGAGTGGAAGATTGAAACCGCACCACACGTAGAGAGAACCCTCGAGCCTGCTCTCAGCCTCCCACCCGCCTGTCGAGCCTGTCGTAGAGATAGCCAATCACAACCCCAAGAGCCAGAAACCTCAGCACGTTGAACGCTGCGCCGATGAGGAAGTAGCGCAAGGGATCGCTCGTGGTGGTGAGGGACTTCGCGGGGACTTCGATCAGCAGTGTGACGACAATGAGGGCGACGAAGCTCAGGATCACGGACTTCAGAATCGGGCTCTTCGTGGGAAGCCTGTCAAAGAAGCGAAGCAAGGAATAGCTGACGCCGAATCCGATGATCAGACCACCAACCAAAGCTTCCAGAAGCATCGGAACGTAGGCAATCGAGAGGGCAGCTCGGTACTCCGCAGCGACGGGAGTCACGGAGATCGCGAAGTTGGCTACCCAGAATCCCAGTCCTCCCCCCACGGTCAGTAGTGCCACCTTCTTCCACATTCCCTCTGCTTGGGTCATCCTCCCGTTCCCCTTCTGGTGGACCGCACCTCGGTACGCACCGGTCCTAGGCCACGGCGTCCGGTTTGGTCCGAAACATGACGATCCCGAGCCAGAAGAACCACACGATCTGAAGAAGCCCGAACACGGCGTCCGGTCCGCCCAAGCCCGGCACCAAGGAGAGGATGCCGGCGGTGCCGATTCCCACACCCAGCCAGTTCAGAGCGGTTGGGAGAACCTTCGTGCGGAGCGCGGCTCCGCTCAAGAGCAGAAACCATACTGCGCCGAGAATCTGGCCGCCGGATCCGCCCAGGGCTCCCGCGATGGGCTCGATGACCTGCCACGCCGACACAGCTTGACTGGGGTCGGTGGCGTAGAGCCGAACCACCGCTCCCATGCCGTAGTTGAACACCATGACGCTCGCCAGGAGAAGGCAAACCCAGATCAACCCCACGACTGCCGCGACCAGCGCCGTCGATGGCGCCCGTTCCTTCAGCCGCTGGTAGAGCGCCAGCGTCACCACAATGAGTGCGAGTGCCACGAACTCAAACGAGAACAGATGCATCAGATACATGCTGAGGTAGTTGTCTCGGAGCAGGATGACCTTCTGGATCGGGTCTACCACACCGGGGTAGTTCACGAGGACAAGGAAGTACGGAATCGCGGCCAGATAGGCGAACGCGATGTACAGCGCCGCGATAGCCCCCGCCTTCTGCATCGGCGTGCCACCTTGAGCGTGTGCCTCCATTCGACCCCCCTCGCTGTGAAGCATCGGCCATGGGCGACGCAAGCCCCTAGTGCATCTCCCCCGCCGTCCCCTCCACCGGGATCATGATCTCGTTGTGCCGAGCGAACCCCGGCTTCCACGGCGCATCGTACTGCGCCGACACCGGTTCGCCGGCCGCCGTCAGTCCCTGGCCCCGCATCCATTCCTCGAGCTGCACCTGCGCCTTGGCGCCGCTCTTGTCGCTCATATAGCCGCTGAACTGCATCACCGCGACGACGTGCGGGCCCACGGATTCGAGGATCACGCGCGGGTTGTTCGGCAGCGGCAGGCTTTCCATCGAGTACCCCGACGGCATGGTGAAGCTCACCACGTACTCGTCACCCGCCTGAGTCGCCGTCACCGGTGCGGTCATCGCGATCTTCTCACCCGACGCCCTGGCGGCACTGACCGGAACGGTCATGGCGATGCGGTCGGAGGCGCGGTTGTTGCCGAAGATGTAGTCCGCCAGCGGGTTGAAGCCCGCGTTGGCCGCCTGCCCGTAGCTCGATGCGGTCACGTGCACGCTCGCGCGAAGGTACCCCTCGTAGCGGCGTACTTCGAACGGGCCATCGCGCCGGACCACTTCGTATGCGGGGCTCTCGGCTGACACGGGATCTCCTCGGAAGGCGGGGTGTCGGGCTCGACCCGTATATACCCTCGGCATGGAGCGGGCAGCGAGCTACTCGGCGTGACCTCTTGTCCCGCAGGCCCCTCCCAGGGGCGGTTTCAGCTTCAGCTCGCCTCGGCCAGGGCCTCGGATTCCGAGACACGGCGCTGGTAGTACCAGTAGGTGGGGAATGCACCTACGATCGGCCCTACGTAGGTGACGAGCCGGTACGCCAGCGTCGCGAGCGCAGCCTGTGGGCCGGGGACCCCGCTGACGATGAGCATCCCCAAGAGCCCGGCCTCGACGAATCCGACGCCGCCGGGGGTCACGGGTACGATCGCCAGCCAGACCGTCGAAGCGTACACGATCAGCACCACGGCGGGATTCACACGGGCTCCCACAGCAATCAGCGCAGTCATCAAGACCGCATAGTCGAGCAGCCAGTTGCAGGCGGATGCTACGACGGCGCGACCCCACCGTGCTTCGAGCGCGGCGCGGATCTGGGTACGCTCGGCGGACAGCCGCTCGGGAAGCCCCGTGAGCGTAGGAGGTCTGCGAACGACGGCATTGCGCAGCTGTTGGACCCATCGGCCGATCTCCGGCGTTGGGCGAAGCAAGACCAGACAGCAGACGCCGCTCTACGAACCTGCGGCATCGACCGTCGGCTTCGATCGGTCGTTCGGCCAGAAGCATGACCAGGAAGACGGCGGAGAGCGTCACGAACGTCAGTAGCGAGAGACCCATGGCGTATTCCAGTCCGCGGTTCAAGTGACTCCCGAGATCACCGCGGGCAGAGCCAGGACCGGCAGCGCGAACAGGGTCGTCAGATTGATGAGGCCGGCCTGCCATGACCCCTGTGGTGGCGCGCGGCAGGTCGACGCCGCCGTTCGCAAGCATGTAGATCTGCGCCGCGGTCCCTGCGGGATTGTTGCCGCCGGGCAGCACCAGGCCGACCGCATACCCCACGATCTGGGAGGTGCCGATCAGGAACCAGCGTGTGGACCGGAGGGGTATAGCGATGAGCGCCCACATGCACACGAAGCTCGCGATCTCGAGCGCTCCCGCGACCATCACCGCGAACCACGTGGGGTCCAGCGACGAAAGTGCGCCGAACGAGGAGTAGACCGCGGCGAGCCAGGGCCACAGCACGTAGATGGCGACCAGCTCGACGATGAGTTCGATCAGGCGACGCCACGTGAAGATCGTCCGTCGCTGCGGCTGCATCGTTGGTGTCGGGGGCGACGGTGACTCCGAGGGCCCTGCGGGCTCGTGCGGCGAACCGGCGTCAGCCGCGTTTCGCACGAAACCTGTCGGGGTCCTCGGCATGAGGCTCCTCCAAAGTGCGACGGTGCCGTGCTGTCGGTTGGAGTTGTGCGCCGCTCTTGGGAAGCTTACCCTTCGGAGTTCTGCTCGATTCGTTTGTTCCGTGTGGCCAATTTGAACGCAGCAAGCAGTGCCAGAACGAGACATGCCGCCTCGAGCGCGAGGAGCAAGGGCACCAGCGGAGCCAACACGACCGGGTCAGTGTCGCCCATGACCGGTTGAAGCACGATGAGGATCGGTGCTGCGCTGACGATCACGATTCGCTGCGCGACTGTTGATGGCCCGAGTCCCGCCGCAGCAGAAGAGAAGTAGATGATCGACCCGACCAGCGTGCCGACGAAGAGCGAGACGGGAACGGCCCAGCGCCAAAAGTGGCGGCGTCGCAGCGCCACTCCGGCTAGCAGCACGAGCACTGTCATAACGACGAACGCCGGGATGGACATCCTCAACAGGTCCATGTGTGTGCCTCACCTTCGCTCATCCGGCACCAAGGAACGGGGCCATGAACGCAAACGGGATCAGAGCCGTGAGGGCCACGCTGAGCATCGTCACTAGTAGCCCGGGCACGTAGAACGCACTGGCCCGCCTTCTCTTGAGGATCATGACCGTGACGATCGCCTGTGCGATGAACACCATCAGGTAGACGACCGACCCCGCCAGGAAGATGTACTGCCCGGTGTTCTCGGCCAAGCTCGAACTGCTCAGATTGAGCAGCAGGAACAGGTTCTCGAACAGGGCGATCGCACAGAAGAGCGCCATAGACAGCGAGACCAGGACCGCGACGATGCCGAGCAGGAGGTTCCACTTCCCATTGCCCCGGCAGTTCCATTCATCACCGCGCTGCATCAAGAGGTCTCAACCCCTCGGCCGTCAATACGCCGGAGAACGAACAGCGCGATCACGAAGATGACGATGTTGAAGACCGGCTGGAACGGTAGAGCGAGCATGACCGCCGAGAGACCCATGGCGACCGATACCCGCATCGGGCGACTCTTCAGCGCATACAGGCCGACAGGCAGCAGGGACAGCGTGGTATAGAAGCCGCCGAGCAGTGACCCGAGCAAGATACTGACTGCAGTTGGCTGGAATCCGTCGATGAGGACCAGAGCGCCGAACGCCACAAGATAGGACGCGGCTCCAGCCGCGAAGGCGACGGCGGCCAATCCAACCGCATTGCGATCAGGATTGGGCCGCCACAGCAGGAGCAGCCCACCGACAAGGAACGGAACCAACGCAGTCCCCACCATGCCAAAGAGAGAGCCGGTCTGAATGAACGACGTCTCTTCGCTCCCAAACCGATACAGCCAAATCAGCCTCACCGCTGTGATCACGATCAACACCACAAGGGCGATCCCGACAAGCCATGCCGAGGGGATTCGCCGGAACCAGTTCTCGCGGGCCGCGTGAGGCGCCGCCTCGCTCGGAGCTTGCGGGCTCACTCAGCCAACTCCTCTCGGTGTTGCCCGGCGTTGTTGCGCTTGCTGCCGTTGCCAGCTCGCTACCCCTGCTCGGTGCCAGTGATGTCGAGTGGTTCTCTGCATCGGGAGCACCGGGCATTCTCGGGATCCCGATAGTCGTCGGGCGCGTAGGGCTCTCCGCAAGACGGGCAGGCGGACAGTGGCCGTGTTGGAGGCTCTTCGACCGCCGGACGGCCCTGCCACAACCTTCTAGCGAGCAGCTCGGAGCGAGCAATCAGAACCATGCCCACTGCAATCTCGAGTATCTGCGGGAGCGCACGCGGAGCCATGCTGAAGAACGAAGGGGCCAGACCCAGCTCTTGCGAATAGCCTCCCACTCCGATTGTGAGCGCAGTCATGACGGATCCAAGTAGCTCGGGTGTCGCTGACGCAACCATCCAGACCCCTATTGCGAGGAGGACTACCCGAAGCAGTGACGGCGCGTCGACTGACGTGCTCACCTCTCCGTCTTCGAACCACCGGTTGGCGAGGCGGTCGCGATAGGCGATGAGCAAGAACCCGATGGCAAACGCGCCCACCATGGGCAGAGCCAATGACATCGCATTGAGAAGCCACGAACCGTCCATGCCCGCTCCTGGCGAGGCCGACGAGAACGCGAAACCGAGGTAGGCGGTCCCTTGAAGAACCGCAAGCAGACCGATCGCGACTATGACGATGACCCCGAGCTTCTTCATTGACTCCCCCATTTCCGTCTAGGCGTTGCGATCCGCCTACTCGACTTCGAAGCGTCCGACTCACGTTCTTCAAGTCCGTCTTGCCGCTTGACCGGATGCCCGCAACACCTGCCTCACGCCGACCATGATGCAGAAGATCACGACGGTGAATTCGACGACCAGCAGCGCAGGCGCGAGCAGGGACAGAACGGTTTCGTTCGTCGAACTCGTGAGGACCACCAGCGGGAACAGCAGCAGTACGTCAGATGCCGCGACGAGCCACGCCGTCGGATGCAGCGACAGCGCGGCGTACAAAGCGGACGCGCCGAGGA
The DNA here is from genome assembly GCA_963789515.1 of uncultured Coriobacteriia bacterium. GTDB lineage: Bacteria > Actinomycetota > Coriobacteriia > Anaerosomatales > JAAXUF01 > JBAXEO01. Next base: position 157,062 of record CAWBKW010000003.1, on the reverse strand, counting down.
ACACCTCCCATGACCGCTACGAGCACGACCCGGCGCAGCCGACAACGGGCCATCCCGAACCGGCGCCAGGCATACGACCAGACCGGCCGCCGTCAGTACCAAGACGAGCAGCGCGAGCATCCTGCTTCCCCCCTTTCCACAGTCCCTCTACTTGGAGCCGGGCGTGGCTCCCACGTCGATGTCGACCACGACCCAGTCGCTGCCCACCCCGTCGGCTCGTAGCCATTGCCGCTGCCCCAAGGTGAACGTTGACGAACCGACCGGCACCTGGCCGTTCGGAACCGGTGCGAGTTCGGTAACCCCCACGCGATACACTCCGGGCTTGATCTGCTCGGGCGTCCCGAGACGCACGGTACTGATCTTCTTCTCGGCGATCCGTGCCCACAGCGGCTGAAGGTTCAGGGAGCCTTCCGGAGAGACGTACGACTGCGCCGAACTGAGGTCCGGTCCCGGAGCTCCCGTGAGCCCGATGTAGACCTGCGTGACCACGCTTTCAAGCTGCCGGTCGATCGGCACTCCTCCCCCGACAGTCTTGCCGGAGAACTCGGCCGAGATGGCCGCCGCGGCAAGCCAGGAGCCGCCGAAATCGAGGCCGACGAGCGACGCCCCCGCGATCAGCGCGACGGCGACGAGCGCAACCACGACTGCCACGCCGACGCGGCGACGCGGGGCCAGGCCCATCGCTCTCAACTCGTCGATACGGACCAGGCGCCAGAACCCGGGAGCGCGAACGACCGCCAGCCCGGTGAGCGTCATGCCCGGGCTGAGCGAGCGTCCTCCCCGCCGCCACGGGCGCCAGATGAAGAACGGCCACGCCAACGCGGCGGCGCCCAGCACGACGGCGATCGCGATGCTCATCGCACGCGGCTGGCCGAACCATCCCACGACGTACAGCGGAAGAGCCGCCGCGAGCGGGACCGCCAGCCCGATCGCGATATCGACCGGAGCGGCGATGCCCAGCCGCCACCAGGTCCCCGATGCCATGCCCGTCGCGGGGTCGAGTCCGCGCTCGGCCAGGATGCCGCGCGCGAGCTCGGCCGGCTCGCCCAGCCGCGCGGTCTGCGCTTCCGCCGCCTGGGCGTCGTCCCCGGCGGCTTCGGTCAGAAGCGACCGGATCTCGGCGACGACGTCGTCTGTGTCCTCGGCGCCCGCGGCAGTGAGTTCCGAGCGCAGCCTCGAGAGGTAGTTCTCGATGATCTCCGATGCGGAGCGCGTCATGCGTCCTCCCCCCTGAGTGCATCCATCGCCTCGCCGATGCGGCGCCATTCGGCTTGGGCGCGCGTCAAGAACGCGGCGCCATCCTTCGTGATCTCGTAGTACTTGCGGGGGTTGCCGGGCATGTCGGTCTCCCACGTGGCCTCGACGAGCCCGTCCGCCTCGAGCCGCTTGAGGACCGGGTAGACCGTGCTCAGCCCCGCGACGAGGTCACCAAGCTCGTCGAGCGCCTGCACGATCCCGTAGCCGTGCATGCGGCCTCGGCTGTTGAGCAGTTCGAGCACGAACAGCTCGACGATGCCCTTGCGCGCCTGTGCGAGCCAAGACGCTAGTGGGTCCACGCGGCCTCGTCCCCCTCGGAGGCCGCGGCTTTCGCCTCACGGCCAAAACGTCGCCAGCCGATCGTGACGCCCGTCGCGATCGCCACGCCCAGCGCGACCGACGTCACCCAAGGCGGCTCCGCGCCGAATGATACGGCAACACTCCACAGCGTCGTGAACCCGCTCGCGAACAGCAGGGATCTCCCAAGCCACGGCAGGCGCTCGGTCGCGTACAGGCCGCCCACCATGAAGGCGATCGCACACGTGAGGCCGACGATCACCGAGACCAGCGGCGCGACAGCCGAGGTCGAGCCGTCGGGAGGCACGAGCATGCGCAGTACCACCGACGCGACGAAGGAGGCCATCAGGCCTCCGAGCAGCACGCTGTAGACCCCCTGCAGATCCGACCGACCCTTGTTCTCAGACACGACCGTCTCCTCCCCGACCGGCGTGCGCGACGAGCGCGCGCGCTCTCCCGCCCCGCGCACCTACGCCAGCAGCTCTCGCATCGCCGCCCGCCACACCTTCGGGATCCGCTGCTGGAGCAGTTCCGGACGACCCATGCTCTCGCCGATCATGCGTGTCACGAACGGGCGCGCGACCTCCATGATGTCGATGTCCGGGTAGAGCCGCCGGGCCACACCCTCGACCGTTGCGAGCGACTTGACGAGCAGCCCGTAGCCGCCGGGAATCGCGATTCCGTTGCGCCGCAGCAGGCCGAGGAACCCGAACCCGAAGTGCCGGAAGTCGGTGCTGCCGCCACCCATGGTCTTGTCGAGCAGCGCGCCCAGTTCGCGTCGTACCGTCGCCACCTTCTCCGGCGGCACGACCACGCCCAGATTCGCGCTGTAGCGCAATGCGCGGTCGGCGTCGCGATAGACGAAGCCCGCGAGCACCTGGGCGATGTCGCCACGCTCGGCATCGGTGAGGTGTCCCACGATGCCGAAATCGAGGTAGGCGATGCGGCTGTCCGGGGTCACGAACAGGTTCGAGGGATGCAGGTCGGCGTGATAGCGACCGTAGAGCATCACCTGGCGCATGAACGCGGTCGCGCCATGCACCGCCAGACCATGAGCGTCAACGCCGGCGAGTTCCGCGTCGTTGAGTTCGGAGAGCCGCCAGCCGTACATGCGCTCCATCGTCAGCACTCGCGGAGCGGCGTGCGTCCAGACGATGCGCGGCACGACGATCTTGGGGTCGGGCCGGAAGTCGAAGGCGAACCGGTCGGCGACACGTCCTTCCACCCGCAGATCGAGCTCGCGCTCCAAGGAGCACGCGAACTCATCGAGCATCGCATCGAGATCGATACCCCGTACGAGCACCCTCGCGAGCGCGCTGCCGGCAAGTCGCCGAGCCTCGACGATGTCGCTGCGCAGGGCGTCCGCCGCTCCCGGGCGGATGACCTTCACCACGACTTCGGCACCGGCGGGCAGTTCCTCGCCCCACACGGGCCGATAGGGCGCAGCGAGCACCGCGGCGTGCACCTGCGCGACGGACGCCGTCGCGAGCGGGGTCTCGTCGATCGACGCATACAGCGAAGACACCGGCGCCCCGAGGCTCTCCTCGATCACCGGCCGAAGCCGGGAGAACGGCACGGCCGCCACGCGGTCGCAGAGGCACTCCATCTCGCCCGCGAGCTCGTCGCCGAACTCGTCGGGGCGCACCGAGATCATCTGACCCAGCTTGATGAACGCCCCGCCGAGCTTCTCGAACGCCCGGCGCCATTCTTTGGCGAACACGGCACGCCGCGTGGGCGCGGGAGCGAACCCGAAACGCGATCGAACGACGCCGCGTGCACCTGCGGCCAGAAGCGTGCGCGTGATCTGCATCGAGCGCGCGGACACGAGGATCACGCTCCCGTGACGCCGACGTGCGCGGCCATGGCGTCGAGCGTCGTCCGCATCTGCTCCAGCGCTCCGCGCAACTCCGCGACCTCGAAGCGGACCTCGTCGAGGCGCTCGTCGGCCGGGCTCACGGCCTCATCGGCCTTGCCGGACGCGATCTGCTCCCTGAGTCGCGCCTTCTCCTCGGCGACCATCGCCATGAAGCCGTCGGTGAAGGCGTCGGCTCCTCCGGACATCCCCTCGCCCGCGCCGGCTCGGCCACGCTCGACCGACTGCACCATCAGATCGTCCGCCTGGTCGTGCGTGAACATCCACAGCGCGAAGAACTTCATGGGATCGAAGTCTGCCACCTCAACCGCCCCCTCGAATCGACCGATCCGGTCTGCGGAAGCGCGAGCCACCGCCAAGACAAGTATTACACCATGCGTAATAGCATGCAAGACGTATTAGTTGGAGCCCACCGCAGACATGCGCAGGGCCCCGGCGATGTCACCGAGGCCCCGTCAGTTGCCGGCAGAGCATGATGGGGGGTTTGCAGCCCACGCAGCACTCGCCTGGGAGCACGAGCCGTCCGACGCGCCGGTCTTCAGCACCGGAGGATCGCCGGCGGGCGGGTCGAGGGCTACACGAAGCCGAACAGCGGCGGGAACACCACAACGACGATCGCGGCCCACAGCGCGTACACGGGCAGGTAGCGCATCTGCCAGTGCTCGACTGATTCGAGACTGCGCCGCGATCTGACGAAGCCCGTCTGCAGGACCGCCGACCGCACCAGGTTGACCAGCAGGATGAGGTTCAGCCCCAGTGCGGCCGTCTTGTTCGCGCTGAACCCGTACTCGGACAAGCGGCCAGCGATGTTGATGAGGGCGAACACGTCCACGGCCAGCGCGCAGACGACGAGCACGAGTTGGATCCAATCGAAGACCCCGGGCTGCGAGAACCGGTCGCGCGCCGAGATCGCATAGAGCAGCAGCGCTAGCACCACCACCAGGAGCAGGTCGAAGAGGATGAGCACATCGCGCTCGATATCGATGACGCCCCGCGTCCAGACGACGCCGACGAGCAGGGCGACCAGCATGAGCGCGAACAGAGGCGTGAACACGCGCGCCAGCATGGGCGCCAGCCCGCCTACGAGGTTGCGGCGGCTCCCGACGAGCCATGCGGCCACGATGACCGCACCCATGGCGCCGCACGGGAGCACCCACTCGGAGATGAACGCCGAGACGTCCAATCCGATTGCCTGGAAGACGCCGGCGGTGATCGCCATCAAGACTCCGCCACCCAGCGCAACGAGCGCGTAGGTTACCAGCCACTCCCCCGTGAACCGCACGTACTCCATGCGTCGCGCATCCGGCAGCCAGTCGCCCGCGACGTAGGCGACGCCGACCGCGAGCCACAGCACGATGGGCAGGTGGATCGCGGTGAGCACTTCCGTGGATCCGCCGGGGGCGAAGGGATACACGTTGGCGAACACGGCTCCTGCGACGAAGACGGCGGCCAGACCGGCGATGCCCTTCGTGCTCAGCCCGAACTTCCAGATGAAGTACATCGCCAGGAACGGCAGGACGAAGAGGCTCAGGTTCCGCGCATAGAAGCTGCCGTCCGCCGAGAAGCCGTGTCCGAAGAGCGCCGGGACCTTGATCGCGACTGCGGCAGCGGCCGCGAATCCGAGCATGACCCAGAACTCCGTCGTGGCGCCGCGGACCGGGCCCCGTTCGCCCTCGGCCTCGGCGGGCCGGACCCACAGCTCGTCGGAGTACTCACGGGCGAAGCTGCGAGAAGCCTCATCGCTGACTCCCACGCGCTTGAGAGCTACAAGGAAGGCCTCGTCCGCGTCCAGGCCGGCATCGCCGAGTCTGGTCGCTTGGTCGCGCAGCTGACCTTCGACGACCGCGACATCCGTCTCGGCCGCGCCGTGAGCGAGGACATAGGCGCGCCATCGATCGATCCGTGACTCGAGTCCCGCTTGCGCATCCATGCTCACGACGGCCGACCCTCCCCCGCGTCAACGCGTCCGGTCGAGAATCCCCTCGCTGCCAAGAGTACAGCGACTCGGCCACCACACGGCGGCTCCTCCGTATCTGACTCCCAATCGTCATGTGGCCGCCGGTTCCGTTCGCCCGTGTGGTCGGCGTCCTTCCGGCGCTCAGCCGGCCGTCCGGGGCGGACCTCTTGCAAAGTGGTACGAACCGTACTATAGTACGAATCGTACCATCGAGCCCGGAGGAGGCGTCCCCATGACCGCAGCAAGCGCCAAGGACCTGTTCGTGCTGGGACGCATCTCGTTGCGGCCCACCTACGGCCACGAGATCATGCGCACGCTGCGCGAGTCCCGCGCCGACCTGTGGATCGACCTCTCGGAGAAGCACGTCTACTACATCCTGAGAAAGCTCGCCCGCGAGAACCTCGTGGTCTCGACCGACGAGGACGCCGGCGGGCCCTCCAGACGCCAGGTCTACGCGATCACCGACGCCGGCATGGCCGAACTCGCGAAGATGATGACCGCCGAGAACCTCGTGCAAGCCATGCCCTACTCGGAGTTCGACGTGTTGCTGGGCATGGTGAGCTACACCGACGCCCTGGACGACGCGGCCAAGGACGAGATCCTCAAGCGGCGCAGAGACTCGCTCGAGGCAACGCTCGATCGCCTGACCCAGGCGGCCGCGGACCCGGCGGACACGGGTGAGGTCGGCGGCTTCCCCGCGATCATCCTCGCCCGGGTCACCCAGAGGCTTTCCGATGAGCTCGAGTGGCTCAATGAGATCACGTCCGAAGTAGAGCGCGCCGGCTGGGACTGCATGAAGCCCGCGTTCGAACCCACCAGCGAAACCACCTAGGAGCACGTCCATGAACACGACACTGATGCTCGCAATCATCTCGATGCTGCTCGCGGCGACCCTCTACACGGTCGCCGTCTTCAGCGAGCGCGCCGCAGGGATCCTCAAGCCATGGCACCTGGGCCTGTTCTGGCTCGGGCTCGTCTTCGACACCTTCGGAACCACGCTGATGTCCCAGATCGCCGGCGGCTGGAAATGGGACGTGCACGGAGTGATCGGCCTGACCGCCGTGGCGCTGATGCTGTTCCACTCGATCTGGGCGACCGTGGCGCTGGTCTTCAAGCAGGAGAGCGTACTTCGAAGCTTCCGGAAGTTCAGCGTCCACGTCTGGGCGCTGTGGATGGCCGCGTTCATCAGCGGGATCGTCCTGGTCGCGCTCGGGTAGCGCGCAACCGGCAATCGCAGCTTCGATGGAGTCCGAGCTCGGAGTAGACTCGCACCATCATCGGGCATCTCGGCATGCTTCTCACGGCGGCGAGAGCTCGCCGAGGCTCCGATTAGGGTGCGGGTACATCTAGAGGAGAAGACCCCGCCCAAGGAGGATGGCAGTGAATACTCAACACGGAGATTCGGCGTGCCCTTGCGCATCGCCCGGCATTCCGCTCGTGCCGCTACCGATGGCGATCTGCGGAATGGTGATAGCGTTCGTATGCGGCGCGACGCTGGGGAAGATGATGAGCCACAAGCGCGGGATGATGCGTGGCGGCTTCGGTGGCCCGATGATGCACGGCGGCATGAAGGGGCATCACCACCACGGCGAAGGCTCACCTGCATGCTGTGAGCAGCACGGCGAGTGGCCGTCGCCCGCAGTGTCGCCGGCCGAGTAGTAGTCAAACGCGCAGTCTCCAGGATGGCTTGCGGTATCGGTCGCGCCCGCGTGATGGCCGGCTTCGACTAGGAACTCGTGATCGGATCCTCGCCGGCAACGCCGTCATCCGAGACGTGCCGGCTCCACGTGCGTCCATCCCAGTAGCGGAGTTGATGCCGGCCCGTGGGGTCCGGATGCCACGCGGGGGGAGCGACCATCGGGGAGCCGGGAACAACCGCTATCGGGCCAACGCGAGCGTACGAGCCGACCCAGGCCTTGGTGACAGACGGGCCGGTCAGCTGGTGTGCCCAGGTGCGCATCTCGGCGCTGGGCCACTGGATCTGCCCCGCGGCGTCGTACTCGAGAACCTGCGCCAGAGTGACCGGCGTGCCGCCCACCGCGAACGCGCCGGTGGCCTCATCGTAGGTGAGTTCACGGCCGTCGATATAGGTGCCTACCTGCATCGCATCTCCATTTCCTTCGACCTCATCCTGCCGGGTTCAGAACCCGGCCGCCGCACGGAGTGACCCCGCGTGCATCAGCTGTCGAGCGCCGGTTTGAAGTACTCCGAGACGTCGTGGAAGATCGCGAGCACCGCAAGAACCTTTCGCGTCTCGGTCCAGAGCGGCGACAGCGAGACGTCGAACACCCGGAGGTCTCTGAGCGCCGTGGCCTCGAATCGGTAGTGCTGAGAGCGGCCGGTCGAAGCAACGGCGGCGACTTGCGCGGTGAGCGGTTCCATCACCTCGGCAGGCACCCCGAGCTCCTGCCAGTGCCGGCCGACGACGTCGAGCGGCGCGCAGTCCATGAACTCGGCTGCCGCCGCATTGACGAAGAGGTAGCGCCCGTCCGCCGTGTAGGCGAACACCGGGTCCAGCACATCCCCGAGGATCTCGGACAGCGTATCGAGCGGAGTGCATTCCCTCACGCGCAGGCTCCTCTGGCTCCTACAAGATTCGTGGCCATGCGTGCTTCTTCCCCGGGTGGCGCGGAACTCCTGCGTCGACCGGACAAGCGGCAGTGCGCCTTGGGCGGTGCGCCGGGCACTTGCCTGGCCGTCGGGCCGCGCGCCGGGACGGCCGCCGCGACGAACGGCGGCCCTCCGGGTCGGAGCTCTCTTCGCGGGGTGTGACGTCAGTCACGGGCGATTCCCGCGGAGGCATTGCGAGGCTTCTCGGCGGTCATTAGCTTCAGGTGCCCGAGCCCCGAATGGGGCATCGCGCACACCGCCTAGCGTAGGTAAGGAGCCAGAGATGAAGAAGTCGTCCTATCTCTTAGCAGCAGTCGTGCTGATCCTGGCACTGTCGGCCACCCCGGCCTTTGCCAGAGGGCCGTGGCCGAACGGCGAAGTCAACCCGGCGGCGAAGACGGTCACGCTGGAGTACGGCAAGAGCCTGTTCAACCGGCCCGTGGTCAAGGGCTTCCCGACGGACGGCTACGCGGACGTCTGGTACGGGTCCACCTACGAGCGGGTATCCACCGCCGACGCGGCCAACGCGCTCCTGACCGCTCCGCAGACGGCGAACCAGTCGGTTCGCGTGAGCGTCCCGTACCGCGACGTCGACGCGCAGGGCAAGCTGCTGGTCCGGCACGGCCTCAAGATCGACTCGGTCACCCGCAACTCCCGCCAGCTCGTCGTGAGCGGAAGCGTCCTTCCCGGCACTCCTCACACCGTCGTGGTCTCCGTGCAGAAGCACTTCTTCTGGTTCTGGCGCCCCACCCAGAGCGTCAGCGTGACCACCGGCGACGGGGGCAGCTTCTCGGCCACACTCGCCAACGACTCCAGGAACGGCTCCGAGAAGATCAGCGTTCGTGTCGCCGGAGACGCCGAGAACGAGGCGAAGTCGGTGTTCGCGAACCAGGGCCGCTCCGACCACGACGGCAACGGGCCGCGTCGCGAATCCGACGACCGTGGCTCGTCGCGGCACTAGCGCCGGCACAGCACGGCCCGCTCCCACCACCGAAGCGCGTGACACCCGGAGATCCCATGAAGCACCTACGGTCACTGGCAGTGCAGGCAAGGACGAGCTCCCTGATGCTCGGTTCGCTGGCGATCGCCCTGCTCGGCCTGGTCGTCGTCACCCAGTTCTTCGGGTGGCGGACCCGACTCGCCTACGGCATCTCGATGCTGGCCCTGCTCGCACTGACGTGGGTCATCGAGAAGATCCCGCCCTCGGGCATCCTGGGCGGCGGCAGGCAGCGGAGTCTGCTTGCGACCGCCGGGTTCGCGCTCGCCATGTCGGGCTACATCGGCTACCGGGCGTCGCTCATGGCGATGGACACGACGGCGACGTGGCACTTCCTCACGGCGGCGATCGTCGCCGGATTCACCATGCTGCGCTTCGCGGTCGGGATCTTCGCCGCGGCCGTGGCGCGTCCGCACGAGCCGTGCGACGTGAGCGATGATGAGCTGCCGACGATCTCGATCTGCGTCCCGTGCTTCAACGAGGGAGCAGCCGTCGACCGCACGCTTCGCAGCATGGTGCTCGACTACCCGAGGAACCGCTACGACGTCATCGTCGTCGACGACGGCTCGACCGACGACTCGCGGGCCCATATCCGCAAGGCGGCGGCGCTCGTCGCCACGCGTGACGTTCGCGTCAAGGAGGTCTTCCTCAGCAGGAACGCCGGGAAGCGGCATGCGGTCGCCACGGCGGTCGAGCACAGCGCGGCCGACATCGTCGTGCTGGTCGACTCCGACAGCACGCTCGCGCCCGACGCGCTTCGGCGGCTCGCGGCGTACTTCACGGACCCGTCCATCGGCGGGCTGTCCGCGCACGCTGACGTCTTCAACGACGACGACTCGCTGGTCTCGAAGATGCAGGTCGCCCGCTACTACGTGGCCTTCCGCATCATCAAGGCCGGCGAGTCGTTGTTCGGCGCGGTGGGCTGCCTCTCGGGGTGCTGCTCGGCGTACCGTCGCGACCTCGTGGCCGAGCGCCTCGATGCCTGGCTGACCCAGAGCTTCCTCGGCAAGCCGTGCACCTACAGCGACGACCGCGCGCTCACCAACCTGCTGCTGCGCGACGGGTATCGCACCATCTACGCGCCGGACGTCAGGTCCTACACGATCGTGCCGACCACGCTGAGGAAGTTCCTCCGGCAGCAGATGCGCTGGAAGCGCGGCTGGGTCGTCAACAGCATCGACGCCGCGCGCTTCATGTGGCGGCTGCACCCCGGCGCTTCGTTCTTCTTCTACGGCAACCTGCTGCTCGCCCTCGCGAGCACGGTCCTGGTGGTCCAGACGTTCTACCTCGGCGCCGCGGTGGGCGGCTTCTGGGCACTTGCGCGGTCCGGACTCATGGTGCTCGTCTCGACGCTGGCCTTCGGTTTCGTCTACACGCTGTTCCGGCGCGACAACTACTGGATGTACGGCGTGGCGTGGTCGGCGCTCTACGTCTCCGTGCTCGCGCTCCAGCTGCCCTACGCGCTGCTGACCATCAACGACACGAGGTGGGGAACGCGCTAGAAGCCGGAGGGCCGCCCCACTGGGACGGCCCTCGCGTTGTTTGGCTGTCGCTGTCCAAGCGCTACTTGTGGATGACGATGCTGCCCCCGGCGATCGACGTGGACGGGGCCGCGTCGTCGCTCGATCCCATCTGGTTGTCGTAGACGATCGTGTCGGTGGCCTTGTCCCAGACCTTGATGCGGAACTTGTCCGGGCTGACCCGTCCGTACAGGTCAGTACGAACCTGTAGGAGCCGGCCCCGTTGACCGTGCCCGCGCCGCGGTATTGCGCCCTGGACCCCGCGCACACGAGCCACTCGTAGCCGGTCGACTTGAAGTTGAACGAGCCGGCGTGGAACTGGAACTCCGTCTCGCCGTCGGGCACCGATGCGCCCTTCTTGTACTTGGAGACGAAGCCGAAGTTCGCCTTGCCGACCAGGGTGGGAGCGGCGGGGTACGCGCCTGCTGGCGAGTTGATCCAGCCGCCTCCGGTCACGAACCCGCCGCTCGGGTCGTAGACCACGACGTACTCAGCGGCAGCGCCCTGTGCCGACGCACCTGCGCGGTCCGTGACGACGATGCCGACCTTGTACACGCCGGGCGTCGCATACTTGTGGGAGCCGGAGACGGTTCCTGCCGTACCGTCGCTGACGCTGCCGGCCGACGAGGTCCCGTCGTCCCAGTCCCACACGGCCGTGTGAGCGTCACCCGCGTCCGGGTCGGTGAAGGCGCAGTTCGCTGCCACCATCGTGTTCACGGGCACGAGGGTCGGCGAGACGCTCACGGCCGTGATCGTCGGCGGTCGGTTCCCGGTGTAGCTCGAGGTGTCCGACGCGGTGGTTTCGCGGGTGTGACCGGCGGTGTCGACGGCGGTGCCGGTGGCGGTGCCGGTGTTGGAGTATGCGCCCGAGATGGCTGTACCGGAGGCCTCGAAGATCCAGACCTCCGCGATGTTGAGCGTGCCGCTGTTGTCCGTGTCGCCGATGTTGTGGATGCCGTCAGGGCCGAGCACCGGCATCGGTGCGACGCTCGGATCGGAGTCGGTCACGGCGATGTCGCGCAGTATCCCTGTGCCAGCGACCTTGGTGACCGAGTAGCGCCACGTGATCGGCGCACCGGACGCGATGGCCAGGCCGTCACCGGACGTCGCACCGTCGACCGTCACCTTGTCGATGAAGATCTCCGGGCACCCAGCCGTTGTACCACGAGCTGTCGGAAGCGGTGGTCGTGCGGAAGTGGCCGGCGGAGTCGTTGCCGACGGCGGTGACGGTGCCGATGTTGGCGTAGTTGCCGAGGACTGGCGGTGCCCGTCGGCCTCGAAGACCCAGGTCTCGGTCGGCTGGAGGTAGCCGTCGCCGTTGGTGTCACCGGAGACGTAGGCGGGCCATGACGCCCGGCTGGTCGTCGGTGACGGTGACGTTGGAGAGCCGCCCGCTGCCGACGTTGGTGACCGTGTAGCGCCACCCGATCGGCTCGCCGGACAGGATCCGCAGGCCGTCACCGGACACGCCGTCGTCGAAGGTGACCTTGGTGATGGCGACCTTCGGGTCGCGGCCGGTGTAGCGCGAGGTGTCGGAGGCGGACGACCGTGACGCCAGCGCTCGGTGCCGTCAGGCGGTGCCGGTGTTGGCGTAGACGGCGTCGAGCGAAGTGCCGCTCGCCTCAAAGACCCAGGTCTCGGTCGGCTGCGAGCAGTCCGTCGCCGTTGGTGTCACCGGAGACGTAGACGGGCGTGACGCCCTGGTCGTCGGTCACGTAGACGTTGGAGAGCGGCACGTTGCCGGGGTTGGTGACGGTGTAGCGCCAGACGATCGGCTCGCCGGACAGGATGAAGATCCCGTCGCCGGAGACCCCGGCGTCGACCGTCACCTTGTCGAGCGCGATCCGCCGGGTTGTGCCGAGTGTAGCTCGAGGTGTCCGACGCGGTGGTGTCACGGGTGTGACCGGCGCCGTCGGTGGTGGTGCCGGTCGCGGTGCCGGTGTTGGCGTAGTCGCCGGCGAGCGCGATACCGAGCGCCTCGAAGACCCAGGCCTCGCTCATGCTCGATGATCGCCGCTGTTGTCCGTGTCGCCGACGTTGTGGATGCCGTCAGGGCCGAGCACCGGCATCGGCATGACGCGTCGGATCCGAGTCGGTCACGACGATGTTGCCGATCGGCCCCGGCCGTTGCGCCTTGGTGACCGTGTAGCGCCACGTGATCGGCTCGCCGGACGCGGACGGCCAGGCCGTCACCGGACGTCGCACCGTCGACCGTCACCTTGTCGATGACGAGCTTCGGGTCCACGCCGGTGTAGCTCGAGCTGTCGGACGCGGTGGTCGTGCGGAAGTGGCCGGCGGAGTCGTTGCTGACGGCGGTGACGGTGCCGGTGTTGGCGTAGTTGCCGAAGACGGCGGTGCCGGCGGCCTCGAAGACCCAGGTCTCGGTCGGCTGGAGGTAGCCGTTGCCGTTGGTGTCACCGGAGACGTAGGCGGGCGTGACGCCCGCGACCGATCGTCGGTCACGGTGACGTTGCGAGAGCCGCCCGCTGCCGACGTTGGTGACCGTGTAGCGCCACCCGATCGGCTCGCCGGACAGGATCCGCAGGCCGTCACCGGACACGCCGTCGTCGAAGGTCACCTTGTTGATGGCGACCTTCGGGTCGCGGCCGGTGTAGCGCGAGGTGTCGGAGGCGGACGACCGTCACGCCACCGACCGGTGCCGTAGGCGGTGCCGGTGTTGGCGTAGACGGCGTCGACCGAAGTGCCGCTCGCCTCGAAGACCCAGGTCTCGGTCGGCTCGAGCAGTCCGTCGCCGTCGGTGTCACCGGAGACGTAGACGGGCGTGACGCCCTGGTCGTCGGTCACGTAGACGTTTGAGAGCGGCACGTCGCCGGGGTTGGTGACGGTGTAGCGCCAGAGAATCGGCTCGCCGGACAGGATGAAGATCCCGTCGCCGGAGACCCCGGCGTCGACCGTCACCTTGTTGAGCGCAATCCGCGGGTTGGCGGACGGCGTCTGCACATCGAAACCGACCTCGGCGCGCTCCGGATACTCTGGATACGTGATGTCCTTGCCGGTTACCAAGTCGGTTGCGTGCCCGACCGCCGTGATCGTGTGGTGGCCGGTGGTGACGCCGGTCATCGTATACGTGAAGAAGGCGGTGTCGCCCACCCCGAGCACAGGCGGAAGTGGAACGGTGCCGACAGAGACGCCATCGACGAAGATCTCGGCCCACGGGCTGGCGAGCGTGACCGTGCCGCTGTTGCGCTCGTAGAAGGTGGCCGTGACGTCGTCACCCGGGGCGACCGGTGAGGCGATCGGGTCGACCGTCATCTGTGTGCCAGGCGCCTCAAGGGCGCTTGCCATCACCGCGAAGTCCGAGAACGAGGTCGTCTTGCCGGTGATCCTGTTGTTGGTCGTGTCCACAGGCTGGACGGTGATGTCGTCCCAACCGCTCCCGTTCGAGTGCTGGAGTGTCAGATCCTGCTCCTGCTCGAGCGTAAGGCCCGTGTCGTCGTAGGGGATTGTCACGTACACGTCGCCGCTGAAGACCGCGGTGGTGGTGATGTTGTAGCAGGCGCCCCCAAGGATCTCGAGGTTCGGCGGAGGAGGATTGCCTGAAGAGTGAGGTATGGCCGTGGTGACACCTTCGCTGCTCACGCCGTCGAAGTGCAGCGCGACAAGCGAACCCGGGATGACCATGTCCACGGGATATGGGGCCGGTTGCGTGCGCTGGGGCGTGTAGGAGAAGACCCCGCCGTTGCTCCACGGGTTGTTGGCCTGAATTGCTTGTATGTTGTTCATGTCCTGCGAGCCTGGCGACAGGTCAAGGTAGTTGTCCGTCACCTGGAGGATCTGCAGTTGGTGGAGCGCGGTGAGCGCGCCGATGTCCGTCAAGTTGTCTCCGTCGAGGTAGAGCCAGGTCAAGCCAGTACAGCTTGCCAGCGGCGCCACGCTGCTCACGTTGTCGTACTCGAGCTGGAGGTTCATGAGAGCCGTGTGCCCCCACAGAGGCGAGAGATCTAAGGGTGGTGCGAGTGGATCGAAGTTGTTGTAGCTCAAATCGAGGACGACAGGCCCGACCAGATCCTTCAACCCCGAGATATCGTTGACGCGGCCGCCGACGGTCAGGTACATCAGGTTCGTGGCGCCGGCAAGCTCGTCGAGGTCCGTGATCGTCGGGTCGTTCGGTATGAAGAGGCTTGTCAGCGAGGCATCGCTGCTGCCGGGCGGGACCATGGAGGCCAGCTTCGCATTCATGGCGGCCCGCAGCCCCCCGTTTGCGAAGGCTGGCGGCGCAAGGCAGAGCCCAAATGCCAAGGCCAGGAACAAGATCAGCAGCGGCCGCCTGACGGGATGGCCCGTACTCCAAGCGGACTTCACGCGCCGAGACAGCGGTGCCTGCACCATGTCCTGACCCCCCTCAAGCCTGCCCGCGGGCGGCGAACGCCCCGTGCTAGTAGCGGGTGCACCACCCGGGCGTGAGTATGACGGCGGCGACAAGCTCCCCCGAGCTGTCAGGCCGCTCGACGTGAGACTGCGCCCGGGAATGGCGACGTGTCAAGCACAGAGTGGAGAGGTCACGTAGCAGGCCTCCGGATGACAGGAATCCAAGGTGGCGAAGGCGCTCTTCTCAGCGGTCAAGGGTCCCCTCGTCAGCGCGCTGCCGCGATAGCCGAATCAAGCGAATCAAGGCTCGCGGCATCGGGTTCGCCTGATGCCCTCCACAGGATGGTGCCGCCGCAGTCGACCAGGAAGAGCTGGACCGTGTCGAGCGTGTCGATCTCGAGGGCCTTGCCCAGAGCATGCAGGTCGGTGTAGACCGTCAGCGTGTGGCGGCGCGTCTCCGGGTCGGGTATGCCGGCACGCATGCCGCCGTCGATGCCGCCGCGAAAGAGCCGGTAGCCCGATGAGATGCTCGGCACCTCCCAGACCTCGGTGCCCGGATGGCGCAGCGCCACGGCTTCGAGACCCGGCTTCCATTGCTCAACCAACGACTGATGCCACTGCTGAAACGCGAGGATGATGACGTGCGGACCCCCCGGAAGACCGTCGGGGATCACATGCTCCACGCCTTCGAGGTCACGCACCTTCAGAGCCGGGAACTGCATCGCGCCTCTCCTCTCGGTCGGCTCAGCGGACCGACGGCGACCACTCCGCACCCTGCCGGCGTTTCACGCTCTGCTCGATTCAGTCTCCGATGCCTGCGGCGGGGCCGAGAAGGGCGCTCCCCGCTTCGCGAACTTGTTCCACGCGAACGGGACGAGCCCCAGGCACATGATGCCCGCCAACACCCCGGGCGCCCAGGTGCCCAGGCTGCCGATGATCACCCCGCCGATGATCGGCGCCGCGATCGATCCGACGTTCTGCACCGCCGAGGACAGCCCGAACGCACCGCCGATCTCGGTCGGGCCGACCGTCTTGGAGAGCACGCTCTGGCTCACGGTGTTCTGGATGGAGATCGCGAAGCACAGCGGCGTGAGCACCACGAGCAGCACGGGGACGTTCGGCGACACGCCCCAGGCGAAGAAGAACACGCCGGCGACGCCCAGCGTCACGACCAGCAGCAGCCCCTCGGAGAACCGCGTGGTCAGCGGCCCGATGAGCACGAGCTGGACGATGACCGAGAGGATGCCGACGTAGGCCAGCAGCAACCCGATGGCCTGCGGCTGAAGGTTGAGATGCTTGAGCGCCCACAGCGAGAACATCGTCTGGAACGTCGCGAAGGCGAAGCCGAAGAAGAACCGCAGCTCGAGCGCATCGCCAAAGAGCGGCCTGCGCAGCGCTTCGAAGAGGCGCTTGGCGGTGATGCCGCCGCGCGGCGAAGCCGCGAGCTCGGCCTTCCGCTCGGCGGACAGCGACTCCGGAAGGAAGAACGCGACGAGCAGGACGTTGATCGTGGCGACCGCCGCCGCAACGTACGCCGGTACCCCGTAGCCCCATTGGGAAAGCAGCCCGCCCAACGCGGGACCGATGATGAAGCCGAGCCCGAACGCCGCGCCCGTCAGTCCCAGCCCGCGCGCGCGGTCCTTGGCGGTGGTGACGTCGGTGATGTAGCTCTGTGCGACCGTGAAGTTGCCGCCGGTCAGCCCGTCGAGCATGCGGCCGGCGAACAGCATCCACAACGCCGAGGCCGAGCCCAGTATCAGGAAGCTCACGGCGGTTCCGGCGATCGAGACCATGAGGATCGGACGCCGGCCGAAACGGTCGGACAGCCTGCCCAGTATCGGGCTGCCGATGATCTGTGCTGCAGCGTACGAGGCCGTGAGCAGGCCGATCAGGAACGCCGAGGCGCCGAAGCGCGTCGCGTAGTAGGGCAGCAACGGCAGGATGAGGCCGAAGCCGAGCACGTCGACGAAGACGACGGCGAAGATGGTGACAAGGCGGCGTTTGTCCATGACGGGCAGTGTACGCGAAGGGCAGGGAGCGGAATCTCGGCGACGGAAACCAAAGTGACCACCGAAGGGGCTCTCATCGGGGCAGATATGTCTCTCGTGCTTGAACGCCTATCCGACGAGGTCCCGAACACTCTGCGCCGCGATAGGAGAAATGCAGTCTCCGGTCGCGCGCCAAGAGTGGGATTTCGCCATGACTGCGCAGAGGGCCGTGGTGACCATCGGGCCGCATGCCCGAGCGGCCCGTTGGTGATCGTTTGCGACCAGGCGCTCCTCGGGGTGACCATGCCGCAGCGGCACCCCACTGCCCCGCTTTGCCGTCTGTGACGATGACCGATCTCGATGGACTCTGCGCCGTTTATCCTCAATTAGTAGCCGTTCGTCGATTCGTGGGCCTGCTTGTACTGCAGAAACCCTCCTCGCCGCGGCTGACATGTGTAGGAGACCGATCTGGGCTCCTCCGCCCCGGCAGGCGCTTGAGCGGGTCAAATGCTTGCGAAGTCAGGAGCACTTCACCCGGTTATGCGGCGAATCGACAAGGTGGCTCCAGTCACGCGCGTCCTTGATGCTGGTGTGGACCGGCGCTACCGGAGGGAGTGGGAGATCCAAGACGGATTGCACATGAGGGTGAGTGCAGACAGCAATCCATTGCTCGGCCCATTCGAGAGACGGATCCAACCTAGGAGTCGATCTGAATGTCAGGTAAGTACGAATCCTTGTCCAATGTGCTGGGCCGGTACAGGCGCGTAGAGTTCCGAATCCGGTTCGAAGGCATTGAACGGTTCATCGGGGCCAAGCTTCCGCGCTCGGCCCGCACGGGACGCGCGTTCTGGGCAAACGACTTCAGTCATTCGCACGCGAGGGCGTGGCTCTTGAATGGTTGGGAGACATGCCATGTATCTCTCGAGTCCGAGACCGTCGTTTTTCGTCCCACAGGGATACTCCCAGTCAGCACGCGAGGAGAACACTTTGTACCTGACGGCCCTGATGGCCAGGCTGCAGTTGGGTCCGCAGTCCCAAGCGACGCGCCGGATCGGACAACAGATGCGTGAGTCCAAGAAACGGCTTGTCAGCCCTAGGGACCACGACCTGCGGACCTTCCTCTCGCTCGGTATGGCGCTTAACGCACATTGGGTTCGAGTACCAGGTGCGGGGCTCCTCGCAGGTCGCTGAGTCCAGGGATGATCGCCGGCGATTCGGGCAGTTTGATGTATTGAAGACTGGAGACACACCCGCGTTCAGGATCAGGATTGCCAAAGGGGTCGTGTCGTTCTCGGTGGCTCTCGTTGACGTGGCGCTGGCCGAGCGTGATACATGGCCCCCCGACCGGCTCATCGATGCTGACCTGTTCATCGCGCTGTGGGACGCGAGCGACCCGTTCCTCGTCGTCAACCGCATAGGGACTGGGTTCGGAGGCCCACATGTGAGTCTGTCGGGTCTGGTACGGGTCAACCACCCGGACGATGCTTTGGCACCTGAGCAGCTCTTACGTTGGATCCTCAATGAGGCCGAGGCTTTCGAGGACGGGCTGCGAAAGGTGCTCCGTCGCCGGGCATCGGTCGGGGCCGTGCGCGCGATCGACCTAGCCGGGAGGCGACTCGCGCGTCACCGTCCGCCGAACACGAGGGTCGTCACGAGGCACACAGGGGCGGCCCATCCCATGCCTATGGATCTGTTCGAGCAGTGGGCACGGACGATGGGCTCGGCCTCATGATGCTCCATCCGAGGATCATGCTTCCTTCAGAACGAACGCAACTCTACCTAGCTATGAACGTGGTGTTTTCTGCAGACGGGCTGATCAAACTGCGGACTCTCGCCCGGGGTCCCGCGCCGGTATTTGCGCAGTTCAGGGTATAGATCCGGTCCCTAACCCATGCGCGTTCATCGCGCGCCAGGAGTGGGATGTTCGACCGAATTGCGACAGAACACCGAGGTGCCCATCGGGTTTTGTCGAAAAACCCGATGGGCACCTCGACCGGGCAACAAAACAGGCCAGACACGTTCACCATGTCTGACCTGCGATAAGTCTTGGTCGCGGGGAGAGGATTTGAACCTCTGACCTTCGGGTTATGAGCCCGACGAGCTACCAGACTGCTCCACCCCGCAATGTTCGATTCGCCGAAACGGCGGACGCACAAGCTAACATATCCAGCTCTCGCGATGCAAATCCTGCACCAGCAAGTCCGGCGCCCGGCCCGTCCACCGGACATAGTGAAGCCCCATCGTCAGCATTGCAGGGTCTTAGCAGACAGAGGGTGGCGGCGATGGGGCCTCCCCTGCTGTGTCGGCATGCAATCGAGCAGGCTTGAGCGTCTGCGGCAACGGAAAGGCCCCGGAGTCCTGGGCCGGAGCCTCTTCTCATGCTCGGATCGGTTGTCCCCTCGGCGCATCGTCCCGCCGCCGGGAACTTCTGGCTTAGTAGCCTCGCAGGGCTGGCAGCCGATCCTATGTAGATGTTTTACCCCGATTCCAGTCTCGCCAAGCAGCCCGACACGATCGGGAGAGCCTCGACAACCAGGCCCTCGAACCTTCGGCCTCCGATTTGGGTACGGTACTGACCACCGGGCATACGCGAAACGCGGCGGTCGGCGGCGACTCGAGGGGGTTCCACATGAACAGCATCCCGCTCACAGACGACGTGATCCGCACCCAGCTCGCCGAACTCGGACTCGCCGGCGGAGGCGCTGTGCACCGCAATCTGCCACCGGCCGAACTGATCGCGCGCTCCCTGGCCCGCGGCGAAGGCATCCTGGCGGCCAACGGCGCGCTTGTGGTCAAGACCGGCGAGCCGTCGGGCCGCTCGCCGGAGGACCGCGTCATCGTCGAGGAGGGCCCCGCCGCCGAGCAGATATGCTGGGGCGACGTCAACAAACCCTGCAAACCCGCGCTCTTCGACCGGCTGCTCGACAAGGCGCGCGGCTACCTGCACGACCGCGACCTCTACGTGTTCGACGGCTTCGCGGCGCCGAGCGCACCTACCGCCTACCCGTCCGGGTGGTCGCCGACGCGACCTGGCACGCGCTCTTCGCCGACACGCTGTTCGTGCGGCCCACGCCCATCGAGCTCGAGGACTTCGTCCCCGGCTTCACCGTGATCAACTGCGGGGCCCTCCGCGCGAGCGCGGACTTCGACGGGACCCGCACCTCGGTCTTCGTCGGCATCAGCTTCACCCGCAAGCTCGTGCTTATCCTCGGGAGCATGTACGGCGGCGAAATGAAGAAGGCCATCTTCTCGGTGATGAACTACCTCCTGCCGCAGCGCAACGTGCTTCCGATGCACTGCTCGGCCAACATCGGGCGGTCCGGCGATGTGGCCCTCTTCTTCGGCCTGTCGGGGACGGGCAAGACGACGCTGTCGGCCGACCCGGCGCGCCGCCTCATCGGCGACGACGAGCACGGCTGGAGCGACCACAGCATCTTCAACTTCGAAGGGGGTTGCTACGCCAAGACCATCAACCTCTCGCCCGAGCACGAGCCACAGATCTACAACGCGATCAAGTTCGGCTCCATCCTCGAGAACGTGATCGTCGACCCGCAGACGCGGGCCATCGACTACGACTCCGACTTCCTCACCGAGAACACGCGGGCCACCTACCCCATCGAGCACATCCCGAGCGCCATACTGGGCGGGGTGGGTGACCACCCGCGCAACGTCTTCTTCCTGGCGTGCGACGCCTTCGGCGTGCTGCCCCCGATCTCCAAGCTCACGCCTCAGATGGCGAGCTATCACTTCCTGTCGGGCTTCACGAGCAGGGTCGCGGGCACGGAAGTGGGCATCGACGAGCCTCGGCCGACCTTCTCCACCTGCTTCGGGGCGCCCTTCATGCCGCTTCCGGCTTCGCGCTACGCGACCATGCTCGCCGAGCGGTTGAGCTGGCACGAGACGGACTGCTGGATGGTGAACACCGGCTGGTCCGGAGGGCCGTACGGAGTCGGCGAGCGCATGAGCATCGAGCTCACGCGGGCGCTGATCGGCGCCGCCCTGGACGGCTCGCTTGCCCGGTCCGGATTCACGCCACATCCCGTCTTCAAGGTACTCGTGCCACATGAGTGCAGCGTCGCGGCGGCCGACGTTCTCGACCCGCGAATCGCATGGGCCGACCCTGCCGCCTACGACGCATCAGCCCGCTCGCTTGCCGCCCTGTTCCGCGACAACTTCGAGCAGTACGCCGCGGATGTATCGCCCGAGGTATTGGCCGCGGGGCCGGACCCGGATGCGGTTCTCTAGGCGTCGATCACCCTGAACTCGAGTTCTTCTTGTGAAGTCGGCCTCTTTGGCCTGCTTCGGCACCGTGTTTGCACTTACGTCGGCGTATGACCGGTTCGGATACCTTCGTGGGGACGCAAAAGGTGGCGCGACCTGCGATTTAAGGGTATAGTTCGCGATGGACTCGTCTGGCGGCGAAGTTCGCTTGTTGTTGCGCGCTCTCTCGTCGCCCGTTGTGTGGAAGGCAGGGCAATGATCTCAGGCTCGACGGCACGTCATATGCGGCAGGCGGGCACCCTCGCTGTCGCTGCGGCGATGTTGCTGTCGGCTGTGCCTGCTTTCGGTGAGAACGTCTCCACGACGACGACGCCCACCCCGGCCCCCGTCACGCCGGTAACTCCCGTGACTCCGGTCAAGCCGTCGGCGCCCGCACCCGCGGCCAAGACCACGACCAACCGCGCGCCCGCCGACACCAACTCGGCCATCCAGACGCCGGTCACCCAGCAGACCGAGGCATTCCGCGCCGCGCTGGCCGAGAAGCAGAAGCGCGTCGACGAGTTCAACGCCCAGCTCGACGCGCTCGACCGCGAGCTCGAGATCGCATCGCAGGAGTACAACGGCGCTGCGGACCGGCTCGCTGAGATGCAGAACGAGGTCCAGGTCGCCCAGACCGACCTCGAGAACGCCCGTCAGGCCTACGACCTCCAGTCCTCGATCCTGTCCCAGCGCGCCGCGTCGAACTACCGCGACGGCGACATGGGCACGCTTCGAGGTGCTGCTCGACTCCAAGTCGATGTCCGACTTCGTGGCTCGCGTGAAGTTCCTCAACACCATCGGCCTCGCGGATGCCGACGTGGCCGTCCTCGCTCAAGGCCCAGAAGGACCGCATGGAGCAGCAGGTCGCCGACTTGCAGAACTCCAAGATCCAGGCGGAGGCGCTCGAGTTCGAGATGAAGGCCCGCCGATCGAGGTCACGCTCCGCATCGAAGAGCGTCAGAAGATGATGAACGCGGCGCAGAGGGACCTCCTCACGCTGCTCGACAAGGAAGCCGGCCGTCGCTCGGCCGACGAGTCCGCGCTGCTTCGCCGACGTGCTGTCGGGCGCGAGCAAGGCCGGCATCGTCGTCGAGCCGGGTTCGCCCGTCGAGACCGCGCTCGCCTACCACGGCGTCCCCTACCTGTGGGCAGGCGCCTCGCCGAGCGGCTTCGACTGCTCCGGCCTGATGCTCTACGTCTACAAGCAGCACGGCGTACACCCTGCCTCACTACTCGGGTTCGCAGTTCCTGCTCGGCGAGAAGGTCGCCTATGCGGACCTGGCGCCCGGCGACGTCGTGTTCTTCGGCAGCCCGATCCACCACGTGGGCATGTACATCGGCGGCGGCTACTTCCTGCACGCACCGCGCACCGGTGACTTCGTCAAGATCACCAAGCTCGCCGACGCGCAGCGACTTCGCGGGTGCCCGTCGCTACCCGTGGGCGTACCGCGTCGGCCCTCCGCTCAAGGCCGTGACCACGACCGACAAGGCGCTCACGCAAGGTCCACGTAGCGCGACGTGCGGACTGCTCGATCCATCGAAAGCTCCGCCTGGCGGGGCTTTTGTTCTGTGCGGGCCCTGTCTTGCCCGCGACAATGAGCGGTAAGATTCACGTGCTGTGTTCCGCGCGCCCGCCGCGACGAACCCGTCCGATCACCCGGGAGGGTCACCCCTTGAACGACATCATCTCCGCTGCCCTGAACGCGGCGACGCTCGCCGGCGCGTCCTACGCCGACGTGCGCGTCGTCGACACCTCGCGCGAGGCCATCCAGGTCGCCTCCGGCGTCGTCGAGGCGGTCGAGCGCTCTGACAGCTTCGGCACTCGGCGTGCGCGCCATCGCCGACGGCGCATGGGGATTCGCGTCCTCGCGCGAGGTCACCGCCGATGCGGCCGTTCGGGTCGCTCGGCAGGCGGTGGCCATCGCGCGCGCATCCGCGCGCGTCGTCGCCGCCCCGGTGGTGCTCGCGCCGGTCGAGCCCGCGCGCGGCACCTGGTCGTCGACCTGCGCGATCGACCCGTTCGCCGTCTCGCTCGAAGACAAGCTCGGCGCTGCTCATCGCCGCCGACGAGGCGCTGCGAGCGCAGCCGGAGGTCGCCGTCACCAAGGCGCACCTCGACTTCTTCCGCGAGCGCAAGTGGTTCGGCTCGACGGACGGGCGCCCTCACCGAGCAGTCCGTCGTGGAGTCCGGCGCCGGCATCGTCGCCTACGCCATCGCCGACGGCGAGGTCCTCTCGCGCTCCTACCCCAACTCGCACGGCGGCGGCTCGTCGCAGGCGGGCTGGGAGTACGTCCTCGGCCTCGATCTTCGTCGGCAACGCACCGCGCGTCGCCGAGCAGGCCGCAGCGCTGCTCTCGGCGCCGTTCGTGGAGCCGGGCACGCGCGACCTCATCATCGACGGCGGCCAGATGGCGCTGCAGGTGCACGAGTCCATCGGCCACCCCACCGAGCTCGACCGCGTGCTCGGCGAGGAGGCGGCGTTCGCGGGAACGTCGTTCCTGCGGCTCGAGGACGTCGGCTCGCTGCAGTACGGCTCGCCGATCGTCACCGTGACGAGCGACTCCACCGTGCCCGGGTCGCTCGGCAGCTTCGGGTGGGACGACGAGGGCGTGCCGGCGCAGCGCGACTACCTGGTGCGCGACGGCGTCCTCGCCGGCTTCCAGAGCTCGCGCGAGACCGCGCCCGTCGTCGGCCGCGCGAGCAACGGCTGCATGCGCGCCGACGGCTGGAACCGCATCCCGCTCGTGCGCATGACCACCGTCTCGCTCGAGCCCGGGCACCTGGGACTTCGACGACCTGATCGCCGACACCGAGGGCGGCCTCTACATCGAGACCAACAACTCCTGGTCGATCGACGACAAGCGCCTCAACTTCCAGTTCGCCACCGAGATCGGCTGGGAGATCGAGAACGGCGAGCTGGGACGCATGGTCAAGAGCCCCAACTACACCGGCATCACGCCTCAGTTCTGGAACTCGCTGCGACGCGATCTGCTCGCGAGACGCACTGGCAGGTCTGGGGGCTGAACAACTGCGGCAAGGGAGAGCCGATGCAGGTCGCTCACGTGGCGCACGGCGCCGCTCCCGCCCGCTTCCGGGGCGTGCAGGTCGGGGTGGGACGCTGACATGCTGATGACACCCCGCGAGGCACGCGAGCTCGCCCGCGCCACCGTCGCGATGACCGCCGCCGACCAGGCCGAAGTGCTCGTCGGCGCCGACTCCAGCGCGCTGACGCGCTTCGCCAACAACCGCATCAACCAGAACGTCGCCGAGGAGAACGTGATCGTCAGCGTGCGCGCCGTGCTCGGCAAGCGCGTGGGCGTCGCGAGCACCAACCGCCTCGACGCCGCCTCGCTGCAGGCGACCTGTGACGCCGCCGTCCGCGCAGCCGGCGTGGCGCCCGAGGACCCGTCGTTCCCGGGGCTGCCCGGACCCGCGCCCGTCGCGGACGCCGAGCGCGCGCTGCAGGCGACCCGCGAGTTCGACGCCGAGGCGCGCGCGGCCGCGGTCGGGGCGATCGTCGCCGAGTCCGCCGGCCGCGGGCTGACGGCCGCGGGCAAGGTGCGGAGCGCCGAGCACACCGTCGCCGTCGCCAACTCGCTCGGCGTCGACGTCGGCTCGCTCGATCACCGGCGCGCAGGCCACGGTGCTGTCGATGGGCGCGGACGACGGGCAGCGGCTGGGCGTCGTTCCTCGACGCCGACGCGAGCAAGCTCGATCCGGCGGCGCTCGGCGCCGAGGCGGCCGAACTCGCGCTTCGCTCGGCGAACCCGCAGGCGCTCGACCCCGGCGACTACCAGGTGGTGCTCGCACCCGAGGCGGTCGCCGACATCATGGACTTCCTGGCCTACGTGGGCTTCTCGGCCAAGGCCTTCGCCGAGGGCCGCTCGTTCATGAGCGGGCACCTGGGCGAGCCGGTCATGAACGAGCGAGTCTCGATCGTCGACGATGCGCTCGCCGACTTCGCGATGGGGCTTACCTTCGACTACGAGGGCCAGCCCAAGCAGCGGGTCGCGATGATCGACCGCGGCGTGCGCGAACGCGCCGGTCACCGACTCGTACTGGGCGGCCAAGACCGGCCGAGCCAACACCGGCCACGCGCTGCCGGCGCCCAACGCCTTCGGCCCGATGCCGCTCAACGTGGCGATGGAACCCGGCGAGGCGACGATGGACGAGCTCATCGGCAGCGTGCATCGCGGCGTGTACGTGACGCGCTTCCACTACGTCAACGTCGAGGACCCCATCAGCGTCCTGCTCACCGGCATGACGCGCGACGGGACGTTCCTGATCGAGGACGGCCAGCTTGACGAAGCCGCTCAAGAACCTGCGCTTCACGCAGGGCGCGGTCGAGGCGCTCGCCGGCTGCGAAGGCGCCACCTCCGCGCGCAAGTTCGTCGGCACCGAGGAGGGCGCGTGCTACGTGCCCGGCGTGCTGCTCGCCAAGTTCTCGTTCACCGGGCAGACGTCGTAGGCGAAACATGCGGCTGTGCGGCGGCGTCGCTCCGCAGGTTCGCGACCTAGTCGCTCACGTTCTTGACGGCCGGTGCCTCGCGGTGGCAGCTACCGCACCCGGCCTTCGTCTTCTCGGCGGAGACGGTCGGGTGCTTCTCGGGTAGCTATGGCCGCCTCGAGCTCGGCCTTGCTGAGCGCCGGGGGCATCTTGCAGCCGGTGACGGTGAGGAGCGAGGCCGAGGCAAGGAGGGTGCACGCGAGCAGGCTCAGGCGGCTTGCGAATCGGCGGGCTCTCATGCGCTTCGTTTCTCCCCTAGGTGTTCATATGGACGGCGGAGGCCGTCAACGCCGAGTATACTTATGTGGCTGTGTCATCGAACAGTGGACGGGTTTGTTTGCCTTCATGCTGACTACAACGATCTGCAGGGCCCCCGCGCAGCGCTGCCCGTCCTCGCCTCCGCGCGGCTGGTATCGCGCGTGATGCGCCCCCACCAGCGCCCCCGCACGGGCCGCCGACGCGACGGCGAGATCCGGGTCATCCGGACCGAGACGGTCCGCTACCCCGGCCACGAGCACCCGCTCATCGACGAGATGACCGAGGACTCCGCAGGCTCCGGAGGCGGCGGCGGCCGCTCCGCGCGACCGGACGCCTCGACCTCGGCCGACGGCCGCTCCCGCATCCGGGTCCGCGACACGGGACTCGCGGTCGAGGGCCGCGCCGCGCGAGCCGAGCGCGCCCGCACCCGGAACCGTCGGCGCAACATCGGCATCGTCGTGGCGGCCGCCGTCGCACTTCTGCTCGCCGTCTCGGGCTGGCGCTCGCCTCGGACCGCCGCGCGGCATCGCTTCCGCTCGACGCGAGCTCGTCCTCATCGGCGGCCAACGCGCCCGCCGCCGCGCACGCGCAAGCCTCCAAGCTGGGCGACATGTTCCGCGCGAGCACGAAGCCACCCAACCCGACGCCGATCTTCGCGTCGTACGGCCGGCTCAAGCTGCACCTGCCGGTTCCCGTCACCAAGCTCACCGAGATCGGCTTCCACCAGGCGTCCTACGCCTGGGCGCTGCGGATGAAGACCCCGCTCAAGGACGCCAAGGCCTCCGAGTCCAACGCGCACCGCGGAACCAGCCGAGACACCAGCCGACAGCCCACCGGGGCCGATGCGGTGCTGGTCGGCAAGGTGCTGCGGATGTGGCGCGCCCGCCCGGGCAAGCCCGACACCGCGGCCGACGTGGGCGCGAAGCCCGGAACGACCGTCATCTCACCGGTCACCGGCACGGTGGTCAAGATCAAGTCCTACAAGCTCTACGGCAAGTGGCCCGACTACGAGATGCACATCGTGCCGGACGGCTACGACAACCTCGACATCGTGATGATCCACCTCGCCGACCTCGAGGTGAAGCCGGGCCAGCGCGTGATCGCCGGCGTGACGCCCGTGGCGCACGTGCGCAAGCTCTCGGACAAGTTCACCGACCAGCTCGCCCAGTACGTCAAGGGCGGCGGCGACCACGTCCACCTGCAGGTCAACAACGCCGACTACCAGGGCTACAAGGGACTCGTCGGCGCGGTGGAGCCCGAGGAGCCGCCCACAGCACGACCGGAGGTCGGCAACTAGCTCTCGTCCGCCGGCCGGTCCAGGAAGCCGCGGAACCGCCGGTCGAACTCGGAGCGGACCAGCATGACGCGGCGGTCGCATCCCCTGCAGCGCAGCCCGATGTCGGCGCCGACCCGCACGATCTCCCACTCGTTGACGCCGCAGGGGTGCGGCTTCTTGAGCTTGACGACGTCGCCGAGGCTTCACGGGGGTGATGGGGACGGCCATGCTCGGGCACTCCTGTCGCGCTCGGATCTCGGACCGGCTGCGGCCGAATCGTCTCGGCGCTGCCGTTCGTGCGGTATAAGGGAGTATAGCGCCCGTGTCAGCGGCGCCAGATGCGACACCGGCAACCGGGCCAGCCGCCCGACTCTGGAAGGACGATCATGCAGACTCCCGCGATTCTCTCGGTCCTGGGTGAGGACTGCGTCGGCATCGTGGCCAACGTCTCCGGCGCGCTCGCCGAGTCGCACGCCAACATCGAAGACATCCGCCAGACGATCATCGGCGGCATCTTCTCGATGACGATGCTGGTCACCGTCGACGAAGACGCCACCCCCTTCGACGTGGTCCAGAAGCGCCTCGCCGACATCGGCGAGAAGATGGGGCTTCAGATCACGCTGCAGCGCGAAGACGTCTTCCGCTTCATGCACCGCATCTAGGCCCGCCGAGCGCCGCGACCCGACCAGCCACGCCCGACATCCCCGCCGCCCAGGAGGCTTCCCCGTGCACATCACCCCAGAAGAGGTCGTCGAGACACTCACGATGGTCACCCAGCAGAACCTCGACGTGCGCACCGTCACCCTCGGCCTGTCGCTCGCGCGCTGCGCCGACTCCGACGTCGACGTCATGGCCGCCCGCGTCTACGAGCGCGTCACCCGCGCCGCCGAGCGGCTCGTGCCCGTCGCCGAGCAGATCGAGCGCGAGTACGGCATCCCCATCGTCAACAAGCGCATCTCGGTCACCCCGATCGCGCAGCTCGCCGCGGCCACCGGCGCCGAGGACGTCACCGCGCTCGCCCTGGCGCTCGACCGCGCGGCGCACGAGGTGGGCGTCGACTTCATCGGCGGCTTCTCGGCGCTCGTGCACAAGGGCACCGGCGACGGCGACCGCCGCCTCATCGCCTCGATCCCCGAGGCGCTCGCCGCCACCGAGCGCGTCTGCGCCTCGGTCAACGTCGCCACCACCCGCGCCGGCATCAACATGGACGCCGTGCTCGACATGGCGCACACCATCCGGCGCACCGCCGAGCTCACCGCCGAGCGCGACTGCATCGGCTGCGCCAAGCTCGTCGTCTTCGCGAACATGGTCGAGGACAACCCGTTCATGGCCGGCGCCGTCCACGGGACCGGCGAGCCCGACGAGGTCATCAACGTCGGCATCTCCGGCCCCGGCGTGGTGCGCGCCATCGTCGACTCGCTGCCGCAAGGACGCCGACCTCACCGCCATCGCCGAGGCCATCAAGGCGACGTCGTTCAAGATCACCCGCGTCGGCGAGCTCGTCGCCCGCGAGGCCGCCAGGCGCCTCGGGCGTCACGATGGGCATCGTCGACCTCTCGCTTGCCCCCACGCCCGCCGAGGGCGACTCGGTCGCCGAGATCATCGAGGCGATGGGCGTCAAGCGCTGCGGCGGCCCCGGCACCACCGCCGCGCTCGCGCTGCTCAACGACGCCGTCAAGAAGGGCGGCGCGATGGGCACCTCGAGCATCGGCGGCCTCTCCGGCGCCTTCATCCCGGTCTCCGAGGACCAGGGCATGATCCTCGCCGCCGAGTCCGGCGCGCTCTCCATCGAGAAGCTCGAGGCCATGACGAGCGTGTGCTCGGTCGGCCTCGACATGATCGCCATCCCCGGCGACACCGACCGCCGAGACGATCGCCGGCATCATCGCCGACGAGTGCGCCATCGGCGTCGTCAACGCCAAGACCACCGCCGTGCGCCTCATCCCCGCCATCGGCAAGGACGTCGGCGAGCGGCTGAGCTTCGGCGGCCTGCTCGGCGAGGCGCCGGTGATGGCGGTCAACCAGTGGGCCGGCACCGTCTTCGCGCGCCGCGGCGGCCGCTTCCCGGCACCGCTGCAGTCGCTGAAGAACTAGCGGAGGAGCGGGGCGACCGTCCACGCGGCGTCACGCCCGTGCCTAGCTCGAGACGGCCGTGTAGGTGACGGTCGTGGTGTAGGTCCCCGCCTCGAACGTCCACGGGACGGTGAACCGGTAGTCGAAGAGGTACGCGTGGCTCCAGCGGTTCTTGCCTCCGGTCGCCGAGTTCACCTGCGCGGGAGACGGTGGAGAAGGGCTGCCACGGGACGATGGCGTAGCCCTTCGCCGAGAAGCTCAGTGCGCCGGCAGGCAGCGTCTTCATGGTCGCGACGGGGTTCGATGTTCGACGAAGTCCTGCGCGCTGCAGGAGAGGTCGTACTTGATCTTGCCGACCCCGCCGACCGTCACGTACGTCGCGTCCGCGACCGTCGACTGGCGCGCCGGGATCGGTGTTCCCCATGTCGACACCGGCGGGACTCAGCGCGATCCACAGCGAGCTGAACGGTACCGTCTCGCTCGCGCTCGCGCTTCGTGCCGACTCGTTGCCGGCGACGTCGAGGGCAGCTGACCGCGTAGACGTGTACGTGTCACCGGGGACCAGCCCGTCGTCCGTGTAGAACGTGTCGGTCGCCGTGCCGACGCGCGCGCCGTCCCGGTAGACCGCGTAGTTCGCGAGCCCCGAGACGCCATCGGTCGAAGGGTCCCACGATGATCTCGATCGAACCTCGTGCTGATGGCGCTCGGGACGAGCCGCGGTCGGCACCGTGGGCGCCTGCGGTGTCGACGCGCACCGAGACCGTCTTGGTCGCCTCGACGTGCCCGGCGGCGTCGGCCGAGCGGTACCTGCAGCGTGGACGTGCCCTCTGTCGACACGGTGAAAGGCCCGGCGTAGAGGTGGACCATGCGGCCCCGTTGAGGGCGTACTGGGTGTACGCGATCACGCCCGCGTCGGTGGGGATGAGGGTGACCGCGACCGGGCTCCTGCTCCAGCCCGCGGGGACGTTGTCGGTGGTGACCGGGGCGGTGGTGTCGATGAGGAACGGACCCATCGCGGTCGGGGCCGACCAGTTCCCGGCGTTGTCGACGGTGCGAAGGTTGTAGTACCACGTCCCGTCGGCCTGTCGCGGTCGTCGTGCTCGTCGATGAGCGCAATGCTCGTCGGTGGTCGTGAAGCCGAGTGACCGCGATGTCGTCCCAGTCCGCGTACTCGGTAGTGGCGTTCACCGAGCCTGAGAACCTGACCCGCACGGTGCCGCCGACGGGCAGCGCGTAGTTCCGCGCCTGCCACCCGGCGCGCCGCCGACGGGCCGGCCCAGTTCGCGAGCTGCGTCCAACTGGTCCCGCCGTTCGTGGAGTACTCGACACGAGCGTAGTCGGCAACGGTGCTGAACGCCGAGAGGTTGTTCCAGAAGTCCAGAGACGGCGCTCGTGAAGCCCGTCAGGTCGTAGTCGCGGTAGAAGTTGACGGTGCGCCGTGTGGTGTTGTTGCGCCCACATCTCGGCGGCGTAGGTTCCGTGGTTCCGTCCGGCGGCGTTGGTGAGCCTGACGTAGGTGGCGTCCGAGCGCGTCCAGCCTGCCGGGCCACGTCGCGTTCGGGAAGGTCTGGCTGTCCACCGTCGTCGTGGTCGTCGTCGTGGTCGTCGTCGTCGTGACGGAGGGGTCCGCGATCGTGTCCGGAGTGCTCGGCGAGTTCTGACTCCATGCGTATGAGAAGCCTCGAACGCCCGTGCACACGTCGCGTCGCCGCCGGCGGAGTTCACCGTGACCGTGCTATCGGCACGACCAGACACCTGTGACGTGGCTCGGACTCGTCGAGCGACGGGTTGGCCGGCGGCGTCGTGTCCGTGACGAGGATCGACTGGGTCGCGGTTGTGACCGCACCGGAGTTGTCGGTGGCGGTCCACGTCACGTTCGTCGTGCCGAGCGGGAGCGGTGACGGACGGTCGTTCGTGAAGCTCGCCACCGTACCGTCGGGATCCGTGGCCGTGGCGTCACCGGTGCCGGTGTATCCGGTGTAGCTGTTGGGCGCATTCCCTTCGAGCACGCGGTTGACCACGGTCACCCTCGGCGGGATGTTCGGTGGGGTCCCCGCGCGCACCTGCCAGA
Source organism: uncultured Coriobacteriia bacterium (assembly GCA_963789515.1). GTDB lineage: Bacteria > Actinomycetota > Coriobacteriia > Anaerosomatales > JAAXUF01 > JBAXEO01. The sequence goes on along the minus strand of CAWBKW010000003.1, from coordinate 125,788 downwards.
GGTAGCGCCCGAGCTGACCGGTCGGAGTTCATGCTGTTCTGGATAAGCGACGTCGCCGAGGGCGCGGTGTCCGTCAGCGCGCTCGCGCTCCCCTGCGCGGTCCCTGAACCCGGCAGCTCGAAGCCGGTCCCCGCGCGACCCCACCCCGCGCGCGCCCGGATGGTGGACGCCGACGTGGCGATGTCCCACGTGACCTGGTCGTAGTTGAACATGAAGTCGAAGTTGCCGGCACCGGTGTCCGACCGGTCCACGATGACCAGCTGGAACGAGTCGGTGGGCGTCGACTGGTTGTTGTAGGAGGCCACCCCGATCCAGTTCACGAAGAAGGCGTTACGGCCGTTGACCTGCGGCACGCTGCCGGCTGTGGTCGCTGCTGTAGGTGACCTGGCCGGCGGCCGTGTTGCGCGTGTCCACGTCGGCCCACAACGGCGCCATGATGTTCTGCGTTGCTGGCCGCCAGCGTGGTTGTGGGGTTGTAGTCGGTGAAGCCGCTGCCGAACGTGCAGTTGCCGTTCATGTTGATGTAGATCTGGTTGTAGGTCGTCCCGTTCCAGTTCATGGTGAAGGGAAGGTTGACGACCAGGTTGCTCGTGTCGTCCCCGCGCGCGATGGTGTTGGCGTTGTAGCCGGTGGGTGTCAGGACCGCGTTGGGCCCGGCGGCCCGAAGCGTGGGGGGCGCCACGAGCATCGCCGCGAGACCGAGCGCGACGGCGATGAGGAGCGCGCCGACACGTGACTGACGGCTAGCCGGGCGTGAAGCCGGGCCTCCGAGACTCCTCCTCGCGCATGCAGGCGCTGCCCTCTGTCTCATCTTCCTCCGGCTCGCCTTTCGGCGAACTCACGTGCCCTGCCTTCCGGTGCTCAGTGGCAGCGACGAGTCGGACCGCGTGCGACGCTGGCGCTCTGCTCCACATTGTCTCAGGGTACTCGCCTCGAAGTCTGCCTCTCCACGCGGAGAATTCGGGCTTGATTCACTGCATTGTGATTGCCGATACACATTCCGAGGAACGAGCTGCAACCACGCGGCTCGGACGCAGGGCCCAACACGACGATAGGAGAACAGATGAACAGAAGGCTCATGACAGTCGCGGTACTCACCTTGGTGTTGCTGCTGAGTTTCGCCAGCCAGGCGATGGCGGCGACCGACAACATCGTCATCACCGCGGCCGTCAACTCCAAGATCACGGTCACCGCCGGTGCCGATCACAACTTCGGCACCTTCGACCCGGATGCCGCCAACCCGGCACCCTACGTCGGCCCCGGTAGTCGTGCGCTCCAACGTCCCGTACACGTTCGCCCGTTCATTCACGTCCAACACCTTTTGCGGCATGCTTTCCATCAATACTCCTGCAGGCATGGACGGAACGACCGTGAACCCCAAGGCGCCGAGCGCCGCTGGCTACAGCTGGCCGCAGACCTACACTCTCGACCTTCGCCCAAACGGCGACTGGAGCGACTCCGGCAACTACAGCGCGGACATCCTCTACACCGCACTGCCGTAGACCCGAACGCGGTATCGACGATCGAGACAAGTGGCCCCGGCTAAGCACGCCGGGGCCACTTCACGTTGTCTCACTGCCGGTGGTCCCGAGCTCCTATTCGTACTCCCTGTCATCGTCCGAAGCGGACTGTCGATGCGGAGCCGGCGGTCTCGGCATCCCGGCGCATCCGGCGTTTGCGCGGCCCGGCCGGACGCCGCCCACACGCCGGCGAGCAGGAGCGCCAGAAGCCCCACCCCGAACGCGATGAGCAGCCACGCGGGAACGGCCCAGACGGTGCGGTTCTTCTCGACGGTCTTCTTGACGCCGGAGTCGCCTGTGTAGCTCACCACAAGCTTGACGTTGTTCGGCCCGATAGCCGGCCCGGGGAGCTGGAGCACGCCCTTCTTCTCCAAGGCCGAGGAGGCGTACACCGGCGCGTCGGTGAGTACCACCGTGGAACTGCGTTCGTTCTCCGAGCGATCGAGCACCACGAGCCGCGCGTCGACCCGCTCGTCGACGTTGCCGTCGTTGCGCACCGTGAACGCGTACGCCGGGCCGAGCCCACCACGAACGAAGGCATCGTGAACGGCCGCACGTCCACCTTCTCGACGACCTCGCCCTTCACGCGCGTCTCGATACGCGCGCCGATGCGGGCGTTCACGCGGGCCGTCGGCGTCTCGGTCGCTCCCGGCGGCGAGTACATCTCGAAGAAGAGCACCGCCTGACGATCGCCCGGTGCAGCGCCCTCAGGCACGGTCACCTGGAACTTCACGGGTACGCGGGCGCCGGCCGGCATCTCGATGAAGGGGATGTTGCCGGTCGACTTGGCATCGGGCGGCAACTCGAACGTGACCCACGAGGCCGGGCTCGTGAGCGGGTTGGCGGTCGCGGTCGGCACCACGTAGGTCGCGGAGCCATCGGGGGCGATCACCTGATCGGCGGCGTACACCCTCACCGAGATCGGCGCGTCGCCTTCGTTGATGACGGTTACCTCGCCGCCGCCCGTCTGCCCCGGCTCGGCGGCGAAATCGAACTTGGACGCGGAGAGGCTCAGGGACCTCTCGTCCGCGGGGTAGGCCGGGTTGCACACAGACGAGCCCGACCATGAGCGCGACCGTCGCGCCCGCCACCAATCGCTTGATCAAATACCGACCGCCTCGCGGAACTGCTTGACCTGCCGGCGAGCCACCGGGATGTGCGTCTCGTCGCGATCGGACGCGACGACCACGTAGCTGCCGTCCACGCGCAGGATCTCCTTGACCTTGTTCAGGTTGACCAGATAGCTTCGGTGCACCCGCGCGAAGGACTCGCGGGCCAGCTCGCTCCTCGAGCTCGCCCAAGCGTCATGTCGACCAGGTACTGGTTCTCGTAGGTGTGCGCGTAGGTCGACTTGTTGCGCGCCGAGAGCAGCACGATGTCGTCGATGTCGAGCAGCACGGTGCGGCCGCCCTTGCGGACCGCGAGCTTGCGGAACTCCGCCTCGCCGCCACCACCGGCCCCTCGCCGACGGCCCGCCGATCCCGCGGGCGAGGCTCTCGACACGCGCCGAGAGCTCCATGATGTTGAACGGCTTGGTGACGTACTGCTGGACGCCCTGCTTGAAGGCGAGGATCTTGGCGAGGTCCTGGGTCTTGGCCGTGAGCATGATGACCGGGATGTCGGCGGTGGCCGGGTTGTTGCGGATCTCCATGAGCGCCATCCAGCCGTCGACCCGCGGCATCATGATGTCGAGCACCACGACGTCGATGCGCTCTCTGCCGAGCACCTCGACGCCCTCGCCGCCGTCGGCCGCGCCGAACACGATCATGCCGTCGGCCTCAGGCCCATGCGGATCATCTCGACGATGGCCTCATCGTCGTCGATGACGAGAACGCGAATCGGTCTCGCTCACCGCTCATCTCCCTAATCGCCCGAATGGAAGGAGCTTCCTACCTCACAGGACGGTGCAGAAAGCCGTTCGTCGTCAGGGAGATTGTACCCCAGCGGTCGGACACCGACTCGCCGTGCGCCGACTATTCGCCCGCGGCCGAACGCCGCGACCGGAGCCAGCGGTCCATCGCCGCGCGCGGCCTTCTTGCCCGCGCCCATCGCGAGGATGACGGTCGCCGCCCCGGTGACGATGTCGCCGCCCGCGATAGACGCCGGGCAGGTTGGTCGCGCCGTCCTCGTCGGTGACGATGTAGCCGCGCGAGCTGAGCTCGAGCTCCGGGCGCCGCCTGCCTCAGCAGCGGGTTGGCGCGCGTGCCCACCGCCGAGATCACCGTGTCGCAGTCGATGGTGAACTCGCTGTCCATCACGCACACCGGCGCGCGCCGCCCGCTCGCGTCCGGCTCGGTGAGCTCCATGCGCGTCGCGATGATGCCGGTGACCCAGCCGTCCGTGCCCACGACCTCCACCGGCGAGCAGAGCATCTTGAACTCGACGCCCTCCTCGCGCGCGTGGTGCACCTCTTCTCGGCGCGCGGGCATCTCGTCTTCGGTGCGGCGGTAGACGAGGAAGACCTCCTCGGCGCCGAGGCGCAGGGCGGTGCGGGCCGCGTCCATCGCGACGTTGCCGCCGCCGACGACCGCGACCTTGCGGCCGCGCCACACCGGCGTGTCGGACGTCGGGAACTCGTAGGCGCGCATCAGGTTCACGCGCGTGAGGAACTCGTTGGCCGAGTAGACGCCGTTGAGGTTCTCGCCCGGCACGCCGAGGAAGACCGGCAGCCCCGCCCCGCTGCCGACGAAGACCGCGTCGAAGCCCTCCTCGCCGAGCAGCTCCGCGACGGTGACGAGCTGCGCCGACGACGGTGTCGGTGACGATCTCGACGCCGATCTCGGCGAGCATCTCGATCTCGGCGTTGACGATGTCCTTGGGCAGCCGGAACTCGGGGATGCCGTAGGTGAGCACGCCGCCGGGCGCGTGCAGCGACTCGAAGATGGTGACCGCGTGGCCGAGCTGCGCGAGCTCGCCCGCGCACGCGAGGCCGGCGGGCCCGCTGCCGACGACCGCGCACCGGAACCCGCTCGGCGGCGCCACCTCGGGCACGCAGCGGCGCTCGAGCTCGCACGCCAGGTCGGTGTCGCCGAGGAAGCGCTCGAGCCGGCCGATCGCGACGGGCTCGCCCTTCTTGGCCAGCACGCACGCGGCCTCGCACTGCTCCTCCTGCGGGCACACGCGACCGCAGACGGCCGGCAGCGCGTTGCGCTCCTTGAGCACCGCCACGCCGCGCGGCAGGTCGCCCTCGATGATGGCGCCGATGAAGGACTTGATGTCGATGTTGACCGGGCAGCCCTGCTGGCAGGTGGGGTTCTTGCACTGCAGGCAGCGCTCCGCCTCGGCGCAGCGCCATCTCGGCGGTGTAGCCGTAGCAGACCTCGTCGAAGCTCATGCGCCGCTCGGCGGGCGGACGCTCGGGCATCGGCGTGCGCGGCGCCTTCGAGGCGACGGCGGCGTCTCGGGTGCAGGCGTCGGTCGCGCCCGAGCGCGGATGTCGTCTACAGGTGGCACTGGCACCCCCGGGAGTACTCGGCGTCGGCCTCGCGCTCGTCGTCGACGTAGATGCGCTGGCGGCTCATGAGCTCCTCGAAGTCGACCGCATGGCCGTCGAAGTCGGGGCCGTCGACGCAGCCGAACTTCGTCTCGCCGTCCACGCTCACGCGGCACGCGCCGCACATGCCGGTGCCGTCGACCATGATCGGGTTGAGCGACACGGTGGTCGGCACGCCGAACTCGCGGGTGGTCGCCGCGCAGAACTTCATCATGATCGCCGGTCCCACGGCGAAGGCGTGGTCGATCTCGCCGGCCTCGCACAGCTCCTTGAGCGGGTGCGTCACGAGCCCCTTGATGCCCGCCGAGCCGTCGTCGGTGACGACCACGAGCTCCTTGAGCGGCAGCGCCCGCAGCTCGTCCTCGAGCACGAGCAGCTCGGCGTTTCGCGCGCCGAGGATGACGGTGACCTGCGCTCCCGGCCTCGGCCATCGCGCGCGCGACCGGGTACGCCACCGCGGCGCCCACGCCGCCGCCGATGACCGCGACGCGCCCGAGCCCTTCGGTGTGCGTGGGCACGCCGAGCGGCCCGACGACGTCGGCCAGCGACGTCGCCCACCTCGAGGTGCGAGAGCTCGTGCGTGGTCTTGCCGACGCGCATGAAGATGAAGCGGATCCAGCCCTCCTCGGCGGACCAGTCGGAGAAGGTGAGCGGGATGCGCTCGCCGCGCTCGCCCGTGCGCACCATGAGGAACTGGCCGGCGCGCGCCTTGGCGGCGATCCGCGGTGCCTCGACGCCCATCTCGAAGACGGCGTCGGAGAGCTGGCGCTTGTGGACGATGCGGGAACACGGAGCCTCCGTCTGAGTCGTGGGCCTCAGGCAAACGGCCCTCGGCGCCGAACAAGTATACCAGCGGCCGTATCGCCTTCCGGACCACCGAAACGACACGTCGACGTTGCCGCTGAACTGGGACGCTGGTATGCTTCGTGGCGATAGCGCCTCCCGGAAGGCCCCATACCACTACAACGCAGCAGCCCCCGGAGGAATCACCGAAGATGCACCGCTCTCGCGCATACGTTGCCGCGATCCTGACCCTGACCTTGGTGTTCGCCACCGCCGTGCCCGCGCTCGCGGTGACTTCGGCGGATGTCCGCGCGCATTCCGCCGCAGCCGAGACCGCGCGCCGCAAGGCGGCGGAGGCCCTGGCGCTGGCCGCCAAGCTCAAGACCGAGACCGACAAGCTCGACGACCAGGTCTCTGCGCTCGCCGCGGAGGCCGACGCACTCGATCCCGAGATCGCGAAGGCGTCGGCGCGTACCGACCGCCTCAAGGCCGAGCTCCAGGGGCTGCGCACGCAGATCGCGGTCAAGACGTCCGACATCGCCTCGGCGACCGCCCAGTACGAGCTCGAGCAGCAGCTGCTGTCCGACCGCATTCGAGCGACGTACCGGCAGGGTGACTGGTTCTACTTCGACCTGCTGCTCGGCTCGACCGACGTTCGCGACCTCATCGCGAGAACCGAGCTGGTCAACCGCGTCATCCACTCCAACAACGACGTTGCCGCCCAGCTCGCCGCGACGAGGACCGACCTCGAACGGTCCAAGGCCGAACTCGACCGGACGATGCAGAGCGTCAACCTCAAGAAGCAGGAAGCCGCAGCAGCGGAGGGGCACCTCAAGAAGGTGCAGGACATGCGGCAGGCCAAGGTCGACTCCCAGCAGTCGATCCTCAACCAGAAGTCCAGTCTGATGGTGGTGAGCAAGAAGAACGCGTCCCGCCTGCTCGCGATCGCCAAGGCCGAAGAGGCCGAGTCGGCGCGCATCGCGTCCATGCTGTCGTCGCACAGGGGCTCGGGCAAGTACAGCGGCTCGATGGCGTGGCCGGTCCCGGGCTTCAACAACGTCACGTCCTCGTTCGGGTGGCGCGTACACCCCATCTTCAAGACCAGGAAGCTGCACACCGGCATCGACATCGGCCGCAACGGCAGCAGCCCCATCAACGGGGCGGCCATCGTGGCTGCGGGCGCCGGAAAGGTCATCTGGGCAGGTGCCAGAAGCGGCTACGGCAACGTCGTGATGATCGACCACGGCAACGGAGTGGTCACGCTCTACGCGCACCAGCAGTCCGGCGGAATCAAGGTCTCCAATGGCGCCACGGTGAAGAAGGGGCAGCGCATCGGCACGGTCGGCAGCACCGGCTTCTCGACCGGCCCGCACCTCCACTTCGAAGTGCGCGTCAACGGGAACCCGGTCAATCCGATGAACTACCTGTAGGAGGAACCGCGCGCGCGACGGGTGGTGCCGGGGGGTGCCGCGCGCAGTTACGCAGACGGGCCGCCCAAGGGCGGCCCGTCGAGTATGTTTGCGCACGGCGCCCCCGGCACCACCCATGCAGCTACCCCGCGTTGTAGTCCTGCATCGTCGCGCTCGACGCCCTTCTCGAGGATGCTGAGAGCGGCCTGCGGCTGCGGCGGGGATGCTGGCCTCGAGCTCCTCCCAGGCCTCCCCCTTCAGGGGCTGCAGCACGTAGTCGGCGGCGTCCATGCGGCCCGGCGGGCGACCGACTCCGACGCGCACGCGCAGGTAGGTGTCGGCGACGAGCTTCTCGTGCAGCGATCGCAGGCCGTTGTGGCCGCCGTGACCGCCACCGCGCTTCACGCGGACCTCGCCGGCGGGCAGGTCGATGTCGTCGTGGATCACGATGAGGTCCGCGACATCGATGTCGTAGAGCTCGATGAGCCGCTTGACCGAGCCGCCCGAGACGTTCATGAACGTCTGCGGCTTGGCAAGAGCAAGGTCGCCGTCGTCGAAACGCACGACAGCGACCTTCGCTGATGCCTGGTCTTTCCAGTAGTTCGCGCGCAGGTTCTCGCCGAGCAGGTCCACGGCGAGGAATCCGGCGTTGTGACGCGTACGCTCGTACTCGGACCCGGGATTGCCGAGCCCCACGATCATGCGGGTCACGCGCTACTCTTCCTCTGCGGCCTTCTCGCCGATGACCTCGGCCTCGGTCTCCTCGGCGACCTCTTCAACGACTTCCTCGGCGCGAGGCGCCTGCACGGAGCAGATGACTTCCTCGGCGATCGTCGAGGATGGTGACGCCCGCGGGCACCGGGATGTCCTTGACGTGCAGCGAGTCGCCGATCTCGAGCGCCGCCACGTCCACCTCGAGGTACTCGAGGCAGGTCGACCGGCTTGGCCTCGACGTTCATGTCGTGGAAGTTGACGGTCAGGATGCCGCCCGCCTTGACGCCGGCGGGGTCGTTGACCAGGCGCAGGGAGACCTGCGCGTGGACCGGCTTGTCCATCTCGATGGCCAGGAAGTCGACGTGCATGATGGTGCCCTTGATCGGGCTCATCTGCATCTCGCGGATCATGGCGTTGATCGGCTTCTTCTCGCCCTCGATCTGCATCTCGACGATGCGTCGATCCGGCCGCGTGGTGCGCCATCAGCAGCTCGAAGTCGTGGCGGTCGACCGAGATCGAGACCGCGTCACGGCCGATGCCGTAGACGACGGCGGGGATGCGGTTCTGGCCGGCGAGGCGGCGGTTCGCCTTGCCGATGACCTCGCGGGGGTATGCGGTCACTACGTTGGAGACGGACATGGGTGGTGCTCCTTCCGTTCTCTTCGTTTCGCCGGCGGTTCTGAAGAGACCCCGGCGACGATCTAGTGGCTACAGCTGGAAGTCCGGGTCGAACAGTTCGGATACGGACTCGTCGTTGAAGACGTTCTGGACCGCATGCGCGAACAGCGGCGCCACCGACAGAACGCGTATCTTACCGTGCTGGTGCTCCTCGGGCACCGGAATCGTGTTGGTGACCACCACTTCGGTGATCGGAGCGCTCTCGATCCGGTCGTACGCCGGCGCCGAGAAGATGCCGTGCGTCGCGGTGACGTACACCTGCGTCGCGCCCGGCGTTGATGAGCGCCTTGGCGCCCTCGGTGATCGAGCCGGCGGTGTCGATCATGTCGTCGGCGACGATGGCAGACCTTGCCCTTCGACCTCGCCGATGACGTGCGTGACCTCGGCGACGTTGTGCTCGGGACGGCCCTTGGTCATGATCGCCAGGCTCGCGCCGAGCATGTCCGAGAGCTTCTTGCAGGCCTTGGCGCGCCCGACATCGGGCGAGACGACCACGCAGTTCTCGAGGTTCAGCGACTCGAAGTAGTCGGCCAGGATCGGCAGCGCGGTCAGGTGGTTCACGGGCTGGTTGAAGAAGCCCTGGATCTGGCCCTGGTGCAGGTCCATCGTGATGACGCGGTTGACGCCGGCGGTGGTCAGCAGGTCGGCGACGAGCTTGGCGGTGATGGGCTCGCGGGCGGCCGACTTCTTGTCCTGCCGCGCGTAGCCGTAGTGGGTGATGACCGCGGTGATCGACCGGGCCGACGCGCGCTTGGCCGCGTCGACCATGATGAGCAGCTCCATGAGCGTCGCGTTCACCGGCGCGCAGATCGACTGGATGATGAAGACGTCGGCGCCGCGGACGCTCTCGAGGTAGCGCACGTAGATCTCGCCGTTGGCGAACTTGCGGATCTTCACGTTGCCGAGTTCGACGCCGAGATGCCGGGCGACGCCCTCGGCAAGCTCGGGATTGCTGGTACCCGCGAAGACCATCATGCGCTTGGAGTTCTCGACCATCTTCAACCCGCTCTACTCGTACCCGATCGACCTAGACGTCCTCGTTCTTGCGGCGGCGGCGCTCGGCCCATCCCTCGACGTTGACCTGCTCGGAGCGCTCGAGCGCGAGCGCTCCTGCCGGCACGTCGCGGGCGATGGTGCTCCCCGCCGCCGTGACCGCGCCCTCGCCGACGGTTACGGGCGCAACCAGCATGGTATCAGAGCCGATGAACGCGCCGTCGCCGATGGCGGTCGGGTGCTTGGCGAACCCGTCGTAGTTGCACGTGATCGAGCCCGCGCCGACGTTGACGTTCTTGCCGATGGTCGCGTCGCCGATGTAGGACAGGTGCGGCACCTTGCTGCCCTCGCCCACCGTCGACTTCTTGATCTCGACGCACGTGCCCGCCTTGGAGTCGGCCTCGAGAACGGTGCCCGCGCGCAGGTACGCCACCGGGCCGACGCTTGACCCGCGGGCCCACCACCGCGCCGACGACGACCGATGCGTCGACGACGGCGTCCTCGGCGACCGTCGCGTCGGTCAGTCGCGAGTTCGGCCCGATCACGGCCCGGTCGCCGACGGCGGTCGTGCCCATCAGGAAGGTCATCGGGAGCAGCTCGACGTCCCGGCCGAGCTGACGTCGGGGCCGATCCAGACCAGGTCGGGGTCGGTCATCGTGACGCCGGCGAGCAGATGGACGCGGTTGATGCGCCGCTGCATGATCTTGGCGGCCTCGGCGAGCTGCACGCGGCGAGTTGACGCCGAGCGTCTCGAGCGGGTCATCGGTCAGCGTCGCCGAGACGGTCAGCCCCTCGGCGACGAACACCGAGACCATGTCGGTGAGGTAGTACTCGCCCTGCGCGTTCTCGGTCGTGAGCCGGTCGAGATGCGCGAAGAGCACCCCGGAGTCGAAGCAGTAGGTGCCGGTGTTGACCTCGGTGATCGCGCGCTGCTCGGGCGGTGCAGTCCTTCTCCTCGACGATCCGGGCGACACTGCCGTCGCGCGCGTCGCGCACGATGCGGCCGTAGCCGGTCGGGTCGGCCAGGTGCGCCGTCAGCAGCGTGAGCACCGCCCCGGCCGACTCGCGCATCGCGACGAGCCCCGAGATGGTCTCGGCCCGCAGCAGCGGCGTGTCGCCCGAGAGCACCACGAGCGAGCCGTGGAAGTCGCCGAGCGCGTCGCTGCGCGCACATGACCGCATGCCCGGTACCGAGCTGCCGGTCCTGGCGCACGCACTCGACGCCGCCGAGCAGCGCCTCGACCTGCTCGGCCCGGTGGCCGGTGATCGCCACGACACGCTCGCACCCGGCCTCGCGGGCCGCGTCGACCACCCAGCGCACCATCGGCACGCCGAGAATCTCGTGGGCGACCTTGGGCTTGTCGGACTTCATGCGAGTTCCCTCGCCGGCGGCGAGGATGAGAGCGATGGCGCTCATCGTGAGGTGCTCCTTCGTCAGACGCGGGCGACTTCGTCGGCGCCGGGCGGCGGCGTTGCGTGGCTGGGGCACCAGGATTCGAACCTGGATAGCGGGCACCAAAAGCCCGAGTCCTGCCGTTGAACGATGCCCCAAAGACACGCCGCTGCAGCGCGAGCCGCACCGCAGTGTAGGAAGTAGTCGAGAAGAAGCGTCAACTGGCAAGGCGCGGCAAGGCGCGCGCGAGGCATCAGAGTCTAGCACGCGCTCGCGACCCGTCGCCGAGGGTCTACTCGAGCGCGGCGCCGCCCTCTGCGGCCGCGAGCGGCAAAGCGCCTCGACGCCGCCGTCGACCGCGAACTGCTCGAGGACGGCGCGCTGGATCTCGTTGCGGGCCTCGGTGTTGATCGGGTGGCAGATGTCGCGGAAGTCGCCGTTGGGCAGCTTGCGCGAAGGCATCGCGACGAACAGGCCCTTGTCGCCGTTGACCACGCGCAGGTCGTGGATGACGAAGCTGTCGTCGATCACGATGCTCGCGATAGCGCACACCTTGTTCATGGCCACCGGACGCAGCGTGACCTTGGTGATCTGCATGGCTCGCCCCTCTTTGTCAGTCGCGGCCCCCCGGCCGCCATACGCTGTCACCGAGTACCCTTTCGGCAGCGCCGCTACGGATTCCTACCCGTTGATCGCTGTACAGCACGCGCTCCGCGACGACCACATCGATCGGCTTGTCCACGTCGGCTCCGATCGAGGCGTGCGAGGTGTAGATCGCCGCACACTTCCCGCCCAGGAGCTGCTCCATCTTGCGCTCGACGTCGTCGACGCGCAGCCTGCCTGTGACGTACTTGAAGACGAACGGGATGCCGATGACGCGGGCCATCGCGACGGGGCTCTTGCGCGTGTCGAAGAGCCGCTGGCCGATCTCGCGGTTGCGCCGCACGAGGTCCGCGGTGCACAGCACCATGTTGCCGCCCGTCACCGAGCCGCCGGCGACCTTGACGTAGGTGCGCTGCGAGCCGGGGAACTGCGCCTCCATGTCCTCGGCTCGGACGAGCGGGTAGGTGAACTCGGCCCCGTCGCCAGCGAGCGCGCGACGTAGTCGTCGATGGCCTCCGGCGTCAGCGCCGGCAGGTCGCCCGTTGCGCCGAGCACGTGACGTCCGCTGCTGAACATGCTCGGAGCCGGCGATGGCGTTGTCGATGAAGTTGGCGTCCGAGATGACCAGCTGGTCGACCTTGTCGGCCCACGGGCCGAGGTTCTGCGCCGAGGGGACGACGACGGCGATCTCGGCCGACGGTCCGCGGCGCGCAGCGCGTCGACGACCCACTCGACCATGGGCTTGCCGGCGATCGGGCACGAGCCCCTTGATGCTGACGGTCGGGTCGATGACGGCGCCCTCGCCGCCCGCAAGCACTACCGCGTCGACCTTCACGCGGACCCCTCATCTTCATCGGTGACCTGCACGCCCGTCGAGCGGGTGGCTCGTGGCGACCGCCCACCAGCCCCGCGTCTCGCGCTTCCCGAGCGATCCCGGCCGCTGTAGCCGCGTCCTCGCACAGCGCGAACATCGCCGAGCCGCTGCCCGCCATCGCGGCACCGAGCACGCCCGGCCGCGCGCCCACCCATGCTAGCGCGTCGACCACCTCGGGTACCAGCTGCGCCGAGGCCGCGGTCAGGTTGTTGGAGAGCGCGGCTGCCAGTCCGGCGACGTCCCCCGCCCGCAGCGCCTCGACGACGGGCCACGGGCCGGGCGCCGGCAGCGGGCGCGAGGTCGAACTGCGCGATACGCACCCGACGTCGGCACCGGGCTTGGGGGCTTGACCAGCACAACGTCGCGGCCACGCGACGGAAGCGCCGTCTCGAGCTCGTCGCCGCGCCCGGTCATGAGCGCCGCCCCGCCGTACAGGAAGAACGCGCAGTCGGCGCCCAGACTGCGGGCGACTGCAACGCATCGCTCACCGCAGGGGGCGATGTCGTGAAGGCGCGCGAGCCCGGCAAGGACCGCCGCGGCGTCCGACGATCCGCCGGCCAGGCCCGCCCCCGCAGGCATGCGCTTCTCGATCTCGATCGACCACGCGCGGAGCGACGGAGAACTCCTCGGCGAACGCGAGGGCCGCCCGGAACGCGAGGTTCTCGCTCTGCGGGGATCCCCAGGTCGACTGAGGTCGTCACCACGAGTTCGTCGGCGGGCAGGATCCGCACCACGTCGCCGAACTCGAGCGCCTGGAGCACGGTGGTCGACCTCGTGGTAGCCGTCCGGGCGCACGGCGCCGACTCCCAGGAACAGATTCACCTTCGCCGGCGCGATGAAGCGTGACCGCACGCATCGGTTCCCCTCCCTCTGCACGAGAAGGCGCGGAGCACAAAGTGCCCCGCGCCGATTCTCGTCTTGACCTGCGCCCTCGGCTAGTTCAGCCAGGGCAGCAGGCTCTCGCCGCTCTCGACGTGCGTCAGCTCGACGGTGCCCGTGAGCACGTCGACGTACTGGTACGACGCCCGCGCCGTCCGATCGCGCTTCTCCTTGACCTCGACCACGAAAAGCGCCGGATGCGTCTGCATCAGAACGCCCTCACGCTCGATGATCTTCGAGCGGCCCATGTTGGCCCGAACACGAATGCGACTACCGGTCATATCCTTCAAGGTCAGTACGAATACGGCCGACAACCTCGGCCTGACGAGCTAGATCCATGGAGAGCCTCCCTCTGTTCGGGAGGGAGTATAGCCGAATATACGGCTCGATTACCAGCGCGAATAGCACTTCTGAGCGTGCTCGCGCCCGAATCCGGCGACCGGCTCGGACGGATGTCGGGACATCTCGACGTCAGGTTGACGCCGCTCACGCTGCGAGAACGCCTCGCGCAAGCGCCAAGAACCGCTCGCGGTTCGAGCATCTCGGCGCGCAGCGCTCCGTCGATTCCCGCCTCTTCGAGCGCGGCGTCGAGCACGCCCGCGTCAGCGTCCCAGCGCGGAGCGCAGCGAGTTGCGCACGGTCTTGCGGCGCTGGGCGAAGGCCGCGTCCGCGAGCCTGCGATGCCGCAGCGCGAGCAGGTCGGGATCGGTCGACCCAGCGGGCGCCGCTCGAGCCGCAGCACCGCCGAGTCGACGCGCGGAGGCGGCAGGAAGCAGCCGCGGGCGACCGCGAACCGGCCGGCGGGCGCGGCGAGCAGCCGCAGCTTGACGGTGTAGGAGCCGTACTGCCTTGTTGCCCGGGGACGCGGCCATGCGGTCGGCGACCTCGGCCTGCACCATGACCGTCGCCGAGCGAGAGCGCGGGCATCTCCTCGAAGAAGCGCAGAACGACGGTGGCGGCGACCGCGTACGGCAGGTTGGCGACGAGCGCGGCCGGCGGGCCGAACGGCTCGGCGATCAGCCTCGGCGGGATCACGGCGACCGCGTCGGCACGCACGACTGCGAAGCGCGCGCACTCGGCGGTGGTCTCGGCGAGCGCGGGAAGCAGCTGGCGTCGCGCTCGACGGCCACGACGGCGCCCGCGTGCTGCGCACAGCGCGACGGTGAGCGTGCCGATGCCGGGACCGACCTCGAGCACGGTCTCGTCGCCGGTGAGCGCGGCGAGTTCGAGGATGCGGCCGACGACGTTGTCGTCGACGAGGAAGTGCTGGCCGAGCGACTTCTTGGTGGCCAGGCCGTGGCGCTTGAGCACCGTCGATCGTCGCCGAGGGAGTGGCGAGCGGCGAGTGCGCCACGCTAGTCGAGGATGATGATGGTCACCGACTGCGACGGCCCCAGTCGCATCGCACTCGCCACCGGTGTCGAAGCACAGGTCGATGCGGTTGCCCTTGATGTCGCCGCCGGTGTCGTAGGCGCGATCGCGTAGCCGTAGCCCGGCACGTAGAGGCGGCGTGCCGAGCGGAATGACGTGCGGGTCGACAGCGATCACGCCGAAGACGGCCGGGCGCCCCATCGCCGTGCTCGGGCCACCGCCGCCGCCCGGCTCGTTGGGAGAGTAGGCGGTCGACTCGAGGCGCATCCGGTGACCGGTCTGTGGCTTGGACGAACCGCGGGTGCCGCTTCGCCGTGATGAGCCGGGCTCGCGCCGGCGGACTTGCTCGACACGCGCCGGTCCCGATCGCCTCGAGCTGCGTCGACCGGCGGGGTCGACGATCTTCTCGGCGGTGACCGTCGCGGGGCCCTCGACGCCGTTGGTGACGATGGCCTGGTGACGCTGCATCTTCAGGCCGTTGGAGCCGGCCACGATGATCTGACGGGTACCTCTGGGCAGCGAGGAGTCGAGAAGGTCTCGGTCTTGAACGGCACCACGACGTCCACCGTCTTGACGCGGGCGAACCGCTGCGGCGCGGTGATGGGCATCCCGGCCACGAGCTTGGTGTCGAGCGCGGGGGTGACCGCGGCGTCGGCCGAGGGGTCGACGCCGGCGGCGACGAGCGCATCTGCCACGGTCTTCGCCGACCACGTTCAACGCGCGTCTGCTCGTCACCCAGCCTGACGGTGACGGGGATCGCGTGGCGCACGATGACGGTCATGCCGTCGGTGACTTCGATGTCCGCACGGGGTGTGACGCACGTCGCCCTCTGCGACGCCGACGCGAGCCTGCCGAAGCACCCCGGCCACGTCGGTGGCCTGCGTCTTCACGTGCGAGGCACGACCGTCAACGACGACCGTGACCTGCTTCTGTGCCCATACGAATCCGGTGACGCTGAGTGCGACAGAAGCAGTGCTGGGATGATGGCTGCGATGATGTATTGGGTCCTGAAGGATCGTGCCGAGCGAGTCGGCTGAGACCTCATTCAGACCTCTCTGTATCGGGGATATTTCAACCGTTCCGTAACGAAACGGGAGTGCCAATGCTAGCCCTGAAAAACGGCCCGCGCAAACCCGCAGGTCGCCACGAATAGCTTTCGAAGACAGGGGTTGCGGGAACGCGCGGACGACCGCCGAATCGCGCCCGCCGGGAGGCGCACAAAGCGGCCCATCGCGTCAATACGGCGCGCCGCCGCTACGAGCGCTGAGCGAGCACCTGCGCGACGAGTTCTGCACCGATCTCGCTCGGCGGCCCGCAGGGCCTCGGGGTGGTGCCCGATGTCGCTCGGGGCGTCGGGGCCGACACACTCGAAGACGGTCTCGGCCGACACGCCGAGCACGTGCGAAGACGCTCTTGACCGGCAGTCACGGCGCAGGTCGTGCCGAAGGGGTCGCCTCCCCCGCCCACCACCAGCATCGCCCCGGGGCGCTTGCGTGCGGGAGCGCGGCTCGCCGAGCACGTAGCGCCGCGCCCAGTAGGGCTGGCAGCGGTCGAACAGGATCTTGAGGACCGCGGGCACCGTGGCGAAGAACACCGGCGTGGCGACCGCCACCGCCTCGGCGGCGTCGAGCTCGCGCGTACACGGCGTCCATGCCGTCGCGCAGGACGCACGCGCCCGTCTGCGAGCACGCGTTGCACCCGCGGCACGGGCGGGCGCCCGCTTCGGCGGCGACCAGCCTGACAGCTCGCCCGCCCGCCGTCTCGACGCCGGACACGAGCGCGTCGAGGAGCTGGTCGCTGTTGCCATGCCGCCGCGGGCTGCCGGCGATGCAGAGGACGCGTGGCGGGCCGACGCCGCGGCGATGTCGCGCGCTCGCTCATCGTCCGCGCCCGCCGAGAAGCCCGAGCGCAGCCGAGTAGGCGTGCTCGGCGAAGGCCGGCAACGCCTCCCCGCGCGCCTGGCGATGCGGGCGGCGGTGAAGACGACCAGCGCAGGCTCGTTCGTGCGGCCGCGAAACGGCTCGGGCGCCATGAACGGGCAGTCCGTCTCGGTGAGGATGCGACCGACCGGAACCAGCGCGCGCGGCCTCGCGGATCTCATCGGACTTCTTGAAGGTGACGGGGCCGGCGAAGCTCACCGTAGCACCCGATCTGAGGAAAGGGCTGAAGGGCTCGGCGCCCAGGTGTAGCAGTGCAGGATGCAACCGGCTCGCGGGCAGCACCGACCTCGCGCAGGATCGCCTCGCCGTCGGCGTGAGCCTCACGCAGGTGCACGACGGCGGGCAGGTCCAGCTCGACGCGAGTTCGAGCTGGCGGCGGAAGGCCGCGCGCTGCACGTCACGGGGAGAGTGGTCGTAGTGATAGTCCAGACCGATCTCCCCGATGGCTGCTGTCCGCCCATCTGATGCGAGGCGTATCAACTCCACCTCGACCTGAGGTGTAAGGTCCTTCGCGTTGTGCGGATGCACCCCGACGATGACGCGGACCTCAGGTGGTTCAGGTGCGGCGCGCCCCAGCCGTTCGGTGCTCGCGTCAGCTACCTCGCGGCGCGCTGCGCGAGCCAACCGTCCAGCGACTCGTAGGTGCGCGACGCGTCCTCACTGGGATCGGCGACGGTCGCGACGAAGCTCACACCCGCGAGCGCGGCGCGCGCGAGCGCCGCGGCCGGATCCTCGAGCATGTCGAGGTGGGCGTGCGTATCGGCGATCGGCGCAGCGCCGAAGTCCGGCGGCGCGACCTCGCGGCCCTTGGAGTCGGCGAACAGCGGGGCGTTCGGTCGAGGGTGTCTCGGCGGGCACATGCGGCCGCTACTCGGCGTCTTCG
Source organism: uncultured Coriobacteriia bacterium (assembly GCA_963789515.1). Classification (GTDB taxonomy): domain Bacteria; phylum Actinomycetota; class Coriobacteriia; order Anaerosomatales; family JAAXUF01; genus JBAXEO01. Next base: position 108,255 of record CAWBKW010000003.1, on the reverse strand, counting down.
ACGATGCGCTGGAACAGCGCCTCACCCTTGACGACAGGGCTTCCCACCGGCAGCCTGCCCCAGGCGCACTCGCTGCTCGATGTCGGTGGTGGCGAAGATGTCGCCCAGACCGAGACGCGTCCAGACCTCGGCCGAGGTAGCGCGGCATCACCGGGGCGGTGAACAGCGCGGCGATGCGTACGGCCTCGAGCGCGTTGTAGAGCACGGCATGGAGCCGGCCGACGGTCTCCTCGGACTTGGCGAGGTTCCACGGGGCGCTGTCCTCGATGTAGCGGTTGGTGCGCTTGACGAGCTCCCAGGCCGCCTCGAGCGCGCCCGGCGTAGTCGAGCCGCTCCATGCGCGTCTCGTAAGCCACGATATAGTCGCGCGCGCGATGTTCTTAAGCTCGTCGTCGTCTTCGGTCTCGATCGGCGAGGCGGCGGGGTCCGGCACCACTCCGTCGCAGTACTTGCCGACCATGTTGAACAGCCGGGAGCACAGGTTGCCCCAGTCGTTGGCCAGGTCGCTGTTGAAGCGCTGCACCATGCCCTCGAGCGAGATCGAGCCGTCGGTGCCGAACTGCACGTCGCGCAGGAAGTAGTAGCGGTAGCCGTCGACGCCGAACTTCGCGACGAGGTCGGCCGGCGCCATCGCGTTTCCCTTGCTCTTGCTCATCTTCTCGCCCTTGGTGAGCAGGAAGCCGTGGGCGAATACCCGCTCGGGCAGCGGTAGGCCCGCGGCGAGCAGCATCGCCGGCCAGATCACGCAGTGGAACCGGATGATGTCCTTGCCCACGAAGTGGAACTGCGCAGGCCACCGCTTCGCGAAGTTCTCGGCCTCGCTCGGGATCGCCGTAGCCGATCGCCGTGATGTAGTTGATGAGCGCGTCGAACCACACGTACACCGACTGCGCCTCGTCGAACGGAAGCGGGATCCCCCACTTCACGTTGGCGCGCGAGATGGAGAGGTCGCGCAGCCCCCCCTTCACGAACGAGAGCACCTCGTTGCGGCGGGTGTCGGGCTGGATGAATCGCGGGTTGGCCTCGTAGTAGGCGAGCAGTTCGTCCTGGTACGCCGAGAGCTTGAAGAAGTAGTTCTCCTCGCGCACGTACTCGACCTCGCGACCGCACGACGGACAGGTGCGGCCCTCGGCGACCTGCTCCTCCGTGTAGTAGGTCTCGCACGGGACGCAGTACCATCCCTCGTAGAGCCCCTTGTAGATGTCTCCGCGGTCCCAAAGCGTCTTGAGAAACGCCTGGACGCCACGTTCGTGCCGCGGCTCGGTCGTACGCACGAAGTCGTCGTTGGAGATGTCGAGCATCTTCCACGCCGAGATGAACTGGGTCGCCATGCGGTCCGCCCACTCCTGCGGAGTGACGCCGTTGTGCCTGTGCGGCCTGCTCGACCTTCTGGCCGTGCTCGTCGAGGCCGGTGAGGAAGAACACGTCGTCGCCGCGCAGCCGCCGATAGCGCGCGAGGGCGTCCGCGGCGATCGTGGTGTAGGCGGTACCCAGGTGAGGGACCGCGTTGACGTAGTAGATGGGTGTGGTGAGGTAGAACGACTGTCGACTCATCGTGTTTCGGCACTCCGTAGTCGTGGGATATATTGGCAGGGACGTGCGGCACCATGCCGCTCTCAGGGCTAGATTCTAACCGTTCCGGCACGACAGTAGGCGTCGGCGACTTCGCGAAGGGCGGCTCCGCATGCGCGACACAGGAATCGTACGCCACGTGGACGACTTGGGCCGGATCGTCATCCCCATGGAACTGCGCCGCACTCTGGGCATCCACGTCAAGGACCCCATCTCGATCTTCGTCGACGGCGAGAACATCATCCTCACCAAGCACAAGGACGCGTGCGCGGTGTGTGGTGACGCGAAGTCCGAGACGATCGAGGTCAAGGGCCGCGCCGTGTGCGCCAGTTGCGTGGCCGCCATCAAGAAGACCTGACCCGCTCGGCTCTCCGCCCCGCTAGGACGGCTTGTGGGCGAAGCCGTAGACCTCGGCGCGCGGCACGCCCAGTTCCTTGGCGACCTGCCTGACCGCTGCGCTCCGGCTCTCGCCCAGCGCGACGCGGGCCTCGACGCGCCGCCCGCACCTCATCTTCGTTCGCGTGCGCGCGCTCGCGCGCGCGAGGCGGTCCGATCAACAGGACGACTTCGCCCTTGAGCTTCTCCCGCGCCGAGACCAGCTGGGCGAGCTCCTCGATCGGTGCGCGGAGCACCTCCTCGTGCAACTTGGTCAGTTCGCGCGCGAGTGCCGCGTCACGCCCGGGGAGCAGCCCTGCCAGAGCCGTGAGCGTCGCAGCCGAGCGGTGCGGCGACTCGTAGAAGATCAGCGTGGCGTCGAGCTCGGCGAGCAGGCCGACAGCGCGTGTGCGCTCCCCCGCCTTGCGCGGCAGGAACCCCCCGAAGTAGAAGGCGTGGGTCGGTAGTCCGCTCGCTACGAGCGCGGCCAGGATCGCGCTCGCCCCCGGCAGCACCTCGACGGCGACGCCGGCTGCGAGACAGGCGTCGACCAGGCGGGCGCCGGGATCGGACACGCCGGGCGTGCCGGCGTCGGAGACGAGCGCGATGACTTCCCCGCCGGCCATGCGCTCGACGAGAGCGGGTGCCTGCCGCTCGACGGTGTGCTCGTCGCAGCGCTCCATCCGTGTCGCGATCTCGTAGCGCGCGAGCAGCTTGCGGGTCACGCGGGTATCCTCGGCAGCGACGGTGTCGGCTTCGCGCAGGGCGTCAAGCACGCGCAACGTCACGTCGCCGAGATTGCCGATCGGCGTCGCGCAGACGACCAGGCGCCCACTCACGGGATGGGCACCGGTGCAGCCGAGACCGGCTGCGGCGGCAGAGGGGGAGGCGGCGCTGGCGCGAGCGGCACCGGCTCGACGGGCGCAGGCGGCGTCGAGGGGATCGGCTCAGATGCCGCGGGCAGCACCTCCATGCCCGTGAACCTTCGGAAGAACACCGTCCACAGCGCCGAACTGAACGTCCCCCAGATCGCGGTGTAGGCGAACGAGATGACCATGAGAAGGAGCACGGAGACGGCCACGACCGCCGCGAAGGCCGCCCAGTTACCGGACACGGCGAGAAGGACGGCCGGTATGACGATTGCCACCGTGATGATGACGACCGGAATCGCGAGTACCACGCCGGCAGCCACGTTGAGCCCCAGGCCGATCAGCCACATCAGAGCCGTGTCCTTGAACCGGGTGCGGAAGGCGCGCCACGACTCACCGATCGCCTGAACCGCCCCCTGGTGCATGAGCATCACGTAGCGCAGCGCGAGTGAATGCAGGAGCCCGAGAACGATCGACAACACGAGGAGCAGCGGGACACCTATGGCCAGTGTCCCGCACATCGGGACGATCGCCGCCGCACCCGGCTCGCCGCCACTCGCCAGCGTGATGGCGAACGGCACCGCGATCAGCAGGACCATGATCACGGAGAGCGCGACGACCGGCAGCGCCAGCAGCAGTGACAGTCCGAAGATGCTCCAGAAGCGCGCGAAGCCGGCATTCCAGGCACCGCCGAGCGACATCGTCCGGCCCTCTTCGATCTCGTTGACCGCAAAGACCAGCCCCCCGCGCGCGGCCACGCTGAGAATCCACCACACGATCCCGATGATGATGAGCCCCAGGGTCGCGACGATGATGACCGGCAGGAGTTTCTCGAGGACGCGCAGGAAGGCGGCGCCATCAAGGCCCGAGCCGAGGCGGCCCGCCCCCGAGCCTGAGTTCTGTCCCAGCGAGCCGAAGTTGTAGTTGCCCCTGCCACCCCCGCCTCCGCCGCCGCTCGCCCCGGTGACCCCCGCGAAGAGCCCGAGCACCCACAGCGCGCGGTAGCGCCAGGTGATGGTCCATGCCCGCTTGATGATGTCTCCGAAGCCCATCAGAGGTTCCCTTCGGTCGTTGGAGCGGTGGTGCCTCCCTGAAGCTGCGCGTTCACGCTCGCCGGCATCAGAGCGCGGGCCGCGTCCGGTCCGGTCGCGCCAGAAGAGCGTCCACACCGAGGACTGCCATACGAACATGACAGCCTGAAACGCAAGGAGCAAGAGCGCGGCGAATCCGCCGGCCCCCCACAGCGCAGCGCGCCCGGCCGCAAGCGTGTCTCCGGCGGTGACGGCGAGTCCGATTCCAAGGAGCAGCGCCCCGACGACCGCGGCGGCTGCCGCGACGACCGCCGCGAACGCGACCACCGCAAGAAGGGTGACAAGCATGAGGAGCACATAGGTGACGGCGATCTCGGCGAGGTTGGCCTTCGCGAGGCGCCACGCAGCACCGAACGCGGGGCGCCACGCGGAGTCATCGATGACGGCGAAGCGCATCGCGAGCTGGACGAGGACGACGAGCGGCACGCTGACGAGCGAAACGACGCCGGACAGCGGTGCGAGCACGAGGTTCGACACGAGCGCGGCGCCGGCATGAGGCGGCTGCCCGAGGTAGAGCGGGATCGTTACGGCGAAGAGCACCACAAGCGCCATCACGAGCAGGTACACCAGCGTCGGCAGCGCCGCCAGCGCGAGCAGCGCGACCGCCCGCCACCACAGCCGGAACCCGTCCCGCAGGCCGGTGGCCAGCGAGGCCGAGCGGCCCTCGGCGACGGCGTCGACCTGGGTCACGATCCCGACCTGCGCGGCGACGTCGAGCACGCCGAGCACCAGCCACGCCGAGAACACCGCGATCGCACCGATCACGACCGCGTCGAGGTGAGCGCCGAGCCACTCAGCGGCGGTGAAGAGCGGCTGCGCGCGCGCGGAGTCGAGCCCTGAGGAGGTGCCCGCCTCGATCGACGCGATCGTCGAGGCGAACCCCGGCAGCACCGACAGGGGCGCCGTGAGTCCGGCGACCACGACCGAGTACACCGCGACTTGGGCTGCGGCGATGGCTCCGAGCCACCACAGCGCCCTGGTTCGAGCCGAGATCGTCCATGCGCCGCGCAGGATCCGCCCGTACTCCACGCGCTCCCTTTCCGAGCGACGGCTAGTCGAGCTGCCTGAGCTCGTAGTCACGCGTGCCGAGACCCATCTCCTCGGCGTAGCGCATCGCGATGGTGCCGTCGACGCCGGTGATGTCGGCGAACTTGTCGGCGCCGCTGGCCATGTTCTCGCCGCGGCCTCCGGGAAGCCCCGTCGCCGCAACCACCATGTCGTAGGCGGCCTGGTCGATGGCGACTATGTCGGTCGAGGCAAGCACGCCGATGTCGGCGACAACGGGCGCGTCCGAGAAGTTCCAGCAGTCGCAGTCCGGCGAGACGTTCGTGATGAAGGAGAGGTAGACGACCTTGCCCTCTTTGCCCGCGACCGCGCCGGCGACGTGTTCGACGATCTTCTCCTGCAGCGCCTCCGGAGTCGTCTTCCAGCACACGGCGATCGCGCCGTACGGGCAGCTCGCGACGCACTCGCCGCAGCCGTAGCAGGTCTCGTAGTCGACCTGAGCGATGCGATCCTCGTTGATGACGATCGCGTTGACCGGGCACCACTTCACGCAGCGCGCGCACGCGGTGCACGTCTCAGCGGTGACCTCGGGCGTGAAGTCCGCGTGCATGCGCTGCTTGGCGCTGCGGCAGCCCAGCCCCATGCCGACGTTCTTGATCGCGCCGCCGAAGCCGGTGGCCTCATGCCCCTTGACGTGCGTGACGGCGACCATGGCATCCGCGTGCACGGCCGCCGAGCCGATCCGCACGCTCTCGAAGTGCCTGAAGCCCTCGATCGCGACGTCGGCGGCCTCGCGACCATCAAGCCCGTCGGCGATCACCAGAGGCGCGTCGACCGTCGCGTAGCCGAACCCGTTGTGGATGGCGCAGGCGAGGTGGTCGACCGAGTTGGAGCGCTGGCCCCGGTAGAGCGTGTTGGCGTCCGTGAGGAACGGCTTGCCGCCGCACGCCTTGACGCGCGCCACGACCTCCCGCAGGAAGACGGGCTGCACGAAACCGGTATTGCCCTCCTCGCCGAAGTGGAGCTTGACCGCGACCAGGTCGTCCTTGCCCACCGCGTCGGCGAGCCCCGCCTTGTCGAGCAGCGTTCCGGCTCGCTTGACCAGCGAGACCTTCTTGACGCTGCGCATCGGTGCGAACCAGACCACCGCTTTCTCGCTCATCAGTGCATCCCCTCGTGCGCATCGTATTCGTCGAATGCGAGTGCCGCCGCACCCAGAATCCCGGCGTCGTTGCCGAGTACCGCCTGGACGACCGAGACGTCGCGACGGCCGGCCAGCGCCTCACTGCGCATGACCTCGGCCGCACGTTCCACCATGAAGTCCGCGACCTCGCCGATCCCGCCGCCTATGACGATGAGTTTGGGGTTGAAGATGTTGACCAGGCCGACCAGCGCACGGCCGAGCGTCTCCCCGCACCCGAGCAGTATCTCGCGCGCGGCGTCATCGCCGGCACCGGCTGCGATCAGCACGCTCTCCGCGGTGATCGCCTCCAGGCTGCCTCCGGCGGTAGCGAGGATCTCGCGACCGCTGTACTGGGCCGCGGCCTGGCGACCACGTGCGGCTATCGCCGGACGGCTCACGTACGCCTCAAGGTGACCGGTTCCGCCGCACGGGCAGGGATCGCCGTCGAGCTTCACGACCATGTGGCCGATCTCCCCGCCCAGACCGCGGCTTCCACGGTACGGTGCGCCGTTGAGGAAGATGCCGCCCCCCACGCCGGTGCCGACGGTGATCATCAGGAAGTCCTTCGCGCCCTTCGCCGCGCCGTAGCGCGACTCCCCGAGCGCCGCCATATGCCCGTCGTTGTCGATGGTGACATCGAGCTTGGAGCGCGACATCACGAGGGACCGCACGTCCACGCCGGCGAGCGGCAGGTTGGTGCAGAACTCGACCGACTGCCTCAGGAAGTCGACCTGGGCGGGTACGCCGATGCCGATGCCGGCGATCTCGGATTGGTGCGCCCCGGCACTGACCTCCTCGACCAGGTCGATGATGGTGTCGACCACGGCGAAGGGGCCGGTCTTGGGCGTGAGGCGTTTCGCATCCTTCACGACCCGGCCCTTGCGCTCGACCAGTCCCACCGCGATGCGAGTACCGCCGACATCGACGCCGACCGCGTAGCTGCTGCGCAACGTGAAAGCCTCCCCCGAATCAGTCCTGGTGTGGTGATTGAACGCCCGCGCTGCGGGCTCATCTCAGTCTATACCAGCGCGCGGACACTCCCAGACGGCAGCGAAGCATCGCGGCCCACATCATCGTTCACCACTAGAAGTCCCAGACCGCGCCGTTCTGGTTGCGCACGAGTCCCAGCTCGCGCATGCGCTCGAGCATCGTTCCCTCGGTCACGCCGAACAGCCGGGAGAGATAGCGGTAGTCGTTGAACCAGGTCCGGGCCTGCTCGAGCACCATGTTCGTCGGCATCATCAGGTCGCGCGCCACCAGATCGGCCTCCCGGTGATCGCCGTCGGCGCGCGGATAGGAGTCGGCCGAGTCGGCGAGTGCCAGCAGCACGTGGCCGGTCATGTGCGCGAGCGCGCGGCGGCACTCGATCTCGGGCCGCGCGTGGTTGACGACCATGACCGGCAGCCCGTCCTCGTAGATGGTGGCGGCGGTGAAGAAGGCGGGGAGGTTGACCTCTCGCACGGGGATGCAGAGCGACGCCACGATCTCGGCGATGGGCACGGGCGGCTCGATACAGCCGACGGCAGCGAGCGCTTCCTCAGCGACCTTCCGATAGTACTGTTCAGTCCGCAGTGCCACCCGGTCTCCGGTTTCTCGACGCGGCGTGGCTACCGTACATCGCCGGTGCCACCTGTATCGTCGAACCGCCTCGTGGAGGACAGCTATAAGTGAACCACGAATCCACAATCCCTGTGACCAGTGTCACAATCGTGAAGTCGGCGAACTGTTGCGTGGGCGACGAAACGCCGATAGAGGTGGAGCGGACGAACCCTGAGGGGAGGCGATGGTGAGCGCGACACAAGAGTACCCCCGTGCCGAGGAGGCCCTGCGGCTGCTCGCCACCGCTGCCGGCGCCGCGCGCCTCTACCCTGCGGCGTCCGCGCTCCCCGCCGAGGCGGTCGCCACCTTCACAACGCGTGCCAACGCGGTAGTCGGGTCGCAGGGCCCCCTACGCTACAGCGTGAACTCCGAGGGGTTCGAGATAGGCGAGCACGAGATCGCCGCGGGCAACAGCCAGGTCGCTGCGCTCGCGAAGTCACTCCACGCGCTTCAGGTCGGCCAGCTCCTGATCGCCCCCGGGCTGACCGAACCCGAGGCCGCCGCCTTCGTCGCGGTGGCGAACGCCGATCCCGCAGCGGTCCGCGCCCGCGGCGGAGCCCGCGCTCTGCTCGCCGCGTCGCACGTCGCGCACATCGCCGTCGTCGAGGTTTCGCTTCGCGCTTCCGAGGAGGAGGGGCTGCTCGGCGTCGACCTCATGGCGGCACCGCTCGACGACATCGCTCAGGAACTCGAGAAGTCGGCCGAGCGGTGGGCGCAGGCGACAGGACCGGGCGACGACGACGTGGCCACGGCGATCTCGAGGATGGAGGCCGCGACCCGTGAGGTCGCGGTGGAGCGCGTCTCGGCGGCGCTGATGCGACTCGACGAGCCGACACGGATGCGCGTGCTCGGACTCTCGCTCAAGGCCGACAGCAACGGCCGTCGCATGGAGGGCATGCTCGGCATCATCGCGAGCATGAAGCCGGCCGCGCTCGCACGGCTGCTCAAGCTCGTTGCCCTGCAAGCGGGCACCGACCCGCGTCGTATCGCAGGCGCGCTGCAACTCCCGCCCGAGACAGCGCACCTTCTGGCCGAGATGCTCGCCCCGGGCCCCGGCGAGTCGCAGGGCGCGGCTGCCGCCTCGGGAACCGAACCGCCTCCCGCGCTGGAACTCGCGCGTCTCATGGCTGAGCCCGATGACGTCGGAGACCTCAACCGCCAGGTCGCCGTGGCCTCACCCTCGCTGTCGGCAAGCCGGGCGCTGGCGACCGCGGTCGCCGTCTCACGCAAACACGCTGACGCCGAGACGGTGTCTGCGATCGGCGACTCGCTGCCGCAGGCCGTCCGTGACGGCGCGTTCCCCCAGGTTCGTGAGGCACTCAGGCGCCTCGACGAACTGGCTCTGTGGCCGGGCCTTCTCGACGCTGTCGCCTCGGCGAAAGCAACGCTCTCGGAGCCGGAGACGCTCGCCTACATGTGCTCGGCCATCGACAGCGAGGGCGATGCGGCGATCGCGGGCGAGATCCTTGCGGCGGCGGGGCCGAAGGGCGCCGAAGTGCTCCTCGACGCGTACATCACGCGGCGCCGACCACACGCGCGATCTGCTGCGGCCGGTGCTGCGCGCCATGAGCGAGCCGGTCCTGGGCGTCGCGCGCACCCGGCTTCGCACCGAGCAGCCTACGCATGCGATCGCGATCGTGCGCACGCTCACGCTGCTGGGCGACCGGCGGGTCGTGCCGGTGATGGGGCAGGCCCTCGGCCACCTGGACGAGAGCGTGCGCTTCGCGGCGATCAGTGCGCTTGCCGAGACGCCCGAGCCCGAGGCGGCCAACGCGCTGATCCGTGCGCTGGGGCACCCCGAGCCGGAGACCCAGCGTTTCGCCGTGCGCGAGATAGGCCGCGTCAGGGCGGCTCCGGCGATACACCAGCTCACGCGCGCGCTCGAGGACCTCAACGTGCTCCAGCGCACGCACGAGACGAAGAAGGAAGTCATCCGAGCGCTCGAACGTATCGGCACGCCCGAGGCGGAACGCGCATTGCACCGGACCGCCGACCGCTCGTTCGCTTGGGGCCGAAAGAGCAGGGAGCTCCGTGCGCAGGCGCGCGTCGCGCTGAGGCACATACGAGCCACCGACCGACCTGAAGGAGCTGACACACCGTGACGGACACCCCGTACCGCCCGGAGAACGAGGGACCGCTGGCCGGCCCCGACGAACTCGGCGCCGAGCTGAAATTCGTCGCCGTCCAGGCGCCGTTCGCCACGCCCGAGAAGCTCGAACGCGCCCGGGAACTGGTCCGGAGCCTGGCTGTGGCCGACACCAACGCGGCCCTCTACCCCATCACGCACCCGCTCGTCGCGCAGTCGCTCGGCGAGCTTGTCAGCGCAGTCCGCGCCCTGGCGACGTTCGGATTCGAGGACGTGACCGTCAACATCTACAAGGGCACCCTGTTCGTCGAGAACCAGGTGTTCCCCGAGGAGAGCGTCACCTACCGCAAGCTGATCGACGAGCTGCTCGGCAACGGGATCTCGGCCGTGACGTTCTACTCCTCGATGACCGCCGAGGAAGGCGCGGCGCTGATCGACCTTCTCGGCGACTCCGGGGTCACCGGGATCGACGCCGCCCACGAGTTCCTCCAGTCCCGTGACGTGCGCGGGATCACGATCGCCGAGACCACCACACTCGAAGGCAGCGGCGACGACGAGCACAACCGCGAAGTCCGGGCCCGCGCTCGCGAGAGCTACGACGCCGGCATGGGCGCGATGCGCGACATCGAGTCGCAGGCCAAACTCGGGCGCGTGCTCGAGGTGGGACGGCTGCAGTCCGTCGTGGAGTCGATGCTGGACAACCTGCTCCAGGATCCCGCGGCCGTCCTGGGCCTGACGGCCATCAAGGGCCACGACGACTACACCCTCAACCACTCGATCAACGTGTGCATCCTGTCGATCTCGCTGGGCACCGCGCTCGGGCTCGACCAGGACGAACTGCGCTCGCTCGGGCTGGCGGCGCTGCTCTACGACATCGGCAAGGTGCGCGTTCCCGAGGACGTGCTCCTCAAGTCCGGCCCGCTGACCGCCGAGGAGTGGGCGCTCGTCAAACAGCATTCCGAGGAAGGCGCCGACCTCCTGAAGCGGCTGCAGATCAGTGACAAGATGCCCATGGTGGTCGCCTACGAGCACCACCAGCGCCACGACCTGATGGGCTATCCCGACTCCAGCGGCACCGAGCAGCACCTCTTCTCCAAGATCGTCGCGGTGTGCGATGCCTACGACGCCATGACCACCAACCGGCCCTTCCGCCGAGAGATCCGGCCCGACAAGGCGCTCGCCGTTCTGATGCAGGGGCGCGAGAAGGCCTACGACCCCGGCGTCACCAAGCAGCTGGTCGCGATGCTCGGCATCTATCCCATGGGGGCCGTGGTCACGCTCGACGACGGTTCGACGGCCGTCGTGTACCGCGTCAACAACGACGACCTGCTGCACCCGCGCGTCAAGCTGCTCGCCGATTCCCGCGGCCGGTGGAACGAGACGCCCGAGGTTCTCGATCTGCGACTCGTGGACACGCAGACCGGCGCCGCCCTGTGCTCGATCGCCGAGTGCATTCCGGCAGCCGAGGCCGGCGTCGACGACGTGTGGCAGTACCTCTAGCCGACCAGGGACGTAGCGCGGCGCCTAGGCGAGCGGGTCGCCGAAGTAGCGCCAGTAGATCATCCAGAACGACATCACACCCGAGAAATGCGGGGTGTAGCGGTACTGCGCGAAGGTGCCCTCGTTGGTCGGGTACACCTTGGTGCCGTCGACCGCTTCGGACGCACCCTGACGCCAGTCCAGCGCGTTCTTGTTCTGCTTCTGGGCGCCCCACCAGATCTGGTTGCCGAACCCCTGCATGCTCGAGTTGTTCTTCCCCGAGTCCGGCATCCCCGCGCCCATGGCGCCGTTGTACTGGCTCTGCGTCGGGCTCTTCGCGCTCAGCAGCGACTGCTCCTTCTGGAGCGTCGCGAGGATGACCTTGGGGCTGACGTTGAAGTTGACCGACGCGTCGGCGATCATCTCGGCAGCGGTCTTCCGCACCCCGTTGTGATCGGGACCGACATAGCTCTTGAGCGCGCCCGGCTGCGACTCCAGGAACTTCTGGATACCGGCCGCGCTCATGGAGTTCGGTGCGCGGAAGTTGTTCTGCGAGATGACGGTCTCTCGCTGGAACTTGCCGCTGGGGGTGCCCCCTGTGGGCAATGCGGGAGCGGCGGCCTCGGCCACCAGGCGAGTCACGTCGGCACCCAGCACCCTGGTCTGCGCCTCCAGGGCGGCCATATCCGCCAAGATCTGTTTGCGCTGGTCGTCAGCCTGGTCCTGGAGCATGGCGAGGTTGGTCTCGCGATCGGCCAGCCCCTGCTGCAGGAACAGGTTCTCCGACTGCGTGAGCCGGTAGTCGCGCATGAGCCGCGCATCGTGATCGCTGATGATGGCGAGGTAGCGGGCGCGTGCGAAGAGATCCTGAAGCGAGTTCGTGCCGATGAATATCTCGACGATCCCCATCTGGGGAGCCCGATAGATCTCCACCGCCCGCGAGGTGAGCGCGCTGCGCGCCTTGACCAACTTGAGTTCTCCCGCCGCAAGCTGGGTGGCGAGTTCCGAAACCTCCGCGCGCGTGCGCTCGAGTTGACGGCCAATGGCCATGTACTCGGCGACTTTGGCGTCGACTTCGAGCTGTTTGGCTTCGAGCTCGGCTTGGGCGGCCTTCTGCTGTGCGGTCTTGGCTTCGATGGTGGCAGAGGTCGTCGCCGGCAGAGCCCACGCAGAGCCCAGGCACAGTGCCGAGAAGACGCCCGCAAAGACGAGTACCGGCGCTATCAACTTCAGACTCTGGCGCACCGTACGACTCACACCGCCTCCACGGATGGCACGACAAAGGACCGCGCTGCAGCGTGGCGGCCCTCAAAGACCTTATCACGCACGGTGTTGTGCAATCACCGCACCATAGTATGTGCCCGCCGGCAACCGAACGCTGGTGAGGGGGCGTCGTAGCGGACCGATCCGTCCCACTGAGAGCCGATCTCGGGTAGATTGGTGCCAACCTGCCCGCGCTGATCCGGCGCGCTCTGGCACCGGGAGGGCCACGCTGGTGGACAAGATCTCGCTCTTCAACCTGCTGGGCGTGGCCGTCATCGCCTTCCTCGTCCCCTTCACGCTGGGGTTCTTCCCGAGATTGCGCATCCCCTCGATCGTCCTGGAGCTTCTGGCCGGCTACGTGTTCGGCCCGGCAGTGCTGGGATGGATCCGGCCCGGACCGGTCGTCACGATCATCGCCACCATCGGCGTGGCGTTCCTGCTCTTCCTCGCGGGGATGGAGATCGATCTCGGCGCCTTGCGCGGTGCGCCTCTCAAGCTGGGGTCGATCGGGTTCATCCTCTCGTTCGCGATCGCGGTTGCGCTCGCGATTCCGCTGGGACTGGCCAACATCGTTCTGACACCGCTCCTCATCGCGATCGCGCTTGCGGCCACGTCGGTCGGCATCATCATCCCGGTGCTGCGGGACACCGGTCAGCTCGACTCCCCCACCGGAAGGTTCACGGTGGCCGGCGCCACCGTCGCCGAGTTCGCGACCATCGCCCTGCTCGGCGTGTTCTATTCAGGAGCAGGGACCTCGTCCATGGTCGAGGCGCTGCGCCTGGCCGTGCTCGCCGTCCTCGCGGTACTGCTGCTCACCGGACTGTCGCGGGCATGGAAATGGGAACCGGGCCGCGCGGTGACGTCACGCCTCGACGACACCTCATCGCAGGTGCGCGTGCGATTCGCCGTGATGATCCTGCTCGGCTCGGCGGTCGTGGCGAGCCAGTTCGGCTTCGAGTCGATCCTGGGTACCTTCCTCGCGGGAGCCGTGCTGGCAATCATCATCCGGGGCGACAAGTTCGAGAGGCCGTTCCGGCGCAAGCTCGAGGCCATGGGATTCGGGTTCTTCGTGCCGGCGTTCTTCATCACGAGCGGCATGAAGCTCGACCTCTCCTCGATCGACTCGCCGTCAGCGGTCGGTCGTGTCGCGCTCCTGTTCGTGATGCTCCTGCTCATCCGAGGTTTGCCGGCACTGCTCTACCGCACTCATCTCACCCGCCGAGAAACCCTCGCCGCCGCCCTGCTGCAGGCGACGAACCTGTCGTTCATCGTGGTCGCCGTGACCGTCGGCGAGGAGATCGGCCGCATCCGGCCGGTGACAGGGTCGGCCCTGGTGCTCGCCGGGGTGCTCTCAGCGGTGATCTTCCCAGCGTCGGCCCAGCTACTGCTAGGTGGGCGCACAGCGACGGCGGGTCCGACCGATGATGAGGCCGAGGAGCGGCTCTAGTCCGAGGCCGCGGTCATCAGCGCTCGCCATACTGGTCGGCGTGCCTGCAAGATGACCGCGACCCTGCGGATGGAGTTACGCGGTAGCAGCGTCCCCAAACGTTGCGAGAGCGGACGTTGCTTGTCTTTGGAGGATCGCACCACCAAGACCGATTCCCCGATTCCTCAACCTGCGAGAGCGTACAAATGCGCCGCCGCGTACCCAAGTATGCATCGTTGCGCCAGGCATGTTAAGCAACGAGGATGCGACTGCAGTGAGTGGGCGACACAACTCGCGAATCGGCGGCGACCTGCTCGGCCAACCGGGAGGGGTCGGTTCCAGATCCGTGCGGCTCGGCCTCTCTCGGAAGGAACCTGATCAGGCGGCGCCCAAATCGTCCTTCGGACCCTCCCCAAGCAGGAACCGGTAGGCGAGACCGGCAGCGATCCCTCCCAGGACGGGGACCAGGATGAACAGCCAGAGCTGCTGGATCGCCCATCCCCCTACGAACACGGCCGGGCCGATGCTCCGCGCGGGGTTCACGGACATGTTCGTCACCGGGATGCCTACGAGGTGCACAAGGGTGAGGCACAGTCCGATCGCCAGAGGGGCGAACCCCTTTGGCGCGCGCTCGTCCGTACTCCCCATGATCACGAAGATGAAGATGAATGTGAGGACGAACTCGACGAGTATCGCAGCTGTGATCCCGTAGTTGCCGGGCGAGTGTGCGCCGTAGCCGTTGGAGGCGAACCCGCCGTCGAGCGAGAAGCCCGGGCGCTCGCGCGCTATGAGCAGAAGCACCCCCGCGGCAGCGATGGCAGCAACAACCTGTACTGCGATATAGGGGAGAATCCCCTTCGCCTCGAACCGCCTGCCGGCCCAAAGACCCAGCGTAACCGCGGGGTTGAAGTGAGCACCTGAGATTGCAGCCAGCGCATAGGCACCGACCACGACGGTCAGGCCGAACGCGATAGCCACGCCGAGCCAGCCGACACCGATGTTCTTCTCGTCGCCACCCGCCGCGAGGACAGCCGTGCCGCACCCGGCGAAGACCAAGATGAACGTGCCGATGAACTCGGCGCCCAGCTTCCTGACCATCATGCTTCCCCCTCATGTGACGCATCGTAGCCGACTGGGCGAGCGCCTTGGTCCCGATGGTATCGGACTCGTCCGAGTGATGGAATCCTCGAGCGCGAACTTCCGTCGGCTCTCGGATTCCCGGCCCAAACTGCACTGCCCGATGTCGCCAAACTCAGCCTTGTGCCGAGTTATGGAGACATGCGACCGGCTAGCTTGGCTGCGGATCGACGGCTCCCTGCGCAGAGGCCGTCTCTTGACTCGTCGGGGAGAGGAAGAAGTTCGCAAGGTAGCCGGTGAAGGTGCCGAAGATGCCGACGCCGACCACGATGATGAGAGCACCCACCTCCCGACCGGCGTTCGTGACGGGGTACTGGTCGCCGTAGCCGACCGTCGAGATCGTGACGATCGTGTACCACAGCGCGTCGGATGCGCTCGTGATGTTGGCGCCGGTCGCGTACTGCTCGATGCGGAGCATCGCCAGGCTGCCGAACTGCAGTACGAGAATGCCCGCCATCAACAGGGTGTAGAGCGCGCTGCCGGCGCGATCCTTGACCAAGCTGTTGAAGATGTTCTTCGGGCCGATATCGCGCATGAGTCGATAGACCCGAAAGAGCCGGAAGACGCGGAGCACCTTGAGCTGTGGAAGCGGCACGCTCGCGACCAAATCGGCCCACCCGTACTGTCGGAAGAAGTAGCCGGATTTCGAGCTGGCCGTCAAGATTCTGTAGGTGAAGTCCCCCAAGAAGATGCCGCTCAGTACGGCGTTCATCACCTGGAGGATGTCCTGCAGCCCCCCATCCTTGAGGAACGCGTAGATCAACACGAGGTTGAAGATCGATAGGAGCGACAACATTCCGATGAAGATCTCGTATCCGGTGCTCTTGAGCTCGCTGGATCCCCGGGCCATCTGGGTACGCCTCCCTGCAGTTCGACTTCAGTGACTTGGATTCTGACACTGCGCAGTCTCGAGTGGGGTCCTGACTCGGGCCGTCAGAAGAATGGCGCACAGGCTGGCAGGGTGCCGTGGCCGAGTCACGAACGGCAGACGGGTGCAGAAGCTGAGGTTGCAGCCCGGACAGCAAGAAAGCCCCGCCGGAAGGCGAGGCTTTCTTCGGATTCTCTGGTGGCCAGAGACGGACTTGAACCGCCGACACGGGGATTTTCAGTCCCCTGCTCTACCAACTGAGCTACCTGGCCGTGCGCAACGCCTAGTGAGGATACCCGCGCGCCCGCGGGACGGTCAAGGAGAAGATCGCGCTACTCGGTGCTTCACGAGGGAGGGGCGCGACCCGCATGGGCCGCGCCCCGAAAGCGCTACCTGTCAGCCTCAATGTCTACTTGCCGTTCGACACGAAGATCAGGACCGACGAGTTCTTCGGCACGACGGCGCCTGAGTCGGGGGTCTGTCCGACGACTTGGTTGGGCGGCTGGCCGGTCCCACTCCACTGCACGGCCACCGGCTTGAGCCCCTGATTCTTGATCGCGGTCTCAGCAGAGCTTGAGGTCTTGTCCACCACGCTGGTAACGCTCACGGTGGCGGTCGAGTTGCCCGATGGGATAGGACCTCCCGACACCACGAGACCCACGATCGTGCCCGGGGGCACGGACGTACCTGCAGAGGGGAACTGGTCAGCAACCTGGCCCTTTGCGACCCCGGACGTACTGTAGTTGGTCACCACCTGCGTGCCGAGCCCGAGCGACTTGAGCGTGGTCGTCGCTTGGCTCTGGGACTGTCCGGAGAGCCCTGGGACGGACACGTTCTGTGCGCCCTCGGAGACGACGATGCCTACGCTGGTCTCGATCGGCACCTTCTGTCCGGCCGACGGCGCCTGCGATATCACGACGCCCTTGACCACCGTGCTGCTGAAGCCCTTGGTGACCGAAGCGGTCAGTCCGACGTCCTTGAGTGCCTTCTCGGCCTCCGACTGTGTCTTGCCGACGACCGTCGGAACTTCGAGGAGTTGTTGGCCTCCGGAGACGATGATGTCGATGCCCGCGTTCATCTTCGCTTCGGTGTTGGCGGTCGGCGACTGCGAGATGACCTTGCCGACTTCTGAGGCCTTCAGCGTCTGCGTCGTGCCCACGCTGCCGACCTTGAATCCAGCGGCCGTGATTGAGGTTGTCGCGTCGGCCTGCGTCAGACCGACCACGGCGGGAACGACGCCGGTACGGTTCAGGTAGAGGTAGGCGCCGACCGCCAGAGCGGCTACCACGAGCACTGCGAGGACGATCCAGAGCCAGGCGAGCGAACGCCTCTTGGGCATCTCGATCAGCGAGGACGTGTTGGGCAGCTGAGCGATGACGATGCCGTCGGGGACGTTGGGACTGTACTCCCGTACGAGCTGAGGTGAGAGGCCGGCCGACTGCATCCGGAAGACGGCATCCGACTCCGGGAATCCCACGACGTTGGGAAGCGAAGTCGCTACGGTGGGCGCGGCGGCGGGGCCGCTCGAGACCATCAGCACCGACTCGGCGCCCGCGGGAACGCTCATCCCTTGGTCGGGCAGCTGCCCCATCACTTGGCCGCGGGGCAGCCGATCGTTGTAGTCGTTGAAGACCTGTGACGGGAGTCCCGACTCCTGCAGCTTGGCCAAGGCGTCGCCCTGAGCCATACCCACGACCTCGGGCACCGTCACGAAGGCCGACGGAGGCATCGGCGACGGGCCGCGAGACACCATGACCACGACGCGGGAACCCGAAGCGATCGTCGGGCCGAGCGCGGACGTCGCGGGTGGCGCGGCCACCGGCACCGGCTCAGGAGCGACCGGCTCAGGCTCGGCCGGCTGCGGCTCGGCAGCCGCAAACGGATCCTCGGGCTGCGGAGAGGCCGGAGGCGTCTCCGCATCTGCCGGCGAGTCCGCCCCCATGGGCTCGGCAGACCGCGCCGAGTCCTCCGACGCCTGCTCGGAGTCGTCCGGGGCGAAGGACGCCGGGGGTTCTGCCGACGGGACCGGGGCTTCCGGCTCTACCGGGCCTGCCGGATCCCACTGCTCGGGAGGTGTGGTCTCATCGGTCATGCGGGCGGCTCCTCTCTTCGCGCAGCCCAACGAGGCTGCGAGCCTCTCACTGGCACTTGTTCCCATCTGCTCACGCACGCAACCGCTGTCGGACCCTATTGGGCAGAAGCTCCTTCGGGCAGAATCAACGCTAGGGAGCTACTGCCGGCGGAGTTCCGGCACACACGAATGCTCTCACAACTGATGATCGGAGGCGCCATGATGGGATCTGGGCGACAAGCCTGGAAAGCACTACTCGCAGCGGTAGCCGTCGCAGCGCTCTTGGCTGTCCTTCTCTCCGGCTGCACGAAGCCGGCCGACACGGGCGGCGCGAGCGGCTCGGGATCCTCCGGCAAGAAGCCGGCGGTGGTCGTCGTGACCAAGGCTGACGCCGACAAGACCGTGACCGTCGCGCCTGGTCAGACGCTCAAAGTCGTGCTGGACGGCAACCCGAGCACCGGCTTCACCTGGACGGTCGCCTCGGCGCCTGAGTTCCTGAAGTCCGAAGGCGAGCCGGAGTTCGCCTCAGAGGCGGCGAGCGGCGTCGTGGGGGCGGGCGGCAAGCAGACCCTGACGTTCTCGGTCACCGCCACCGGCAAGGGTCCGCTCAGTCTGACCTACCTCCGCCCATGGGAGACCGGTACCCCGCCCGCCGAGACGTTCAAGGTCGAGGTCGAGTCCGAGAAGTAGCGGACGGGTCCGCCTCGGCATGAATGATGGGTGATCTCCGCGACCCCGGCGCTATGCCGGGGTCGCGTTGCGTGCGACGTAGCCGGCCCAGCGCTTGTCGACCCACGCCTGGACCTCGGCGATCGTCTCGGCGGTCATGCCGCGGAAGCGGCCCTGGGTGGCGACGTAGTCGGCGACGGGCTTGCGGGCACCGCTCTTGGCGAGCGAGGCGCTACGGCCGGTGAGGCGGAAGACGCCGTCCTCGATCTCGTAGAGCACGACGAGGCCGGTGTCCACCGCGAGCTTGCCGAGTTCGACCGTGTCCTTGGGGTCGAAGCTCCAGCCGCTGGGACACGGGGTGTTCATATGGATGTAGCGCAGGCCGTGTATCCCGCGCGCCTTGGCCACCTTGTCGTAGACGTCGGCGGGGAACGCGGCCGAGGTCGAAGCGACGTACGGGATGCCGTGCGCTTCCATGATGCGCGGCAGGTCCTTGGGGTTCTCGCGCTTGCCCGACCACGTGGTGGTGGTCCGCGCGCCTGCGGGGGTGAGCCCGCTGCGCTGCGTGCCGGTGTTCATGTACGCCTCGTTGTCGTAGCACAGGTAGATGAAGTCGTCGTTTCTCTCGGCAGCGCCGGAGAGCGCCTGGATGCCGATGTCGCCGGTGCCACCGTCGCCCGCCATCGCGAGCACCGTCATCTCGCCGTCGCGGCCGGTCGCGCGGAGCCCCGCAGCGAGTCCGGCGGCCGCTGCGGCCGTCGACGGGAAGGCGACGTTGACCCACGGCACCTCGACCGAGGCGGTCGGGTACATGCCGCCGAGCACGGTGAGGCAGCTCGCCGGCACGGCCATGACCATGCGGCCCTCGAGCGCCTTGGTGATCGCCCGCAGGCCGATGCCGATACCGCAGCCGGCGCAGGCACGGTTGCCGGGCAGGACGTACTCGCGGGCGGGAAGATCGATGATGCGGGTCACTTCGCGCCTCCCGTCAGCTTGAGGTTGACCCAGTCAGTCGGCCGGTGCCGCACGCCGGCATGTCCGTCCGCGAGAGCCCTGAGCGCCGCGTCCGCGAGCTGCTCGGGCGAAACGTCTCGGCCGCCGAGACCGCAGACAGCTCCCCAGACCACCGGCGCGCCCGGCTCTCCGTAGAGCGCCGCACGCACGTCGGTGCAGATGGGGCCCTCGTACCCGTACGAAACCGCCTTGTCGAAGACGAGCACGCCCTTGCGCCCTGTCAACTTGTCACGAAGCGCGGCCGCCGGGAACGGCCGGTACGCCCGGATGCCGAGCACCCCGGCCTTGACCCCGCTCGCGCGCAGTTGGTCGACCGCAACCGTGAGCTGCATGCCGAGCGATCCGGCCGCCACGAGCACCATCTCGGCGTCGTCGAGCAGGTACTCCCAGGTCAGGCCGCCCCAGACGCGCCCGGTGAGCGCCCCGAGCTCGCTGTCGACCGCAGGGATGACCTCGAGCGCCTCGGAGAGCACCGCGTGCAGCTGCTGTCGGATCTCCATGTAGCCGGGCCGCACGACGCCGTCGGCATCGGCGCGCGGGTCCGCGATCGTGACCGGGCCGATGTTGCGCGGGTCGTCCGGGTCGACGACGGTCAGCGGCGTCGTGTACGGAGGCAGGAACTCGTCGGCTGTCTCGGCAGCGATGAGTTCGACCGGCATGACGGTGTGTGAGAGCAGGAAGCCGTCGTAGCACACCATCACGGGCACGTGGAGCTGCTCGGCGATGCGGTACGCCTGCAGCGTGGTGTCGAGGATCTCCTGGTTGTCTCGGCAGTAGAGCTGGACCCAGCCGGCGTCGCGCACGGACATCGAGTCCTGCTGGTCGTTGAGGACGTTCCACGGGGCGGCCATCGCGCGGTTGGCGACGCACATCACGATGGGGAGCCGCGCTCCGGCGGCCCACCAGACCTGCTCGGTCATGTACGCAAGCCCGTTGGCGCTCGTGGCGGTGAACACGCGCGCGCCGACGGTGGAGGCGGTGATGCAGACGGTCAGCGCGGAGTGCTCGGACTCGACGGTGACGAACTCGGCGGGAAGCTCGCCGGACTCGACCCACGCCGAGAGCTGCTCGACAACCGGCGACTGCGGGGTGATCGGGTAGGCGGCGATGACCTGCACGCGCGCGAGCTTGGCGGCGGTGGCGGCAGCCTCGTTGCCGGTGATGACGGAGACGGCGGGTGCACTCTCGCGCGCGCTCATCGCTCGATCCTCTCCGCGGCGATGATCTCGCAGGCTCCATGCTCGCCCTCAGGCACCATCTCGATCGCGTTGCCCGGGCACTCGACCGCGCAGATCCCGCAGCCCTTGCAGTAGGTGAGCTCGATCAACGGCGGCACACCTCGCGTGATGCAGGCGTCAGGGCAGTAGACCCAGCAGAGCTGGCAGGTCTCGCTCCCCTTCTTGGCGGCGAGGCACCCGGCCGGATCGATGACCGGATGCTTGCTGCGCCAGTCGCCCGTGGCGCCGGCCTCGCCGACCGACGGCTTCGATTGTGCGATCTGGTTCTCAGCGGTGCCGCTCGACATGGGTTCGCTCCTCGGGCTTCAGCGGTGCGTCCCTCGGATGATATCAGTCAGCCGCGATGCCGGAAGTTCGTCCCCACCGACCTGCGGTTGCGATAGACTCAGCCAGGCAGAGCGACCGCGCGCGCGACGCGCCGCCGGGTTTGGAGTGTCGTACACCGAGTCGCGGAGGAGAACCCGTGGAGCAGCCGGCAAACGGCAAGAAGCATCCCCTGATCGTCATGGCCGAGAAGGGCAAGCGGTTCATCGCCGGCATCCTGCTCATCATGATGTTCTTCCTGCTCGGCATCGCGGTGCTCGAGCTGATCTGGTTGCCGCTGACGCTCGCCATGCCCTGGCTTCCCGGTGGCGACCTGCTCCTGAGCGAGCAAGAGCTGCTCGGGGCCTTCGGCGTCTTCCTTTCGGTGCTCATAGCGGTCGAGCTGGTCGAGACGGTCGAGGTCTACTTCAAGGACAACCAGGTCCATGCCGAGATCGTGCTTCTCGTAGCACTGATCGCGCTTGCGCGGAAGGTCGTCCTGCTCGACTTGGGCAAGTACGATCCGCTGACCATCATCGGCATAGCGTCGCTCTTCGTCGGCATCGCCGCTGCCTACGTGGCGATCAAGTGGGCAAAGCAACTCGGCCCGGATCGCAACTCCGAGGAGTAGCCGGTCCGAACCGAGCTGTCGCGGCCCGCAGTCCCTACGGCGCGCTCTGCCCTGCAGCTCCGCCCGCCTGCTCCGCGCTGACCCGCTGGGTTTCGGCGACGTCGATCTTCCAGGCGCTGCCGTCCTTCTTCATGATCAGCGTGATGGACTGGCCGTTCGGGTCCGAGAGCTTGACGGCGTTCACCGATGCCGTGGAGACAGATGCGGTGAGCGTCAGCTCCTGCGACGGGATGGTGATGACGACAGTCTCGCCGACCGGCTTCGCGGCGACCTCGGCCTTCGTCGCACCCGGCGGAACGGTGGCCGTTGCGATCCCGGAGATATCCTGCGGGTCGTAGAGGGCGGCCTTCATCCCGGCGAGATCGAGGCTGGCCTGGGCGACATAGAACTTACCGACAGCGTCGAGCATCGCCTTCTGGTCCGCGCTGGCGCCGGTCGACTTGCCTCCGGAGCAGCCGCTCACCAGCAGGGCCACAAGCGCCGCGCAGATCACGAGAAGCGCCAGTACTTTCTTTCCGGGCGTGTAGCGCGTTGACACGTTCATCTGTATCTCCTGTCGTTTCACGGTCAGTGCGTGCATTCGAACGCGATGCGTGCAGCCTCGATGTTCTTCGTGGCAGCCTTTCCGGTGAACACGTGCCCGATCGCCTGCTCGACGCTGCCCAGGTCGATGAGACCGGTCGCGGCAGCGAAGCTACCGAGTATCGCGGTCGACACCATCGGCTGTCCACCAACGATGAGGTCGACGGCTTCGGCCGCCCCCGTCACGTCGGCTGTGACGACGTCGAAGTCGCCGGACACCCCCAGATCCGCAGCGGGCCGTGTGGTGTTGACGATGAGCAGCCCGCCCGGCTTGACGCCTGAGGCGGCGCCACCGACCTGCAGCAGCGAGTCATCGAGCACCACCACGATGTCGGGCTCGCTGACCTGGTTCAGGACGCGAATCGGCTCATGGGCAAGCCGAGTGGACGCGGTGATGGGCGCACCCCGCCGCTCGGCGCCGAACGAGGGCTGCGAGGTCACGCCCGCGAAGCCGCTGCGGTACGCGGCATCGGCGAGGATCTTGGCGCTCGTGACCGCACCCTGCCCGCCCCGGCCATGCCAGCGGATCTCGTAGACGGACTTCTCGGCGACGGTCATGTGACTCCCTGGCTCGGTCAATCTCGGGTAGATTGTACACGCGGAAGCCCGCACCCGTTGATGGAGGACCTCCGGCCGTGCCGACAACTCCTGCTCGCACCCCCCGCATGCGCCCGAACGCGGCCCGACACGCCCTCGCGCGTGTGGTCTGCGCGCTCGCGGTCTTCCCGCTGGCGCTCGTCCTCGCGAGCGGCTGCGCTCGGGGCCCCGCCTCCCCCGCCGCGGACCCTCGCCCGTCCACGACGCAGGGCGCATCGCAGACCGCAAGCCCTTCGGCCCCGGCCAGCTCGGTCCCGACCGGCGCGGTCGCCGCCGCAGGCGCGGCGTCAGCGACCGTCTCGACGCAGGCCAGCCAGGGCGTCGTCGAGATCGGGTGGGTGGGCGACACCACTCCCGGCTCCAAGTACGGCTCCCCTCCCCGAAACGGGCGTGCGCTCTTCGAGAAGGTGCGGAAGCGACTCCTCGGACCCGACCTGATGGTCGGTAACCTGGAAGGCACGTTCGGCGATGGCGGCAAGTCCAAGAGCGACGGCGACAGCTCGAACAGCTACTCGTTCCAGGCCCCGCCCAAGAACGCCGAGGCGCTCGCCTGGGCCGGATTCGACGTGATGAGCCTGGCGAACAACCACTCCTACGACTACTTCGAGAAGGGTCTGTCCTCGACGCGCAAGGCGCTGGCCGCCAATGACATCGCCAGCACCGGCCTTCCGGGTCAGATCACCGTGCGCGAGGCAAACGGAGTGAAGGTGGCGTTCGTCGCCTTCTCGCCGTATCGCTGGAATGCGAGCATCGCAGACATCTCGGCGGCAAGCAGACTCGTACGCAAGGCCAAGGAACAGTCGGACGTGGTGGTGGTCCTCATGCACGCCGGAGCGGAGGGCGCCGACAAGAAGCACACGCCCAAGGGCGCCGAGAAGGCCTACGGCGAGTTCCGCGGCGACCCGCGGGCCTTCTCGCACGCGATGGTCGACGCCGGCGCCAGCATGGTCCTGGGCTCGGGCCCCCACGTGGTGCGCGGCGTGGAGCGCTACAACGGCAAGCTCATCGCCTACTCGCTCGGCAACTTCGCCGGCTGGAGCAACTTCAACCGGAGCGGCGATCTGGCGCTCTCCGGCCTGCTCACGGTGAAGGTCGACAAGAACGGGGATATCCTCGGTGGAAGGTGGCTGTCGCTCAAGCTCGCCGACCCGGGCGTGCCGGTGACCGACTCCAAACACACCTCGGCCGAGCTCGTGAGAAGGCTGTCAGCCGAAGACTTCAAGGACACATTCAAGATGGACGCGAAGGGCTACTTCGGCCCCGGCGAGTAGGAAGAGATCCCATGAAGTTCGAGAACATGAAGGACAAGAAGCACCCGCTCAAGATCGAGCTGAAGCCGGGCAGCTACAAGTGGTGCGCCTGCGGCAAGACCAAGAAGGTCCCGTGGTGTGACGGGACCTGCAAGGGCGCCAAGCCCGTCAAGTTCAAGATCGCCGACAAGAAGACGGTCAAGATCTGCAACTGCGGGCTCACGAAGAAGCCGCCGTACTGCGACGGCTCCTGCAAGAAGCTTCGGAAGAAGTAGGTCCGGTCTAGGGCTTGATGCCGTTGATCTGCATGGCCCCGGTCGCGTCACGCATCGTGAGCTTGCCCGACTGGATCTCCCACGTGGTCGAGTTCTGGAGGGCCGCGAGGTACGCCGCTTCCTGCTCCATGAGCTCCGGCGAACCGGCCATCTTGGTGGACGCGAGCGGGCCGATCTTGACCGAAGACGGCCCGGACTCGAAGTCCCCGCTGAAGGTGTTCACGCCGCCGTTGCCGCCGACCTTGCCATCGGTGCCGAACGCGACCGTCAGCGTCGAGTCCACAGCTGGGCCGGTCACCGCTTGCTTGCCGTTGTTGTAGCCCGTGACCACCCACTTGCTCCCGGGCAGCTCGGCCTTGGCGGCAGCCTCGTACGTCAGGCTCACGTTCCCGCCCGTTGACAGCGTGAGCTTGCCGCCCTCGATCTTGTACGAGTCACAGCCCTCGAGCAGCTTGAGATAGGCGCCCTCGGCAGTCATGAGAGGCTCAGGTCCGGCCATCAGAGTTCCGGCGAGAGGTCCCGCCTTGAAGGATCCGCTGCTCGGGTCGGCCGTGTAGGGTCCGCTGTACTGATTGACTCCGGAGAAGCCGCTCATCTGTGTGGCGTCGAAGGCCGCGGTGATCTTCGCCGCCCCCAGGTCACTCGAACTGAGGCTCGAGCCGACGAGGGACCAGTCGGTCCCAGCGAGCTCGCCTGCCGACTTCACACCCCCGCCGGATGACGCGCACCCCGCGGACAACGCCATGGCCCCGATCACCAGGCCGAGCAGTGCGAGCACCGAGAACCTCTTCATCAGGATCACCCTTCTTTTCGCAACAGAGAGCGCGCACGGTTCGCGCGACCTTCACCCACGCCTACGCCTCACCACGTGCCTCGCTCGCGAACACCTTCACAGCAGACAGGCCGAGTGACTCGGCGGCCATGTCGCGCAGCTTGAACTTCTGGATCTTGCCCGATGCGGTCATCGGATACTCGTCGACGAAGAACACATACTTCGGCGCCTTGTAGCGCGCCATCCTCGCCCGAGCGAACTCCTGGACATCGCCTTCGGTGATGTCGGCGCCGGCCTTCAAGCGGATGAACGCGCCGACGACCTCACCATACTTGGCGTCGGGAACGCCGACAACCTGCGCGTCTTCCACGCCCGGCATCGTGTAGAGGAACTCCTCGATCTCGCGCGGGTAGATGTTCTCGCCGCCCCGGATGATCATGTCCTTGATGCGGCCGGTGATCCGGTAGTAGCCGTCCTCGTCGACCGTGCCGATGTCGCCCGAGTGCAGCCACCCTTCGGCGTCCACAGCATTGGCGGTGGCCTCGGGCATGCCGTAGTAGCCCTTCATGATGTTGTAGCCGCGGCACAGGAGCTCGCCCGGCGTGTTCGGCGGGCAGTCGTTGCCGGTCTCCGGGTCGACGACGCGCACTTCGATCTCCGGAAGCGCCTGGCCCACCGTCTCGCAGCGGCGCTCCATGGTGTCGTCGGTCGAAGTCTGCGTGAACACGGGTGACGCCTCGGTCAGGCCGTAC
Source organism: uncultured Coriobacteriia bacterium (assembly GCA_963789515.1). Classification (GTDB taxonomy): domain Bacteria; phylum Actinomycetota; class Coriobacteriia; order Anaerosomatales; family JAAXUF01; genus JBAXEO01. The sequence goes on along the minus strand of CAWBKW010000003.1, from coordinate 82,148 downwards.
GCGATGGTGATCTCGCTCGCGTGCATGCGCTCGATGACCTGCTTCATCGTCTCGATCGGGCACGGCGAGCCGGCCATGATGCCGGTACGCAGCGACGAGAGGTCGAACAGGTCGAACATCGGATGCGCCAACTCGGCGATGAACATCGTCGGCACGCCGTAGAGCGCGGTCGCCTTCGCCTTCTGCACAGCGGCCAGAACGATGACCGGGTCGAAGCTCTCCACCATCACGAGCGTGCCGCCGTGCGTCAGGGTGGCGAGCACCCCCAGGACGCAGCCGAAGCAGTGGAAGAGCGGCACCGGCAGGCAGACGCGGTCTTCGGCGGTGAACTTCTGACGCTCGCCGATCCAGAACCCGTTGTTGAGGATGTTTCGGTGCGTGAGCATGACGCCCTTGGGAAAGCCGGTCGTGCCCGAGGTGTACTGCATGTTGATGGTGTCGGTGTTGGCGAGTCCGGACTTGGCCGAGTCCAGGATGGCGTCCGGGGCATGCTCACCGAGAACCAGCAGCTCGGGCACGTTGTAGAAGCCGCGGTGCTTCTCGGGGCCCATGTAGATGAGCGACTTGAGCGTCGGGAACTCCGCCGAGGACAGCCGTCCGCGCTCCTGCGTCGACGTCTCGGGAACGAGTCCGCGGACGATCTCGATGTAGTCGACGTCGCGGAACGCATCGATGATGACGAGCGCCTTCATGTCGCTCTGCTTGATCACGTACGCGAGCTCGTGGCTCTTGTAGACGGGGTTGACGGTCACCAGCACGACGCCGATCTTGGCCGTCGCGAACATGAACGTCAGCCAGTCGGGCACGTTGCGCGCCCAGATGCCCAGGTGGTCGCCGGGCTCCATCCCGATGGCGAGCAACCCCTTCGCGAGCCGGTCGACTCGCTCGTCGAACTCGGCATAGGTCCAGCGGAGGTCGCGGTCGGGGTAGACGACGAACTCCCGGTCGGGGCCTGCAGCGACGACCTTCTCGAAGTAGTCGCCGATGGTCTGCTCGGTATGCGGCACGCCGGTCGCCCCCTAAGCCGGTGCGTAGACGACGGCCAGGATGTGCGCGATCGCATCACCGTGAGCTCGGAGCTGGTGCGGGACGATCGAGTCGTAGTAGATACTGTCGCCCACGCCCAGCACGTGCAGGTCCTTGCCGTACTCGATCTCGACACTGCCGTCGATGACGTAGACGAACTCCTCTCCCTCGTGGCTCGAGAGCGAGTGGGTGCCTGTAGCAGCCGGGTTCACCGTGATCATGAACGGCTCCATGTGGCGGGAGTTCTTGCCCTCGGCAAGCGAGAAGAAGTCAAGCACGCCGCCGTCGGACGAGGTCTCGAGCGACTTGAGTCGCGAGACCTCCTCTGCCTGGTCCCATCGTGTGACGACCGGCCCGACCTGTGCATCGTCGTCGAGCAACGTGCCGAGACGGACGCCGAGCGCCCTGGTGACCTTGATGAGCGGCGCGAGTGACGGCGCGAGCTGACCGTCTTCGAGCCCTTCGATGACCGAGATGTCGCAGTCGCAGCGCTCAGCGAGATCGGCCTGGGAGAGCTGCAGCGACTCGCGCAGTGTCGTGATCTTCGCGCCGATCCGGTTGACATCAGTCATCGCGATTCCCTTTCCCCGAGTCGCGAGGTCTCCACGATCGGGCGCCGCCTCGCGAACCGGCGCCGTGAGAGGAAGGGTACTACACCGCGATCCGCCGAATCAGCCTTCGCCGTCGATGCGGTCGATCAACTTCTCCGTGTCGGCCTCGGCAACGGCGCTCTCGGCCGAGACCAACTCCCCGGAGTTGCCCGACAGCATCGAGCCGGTCTCCACGGCGATCCCGACGACCTTGCCGATGGCCCCCCGCAGCTCGTGCTTGAGGCGGTGCTTGTCCTCGGGCTGCTCGGCAGGGGCGTCGGCCGGAGAACCCTCGGGGGCTTCCTGTGGTGCGTCCGGGCTGGTCTCGTCGGTCATGTCGGCTCCTCGGTACGGCGAGCGCGGGGCTCGGAATCGTCTGCGGTTGCGCTTGCATTGTACCCGCCTCGGCGAATCGTGTGCGAGCCGGATGCGACGGCCCGCCCTGCGCAGGGGTACCATCTGTCCTGACAGCCCACGCGTCGCCAAGGAGCCTCCGGATGTCCAAGGACGAGCCCAAACACGCCCAGACCGAAAAGCCCCCGTCTCAGGAGCGTGAACCCCACACGACCAAGAACGGAAAGCTCGACCGCGACTACTATGAGTCGGAACTGCTGAAGCTCCAGATCGAACTGGTCAAGCTGCAGGAGTGGGTGCGGCAAGAGGGCCTGCGCGTGGTCGTGATCTTCGAGGGGCGCGACGCCGCGGGCAAGGGCGGCACGATCAAGCGCGTCACCGAGGCGCTCAACCCCCGCGTCTGCCGCGTGGTGGCGCTCCCCTCGCCCACCGACCGCGAGCAGTCGCAGTGGTACTTCCAGCGCTACGTCGAGCAGCTCCCCGCAGCCGGAGAGATCGTGCTCTTCGACCGCTCCTGGTACAACCGCGCAGGTGTCGAGCGCGTGATGGGCTTCGCCACCCCCGAGCAGGTCGAGGAGTTCTTCCGCGACTGCCCCGAGTTCGAGCGGATGCTCATCCGCTCGGGCATCACGCTGGTCAAGTACTGGTTCTCGGTTTCCGACGAGGAGCAGGACCGGCGCTTCCAGGACCGTCTGGACAACCCGCTCAAGCGCTGGAAGTTCTCGGAGATGGACCTCGAGGGTCGCGACCGCTGGGAAGAGTACTCGCGCGCCAAGGACGAGATGTTCAAGTACACCGACACCAAGGACTCGCCGTGGTGGGTCGTGGACAGCAACGACAAGAAGCGCGCGCGGCTCAACACCATCAGCCACCTGCTGAGCGTCATCCCCTACCAGGACGTCATGCCTCCCGCCATGGTCCTGCGCCCGCGCAAGCCGGCGAGCAAGGGCTACGTGCGCGTGCCCATCGACTCGCAGACGTTCGTGCCGACGCGGTACTGAGGCGGCCGACTCGCGCCGAACTGACCGCGCGGTTCATGGCGGCGCGGGCGAACACGCTCTAGACTGACGCGCCATGGGACTCTTTCTGCGACTGCAGCCTCGCCGACCCGACCGCGCGGTGCACGGCTACCTCTACTACCGTTGGACGTCACGCTACATGGCGGTCGTCCGCTACTTCCTCGAGCGCGATCGGCTCTTCGAGCCGCTGCGCTCGGCGGCCGGCCGACACCTCGAGCGCACCCATCACGCCAAGGTCGTCCCCACCTCCGACGCACGACGGCTCATCGAGATCGACCAACCCATCGACGTACCGCAACCTGGAAAGCGTCGTCCCTTTCGCCGTCGCCCGCGACATCGTCCTGGAGTCGCCGGCCGCGATCACACTCGCCCGCTGCGCATGCCGGTCCGTCGCCGAGAGCCGCGGCACCCGCGAGGGCACGTGCGGCCCGCTCGAGGCCTGCCTCTACATCGGCGATCCCATCGCATCGTTCGTCGCCGAGAAGCAGCCGGGCGCACGACGTGTCACCGCGGACGAGGCGCTCGCAGTGGTGGAGTCGGCGGCAGAGCGAGGCGAGATCCACACGCTCTGGTTCAAGGACGCCGCCGCGGGGCGCATGTACGCGATGTGCAACTGCTGCAGCTGCTGCTGCATCGGCCTGAAGTCGGCAGCGCGCCGGGTTCAGCCCCCTCGCAGGCTCCGGCTTCGTCGCCGAAGTCGCCGATGAACGCTGCACCGCATGCGGCGGATGCATCGACACCTGCGCGTTTGAGGCGCTCTCGCTCGACGGCACGGGCACTGTGCGCGTCGATCCGGACGGCTGCCTCGGCTGCGGTGCGTGCGTGGGAAGCTGCGCCGAGGGCGCGCTGAAACTGGTCAGCGCTGAGTCCGGAGCCGAGCCAGTGCCTTGGAGCGAAGGACGAACGGCCCCGATCTAGGTGGATGGAACGTCGCGTGGGCCCCGCACGCTGCTTCTTTGGGTTTTCTAATGCACTCCGAAGCGGCACAACGGTTGCTTCTCAGACGGAACCGATTGAAAGGGATTGGTTCATGAAGAGAATCGTAGCTTCTGTTGTCGCGCTCGCATTCGGGGTCACACTGCTCTCAGCGCCCACCGTTGCTCTCAGCCGGCCCGGCAAGTCCTGCAATCCTTCCGCAGGACATGGACGCAGCGGTTGCCACCGAGTAACCACCTCGTCATCCTCCTCCAGTTCAAGCTCGAAGGCCGCTGCCCAGGCGAAGGCCAAGGCAGCCGCTCAGGCCAAGGCCGACGCTGCAGCCACCGCCGCTGCAAAGGCGAACGCGCAGGCAGCCGCGAAGGCCGCGGCACAGGCCAAGGCTGAAGCCAAGGCGAGGGCCAAAGCGAAGGCGCAGGCAGAGGCACAGGCCAAGGCTGAAGCGCAGGCCAAGGCGGAAGCCGCGGCCCGCGAAGAGGCGGAGACCAAGGCAAGAGAAGAGGCTGAGGCCGCAGCGCTGCGAATCGAAGTCGTGGCCCAGGTGAAGGCCCGGGTAGCGGCGGAGCAGGCAGCGCTCAGAGCGAGGCCGTGGTGGGTCAAGCTCTGGGAGAAGATCGCAGGCTAGCGGGAGTCGCGCTCACGGTCGCAGATGCGACGATGATCGCCAACTGATATCCAGAGGCCGCCCCGAGAGGGGCGGCCTCTTTGCGTGGTGCATCTCATTCCGAGCACGAGCATCAACGCGCCTCGCGTATGTGCCCGACTGCTTCGCACAACACTCGGCCGAGGCAGGCCTCGGGGCGATCCCGCCTCGGCCGGAAGACTCCCCGCCCCAAGAGAGACGCCCCCTCGGAATCCCCAGTTCGAGGACCCCGAGGGGGCGTTCGGAGCGGCGGGCGCGTTCGCCCGTCACGTCTTGGCTACGGTGCAAGCGGCGGCACGAAGACCACGGCCGAGACCACTTCGCCGGCGGCGTTCTTCGCCACCACGCGGTACGCGTAGTCGGTGCCGGCCACCGTGGTTGTGTCGGTATACGACGTCACGTTGGCCAGAGCCGCGCCGATCTGCTCGAACGTGCCAGGCACGCCCGCAGTCACGACTGCCCGCTCGATCAAGAAGGCGGTCTCGTTCTTCGAGTCGCCCCACGTCGCCAGATCGCTGGAGAGGGCGGGCGTGCCGTCTGTCCAGCTCAATGCGATGTCGGAGCCGGGTGCCCCCGACGCGTTGAGCGTCGGCGTGTCGGCGAGGGAACGGGCCACGATCAGAGACTGCGGACGCATCATGTCCATCTCTTCGTGGCTCAGGATGTGGCAGTGCCACACGTACTCCCAGCCGAAGTTGACCATCTGGTTGGTGATGGGCGGCGTGATCGCCTGTCCGGTCTGCGGGTCGATATTGGCGAAGCCCATGGTCGACCCGATCGGAATGGCCGGGTTGAGCGGGCGGACGCTGTCGGGCAAGCCGAACGGCAGCTTGGGTGCGACCGGCTTGAGGGCCACGATCGTGTCCTCGAGCGGACTCACGCGCACGGTGTCCTTCCAGCCGAGTTCGTTGTCGTCCGGCACGCGGATGAAGCCGTCCCAGCCGACGCGGTTGATGAGCTGCACATCGTAGAGGTGGAAGTGGATCGGGTGCGTGTCCACACCGTTATGAGTGATCTTCCAGACCTGCGTGCCGTCTTCGCCAACCGGCGATAGCGGCGTCATCGAGTCCTGAAGGATCTCAGTCGTCGGGTCCGAGAAGCTGTAGAGGATGAAGTTCTGGTTCGCGGCGTTGGTGCCGGGCCGCTCGAGTCCGAGCTTGCCACTCATGCGACCGTACTCGGGATCGAAGACCTCTCCCTGCTCGTCCTGGATCGCCTTGGGCTCAAGCGGCATGGTGACGGTGACGCCGTCGAGCCGCTTGAAGGTCGTCTCGGTTCTGATAGATGCGGACGTAGGGATCGGCGATGAACGACTTGTTGTACGCCTCGTTGTAGCGCGCATCCGGGATGTGGATCGGGTTCTGGCCCTTCTTGAACACGCCGTCCTGGGTGGCCGTGGTGGTGAAGGCATCGTTGAGCTTCTGCAGGTCGAATGCGGGTGCCGGCGTCGCGGCCGCGACCTTGATCTGCATCACGGTGCGGGTGTTGGGACCGTAGCCGGCCTTGGTCGACTTGGTGCCGCCCGTGTCGGTGTGGTCCTCGTCGTTCGTGAAGTAGTCGGTGCGCGGATCGAGCGCAGGGAACGCGGTGGGGGCGTCGTTGTACAGGATCAGCGTCTTGCCGGCGTACTTCGAGAAGTCGACGATCACGTCGGCGCGCTCGGCTGATCCGAGCAGCAGGCTGTGGTCCTGGACGTTCCCGACGTTGAACATCGTCGGGTCCATGTTCCAGGTGATCGGCTGCTGCGGGATGATCGCCGGCTTGGGCAGGAAACCGCCCTCGGTGCCGATCTGGATCCACTCCGGACCCGCGGTGCTGGTAGTCGGGCGCTCCACCGACACGACCGTCGGTCGGCCAGAGCTGCCGGGTAGTCCGTTGCGGCGGACTCGCCGATCACCACGTAGAACGCGACTCCCTCGTAGTGATAGGTCCCGCTGAGGTTGTTGATCGTGTTCGTCTTCTCGGCCTCTGAGTTCGTGTAGAAGTGGCTGCCGTTCTTCATGTTGAAGAATCGGTAGATGGGCGACGACCCGGGCCTCGACGCGTTCATCGCGACGTTGTAGGCGACGCCCTCGTAGCCGGAAGGTCGCGCTCAAGTTGGCGACGACGCTGTTCTTCTCGGCTTCTGATGCGGTGTAGAAGTGGACGCCGGTCTTCATGTTGTAGAAGCGGTAGAGCGGCGTGTCGTTGCCGCCACCGGGCGCGGAGTTGAGCGAGTAGGCGACGCCTTCGTACTTGTACGTCGCGCCGAGGTTCGCGATCGTGCTGTCCTTCTCGGCCTCGGACGCCGTGTAGAAGTGCGACGCCGTTCTTGAGGTTGTAGAAGCGGAAGACGCGGGTGATGACGGTGTTCTTGGGAACCTCCGCCGGGATCATCTTGACCTCGGTGTTGCGGCGGCCGTCGTCGGTGACGACACTGCCGTCGGCCACGTACATCTGAAGGTTGAAGAAGCGGTCGTTCGCCGCGTTCAGGATGCGCAGGCGATACGACTTCGGCTTGACCTCGAGCACCGGGTAGGCGGTGCCGTTGACGAGCGGCGTGTCGTTGTAGTGCTCCATGCCCATGGAGGGCTGGGGAGTCCCGGGCATGTCCTTGTACTCCCACGGCGCGTTCTCGGGGTCGTAGTAGGGGTTGGCGACAGGACCGTGGGCGATGTTCTTGACCGGCGGCCAGAACCACGGGCCGTAGTGCCAGCGGCCGGTCGGGTTGATTCCGTCGATCAGCGCCGGGTTCTGCGCGGGAACGTAGACGTGCGGGCACCCAGAGGTCGCCGGTGTGCGGCGTCCCCGGGGTCGTTCCCCAGTTCCAGGTCGGGTCGGTCGTGGCGATGGTGCTCGCATCGACGAAGGTCTTGTCCTGGAGGATCAGCGGGATCTGGTCCTTGGGGATGACGCCATCGTCGACGAGTTTCTTCTCGGTCTCGTCCGTGATCATGTAGCCGGCAGCCTCGCCTGCGTACACGTTGAGCCGCGTGATGCCGAAGCTGTGGTCGTGGTAGAACATCAGCCGCGCGCTCTGCTGGTTGGAGTAGAAGAACGTCATCGAACCAGGGCCGGGGTCCGGCATGTCGGGCACGTTCTTGACGCTCACGCCGATCGGATACGAAGTGACCTCCGAGGCGGGCGTGATCCACTGGTGCGGCGTACCGTCGCTGATCCACGGGGTGATGCCGCCGTGGAGGTGGAGCGTGGCGCGGTTCTGGGTGTACTTCTTGCCCGGCTCAGGGCCCTCGCCGGCGCCCATGACGCTTTCGTCGACGGGGATGAACAGGTTGCCCGCCTCGCCGACCGGCAGCTTGTTGGTGAACTTGATGCGCACGGGGCGGTTCTTGTTCGCGACGATGAACGGCCCGAGGTAGCTGATCGGGTCCGGGTCGAGGGTGTTGGCGCCGTCTGAGTCGGTCCCCTTGTTGACCTGCACGTAGCCGCGCAGTGTCGTCTCGGGCAGATCGGAGTGCATCTGCTCGGTGAACTGACGCAGCTCGATCTCGTAGTAGTCCGAGCCGGGATAGGTCGTCGTATCGGGCTTGCCCACCCCGATGAACTGGCCCAGGTTGTTCGCGGCGTCAGGACCGAGACCGGGCAGCTTGTCGACGAACTTGCGGAGCAGCGGGCTGTAGGCCCAGTTGGCGGTCGAGCCGAAGTAGTCCGGCACTCCACCGGGGCCCGGCGCCGCGACGCAGCGGCGACGACCGACTGCACGCCGGGAGCGGTCGCCTTCGAAGAGGCGTTGTCCGAGCCGACGGCCGACAGCGCCTTCATCAGCTTCATCTGAGCCGCCGCAGCCTCGCGCTGCTCCTGTGTGATCCGGGAGTTGGAGAGCCGCGCCACCTTCTCGGCGGCCTTCGCGCGGTACTCGTCGGCCGCACTCTTCTCCGTCGGCGTGACGGCGTTTGCCGCCATGACCAGTCCGAAGATGAGCGACAGTGCGAGCAGCACGGTCGTCGCGATGGCAGTTGATCGCCACTTCATGAGATGCCTCCCTTTACACCAGCCCCGGCAGATAGGTCCCACTAGAACGACTTCGCCGATCGACGTCCGGGCCTTGTCCCGGGAGCCAACCCAATGCACTTCGTATCCGCTGCTAGCAATCATTAGACCATGCTAATGCACGCGGCGGATGTTACGTACCCCGCACTAAGTGTTCGGCGCCTCTCGACCCCACGGTATTCGACAAGCGGTCGCATTCGGTCTGACGAACGGCAACCGTTCGACGCGCTCGCTCGGGGAATCGTGGCCAAGGCGCCCACCCCCGCGATCGATCGCGGGCGTCTACTTGCCGGTCAGGCGTATCCGCTTGCTCACGATCTCTCCCGCAGAGCGATACGGCTGGTCTGCCGAGCCGAGCGGGTCGGCCGGGTCGAATTCGAAGCGACTCCGGGCTCCCGGCGTCCTGGTGGACGGTCACGACCACTTCGCCCGGAGACGACACGTCGTCCAGCGGGACCACGATCTGCTGATACTCGCCCGCCGCCCGCCACATTCGCCCGAGCACCTCTGCCGGAAGTCCGTCCTTGATCGCGATAACCGAGACCCATGACGGACCCGGCACCAGAAGATAGGCCACCTTGACCGATCGCGTCCCTGCGGGTTGGTCCTCGGCGAGCACGAGGGCGCTGTTGGCAAGCACGTCGACCCCGAAGCCCGACAGGCTTATGGCCGTCTCGACGGCGAGCGCGGTCGACGAAGACCCGGGCATCGGGACTGCGCAAAGGGCGCTCTGCGTCGAACTCGTAGGTGCGCTTCGTGCCGCGGTCGACGTGAAGTGCGACCCGGGCACGCGGCCCATCCGCCGCATCGAGCTTCACAACGACGTTGCGGCTCTCGCCCTTGGGCACCCACGCCTTTCCGAGCGAACGCCCCGGCGATTCGACCGAGTTCACGACGACCCAGCCGTCGGCGGGCGCGACGACGCGCGCCACCGAGACACCGTCGCTCGAGACGCGGGAACCGGCACCCATCTCGATGAGGGCGCTGGCGGAAGTGGCGACGACGCCTTCGACCATGCCACCACCCTCACCGGATTCACCGCCCATGCCGCTCTCGCCCATGCCCCCGCCCGCGGGTGCGGCCGCGGGCTTCTCGGCAGGCGCGGCCGTGCAGCCGGCGATCAGCAGGCAGGCGAAGAGCAGCGATGCGACGAGCGCGCGCAAAACCATCGGGTGCGACCGCCTCTCAGCGCCGGTGCCGGTGCGAACACTTCGATTCTTGCACACGAGCGGATCACTCAGCGACGCCTCTCGCGAATCAGTCGTTCGAGCTGGTCCGAGAAGTGCTCGCGGTCCTCTTCGGTGAACTTCGACGGCCCGCCGGTGCGCCCCCCGGCGCGGCGGTGCTTCTGCTCGGCATGGCGGACCTCCATCTCGATGTCGATGGTCGCGAGGTAGAAGATGCGGCCTCGGGGGCTGATCGCGCCGGCCCCGCGTCCCAGTACCATTGCCGCGAGCCCGATGTCCTGCGTCACGACGACGTCGTCGGCGCCCAAGCGCTCGATGATCGCGAAGTCGGCGGAGTCTCTTCCGGTGCCGACGGTGAGCGTCTCGACGCCGTTGCGGCCCTCGTAGCGCGCGAAACTCTGGTTGGTGTTCGCGACGAGCACCACGGACATGCCGTGGGAGCGGGCGATCGTGATGGCCTCGCGGGTCACCGGGCAGGCGTCGGCGTCGACGAAGAGGGTGCTCACGATCGCCGCGTCCACAGTTCGCAGACGTACTCGCCGCAGATCGGTGCACGGTGATCGCGGGGCAGGAGACAGCCTGTCTCGGCGTCACAGAAGACGCACTTTCGGTAGTCGACAGAGGCCGGGAGGGCGGCCCGGTACGCAGCGCCCTCCGGCGTGGGCAGGTGACTCACGCGCGGGTCGTGAAGCGGCATGACACCGGCCGCACCCGGCAGATAGGCCGAAGCGGTCACCCTGAGCGCCCCGCTCGCCACAAGACGCTCTTCCCACAGGGCGATGTACTCGGGAAGCCAGCCGTCGCCGATGTACTCGCCGTTCTCATCGTGCGCGAGGAACAGCGCGCAGCAGAGTCCGCCGCACTCGTGGCAGAGCGCGTAGTCCTCCTCGGCGCCGGTGGGCGCGCTGATGCCGGGTCTCGGCTCGTGACCGCTAGGCAAGGGGGAGCCGGATCTCGAAGCGGGTGCCGGCGTCGGAGCTCTCGAACGAGACGGCGCCGCCGTAGCGCTCCACCGTCGCAAGCACGATGGCGAGGCCGAGCCCGCTTCCCTGGTACGCCGAGACGTTGCGCGCGCGGTGGAAGCGCGAGAATACGTCGCCGTGCTCGGCTTCGGGGATGCCGATGCCGGTGTCCGCAACCGTAGCGGTGGCCCAGCCGCCGTCGGCGCGTGCGGTGACGGTCACGGTACCGCCGTCGGGCGTGAACTTCACGGCGTTGTCCAGCAGGCTCTCGACGACCGTGCGGAGCCGTGCCGGATCGGCCATGACGTACAGCGCCGGCGAAGGTACATCCACGCCCAGTTCGAGTCCTGCCTGCTCGGCGCGTGAGGCAACCGCCTCGGCGGCCTCGCTCACGGTCGCCGCCAGATCGACGCGCTCGATGGTGCCGTTCGGATCGCCTGCCTCGATGCGCGACAGGCTGAGCAGGCTCTCGGAGAGCGACTGAAGGCGGTCGGCTTGGGTCAGCGCGCGGCCGATGAGTCGCCGCTCGTCGTCGGTCGAAGCGACGCCTTCCGCGAGTTCGAGGTCGGCTCGAAGCGCGGTCAGCGGCGTGCCGATCTCATGCGCGGCATCGCCGACGAACCGCCGCAGCGCCACCACCGTGCCCTCCATCCGGTCCGCCATCTGGTTGAACGACTCGCCGAGACGCCCGACCTCGTCGGCGCGTTCGACCGGTGCCGGGCGCTCAGGTCGCCGTCGGCCATGCGGTCGCTCGCCGCGGTGAGGGCGACGATCGGCCTGGAGATGCGCGAGGAGAGCAGGTAGCCCGCGAGTGCGGCGAGTCCGACCGCGAGCAGGGCCGCCACCGTCCACGCCTGTGCGATGCCGACGAGCACCGCGCGACCGGAGGTCGGTGGCTCCGACAGCACGAGGTAGCCAGCCGGTTCGCCGGAGGCGTCAGTGAGGCCGATCTTGAGGCTTGCGCCGGACGTGGGGGCCGAAGGCGAGCCTCCGAAGATGCCGTCGCCGAGCGGCTCAGGCCGGCGCCCGCGTCTTCCATCTCGGCGGCCGTCCGGCCGGACGTCGAGCTCTCCCAGTCCGATGTCCCTCGGCGACCCCGAGTCGGCCAACGGCCCCCCGGCGCTATCGAACACACGGACGCGGACCTGTTCGAGCAGGGCGGCACGCGCGGCCCAAGTCGTCAGGTTCGCGTCGCTGCCGCTGGGAAGCGGTCTCTCTTGGATCTGCGCCGCCGCGGCCTGCAGATACGCCGTCTCGGCGCGCGCGTAGTAGCCGCCGAGCACTGACAGCAGGATGCCGCCCAGGAGCACCGCGGTGAGCAGGGCGATCCCCGCGTAGGTCACCGAGAGCTGCGCGCGCAGCGAAGTGGAGCGAAAGGCAGCCATCTCAGGTCGCCAGCCGATAGCCGATGCCCGGCACGGTCAGCACGAGCTGCGGGTCGCTCGGATCGGCCTCGATCTTCTCGCGCAGCCGCCGCACGTGGACGCTGACGGTCTTGTCGTCGTAGAACTCGCCGTCGGCACCCCACACGTTCTCGATGAGCTGCGCACGAGAGAACGCCTGCCCCGGATGTCGCGCAAGGAATGTCAGCAGCCGGTACTCGGTGGGTGTGAGATTCAGGTCCCGACCGCCGCTGCTCACGGTGGCGCGCGTGCGATCGATGACCACGTCGCCGACGTAGAGGATGTCCGCCTCGGCCGAGGAGAGCTCTCCGTAGGTACGTCGCAAGAGCGCCCGGATGCGAGCGAGCAGCTCACGCATACGGTACGGCTTGGTGAGGTAGTCGTCGGCTCCCATCTCCAGCCCGAGCACCTTGTCGAGCTCGTCGGACTGCACGGTCAGCATGAGGACGGGCTGGCGCAGTCCCAGCTGGCGCATCTGACGGCAGAAGTCAAAACCGGAGCCGTCGGGCAGCCGCACGTCCAACACGACGAGGCTTGGAGCCTCATCCCGCGCCCATGCCACGCCACCGCCGCCGGTCGACTCCCAGTGCACGTCGTAACCCTCGTTGCCGATGCCCTCGACAAGACCCTCGGCCACCGCGGGATCGTCCTCGATCACGAGGACGGTATGGGTTCTCTCAGTCGTCATGAGATGAGCGTAGCACTGCGGCGGCCGCCCCTCATCGTTTGAGGAACGGCCGCTGCCGAGTGCTACTGGGGCTGCGCGTTCGAGCCGCCGGGTGCCGTCTGGGTCTGGGGAGCGGCCTGGCCTTGCGGAGCCGTCTGCCCCTGGGGCGCCATGCCGCCGCGCCGTCCCTCGAAGCCGCCGCGACCTTCGCCGCCTCGTCTTCCGCCGCGCCGGCCCTCAAAGCCGCCGCCGTCATTCCTTGACCCCGACCGCCGAACTGACCGCTCTGTCCGGCGACCGCGCCGCCCCGTCCGCCACCGACGTGGCTGCCGACCATCGCGCCGCTCGCGAACGTGCCGCCGAGTACCACCAGCCCGAGCACCACCGCGGCGATGACGATCACCACCTTGGACGTGCCGCTCACCGGCTTGTGCGTCGGCGTCACGTACTCCGGCGCCGGGGCGTCGACCGGTACCTGCGGCGGGCCTGCGACGGGCTCAGCCGTCGGCATGACCTCGGTCGTCTCGCTGCTGTTGTCTGTCATGAACGCACCTCTTTCGCGTCTCGGATCCGGCGATACCACCGCCGGCTTCTGTCGTTCACGTTGGACGCCATGGCTTGCGGGACCACTGCGGTGCGGTTACGGAATCGCAATCCCCCGGGCAGCACGCCCGTTGAGCGATTACGAGACCGTAGCCGGACCGCAACTCTGAGGCGGACGGGGCCCACGGAGGATGGTCGCAGCGAACAAGGTGGTGCTCACCGACTGAGCACTCAACCAAGTGACAGAACGTCCCCCATCCGAGGAGGCACCCCGAATGTCCAGGCGCTCACGGTTCTTCATCGACTTCGCACTCCTGATCGGCTTGCTCGTTGCCAACGCCCCCGCCCGCACCGGGATCGCGATCCACGAATGGCTCAGCATCGCACTCGTCGTCCCGCTCCTCGTCCACCTGGTGATCAACTGGGAGTGGACGGTCCATGTCACCAAGACGATTCTTCGAGCGTCTGATGAGCGTTTCGCGGCTCAATCTCGTCGTCGACGTGGCGCTCTTCGCCTTCACCGTGGCCGTGATGGTGAGCGGGTTGGCTGTGTCGAGCGTGCTGCCCGGGCTGCTCGGGTTCGCCTCGACCGCCAGCCCGCTGTGGGTCGCCGTGCATGCGGCATCAGCATCGGCGACGATCATCGCCCTTCTCGCGCACTTCGCCCTGCACGGGAAGTGGTTCGCGCAGACGCTCATGGCGCTGCTCGCAGGACGCGGACAGCACTACCCGGCCTGCGCGAATCGGTGCACGATCGCTGCAGAACACGCTCTCCGTACTGGGCGCAACGGCGGTACTCGTGGTCGCGATCCTTCTCACCGTTGGCGCAACGGATGCGCTCCTGGGCCTCGACGGCGCATCGGCGATCACCTCGACGGCCGTGGCGACCGGCTCGAACAGCGTCCCCGCCTACGGGACCACCTCGACGGGCTCGTCGGCCGGCGTACGCACCTGCCCCAGAACCGGCTGCACCGCTTCGACCTGCCACGCCGAGACGGGACAGTCGCCGTACGCGCAGTGACCGGCGACCGAGCGCCAGCTCTCCGCCCCGTGTCCGCACCGACAAGGTATGATGTCCGTGGCCGAGGCGCCCGTCGGCGCTCTCCACCGCTCGAACCTGCGGCCGAAGGCGCGACCTTGCTCGACGAGAACGCGAAACGAGGGTGAAACTGCTGAGCACCCGCATCCGGCTCATCACCGTCACCTGCCTGGCGCTGGTCCTCGCGCTGGCGGCGGCACCCGCAACAGCCGCAACCATCGCGCAGAAGCAGGCCGAGGCCGATCGGGTCGAGGCCCAGGTCGAAACACTCAACAACAAGGCGGAGATCGCGGCCGAGAAGTACAACTCGGCGCGAGCGCGCTATGACGCCCTTTCGCAGCAGGTGCGCTCGAGCAATGCCAAGATGAAGAAGCTGAAGGCCCGCACCAAGGTCCTCCAGCTGCACCTCGACACCCGGGCGAACGAGATGTATCGCCAGGGGCCGCTCGGCTTCATCTCGGTTCTGCTCAGCGTCAACGACTTCGAGGAACTCGACTCGACCGTTCGGGTGCTCACCTCCCTCAACCAGCAGGACGCCGGGACCGTGGCCGAACTAAAGCGGAACAAGGCCGAGGAGGCCGTGACCAACGCATCACTCGTCGCCGCACAGGCCGGCGCCGCCAAGCAGAAGAAGGCCATGGCGGCCAACGAGAAGGCCGTCGAAGCACAGCTCGATGCGCGCAAGAGAGTGCTCGACGGGCTCAACGGCGAAGTCCGCAACCTCCTCGCGCAGAAGAAGGCGGCCGACGCGGCGGCGGCACGCGCGCGCTATCTCGCGCTGGTCAAGCGCGCGCCGAAGTCGGGAAGTTCGTCCGGCGGCGGCGGCAACGCCCCGACCAGCAGCAAGGGTGCGGCGGCCGTGTACTGGGCCATGAAGGCCATCGGCAAGCCGTACCGTTGGGCGGGCTCCGGGCCGAATTCATTCGACTGCAGTGGTCTCACCTCATGGGCGTACGGCAAGGTGGGCGTATCGCTTCCGCACAGCTCGTCCGCCCAGATCAGCCGTGGAACCCGGATCTCCAGATCGAACCTCCAACCGGGCGACTTGGTGTTCTTCGGCAGCCCGATCCATCACGTGGGGATGTATGTGGGCGGCGGCGACTTCATCGAAGCGCCCTACTCGGGATTGAGCGTGCGCGTGGTGTCGCTCGGGCGACGCAGTGACTACGCGGGGGCCTGTCGGCCGTAGCCGGATTCGTCCTCGTCGCGAGCGATGCTCTTGTCGGCGCGGCGCCAGCGGCGCATCATCCACTCGAGGGCAGAACCGCTCGCGTTGATCGGGGGATCACCATGCGACGCATTCTCTCGGCCGCCTTGACCGTGACGCTGTTGACAGCGATCTTGCTGCTTCCGTCACTCTCGCTGGCGTCACCAAGCCCGCCCCCACCGGCGGACGGCCAGAAGACCCGCCTGCGTGCCGAGCCGCTCAACCCGATCACCTACGAGTATCCGACCAGCAGCGGAACCTGGTATCTGGACGGGGAGCTCTATAACCTCACGTCGGACGACTACTCAAGCAGCATCCCGGTCGTCGACCCTCGGACGACGATCGAGTACCTCAACAGCGCTGATGTGGTGGTCGGTCGCGAGACATTCCGCATCAACGCCAACGTCCTGCCGGTGCCGAGCCTGTGGGGCTACTCCCGAAGCGTGCATCGTCGCCTCACGCTGCCGCCCGGCGCCGTACCGCAGAAGACGAGGTTCGCGCCTGAGGTCGCCCCCACCGACCCCGCATACCCCAAGTACCACTACGGCATCGCGGCGCGCTCCGCTGTCTTCCAGGAAATCCAGCTGGCGCCGTTCATCACCGACACCACGACGCTGGGTGGCGGCCGCACGCTCATGAATCTCGTCGCGTACAACAACACCGCCGATATCGTAGGCCCGGTTGCTCTCGCGGGGACCGAACTGTGGGAGGACACGAGCACGCATCCGCTCGACGCCTACGACGTCGTCGCCAACAACCCGGCTTCGGCCGCTCGGCTGATGCCCGGCGAGACGACGTCGTTTACGCTCCGGGGACTGCGAGCGACGCCCGGAGGGACCGCGCGCAAGGCCGAGTACCTCTGGGTCGAAGCGGAGCCCCTCGCCAACGCCGACGTCTGGCGTTTCTTCAACAAGCAGCAGGGGTCGCACTTCTACACGGCGTCCGCCGCCGAAAAGGCCAATGTGCTCGCGACGCTCACGTCGACCTACTCACTCGACGGGCTCGCCTACAGTGTTCGGGAGGCCACGCCGGCGAACGACACACCGCTTCACCGCTTCTACAACAAGAAGACGGGGACGCACTTCTACACCGCGTCCGCCACCGAGAAGGCCACCGTCCAGAGCACCATGTCGACGACGTACAACTACGAGGGCGTCGCGTACTACGTGTCAGACACCGAGCCCGTCGGGGCAAAGCGAGTGTGGAGGTTCTTCAACAAGAGGAACGGAACCCACTTCTACACAGCCAGCCCGGCCGAGAAGGCCCTGGTCCAGAACACGCTGTCGGCGACGTACCAGCTGGACGGACCAGCCTTCTTCCTCGCTCCGTAGACCAGGCACGCACCACTTCCTACGGCGCCAGGTAGAACGCGGGGCCGTCGAGCACATAGGTCGCGGAGAGGTTGGCGAGCACGCTGTTCTTCTCGGCTTCTGACGCGGTGTAGAAGTGCGCGCCGTTGATCTTGTTGTAGAAGCGATAGACCGTCTGCGCGTCCGCCAGCGGTGTCACACACACGTTGTAGGCGGGACCATCGTACGAGTAGATCGCGGACAGGTTGGCCTGAACGCTGTTCTTCTCCGTGACTGATGCCGTGTAGAAGTGTGCGCCGGTCTGCCTGTTGTAGAACCGATACAGCGGCGCGTTGTTCGCGGCGGCGGCGGTGTTGATCGAGTACGCCACTCCGTCCAGCGAGTAGGTTGGCGAGAGCGTGTTGACCACGGTGTTCTTCTCGGCTTCTGACGCAGTGTAGAAGTGGCTGCCGCTCTTCCTGTTGTAGAACCGGTAGACCGGGACCGCGACGTTGAGAGAGACGCTCTGGGTTGCGCTGCTGGCCGGGTCGATCACCACAGTGTGCGTCTGGGTGCCGAAGCCGCTCTTGGAGTAGACGACGCCGTAACCTCCCGGGGTGATTCCCGCGACCGAGTAGGTGCCGTCAGGGGCGGTAGTCACGGTGGCGGTGCCGGGTACGGATACCGCGACGCCACCGAGTGGGCCTCCCTCATGGGTCACGGTGCCTGAAAGCACGCCGGACTCGACGGTGAAATCGACCAGGACCGTGCCGCTCTTGCTGGTCCCGGGAGTCCACCAGTTGTAGTTGCTGCGCGGGGACACGGACACTTCATGGCTGCCCTCGCCCGCGAGGTCCAGGAACGTGCTGACCCCGGTCACGTTCTTGACGAAGACCCCGTTGTCCGAGAGGTCGTAGGAGACCGCTCTCCCTGCCACCGGGCTCCACCTCACGGGCAGTCGAACGGTGTTCGTCGCGGTCGGCAGCGCAAGTGCGGCCGGTGCGAGCAGGTAGGGATAGTCGGACTTCAGCTTCGCGTAGGCCGCCGTAGGGTTCATGTATCCGTAGCCGAGGCTCGTGCTCCCGGCACTCGGCCGCCGTCGCGTAGAAGACGCCGGCGAGCTCGTCCGGGGTCAGCGCCGGTGCAAACCGCCACACCGTGGCGGCGAACCCCGCGAACGCCGGGCTCGCCATGCTGGTCCCCTGCCACCAGTAGTAGCCGGGCTCCTGGAAGGTGCCCGCACCGTCAGCGTCATAGCCGGGCTTGATGAGCCCGAAGATACCCTCACCGGGAGCTAGGATGTCGAGGCGGCCGTTGTTGGCTCCCGCTGCCGCGGCGTCCCGCCCGACACCGTAGTCGGTGAAGGAGCTTCGCGTCTTGGAGGTGGGTGTACTGTTTCCCGCCATCGTGTAGCTGCCGACGCCGACCACGTGGGCGTTGGCGCCAGGGTACTGCACGCCATCGAGCATGCCCGCGTTGCCGGTGGGAGCGACAACCAGGACTCCGCTCGCCCACGCGTGGTTGATCGCGTCCTGGATGGCCCGCGAGTACTTCGGGCCGGCGATGCTCATGTTGATGACTTTGGCGCCGGCGGCCGTGGCGTCGTTGATGGCATCGATGATCGCCGTGTCGAGGATGACCGCGCACCCCGGCGGGTACCCGCCAGCCGGGTCCCCATCGATCCACACACCCTGGACCTTGTACACGAGAACCGTCGTGTCGTAGGTGACGCCGGCGATGCCGATGCCGTTGTTGGTCTGAGCGCCGATCTGCCCGGCGATGCAGGTGCCGTGGGAAGTGGTCTTGACGCTGTTGAGCGGCGCCGCGGGGTCGACGGGGCTGACGTCGTTGTCCTTGGTCATGACGCCCGTCGCGTCGGTGTAGGTAGCGAACTCGTCCCTGCCGGCGATGATGTTCGGGCCCCTGTCCGGGTGATCCATGTAGAAACCGGTATCGATCACGGCGACCTTGATCGCAGCGCTGCTCGCACGCGCGGGGAACGACGATGCCTCCAATGACCCCCACAGGTTCTCGACGTTCATGCCAGCGTTCGCGTTGATGTCCCGCATCCACCAGCTCCGCGCGTTCGCAAGGAAGGGGCCTCCCCAACTGACGGACGCCGTCGATGTATAGCCTGGGTCGTTCGGCGGCACGGTGTAGGCGGAAACCTGCCTGATGTAGTTGGGCTCAGCGAATTCGACGGCCGAGGAGGCTCGCAGCTCCTGCAAGAACTGCTCGTCGGTTCTCCCCCTGGGAGTCTTCACCTTGGCCGTGCGATTGCGGCCCGGAGTGACATCTGCAGCCGAGACCCCCGGAAGCGCGTCGAGCGCGGCAACCGTGCTCTTGCTCGAAGGTCGCGCCTTCACCAGGACGACGCCGGGAACCGCAGCAGCACGCGTGGCCTCTGCGGAAGGACCCTCGGCGCTCGTACGGACCCCCGCACCCGGGCCCCCCATCCCCACTGCCGGAGTCAGACCCGGGAACGCGGTCAGCATGGCCACAACCATCGCGACCACTACTGAGATCCGCAGGCTCTTCATATTCCTTGCTCGCATTCAGCGTCGATCGCTCTGGCCTATCGGGTCACGCCAAGCGGGTGATCCCCGGCATCATCGCACCCAAAGAGGACCCGGTGTGTGACGGACTCGATCCAGCTCGATCACGCGGGTTCGCAGTAGGGCATGCTACACGGATTTCAGTAGCATGCCCTATGCCATGGCTCCCGCGAGAACCACTATGTCTGCAGGTCAGCGCGTCTGACCGAACCCGCCCACAGGGTCGAAGGGCATCGAGGCGGCGGGTTCGGCCCCGCCGTCACCCTCGATCGCGCGCCTAGGGCGCGACGTAGAACGCTGCGCCGTCGAGCGCGTAGGTGGCCGAGAGGGTCGCGAGCACGTTGTCCTTCTCGGCTTCCGACGCCGTGTAGAAATGGCTGCCGTTCTTCTTGTTGAAGAAGCGGTAGACCGTCGTAGGGGCGGCCGTCGACGCAGAGGACACGTAGTAGGCCAAGCCGTCGTAGGAGTAGGTCGCCGAGAGGTTGGCGATGACGCTGTTCTTCTCGGACTCAGACGCGGTGTAGAAGTGGGAGCCGTTCTTCTTGTTGAAGAAGCGGTGAAGCGGCACAGAGAAGTCGGAGCTGACCTGGTAGGCCGGGCCGTCGAGCGCGTAGGTCGCCGAGAGGTTGGCGATGACGCTGTTCTTCTCGGACTCAGACGCGGTGTAGAAGTGGGAGCCGTTCTTCTTGTTGAAGAAGCGGTAGACGGGCCTCAATGCCGAGCCGGCGACGAGCGAGACATCCGTGGATGTGGCGCTGCCTGACTTGATCGTCACGCTGACGGTCTTGGTGGAGTAGCCGACCATCGCGTAGGTCACGCCGTACGTACCGGGCGTGATGCCGGCGACGCTGTAAAGCCCGCCTGCGGAAGTCGTCACAGGAGCGTAGCCGGGTACGGACACCACAACGCCGGTGAGCGGCGCGCCGCCTGAGGTGACGGTTCCGGAGAGGCTGCCTGCCGCGGCCGGATAGGCGACCGCTCCCTGCAGGCCGCGTTCCGGGCGCGAGAAGGTGTGGCAGTTGATGCAGTCGAGCTTCTCCTCGGTGACATGCTTGCGATGGCCGGACGTGTAACCGGGCCAGGACTCGCGCTCGTGGCACTGGACGCAGGTCGTGGACTGAGGCGCCTTCAGCGCGTAGCCGAGCTGGCCTGTGAGATCGAGCCGCGCGGTGCTGCCGTGGCAGTCAGCGCATCCGAGCACGCCACCCGCGGACTGCGCGTCAGCGATCGTGTGGTTGAGCAGCTGGTAGGTGTCGGTCTTGACGGTCGTGTAGGCGTCCGCCGAGCCGAACCCCATGTTCAGCAGCCCCTTCGAGACAGCCGTCGCATAGTCGCCCGAGACGTTGAGGTACTCGTTGGTGTCGAGCGCCACCAGGATGTTGCCGGTCGTGCGCATCGGCTGGTAGGCGACCTTGTACTTGAAGGGGTAGATCTTGTTGGTCGTGTCGCCCTTCGCGCCACCCTGCAGACGCTCCATGCTGTAGGCGCCGGTGGCCGGATCGAGCACCGCCGAGTCGCCCATGACGTAGTTGTTGGTCTTGCGGTTCCACCACTTGTAGGTCGGCGTGAGGTTGCTGCCCTTGGTCTCGGTGGGCTTGTAGGCGCCAGGGACCCCGGTCGAGACCCGCCAGTCGCGCTGGACCTCGGTCGCGACCTTGCCGTAGACGGGGACGTGGCAGGTCTGGCACGCGACGTGAGCGAGATGGCTGTTGACGGCGGCTGTCGCGTGGCCGCCCGTCTGCTTGGTGGGATGACACTGGGCGGTGGCGCACTTGACCTCGGACGCGTAATCGGTCGCCTCGAGGTCCGAGCCCTTGCCCGTGACCTTGTGGTGGACGAACGTGTGGCAGGCCTGGCAGGCGAGGTTGCCGCGCGTGGTGGCCATGTGGACATCGAGGTTGCCGTCGGCCGTGTTGCGTCTGGACCGCCGAGATGTCGCCGCGCTTGACCCCGTCCCCGCCACCCGCGAACGCGTGGCACTTCAGGCAGTTGGCCCGCTTCGGCTTGGCGATGTTCTGCACGTAGCCGTCGAGCGTCGCTTGCGGGGTGCCGGCGGG
Organism: uncultured Coriobacteriia bacterium; assembly: GCA_963789515.1. Taxonomy (GTDB): domain Bacteria; phylum Actinomycetota; class Coriobacteriia; order Anaerosomatales; family JAAXUF01; genus JBAXEO01. The sequence continues at coordinate 60,681 of CAWBKW010000003.1, read as the reverse complement.
CGGACCCATCGTGCCGTCCGCGAGACGGACGCGCGCCATCGCGTAGGCCTCGTTGTGGCACATCAGGCAGTCGATGTTCTCGAGCTGAGCGGCGGTGGGGGTCGGCCGTCCAGACCGGCTGGGCGCCGCGGCCGGGATGGCACTTGCCGCAGGTCTTCCAGTTGCCCAGCGTGCTGATGCAGTAGGCGTTCATCGCGTTGGTCGCCTTGCCCTGCAAGGTGCCCGGCTTGTTGGTGTTGTCCGACGCGACACCCTGCCACTGGTAGTGGACCCCCTGGTAGGCGTCGGCGAACTCGGTTGCATGACATCCCCGGCAGGCGCTGGGGTAGTCGCCCCACGTCAGGCTTGTGTGCGGCACGGCCGCAAGAGCTGCCTGCGGAGGGGTCATGTCGCCGAGAAGCGGGATGGGCGCCAGCAGGGTGGGCACTGCGAGCAGCCCCAGCGCGACGACGAACACGATGGCCGAAGCGATGGTGCGAGTTCTGATTCCCATGAGATCCATCCTCACCGAGACGATTCCGCCGGCCTGGACGCTGCCGTGGCGCTGTCTGCGATCCCGCGGCCGCGTATACCCGGTACCGTATCTGCCTCGTTCATCATCGGCACGCCACCCCGGGGTATTGATTAGAGCGTTCTGAGAGTTGTCTTATCGACTGAATCTGGCTGAACGCCTCGAGCGGGCACAGCGATAGCAGGGATTCTGCGGCTGGCTTGGATGAGGTGACGAGCTCGCAGCCCCAGTACTACCAGGTCTCGAGGATGTCCCGGTGCACCACGTTGACGGTGTACCCCTGCGCGCGGAGGTCCTCTGCGAAGAGCACGCCCAGCGTGACCGAGCGATGGTGCCCCCGGGCGCACCCGATGGCGACCTTGTCGCCGTCCTTGAGGGCGGGAGCCCACTGGGTCCGGAAGACTGCAAGCCACTTCTGGGCAGCACCGGTCGCCATCACGCGTTCCCGCACTGACGGCATGAGGCCCGTCTCGGTCTGGACGAACTTGCCGGCGTCGATGTTCCTGACGTCGGCCACGAAGGCGCAACCGCCGGGCGCGGGACCGAAGCTGTACCCGAACGTCTCAATGGTGATCGTCCCGCGAGTCCTCAGGCCCACAGGACCTGCGGCGGCGGCGACCGCCGCCACACTCACCGCCGGCTTGACCAGAGGGTTGATCACCGGTGACGGCTTTGGGGCGATCGACTGCGCAACCGCGGGCGCCGCCTCGATGGCCGAAGCCCCCTCGGCGAGGTCGCTCGCAGCCGCGCTCGGTTCGGTCGAGCCCTGAGAGCTCGCGACGATCAGACGCGCACTGCGAAGCTCGCCGAGCGGCGCTATCACACCCGCCAGGCCAGCAGCCTGGGCGGGCACGCCGACAACTGCGCGGGCCGACTTCTGAGAGAGCGGATTCGCGAGACCGACGGCTGAGCCGAGCCCGAGAACGGCCAGCGCAACCAGACCGGCCAGTGGAAGCACCATGAGCGCCATCGCGGCGTTGCGCGACGCCTGGCCTGAGCGCACCCCGCCCCTGCTGCGATACCGGGGCGAGCCGCTTCGGTCAACACCCCGCGAGAACGCCGAGCGACCCGTCACGCCATCCGCGGCGTTCGGGCGATCGGCACGAGATGACACTCGCGTTCGCACGCGCAATCTACGACCTCCGTGTGGAATATGCACTGCGCCACGGTTCCCGGCGCCGCGCTCAATCGGCCGCGCGTGCCCCGAACCTCCGGGGTCCGGACAAGCGCACGTACGCCATGCCGACACAGTCTTGATCTAGGTGGACACGGGGAGTGGTGCAAACCCCGCGCCAGCTTCCCTGTGGGTCTTCTAACGTGGTGGCGCCGCCCCCCCAGAAGCAGAACAGGCCAGCCGAGGAAACCAAGGCTGACCTGCGAGCTATTCGTGGCGGGAGTGACGGGGCAGAACCGGGACCTCAGTCCCGAGAGATCACATTCGGCTGCGTGCCGACCGGTCTAGACGTCGTGGATCGCCTGCTCCGAAACCACCGCCGCCGAAGGCGAGCCGAAGAGCACCGCGACCGACGGGCGCAGAAGCACGAGGAACGTGAACACCCCGATCATCGTCCCGTACGGAATCGCCAGACACGAGATCGCGGCGATCACCAGACATGCGATCCGATGCTTCCGCTTGCGGATCCAGAATCCAGTCAGAATCGTCAGTGTCGCGATCGTCGCAATCATCATGAACGCGAAGCCGCCTATTCCGGCGAACAGCCAACCGAAGGCCGGCGGCATGCCCGATGAATCCGACGCAGGTATCAGCATGAAGCTGACCCCGAGCGCGACATAGATGAGGGCAAACGGCGAGTAGAGGGCCATGAGCCCCCCTTGCACCCAGTAGAAGATGGGAAGCAACCGCAGGTGCTCCTCATCGATGATCGACTGGCGGTACTCCTCGGTGTCCAAAGCATCCCCCTTAGGGCCGAACGTCACCTGCCTTACGCATGAACTGATGCGGTTGCACCCGACGGGCCCGGCTTGTGTGCCTCGGTTCCTACGGCGCCAGGTAGTACGCAGGCCCCTCCACCTGCCAGGTGGCAGACAGCTTGGCGACGATGCTGTTCTTCTCGTTGAGGTCAGCCGAGTAGAGGTAGGTGCCGTTCTGCTTGTTGCGGAACCTCCACACCGGTGAGCCCGAGGTGTTTGTGGACACGTTGTAGGCGGGTCCCTCGTAGCGCCAGGTCGACCCGAGGTTGGCGATGATGGAGGCCTTCTCGGCGGGGTTGGCGGTGTAGAGGTAGTAGCCGCCCCGGATGTTGACGAAGCGCCAGAGCGGCGAGGAGTTCAGCGGGTTGGCGGTGTTGATCTTGTAGGCCGGGCCTTCCAATAGCCAGGTGCCTTGGAGTGTCCTGACGATGTTGTTCTTCTCGTTCTCGTCGGCAGACCACAGGTAGAAGCCGTTCTTGAGGTTGCGGAAGCGGTAGACGGGGACCACCGGATCCGCGTAGGCCTTCAGAATCGTGCCGCCGGTGCCGACTGCCCAGCCCGTGTTGGCGTCGCTGAAGTGGACAGAGAGGAGGTTGGCGTACGTGATCACGGGTGACGAGGCCCAGCTTCTGACCAGCGTTCCCCTTTCGATACAACGATCCGCCTTGCCCAACCGCCCAGCCGCTGACGGTATCCGTGAAGTGCAGCGACATATACCATCCAGAACCCAGGCCGCCGCCGCCATTGAGGGTTGCGGGGCACAGCTGCCAAGTCGTCCCCCCGTTCGTGGTGGTCGCGACACCTCCGGACCCGGAGACCCATCCGCGATCACGATTGATGAAGTACACCGAGGTCAGAGTATCCATACCGACCGATTGTCTGGTCCAAGTCGCTCCCCCGTCGCCGGTCTTGGCGACAATCCCGCCTTGACCCACCGCCCATCCGGTGTCCTCGTCGACGAAGAACAGACCGAAATAGTCGCCGGCGGGGTCGATGACAAAGGAGTCCCACGTCGTCCCACCGTCGGAAGTTGACGCGAACACTCCCTGGGTGCCGACAGCCCGGCCGTTGTTGGTGTCGAGGAATTGCACAGCCCGGAACATCGGACCCGGCACAGCACCTGGCGATTGCGGCGTCCAGCTGCCTCCCCCGTCACGAGTGTGCAGGATGGTCGCATCCCCGACTGCCCAGCCGTTCTGTGCGTCGACGAAGTCCACGGACCACAGGAGGGCGCTCGTGCCGGAAGCCTGGCGCGGCCAGGTCTTGCCGCCATCCGAAGTCGCACGAATCGTCCCGTTCTCGCCGACAGCCCAAGCGCGGTCGCGTCCGAGCGATTCAACAGAGTGAAGAGAATCTGTCTGCCCTGCCGACGGCTCGCTCCACGTCACGCCACGGTCCGTGCTCAATGGCATCACGCCCAAGTCTCCGACAGCATGAATCGCGCTGCCTGAGTAACTCACGGCCGTCAGATTCGTTGACGTTCCGGGCCAGCATCTCGTCCACGTCAGTCCGCCATCAACAGTCGTGCCCCCGGCACCATCCGCTCCGACCACGACGCCGTGCGTGAGATCGGAGAACGACACGGCGGAGAGCACTCCCATCCCCGGATACCGTTCAGTCCATGTCGTGCCGCCGTCGGTGGTGCTGAGGACGTTCCCCCAGAACCCGACCACCCACCCATTGTCCTTGTCTTTGAAATCCACGTCGTTGAGGTGCGAGCCGAAAGAAGTCGAGCCTTGCCGCGTCCATGTGGCGCCCCCGTTGGACGTCTTGAGGATGATTGCCTGGCCTCCATCAGATCCACCAACGACCCAACCGGTGTTCCGATCGAGGAAGTGCACAGCGTTCAGCGGGCTGTAGGTGCCCGACGCCTGGGCGGCCCACGTCCCTCCGCCGTCAACCGTTCTCAGGAGCGTCCCGCCTTCTCCTACGGCCCACCCGTAGGCCGAATCAACGAAGTCGACGGCATTGAAGTTCGAGTTGACGTACGCGGGGCCGAAGGACTGAGGCGTCCAAGTCGATCCGCCGTTCGTCGTCTTACGCGATCGCGCCCCACATCCCGACGACCCAGCCACTGTTGGTGTCGATGAAGTCAACGGACTTCCACCAGTCGATGGAGCCGGTTGGCTGGACCTTCCACGATGCGCCGCCGTCGGCGGTCTTCAGAACCGTCCCGACCTGACCCGCTGCCCAACCCGTCGTCGAGTTGACGAAGCGAACCGAGGTCAGCGAGTTCGCCGGGAGCAGGGGGTGTTGGCGACTCCACGTCAGAGGGGCGCCAACTGCTGCCGACGGCGCCACGACGAGCGCCGCCGCGATGGCGAGACAAGCCCACAGCACAGATCTCCTAGATCTCATCGGTTGCCTCATCTCGTGTGCTGCGCTGGAGGGTCCTCGCCCTTCGGACGATTGTACAGAGGAACGCGCTGTACGTTGGGGCACCCCTTGGGCGCCCATCATCGAGCGCGGTGCGATGGCGTCCCGACAGCTCGGAGAGCGTCTTCGTAGTGAGCCGTCTCCGGAATCCACCGCCTGCCTCCCAAAGAGCCCCCTTTCGTCGTTGCGGAAGACGACTCGGATCCGCTCAACTGCACAAACACTGCACAACGGGGCTGAATCCGACCCTGAAACGCAGAACAGGCCAGCCGAGGAAACCAAGGCTGACCTGCGAGTTATTCGTGGCGGGAGTGACGGGGCTCGAACCCGCGACCTCTGGCTTGACAGGCCAGCGCTCTAACCAGCTGAGCTACACCCCCGAATGGGTATCCGCCGAAGCGGACAGCGAACGGGATTCTACCTGCCGCACCGATGGTTGTCTAGCGCGGCAGTCCCACCCTCAGCGGAGGGACTGCCCGGCGCCACCAAAGCGCCACACGTCCGTCCAGTCACCGCTCCCGAAGTGCTGCTTCGGGTACGATGCATGCAGACAGGAAGGAGCCTCGTGGACACCTCGAATCGCGAAGATGTCGCTGCCGGATTGCTCAGCGAACTGCAGGAGCTGATCGACGGGCGTGACCGGGCCGGCGCGGTGGCTCTCGCCTTGGACGCCGTTGCCTCAGACCGGATCACCGTGCCGTACCTCTACACGCTCGTCCTCGGCCCGTATCTCGCGCGAATCGGCTCGTCGTGGTCGCATGGCGAGGAAAGCGTCTGGGAGGAGCACCTGGCCTCCCACGTTGTGCTCACGATCATCGAGGCTCTCTACCCGACCGTACTCAGGATGGCGGCCGAAGTACCGGCCACCGGCAGGACCGTCCTCCTCGCCTGCCCGCCACGGGAGCGCCACGAGATCGGCCTGCGGATGCTGTCCGACCGCTTCGAACTCGCCGGCTGGAACGTCACCAATCTCGGCGCTGATACGCCGCTGCTCGACATCGTCGCCGCTGCGCACGAGACGCGCCCCGAGCTCATCGCGCTGTCCGTCGCGACCGTGTTCGAGCGCGTCGAGCTCCGCAGCTTCATCGACTCGCTGCGCTATTCGCTGCCGGGCGTTCGCATCGTCGTCGGCGGGCCGGCCTTCTCCAGGGACCGGAACTGGCCCGCCGAGGACCTCCTCGACCCGGCCGAGCTGGGGCTCCCCGGCTCGGGAACGGATGGGTGACGCGCGTGCTCTCGCTGCGCATCGCATGGCGCTTCCTCACCTCGAGCCCCGGTCAGTCCACGCTCATCGCGTGTGGCATCGCGGTCGGCATCGCGACGCAGATCTTCGTGGGCTCGATCATCTTCAGCCTGCAGGACAACCTGCTCGAAACCACGATCGGGTCCTCTCCCCAGGTCACCATCCAGGCGATCAAGGAAAGCGACCCGGTGCGGTTCACACCCAAGATGAAGGACCTCATCTACAACGACCCGCGGGTCAAGCCGGGCAGCGTCGCCCCCGTCCGAAGCGTGCCGGCACTGTTCAGCAACGGCACCGACAGTTCGACGCTCGGGCTGATCGGCGGCAACCTCAAGGACCTCGACGGAATCTACAAGCTCAGTGACAAGACGATCGAGGGCAAGGCGTCGCTCGGCAACGGCGAGATCATGATCGGTAAGGAGTTCGCCGAGAAGTACAACATCTCGCCCGGCGATTCGGTTGCGCTTTCGCTCCAAGGCGGGCAGAGCGGCACCTTCACGGTCACGGGGATCTTCGACCTCGGCTCGAGCCAGTTCAACGCGCGTCAGGCGTTCGTCTCGGGCAAGGTGCCGCAGACCGTTCTGGGCTGGGCGAACGACGAGTTCCAGGCCATCGACGTGCAGCTCAACGAGCCCTACGACTCCAAGGCGGTCGCCTCGGCCTGGAGCTCGCAGCTGCCCGGCGTCTCGGTGGTGGAGTGGCAGGGCCAGAACGCGAGTCTGCTTGCCGGGCTCACCGCCCAGTCGGCATCGTCGCTACATGATCCAGGGGTTCGTCCTGATCGCCGTGGCGCTCGGCATCGCCTCGACGCTCGCGATAGCTGCGGTGCAGAAGACGCGGCAGATCGGCATCCTCAAGGCGATGGGGCTGGCCGACCGGCCCGCCGGACGGATCTTCCTGTGGCAGGCAGCGGTCCTGGGCGTCGCCGGGTCCACGCTCGGCATCGTGTTCTCCTTCGGGATCCTCGCGTTGTTCCGTCTCTCTCCCGCGCCGTTCTCGATCATGATGGACCCGACGTTCGTGGGCATCTCGTGGATGATCGGAGTGGGCGTGGCGATGCTCTCGTCGATCGTCCCGATCAGGCGCACCTCCAAGCTCGACCCGATCGAGGTGATTCAGAATGGCTGACGCTCCCACATGCGACTTCGGCACGCTGCTCGTGGCAAGCAACCTCGACAAGATCTACGGCGAAGGCGATGCGGCGACCCACGCGCTCAAGGACATGTCGTTCACGTTCTGTGAGGGCGAGTTCGCAGCGATAATCGGACAGTCCGGCAGCGGCAAGTCCACGCTGCTGAACCTGCTCGGCCTGCTTGACACACCCACGGGTGGCTCGGCGATCTACCACGGCACCGACACCACCAAGATCTCAAAGCTCGAACGCGCCTCGCTGCGCGCCGAGCTCATCGGTTTCGTCTTCCAGTTCCACTACCTGCTGCCCGAGTTCAGCGTCTACGAGAACGTCGCGATGCCGGCGCTGATCGGCGGCAAGATGAGCGCCGAAGAGATTCAGGCCCGCGCCGAGGAGACACTGTCGCTGCTCGGCATCGAGTCGATGGGCAAGAAGAACGCGAACTCGCTGTCCGGCGGTCAGAAGCAGCGCGTCGCCATCGCACGTGCGCTCATGAACAAGCCGTCGATCGTGCTCGCCGACGAGCCCACCGGCAACCTCGACACCGTCAACACCAACCTGGTCTACGACCTCTTCCGCGAGATCAACAAGGAGACGCACACCGCGTTCCTGATCGTCACCCACGACCGCTCCATCGCCGAGAGGACGGACCGCATCCTCGAGATAACCGACGGCGTGCTGGTGCAGGATGTCGTCACGAGCGATGTGGTGGCCGACCACTAAGGCGAGGGCGCCTCTGCGCTCCGCAGGGCACTCTGCGAGTCGACCGATACCTCCGAACGCTGCCGCGCCCGCTCAACGCCCGGATCGGCTTGGAGCGCGCTGTTCATCAGCTTGGCGCGTTTGTCGGGGGCTGCGTGAGTGGAGCGTCTGAGGGCGCGGGCGACGCCCGCCCACGGCGAGCGCATCGAGGTCGACAGCGACGGCAATCGCGCCCACGACCGCGGCCATCCCCGCGACCACGGTGGCCGCCACGTACGGGCGGTCGAAGTAGTTCAGCGGCGCGTCGAAGAACGGCACCTTGCGCGGCCACATCAGCAGCGCGGCAAGCCCGAGTCCGGTCATCACCGCGAGAAGCGTCGCGGCGGTCAGCAGCAGCCACGGCTGCACTCCCAGGAGCGCACCCATACCCTCCGGCGGCCAAGGGTCGGCAGCGCCCGCCGCCGAGCGCGCCCGTCCGTACTCGGCGAGGGTTCGCCTCCACGCCCGCTCGTGCCAGATGGTGACCGGGATCAAGACCAGAAGCACGAGGCCCACGCACGGCCACAAGGGGTAGTCGACGGTAGGCAGGTACCAGAAGTGCATCGGACTCCTCGGCGATCGGGGCAGGGCGCGTCGTGGCGCTACCCGCCTCAGGGTACTACTGGAGGCCCGATCCGATGCTGTCGAAGTCGCCGTCGCCCGGCAGGGCGAGCCGGTCGAGTTCGGACTGGATCGCCGAGAGCTCGGCGTCGAGTGCGCTCGCGTCCTTGGTGCTCAACTTCGAGGGCGATGAACCATCGGAATCCGAGGCGCCGGAGCCCTCGCCCGCGGCGTCCGCGGCCACACCGGCACTCTGCGGAGTCCCCGACGCAGACGCCGAGCTCGTCGGCTCGCCTGCCCGCGGCTCGCCGGCGAACTCCTGCACTCGTGACGGACGAGCGCACCCGCTCGACGCCAAGAGCGCTGCTGCCATCAGCAGCAGCGCCAGGGCTCTGAGCGTGAATGCGTGCCTACTGTGCATCGGGCGCCCTTGGGACTACTGGGTCGGTTGGGTCTTCAGCTGAGCGACGGTCTGACGCAGCCCTTGGGCCGCCGCGCGTACGTCGGCCCGGGCGAGCTTGATCTCAGCGATGGCCAGACGCGCCTTGGCGCGGGCCGCCTTGAACGCGACGCCCCGGTTGGCCGAGTCGAGGATGGACTCGAAACTCGCGATCGCCGCCTGTTCCAGGGTGTCGGCCTTGGCGAGATGCTCCTTGGCCGAGTCGAGGCTCTCGCGCGCCGAGCTCACGTCCCCGCCGGCCTTCTCGACACGGTCGGCGATCGCGCTGACGCGCTCGATGCGCATGTTCAGGTTGCTCGTCGCAGCGTCGAATCGTGCCTTGCGTGCCATCAGGACGTTCGCGATCCGCTTCTTGAGGTTCTCCAGCGCTTGCGCCTTGAACGCACCCTTCGCGGCGACAACCTGCTCCTTCGCAGGGGCGTTCCACTTCCCGCCTTGCCCGGGAACGGCCCCAGCCACCATCGGCGTTGCGAGCGCCGCAACCAGGGCCGCCGCCGTCATGATGATCGTGATCCGTGTCGTGTTCGCCCTCATGGTCCGCACCTTCAATCGGTTCCCGTGTCCGTCACAGAGGCAGCACCGCTCCTGCCAACCTGTCCTGTGCCTTGAGTATCGTCACCGCAGGTTGTGGCTGTGTTGACCTCATGTTGAGTTTGCGTTGAGTTCCCCGACCGCGGGCGGCAGGTCGATCTCGAGTCGGGCGCCACCGGAGTCGCTCTCGCCGACGCCCACGTTCGCCGCCCATGAGCTCGACGAGCCGCTTGCAGATCGCGAGCCCGAGCCCTGCGCCACTCGCTACCGGCACCGTCCAGTCGAGAGAACCGGCCGAAGACCTCGGCGCGCTTCTCGGCGGGGATGCCGGGGCCCGAGTCGTCCACGCGCAGCCTCCACCGACCCTCCGAGACGCTCGCGCTCACGCGCACCTCGCCGCCCGGCGGCGTGTAGGCGATGGCGTTGGCCACGAGCGCCGAGACCGCCTGCAGCAGCCGATCGGGATCGCCGAAGCGGTCGCTCGGCGACCGGCAGGTCGACCTCGAAGCACACCTGCGCCTCGCTCGCCGCGCCCGAGAAGCGCCCGCGCAGGGCGTCGGCGAGCACGCTGAGGTCGACCGGCACGCGGGCGACCTGCACCGCGCCCGCTTCGAGCTCGGAGAGCGCGAGCAGCGTCTGCGAGACCTCGCCGATGCGCACGGCCTCGTCGCGAATCACGCCGAGCGCCCGGCGCTGCTGGTCGGGATCGGTCACCGTGCCGTCGAGCAGCGCCTCGGCGAAGCCGCGGATCGAGGTCAGCGGCGTGCGGATCTCGTGGGAGACGTCGCCGACGAACGCCTTCTGCGCCGCGTACACGTCGGCCACCCGAGTCGACATGCGGTTGAAGGAGCGCGCGAGCGAGGCGGTCTCGGCATCGCCCTCCTCGGTCGACCTGCGTGCCGAACGCGCCCTCGGCCACCGACTCGGCGGCCGCCTCGAGCCGCACGAGCGGCGCGGTGAGCCGGCGCGCGAGCACGCCGCCGGCGACGTAGGCGACGAGCGCGGCCGCGACAAGCGCGACCAGCCCGATCGCCAGGATTCCCGCCTGCGTCTGCCGGATCTCGCGCGAGTCCCTGGACCGCGACCAGGCGATGGCCGTCGTCGATCGGCGCCGAGACCACGAGCAGGCGCGCGCCGGTCGCGGAGCGCAGCACGCCGCTCGTCGCGCCGCTGCCGGTACGCGCGCGTCAGCCGGGCGAGCGGGATCTCGGCGGGCGGGTCGTCAGTCGTTGCGCGCTGCACGGCTCCGCTCGGCGTCGGTCACGAACAGCCCGGCGCCGATCAGCCCCGCTTCGACGCGCAGCAGCCGGCCGCTCGGCCCGGCGGTCGCGGTGTTCTCGGCGCTCCCGCCGGCTGCGCCGGCCACCGCCTGCCCTTGGCCAGCGCGGTCACCTGCCGGGCGAGGTCGTCGGTGCGCTGTCGGATCGAGTACTGGCCCCACGCGACCACGAACACGCCGAACGCCACCGTGAGCGCGAGCATGCGCCGCGCCCACCAGGTAGAGCCGGGCGCGCGTCGCCACGCTGCGGCGTGTCGTGTCCGACCGGGGATCGCCCGCGGACTCTGCGCTCACGTCGCGTCCCGCTTCACGCGGTAGCCCACCCCGCGCACGGTCTCGATGAACCGCGGGTCGGCAGCGTCGTCGCCGAGCTTCTCGCGCAGGTGCCGCACGTGCACGTCGACGCCGCGCGCCTCCGAGAAGTCCGAGAAGCCGACGCGCCGCCTCGAGCAGCTGCTCTCGGCTGAACACCACGCCGGGACGCCGCGCCATCGCCAAGAGCAGGTCGAACTCGCGCGCCGTGAGCGCGACCGGGACGCCGTCGACTGTCACCTCGCGCGCCTCGGGGTCGAGCGCGAGCCCGCCGACCGACACCAGCGAAGCGGGCGGCCGACCAGGCAGAGCGCCGCTACCATCGGCGAGGTCGCTACTCGTCCGCCGCAGCACCGCACGAACGCGTGCGACGAGCTCCGGCGGCGAGAACGGCTTGACCACGTAGTCGTCGGCGCCCGCCTCGAGCAGCGCGACCTTGTCCAGGTCGGTGTCGCGCGCCGTGAGCATCACGATCGGGACGCGCGAGAACGCCCGGATCGCCGAGCAGACCTCGGCGCCGCTCATCCCGGGCAGCCCGATGTCGAGCACGACCAGGTCCGGGCTCGCCCGCGCGGACGGCGTCAATCGCCTCCGGGCCGTCCGAGGCGCACGCCACCGCGTAGCCCGCAGCCGTCAGGTAGACGCTCACGAGCTCGCGGATGTTGGCCTCGTCGTCGACCACCAGCACGTGCTGCATCGTCGCCGTCCTCCCGGTGGATGCTGACCGCCCCAGCATAGCGCGCCCGCTCCGCGACGGTGCACGACAGCCGGGGCCGCGCCGGTTCACAGTACGCCGACAGTGCGCGTCTGGCTCACTCCCACGTGCGCTACCCTCATACGGACCGTCACCGATCGCCCGCGAAGGAGCCCGTCCTGGCCGAGAAGCCCACCCGATCGCGCGCGGCAGAGTGGGCCGTGCCTGTGGCGGTCGCGCTGCTCGTCGCCTTCGTGGCAACGGCGGCCGTCGTGGCCTGGTCGCTTGTGGAGCCGCGCACCCTGCGGGTGGTGGAGAGCGAGATCAGCAGCCCGGACCTGCCACCGGCGTTCGACGGCGCGCGCGTCGTCTACCTCACCGACGTCCACGCCGGGCGCTCGACCTCGCGGGCCCGTGTCGCCGAAGTGGTCGACCGCACTCTCGCCCTCGAACCTGACCTCATCCTCTTGGGCGGGGACTACGTGGGCGGCTGGGTCGACGGGGCCGAGAAGTTCTACCCGGAGGCGGCGCAGGCTCTCGGCGCCGCTGGGTGTCTTCGCCGTTCTCGGCAACCACGACATCTGGGAAGGCAGCGCCGAGGCCACCACGGGACTGGCGAACAGCGGGATCGAGCTGCTCGACAACACCTCGGCACGGCTGACGCGCGATGGCGAAACGATCGTCGTGGCAGGCATCGACGACGTCGAAGGCGCTCCCGACTTCCCGGCCACGGCCGCCGGAATCCGCAAGGACCAGTTCGCGATCCTGCTGTCCCACGGTCCCGACCCGCTCGGTGGACCTGCTGCCCACGGCCCCGGACACCTTCGACCTCGCGCTCTCGGGCCACACGCATGGGGGACAGCTGACGGTGTTCGGGCTCTGGGCCCCGATGGTCAACTCCCGGTTCGGCAACCGCTACCGCACGGGCTGGAGCCGGATCGCCGACACGCCGATGCTGGTCTCCAACGGTATCGGGATGGTCATCATCCCGGCGCGGTTCGGCGCTCCCCCGCAGATCCACGTCGTCACGCTTCGCAGAGGCGCGAAGACGTATCCGAGCTAGAGCCACCCGCCCGAGATCGGGCCCGCGCTATGCCTGCACCACCGGCTCGGTGCCCGCTCGCCGTGGTCGATCACGACGCCGTCGCGCATCACGATGGTCCGGTCGCACGCCTCCGCGACCTCGGGGTTGTGCGTGACGATGAGGAACGTCGTGCCGCGCTCGGCGTTGACCGAGCGCATCATCGGCCACGATCTCGGCCGAAGTCGCCGTGTCCAGGTCGCCGGTCGGCTCGTCGCCCATGACGATGGCGGGATCGTTGACGAGCGCCCGCGCGATCGCCACGCGCTGCTGCTGGCCTCCGGAGAGCTCGCTGGGGATGTGACGCATCCGGTCGCCGAGACCCACGAGCTCGAGCAGCTCGCGCCCGAGCGCGAGCGACTCGCGCCTGCTGTGGCCCGCGTACTCGGCGGCAAGCGCGACGTTCTCCTCGGCGGAGAGCGTGGGGATGAGGTTGAAGCCCTGGAAGATGAAGCCGATGGAGTTGCGGCGCACGCGCACCAGGTCGGCACCGCGCAGCTTGTCGATGCGGCGGCCGTCCATCCAGACCTCGCCGGAGTCGGGCGTGTCGAGGCAGCCGGCGATGTGCATGAACGTGGACTTGCCGCTGCCGGACGGCCCCATGATCGCGGCCATCTCGCCCCGCATGATGTCGAGCGAGGCGCAGCGCAGCGCGTCGACGAAGTTGTCCTTGCCCAGCTTGTAGCACTTCTTCAGGTCGACGGTGTGGATGATGCGCGTCGGGAGCGCACGGCGACGTCACTCATAGCGCAACGCCTCCACCGGGTTGAGCCGCGCGGCGTGCCACGCCGGGTACAGGCCGCTCACCACGCCGAGCACCACCGCGAAGGCCACCGAGCCCACCATCAGCCGCGTCGTCACCAGGAAGAGGGCCTGCCCGCTCGCCGCACCGGCCGCGTTGCCCGCCCGCGGCCACCAGCAGGCCGAGCAGCAGCCCGCCGATCCCGCCGAGCAGCCCGATCACCGCGGACTCGAGGATGAACTGCATCATGACCTGCCCGTCCGAGGCGCCGATGGCCTTGCGGATGCCGATCTCGCGCGTCCTCTCGGCGACCGACATCGTCATGGTGTTGATGACCGACAGGCCGCCGACCAGCAGCGAGATCGCACCGATGGCGTAGATGATCGTGGTGAAGATCTGCAGCGGCGCCTTGATCTGCTTCTCGAACTCGACCGAGGTGTAGGCGTCGACCCCGTCGACCTTGCGCTTGATGGCCGCGGCGATCACTGCGGGCTGCTGCCCCGGCTCGGGATACACCGCGAAGTCCGAGACGAGCGTCGCCGGGTTCACGCTGTTCTTGAGCACGTCGGGAAGGTCCTCGGCGGCGATCTCCTGCGCGTCCTTGAGCGTCATGTAGACCGAGGTGTCGGGCGAGGTCAGCGTCTTGTCGGCGATGCCGACGACCTCGTAGTACGTGCCGCGGATCTTGACCGACTCGCCCACCTTGGCCCCGAGCTTGTCCACGAGGTCCGAGCCGACGGCGACCTTGCCGTTCTCGGTCGGCCGGAGCGCTCGGCCCGCCGAGTACGTGATCTTGAACGTCTCGTAGCGCGTCGCCCTTGCCGTCCGAGCCGACGATCGACGGCAGGCGGCCCGAAGCTCACCGTGATCGTCTCGGTCGTCAGCCGCGCCGAGACCTCGGCGGCAACCGCTGCGACGCCGTGCACGCGCTCGATGTCGCGCTGCTGGTCGATCGAGAGCAGGCTTGCGGCGCTCTGACTCGCGCCCTCGACCTTGGGCACGATGACGACCTTGCCCTGGTAGTACTTGACGCCGCCGTCGACGAGCAGCGTGAGCTTCTCGGCGATCGAGCCCATCACCACGAGCGCGAACACGCCGATCGCGATGCCGAAGATCGTGAGGAACGCGCGCAGCTTGCGTCTGAAGATGTTGCGCAGGACGCGCATGAGCCTCCTTGCGAGCCGAAGACGGACCTGGATGCAGCATACCGCGCGCGCGAGCGCTTCGACCGGGTGCGCCGAGCCGTCAGAAGAGCGTGCCCGAGAACCCGTTGTCGTCGCTGCCCTCGGATTCGCGCGTCGACCTCATCCATGACCGACTCCGATCGGCACCCGCCAGCCGCGGCGCGACCACGTCGCCGAGGATCTCGGCCATCTCGCGCGCGTTCCTCGGCGCGTAGTCGTACTTGCAGTTGTTGAACATCACCCAGGTCCGCTCGGTCTCGTCGGCGAGGTGCCGGACCGGCTCGCGCCACTCCTCGAGCTCCTCGCGCGCGTAGAGGTAGTCGAAGCGGTCGGCGGCGCTCGCCGTGCGCGCATTCCAGGTCCCGGCGTTGCGGCCGTGGAAGCGCACGTAGCCGAGCGGTGAGGTCGCGGCCGTCACCGGCGGCATCACGTTCGCGCCCGCCAGTCTGCGGCGCATCGACGGCGACGTAGGTCAGGAAGTGCTCCGAGAGGAACCGCATCGTGCGTTCGAGCTGCTTGCCCTCGACCCACGACGAGTGGCGGAACTCGACGAACAGCGGCAGCGGCTTGAGCATTTCGACCGCGCGCTCGATGGTGGCGAGGTTGCGGCGCTCGTGCTCCCTGTCGAGGGCGGTGAAGTACGGCGGGTACTGCATGAGCACCCCGCCCATCCGGCCGCCCTGCCGAAGCGGGTCGATACCTTCAAGGAACAGCTCGAAGGAGCGGTCGACCATGCGCTGCTCCGGATTGCGGACGCGCCCTCGCGTCGTGAGCTGGTAGTCGAAGTCCCGCAGCTCGGGATGGAGCGCCCGCTCGTCGACGTCATGGCCGGTGAGCAGGCCGTACGCCTTCACGTGGAACGTGAACCCCGGCGGCGTGCGGTCGACCCACGCCTGCGCGAACTCGGGCCGAGGCAGGCCGTAGAACGTCGAGTCGACCTCCACCGTGTCGAAGCGCGCCGCGTAGTAGCGCAGCCGCGCCTCAGGCGTCGACACGCCCTTGGGATACCAGCGCTCGATCATCGTCTTGTCGGTCCACGAGCACGTGCCCAGCACCACGTCTCCCATGGCTCATTCCTCTCGGAGTCCGGACGACCGGTCCAAGGCGTCTACCGGGTTTCTACCCCCTTGCCTGCGGCGCACGACCCGCCCTCAGGCCGGACAAGATGCAGGTGGAATGCAGAAGGCCGCCCCGGAGGACGGCCTTCGATCGATCACGTTCGGTGGTTCCGGGTGCTACTGCTGCGCCGGCGTCGGGCAGGAACCGCAGGCTCCGCCGCCGCTCGGGCAGCCGGATGCCGCACCGCCGGTGGCACACGCGCCGCCGCTCGGGCAGGTGCCGCCGCTCGCGCAGGCGCCACCCGAGCGCACAGGCCCCGCCGTTGGCGCACTGACCGCCGGTCGGGCAGGTGCCGTCCGCGGCCTTGGCGCACGTGCCGTTCGCCGCGTTCGGGCAGGCAACGGTCGCTGATGCAGCAGCTGCGGCGGGGGCCTTCGCGGGAGCCGTGGTGCCGGCGGTGGCGATGCTGATGGTGCCCAGCACGGTGCCGGCGATCAGCGCGGCGATGACGAGAGCGGTGACTTTTCTGATGCTCATCGAGTACCTCCTGAGTGCGCTCGGCGCACCTTCGCGAGTGTCTGTCCTCGGTCAGTATCGGTGGTAGTTGTGAATACCGAGTGAATCTCGGCGACTTTCGCGGGTAAACTCCAGATACAGTCGAATGCGCTTCGCCGTTCTCTCCGACCGAGGAGGCACCATGAAGCCTGTCGTAGACGCCGACCTGTGCATCGGATGCGGCGCGTGCGAGACCGATTGCCCCGAGGTCTTCCGCACTGGAGGACGACGGCATCTCTCACGTCGATCGTTGAGAACCCTGGCGAAGAGCTGTACGGATGCGTGCGCGACGCCATTGACGCGTGCCCCACGGAAGCGATCTCGATCAAGGAATGAGCGAGGTCCCCGCCGACTACAGCCTGCCCGAGACCGATGACGCGCTCCTCGCCGAGTGCGAGGTCCAGGTGTTCAAGGCCACCGGCCCCGGGGGTCAGGGCGTCAACACGACCGACTCGGCAGTCAGGCTGATACACCGGCCCACCGGAATCGTGGTCGTCGGGCGCCGCGAGCGCAGCCAGCTGCGCAACAAGCTCGACTGCCTCAAGCGGCTGCGCAAGAAGCATCGAGACTCGCCCAACGCCCCGTCACCCGCCGCGTCGCGACAAGACCGTCCCGTTCCGCCAAGGCCCGAAGGCTTGCCGACAAGTCACAGGTGTCGGCCAAGAAGTCGGCACGCCGCAAACCGGTGTCAGAGGAGTGAGCTCGTGAAATGCTTCTTCTTCCTCGGCCTGTCGATTGTGCTCTCGATCGTCCTCACCATCCTGCTCAATCTCATCCTGCGGCTCTTCAATCGCTGAATTCGCAGCCGCGGATCAAGACGACGAGAAGGGCGGCCCTTGCGGACCGCCCTTCTGCGATGTGTACCTTAGCGCGTGCAGCCGAGCACTTACGCCTTGCGGACGTTGCTCGCCTGCAGCTTGCCGTTCTGGCCGGTCGTGATGTCGAACACGACAGCCTGGCCCTCGTCGAGGGTCTTGAAGCCCTCGCCCTGGATCTCGGAGAAGTGGACGAACAGATCGTCGCCATCCTCACGCGAGATGAAGCCGTAGCCCTTGTCCGGATTGAACCACTTGACGGTACCTTCAGCCATTCCAAGCTCGCTTTCCTGCCCCCCACAGGGGCAACAACATGCGACGTGTGGTTTCACCGACCCCAACCACCGAAGCTGCTGTCGCAGGCTCCAGCCGCGAGACAGGTCACGCCGCGAACTCGGGCCACGAGTTGACCCTTACGGGGAATGATGCGCGAATCGCGCGGCGGTGTCTACCATCACGATGCGGGGAGCCGAACATATGCGTTCTCGTGGAAGAACACGGGGATCCATGCGGTGCGGTGCTCGCTGTGCAGGGCCTGCGAGACGACGGACTTGTCGACGATGGTGTGACCGCCGACCGGCTGGTGATCATGGTGGGCGATGAGGGATTCGAACCCCCGACCTCTTCCGTGTAAAGGAAGCACTCTCCCGCTGAGTTAATCGCCCGTTTGACCAAGCCGGCACACATTCGGAGCCGACGTTCGTTCCCCGGCCGTCAACCGGGCAAGGAATGGTGCCCCCAGGAGAATTCGAATCTCCGTTTCCGACCTGAGGGGCCGGCGTCCTTGGCCACTAGACGATGGGGGCGCGAAAGAGAATAGCACGCTGCGTCGAACGATGGTGCCGCACGCATGCCTACTTAGCCAGGAAGAACGCGGGGCCCTCATAGGTGTAGACGTTCGAGAGCTTGGAGCTGACCGCGTCCTTCTCGGCTTCGGAGATGGTGTAGAAGTGGCTGCCGTTCTTCTTGTTGAAGAAGCGGTGGACGGGTGTCGCCCCGGCCAGCGGCTTGGCGGACACGTTGTAGACGGGGCCGTCGTAGGTATACGTCGAGGCGAGAGCTGACTTGACGTGCTCATACTCGGCCGTTGAGGCCGTATAGAAGTGGGTGCCGTTCTTCCGATTGTAGAACCGGTAGAGCGGACTCCCGTTCGCGGGGGTGGCGACGACCCCGTATGCTGCTCCCTCGTAGTTGAAGGTGCTGGCGAGTGTGCTGATCACCACGTCACGCTCGGGGCCCGAGGCCGTGTAGAAGTGCGCGCCGGTCTTTGAGTTGTAGAAGCGGTACACCGGCAGCGGTGAGATCACATACAAGTTGACGTCGTCGAAGACCGCCGATCCGCCCGAGCCGCCCGCGGGGTTCGTCGCACCCGAGAGACCCACGATGGCGTCGGCCCGGGCAGTCCCCGCCGGCGCGGTCGCCACAACCGACATCGGCCTGAGCCCCGCCGCCCCGATGCCCGACTGGTTGCCCGTGATGCGGGCGTCGCGAAGGAGCACGTTCGACGCGTTGTAGAACTGCAGACACAGCAGGACCGCAGACGGCTTCGAGGTCGTGCCGGCATGCGCGGTGAGTGCATACCCTTTGCCGGGCTCGGCGACCGCACGCTGCCGGGCCTCCACGAACGTGCTCGATGTCGAGGCGACGTTGGTCAGCCCCAATGCCCACACGGGGCTCGAAACCTGGTCCGGGCGAATCTGCCAGCTCGTCCCGGCGCCGGTTGAGCCGTAGCTCCACCACATCGGGACCCATGGCACGGTCGACGGGTCCGAACTCTTCGAACCCTTGTTCCACACGTTGAACGTAGGATTGCGCAACGCGCTCCAGGGAGGTGGACTGTCGGTGATCTTGTCGTAGCGGCAGGCTACGTAGCCGTTCTCGATGTCCGCTCCCAGGTTCTGGATGCTGCTCCACGTCCTCGGCGGAGTCTGCTCGTAGGCGACGTACGTGGTGTGCGCGTCATCGGCCCACGCGTAGAACAGTCGAACGTGTGAGCCCGCCTTGAGCAGGGCGTCACCGGGCTGGAGCTGTTCTTTGGGAATGCGGGTGGTGATGGAGTCCATGTTGGCGGTGACGTAGCCGTTGCTGCCGGTTCCCCACGTCCATGAGACGAAGCCCGAGCAGTCGTTTCGCCAGCCGCCGTCGAACCTGGATTGACTGTAGGGCACGGGATCGTTCATCACCGACTGGGCGCGTGCGATCACCGCGTCCCGAGTGATCGCGTACGACGCCGAGGGCGCGAGCAACCCGGAGGCCGTCGCGAGAAGGACCAGAGCCGCGCAGACGGCGGCCGCGTACCTGAGGCGGCTCACACGCGAGCGTTTCTCTCGACGCGGTCGGGCTGACATCGCTCACTCCTCTGTGCAGTCAGGTCTCAAGGCGCGGCGCTGAGGCGCCCACCTCGTCGTCATGGTACAACATCGGCATCTGTGGACCTGCGCTCAAGGCGGGGTGTGCGCGTGCGAGCCGGGCGACCCTGCTCTGGCACCGCACCTGCTGTCTCCACCGGGCAGGGAGACCCTCCGGGCGGATGTCGGTACGTTTGCGCCCCGTCGGAGGCATATGATGTTCACTCGTCGGTCTGAGCCTCCGAGTACCGCCTCGGGCTCCGAATACTCTGGACGTGAGATGCGCAAGGTCCTGATCGTCATCCTCGCGAGCCTGCTGCTCTTGGCGGCTGGCTGCGCCGCGTCTTCAGGTGCTAAGCGCCAGCTTGCCGACACCGTTGCCGCGGCCCCGCGCTCGAAGACGGCGACTCCCGCTGCCGGAGGGCCGGTTCCGACGAGTCGCGACACCCTGCCCGACTGGGCGGTCCCCTACCGGGACAAGCTCGTGGTCGGAGTCGTCACCGACCGCCGGGCAGTCGCCCTCACTATCGACGACGTGGGCGCCGAGGAGATGAAGCCTCTCGTCGACGCGCTTGTGGCCAACGACTTGCACGCAACCCTCTTCTGCCTTGGTTCGAAGATGACGACCGAGGCGGCGGCGTACGCCGCGGCCAACGGTATCGAGCTTGCGAACCACTCCTGGAACCACACGTCCATCGGCTGGTACCGGACGGCGGCGGCCAACCGGCAGATCATGGACACTGCGCGGATGCTCAAGGCGGGCTCCGGCGAATGGCCTATCTGGTATCGCTCACCGTTCCAGATGTACCAGAGCCAGGGCATGCGGGCGGTGGGGGTTGCGGGGATGGTCGCGGCCGGAGTCTCGAACGACCCTCTGGACTATCGCGGTCACACGGGAGCCGACCTCGTCAAGCGCGTGAGCCGGCCGCTGAAGCCGGGGCAGATCATCCTGCTGCATCACTACCCGCAGACCATCGCGACCTTCCCGGCACTGGCCGAGGAGATGCGCCGCCGCAACGTCGAGGTGCTCACGCTCTCCGAACTCGCCAAGTCCGGTGCACCCGCGACCTCGAAGTGGCAACTCGAGCCGATCGTTCGCTTCTTCAACCGCTAGAGCGACCCGCGCCGGCAGACGCAGCCGTCCGGCGGCTCGCCCTACCCCGCAGGAGGCGCCTCGTCTTCCGACTCGGGTGCCGCCGTCATGGCGTAGGACAGAATGCGGTACGCGGGCAGGACCAGGATCGTCACGCCGAGCATCTCAGTCCACTCCTCCATGCCGAGGAGGAACAGGTGCCGCATGCCTTGGTACCTGCGGAGGATCTGCACCATCTCGGCGGCAAACCCCCCACTGACGAGTACCAAGAATCCCAGAAGGAAGAGAAACGCCTCAAGTGGCCACTCGCGGCAAGCGCGGAACAGCTGCTTGCCGAAGATCACGAGCAGCACGCCGGCGATGATGAGGTAGAGGGCCATCCACTGGTCGAGGTAGTGGAAGCTGAACACCCTGTGTTGCAGCATCCAGTTCCCTACCCGCTCGTGGAGCTTGCCGACCTCGTCGGCCGAAAGCACGGTGAAGCCGATGCCGAGCATCAGCCACAGCGGTCTCAGGGCCGCCGTCTTGCGCCGGTCGGGAACCAGCCGAGACCCGAGCACCAGATAGCCGATCGCGACGATGAAGAGCTGGGTCCCGGCGTACCACGAAGGCAGGTTCGCCTCCATGTCGACATTGAACAGATCGAACAGCTTGGAAGTCTCCCACCCCATGGCGATCCCGGCGAAATAGAACAGTACGAAGAACGTGTCGATCGCCCCGAACACAAGGAACAGCCACTTCGGGAGTGCGAGCCATGCGGCTCGCTGCCGGTCGACGCCGTTGGAGATCGCCGTGCTGTCGGGCCCCTCTGCCATACGATCGCGCCCCCATGTCGTAGCCCCCGAAAGTCTTGCAGAATTGTAACAGCGATAGTCTCGGCTCGGCGGCATGGGAGGGACAACCGGCCGACCGATCCGTGCCGCCCTGAGGCGGCCCCAGATTCCAGGACCGACGCGCGGAGTTCGCTCCTGCCAGAATGGTCGCGCAGGCCGAAGCATCCACGCCGATTCATACGAGAGGTGGCACCATGGGGGATAAGGACATGATCGAACGTATCGAGGAAGAGGCCGAGGAACTCGCCGCAAGCGGCTGGCGCCTTGCGAACAAGGACCGCTACGTCCTGGTCTTCGTGCTCGTCATGATCACGATCCTCACCAACGCCTTCCTAACTCAGAACGCCGGAGGCACGATCCTGTTTGCGATGTCGCTCACGTTGACGCTGGTCGTCACTCTCGTGACGTCAAACTCCCGGCGACGAACCGTCGTCATCGCTGGCGGCGTGGTGGCCGCGGCGTTTGCAGTCGCAGTGGTTGCGCAGCTGCTGGGGCTGATGGAGATCGGCCGTATCGGCTTCAAGCTTGCCACCGTCGCAACGTGCTTGATCGTCCCCTATGTCATCGGGCGCCGCGTCGTGCAGCACCCACGAGTGACCCTCAATACCGTGGCGGGTGCCGCCGACATCTACCTGCTGTTCGGCCTGCTCTTCGCCGTGATCTACTCTCTCGTCGGCGATGTCATCCTGCTCTGGTACCCCTCGCTGGTCACTGACCTCGGACCCACGACTACTGCGGCACAGGCCTTCTTCCTTGGAGGGCGGATTCCGCTTCCGTCCGACTTCGTCTACTACAGCTTCGTCACGCTGACCACGGTCGGGTACGGTGACCTCACTGCGTCCACGGGGATCGGGCGCATGCTCTCGGTGACGGAGGCGCTCATCGGCCAGCTGTATCTGGTGACGGTCGTCGCCGTTCTGGTGTCGAACATGGGCAAAGGCCGGACTGCCGCAGTGAGTGAAACGGACGGCGACCTCGGGCGTCTGGTGTCTCAGTCGTACTGGCCTGTGTCCGCTGCGCCTCTGTGCAAGCAGGTGAGCCCCCCTGTTTTCACAGAGAGGCTCACGTAGAATCTGGTGCCCCCAAGGGAATTCGAATCCCTGTTGCCGCCTTGAAAGGGCGGAGTCCTTGGCCGCTAGACGATGGGGGCCTATTCGCACTGGTGGGCCGTATAGGGATCGAACCTATGACCTTGGGATTAAAAGTCCCCTGCTCTACCAACTGAGCTAACGGCCCCTGTATGCCCACGAGGGCAACGCGCAGGCAAGTGTAACCGCGCCCTCGCGCACGGTCAACGAGCCGTCTGCGGAGGCCGCCAAGTGGGCACCCGAACAGCGGAATCAACGACGGCTGCATGCTAGGATTGGCTGGTCGAACGAGGAGGGCACCTGGTGGATCCGACGCTTCAGAACTGGCTTGGCGCCTTGGCGGTCATCGTCGCCGCGCTCGCGGTCGGGGTCGTCGTCGACTTGGTCGTCGTCGGCCTGCTCGACCACGACCGGGGACCGGGACAGCGCGGGCGCCGCGCCTTCGCAAAGGCGTTTCGTGGCCAGCCCGAGATCTGGGCCGTGCTCATCGCACTCCAGATCTGGGACCCCTTTCACTTCCTCGTCGGCCGCTCGGCGCAGTGGGCAGACCGCCTCGTCACCGCGCTCGCCGTCCTCTCGGTCACGCTCTTCCTTGCACGTCTCGTCGGCTGGCTCATCCGCGCCTACCTGAGCAAGGACGCCGTCAACGCACCGGGCGGCAGCATCTTCGTCAACCTCGCCCGCCTGCTGATCTGGGCGGTCGGCATCACGTTCATGCTCGGCGCGCTCGGCGTTCAGATCGGCCCGCTCGTGGCTTCGCTCGGCGTGGTCGGCATCGCGGTCTCGCTCGGCCTGCAGGACACGCTCGCGAACTTCTTCAGCGGCCTGCAGATCACCATGTCGCGCCAGATCCAGCCGGGCGACTACATCCGCCTCTCCACCGCCGAGGAGGGCACCGTCACCGACGTCACCTGGCGCAACACCACCATGCGCTCCCCAAGCAACGACCTCGTCATCGTGCCCAACTCGGTGATCGGCCGTGCGCAGATCACCAACTTCACCGCCGGCGACGAGGCGCACACCCTCGCGCTGCCGTTCACCGTCGCCTTCGGGAGCGACCTCGACGCCGTCAAGCTCGTGGCCGAGCAGATCGCCCGCGAGGTCCGCGACAGCGAAGAGGCGGCTGTGGACTACTTCGAGCCACAATGCCGCTTCCGCGCGTTCGGCCCGGACGGGGTGGGAGCAACCGTCACGATCCGCGTGGTGCGCTTCCAGGACCGGTTACCGGTCGTCGACGAACTCGGCCGTCGGCTCTACGCCGCGCTGGCGTCGAGTGGCGTTGAGTTCGGGACGGGCCTCTCGGTCGCGGCCGGAAGGCCTCCGGCGTAGCCGAGAGCCACACGCGCGGCTCCGGTGGCGACACCACGGCGTGCGAGCCCTAGCGAGCTCCCCAGAGCAGCTCGTGGAGCGCGGACATCGCCGCCAGCGCGTGGGTGCCCCACTCGTCGAACTGGAACGTCCACTCCCACGCGGCCTCCTGCAAGCGCTTCCCATCGAAGTGCTCGCTGCCCTCGGCAAGCGCTTGCGCCAGCTCGAGAACCTGGATCGCGGTCTCCTCGGCGAGTTCCTCGACGTCCTCGACCTCGACGTCGCCCTCGGGCTGGACAGCGTCGACCGACGTGATGATGCGCTGAGCGAGCGCTGTCGCTGCCTCTTCGAGTTCGGTGGGATCGGGCGTCGCGAGCTTCAGGGTCACCGCGCTCGACCAGAACTCCTCGCCTGCGTCCTCGTAGACGTCGCTCGCTGCGGGCATGGTGAGGCCCGCGGTGTACAGGAAGGTGATGGCACGCCGCAGGTCGTCGGCGAATTCGTCCTCGCTGCCGCCACCCGCGAGCAGGTCGTCGAGGCGCCGCACCAGCGCGCGAAAGCCCGTCCAGTCGAAGTCGAGAGCCACTGATGCCTCCTAGTGACGGAAGTGGCGGTGGCCGGTGAAGACCATGGCCACGCCGAGCTCGTCGGCCATGTCGATGACCTCCTGGTCGCGCACCGAACCGCCGGGCTGGATGACCGCCGTGACGCCGGCTGCTGCGACCACTTCAAGTGAGTCCGGGAAGGGCATGAAGGCGTCGCTCGCGCAGACGGCGCCTGCCGCGTCCTGGCCCGCCTGCGCCACCGCGATGCGCGCCGAGTTCACGCGGTTCATCTGCCCGGCCCCCACGCCCACGCTCACGAAGTCCTTCGCGAGCAGGATGGCGTTGGACTTCACGCTCTTGCAGACGCGCCACGCGAACAGCAGCTGCTCGAGCTCCTCGGGGGTCGGCTGGCGCTTGGTGGGCACCGTGAAGTCGGCGGGGTTCTCGGCGACGGTGTCGCTCTGCTGGATGAGCATGCCGCCCTCGACAGCCCGGCTCTCGTAGTGCCCGGCGACCGGACGGGCGCCGCCGGTGCGCAACACGCGGACGTTGGGCTTGGTGGCGAGCAGCTCCAATGCCCCGGGCTCGTACTCCGGCGCGATCATGACTTCGACGAACTGACCGTTGGCGAAGACCGCCTCGATGAGCGCGGCCGGCACGGTGCGGTTGAACGCCATGACCCCGCCGAACGCGCTGATCGGGTCGGCGTCGTGTGCGCGCTGGTAGGCAGCCACGATGTCCTCGCCGATCGCGGTCCCGCACGGGTTGGTGTGCTTCACGATGACCACGGCCGGCTGCTCGGCGAACTCACGCACCGCGGTCCAGCAGGCGTCGGTATCGAGGATGTTGTTGTACGAGAGCTCCTTGCCCTGGAGCTGCTCGGCGCGGGCGAGCGTGTTGTCCTTGGCGTCGGCGAAGCGGTAGAACGCCGCCTTCTGATGCGGGTTCTCGCCGTAGCGCAGGTCCTGCACCTTCTCGAGCCGCATCCGCACCTCCTCGGGAAACAGCGTCGCCGAGTACTCCGAGAGGTACTGCCAGATCTGGTTGTCGTAGTGGCTCGTGAGCCGGAAGACCTCGGTCGCCAGCGCGCGGCGCGTTTCGAGCAGCGTGGCGCCGCCGTTGGCGCGCATCTCGGCGAGCACCGTGTCGTAGGATGCCGGGTCAGTGACCACCGTGACGCTCGCGAAGTTCTTGCTCGCGCTGCGCAGCATGCTCGGCCCGCCGATGTCGATGTTCTCGATCGCCTCGGCCTCGGTCACGCCTTCGCGGGCGACGGTCGCCTCGAACGCATAGAGGTTGACGCAGACGAGGTCGATCATCCCGATGCCGTGCTCCTCGGCGGCGGCCATATGCGCCGGCACGTCGCGGCGCGCGAGCAGCCCTCCGTGGACGCGTGGGTGCAGCGTCTTGACGCGGCCGTCCATCATCTCGGGGAAGCCGGTGAGGTCGTCGATCGGGCGGACCGGGACACCGGCGTCCGAAAGCGCCTTGGCGGTGCCCCCGGTCGAGACGATCTCGACGCCGAACTCATCGGCCAGCACGCGGCAGAACTCGACCACGCCGGTCTTGTCGGTCACGGACACCAGAGCGCGCTTGATCACGGGTTGGGACACTGAGACGACCTCCTGGGAGATGCGGGCACGGGAAGGTGGGGTCATTGTAGCCCACAGACAAGGGACCGGCGCCGTTTCCGGCCGCCGGTCCCTCATGTGTTCGGTTCAATCGCGGTCTCGTGCCTGTCGCAGCGCTACTGCAGCTGCGTCCATGCGCCGCCGGTCACCTTGTACTGCGAGATGATCTGCTGCTTGTTGTCGCCGTTCTGGTCGAAGGCGACCGTTCCCGTGACGCCGTCGAGGCTGCCCTCACGCACGGCCTTCATCACCGCGTCGCGCTTCGGGCCGACTTTGACGATCGCGTTGATGATCGACCACGCGGCATCGTACGCGTAGGAGTCGTAGGCCTCGGGCTTGCTCCCGTACTTAGCCTCGTACTTGGTGGAGAACTCCTTGCCCTTGGGCTGCTGGTCGAGCGGAAGGCCGAGCGACGTCGCGATGTCGCCCTCGGCGTTGGCCGTCCCCGCCACCTTGATGAACTCGTCCGAGTACAGCATGTCGCCGCCGATGAGCGGCACCTTGAGCCCCGCCTCCTTGCTCTGCTTCGAGAGCAGCGCGCCCTGGGCCAGCGCGCCGGCGTAGTAGATGGCGTCAGGACCCTTGGCCTTGATGCGGTTTGAGAGGGCGCCGAAGTCGTTCTCGCCCGCGTTGATGTGCTCTTCAGCCACGACCTGGCCGCCCGCGTTCTCGTATGCCGAGATGAACTGCGCAGCAAGGCCCTGGCCGTACGGTGTCGAGTCGTCGACGACCGCGACCTTCTTGATGCCGAGCTTCCCGGCCACCAGCTCGCCCGCGGCCGCGCCCTGCGCGTCGTCCTTGGCCACCACGCGGTCGACGTTGGGAAGGCCCTGCGCGGTGAGCGCCGGATTCGACGAGACCGAGACCATGGCGAGCTTCGACTCGTTGTAGACCGGTGAGGCGGGAATCGAACAGCCGGAGTTGAAGTGGCCGACGACGCCCGCGACCTTGCTGTCGCTCGCAAGCAGGTTCGCCACGTTCACGGCCTGCTTGGGATCGCCCATGTCGTCCTCGGCGTGAAGCTCGAAGCCGTAGCCGGCGCTCTTCACTTCGTCCGAGACGTTGGCCTCATCGATGGCGAGCTGGACCGCTCGCTTCATGCCCTGCCCGTAGAGTGCGTTGTCACCCGTCAGCGGCACGGCGAGACCGATCTTGACGACCGTGGCCCCCGAATCGCTGGCCGCCGGTTTCGCGCCTGAACTGCATCCTGCGACAAGTGCCGAGCCGAGCAGAAGCGCAACCACGAGAGCTGCGAACGTGCGTCCCCTCTGTGTCATGCGTGTCTCCTACGTCAGTCGCGTTCGCGGCACGGATTGGCCGCCAGCGAACGAATATATCAGCGGTCGGTATGCGAAGGAAGCCCGGCACGGCGGCGGCGTCCGTTCAGGGGCGTGGCTGCGGTGCGTCGTACGGCACCCGTCAACCGGAGTACAGTCGCGTTGGTGGGCCTACCCGAGCGCGCCAATCACGTTCCTCACGCCGGATGGATCCGCACCTTGCGTCCGACGACCTCGACGCGCTCCTCGACGATGAGCTGAAGCACCCGGGGCAGAAGCTCGTGCTCCACCGCATGGATCTTCGCCTCAAGCGATTCCATGGTGTCGTCCTCGGTCACCACGACGGTCTCCTGCGCGATGATCGGGCCCTTGTCGAACTCCTCGTTGGCGAAGTGCACGGTGACCCCGGTGACCTTCACGCCGTAGTTGAACGCATCGCGAATGCCGCTGGCCCCCGCGAAGCTGGGCAGAAGCGTGGGGTGCAGGTTGATCACGCGGTCCGGGAAGGCGTCGAGCACCTCCTTGCCGAGCAGGTGCATGTAGCCGGCCATCACCACGTAGTCGACCTCGTGCTCGACCAGGATGTCCCGGATGCGTGTGTTGAAATCCCGCGTCGAGACACTCGCTCCGCGGTCCACGAAGAAGCCCGGGATGCCGTGCTGCTTCGCACGCGCAAGCCCTCGAACGGCGTCGCGGTTCGAGATGACGACGACGATATTGGCGTCGAGTGCCTCTGACTCGCTCGCATCGATGACCGCCTGCAGGTTGGTTCCGTAGCCCGAGAGCAGGACGCCGAACCGCATCTTGCGTGTCATCGATACACCACGTTCCCCTCGCCCGGTATGATCTCGCCGATCTCGAAGACGCGCTCGCCGGCTCCACGCAGGAGTACCGCTGCCGCGGGCGCGTCTGCCGCGGAGAGCACGATGGCGAACCCGATGCCCATGTTGAACGTGCGAAGCGCTTCGTCGGCGGGAAGTGACGCTGCCTCGACCGCGAGTTCGATGGCGCGCGGGACCGGCCATGAGCCGGCCGCGATCGCGGCGTCGCACTCGACGGGCAGCACGCGGTCGAGGTTCTCGGTGATGCCGCCACCGGTGATGTGCGCCATCGCCTTGACCGAGACGTCCGAGCCCAGCAGCTGCAGAACGGACTTGGCGTAGATGCGGGTCGGCGTCAGGAGCGCGTCGCCCAGGGTGGCGCCGCCGAGATCGAGCCTCGGCAGACCGAGTTCGTCCTCCCGCCCGTCGACCAGCACGCGGCGGACGAGCGAGAATCCGTTGGAGTGCAGGCCGCTCGACGCGAGGCCCAGGATGACGTCGCCGGGCGCCACCGCACTGCCGTCGATGAGGTCGGGCCGGTCGACCAGCCCGACGCAGAATCCGGACAGGTCATAGTCGTCTGCCGGCATCACGCCGGGGTGCTCGGCCATCTCGCCGCCGATCAGCGAGCAGCCTGCCTGCCGGCAGCCCTCGGCGATGCCCGAGACGATCCGGGCGACCGTGTCGGCATCGAGCTTGCCGATGGCGACGTAGTCGAGGAAGAAGAGGGGCTCGGCTCCGGAGACGAGGATATCGTTGGCGCACATCGCGACCAGGTCGATACCCACGGTGTCGTGGCGGCTCGAGCAGCTGGGCGAGCTTGAGTTTGGTGCCGACGCCATCGGTTCCCGAGACCAGCACGGGGTCGGCCATGTTCTTGGCCGCCGCGATCGAGAAGAGGCCGCCGAACCCGCCGATGTCGCCGATGACCTCGGGGCGGTACGTCGACCGTACGGCGTCACGAATCCCCTCGACAGCTCGGGCGCCCTCTGCGGTGTCCACGCCGGCGTCCCGATAGGTCGAGGGGCCGTCTGTTGTCTCGCTCAAACTACTCCCCTGACTGTGTTGCCCCCAACGGGGCGGCGGCCTCGCGCGCTGCCTTGTCGGGAATCCACCCGCCGATGAGCTTCTCCGGCGCGTCCGGACGCTTGGGCAGTCCCAGAATCCACTTGTCGGAGATCTTGGAGAGCTCGTTGACCCTCGCCAGGTCCGCGCGCTCGCGCTCGGTCTTGCCGACGCTGGCTCCGGAATCGATGCTGACCGCCCTGCCGTCTTTGTATCCCACGCCGGGCATGAACACAACCGTGTCGTTGGCGAAGGTCCCGCCGGGCAGGTAGGAGCGCGTCGGGACGAGCGCGTTCGAACTCACGAAGAGGCTCCTGCCCATGTGGGGCGCGCTGCGCAGATCGAGTCCGACCAGATCGGCGATCGTGGGCATGATGTCGACTTGCCCGGCGGTCGCCGTCACGACTTGGGGCTCGGTCTGCCCGGGCAGGTGGATGATGAGCGGCACTCGTTGGCGGTCCGCGGCCGAATAGGGCCGGCCCAGCAACTGCCTGGCGGCTCGGGCGTCCTTGCCGGAGAGCCTGTTCTCGTTCATGGACGTGTGATCGCCGTAGATCACGATGATCGAGTCGTCCCAGACCCCGTCCGCCTTGAGCTGGGTGATGAACTTGCCGAGCGCGAAGTCGGTGTAGTTCTCCGAGGTGATGTAGTCGCCCATCAGCGAACCCTTGAGGTCCTCAGGCGTCTTCATCGGTCGGCGGGCCTGCGGTATCAGGTCGAACGGCGAGTGCGCCGACAGCGTGATCAGCTGAGCGTAGAAGGGGGTGCTGCTCGCGTCGACCTGACGAAGGAGATCGCCGCCCTTCTTGAAGAGCACCTCGTCCGAGGAGCCCTTCTTGTCGAACTTGTCCGCCCAGTGGAAGAAGTCGCCATCGTAGTAGCGGGAGAACCCGAGGGTGGCGTACAGCTCCTTGCGATTCCAATACGCGACGGTGTTCTGGTGCATGGTGAACGTGTCGTATCCCTGCTGCCCCAGAAGACGCGGCAGCGCAGGCAGCGCCTTGCCCACGTAGGCAACCGGCGCAGCCTGGCCCTTCGGCGGGTAGAGCGAGCTGTTCATGACGAACTCGGCGTCGGCGGTGTTGCCCATCCCGGTCTGCGCGTAGGTGTTGGGGAAGTACCAGCTCTCGCCGAGGAGCGCGTTGAGGTTCGGAGTGATCTCCACACCGTTGAGCTTCTTCTGCATCACCATCGTGTTGAGCGCCTCGACCTGGATCACGATGAGATTCTTTCCAGCGAACTCTCCCGGTGGGAACGTCGCGATTCGAGTGCCGTTCTGGGCGCCTCTGATGGTCTCGATACGCGCTTGGAGTTTGCTGCCTGGAGTCACCGGCAGCGTGGGCTCTGACGCGGCGGGGGTGGTGACCGTCGCGACGTCACTGGCGAGGGGAGCGAGCTCCTCGTCGATGGTGTCCGCCTGCGCCGAACCCTCGGCACCGCGGGGCAGGAACACCGACGCCTGTGCCACGCCCAGCCCGCGCAGTCGCGCCACAGCCACACCGTCGACTTCGCTCGGGATCTGCGCGGCGAGTACGAGCTGTCCGACGAACACCACCAGGGCAACCGTCACTGCGCCCGCGACCCACAGGCTACGACCCGGGAGTCGAGAGCGGCCTCGCGAGCGCGTGCCGCGCGAAGCGACCGCGTCGCTGGAAGCAGCCACTGCAGCCGAGGCGACCCGCCTCTTGTCGGCGCGGCCCAAGACCACGGCCCACCACGCAAGGAACGGGATGTCGATGAAGAAGAGCAGGTAGGCGGGCTTGATGAGGCTGCGGATCGAGCCGGCCACCGTGCCGAGCTGACCGGCCATCGAGAGCATTCGCGGGTCGAAGAGCTGCGTGTAGAACGCCACGTAGACGGTGATCACCAGCATCAGCAGCGAGAGCACGCTGTAGGCGCCCAAGGTGAGCAGGTACCTGCGGCGCGACGGGATCAGGTCGACGACGCCAAGCACGATGACGATCAGCGCCGCCTCCAGCACGAAGGCCGAAAGCGGGTTCGAGTCCTCGAGGGCGAAGTAGCGCATGAGCGCCGCCTTGAGCACGGCGAGTACCACAAGCACGACGACGAAGCGGTCGTCTGGGGTTCTCCTGGAGTCACGAGACATACGCAAAAGCATCCTGTCGATCGGTTTTCGGACCGCCCATCAGTATAGTCGCCCTGAAGAAATCTCCCCCGGAATGCAACTATCTGGTTACTTCGATGCTGCCTTGAGCAAGCGCGGTGCCTTCCCACGACGTGTCCCACCGAGGCACGAAACGCGGGAGCGCGACCCGATCACCAGCCCTTGTCTTGCTTGGCTGCGGCATCCGGTCGGCGCGGCAGGCTGTTGAGCCACGCGTCCGAGAGCGCGCTGAGCTCGGCGGAGCGCTTGAAGTCGGACCGCTCCTGCTCGGTGGGCTTCACCCGCGACCCGTTGGAGATCGCGAATGCGCGGCCGTCCTCGAAGGACAGCTCGGGCTCGAACACCACCGAGTCGTTGACGAAACTCCCGGCCGGCAGGAAGGCCCTGGTCGGCACGAGCGCCTTGGAGTCGACGAAGGCGTTCTTGCCCATGTGCGGAGTCGCCGACAGGTCCAGGCCGACGAGATCCGCGATCGTCGGCATGATGTCCACGAGGCCGAGCGTGCTGGCTGACTTCTGAGGCTCGGTCTGCCCCGGCAGGTGCACGATCATGCCCACGCGCTGCAGGTCGGAGTCGTTGTAGGGCCGGCCGATTATCTCCTTCAGGATCCGCTTGTCGGCGTCCTTGAGTGTCTCCTTCGACATGGCGGTGTGATCGCCATACACGATGAAGATGGAGTCGTCGTACAGGCCCTTGTCCTTGAGGTCGGCTATGAACTCACCCACGGCCTTGTCGGTGTAGCTGATCGACTGCACGTAGCGACCGGCGGTCGCCTGGCTGTCCGCGGGCGTCGCCGAGATGACTCTGCGGTTCGCCCAGGGGTACTTGAAC
This sequence comes from uncultured Coriobacteriia bacterium, assembly GCA_963789515.1. GTDB lineage: Bacteria > Actinomycetota > Coriobacteriia > Anaerosomatales > JAAXUF01 > JBAXEO01. The sequence goes on along the minus strand of CAWBKW010000003.1, from coordinate 28,508 downwards.
GGGCTGTGGGACGTGATCGTGACGAACTGCGCGTAGACCGGTCCGCTGGCCGCTTTCGAACGAAGCTCGGAGGCGCCGCGCTTGAAGAGCACCTCGTCCGACGAGCGCCACATGATGTCTTCGTTCTTGAAGAACGGGCGGTCGTAGTAGCGGCTGAAGCCCAGAGCTGCGTACATCTCCTTGCGGTTCCACATGCCCGCGCTGTTGGTGTGGAACGTGAGCGTCTTGTAGCCGCTCTGCTTCAGCAGCCTCGGCAGAGCGGGGATCTCGCGCACCGAGTACGTGGTGCAGGCGGGCTTGTTGGCGGGTGCATAGAGCGACGTGTTGGAGATGAACTCGGAGTCCGCGGTATTGCCCGAACTCGACTGGGAGTAGGTGTTGGGGAAGTACCAACTCGACTTGATGAGCTTGTCGATGTTCGGAGTGATCGACTGGCCGTTGTACTTCTTGCCGATCACGATACCGTTGAGCGCCTCGAACTGGACGACGATGACGTTCTTGCCTGCGTAGGCCCCGCTCGGAAAGGACGATATCCGCACGCCCGAATCAGCCTGCCGGATCCCCTCGACCTGCTGCTGTACTCGTTGGCCCGGGGTCAACGTGGCGCCGCTGCGGCCCGCCGAGTTCGAGGTCGCCATGGCCACGGTCGTGTTCGCGTGGGGGATCAGGGTCGAGACCTGGTAGGCGGCCAACCCGCGCTTCCTGGCTACCGCCAGGCCGTCCGCCCCTGCCGGAAGCGTCCGCACCCAGACGATCTGCGCGGCGAACACGAGCGCAGCGGCGAGGAGCGCCAGCCCGATCTTGGGGCTCCTGGCGACGGGCTCGGGGCTCCTCCTGCGCAGCAGGACCGCAGCCGCGATCAGCAGGGGCACGTCGAGCACGAACAACAGGTATCCGGGTCGCAGAATCGAGGTGACGCTGTCTGTCACCTCGGCGGTCTGCCCGGCGATCGCCAACATGCTCGGATCGACGATCTGGCCGAACACCGAGACGTAGATCACGTTCGCGAGCATGACCAGTGAGACCAGAGTGAAGACGGCGATCAGAATCGTGTAGCTGCGCCGAGGCGAGAGCACGTCGGCGAGCGACAGCACGAGCACGATCGCCGCGACTTCGAGGGCGAAGCCGACGGAGAACCAGCTGGTGTTCAGAGCGAGCGTCCGAGCGAACGTCGCCTTGGCGACCGCAAGCACGATGAGGACGAAGAAGAACAGGTCGAAGCGTGTCCTGCGGGCCGTCTGCTGCGCGCGGCGCCCGCGCTCGGCCCGCGACTCCCGCCTTCCGGGGGTTTCCACACGCAGCGCGCGGCTCAGCTCGGCCGACCGCAAGTCGCGCTTTGTCACCCGCCGAGCCATCAGCTGCAGCTCTCGAGGGCGAGCTTGCCTGCCTTGACCGAGTCCGGGATCTCGACCGGATACTCGCCGTCGAAGCACGCGAGACAGAACTGCTCGGCGGGCGTGCCGGTGGATGCGACCATCGCAGGAAGCGACAGGTACGCGAGGGAGTCCGCGCCGATGTGCTCGCGAATCTCCTCGACCGACTTGCACGACGCGATGAGTTGGTCTTGGGAGTCGGTGTCGATTCCGTAGAAGCACGGCCACTTCACGGGAGGCGAGGTTATGCGCATGTGGACCTCGGCGGCACCCGCGTCGCGCAGCAGTTGCACGAGCTTCTTGGTGGTATTGCCACGCACGATGGAGTCGTCGACCACCACAAGCCGCTTGCCGCGAATCGCGTGCTTGAGGGGATTGAGCTTGAGGCGGATCCCCTGCTGCCGGAGCATCTGGCTGGGCGAGATGAACGTGCGCCCCACGTAGCGGTTCTTCGCGAGCCCCTCGCCGTAGGGCACGCCGCTTCCGGCTGCATAGCCGACCGCGGCGGGGATACCCGAGTCGGGCACGCCGATCACGAGGTCGGCCTCGACCGGCGCCTCTCCGGCGAGGGCCGCGCCCATGTTGCGCCGAGCCTCGTAGAGCGAGCAGTCGCACATCTCGGAGTCCGGACGGGCGAAGTAGACGAACTCGAACATGCACAGCGAGGGCTTCTGGGCCGGCACGGCCTGCTCGGCTTGGACTCCGTCTCCGGAGATCTTGATCATCTCTCCGGGACCGACATCACGCAGGAACGTGGCACCGACGATGTCGAGGGCGCACGTCTCGCTCGCAACCACCCAACCGGCCGAATCGGGCAGCTCGCCGAGGACGAGCGGACGAACACCGTGCGGGTCGCGGAAGGCGTACACCGCGTTCTCGGTGGTGAGCACGACGGCGTACGCTCCGTTGATGAGCTTCATCGTCTCGCGGATCCCAGAGCGGATGTGATGAGCCTGCTGGGTGAAGAAGCCGATCAGGGTCGCGATGACCTCGGAGTCGGTGGTCGAGCGGAAGCGGAGGCCTTTGTCCTTGAGCCCCTCACGCAGTTCGTGCGTGTTCACGAGATTGCCGTTGTGGGCGAGCGCGATGACCTGATGCCCGATGGTCGACAGGTGCGGCTGGGCGTTCTCCCAGCTCGTGGACGAGCCGGTGGTCGAGTAGCGCGTGTGCCCGATGGCGACGTCGCCGGTCAGGGAGTCCAGGTCGCTCTCCTTGAAGATCCGGGAGACGAGCCCCAGATTCTTGGTGACGGTCACGGTCTCGTTATCGCCAACAGCGATGCCCGCTGACTCCTGACCCCGATGCTGCAACGCGTGCAGTCCGAAGTAGGTCAGCCGAGCGACGTCTTCTCCAGGCGCGTACACAGCGAACACTCCGCAGGCTTCCTCGGGGTGTTCGGGGCGATCGTTCAGGAGCGGCTCATCGCGAACGTCCAGTGTCATACGGAGTGAAAGCCTCGCGTCGTTGAAGGGGTGGGAACGCGGGTAGTCTAGCACGATTCGCGCCACCGAGGACCCCGCCGGGCTCCGGCTGAAGGCGCCGAAACCCCCCGGCGAGGGGCACGGTGGTACACTATCTAGGCTCAATTCATCGAACTTGGTCCCGAGCACCGTAGCCGCTCTTGCACGTACCGTCTCTCGGAGGACCCTACTCATGCGCATCTCACCTCGCCCAGCAGGCTGGCCGACCCGTCGGCATCCGACCCGTCGGTATGTGCGAAGCCTGGCCGTCGCCCTCGGCGCGACACTCATCGTGCTGTCTCTCGCGAGCAACGCGTTCGCGGCCCCGCCGAACCTCATCCTCTCGGACGGCAATCTCAGGGCGTACGACTCGATGACGGTCGCGCAGATCCAGGCCTACCTCAACGCCCAGCCCGGGCCGCTCAAGACCCTCGTGACGTCGGACTACGACAAGGTCATCACTCCGACCCCCGGCAATGTCAACGTGAACAAGACGCCCGACACCGACGGTGTGAAGAAGTCTGCCGCTCAGATCATCTGGGAGGCGTGTCAGCAGTGGCACATCAGCCCGAAGGTGATGCTCGCGCTGCTGCAGAAGGAGCAGAGCCTGCTCACGCGGACGTCACTCACGAGCACGACGCTGGCCCGCGCGATCGGTGCGGGGTGCTCGAGCGGCACCGCGAACAAGTACCCCGGCTTCGGCAACCAGATCTGGCACGGCGCACGGGTTCTCGACGGGTACGGCGAACGCAAGAACGGGTCGACCGTTCCCCGGTGGACGCCGGGACTCTCGAACGGCTACACCCCGTCCGGCGTCAAGACGGCGAGCCTGGCGACGTACAAGCTCTACGTCTACAACCCCAGCATCGCCGGGAACACGAGCTTCTGGAACGTCTACCTGGCGCGTTTCGGCGATCCTGTGGCCGAGCCAGCCGTCCGTCCTGTGTTCCGCTTCTTCAACAAGAAGAACGGCAGCCACTTCTACACGGCCTCGAGCAACGAGCGCTACATCGTCCACACGACCATGTCGGGAACCTACCGCTTCGAGGGCACTTCCTACGTCCTAGACACGGCTGATCCGGCCAACTCGGCCCCCCTGTACCGCTTCTTCAACAAGAAGAAGGGGTCGCACTTCTACACCGCCTCGGCGGCGGAGCGCGACGACGTGAGGGCGCGCCTCTCCTCGATCTTCACCTACGAGGGAGCGGCCTACAAGGTCTCGGCCACTCCTGCGAAAGGCGCGGTGGCGGTGTACCGCTTCTTCAACAAGAAGAACGGCACCCACTTCTACACGGCCTCGGCCGCTGAGCGTGACACCGTGCGCGCCAAACTCAGCGGAACGTACAAGTACGAGGGCGCCGCATTCCACGTGATGCCGTAGCTGCACGCGCCAGCCCACGCACCGGCCCACGCGGCGTGGGCAGCAACGCCGGAGGCGCGCCTAGCCCTCGTGGAGTTCTTCGGACTGCAGCTCCCCGGCGACGAGCGCTTCCAGTGTCGGTTCGAAGGCATCGGCCAGATCGTCGAGCGAAAGGTCGAGCTTCTCGCAGATGGTGAGGCGCTCACCGCCGACGGTGCCGATCACGCCGTAGGGCACGTTGCGCTCGATGAGGTGCTCGACGAGTTTCTCGGCGTCGGCCTCCGAGACGGTCACGATGATGCGGCTCTGGGTCTCGCCGAACAGCGAGGCTGCCGGCGCGAGACCATCCTCGAGGTGCACGTCGGCGCCGATCTCGCCGGCCAGGCAGCACTCCGCGAGCGCAACCGCGATGCCGCCTTCGGAGCAGTCATGCGCGCTCTTGACCAGGAAGCCGCGGATCGCGTCGCGCACGGCCGACTGCACGTCGCGCTCGAGCTCGAGGTCGAGCGCGGGCGGGCGGCCTGACACGAGACCGTGCTCGACCTTGAGGTACTCGCTGCCGCCGAGCTCCTCGAGCGACTCGCCGACAAGGACGATGACGTCGCCCTCGTCCTCGAAACCGACGGTGGCGCGCGCGTGGACGTCGTCCATGAGGCCGACCAGGCCGACCGTGGGCGTCGGGTAGATGGGCGAGCCGAACGACTCGTTGTAGAAGCTCACGTTGCCGCTGATGACCGGCACGCCGAAGGCCTTGCAGGCGTCCGAGAGGCCCGCGGACCGACTCGTAGAACGTCCAGAACACCTCGGGCTTCTCGGGATTGCCGAAGTTGAGGCAGTCGGTGATCGCCGCGGGGTCGCCGCCCGCGCACGAGACGTTGCGGGCGGCCTCGGCGAACGCGATCTGCGCACCCACGTAGGGGTCGAGGTAGCAGTAGCGGCCGTTGCAGTCGCTCGAGACCGCGATCCCGCGGCCCTCGTCGCCGATGCGCAGCACGGCGGCGTCGCTGCCCGGCAGCACGACGGTGTTGAGCATGACCTGGTGGTCGTACTGCTCCCAGATCCAGCGGCGCGAGCAGATGTTGGGGCTCGCGAGCAGGCCGAGCAGCACCTCGCCGAGCCGCGTCGGTGTCGGTGGGCAGCTCGAGCTCGGCCATCGGGTCGAACGCCTGGACCTCGTCGAGGTAGGCCGGGCGCTCCATGGCGGGGTCGTAGATCGGCGCGTCGTGCGCGAGCGTGGACGCGGGCATGTCGGCGACGACGGTCGTCACCCTCGCGGACCACGAATCGGCCGGTGTCGGTGACGCTGCCGATGACGGTGGAGCGCAGGCCCCACTTCTCGCAGATCGCATGCGCGGCGGCGAGGTTGTCGGGGTCGACGATGGCGACCATGCGCTCCTGGGACTCGCTGACCATGAACTCGAACGGCTTCATCGCGTCTTCTCGGGCGGGGATCTTGGCGACGTCGATGTCGATGCCCACGCCGCCGCGGCTCGCCATCTCGCTGATCGAGCTGGTGAGCCCGGCGGCTCCGCAGTCGCCCGAGTCCGACGAGCAGGTCCGACGAGAGGAGCTCGAGGCACGCCTCGATGAGCAGCTTCTCCTCGAACGGGTCGCCCACCTGGACCGCCGGGCGCTTGTCCTCGGCGCGCTCGTCGAACTCCTGGCTTGCGAGCACGGACGCGCCGCCGATACCGTCTCGGCCGGTGGTCGAGCCGATGAGCATCACGAGGTTGCCGGGTCCGGCCGCCACGGCGAGGATGATCTCCTCCTCGCGCATGACGCCGAGCGACATGGCGTTGATGAGGCAGTTGCCCTCGTAGGCTTCCTCGAAGTAGACCTCGCCGCCCACGGTGGGGACGCCCAGGCAGTTGCCGTAGCCGCCGATGCCGGCGACCGAGCCCTCGAAGAGGTAGCGCTGGCGCGGCTTGTCGAGCGTGCCGAAGCGCAGGGAGTTCAGCGAGGCGATGGGACGCGCGCCCATCGTGAAGATGTCGCGGATGATGCCGCCGACGCCGGTCGCCGCGCCCTGGTAGGGCTCGATGGCGCTCGGGTGGTTGTGCGACTCCATCTTGAAGGCGAGCGCCCAGCCGTCGCCCACGCCGATGACACCGGCGTTCTCGCCGGGGCCCTGGAGCACCGCCGGGCCTTCGGTCGGGAACATGCGGAGCGCCTTGCGCGAGTGCTTGTAGCTGCAGTGTTCGCTCCACATGAGCGAGTACATGTACAGCTCGGTCAGAGCTCGGGATCCTGCCGAGGATCACGACGACCTTCTCGTACTCCTCGAGGTTCAGTCCCAGCTCGACAGCGAGCTTGGGGGCGAGTTCAGGGGCGAGTGACTCGGGCATGCAGGGGCTCCTCGGCACGTGAGCGGGCGTCGTGGTCATTGTAGGCGAAAGTGAGCGAACGTCGGCTCACGTGCTCCGACGAAGCTCGCGCACAAGTCCGGAGTCGAACGACACTACGGGGCCGCGGGCGCGCTCAAGCACGGGGGCGGACCGTCTCCGGCCCGCCCCGTCTCTCAGTTGACGCCTATCACCGCAGGCTCGCGGCTCCGGTTCGGATCTGCGCTACTGCGCCAGGTAGTAGGCGATTCCCTCGAGCTTGTAGGTGGACTGCAGGGTGTTCTCGATGGTCAGCTTCTCGTTGGGGTCACTCGTCCACAGGTGCGTGGAGTTCTTCAGGCACCGGAATCGCCACACCGGCATCGGTGTCGGAGTGCGGGACACCTTCCAGGCCGGTCCCTCCAGCGCCCACGTCGCGCTCAGGTTGGTCACGAGATTGTTCTTCTCGTTGGGATCGGCGGTGTAGAAGTACGTCCAGTCCTGCTTGTTGCGGAATCTCCACATTGTGTTGCTGTTGAGGGGGTTGGCGGTGTTGATGAGGAACGCCTGGCCCTCATACGTCCATGACGTGGGCAGGTTGGCGATGATGGAGGCCTTCTCGTTGGGATCCGGCGTCCACAGGTAACTGCCTACCATGTTGTTGCTGCGGAACCTCCAGACCGGCATCCACGAGGTGGCCGGAGTGATCGTGAGCGTGGCAGGGACGAAGTCCAGGGAGTAGTTGCTCGACAGTGCCAAGGTGCCCTGGGTGATCGGGTATGTGCCCACGGTCTCGCCGGCTGTGCGGGTGAGTTCCCCGCTGAAGCTATCGCCGGAGAACACCGCACCGGTCGTCACGGTGTAGGTCAGGGCGGGGTCGGGTGCTCCGACCGTCTTGGACTTGTTGGCGGCGGTCACCGTGACGGGAGCGACGGTGATGTCGGCGGTCGTGGTGTCCACCGAGCCCAGCATGTAGTTGCCCGCGTCTGCACCGCCGAGCGTGGCACCGGTCAGGGTGACGGTCTTGCCCGTGCCGACGTTCTGGTCGTCGAAGGTGGCGGTGCCGCCGCTCAGAGTCACGACGTCACCGGGTAGCGTGCCGACCACCGAGCGTGCGTGGCACGATGGCGTCTGTGGTGCCGTCGTAGGTCTTGTTGCTCGCGGCGAAGGAGCCGGTGAGCTCGAGGGCGGTGATGTTCAGCCGTGGTGGTGATCGGCGTGGCCGACAGGGTGTAGTTGCCCGCGTCCGGCGCCGCCCAGGCTCGCGCCGGTGAGTGTCACGGTCTTGCCGCGTGCCGACGTTCTTGTCGGCGAAGGTGGCGGTGCCGCCGGTCAGGGTGACGATCGTCGCCGGTGCATGCGTGCCGGCCACCGAGCGTGCAGTGGCCGAGGCGTCGGTGGTGCCGTCGTAGGTCTTGTTCGCCGAGGCGAAGGAGCCGGTGACGGTCTGGGGGGTGATGTTCGCTGTGGTGGTGATCGGCGCAGCAGACAAGGTGTAGTTGCCCGCATCTGCGCCGCCCAGGACCGCACCGGTCAGGGTGACGGTCTTGCCCGTGCCGACGTTCTTGTCGGCGAAGGCGGCGGTGCCGCCACTCAGGGTCACGACGTCACCGGGCAGCGTGCCGGCCACCGAGCGTGCCGTGGCCGAGGCGTCGGTGGTGCCGTCGTAGGGCTTGTTCGCCGAGGCGAAGGAGCCGGTGAGCTCGAGTGCGGTGATGTTCGCCGTGGTGGTGATCGGTGCGACCGACAGGGCGTAGTTGCCCGCATCAGCACCGCCGAGCGTGGCGCCGGTCAGGGTGACGGTCTTGCCCGTGCCGACGTTCTTGTCGGCGAATGCGGCGGTGCCGCCACTCAGGGTCACGACGTCACCGGGCAGCGTGCCGGCCACCGAGCGTGCCGTGGCCGAGGCGTCGGTGGTGCCGTCGTAGGGCTTGTTCGCCGAGGCGAAGGAGCCGGTGACGGTCTTGGGGGTGATGTCGGCGGTCGTGGTGGCCACGGAGCCCAGGATGTAGTTGCCCGCGTCGGCGCCGGAGAGCGTGGCACCGGTCAGGGTGACGGTCTTGCCCGTGCCGACGTTCTTGGTGTCGAACGTGGCGGTGCCGCCACTCAGGGTCACGACGTCACCCGTGATCGTGCCGACGAGCGAGCGGGTCGCCACGGTGGCGTCGGTGTTGCCGTCGTAGGGCTTGTTGCCGGCCGTGAAGGCGCCGGTGACGGTCTTGGGGATGATATTGGCCGAGAGCAGGGGCTGGGCGAGGGTGTAGTTGCCCGCGTCTGCCCCGCCCAGGGTCAGGCCGATGACCGTGACGGTCTTGCCGTCCCGATGTCCTTGTCGGCGAAGGAGGCCGAGTAGCCCGTCGTGACGAGCCCGACGACGTCGGGATCGATGGCGCCGACCAGCCCCGCGAAGGTGAAGGTGACCGTCGCATCGGTGGAGCCGTCGTAGACCTTGTTGTCAGCGGTCGCACCCGCGACCGTGAGCTCGAGTGCGGTGATGTCGGCGGTCAGTCCTGCCGGCTGGGCGACGGTGTAGCTACCCGCGTCGGCGCCGGACAGCGCGACACCGGTGACGGTGACTGGCTTGGCGGTGCCGACATTCTTCGTGTCGAAGGTGGCGTTGTAGGCGGCCGAGTCGATCGTCACCACGTCACCGGGCACGACGCCGTTCAGGCTCGCGCCGGTGAAGGTCACCGTGGCGTCCGTCGAACCGTCGTAGAGCTTGTTGTCGGCGACGGCGCCGCTGATGGTCAGCTCCTTGGCGGTGATGGCGGCTGTGGTGTCGATCGGGGTGACCGACAGGGTGTAGCTGGCCGCGTCGACTCCACCGAGGGTGGCGCCCAGGAGGGTGACCGTCTTGCCCGTGCCGACACTTGAGGTGTCGAACTGGGCGGTGCCGCCGTCAAGGGTGACCACGTCACCGGGGACGACACCGATGAGCGAGCGCGAGGCCACGGTGGCGTCGGTGTTGCCGTCGTAGGGCTTGTCGTCGGCGGTGAAGGAACCGGTGAGCTCCTTGGCGGTGATGGCGGCTGTGGTGTCGATCGGGGTGACCGACAGGGTGTAGCTGGCCGCGTCGACTCCACCGAGGGTGGCGCCCAGGAGGGTGACCGTCTTGCCCGTGCCGACACTTGAGGTGTCGAACTGGGCGGTGCCGCCGTCAAGGGTGACCACGTCACCGGGGACGACACCGATGAGCGAGCGCGAGGCCACGGTGGCGTCGGTGTTGCCGTCGTAGGGCTTGTCGTCGGCGGTGAAGGAACCGGTGAGCTCCTTGGCGGTGATGGCGGCTGTGGTGTCTGCGACGCTCGTGAGGTTGTAGTTGTCCTTGTCTACTCCGCCGAGCAAGGCCCCCAGCAGCGTGACGGTCTTGCCCGTGCCGACCGATGAGGTGTCGAACTGGGCGGTGCCGCCGTCAAGGGTGACGACGTCGCCGGGAATCGTGCCCACGAGCGAGCGCGAGGCCACGGTGGCGTCGGTGTTGCCGTCGTAGGGCTTGTCGTCGGCGGTGAATGCGCCAGTGATGTCGAGCGCGGTGATGCTCGCCGTTGTGGAGGCCGTGCTGTTGAGCAAGACGTACTTTCCTGCGTCCGGGCCGCTCAGGGCGATGCCTGTGACGCTGACATTCTTGCCGTCGCCGACGTTCTTGTCGTCGAACGCGGCCGACGTGTACGTTGCAGTCACGTTGTCACCAGGGTTGAAGTCGACACTGGTCAGCGTGACGCTCGCGGTACTGGTGCCGTCATAGGTCTTGTCTATGCCTGTTGCACTGACCGTTACATCCGTTGTGATCAGATCAAGAGACGCATTGATCTCGGTCGAGTCCACGCCTGGATCCACACCGATCGTCGTGGCCTCTGAGGCCGAGAAGACCCCGTTGAAGTACTCCGTCTTATACATGCCCGAGGTGATTCCGAACCTCATCCGGTACGTGCCCGGCGGAATCGGACCCGTGGTGTAGGTCCCGTCGACTTCCGACACGCCCGTAACGATGAAATCCCACACGCCAGGGCTCGTCTCGCGATACGCGTCCGCCCACTCGCCCGCGAGCGGCCCACCGCCGGCAGCCGTGATCGTGCCGGTGATGGTGCCGGGCAGTTCGAGTACTGCATCTATCCCGGGCGTGTCATTCTCAACCGTGACCGGGACCGGAGTCCCATCCTGAAGCAGGTAGGCGCCGTCATAGAAGTAGCTACGGCACGTAGACTCCGCTGGCGTCGAAGAAGCCGACAACGAAATTGCCCGTGGGAAGGCCTGTGATGACGTACTCGCCGTTCACGTCTGTGTAGGAAGGCTCGGAAAACCACTCGTAGTTCTCTCCAACGACGTTCTGATACGCAATGACCGATGACGCCCTCAATCGGCGTTCACTCCATCGGGTCACGGTGCCCGAGATGCTGCCAGCCGGTGCTCAGAGTAGCGTCGATGCCTGACGTCGTACCCGGCGCAGTGACGAGCACGGGGTCGGCGTCGGCCGCTTGGAACCCCGTGATGTAGTACTGGGGCGCGTAGATGAGGTTGAAATCCAGGAACTGGACGCGGTACAGACCGCTCGGCAGGCCAGCGATGTCATACCACCCGTCAACGTCGGTGATCGCGAAATAGTAGTTAGTGCTCGTCGCGGCCTCGCTGACCGGCAAGACGCGAACTTCAATCCCCTCCCGCGGCGTCGTGCCATCCGGCTCATACACCGTGCCGGTGATGTGACCGGCGGTGTCGAGAGTCGCGTTGATTCCGGGGACGGTCGCGCCATCGGCCACCGGGATGCTCGTAGCCCCGTCTGCCGTGTATGACCCTGCGTAGTACTCGCCGATGTATGTGCCAGCATAGTCGTAGAAGTAGGCGCGGTAGGTACCCGCAGCCAGACCGCCGATACTGTAGTCGCCCTCAGCGCCGGTCGTCGCCGACAGGCCGAAGTCCCATGTCGAGCCGCTCTGCACGTAGAGCTGCACGTTGATGCCCGCGAGTTCGCCCCCGCCAGTCGCCGCCGTCACGGTCCCGGAGATCGTCCCTGGAGCTGCCGAGGCCTGCGTCACTGTGACGCCCAACCCCAGCGCCAAGAGCAGCATCACGGCTGCCGCGAGACTGACTAGCTTCCTACCGAGCCCTGTGAACACCTGACAGTACATAGCGACCCCTTCAGTCGAAAGACCCTGAGCTTCGCACGACACATCACGTGGAATCATCACTCTCAAACCTTTACCCAGTGGCCTGGCGCTCTGTCGCCCGATCTGTTTCGAGCTGCTGGCAACAGCGCACCGGAGACCAAGCTCCAGTGTGCGCTCATTCCGACCGCTCTGCCGCGGTGTGCCGTCAAAGGCGATTCACGCCGCAAGCTACCCGCGTGCGCCGAACGCCGCCCGCAGCGCCGTCTCGTCCTCGCACTTCGCGAGGATCAGCAGCTCGTCGCCGGCATTGAGCACCGTGTCGCCCCTCGGCACGACGACCGCGCCCTCGGAGACGATGGCCATGACCTGGCTGCAGTCCGGGCAGCGTCAGCTCGGCGAGTCGCTTGCCGACAGCCTGGGAATGCGCCGACAGGACGATCTCGTCGACGACCATGTTCTCGGCCTTGAGGCGCAGCAGGGTCACGATGTCGCCGAGGCTCACGTGCTGAAGCACCTCGGCCATGATCGCGGTGTTGGAGACGGGCACGTCGACGCCGAAGCGCTCGGTGAAGAGCCAGGCGTTGTCGGCGTTGTTGATGCGCGCGATGGTGAGCGGCGCCGAGTACTCCGCCTTGCCGAGCAGACACACCACGAGGTTGTCCTCGTCGTGACCGGTCGCGGCCACGAGGGCGTCTGCGCTGCGCGCGTTCGCTTCGTCGAGCACGTAGGGCTCGTCGCCGTCGCCGCAGATGATGGTGACGTTCTCGAGCATCTCCCTGAGCCGCTCGCAGCGCTCCTCGCTCACCTCGACGATGGTGACCGTGTCTCCGTTGGCTGAAAGCGTCTTGGCGAGGTGCGAGCCGACCTTGCCCCCGCCGACGATGAGTACCTGCATTGCATCCTCCTACGGGTTGGTCATGCTCTCGAAGCGGTTCATGGCTACGGTAAGGACGGCGGCCTCAAGCACGTCGCCGTCGTGGAGCACTTCGTGCGACGTCGGGATGAACGAGGTCCCCGCGCGGACGATCGCGACCGGCAGGATCTCGCCCGGACTCGACAGGTCGTTGGTGGTGCGCCCGGCGAGGCGCGGCGGAATCGACACCTTGACCAGCTGTACCTCTCCCCCGCCCAGGCTCACGTCGCGAACGAGATGCTGGAACATCACCAGCGCCACGATCTCGTTGGTCGCCCACGACACCGACGACACCGTCTGGATGCCCAAGCCGCCGGTAGATCTCGGCGCGCCTGGGGTCGAAGATGCGCGCGACCACCTTCGGGATGCGGTAGATCTCGCGGGCGATCGTCGCCGAGACCACGTTGGAGTTGTCACCGCTCGTGACCGCGATGTAGGCGTCGGTCCGGTCGGCTCCCGCCTTGTCGAGCACGCCCTTGTCGAACACCATGCCGCGGATCGTCATGCCCGAGAAGGACTTTCCGAGCCGGGCGAACGAGAGCGGGTTCCTGTCGATGACGACGACGTCGTGGCCCTCGGCCGAGAGCTTCGTCGCCAGCATCGCCCCCACTCGACCGCAGCCACCGATGATCACCTTCACGATGCACCCTCCTCAACAGCTGCGCCTGAGACGCTGACTGACGTGTTCTTGCTTACTGTGTCCCCAAGTTCGCCTCGTGCCCTCATTCGACGCCGCACGAAGAACTTCCGAATCTCGTCGGCGATGAGGAGTGTGGGCCACAGCGCCAACAGGAACGCCCAGTCCGGCCACAGGTTGATCGGCCCGTGGTGGAACACCTCTGCGAGGACCGGAATGTAGACGAGGGCGCAGAAGATCAGTATCTCGGCGAGGATGCCCCACAGCATGAACGTGTTGGAGAAGAAGCCGACCTTGAAGATCGACTGCACGTTGGTGCGCTGCGCGAAACCGTTGCCGATCTGCGTGGTCATGACGGCGCCGTGAGTCATGGTCGTCGCGAGAATGTAGACCGTCGAACCGCCGACCGCGATAGCGCCGACCGCAAACATGTTCATGCCGGGACGCCAGCCGTACGACCAGTACAGGAAGTAGAACGCCGCCATGCACGCCGCGGCCTGGATCGAGCCGAGGAAGAGTTGCGAGCGGACGAGCAGCGGAATCGTGACCAGGCGCTCCTTCTGAGAGCGCGGCGGGCGGTTCATGATGCCCGGCTCGGGTGCCTCGGTTCCCAGCGCCAGCGCGGGAATCATGTCGGTGCCGAGGTCGATAGCGAGGATCTGCATGACCGTCAGAGCCAAGGGGATCTTGAAGAGGACGAAGAGAATGAACGGCACCAACTCGGGGACGTTGCTCGTGAAGATGTAGGCGACGAACCGGCGGATGTTGTCGTAGACCGCGCGGCCTTCTTCGATGGCGTTGACGATGCTCGCGAAGTTGTCGTCGGTCAGGATCATGTCGGCCGCCTCTTTGGCGACGTCCGTTCCCGAGATGCCCATGGCCACGCCGATGTCGGCCATCTTGAGCGCTGGCGCGTCGTTCACGCCATCGCCCGTCATGGCGACGATGTGGCCCATGCCCTTGAGCACCTGCGCGATGCGCATCTTGTGCTCGGGCGAGACACGGGCGAAGAGCACGTCCTTCGCGCCGAGCGCGACACTGAGCTCGTCGTCGGTCATGTCGTTGAGATCGTTGCCGGTGATGATGCGGGCATGGTCCCCGCGGATGATGCCGATGCGCCGCGCGATCGTCTCGGCGGTCAGGCCATAGTCGCCGGTGATCATGATGACCTCGATGCCCGCCGTCGCACACTCCTCGACAGCGACGGCGACCTCATCGCGCGGCGGATCCATCATGGCCATGAGACCGACGAAGATCAGGTCGCGCTCGGTCTCGGCGGGCGAGAAGTCGACCTCCTCGGTCGCGATCGGCCGGTACGCCATCGCGAGCACTCGCAGTCCGTTGCGCGCGAACTCGTCGTTCTGCTCGACGATCTGAGCGCGCATCTCGTCGCTGAGCGGCTGCTGCCCGTCGAGGGTCTCGACCTTGGTGCACAGGTCCAGCACCTCTTTGGGCGCGCCCTTCACGTAGCCGATGCGCGCGAACTTGTGCATGTGGATGGTGGTCATGCGCTTTCGCACGGAGTCGAACGGCAACTCGAAGACGCGCCTCGTGGATTCGAGCTCAGCCTCGTGGTCGTAGCCGGCCTTCTTCGCTGCGACAAGAAGCGCCGCCTCGGTCGGGTCGCCGAGGATCGTCCAGTTCTCCTCGGGCGTTCCGGGCTCGATGAGGCGCGCGTTGTTGCAGAGGGAAGCCGCGCGAACCAGGAGTTCGAGCGCCTTGAGCTGCTTGGCGTCGAGCGGCTTGCCCGTCGTCGTGGTACTCGCCGGTCGGCGCGTATCCGCCGCCGGAGACCTCGAGATGCTGGCCGGCGACCCAGATGTCGCGCACCGTCATCTCGTTCTTGGTCAGCGTGCCGGTCTTGTCGGTACAGATCACCGTGGTGCATCCGAGCGTCTCGACCGACGACAGCTTCTTGATGAGCGCGCCGCGCTCGGCCATCCGCTGGACGCCCATGGCCAGCGAGAGCGTGACCGTCGGCAGCAGCCCCTCGGGCACCAGCGCCACGATGATTCCCACCGAGAAGATGAATCCCTCCATGAGTGACAAGCCGCCGAAGAAGTAGCCGAGGACGAAGAAGCTGACGCCGATGGACGTGGCCACGACCGCGACGAGCTGGGTGATCTTGCTCATCTCTTTCTGCAGCGGGCTCAGCTCTGACTCGACGCTCTGTGTCAGCTCGGCGATCTTTCCGAACTGAGTCTCCATCCCGGTCGCGAAGACGAGTGCCTTGCCGCCGCCGTAGGCGACCGACGTCCCGGCGAAGACCAGGTTGGGCATCTCGATGAGCGTCAGGTTGGGGTCGTCGTGCGGCGAAGCGGTCTTGCGTACCGGCTCGGACTCGCCGGTGAGCGTGGCGTTATTGGTGCGCAGCTCGAACTCCTCGATGAGCCGCGCATCGGCTGAGATCGCATCGCCCTCTTCGAGGACCATCAGGTCGCCGGGGACCAACTCGGCGGCCGCAATCTGAACGGTCTTGCCGTCTCGGATGACCTTGGCGTTGTGCGGGATCATCTGCTTGAGGGCCTCGGTGGCCTTCTCGGCTCGGTACTCCTGCCAGAACGAGAAGATGGCGTTGATGAAGATGACCGCGAAGATCGCCCAGCCCAGCTGAGGCATCTCGGCCACGAACGCGAGGATGCCGCCGACCCACAGCATGATGGCGAACAGGTGATAGAAGTTCTCGAGGAACTTGAAGATGAGCGGGCGACCCTTGATCTCGCGGATCTCGTTGCGCCCGTACTGCTCCAGGCGCTTGGCGGCCTCCTCGGAGGTCAGCCCTTGGGCGCTTGACTCAAGTGAGGAATAGACCTCTACAGCCGACAGCGCCCAGCAGGAGTCCTCGATGCACCGCGCGTCGTGCCCGCCCGCTCCGGCACTCTCGTTTCGCGTCGCCTTCCGCCATCTCCGCGTTCGCCCCACATTCACGCCAAGGTTCGCCCGCGCAATCCGGACGCTACCTGTGAGGTTCCCTGCGGGGGCACTGCCTCCTGCCACGGGCCGACGGCGCATCTCGGCGAGACCTCGCAGTCCACTACCTGTCGGCCGAACTGGACCGCGTCTCCGCGACGATGACCACGTCGATGTTGCGCGTCTCGCGCATGATGCGACCAACGATGGAGCCGTGTAGCACCTCGTCAAGCCTGCTTCGGACCGATTGCCCCATCACGATGAAGGTGATCTGGTGCGAGTTCGCGAACTCGATGATGCCGGTGGCCACGTCCTCGGCGGAAACCTCGATGAAGTCGCCGTCGAGCTCCTCGGCCAGTCGGCGCAGTTCGTCAACGGCCTTCTGCTCGGCGCCACCCAGAAGCGTCGCTGACGGCTTCACGTGCACCACCCACAGGTCGCCATCGAGTCGACGCGCCAGTTGATAGCCGCGGCGGACCAGCTTCGCGCTCTGCTGCCTCGGGGTCACGGCGACCAGCACGCGGTCGACCGCTCCCCACGTCTTGTCGACGTCGTGCGCCGAGATGAACTCCTCGAGATCGTAGTCGACCTCCTCGGCGGTCTTTCGCAGAGCCATCTCCCGAAGCGCGACCAGATTGCCTCGGCGGAAGAAGTTGTTGAGCGCCTGGTCGACCTTCTCGGGAGCGTAGATCGCTCCTCGCTTGAGGCGGTTGAGCAGCGCGTCGGGCGGGATGTCGACGAGCTCGACCTCGTCGGCCTCGTCCAGAACGCGGTCCGGGACCGTCTCGCGCACGCACACGCCGGTGATCTGGCAGATAGTGTCGTTGAGGCTCTCGAAGTGCTGCACGTTGACGGTCGAGAGCACGTTGATGCCAGCGGCGAGGATCTCCTCGACCGACTGCCACCGCTTCTCGTGGCGCGTACCGGGGACGTTGGTGTGCGCCAGCTCGTCCACCAGCACCGTGTGCGGGCGCCTCGCAATGACCGCGTCGGTGTCGAGTTCCGTGAACTCGCTCCCGTGGTAGCTCGAGCCGCTTCGGCGCGACGAGCTCGAGCCCGTCCACCAGCGCCATCGTGTCGGGACGCAAGTGCGGCTCCACGTAGCCGACGACGATGTCCTCCCCGCGCGACAGCCGGCGATGGGCCTCGGCAAGCATCGTGTACGTCTTGCCGACGCCGGCGGCGTAGCCGAGGAACACCTTGTGGCAGCCCCTCTTGTGCACGCCCGGCGCCGGTCCGGGGCTCTGGCTGAGGTCACTCATCGGCACACCTCCCCACGCGCCGTCACTTGGATGCTACCGCGTCGAGAGCCAGATTCAGCTCGAGGACGTTGACGCGCGGCTCACCGAGAACCCCGAACTGGCGCGGAGCGGTGTGTGCGGCCACCAGCTCGCGAACCTGCGACTCCGCAAGCCTGCGAGCCTCCGCCACGCGGGCCACCTGCATCTCGGCGTTGTCCGGCGTGATGTCCGGGTCAAGGCCGCTGCCCGAAGCCGTGACCGCGTCCACCGGGATCGTGCCCCTCTCGGCGCGGTCGTTCCGCTGGATCTCGGCGACACGGCTCTCGACTGCCGAGACCAGCGCCTGGCTCGTCGGCCCGAGGTTGCTTGCACTCGACGACATCGCATCGTAGCCGTCGGCACCGGCCGCCGAGGCACGCGGATGGAAGTACTTGTCGGCGGTGAACGGTTGAGCGATGAGTCTCGAACCGATGACCGAGCCGCTGGCGTCCGTGACCAGGCTACCGGCAGCCTGCTTGGGGAACACGACCGCGCTGATGCCCCAGACCACCAAGGGGTAGACGAAGCCGGTGAGCACGATGGTGACGACCACCATTCGCAGCGAAACGATGAGTGCGCGCCTCATGGTGATCTCCTATCCGAGGTTCAGAGAGACGAGGACGACATCGATGGCCTTGATGCCGACGAAGGGCAGGATGATGCCGCCGAGGCCGTAGATGAGCAGGTTGCGGCGGAGCAGCGCACCCGCGCCCACCGGCCGGTACTTCACGCCGCGCAGGGCGAGCGGGATGAGCGCGACGATGATGAGCGCGTTGAAGATGACCGCGCTCATGATCGCGCTCTGCGGAGAGTGCAGTCCCATGATGTTGAGACGCCCCAGCGCCGGCAGCGACACCATGAACATCGCCGGCACGATTGCGAAGTACTTGGCGACGTCGTTGGCGATCGAGAAGGTCGTGAGCGAGCCGCGCGTCATGAGCAGCTGCTTGCCGATCGCCACGATCTCGATGAGCTTGGTGGGGTCGCTGTCCAGGTCGACCATGTTGCCGGCTTCCTTGGCGGCGCTGGTTCCCGTGTTCATCGCCACGCCCACGTCGGCCTGAGCGAGCGCCGGGGCGTCGTTGGTGCCGTCGCCGGTCATCGCGACCAGCTTGCCGCTGGCCTGCTCCTTGCGGATGAGCTCCATCTTGGTCTCGGGCGTGGCCTGCGCCAGGAAGTCGTCGACGCCGGCCTCCTTGGCGATGACCGCCGCCGTGATGGGGTTGTCGCCGGTGATCATGACCGTGCGGATGCCCATCGCTCGCAGCTGCTCGAAGCGCTCGCGGATACCGCCCTTCACGATGTCCTTGAGGTGGATGACGCCGAGTGCGTGGTTGCCACGCGAGACGACCAGCGGCGTGCCGCCCGCCTCCGAGACACGTGCGCACCAGCGCATCGAGATCGCCGGGAGCCGTTCCGCCGAGCGACTCGACCCACGCGGCAACTGCGTCGCTCGCGCCCTTGCGGATCTGCTCGGCGCCGATGTCGACGCCGCTCATGCGCGTCTGCGCCGTGAACGGGATGAAGACGGTGGTCGCTCATCGAGGTGGCGCTCGCGAATTCCGAACTGCTTGGCGAGGACCACGATCGAGCGGCCCTCGGGCGTCTCGTCGGAGAGCGACGCCAGCTGCGCCGCGTCGGCCACCTCAGCCTCGGTCACGCCGGCGACCGGCAGGAACTCCGACGCCTGGCGATTGCCGAACGTGATCGTGCCGGTCTTGTCGAGCAGCAGCGTGTCCACATCGCCGGCCGCCTCGACGGCGCGCCCCGACATCGCCAGCACGTTGCGCTGCACGAGCCGGTCCATGCCCGCGATGCCGATCGCCGAGAGCAGCCCGCCGATGGTCGTCGGGATGAGGCAGACGAGCAGGGCGATGAGCACGCTTACCGAGACGTCGCCATTGGAGTAGATGGCGAACGTCTTCAGCGTCATGACCACCAGCACGAAGATGATCGTGAGTACGATGAGCAGGATGTCCAGCGCGATCTCGTTGGGGGTCTTCTGCCGGCTCGCACCTTCGACCAGTGCGATCATGCGGTCGAGGAAGGTCTGGCCGGGGTCCGAGGTGATGCGCACGACGATGCGGTCGGACAGCACCTTGGTGCCGCCGGTGACCGCGCTGCGGTCGCCGCCACTCTCGCGGATGACGGGTGCGGACTCGCCGGTGATCGCCGACTCGTCCACCGAGGCGATGCCCTCGATCACGTCGCCGTCGCCCGGGATGATCTCGTTCGCCACGACCACGACCGTGTCGCCTCGGCGAAGGTCCGATGCGGCCACCACCTCGACGCTGCCGTCGGCGGCGAGGCGGTTGGCGGTCGTGTCGGTGGTCATCGTGCGAAGCGCGTCGGCCTGGGCCTTGCCGCGGCCCTCGGCCATCGCCTCGGCGAAGTTCGCGAACAGCACGGTGAACCAGAGCCAGAGCGCCAAGGAGACGAAGAAGCCGAACTCCTTGCCGCCGCTCGCCGCAGCACCGATCGCGTAGATCGGTGGTGATCACGCTGCCGATCTCGACGACGAACATGACCGGATTGCGATACAGGGTCCGCGGGGAGAGCTTGATGAGCGCGTCGAGAGAGGCCCGACCGACCAGGCTGGGATCGAAGGTCGCCCCGCGGCGAGCCTTCTGCTCGCTCGTCTCGACGACATCGGTAAGGCGGGTTTCAGACATCGATGCTCCCTAGAAGAGCTGGCCGGCATGCATGAGCAGCTGCTCGAGGATGGGTCCGAGCGCGTAGACGGGGAAGAACGTGAGTGCTCCGACGATCACGATCACGCCGACGAGCAGGCCGACGAACAAGCGGGCCCGTCGTGGGGAACGTGCCGGAGGAAAGCGGCGCGACCTTCTTCTGGGCCATGGAGCCCGCGATACCCAGCACCGGGATGATGAAGAAGAAGCGCCCCACGAACATGCCGATGGCCAAAGCGATCGTGTAGAAGGTCCCGGAGGCCGTGAGCCCGGCGAATGCCGAGCCGTTGTTCCCCACCGCCGAGGTCGCCGCGTACAGCATCTCCGAGAGCCCGTGCGGACCCGAGTTGAGCACCGCCGAGGCGGCCGGCGGATAGACCACCGAGATGCCCGCGATCACCAGGATGCCCGCCTCGAGGGCGAGTACCGACAGCATCGCGAGCTTCATGTCGGTCGGCCCGATCTTCTTGCCCAGGTACTCGGGGGTCCGGCCCACCATCAGGCCGGCGATGAACACCGCGAGAATCGCGAAGATGAGCATGCCGTACAGGCCCGAACCGACACCCCCGAACACGATCTCGCCGAGCGCGATGTTGAGCATCGCCATGCCGCCGGCGAGCGGTGTCAGGCTGTCGTGACTCGCAGTTGACAGCGCCGCACGAGGCAGCTGTGGTCGAGTTCACGAACACCGAGGTCTGCGCGATGCCGAAGCGGACCTCCTTGCCCTCCATGTTGCCGCCGGAGCTCCCGGCGGTCGCGACCTGCGTCGCGCCGGCCTTGGTGAGGTTGGGATTGCCGATGTGCTCGAACGAGTAGACCGTCGCCACGCCGATCGAGAACAGGATCGTCATCGCGGCCAGCAACACCCATCCTTGCCGAGTGTCCCCGGCGAACTTCCCGACCATGTACGCGAGGCCGGCCGGAATCAGCAGGATCGCGAACGTCTGCAGGAGATTCGTGAGCGGCGTGGGGTTCTCGAACGGGTGCGCCGAGTTGGCGTTGAAGAAGCCGCCGCCGTTGGTGCCGAGCTCCTTGATCGCCTCCTGCGAGGCGACCGGACCCTGGGCGATGGTCTGCGATCCGCCTTCGACGGTCTTGACCTGCGTCGGCGCGTTGAAGTTGTCGATCACGCCCTGCGAAACGAACACCACGCTCAAGACGAGCGACAGTGGCAGCAGGACGTAGAGGCACGACCGGGTCAGGTCGACCCAGAAGTTGCCGATCTCGCGGTGCCCGGCGCGCGTCAGCCCGCGCACGAACGCCACGGCCACCGCCATCCCGACGCCCGCCGAGACGAAGTTCTGCCAGGCGAGGCCGACCATCTGCGTCGAGGTAGCTCACGCCGCTCTCACCCGAGTACGCCTGCCAGTTGGTGTTGGTGACGAAGGAGACGGCGGTGTTGAGCGCGAGCAGGCTCGGCATGCTCGGCACGCCGGCGGGGTTCAGCGGCAGGTAGCCCTGCAGCCGCAGGAGTGCGAACAGCACGAGTACGCACACGCCCGAGAACATGAGCACGGAGAGCGTGTAGGCGACCCACGTCATCTCGCCGGTCGGGTTGACACCCGAGACGCGGTAGATGGCGCGTTCGACCGGCGCCAGGACCGGATGCAGGAAGGTTCGCTCGCCGGAGTAGAGCCGATAGAGGAACGTGCCGACCGGCTTGGCGCCGCGACCACCAGCGCGACCAGCAGCACTATCTGAACGACATCGATCAGCGGCATGGGGCAGCCTCCTACAGGCGTTCGGGATTGATGAGCGCCCAGAACAGGTACAGAAGCGTGCCCAGGGCCACAAGGCCGACTATGGCGTCTTGCGAGTTCATCGACCAGACACCATCCTGTCGGCCAGCAGCGTGTAGAGCACACCTGCTCCCACCGCCGCCGACGATTCCAAGGACCACGAGCACATCAACGAACAGAGCCATGTCGCTGCCTCTCCAGAGTCGGGAATCGGTACTAGCGGTCACGCCTCTTTGAATGCGAGTTGCGGCGCTGGTGCCCCACCCACGCCCACGCCCCGATGAAGAGCGCCGGCGAACGCAATCGCTGAAACCCACTGTGATCACTGCTGACTCCTGTCTACGACCACCGTCGACGCAGACCAATCGCCTGCACTTCGAGTATGGGAAACAGGCTGTTCAGGACGCGTGAAGGCAAGGCCGGCACTCGTGAAGATTGCGCGAAGATTCGCGGTTTGGCCGCGAAATCGGGCGTCTAGCTGTCCTCAGACTCCACAAACCGGAAGCCGACGCCCGGCTCGGTGAGGATGTAGCGCGAGACGTCGCCGGGCGACTCGAGCTTGCGGCGCAGATGCGAGACGTGCACCCTCAGCGCCTGCGTGTCCCCCTCGTACTCGGGCCCCCACACCTGATCGAGCAACATCCGGGACGTGACCACGCGTCCGGCGTTGCGCGCCAGCGTGGCGAGGATGTCGAACTCGATCCGGGTGAGGTGAACCGGCTCGCCCTTGACGGTGACCGTGCGCTTGGCAAAGTCGATGTGCAGGTCGCCCGAGCGCACCTCCAGCACCGATGCGTCCGCCCCCTGTGTGCGACGCAGCAGCGCGCGAATGCGCGCCAGCAGCTCGCCGGTCGAGAACGGCTTGGTAAGGTAGTCGTCGGCGCCCAGATCGAGCGCGGCGATCTTGTCGTCGTCGGCGTTGCGCACCGAGAGGATCAGTATCGGGCCGTGGTACCACTCACGCAGCTGGCGACAGGCCTCGAGCCCGCTCATGCCGGGGAGCGTGAGGTCGAGCACGATGATGTCGGGCGTGCGGGTCGCCGTGAGCTCGAGGCCCTCCTCGGCGGTCTCGGCGAGGTCGACCTCGTAGTGGCGCGCCGACAGTACCGACTTCAGCGCACGCCGAATCTGCTCCTCATCATCGATGACCAGGACGCGCTGTGCGCGCTCAGGTGCGCCTTCGGGACTCACGCTGACTCCTCATCTCCAGTCGGAATCGTCATGACGAATCGTGCGCCGTGGGGATCCACGTCCTCAACTCGGATCGTCCCGCCGTGCGTTCGCACGATCTCTCGAGTGATCGCCAGACCGAGTCCGGTACCCGAGGGAACCGTCGAGGACACGCTCCCACGATAGAACTTCTCGAACACGTGGGGCTTCTCGGCAGGTCGGAACGCCCGGGCCCGAGTCCTCGACCCAGAGCTCCGCAGCGTCCTCAACGGAGCGCGCGCCGACGATCACCACGGTGCTGCTCGGGCGAGTACAGCAGCGCGTTCTCGACGAGATTCGAAAGCGCCCGCGCCAGCTGAGCGAAGTCCGCTCTGAGCTCGGGGAGGTCCTCGGCGAGCTCGAATCTCAGCCGGTCACGCTGCGCGGTCGACAACCGAGAGAGCACGGTGCCGAGAATGTCCCGCAGGTCGTAGGGCTCGAAATGCGGCTGCCACGCGTCGGACTCCAGCCGAGAGAAGTCGAGCAGGTCGCCGATGGAGTCGTTGAGACGCTCCAGATCCTCTGCGACCGCTGCGAGTTCCTCCTGCACCCGCGTCGGCGTCGCAGCCCGTCCC
This sequence comes from uncultured Coriobacteriia bacterium, assembly GCA_963789515.1. Taxonomy (GTDB): domain Bacteria; phylum Actinomycetota; class Coriobacteriia; order Anaerosomatales; family JAAXUF01; genus JBAXEO01. The sequence goes on along the minus strand of CAWBKW010000003.1, from coordinate 4,936 downwards.
CTCCTCGACCAGGCCGGTGACCCGCGCCGTCGCGGCCGCAAGTGGGGTCTTGAGCTCGTGCGAGACCGAGCTGACCAGCGTCGACTTGAGCCGGTCCGCTTCGCGAAGCGCTTCGGCGTGCGCCGCGTCCTCCTCGAGCCGCTGACGCTCGATCGACGACGCGGCGAGGTTGGCGACCGCCGCGAGCAGGCGCACGTCGTCGTCGCTGGGCGGTCCCGGCTGCGCGCAGGCACGACCACGAGCACGCCCTCCAGGCTCGTCGAGGTCTGCAGCGGCAGGTAGATGCCGTCGGCGATCACGCCGGGAATCGCGTCGCTCGGACCAACGGAGACGAGCCGCTGGTCCCAAGGCACCTCGCCGCTCGCGGGCATGCCGATGCGCCTTGCTGGTTCGCAGTACCCAGGCCACGAGCGCCTCCTCGCCGGAAGACGGCGTTGCCGCGCCCGCGGACGCAAGGCAGCGGCCGGCCCGCCCCGCGCCGATGCCGCCCACGTACAGCGCCGCCCGGCGCGCGCCGAGCACCTCGGCGACCTGCGTCACGACGAGTTCCGCCGTGGCATCGGCGGACTTCTCGGAGGCGATGCTGAAGGAGAGCCGGTTGAGGAGCTCGAGTTCGCGCTGCCGCCTCATGGCCGCCAGCTCGCGTTGGCGAAGCTGGCCGGTCTGCTGGCCCGAGACGAGCGCGACGATCAGGAAGACGAGCAGGCCGATCCATTCGGGCAGCTCGGCGACGGTCAGGCGGTAGTACGGAGGGATGAACAGGAAGTCGAGCAGCAGGAAGGCGAGCACGGCTGCCATGGCGGACGGACGCACGCCCGACACCCTCGCGATGAGGATGATGACCGGCACGAGCAGCAGCATGACGACCGGTGTCGCGAGAACTGCCCGAAGCGGCACCAGCAAGCCGACCGCGGCACACGTCGCGAGGACCGCGAACGGATAGCCGCCTCTGTACGAAGCGATGCGCTTCAAGTCCATGGAGATGCGAGTCCACCCTGCTCGGAGATGCCGTCGCCGCCGCCCAGACGAGCCCGTGCGCGGCTACGGCAGACGCATGCTGCTTGGACTCCGTGCGGACACCGAACGTGAGCCTCAGGTTCGCTTCCTCGCCGCACGACGACAGAATCAGCACCTCGTCGCCCGCCTTGAGCATTGTATCCCCGCGCGGCACGACGACTTCGCCTTCCGAGATGATCGCCATGACGTGCGCGCACTTGGGGATCGCGAGTTCGGAGAGCGTCTTGCCGACGGCCTCCGCATCCGCCGGGAGCGTGACCTCGTCGATGACCATGTTCTCGGCCGAGAGCGCCATGAGTGTGATGACGTCGCCGAGACTGACTTCCTTCTCGATCAGGCTGTAGATGACCTGGGCGGTCGAGACCGCCACGTCGACGCCCCACGTCTTGGTGAACATCCACTCGTTCTTGGGGTGGTTGGTCCGGGCGAAGACCATCGGCACCTGGTGCGTCGTCTTGCACAGGAACGAGACGACCAGGTTGTCCTCGTCGTCACCGGTCAGCGCCGCGACGAGATCGGCCTGCGCCGCGCCCGCCTGGTCGAGCACGCGCGGGCTCGCAACCGTCGCCGCGAACCACCCTGACGTCGGGCATGCGCGCCGCCACGTAGCTCGCTCGCTCCGGGCCGGGACTCGACCATCGTCACGCTTGTGATCGCCGCGGAGCTTCTCGGCGAGGTAGACTGCCGGACTTGCCGGCTCCAACGATAAGTACGTTCATCGCCGCCACCTACTCCTTCAGCCCGAGCAACCGCTCGAGCTTGTCGGCGCTCTCGCGGAGCACGTTGATGAACAGGATGTCGTCCTTCTCGAAGGTCGGAGCCTTCCACCGGCAGGATCGCCCTGCCGGCGCGCACGATCGATGCCACCGCGACCTCGCCGGGAACGGTGAGGTCGGCGACGGTCTTGCCCGCCAGCGTCGCGGGCAGCTCGACCTCCATCATCTCGACCTCGGCGTTGCCGTACTGGTACTCGCTGTGGAGGTCGGGGTGCGTGACCATGTCGAGCAGGCGCGTGCTCGTCCACGTCACCGAGGCGATCGTCGAGATGCCCAGGCCGCGGTAGATCTCGGCGCGGCGAGGGTCGTAGATGCGCGCGATGACGCGCGGCACGCGGTAGTACTCGCGCGCGGTGCGGGCCGCGACGATGTTGCTGTTGTCGCCCGAGGTGACAGCGGCGAAGCAGTCAGCGTCCTTGATCCCGGCATCCTCGAGCACGTCGCGGTCGAACACCGGGCCGACGAACTTCTGGCCGAGGATGTCCTCGCCCTCAGCGCAGTCGAAGACCAGCGGGTCCTGGTCGATCGACCGAGACCGTGTGCCCCTCGAACTCGAGCATGCGCGCGAGGTACCGGCCCACTCGCCCGTACCCCCCGATGACTACGTGCAACCGGTTCTGCATCTCGTCTCACCTCGCCTTCACGTCAGGTCCCGCGCCGGTTGCGGCGCGGTGCCAACATCGATATCGGGCCTGCGCGTCAATCTGCGCAGGAAGAACTTGCGTATCTCGTCGGCGATCAGCAGCACCGGTGCGAACAGCGCCATGACTCCCCACTCCTGCCACGTGAGCGGCGCGGTGCTGAAGATCCTCTGCAGGACCGGCACGTACATCAGCGCCGCCAGGCCGAGCAGCTCGGCGCCCAGACCCCACCAGCGCAGCTTGTTGGTGAAGAAGCCGACCGCGAGGATCGACTGCCGGTGGGTGCGCATCGCGAAGCCGTTTCCGACCTGTGCCATGACGATACCCGTCAGCGTCATGGTTGTGGCGGCCATGTAGATGCCGGTCGCCGGCGGTCGACGCCCGTCGGCATCGCGCCGAACGAGGCCATCGCCGCCCAGTCAGGCCACTGCCAGCCCGCCTCGATGTAGCGGTAGAAGAAGCCGAACAGGCCGATGGCGGCGGCGATGGGACCGAGGAACAGGTACGCCTTCACCAGCATGCCCCTGGTCAGAATCGGCTCGCCCGGGCTTCTTGGGCGGGCGCTCCATGACGCCGGGCTCGGGATGCTCGAGGCCGAGCGCCAGCGCCGGGACCTGGTCGGTCAGCAGGTCGATCGTGAGGATCTGCAGCAGCGTGAGCGGCAGCGGGATGCCGAGGAAGATCATCGCGAGGAACGGGACCATCTCGGCGACGTTGGAGGTCTGGAAGTAGGTCAGGAAGCGCCGGATGTTGTCGAAGATCGCGCGGCCTTCCTCGACCGCGTGGACGATCGAGGCGAAGTTGTCGTCGGTCAGGATCATGTCGGCGGCCTCGCGGGCGACGTCGGTGCCGGCCTTGCCCATCGCGATGCCGATGTCGGCGGCCTTGAGCGCGGGCGCGTCGTTGACGCCGTCGCCGGTCATGGCGACGACCTCCTTCATCGACTGCAGCGTCTGCGCGATGAGCATCTTGTGCTCGGGGACGACGCGCGCGAAGACGACCTCGCCGCCGATGACCTCCTTGAGGTCCTCCTCGCTCATCTCGTCGAGCATCGCGCCGGTGATGACGCGCGCGTCGGGGCTCGTGATGATGCCGATCTTGCGCGCGATGGCCTCGGCGGTCAGCCCGTAGTCGCCGGTGATCATGATGATGCGGATGCCGGCGGTGTGGCACTCGGCGACGGCGCCGATGACCTCCGGACGCGGCGGATCCTGCATCGCTTCGAGGCCCAGTAGGGTGAGCCCCGACTCCATGAGCGCCATGTCCTGCGCGTCCTCGCCGCGCGCGACGGGCCGCTCGGCGACCGCGATGACGCGCAGCGCCTCGCTCGCGAGCCGGTCGTTGGCGGCGAGCGCCTCGGCCTTGTCGGCGTCGGTGATCGGGCGGATGCCCTCGGCGGTCTTGATGTGCGTGCACAGGTCGATGGTCTCCTTGGGCGCGCCCTTCACGTACGCGACCAGCTTGCCGCTCACGTCGCACACGACCGTCATGCGCTTGCGCGAGGAGTCGAACGGGAACTCGAAGCGGCGCGGGCGCTCGGCCTCGAGCTCCTCGATGTCGAAGCCGGCCTTGGCCGCCGAGACGAGCATCGCCGCCTCGGTGGGGTCGCCGAGGATCGTCCACGACGTCGGTGCCCTCGGCGGGCGCGCGAAGGCGCGCGTTGTTGCACAGCACCGCGGCGGCGAGGCAGTCGTCGAGGCGCGTCTTGGCGTCGCCGGTGACCGACTTGCCGTCGAGCGTGAACGAGCCCGTCGGGCGCGTAGCCGACGCCCTCGACCTCGACGGTCAGGCCCGGCAGCCAGACCTCGCGCACGGTCATCTGGTTCGCGGTCAGCGTGCCGGTCTTGTCGGTGCAGATGACCGTCGTCGAGCCGAGCGTCTCGACGCTCGAGAGCTTCTTGACCAGCACGTTGCGCTTGGCCATGCGCTGGGCGGCGACCGAGAGCGCCATCGTCAGCGTCGGCAGCAACCCCTCGGGCACGTTGGCGACGATGATGCCGATCGCGAAGACCACGGCGGCGAGCGTCTCCATGCCGACGAAGATCTTGCTGATCGCGAAGAAGAAGATGCCGAGGCTGACCGCGATGATCGAGATGAGCCGAGACAGCCGCGCGATGTTCTTCTGCAGCGGCGAGAGTCGCTCGGCCACGCCCTGCGTCAGCCCGGCGATCTTGCCGAACTCCGTGCGCATGCCCGTCGCGTACACGACCGCGCGCCCGGCGCCGAGTACCGCGGTGCTGCCGGTGAAGATGAAGCTCTCGACGTCGGTGATCGACGGCGGGTCGACGCACACGACATCGGCGCGGCGGATGACCGGATCGACCTCGCCGGTGAGCGCCGAGTTGTCGACGCGCAGCTCCGCCGAGTAGACGAGGCGCGCATCGGCCGAGATCAGGTCGCCCTCCTCGATGACCATGAGGTCGCCGGGAACCAAGCGTGCGCGCGTCGATCTCGTGCATCTGCCCGTCGCGGATGACCTTCGCCTTGGGCGGGAGCATGTTG
>CAWBKW010000002.1:0-1059566 GCA_963789515.1 uncultured Coriobacteriia bacterium | reverse complement strand
TCGCAGGTTCAAATCCTGCATCGCCCACCAGCACTTTCAGGCCCGTCAACTGCGGAAACGCGGATGGCGGGTCTTTCCGTTCTCGCCAGAGCGTTGACACAGAGGCGAGATGCTCCGTGAGCCTTCGTGGGCGAAAGTGCTGGTGGTTGAGGATGCTGTCATCGCCGCACTCGTCGCGATTCTGAGGGACTCGAGAGACGACGGCGACGAGATGCCGGTAGCGGAAAGGTTCCCAGCGGGCTGCGCGCCTGAGGTGTCTTCGTCGCGGGTCGATGACACTGACCAACGGCCCTCGGGTACGTCGCTAGGACGTCACCAGCCCCCATGCGAACATGAGAAAGCCGGCCCACGCAATCGGATTCAGTAGGACGCGGACGAACACGCCGGCCCCCACGGCTCCGCTGCGCGACTCGATTACCAGGGCCACGGCGAAAGCGAGGATGATGAGGAGGATGCCTGCAGCCATCCACGCGCCACCACGGCCCGACTTCGTTGCCCCCGACGTCCGGACGGGGACTCCTTCGGATGGCTCAGTCCAGCCAATGGCGGATGTGCCGCGGCCCGGCGCTTCCGAACTCGCCGACCGACGCTCCAAGACCTCGAGTCGGTCTCGAGCCATCTCTGCCTCGTTGGAGATTCGATTCGAGAAGTCAGCCAACGTAGCCCACTCCTGCTCGAGGGCCGTCAGGCCGGGAGTTGAGTCGTCCTCTGCGGTCACCGGGTTCCCCACTGGCTCCCCGCAGACATGGCAAAACGCGGCGCCGTCCACCAACTCGGCACAGCATTTCCCGCACGAAGTCACTTGGCGTCCCCATCGCAGCGATCGATCTCGAACAGGCGCCGGTGCTCCCGTCGCATACCGGTCTCAACGGAGGCCGGCACTCTCATTCGGGATCCCATTGAACGGTTCCGAGGCTACTCCAACGAAACCGGTTGGGCCAGTGTTAGAAATTGCTAGCAATGGGTAACTATAGAACAACAGCGGATAGCAATGGCTAAGAGGTGAACATCAACGATGACGGACTTCGTGAGTGTCCCCGTTCCGCTCGACCGTGTTCAAGAAGTCTACGAACTGCTGGCTCGCCGGCCGATCAGACCGACCGTCGGCGGTGTGGAGACCGAGGATGGCTACGAGGAAGGCTGGAACCGGGCATTGCTTGATCGGATGTTCCTTGAGTCATCGAGCGCAATGAGACAGATTCTTCACGCGATCGCCGAGCGGTCGCCCGCATGGGTGACCACTGCTGAGATTGCTGAGGCTTCGGGCCTGACGGCTCGACAAGTAGTCGCGTCGTTCGGGCCGTTCGAGAAGCGTGTTCGCGGCAGGTACGGATCGAGCCGCTGGCCATTCAAGACACGGGAGTTCGTCGACGCGGGTGTTTTCAAGTACTGCATGTCTGTAGCGACCGCTAGCCGGATCATCGCCCTGACGTCAGAAGTGGAGATGCACGAGAAGGGTGCCATGTAGTTCGGCGTCAACGAGGCGCCGTCAGAGAGTACGCAGCTTGCCGAAAGGGGCGAGAACGATGAGTGATCACAAGGTTGAAGACACCAAAGGCCGTCTGAAGGAAGCCGCCGGCGATATCACGGGGGATGAGGGCCTCAAGCGTGAAGGCAAACTCGACCAGGCCAGCGCCTCGACCAAGAAGGCGATTGATGAAGTGGCGGACAAGGTCAAGGACATCGTCAATCCGAAGAGTGAGTGATGCGTCGCTTTTTCGCCAGAGTGAGGGGTTTCTTCGGAATGTCACCGTCCACCATAGGGAGCGATCGCCATGGCTCAGTCAGGTTCGAGTAGCTACAAGCAGCAGGTTCACACGGAGGCCCGGTCTCCGATTGAAGTAGTGCTTGCGCGCGTTGTGTACTACGTGTTCGGGGTGATCGAGGTGATCATCGCAGCGCGCTTCGTACTGATGCTCTTCGGCGCCAACCCGAACGCAGGCTTCGTTTCGTTCATCTACAGCCTGTCCGGGCTTTTCATGGCTCCGTTCAACACGGTGTTCAAGACGCAGACTGCGGGCGGTGCTACGTTCGAATGGAGCGCCCTCGTGGCCATGGCCGTCTATGCCCTGGTCGGGTGGGGCATCGTCAAGCTCATCTACGTCGTCACACCGCGCCGGTCGTCGCAGACAGTCGAGCGAGTTGAGCAAAGCGAGGACACAACCGCTCGCCAGTAGGTTGGGCGGCAATCAACGAATTGGAGTATCCAGCGATGCTTTGGACAATCATTCTCATCCTAGTCGTGCTCTGGCTTCTGGGCTTCAGCTTCCACATAGGCGGAGGGCTCATACACATTCTGCTCGTGGTGGCCCTGGTGGTGCTGGTGTACAACCTGATCACCGGACGTCGCAGCTAGTCGAATCAGCTGTGCCGACCAGCCGGGATCGAATGTGTCGCTCCGCCTTCGAGAAGGCCTCTAGGGAGGCAACGATGCCATCGGACATCAGGATCATCCGGGCGCATGAGTTCATCCAAGCCACCCCCGAAGGAACGGTCGATCTCGATCAGGCGAAGAAGGTGCTCATGGAGGTCGCGTCGGCCTCGGCCCCCTGGGACAGCTACGATGTGATTCTTGACGCCCGAAACGTGCAGTTTGAAATGGATGCAGCGGACCTTTGGGACCTGGCAGCCGAGCTCCACACAGTTCGTCAGGCCTTCTCGCGAAAGACCGCAGTCCTCGTCCCGCCCAAGAGATCCGACTACGCGGGGTTCTTCGCTGTCTGCGCGCAAGAAAGAGGCTTCGACCTTCGAGCGTTTACCCATCTTGGGGACGCAATGGAATGGCTCGATCAGACATCTTCGATCAGGGACCTTGGGACTACTTCTGACTGAAGACGCCCGTGTCAAGCGGTTCGAAGCGCATCCACCATGGCCCAGCAGCAACAATAGGCCCGTCACCTGCGGAAACGCGGATGGCGGGTCCTTTTGGCACTGGCAGGAACACTCCTCGGTACTGCCGTCGTGCTGAAGGCACGGAGGTCACCGATTCCGAGCTGACGCCGCTCTCCCACCAACACGAGGCGGAATGAAGACGCCCGCTCCTCGAACCAGAGGGGCGGGCGCTTCCTTTCGGCGCGCACTTGCTGAACCCCGTCGGCTGGCCGAGGGCTTCTCCGAATCTCGCGTCTACGCGTCGAAGTAGTCCGGGACTACGTCTGATTGAAGACGCCCGTGTCACGCGGATTGAATCGCATCTCACCGCCCAACAGCATGACGTGACCGCCAACTGCCGAAACGCGGATAGCAGGCCCTCCGTTCTCACGTCACCTGTGGGTCGCCGGGCGCGCTGAGGAGCGCTCTCCGCAAGTCGATCTCCGTCCGGACGGGTGGCGGGTTTCGGAATGACCACGCTCGCCAATAATCCATTCAGTCAATTCAATCGCCGAGCGATGGAATCGAAGTGGGGGAGCAATGTCGGAACTGACCACCGCTGTGCAGAAGGCCCTGAAGGCAGAACACCCGCACGTCGCCTTGTCTGTTGACGAGGAATCCGCAGATGGCGTCACGCATCTGGCGGTTATCGGGGTCGACTACAAGCGCGGGGGCGCAGAACTCACGGCGCTCTGCGTCGACCTGTTCACGCGGGCGCACGCGCTGAGCAGCCTCCCGGTGACCGTCAGCGTGCAGGGCATGGGCGACGCGGGGCGCAAGCTCGACACGGAGCTGGACAACCTCGCCGCGTACCTCGGTGCCGAATATGACGTCGATGCGCTCGTTGTCTTTGCGTGGGAGCACGGCGGGCCTGAGTTCGGCCAGTTGGAGGCGGTGACGGACGATCCGATCCAGACGGCCATACTGACCGCGATGGTCAACAAGGACTCGTCCTAGAAGTGCCCTTCGGCCCATTCTCATAACCCGGCACCGCGGATCGGTTGCCGTGTCGATGCTGGTCGAGAGGATGCATACATGGACTACGGTAGCGACGACAGCGAGCGGTGGTTGCGTGAGTCCCAGAGACTCGCGCTGCTCGGGCACTATGTCTTCGACGTCGGGGCTGACAGCTGGACCAGCTCGGAGATGCTCGACGAGCTATTGGGCATCGGCCCCGAGCACCCACGCGACATCGAAGGTTGGCTTCGCATCGTTCACCCCTCGGACCGCGAGCGCATGTCGGACTACTTGCGTCGGGAGGTCATAGAGCAGGGGACGCCTTTCGACGCCGAGTATCGAATCGTGCGTGTGAGTGACGGGGCCGAACGCTGGGTCCATGGCCTCGGAAGGCTGGCCAGAGACGCCGAGGGCCGACCAATCCGGATGTTCGGGACTATCCAGGATATATCCGAGCGCCGCGCGAGAGAGGACGAGATAGCGCTACTGAGTGCTCAGCTCGCCGAGCGACTCCAGGCTCTCGAGGCCGAGCATGTGCGCCTTCGGACGGTGCTGGACGTTCTCCCTGTCGCGGTGGGCATCACGGACGTTGACGGCGTCGTCGTCGATCTCAACCCGATGGTCGCACAGGTATGGGCCGGCTCATCGCCACCCAGACCCAGAGGTCTGGAGGACTACGCGCAGTACAGGGGTTGGTGGGCGGACACCGGCGAGCCGCTCGCGCCCGAGGACTGGACCGCTGCGCAGGTGCTCAGGACCGGTGAAGCGCGACTCGGCGACATCATCGAGATCGAGCGGTTCGACGGCAGTCGTGGCGTCGTGGTCTCCTCGGCTGTGCCGCTCAGAGACGGTGACGGCTCGCTGATCGGATGCGTGGGGGTCACCGATGACATCACCGAGGAACACCGACAGGGCGTACTCAGTCGTGCGCTCAACGAGATCGGTGTGCTTGTCTACTCCGCACCATCCTTCGACGAGGTGCTGGATCGAGGTCTCGTGAAGGCCGCTGAGGCACTTGGGGCCGAGTCCGCGGCCGAGTGGACGCGTGCCGAACCAGGCGCGTGGACCGTGCACAGTGTCTACGGACTGCCCGACGAGAATCTGGGTACGGTGATGAAGGACGCCGAGGAACCACACGCCCTTCTCGCGATCAGAAGCGGCGATGTCGTGACCATCGGGGACACGCGGACTGATGCCCGCGTGAACGCGGGGCACATGAAGCAGCGAGGCGTGACAGCGGTGATCTCCGTGCCGATGATGGTCAGGGGCGTGCCGCTGGGCGTCGCGATGTTCAACTGGGGGTCGGCCCCACGGCACTTCTCGGACAGCGAGATCGCGTTCGCGCGGCAATTCGGTCTCATGGTGTCCCTCGCCCTTGAGAATGCCTCTCTCTACCAGGCACTGCTGGCGAAGGCCGCGTCCAAGTGAGGGCGCTCGGAAGCCCCATCGCTGCATTGCGCTTGAGCAGGGCAGAGGGTCGCGGCGATGGGGCCTCACCTGCTGTGTCGGCATGTGCTTGATGAGCCTTTAGCCGACGCCTTCGTCTGGCTCGCGATGCGACGCCGTAGCTGCCGGGACGCGCGGCAAGTTCCGTAGTTCTCGCCACCCTGCTCACCGAGCGCCGATTTGGGCAAGAGATGAGCAGGAGTTCGCTTTTCTCCCGTCCGAATGCGCCGTTCACGGTCTCGCGGAGGCGATGACCATCGACTCCTGACGAGGCCGGCGAGCTGCCGAGAGGGGGAGGCGTGCAGAATACGACCAACCGCTGGTGGGTCTATCAGCGCGAGCGGTTCCCCCTCGCCGCCCACGCCCCCTTGGTCGCGGCCTTCACGTTCTCGGCAGTCGCCTTCTCCGGCTTCCTGCGAGGGCAGTTCGTTCTGCCCCCCCTGACAAGCTTCGCTGCGGCGTTTGCCATCTCGCTCCTCTTCTTCCTCGAACTTCGAATCGCAGACGAATTCAAGGACTTCGATGATGACTCTGAGTTCCGGCCCTACCGTCCGGTCCCTCGCGGACTGGTCAAGCTCTCCGAGCTGGGATGGGTCGGAATGGGTGCTGCTCTCGTCCAAACGGCGATTGCAGTGGCGCTCTCGCCGAGACTTCTCGTGCTCCTGATCGTCACGTGGGCGTACCTGGGACTGATGACCAAGGAGTTCTTCGTCTCAGAGTGGCTCAAGGCCCACCCGATCTCCTACCTGCTGAGCCACATGGTGATCATGCCGCTCATCAACTTCTGCGCGACCGCGTGCGACTGGCTGCCAGCGACCGGCGTCGTGCCCGCTGGCATCGGCTGGTTCCTGGCCATGAGCTACTTCAACGGCATCGTCGTTGAGGTTGGCCGGAAGCTGCGGGCGCCTGAAGACGAGGAGACCGGTGTGGAGACCTACACGTCGCTCTACGGTCCGAGCCGTGCAGTGGCTCTGTGGCTTTCGGCTATGACGCTGGGGGCAGCGGGCACAGTGCTGGCCGCCGCACGGGTGGGCGCGGCCGTCCCGGTCGCGGTCGTTCTCGGCTTGGCGCTGGCCGCGGCCGCTGTTCCTCGGCGTACGGTTCGCCGTTCGGCCGGTCGTCACGCGCTCCCGATTCCTTCAGCCCATGACCGGTGCGTGGGTGATCGCCGCGTATCTCTCGCTCGGTATCGTTCCGCTCCTAGTGAAGTGAGTCGGCCATGACTACGTCTCAAGAACGAGCGTTCGGGTATCTCGGCGAGTTGCTCTCCAAGCACACGCCCGAACAGCTCGCGCAGCTGCAGGCCCCCAAGTACGGCGAGGCGGCCCACCTGCCCAGATTCCCCTTCATCACCGAGGCGGCGGTCGACGAGCGTTGGGCCGCAACGGGCGCCGGTGAGTCGGTGCGATCCGGGCTCGGCGGGAGCCGCGCGGGAGACGCCGCCATGGCCTACGACCACAACATCGAGAACTTCGTGGGAACCGTGAGCATGCCGGTGGGACTGGCCGGCCCGTTGCGGGTCAACGGCCTGTTCGCCCAAGGTGACTTCTTCGTGCCGCTCGCGACCACGGAGGCCGCGCTCGTCGCATCGTACAGCCGCGGTGCCCAGCTCATCACCGCTGCCGGCGGCGCCTCGGTCGCGCTGCTCGCCGAGGGCGTCACGCGCGCGCCCGGTTTCGAGTTCGACTCGGTGAACAAGGCCGGTGAGTTCGTCGATTGGGTACTCGAGAACCTCGACTCGATCCGCGCCGTGGCCGAGAGCACGACCCGGCACGGCAAACTGCTGGATGTGCGCGTCACCATGGAAGGCAACCACGTCTACCTCGGGTTCGACTACTTCACCGGCGACGCCAGCGGACAGAACATGGTGACCGTCGCCACGCAGGCCGCCGTCGACCTCATCGTCGAGACGAGTCCGGTGAAGCCACGCTTCTACCTGGTCGAAGCGAACCTCTCGGGCGACAAGAAGGCCACCGCGATCTCGTTCACCAGCGTGCGGGGCAAGAAGGTCACCGCCGAGGCGACGATACCCGCCGACCTCGTTCGGGAGCGGTTGCGGACCACGCCGGAGCAGATGGTCGAGTGCTGGCGCATGGCCGCGATCGGCTCGGTTCTCTCCGGGACGATCGGAGCGCAGGGGCACTTCGCCAACGGGCTCGCGGCGCTCTACATCGCATGCGGGCAGGACGCTGCGTGCGTCGCCGAGTCTGCGACGGGCGTGACGCGCATGGAGGTCACCCCGGACGGGTCGCTCTACGCATCGGTCACTCTGCCCAACCTCATGGTCGGCACCGTTGGCGGTGGAACCGGCCTTCCGAGTCAGAAGGCCTGCCTCGAGATCATGGGTCTGGCTGGCGAGGGGCACGCGCGTGCGCTGGCGGAGGTAGCGGCAGCGCTCGTCCTAGCGGGGGAACTCTCGATAAACGGCGCGTTGGTCGCCGGTGACTTCGCGAAAGCCCACAAGCTCCTTGCTCGACGCCGACCCGGGGCAGGCCCGACGTGACCGTCCCGCTCATACTGGGTGCGGACTCGGACGCTGGGGCCTTGGGAGGCAAGGCGGCTTCACTCGCGTGCCTCGGCAAGGCGGGCTTTGACGTGCCTTCGTGGTTCGCAGTGGCGGCACCTGCAGGTCTCTCGGAGGACGCCGTGGGGCTGCCGGCGGAGACGCTCGCCGCGGTCGAAGACGCGCTGGCTGGTGAGCCCGACGACGCGTTGTACGCCGTGCGTTCCTCGGCCGTCGACGAGGACGGGACCGGGGATTCGTTCGCCGGTCAGTTCGAGAGCTACCTGCACGTACGCCGCTCCGACGTGCCGGCCCGCATCGCCGACGTCTGGCGCTCGGGATTCGGCGAGCGCGTGGCCTCGTATCGGGTCGAGCGTGGCCTGCCGACCACCGTCACGATCCCTACGGCTGTGGTGCAGCTCATGGTCGAACCCGACACAGCGGGCGTCGCGTTCAGCGCCGATCCGGTCTCCGGCGAGCGAGGGGTCACGGTGGTCAGCGCGGTCAGGGGATTGGGCGAGGCGCTCGTATCCGGCGAAGCCGATGCCGACACCTTCCGTGTGGACTCCGGCGGCCGGATCCTCGGGCGGACTCTGGCGGGTGGCGTCCCCGTACTGACGGACGGCGAAGCGATCGCCGTCGCAGCGCTCGCCCGCGCTGCGGAGGCGACTTACGGGGTGCCGCAAGACGTGGAGTGGGCGTATGAGCGTGGTCGGCTGCACGTCCTCCAATCGCGGCCGATCACCACGTTGCCGACGCCACGGGCGGCTCAGGGCGAGCTGAACATCTGGGACAACAGCAACATCGCCGAGAGCTACGGGGGCGTGACGACCCCGCTAACCTTTTCCTTCGCGCACCGTGCCTACGAAGCCGTCTACCAGGAGCTCTGTCGAATCCTCGGGGTTCCCGACAAGACCATCGAGGAGAACGCTCTCGTGTTCGCCCGGATGATCGGCCTGATCCGCGGGCGCGTCTACTACAACCTGCTCTCGTGGTACCGCCTGCTCGCCATGCTGCCCGGCTACCGCTTCAACCGCCGCTTCATGGAGCAGATGATGGGCGTGCGTGAGAGCCTGCCCGATGAGCTCGTCGCCGAGCAGGGCCGCGTCACGCGCGGAGCGAGGATTGCCGACGGAGCGCGGCTCGTTCGCACGATGGCCGGCTTCGTGGTGAACCAGTTCACCCTGCCTCGACGCATCGAGCGCTTCTACGCGAGGCTGGACGAGACGCTGGCGCCGCTTCCGCTCGACACGATGACCGCCGATGACCTCGCGGCGTACTACCACCACGTCGAGGACCGGTTGCTTCGTCGTTGGGACGCGCCCCTGGTCAACGACTTCTTTGCGATGCTCTACTTCGGCCTGCTGCGCTCGTTGTGCGAGCGCTGGGTCGGTAGCGGGGACGCCATGCTCCAGAACGACTTGATCAGCGCCGAAGGCGGGATGATCAGCACCGAACCGGGCGCGCGCATGCGGGCGATGGCCGAGTGCGCGGCAGACTACCCCGAGCTCGCGGACGCACTCGTGCATGCCAGCGGCGCCGACCTCGACGCGGTGATCGCAGCGCACCCGGCCTTCGCCGAGGCACTCACGGGCTACCTGGCCCGGTTCGGCGACCGCTGTCTTGAAGAGCTCAAGCTCGAGTCGGCGACACTGGACGACGACCCGCTGCCCCTGCTTCGCTCGGTGGGGCACCTCGCGGGGCGCCTCCGCGATGGCGAGAAGCTGCCGCCGCCCGACGACCCGAAGTTGCGCCACGCCGCCGAGCAGCGGGTGGGGCGAGCGCTGTCGCGCAGGCCCCTGCGCCGGGTGATGTTCGCGTGGGTGCTGCGGAATGCCCGTGCTCGCGTGCGTGACCGGGAGAACCTGCGTTTCGAGCGCACGCGTGTGTTCGGTCGCGCGCGCCGCGTGTTCCTCGCTTTCGGCCGGGAGTTCGTCACGGCGGGAGCGCTCTGTGATGCACGCGACGTCTTCTACCTCGAGGTCGAGGAGGTGCTCGGCTTCACCGATGGCACGGCGACCACCACCGACCTCGCCGACCTGGTCGCGGTCCGGCGCGCCGAGTTCGACGCGTATCGTGCCGAACCCGCTCCTCCCGACCGCTTCGAGACCCGCGGCGCAGTCGACGCTCAGACGCGCTTCATCGCGACCGGGGTGGCCGCGCCGGTCACCGGAGACGAACTGATCGGCATCGGCTGCTGCGCCGGACGCGTCCAGGGGCGCGTACGCATCGTGACCGACCCGCGAGAAGACACGCTCGAGCGCGGCGAGATACTCGTCGCCGAGCGGACCGACCCTGGGTGGGTCATGATCTTCCCCGCAGCTGCAGGCATCCTCGTCGAGCGGGGCAGCCTGTTGAGCCACTCGGCGATCGTCGCCCGCGAGATGGGGATCCCCGCAGTCGTGTCGCTCGCAGGGCTGACGCGTTGGCTGTCCAGCGGCGATCTGGTCGAGTTCGACGGCACCACCGGTGTCGTGCGCCGGCTGGAGCACGCGGAGGCGGTGCACGATGGGTAGCGAAGCCGCAGAACGCACGGACTTCTCGGCGATCCGCTACGCACAGTGCTGGGAAGACGCGGACATCCTGCTGAGCGCGCTCGATGTCAGGCCAGGCGACACGGTCGTTTCGATCGCGTCTGCCGGCGACAACACCCTTTCGATCCTCACAAAGGATCCGGGCCGAGTCGTCGCCCTCGATCTGAGCGCGGCCCAGCTCGCGTGCCTCGAGCTGAGGGTCGCCGCGTACCGGACGCTGACCCATGCCGAACTGCTCGAACTCATCGGTTCGCGCCCCAGCAACCGCCGGCCGGGGCTGTACGCGAGGCTGCGTCCGGCGCTGGCGGACGGGGCGCGCCGCTTCTGGGACGCGATGCCGCGTGAGATCGAGGCCGGTGTCGGCTCGGCGGGGAAGTTCGAGCACTACTTCGCGCTCTTCCGCAGGTTCGTGCTGCCACTCGTTCACTCTCGCACCACTGTCGATCGGCTGCTGGCGGGCGGCACGCGTGAGGAGCGCGTCGCCTTCTGGGACAAGACGTGGGACACGTGGCGCTGGCGAGCGCTCTTCCGCGTCTTCTTCTCGAGGACGGTCATGGGCCGGCTCGGCCGGGACCCCGAGTTCTTCCGCTACGTCGACGTTCCCGTCTCCGAGCGCCTCATGGCGCGCGGCCGGTACGCGGGTACGGAGCTCGACCCGGCAGAAAACCCCTACGCCCAGTGGGTCTTCACCGGGACGCACCGAACCGCACTCCCGCACGCACTGCGCCCCGAGAGCTTCGACGCGATCCGCGAGAACCTCGATCGGCTTGAATGGCACCTGCGGCCGCTGGAGGACTTCCTCGCAGAGGTCGGTGCGAGCGCCGTGGACGCGTTCAATCTCAGCGACGTCTTCGAGTACATGTCCGAGCAGAACGCCGAGCGCGTGTTCGGGCAGATCGCCGAGAGCGGCAGGCCGGGCGCACGCCTCGCGTACTGGAACATGCTTGCGCCGCGCAGCCGCCCCGACGCGCTGGCCGACCGTATTGCATCGATGCCGGAACTCTCAGCCCATCTCTTCGCACAGGACAAGGCGTACTTCTACAGTGCGTTCGTGGTCGAAGAGGTGATCGGATGATCCCCGTCTGGACGGGCATCGCGGCCATGTTGCTGGCGTTGGCGCTGCTGCTCGGCGCAGTTCGCGTCTACCAGCGACGCTTCTCGCCTGAACCGGAGATCCCGCGCAAGATCGTGCATGTGCTCATGGGGCTGCTCACGTTGAGCTTCCCGTGGCTGTTCTCCCAGCGCTGGCCGGTCGTGCTGCTGGGCGTCACAGCCACCGGGGTCATGATCGCGCTGAGAACGGTGGGCCCACTACGTCGAGGCGTCGGCACTGTGCTGCTCGCGGTGAACCGCGAGTCGCTCGGCGAGGTCTGCTTCCCGATCTCGGTTACGATCGTCTGGTGGCTCTCTTTCGGCCGAGATCCGCTGCTCTTTGTGATTCCCGTGCTCCTGCTGTCGCTCGCAGACACCGTCGCAGCGATCGTGGGCCTGCGCTACGGGCATCGTCCGTACAGCACGACCGAAGCACCCAAGACCGTCGAGGGGTCGGTCGCCTTCTTCATCGTCGCCTTCGCGAGCGTGCTGCTGCCGCTGCTGTTCTGGAGCCCGGTTCCCCGTGCCAACTCCCTGCTGATCGCGACCCTTCTCGGTCTCCTGGTCATGCTCTTCGAGGCGATCGCGTGGCGCGGTCTGGACAACCTCTTCATCCCGCTCGGTGGCTACGTCTTCCTCAACGCGCAGATCGACGAGCCTGCAGCGTGGCTCCTCGGTCAGCTGCTTGCCCTCGTCGCGCTGATGGTGGCCGGCGTGTGGTATCGGCGTCGGACCACGCTCGCTGACAACGGGGCACTTGCGGCCGCGCTCGCGGGATACGCGTTCTGGGCGCTCGGCGGTTGGCGCTGGATCGTGGCGCCGGTGACGCTCTTCCTCTTCTATGCGGTCCTCACGCCACTGCCGGACGAGGGGCAGCCGCGGATCCACGACATGCGAGCGGTGATGAGTTACGGCGCGGCAGGGCTGTGGTGGGTGTTCGTCGCCTACAGCACCGACCACCAGGAGTTGCTCTACGCTTTCACGGCCTCGTTTGCCGCCCAGCTCGCCATGTTCAGCTTCTTCCGCATCCAGGCCCGCCATCCTCACTGGGAGGCCAAGGGCGAACTCGGCATCAACCTGCTCAAGGATTGGGCGGTCATGTTCCTGCCGTGGATGCTCATTGTCGGCGTCGGCCAGCGGACCATCGTGCTCGCCGCACTGGGAATGGTGACGACAGCAGCTGCCGCCGTTGCGCTCTACAGCGTGCAGGATGCGCCGGTCGACGGCCTGCCCACGGAAGTCCGCTGGCTCGCGCAGGCCGTCATCGCGTTTGCGGCGTCGTCAGCGTGTGCCCTTGCCTTGGGAGTGGTGAAGCCATGAGCATCGAATCGACGGTGCGTTTCGACCGGCCGGAGCGCGCTGAGTCCTTCAGCGCGAGAGCCGCTCTACGCGGGCTTCGATCTGAGTGCGCTGGCGCTGCAGAGGCCGGACGCGCATCTGGTGCACCTGCGCGACGGCTGTCCCTGCGCTCGGGCATCGCTGTGGTGGAACGATGCACCTCAGGCGCCGGGGGGGCGGACGGGTGCGATCGGACACTACGCCGCACTCGACGATGCATCTGCCGCAGCCGTGCTTGGCGCCGCCTGTGCGCACCTTGCCGAGGAGGGGTGCGCACTGGCGATCGGTCCGATGGACGGCAATACGTGGCGGCGCTACCGGTTTGTGACCGATCGGGGCACGGAGCCGCCCTTCTTCATGGAACCCGACAATCCCGACGACTACCCTGCACAGTGGGAGTCAGCGGGCTTCGAGCGGGAGTCGACGTACTACTCGGGGCTGGTCACGGACCTCACCCGTCGGGATCCTCGGCTAGGTGCCGTGGCGGAGCGGATGGATGCCGAGGGCGTGCGACTGCGAACGTTCGACCCGGACGACGCCGAGGCCGAACTCGGGCGCATCTACAAGATCTCGATCGCGAGCTTCACGAGGAACCACCTCTACACGCCGCTTCCCGAGGAGGAGTTCCGCGAGCAGTATCGTGCGGTGATGCCGTACGGCCGTCCCGAGCTGACGATCCTCGCCGAGCAGGGCGGCGAGCCCGTGGGATTCATGTTCGCCCTTCCCGATCTCGCGCAGGCACAGCGCGGGGAGGAGATCGACACCGTCATACTCAAGACTGCGGCCATCCTTCCCGAGCGTCGGCACGCCGGGTTGGGAGCGCTCCTCGTCGAGCGGGTACAGCTCGCGGCGGCGGACATGGGCTTCCGGCGCGGTATCCACGCGCTGATGTACGAGTCGAACACGTCGCGCGCCATCTCGGCCCACTACGCGACCATCATGCGGCGCTACACGCTGTATTCGAAGCGGCTCACGCGATGAACATCGAAACGCTGTTCCACGAGCGTGCCGTGGCCGACCCGGCGCCCTCGGCCATTATCACGAGTCGCGGCGATGTCGATGCGCTCTGGTCGTTTGGTCGGCTCGATTCGACGGGTGCACGCATCGCGAGCGTTCTGCACCGGAGCGGAATCAGAAGCGGCGATGCCGTGCTGGTCTTCGTGCCGATGTCAGCCGAACTCTATGCCGTCCTTGCCGCCGTCTGGCAGCTCGGAGCGGTCGCGATGTTCCTAGACCCCTCAGCGGGGCGCGAGCACATCGACCGATGCTGTGGGCTGGTCCGGCCTGAGGCGTTCATCGGAACGCGTGCCGCGCAGGCCTTGCGCCTCGAGTCGAAGCAGCTTCGCCGCATCGCAAAGCAGTTCACTGTGGGCGGCTGGCTACCTGGCGTGGCAGACCTGCTCGGAGAGGCCGAGTCCGCGTCGGAGTCGACCCGCCGCGCCACGGCCGACGACGCGACGCCCGCGCTCATCACGTTCACCAGCGGCAGCACGGGGCTTCCGAAGGCGGCGGTTCGTACGCACGGCTTCCTCCTGGCGCAACACGCCGTGCTCGCCAAGCACCTCGACCTGCAGCCGGGGCAGGTCGATCTCACGACCCTGCCGGTGTTCGCGGTCGCGAACCTGGCAAGCGGCGTGACGAGCGTGATTCCGGACGCCGACCTCACGCACCCCGGATCGATCGCGCCGGAGCCTGTCGTTCGCCAGATCCGTCGCCTCGGGGTCGATCGCACCACGGCCTCGCCGGCGTTGATCGAGCGTCTTGTCGAGCAGTGCGAATCCGACGGACGCACGCTCGATTCGCTCAAACGAGTCCACACCGGGGGCGCACCCGTATTCCCTGACCTCCTCGATCGGTTGTCGAGAGTCGCACCGTCCGCGAGGGTGACGGCCGTCTACGGTTCGACCGAGGCCGAGCCGATCGCCTCGATCGATCTCCAAGACCTCACCGGCCAGGATCGGGCTCACATGATGGGCGGCTGGGGGCTGCTTGCGGGAGCGCCCCTGACCGAGACGCGCACACGGATCATTCGTGCCGAGTGGGGAGTGCCGATCGGACCCTTCTCGGCGGCCGAGTTCGAGGGGCGCTGCGCGGCTACGATGGAGCACGGCGAGATCGTCGTGACCGGGGAGCACGTGCTCAAGGGCTACCTCGGGGGTGTCGGCGACGAAGAGACGAAGTTCGAGGTCCAAGGCGAGCGCTGGCACCGCACCGGCGACGCGGGGTTCTTCGACGATTCAGGGCGGCTGTGGCTTCTCGGCAGGACCGGCTCCAGGATCGCGGACGCAAAGGGAGAACTGTGGCCGTTCAGCGTGGAATGTGCCGCGGCGGGGTTCCCCGGCGTGCGGCGAACGGCGCTCGCAGCACGCGCTGGTCAGCGGATTCTCGTCGTGGAACCGCGCCCGCACGCTCGGCCCGACCTGGATGCGCTGAGGGAGTTGCTGTCATGGGCGGTCCTCGACGATGTGCACGTCACCCGGCGTATCCCGGTCGACCGGCGGCACAACGCCAAGACCGACTACCCGGCGCTTGCGAAGCTTCTGGACCGCGAGCTGCGCTGAAGGGCGTCTCGTGACACCACGGGCCGGCGACGATCAGCGCGGGGCCAGAGGGTCGGGCAGCGGGATGCCGAGCGCCTCGGACAGGTAGCGGTACGCCTCCGAGATATGGGCGTGGCTCTCGCCAAAGGACTCCGGCGACACGAAGTTGTGAAGCAGTCCGGCCGAGGCGGGAATGCGGAACACGTTCAGGCGCTCGGGCGTCGTGATGCGCCTGACGAACCGTTCGTTGTATCCCGAGTCGAGCCGCTGGTCTCCATCGTTTCGGACGAGTAGGACGGGCCTCTGCACCAGCCCGCCTGCCCCCGCAGCTCGGGCGTCGGCCCAGTGTGCGAGCGACAAGAGGGCGGCGATGCCCTTGAGCGAGAAGCGAGGATAGTCGTAGCCGTGGGGGCCGCTGTCCTTCTTGGCAGGGTCCCACCAGTTGTAGATGTCGAAGGGAAGGGCCCGGAGTGCTCGAACGAGCGGGCGATCCTGCCATTCGGCGAATCCCAGTGGATGCAAGAGCGGGGAGATGAGAATCGTCTGGGAGACTTCAGGACGCTCGACCCCCGACCATGCGCCGAGAGACCCACCGCCCGAGAAGCCGATCACGACAACGTGTTCACCGAGAGCCGCAGCGATGTCGACGTTGTCGTCGGCGAACTGTCTCAAATCCTGAGCGGTGACCTTGGAGAAGTCACTCGTCATTCGGTCGCGTTCACCGTGGTAGGGAAGGCGCGGCACCCAGACGTTGTAGCCCTGAGCGCGATAGCCCTCGGCGATGAGGCGGAACTGGCGGGGCACGCTGGTGTAGCCGTGGAAGATCACGACCGAGGTCGCTGTGCGGCTCCCCGTGAGCAGAGCGATGCTGTCTGCTTCGGGGATGAGATCGGTCTGAGCCTCCGCTGCTTGGATCCTGGCGATGTGGCCGGCGGCCTCCGAGTACGAGCCGATCGGCTGCGCGCGCGAGCGGAGGTCCGGGTCGAGAAGCGGAGTGAACAGCAGCACCGCTGCAAGCAGCACCAAGGCGAGCAGGACGCCACCGATGAGACCGAGCCAGCGCTTCATGCGGCACCCCCCTCGGACGAGCCGAGCGCCGAGCACCCCAAGGATACAACCACAACGTGCGCGGCGCTCGGCTCGAGGGTGGATGGCTGGATGGCGGACTCCCGTGCATTCCGACGGCCGACCGGTGTGTTACGCATGAGTGGGTACAACAGAGTAGGGGGTCGACAGCGTGACTTCGCTGCACGCGAGGAGCGCCATACGAGTCGGCACCGTGCGGTGAGGCTGCGCACGGCTTTGGCCGGTGGAACATGGGGGGCGGAGTTGACCGACGGAATCCAACGCATCGGTGTGCCGCGTGCCCTGCTCTACCACAAGCGCGCCGCACTCTGGAACGCCTACTTCTCGACGTTGGGCATAGAGACCGTTCTCAGCCCGCCCACCAACCCCGCGATCATCGAAGCCGGCTGCCGCGTTTCCGTCGACGAGACGTGCCTGTCAGTCAAGGTCGCAATGGGTCACATCGCTTGGTTGGCCGAACGGGCGGAGACTGTACTCTGTCCGCGGTACGTCTCAGTCGGGCGCGGCGAGTTCGAGTGCTCCAAGCTCTGGGGCATGTATGACATCGCCCGCAACTCCTTTCCGGGAATCGATATCGTCAGCTACTCCGTCGACGCGAGCCGAGAGACCCACGCGCGCACCCGTGAATCCGGTGAACTCTATCGTCTCGCACTACATCTCGGCGCACGTGCACCCCAAGCCCTGCTCGCGACCGAGAGGGCGCTGCGCGTGCAAGCTTCCGCGACCTCCGAGCGGGTCCGAACACAGGAGGCTGTGCGCGGCCGGCCGTCGGACCGTCCACGCGTGCTCGTCGCCGGGCATGCGTACAATCTGGCCGACGAATGCATAGGCGTGCCCGTCATCAGCGCGCTCAAGGCCCAGGGCTGCGAGGTCGTCGACACCGAGGGCGTCGACCATGCCCTCGCAGCACGCCTCGCGAAGCGGCTGTCGCCGAGCCTCTACTGGACGAACTGCCGCCAACTGCTCGGCGCGGTCGAGCACTGGCGCGAACACGTGGACGGCATCGTCTTCCTCGTCACATTTCCGTGTGGTCCGGATTCGCTCGTGACCGAGCTCGCGGTTCACCGGATCAAGGGCGTCCCGATGGTCGTTCTCATCATCGACGAGAACTCGGGTGAGACCGGGATGCGAACACGTCTGGAGAGTTTCGTTGACATCCTGCACATGCGCCGAGGCGACAGCGTCGTCGGCGCGAACGCGGGAGCGGTCGCGTGACATCCCGAATCGCATCGTTCCCGCATATGGGCAACTACGCTCATGTCGTCAAGGACGTCGCTTACCTGCTCGATTGCGAGCCGAGGCTCGCGCCACCCATCACAAGGCGCACGCTCGAGATCGGGGCCAAGTACAGTCCGGAGTTCGTCTGCTTGCCGTTCAAGTACAACCTGGGCAACTTCATCGAAGCCATCGAACAAGGGGCCGACGTGATCGTCCAAGCGGGCGGCGGCTGCCGCTTCGGGTACTACGCCGAGGTGCAGGCGTCCATCTGCCACGACCTCGGCTACGACGTCGACTTCATTCAGCTGTCGAGCGCCGTCGACGTCGGGTCGGTCGTCCGCTTCCTGCGCCGACACAACAAGGGTGTCTCAGTGCGCGAGATGAAGCGTGTCATCGACCTGACGTGGCAGAAGTTCCGTGTGCTCGACTCGATCGAGGACACCGTACGCAAGAACATCGGTTTCGAGGTCGAGGCGGGCGCGCATGACGAGCTCTTCGACGCGTTTCTTCAAGCCATCGCCGATGCTGGCGACAGCGCGAGTGTCGAGCGGCTCGAACACGATACCCGTGAAGCGTTGCGTGCACTCCCGATCGACAAGCCCGAACGGCCGCTACGCGTGGGAATCGTCGGAGAACTGTACGTGCTCATGGAGCCGTTCTCGAACATGGACGTGGAGCGCTACCTCGCTTCGCGAGGGGTGGAAGTGCATCGATTCTGCAACGTGACCGGAATCATCGACCGGGCGGTCGAGGGCTACCCGCACATCCAGCGCATGCTGGACACGACCGAGCCCTACCTCCGGTTCGATCCCGGCGCCGAGGGCGCCTTCTCGGTCTATCACACGCTCAGGCTGATCGACGAAGGCTTCGATGGGATGATCCACGTGAAGCCGTTCGGCTGCATGCCCGAGGTGACCGCCATGTCGGCGCTGCAGCGCATATCGCGAGAGCGCACGTTCCCCGTCCTGTTCATGTCCTACGATGTCCAGACATCCACTACGGGCGTTCTCACTCGGCTCGAGGCCTTCTGCGACATGCTCGCGATGCGCCGCAGGGAGCCCGTCAATGCCTAGTGCCTACCTGGGTGTCGACATCGGCTCGATCTCTACGAAGGCTGTCGTCATCAGCGACGACGGCGCGGTGTTGGCGAGCACGTACCTGTGGACGGAGGGCAACCCGATCGGCGCGGTCCGCCGAGTGCTGGCCGACCTGGCCGAGCAGCTCGCCGACTCCACCGTGTCCGTGGTATCGGTCGGCACGACGGGGTCGGCGCGCGAGCTTGTCGGCACGATGCTTGAGGCGCAGGTGGTGAAGAACGAGATCACGGCCCACGCCGTGGGCACTCTGTCGCTGCACCCGGATGCGCAGACGATCCTCGAGATCGGCGGACAGGACTCCAAGATCATCATCCTGCGAGACGGCGTTCCGGTGGACTACGCGATGAACACGCTGTGCGCGGCGGGGACCGGCTCGTTCCTGACCTCGCAGGCACGCCGCCTCGATATCCCTGTGGAGGAGTTCGGCGACTATGCGCTTCGTTCGAGCCGGCCGACCAAGATCGCGGGCCGCTGCACGGTCTTCGCCGAATCGGACCTCGTCCACAAGGCTCAGATCGGCCATCCGACGGAGGACATCATCGCCGGCCTGTGCCGGGCGATCGTGAACAACTACCTGAACAACGTCGGCAAGGGCAAGGAGATCCTGGCGCCGGTCGTGTTCCAAGGCGGGGTATCGAAGAACCTTGGCGTCGTCAAGGCGTTCGCAGACATCACCGGCCACGAGATCGTCGTCGACGAGACCGGGCACTTGATGGGCGCGATCGGCGTCGCGATCCTGGCCCGCGGCAGTGGGCGGCGTGCGCCCTTCTTGTTCGACGTCCGGGAGATTCTCTTCGAGACCGTGGGGTTCGAGTGTGGCGGCTGCAGCAACGACTGCGAGATCGTGCTCGCTCTGCGCGACGGCGCGGTTATCGATGCGTGGGGAAACCGGTGCCCGAAAGGTGTCGAACGGGCCAAGCGCCGTGAGGCGCACCGATCGTCGGACAGAGCGGCGCTCGCCTCCGAACTGACCAGGAATTCGCGGATACTAACGCGAATGCAAAGATGAGGCGAACCGTTCATCTTCGGCTTACCACCTTTGGTCCACAGTCCGAACGCCTTTCGGCGCTCCATGTTGTCCTCCGTCGGAACTACCGCCCCTTGATGTGACGCCTCTCACAAATGCTGGGTAGAGATGAGAAATTCCCAATTCAAGGGGCCGCGGGCCGGACGGAGGAGGGTTGCTGTGGCAGGTTCCGTTTCTGACGCACACGGATACAAGGATAAGGAGATTCGCATGTTGACCCGAAGGGACTTCATCAAGTGGAGCGCGACGGCCGGTGCTTGGCTGTGCGTGTCCGCAAGCGGCGTGACCAGGTTTCTCGACACCGCATATGCCTCCATCGCCGGTGGGACCCTGGATCCGGCGTTGGTTCCCAAGTACGTGACCCCGCTGCTCATTCCGCCAGTCATGCCCAAAGCGGCCACCATCGCGCGGAAGGGTAGGGACATCGACTACTACGAGATCTCAGTGCGGCAGCTGCAGGAGCAGATCCTGCCGGCCGGGTTCCCCAAGACGACAGTGTGGGGCTACGGCTCCGTCAATGGCGCGGGCAGCAAGAACCCGCTGCTCATTCACAACGCTCCTTCGCTGACCATCGAGGCTAAGGCCGGGAGGCCGACTCGGATCAAGTGGATCAACGAGCTCACTGACGCCAATGGCGAGTACTTGCCGCACATCCTGCCGGTCGACCCGACCTTGCACTGGGCGAACCCCGGTGGGGGCGTGGCAGAGAGGGACATGCGGCCCGACTTCACGGGCAAGACCTACGTCACACCCGACCAGTTCACCGACCCTGACACCCAGTACACGGACTACAAAGGCCCCGTTCCCTTCGTGACGCACGTCCACGGTGCGGTCGGTGTCGCCGACGATAGCGACGGCTACGCCGAGGCATGGTTCCTGCCGAAGGCGAACAACATTCCCGCGGGGTTCGCGACGACGGGGACGTGGTACGACTTCTTCGCGTCCAAGGCCTCCGCAGCCTACGGCGTTGCGTGGGGTCCCGGGTACGCGACCTTCCAGTATCCAAACGGCAACCGGGCGTCGACGATCTGGTACCACGATCACGCGCTCGGCATGACGCGACTGAATGTCTACGCGGGCCCCGCGGGCTTCTACATCATCCGTGGCGGTGCGGCCGGTGACGATGCCGTCGTCGACAGGCGCACGGGCTCCTGCGCCACGCTTCCGGGACCGGCGCCGAAGGATGGCGATGCATTTCCCGAGCAACAAGACCTACTTCGAGATTCCCATCGCCATCCAGGATCGTGCCTTCAACGAGGACGGTTCGCTGTTCTACCCCTCGTCGCGCGAGTTCTTCGATGGCGCGACTGTGGCGAATCCGGGCTACATCCCCGACACCGATCTGTCGCCGGTGTGGAACCCTGAGTTCTTCGGCAACACCGTCATGGTCAACGGAGCCACCTGGCCGTTCCAGACAGTCCAGAAGCGCCGCTACCGCTTCCGCTTCCTGAATGGTTGCTCGGCCCGCTACTTGATCCTCGATTTCGCTCAGATTCCCGGCGTCAAGGTGTGGCAGATCGGCAATGAGGGCGGATTCCTGAAGGCTCCGGTGAATGTGACCGCGAGTGGAAACCGTCTGTTGCTGGGCCTGGCCGAGCGTGCCGACGTGATCGTCGACTTCGCCAACGTGCCGGTAGGCAGCTACACGCTCGGGAACCTCGGTCCGGACGAGCCGTACGGCGGAGGCCTCCCGGGTGTGGATTTCACTTCCTCGGATCCTGCCAGCACCGGTCAGATCATGCAGTTCCGGGTCGTTCCGGCACTCGCGGCCGACCCCAGCACGCCGCCGCAGTTCCTGACGCTGCCGGCCATCACGCCTGTTCCTGCCGCCTCCTTGACCCGCCGGCTCGCGCTCATGGAAGAGATGTCGATGGCGTGGGATGGCCCGGCTGCCGCGGTCTTGGGCACGGTGGACGCCTCAGGCACGCCCCAGGCGCAGATGTGGATGGATCCGGTCACCGAGAACCCCGCGGTCGGCGCGACCGAGGTGTGGGAGTTCTACAACACGACGGTCGACGCTCACCCCATGCATGTGCATGAGGTGGTGTTCCAGGTGGTCAATCGCCAAGCCCTCGTACTGGACCCGAACACCGGAGAGCCCGTCGTACCGCTCCAGCTCAGCGGTGGAGTTCGTCCGCCCGAGCCGAACGAGCGGGGCTTCAAGGACACGGTCACGTGCCTCCCCGGAGAAGTCACGCGGATTCGGGCGCGGTTCGCAACGCCGGGCCAGTTCGTGTGGCACTGTCATATCGTCGATCACGAGGACAACGAGATGATGCGGCCCTACCGCATCGGTCCCGTTCAGCCAGGACAGCCCGCGTAGGCACCACACACTGCACAACTGCTAGTGAGGGGGCCGCTCATTCTTGGGCGGCCCCCTCACTCCGCCCCGGTCGTCAGCGCAGCGGTCGTGGCCCGCCCCGCGCTATGCTCGGCGGCGATGGAATGAGGCATCGTGAGGCATCCGCGCCCATCGAGAGTAGCCGTGCATCTCTACCTCGGGATTCGGTGTGGAGTGAGGTTGAGATAGGTGGCTGGACTGGGCTTTCGGTCCGCCTCCAACATGCCGATACAGTAATCGGCCCACCAATACAGGCACTCGCAAACAAGCACTCAACTCGCCTCCGACGCGGAGGGCTTGGACACCGCGGATGGGTGAGGGAACGGAAGTACTCGATCTCTTTGAGCACGCATGTTGAGACGGTGCAGCCGGGTATCGGCTGCACGCACCAGTCGAGTCAGGGTAGTGGGAGAGAAGACCAGTGAGAATCGACCAGTTCATCTCAAGCGAGGTCATCGACCGGCTCGTGGACGGCCGACTACTCGTGGGAGTCGACGGGTCGATCCTCGATGCGAGCCGCGCGGCTTTGGACTGCTATGGCTACTCGCGCGCGGAGATGCTCAACCTGAACATCCGAGACATCCGAGCACCCCAAGGCCTCGACGAGGTCGACGAACAGATGCTCCAAGCCGCGGAACAGGGGTGTCGCTTCGAGGCCGAACATTGCCGCAGCGACGGAACGCAGTTTCCCGTGGAGATCGTGTCGTTTCCGGTGAGCATCGAAGGTGAGACAGCGCTGCTCAGCGTCGTGAGCGACATCACTGAGCGGCGACGCGCCGAGGCGGCGCTCCGCGAGAGTGAGCGGTGGTTGAACGAATCCCAGCGTGTCGCGGGGCTGGGGCACTACATCTACGACATCGAGAACGACCGTTGGGACTGCTCGGCGGCGCTCTACGACGTGCTCGGCATGGACGAGGACCACAGGCGGAACTTCGAGGGCTGGCTACAGTGTGTGCATCCCGCCGACCGTGAGCGCATGACGCGCTACTGCAGGGAAGACGTCTTCGCCAAGCACATGCCGTTCGATATCGAGTATCGGATCATTCGCCTGAATGACGGCATCGAACGCCGGGTGCACGGTAGGGGCAAGCTCGAGTTCGACGACGAAGGCCGAGCGGTGACGATGTTCGGGATCATCCAGGACATCACCGAGCGCAAGCGCGCCGAAGACGAGTTGCGGCGCAAAGAGGTGCTGCTGGCGGAAACCGAAGCGGCCGGTCACGTCGGCAGCTGGAGGACCGATCTGGTCACCGGCGCCCGCGTGTGGTCGGACGAGGCGGCGCGCATTCTCGGCTTCGATCCGTCGATTGACGGTGGCGATGTGCTGGAAGCGCTCTGCGCGGGCATCTATCCCGAGGATCGTGGGGAGTTCGACGGATGGGAACTCGCCGTCTCGGGGGCCGAAGGGTCCCGGCGGAGCGACTTTCGAATCGTGCGGCCGGACGGGGAAGTCCGTTGGGTCTGCGCGCACGGCTCCCTCGAGGTCAGCGACGACGGGGAACCCGTCGCGATCGCAGGCATCCTGCACGACGTGACCGAGAGTAGGCACGCCGAGGAGCAGCGCACGAGCGAGCTTGAGCAGGTCGCGAACTGCGACTCGTTGACCGGGCTGTACAACCTCAGAGGGTTCGAACTCGTTGCCGGTCAGACGATCGCGCAGGCGCGGCGCTCCAAGCAGAGCATCGGTCTGATCTTCTGCGACGTGGACGATCTGAAATCCATCAACGACGAACTCGGCCATGCCCAAGGAGACGGGGCCTTGGTGGATGCGACGTCCATTCTCAGGTCCACGCTCCGTGATGCGGATGTCATCGCGCGGATGGGTGGCGATGAGTTCGTGGTCCTCACCGTCGACGGGGGCCACGACGCTCTGCACCAGTTGAACCAACGCCTGCAGGAGGGCTTCGAGCTCTTCAATGCGACAGAGGATCGGCCGTACCGGCTCTCGATGAGTAGCGGTACCGCGTGGTGCGCGCCGGACGAGTTCTGCGGTCTGGAGGCGCTCAAAGCGACAGCGGACCGGGAGATGTACGCGTCGAAGCTACATCGCGCCGGCGGGAGTCCTGTTGCGGTAGGTGTGCGGCCGGGCCGGACGTTGTCTCGCAGGTTTCGCGAAACCGGGGGTTGACCCCTCTGGGGTCCGATCGTCAGGGTGGAAGCTGTCGGTCTGCTACCCAGAGGCGGGAATTGACGATGCGACCCGGCGACGAGCGATCATTGGTCGATGCAGCCAGGCAGTGTGAAGACTGCTTGTGCTGGGTGCAGCACTGTGAGGCGGAGTGTTGTCACCTCTTCCACTTCCACCTGACCCCGCGAAGCGACGTCGTCTACGGGGAGGATGTCGTCAGGATCCACACTCCGCTCAGTGCGGACGCGGCGCGGTACTACGAACTGCACGGCGCCACCGTGGATCGCGAAGGCGAGATCGTTGTGGTACCGAGGGCAAGCTGCGAAGTCTCGTCGTCTCAGCTGGTCGTCACCATGCGTTGCACCGCGCTTCGAGACGACTTCCTGTGCGCACTCCACCAAAGCGGGAAGCCTGAATGCTGCGAGGAGTTCACGTGGGATACCACCTCGGCCGGTGACTCAGGCCTTACCCCGCGATGCCTGTTCTCCTACAAGCTGAAGGGGCTGCCGTCATCGTCCGGCGATCGATCCGGATGATGAGAAGCGCGTCCCCGCGGGCTCGCGGCATCCTAGCGGATGAGCGGAACGAGTCCCTTGGCGAGGAGATAGGCGGCGAAGACGAGGCAGATGGTCACCGTGATCGCGGTGGCGTGCTTCTGCGACCAGGCGCCGAGGGGTTGTAGAACGTGGTCCGTCTGTGCCGGTGCGATCGTCGCGAAGGCGACGGGGACCAGTGCCGGCAGCAGGACCGCGAGGTACCCCAGCGCGACCGCCGCCATGCGCTCGGCATCAGGCGCCTGAGACACGGCCGCCTCCTTGATGATCGCGATGTAGAGCACGAGCGAACTCGCATCAGTCGCGATCATGAGCGCGCCGAATCCGAAGTACGCCCCAAGGTGCGGCGCTGGCGTTCCGGCGTGCTTGGGTGCGCGCGCGGTACCGCCGTCCGGGTCCTTGCGCTTGAGACAGTTTGCGAAGGGCGACGGCGAGCAACAGCACTCCGAAGACCACGTCGGCGCTGCGGATGACATCGGGGCCGACCGACTTGAGCAGTCCTGCTAACCAGGGAACGAGCACGGTGAAAGCCGCGAGTGCAACAGCGCCGCCGGCAACGAACGCCCACGAACGACCGCGGGGCGAGATCTTGCCCGAGAGCACGAGTATCGCCGCTGTCAGGAGCGTCGGGCTGACCATCGCTCCAAGAGCGAGCGGTACGGTCTTGGCAAGCAGTTCGTTCATGCAATCGACCCCAGACTGGTGACGCCTCGGCTGTGGGAAGAGCCGCTCGCGTCAGCAATGAGAGCGCGGCGGATCCGTGCGCCACCCAGTCTAGGCGATAGCGCGCTGCGCGGCTCGAACCTCGACGCAGCGCCGGTCCGACGGTGGCCCTCACCAGGCAGCGTAGTTCTGAGCCTCCGCATAGGACGGGTGCACGCCGAGAACCCCCTGCAGCTCGCTGGCGTTCATCCGCGCCTTGACCGCGACCGCGGCCGCGTAGATGGTGTCGCTCGCGGTCGGGCCCGCAGTCTGGGCGCCGAGCACGACGCCGTCGCCTCCGATGACCAGCTGCAAGAAGGCGTCCCGCTCGTCGTCGACGATCGCCGCACCGAGGCTGTCCGAGTCGATGCGATGCAGCGTCGCGGTGATCCCCGCCTTCTCGGCCGATTCCATGGTGAGCCCGACCGTCGCAAGTTGCGGCGTCGTGAAGCACGCCACCGGCACCGCCGAGAGATCCGGCACCTGCGGGGTGCCGGACTCGATCGAGCGCGCGACCGTGAGTCCCTCGAGCGAAGCGACCGGGGTCTGCATCATCCCGGCGGCGGAGTCCCCGCAGGCCCAGACACGCGGGTTGGTCGTGCGGAGCGAATCATCGAGCACCAGCCGCCCGCGAGGATCGACCCGTATTCCGGCCGAAGCCAGGTCGAGGCCGTCCAACGCCGGACGGCGACCGGTGGCGAAGATGACGCGCTCGCAAGCGAGATCTTCCTCGGTTGCCTCCTGACGTGGCCACACGCGCTGACAGCTGTCCGGCGGCGCCGGAGATCCGCTGCAGGGATGAGTCCACATGGAAGCGGACCCCCATCTCGGAGAGCCTAGCTGTCGCGACGTCGAGCGAGTGACGCGTCGAGCATCGACAGTACCCTCGGCCCGCGTTCGACGACGTGGACCTGCGTGCCGAACGAGGCGAAGATGCCAGCCATCTCCATGGCGATGAAGCCCCCACCGACGATGACGAGCGAGCGTGGCGGTGCGGGGAAGCGCAGAGCGTCCTCAGAGGTGTCGGCGAGGTCCGCCCCGGGAACGTCTGGGATCACTGGGACCGAACCCGTTGCGAGCACCAGGTGGTCCGGCGAGAGCACCTCGTCGCCGACGGCGACGGACGACTCGGACACGAATCGCGCACTGCCGCAGAGCAGCCTGATCCCACGCGCGGTGAGAAGCGCCTCTTGGTCGCCGGCGAACGACTCCTGGGCGTGCCACTTCCAGGCGAGAACCTCGGGCCAGTCGACGCGGACATCGCGACAGTCCACGCCGTACTGCCCTGCGCGCCGGGCCTCTCGAACGGCGCGCGCAGCCACGTAGAGCGCCTTCTTGGGGATACAGCCCCTCCAGAGGCAGGTGCCGCCGACGCGGTCCCGCTCGATCACCGTCACCCGGTGGCCTGACGCGGCGAGTGCCTTGGCTGCCGAGCGACCCGCTGCGCCCGCTCCGATGACTACGACTGACTCGTTGCCGCTCATGGGGCCTCCCGTTGCGTCTTCGCCCGCCGTCTAGAGAGCTTCCCCTCGGTCGGCGCCTGGGAAACGAGAGGGAGGTGTTAGAATCAGCGGCTGTGATCCTCTCCGTCGACAATGTCAGTAAGTCATTCGGTGCGCGCGTCCTGTTCAAGGACGCGCGTTTACGCGTCGGCGCCCGTGACCGCATCGCGCTGGTCGGCCCCAACGGCGCCGGGAAGACCACGTTGCTCGACATCATCGCCGGGCGTCAGGATGCAGACTCCGGAACGATCTCGACCGCGCGCGATGCCGTGATCGGCTACCTCGAGCAGGAAGCCATCGAGATGGCCGGCCGTAGTGTCCTGGAAGAGGCGCTCACCGCCGCCGAGCACGTGACCTCGCTGGAACACCGCCTCAAGGTGCTGGCCGAGGACCTCGAAGCCACCGAGCCGGGGGAGGACCAGGAGCGGACTCTCGAGGAGTATGGGCGTCTCCATGACCGCTTCGAGGCGCTGGGCGGCTACACGATCGAATCAGACGCGCGCGCGGTGCTCTTCGGCCTCGGCTTCAAGGAGCCGGACCTCGAGCGGCTCACCGACGAGTTCTCCGGTGGGTGGCAGATGCGCCTTGCGCTCGCGAAGCTGCTGCTCCGCCAGCCCGACGTGCTCCTGCTCGACGAGCCGACCAACCACCTCGACCTCGAATCGGTCACCTGGATCGAGGGATTCCTCCGTTCGTACGAGGGTGCGATCATCCTCGTCAGTCACGACCGTGAGTTCATGGAGAACCTCGTCGATCACGTGGCCGAGATAGACCAGGGGAAGGTCACGGTCTACACGGGGACCTACTCGGCCTACGTGGCCGCGCGCGAGCTCGCCCTCGAGCAGCTTCAGGCGGCGTTCGAGGCGCAGCAGAAGGAGA
The DNA here is from genome assembly GCA_963789515.1 of uncultured Coriobacteriia bacterium. Taxonomy (GTDB): domain Bacteria; phylum Actinomycetota; class Coriobacteriia; order Anaerosomatales; family JAAXUF01; genus JBAXEO01. The sequence goes on along the minus strand of CAWBKW010000002.1, from coordinate 1,031,751 downwards.
TCGCGCACATGGAGGCGTTCGTCGAACGCTTCCGGTACAAGAACACCAAGTCCAAGCAGGCCCAGGACCGCGTGAAGAAGCTCGAGAAGATCGAGCGGATCGTGCTGCCCGAGGCGCGCAAGGTGGTCAAGTTCCGGTTCCCTCAGCCGCCGCGTACCGGTGAGCTCGTCATCCGACTCGAAGGCGTGCGCGAAGTCCTACGACGACAACGTCGTGTATCAGGATCTGGACTTCGCGATGTACCGAGGAGACAAGGTGGCGCTCGTCGGGCCCAACGGCGCCGGCAAGTCCACGCTGCTCAAGATGCTCGCCGGCGCGCTCGAGCCCGACCGCGGAGAGCGCGAACTCGGCCACCACGTCGACGTGGCGTACTTCGCACAGCACCAGCTCCAGGCGCTGCACCTCGACAACACCGTGTACCAGGAGATCGATGGAGTGGCGCCCGGCTGGACCCAGTCGGAAGTGCGCTCGCTGTTGGGAGCGTTCCTCTTCAAGAAGGACGACGTCGAGAAGAAGGTCCGCGTGCTCTCGGGAGGGGAGAAGGGCCGCCTTGCGCTCGCGAAGATGCTGGTCAAGCCGGCGCCGCTGCTCTGTCTCGACGAGCCGACCAACCACCTCGACATCACCTCGGCCGACGTGCTCGAGCAGGCTCTGAAGCGCTACGAGGGCACGATCGCGCTGATCACCCACGACCGGCACCTCATCCGCGCGATCGCCAACAAGATCGTCGAGGTCCGGGATGGGCGCGTGACCGTGTTCGACGGGGACTACGACTACTACCTGTTCAAGCGCGCCGAGCGCGAGGCCGCCGAGAAGCCCGGCGATCCCAAACGGGCGTCGACCGCCGGACGCCCGCGGTCGATGGGCGCGGCAACGACCGCGACCTCGACGGTGGTGCGGCACGACGGCGACGGTGCCGCCGCGGCCCCGACGCCACCAGCGCACGCGGGACGCAAGCCACGACGCGTGCACGACGCATCCGGAGGCAGTCGCCGCAACGGCCGCGGCGGTCCCGGTGGCGTCTTCCGGTCCCAAGACCAAGGAGCAGAAGCGCGCCGAGGCCGAGGCGCGGAACCGCGCGTATCGGACGGGCAAAGGCAGCAAGGAGCGGTTGGCCGTCGTCGAGGCCGAGATCGCCGAGCTGCAGGCTCGTCAGGAGGCCCTGGTCGAGCTCATGGCCCAGCCCGAGCTCTACTCGGACCAGGCCGCGTTCGACGCGGCGCTCGCCGAGTACACTGACGTCAAGAGCCGCCTTCCCGGTCTTGAGAGCGAATGGATCTCGCTCGCGGACGAGGTTGAGCGCGCGGCACGCGGAGTCTAGCACGGCGAGGTTGTCACCGTGCTTGACCTGCGCTTTGTACGGATTCCCTCGGAGATTGTAACAATCTTTACAAAGAGATTCCTCATCTCTACACTGTCACCAGCCGTTCGTTCGTGTGCTCCATGACGATCGACGACCTCACGAAAGCTGTCTAACCGGAACTCGGTTCTCGCATGCCGAGGAGACACGCGTAGGGGGATGGATGCAGGGGGCATACGCGCAGGCGATTCTGTTCGTGCTGGGCCTCGCGGCGTCCTCGGCCGCCTTCATCGGCGTGGTGTTCCTAGCCAACGCACTCCTCTCTCCCCGGAACCCCAGCTTCGAGAAGGGGACCCCCTTCGAGTGCGGCATGGAACAGGCCGGTGAGCCGTGGGCATCGCCCCGGTTGCGGTTCTCGACCATCGCGATGCTGTTCGTGCTCTTCGACGCCGAGGCCGTGCTGCTGTTCGCGGTCGCCTCTGCGCTGCGGGGCAACCCCTTGGCCGCGCTCGAGGTCGGCGTCTTCGTCGTGTTCCTCGGCTTCGGGCTCTTGTACGCCTGGCGGAAGGGGGCGCTCGAATGGCGCTCGTAGACCGCATCGGTGCCGGGCTCGAGAACCTGGGCGGCGGCATCATCCTGACCAGCGTCGACGCGCTCGTCGACTGGTCGCGCGGCCAGTCGCTCTGGGCGTTCCCCATGGGCACGGCGTGCTGCGCCATGGAGCTGATCGCGGCGTCGTTCAACAAGTTCGACTTCGACCGCCTCGGCACGTTCCCGCGGCCCGATCCGCGCCATACCGACGTGATGATCCTCGCCGGGACGATCACCGAGAAGATGAAGCCGGCGGTCCAGAGGCTCTACGACCAGATGCCCGACCCGAAGTGGGTCATCGCCATGGGCAACTGCACGATCTCCGGCGGGATCTTCTACTACGATTCCTACTCCGTGGTGCGCGGCGCGGACCTGTTCCTGCCTGTGGACGTGTACATCGCGGGCTGCCCGCCACGGCCGGAGTCCCTGCAGGACGGCGTGCTGCAGCTTCGTGAGCTGGTGAGGATGGAGTCCATCGCTCCCGGCAAGCGCAGAGAGCGGGCCCTGAACCTGCCGAATCCGCTCGCCGCGAGCGACGCCGTGCGGCAGGGCGACGGGGCAGGTGATGAAGGGTGACCGACTTCGAGCTGCTTCAAGGGCGCCTGGCCGAGCTCTCATCCAAGCTGTATCCGCTGTTCTCGGAGGAGTTCGGCGACACGGTGATCGGGGCGAAGCGTTCCGAGCTCCTCGATACCGCCTACGAGCTCAAGAAGCTCGGTTTCGACCGGCTCGGCATGGTGACCGCCGTCGACCGGCAGGAGTGGTTCACGATCGTCTACCGGCTCTCGTCGCGCGCGCTGACGGCCGACGTGTTCCTCAAGACGAGGGTGCCGCGGGACGACGCGCATCTGGACTCGCTCTGCGACGTGTGGCCTGCCGCCAACTGGCAGGAACGCGAGGTCTTCGATCTGTTCGGCATCGTGTTCGACGGGCACCCTGACCTGCGCCGCATCCTTCTTCCCGAGGGCTGGGAAGGGTTCCCGCTTCGCAAGGACTACGAAGACGAGCGCCTGATCAGGCGTCCCGACTACATCTGACGAGGGGAGGGCAGACGTGACACTCCAGATCGAATCGCGCAGCCGCGCGATCGACGACGCCGGGCATCCGGTCGAGGAACTCGTGGTGAACGTCGGCCCGTCGCATCCCTCGACGCACGGAGTCGGACGCATGATCGTGCATCTCGACGGCGACGTCGTGGTCAAGGTCACGCCGGTCATCGGCTATCTGCATCGCGGAATCGAGAAGATGGCCGAGAACCGCACCTACCTGCAGGTGGTTCCGCTCACAGACCGCCTCGACTACGTGGGAAGCATGTACGCGAACTGGGCGTACTGTCGGGCGGTCGAGCGGCTCGCAGATATCCGGGTACCGGAGCGCGCCGAGTACCTGCGCGTCATCGTGTGCGAGCTGCAGCGTATCGCGAGCCACATGATGAGCATCGGCTCGTCAGCGGCGGACACCGGTGCGTTCTCGATGTTCATCTACACGTTCGACGTCCGCGAGCGCATCATCGAGCTCTTCGAGGACCTCTGCGGCTCCCGGCTCACCTACAACTACGTGCGACCCGGCGGAGTCTCAAAGGACGTGCCGGAGGGCTGGCTGGAGCGCGTTCTCGCGTTCACAGGCACCCTGGCCCCGCAGCTTGACCAGCTGGACCGGCTCTTCTTCGGGAACACCATCACGCGAGGGCGTCTCAAGGGGGTCGGGGTGCTCGCCGCCGAGGACGCGGTGGCATGGGGCGCCTCGGGGCCGGCCGCGCGCGGCAGCGGACTGAACTGGGACCTTCGCAAGCATCGCGCGTATTCGGTCTATCCGCGGATGGAGTTCGACGTCGTCGTCGGCGACCGCGGCGACGCGTACGACCGCAGCCGTATCCGGCTGCTCGAGTGCTTCGAATCGGCCAAGATCATCGACCAGAGCGTCGCGCAGATGCCCGGCGGATCGTACATGGCCGAGGGCCTTCCCAGGCTGCTCGCCCCGCCGGTCGGCGATGCGTACGACCACATCGAGTCGGCGAGGGGTTCGCTCGGCGTCTACCTGGTGTCCGACGGGAGCGAACGCCCGTATCGGATGAAGGTCCGATCCCCGGCGTTCTGCAACCTCGCGCTGCTCCCGCTGCTTGCCGTCGGTCACACGCTGCCCGACCTCGTCGTCATACTGGGATCGCTCGACCCCGTGTTCGGGGAGGTGGACCGGTGACCGGGTTCGTATGGGGACTGGTCGTCGGTCTGTCGGCGGGCATGCTGATCGCCGTGGCGGCGCTCATCGGCGTCTGGTGGGAGCGCAAGGTCTCGGCGAAGATCCAGATGCGACTGGGACCTCAGGAGGCCGGTCCGGCGGGGCTGCTGCAGACGCTCGCTGACACCATCAAGCTCGTGCTCAAGGAGGACATCACGCCCAACCAGGCGGACGTGCGCGTGTTCCGGCTGGCTCCGTACCTCGTATTCGTGCCGATCGCAGCCTCGCTGGCGGTGGTTCCCTTCGCCACGGGCTGGTCTCCCTTCAACATCGCCGCCAGTGCGTTGTTCTTCCTCGCCGTGCCGGCACTGTCCGTGATCGGCATCCTGCTGGCCGGTTGGTCCTCACGCAACACCTACGCGTCGATCGGTGGCGTGAGAGGTGCGGCGCAGATGATCTCCTACGAGCTGCCCCGTACGCTTTCGGTGCTGTCGCTGTGCCTCCTGGCCGGCTCGATCTCGACGGTCGGCATTCGCGATGCGTGGCGCTGGTGGTGGATCCCGCTGACGGCCGTCGGCTTCCTGGTCTACTTCATCGCGTCGATCGCCGAGCTCAACCGTGGTCCCTTCGACCTGCCTGAGGCGGAGTCGGAGCTGGTAGCCGGCTACTTCGCCGACTACTCCGGTATCCGCTGGGCGGTCTTCATGATGGCCGAGTACGGCGGCATCGTGGCGGCATCCCTCTTCGGTGCGGCGCTCTTCTTCGGCGGCGGTCTGGGATTCGGCGGCGCGGTCGGCGCCATTCTGTTCGTCGGTCTGGTGGTCGTGCTCGCCACGGCCATGATCTGGGTGAAGTGGACGTTCCCGCGCATGCGGCCCGACCAGCTCATGGGTCTCGCGTGGAAGGTGCTGACCCCGATGGCCCTCGTCCAGCTCCTGGTGGTCGGGGCGGTGATCGCATGGCTGTAGGCTCTGACGGCAAGTGGCCCTCGGTCCCCGACCGCACCTCGAACTCGGTGAGCCTGAAGGTCTCGGCCACCAACGACTACGCGCCGGGCGTTCGTGGGTTCTTCGAGCGATGGGCGAGCGTGTTCACGGGGCTCGGCATCACCGCCAAGCGCACGACGGTCAAACCCACCACGCTGCGCTATCCGGACGAGAAGCTCACGCTCTCGCCGCGCTGGCGCGGTGCGCTGCAGGCTCACAGGCATCCTCGGCCGAGACGACATCCCCACGATCGAGGCGGCACCGCAGGAGTACAACGCGCTCGTTGAGGATCTGTATGCCCGGGACAACCTTCCGCCGTGTGTCGGGAACTGCCCGGCCAACGTCGACGCGCGCGGTCAGGCGTACCACCTCGCCGAAGACGACCCCGCGCGAGGCCTACGAACTCGTCCGCGACCGCAACACCCTGCCGGGAGTGCTGGGCCGGATCTGCCACCACCCGTGTGAGACCGCCTGCAAACGCAACTACTACGACGAGCCGATCGCGATCCGGCCGCTTCACCGGGTCGCCTACGAGCGCTACGCCGAGGTCCGCGAAGAGCGCGTGAAGCCCTTGCCTCGCACCCGCGAGCAGACGGTGGCGATCATCGGGAGCGGTCCGAGCGGGCTGACCGCGGCGTACGACCTGATGCGGCACGGCTACGGCGTCACGGTGTACGAGAAGGACCATCATCCGGGAGGGGCGCTCTTCTCCGGCGTGCCCGCTTATCGGCTTCCGCGCGACATCATCAAGCAGGAGGTGGACGACCTCGTGACGATGGGCTTGGAGCTTCGGCTCAACGTGGCCATCGGCGACGACGTGCCGATCGACCATCTCATCGGCGAGTACGACGCCGTACTCATCGCCACAGGCCTTCAGGAGAGCCGCATCATCCCGATACCCGGCGCCGACGCGGAGGGCGTGGTCGGCGCGCTCGAGTTCCTCAAGGCCGGCAACTGGAAGAACGACGCCGGCGTGAAGGGCAAGCGCGTGCTGGTGATCGGGGGCGGCAACGTCGCCGTCGACTGCGCGCGGGTCGCGCTGCGGGTCGGCGCGAGCGAAGCCATGATGACGTCGCTGGAATCCATGGATGAGCTCCCGGCGCACCCCTGGGAGATCGAGGAGGCTCTGGACGAAGGCGTCATCGCCAACTGCTCGTGGGGGCCGAACTCGGTGATGGTGGAGGACGGCCATGTCGTCGGCATGCGGCTGCAATCGTGTCTGTCGGTCTTCGACGCGCAAGGTCGCTTCGCCCCGCAGTTCGCCGAGGACTTCACCGAGATACCCGCCGACGTGATCGTGTTCGCGATCGGTCAGGCTCCGAGGTTGGGCGGCGTGGTTGCCGGAAGCGACCTGCTCCTCACCGAGCGCGGATTGCTTCCTGTGGACGGCGCCCTTCTCACGACCTCGCACAGGGGTGTCTTCGCGAGCGGAGAGGTCGTCACCGGGCCCGGCTCCGCGATCGCCTCGATCGCTTCCGGCCACGAAGCTGCGACGTCGATCCACCGGTACCTGACGGGGGAGAGCCTCTCGGAGGGACGGGTCTACCGTCCCGTCCCGGTGTACCCGCGCTACGAGAAGGCGTCCGTCACAGGCGTCGAGAACTCCCGCCGCCGGGTCAAGCTCCCCATGGCGAAGGGCGCAGAGCGGGCGAAGGACTTCCGTCAGGTGGAGCTGGGGTTCACGCACATCGAGGGCCTCGCCGAAGCTGCCCGCTGCCTGCGCTGCTCGTCTGACGTGTGCGTCGGCTGCACCTTCTGCGCGCGGACCTGCCCCGACTACGCCATCAGGGTCGAGCGTGTCGACGACCCCGGTTCGCGGTGCGTGACCCGGTACGACCTCGATCTGTCGAAGTGCTGCTTCTGCGGCCTGTGCGCCGAGCAGTGCCCCACACACGCGCTTCAGCACACCGGTCAGTACGAGCTCTCGTTCTACTCTCGAGATCTCACGCTGTTCGGCAAGGACGAGATGGTCCGCTCAGGTGAAGGCAGCCGAGCGACCGGTGCCGACATGCCGGGTGGTGCAGCCGCCGGTGAGCCTTGCGACTCTGCAACCGGAGTGAGCGCTGACAGCAGTCCGGCGAACCCCGAGGACGTGCTGGTGTGCGCCGAGGAGGTGGCACCGTGAGCGGAGCGGTGAGCGTCGGCCTCTTCTGGCTGCTCTCGGCGGTGGCACTGATCGGGGCGCTTGCGGTCGTCTTCGTGCGCGACGTCATGCGCATGGCGCTCGGGCTTGGTGCGTTCCTCATGGCGGTCGCGGGGTTCTTCGCTTACTACGGTATGGGTTTCCTCGCTCTGGCCGAGCTGTTCGTCTACGTCGGCGGCGTGCTCGTGCTCGTGCTCTTCGCCATCATGCTCGTCCAGAGGGCGGGGAGCGGCGCGCCCGTGCTGGAGTCGCGCGTCGACGTTCTTGCGGTGGTGGCCTCGGCCGCGACAGCCGTTCTGCTGTTCGTGATGGTCCGGCCGCTGGCGGCCACCTTCGCGTCGGGTCCGGTCGGGAGCACGACAACGGGTCTGGCCGATGCGTTGCTCGGCCGGCTGCTGCCGCAGTTCGAGGCTGTCGGCCTGCTGCTCCTGGTCTCGCTGGTGGCGGTCATCGTCATCGTGGGCGGTGACCGCGAATGAGCCTGATCCTGATCTCGTGCGCGCTCTTCGGTATCGGCCTTCTCGGCGTGCTGGTCCGACGTGACATCATCGCGCTGCTCGCAAGCGTCGAGGTGATGCTGGGCGGCGCGCTCGTGCTGCTGGTTGGCCTCGGCGCGAGCATCAGGCATGGTGAGACCCCGCTGTCGGTCGAAGGCGTCGCGCTGATCGCCATCGTCGTCATCGCCGCTGAGGCCGCGGTGGGTCTGGCGCTTCTGGTGGCCGTCGCCCGTCGTCGAGGCACCACGCGGATCGACGACCTGAGCGAGGTGAAGGGCTGATGAGCGCGCTCGTGGCAGCCCCTTGGCTCGCCGTCGCCGTGCCGATGGTGCTGGCGGTGCTGATCGGGCTTCTCGGCAGGTATGCGAAGTCACTGGTCCCGTGGGTCGCGATGATCGGCCCACTGCTGGTGTTGGGTCTCGGTGCGGGCGCTCTGGGCGTCATCCCCGGCGGCGTGCCGGCCTCCGTCGAACCGTGGACGAGCCAGCTCGCCTCCTCGGGGTCGGCGGTATGGTTCGGCGTCGGTGAGCTCACGCTCACCGTGGGTTGGGCTGTCGACACGCTTGCGGCGCTGATGCTGTTGGTCGTGGGTACGGTCGCGCTCATGGTCATCGTGTTCTCCATCGGCTACATGGCCGAGGACCCCGGCCGGGTTCGCTACTTCGCGCTGCTGAGTGCGTTCACCGGGGCGATGACGTTGCTGGTCGTGGGCGACTCCTTCACCACGCTCTTCATCGGGTGGGAGCTGGTCGGTGCGTGCTCCTACCTGCTGATCGGATTCTGGTACCAGAAGCCCTCGGCCATGGCCGCTGCTGTCAAGGCGTTCCTGACGACACGCGTCGGCGACGTCGGGCTGCTCTTCGGTCTGGCCGTCCTGTGGGCGTCGACCAAGTCGCTGGGGTACGTGCCGGTCATGGCCGGACTGCCCTCGATGGCTCCGACGGCCCTCACGGCTGCTGCCGTGCTGATCACGATCGGCGCCATCGGCAAGTCGGCGCAGTTCCCGCTCCACATCTGGCTGCCGGACGCCATGGAGGGACCCACTCCGGTCTCGGCGCTCATCCACGCGGCGACGATGGTCGCTGCGGGAGTGTTCCTGGTCGCACGGACGTGGCCGCTCTTCGAGGCGGCCCCAACGGCACGGACGGTCCTGCTCGCCGCGGGGCTGATCTCGGCGTTGGGGGCCGGACTCGCGGCGATCCCGCAGCGCGACATCAAGAAGGTGCTCGCGTACTCGACCATCAGCCAACTCGGGTTCATGTTCGCTGCGCTCGGAGTTGGCGCCTGGGCCTTCGCCTTCTTCCACCTGGTGACCCATGCCGCCTTCAAGGCGCTGCTCTTCCTCACCTCGGGAAGCGTGATTCACGGCGCCGGGACGCAGGACATGCGCGAGATGGGCGGGCTGCGCCGCGAGATGCCGGTCACGTTCGCGGTGTGGGCCGTCGGGGTGCTCTCGCTGGTGGGGATCTATCCTCTCGCGGGGTTCTTCAGCAAGGACGGGATCCTCGACGTCGTCTGGGCCGCGATTCCGCTCGCGGCCGTCGTGCTTCTCACGACGGCGTTCATCACCGGTGTCTATTCAGGCAGGGCCACTCGGCTGACCTTCTTCGGCGCACGGCGGGGAGCCGGGCACGCCCACGAGAGCCCACTGAGCATGCTGGTTCCGCTCGTGGTGCTGGCTGTTCCGGCGGCACTGCTCGGCTTCGCCGGGGACTGGATCTTCATGCGCCTCGGCGAGCATCCGGAGCCACTTTCCCTGCCCATCTCTGCCGTCGCTGTCACGCTCGGTCTGGTGGGACTCGGCATCGGATGGATGCTCGAGCGAGGCGAGAACGCCGACCAAGCCTTGCAGGAACGTCTCGGCGGGTTCTGGAAGGCAGGGTCGGTCGGTTTCGGATGGGACGGACTGGCCATGCGCTTCGTGGCCACCCCCGTCGCAGTCGGGTGTCGGATTCTGTGGGCGGTCGTGGATCGCTTCCTCATAGACGGCGTGGTCGAAGGCATGGCCACCATCGCGCAGTGGGCGGGGGGCGTCGTGAGTCGCCTCCAGAGTGGCGACGCGCAGTGGTACGGCGCGCTCATCGCCACAGGGGTCGCACTGATGCTCGCCGCCTCGATCTGGTTGGGGAGGTGAGCGCGTGCTTCAGTTGGATCTGCTGATCGTGACGCCCGCTCTCGCTGCCCTCGTGTGCGCGGTCTCCGGACGCATCATCCCGGGGCTGCCCAAGTGGGTCGCAGCGGCTGCGCTGGTGGTTCAGGGCCTGCTGCTTGCCTCGCTCGCGCAGGCGGGGCTCCTGTCGGGCGTTCGTATCGAGGGCGCACAGCTCGGCGGTCTCGCATCGATGTGGTCGACCGCGCTCGACGGCCTTTCGACGCCGCTGATGATGCTCACCGTGTTCATCGGCCTCGCAGCCGTCGTCGTGTCGTGGGACATGAAGGACCGTCCCGGCGTGTTCTTCGCACTCCTTCTCACGCTGCAGACAGCCCTCACGATGGTCTTTCTTGCCGACAACCTGATCCTGTTCTACGTCGGATGGGAGTCGGTGCTCGTGCCGATGTACTTCATCATCGGCGGGTGGGGCTCGTCGAATCGCCGGCACGCCGCCACCAAGTACCTGCTGTACTCCTTCGCTGCCGGCGCGATCATGCTTCTCGGCGTCATCCTCGCGATCGCCGAGAGCGGCGGAAGCGTGAGTATCGCCCAGATATCCGCCCGCAGCGGAGGGATGTCATCGCCGGCGCTCGTCTTCTGGCTGTTCACCATCGCGTTCCTGGTCAAGATCCCGGCGGTGCCGTTCCACACCTGGCTGCCCGACGCACACACCGAGGCGCCGACGGCGGGCTCCATAGTGCTCGCCGGTGTGCTGCTCAAGATGGGCGGCTACGGCCTTATGCGCATCGCCGTACCGTTCGCACCGTCTGCCTTCGGTCAGGCGCGTGTGGCTCTGATGGTGCTCGGACTCGTCGGCATCGTGTACGGGGCGGCGATGGCGCTCGTCCAGACCGACCTCAAGCGCCTTGTCGCGTACTCCTCGGTCTCGCACATGGGCTTCGTGATCCTGGCGATCGCGGCCGCGACCCCCGACGCCATGGGTGCCGCACTCGTGGCGATGGTGAGTCATGGATTCGTCGCAGGGCTGCTGTTCTTGCTCGTCGGCTCGCTCTACGCACGAACCCACACACGCGAGATGTCGAGATTCGGCGGGCTCGGGCGCGTGATGCCGATCTGGGGGGTCGCCTTCACGTTCGGCGCACTGGCTTCACTGGGCCTTCCCGGACTGTCCGGTTTCCCCGGCGAGTTTGCGACGGTACTCGAGTCGTTTCGCGAGTTCGGCTGGTGGACCGCGATCGGGACGATCGGGCTCGTGCTCGCTGCCGCCTACAACCTGCGGGCCGTGCGCGGCTCCGTCCACGGCCCGGTGGGCGAGTTCAGCCAACTGCCGGACCTGGGCGTTCGCGAGACCGCGCTCGTCGTGGCCTTCTCGGCGTGCATCGTGGCGCTCGGTATCCAGCCGATGCTGATCCTGTCCATCGCCGAGAAGTCGCTGCTGGCCCTGTCCCGGGTCGCGGGCGGGGGGATGTAGATGTCATCCGCCCTCCTCATCACGCTTCAGCTCGGTCCCGCGCTGTTGGGCGGGCTGGTCGCTCTCGGACTGGACGCCTTCGACCGGCGCTCCGCGGCGGTGGCGGCGGCTGTCTCCGGGTTGCTGCTGTCCGGCGCTGTTGGGCTCTGGGCCGGTTCCAGCGTTTCCGGGGCACTCGCCTTCGGCGTGCTGCTGGTGGGCGACGCGTTCTCGACAGTGCCGGGGCTGATCATGGTGCTCGCGGCCGTCGCGCTCTGGGGCGGCGGGAACGAGTTCAGCGGCCGACCGGGCGGCGGCTCGTCGGCCGCCCTGGTGGCGTTCGCTGCGGTTGCATCGGCCGCTGTCGCCGAGAGTTTCGACCTGTTGATGCTCCTCGTCGCACTGGAGACGGCCGCCGCCGCCGGGTACGCACTCGTGGCCGATGCCAAGACGAGCCGCTCGGACGAGTCCGCCCTCAAGTACTTCGTGCAGGGAGCCATAGCCACGGGTCTCCTGGTGATGGGCCTGGCGGTCTTGGTCGGGGGATTCATCCCATCAGGTGCCTACGGCGAGCTGGCGGTCGCGCTGGCGAAGCCTTCGATGCCGACGGCCGCACTTGCGGGTGTCCTCCTGATTCTGACGGCGCTGGCGTTCAAGAGTTCGCTGGTGCCGTTCCACGCGTGGGCCCCGGACGCGTACGAGTCCGCTCGGCCCGAGGTGGCGGCCTTCCTGGCGTCCGGGCCGAAGCTCGGGGCCATGGCCGCGACCGCGCTGTTCATGGTGGTGGTTGCCTCGGGTCCACTCCAGGACCGGGTCATCGTGGTGCTTTCCGTGATCGCCGGGCTGTCGATCCTGGTGGGTTCCGTGGGGGCGCTGCGCCAGCGGTCCTACACCCGCATGCTCGGGTACGCGGGTGTCGCGCAGGCGGGATACGCGCTCATCGGGGTGGTCGTCCTCGACCCTGCGACGGCCGTGTTCTTCGCCGCAACGTATGCGTTAGCGACAACGGGCACCTTCCTGGCGGCCACGGCGTTCCGGCAGGCCCTGCCGGCTTGGGACGGCAGCATTCACGGCCTTGCGGGGTTGGGGCAGCGCACCAGGATGCTCGCCGCATCGGTGACGGTACTCCTGATCTCGCTCGCGGGCGTCCCTCCTCTGCTCGGCTTCTGGGGCAAGTTCGAGGTCTTCACGAGCGCGATCACTGCGTCAGGACGCATGTTCCTGGTCACCGGCAATCAGCTGCTTGGATGGGTGTACGCGCTGCTGGCAGCCGCCGGCATTCTGGGCTCGGTGGTGTCGCTGGCCTACTACGGCAGCGTGCTTCAGGCGCTGTACCTTCGAGACCCCGAGCCCGACTCGGCGGCAGCGCGCGACGCGGAGTGGGACGACGTGCGCCCGGCCGGCCCGCGCAGTGCGGCGCGAGCCGTGGCGGCGGTGGCGCTCGCGGTGGTGCTTCTCGGGTTGGTGCCGCTCTTTCTCGGAGTGTCCGCGATCGTGCTTCCCTTCGCCTTCCGATAGACCGGTGTGTCGGTTCCGTGGAGGTTTGAGGCGCCCCTTGCACAGCACAATCCGCGGTGATACGCTCTGTTGCGAGTTGCATGCGAATGCAACCCTTACCCCTGAGCCTCAAGGTGCCGGCCTTGGGGCTCCCCCTTTTCCCGGGGTCTAGCAGCCCAACGGTGACCCGGGTCACCGTACAACGGGCGCAGCCCGGATTCCCGCGTCAAGTCGCCCGCGGAGCGCTGCCGATAGCCATCGACATGATCATCTCAGAGCAACAAGCCCTTCTTGCGGCCCGCTACGTAGAACCGCCCGTGGCATGGACTCACCACGCCTACCCCGCGGTTCCGCCGGAGCTGATGAGGGAGATCATTCTCATCGTCGAATCCACTCCGGAGATGCGACCCGACCGGGTCGAGGAGGCCAAGGAGCGTCTTTCGACCGGTGTCCCCGGGTCAGAGCAGATCGCCGAGAAGATCATCGCGCGGGCGATCTGTGAAGGGCTCCGCTGAGCGGGCCGAACCCGGCTGGCGCGCTGCCCGTTCCAAGCCCCATAATCGACGTGTCGTCTGACACGTCCTTCTGGGGAGGGTACACGTGAGTTCGAAGCCTGTTCGCACGCTCATCACCATCATCATGGACCTGCTCGTGGTGGTCGCGATCGTCCTGACGGTGCGGCTCTGCGTCGTGTTCTTCGGTCAGCTCGCCGCGCAGGGGTGGGGACAGACCGTCATCGTCCTGTCCAATCCGCTCATCCTCCCGTTCGGAGTCGCGGCGATCAAGACGCCCTACAGTGGCAGTTTCGAAGTCACGACGGCGCTCACCATCGTAGCGGTGCTCCTTGTGGAGTGGGTGCTCTCCGGCGTTCGCGCCCGGGCATAGTCTCACTGCAGGCATCCGTTCGGCGCACGAACTAGGAGGACGCGTGGAGTACTCCCGCGAGAAGATGGGCGCGCTGCTGGTCCGCATCGGCCTGATAACCGAGGAGCAACTGGATGTCGCCCTCGCCAAGCAGGCCGAGTCCGGCGGCAAGCTGGGCGAGGTGCTTGCGCGCGATCTGGTCGTGACTGAGGACCAGATCGCCGAGGCGCTCGCCCAACAGAAGGGGCTCCTGCACGTCAATCTGGCATCCGTCGAGATCGACCGGGGAGCGGTCGTGCTCCTTCCGTGGCGGATGGCACGGCTGCGCGGGGTCATCCCGATCGGCTTCGCCAGCGGCAGGCTCATGCTCGCCATGTCAGACCCCCTCGACGTCGAGGCGATAGACGAGACCGAGCTCAGGACGGGATACAAGGTCGATCCCGTGGTCGCATCGGCGAGTCAGGTCCTCTACGCGATCGAGAAGTACTCCGTTGCTTCCGACACCCTCCAGCAGCTCGAGCAAGCCGAGGGCGGGGTGGTCGAGGAGGCGGAGGATTTCGCCGCAGGCGGAGATCGAAGGCGATGTCCCGATCGTCCGCATCGTCAACCAGCTGCTCCGCGAGGCAGTGGCAGATCGCGCCAGTGACATCCACTTCGAGCCGGAGGAGGACCGCGTGCGGGTGCGCTACCGCATCGACGGCGTACTGCAGGATGTCGCCTCGCTGCCCAAGAACGCGCAGGCCGGGCTCACGAGCCGCATCAAGGTCATGGCCGACATGGACATCACCGAGCGGCGGAGGCCGCAAGACGGCAGGATCGCCCTGCGGATCGACGGAGAACCGCTCGACCTGCGGGTGGCGACGCTGCCGACGCCGCTGGGCGAGGGAATCGTCATCCGCGTGCTGAACAGCGGCGTCTCGTTCCACTCCATCGACGACCTCGGTCTGTCGGCCGACAACCTCGCCAAGTTCGTGAGAATGCTGCACAAGCCCTATGGTTGCGTCCTGATCGCGGGTCCCACGGGATCCGGCAAGACCACGACGCTCTACGCGGCGCTGCAGAGCATCAACGAACCCACCCGCAAGATCATCACCATCGAGGATCCGATCGAGTACCGCATGTCCGGTCTCTCTCAGGTCGCCGTCAACCCGCGTGTGGCGCTCACGTTCGCCGCGGGGCTGCGCACGGCCCTGCGGTTCGATCCCGACGTGGTCATGGTCGGAGAGGTCCGCGACCCGGAGACGGCCTCGATCGCGGTCCGCGCCGCGCTCACCGGCCACCTGGTCCTGTCGTCGATCCACACGAACGACGCCCCCTCGGCGCTGACCCGGATCACCGACATGGGGGTCGAGTCCTACGTGACTTCTTCGGCGCTGCTCGGGTGCCGTCGCGCAACGCCTCGTGCGCAAGCTGTGCCCGAAGTGCAAGCGACCCGCCAAGGTGTCCGGACGAGCGGCTGCGTGCAGCCGGGTTCGAGGCCTACGAGCTCCTGGGGCTCAAGACCTACGAATCGGTGGGCTGTGACGCGTGTCGCGGCACCGGATTCACCGGCCGGCTCGGCGTGTTCGAGATCATGGAGATGGACGACGACATGACCCGCCTCTTCCTGAAGAACGCTCCCTCTGAGGAACTCCGGGCCCTCGCCATCCAGAAGGGCATGGTGACCCTGCGCCGGGATGCGCTCGACAAGGTCGCAGCGGGCCTCACCAGCCTCAGAGAAGTCGACAGGACGGTGGTGTAGCGATGGTCACGCCGAGAACCCCGCGCGATCGTGCTCGTGCTCGACAGCGTCGGGGTGGGTGCGCTACCCGATGCGGCGAGCTACGGAGATGCGGGCTCCAACACGCTCGGCAACACCGCTGCGGCAGCCGGCGGACTCGACATGCCCCATCTGGGACAGATGGGACTGGGCAACATCACCGAAGTCACCGGCGTGCCACCCGTCGAGACACCCATAGCCTCGTGGGGCAAGAACGCCGAGGCCTCAGCCGGCAAGGACACCACCACCGGACACTGGGAGATGATGGGGCTGCAACTCACCTCGGCGTTCCCGACCTATCCGGATGGCTTCCCCGCAGAGGTCTTGGATGCGTTCACGCACGACACCGGCCTGGGGTGGCTCGGCAACTACGCCGCAAGCGGAACGGAGATCATCCAGGAACTCGGTGACGCGCACGTCGCCACGGGCAAGCCGATCATCTACACGAGCGCCGACAGTGTCTTCCAGATCGCGGCGCACGAGGACGTCATCCCGATCGAACGGCTCTACGAGATCTGCTCCATCGCTCGGACGCGCGTTCTTGTCGGCGAGCACGCCGTGGGAAGGATCATCGCGCGACCGTTCATCGGCCCCGACGGCAGCGGGCTCTACACGCGTACCCACCGCAGGAGGGATTTCGCGCTCGAACCATCCGAGCCGACCGTGCTTGACCGGCTCGAGGACGCGGGCATCCCGAGCTACGGGATCGGCAAGATCGGCGAGATCTTCGCATGGCGCGGCATCTGCGAATCACCGCATTCGACGGACAACATGAACGGGGTCGACCAC
This sequence comes from uncultured Coriobacteriia bacterium, assembly GCA_963789515.1. Classification (GTDB taxonomy): domain Bacteria; phylum Actinomycetota; class Coriobacteriia; order Anaerosomatales; family JAAXUF01; genus JBAXEO01. The sequence continues at coordinate 1,015,584 of CAWBKW010000002.1, read as the reverse complement.
CTCATCGAGCGAATCGCCGGCGATGACCCCGGGTTCGTCTTCGCGAACCTGGTGGACTTCGACATGGTCTGGGGTCACCGCAACGATGTGCAAGGCTACGCGAAGGGGCTCGAGGCGGTCGACGCCCGGATTCCCGAGCTGCTCGATGCGATGATCGACGGCGACCTGCTGATCATCACCGCCGACCACGGGTGCGACCCGACCACGCCATCCACCGATCACAGCCGGGAATACACACCGCTCATCGCCTACCTGAAGGGGCACGACCGAGGAGTGGACCTCGGGATACGCTGCACCTTCAGCGACATCGGGGAGACGGTTCTCGACTTCTACGGCTTGGGCGGCGCCTGCGAGCGCGGCACGTCGTTCCTCTCGGCGGTGCGTGGCGCATGACGGCGGCAAGCTTCGAAGAGCTCATCGAGCGCAAGCGCGACGGTCACGAGCACACGGCGGCCGAGATCACACGGATCGTCGATGGCTACACCGTCGGCGAGATGCCCGACTACCAGATGTCGGCCTGGTTGATGGCCGCGCTCCTCCGCGGGCTCTCCGCCGAGGAGACCGTCGCGATGACCGAAGCGATGGTGCGCTCGGGCGATGTCATCGACCTGTCCTCGATTCCCGGCATCAAGGTGGACAAGCACTCCACCGGCGGCGTGGCCGACACCACCACGCTGGTGCTCGCGCCGCTCGTCTCGGCGTGCGGGGTGCCCGTCGCCAAGATGAGTGGCCGAGGGCTCGGACACACCGGCGGAACGCTGGACAAACTCGAGGCGATCCCGGGCTTTCGCGTCGAGTTGACCCCGGAGGAGTTCCTCGAGCAGGTCAGGCGCATCGGCATCGCGGTCGTCGCGCAGTCCCCGCGCATCGACCCGGCTGACAAGAAGATCTACGCGCTGCGCGACGTCACCGGGACCGTCCCGTCCATTCCGCTGATCGTCGGCTCGATCATCTCCAAGAAGATCGCCGGCGGTGCTGACGCGATCGTACTCGACGTGAAGGTCGGTTCCGGCGCCTTCATGAAGACGGAAGCCGAGGCCCGCCAGCTCGCGCACGAACTGACCGCCGTTGGCGAGGCGCTCGGGCGGCGCGTGGTGTGCCTCATGAGCGACATGGACCAGCCGCTCGGCATGGCGGTCGGCAACGCGCTCGAAGTCACCGAGGCGATCGAGACGCTTCGTGGGCAGGGGCCTGAGGCGCTCACGGAGCTGTGCATGGCGTTCGGCGCTCGCATGCTCGTGCTCGGCGAGCGTGCCGAGAACGAGACGCAGGCCCGCGGGCTACTCGCCGAGGCGATCGCCTCGGGGTCGGCACTCGAACGCTTCCGGGAGTGGGTCGCGGCGCAGGGCGGCGACCCGCGGGTCGCAGACGACCCGTCGCTGCTCCCGCGCTCAGGCGCCGTTCGCGCGATCAGGGCCGGTGAGGCGGGCTACGTGGCCCGGTTCGATTCCGAGGGCGTGGGCCGCTCGGCGATGGTCTTGGGCGCCGGGAGGGAGCACGTGGGAGACGCGATCGACCCGGGCGCCGGGCTGGTGCTCGCGGTCAGGATCGGCGACCGAGTGGCCCCCGGGGACCTGCTGTGCACGATGTACGCCGCCGATGACTCGCTGCTCGACGCGGGGGAGGAACGGTTCCGGCGTTCGCTGCACTTCGGGTCCGAGCCGGTGACACCCGTGCCGTTGTTCCACGAGCTGTAGCAGACCGGGCGAGGGAGGGCGCGATGCAGATCGTCGTCGGTCATGCGAATCCCGACTTCGATGCGTACGCCTCGACGGTCGCGGCGACGAAGCTCTTCCCCGGTGCCAAGGGAGTCTTCCTCGGCAGTCAGAACGCCAATGTGAGGATGTTTCACAATCTCCACGAGGAGTTCTTCGACTTCGTCGACCTGAAGGGGCTGGCCTTCGAGACGGTCGATCGCGTGGTGATGGTCGATACGCGAGATCCGGACCGCGTCGGGGAGTTGGGTGATGTCGTTCGACGGCCCGGCGTCGAGGTGATCGTCTACGATCATCACCCTCGCCAGGAGGGGGACATCGACTACGCGGACGATCGGTCTGTCGCCGTCGGTGCGACAACGTCGATCCTCGCGACGGAGCTGCGCCAGAGGGGAATCGGGATCACCCCGCTGGAGGCCAGCGTGATGCTGCTCGGCATACATGAGGACACGGGTTCGCTCACCTACCCGGGGGCCACCGCGTACGACGCGGAGGCGGCGGCGTGGCTCATGGCCAGCGGCGCTGACCTGGAGGTCGTGAACCAGTTCCTTGCCAGGACGCTCGAGCCCGAGCAGCGCGCGCTCCTGTCCCAACTGACCGCCTCGCTCGAGATGTGGGACGTCAACGGGCAGCAGATCGCCGTCGGCGTCGCCACGTCGGATGAGTACGTCGACTCGGCCGGAGTGCTCTCGCACTACGTCGTCGAAGACCTGGGGTATCGGGTGGCGATCGCGATCGTGCGCATGCCCGACCGAACACAGGTGGTCGCTCGCAGTCGGCTCTCCGAGGTCGACGTCGGCGCAGCGATGGCCCGGCTTGGTGGGGGAGGCCACCACCAGGCAGCTTCGGTGGGGTTCAAGGACGTGTCCCTTCCGGACGTCGTTGCGCGCGTGCGACAGGCGCTCGAGGCGGAGGTTTCGGCGCCGCTCAGGGCTGAGGACGTCATGAGTTCGGACGTCCGGTCGCTTGGGCCGGTAGCGACGATGCGCGAGGCAGGCGAGTTGATGGCCCACTGGGGCCACGGAGGCGTGCCGATCCTGGATGACGGCACCCTCGTCGGGCTGGTCACTCGCAAGGACGTCGACAAGGCGCTTCGCCACGGACTCGCACACGCCCCGGTGACGGGCTTCATGACGCGCGATATCGTCACCGTCGCGCCCTCCGCCGACGTGGCCGAGCTCGAGGCGTTGATGGCCGGTCGCGGAATCGGTCGCCTCCCCGTCGTCGAGGCGGGGCAGATGGTGGGCATCGTGACGCGGAAGGACGTCCTGCGCGCCGAGCACGGCGACGGATACCTGGTCGCGGGCCTTCAGGGCGTCCATCCGGCCGCCAGGAGCCGTTTTGCCGAGAACGTCGGGCTGCTGTTGCCGGAGATGGTGTCGGTGACCCTCGAGGCGCTGGGCCGGCTCGCCGGCGAGCGGGGAGAGCGGGCGCATGCGGTGGGCGGTTTCGTCCGCGACATGCTCCTCGGGCGGCCGAACCTCGATGTGGATGTCGTGGTCGAGGGCGATGGGGTCGCCTTCGCTCAGGCCTTCGGGGAGCTTAACGGCGTTCCGGTCAAGATACACCGGCGATTCGGGACTGCGGTGCTCGTGGTGAGCAGGGAGTTCCACGTGGACGTGACGAGCGCCCGCACCGAGTACTACGTGCGACCCGGCGCCCTTCCGACAGTCGAACGTTCCTCGCTGCGACAGGACCTGTTCCGGCGCGACTTCACCATGAACGCGATGGCCGCCTGCCTCGAGCCCTCCTGCTTCGGGGCTATCGCCGATCCGTTCGGTGGGCTCAGGGACCTCGAGTCCGGCGTTGTCCGCGTCCTGCACGGCCTTTCGTTCATCGACGATCCGACGCGCATACTGCGTGCCGTCCGGTTCGAGGAGCGCTACGGCTTCTCGATGGATCCGGGCACCGAGGGCCAGGCGCGTCGCGCCGTGGAGCTCGACATGCTCTCCGAGGTCTCGGGAGCGCGCCTGAGAGAAGAACTCCTCGGCATTCTCGCGGAGGAATCGCCGGCGAGCGCACTCGAGCGGCTCGACCGCATCGGGGCACTCGCCCAGCTTCTGCCTGAAGGCGCCGGCGCGGCCGAGCTACCCGGCGCGGTCCGTGCGGTCGAGCAAGCGCTCGGCGAGGTCGGCGGGCTCTTCGCCCGGCCACCTAAGGAGCGAGTCGCGCTCGTCGCGGCACTGTCCGCGGGCCGTAGCAGGGTAGAGACGGAGCGCTGGCTTCGCCACTTCCGGTTCGGCAAGGAGTACGCTGACACGGCCATCACGCTCGCGGAGCGCGGCCCTCGGGTGCTGGCGCAACTCCAGGACCGAAGAGGGATGCGTGACAGCAGGCTCTACCGTTTGCTGAGCTCGCTGTCCGCCGAGGCGATCGCGAATCTGTGGGCGCGCGGGAACGATGGCGCTCGAGACCGGATCGATCGCTTCGTGCGCGTGCTCGCGGGTACGCGGATGGCCGTCTCGGGTTCGGATCTCATCGCTCTCGGTGCGACGCCGTCGGAGGCCTTCTCGGCTATACTGGCGCGAGCCTTGGACGACCGCTTGGACGGTCGTGCGGTCGGCCGCAGCGCAGAGCTCGCGAATCTCAAGCGGATCGCCGGACGTGCAGGGCTCATCGACCCGCGAAAGGACCCTGCGTGAGCCCGAACTTCAGTATCGAGACAACGCTTTGGCTGATACTCCTCATCCCGTCGATCACGATTCACGAGTTCGCGCATGGCTATGCCGCGTTTCGGCTCGGGGATCCGACCGCCAAGAACGCCGGCCGGCTCACCCTGAACCCGATCAAGTCCATCGACCCCTTCGGGTCGATCATCCTGCCGCTCCTGATGTGGTTCACGGGCGGGCCGATCTTCGGGTATGCCAAGCCTGTTCCGTACAACCCGATGTACTTCAAGGACCTGCGCAAGGGCGAGATCATCACAGGCTTCGCGGGTCCTGGCTCAAACCTCGGACTGGCGCTTGTCGGTTCGGCGCTGGCGTGGATCGCGATCCCGGCCGCGACCCTGTCGGTCGGCTTCGCACAGGCGCTGTATCTGATCGGCTACACGCTGGCGCTGACCAACCTCGTCCTCATGTTCTTCAACCTCATTCCGATACCACCGCTCGACGGGTCGAGTATCGTCCCGATCTTCCTGTCGGATGCGGGCGTCAGGAAGTGGTACGAGCTGCAGCGCTATGCGTTCGTGTTCCTCTTCGCGATCCTCCTCGGCGTGCCGTACATCTTCCACGTGAGCCCAGTCGGGATCTACTTTCAGTACACCGTCTACCCCCTGCTCGACGTGTTGATGCCGGGCTAGCAGCGGGCAGCCCTTGCGCGGCCCATCGGTCGAATCCGGCGCACTACGCTATGATTGTCGGCACCGTATCGACGACGTGTGGAGCCCCCTCGCATGGCCAAGCAGCGCACCCTCACCGGATACCGTCCGACCGGCAAGCTTCATCTCGGGCACTGGTTCGGCAACCTGCAGAACATGCTGCAGATGCAGCACGACTATGACGCCTACTACTTCATCGCCGACTGGCACGCGCTCACGACGCACTGGGCCGACCCGGGCGACGTGCGCGCGTTCTCCGAGGACATGGTGCTCGACTGGGTCGCTGCCGGACTCGACCCGGAGATCTGCACCATCTACCGCCAGTCCGACGTCCCCGAGGTCGCCGAGCTGACCCTCTACTTCTCCATGGTCACCCCCATGCCGTGGCTCGAGCGCGTGCCGAGCTACAAGGAGCAGCGCGACCAGATCACCGACAAGGACCTCGGCAACGTCGGCTTCTTCCTCTATCCCGCTCTGCAGGCCGCCGACATCACGATCGTGCTCGCCGACGCGGTTCCGGTCGGGGAGGACCAGCTGCCCCACCTCGAACTCACGCGTGAGATCGTCAGGCGGTTCAACAACACCTACGGCGACTATCTCGTCGAGCCGAAGGCCATCATCGCCAAGTCCGGAGCGCGCGTTCCCGGCACCGACGGGCGCAAGATGTCGAAGAGCTACGGCAACTCGATCTTCCTTTCGGACCCCGAGGACGAGTTGCGCGCCAAGGCGATGTCGTTCATGACCGATCCGGCCCGCAAGCTCAAGACCGACCCCGGCGACCCTGCCATCTGCCCGCTGCACCAGGTGCACAAGCTCATCGCAGAACCCGGCGTGATCGCCGAGTTCGACGCGTGCTGCAGGACGGCTGAGTGCGGCTGTGTCCAGCACAAGCGGAAGTTCGCCGACGATCTCGTCGCCTACCTTGCCGGCTTCCAGGCCCGCCGCGCGCAACTCGCAGCCATTCCCGGCTTCGCCGACGAGGTTCTCGCCGCCGGTGCCGCCAAGGCGCGTCCTGTCACGAGCGAGGTCGTGCGCACCTGCCGCGAGCTCGTGGGTATCGACGCCCGCACGGAACTGACGGCGGGTATCGAGCGCCGGGTACGCGTCAGCTGATCCCACCGCCCCGGCCGATAGCTAGCCGGGCAGTCGCAGTGGCCTACACAGTCAAGACCGACGTCTTCGAGGGGCCGTTCGACCTGCTGCTGCACCTCGTGTCAAGGCAGAAGCTCGACGTGAGCGCCATCTCGGTCTCGACCGTGGCCGACCAGTACCTCGAACACATCGACCGGATGGCCGACCTCGACCTGGACGTGGCGAGCGATTTCCTGCTGGTGGCAGCGACGCTTCTGGAGATCAAGGCCGCATCGCTGTTGCCCAAGGAAGACGCCTACTTCGGTGACGAGCTGGACGACCTGTCGCCGGACGAGGCCCGCGACATCCTCGTCGCCCGGCTGCTCGCCTACAAGAAGTTCAAGAACGCGGCCAACGAGCTCGCGGCGCGCATGGAGGCCGAGGACCGGATGCACCCCCGCCAGGCGGGCCTCGAGCAGGAGTTCCTCGGGCTCATGCCCGACTACCTCGAAGGCCTCACCCTCCGGGGGCTCGCGGTGATCTGTGCCGACCTGATGCACCGCCGCGAGGTATTCCTGCTTGAGGCCGAGCACGTCGCGTCGATGCCGATATCGCTCGAGCTGCATGCCGAGAGCGTGCACAGGCAGCTGATGAGTCGTGGCAAGGTGCGCTTCAGCGAACTGCTCGATGGCAACACCACACCTGAGATAGTCGTGGTGACGCTCCTTGCGATACTCGAGCTGTACAAGCGCGGCCGCGCCGATGTCTGCCAGGACGAGATGTTCGGCGAGATCGTGATCACCCACATCAACGACGAAGAAGCCGCACGCCGCGGTCTGCCCGATGGGGAGGACGAGTAGCTCATGACCGACGATCGCTCGCTCAACGGAGCCCTCGAAGCGCTCCTGTTCGTCTCGGACGAGCCGGTCTCGGCCGTCCGGCTCGCTAAGTTGCTCGACGCCTCTCCCGGGGCAGTCGAGGCCGCTCTTGCCAACCTCGCCGAGGAGTACCGGGAGGCTGACCGGGGCTTCCAGCTTCGCGAGGTCGCGGGCGGCTGGCGGTTCTACACGCACCCCGCGCATCACGATGTCATCGAACGCTACGTCCTCTCCTGGGACACACGCCGGCTTTCTCAGGCGGCGCTCGAGGCCATGGCGGTGGTCGCCTACCACCAGCCCGTCACCCGCCAGGGCATCAATGCCGTTCGCGGCGTCAACAGCGAGGGTGTCGTCGCGTCGCTCGTCGAGAAGGGTCTCGTGCGCGAGGTAGGCAGAGACAAGAACGCCGGAAACGCGATCCTCTACGGGACCACTCTGAACTTCCTGGAGAAGTTCGGTCTCAAGGACATCAGCGAGCTGCCTCCGATCGCCGAGTTCGCGCCCGACGACCTGACGGAGCGATCGATCCGCGATCGTCTCTCGAGCGGGGACGCACCTCTGGCTCAGCCCGAGACGGAAGACGACGAGCTTGAGATGATCGACTAACGTGGCAGTGGCAGACAACGACGAATCCGGGACGCCTGTGACGCCCGTGGACCCGTGCGACGAGCGCGTGGTGCCGATGCGGTTGCAGAAGTTCCTGGCCCGAGCGGGCGTGGCCTCGCGGCGCGGCAGCGAGGACCTGATGACCGCCGGACGAGTTCGGGTCAACGGCATCGTCATGACCGAGCTCGGCACCAAGGTCGACCCGGCGGTCGACTCGGTCACGGTGGACCGCAAGCCGGTCTCCCTCGCCGAGCAACCCGTCTACCTGGTCCTGAACAAGCCCGCAGGCGTCGTCACCACCATGAGCGACCCGCAGGGGCGGACGACCGTAGCCGAGCTGGTTCCGGTCCGGGACTACCCGGGCCTCTTTCCGGTCGGCCGCCTCGACTACGAGACCACCGGTCTCCTGTTGTTCACCACCGATGGCGAGATCGCGCATCGGCTGCTTCACCCCAGCCGCCACGTCGAGAAGGTCTACCGGGTGCTCGTGGATGGACGCGCCACCGAGCCCGAGCTGGACCGGCTCCGCGAAGGAGTCTCGCTCGACGACGGGCTGACGGCGCCGGCGCGGGTGCGAGCGCTGCGCTCCTCGGGCGGCACGACTTACTGCGAGATAGCGATCCGGGAAGGTCGCAAGCGCCAGGTGCGCAGGATGTTCTCGGCGGTCGGGCATCCCGTTCTCGAACTGCACCGCGTGCGTTTCGGGCCGATCGACCTCGGCGATCTCAGCCGTGCGTCCTGGCGCGTGCTGGACGCGCGCGAGGTAGCGGCCCTGCGCGAGGCGGTCGGCATGACCGAGGGGACCCCGCTGATGGCGCTCGTCGTCTTCACAGGCGGTGCCCGCAGCGGCAAGTCCTCCGCGGCGCAGGCGCTTGCTCGCCGAAAGGCCGCAGACGGCTCGCCCGTCACCGCGGTGGTCTTCGGCATGGTCGAAGCCGATCCGGAGATGGGCGAGCGCGCGGCTCGGCATCAGGCCGAGCGACCGGCAGGGTTCGAGCTGCTCGAGGCGCAGGACTCCCACTCGTGGCTCGACATGACGGCTGACGGCTCGCTCCTGCTGATCGACTGCCTCGGTACGCTGGTCGGCATGGTGATGTCCGAGGAGTGGCCGAGTGCCGCCGCGGGACACGAACTGGTCGATGCGGGGAGCGATCTCCCTCTCGGCTACGCAGAGAGCGTCGAGTCCAAAGTCGGCGAGCTGGTTGGCGCCCTGTGTGATCGATCCGGGGACACCATCGTGGTGACCAACGAGGTCGGCGATGGAGTGGTGCCGCCCTACGGTAGCGGCCGCCTGTTTCGAGACGTGCTCGGCCGAGCCAACCATGCGCTCGTGAACCGGGCGGACCGCTCCTACCTCGTCGTCTGTGGCCGACTTGTGGAGTTGAGCGGCCTTCCTGCGTCACCTGCCTGGCCCGAGGACTGATACCCTCACATCTGGCCTGTTTGCGATGATCGATGCCGCCGTTCGGGCAGCTACCGGTCGCTCCTGCGGAAGGACGTTCGTGACCTCTTTCGAAGACCAACTCGCGGTGATTCTGTTCTCTGTCACCCCCACGGACCCCTCCGCTGATGTGCGGGCGTGGGCACGACTGGACGACCTCACGAAGCCGCCTCGCTCGCTCGGGCGGCTCGAGGAGATCGCGGCACAGGTCGCGCGCGTGCAGGACACCCAGCACCCGGACGTCGCTCGCAAGGCGATCCTGCTGATGGCAGGAGACCACGGAGTGGTGGCCGAGGGGGTCTCGCCCTATCCGCAGGACGTCACCTGGCAGATGGTCGCGAACTTCACCGCTGGGGGTGCGGCGATCAACCAGATCGCGTCGAGCGCGGGCGCTGAGGTTCTCGTCTATGACGTCGGCGTCGCGAAGGACCTTGCGGAGCTCGCCGGAGTCGTTCACGTGAACGTGGCGCACGGTACCGACAACATGGCCGAGGGTCCCGCGATGAGCCGTGAGGAGTGTGCTGCGGCGGTTCTGGTGGGAGTCGAGGCCGCTCGTGCCGCTTGCGCGCGCGGCATCTCGCTGCTCGGCACCGGCGAGATGGGCATCGGCAACACCACCGCGGCCGCGGCGCTCACGGCGGCGCTGACCGGCGCCTCACCAAGCGATGTCGTGGGACGAGGGACGGGTCTGGACGATGAGGGGGTCGCACACAAGGCGGACGTCGTGTCGCGCGCCCTGCTCGTCAACCGGGAGACGATGATCGACCCGCTCGGTGTGCTCGCGGCCGTCGGAGGACTGGAGATCGCCGCGCTTGCCGGCGTCGTGATCGGTGCTGCTGAATGCGGTGTGGCCGTGGTCAGTGACGGGTTCATCTCGGGAGCTGCCACGCTGGCGGCTCTGAGGCTGTGCCCGGCTGCCCGCGAGTACGTGATCCCGTCTCACCTCTCCGCAGAGCCGGGGCATGGGGTGCTGCTCGATGCGATGGGACTCGACCCCGTGTTCGACCTGAACATGCGCCTCGGAGAAGGCACGGGCGCTGCGCTCGCGATGGGGGTCATCGATGCGGCGTGCGCGATGATGTCGGGAATGGCCACGTTCGGCGAGGCCGGAGTGGACGAGGCGGGGGAGACGGTGACGGCGTGAGCAGGGCGCATCCTCTGAGGGACGCGGGACTGGCGATGTCGCTCCTGACGGTGCTGCCGACGCGGGCGGCGCATGCCCGACGACGGGACGGTGCCGCAGGTGGCGGGGTGGTTCCCCGCGGTGGGACTGTTGCTTGGCGCCGCGGCCTACGCCCTGGTCCATGTAGGCGAGGTCCTGCCACTCATCGCTCGTCCCCAGCCTCTGCTGACCGCGGCTCTGGTGGTTGTGTTCTGGGCGGTGATGACACGCATGCTGCACTTCGACGGGCTCGCCGACGTAGCGGACGGCTACTGGGGCTCGCACGACCGCGCGCGGCGCCTCGAGATCATGTCTGACAGTCACGTCGGCGCCTTCGGAGCGACGGCGATCGCCCTCACGATCGTCGTGGAGTTCGCGGCTCTCGCTTCGATTCTGGGGAGCCCACATGAGCTTCCGCTGCTGCTTGTTCCGGCGATGGCGCGGTTCTCGGCGACGGCGGGATGCTGGCTCGGGACGCCCGCCCGCGACGGCGGACTCGGGCGTTCGGTGATGGCGCGTCCCACGGTGCTTGGAGCACTGCCCACATTGGTCGTCCTGGTCGCGGTCTTGGCAGCGTGGCGGGTCGGCTTCGGCCCGGAGGGCATTGTGTTCGCCGTGCTCGGGCTCGCGGTGGCACTGAGCGTTCCCCACGTCCTCGCTCAGAGGTTCGGCGGCGTCACCGGCGACGTGCTCGGCGCGAGTGTGTTGCTGACCGAGACCATTCTGTTCGCCGCGCTCGCGATGGTGTGGTGAAGTGTGGTGAAGGAGACGATGCTTCTCATCGTCCGGCACCCCGAGACGGACGCCAACATCTCGGGACGGTTCGTCGGCCAGGGCGAGTCCCCCTACACCGCCGAGGGACGCCGGCAAGCACGCCGCCTCCCTCGGAAGCTCGCGCGCTTTCGGCCCGACACCGTCTGGTCATCTCCACTGCAACGCGCGAGGGTCGTCGCACAGCGCACGAGTCGGCTCGCGGGCGTACCTCTCAGGGTGGACCAGCGCCTGATCGAGTTGGACTTCGGGCAGGCGCACGGCTTGACCTGGGAGGAGATCACGGAAGCGGGGATCCCCTTCAACTACCGCTCGGCCGACACGCCCGTTGCCCCCGAGGTGAGTCCCGGGCGGACCTCGAGGCCCGCGTGGGCGAATGCGTCGACGAGATGTGTGCCGCAGGCGGACGCCACGTGGTGGTCGCGCATGCCGGTGTGATGCGGGCCGCCCTCGCGCACACGCTGCGGCTTTCGGGCGAGGGGCTGTGGCTCTTCCACATCCACAACGCCCAGATGGCACGGGTCCGGGTGTTCGACGGGCACGCTCAGATCGAGGAGTACGTGCAGGGCTGAGTGGCCGTCGGGACGGGGCACGCAGGGTTGCTCGGGCCAGCCCCACCTGCGACAATCGTCGGCAACCTCGCGCCTTGGCTGCGCGGGCACACGACACTCGGGAGCTCTCGTGGACTACGACGCGTTGATCAGGCCTGAGCTCGAGCCGATGCGGCCCTACACCCCGGGACTGCGCGCCAGTGAGGTTCGCGAGAGATCCGGCCGGGACGACGTTCGCAAGCTTTCGAGCAACGAGAACCCCTACGGACCCGTTCCCGGCGCGCTTGCGGGCATGCAGGCGGTCCTCGGCCGGCTGAACGTCTACCCCGACGGCGCCGCGCGGGCCCTCAAGCGCCGCATCTGCCAGCACCTCGGTGTCGCCGAGGAGAACCTGGTGGTCGGGAACGGGAGTAACGAGCTGCTCCGCATCGTCGCGCAGGCGGTCTCGCCCCGGGAGACGAGTGCGTCTTCGCGTGGCCGAGCTTCGTGGTCTATCCGATGGTCGTGCCAGCTCATGGGTGCGACTGAGATCAGGGTCCCGCTCGGCGGGGGAGAAATGCACGATCTCGTCGCGATGGCCGACGCGATCACCGATCGCACGAAGCTCGTCTTCCTCTGCAATCCCAACAACCCGACGGGAACCATCTACTCCCGGGCGGAGTTCGAGACCTTCCTCGAGCGCGTTCCGGAGCACGTGCTCGTCGTGGTCGATGAGGCGTACTTCGAGTACGCGACGTCGCCCGAGTACCCGGATGGGCTGGCCTACTTCGACGGCGTGCGGCCGCTCGGCGTCTTGCGGACGTTCAGCAAGATCTACTCGCTGGCGGGCGCACGTGTCGGATACGGAGTGCTCCCCGCGCAGGTGGTGTCGGCGATGAACAAGATCCGCGAGCCGTTCAACGTCAACACGGTCGCTCAGGTCGGGGCGTACTACTCGCTCGACGACCAAGCCGAGGTCCGCCGACGTCGGGATGAGAACCAGGCACAGAAGGCCCTCCTGTACTCGTGCTTCGACCGGCTCGGCGTCTCATACGTTCCGTCTGAGACCAACTTCGTCTACGTGCACACGGAGAAGCCGGTCGAAGTGTTCCAGGCGCTGCTGTCCCAGGGAGTCATCGTGCGCGACTTCGGTACGGCACCCGCGCTCAGGGTCGGAGTCGGCTCCCCTGAAGACACCCGCGCCACCGTCGCGGCCTTCGAGGCCGTCGTCGCGAAGCTGGGTCGCTCTAGGGCCACTCTCGCGGCGGATCCGTCCGCGTGACCGCTTGATCCGGCGAACCGGTTGAGGAGAAGACGCCATGCTGGTAGTGATGCGCGACCACGCGACCCAGGACACCATCGACCACATCGTCGACCTCCTGCACGAGGCGGGTGCCGAGGCCCACCTCTCACAGGGTTCGGTCAAGACGATCATCGGCGTCGTCGGCGAGCGAGAAGTGGTCTACGCGCTCGATCTCGAGGGGCTTCCCGGCGTCGAAGAGGTCATCCGCGTACTGAAGCCCTACAAGCTCGTCACGAGGGAGTTCCAGCCCGAGGACACCGTCGTCCGAGTGGGGCGAGCCACGGTCGGCGGGGGAGCGCTCGCGGTGATGGCCGGCCCCTGCTCGGTGGAGTCCGAGGAGCAGATGATGACCGTCGCGCGTGACTGTGCGGCCGCCGGCGCCACCATGATCCGTGGAGGGGCGTTCAAGCCGCGGTCGAGTCCGTACGCGTTCCAGGGCATGGGGCTCGAGGGACTGAAGCTCCTTCGAGCCGCCGGGGACTCGGTCGGACTGCCTGTCGTCACCGAGGTGCTCGATGTGCGCGACGCCGAGACGGTCGCCGAATGGGCCGACGTGCTCCAGGTCGGCGCGCGCAACATGCAGAACTTCATGATGCTCGAGGAGCTCGGCCGCATGCGGCGTCCGGTGCTGCTCAAGCGCGGTCTCTCGGCGACCATCGAAGAGACGCTTTCGGCCGCCGAGTACGTGCTCAAGGGCGGCAACCGCGACCTCATGCTCTGCGAGCGCGGCATCCGCACGTTCGAGACGTACACCCGCAACACGCTCGACCTCGCGGCCGTCGCCGCCCTGAAGTCGCTCACGCATCTGCCGGTGATCGTCGATCCCTCGCATGCGACCGGTCGGCGTGACCTGGTTTCGGTGATGGCGCGTGCGTCGGTGACCGCGGGTGCTGACGGTATCATGGTCGAGGTGCATCCCAACCCCGAGCGCGCGAAGTGCGACGGACCGCAGTCGCTGACACCCTCCGATTTCGCTGAGATGATGGCACGGATCGATCCGCTCATGGTGCTCGAGGGCAAGCATCTGGGAGTGCAGTGATGGCGTCCGGCACGATTCAGAGCATCGCCGTCGTAGGTGTCGGGCTCATCGGGGGTTCGTTGGCGGCGGCAGCCAAGCGGCTTGCCGACGCTCCACGGGTCGTGGGCGTCGACGTGGACCCGGTGGCGCTGAAGTACGCGCTCGAGCACGGCATCATCGATGACGGCTCCCTGCCCGGAGGCCTTGGGGCGCAGACGTGGCTCTCGGAGGGAGGGGTCGATCTCGTCGTCCTGGCGACGCCCGCCCACCTGGCGGGCGAGTGGCTCGAGACGCTCGGCCGGCAGGGATACGCGGGGACGGTCACCGACGTCGCTTCGACCAAGTCCGGTGTCCTGCGCGCGGCTCGCGACGTCGCTTCCCGACCCGTCCAGATTCGTGGGCGGACATCCCATGGCAGGGAGCGAGCTGTCGGGCGTCACGGCGGCGCGCGCCGACCTGTTCGACGGCGCCTACTGGTTGCTGACGCCCGCGTCCGACACCGATCCCGGCGCCTTCAGCGCCGTACACGCGCTCATCGGGTCGCTCGGCGCCCGAGTCATCTCCGTCGATGCCGCTGCCCACGACGAGGCCGTGGCGATCGTGAGCCACGTGCCGCACGTCGCGGCGGCGGCGCTCGTCGACCTTGCGGCCGCCCACTCCGGAGAGCGTGGTGAGCTCATGCGGCTTGCGGCCGGCGGCTTCAAGGACACGACCCGCATCGCGGCCGGCAGCGCCGACCTGTGGACCGGCATCTGCCTCGACAACGCAGATGCGCTCGCGGAGGGCCTGTCGGAGCTTCGCGGCCGGCTGGGGGTGTTCGAGGAGCTCGTGCGGACACGTGACACCGAGGCGATGCGCGCCTGGCTCGACCGGGCCGCCGTCGTGAGGCGGTCGCTGCCGGCCCAATGGGTCCCGGCCACCACCCAGCTTTCGGAGTTGGTCGTCCCGATGCTCGACCGGCCGGGCCAGGTCGCCGAGATCACCGCCGCCGCCACGCGAGCGGGCTGCAACATCGAGGGTATCGACATCGACCACCAGAGCGAGGACACGGCCATGCTCGTCTTGGTTCTGACCGACGAAGGGGACTTCGACGCGCTGGTGGTCGACCTTCTCGGCAGGGGATACGACCCGCGGCTCAAGCCGCTCGAGGACGGCGGTGACGGCGCATGAGTTCGAGGGAGTTCGGGCCGGGTTGCGAACCGCTGGTCGGCGAGGTGCATCTTCCGGGAGACAAGTCCCTGTCGCATCGGGCCGTCCTGTTCGCCGCGATGGCGGAGGGTACGACGGAACTGACCGGAGTCCTGGACTCCGCGGACCTGCGGGCGACGATAGCAGCGGTCAGAGAGCTCGGCGCCCACGTCGACCTGGAGCCGCACGCAGACGGGTCGCTCGGGGGGACGGTGCGGGGCTGGGGCGCGCTCGGGCCCCGCTTCTACTGCACGAGCATCGACTGCGGGAACAGCGGCACCACCGCGCGCCTTCTGATGGGCGTACTCGCCGGCTGGCCCATCGAGGTCACCCTGGTCGGCGACGAGTCGCTGTCGGTTCGTCCGATGCGTCGGGTGACCGCTCCGCTCACACTGATGGGGGCGACCTTCTCCGGGCCGGTGACGGGCACGCTGCCGGTCACCGTGCACGGTAGCGCCGCGCTCAAGGCCGTAGACTACGATTCGCCCGTCGCATCCGCGCAGGTGAAGACTGCGGTCCTGCTTGCCGGCCTGCGGGCGCAGGGCCGTACGAGCGTCACCGAGCCGGCGCCCAGCCGAGACCACACCGAGCGCATGCTCCCCGAGTTCTGCGTGCCGGTCGATCTCGACGACGTATCGCACACCGCGGTCGTCGAAGGCCCGCTCGTGCCGTGCGCCATCGCGAGCTTCGCCGTGCCGCGGGACCCGTCGTCGGCTGCGTTCCTCGTGGCGGCTGCGCTGCTCGTCCCCGGCAGCTCGGTGCGGCTGCCCGGCGTGTCGCTCAACCCCACCCGCGCCGGATTCTTGCGCGTGCTCGAGCGCATGGGCGCTTCGATCCGGGTCATACCGTTCCCTGAGGCAGAGAGCGAACGTTCCGGGGAGATCGACGCTGAGTACACTTCGTACCTCTCGGCGACGACCGTGACCGCCGAGGAGGTACCCTCGCTCGTCGACGAGGTGCCGATACTGGCACTCGTCGCTTCACAGGCGCACGGCGAAACGCGCTTTGAGGGAGTTGGTGAGCTCAGAGTGAAGGAGTCCGACCGACTCGCGGCGATCGTTGACGGCCTGGGGGCACTCGGCGCGACCGCTGAGGTCGAGGGGGACACGCTCATCGTGCGCGGTCCGGCACCGCTTCGCGGCGCTACCATCGATTCACTCGGCGATCACCGGCTCGCCATGACTTGGGCGGTCGCGGGGCTGGTGGCCGGCTCGGCGGTCCGGGTCGGAAGGTTCGAGGCCGTTGACGTGAGCTATCCGGTGTTCGCCGAGGATCTCTCCCGACTCGGTGCTCGGTCCTAGACAGTCACGGCCGCAAGCGGTTCGGACGGTCCTGCGTGGTACCATGCGGGCGTCGAATCCCCGTGTGGAAGCGGATTGAACAGACCATGATCATCGCGATCGACGGCCCGGCCGGCTCGGGCAAGTCAAGCGTCGCCAAGGGTGTCGCGACGCGCCTCGGTTTCAGGTACTTGGACACGGGAGCGATGTACCGCGCCGTCACCTACCTCGCACTGGAGACCGGCATCGATCCGGGTGACGGTGACGCACTTGCGAAACTGGTCGCTGAGTCACCGATCGAGTTCACTCACGTGTCGGGGGATCCGTTTCCTACGTGCGTTCGCATCGCCGGTACCGACGTGACGACCGAGATCCGGAGCCCCGAGGTCGACGATTCCGTGAGTGCGGTAGCTCGGCTCGGCGTCGTTCGCGAGGCGATGGTCGCCCAACAGCGGTTCCTCGGCGGGAGCGACGACATCGTCGTCGAGGGTCGTGACATCGGAACCGTCGTCTTCCCGGACGCCGAGGTCAAGGTGTTCCTGACGGCCAGCCCCGAAGAGCGGGCACGCCGCAGATCGGTCCAGCAGGCTGAGAGCGGGATCGAGTCCGACTCCGCGGGCGTGCACGAGTCGATCATCCGGCGCGACAAGGCCGACTCCACGCGCGAACTGTCGCCGCTCGCTCCGGCTGACGATGCGGTCGTCCTCGACACGACGGGGATGACCTTCGCCGAGGTCGTCGAGCGTGTCTGCCTGATCGCTACGGAGCGAGGGGCGTGAGCGCTCCACCTGCGGCATCGCGGCTCAGCGGTCCGGGCGCACCGAAGTGGCGGTTGGCGCGGTTTCTGCGCGCGTTCGGGGCGCCGCTGCTGCTCGCGATCTATCGCACGCGGTTCCGGGGCGAGGAGAACGTCCCCGCGAGCGGGGGGTTCATCCTCGCAGGAAACCATGTCAGCTACCTCGACCCGGCACTGCTGTGGGCCGGTGCGCCACGCGAGGTGCACTTCTTCGCGAAGCAGGAACTCTTCGACGCGCCGGTGGTCGGCTGGGGACTCCCGAGGGTGTTCGTGCTGCCGATAAGCCGCGGGACCGCGGACCGAGTCGCAATCCAGAGGGCCACCGACCTCCTCGGGTACGGGGAGCCGGTCGGCATCTTCCCCGAAGGAACCCGCCAGGTGCCCGGCGCACCGACCGATGAGCCCTCCGAAGCGCACGCCGGCGTCGCCTTCATCGCCATGCGGGCCGATGTGCCGGTGGTGCCCGTCGGAATCGCCGGAACCGATCGAGCGCTGCCCAAGGGTGCCAAGCTGCCGCGCTTCCCCCGGGTCACGGTCCGCTACGGGGAGCCTGTTCGGCCCGAGGAGTTCACCGAGGGCAGCCGGAAAGAGCGCACACAGGCCATGACCGCCGAGATCATGCGTCGCATAGCCGCAGCTCGTGCTGTCGCCGAGAAGGAGTAGCCGATGCGAGTCGAGGTCGCCCGGTATGCAGGCATCTGCTACGGCGTCGAGCGCGCCCTGAAACTCGCCGAGCAGGCCGCGGAGAGCGGTGCAGACGTCCACACCCTGGGGCCGCTCATCCACAACCCGCAGGCGGTCACGGCCCTGAAGGACCGGGGAGTCGTAGTCGCCGAGAACCTCGACCAGGTGCAGGGCGGCACGCTGGTCATCCGATCGCACGGCGTCGACCCAGCCATCATCTCGGCTGCGCGGACGCGAGGGCTCGACGTGGTCGACGCCACGTGCCCGCACGTCAGCAAGGCACACGAGGCTGCCGAGGAGCTCATGCACGGTGGATACCTGGTCGTCATCGTGGGGGAGGCCGATCACCCCGAGGTCGAGGGCATCATGGCGCACGCCGGGGGCAACGCGCTGGTGGTCTCGTCGGCACTCGAACTGCCGCCGAAGCTTGCTTCCCGCCGCATCGGCATCGTGGTGCAGACGACGCAGTCCCTGCGCCGCCTCAACGAGGTGGTCGAGGCGGTCCTGCCGCGCGTGAGCGAGCTGCGGGTGTTCAACACGATCTGCTCGGCGACGGGCAAGCGGCAACAGTCGGCTGAGGAGTTGGCGGCCACGGTCGACGTGATGGTGGTCGTGGGCGGTCACAACTCCGGCAACACCACCCGGTTGGCCGAGATCTGCGGCGAAGTCAACGCCCGGGTGCACCACGTCGAGACCCCGGATGACCTCGACCCCGAGTGGTTCGGCGGCGCCGAGAGCGTCGGGGTGACCGCCGGCGCGTCCACCCCGGACGAACAGATGCGGGCCGTCATCGACGCCATCGAAGCGATGGCGTGATCTCGGTGTCCGGCCCAGCCCAGTACGGGCGCCGAATCCCGCCCGTCGAACCGGGAGGAGTCGTGGCGGCGGTCGACATCGACGGGCCGGCTGCCCGTGCCGGCCTGCGGGCGGGTGACGTCCTCGTGTCCGCAGACGGTCAGCCGTTGCGGGACGTGATCGACTGGCAGTGGGTGGCTGACGGTGCGAGCGTCGACGTGGTGCGGCTTCGTGCCGACGGCACTGAAGACCACGTGACCCTGGGCCGCGAACCGGGCGAGTCGTGGGGACTGGCCTTCACCGACACCGTGTTCGATGGGGTGCGCACCTGCAGGAACCGATGTGCGTTCTGCTTCATGACGCAGCTCCCGCGGGGGCTCCGGCACGCCCTCTACCTCCGCGACGACGACTATCGCCTGTCCTTCCTACAGGGCAACTTCGTCACGCTCACCAACCTTTCTGACGGGGATGTCACGCGCATCTGTGAGCAACATCTCTCACCCCTCTACATGTCGCTTCATGCGGTCGATCAGACGGTCCGTGATCAGCTGGTCTGCGCCCGCGAGGACCGGGCGCTCGAGCGGTTCGACGCGCTGCTCGATGAGGGAATCGAGTTCCACGTCCAGATCGTGCTGGTTCCCGGCGTCAATGACGGGCCGGTCCTCCAGGAGTCGCTCAACTGGCTCGCCGAGAGAGAAGGCGTGCTGAGCGTCGGCATCGTGCCTCTGGGCTTCACCGCTCACCAGCAGCGCTTCCGGGCATCCTTCGAGTCGGCGGTCGACGCAGCGGCCGTCATCGCTGAGGTGGTTCCTTGGCAGCAGGCGATGCGCGATCGTGATGGCCGCACGTGGGTCTATCTTGCCGACGAGTTCTACCTCAACGCCGGCGTGGACCTGCCACCCGCAGCCGAGTACGACGGTTTTCCCCAGTACGAGAACGGGATCGGGCTTGTCAGGGAGTTCCTCGACACCGCGCACGATTCCCGGATCCACCTTGCTCGCGCGCTGGCGGACCTGCCAGCCGGAAGTACGCTGACCATCGCCACCGGCGAGCTGTTCGCACCCGTGTTGGCAGAGGTACTCGGGGCGGTTGATGATCTCGGGCGTGTGAACGTCCTCGCGGTGCAGAACGACTTCTTCGGCGGGAACGTGAGTGTGGCAGGGCTGCTGACTACGTCGGACCTGGTGCGGGCGCTTGCCGCCACCCCGGAAGACACCATCGTGCTGCTGCCGGACTGCATCGCCAACGCTGATGCGGTGCTGCTCGATGGTGTGTCGGTTGCCGACCTGGGTACAGCAGTGGGTAGGGAAGTACGTCTGCTATCCTGTGACGTCGGCGGGCTGCTCTCCGGGCTGCGAGACGTGGCCGACAACCCGCCCTCACCTAAGGAGTGACGCGCCCATGGCGCTACCTATCGTCGCCGTCGTAGGCAGGCCCAATGTCGGCAAGTCGACGCTCGTCAACAGAATCACCCAGCAGACGGAGGCCATCGTCCACGAGGCGAGAGGCGTCACGCGCGACCGGAGCTACCACCAGGCCGACTGGAACGGCGTCTACTTCCTGCTGATCGACACCGGCGGAATCGAAGCAGGCGGCATCGATGAGTTCCAGACCTCGATTCGTAACCAGGCGCTGATGGCAGCGCAGGAAGCCGATGCGATCGTCTTCCTTGTCGACGGCAAGACCGGCCTGACACCCGACGACGAAGAGGTCGCCCGCATCCTCAAGCGCGCGAGCAAGCCGACCTTTCTCGCGGTCAACAAGATGGACACCCCCAACCGTGACGACGAGATCCACGAGTTCTGGGGTCTCGGTCTGGGTCAGCCCTGGCCCGTCTCGGCGACTCACGGACACGGCACGGGCGATATCCTCGACGAGATCGTCAAGGCGCTCCCTGCCAGCGACCCGCTGCCGGACGACGGCGCGATCGACGTGGCCATCATCGGTCGGCCGAACGCAGGCAAGTCTTCGCTTCTCAACAAGATGGCGGGGGTGGAACGGGCGATCGTCTCCGACGTGGCAGGCACGACGCGCGACGCCATCGACATGCTGGTGACTCGTGACGACGCGAAGTACCGGCTCGTCGACACGGCCGGCATCCGCCGCAAGGCCCTCATCGACCAGGACGTCGAGTACTACGGCTTCGTGCGCGCGATGCGCGCCATCGACCGCGCGCAGGTGGCGCTGTTGGTGATCGACTCGACAGTCGGCCTGACCGACCAGGACCAGCGCGTCGCGAACTTCGCCGCGGAACGCGGCTGCGCGATGATCATCCTGCTCAACAAGTGGGACGCGCTTGAGACCCAGGAGGAGAAGGACGCCATCGAGACGCGTGTCGAGGAACGACTCGGCTTCGTCAGCTACGCCACCGTGCTTCGCATCTCTGCGTTGACCGGTAAGGGCGTCGAGCGGATCTGGAAAGCCATCGACACCGCCTTCGCGAACTACTCTCAGGAGATATCGACCAGCCGCCTGAACAAGCTGCTGACCGAGATGCGCGACTTCGGTCACACGGTGAGCAAGGGCAAGCAGACGCTTCGGGTCAACTACGTCACGCAGACTCGGACGGCACCGCCGGGATTCACGTTCTTCGCGAACCACCCGGTGCTCGCCGATGACAACTTCCGCCGCTATGTTGAGAACCGCATGCGGGAGGCGTTCGATCTGTCAGGCACGCCCATCATCTTGAAGTTCCGTAAGAAGGACTGATCGCAGGTGGATTGGCAGCTTGCACTCCGGCTCGCAGCCGTGTCGGCGTGTGCCTACCTCGTTGGCGGCATTCCCTGGGCGCTGATCATCGGGCGTCGCTTCTATGGCGTCGACGTCCGCAAAGAGGGGTCCGGAAACCTCGGCGCCACCAACGTGCTCCGGGTCCTCGGCCTGAAGGCGGCAGCCGCGACGTTCGCGCTTGACGTGGCCAAGGGCGCTGTTGCCGTAGGGTTCGCGGTGTTCCTGGTACCTGCTGCGGATTTCGGCGCCGTCGCGCACGAATGGGCGATGATCATCGCCACCATGGCCGCGATTCTCGGGCACACGTACTCTCCCTACATCGGATTCAAGGGAGGCAAGGGCGTCGCCACGGCGGCCGGCGCGCTGCTCGTGCTGACGCCGTACCCTTGGCCGATCCTCCTCCTGACCTGGCTGCTCGTCGTCGCGCTGTTCCGCATGGTGTCGCTCGCTTCGGTCGTGGTCGCCGTCGAGTATCCCTTGCTCTGCCTGTGGTTCTATCCGGGAGACTGGCTGCTTATCGGGTTTGCTGTTGTTGCGGCGACGCTCGTCATATGGAAGCATCGCGCGAACATCATGCGCATCGTGCGGGGTCAGGAGCCTAGGGTATCCTTCAGTGAACGCGGCAGTGCCGCTCGGAACAAGGGTAGGTCGTGACTGATGAGAATCTCAGTGGTAGGGGCGGGGTCCTGGGGCACCGCGGTGACCTGGCTCTTAGGTGGCAAGGGGCACGACGTGCGGCTCTGGTCGCGCGAGCCTGAGATAGCCGAGGGCATCAACTCGAACCACCAGAACCCCGTCTACCTGCCCGACGTGGTCTTCGCCGACGGCGTCTTCGCGACGCCCGACATGGAGGAGGCGCTCTTCGGCGCCCAGGCCGTGGTGATGGTAACGCCGTCGATCGGCGTGCGCGAGACCGCCGAGGCGATGAAGCCGCATCTGAGCGGCGACACGCCGGTCGTCATCCTCTCGAAGGGCGTCGAGGGCGGCAGCAACATGCTGATGACCGAGGTGCTTGAGGATGTTCTCGGCGGGCGCGAGCGGGTTGCCGGGCTGTCGGGCCCGAACCACGCTGAGGAGGTCAGCCGCGGTATCCCATCGGCGACCGTGGTAGCGGCGCACAATCCCGGCGTCGGTGACCTGTTCCAAGACATCTTCATGACCCGGTTCTTCCGGGTCTACACCAACCCCGACGTCGTAGGGGTCGAGCTCGCCGGTGCGAGCAAGAACGTCGTCGCCATCGGCGCCGGGATCTCCGACGGGCTCGGCTACGGCGACAACACGAAGGCCACGCTGATGACACGCGGGCTCGCCGAGATGAGCCGTCTCGGCGGTGCGATGGGAGCCAACCCACTCACGTACATGGGTCTCGCCGGCATGGGCGACCTGATCGCGACCTGTACCTCGCGCCACTCGCGCAATCGCAACCTTGGAGAGCTCATCGCCAAGGGCGGCACCATGCAGCAGTTCTACGACGAGACGCACATGGTCGCCGAGGGCGCCGTCGCATGCATCACCGTGGACGAGCTCGGCAAACGCGAGGGCCTCGAACTGCCGATCACGCAACAGGTCCGCGCCATTCTCTACGAAGGAATGCCCGTGTCCGGTGCCGAGGAGGCCCTGCTCGGCCGAGAAGCGCAAGACGAGCTGCACGGTCTGGGGCTCGTGTCCGACTAACCACTTCCAGAGCACCAGGAGCCGCCGTGGCCGACACCATCCTCATCGCGCCCTCGATCCTCTCTGCCGACTTCATGCGGCTTGGAGATGAGATCCGCGTCATCGAAGACGGCGGGGCCGATCTCATCCACGTCGACGTGATGGACGGGCACTTCGTGCCCAACCTCACGATCGGCCCGCCCGTGGTCAAGGCGATCAAGAGGATCGCCACCAAGCCCCTCGACGTGCATCTCATGATCGACAACGTCGACGCGACGATCGAGTGGTACCTCGACGCGGGCGCCGACATGGTCACCGTGCACGCCGAGGCCTCGCCGCACCTTCACCGGACCCTGTCGAGGATTCGTGAGTTCGGGGCATCGCCGGGGGTCTCGGTGAACCCGGGCACTCCGGTCGACGGGCTCATCGAGGTCTTAGGGATGGTCGACATGATCCTCGTGATGAGCGTCAACCCGGGCTTCGGCGGTCAGGCGTTCATCGAGCGCAGTGTCGAGAAGGTCAGCGAGATCGCGTGGATGTGCGAGCAGCTCGGCGCGAACCCCGTCATCCAGGTCGACGGTGGGATCAACGCCGAGACCGCTGCGCTGGTTGCGGCTGCCGGTGCGAGGAGCCTCGTCGCCGGCAACGCCGTCTACGGCGCAAAGGATCCCGCCGCCGCCATCGCAGAGATCCGGGCCGCGGCGCTGGCTGCCATCTCCTGAAGGTTCCATCGTCGCCTTTGGGGACCGACAAGGACCCCGGTGGCCGCGGTGCGCTATACTGAGCACGCTTTCTTCAGGGCGGGGTGAGATTCCCCACCGGCGGTGACAGCCCGCGAACCCCATACATGGGGCCGACCCGGTGTGATTCCGGGGCCGACGGTTAGAGTCCGGATGGGAGAAGGAAGGTCGCCTTTCGTGCGTCTGTTCTCAGACGTCGCATCTCGGGTCCAGGACCCGTTCCTGTCACGCGCAGTCACGCTCGCCGAGCGCGGACGCGGCTCGACGGCGCCCAATCCGGTGGTCGGCTGCGTGATAGTGAAAGACGGCAGGATCGTGGGCGAAGGCTTCCATCCGCGCGCTGGAGACCCTCACGCGGAGGTGTTCGCGCTTCGCGAGGCAGGTCCTGAGGCACGCGGCGCCGACGTGTACGTGACGCTCGAACCGTGCAGCCACTTCGGCAAGACCCCTCCCTGCGCCGACGCGCTCATCGCTGCCGGCCCGGCGCGGGTGATCATCGGGATGCGCGACCCGAACCCGGGTTCGGCGGACGGGGCGAAGCGGCTCCGCGCCGCTGGCATCCAGGTCGAGTTCGCCCACGACCCCGAGCCGTTCATGGCGCTGGTCGAAGGGTGGCTCAAGCGTATCGCGGTGGGCATCCCCTTTGTCACGGCGAAGCTCGCACTGTCGCTCGACGCCCACGGGGCCTTTCGAGCGGGCGATCGCGCCGCCATCACCGGTGCGTCGGGAGCCGAGGTCACTCGGCTCCTGCGATCAGCCGCCGATGCCGTGCTCGTATCGGCTTCGACCGTGAGCGCCGACGACCCCGCCCTGACGGTGAGAGGCGCCGATGGCCACCTCGCATCTCGCCAGCCGCTTCGAGTCGTCCTCGTGCGCGAGTCGCTTCCTCCGCTCGATGCCGCCCTGTTCACCGACGGGCTCGCCGAGACCAAGGTGCTCGTTGTGGGCTCCGGCGCTCCGGCGCTGGGGGAGTCGTTCGCGGGTGCAGCGGTGCACCGGACAGGCGGCTCGGGCCTCGGCGACGCGCTGCGGGCGCTGGGCGATCTGGGTCTCGACGAGGTACTGCTCGAACCGGGACCGCGACTCTTCACCGCTGCCTGGGAAGCCGGGGTGCTCGACCAGTTGGTCACGGTCACCTCAGGTGGATGTGCGGGAGCGGACGCGCCGCCTCTGTTCACCGGGGCCCCTGACCGGCGCGGCGACGCCATCATCGGCCGCATGAGGCCGCACGAAGCGGGTATCGTCTCAGACGTGTCTGTCACCGCGTGGCGACCTTTGGAATCGCCGCGCGCGTAGGAGAGAGGGAACGGGAGCAGATGTTCACAGGACTGATCGAGACGCAGGGCATCGTCACGCACATCGAGAGGGCCAACGGCGGCGCGCGCCTTCAGGTGTACGCCCCGGAGTTCGGCCGCGACATGGCCCTTGGTGATTCCGTCGCCGTCGATGGGGCGTGTCTGACGGTGTCCCAGTTCCAGAGGGGCGCCTTCGTGGCCGACGTGAGCGAGGAGACCATCTCCAAGACCACGCTGGGGGGCTTGCGGCAGGGCAGCAAGGTCAATCTGGAGCGCGCGCTCAGGCTTTCCGACCGGCTCGGCGGTCACATGGTGACCGGGCACATCGAGGGCGTCGGGAAGTTGCTCATGAGGCACCCGTCGGGCAACTCGACGATCTACCAGTTCCAGGTTCCGGCGGTCCTGATGGACTACATAGTCGCCAAGGGGTCGGTCGCCGTCGACGGCATCTCGCTGACGGTCGCGCAGATCAGGGGCGAGAGCTTCGCTGCGGCGGTGGTGCCCCTGACCGAAGAAGTCACGACGCTCAAGGACAAGCCGATAGGGGCTCCGGTCAACGTCGAAGTCGACGTCATGGCCAAGTACGTGCGGCACTTCTTCGAGCTGTACGCCGGAGGTAGTGACCCTTCGTTCGACACCAAACGGCGAGGGCTCGGCGACATGCTCCGCGACTTCGCGGACGGGAAGTGAGCGCGATGAACGCAGGCGGAGCACATCCTCCGTTCTCGGCGATCGAAGTGGGAATCGCCGAGATCGCTGCCGGCCGGATGCTCATCGTGGTCGACGACGAGGACCGCGAGAACGAGGGCGACCTGGTGATGGCCGCCGAGAAGGTCACGCCCGAGGCCGTCAACTTCATGGCGCGCTACGGGCGCGGGCTGATCTGCATGCCGATGACCGGGACGCGTCTGGATTCGCTCGGCATACCGCCGATGGCCGACGAGAACACCTCAGAGCAGGGGACGGCGTTTCACTGCTCCATCGGCGCCAAGGGCAAGATCACGACGGGCATCTCGGCCTCCGATCGGGCGGTCACCATCACCACCGCGATCTCCGAGGACGCTCGCCCCGAGGACATCTCGATGCCGGGGCATGTGTTCCCCCTCCGCGCCCGGCCCGGCGGCGTGCTCGAGCGTGCCGGTCACACGGAGGCGGCTGTCGACCTCGCCCGGCTCGCGGGACTGGTTCCCGCAGGCGTGATCTGCGAGATCATGAACGACGATGGGACCATGGCCCGCCGCCCCCAACTCGAGGCCTTCGCGGCCGAGCACGGCTTGAAGATGATCACGGTCGCCGACCTCATCCGGTATCGCCGGCGTACCGAGCGGCTCGTGGTGCAGGAGTCCAAGGTCAAGCTCCCCACGCGCTTCGGCGAGTTCGTCGGCTACGGGTTTCGCAGCCTGGTGGACGACCGCACGCACATGGCGCTGGTGGTCGGTGACGTCGAGGGCCAGGACGACGTGCTCGTTCGTGTGCACTCGGAGTGCCTGACCGGCGACGTGTTCCATTCGCTGCGCTGTGACTGCGGAGCGCAGCTCGAGGAGGCCATGCGACGCGTGCAGGCGGAGGGCCGCGGGGTCATCCTCTACATCGTGGGCCACGAGGGGCGTGGAATCGGGCTGGCGAACAAGCTGAGAGCGTACGAACTCCAGGAAGCGGGCGCTGACACGGTCGAGGCGAACGAGGCCCTGGGATTCCCGGCCGATCTGCGCGACTACGGAATCGGCGCCCAGATCCTCTGCGACCTCGGACTGCGCTCCTTGCGGTTGATGACCAACAACCCGCGCAAGATCGTCGGGCTCGAAGGCTACGGTCTCAAGATCACCGAGCAGATACCGCTCGAGGTCGAATCGTGTGACGCCAACATCCGGTATCTCACGACCAAGAAGGACAAGATGTCGCACACGCTCACACTGGGCGAAGACGCGACCGAGAAGAAGGGGGTCTCATAGCATGAGCACCTACGAAGGAAACCTGATCGCGACCGGGGCAAGGTTCGGCATCGTCGTCGCCCGGTTCAACGAACTGCTCTCGAGCCGTCTGCTCTCAGGTGCCATGGACGCGCTGGTCCGCCACGGCGCCGTCGGAGTCCGACATCGACGTCGCATGGGTGCCCGGCGCGTTCGAGATCCCGCTCGTCGCCGGCAAGTTGGCGACCTCGGGCCGCTACGACGCGGTCATCGCGCTGGGTGTCGTCATCCGAGGCGGCACACCGCACTTCGAGTACGTCTCGGCTGAGGTGAGCAAGGGCGTGGCGAAGGTGACTCTCGATACCGGCGTGCCGGTCATGTTCGGCGTCATCACCGCTGACACGATCGATCAGGCAGTCGAGCGCGCTGGTACGAAGGCCGGCAACAAGGGCTGGGAAGCGGCCGAGGCCGCCATCGAGATGGCCAACCTCGTCAAGGCGATGGGCTGATCTCAAGTCCGTTCGCCAGCTCGGCCAACAGCTCCAGAATGCAGCCGAGGCCCGGTCGCCGTATGGCGGTCGGGCCTCGCTTCGGGTTCAGTGGGTTCTCGCCACCCCGTGGCTGTCAACCATGGACCCTGTTCCCCGTACAGGGCGCCTCCGGAGAGGCGGGGGAGTCATCGTACGCGATAGGTCCCGGGGGAGACAACCGAACATCCGCTCGATTCGACGGACGGCACAAAGTGGTGCGCCGGTGGTCAGCTGACGCTACCGAAGGGGACGCATGAGGGGACGGGCGCGACGTCCGGACATGGTGCCTCGCTGCGCGGATCCGAATGGCGACGCAACGTCGCTGTCCCAAAGCCGGACTGCTCTGCGCTCGGCGGTTGACAGAGCGTCGCAGCGGGGTATGATTCAATCATTACCGAATACGGTAGGGATTGATTCAGCGAAGGCGAGGCGAGCATGCGACTGACGGCGAAGAGCGAGTACGGGGTGCTCGCGGTGATCGACCTCGCCTGCACCTACGGTACGGGGCCCGTCAGCGCCCGCGAGATCGCAGAGCGCCGCGGCATCCCGCCGCGTTTCCTGGAGCAGCTCTTCGTGTCACTGAGGCGCGCGGGTATCGTCACCGCTGTGCGCGGCGCACGGGGCGGATTCGCACTGACGCGACCACCGGCCGAGATCACCGTGCTCGATGTCGTCGAGGCACTCGAAGGACCGCTGCAGTCGAGCGTGTGCGACCAGGAGCGTGAGAGCGGATGCGGCAAGAGCGCATCGTGCGCGGCGGCTCCGGTGTGGGCGCGTGCCACACACGCCTTGAGAGAGGTGTTCGCGACAACGACGCTGGACTCGCTCGCGGGTACGCAAGAGACATTCGACCGGCGCGCGAGCGCCACCGGAAGCTAGGGGAGAGGCCCGCAATGGACACCATCTACTTCGACTACGCAGCCACCACGCCCGTCGATGCGCGTGTGCTCGACGCGATGCTGCCGTTCTTCACGCGAGCAGTTTCGGCAATCCCAACTCCCTCTACGCCTTGGGCCGCGACGCCTACCGCGCACTGGAGCAGGCTCGCGAGACGGTAGCGGCGGGCATCGGCGCCGAGAGTCCCGGCGAAGTCATCTTCACGAGCGGCGGAACGGAGTCCGACAACACCGCGCTCTTCGGCATCGCTCGCACGGATAGCGCCCCAAGGTGGCGCGCACCTGATCGTCTCCTCCTTCGAGCACCACGCCATCCTCGAGCCGGCCGAGCAGCTCGGCAAGCGGGCCATGAACTCACGGTGCTCAAGCCGCGCAGGACGGTCACATCCACCCGGACGATCTGCGGGAGGCGATGCGACCGAACACCAAGCTCGTCTCGGTCATGCACGGCAACAACGAGATCGGCACGGTCAACCCGATCGCCGAGCTCGCGGAGATCGCGCACGAGGGTGGCGCGCTCATGCACACCGACGCCGCGCAGACGCTCGGCAAGATCCCGTTCGACGTTCACGCCCTTGGCGTTGACGCGGCGTCGTTCTCCAGCCACAAGATCTACGGTCCCAAGGGCTTCGGCGCGCTCTACCTGAAGAAGCGCACCCCGTTCGCCCCGCTCCTGCGCGGGCGGCGGCCAGGAGTCCAAGAAGCGGTCCGGCACGCAGAACACGCCGGGTGCCGTCGGATTCGCACGAGCGCTCGAGATCATGCTCGACGAGCAGCCGACTGAGATCCCGCGGCTGACCGCGCTGCGCGACAGGATCATCGACGGAGTCACGTCGGCGCTCGAGAACACGCAGGTCACCGCGGCTCAGGCGACCCGAGGTTGCCGCACATCGCGTCGCTGCTCATCAACGGAGTCGAGGGCGAAGCGATGCTGCTGCAGCTCGACAACAAGGGCATCGCGGTGTCGACCGGCTCGGCGTGCTCGTCGGGCTCGCTCGAGCCGAGCCACGTGCTGCTCTCGATCGGCTGCCCTCCGGAGATCGCGCACGGCTCGCTGCGCATCTCGCTTGGCAGGTTCACCACCGAGTCAGACATCGACTACTTCCTCGAGGTCTTCCCGCCGATCGTCGAGCGTCTCAGGGCGATGTCGCCGGTGTACGAGAGGATGTTCGGCTCCAAGTAGTCCCGCCCGTCACGTCAGAAGGAGAGTTCGCGTGCTGTATTCCGACAAGGTCATGGACCACTTCAACAACCCGCGCAACGTGGGTGTCATCGAAGACGCCGACGGCGTGGGAGAGGTCGGCAACCCTGTATGCGGCGACATCATGAAGATCACGATCAAGGTCGACGAGACCGAGCACATCAACGACATCATGTTCCAGACCCTCGGGTGCGGCGCTGCCATCGCCACGTCGTCGATCGTCACCGAGATGGCGAAGGGCATGACGCTGGAGGAGGCCGCCGCGATCACCAAGCAGCAGGTCGCGGACGAGCTGGGCGGACTTCCGCCGGCGAAGATGCACTGCTCGGTGCTCGCCACCGATGGTCTGAAGGTCGCCGTGGATGACTACCTGGTCAAGCACGGCCGCGAGCCGATCGCCGGCGAGGTCAAGTCGGCGGACCCGAACTTCGATCCGCACGCCGACGAGGACCATCATCACGACGACGACGAGTAGGCGCCCGTGTCTCGCACCGGCACGGCGACGCGAACGGGGCTGAAGTAGCTTGGCGCGCGTCTTCGTGGCGATGAGCGGCGGGGTCGACTCAAGCGTCGCTGCGGCGCTTCTGATCGAGCAGGGCCACGACGTCACGGGTGTCACGATGCAACTGTGGCCCTCCGGCGACATCGAGGGCGGCTGCTGCTCGGTGGCGGCCGTTCGCGATGCCCGCCGCGTGTGCGACCTGCTCGGCATCGCCCACTACACGCTGAACTTCCGGGACGCGTTCGAGTCCCAGGTGGTGTCGGAGTTCGCGTCTGCCTACGCGCGGGGCCGTACGCCTAACCCGTGCATCGTGTGCAACGACCGCCTGAAGTTCTCCGACCTGCTCGCGCGGGTGTCTGTTCAGGGTGCCGAGTTCCTTGCGACCGGGCACTACGCGCGAGTCGTCCGTGACACCGACGGCATCCCGTGGCTCGCGCGCGGCATCGATCCGGCCAAGGACCAGTCCTACTTCCTGTACCGGCTCACGCCCACCCAACTCGACCACGTGCTGTTCCCCGTCGGTGAGCTCGAGAAGCCGGCGGTCAGGGCCATCGCCGAGCGGATGGGACTCCACGTCGCCGAGAAGCCCGACAGCCAGGAGGTCTGTTTCGCCTCGGCGGGACAGCACGCGCAGGTCGTAGGGGAGCGGCATCCCGAGGCGCTGATCCCCGGGGAGATCGTCGACCAGCCGCGGGGACGTGGTGGGCCGACACTCGGGAATCGCCGGCTACACGGTGGGGCAGCGCAAGGGGCTGGGGGTCTCGGCGGCAACGCCGCTCTACGTGCTGGCCGTAGACGCGAAGCGCAACCGGATCGTAGTGGGCGGATGGGACGAGCTCGCGGTCACGCACGTCGAGGCCGCAGAGGTCGTATGGCGCGGTGAGTCCGACCAGCACGTCGAAGCCATGATCCGGTATCGCATGCCGGCCCAGGCGGCCTGTGCGGCGTTCTCGGACGGCCGGCTGAGTGTGACGTTCGCCGAACCGATCCACGGCGTGGCTCCCGGGCAGGCTGTCGTATGCTATTCGCAGGACCTCGTCATCGGCGGAGGGACGGTCACATGCGCGAGCTGATCGACTGCCACATTCACACGGAACGATGCGGCCATGCCGAGGGAACCGTCGACGACTACGCGCGCATGGCCGTGGAGCGTGGACTGGTGGGCATGGTGATGACAGAGCACTTGCCGTTGCCGGACGGGATGGATCCGCAGAACAGGGTCTCGATGCCGGCATGTGATCTGGAGGAGTACCTCCTCGAAGTGGACCTGGCACGCAACCGCTATCCCGAGCTCGAGATGGTCACCGGGGTCGAGGCAGACTACCTTCCGGACCGCATGGACGAAGTGCGCGCCACGTTGCGGGATGCGACACGGCGCTCGGATGGTGCGAGCGTCGTTCTGGGCTCCGTGCATCTGCTCGGTGGTTGGACGTTCGACGATCCGAACACGATCGAGTCGTGGGAGTCTCGCAGCGTCGACCGCGCGTGGGAGGAGTACTTCTCCACGTGGTGTGACGCTTGTCGCACCGGTCTGTTCGACGTCATGGCCCATCCTGACCTGGTCAAGAAGTTCGGCCATCTGCCCTCGTTCGACCGGCGGGAACTCTACGCCGAGGCAGCGCGGGTCGCCGCCGAGACCGGCGTCTTGATCGAGGTCTCGACCGCGGGTCTACGCAAGCCCATCGCCGAACTCTACCCCGGTCCGGAGCTTCTGACGGCGTTCTGCGCCGCGGGCGTTCCCGCGACCGTCGGTTCGGACGCGCACGCGCCTCAGGAAGTCGGTATGCAGATCGACGCCGCCTACGACGCGATGCTGGACGCGGGGTACCGCAGTGTCGCGTTTCCCGACGAATCAGGTGGTTGGAGGGCGATCGCGCTATGAGTCGTGCCACGGTCGGCGACGTCGAACGCGCCATAGCTCGGGCGTTTCCCCCCGAGTGGGCCGAAGAGTGGGACCGCGGCGGGCTGCTCGCCGGTGACCCTGAGCGCGAGGTCACGGGTGTGATGCTCGCGCTCGATCCGACCAGGCGGGCGGTTCACGCTGCGGCGGAGCAGGGATGCAACGTGCTGGCCACGCACCATCCCGCGTTCCTGAAGTCTCCCGAGTGGCTCACCCCGGGGAGGGGGTCCGCCGGGGTCGTGTTCTCTGCGATGGATTCGGGTGTGGCGCTGATCAACGCCCACACCAACCTGGATCGCGCCCCTGCCGCCGGTTTGCTGCTGCCGTCTGCGCTCGGCTTGGAGCCGCTTCGGCCCGTCGAGCGTTCGACCATGCCGATGACGCTGGTGACGGTGTTCGCCCCGACTGCCTCGGCCGAGTCCGTCGCTCAGGCCATGGCCGGTGCCGGAGCAGGGCGTCTCGGCGAGTACTCACGGTGCAGCTTCACCTCCGCGGAGGGGCGTGGCTCGTTCACGCCTTCGTCCGACGCGCGGCCGTTCGAGGGCGCTCCGGGCGTGGCGTCGTCTGCGGTCGAAGTCAGGGTCGAGATGGTCTCGCCGCGCAGCCGGGCCCGTGGAGTGGTAGCGGCAGCTCGAGCCGCGCATCCCTACGAGGAACCGCTCATCGTCGCGGCCGACGTCGAGATCGCGCGCTCCAGCGCTCGCATGGGCACCCTGTGCTCCGCCCCGGAGGGTCTCACCCTTCGAGGACTTGTGGCGCTTGCGTCGAGTGCCTTCGATGTCACGCCGGTGGTGTGGGGTGCGCCCGAGACCACGCTCTCGCGCGTCGTCACGGCGACCGGCTCGGCCGGTTCCCTCATCGGCGACGTCATCGCGGCCGGCGCCCAGGCTCTTGTCGCGGGTGAGGTGCGCTATCATGACGCCCTGGACGCCGCCGAGAACGGACTCGCGGTCGTGGAGCTCGGCCATGACGTTTCCGAGTGGCCGCTCGTCAGCCTGCTCGAGGACGCCGTCCGCCTCACGCCCGGGCTCGATCAGAGTGCCGTGCACGTCCTCCCGGCCACTCCGGGCTGGTGGACACCGTAGAGGAGACCGCATGAACCAGGCAGCTTCGCTGCTCGAACTCCAGAGGCTCGACCTTGAGATCCTCCGCGCCAGGAAGCGTCTTGAGGAGCTGCCGGAGAGGCAGGCGATCCTCGACGTACGGCACAAGCTGCGCGACGTCTCGGCGCTGCGCCACAAGGCCGAGCTGCTGGTGGGCAAGCTCAACTCCGACCTGAAGGCGCATCAGGACGAGATCGAGAGCCTCACGGCCAAGATCGACTCCGAGCAGGCCAAGGTCATGACGACCGCCGACCACCGTCAGGTCGCCGCTCTCACACGTGAGATGGACGGACTGAGGCGGCGTCGCGACAAGCTGGAGATGGAGTCGCTGGGGCTGATGGACCGGGTCGAGAAGGCCACCGCACAGACGGCGACCATCGACGCGGCACTCGAGCAGCTCACGAGAAGGAGGCCGCCGCCATCGAGCAGTTCAAGTCGGTCGGAGGCGCGCTGCAGGCACGAGATCGCCGGCTTCGAGGCCGAGCGCTCGGCCCTTGCCGCCGCGCTCGACGCTGCGACACTGGCCGACTACGAGGCCGCTCGGGAGAGCAAGGGCGGCGTGGGCGTCGGCCGCCTCGACGGCGACACGTGCTCGGCGTGCCGCATGTCGCTGCCCGCCGAGCGGATCAGCGAGCTTCTGGCAGGTCCCGACGTCGCCGTCTGCCCGCACTGCCATCGGCTGATCGTCGTTCGGACGGGTGACGAGTGAGCGGCGCGGTACTTCGAACCGACGGCGGCTCGCGCGGGAACCCCGGCCCGGCAGGCGCCGGATTCGTCATCGAGCGGGATGGCGAGATCATCTGCCGAGGTGGCCGGTTCCTGGGCTCGCAGACCAACAACGTCGCCGAGTACGAGGCGCATGATCTGGGGACTGGAGAACGTTTCGGCCCTGGGGTTCTCGGAGGTCACGGTGTACGCGGACAGCGAGTTGCTGGTCAAGCAGATCAACGGCCAGTACCGGGTGAAGAACGAGGGGCTCAAGCCGCTGTTCCTCAGGACCCTTGAGCTGCTCAGGTCGTTCAAGACCCAACGAGTCGTCCACGTTCGCCGAGAACAGAACGCCGAGGCCGACGCCATGGCCAACGAGGCGATGGACGGGCTGGCCACGGTGGGAGATCCTGCCTGCGGGCCGGGAGGCAGCACGCAAGACGCACTCTTCTAGCGCGAGGGAGCCGGCGCATGTACGAACTCACGGTCAAGTCACACTTCGATGCGGCGCACGCGCTGCGCGGCTATCCCGGCGAGTGCCGCAAGCTCACGGCCACACTGGGACGTCGAAGTGACGGTCGCGGGGGAGAAGCTGGACGAGATCGGGATCGTCTACGACTTCAAGTCGCTCAAGGAGGACCTGAACTCGGTCCTGGCCGACTACGACCACGCCTACCTCAACGATGTCCCGCCGTTCGACGCGATCACTCCGACCGCCGAGAACCTCGCGCGGGTCATCTACGAGCGCCTCGCGGACACGGTCGACCGTCGGGTGAGCGTTGTCGAGGTCGCCGTGTGGGAGTCACCGATCGCGAAGCTCGTGTATCGCCCGTAGAGCCTGCGCGAACCAGGGGCGGGGAGCGCGCTTCCGCGTCTGAGAACACAAGTGTCCCGAGAGACCTCGCCCACGGGATCCTCCTACCGCACCGGCTTCCCATTTCTTACCTTCGCTGGTATCCGTCTCCGGCGAACCACCTCACGGTTCGTCGCCTTCCTCGGTACCCTCTCCGGCAGCTACTGGTACGCCGTCTTTCGGAGTCCGCTGCGTCCGACCTCTCGGGACAAGACAGACTGTACCCACATCGCTATGGGGTGTCAACGGTGTTTTCGGGATTCGTCAGACTTCGTGACGAACGGTTGTATATGGTCGATAAACGATTCTAGAGTCACGATAAGCGGTTTCCTGACTCGCTGCGGTTCTTCAGGGCGCGAGATGGTTGCACCGACCGGTCGGGAAGCCTAGACTTAGCCGATACGAACTCCACGCGTGCGCCCCGAGGAGGGCCGTCATGCCTACTGCGACTCTCGAGGAATACCTGGAATCCATCTACCGGCTCTCCTCCGATGAGGCGTCGGTCAGGCCGACCCAGATCGCCGAGGCCGTCGGGGTGTCGGGTCCCACCGTCACCGCGACACTCCGTCGTCTGGAGGCCCAAGGATTCGTTGTTCGCGAGGGGACCAGCGTTGTCCTCACGCCCGTTGGCCGCGAGCGGGCCATCGACATCCTGAGGCGGCATCGGGTGGCCGAGTCGTTCCTCGTCGACACCCTGGGTCTGGAATGGGACATCGCCCACGAGGAGGCGTGTCTTCTCGAGCATGCGCTTTCGCCGCGCGTTGTGGTCGCGCTCGAGAAGTTCCTCGACAATCCGACGTCGTGTCCTCACGGCCATCCCATTCCCGCGGCGGACGGTTCCGTTTCCGCCGAGGAGCCCGGCCAACCCCTCTGTGACATTCCCGTCGGCGCGGATGCCTGTGTTCTGCGTGTGTCGGACAACGGCGACCACGTCTTGGGATACCTGGGATCACTGGGGCTTCGTCCCGGAGAGAACGTCACTGTCGTGGAGGCCGCCCCGTTCCAGGGACCCGTCACCGTCGACGTCAAGGGGGTTCGGACCGCCCTCTCGCGTGAGATCGCCGCACTCGTGACGGTCGCCCTCGTCTAGCTCGGCAGCTTGCGGTATCGAACATATGTTCGTATACTGAGAGGCGCCGGAGGTTCTCGGCAGTACGTACCGAGACGACCGGGGAGCCGAGGGTACCGTGGGTCGCAACTCCGCCATCAAACGCTTCACTGCGACCAGCGCCGGCCAGCCACTCGAGCTCTTCGGGGGCACGCGCAGCCGTATGCCCGTGATCGTGGAGCTGCTCGCCAGTCCCTGGATCGTACGTGCTTCCGATCTGACCCGCAAAGACGGCTCGGGTGCTGTGAAACGCGCCGAGGAACCCGTCGAGGTCGCCTGGGACCCCGAGCGCCGCTACCCGACCGCGTTCACCCGAGAAGGCCGCGTCTATCGCATCGACGCGATCGTGCAGGTCTGGGCCACCGAACGTTCGTGGTGGGATCCCCGCAAGAGGGTGTCTCGGCGATTCTGGCGGGTGTCTGGCGCGCGGAGGCGTCTACGACCTCGCCTACGACCGCAGAAGCGCGAGCTGGCTTCTCATCGGCATCCAGGACTAGGCCGGGTCCTGAGATGTCATCCGGATTCGTGCACCTTCACGTTCATTCGCAGTTCAGTTTCATGGACGGCGCGGCTCCGCTCCCGGCGCTCGTCGCCCGTGCGGCCGAACTCGAGATGCCCGCGCTCGCGCTCACCGACCATCAGGGGCTTTCGGGAGCCATCCGGTTCTACCAGGCGTGCCAGGCGGCGGGGATCAGGCCGATCATCGGATGCGAGGTCGTCGTCGAGACGGCCGGCATCCTCGGGGAGCGAGGCCGACCTGCCGCCCGAGCGGCGCCTTCGTGCTGCCGGCGAGCGTGGGCTTCGGACGCGCGTCGGCATCGGGGCACCACCTCACGCTGCTCTGCCGCGACTTCGAGGGCTACCGCAACCTGTGCCGGCTGCTCTCGAAGACCCATCTGCGAGGCCCGCACGAGCCGAGCATCGTGACGCTTGCGCGATCTCGAGACCCACGCCGAGGGGCTCATCGCGCTGTCGGGCTGCCGGAACGGCGAGGCGGCGTGCGCGGTGCTCGCGCGCGCTCCGGGGCGCGCCCGAGAAGCGCTTCGGCGGCTCTCGGCGTGCTTTGCGCCCGGCGACTTCTACGTCGAGCTCATGCACCCGCTGACCTCCGACGGCCCGCGGCTCGTGGGCGGGCTGACGACGCTCGCCGACGAGCTCGGGCTGCCGGTGGTGGCCACCAACAACGTCCACTACCTGCGCTCCGAGGACCACCGGCTCCACGACGTGCTCTCCTCGGCGGGTGCGCGCATGGACTGCCGGGACCGTACGACCGGCCCAACGCCGAGCTGTGGCTCAAGCCGGCGTCCGAGATGCGCGCCCTGTTCGAGGGGCTACCGCGCGCGTGCGACGCCACGCTCGAGATCGCGGCGAAGTGCCAGCTCGAGCTGCCGCTCGGGCAGTTCCACTTCCCGGCGCCGACATCCCGCGCGGGGAGACGCCGTACTCGGTGCTCGCGAAGGCGTCGTGGCGCGGTCTCGAGCACCGCTACCAGCCGATGACTCCCGGGGCGATCTCGCGGCTCCAGCACGAGCTCTCGCTCATCGACTCGATGGGGTTCTCGGAGTACTTCCTGGTGGTCAAGGAGATCGTCGACCACGCCAAGTCGCAAGCGGCATCCGCTGTTCGGGGCGGGGGAGCGCGGGCGACTCCATCGTGAGCTACGCGCTCGGCATCACCGACGCCGACCCGGTCGCCCACGACCTGCTCTTCGAGCGGTTCCTGAACCCCGAGCGCCGCCAGATGCCCGACATCGACGTCGACTTCGACTCCGCCCGCCGAGACGAGATCATCGACTTCATCTACAAGCGGTTCGGCTCACGAGCACGTCGCGATGGTGGCGACCGTCAACACGATGACCGCGCGCAGCGCGGTGCGCGTGGTCGCGCGAAGCGTTCGGGCTGCCGATCGCCGAGGTCAACCGGCTCTCGCGGCACCTGCCGTGGGTGGGTGCGCGCAAGATCCGCGAGGTGCTCGCGACCTATCCCGAGTGCGCGCACCACCCGCTGCGCGACGAGCGCACGTGGGGCATGCTCCTCGACCTCGCCGAGCAGCTCGACCGACTGCCCGATGCACCTGGGCACGCATCTCGGCGGCTTCATCATCACGCGCGACCCGATCGCGAGCTGGACGCCGCTGCAGTGGGCGGCCAAGGGCACGGTCGTCTCGCAGTACGACAAGGACGACATCGAGGCGCTCGGCCTCGTGAAGATGGACATCCTGGGGCTGCGGATGCACTCGGCGATCAGCGATGCGGTCGAGCTGGCGCGGGCGCGGGTGGGCGAAGCGGCGGTGCCGGAGCCGTTCGACCTGCCCAAGGACGACCCGCGGGTCTACGAGATGATCGCCTCGGCGGACACGGTCGGGATGTTCCAGCTCGAGAGCAGCGGGCAGCGCAACCTGTCGACGCGGCTGAAGTCCTCCACGTTCGAGGACATCATCGCGCAGATATCGCTGTTCCGGCCCGGCCCGCTCGAAGCCGAGATGATCACGCCGTTCATCCGCCGCCGACACGGCCTCGAGCCGGTCGACGTCCCGCACGAGGGCATGCGCGAGGTGCTCGCCGACTCCTACGGCGTCATCGTCTACCAGGAGCAGGTGCTGCTCGTCGCCCGCGCGGTCGCCGGTTTCGACCTCGCCGAGGCCGACTCGCTGCGCCGCGCGATGACCAAGGGCCGCAGCCGCGAGGAGATGGAGCGCATCCGCGGGCACTTCCTGCGAGCGCGCCGCCGAGACGCGGCGTCGAGCACGAGGTCGCCGCGGAGGTCTTCCGGCAGCTCGAGGGCTTCGCCGCCTACGGCTTCAACAAGGCGCACGCGGCGTGTTTCGCGGTGGTGAGCTACGCGAGCGCGTGGCTGCGCACCTACTACCCGGCCGAGTTCGCCGCCGCCATCCTCAACAACGAGCCGATGGGCTTCTACTCGCCGCGGCTCGTGGTCAACGACGCGCGCCGGCACGGCATCGAGATCCTGCCGCCGCACGTCAACGAGTCGCGTGCGCGCTACACCGTCGAGCGCGACGGCCGAGCGATCCGCGTCGGCCTGCGCGACCTGCACCGGATGACCGCAGCGGCTGCTTGCGGCGCCATCGAGCGCGAGCGGGCGGTGCGGCCCTTCCGCGACCTCGCCGACTTCCTGCGCCGCACGCGTGCCGAGATCGGCTGCCGGCCGAGTCGCTCGTGCGCGTCGGAGCGCTCGACGGGCTCGGCATCACCGAGGAGGGCCGGCCGCCCACGCGCGACGAGCTGCTCGCGCTGCTGCCCGAGGTCAAGGCGGTGCTCGCCCGCGAGGGCGTGGCGGGCGACGACACGCTGTGTCTCGCACCCGCTCCCACGCGCCCGCCCGAGGACCCGTCGCACGTCAGCGGCTGGAGTGCGGCGCGGCGGCTCTCGGCGGAGCTCGAGCTCACGGGGCTCTCGCTGACCGCGCACCCGCTCGCGCTGGCGCGGCGCGACCTCGAGGCGCGCGGCGTCACCTGGGCGCGCGACCTGCGCGCGCTGCCTGACCGCACGCGGGTGCGGGTGGTCGGCGTGCGCGAGCGGGCGCAGACGCCGCGCACGCGCTCGGGCAAGCGCACGTGCTTCCTCACGCTCGAGGACCCGACCGGGCTGCTCGACGTCGTCGTGTTCTGCGGACGCGCTGGATCGGGCAGGGGAGACGATCGTCAAGCACCGCGCCTACCTGGTCGACGGCACGCTCCAGAACAACTGCGAGCGCGGACTGGCGATCGTCGCCGACACCGTGAAGCCGTACGTGGTGCGAGCCGAGGACGGCGAGCGCGTGCGGCTCCGCCGAGGCGTGCCGAGCGGGCCGATGGGGCCGTCGCTCGGCGGAGCGGGAGCGCCCGAGGAGGAGAGCTGGGAGGCTGCCGAGGACCGGCCCGGCCTGACGGAGTCGAGCTACTCGGGGACGCCAGGCTGACCCTCGTCCTGAGGGTCGGGATCGGGGGCGTCGAGATGCGAACTCGCGACCTGACGAGACGGCACCGTCCCCGAACCGGCTCGCACTGCGTCGAGCCCGCGTGACGAGCCCCTCGCGAGCGGGCTCGGCGCGCAACGGCCGTGTCGTCGTCCGCAGGAGCTCGCGAGCAGGTCGAGCTGCACCACCTTGTCGTCGAAGCCCGAAACGCCGATGCCGAGCAGCCGCAGCCCGATCCCGGCCGACCAAGCGGAACGCAGCAGGTCACGCGGCGATGGGCAGGAAGACGCGTTCGTCGTCGATCGGGGTCGGCAGCGGTGCGGCGCACGGTCTTGGTCGTGAAGTCCGAGAAGCGCAGCTTGACGGTCACGGTTCGGCCTGCCAGCCCCTTGCGCCTCAACCGCTGGCCGACCTTGGCGGCGAGCCCGGAGAGCGCGCCGTCGACCTCCGTCGGGGGTGCGCACGTCGGTGGCGAAGGTCCGCTCGTTGGAGACCGACTTGACGCCCGCGTTGTCGTGGACCTCACGTCCATCCAGACCGCGGGCACGCGCGACGAGGTCGGTCCCGTGACTGCCCAGGACCTGTCGTGCCGTCGTGTCGTCGAGGGCCGCGACGTCGCCGAGCGTACGGAGCCCGAGCTCGCCGAGGCGCTCGGCGGTCCGAGGTCCGATTCCGGGCATCGCACGAACCGGCAGCGGGGCGAGGAACGCGGCCTCCTCGCCGGGGCAGACCACCGTCAGCCCGTCGGGCTTGTCGTGGTCGCTCGCTATCTTCGCGACCGACTTGCTCGCCGAGACCCCCACCGAGCAGGTGACGCCCAGCTCGGCGACGCGTGCACGGATGCGACGGGCGACCGCGACGGGGTGCTCGGTGGAATAGCGGCCCGGGGTCACGTCGAGATACGCCTCGTCGATGGAGACCGGCTGCATCCGGGGGCTCTCGTCGGCGAAGATCGCGCGCACCGCCGAGGAGATCTCGTGGTACCGCTCGAAGCTTCCCCGGGTCCAGATCGCATCGGGGCACAGCTGCGCCGCGCGGGCAGACGACATCGCCGAGCGCACCCCGAACGCGCGCGCCTCGTAGCTGCAGGTCGACACCACGCCCCGGCGGCTCGGATCGCCGCCAACGATGACCGGCTTGCCGCGCCATTCGGGATGGTCGAGCTGCTCGACGGCGGCGAAGAACGCATCGAGGTCGACGTGCAGGATCGCACGCCCTTCCCACGGATGCTCCTCGCAGCTGTGCCGTTCTTGCGTCATGCTTGCGAGTGTACCGCCACTGGGTGCTCCGGCTCTCGTACGCAGCGGCGCCGGTACGGCGTTCATCCGTCAGGATCGAGGGAGACTCGGCATGCTCTTCGGCGCACACATCTCGGTTGCGGGCGGGTACGAAGGCGCCCTGGACTACGCGTTCGAGGTCGGTTGCGAATGCGCGCAGATCTTCGCCAAGAGCCCCAGACAGTGGAGGGGTCCGCTGCCCGACCCTGCCAAGGCCGAAGCCTTCGTCGCTGCGCGGTTGCGAGCGTGGTTTCGGGCCGCTGTTCACTCATACCGCCTACCTCATCAACCCCGCCACGCCCGAACCTGAGCTGCGCGAGAAGTCAATCGTTGCCCTCGCCGACGAGTTGGTACGCGGCGCCTTGCTCGGCGCCTCCGGCGTGGTCACCCACATCGGCAGTGATCCGCTCGGCGATCCCGATGCTGCCGCCCACCGGGTTGCCGACGCGGTCAACCGAGCGTTCGAACTGGCCGGTCCGGCGGCTGATTCGACTCGATTGCTGCTTGAGAACACTGCCGGAGCAGGCCGGACCTTCGGGTCGACCTTCGAGGAGCTTGGCAACTGCATCGACCTGGCCGGGTTGCCGGTCGAGAAGCTGGGCGTGTGTCTGGACACCTGTCACGCCTTCGCCTTCGGGATGCCCCTCGACACCGCAGAGGGATGGGTGACCGTGATCGAGGGTCTTACCGAGTGCTGCGGGCCTGCACGGCTGGGCCTGATCCACGCGAACGACTGCATGTTCGAGCGCGGGTCCAAGCGCGACCGTCATGCTTGGATCGGGGACGGACTCATCGGCCCTACCGGTTTCGAGGCGATGGTGTGTCTGCCTCAACTCGAAGGCGTATGTGCGTGCACTGAGATGCCCGGCGAGGTGCCGGTCAAGGATGAGGTGAACATTTCGCGCCTGAAAGCCATGCGGGACTTGTGCGCGCCGTCACAGTCCGACGCAACGGGCTCGCGCAGATAGGTTGCCCGCGCGCTCGCACGGTTCTAGGATAGGTGCAGGTACCACTCAGGTTCCGGGACTCGCATCGACCACAGACGGGGTAGGCCATGCCGTTCTTTCTCCTCTCACGTGACGACCACGACGGACTTCGCCTTCTCACGCCGACGGCGTTGCCGGGTCGACAGGAGGCCCTGGCCGAGCTGTCACGAATGACTTCCGAACCGGGTTTCGATGCGTGGGACGGAGAGGTGTTGCTCGTCGACATCGATGCGGCGCTCCCCGTGCTGCTCGTTCGCCCCGCGGAGAGCGAGGCCGTTGCCGGTGGTGAGGTCGTGGCAGTGCGCGTCGAAGAGCCGTTGACCGCCCCTGAGCCCGTTACGGAGGTCGCTTTCGCGTGGCCGCTCATCGCTGAGCCGGAGCCCGAAGTCGCGGCCCCGCTGCTCGCTCCCGAGCCGGAGCCCATCCCGGTAGAGGAGGCCGAGGCCTTCGCCTCGTACGTCGCACCGGCCGCTGAAGCCGAGGATGCCACGAGTGTGGCCGTTCTGGCCGACGAGGACGCGTCAGTCGCCGACACGTTCTACCCGGTTCCCGAGATGGCGATGGAACTCGAGCCGGAGCCGGAGCCCGTTCCGGATGACGTGGTTCCGAGTGCGGCTGTGGACCAGGTCGAAGACGTTGAGATACCGGTTCCGGGAGTTGCGGCTGTGGCCTCGCCCGACGAACCGGTCGAGCCCGACGATGCGTTGGACGACGGAGGCTTGCGCGAGGCGCTCGAGCGCACCGCGTCCGCGATGGCGGCGGAGGCGGTTGTGGCCCAGACCCAGGCGGAGGCTCCCGAAGAAGCGAAGCCGCCCCGCAAGGCGCGTCTCGGACACAAGTGGCCATGGGATGTCACGCCGACGCCAGCCGACGACGTGGCGATTGCCGCCGTGGCCGCGGTCGCGGCTTCGGTCGAAGAGCCGTCCGTTGCGGACGTACCCGCACAGGAGATGGTCGTCGCGCCGCTCGGTGCGACGGCGCCGGTCGAGGATGCCGCCGTTGAAGAGCCTTCCGCCTCAGCACCCCTGGATGTCGCTGATCTCGAGCCACCGGTCGCCGCGACTCAGCTGGAGGAAGCGGCACCCGTCGCCGCGACTCCGATGGTGGAAGAGGTCACTGAGCCACTCGACGATGAGGTCCCCAGCGCGGAGACTCTTGAGATCGCCACGGTGATCGACGCCTCACCGGTAGAGACGGTCGAGCCGCCAGCTACCCCCAGTGAAGTTGAGGTGGGATCGACTGCCCAGTCGGAGTTCTTGTCGGATCTCGAGCCCATCCCCACTCAAAGCGATCCGGGTGCCCCGATCACCGTGCCCGTCGCGATGCCTGATGCGCCTGCGCCGGAACACGACCCTGCAGAGCCGTCGTCCCTCGATGACTACGTGTGCGCCGACTGCGTGTACGAGGCCACATGCCCCAACAAGGATCAGCGTCTACCCAAGGACTGCGTTTCCTTCCAGTGGAAGTAGCTGCTGCCTGGCAGTGCTGCTGCGCGCGCTCTAGCTTCATCGATCGCCGTGCAAACGGGCGGCCCTCGTCGTGAGGGCCGCCCGTTTCGCTTCCGGGTGGAGTGGGCCTGTAAGCCGGATCCTGTCGTGGACGACCATCTATCTGGGACCGACGTCGCCGTCGGCCTCGCGCGGGCATACCCGAGCGCCGGCCGGGCCAGCCTTGACCGCTCCTATTTGCCCTTGCTCCGGGTGGGGTTTGCCAAGCCGCCGCGTTGCCGCGACGCTGGTGCGCTCTTACCGCACCGTTTCAGCTTTTCCCGAGGCGGCGGACCGCTCCGGGAGTTTTCTTTTCTGTGGCACTTTCCGTCGGCTCGCGCCGCCCTGCCGTTAGCAGGCACCCTGCCCTGTGGAGTCCGGACTTTCCTCACGCCCCGTTGCCGAGACGCGCGGCCGTCCAGCCCACTCCGCTGCACAGTCTAGCGCGAACTCGGGCAGGCCGTCTGAGACGGGTCTCAATCACACGCTGCCGAGAGGCAACTTACGCCGGCCGAGGGTCAGGCGGAGTCCTGTCGACCCTGTGCCTGCAGCTTCGCCCAGGTGTCCTTGAGCGTGAGCGTTCGGTTGAACACGAGGGCGTCGGGGGCGGAGTCGCGGTCCGAACAGAAGTAGCCGAGCCGCTCGAACTGAACGGTCTGTCCGAGCGGTAGGTCGGCGAGGGCGGATTCCACGATGCAGCCCCGCATGACGGTCTCGGAGTCCGGATTAAGATCATCGAAGAGATCACGGCCCCCGGCGCCCGGGTAGGCGTCGCTGAAGAGGTGGTCGTACAGTCGCACCTCGGCCGGCACCCCGTGTGCGGCCGACACCCAGTGGAGGGTCGCTTTGGGACGGCGGCCATCGGGTGCGGAACCGCCGCGCGTGGCCGGATCGTAGGTGCACCGAAGCTCGACGACGTGACCGGCAGCGTCTTTCACAACCTCGTTGCAGGTGACGAAGTACGCCGAGCGCAGCCGCACCTCACGGCCCGGAGCCAGTCGGAAGAACTTCTTGGGCGGATCCTCCATGAAGTCCTCGCGTTCGATCCAGAGCTCCCGTGTGAAGGGAACCTTCCGGCTCCCTGCCTCGGGATCCTCCGGATTGTTGAGCGCCTCCATCTCCTCGATCTGTCCCTCAGGGTAGTTCTCAATGACGACCTTGAGAGGATTGAGGACCGCGAAGCGCCGGAGGGCTCGGTGGTTGAGGACGTCTCTCACGGCGTGCTCGAACATCTCGATCTCGACCACGCCGTCGGACTTGGCGACTCCGATCATCGCTGCGAAGTCGCGGATACCCTCGGCAGGGAAGCCGCGCCGGCGCAGCCCGGAGAGTGTCGGCATGCGTGGGTCGTCCCATCCACGCACGTGTCCCTCGTTGACGAGACGTAGGAGCGTCCGCTTCGAGAGGACGGTGTGAGTCAGATTGAGCCGTGCGAACTCATACTGCCGCGGTTGCGACGGAACCGGGAGGTTATCGATGAACCACTCGTAGAGAGGG
This sequence comes from uncultured Coriobacteriia bacterium, assembly GCA_963789515.1. Lineage (GTDB taxonomy): Bacteria > Actinomycetota > Coriobacteriia > Anaerosomatales > JAAXUF01 > JBAXEO01. The sequence goes on along the minus strand of CAWBKW010000002.1, from coordinate 970,737 downwards.
CGGTGGTCCTGGAACTCCAGCGTACAGATGGAGTGCGTGATTCCCTCGATCGCGTCTGATTGACCGTGCGCGAAGTCATAGGTCGGGTAGACGCACCACGTGTCGCCGGTCCGCGGATGCTCCTCATGAACGATTCGATACAGGATCGGATCGCGCAGATTGATGTTCCCCGAAGTCATATCGATCCGCGCGCGCAACACGCGACTGCCGTTGGGGAACTCGCCGGCACGCATCCGCTCGAAGAGGTCAAGGCTCTCGTCCGCCGGACGGTCCCGCCACGGGCTCTCTTTGCCGGGCTCCGTGAGCGTGCCACGGTACCGGCGTATCTCGTCGGCGGTGAGGTCGTCCACGTACGCCTTGCCGGACCGCACCAAGTGACACGCCCATTCGTAGAGCTGTTCGAAGTAGTCCGAGGCGAAGTACAGGTGCTCGCCCCAGTCGAACCCAAGCCACCGAACGTCGGTCTGGATGGCGTCCGCGTACGCCTGTTCTTCCTTCACGGGGTTCGTGTCGTCGAGGCGCAGGTTGCATCGGCCACCGAACTCCTGGGCGATACCGAAGTTCAGGCAGATCGACTTCGCGTGTCCGATATGTAGGTGGCCGTTCGGCTCAGGCGGGAAGCGCGTGACCACGGACTGAACCCGGCCGTCGGCCAGATCAGTGGCAACGATCTCACGGATGAAGTCGCTGCGCTCGGGGGAGGATGGTGTTTGGGTGCTCATGGTCGCCGAGGATAGCACACCGCCGAAAGAAGAACCCCTGCCCCGGATTCCCGGGACAGGGGGTGTGAGCTGGTAGCCCGTACGGGATTCGAACCCGTGATCTCCGCCTTGAGAGGGCGGTGTCCTAACCGCTAGACGAACGGGCCGTGCTGGCAGGGGTACTAGGGCTCGAACCTAGACTCTTCGGAACCAGAATCCGACGTGTTGCCAGTTACACCATACCCCTGTACATCCACGCCCGTGCCGCGGCGCGAGAAGGTATGTTACGGTCGCCCGCAGGGGGTGTCAACCCTAGCCGAGAGTGCCCGAGAACCAGTTCACGGCCTACTCGGCGGCCAGCGACCGTGCGGCTCTGAGCCGGGCGAGTGTGACATCTCGCCCGAGGAGTTCGAGCGACTCGAACAGTGGGGGAGACACCGTCGAGCCCGTGGCTGCGACGCGCACGGCCTGGAAGACGGCCTTGGCCTTGAGCTCGAGTCGCTCGGGCAGATCGCGCAGAGCGCCCTCGATGTCGGCGGTTGATCCAGGCCACGTCCTCAAGTGCGGCAGCAGCTGCCGAGAGCGCCCGCCCGCTGCCCTCCTTCGTCAGCACCTTCTCGCGCGCCGCGTCATCGATGACCGGCTCGGCGAAGAGGAAGGCGACCTTGTCGGCGATCTCGTCCATGCGCTTGATCCGTTCCGAGACGAGCGGCGCGAGGCGCAGGAACCAGTCGTGGCGTGCAGCGACGTCCTCGGCGTCACTCAGGCCAGCGTCGACGAGCCAGGGCAGCATGCGCACCACGAACTCCTCGGCAGGCATCTCGCGGATATAGACACCGTTCATCCACTCGAGCTTCTCCTCATCGAAGATCGCAGGGTTCTTGGAGATGCGGTCGAGCGAGAAGTTCCCCACCAGCGTAGGCGCATCGATAAGGGTCGTCTCGCCGTCGAGGGACCAGCCGAGCAGGGCGAGGTAGTTCAGCAGCGCCTCGGGGAGGAAGCCGAGGTCCCGATAGGCCTCGACACTCGTTGCCCCGTGACGCTTGGAGAGCCGCTTGCCGTCGGCTCCCAGGATCATCGAAAGGTGGGCGAACACGGGGATCGGTAGGTCGAGGGCCTCGTAGACGACGATCTGCTTGGGCGTGTTGCTGAGGTGGTCGTCGCCACGGATGACGTGCGTGATCGCCATATCGACATCATCAGCGACGACGGCGAAGTTGTAGGTAGGGGATCCGTCGGTGCGGGCAAGGACGAAGTCGTCCGCGGCGTCGGGCGGAAAGACCATCTCACCACGGACGGCGTCGACGAAGACGATGTCGCCGCGATCTTCGGGGACCTTCAAGCGCCAGACGTGCGGATCGCCGGCGGCGACGCGTGCCAGGGACTCTTCGGCCGGAATCGACCTGCACGCGCGATCGTAGCCCGCGAATCCGCCGCGCGCGCGCGCGGCGTTGCGCTTCTCCTCGAGGACCTCCGGGCTGCAGAAGCACGGATAGGCGTGGCCCTTGGCCTTGAGTCTGTCGAGAATCTCGGAGTACCGCTCGAAGCGCTGAGTCTGGAAGTAGGGGCCGTGGTCTCCGCCCACCTCGGGACCTTCGTCCCAATCCAGGCCCATCCATCGCATCGCCCGGAGAATCGCGGCGGTGTTCTCGGCAGTCGAACGCTCGGGGTCGGTGTCTTCGATGCGAAGCACCAGGGTGCCGCCCTGACGCCGTGCGAACGCCCAGTTGTAGAGGGCGGTTCGAGCTCCGCCGATGTGCAGGAAGCCGGTGGGACTCGGTGCGAATCTGACGCGGACAGCTGGGATCACGGTGAGATCTCCTCGGTGGTTCGGATGTGCCTTAGCGAGACATGGTAGCGCGTAGCGCGAAGGCCGACTGCGGACAGAGGCGCGCGGACGTTCCCAAGAAGATCACAAGCGTTCGGCGGGGCCGTAGTCACATGCGTTCGTGCGCGCGAGAAGCCACCATGATACGGCGACGGAAAGCAGGAGCGCCGACAGGGCGAGCGCGCTTTGCAGCGTCTGATTCGCAATCTCGAAGACCACGAACTTCCGGGCGACGGCGATCAATGCGGCCTCGAAAACGGTGGGCAACACGTTCTGGTGGGTCATGTAGGCGACAGCGATCCGGAAGAGCTCGATCAGGATGAAGACCTCGAGAATCGTCGAGATCAACCTCGTGAACTGCGCCGACAGCAGGAGATGCAAGCCGGTGATGACGTTGAAGAGTTCAACACCCAGCGTGACGACAGCCAAGATCGTCATGATGACGAGCGCAAACGCAACTGCGACCTCGATTACGTAGACCGCCTTGTTCAGACCCTTGAGAATCACGGAATCCCTCTCAAACGACACGTGGACTTTGGGCAATGATACCCGTCCGGAGCCTTCACCCACGGCATGGATGGTGCTAGAGTATGGGCGCTCATCGAGAGGCAGCTGTAGAGCAGCTGCAGCGGGTGGAGGGACCGAGCCCTGTGAAGCCCCGGCAACCGGCGTCGAAAGTGACGAAAAGGTGCTACATCTCGGCAGGCTGTATCAGGCCTGGAAGATGAGGGAAGAGCTTCAGCCGCGCTGGCATGCGGTCGCAAGCGAAGTCCCTGTCTGACCAGGCGGGGCCTTTTTTGTTGCCCCGCATCGTCAACGTCGACCCGTTGGACGGGCCGCATCAGAGGAGGTAGTTGTGCCGGAACGCGAGTACTTGTTCACGTCCGAGTCGGTGACCGAGGGTCACCCGGACAAGATGTGCGATCAGATATCAGACGCCGTGCTCGACGCGATCATCGCACGCGAGGCGGAGCTTGCCGCCGAGGGGTTCTCCACTGAAGCCGGCAGCGAAGCGAGGGCGGACTACGTGCGCTGCGCTATCGAGTGCTTCACCACCACGGGTCAGATCGTGGTCGGAGGCGAGATCCGGACGCACGGCTACGTCGACATCCCCACCATCGTCCGCGGCGTCGTCAAGGACATCGGCTACAACCGGGCGAAATACGGTTTCGACGGCGAGACCTGCGGCGTTCTGATCGGCGTCCACGAGCAGAGCCCTGACATCGCTCAGGGTGTGGACGAGTCCTTCGAGGTCCAGCACGGCGAAGGCGTCGATCCGATCGATCTCGTCGGCGCAGGCGACCAGGGGATGATGTTCGGCTACGCGGTCAACGAGACCTCGACGCTCATGCCCATGCCCATCTATCTCGCGCACCGCCTCGCCGAACGGCTCACCGCCGTACGCAAGGCCAACGTTCTGGACTACCTGCGCCCTGACGGCAAGACGCAAGTCACGGTGAAGTACGTCAACGACAAGCCCGTCTCGGTCGAGAAGATCCTGATCTCGACCCAGCATGCCGATGGGGTCGACATCGAGATGCTGCTCCGCCCCGACCTGATCGAGCACGTCATCAAGCCGGTCTTCGACGAAGAGGGCATCGAGTACGCCGAGGCCGAGATATACGTGAACCCGACCGGCCGGTTTGTGATCGGTGGCCCCATGGGCGACACGGGACTGACCGGGCGCAAGATCATCGTCGACACCTACGGCGGCATGGGGCGTCACGGCGGAGGCGCGTTCTCGGGCAAGGACTGCACCAAGGTCGACCGGTCTGCGGCCTACGCGGCGCGTTGGGTCGCCAAGACGGTCGTTGCGGCGGGGCTTGCGGACCGTTGCGAGATCCAGCTCGCCTACGCCATCGGCGTCTCACACCCGCTGTCGGTCATGGTCGAGACGTTCGGAACGGAGACCGTACCGGTCGAGCAGATCGAGAAGGCGGTCCTCGCCACCTTCGACCTTCGACCGGGTGCGATCATCCGCGATCTGGATCTGCGCCGTCCGATCTACCGCAAGACGGCAGCCTACGGTCACTTCGGCCGTGCCGACAAGGACTTCACGTGGGAGCGCACTGATCGCGCCGGGGCGCTCGCCGCAGCGGCCGGACTACCCGCCTAGTCGCACCCTCAGCTTCTGACGAAGGCCGCCGGCACGCACGTCCGTGTCGGCGGCCTTCGGTATGCTTGGCCCGCAAGACGGACAGCGGACTGGAGGGCACGTGCGCGTCGCGAGGGTCGTCGTAGACATACCCGCGAGAGAGATCGACCGGCCTTTCGACTACCTGATACCGGAGACGGTCGGGGAGGTCGAGGTTGGATCGTGCGTGCTCGTCGACTTCGCGAACCGTCCTGCGGTCGGCTACGTGGTCGGACTGGGCAACGACAGCGCATGGGCCGAGCTCAAGCCGCTGTCAGCCGTGCTCGGCGGACCGTTCTTCCGAGAGACCGCCAGCGAACTCTCCGAATGGATCGCCTCAGAGTATGCCTGCCCGCTCTCTGCATCGTTGAGGCTCTTCACTCCTCCCGGCGGCACTCCGAAGGCCATGCGGCACGATGGGGAGGACGGGGTTGTCTGGTCGCTCAAGCGGGCGGATGTCGGCCCCGTTGACGACCGTTGGGCCGAGATCACCGATGAGGGGCGGGTTCACGCTCCCCGCAGGACGGCGACCGCGCAACGGGCGGTACTCGACGCCCTGAAGGCGGGTCCCGTCCGGGTCGCCGAACTCTCGGCGGACCTGGGGGCCGTCAACGGCGCGCTCAAGGCGCTTGAAGCTGCCGGGGCCGTGAGCGTGACGAGACGGCGACGCCAGCGCGAGGCGCGCGTTCGCGAGCGGTCGGCTCCGCGTCACTCGCGTCTGATCGCCGGTCAACAGGAGGCGTTGCGCGCGATCGCTGCCGCGAATGCTCGCGGGGATGGCTCGGTGGTCGTGGTCGACGGCGTGACCGGATCGGGCAAGACCGAGGTCTACCTGCGCGCGATAGAGGACGTACTGGCCGCCGGTCGCTCGGCGTGCGTTCTGGTGCCGGAGGTCTCGCTGACCCCCCAGACGGTCGGCCGCTTCCGCTCCCGGTTCGGCGACGAAGTCGCCGTGCTTCACTCGCGACTGGCGGCGGGGGAGCGCTACGACCAGTGGGATCTCGTGCGAACCGGCGCGGCGCGGATCGTCGTCGGTGCGAGATCGGCGCTGTTCGCTCCGTTCAAGGACCTGGGCCTCATCGTGATCGACGAGGAGCACGAGTCCTCCTACAAGCAGTCTTCGTCCCCGCGCTACCACGCGCGGGAGGTGGCGGCCCGCATGGCACGGCTCACCGGCGCGACGCTCGTTCTCGGGAGCGCCAGCCCCTCGATGGAGGCGCTGGCGCGCTGTGAGTCCGGGGAATGGACGCGCGTGGCGCTCCCCGAGCGTGTCACCGGCCGGCCGCTGCCTCCGGTCACCGTCGTGGACATGACGGCCGAGTTCGCAGACGGACACCGGTCGATGTTCTCGCGCCCGCTGGTCTCGGAACTACAAGGTGTTGCCGAGCGTGGTGAGAAGGCCGTCCTGTTCCTCAACCGCCGAGGCTTTGCTTCGTTTCTTCTGTGCCGCGAGTGTGGCTTCGTCCCTGAATGTGATTCCTGCTCCACTTCGTTGACCTATCACGAGGTCGGAGCACGGCTCGCTTGTCACCACTGTGGGGCGGTACGGCCGGTGCCGCCGGCGTGTCCGCGCTGCGCCAGTCCGTACCTGCGCCAGTTCGGCGCCGGCACGCAGCGCGTGGAGTCGGAATTGGCCGGCGTCCTCCCTGGCATGGCCGTCGTTCGGATGGACGCTGACACCACCAAGGGCAAGGGCGGTCACGAGCGCGCGTTGGCACAGTTCGAAGCGCTCGACACCGGCATTCTGCTCGGCACTCAGATGATCGCCAAGGGGCTCGACTACCCCGAGGTCACGCTCGTCGGCGTGATCAACGCCGATACGACGCTGCATCTGCCGGACTTCAGGGCCGGTGAACGCACGTATCAGCTGCTCGAGCAGGTCTCCGGCCGTGCGGGGCGCGGCGAGCGGCAGGGTCGCGTGATCGTGCAGACCTACTGGCCGGAACACCCGGCCATACAGGCCGCCGCTCAGCACGAACCGCGTCTCTTCTACGAGGAGGAGGAGCGCGTTCGCGCTGCTCTCGGGTACCCGCCTTTCGGCCGGCTCGCCAACATCCTCTTCTGGGGCGCCGACAAGTCGGCCGTCGCCGCCTGCGCGCACCGGTGGTCCGCTGCCTTGGTCGCAGCACTCCCGGATACGTGGTCGGTTCTGGGCCCGAGTCCGGCCCCCATCTCCCGGCTCAAGGGCGTCTGGCGCTGGCACATCCTGGTGAAGGCGCCGCTCGGTGCCCGGATCTCACAGGCTGTGCTGGAGGTCGAACGCGCGCTCCCCGGTGAGCGCTTCGTGTCTCACGCGATCGACGTGGACGCGGTCGACCTGCTCTGACGGCGACGAAGCAGCCGACGCTGCTCGGGCTCCGTGCAGCGCTGGTATGATAGTCGCAGTCCCGCTGTCTGCACTGACATGCAGGAAGACGGATGATCGGGCAAAGGAAGCGCACCGCGATGGAAGTACTGTCACATCCCAATGCCGCTCTCAAGCAGCGTGCCGAGCCGGTCGATCCGGAGACGGACGGCGACTTGAAGGAGCTGTGCCGGAAGATGGCCCAGGCCATGTATGAGGCTCCCGGCATCGGGCTGGCGGCTCCGCAGATCGGGGTCCTCAAGCGCGTGATCGTCTACGATCTCGACGAGGACAGCCGCGGTGTGGTCGCGCTGTGCAATCCCGAGATCGTCGAGTCGAGTGAAGAGTGCGAGTTCGACGATGAGGGATGCCTTTCGTTGCCGGGTATCACGATTCCCATCGAGCGCTCGTGTACCGTGGTGTGCGAGGCGCAGACGCTCACCGGAAGAAGAGTCCGTATCCAGGCGGAAGGCCTCCATGCGCGACTGCTCCTTCACGAGATCGACCATCTCGACGGGGTGCTGATGATCGATCGTGCCACGCCGGAAGAGCGCAAGGCGGCACTTCGCCGGTATCTGGAGGCGCAGCGGGTCGGCGCGAAGCCCGGTCAAACCAGCATCTAGAACACCGACCTTTGTGCATCAGACCCGAGGGGAAGCGCGTGCGCGTCGTATTCATGGGGACACCTCAGTTCGCCGTGCCGTCGCTTGAGAGGCTCGCGCTGGCGCATGACGTCGTGGCGGTCTACACGCGTCCGGATGCCGTATCCGGCCGAGGGGGCGACCCGCGGCCGGCGGCGGTCAAGGCCGCGCCGTGAGACTCGGAATCCCCGTTCGGCAGCCGTCGACGCTTCGGGACTCCGAAGTCGTGCGAGAGCTTGAGCGGTCGGAGGCCGACGTCATCTGCGTCGCCGCGTACGGGTTGATCCTGCCTGAGCCCGTGCTGGAAGTCGCGAGACTCGGGGCGATCAACGTGCACGCTTCACTACTTCCCCGATGGCGCGGAGCCGCCCCCATACAGCGGGCGATTCTCGCCGGAGATGCGGAGGTCGGTGTCTCGATCATGCGAATGGAAGCGGGTCTCGACACGGGACCCTATTGCCTGCAGCAAAGCGTGGTGTCCGATGCCAAGAGCGCCATCGAGCTGACCGCCGAGCTCGCTGATCTCGGTGCCGGACTGCTCATCTCGGCGCTTCCGGCGATCGCCGACGGCACCGTGACCTGGATCGACCAGGCCGAGAACGAGGCCACGTACGCCGAGAAGATCACCAAGTCCGACGTAGCGCCTGACCCCGCCTTGACCGCCGAGGAGAACCTGGCACGCATACGCGCGGCGAGTTCTGCGGCGCCGGCCAGAATCCTGATCGACGGCAGGGGCGTGACGGTTCTCGAGGCGGTCGTGGACACCGATTCCTCGGCGCTTTCGGTCGGGAGGCTTCAGGCACGCGAGGACGGGATCGCGCTCGGCGCGCGTGGTGGGGTGATGCTGCTGCTGCGAGTGAAGCCCGACGGGAAGGGCGAGATGGACGCGGCTGCATGGGCGCGTGGCGCGCGGCTTGGTGCTGACGCGGCCTGGGGACGGGCACGATGAGTGCGAGTCCGGCACGCAGGGTCGCTCGTGAAGTGGTGACGCGCGTTCGAGAGCGCTCGGCCTACGCTCATGAGCTGATGGACTCGGCGCTGCGTAGCGCCGCTCTCTCACCTGCCGACGCGGCGCTTGCGACGCGGCTCGCCTACGGCACGCTCCAGGCGGAGGGCACGCTGCTCGAGGTCCTTGACCGCTACCTCGGGGGCAAGAGGGTCGAGCCCCGCATCTCAGACGCGCTTCGCATCTCGGCCTACGAGATCCTGTTCATGCGCAGTGAGACCCGCGCCGCCGTGCACCAAGGCGTCGAACTCGTGCGCGAAGTCCGCAAACAGGCCGCCGGCCTGGCGAATGCCGTGCTGCGCCGGCTGGCCGAGGACGCTCCCGGCTTTCCCTGGGGCGATCCCGCGACCGACGTGCATGCGCTCGCTCGCCTTCACGCGCATCCCGTGTGGCTGGCCGAGATGTGGATCGAGGAGCTGGGGCGCGAGGCCGCCGAGCAGGTTATGGCCGCCGACAACACGCCCGCTCCTCTGTATCTCGCGGCGAACCGATTCGCCGGAAGTGCCGAGGCCGCGCGAGAGGTGCTGCGGTCGGACGGGGCGCGGCCCCATCCCGGCCCCATGCCCGGCAGCATCGAGGTGGGAGATGCCGGCTCGGCAGTGCGCGGGCAGGCGCTCCAACGAGGGCTGGTCCTGGCAGTCGACGCCTGCGCGCAGCTCGTCGTCGGGTTCGTTGGGGCGCGGCCGGGCCAGCGTATCGTCGAGGTCGGTGCCGGAAGAGGAACCAAGACCGTGCTTCTGCAGGCGGCTGCCGTTGCTGCTGGTGGTCCGGCCGAGTTGTACGCGGTGGATTCCCATGAGTTCAAGGCCCGGCTGCTGGAGGAGCGACTCCGACGCCACGGAGTGCCGGGCGTGCGTGTCCTGGTGGGCGACGCGACGGACCTCTCGGCGATCGAAGGCGCCCCTGACCCGGGTTCGGTCGACGCGGTCCTGGTCGATGCGCCCTGCTCCGGCCTGGGAACCCTTCGCCGGCATCCTGAGAAGCGCTGGCGTGTGCAGCCGGCGGACATCGACGCACTCGCTGCTCTGGGATCACGGCTGCTCGGTGAGGCCGCGCGTCTTGTCCGGCGCGGCGGTTTCGTGGTGTACTCCACCTGCACTGTCGCTGAGAGGGAGAACGCGGATGTGGTACGCGCGTTCTTGGGCAGTGAGGCGGGGAGCGCGTTTCGTGTTGATTCGGTCGCCGACCGGGTGCCTGACGCCTGGCAGTGCTTCGTGACCGATGAGGGGTTCTTCCGGTCGTTGCCGCTGATCGACGGTCCAGACGGCCACTTTGCAGCCCGACTCGTTCGGGTCTGAAGGTAGGGGTATTCTCGCGACGTCTTTGCCCGTCCGAACGAGGGAGGTCTTCATGCGCAGCACACGCATCGTTGAAATGCTCGAGGTGACCGAGGCCGCCGCACTCGCCGCAGGACGCTGGATGGGCAAGGGCGACAAGCATGCGGCCGACGACGCGGCCGTCGAGGGCATGCGTGCGGCTTTCAACGACGTCGAGATAGACGGCACCATCGTCATCGGCGAAGGCGAGCGCGACGAGGCTCCGATGTTGTTCATCGGCGAGAAGGTCGGCAAGGGCGGCGAGAAGATCGACATCGCTGTCGATCCGCTTGAGGGCACCAATCTCACCGCCGATGGCCAGTCCAACTCGCTGGCCGTTCTGGCATTCGGCCCCGCCGGGACGCTGCTTCACGCTCCCGACACCTACATGAAGAAGATCGCGGTCGGCCCGGAGGCCGCGCATGTCGTCCATATCGACGCGAGTCCGACCGAGAACATCGTGAACGTCGCCAAGGCGATGGACCGCGAGGTCGAGGACCTGGTCGTCTGCATCCTGGAGCGGGAGCGCCACAAAGACCTCATCGCCGAGGTTCGCGCGGCCGGTGCCCGGATACGCCTCATCACCGACGGCGACGTGTTCGGGGCCGTCGCTACCGCAATCGAAGGAACCGGCATCCACCTGTATCTCGGCACGGGAGCCGCCCCCGAAGGCGTCCTCGCCTGCGCTGCGATGAAGTGCATCGGTGGCTGCTTCATGGGCCGATTCGAATGGCGCAGCCCCGAGGAGAAGGCGCGTGCCGTCGACATGGGCACCTGCAACATCGACGATGTTCTGACGATGGACTGCCTGGTCAACACCGACGAAGCCGCATTCATCGCCACGGGCGTGACTGATGGCGAGATGCTGCGCGGCGTCAAGTACTTCGGCTCCGGTGCTCGAACCAACTCGGTCGCGATGGACGCGAAGTCGCGCACGGTTCGCTTCATCGAGACCATCTACAACACCGGTTCGGAGAAGTTCTGGGTGCGGATGGACTAGTCCCGCCCCACCGCACTTTCCCGACGCCCGAGCGTTGGAACGCCCGCGAACTCCGCGGGTCCTGCCCCGCCTAAAGGCAGCACATGCAACACGGAAGGCCCCGCACCCGTCGGGGCCTTCCGTGTTCGGCGAGACTGGCGAACCACCCTCCCGGGGGGATCGCGGTTCGAGCTGCAGCTACTCGGCGGGTGCGGCGGCCGGACAGCCGGCGCAGGCCGGTGCGCTGCTCTCGGCCTTCGGGCATGCGGGCTCGGACTTGGGTGCATCCGCCGCGGGATCCACCGGCTTGGCCCGGTAGTCCGTATTGTGGAAGCCGCTTCCCTTGAACGCGACGCTCACCGGCGCGAAGATCTTGACCGCGGGGGCGCCACACGAGGGGCAGCACTCCTCTCCGGTGGCACGCATCGAACGCGACACCTCGAAGTCCTGCTCGCAGGATGTGCAGCGGTAGTCGTACGTTGGCATCCGATTTCCTCACGGTAGGGCGGTCGGCGCGGAGCCCGGTCCTCATCATCCGGACCATGCAGGATACGCACGACCCGGGTCGTCGAGCAAGGTGCGGGCTGGCTCGCATCGTATACACTGAGGTCAACATGAGTGAATCCGAGATCACATCAGAGTTCTTCGAGCCTTCCCCGGGCGAGGGTTCTTCGTTGCCCGAACGCCCGAGGCCGCCTCGACCGCCCCTGATCGCCCCGTGGATCCCCATTGCCGCGGCCGTGGCGGTAGGGGTGCTCGTCCTGATCATCGTCAGCGGGCTGTACGTGGGCAGTATCACGCGCGTGTCGGTGCCCGAGATGGTCGGCCTTGAACTGGGCGTGGCAAAGAGCCGGGCAGCGACCGGGCGTCTGGAGGTCGTAGTAGCCGAGAAGCGGTTCTCCGCACTACCGGCCGACACCATCATCTCGCAGTCGCCGGCCGCGGGAACGACCCTGCGTCGCGGCGATTCCGTGACCGTCGTCATCTCGGCCGGTACCGAGGAGTTCGCAATGCCCGACGTCGTCGGGGACGGACTGCTGCTCGCGCGGGGAGTGCTCGAGGGCAAGGGCCTGGAACTGCGCGTGGAGACAGAGTCTTCTGCGCAGCCCAGCGACACGGTTCTGGCTACGAACCCCTCGCCCGGCGTGATGGTCAGAACGGGTGGCATCGTGCGGGTCACGATCGCTTCCCCGGGCCCGGGGAACACGACGCTTCTGCCGTTGAACCTGCGCGACGTGGCCGTGACCATCGATCCAGGCGTCGTTCCGCAGGGACAGACCGACGTCACGCTCGAGGTCGCCCGGAGGCTCAGGTCGCTGATCGAGGCCTCAGGAGGCACGGTCCTCGCGACTCGTTCACTCACCGACACGGGAACCGCGGCGTCGGCCCCGGTCAGAGCGCGGAGGGCCCAGGAGGGTTCTGCGACGGTGGCTGTCGGCCTCGAAGTCGCCGAGAAGGGCGCTGCGGGAATGGTTGCCCTGTATCCCCTGACGGGCCCGAGCGCAGTCGTCGAGCCTTCTCGCACGTTCGCCACGTTGATCGCGACCACACTGGTGGGGAACGGACTTTCGGCCTCGGCCTCTACCACGCCCAGCGACACCGTGCTTGCCACCACCAAGGCGCCCTGGTCGCGAGTGAAGCTTGGTTCGCTCGGTGCTCCTGAGGACGTGGCCAACTTCCGAGACCCGAAGTGGGCCGACACGGTCGCCCGCTCGATCTACAAGGCAATCGCCGAGCTCTACGGCGTCAAGGGGGCGTCGCGCTGATTCGGAGGCTGATCACCCTCGTACTCGCTTGCTGCCTGTCTGTTGGCTCGATGGGTCAGTCCATCGCGCTTGGCGCGCCGGGGCAGAGTGCCGAGCAGCTCTCCGCACAGCTCGAGAGGCTGAAGAGTGAGACCAAGAAGGCCGGAGATCGGTGGGATAGGGCGTACTGGCGGCTTGACGAGGTCGAACTGAAGGTCGAGAAGACCGACAAGCAGATCGCCAAGTCCAAGAAGGAGTTGGCTGCCGCGCAAGCGCTGCTCAGCACCCACGCCGCGGGAATCTACCGGCGTAGCCAGGTGTCACCTCTTGAGGTCCTGGTGGGAGCGGCGAGCTTTGAAGACCTGTTCACGCGCGTCGATCTCATGCGCCGCATCGGCACGTCGGATGCGCAGTCCATCGCCGAGGTGAAGCGCGTTCGCGACAAGCTCAACAAGCAGCGAGCGCAGCTCGCCTCGGAGAAGCGGTCCGCGACGAAGGCAGTGACGTCGCTGAAAGCCGAGCGCGACCGACTTCAGGGGCAGCTCAAAGCCAAACAGGCGGCGTTCGCCAAGGTCAAGGCCGAGCTCGATGCGGTCCGCGGCGGAGCGAACCGGCCGGCAGGCGTCGCATCGGTGGCGGGCCCCAACGGGATGGTGTTCCCGGTCGTCGGCTCGTACTACTACTCCGACACGTGGGGCGCCTCCCGCGGCAACGGCCGGCGCAGGCATGAGGGGACGGACATCATGGCGCCGAGGGGGACGCCGGTGGTGGCGATTCTCCCGGGGACGGTGACATCGAAGACCGGCGGGTTGGGTGGCAAGACGATCTGGCTCTCGGCCAACAACGGCTGGAGCTTCTACTACGCCCATCTCGACGGCTGGGCAGTGAGGTCTGGCCGGGTGAAGGCCGGGCAGATCATCGGCTACGTGGGGTCAACGGGCAACGCCGCCGGGGGAGCCTCACACCTCCATCTTCAGATCCAACCGCACGGCAGCCCTGTGAACCCGTATCCGTACTTGCGCAAGATGGAGTAGGTGCCGGTTGCATTCGCTCCGCCCGATGCCGGAGAATGCCAGCGACAACTGAACACCGTGTCGGGAGCTGCGCTGACCAGGCGGCTGAGAGGCGACGATCGTCGCGACCGAGAAGACGGCTCCGGTAATGCGGAGCCTGCACGACGGCTCCGCCCTGGAACGGGCGGCGTTGTTCCTTCCCTCTCAGCTCCAGTCGGCCGCAGCCCAGCCGACGAACCAGGGGGTCTTCCGTGAGATCCGATAGAGTCCGACTGCTCGCCGAGATCGCGCTTACCATCGCGCTCTGCACCGTCCTGAAGCTGTGGCGGATCCAGCTGCCGTGGAACTTCGCTGGGGGCGACATCTCACTCGCGATGCTGCCGATCCTCGTGTTGGCGCTTCGTCGCGGCGTCATGCCCGCGGCGATCGCCGGCGCGGCCTTCGGGGTCATCGACTTCTTGTTCGAACCCTACGCGGCGGCCCCTATCCAGGTGCTTCTCGACTATCCCGTGGCCTTCGCGCTCCTCTCGGTCGCGGGATTCGGCTCGCGGCAGTATCAGGCGCTTGTCGCGTCCGGACGGCGTGCGGCCGCCGAGGCGGTCGCCGTGCCGTGGATGGTTCTGGGTGCGGCGGCCCGCTTCGCGGCGCATTTCGTCTCGGGAATCGTGTTCTTCGGGGCCAACGCACCCGCGGGGACCCCCGTCTGGGTCTACTCGGCGCTCTACAACCTGAGCTACGTCGTCCCCTCGCTGATCCTGAGCATCGTTGCGGCCCTGTTGGTCCTGCCGGTCCTCGACGCTGCCGTTCCGGTTGGCTCCCGCAGCGCCGGCGAGGCATCCTCGTGAGAGCGCTCCTCGTCTGTGCGGCCCCTGTTCCCGGGACCGAGACACTGCTTCCCTGCCTCGCGGATGAGGCCGATCTGGTAGTGGCTGTCGACGGCGGCGGCTCGGTCTGCCTTGAGGCAGGCGTCGTGCCGGACGTCGTGGTGGGGGACTTCGATTCCCTTCCGGATGACGATCTCGACCGCCTCGGACAGCTGGGGGTCTGCGTCATCGAGTTCCCTGCCGAGAAGGACGCCTCCGACCTCCAGCTCGCGGTCGCCGAGGTCCGCAGCCGCGGAGCGAACACCGTGGTGATCACGGCGGCGTCCACGGGGCGCCTCGATCACACCCTTGCCGTGCTCGCCGTGATGTCATCCGCCGTTGACATGCGGCCGCACCTTGTCGAACCGGAACTGGACGTATGGGTCCTTTCCCCGGAGGGACGCAGTTCGATTCGCCTGTCAGGGGCTGGTGCCACGTTCTCGTTGATGCCGTTCGGCGCTTCTGCCACCGTCTCAGCCGGGGGTTGTGTCTGGGAGCTTGTCGAGGCCGAGCTCGATCCCTCCTCATCGTTGGGACTGAGCAACCGTATCGGCCCGGAGGGGCGCGCGACGATCAGCGTGTCACGGGGCGTGGTGCTCGTGCTCGCGCCGAGGGGTCCGGGCGCGGTTCACGCTCAAGAAAGCTAGCAGTTCGGTCGAAGATATGGTGCGTCCACGCTGATGAGGGGCATGATGCCCACATGAACCGGTTCACCCAGTCGTCTATCCTCGTCTTCTCCGGGCTAGCGCTCCTGCTCGCCGTGGTTTCCGCTGCGTTCGATTGGCGCCTCGCATTGGGAGCCGCAGCGGTCGCCGGCGCTTGCGCGGTTTGGGCGGCCCTGATGTCGACTGCGGGAAGTGAGCCGAGCGCTCAGGTGTGCGCGCAGCCGGCGGGGATTCCGGTCGCCCCACCGCCATCTGCGGCGAGGCCCGGCGTTTCCATGACCGCACCGGCGCCTCAGACGGCACTGGAGCCACCCGCCACGCCCGCCCCTCCACCGGTTGCTCCGGACGAGGCGATCGTCGCGAAGCTTCCGGTGGAAGCGCCCGATCTCGTGATGCCGCAGAGCGCAGACGCCAGCGACGTGTTGCTGGCGCTGCTGGCCAACGCGCGTCTCGCCGGAACGCCGGTCGCAGCGCATCTGTGGCTGGAGGATGTAGGCACACCCACGCTTCGCCTGATCGGCGCCGAGGGGCCAGGGAGTCCGGACCCGACTCCGGTCCCGGCGGTCGAGGGCGTCCTTGGGGACGCGCTCGCGAGCGGGGCTGTGCGCTGCGGGCGCATCGGGGTTCCCGCGGAGGGCACTGCTTTTGCCCCCGGATGGCGTTACGCGGTCCCCCTGGCGACCGACGAGGCGGCAGGGGTCGCGGCCGTGGACTTCGTGGGCGAGTCCGAGCCGGTTCAGGCTCAGATGGATCGGATCACCTTGGCCATGTGCGGATGCCTCACGGGCGCGTTCGCCTTGCACCTCGCGCGGTCGGACGCCGGGACGGCGCGGCAGTTGGTCGAGACGGCGAGCGACCTGTCGCGTCCGCTCGATGCCGACGAAGTGGTGGACATTGCGCTGGGTCATGCGCTCGCACTGTCGGGAGGCGAGACCGGTAGCATCATGCTTGTCGGCGAGAAGGGCACGCCGATGCAGATCGCCAAGGCGCATGGACTACCGGAAGACGTCGTGACCAGGACGCTTGTCTCGGAAGGCGAGGGCATCGCCGGTTGGGTGCTTGCCAGCGGCCGCCCGCTCGTGGTGGAGGACCTGGAGCACAAAGGGCCCCAGAGCCGGCGGCACGGCGTGCTGTCGGCCGTCTCGGTCCCGATCTCCGACGATGACGGTGTCTTGGGTGTTCTGAACGTGGGAAGCCGGAGGTTCCACGCCCGGTTCTCGCGCTCTCATGTGCGCGCCCTTGAGGCCGTCGGACGCATCACCGCAACAGCTCTGCGAAACGCGCGTGCGGCGACGACAGCGCAGGACCTGTTCTACGACACGCTCAAGGCGCTCGCGCTCGCGCTGGAGACCCGTGACCCGTACTCCCGCGGCGGCACAGCGCGGATCGTGGACCTCGCTGCGTCCCTCGGGAGCTCGCTCGGCATCGCCGAGGACGACGCCCATGCCCTCAAGCTCGCCGCTTTGCTGCACGACATCGGCATGTCGGCGGCCGGAGAGGCCGTCGCCGTCACGAACCGTCCTCTGACGACTGTCGAGTGGGGGATGCTCAAGATGCACCCGCGCATCGCCGCGGAGATTCTGGGCCAGGCGCCGACTCTGCAGCGAAGTCATACCGGTCGTGTACCACCACCATGAGCACTACGATGGGCGTGGCTACTCGAGTGGAGTCGCAGGGGAGGACATTCCTCTCGGCGCGCGCATTCTTGCTGTGGCCGACGCGTACGTGGCCATGACTTCGCATCGGCCGTATCGGTTCGCGATGCCCGCGGCCAAGGCACTGGCCGAGATCAGGGACCATTCCGGCACCCAGTTCGATCCCCGGGTCGTCGACGCGCTCGTCGGGATACTGGACGCCGCTCCAGCCCGTCTCGCGGTCGGGGTGGAGTGAGCCGGGCCGGCGATGCGCAACGCAGAACGGCCGCCAAAGTGGCGGCCGTTTCAGGTGAGTGCCGTTTAGAGCGTGTGCTAGGCGCGCGTGACCTTGCCGGCCTTCATGCACTTCGTGCAGACGTTGACCCGCTTGACGTGACCGTTGATGACGGCCGTGACCTTCTGGATGTTGGGACGGAAGACACGGTTGGTCACGCGGTGGGAGTGGCTGACGTTACGGCCCGCCACGGGGTGCTTTCCACAGACTGCGCAGACCTTCGACATTCGTACGCTCCTCATGGGTTCTCATAGGTCGGCTTGGGCCGACCGGTTACTTCTTCAGGGCACAAAACGCAGGCAATGCTACCACGCGCACCCGAAAGGCGACAAGGGCGTGCCCGGCTCAGCGTGCGCATGGTGGAGGGAAGGCGGTCGGCTATACTGTCCGTACGGCGCCAGCCCGCCGAGAGGGGAGTCCGAGAATGGCAGGTATCACGCGCGACACCCTGATACGCGAGGTCCTGGTCAGCTACCCGGATGCGGCGGACGTGTTCGAGCGCCACGGGTTGGCCTGCGCATCCTGCCTGGCGTCCGGCATGGAGACCGTCTCGGCGGTCGCGGCCATGCATGATGTGTCGGTCGACGCCCTGCTCGCCGAGTTGAACGAGCTGCCCGATCAACCTCACCAGAGGAGTGACGCGATGCCTGAGTCCGTTGCCGGAACCGTGAACGTCGCCAACGACGTGCTGGCCGATCTGGCCGGATACGCGTCGCTTGGAGAGCTACGGTATCGTCGGCATGGCGAGTCCCTCTCTGCGTGACGGGGTCGCCCAGCTCCTCCCGGCGGCCAAGCTTCGCAAGGGCGTGAAGGTCCAGACAACGGAAGACGGCGTCGTCGTCGACCTCTACGTCGTCATCGAGTTCGGGACGAACCTGACCGAGGTCTCCCACAACCTCGCCAACCGCGTGAAGTACGTATTGACCAACACGGCGGACGTCAAGGTCGCGTCGGTCGATGTCCACGTGCAGGGTGTCAAAGTCCGCAACCCGTAACGACTCGGAGCCCTCCAAGTGACCACACCTCCCTACGCCCGACACGTCGCCTCCGCCGCTCAGGCCCTGAAGGAGCGCAAAGAAGAGGTCAACAAGCTCAACGTCTTCCCGGTGCCTGACGGTGACACGGGTACGAACATGTCCCTGACCATGGACGTCGTGGTCGCTGAAGTCTCGAAGCTCCCTGGCGGCTCGGACACCGCCGCAGTGTGTCACGCCATCACGCACGGCTCGCTCATGGGCGCACGCGGCAACTCCGGCGTCATCCTGAGCCAGATACTGCGCGGACTCTGCGAGGGAATCGACGGCTGCCGAGGACTTTGATGCCAAGGTGGTGGCCGATGCTTTCGAGCGCTCGGTGATCGTTGCGTTCCAGGCGGTGCGCAAGCCTGTCGAAGGCACCATTCTGACCGTGCTGCGCGACACCGCCGAGGCGGCGCGTGTGGCCGCTGATGAGGGTCTTGCGCTGAGTGACACGCTTTCCGCACTGAGCAGAGCCGCGTTCGATTCGGTTCGCAGGACGCCCGAGCTGCTGCCGGTCCTCAAGGAGAACGGCGTCGTTGACGCCGGCGGGTTCGGACTGGCGATTCTCATCGAGGGATTCGTCGCAGCGTGAGCGGCATGGACGTCGTCATCGCCGATGTCTCGTCGGTCTCGGCGCCGCTGCTCTCGGTCGAGCCGGTCGACGACTGGGACGATGACGAGTTCCTCTACTGCACCGAGTTCCTGCTGTTCGGGTCCGCGATCGAGGAGGGCTCGGTCCACGACTATGTCGCCTCCGTGGGCGGGAGCGAGCTCGTCGTGGGCGCGGCTGGCGAGTACAAGGTCCACGTCCACACCAACGACCCGGGCTCCGTGCTGTCGCACATGACCGGACTCGGCGAGGTCTCCGACGTCCACATCCACAACATGCGGCGCCAGTCGCAGGAACGTGACGAGGGCCTTTCGGCAGAGGCCCACGCGGGTTCCGGGCCCGGTCCCGCCCCCGCGATCCCGCTCAAGCCCATCGGGTTCGTGGCGGTGGCAGCGGGGTCGGGCCTCGGCTCGATCCTGACGTCGCTCGGCGTCGACGTGGTGGTGAGCGGCGGCCAGACCATGAACCCGTCGACGCAGGATCTGGCGGACGCCATCGCCAGCGTTCCGGCCGAGAAGGTCGTCGTGCTGCCGAACAACAAGAACATCGTCATGGCTGCGACCGCCGCAGCCGGCGTGTCCGACAAGCCGGTGGCGGTCGTCCCGACGACCGCGGTGCCGCAGGCGTTCTCGGCGATGCTCGCTTTCGACGGTGACGATGACCTTGACGCGATCGCCGCGGCGATGACCGAGGCGGCAAGCTTGGTGCGCTGCGGGCGAGGTCACTACGGCGGTCAAGGACGCGAAGGGCAAGGTCGGCGCCATCAAGAGCGGGCAGGTCATCGGCATCAGCGACCACGAGATCGAGGTCGTCGGTGACGACGTCAATGACGTCGCGTCAGACCTCGCCGACCTGCTGCTCGCCGACGGGGGCGGAGACGCTCACGCTGCTGGCGGGCGAGGACTTCGACGACGAGCCGCTCGCCCGAACTCGCCCGCAGCGATCGGCATGGCTCATCCCGACGTCGACATCGAGACGCACCGCGGCGAGCAGCCGCTCTATCCCGTCCTCATGGCTGCCGAATAGTCCGCGACTCACCCACAACCAAGGAGCCCCATGCCCAAGGTCGGGATCGTCACTGACAGCACGTGTGACCTGGGGCCAGAGGAGCTCGCGGCGCTCGACGTGCGCATGGTGCCGCTCACGGTTCACTTCGGCGACGAGCACTTCTCGGACTGGATCGATCTTACGCCCGCCGAGTTCTACCCCATGCTCGCGGCGTTCGCACGACCTGCCCACGACTTCGCAGCCTTCGCCGGCGGACTTCACGGCGGCATACCAGAGCCTCGCCGCGGCAAGGCTGCGACGAGATCGTGGTCGATCACCCTCTCGGCAGCGCTGTCCGGCACCTTCGAGTCGGCCATGCTCGCCGCCGGAAGTCTCGCCGGTTCCGGTCCGGATCGTCGACGGCAAGAGCGCGTCGCAGGGCACGGGCCTCATCGTCAAGGCGGCCGTCGAGGCGCGCGATGCCGGAGTGGACGCAGCGGCGGTCGAGGCGCGCGCACTCGAGGTGGCCGCGGACGACCCGGCTGTACTTCCTGCTCGACACGCTCGACAACCTCGTCAAGGGCGGTCGCGCCGGCAAGGCCACCGGACTTGCTGCGTCGCTGCTCAACATCAAGCCGGTTCTCGAGGTCAACGACGACGGCATCATCGAGCCGTTCAAGAAGGTGCGCGGACGGCCGCAGGCGATCGCGGCGCTCGCGAGCATGTCGCTGAGGACTCAGCGCGAGAACGGCCGCATGCGCGTCGCGCTGCTGCACGCTGCCAGACCGAGGACGCCGAGGAGCTCGAGGACGCGATCGTCGCAGCCGGCGCCGACGTCGAGATGGAGTCGCACGGCGTGATCGGCGCGGTCATCGGCGTGTACACCGGGCCCGGGCGCTGTCGGCGTCGCCTACTACCCGATCGGCTAGGACCCGTGGGCGGAGTACCTGCTCCCGTGATCACGCAGTCGGTGCGCCCGGCTGGCAGCACACGATCGCCCGGTCGTCTGACGCGCGCTTCGTCGACGCCGCCCGCGCCGCGGCGCTGGGCAAGCTCGGAATCGAGACCATCGGCGACCTCGTTCGCCACTACCCGTTCCGCTACCTCGACCTGACCCATGTCGCATCGCTGCCGACGTCAAGGCGGGATTCGAGGCCACCGTCGTCGGACGCGTGCACGAGGTCAAGGTCAAGAAGCCGCGCCCGCGTCTGACCATCACCGAGGTCGCGATCGTCGACGGCACCGGCGTGCTGCTCGGCGTGTGGTTCAACCAGCCCTACATCCACAGCGGTTCGTCGGCGGGGACCGGGTCGCGTTCGCGGGCAAGTCGTGCTCGACTACGGCTTCAAGCAGATCAAGACGCCGTTCGTCGAGAAGCTGCCGCCGGAGGAGGCAGAAGACGCGGTCGCCCGTGTCTGCCCGTGCACCGCGCGACCGAGGGGCTTTCCACCAACTGGCTGCGCCGCCTCGTCGCGGCCGCCGTCGACGACTACGCCGACGTGCCCGACCACCTCCCGGCGGCGCTGCGCGCGCGCCGCGGGCTGGTTCCGCTGCACGCCGCGCTGCGCGACGTCCACTTCCCGCACGCCGTTGCCGAGGCCGACGCGGCCCATCACCGGCTCGCCTACGACGAGCTGCTCCAGCTGCAGCTCTACATGGCGATGCGTCGCCACAGCGTGACCCGCGAGCAGGCCGGAGTCGCCCATCCGCTCGACGGCCCGGCGCTCGAGACTCCTGCGCGAGGCGCATACCGTTCGAGCTCACGGATGACCAGGTGAGGGCGATCGGCCGAGATACTCGCCGACATGCACGAGCCTCAGCCGATGAACCGCTTGCTGCTCGGCGACGTCGGCACCGGCAAGACGCTCGTCGCGGCACACGCACTCGCGTGCGCCGCCGATGCGGGTGCGCAGGCGGCGATGATGGCGCCGACCGAGGTGCTCGCCACCCAGTACGCCGGCGCGGTCGGGCCGCTGCTCGACGCCGCCGGCATCACGTGGGCGCTGCTGACCGGGTCCACGCCTGCCGGCGCAGCGGCGGGAGCTGCTCGAACTGGCTCGCCGACGGGTCGCTTCAGGTCGCTCTTCGGCACGCACGCGCTGCTCGAGGAGTCCGTCGCGTTCAAGCGGCTGACGCTGGCGATCGTCGACGAGCAGCACCGCTTCGGCGTCAACCAGCGGCTCGGACTGCGCGGCAAGGGCGCGAGCGCCGACCTGCTCGTCATGACCGCGACGCCGATCCCGCGCTCGCTTGCCCTGACGCTCTACGGCGATCTGGAGACCTCGTACCTGCGCGAGCGCCCCGAACGCGCGGCCGGGAGTCAAGACGGCGCTCGTCAAGCCTACCGCAGCGCGATCGCGCCTACGAGCGCGTTGCGAGCGGCGGTCGAGCGACGGCCAGCAGGCCTACATCGTCTGCGCGCTGGTCGACGAGTCCGAGGCCGCCGAGGCCCGGGCGGCGACCCGCGAGGCCGAGCGGCTGCGCGACCAAGGTCTTCTCGGACCTGAGGGTCGGGTCTGCTCACCGGCCGCATGAGGGCCGCCGAGAAGCAGCGCGTGATGCAGGAGTTCCGCGAGCGGAGACATCGACGTGCTCGTCGCCACCACCGTCATCGAAGTGGGCGTCGACGTCCCCAACGCCACGGTCATGATCGTCGAGAACGCCGACCGCTTCGGCCTCGCGCAGCTCCACCAGCTGCGCGGCCGCGTCGGACGCGGCGAACGTCCGGGCGAGGTGCTTCCTCTTCGCCGACCCCAAGACGGACCGGAGGGCCAGGACCGCATGGACGCCCTCGTGGCGACCGAGCGACGGCTTCGAACTCGCCGAGTACGACCTGCGCCTGCGCGGCGAAGGCCAGATCCTCGGCGACCGGCAGCACGGCCTGCCGGCGCTGCGGCTGGCGTCGGTCCTCACCGACGGCGAGCTCATCGAGGTCGCCCGGGCCGACGCGCGCGCGCTCGTGGACGCCGATCCGCACCTGGCGCTCCCGAGCACGGGCCGCTGCTTCGCGGAGGTGCAAGCGCGTGTTCAGCGCGGCATGGGAGTGGGTGAGCAGCGGATGAGAATCGTTGCAGGCAGCCTACCGAGGACGGACGCTGCAAGGCCCCCAAGGGTGACGCGACTCGGCCGACCACCGACCGGGTTCGCGAGGCGCTCTTCTCGTCGCTCTCGTCGCTGCTGGGCAGCGGAGCTGGGCGGCGGGTCCGTGCTCGACGCGTTCGCCGGCAGCGGGGCGCTCGGGCATCGAGGCGCTGTCGCGAGGGTGCGCCATGCGGTCACGTTCGTCGAGAACGACCGTGACGCCATTCGGGCGCTCAGGGGCAACCTCGACAGCCTCGGCGCGTCGGGTCGCGGCACGCGTCGTGGCCGGCGACGTCCTTGCCCTCGCCGAGCGGGGCAGTCGTCGCCCGGAGGTCCGTTCTCGTTGCTTCTGCTCGACCCTCCGTATAGACTTGCGCGGTGCGATATCGAGGGACTGACCTCGGCACTTGTCGGCGATGAGCTGCTTGAGGACGGTGCGGTCATCGTGTGGGAGCACGCCAGCAACACGGCCGGTCGAGTGGCCCGCGGGCTTCGATCTCAGTGACGCGCAAGCAGCTACGGAACCACCGGGATCGACATCGCCGTCTACGAGAGGGGAGCGGGGGCCTGCGTGAAGCGCGGCATCGTTCCGGGCACCTTCGACCCCGTCACATCCGGACACCTCGATATCATCGAGCGTGCCGCCGGCGCTCTTCGACGAACTCGTCGTCGGCGTCGCGCTCTCCGAGACGAAGAACGGCAGCGGTCCGCTGTTCGACGTCGACGAGCGCGTCGAGCTCATCGAAGCGCGCGACAGCACATCTTCCCAACGTATCGGTGCGTCCTTTTGATACGCTATTGGTGGACTTCGCGGAAGAAGTCGGTGCATCGGTCATCATCAAGGGGCTGCGCGTCGTGACCGACTTCGAACGTGAGTTCCAGATGGCCGCACTGAACTGGCGCCTCGACTCGAAGTCGAGACCATGTTCATCATGGCCATACCGGAGTACATGTACCTGAGTTCGTCAGCAGTAAGGGAGATCGCACGGCACGGAGGTTCGGTGCGCGGGCTGGTGCCCGACGTCGTATGCGAAGCGCTTGAGCGCAAACTGAATGAAGCCCGTTAGGGAGGCTGTTTCATGGATATCATGGCCCTGATCGACCGAGTTGAAGAGATCGTGGACAACGCGCGCACGGTGCCGTTCTCGAGCAACAAGATGGTCGACCCGGACAAGGTCTACGAGATCATCGACGAGATCCGTGGCGCAGTATCCGGACGAGCTCAAGCAGGCGCGCTGGATCGTCAAGGAGCGCCAGGAGATGCTGGAAGAGGCCGAGAAAGAGGCCAACCGCATCCTCGAGGACGCTCGCGACCGGGCGCAGGCCCTCGCCAACGAGACCGAGGTCGTTCGGCTCGCCGAGGCCCAGGCAGCCGACATCATCGACAAGGCCCGCACGCAGGAGCGCGAGATCCGACTCGGCGCCGAGGACTACGCCGACGAGATGCTCGCCAACCTCGAGGTCAATCTCGGCAAGCTGCTGACCGCCGTGCAGCGCGGTCGCGACCGCCTGCAGGGCAAGGTCGGCGGGGCAGCGCCAGTAGCCCTCCGGCGAAGGCGCTGAAGGCGATTCTCATGGACAGCTACCGGGTTGACGTGAAGTCGATCCTCGACGACCTCGGCGAGAGCATCGAGGTCTCCGACGAGCTCGCTCTGAACAGCCTCGACGGTGGGAACCGAGATTTCGTTCCTCTCTGAGCCGGTGCGGTTCGACCTGTGGCTCACCAACAGCGGGCACGGGCGTGGTCAGCGGCGGACACGGTCGGTCGCTCGAGGTCTCGGCGACGTGTTCGCGCTGCCTGTGTGAGTTCCCGCTGCGGATCGAGGCGGAGTCGACGGCTACTACGTGGAACCCGGCAAGACCGAGGACATTCCCGAGGACCAGGAGTACGAGTTCATCGACTGCCGAGGGCTACGTCGACGTCCTGCCCGTCGGTGATGGTGCGCGCTCGTTCTCGAGGCACCGTTCGCTCCGCTGCATGACGAGGACTGCGCTCGGACTCTGCGCGACTGCGGTGCCGACCTGAACGCCGGGCCATGCGACTGCGGTGATGCCGCTGCCGAGGACAACCCGTTCGCGGCGCTGGGACCCTGCTTGAGAACGGCGCCGCGGACGGCGAGGCCTGAGACATCAGGATGGCGTCGCTCCTTCGCACGGGTTCTACCCATGCCCGAACGCGTGGTATCATCTTCGCTCGTGCGGCCATGGGGTCGCCACTTGCATTCGATACCACGAGCGTCTCGAGAAGTGACGCGCCGACGGAAGGAACGAGCTCGATGGCAGTACCGAAGCGAAAGACCGGCCGCTTGAAGACGCACACCCGTCGCTCCTCGCACGTTCTTGAGGCACCTGCCAAGTCCACGTGTCCGCAGTGCCACGAGGTCAAGCTCCCGCACCGCGTGTGCCCGACCTGTGGGTTCTACAACGGCAGAGAGGTCATCGAGACCGACTAGTCGGTCTCTCGGTCTCGAGGCAGAACGGCGGCGTCTGCGCGGTTGCGCTGCCTTGCGATGGCCGACACTCAGGCTCACCGAGTCGCAGTGGCCGGCCTAGCCCGCTCTTCTGGGCGAGGTCGGCTGCTTCGTTTCAGGTGACCGTGCGCTGGTTCGCTGATCCTGCGACGCATGCTCCGAGCAGGACTGCATCAGCCGGCGCTGCAACGAGCGGGTTGCATCGGGGAAAGGGTGGACATGTCAGAAAGCCGTCCGGTGACGGTCGCCGTCGACGCGGTCGGCGGCGACTACGCTCCGAGCGAGATCCTCGGCCGGAGTCGCGCGCTGCGCTCGCGAACGACCCCGGACTCCGCGTCATGCTCACCGGCCCGGCCGAGGTGGTCGAGCCGTTCGCTGCTCAGCACGGAGAGCGCGTTCGAGGCGGTCGCCTGCACCGAGGTCATCGAGATGGACGAGCACCCCGCCACGGCGGTGCGCACCAAGAAGGACTCGTCGATCGTGGTCGGCGCGCGGCTGGTCAAGGACGGGCAAGGCGGACGCGTTCTTCTCGGCGGGCAGCACCGGTGCCGTGCATGGCGGCCGCGACCCTGGTCATGGGGCGCATCAAGGGCGTGCAGCGTCCGGCCATCGCGACGGTGCTGCCGACGGCCGGACCACCGTGCGTGCTTCTTGACGTCGGCGCCAACGCCGACTGCAAGCCGGAGAACCTGCTCCAGTTCGCCGCAGATGGGCGCGGCATACGCGACGGTCGTGCTCGGCGTGATCGGACCGCGGGTCGCGCTGCTCAACATCGGCGAGGAGCCGACGCAAGGGCTCGGTGCTCGCGCAGGACGCGCACGCGCTTGATGTCCGACCACGTCCCGCACTTCATCGGCAATGTCGAGGGCCGCGACGTGCTGGCGGGGGTCTCGGACGTCATCGTCACCGACGGCTTCACCGGCAACGTCGCCCTGAAGCTCCTCGAGGGCACGAGCAAGATCCTGCTCGGGCAGGTCAAGGACGCGATCACGTCGACGCCGTTCAACACTGCGGCTTCGGCGGTGCTCAAGCCGGCATTGAACCGGCTGCGGAGCAGGCTCGACCCGGACACCTACGGCGGCGCGCCGCTGCTGGGAGTCGACGGCGTCTGCATCATCGGACACGGATCGTCGAAGGCCGCCGCGATCGCGAGCGCCATCAGCGTTGCTGCCCAGGCCGGTCGAGGGGGCCTCACCGGAGCTGATCGCCACCGCGGTCGCGGACAACTAGACCGACCGGTACTTCTTCTCGCGCGACACGGGTCGTGTACACTTCCCCGACGCAAAGCAGAGACCTTCGGCTCCGGCTTTGCGCAGCATGGACACGTCGACACAAGGGACGCTCGCCTCCACATGACACGCCACGCATGCCATCATCGGGACCGGGTCGTACCTGCCCGAGAACACGCTGACCAACGCCGACCTCGAGCGGATGGTCGACACCTCCGACGAGTGGATCGTGTCGCGCACCGGCATCCGGGAGCGCGCATCGTCGCCGAGGCGCACCACGCACCTCCGACCTGGCTGTCCGGGCCGGCGAGCGCGCGATGGCGTGCGCCGGTCTGACGCCGGCCGACATCGACCTGCTGGTCGTCGGCACCTCGAGCCCCGACCACATCATTCCCGTCGACGGCGTGCATCACCCAGGCCAAGCTCGGACTCACCTGCCCGGCCGTACGACGTCAATGCGGCATGCTCGGGCTTCATCTACGCGCTGCAGGCCGGCAGCGGCGGCCATCGAGTCCGGGCGCTACGAACACCGTGCTCGTCATCGGCGCCGATGCGCTGACGCGGCTCATCGACTTCACCGACCGCGCAACGTGCGTGCTCTTCGGCGACGGCGCCGGAGCCGTCGTGCTCCGCGCGTCGGAGGAGCCGGGCGTGATGGCGATCGAGCTCGGCGCCGACGGCACCGGCGCCGACCTGCTCAAGATCCCCGCAGGTGGCTCGGCGGCACCGTGCACCGAGGAACGCATCCGGAACCGCGAGCAGTACGTGCAGATGAACGGCAACGAGGTCTTCAAGTTCGCGGTGCGGGTGATTCCGAAGGCGACGACCGAAGGCGCTCGCCGCAACGGGCAACACCGTCGCCGACCTGGCGTGGCTCGTTCCGCATCAGGCGAACAAGCGCATCCTCGACACCATCGAGGAGCGTCTCGGCATCGCCGACGACCGGGTCTACTCCAACGTCGAGAACACCGGCAACACGTCTGCGGCTTCGATACCTCTGGCCTTGGACGACCTGTATACTAGCGGGCGACTTCAGCCCGGCGACCTGATCGCACTCGTCGGATTCGGCGCGGGGCTCACGTGGGGTGCTGCGACCGTCCGCTGGACCATGGCCGTCCCGGACAGAGGGGAGCACTAGCATGGCGTTTCACACCCGGCTCAGTAGACTGCTCGGCATCGAGCACCCGATCATCCAGGGCGGCATGGCGTGGACCGCGACGGCAGAGCTCGCTGCGGCCGTCAGCAACGCCGGCGGCCTCGGGATCATCGGCGCAGGTCAGATGCCCACCGACGTCCTGCGCAGCGAGATCCGCAACGCCAAGCTGCTCACCGACAAGCCCTTCGGCGTGAACCTGATGCTGCTCACGCCCCACATCGACGACATCGTCGAGATGGTCCTCGAGGAGGGCGTCGAGCGTGTCACCACCGGCGCGGGCAACCCCGGCAAGTACATGGCCGCCCTCAAGGACAAGGGCATCAAGGTCCTCCCGATCGCGCCGTCGGTCGCGCTGGCCAAGCGCATGGAGTCCATCGGCGCCGACGCGATCATCGGCGAGGGCATGGAGGCCGGCGGACACATCGGCGACCTCACGACGATGGTGCTCGTTCCCCAGCTCGTCGACGCGGTCAGCATCCCTGTCGTCGCCGCCGGCGGCATCGCCGACGGCCGCGGCGTCGCTGCCGCGTTCGCGCTCGGCGCCGAGGGCGTGCAGGTCGGCACGCGCTTCATGTGCGCCGATGGAGTGCACCATCCACCCCGACGTCAAGGCGCAGGTCATCAGGGCCAAGGACCGCGACACGGTCGTCACCGGGCGCTCGACCGGCCACCCGGTGCGCGTCCTCAAGAACAAGCTCTCGCGGCAGATCGAGGCGCTCGACCGCAACAACCAGGCCGAGGAGATCGAGGCGCTCGGCAGCGGCAAGCTCGCGCTCGCGATGCGGGACGGCGACACCGAGATGGGCTCGCTCATGGCCGGCCAGGCATCGGCGCTGGTCTGCGAGATCCAGCCGGCGGCCGAGATCGTCGATCGAGATGATGGCCGAGGCCGAGGCCGTCATGCGCTCGCTCGGCTCGATCCCTGAGGCCGGGTAGGCGCGTGAGCGGCCGCGCAGCACTCGTCTTCCCGGGACAGGGCTCTCAGCGCGCCGGCATGCTCGACGACGTGCCCGAGCTCGACTCGCTCGGTCGCCTGCTCGACGCCGCCGAGGCGCTGTCCGGCTTCGAGCTGACGGCGATCGTCCGAGCTCGGGACGCCTGCCGAACTCGCCGACACGCGCGTCGCCCAGCCGCTGCTGTATCTCGCTGACTGGGCGTGGGGCGTGACGCTGCTGGAGAGCGGCATCGTGCCCGTGGCTGTCGCCGGACACTCGCTCGGCGAGCTCGCGGCGCTCGCGGTCGCCGGCGTCTTCTCGCCCGAGGCGGGGCTGGAGCTCGTCGTCGAGCGCAGCAGGTTCATGGCGACGGCCGCAGTCGAGACGCCGGGGACCATGTCGGCGGTCCTCGGCCTGGAAGCTGCGCTGCGTCGCCGACACGATCGCAGAGATCGAGGGCGTGTGGGTCGCCAACGACAACGCGGCGGGCCAGGTCGTCATCTCGGGCACGCACGAGGGCGTGTCGGAGGCGGCGTCGGCGCTCGCATCGGCGGGCGCTCGCCGCGTCGTGCCGCTGCCGGTGTCGGGGCCGTTCCACTCGCCGCTGATGGCCGGCGCCGCCGAGTCGTTCGGCCGACTGCTCTCGCAGGCCGCGTTCAGCGACGCGCGATACCCCGTCGTCTCAGAACACCGATCCCTCGCCGGCGACCGACGCCGAGCGCTTCGGTCGAGGCTGATGGCGCAGATCACCTCTCCGGTGCGCTGGACCGAGACGATGGCGGCACTCGTCGCCGACGGTCCTGTCACGCTCATCGAGGCCGGGCCGGGAGCGGTTCTCTCCGGTCTGGCGAAGCGCGTCGAGGGTGCGACGGCAGTCGCCGTCGAGGCCGCCGGCCTGGAAGCAATCGTCGAGGAGGTACTGTGAGCAGATTGAGCAACAAGGTCGCGCTCGTCACCGGCGCGTCGAGCGGGATCGGCGCGCGGATCGCGCTTCAGCTGGCACAGCGACGGAGCGGCAGGTCGCCGTCAACTACTACCCCGGCACGGAGGCCGACGCCCAGAGCGTCGTCGCCGAGATCGAGGCGCGCGGGCGGCACGCGCGGACGCTTTCGCAGGCCGACGTCACGCGACTCGGAGTCAGGCCGAGGCGCTCGTCGCGGCCGTCGTCGAGCGGTTCGGCGGGCTCGACATCGCTCGTCAACAACGCCGGCATCACGCGCGACGGGCTCATCGTCCGCATGAGCGACGCGGACTGGGAGGCCGTCATCTCCACCAACCTCACCGGCGTCTTCTACTGCACCCGCGCCGCGGGCAAGGTCATGATGAAGGCAGCGCACCGGCGCGATCGTCAACGTCGCTTCCGTCATCGGGCTGGTCGGCAACGCCGGGCAGGCCAACTACGCGGCGGCCAAGGCCGGCGTCATCGGGCTCACCAAGTCGACGGCTCGCGAGCTTGCAGCCGCGGCGTCCGCGCCAACGCGGTCGCGCCGGGCTTCATCGAGACCGCCATGACCGCCAAGCTTCCCGAGAACGTCCGCGAGGCCGCCAAGCAGACGATCGCGATGCGCACGCTTCGGGTCGCCGGACGACGTCGCCGTCGCGGTCGCGTTCCTGGCCAGCGACGAGGCGCGCTACATCACCGGACAGATGCTCGCTATCGACGGCGGCATGACGTTTACGTAAAGTCGCTACCGGGCGAACGATTCGCCCTGCGAGACAGTCCGATCGTGACACCCGGAAGGAGGTGTGTTGCATGGAGCGCGAAGAGATTCTTGAGAAGGTCAAGGCCGTCATCGTCGAACAGCTCAACGTCGAGGAAGACGACGTGACCGAGGACGCGTCGTTCGTCGACGACCTCGGCGCCGACTCGCTCGACATCGTCGAGCTCGTCATGGCGCTTGAGGAGGAGTTCGGGATCTCCATCCCCGACGAGGAGGCCGAGAGCATCAAGACCGTTGGCGATGCCGTCAACTACATCGAGTCCAACGGCTAGTCCCCACATACGTAACCACCCGGCGGTCGCAGTCGGCCGCCGGGTGTGGTCGCGTTCACCGCGACCCCGTGACCCCGAAAGGTCCGCCCGTGGAAATGCCCACGCTCACGATCGGAAACCGTACCGCCCGACTGCCCATCATCCAGGGCGGCATGGCGGTGCGCATCTCGCTGTCGCCGCTGGCAGCCGCGGTCGCCGAAGCGGGCGGCATCGGCATCATCGCCGGCAGCGGCCTGTCTCCCGACGAACTGCGCGACGAGATCCGCAAGGCGCGGGCTCTGACCGACGGCGTCATCGGCGTCAACATCATGGTCGCGATACGGGCGTTTCGTGAACTGGTGCAGACCGCGCTCGACGAGGGCATCGACCTTCGTCATCGCCGGAGCCGGCTTCTCGCGCGACGTCTTCACCTGGTGCCGAGAGGCCGGCGTCCCGATGGTGCCGATCGTCGGGAGCGCCCGCGTCGCCAAGCTCTCCGAGAAGTTCGGCGCCTCCGCGGTGGTCGTCGAGGGCTTCGAGGCCGGCGGGCATCTCGGCACGGACCGGTTGATGCGCGACCTGCTGCCGGAGATCGTCTCGGCGGTGAGCATCCCGGTCATCGGCGCCGGCGGCGTGACCACGGGGCGCGACATCATGGAGGTTCTCGAGGCTCGGCGCCGCGGGCGTGCAGATGGGTACGCGCTTCGCCGCCACGGTCGAGTCCTCGGCACCGCAGGCGTTCAAGCAGATGTACGTCGACGCGACCCCGGACGAGGTCGTGCTCGTCAAGAGCCCCGTCGGGCTGCCCGGCCGCGCGCTGAAGAACCCGTTCTGGGAGCGCACGCAGCGGAGGACTACCGCCAATCAAGCGAGTGCATCTCCTGCCTCAAGGCAGTGTCACAAGGAGTACTGCATCATCAACGAGCTCGAGATGGCCCAAGGCGGGGACGTCGAGCAGGGTCTCGTGTTCGCCGGCTCGGCAGCGGCCGACGTTCACGACATCCCGACCGTCGCCGAGCTCATGGCGCGGCTCGTGGCCGAGTACCACGCCGCCGAGGAGGAGTCGTCATGAGACGAGTCGCGGTCACCGGTCTCGGAGTGGTCACGCCGACGGGCGTCGGCTCCGAGGCCATGTGGGACTCGCTTGTCCAACGGACGCAGCGGCATCTCGCCCGATCGAGCACTTCGACGCGTCCGAGTACCGGACCACGTTCGCCGGCTACGTCAAGGACTTCGACCCGAGCCAGCGTGCTCGACCGCAAAGAAGCGCGGCGCATGTCGCGCTTCCAGCAGTTCGCGATGGTCGCGGCCGACGAGGCGCTGCGCGACGCCGGACTCACGGAGATCGACGAGGAACTCGCCCCTCGCGCCGGCTGCATCGTCGGCTCGGGAATCGGCGGTATCGGACTCGATGGAGGAGCAGACACTGCTCCTCTTGGAGCGCGGGCCGAGCCGTGTCAGCCCCTTGCTCGTGCCGATGATGATCGTCGACCTCGCAGCGGGGCACGATCTCGATCCGCTACGGCCTGAAGGGCATCAACTACGCGCCCGTCTCCGCGTGCGCGACCGGCTCCCACGCCATCGGCGAGGCCGCCGAGGCGATCCGCCGCGGCGACGCCGACGTGATCGTCGCCGGCGGCTTCGACGCCGGCGTCACGCCGCTCGGCGTCGCCGGCTTCGCGGCCGCGCGCGCGCTGTCGACGCGCAACGACGACCCCGCAGGCGCGTCGCGGCCGTGGGACTCGGGCCGCGACGGCTTCGTCATCGCCGAGGGCGGCGGGGTCCTCGTGCTCGAGGACTGGGACCACGCCGTCGCTCGCGGCGCTCACATTCGCGCCGAGCTCGTCGGCTACGGCGCCACCGCCGACGCGTACCACATCACCGCGCCGGCGCCGGACGGCAGCGGCGCGATCCGCGCGATGCAGGTCGCTCTGAGCAGGCGGGTCTCGCGCCGTGCGACGTCGACTACATCAACGCGCACGGCACCTCGACCGACGTCGGGCGACATCGCCGAGACCAACGCCATCAAGGCGTCTTCGGCGGCTGCGTTCCGCCCGTCAGCTCGACCAAGTCGATGATGGGCCACATGCTCGGCGGCGCGGGCGCGGCCGAGGCCGCGGTCTGCGTGCTCGCGATGGAGAACGGCCTCATCCCGCCGACCATCAACCTCACCGACCCGGATCCCGCATGCGACCTGGACTACGTGCCGAACGTCGCCCGCAAGGCGGACCTGGCGGTCACGATGAGCAACTCGTTCGGCTTCGGCGGGCACAACGCCACGCTCATCTTCGCCCGCGTCTGAGCCGTCGAAGATGACGCGCGTCAGCAAGCCAGAGGGCTCCACCGCCGAGAATGCACGGCGCATGCGAGCTCGCCGAGACGGTTCTCGGGCACGACGTTCGCGGACAGGGAGCTCGTCGCTCCGCGCTCTACGCACCCTTCGGCCGTCGAGGAGCGCGATCCGGACGCCTACTACGAGCGGCTCGAGTTCCTCGGCGATTCGGTCCTCGGCTTCCTGATCGCCGAGGAGCTCTATCGTCGTTTCCCCGCGATGGACGAGGGCGGCATGACGCGCATCCGGGTCTCCGTGGTGTCGCGCTCGGCACTCGCCCGGGTCGCGGCCGAGCTCGGGCTCGCCGATGCGATCGTCGTCGGAGAGAGCGAGCGCGGGACCGGCGGGCGGGGACTGAGGAGCGCGCTCGAGAACGTCTACGAGGCCTCATCGCCGCGCTCTACCTCGACGCCGGCATCGATGCTGCACGCGACTGGGTGCTTGGCCACGCTGGGTCCGCTGATCTCGGAGGACGCCGCGGCGTCACTGGAGAACCCCAAGTCGGAGCTTCAGGAGCTGCTCCAGGCGCGCGGCGAGACGCCCGTCTACCGGCTCGTCTCGCAGGACGGCCCTCCGCACGCCCGCACCTTCACCGTCGAGGTCGAGGTCGCCGGCGCGGCCATGGGCAGCGGCAGCGGCCGCACCAAGAAGGAGGCCGAGGCTGCCGCTGCGGCGGCCGCCCTCGCGCAGTCTCGCGAAGCGCGCGACGCTCCCGTCGTCCGAAGGGTTCCTGAGCACCTGATCCGAGCGTGCCCTGTGCTACACTGACTCACGCTTTTCGGGGCCGTTCGACGCCCCGCCTCAACACGTTCATCCGAGGGGGACCGTGCACCTCAAGTCGCTCATACTCAAGGGGTTCAAGTCCTTCGCCGACAAGAGCGCGATGGAGCTCGAGCCCGGCGTGACCGTCGTCGTCGGCCCCAACGGCTCGGGCAAGTCCAACATCTCCGACGCCGTGCTCTGGGTCCTCGGCGAGCAGTCCGCCAAGACGCTGCGCGGCCAGGCGATGGAAGACGTCATCTTCGCCGGCTCCTCGGCGCGGCAGGCGGTCGGCGTGGCCGAGGTCGACCTCGTGCTCGACAACTCCGACGGCAGCTGCCGCTCGAGTTCACCGAGGTCACGATCACGCGCCGCATGTACCGCAGCGGCGAGAGCGAGTACCTCATCAACAACGCGCCGGCGCGGCTGATGGACATCCAGGACCTGCTGCACGACTCGGGCCTGGGCCGCGACACGCACTCGATCATCAGCCAGGGCCGCCTCGACGAGGTCCTGAACTCGCGGCCCGAGGACCGCCGCTCGCTCATCGAAGAGGCGGCGGGCGTCCTCAAGCACAAGAAGCGCAAGGAGCGCGCGCTGCGCAAGCTCACGCACATGGACGCTCACCTCGAGCGCGCGCGCGACATCGCCACCGAGATCGACCGCCAGCTTCGACCGCTCCAGCGCCAGGCCACCAAGGCCCAGGAGCACGCCGGTCTCGTCACCGAGCTGCGCGACCTCGAACTCACGCTCGCCGTCGACGACCTCAGGCGGCTGCAGTCGGTATGGGACGAACTCGCCAAGCGCGAGAAGGAGGCGGACGCCGACATCGACCTGTCGCGCTACCGCCTCGCCGAGAAGGAACGCGAGCTCGCCAAGTTCCAGTCGCTGCTCGAGGAGAAGGGCCTGTTCGTCGGCGACCTCTCCGAGCAGCGCCGCCGCATGCAGTCGATTCTCGAGCGCCTCGACGCCGGTCTGCTGCTGCTGGAGGAGAAGGGCAAGAACCTCATCGGCCGGCTCTCTGAGCTGCGGCAGAAGCTGCACCAGTCCGAGACCCGCTCGGCAACCCGCACCGGCGAACTCGATCGGCTCTCGCAAGACCGCGGCGAGACCGACGCGCGGCTGCAGGGCCCTCTACGGGCAGCTCAACGAGTTGCGCCGAGAGGCCGAGGCCGTTCGCAAGGCGCGCATGGCCGCCGACGACGAGCTCGCCCGCATCAACGCCGAGATCCGCCGCAGCCGCAAGCTGCTCGAGGACGACCGCGCCGAGGTCGCCAAGGCCGAGCAGGCGCTGTCCGCCTTCCGGCTCGAAGAGGAGCTGCTCGGCCAGCGTGCCGAGCAACTCAAGGAGCAGCGCCAGGCGGCGCAGTCCACGCTCTCGGCACGCCGCTCCCGACTGGAGGCGCTCGCCGGGCAGCTCGCGCGCGTGCGCCGAGAGATCGCGGCCGCCGACTCCGATGTCGACAAGCGCGTGCGCGTGCTGGACTCCCGCCGACGCGACCTCGAGGGACTCCGCGACGCGCTGACGGAGGCCCGTGCTGAGGCGCGCGGTCTCGAGGAGGTCGACCGCGCGTTCGAGAGCGCTTCGCCGGCGCTCGCGTGGGCGCTGGCCCAGGAGCGGGCGCTGCCCGGACTCGTGGGTCCCGTCGCAGAGGCGATACGCGCTCCGCAACACTACGAGGTCCTTGTCGAGCGGCTCCTGGGAGCCGACCTGTTCGGGCTGCTTGTCGAGGACTTCGAGTCCGCTTCCGGCATCGCCTCACAGATCGTGGCGCACACGGCCGGCGAGATGTCGCTCGTGCCGCTGCTGGGTTCCCGCACCCGGCTGAAGGGAACGCCTGCCGCCGGCAGACGTCTCATCGACGATCTCAGCTACGACGACTCGGTACGGGCCGCGGTCGAAGCGCTGCTCGGCGACGTCTTCGTGGTCGACAGCATCGACGAGGCGCTCGAACTCTCGGTGGCCGACGAGACCGGCGCGCGCTTCGCGACCGCTGACGGCGCGGTGGTGTGGCCGACCGGCAAGCTCACGCTCGGCACGCAGGTCAGCGACACCGAGGGCGTTCTGGCCCGCAAGCGCCGGCTCAACGAGCTCCACGACGACATGGGCGCCCTGACCGCAGCGGTCGGCGCCGCGGAGTCCGTCCTCATGGACGCCGAGGAGGCGCTCGCCGCCGCGCAGCAAGACGCGCTCGAACTCTCGCAGAAGATCGCCGCGCTCACCGGCGAGCACGACTCCATGCTCGAGGAGGTCGGGCGTCTCGAACAGCAGCTGCGCTCGCTGGACACCGAAGCTGAGGGCGTCGAGGAACGCATCGCCGACATCCGACTGCGTACCGCCAAGGACCGGCCGACCGCCACGGCGCTCACGGATCGCATCGCTGCATGCGAGACGGAGCTCGAGCGCCTCGAGGAGGCTGCCGTCGTCTCACGAGAACAGCGAGACCTGCGCTTCCGGGAGGAGAGCGCGGTCTCGGAGCGATTGAGTACCTGCCAGGTCGAGATCGCGACCGTCTCGGAGCGTGAGGTCCACCTCAAGCGACAGGTCAACACCATCACCTCCGAGCTGCGCGAGCTCGAGGAAACCGTGCGTTCCGCGCGCGAGAGCGAGATCGCCTTCGAGCTGCTCAGGCAGCGCATCCAACCCGTCCACGACCTCTACGTGGTGCTGCAGGAGCGGGCGGAGCACTGGGCTCACAAGCTCAAGGACCGCGCTCGCTTCGAGCAGGCGGACTCCGAGTCGCTGCGGGAGACCATCCAGACGGCTCAGGCCGCGGTCCGAGAGGTCCAGAGCGAGATCGATGAGAAGAGCGAGTCGGCCACCGAGCTGCGGGTCGAGAAGGGCCAGCTCGAGGTGCAGGTCAATCAGGCCGTGCGTCGCATCGTCGAGGAGCTCGGCATGCCGCTGGAGACGGCGCTCGGGGCGGACGAGCTCGACAACCGATCGGTGACCGAGGACCGCGCGCACCGGTTGCGCAAGCAGATATCGAACCTCGGTCCGGTCAATCCGATCGCCATGGAGGAGTTCGAGTCGCTGCGCAGCCGCCGCGAGTTCATGGTGTCCCAGATCGAAGACCTCGACAGCAGCCGCCGAGCGCTCCAGAAGGTGGTCGCCGCGATCGACCGCAAGATGCGCGACCGCTTCATGGAGACGTTCGAAGTGGTGGACCGCTCGTTCCAGGAGGTCTTCGCGCTGCTGTTCCCCGGCGGAACCGCGCAGCTGCAGCTCACCGATCCCGACGATCCGGACCTGACCGGTGTCGAGGTCATCGCGCAGCCGCGGGGCAAGAAGCTTTCCAAGATGACCCTGATGTCCGGAGGCGAGAAGTCGCTCACCGCGCTGGCGCTGCTCTTCGCCGTCTACCGCACGCGGCCGTGCCCCTTCTACATCCTCGACGAGGTCGAAGCCGCGCTCGACGACACCAACCTGCGTCGGTTCGTCGCCTTCGCCGACTCGATGCGCTCGATGACGCAGTTCATCGTGGTCACGCATCAGAGGCGCACGATGGAGATGGCCGACGTTCTGTACGGTGTATCAATGCAGGCTGACGGTGTGTCCAAGGTCGTCAGCCAGAAGCTCGACCGAGCACAGGCCGACGCGAAGGTGGCCGATGAGCACGCCCTGGTTTAGGCGACTCTCGGACGGCCTCTCCCGGAGCAGGGAGCGGCTCGGCGGCCAACTCAACGTGCTCCTTCGGCGCGGACCGGATCTCGACGAGGAGTTCTGGAGCGACCTGGAAGACACGCTCATCGGCGCGGACATCGGATTCACCGCGACCAACGAGATCGTCACCCGACTTCGGCGTCTGGCGGCCGAGCAGGCGTTGCCGGACGCTCCGGCGGTCGTGGATGCTCTCGCCGAGCAGATCGCTGCCGAGTTTCCGGATGACGCCGAGGATCTGCTCTCCGTCTCGCCGGTGACCGTTCTGGTCGTCGGAGTCAACGGTGCCGGCAAGACGACAACCGTCGGCAAGCTCGCCAAGCAGGCGAAGTCCCTTGGTCGCACAGTGGTGCTCGGCTCCGCGGATACCTACCGCGCAGCCGCCTGTGAGCAGCTTGACGTGTGGGCCGAGCGGGCGGATGTCCCGGTCGTCCGTCGTGAACGCGGGGCGGATCCCGCCGCCGTCGCATTCGACACCGTTGTGACCGCCGAGGAGCTCTCGGCGGACCTCACCCTCATCGACACGGCCGGGAGGCTCCACACCTCGGCCGATCTGATGCGCGAACTCGTGAAGGTCAAGCGCGTCACGGAGAACCGCAGCAAACCTCCGGTCAAGACACTGCTCGTCCTTGACGCGACCACCGGCCAGAACGGACTGGTGCAGGCGCGTGAGTTCGGTGGCGCACTCGACGTCGACGGCATCATCGTGACCAAGCTCGACGGTACGGCGAAGGGCGGCATAGCGGTGGCTATCGCGCGCGAGCTTCAGATTCCCATCCTGCGCATCGGGGTGGGTGAGTCGATCGACGACCTGAAGCCGTTCGTAGCGCGTGATTTCGCCCGCGCGCTGGTTTCCGGTGTCTGACGATCTCTACATCGGTCCCACCACGTTGGCGCCGGGACCG
Organism: uncultured Coriobacteriia bacterium; assembly: GCA_963789515.1. GTDB lineage: Bacteria > Actinomycetota > Coriobacteriia > Anaerosomatales > JAAXUF01 > JBAXEO01. The sequence continues at coordinate 932,456 of CAWBKW010000002.1, read as the reverse complement.
CGGGAACCGCGCGTGTCCGGGGATCGGATCGCCAGAGTCATCCTCATCCCGCTGCTTGCACTCTTCGCAGCCATCGTGCTCGTGTTCTTCGTCTTCTTCCAGCCTGTTCGTATCGACGGACCCTCGATGCTTCCCACGTTGCGGACCGAGGATCGTGTTCTTATCACGCGAGGGGCGAGGGACCTCGCTCGAGGAGATGTGGTCGTGCTCGTCGCCGATGAGGGGGGGGTGCCGATCGAGCTGGTCAAGCGGGTGGTCGGGCTTCCCGGTGATGTCGTGGACGTCCGTGGCGATGTTGCCTATGTGGACGGCGAGCGCGAGCCCGACCGCGGCCAGAAGGTCGTTCCCGGACATACGGTAACCACGCCGGCGGTCACGGTCCCGCCGGGTGAGATCTACGTCATGGGGGACAATCGTCCCCTGTCCGAAGACAGCCGCTACATAGGGACCGTCCCCGTGAGCGGCGTCAAGGGGATCGTGGTCGCGGTGTTTGCGCCCTTCCAGCGAGCGCGTATCGTGCGCTGAGTGCATTTGACGCTACGTGACAAGGCTGTCTACCGTGGTGCCCACGCGGCATCCACTGATTCCGAAAGGTCCGATGCACATGTTTCAGAACCTCTCCGACAGGCTTCAGGCGATCTTCTCGGGATTGACGGGGAAGGGCCTGCTCACCGAGGCCGATGTCGACGCCGCCATGCGCGAGATCAGGATGGCGCTCCTCGAAGCCGACGTGAACTACAAGGTCGTCAAGGAGTTCGTGGCCAAAGTCCGAGAACGTGCCGTTGGCTCGGATGTGATGAAGTCACTCACACCCGGCCAGCAGGTCATCAAGATAGTCCTGGACGAGCTGACGGACCTTCTGGGCGGCGCGGGCTCCCAGTTGGTGCTGTCAGGACGGATTCCCAACGTCGTCATGCTGGTCGGCCTTCAGGGCTCAGGCAAGACCACGGCGACGGCCAAGCTCGCCAATCTGATGCGCAAGCAGGGCAAGCGCCCGCTGATGGTCGCCTGCGACGTCTACCGCCCCGCGGCCATCGACCAGCTGGAGTCGCTCGGCAAGGAACTCGACATTCCCGTGTACCGAGGCGAGGGCACCGACGTGGTCGCCATTGCCAAGGCCGGCGTGCGCCACGCCGTCGACACGCTGCGTGACTTCGTGATCGTCGACACGGCCGGGCGGCTTCACGTCGACGAGGAGATGATGTCAGAAGCGGCGGCGATCCGTGACGCGGTCAAACCCGACCAGATACTCATGGTCGTCGACGCCATGACGGGCCAGGACGCCGTCAACGTCGCAGCAGCCTTCGCCGAGAAGGTCAACTTCGACGGCGTCATCATGAGCAAGCTCGACGGTGACGCGCGAGGTGGGGCGGCGCTCTCGATCCGTCAGGTCACCGGCAAGCCGATCAAGTTCGCCAGCTTCGGCGAGAAGCCCGACGCGCTCGAGCTGTTCTACCCGGACCGGATGGCCAAGCGGATCCTCGGCATGGGCGACGTCGTCAGCCTCATCGAGAAGGCGCAGGAGGTCGGCGCGGCCGAGATGGACGCCGAGACCGCGGAGCGCATGAAGCGTGCGGACTTCACGTTCGACGATTTCCTCTCCCAGATCGTCCAAGTGCGCAAGATGGGCGGGCTCGGGAGCATCCTGAAGTCGCTTCCCGGCATGGGTAAGCTCAAAGGAGCCGAGGGCGATGTCGACGAGGGCGCTCTGGACAAGATCGAGGCGATCATCTTCTCGATGTCGTCTCAGGAGCGTGCGCAGCCCAAGATCATCAACGGCTCGCGGCGCGAGCGCATCGCTCGCGGGGCCGGAGTGCAGGTCTACGACGTGAACCAGCTGCTGAAGCAGTTCGCCGAGACCAGGAAGCTCATGAAGCAGTTCCAGGGGCAGACGGGGAAGGGCAAGCGGCGTATGCGGATGCCCGGGATGCCCGGCGGGTTCTGAGTTCCGAGGTGTTCGGGTGTGATGGGGTTGAAGTGGGCGCGCGACGCCCGGAGGCGTGTCTTTGACCCGACCCGACTACTGTCGTAGAATATGCAACCGCTTTGCTTGCTTTGTAGTGCGGCCGCACCGGCGGCCGCCTTGACCGGAGGTGAACCTGTTGGCAGTCAAGATTCGTCTGGCGCGCCACGGTGCCAAGAAGGCGCCGTACTACCGTGTTGTTGTTGCTGACGGGCGCGCGCGCCGTGACGGCCGATTCATCGAGATCGTGGGCCGCTACAATCCTCGCGTGACCCCGTCGTTTGTCGAGATCGACCTCGAGAAGGTCGACGCCTGGATCGCGAAGGGGGCACAGCCCACCGAGGCTGCCGGCAAGATCATCGCCATCGCCCGCGGCGAGAAGGAGATACCTGCCGAGGAGACCAAGCAGTCCAAGAAGGCTGTCGCCAAGGTCGCCGCCGACGCGGCGGCTGCCGAGAAGGCCGCTGCCGACGCTGAAGCCGCGAAGAAGGCCGCCGCGGAGGCCGCGGCTGCCGAGAAGGCCGCTGCCAAAGAGGCCGCAGCTGAGGAGGCCGAACAGAGGTCGTCGAAGAGGCTGCAGCGAAGAGGTCGTCGAAGAGGTCGTCGAGACGGAAGTCGTCGAAGAGGCCGTCGAAGCCGACGTGGCCGAAGAGGCCGTCGTCGAAGCCGAGGTCGCGGAAGAGGCTGCCGAAGAGGTCGCTGACGCCGAGGCTGCCGAGTAGTCAGGCATTCGCACATGTCTTCTGTCGCCGACACTGAGGCGCTCGTCCGCTACGTGGTCACGTCCCTCGTGGACATGCCCGAGGCGGTCTCGATAGAGTGCAAGGAATCCGAGAACTCGCTCGCGTTCGAGGTCACCCTCGACCCGTCTGACGTCGGCAAGGTGATTGGCCGTCAGGGTCGCATCATCAAAGCCATCAGGACTCTCGCGCGCGCTGCGGGCAGTTCGGACGACAAGCAGGTCGAGGTCGAAATCCTCGGCTAGGACGTTGGCAACTTCGCCGTACGTCCCGATCGGTCGGGTCGTCAAGACACATGGACTCAAAGGGGAAGTCTCGGTAGCAGCCGCTCCGGGGCTTCCCTTGTCGTCTCTGGTGGGGATCGAGGTATGGATCGTCCCGCCGCCACTGAGTGCACGCTGCGGTCGCATCGAGTCGGTGCGGCCCGGACCTAAGGGCCCGCTGGTCAAGCTCTCGGGCTTTGACGACCTCGATGCGGCGCGGGCCGTCTGCGGGTGTGAGCTGCTCGCGCAAGAGGGGGATCTGCCCGAAGGGTGGGATGTGGCGCCCGAAGATGATGACCTCATCGGCAGCGCAGTCGAGGACGAGCAGCGAGGCGCCCTCGGGATCATCGTCGAGGTGATCATCACGGGTGCGAACGACGTGTGGGTCGTTCAGGGTCCTTTCGGAGAGATCCTGATTCCCGTGATCGACGACGTGGTGCTCGGTGTCTCCGAGGACGACGGTGTCATCGTCGTACGGCTGTTGGACGGATTGATGCCGGGCGAGGGGGAGTTCGAGTGATCGTCGACGTGATCTCGATCTTCCCCGGCATGTTCGACGTGCCCCTGTCGGCGTCGATCGTCGGACTTGCCCGGGAGCGCGGGCTCGTGGAACTCCGCACGCACGACCTGCGGTCTTGGGCGCGTGACAAACACCACACAACGGATGACTACCCCTACGGCGGCGGGCCGGGCCTCGTGATGAAGCCTGAGCCCATCTTCGAGGCCGTCGACGCCGTGCAGCTCCTTGAAGACGAACCGGGCTTTGTGGTGTTCCTGACGCCCGGCGGGCGTCAGCTCTCTCAGGACGTGGTGCTCGAGCTCGCCGACAAGGACCGCTTGGTGCTGGTCTGCGGTCGCTACGAGGGTTTCGACGAACGAACCCTCTCGCTGGCAGACCTCGAGCTCTCGATCGGTGACTACGTGGTCACAGGCGGGGAGATACCGGCCATGGTGGTCATCGATGCTGTGTCGCGACACGTGCCCGGGGTGTTGGGGGACGAGGAGTCGGCCGACGACGAGTCGTTCGCTGACGGGCTGTTGGAGTACCCTCAGTACACGCGCCCGGCGGAGTACCGAGGTATGGGCGTACCGGACGTTCTGCGTTCGGGAGACCATGCCAGAATCGCTGAGTGGCGCAGGCTGCAGTCGGTCGCCAAGACCGCCCGCGTCCGGCCTGACCTGCTGGCACGAGTGTCGCTGACCGACCGCGAGCGCGAGTTCCTTGAGCAGCAACCGAACCGGGCTGATTCGCCCGAGGAAGGCTAGTCATCCATGAGTCAGTCCGCTAACGGCCCCGCCACTCCCGCGCCGGAGGAGACCTCGACGGTACGGTGGCTCATTGAGACCGCCCTGCTCATCCTGCTTGCCTTCGCGCTCGCCCAGGGTATCAAGATGTTCCTGGTGCAGCCGTTCGTGATCCCGACGGGGTCGATGGAGCCGACCATCGCCATCGGTAACCGCGTACTCGCCGAGAAGGTGTCGTTCCGGTTCTTCCGACAGCCGGCGTATGGGGACATCGTCGTGTTCGACGATCCCGCAAGCCAGCACCCGCAACTCATCAAGCGCGTGATCGCCGTGGGCGGTCAGACCGTCGACGTGAAGGACGGGGCGGTCTGGGTCGACGGCAAACGGCTCGTCGAGCCCTACATCTACGGAAAGCCCAACGAGCTCGGCACGGTGAAGATGCCTATCACGGTGCCCGAAGGCCAGGTGTGGCTCATGGGAGACAACCGGACCAACAGCGGCGACAGCCGATTCTTCGGACCGGTACCGGTGGCGCAGATCAAGGGTCATGCAGTCTGGACCTACTGGCCGCCGAGCCAGTTCGGAACCCTCCAGTAGCGGCATCGGCACTTCTCGGCAATCGCGACGACGGGATTGCCCGGTGGTCGGTGGTGGTCTATACTCCCAACTCGCGCCCGCTTCCGGCGGGACGCCCAGAACACGTCGACGAACAGGAACCGCAGGAACATGGATATCATTCGCGCTCTTGAGCAGCAGCAGATCCGCGAGGATCTTGAAGTGGTCAACGTTGGCGACTCGGTCAAGGTCCACTACAAGATCATCGAAGGCACACGCGAGCGCACCCAGGTCTTCCAGGGTGTCTGCATCCGCAAGCACGGTGCGAGCAATCGCGAGACGTTCACCGTTCGCAAGATCTCGTTCGGAGTGGGTGTCGAGCGGACCTTCCCCGTGCACTCGCCCAAGATCGACAAGATCGAGGTCCTGAGCCACGGTAAGGTCCGCCGCAGCAAGCTCTACTTCCTTCGCGACAAGGTCGGCAAGGCCGCCCGTCTCAAGGAGAAGGGCTTCTAGGCTCGCCGCTCCAACGCCCTTCGTGGGCGCTGAGTACTGACCCGAGACGAGCGAGGCCCGCATGCGGCGCCTCGCTCGTTGCGTTTGTCCGTGAGGAAGAAGGACGGGCACCATGAGGGAACGGCTGAGCGTGGCGCAGATCGTCGAGCAGCTCCGGGTCGCCCGGGGCGCGAGCCTTGACCGGTTGCTTGCCGAGCTTGCTGACGACCAACGTGCGGGCGTCAGGTCCGCTTGTCGCGCCGCGCACTCGGCTTCAGAGCGGCGTGCGCACGAAAGGGCGCGCACATCCCGGATGTACGCTACCGAGCACACCCTGCGCGATGAGGGCTGGCTCGTGATAGCCGGCGTCGACGAAGTGGGACGCGGAGCATTGGCTGGGCCGCTGACGGTCGCGGCGGTCGTGCTTCCGCCCGAACCCCGCATCGAAGGGCTCGACGACAGCAAACGGCTGTCCCCCGCGCGTCGCGAACAGCTGGCAGTGCAGGTGAGATCGTTCGCCCTCGACGTCGGGGTTGCACACGTTTCGGCTGGCGAGATCGACGTCCTTGGCGTGACGGCCGCACTTCGGCGCGCGATCGGCCTGGCGCTCTCGCAGCTGGGTACACCCCCGGACCACGTGGTACTCGACGGGCTGCCGCTGCGCGTCGTCGCCAATGAGACCGCCATCGTCAAGGCCGATGCGAAGGTGGCTGCGGTGGCGGCAGCATCGATCGTGGCCAAGGTGACCCGTGATGCGCTCATGCGCTCGTTGGCGGCCGAGCACCCCGAGTACGGCTTCGAGATCAACAAGGGATACGGGACGAGCGACCACCTGGCGGCGATCTCCCGGCATGGGCCGTGTCCGATCCACCGGCGGTCCTTCTCGTGGGGCGAAGCCACTCAGACGCTGTTCTGAGGCTGCTGCCGACTCGGTACAGGATAGGCTCGGGGAAGGTTCCGGCAAGCACCCTCCCGCATGCTCCTTCTCGGAGGTGGTGATCATGACCGAGAAGAGCCAGCGTCTTGGCGAGCGCGGCGAGGACGCCGCGGCGGCCTATCTGGAGCGGGCGGGCGTCACGGTCGTCGCGCGCAACTGGCGATGCCCGCAGGGTGAGATCGACATCGTGGGACTGGACGGGGAGACGGTCGTACTGTGCGAGGTCAAGACGCGCAGGACGCCTGCGAAGGGAAACCCTGAGGAGTCCATCACGGCTGCGAAGCGGCGAAGGTACTCGCGCCTTGCGGAGGCATACCTGCAAGAGGCCGGGCTGACCGATGTCTCGGTGAGATTCGACGTGATCGGCCTGCTGGTCATCGGCGAAGACCGTGCGCTGCTGAGACACCATCGCGGCGCGTTCGTGTCGGAGTGACGACGTGGCCCAGTGCACCGTCCGTACCGCGACCATCTCGGGGGTCGAGGCGATTCCCGTGGAAGTCCAGGTCGATGTGGGCGCGGGGCTCCCCACGTTCGCGATCGTCGGACTTCCCGATCTCTCGCTGCAGGAGGCTCGAGAACGTGTCCGCTCGGCGGTGCGGGCGTCGGGGTTCGAGTTGCCCAACGCTCGAGTGGTCGTGAACCTAGCGCCCGGGCCCCTGCGCAAGCACGGCACCGGGTTCGACCTGCCGATCGCATTGGGGCTGCTCGTCGCGACGGGGCAGCTCTCGCGCAAGCTTGCCGAGCGGTTCACGTCCGTGGGCGAACTGGCACTCGACGGCTCGGTGCGGGCAGTCCCCGGCATGCTGGCCTATGCGCTAGGCGCACGCTCGCGCGGGCTGCCGCTTCTCGGACCGGCGGACGCCGTGGACGCGGCGAGCCAGGTAGGGGTCGACTATCGGCCGCTCACACACCTCAGCCGCCTGCGCCATGCGGTTCCGGACGCATGCCCGAGTCGAAGGCCGGCTCCGCACGTCGCGCCTGAGACCGCGTACGACTTCGGGGATGTGGCGGGCCACGAGCTCGCGAAGCGCGCGCTTCTGATCGCTGCCGCCGGTGGCCACAACGCGCTCATGATCGGTCCGCCAGGCTCCGGCAAGACGATGCTCGCCCGCTGTCTGCCGAGCATACTGCCGCCTTTGGACGCCCAGGAGAGCCTCGAGACTGCTCTCGTGCACTCGGTCGCCGGCGTCGACGAACGGGCGGCATTGTCGGGGCTGCGCCCCTTCCGCGCCCCGCATCACTCGGCATCCATCGCAGGGTTGGTCGGCGGGGGCTCGCCACCACGGCCGGGTGAGGCGTCGCTGGCCCACAACGGAGTCCTGTTCCTCGACGAGATGCCTGAGTTCGGACCGGCCGCACTCCAGGCACTGCGGCAACCGCTTGAGGACGGTAGCATCACGTTGGTACGGGCCGAAGGACGGATGGTCTTTCCCGCACGGTTTGCTCTGGTGGGCGCGGCGAACCCCTGTCCGTGCGGCTTCTTCGGCGATTCCCGTCGCAGATGCAACTGCCCGGATGCGGTCATCGATCGCTATCGGCGTCGCATCGGTGGCCCGCTCATGGATCGCATCGATCTGGTGGTCGACGTGTCACGGATCGACGCGGCGCTTCTGATCGGTCCGTCGACCGCGACCCGGTCGTCAGATTTGAGCGCCTGTGTCACGAGCGCGCGAGAGCGAGCGGCCGCACGCGGATTCGGACCGACGGCACGGCTCACGGGCGCTGCCTTGCTGCGCGCCTGCCACCTCGGCGGCGAGGCGCGCAGGAGTCTGGAGAGCGCGGCACGACGCAAGAACCTGTCCGGACGAGGGGTCACCAGGCTCTTGCGAGTGGCCCGGACGGCCGCAGACCTGGAGGGCTCAGACCGTGTCCGGTCGGAGCATATCTCAGAAATGCTGGGCTATCGTGCGAAGGAGGAGACGTGAACCCGACTCAGTGGCCGCCATCCCGGCAATCGTTTGAGATCGGACAGCAGGATGATGACTTCCCGGAGCAGTTGCGATCGACAGACAACCCGCCCAAGGTCCTGAGAGGCTTCGGTGATACGGACTCCCTGCAACCGGGCCTCGCCGTGATCGGCGCGAGAAGGGCGACGCCGTATGGCATCCGCTGCGCTGAGATGTTCGCGGGCTGGGCGGCGGGAGCGGGCTACGTTGTGGTCTCAGGAGCAGCTGTGGGCTGCGATACCGCTGCTCACCGCGCGGCGCTCGACGCGGGTGGACGAACGGTAGCCGTGTTGGGCTGCGGCGCCGACGTCGCATACCCCAGGGGTGCCGGCCCTCTTCTGGCGAGCATCGCCGGATCGGGCGCAGTGGTTTCGGAGCTTGAGTGGGGGTACCCACCCGCGAAGTGGACGTTCAGGGCGCGCAACAGGATCATCGCAGGCCTGGCCAAGGCGCTGCTTGTGGTAGAGGCGGGACTGGGCAGCGGCACGTTCATCACGGCGGACTGCGCCCTGGACGCGGGCAGAGACGTCATGGTCGTCCCCGGTTCCATCTTCGCGCCCGAGTGTCGTGGCTCCAACCGCCTCCTCAGCCAGGGAGCCATACCCGTGAGCGACATCAGCGAACTGCGCGCGGTGCTCGAGGACCGAATGGGCCCGCCTTCGCGGGACACGGTAGCCGGCCTACTGGACCGTGGTCAGGATCCGGTGCTCGCGGCCGTGAGAACCAACCCATCGAGGCCCGATGACGTAGCGAGGGATCTGGGCTTGGACATCATCGAAGTCGCTCGGCGTATCGGAGCGCTCGAGGCGGCGGGAGTGGTCACGAAGTACCGGGACGGCCGATACGGCGTCTGCTGAAGTGGCGCGGGGCCGCGCTACACTGGTGGTACCCGACACGAGCCGAGGAGACCTGTGCCCCACCAGCGAGATGTCCATTCTGCGAACTGCGTGACCGTGGTCGGTGGTGGCCTCGCGGGCTGCGAGGCGGCTTGGCAGCTGGCCGAGAGGGGGGTATCGGTACGCTTGATCGAGATGCGTCCGGCAAACCCTTCGCCGGCCCACCACTCCGCCGATCTGGGTGAACTCGTCTGTTCGAACTCGCTCAAGAGCGAGAACCCGGAATCCGCGGCGGGCTTGCTCAAGGCCGAGCTCGCAGCCATGGGCAGCCTGGTTCTCGCGGTGGCGCATGAGACGCGAGTGCCGGCGGGAGGTGCGCTGGCCGTGGACCGCGAGCACTTCGCCAGGGCCCTTACGGACCGTCTCGCGTCCCACCGGAACGTCGAGATTGTGCGCGAAGAGGCAGTCGCCCTGCCGGAAGGCCGTCTCATCATCGCGACGGGCCCGCTCACCAGCCCGGCGTTCGCGACGGTGATCGAGGGACTGGTGGGCCAGGAGCGCCTCGCCTTCTACGACGCGGCTGCCCCGATCGTCGAGGCGGATTCGCTCGACCGCGCCGTTGTGTTTGCTCAGTCGCGCTACGACAAGGGCGAGACCCCCGACTACCTCAACGCGCCCATGACCCAAGATCAATACGATGAGTTCTACGATGCGTTGATCGCCGCTCGTCGCGTGACGGCCAAGGAGTTCGAACAGGCCGAGCTCTTCCGCGCCTGCCAGCCCGTCGAGGAGGTGGCACGAACGGGCCGAGACTCCCTTCGCTTCGGCGCCATGAAGCCTGTCGGCCTGACCGACCCCGTCTCCGGCCTGCGTCCGTGGGCGGTGGTCCAGCTTCGATCCGAGAACCGGCAGGGGAGCGCCTATAACCTCGTGGGCTTTCAGACCAACCTGACCTTCGGGGAGCAGGAGCGGGTGTTCCGGTTGATCCCGGGGCTGAGCGACGCTGAGTTCCTGCGCCACGGAGTGATGCACCGGAACACCTTCGTGGATGCGCCGAGGGTATTGGACCCGACGTTCGCCCTGCGTGATCGGCCTCACGTCCGCTTCGCCGGTCAAGTCACCGGCACAGAGGGGTACTGCGAGGCTGCGGCGTCCGGTCTGCTGGCCGCGCTGAACACGTACGCGGACATCACGTCGACACCGCCGGTCACCCTTCCGCCGACCACGTCACTCGGTGCGCTGCTCGCCTACGCGACGGATCCGACGACCGGGCCCTACGAGCCGATGCACGTCAACTTCGGCCTGGTCCCCCCGCTGGCGGCGCCGGTTCGCGGGAAGCGCGAACGGTATGCCGCCTATGCGAATCGGGCCCGGACCGACATGACGGCATGGGTCGCCAGTCGGGACGATCTGTTCGGGTCGGAGGTCGTCGATGTCTGACGGCACCCCCACCCCCGATGAGCTGGTCGATCGGTATCTGACGCACCTCAGGGTCGAGCGGGCCGCATCGCCACAGACCGTTCGCGCCTACTCGGCGGATCTCAAGAGGTACCTCGAGTGGGCGGAGCGTTCGGGGGTCGATCCTGTCGGCCTGACACACCGCAAGATGCGCCTCTATCTGGGTGAGATGGATCGGGCGGGGTATGCCCGCCGCACCATCGCCAGAAGGCTTTCGGCGGTGCGGGCGTTCTTCGCGTACCTGGTCGACGAAGGTCTCGTCGCGTCGGACCCGTCATCAGTGCTCGCGACGCCGAAACTGCCCTCGCGGCTTCCGACGGTGATCCCGGATGACGCGCTCGTCAGGCTGCTTGCGGCACCTGACGTGAGCACCCCGATCGGCCTGCGCGACCGGGCCGTGCTCGAACTGTTGTACGCGACCGGCGCGCGCGTCAGCGAGGTGGTCGGTCTTCGCATCAGTGACCTCGATTTCGGTCAGGGTCAGGTCCGGCTGTTCGGCAAAGGCGCGAAGGAACGCCTCGTGCCCGTCTACGAAATGGCCCTTTCGAGTGTGCGCACCTACCTTCGCGAAGGTCGCCCGAGCCTCATGGCCGGTCCTGCCGAGGACCACGTCTTCCTCTCCTCGCGCGGTCGGCCGCTCTCGGCAGATGCCGCACGGCGGCTCTTCAGGAGATACACTGCTATGGTCGGTGCGGGCAGTGGGATTTCTCCCCACTCGATGCGCCACACGTTCGCCACGCATCTCGTTGAAGCCGGAGCGGACCTCAGGACGGTTCAGGAGCTGCTGGGGCATGTTGCCCTGTCTACCACCCAGATTTATACTCACCTGAGCATGAAGCGGCTTCAAGACGTACACAGTAGGGCACACCCGCGCGCTTGAGGTGTGCGCGGGGACCGATCAGCAGTTAGGGGCCACTGCATGAGAACCGACCCACGGACGGATGTTTCCGCCCTCTGGGCTCGATACAAGGACAAGAATGAGTCGGACGCTCGAGACCAGCTCATTCTCAACTACTCGCCACTGGTCAAGTACGTGGCGGGTCGACTTGCCTCCAGTCTGCCCCAGACCGTCGATACCGCCGATCTCATCAGTTACGGCATCTTCGGACTCATCGACGCCATCGAGAAGTTCGACCTGGAGCGAGCGATCAAGTTCGAGACGTACGCCATCGCGCGGATCAAGGGCGCGATCATCGACGAGCTCCGGGCTATGGATTGGGTGCCGCGGTCAGTCAGGTCCCGTGCCCGTGAGATCGAACAGGCCTATATCTCCCTTGAGAACGAACTGCGCTGCGTACCGAGCGACCAGGAGGTCGCCGATCGCATGGGAATCACCATCAAGGAGTTCCACGGGATCCTCACCAAGCTCTCATACACCTCGGTGGTCTCGTTCGAGGAACTGTGGGTCGGCGGCGAACGCGATGACTCCCAAAGCGCCATCGGGTCGATCCGCGACGAGACTGCCGACGATCCGGTGGTGATGTTCGAAAGCGCCGAGATCAAGGACATTCTCGCCGAGGCCATCGACCGGCTGCCGGAGCGTGAGAAGACCGTCATCGCCTTGTACTACTACGAGGGGCTCACGCTGAAGGAGATCGGGCTCGTGCTCGGCGTCACCGAGTCGCGGGTCAGCCAGTTGCACACCAAGGCGGTACTGCGTCTCCGCGCTCGTCTCCACGCTGCGCAGGCGGTCAGCTAGGCACCGACCTTGACCAGTGGGCTTAAGGTTTGATAACGTCATGTCCCATGGGGGTCAGTCTCACCCTCGGGCCGCAACAGCTACCTGGAGAGATCTTCTGCCCGGATGAGGGCGGAGATACGGGCGAGTTCGGGGAGTCCACATTGAGCAGACGACTGGTTTCGAGGGGCTTTGGCCTGCTAGTGGCGTGCGCGCTCTTGCTGGGACTTGTCTTCGCCCCCGCCGCACTTGCGGGATCGATTCGCTTTGAAGACACCAGTCCTGTGATCGCCTACACGCCGCCGGGCATGGTTGCGAATCCGATAGCCGGCTGGTTCTACTACACATTGGGTGCCGACTCGGGTGGTAGCTACACCTACAACGCTCTCTCTGGAGCTTCGGCTGCGTTTCCGTTCACGGGGACCGGCGTCGTTTGGGCCTCCGTGAAGGCAGGGAACTGCGGAATCGCGCAAGTATGGGTCGACAGTGAGGCGCCGGTTCTGGTGAACCTCTACAACGCCACCACCCTACGCCAGCAGGTGATATGGAGTAGGACCGGACTCAGCAACGGGCCCCACACGCTTCACATCGTGAACACCGGTACGAGTGATCCGCCGTCGGGCGTCCGGAATATCGGTATCGACTACTTTGATGTCCTGTCTCCCTCGGACATCGTGGCTTCGGCGGGATCCAACGGGTCCGTCAGTCCTGCGGGCACGTCCGCCGTGGATTACGGCGCTAGCGCGACCTACACGATCGCTCCCGCGCCCGGCTATCACGTGGCCGACGTTCTCGTTGACGGATCCTCGGTCGGAGCAGTCACGTCGTACCAGTTCATCAACGTGACCGGTGCGCATACCATCTCGGCGAGTTTCGCTGCCGATCCGCCTGTGGTCTCAACCCCGGCGTCTTCGCCTTGGAGCATGGCTCTCGCGGTACTCGCTGCGATAGGTTTCGTGGTCGCATTCGGCGTCAGGCGCCGCAGTTCTTCGAGCATCTAGGAGTCGTCTAGATCGTATCTGCCACTGAGAGGCCCCGGCTCCCGGGGCTTCTTGGTTGGGGGCGATCGAGCGCGCAGCTGTTCGCCCCACACCGGACAGCAGGGCTTGGGACGCATCCACGACTGCCTTGTACGGTCGCCGCACTCTGCTATACTGCTGCGGCTCCAAAACTAAGCACGCCCGCGGACTCCGGCGCGAGGTGCCACTCATGAGGGTGGTCGCGATCGGGGGTTGAACCGGGCGGAAGAACAACCGACCAGGAGGTACTGTTATGGCTGTTGTCACTATCAAGAACTTGCTCGAGGCGGGCGTCCACTTCGGACACCAGACCCGTCGCTGGAACCCCAAGATGAAGCCGTACATCTTCACCGAGAGAAGCGGCATCTACATCCTGGATCTCCAGCGCACCCTGCGTGAGCTCGAGCACTCGTTCAGCTTCGCCCGCTCGGTCGCGCAGCGGGGAGGCACGGTTCTCTTCGTCGGCACCAAGAAGCAGGCCCAGGAGCCGATCCAGTCGGAGGCCGAGAGAAGCGGCATGCCCTACGTGAACCATCGCTGGCTCGGCGGGATGCTCACGAACTTCGTGACCATGCGTGGCCGTGTCGCCCGCATGGAGCAGCTCGAGGCGATGGACGCGGACGGCCGTATGGCCACGCTTCCCAAGAAGGAACAGCTGCTCCTCAAGAAGGAGCTCGGTAAGCTCCAGGCCAACCTCAACGGCGTGCGCAACATGAACTCCCTACCCGGCGCGATCTTCGTCGTTGACACCAAGCGCGAGGAGATCGCGATCCGTGAGGCGCAGCGTCTGCATATCCCGATCATCGGACTCGTCGACACGAATGCCGATCCTGATGACGTCGACTACGTGATCCCGGGCAACGACGACGCGATCCGGTCGGTCGGTCTCATGAGCCGTGTCATCGCTGATGCGGTCATCGAGGGCCGTGGTGGTGACATTCCCGGTAGTGACGTGCCCATGGTCGTCGCCGGCGCCGATGAGGTTCCGGTCGTGGTCACCGCCGAGGCGGCGGCTCCCGTTGCCGAGAGCGCCGCACCGGTCGTCGAACCTGCCGCCGAGTGCGTCGAAACAGGCGATCCTGCGGTGGAGCTCGCCGAGTCCGCCGAGGCACCTGCCGCCGAGTAGCAGCACCCGTACTGCTCCGCCCTGTGTGGCTGGGCATGGTCCGAAACGGAATTCGTATCCTGTAGTGGGAGGTAACACCTGTGGCTGAAATCACCGCCAGCATGGTCAAGGAGCTTCGTGAGTGCACGGGCGCGGGCATGATGGAGTGCAAGAAGGCGCTCTCCGAGTCGGACGGCAATCTCGACTCTGCGGTAGACATCCTGCGCACACGCGGTCTTGCGGCGCTTGCCAAGAAGGCCGGACGCGCGACGAACGAGGGAACGATAGCAGCCCTCGTCACCCCCGACTCGCGGGTCGGCGTGCTCGTCGAGGTCAACTCTGAGACCGACTTCGTAGGTCGCAACGCCGAGTTCACGTCGTTCGCAGCGGAGCTTGCCGAGCACATCGCGGCCGAAGCGCCCAGCGACGTCGAGTCGATGATGACTCAGACGATCTCGGCGCGCGGGATCACCATCGAGCAGCTCTTCGGCGAGAAGGTCTCGAAGCTCGGCGAGAACATGGGCATCGCCCGGTTCGTTCGCGAGGAGATCGCCGGCACCGGGGCCGTTTCCTCCTACGTGCACGGTGGGGGGAAGATCGGCATCCTCGTGACGTTCGCTCTCGGCTCCGCCGATTCCGCAGCCAACCCGACCTTCCAGACGTTCGCCAAGGACGTCGCGATGCAGGTCGCTGCCGCGCAGCCGCTCTTCACCACGCGGGACGACGCTCCAGCCGACGTTGTCGAGCACGAGCTGTCGATCTACAAGGCGCAGGCCGCCGAATCGGGCAAGCCGGAGGCGATCCAAGAGAAGATCGCCCAGGGACGCCTCGAGAAGTACTTCAAGGAAGTCGCCTTGGTCGAGCAGCCGTTCGTCAAGAACCCGGACGTGACGGTCTCGCAGTACGCAGCCGAGACCGCCAAGGCCATCGGCGACACGATCGTCATCGCCGGGTTCACCCGCTTCGTGCTTGGTGCGTCTGCGGCCGAGTAGTCTCTGAACTGTCCGAAGCGCCCTTTGGGTCGCTTCGTTCCACACGGGTCGGCACCAACCACGTGCCGGCCCGTGTGCTGTATTCTGTGAGTCGGCTCCGATGCGCCGGAGCTGCTACTTCGAGTGAGGGGAGAGACCGTGACCGACGGCTACCGGTTCCGCCGCGTGCTTCTGAAGCTTTCAGGCGAAGCGCTCATGGGCGATGTCGGCTACGGGATCGATCCCAACATCCTCGATTCGCTCGCCAAGCAGATCAAGGTAGTCCGTGAGGGCGGCGTCGAGATATCGATCGTAGTCGGCGGAGGCAACATCTTCAGGGGCATCGCGGCGTCTGCGAAGGGCATGGACCGCGCACAGGCCGACTACATCGGCATGTTCGCGACGGTCATGAACTCCCTCGCGCTGCAGGAGGCGCTGGAGCGGAATGGCGTGTTCACCCGGGTGATGAGCGCCATCGACATGCAGGCCGTCGCCGAGCCCTATATCAGGCGTCGTGCGATGCGGCATCTCGAGAAGGGGCGTGTCGTCATCTTCGCGGCCGGCACGGGCAACCCCTACTTCACCACCGACACGACCGCAGCCCTCCGGGCGCTTGAGGTCGGCGCTGAGTGCATCATGAAGGCGACCAAGGTGGACGGGATCTACGACGCCGATCCCAAGACCCACCCGGCCGCGGTCAAGTTCGAGGAGCTGACGTACATCGACGTCCTCAACTTGGGTCTCCAGGTCATGGACTCCACCGCGATATCGCTGTGCATGGACAACGGACTCCCCATTCTCGTCTTCAATATGGAGACTGACGGCAACATCCGGCGTGCCCTTTCGGGTGAGCGCGTAGGTACCATCGTGAGAGGAGACAATCGATGAGCGCGAGCGAGATCCTCAGTGAGGCCCGTTCCCACATGGACAAGACCGTCAAGGCCTTGGCCCACGAGTTCACCACCGTCAGAACCGGCCGAGCCAGTGGTGCGGTCCTCGACAGCATCCAGATCGACTACTACGGCACGCCCACGCCCATCACGCAGCTCGCCGGTATCAAGACCCCGGAGGCTCAGCTTCTGGTCATCGAGCCCTGGGACAAGTCCGTCCTCTCGGCGATCGAGAAGGCGATCCAATCGTCCGACCTCGGCATCACGCCGAGCAACGACGGCAGCGTCATCCGGCTGCCGTTTCCACAGCTCAACGAGGAGCGGCGCAAAGAACTCGTCAAGCAGTGCCGCCACTACGCCGAGGAATCGCGGGTCGCTGTGCGCAACATTCGTCGCGACGCCAACGCGAAGCTCGATCGCATCGAGAAGGCGGGGGAGCTTTCGGAGGACGAGCGCGACGACGGCAAGGACGAGGTCCAGAAGCTGACCGATTCGCACGTCCACGAGATCGACGAGGCACTCAAGCGAAAAGAAGTGGAGATCATGGAGGTCTGACGTGACGCCGGATTCGACCTCCCGCAACGACTTCTTCCGCGGCAAGCGCGCCCAGGCACTCCTGTCTGAGTTCGACCCCGCTCGCACTCCTGCTCACGTCGCCATCATCATGGACGGTAACGGCCGCTGGGCGGCAAAGCGCGGTCTGCCTCGGCTCGCAGGCCATTCGGCGGGTGCCAAGGCGGTCCGGGAGACGATCGCGGCCGCCATCGAACTCGGCATTTCGTATCTGACCATCTACTCGTTCTCCTCAGAGAACTGGAACCGTCCCAAGGACGAGGTTTCGGGGCTCATGTCGCTCTTCGTCGACGTGCTCGAGCGGGAGCTCACCAATCTCGAGCGCATGCACGTGCGCGTGCTGGTCATCGGCGACATGGCGGCTCTGCCTGCGGCGACGCGTGACGCGTTCGGAAGAGTGGTGGCTCGCACCGCCGAGAATGACGGCCTAACCCTGGTGGTGGCGCTGAACTACGGCGGGCGTGCTGAGATCGTGTATGCAGCACGCTCACTTGCGCGCGACGTTGCCGACGGCACGCTCGATCCTGACTCGATCGACGAGTCTCTGGTGACAGCCCGGCTCTACACGGCCGGCATACCCGACCCCGACCTCCTCGTCCGCACAAGCGGGGAGCTCAGAGTGAGCAACTTCCTGCTGTGGCAGATCGCCTACAGCGAGCTGTGGGTGACGCCGACGCTGTGGCCGGACTTCGGTCGAGCCGACCTGCTGCGCGGCGTCCTCGAGTTCCAGAAGCGCGACCGCCGATTCGGGGGTCGATAGCCGTGGCAGAGATGCGTGTCGAGACACCGGACGGCATCAAGGCGCAGGGCCTCTGGGTACGCCTGGTGACGGCGGTCGTCTATGCCGCGGTCGTCCTGGGGGCGATATGGTTCGGCCAGCACGGGCCGCTCGGGCGCTTCAATCCTGTGATCCTGGGCGTGGTGATGGGCGTCTTCGCGGGCTTCGCAGCCGCCGAGTTCTACGCGCTGTCCCGCCGAGAAGCCCGGCTTCCCAACGACACGTTCGGGATCGTCGCCGCGGTGACGATGCCCTTGTTCGCAGCGCTCTGGGGCATGGCGGGCCTGACCGCCGTCGTGACGGCGTTGATCGCGGCTTCCCTCGTCTGGCACGTGTCCTTCGTCCGAGTGAGGACCGCAGACACGGCGATGACGGTCTTCGGGGCCGTGTACACCGGCTTCCTGCTCGCGTACCTCGTGCTGATACTTCGTGTCTTCTCCTCGGGGATGATCCTGGCCTATGCCGTGGTCTTCAGCGTCTGGGCGGATGACTCCCTGGCCTACCTGGTCGGCTCTACGTTCGGCCGCCACAAGATGGCGCCGCGCATCAGCCCCAAGAAGTCGTGGGAGGGGTTCATCGCCGGAATCCTGGGGTCCATGGCGGTCTGGCTGGGGATGGCGCTCCTCTTTCCCCAGGCCGGCGTCGACGTGGCGCTCTCCCTGAGCATCGGCTTCGTGGTCGGCCTCGCGGTCTTCGTGGGTGATCTCTTCGAGTCGCGCATGAAGCGCGAAGCGGGGGTCAAGGACTCAGGCAAGCTCCTCCCGGGGCATGGCGGGTTCCTCGACCGGCTGGACTCGCTGATACTGGTATGCCTGGTGGCGTACTGGTTCCTGTGGTGGGGCGGCATCAGGTGACCCGCCCGCTGCGTGTTGCGGTCCTCGGGTCGACCGGCTCCATCGGCACCCAGGCGCTCTCGGTCGCACGGGACAACCCGGACCGCGTTCAGATCGTGGCATTGGCCGCGAACCGTCGCGCCGATCTGGTGGTCCGGCAGTGCCGTGAGTTCGGGGTCGACCATGTCGCCTTGGCCGACGAAGCCGCCGCCGCCCAAGCGCGGAGGCTGCTTCCCCCCTCTGTGGATGTCGGTGCGGGCGACGCTGCCGTGGTCGAGCTCGCCGCGGCTGTCAGACGCAGACGTCGTGCTCAATGCGCTGGTGGGGGCGGCTGGGTTGCGCGCCACTGTCGCCGCTCTGCAGTCGGGAAAGACGCTTGCACTCGCGAACAAGGAGTCCCTCGTCGTGGGCGGCGAGCTCGTGATGGCGCTTGCAGGTGAAGGACAGCTTCTGCCGGTGGACTCGGAGCACTCGGCGATCTACCAGTGCTATCTGGGCGAGGACGCCCGCGACGTCACCCGTATCTGGCTCACGGCATCAGGCGGGCCGTTCAGAGGCCGTTCGCGTGAGGAGTTGGGATCGGTCACCGCTGTCGAGGCGCTGGCGCACCCGACTTGGAACATGGGGCCGAAGATCACCGTCGACTCGGCGACACTGATGAACAAGGGACTCGAGGTCATCGAGGCTCATCATCTGTTCGGTGTGTCCTTCGACGAGGTGCGCGTGCTCGTCCATCCTCAATCGTGTGTCCACTCGATGGTCGAGTTCTCGGACGGTAGCGTGAAAGCGCATCTCGGCGCGACTGACATGCGGATTCCGATCCAGTACGCGTTCTCCCATCCGCGCCGCTGGAAAGCACCGCTCGCACCGGTCGACTTCGCCGCCTTGGGCCGCCTCGACTTCGGTGACCCGGATCTGGAGACGTTCGGATGCCTGAGGCTCGCCCTGGAGGCAGGACGAGCCGGCGGGACTGCGCCTGCGGCGCTCAACGCCGCCAACGAAGTCGCCGTCGCGGCGTTCCTGGCGGGGGAGTGCGGGTTCCTCGAGATCGAATCGGTGGTCGCCGCCGTTCTCGACGCTACCGATGTCGAGGGACTGCGCTCGGTCGACCAGATCGAGGAGGTCGACGCCCGGTCGCGACGTCTCGCTTCCGAGTGGCTTCGCGTGTCGCGGGACTGACGTCAGCGTTGTGCGCTTCGGCGGAACGGCCTGCCGTCGAATGGGGATGTTATGTAGGCGGGCTGCGTGGCGCATGCTTTGCACCTCCTGCACCAGTCAGCCCGGATCGACACGTTCGACCTGTAACCGACGAAGGGTACTCTCGGCATGTTCGCAACGCTTTCGGCGGTGTTTTGGGGAGTCGTCACCTTCTCCATCCTTGTGCTCCTGCACGAGGGTGGGCACTTCCTGACGGCGCGGGCCTTCGGTGTCCACGTCCACGAGTTCATGATCGGCCTGCCGGGGCCGGCGATCCGTTACCACGGCAAGAACACCGCCTACGGCGTGACCGCCATCCCTCTGGGCGGCTACGTGCGCATCTCGGGCATGGAGCCCGGCCCTGAGGACCCGCTCCTCGGACCCGTGCTCGCGTTCGTCACCGAACAGCGCTCTGCGTCCCTCGCCTCGGTCGCTGAGCATCTGGATGTCGACTTGGCAGCTGCAGAGGCGGCACTGGTGGTCCTTGTCGACTGGAACGCGATCGAAGCCGCCCCGGATCGCGAGGACGAGTACCTCGCGACGTTCCCCGCGCCGCTCGCCGAGAACCCTGTCGCGCTCTTGGACAAGGCCCGTTCGACCACCTACCGGGGTCTTTCGACTCCGAAGCGCATCGTGGTCCTGTCGGCCGGCGTCGTGGTGAACCTGCTTGCGGCCATCCTGGTGTTCGTGCTGGTTCTCACGCTCTACGGCGTGCCGAAGCAGACCCTGACGGTCGAGGTCACGCCTTCCGATGGCGCAGCCGCGGCAGCCGGCATCAAGCCGGGAGATACCGTGAAGAAGCTCGACGACACCACGCTCGCAGACTGGCAGGCACTGCTCACCGCGCTCGGCACGAAACGCCCCGGTGACGTTGTCGTCGTCACCGTCGACCGGGACGGCGCCGAGATGACCAAGACCGTCACGCTGGGCAAGAACGAGAGCGGCGGTGCGCGTATCGGCATAGGGGTCACGCAGGACCGAGTGCGCCTGCCGGTGGGTGAGGCGCTCAAGGACTCGTTCATGTGGATCGGGCTCGTCTTCAAGGCCATCGCGGGGTTCTTCAACCCGGCGACGTTCCAGACCTCGGTCAGCCAGTCGTCGAGCGTGGTCGGCATATCGGTTGAGGTGTCGCGCGCTGTCAAGAGCGGCCCGATCGACTACGCCTTCATCGTCGCGCTGCTCTCGCTGTCGCTCGGTGTCATGAACATCCTTCCCATCCCACCGCTTGACGGAGGCAAGATCGCCATCGAGCTATGGGAGTCGATCATCGGGCGGCCGCTCTCACGGAAGTTCGCGATCGGCCTGTCGGCAACGGGCACGCTCCTCCTGCTCACGTTCATCGGCTACCTCATGTACACGGACGTGTTGCGGTACGTGGTGCAGGGTGGCTGAGCACAGGCCGACCCAGGTCCACCGCGCCAGCCGTCCCGTCATGGTCGGCGGTGTTGCCGTGGGTGGCGGCGCGCCGGTCTCGGTCCAGTCGATGACGACCACCGACACGCGCGATGCCGTCGCCACGTTGGCCCAGATCGGGCGGCTCGCCGAGGCCGGCTGCGAGATCGTGCGCGTGGCGATTCCCCGCCGAGACGCACTGGACGGGTTCGAGGCCGTATGCGCCGGTTCGCCGCTGCCCGTCGTCGCTGACGTCCACTTCGACCACACGATCGCGGTCGACGCCGCTCGGCTCGGCGCCGCGAAGCTGCGCATCAATCCCGGCAACATCGGTGACCTCGCCCGCGTGGACGCGGTCATCGACGCTGCGGGCGAGGCGGGCATCCCGATACGCATCGGCGTCAACGCCGGCTCGCTCGCCGAGGAGTACGCTGACCTCGACTGGCCGCTCGCGGAGAAGCTTGCGGCCAGCGCCGTCGCGTTCTGCGCCCACTTCGAGCAGCGTGGTTTCGCCGATATCGTGGTTTCGGCCAAGGCCTCGAGCGTCAACTCGACCGTCGACGCATACCGGCTGCTCGCCGATCGCGTCGGCTACCCGCTGCACATCGGCGTGACCGAGGCAGGCACCTCGCTGTCCGGGACCGTGAAGTCCTCGCGTGGGCATCGGCATACTCCTCTCCGAGGGTATCGGCGACACGCTGCGCGTGTCCCTCACCGCGGACCCCGTCGAGGAAGTCCAGGTGGGCTGGGAGATCCTGTCGGCGCTCGACCTGAGGCGCCGCGAGTCCCGAGCTGGTGAGCTGTCCCACCTGCGGACGCTGTCAGGTCGACCTGATCCCGATCGCCGAGGAAGTCGCCCGGCGGCTTCGGGAGCGCAGCACTCCGATCAAGGTCGCCGTGATGGGGTGTGTGGTCAACGGACCGGGCGAGGCGCGCGACGCAGATATCGGCGTGGCGGCGGGCCAAGGCGTGGGCCTGATATTCGCGCACGGGCAGACCGTCCGCAAGGTCCCCGAGGCCGAGATCGTCGACGCGCTTGTTCGAAGAGATCGACCGGCTCGCCCCCTAAGGCTGCTCGGGTCACCGCTCACCGCCACTCCACCGCCGTTTCCCGCCCTGTTCCGCCGTCCACCACCCTCGCGCCGCGCGCCCCGTGCGTGGACGGGAGAATGGCTGTGCGCCGTGGCATCGCCATTCTCGCGGCGGGGAAAGGTGAGGGCTCATGAGTCCGGCAACGAGGGGCGCGGTGGTGGTCTTCGCCGGATTCGGCATCACCGTCGCGCTCGGGAGCCTCTACGTCTGGGTGCTGATCGCAGCTGAGTTGCTCAGGCCGCTTTCTGCGGGCGGCGTGCACGGCTGGACCGTCCCCCAAGTGAGTCTGCCCTTCGCCGTCGCCGCCGGCTCCTTCGTACTCGCCATGCTCGTGGGCGGCTTCGTCCAGGACCGCATCGGACCTCGCTGGACATCGACCGCCGGCGGAGTTCTGATCGGGCTCGGCATGATCGTGGCGAGCATGACCGAAGGCCGGCTTGCGGCTTCCAGTTCGCTTGCGACGTTCATGGTCCTGGGACTGGGGCTCATGGTCGGCGGCGGCGCGGGCCTCGCGTTCGCATCGGTCGTTCCACCCGCGGTCAAATGGTCGGTTCCCCGGCGTCGCGGGCTTGTGGTGGGGCTGGTGTTGGCGGGCACCGCTCTCGGCCCGCTGTGGCTCAATACCACGGTCCAGGCGTTCGTCCGCGGGCGCGGGTTCAGTTCCGTCCTCCTGATGCAGGGCATCGCGCTGCTTGCGCTCATCGTGGCACTGTCGCAGGTGCTCGAGGACCCGCTGCCCGGATACGTCCCGCCGGGGTCCTACGCCGAGGACGAGGACGTCGATGATGGGCCGGTGCCGTGGGCCGGTCTCTCATCGCGTCGCATGCTGGGAACCCGCCTCTACTATGCGCTCTGGGCGGGGAGCGGGCTGCTCGCCGGGGCGATCGGCCTCCTCGTCGTGTGGCTGCTCGTCGCCTTTTGGCCGACGGCCTCGGGCGGGCACTCCCTCGTCATCGGCGTCGGGTTGAGTGCCGGACTCGGATGCGTGCTGGCGGGCGTTCTGCTGGACCGTGCGGGGCACAGGGGACTGCGAGGCGTCTTCTTGTCGCTGGTGATCGTCTTGGCGGCTGCGGCGGTCTTCGGCGCACTCGGCGATCCCGTGGCCGCAGCCATCCTCGTCGCCGTGAGTGGCGGCGGCGGCGTCGTGGCTACGTGGGTTTCCGTCCTGGAGTGTTTCGGAACCCGCCATGCCGGCGCGAACTTCGGACTCGCGTTCACGGGATGGTGTCTCGGGCTCCTCGTTGGGGCGTTTGTTGCGCTTGCGCCGGCGAGCATGGTACTCGGCGGAATGGCGGGCCCGGCAGAGCGGAACCTCATGGTCGGGGTACTCGTCGTGACGTTGGGCGGCGCGGCGGCCCTGTTCGCGCAGGTGCGGCCTCCGTCGGCCCGCGAGGCGCTTCACAACGGCTACGTCGGTCGCAGTACGGGCCGCGACAGCTGATCCGGTCTGCCGAGTACGGCGTGTCACCGCGCTTCGGTGCTGGTATCCTTCCATCGGCACACCGTCGAATCGGAAGAGGTTCTCAGCATGGCCGTAGCTCTGCGCATGAGCTCGATGTACGCGCCCACTCTGAAGGAAGACCCCGCAGAGGCGGAGCTTGCGAGCCACCGGCTGCTGCTGCGCGCCGGGATGATCCGCAAGAACGCCGCCGGCATCTACAGCTTCCTTCCGCTCGGCTGGCGCGCGCTGCACAAGATCGAGCAGATCGTGCGCGAGGAGATGGACGCGATCGGCAGCCAGGAGCTGCTCATGCCCGCCATGCAGCCGGCCGAGCTCTGGCTCGAGTCAGGCCGCTGGGACGTCTACGGCCCCGAGCTCGTGCGCCTGAAGCGACCGCCACGGGCGTGACTTCTGCCTCGGACCCACGCACGAGGAGCTCGTCACATCGCTCGTGCGCAACGAAGTGCGCAGCTACCGCGAGCTGCCGCTGTCGCTCTACCAGATCCAGGTCAAGTTCCGTGACGAGGTTCGGCCGCGCTTCGGCCTGCTTCGGGGTCGCGAGTTCATCATGAAGGACGCCTACAGCTTCCACGCGACGCCGGAGTCGCTCCAGGAGCACTACGACGCCATGAGCCGCGCCTACGCCCGCATCTGCGAGCGCTGCGGCCTGGACTACCGCGAGGTCGAGGCCGACTCGGGGCAGATCGGCGGCAAGGTCACCAAGGAGTTCATGGCGCATCGCCGAGAACGGCGAGGCCGAGCTCGTCTACTGCGGCTGCGGCTGGGCCGCCGACGTCGAGGCCGCATCGACCGTCGTTCCACGCTCTCCGCAGACGACCGAGCCCCGCCCGATGGAGCGCGTGCACACGCCCGACATCCGTACCATCGCCGAGCTCGCTGCATTCCTCGGCATCTCCGACCACGACACGGTCAAGACGATGGCGGGCAAGACGCCCGAGGGCAGACTCGTGTACTTCCTGGTCCCCGGCGACCGCGAACTCAATCCCGATCAAGGCCGAGCCTGGGCAGTGCCCGACGTTGAGCTGCTCGAAGAGGCCGACTTCGCGTCGTTCGGGATCCCCAAGGGGTCTCTCGGCCCGGTCGATCCGCCATGCAGGCACGCTGCGTGATCGCCGACGAGAGCCTGCGCACGAGCGTGGCCTGGGGAGTCGGCGCGAACGAGAACGACTACCACCTGCTCTTCGCGCAGCCCGGGCGGGACTTCGAGGTCGACCAGTGGGCGGACCTGGTCCTCGCGCGAGGCCGGAGACGGCTGTCCCGAGTGCGGGGGAGTGCTCCAGAGGCGCACGCGGCATCGAGGTCAGCCAGGTCTTCCAGCTCGGCACGAAGTACTCCGAGTCGATGGGCGCGACGTTCGCCGACGAGAACGGCGACGAGCAGCCGTTCATCATGGGCTGCTACGGCGTCGGCGTCAGCCGGACGCTGGCCGCCGTCATCGAGCAGCACAGCGACGAGGCCGGGATCATCTGGCCGGTCGGCGTGGCCCCGCTCGAGGTCGCGGTGCTCCCGCTCATGGCCGACGGCGAGGTCGCCGAGGTCGCCGAGAGGCTCTGGCGCGAGCTGGCCGAGGCCGGCGTCGAGACCGTCATCGACGACCGCGACGAGCGTGCCGGCGTGAAGTTCAACGACGCCGACCTCGTCGGCTGGCCGTTCCAGCTGGTGGTCGGCAAGCAGCGGCTCGCGGAAGGCGTGGTCGAGCTCAAGGTGCGGGAGACCGGCGAGCGCACTGCACGGTGCCGCTCGAGGCGGTCGCCTCGGCGACCGTGGTCGCACGCTGGTTCGCCAGAGCCGCCGGCGCGAGTATGCGCACCTGAAGGGCTGCATGCCGTTCTGCTCTGCAGCGAGTGTTGTCCCGCGCCACCCGTGTGGTAGAATCCACTCAGCACGTGAAACATGCCGTCTCTTGCGAGAAGTGGGCTTACGCTCGCTTCTTTTGTTCTGCGGACAAGGAGGTGATAGGAGTGACCACAGACCGACCTGATCGCGCGGCTCACCGAGCTGCTGGAGCCGGAGGCTGTCGGCGCACGGCTTCGAGCTCGTGGCGGTCGAGCTGGCAGGCGGCGAGGGCACCCCGGTCATCCGGGTCCTGCTCGACCGCGAGGAGCGGCACCGACGCTCGACGCGATCGGCTCGGCCAGCCGGTGGGTCTCCGAGCTACTCGACGCGGCAGACCCGTTCAGCGCGCCCTACATGCTCGAGGTCTCCTCGCCGGGAATCGACCGGCCGCTCGTCAAGCGCGCGGACTTCGACCGGTTCGCCGGCGAGACCGTGCACATGAAGGTCGATGGCGCGGCGAGAAGCGCAGGTCGTGGCAACGGCGTTCTTGTCGGCATCGAGGGCGACGACGTCGATCCTCGACGTCGACGGTGAGCGCGTGAGCGATTCCGTACGAGACCATTCAGAAGGCGCGCCTCAAGGGCGTCGTCGACTTCGGCAGGGAAAGGGGAGCAGTCTGAGCGATGAGCTCCGAATCTCATGGATGCGCTGAAGGCTGCTGGCGCGCGAGAAGAACATCGACGAGTACCAGATGCTCGACCAGCCTCGAGGCAGTCGCTTGCGACCACCTACCAGCGCATCCTCGACCTCGACAACCCCGCCCGCGTCACGATCGACCGCGAGAGCGGCCGGATCTACGTCTACGAGCTGATCCCGGTGGGCGAGATCGACGAGGAGACCGGCGAAGGCCGAGTCTACGAAGAGCGCGACGTGACTCCCGCCGACGTGTCCCGCATCGCCGCGCAGAACGCGAAGAACGTCATCGGCTCGATCATCCGCGACGCCGAGCGCGAGCGGATCTTCGACGAGTACGCCGACCGTATCGGCGAGTCGCGTCACCGGCACCGTGCAGCAGAGCGACAGCCGCTACACGCTCATCAAGCTGCGCGAGGGCGTCGAGGCGCTTCTGCCGCCGTCCGAGCAGCCCAACAACGAGCGCTACGACCACAACCAGCGCATCAAGGCCTACATCATCGACGTGCGCAAGACCTCCAACGAGCCGTCGATCGTCGTGTCGCGCACGCATCCCGGCCTGATCCGCCGCCTGTTCGAGATCGAGGTGCCCGAGGTCTACGACGGCATCGTCGAGATCAAGAGCGTGGCGCGCGAGCCGGGTATGCGCTCCAAGGTCGCCGTCTCGAGCCGCGAGAGCGGTCTCGACCCGGTCGGCGCGTGCGTCGGCCCCAAGGGCAGCCGCGTGCGCATGATCGTGAGCGAGCTGCGCGGCGAGCGCATCGACGTCGTGCCGTGGTCCGAGGACCCCGCCAACTACGTCGGCGCACGCCCTGTCGCCGGCCAAGGTCGACCGCGCGCTCATCGACGAGGAGAGCCACACCGCCACCGTCATCGTTCCCGACGACCAGCTTTCGCTCGCCATCGGCAAGGAGGGCCAGAACGCCCGCCTCGCCGCCAAGCTCACCGGCTGGCGCATCGACATCAAGAGCGTCGTCGATGGCCGCCGAGCAGGGCCTCTACGTTCCCAGTGCCAAGCACTCCACCCACGCCGCGACCGAGGAGTTCGACGGCCGCTGTGTCGCTGTCACGTCAACCGGCGTGCGCTGCCGCAACCAGGCGCGCCCCGGGAGCTTCTACTGCGGTCTTCACGACAAGGAGGCAGCCGCCGAGTGATGAAGCCGCGCAAGGTATCCAACCGCACGTGCGTCGCGTGCCGCGGTCTCCGACGAGAAGCGCTGGTTCGTGCGGATCGTTCGGACGCCTGACGGCCACGTGGTCGTCGACCCGACGGGGAAGGCGAACGGGCGCGGTGCGTACTTGTGCGCGAAACCCGAGTGCTTCGAGAGGCCCGCCAGCGCCGGCGCCTCGACTCGGCACTGAAGGTGAGCTTGAAAGACGACGACTACGACAGGTTGCGACGAGACTTCGACGAGCTGCTCGGACTGAGTCGCGCGCTCGCAGCAGGACGGTGACGCAGATGCCCGCAATGAGAGTTCACGAGCTCGCCAAAGAGTTCGGCATGTCTAGCAAGGAGCTGCTCGACAGGCTCGCAGGAGCTGAAGATCCCGGCCAAGAACCACGCATCGACGCTGGTCGAGGCCTACGTGGACAAGATCCGCAAGTCGCTCGGCCCGGAGATCGCCGAGCGCCAGGCTGCGCTCGCCGAGGAGCAGCGCCAAGCGAGAGGCGGCGGAGGCCGCGAAGCAGCGCCGGCCGAAGAGGCCGCCCGCAAGGCCGCCGAGGAAGAGCGCCGCAAGGCCGACAGAGGAGGAGCGCCGCCGCCGCGAGGAGGAGCAGCGCGCTCGCGCCGAGGAGGCACGCAGCGTCGCAGGCCGAGGAGGACGCGCGAGCGCCGGTCCGGTCGTCCGCGAGGAGCCGCTCCGGTCGCCGTCGTCGCCGAGCCCGGCGCCCGTCCTGCCGCCGAGCCTCGCCGTGCGCCGGCGGCCGCCAAGAAGGCCGAGCCGAGCCCGATGGTCGCCGAGCCGGCCGCGCCGGTCGCCGAGCCGACGCCGGCGTCCCGCGAGCCGAGCGAAGCCGACGCTCGCGCCGGCCTCGAAGCCGCCATCGCAGCCGAGCGCGCCCGCCTCGAGTCCGAGGAGGCCGCGCAGCTCAACAAGGACGAAGAGGACCGCTACCGCCAGATGGCCGTCGAGGCCGAGGAGCTGCAGCGTCAGAAGGTCCTCGACGAGGCCAAGGCGGCGGTCGCCGCCGCGGCCGTCGAGGGCGGCCGCAAGAAGAAGAAGCACAAGAAGCCGGTCGGCACCGAGGCCGAGGAGGCCGCCCACCACGAGGCCGCGACCCACGTCGACCTGCCGGTCGGCGGCGACGCCGTCGACCGTCACCGAGGGCGTGACCGTCGGCGAGTTCGCCGAGGCGCTCGACGTGCCGGCCAACGACGTCATCAAGCGGCTCTTCATGCTCGGCACGCCGCTCACGGTCAACCAGGTCATGACGCGCGACATCATCGAGATCATCGGCGAGGACCTCGGCCGAGAAGTCGTCATCGTCTCGCCCGAGGAAGAGGTCGACCAGGCCTTCGTCTTCCACGACGAGCCCGACGACCTCAAGCCCCGCCCGCCGGTCGTCACCGTCATGGGTCACGTCGACCACGGCAAGACGTCGCTGCTCGACGCGATCCGCGAGACCGGCGTCGCCGCGACCGAGGCCGGCGGCATCACCCAGCACATCGGCGCGTCGGTCGTCACACAAGAACGGCAAGCAGATCACCTTCATCGACACCCCGGGCCACGAGGCGTTCACCGCCATGCGTGCCCGCGGCGCCAACGCGACCGACGTCGTCGTGCTCGTCGTCGCCGCCGACGACGGCGTCATGCCGCAGACGATCGAGGCCATCCACCACGCCAAGGCCGCCGGACGTGCCGATCATCGTCGCGGTCAACAAGATCGACAAGGACGGCGCCAACCCCGACCAGGTCCGCCAGATGCTCACCGAGTACGAGATCGTGCCGGAGGAGTGGGGCGGCACCAACATCTTCGTCAACGTCTCGGCGAAGAAGCGCCTCAACATCGACGACCTGCTCGAGATGATCCTGCTGCAGGCCGACATCCTCGAGCTCAAGGCCAACCCCGACGCCATCGCCAGCGGTGTCGTCATCGAGGCCAAGCTCGACAAGGGCCGCGGTCCCGTCGCCACCGTGCTCGTCCAGCGCGGCACGCATGCGCGTCGGCGACGCACTCGTCGCCGGCACCGAGCTACGGCCGCGTCCGCGCGCTCGTCAGCCCCAAGGGCGACACCGTCAAGACCGCCGGTCCGGCCGATCCGGTCGAGATCCAGGGCCTGGCAAGCGTCCCTGACGCCGGCGACGAGTTCCGCGTGTTCGCCGACGAGCGCGACGCGCGCAACCTCGCCGAGGAGCGCGCGCTCAAGGCGCGCACTCCTGGCGCAGGGGAAGAAGACGCCACGTCTCCCTCGACGACCTGTTCGCGCGCATCAGCGAGGGCGCGCTCAAGGACCTCAACCTGGTCGTCAAGGCCGACGTCCAGGGCTCGATCGAGGCGCTCAAGGACGCGCTCGACAAGATGGACCAGTCCGAGGTCGTCATCAACGTCATCCACTCGGCGGTCGGCGCGATCACGCGAGAGCGACATCATGCTCGCCGACGCGTCCGACGCCATCGTCATCGGCTTCAACGTGCGCCCGCAGCCCAAGGCCAAGGCGCTCGCCGAGCAGGAGAAGAGTCGACGTGCGGCTCTACCGCGTCATCTACCAGGCGATCGAGGAGATCAACGCCGCCCGCGTGGGCATGCTGGCTCCCGAGTTCCACGAAGAAGACACCGCGCGCGTCGAGGTCCGGGACCTGTTCCGGGTTCCCAAGGCGGGCGTCATCGCCGGCTGCTACGTGCTCGAGGGCGAGATCTCGCGCGACGACAAGATCCGCATCGTCCGCGACGGCACGATCATCCACGACGGCACGATCCACTCGCTGCGCCGCTTCAAGGACGACGTGAAGTCGGTCAAGCAGGGCTACGAGTGCGGTATCGGCATCGACAACTTCCAGGACCTCAAGGAGGGCGACATCATCGAGGGCTACAAGATCATCGAAGTCGCCCGCGAGTCATAGGCGAGGCGAACGTCAGATGAAGCAGACTCCCGCCACCCGCCGGCTCAACGAGACAGGCGCGCGAGGTCGTCGCGTCGCTCCTGGTCTCCGAGGTCTCCGATCCCCGGCTCGAGCTCGTCACCGTGACCGGTGCCGAAGTCAGCCCCGACCGCTCGGTGCTGCTCGTCTTCGTGAGCACGGATCCCGACCGCTACGACGAGGTCCTCGAGGGCCTCGAGTCGGCCAAGGGTCGCATCAGGTCGTTGCTTGGCAGGGCTCTGGGGTGGCGCGTCACCCCGGAGCTCCGCTTCTACATCGACAAGTCGGTCGACTCGGGCATGCGCATCGAGGAGGCGCTGCTGCAGGTTCCGCCGTCTCTGGCCGCGGAGCGCGCCGCCGAGGCGGTCCCCGAGATCGACCCCATGTCGATGCCCGTCGACGAGGACGCATCCGAAGACGTCGAGGAGGCCTGACGCTCCCGTGCTCGCCGCGTACCACCACGCCCTCGTGGCGCTGAGGCGCGCCTCCTCGGTGGTGGTCTGTGCGCACGTGCGGCCGGACGGCGACGCGGTGGGTTCGGTCCTGGGGATGACGCTCGCATTGCGCGAGAACGGCATCCCGGCCGTTCCGACCCTCGCAAACATCGAGGAACCGCCATCGACCTACGCGTTCCTCCCGGGCTTCGGGCTCTACGTCCCCGCCGAGCAGCTCGAGGCGCCCGACGTGTTCATCGCGATGGACAGCCCCACGTCGGCCCGACTGGGCCTGGGCGAACCGCTTGCGCAGGCCGCCAAGACGGTCATCGTCTTCGACCACCATCCCGACGGCGACCGACTACGGCACGATCAACGTCATCGATCCGACGGCGTCGGCGACCGCGCAGCTCGTCTGGCAGTTCGCCAAGACGCTCGGCCCGCCCAGCTCCGACGTGGCGGAGTGCTGCTACGCCGGCCTCGTGACCGACACCGGGCGCTTCTCCTACGACAACACCTCGGCCGCAGCGCTGCGCGACGCGGCCGACATGGTCGACGCCGGCGTCAGCCCGGCTCGAGATCGCGCACCACGTGTACCAGAACCGGACGTCGGCCTCGCTCGCCATCGAATCGCGGGCGCTGTCGCGCCTCACGCTGGCCAACCACGGGCGGGTCGCGTACGCGTGGGTCAGCGACGCCGACTTCGCAGAGCTCGGCGTGCTTCCCGAAGAAGCCGAGAACCTGCCCGACGCCATCAGGGTGATCGGCGGGATCGACGCCGCTGTTCTGCTGCGGCAGCACGCCGACGGAGGTGCGCGTGAACCTGCGCTCCAAGACCGGATCCGACGTCGGAAGGGTCGCCCAGCATTTCGGCGGCGGCGGCCACAGGGCGGCCTCCGGGTTCACCTACGAGGGCGACATCGAGACGCTCATGCCGGTCCTGCTGCCGATGCTTCCCGGCGGCGACGAGGCGTGAGTGCCAAGCGCGGCCAGACCGACCTGTCCGGCATCCTGCTCGTCGACAAGCCTTCCGGAATGACCAGTCACGACGTGGTCGACCGCGTGCGGCGCGCGACGGGGGAGCGCCGCGTCGGGCACGCGGGCACGCTCGATCCGATGGCGACGGGCCTCCTCGTCGTACTCGTGGGGCCCGCAACGCGCCTGGCTCCCTACCTCACCGCCGCCGAGAAGACGTACGAGGCCCGAATCGTCTTCGGCTTCGAGACCGACACCGACGACGCCGAGGGACAGGTGACGGTAACCGCTCCCGTGCCCGATGAGGTCGCCGACCCGTTCTTCGCGGCCGGGACCGTGGCATCGCTTGTGGGAACGCACGAGCAGCTCCCGCCCGCGTACTCGGCGATCAAGCAGGGCGGGAAGGTGGCGCACGAGGCCGCGCGCGTCGGGAGTCCCCCTGGTTCTGGAACCTCGCATGATCGAGGTCGTGTCGGCTCGGCTGATCGGGGTGGAGTGCGCGCGTGAGTACGCATGGGACATCGAGTGCTCGGTCTCGAAAGGCACCTACATCCGGGCGCTCGCGCGCGACCTCGGACGGGCGCTCAACACGGCCGCGCATCTGGGAGCACTACGCCGCACCCGCTCAGGTGGCGCCAGCGTCGATCAGGCGCACGCACTCGAGGAGATCGAGTCGGTGACGGACGTCGCCACGCTCTTCTGCGACCCGATCACTGCTCTCTGCTTGCCGGTGGTCGAAGTCTCCGAGGAGACTGCCGCGCGCACGCTCAACGGCGCTGCCATCGGCCCCGCTTCGTACGATGTGACGGGACTCGCTCCTGATGCGGCGGTCAGCGTCGCTCGCGAGGGAGTGCTGCTCGGCGTGTACGGTCGATCCGGCGAGCAGCTCAAGCCGCAGGCGATCATCCCCGGCGGCGTCAGGGGCGCGTCATGAGTACACGGGTCGTGGCATGGGAGCCCTCGATGGCTCGGCTGGGCTCGGCGGTCGTCGCGATCGGCGTGTTCGACGGCGTGCACCTCGGCCATCAGGCGCTGCTTGCCGACACGGTCGCCGACGCTCGCGCGCACGGTGTTGAGGCGGTTGCGGTCACCTTCGACCGCGATCCCGACCAGGTGGTCTCTCCGGCGACCGCGGCTCCGCAGCTGCTCACCCTGGGCGACAAGCTCGGATTCATGGCCGCGACGGGCGTGGACGCCATCCTCGTGATCCCCTTCACTCACGAACTCGCCGAGATGTGTCCCGAGGAGTTCCTGGATGCCGTGCTGCTGCACGCGGTCCGGCCCCTCGCCGTGCACGTCGGCGGGGACTTCCGGTTCGGCTGCCGTGCGACCGGCGACGTCGGCGCATTGCAGCGCAGCGGCGCCGAGCACGGGTTCGAGGTCAGCCCGCATGAACTTGTCGCGTCGGGAGGGCTTCCGGTGACGTCGAGCCGTATCCGCTCGCTCGTGGCTGGCGGAGATGTCGGCGCGGCAGCGCAGCTGCTGGGCCGGGCCTCCTGTGTCGCCGGAGTGGTCCACCGCGGGCGAGGGGAGGGCGCTTCACTCGGCTTCCCGACCGCCAACGTGGTGCCGGTCGAGTTCGCGGCGCTTCCCGCCGACGGCGTGTACGCCGGCCGTGCGATCCTTCCCGACGGTGGGATGTGGGCGGCCGCGATCTCGGTAGGGACGCCGCCGACCTTCCCGGACGCACGCGACTACCTCGAGGCCCATCTCATCGGGTTCGATGGCGACCTCTACGACGAGCCTCTCACGCTGCTCTTCTTCGAGCGGCTGCGCGCGCAGGAAGCGTACTCCTCGCCGGACGAGCTGAAGGCGGCGATCGCGTCTGACGTTGCCGCCAGCCTCGACATCGCGGGCTTTCCGGTGCCGCTCGAGGACGGCGTGGCTGACCCGAGCGAGGCACCATTCCTCGACACGCTGGCGGACGGCTCGCCGGTGGTGAGCGACCCCGAGGCGCTCGAGGCCGCCGAGCAGGCCGCTGCGCACAGCGCTCCGGTGTACTTCGACGACATCGCGACCGGCGAGTGGGTCGCGGTCATACCCCCGCTGGAGTTCTACGGCGTGCTCGCCGGGGTCAACAAGGCCTTTGCCGTGAGTGCTCCGCTGGAAGCCGCGGGCATCCCCTTCGCGTGGGACCCGTATCCGCCGGACCAGCGACCGTCGGGTCTTCCCGGTGCCGGGTCCTACGACCAGCCGTTCACACTGCTGGTGCCGCTCGGTTCGTTTGAGGAGGCCCGCGTTCTTGTCGAGGCGGCACTGGAGGCCGGAGCCGAGACACGCGACACCGACGACTACATCGACGACCCTGCGGCGCTCGAAGCCGCCGAGCAGGCCGTGCATGCCGCGGACCGTGCCCCGCGGCAGGTGTCCCCGCAGCCGCTCGAAGGTTGGAAGACCGTCGTGGCCGACGTCGGCTACGACCGGAAGCGACTCGGGGCCATCGAGTACGCGCTCGCCGCTGCCGGGATTCCTGCGGAATGGAAGCCCTTCTCGCCGACCGAGGCGCCGCTGCTCAAGCTCTTCGGCCTGCGTGAGACGAGGTTCTGGCTGCGAGTCCCGGAAGACGACGCGGAGGCGGCGCGCGAGCTGGTGGCGGACGTCGACGCCGGCAGAAGCAACGAACTGAGCTGACCGGCACCCGCCCGGAAGAAGCCGCCCGTGAGCTTGGGCCACGCCCCGCACCGTGTGTGCTATACTTCCTCGGCTACAACCCACTACCCCGGCCTGTGAGGTACGACTCACCGACGGCCATCTCGGACCGGGGCGAATCCACGTGAAAGGTGGAACAGACTATGCCGCTGGAAAAGGACGTCAAGTCCGACATCATTGCGCAGTACAAGCGCAGCGAGACCGATACCGGCTCGACCGAGGTGCAGGTAGCCCTGCTCACGCAGCGCATCCGCGACCTCACCGAGCACCTCAAGATCCACAAGAAGGACCACCACACCCGCCGTGGCCTTCTGCAGATGGTCGGCCAGCGTCGCCGCCTTCTGAACTACCTCAAGAAGAGCGACATCGAGAGGTACCGCAAGGTCATCGCCGACTTGCAGATTCGTGGGTAACAACCAGTAGAGACCTGAAGGCGGGGATCACACCCCGCCTTCTTGTTTTGTCGGCGTCGGAACGTCTCCCGGCGCCTACCCGTCCGATACGGGTTGACCGACCCCGGGTGCGCAGGAAGCGCAACAAGGGGAGAGACGATGAGCCGCGGCGCATGGGGCGCCCGGTGCGGTAGAGGGAAGAAGAGAGAAGCTTTATGACTAAGGTAGTGGAAACGTTTGAGCTTTACGGCAAGGAGTACGTGCTCGAGACCGGGGAGTTGGCCAAGCAGGCCGGCGGCGCCATCCTGGTTCGTCAGGGCGAGACCATCGTGCTCGTCACCGCCACCGCGTCGAAGTTCCCGAAGGATCTGGACTTCTTCCCGCTGACGGTGGATTTCGAAGAGCGCATGTACGCCGCGGGCAAGCTCCCCGGCGGCTTCATCAAGCGCGAGTCGCGCCCGTCCGAGAAGGCAACGCTGACCGCTCGCATGATCGACCGCCCGATCCGCAGCTCGTTTGCCGACGGGTTCCGCAACGAGGTCCAGGTCATCGCGACCGTGCTCTCGGCCGACCAGATCAACCAGCCCGACGTCATCTCGATCATGGGCGCCAGCGCGGCCCTCATGGCCGCCGGCCTGCCCTTCGAGGGCCCGCTGGCCGGCGTGCGCATCTGCCGCGACATGGAGACCGGCGAGTTCCTGGTCAACCCGAGCTTCGATCAGGCCGAGGATTCCGATCTCGACCTGGTGGTCGCCGGTTCCAAGGACGCCGTCTACATGCTCGAGGCCGGCGCGCAGGAGGTCACCGAAGAGGACATGCTCGCCGCGCTCATGTTCGCCCAGGAGGCCATAGGCGCCTTCTGCGACGTGCAGATGCAGTTCCTCTCCAAGCTCGACATCACGCCGCAGATCGTTGAGATGCACAGCGTCGACGAGGCCCTCGTGGAGCGCATCTTCTCGGCTGGTGCCGAGAAGATGAAGGTCGCGCTGCACAACGCCGACAAGCACGCTCGCATGGCGGGCGTCCAGGCGGTCAAGGACGAGATCATCGCCACGTTCACCGCCGAGGAGATGGCCGCGGACGGCAAGGACATCAAGGCGACGCTCAAGAAGCTCGAGAAGAAGACCATGCGCACGATGGTCCTCGAAGAGGGCGAGCGCGCCGACGGCCGTAAGCTCGACGAGGTCCGCCAGATCACGACGACCGCCGGCTACCTGCCGCGTTCAGCACGGCTCCGGCCTCTTCACCCGCGGCCAGACCCAGGTGCTGTCGGTTCTGACGCTGGGCATGCTGTCCGAGTGGCAGCGCATCGACACGATCGACGTGTCGGAGGGCAAGCGCTACCTGCACCACTACAACTTCCCGCCGTTCTCCACCGGCGAGACCGGCTTCATGCGCGGTCCGAAGCGTCGCGACATCGGCCACGGTGCGCTCGCCGAGCGTGCCCTGCTGCCGGTCATCCCCGCCGAGGACGTGTTCCCGTACACCATCCGCATCGTGTCCGAGGTGCTCGAGTCCAACGGCTCCAGCTCCATGGGTTCGGTCTGCGGCTCGAGCCTGGCGCTCATGGACGCCGGCGTGCCGATCAGCAACCCGGTCTCCGGTATCGCGATGGGGCTCATCAAGGAGGGTGACGACGTCGCCATCCTGACCGACATCCAGGGCCTCGAGGACTTCCTCGGCGACATGGACTTCAAGGTCGCGGGTACCGAGAACGGCATCACGGCGATGCAGATGGACAACAAGGCCAAGGGGCTGTCCGTCGACATCTTGCGCGCCGCGCTGATGCAGGCCAAGGAAGGCCGCGCCTTCATCCTGGGCAAGATGATGGAGTCGATCCAGGTTCCCCGCGAGGAGATGAGCAAGTACGCTCCGCGCATCATCACCATCAAGATCCCGACCGACAAGATCCGCGACGTCATCGGGTCCGGCGGCAAGGTCATCCGCAGCATCCAGGCCGACACGGGCGCCCAGATCGATATCCAGGAAGACGGCACGATCTTCATCGCGTCGCGCGACCTGGGTGGAGAAGAGGCCGCTCAGCGCATCAAGGCCATCGTCAAGGAGCCGGAGATCGGCGAGGAGTACCACGGCCGCGTGGTCTCGATCCAGCCGTTCGGCGCGTTCATCGAGCTCATCCCCGGCAAGGACGGCCTGCTGCACGTCAGCCGCGTCGCCCAGGGCCGCGTGGACAAGGTCGAGGACGTTCTGGCCGTGGGCGACGCCGTCCACGTCAAGATCATCGACATCGACGACCGTGGCAAGGTCAGCCTCGACCGCCTCGACAAGCCGGAGGCCCCGCCCAGCAGCGGTGGTGGCGGCGGGGGAGACCGCTCGGGCGGCGACCGTGGCCCGCGTCGTGACGGCGGCGGTGGCGGCGATCGCAAGCCTAGGCGTCACCACTCGTAGACCCTGCGCCAGTGCCCGCGGCCACGCGCCAGGGGTGCCGTGCTCAGACATTCTCGCTTCGAAGGCCGCCCGGAAGGGCGGCCTTCTTGCTGCGAAACTGCGCCAGCACCCCTGCCACGCGTCCGCGGGCGCGACGGTCACCCCAGGTGTGACGCCTTGGCTGGGGTAAGTTCCCCTATGGGGCGCGGCGCTTCGAGCGCCGCTGCAGCTCCGTCCGGATCCAGGAGGGCCATTGTGTGCCGAAACATCCGCGTGCTCTACAACTTCGAGCCGCCAGCGACCGATGACGAGATCCGCGCAGCAGCGACGCAGTACGTGCGCAAGATCAGCGGCTATGCGAAGCCGTCGGCGGCCAATGTGGCGGCGTTCGAGCGCGCGGTCGACGCGATTGCACGGGACTCGGCGGTGCTGCTCGGCGAGCTGGTGACCGACCGGCCGAAGCGCAACCGCGAGGACGAGCTGGCGAAAGCGCACGCTCGCGCGGTCAAGCGGTTCGGAGAGTAGGACACGGACTGTGACCTGCGTGAATCAACCTTAGCAACCCTTGACGTGTGGTGCGCTTCTTGGCTAGAATCATTCTCGATTCTGCTGCGCGTGGACATCTGCCCGCGCGACGGACGGAGTACGTCGGGTGCACGTGATATTGTCTGGGGTCGATCACATGGGGACAAGGGCAGCAAGGATTCTGACGCTCGCGGGGCTCGTCGTCTTGTTCCTTCTGGTGATGGCGTCCACTGCACTTGCGGCGACGATCACCCAGACCCCGAACTTCAACGGGGGCAACATCCCCGCTTCATCGTCTTACACGATCTCTTGGACGAGTGCGGGCCTCGGTGCGGGCGAGACCCTCACGTTGCGGTTCACGGACATGCCCCTGGGTGTTTCCGACGTCGCTGTCGTTTCCGGACTCCCGCAGAACGGGTCCTACACGGTGACGACGCCAGCGGGCACCCTGGGAAGCCTCTACTGCTACTACCTCGTGTCGTCAGGAAGCCCAGGAGTCACCTACTCTGACGCAGCGTTGACTCCGTGGAGCTTCACGCTTGGCTCCGGAGGACCGCCCCCTGTCGGGACCATCACGCAGTCTCCGAACTTCAACGGGCTGACGCTGGCGGCGGGCTCTGCGCTCACCATCAACTGGACGAGTTCCGGCTTGACCTCGGGCGCTCAGCTCGTCCTCCACAAGACGGACATGCCGCTCGGCGTGGCGGACCAGGTTGTGGCAAACGGACTCTCACAGAGTGGAACGTACGTCGTGACGGTGCCTTCCGGTCCCGTGGGTACCCAGTACTGCTTCTACCTAGTCTCGCCGGGTAGTCCCACGGTCTACTCAAATGCAGCGCTCGCGCCATGGAGCTTCACCATCGGACCGCCCGCGCCCGTGGTGAGCACGTCCGCGTCCTCGCCCTGGAGCCTCGCTCTGCTCGGCATCATGAGCCTCGGTGTCGTTGGAATCGGAAGCCGCCTGCGCACGAAGAGCTCGGTCGCCTAGGGAGTGTATCCACGCGTCTCGGAAGAGCCATCGCGGGCGCGAACCCCGCGGTGGCTCTTTGTCTTGGCTGTCGGCAGTTGGACCCCGGAAAGATCCGCACGCCACCATCTGGCCATCGACGTTTCCGAGACCTTCCGAGGCCCGCCATGCAACAACCACGACTGCTCGATCTGATGCGCGACGAGTTGCGCTCGCGGCACTACAGCGAGCGGACCGAGAAGGCGTACTGCCTGTGGGTGAAGCGCTTCGTGCACTTCCACAAGCTTCGGCACCCTGCCGACATGGGCGCGCCCGAGATCAACGCCTACCTGACCCACCTGGCGGTCGAGGAGAAGGTCAGCGCGTCGACCCAGAACCAGGCGCTCTCGGCGCTGCTGTTTCTGTACCGGCACGTGTACGGCTTCGACATCGGCGACGTGGGCGACGTGGTCCGCGCTCGGAAGAGTCAGCACCTACCGGTGGTGCTGACGCGCGAGGAGGTGCGGTCGGTGCTCGCCGAGCTCGATGGCGAGAGCTGGCTGATGGCGTCGCTGCTGTATGGCTCGGGATTGCGGCTGACAGAGTGCCTGAAGCTCCGCATCCAAGACGTGGAGTTCGGCAGAGGCGAGTTGGCCGTGCGCGACGGCAAGGGCAACAAGGATCGAGTGACGATGCTGCCCGAGTCACTCGAGGCGCCGCTGCGCGAGCAGTTCGAGCGGGCGCGCCGAGTGCACCAGGCGGATCTGGCCGCCGGATGGGGTCGGACGAAGCTGCCGGACGCACTGTGCCGCAAGTATCCCAACGCTCCCGCCGAGTGGCCCTGGCAGTGGGTGTTTCCGCAGCAGCGCCGGTGGAGGAACGCCTCCACCGGCGAGGAGGGGAGGCACCACGTTCACCCGACGGTGCTGCAGCGGGCGGTCAAGGAAGCGGTGCGACGGTCTGGAGTGTCGAAGCCCGCCGGGTGTCACACGTTCCGGCATTCGTTCGCGACCCACTTGCTGGAGGCCGGCTACGACATTCGGACAATCCAAGAGTTGCTCGGTCACAAGAGCGTCAACACGACGATGATCTACACCCACGTGCTCAACAAGGGTGGCCACGGCGTGCGGAGTCCGCTGGACAGGCTATGAAGCTGCAGATCAGGAACTGAGCAAGTCAGCCGAAGAAGAACCGTCAGTCTCGATGATCGCGTCCTCGCGCTGTCTGAGAAAGTCCGCGAATACCTTGTCGAGACCGAACTCGTGAACCGTCAGCCAATCAGCCAGGAAGGCCTGCAACGGAAGGACACTGACGAGATCCCCAGAGCGAAACTCCAACACTCGAAGCCGAGAGTATGAGGTGAACTCGCGATGCTGCTCAATCATCTCCTCGAAGGCCGGGGAGGGATAGCCAACCTGCACCATCAGCTCTTCCTCCATCAGGAAGTGTGACAGCGCGAAGTCCATGACTCGCCCCAGCACGTTCATGATCGCGTCGTGGGAGTCATGCAGGTGAGCTTCGGCGACCTCAAGCTCGTCGACGATAGCGAGCAGGTCGCGATGCTGCGAGTCGATAGACGGGTCACCCGTCTCATACGATGGATCCCATGTGATCGCCACTTGCAGATCCTTTCGGCGCTACCGGAGGGCGAACGGGCGACCACCTGATCGCCGAGGCATTAGAGGCAAGCAATCGCCGCGCCGAGTGAGCATGTCCACTTCGAACAGTTGTTAACTGCCGCTTACATAGACTTGTCTGACCTCATTGCCGACGCTTGTCCGACTGTCGTTCGTCCTGCATGGCACGACTCACCTGCGTTCTTCCTGCGGCTCCACTATGCTGAGCGCTGACTGCAGATACATTCTTAGGACGAACTGAAACTCGCGGCAGAGGAGAGCAGATGCCTATCGTCGGCTTGGACAGCGTGATTGCGGTGGTGCCAGTGACGAACCAGGTCAGAGCCGTCAACTGGTACAAGGCTCTGCTTGGGCGTGACGCGGATGTCGTTCCAACGGAAGACGTTGCAGAATGGGAGCTGGCTCCAGGAACGTGGCTCCAAGTGACCACAGAGCCGGAGCGGGCGGGAAACACAACGGTAGTACTTGTGGTGAGCGACATTGACGCACAGCGCGCGGCTTGCTCAGTAGCCAACGTGGAACTTGGCGCACTGACTGAGTACCCGGGTATCGTCAAGACGGTCGACGCGGTCGATCCGGATGGGAACAGGGTGACTTTCGTACAGGATCTGTCCGGCTAGCCTTGTGGATTCGGCAGGTGTGTACGGCAGGTCGTCCTAACCAGCGCTTCGAGCCGACGGCGCAAGCGTTGTCCGTACGAAGAGAGGCGCTCGGCCGTGGCTGAAGCGCAACAACGTTAGGCGCAGCAGGGAGGTAGTGAGTGACCACTGAGAACAGCTCGCCCAAGTCCCTTGGGCTGTGGATCGGAGTCGGTCTTGCGTTGGGTGCGGGGATCGGAGCCGCCATCGGGAATGTCGCCGCCGGTGTGGGCGGCGGTCTTGTCATCGGCATCGCCATTGGTGTCGCTGCACAGCAGTGGGCGAAGCGTGATACCGGCAGCTGACGGTTCGGCTTCGCGGCGAGGCTCCTTCCGCCGGAACGTGCATAACAAACGCATCGAGCAGAGCGCCACAGGGTAGACCCGCCTAGGAGGGTATGCGCGCATGCTCACGCCCAACACGTTGGGCGGACTCTCTGGGGGGAGAGGCTGTGAGTACAGAGGTGAGGATTCCTGCGACGATTCCGGCGGAGTTCGTCGACCGCACGGTCTGCGTGGGAGCCGAGATCGGCTACTACCGCTTGGAGCTCGGTGGGATTGTGCGTTTCGATGGCCGACTGGATGAGGCGCGCATGAGTCGCGCGACGCGGCTTCTCCTCGACGCCGAACCCGTGCTCGGCTGTCTTTTCGATTCCGATGGCGTGCCGCCCGTCTTCCGGCGACTCGCCGAGCTCGATGCTGCCCAGCTGCTGGAGGTGCGTGACAGCGACGATCCGCCCGCGGATGCCGGGGACTTCATCGCGCGCCCGTTCGACCCGCAATCCGACCCGCAAGTGCGAGTCATGCTGCTTCACGGACCTGCGTCAGACACGCTGGCGGTACAGATGGGACACCTCGCTGCCGATGGTGGAGCGCTCAAGGAGACCCTCTATCTTCTCGGCGAGATCTACCGCACGCTCGGCGACCGACCCGACTTCGTGCCTGAGCCGAATCTCGACGGCGTGCGGAGCCCGATGGCGAAAGCGGGTATGATCGAGCGGCTCAGTTCGTCTCCAGCCAGCGATCTGAAAGTCCCGCCGTCCGACCCCGACTGGTACGTGCCGCTGCTGGGAGGGCGTGGCCCTGCGTCGTATGTATCGATCAGCGTCGAGTCAGAGGTGTTCCGCATGGCGCTTGAGTTGGCGAGGGCAAAGGGCGCGACTGCAAACGACGTCATCCTCGCCGCGCTCTACCGCACGCTGTGGCGGCTTTCGGAGGTGGCACCCGGTGCCCAGACGCCACTCATGTTCACGTGCGAGCTTCGCAAGCACCTCCCGCCAGGGACGAAGACCGCCATTGGCAACATATCGTCCGCAGCCTGGGTTTCCGTGTCGCCGGTGGGTGTTGAGGAGTTTGACGGGACACTCTCGCGGGTCGCTGAGGCAACACAGGCGTGGAAGCGATCCGGAGCCGGCAAGGGCAGTGCGCTCGGCATTCCGACTATCCACAAGCTGACCCGGAAGCGAGGTCTTGGCTTCATCCGCAAGATGATGTCTCCGAAAGAGGAGATGGACTCGAAGCGCGGCGCGGTGTTGCTGACCAACATCGGTGTCGTCGACGCGAACCGGCTGGACTTCGGCGAGGAAGTCGCCGTAGCCGACGCGTGGCTGTTGGCGCCCGTTTCGCCGATGGGCGCAGGACTCGCAGCCAGCACGTATCGCGATAGGCTTCACCTCACGGCGGGTGTCGAGTTCGCCTCGATGAGCGAAGCGCTCGTGAACGAGGTCCTAGGAGGGACGGCGAACGAGATCGAGGCATGGGTGGCACTCGCAGCGAGCTCAAGCCGCCCGACAAGGGTATCGAGCTAGAACGGCCAGACGGTAGACTGACCTGAGAGGCGCGTCGCGCGTCTGCTCATGCCTGACACGTTCGATTGACAGACAGCCCGACTCGGCTGGATCTGATCGATGAAGGGGGAATCCGCATGGAGAGCCAAGAGAGCACGCCTCGAATCGTCACAGTCGACAACTTCGTGCGAGCGGAAACCGACATGACGATGGCCCGGTATGTGGCTCAAGGCGCGTTCGCCCGGATCATGCATTTGCGTCAACCGGTGCCGCTCGACAAACAGGATGTCATCAGAATGAACCGTGACACCCTCTACTCGATCGGCGTCTTCGATCTGACCAGCCCTGTCACGATCACGAAGCCTGATCCCTCGGACCGCTACCAGTCGATGATGTTTGTGAGTGAGGACCACTCCATCCTGCCGGCTGAGTACGACGGGGGCGAGTTCCCGCTGACGAAGGAGATGATCGGCACCCGCTACGTCTTCGTCATCTTCAGGACGTTCATGGACCCTGCCGATCCTGGCGACATAGCTGCGGCCAACTCCCTTCAGGACGGGATCCGCTGGACGCAGGCCGATCCGGGCGTCTTCGAGGTTCCCGACTGGGACGAACCCTCGTTGAGGACCGTCCGGCAGGCCATCAACACACTCGCGGCCACGAAGACAGATATTTCTGGCTTCTTCGGCGACAAGTCAAAGCTCGATCCCATCGATCATCTCCTCGGCACAGCGTATGGGTGGGGCGGCCTCCCGAAGGAGGAGGCCATGTACGTCAACGGGGTTCCAGAGCTCAATGACGGCAAGACGCCGTACTCCCTGACCGTGCGGGATGCTCCCGTGGACGGGTTCTGGTCGGTGACGGTGTACAACGCCGACGGATTCATGGAGCCCAACGACGTCGGCGCGAACTCGTACAACGGCGTCACCGCTGCCAAGAACGATGACGGCAGTGTCACGATCCACTTCGGCGGGGATCCCGGTGCAGTCAACTACATGCCTATCGCCGAGGGCTGGAACTACGTCGCGCGGCTCTACAGGCCCAGGCAGGAAGTGCTTGATGGCGAATGGGTCTTCCCTGACGCAACCCCTGTCAGCTAGACCGGCGCGCTGCTGAGGGCCATCGAACAAAGGCATCGAGCGGACAGCGCAAGGTTGACTGCGGAAGAGAGGCCATGGGCCGCCGCTCGTGCCTAACACGCTAGACAGGGTAGGGGAGTCTGTACTGATGACACCACCAGCACGTATCACCTTGATCGTGTCGCTGGGGTCTGCGCTTGTGATCGGCGGTTGTTCTG
Source organism: uncultured Coriobacteriia bacterium (assembly GCA_963789515.1). Lineage (GTDB taxonomy): Bacteria > Actinomycetota > Coriobacteriia > Anaerosomatales > JAAXUF01 > JBAXEO01. Next base: position 888,810 of record CAWBKW010000002.1, on the reverse strand, counting down.
CTGCGCCGACTCAACCCACAGAGCCGGGGTCGACTGAGTCGACACCAGCTCTGATGGGGCCGTACCCGCAGGGCGTGACCGTATGGTTGAACCGAACCGGATGCGCCGGGCCGCGGCTCATGCGCAACACGTTAGGCACAGCTGGAGGTTACTCGATGGCGTCAGGAAGCACACCGGCTAGCCCGCTCGGATTGTGGATCGCGATCGGTGTTGCTGTAGGGGCGGGACTCGGCGTCGTCACTCACAACGTCGCCGTCGGCGTGGGTATCGGTCTGGCTATCGGCACGGCGGTCGGAGTGGCGATGCAGCAGCAGGGGCGCAAGTAGCTCGTATGTCATCCGGCATAGCTATTGGCGAGCACGGTCGGCCTGTCTGAGCGTGCCCAACACGCGCATCCAGCCGACGGCCAGAAGGTAGACTCGTGAAGATGAGGCGCACCGGCCGCAGCTGATGCGCAACAACGTTAGGCCCATCGGGGAAAGGCGGCAGTCATGGCAGTCAGTCCCGTTTGGTGTCGATGGATGCTCGCAGCGTGTGTCGTTCTCGTGGTTGCGGTGGCCCTGGTGGTGGCGGTCGGCGTGATTCCACTGGTTCGAGTCGCGACCGGACCGGACATCAGCCCCGAGGATGCGGTGCCGGCCTTTCGGATGGCGGTCGGCCTTCACCTTCTCGCGGCGCTGGTCCTCCTGCTCATTGCCACGCTGTCGAAGAGTCGAAGCCGGCTCTCAACGTCCGGCCTCGTCGTCACGGGTATCGCGGTGCTACTGTTCGGGTTCGTCCTCAGTGACGCCGCGCTCGCATTCCTCGAAGCAGGCCCCTCGATGCAGACCGTGACGACCCTTCTTTTCCTGTGCGTTGCAGCAGATGCCCTGGCTGGGGCGTTGACTATCACGACAGCGTTTCTCCGTCCCAGGACTCCACTCGAGGGCCTAACAAGCGCATCAACCTGACGGCCATGAGGTAGTCTGCGGAAGAGATGCGCATACGCCGCAGGTTATGCGCAACACGTTAGGCCTGCCTGGATCACTTGATCGGAAGGGGAGACCTGCAGTGGAATCAGACGGCTACTGCGCCAGTTGTCGTGCCTATGTCCCCATTGAGGCCGGAGAGCTCGGACAATGTCGTCGCCACCCGCCGGCCCCATACGCGCCTGGCACAATGCGACCGTCTGCCGATACCTAGCACACTGGGCACACCGCAAGGGGAGAGCTTGATTCGCATCGTTCAGGCCACATCTGTCGCGCAGCTTGAAGAGGCCCGTGAGCTGTTCATGGAGTATGCTGCCTGGCTTGATCTCGATCTGCGGTTTCAAGACTTCGACGCTGAACTCGCTGCCCTACCAGGCGACTACGCTCCGCCCCGCGGCGCACTTCTGCTTGCACTCGACAACGACTCAGCAATCGGGTGTGTGGGGTTGCGCCCGTTCGAGTGGCCGAACACCGCGGAGCTCAAGCGTCTGTACGTCACGCCTCATAGCCGCGGTCGTGGGCTCGGGATTCAGCTCTCAGAGGCAGCGGTTTCCCTGGCGCGAGCTGTCGGCTATCGACGGGTTCGGCTCGACACGCTGCCAAGCATGGCGGCAGCGCAGCACGTGTACGAATCACTTGGATTCCTCGAGATTGACGCCTATCGCTTCAATCCTGTCATCGGCGCACGGTATCTGGAGCTGGAGTTCGATGCGGAGGACAGCTTGTAACTACCGGACGCACGTCGCCGGGATGCCCAACAATGGCATCCAGCAGACGGTTCGCCCATGTGAGATGCTCTGGGCATGGAAGTCAGCTGGGGCGAACCGCAGCTCATACCTAAAGCATTAGCCGGAAGCACGATCGCTGGCATCGACTGATGGTAGCGTTCGCTCCGTTGCATCTGGAGGTTGCCATGCACGCATCTCTTCTCGAGTCCCTCTTCGCCGCGGGCGACGCCGGCGACTTGGCGGCATTCCAACGATACATGCACGATGATGTCGTCGTGCACGCCCCTGCGGGACTCTCTAGTCACGGTCTCGACAGCGAGAGGGAATCCTGGCGCAACGCGCTGGCAGCGATGCATGGTTTGCACCACGAGTTCGTCGACGTGCTAGCCACCCCATCAGTCGAGGCCGCTCGCGCCACGGTCACCGGCACCTTCGACGGCACCTATGGCGGCCTGTCCGCCCAGGGCAGGCGGTTCCAGTTTGACCAAGCGGTGTTCGCCCACATTCGAGATGGCAAGATCAGCGAGCTGTGGGAGATCGTCGACGTGGCCCTACTGCGTGAACAGCTGCGTGGCGACTGAGAACAGGCTCCGGCTATCAAAGGTATCCAGCACAACGCCACGAGCTACACTGGTGAAGAGTGGCGTCTACGCGTCTGCTCGTACCTAGCACGTTGGGCGGACAACCCTTCGGTCTCATCTCGGTGACGATTCCTTGCCGCCTTCGACCCTCAGCCTCCCGGTTCGCTAGCGTCGTCTGTGTTCCCGCACCGGAGAGGCATCTCATGAAGGCCATTCTCAGACAGAAGTCGCCCCTGCTCGCGCTTGTCGGTTGGTGCTGCATCCTGCTGGCTGTCCGCTTCTGGTATTCAGGAAGCGCTACACGGGGCTATCTGCTGTGGAATCTGTTTCTGGCCTGCGTGCCTTTGGTCGCGGCAGTCGCGCTGCGGCTCGTCGCGCCGCGACCAGACCTCGCCATCGTCAAAGTGGCCATCTTCTGCGTCTGGCTGGCGTTCTTGCCAAACGCACCCTACTTGGTGACCGATCTGAAACACCTGACGTTCTACCCGCCGATTCCGCTCTGGTTCGACGTGGCCCTCTTCGCCTCATTTGCGGCAACCGGGGTCATGCTTGCCTACGCATCAGTAGCGGATATCGAGGTGGTGACGGGGTCGCTGTTCGGCAGAAAGGTCGGCCGGGCGGTGGCCATCGGGTCGCTTCTGCTGTGCGGGCTTGGGGTGTACGTCGGCCGTTTCCTTCGCTGGAACAGCTGGGACATCCTCACCTCGCCTTGGAGCATCGCAAGGCAAGCTGCGCATCATGTCATCCACCCCATATCGCACACTTTGACGTGGCAGGTCAGCGCCATCTACGGGCTCGGTCTTGCCATCGGATATGTGGTACTGAGGAGCACAGCTTCCATTTGGGGCGAGGAACTCTCCCGTGCCGCCCAACAGAGGTATCGAGCAGAACTCCACTAGCTAGACTGCTGAAGAGGCGCCTGCGCGTCTGCTCATACCTAACACGTTGGGCACACAGGTGTGATGACCCCGCAGCCTGGGTGGGGCACAGCAGCTTCTTGTGGGGCCGTGTGTCAGGGTCGCACTGGCGCTGTTCCGCGTCTTCACACCGCACACGTGAACACGTAGTGTTGCTTCTGCGACCATTGGCCCGCTACTCGGGAGGCGTTCGTGTCTGATACAGACGGCGGAAACGCGTGGATGAACTCGCTGAAGGTGAAGCCCACGGCACTGATCGGATTTGCGATTGCCGTCGCCTACCCGGTTCTGTTCCTGGTTCTTGAAAGGTTCCTCGGCCCGGCATACACCGATATCGGCAAGACCGCTGACTCGATCTTGCGCGGCATCGTCATCCCGCTGGCTATCTGCACTGTGGTCACCGCGGGCCTGACCACCTGGCTCGGCTGGTGGCGACCGGTCATGCGTGAGAAGCCGGTGGGGGTCAAGTGGATGTGGTCGATTCCCGTCGTTCTCGGCCTACTCGTGCTGATTGGCGTCGACTGGGCACAGATATCCGTACTTGGCGCACCCTATCTCCTGCTGCTCGCGCTCGGGACGCTGCTTGTGGGATTCAACGAGGAGATCGTGTATCGCGGCCTGTCAGTGGTCGCGTTTCGCGCGGAGTACAAGGAGGTGTACGTGTGGCTCCTGACGTCCTTGCTCTTTGGGTTGCTGCACGGCGCCAATGTCTTCCTCGGTCAAGCGCTGGTCCCGACGATCCAGCAGATCGGGTTCGCGTTTGTTCTGGGCAGCGTGTTCTATGTGGTTCGCCGAGTGACCGGCAGCCTTGCCGTCCTGATGATTCTCCACGCTCTGTGGGACTTCGGATCGTTCACATGGGCGGGTGCGTTCGCGGTGACCAATATCGCTCCAACCGATCTCGCTGGAGCCAACTGGGCAGGACTGCTTATGGCTGCGCGCCTACCCCTGCAGATCGTGCTCATCGTTCTGTGTCTGGTCGCAGCGAGGACAGTGTTCTCGACACCTGCCGCGATGGCCGACTAGCACTTAGGAGCCGTTCATGATCATCACCACGACGGATTCGATCGAGGGTCGCAGGATCGTCGAGTACAAGGGCCTGGTATGGGCTACCTCAATTCATGGTGTGGCCGTCGGCAAGGATCTGAGAATGATCGGACGTAACATCTCGGGTGGGCGTGCCGAGGTCTACGAGGAAGAAGTCGACAGCGCTAGCAACGAGGCGATATCCGAGCTCCAGGATTCCGCAGAGAAGCTCGGGGCGAACGCTGTGGTGGGGGCGGCACTGAATGCGTACGGAATCGGTGCCAACGGGGCTGTGATGCTCGTGACCTTGTCGGGGACAGCGGTGGTTGTGGAGTGAGAACCCCGCTTCGCGTCGCAATGCGACCCGTGGTGACCCTAGTTGGGTGTGGGTGCCAAACAAAGGTATCGAGCTGACGGCAGAAGATAGACTGACCTGAGAGCTGCTACGCCGCAGCTCATACCTAACACGTTGGGCAGAGCGGGCTAGCTCAGGAGTATGAAACGAGAATCCCAGGGGGCGAGACGTGAAGCACTCGCGCGGTCGGGCAGTACCGTTCTTTGAAGTTGATGTCTTCGGGAACGCGCCCTTCAAGGGCAATCCAGTCGCGGTGGTCCTCCAAGCGGATGAACTGATCGAATCCCAGATGCAGGAGATAGCGAACTGGACCAACTTGTCGGAGACGACATTCGTCTGCGAGCCGACCACCCGTGACGCTGACTACCGACTTCGGATCTTCACAACGCAGAGTGAGCTACCCTTCGCCGGTCACCCCACCATTGGAAGCGCCGCCGCGGTGCTCAGGCATGGGCTGCAACCCAAGACGCCCGGGAGACTCGTCCAGGAATGCGCTAGAGGTCTCGTGCCGCTGCGTCTGGAGGGTGACAGAATCTTCTTCGAACTACCCGAACCGGAGTTCACTCCGCCAAGCGAGAGTGAGTTGGCGGACGCACTGGCTGCGCTTGGTCTTTCTCGCGAGGCAGCACGCAATGTCTCAGTGGTCGACGTCGGCGCGGTCTGGCTCACTATGCAGCTTGGCTCGGCACAAGACGTCATCAGCCTCGCCCCTGATATGGAGCTCCTCGCAAGGGCGACAGAACGTGCTACGGGCGTGACGGTATTTGGTCTGCATGAGCCGGGCGGCCCGGCTGCGGTCGAGGTGCGATCTTTCGTGCCTGGCGACGGTGTGCCGGAGGATCCGGTGTGCGGTAGCGGCAACGGGTGCGTCGCCGCGGTGATCCGGCGCAACGGCGTGCTGACCGATTCACGCTACGTTGCTGCACAGGGGCAAGTCTTGGGGCGCGACGGCAGAATCGAAGTGGAGTTCGATTCCAACGGCGCGATATGGCTCGGAGGCAACGCCGATGTCCGGGTAGAGGGCTCGATTACACTCAGGCCGTGAGCGGCGGCACTTGGGGCCGTCAGCTGAGTGCCTGCCCAGCAGAGGTATCGAGCTGACGGCCAGAAGGTAGACTGACCTGAGAGCTGCTCCGCCGCAGCTCATACCTAACGCGTTGGACGGAACCGGGGCAAAGTGGCTGCGTTAGACCGGCTGAAGGAGCAGGCACGTCGGCTCGAGGAGCAGACCTACGCGCTGTATCTCGTCGCTCGGGATCCTCGGACTCCCTGGTTCGCGAAGTTTCTCGCCGCGGCTGTCGTGGCCTACGCGCTCAGCCCAGTCGATCTGATTCCCGATTTCATCCCCGTCCTGGGCTATCTCGATGACCTTCTGCTTCTGCCGTTAGGGATCTGGCTTGCGGTGAGGCTCGTTCCAGAGGAGGTTCTGGACGACGCCCGCGAGCGCGCTGCCTCAGTCGTCGAACGCGAATTGCCTACTTCACGGGGCGTCATGGTCGTCATCGTGGTCATCTGGCTGCTGCTTGCAGTTTGCGCGATCGCGCTCACATATCGGCTCGTCACGCGCACCTGAATGTGTCCGTCCAGCAAAGGCATCGAGCGGACGGCGTGAGCGCTAGACTGAAGGAAGGCATGGGCCGCCGCTCATGCCCCACGGTCGACCGACAGGAGGAATCGTGCCGCTCGGATTCGACCCTCTTGCCGGCGCGGCGCCGTGGTCCGCTCAACGAGTGTTGGCGGCCGCTGTCATGCTGGTTCTCGGCTTGGCCTTCGTCTGGATCGTATCGCTGCTAGACGTTGAGCGGTGGTATCGCATGTCCGGCAGGGCCCCATACGACGCACCGCTGTATCCGCCTCTAGTGTGGGCCTTGCGCTTGTTCGGCGCCGGTCTTGTGGTCGCAAGCGCCTGGCTTCTTGCTTCTGGCCTCTGGTGAACCTACGTCTGAGGTCGAACAAAGGTATCGAGCAGAACGCCAGGAGCTAGACTTGTGAAGATGGACGTCGGCTAGTCTGCTGATACCTAACACGCTAGGCTGGCCTGACTGGGAAGCGGCTGGGGAGGGATGCCGGTTGGTCGACGCGAGGTTCACTCTTGCGGGACTGTGGACGGCCGTCATGCTCGTCTTCCTGCTCGGTGATGTCCTGCGCATCTTCGCCGGCGACTTCACCGCGGGCCAGATCGCGGGCAAGCCCGTCGGCCAGGGAGTGTGGCTTCTTATCGCGGGCATCATGCTGATTCCGATCGTGATGATCGTCCTGTCGCTCCTGCTGCCGTATCCGCTCATCCGCTGGCTCACCATCGTTGTCGCGGTCGGCTTCGTGGTGTTCAATCTGGCCGGCTTGCCCTACCCGGGCGTCTACGACAACTTCCTCATCGTGGTCAGCTTCGTGTTCTGCGGTCTCATCGTCTGGTATGCGTGGGGCTGGTAGGGCGGGAGCCCGGGCAGCCTAACAAGCGCATCCAGCTGACGGCCAGAAGGCGGACTGACCTGGAAGCGTGTCGGCCGCAGCTGATGTGCACCACGTTAGGCGGGGCGATGGACCTGACCGCGCGAGTCTGAGTCGTGCGGCGGCGCTTCGCACAGAACGGGGGGACGAATGAGGGCAACAAGGATCACGGGCTGCCTGTTCCTCGCGCTTCTGCTCTGTGCCGTAGTGCTGAGCGGATGCAGAGCGGCAGAGCCGGGCACCAGCCTCGCGGACGAGGTGGTGCGCGAGCTCGCGCCCAAGCCGGGTGAGTTGATGTACTCGGAGGGAGCTGACGATCCGAGTCGCGTGCAGGATCGGCTCGCCAACTTGAGCATCATGCGCGAACCGAGGTTTGCCACCGTGTCGACCGAGCCCGAGGTTGATGAGCAGACCGGCGAAGTCAAGGTTGGAATGACCTTCACGGATTGCAGCACCCTGTACCTCATCTCGGTTCCATCGAAGACCGAAAGCTCCACGCGGGAGTTCGTGAGGTACGAGATCGAGCGCTAGCTCATCCGATCAGTCCGCTGCTCTGGTCATCGGGCCACCCTCGCGGCGTCGTGGAGCAGGTCGGGGGTGGCGGTGCTCCGGATGTTGCCCGCCTAAATGGGGCATCGAGCTGAACGCCAGAAGGTAGACTGACCTGAGAGGCCCTGCGCGTCTGCTCATGCCCAACGCGTTAGGCCTACGACGAGGGGGTCGGATGGTCTGGACAATCGCGGTCGGTGGTTTGGCCTTGCTGCTGATCGGCGTGACCACCTTCGCCGCGTTCGGTGCAGAATGGGCCGCAGTGAGCGTTGTCGCTGCGATCGTCATCCGTGTTGCGCTGGTCTCGGTGCCATTGGGCGCGCTTGCGCAGGTCCTGTCAGGACGCCGCCCTTTCCCATATTGGGCAGCTGGGATCGTCGGTCTCTTGGCGCTCTTGACGCAATCTCTCCTGTTCCACCGCCCAGGTCTTCCGCTCGATCTGGTCGGCGGCACCGTCTGGTTGGCCGCCGCCGCGCTCTCCGCTGCACTAGTCGACGTGGGCGCTGCACTCGTTCGTTCGGCAAAGGGTTCACGACCCACAAGCCAAGACTCGACAGCCGACATCGAGGCCTAACAAAGGCATCGAGCGGACGGCGAGAGGTAGAATCAACCAGCACAGCATTGGCCGCCGCCATTCCTAACACGCTAGGCCGAATTGAGGGGGGATCGTGTGAAGGGTTCTCGCGACAAGCCTCGCGTGGTCCGTCTCACTATCCTCATCTGTGTGGTTCTTGCCGGTCTGACGGCGGTGAACCGGTTGCGCCAAACAGACCGTCCACGCGCCGCCTGCCCAGAAGGTTGCTGAACAGGCATTCCTGGGCCCGTATCCGATGGGCGTGGGCGTTACTCTCGGCGCCAAGACGCTCACTCTCAAGTCCGTCCAGGTCTCTGACGTTGATTCACCCTACGAAGGCACACCGGCGCCAGAAGGTCGCAGATGGGTACAGCTCGCCTTCTCCATCGAGGGATCGGGTACGAACCCGGCTCCCGGCGGCGGCTACTTCTACCCCCAGTTGGAACTGATCGCCGACGGCCAGCCGGTCGCGCTTGACGCGCAGTCGGTCGGCTGGGACATGGAGGCGCCTGAGGGCGTCGTCCCACAAGAGACGATGTCCTTCCAAGTCCCGTCGGACGCGCGTTCTCTCGTCCTGCACTTGATCCCTTCGTTCGCAGACACGCAGACGGTCGCGTTCCGTCTCTGGTAGGTGAATCGGGCTCGAGGCATCGGCCTAACAGAGCATCGAGCAGAACGCCAGAAGGTAGAATCGGCCGGTGAGCGGCATCGCGCCTGCTCATACCTGACACGTTGGGCAGACCCCAGAGGGGAGCGATGTGGGCGACTCGCCTGAACTCCGGACGGACCGGCTGCTGCTGCGAGGCTGGATGCCGGAAGACCGGGTCGCCCTCGCCGCCATCAACGCTGACCCGCGGGTGATGGAGTTCATCGGCGCCCCGATGGCCCGCGAACAGAGCGACATCATGGCCGACCGAATCGAGGCCAATTTGGCGCGGCAGGGCTTCGGGTTCTGGGCGGTCGAGGTTCCCGGCCAGGCCCCGTTCATCGGCTTCGTCGGTCTCAACGTCCCGAGCTTCGAGGCACGGTTCATGCCGACGGTAGAGATCGGCTGGCGTCTCGCGGTCGACTCCTGGGGACACGGGTACGCGTCTGAGGCTGCGCTGGCTGCGCTTGACTACGGATTCGATGTCGTCAGGCTCGACGAGATCGTCGCGTTCACAAGTGAGCGCAACGTCCGGTCGCGCCGTGTGATGGAGCGAATCGGCATGACGCGTGACCCGCGCGATGACTTCGACCATCCGGCTGTTCCGATCGGCAACCCGCTACGACCGCATGTGCTGTATCGCATTGGTAGTACGACCGCGAACCGACGTGCCCAACAAGGGCATCGAGCGGACGGCGTCAGGTAGTATCAGCTAGTACGGCGTGAGCCGCCGCTCATGCGCAAATCGCTAGACCAACATGGGTTCTTCGGCGCAACGGGCTCTTCTGGATCTGCATGAGGCTGACCCGGTTGGCCTCGGCGCTACCTCTCGGTGAAGCTCTTGCTCAGTGGGTAAGTCGCAGACGTGCCATTGCTCTTGGAGCTTTGCTCGCCGTCTACTTCGGCCTTCAAGCGAAGCTCCTTGTCGAGTCCTCCGGTGACCTTGCCGGTCCATGTCGTCACGCTCTTGTTCCCGGTCCAACTCATCAATCGCCTATACGTCGCGGTGCTTGCTTGCCCTCACAAGGGCATCGGCCCGACTTCGCAAGACCTCGGCTACCATGGAAGTCGACGGGCGCGGGACATGCCCAACACGTTCGACCGACGAAGGGGGTCGCGTGGCGTCGAAAAGGGGAGCTTCTGACGGACTCGTCATCTCCTATCTCGTCCTGCGTCGAGCGGTCGGCATCATCGGCACTGCGCTGCCGTTCGTGCTTGTCGTCGGCAAGTGGCTCCTCAATGGGTGGGGGATCCAGTCGTCGATCAGCGCCTACTACTACACGAGCATGCGGGACGTGTTCGTCGGAAGCCTGTGCGCGATCGGCGTGTTCCTGCTTTCGTATCGAGGCTATGAGCGAGCCGACGATGTGGCCGGCAATGTCGCCTGCGTCTTCGCCGTGGGGGTTGCCCTCTTCCCGACATCGCCTCCAGCCGGTGCCACAGCGACTCAGACAGGCATCGGCGTCATCCATCTGATCTTCGCCTCGGCGTTGTTCCTCACACTGGCGTACTTCTCCCTGGTGCTGTTCAGGAAGACGAACCCTGCCAAGCAGATGTCCGAACGCAAGAAGGAGCGAAACGTCGTATACACGGCATGCGGGTACACGATTCTCACGTGCGTCGGACTCATCATCATCGACGTCGTCTTCCTCGGGGACTCGGTCTTGCGGGCAATCGACCCAGTATTCTGGCTCGAGTCAGCAGCGGTGATTGCGTTCGGAGTGTCGTGGCTAACGAAGGGCGAGACCATTCTCGCGGACGTCGTTCCAAATCCGCAGGCGCCCGGCCACACGTGACGCGTGTCGAACAAGGGTATCCAGCGTACAGTTCACCTGTGTGAGATGCTCTCGGCAGGGGCGTCGGCTGGGGCGAACTGCAGCTGATGCCTAACACGCTGGGCCGTGACCTGTCTGTCTGGTCGCGGTCGTCCAGAGGGGGATTCGTGGTCGGGTACCGCAAGGCGTTCGCGGCTGTCCGCAAGGACCGCCACTGGAAGCGCAAGCTCGGTCGTGGGTGTGCTGGTCATGCTCATCCCGTACTTGGGCATTGTGTGGATGCTGGGTTGGGAGATGCAGTACCAGCGCAATGTCGCTTGGGGCGATGACGAGCGCATTCCGAGCTGGTCGGACTTCACCGGGCAGGCGTTGCTGGGCCTTAAGGCGTACGTTGCGGTTCTGCCGTACTCACTCGCGATCAGCGTCATCACGATGCCGCCGCTGATGGCCGGAATCTTCGCCTTCAGCTTCGCCGCGCCCTCCGATCCTGTGTCTTCGAGCCTGGCGCTCGTGGCCGGCATCGCGCGTGGTTCTTCGTTCTCATGGCGCTGACCATTCTGCTCATGCCGTTCACCTCCTCGGTGATGCTTAGGGTCGCGCTCTACGGGACCATCGAGTCCGGCTTCCAACTCAAGGAGATATGGCGGCTCATGAGGGAAGGCAAGCGCGAACTGCTCAGGGCATGGGCCTTCAGCACTATCAACATCGGGATCACATACGCCGCGATGATCGCGTTCTTTGGCTTCGTCGGCCTGCTGATGGTGCTGGTGCCCGGTTCGGCTGAGACCAAGGTGATCGCCGTCATAGCGCTGGGAATCGTGGGGTACTTCACCTACATCTTCCTCGGCTACGCCCTGTCCCTGTACCTCGGCCTGGCGAACATGCACTTCTTCGGCAGCTACGGGCGCACAGCGTACCGACTGGACGAAGCTCGCCAGCCCGCCCCGTACGCTCTGAGTCAGGCAGGGGTGCAGACTCCGGAGAGTCCACCGGCAACATAGGGACATGTAGGGACTGGCCTAGCAGGGGTATCGAGCTGACGGCCAGAAGGTAGACTGACCCGAGAGCCGCATCGCCGCAGCTCATGTCTGACGCGTTAGGCGGATTGATGAGAGACGTAGTGTACGCTGCATCGATCTCCGTAGACGGCTATCTGGGAGCCGCGGACGGAGACGACGCTTGGGTCGTCCCCGGCCCAGAGTTGCATCGGCACTTCAACGACCTCGACGGCTCGTTCGATACGCATCTCTACGGTCGACGGATGTACGAGTTGATGACCGCGTACTGGCCAACCGCGGACCAGAACCCTGGTGCGCCCGACTACGAAGTCGAGTACGCTCGAATCTGGAAAGCGATGCCTAAGGTCGTCTTCTCCGAGTCGCTCGCGCAGGTGGAATGGAACTCACGGCTCGTCGCCAGCGACGCCGTCGAAGAGGTGGCGAGACTCAAGCGACAGCCGGGCGGGAGCATGGGCGTCGGCGGCACCGCTCTCGCAACCTCCCTCGCGCAGGCAGGCCTCATCGACGAGTATCGGTTCTACGTGATGCCGTCCATCGTCGGAGCCGGCACTTCGATGTTTCGCGAGTTGGGTCGACACATCGACCTCGCGACGCTCGAGGTTCACCAGTTCGACGAAGGAGCGGTGCTCCTGAGGTACCGCGCTGTGCCCGCCCGCACTCCCTAACAAGCGCATCGAGCGGAACGCCACCAGCTACACTGCTGAAGAGAGGCGGCTGCGCGCCTGCTCATGCCTAACACGTGAGGCCGAACAGGGGGAATCATGGGGGATCGTAGCGCGATACTTCTGCACGGTGCGGGGGTGGGGCCGTGGGTCTGGGACCGCGTCCAAACGAGACTCGCCGTGCCCTCGCTCGCGCCGGAGGTAGGAGGGCGGGAGGTCGGTGCGACGCCAGACGCTGTCATCGACTCACTTGTGCATCGGATAGACGCTTTCGCGGCGGGCGAGGTCGTGCTGGTCGCCCACTCTCTGACGGGTGTCCTCGTGTCAGGGCTCGCCGCACGTCTCGGCTCCCGGCTGTCTCATGTCGTTTACGTATCTGCAGTCATCCCAGCGGCCAACGAGTCCTTCCTCTCGGCGATGGGGTTCCCAATGGGGTGGGTCATGCGGGTGTTGTTCCGTCTCAATCCCAAAGGGCTCCGACCGTCAGACGCCATGATTCGCGACGGCCTGTGCAATGACCTGGATGCGGTTGACACAGCTGCGGTAGTCGGACGGTACGCGGCCGAGTTCCCTGGGCTGTACCAGTCGCCCGTCGCTGGTCCAGCGCAAGTGCCCTCCACCTACGTGAGGCTCACGCGAGACGGAAGCGTGTCGCTGCCTGTCCAGGACAGGATGATCGCCAGACTCGGTACACCGGAGGTCAAAGAGTTGGACGCCGGGCACCTTCCCATGCTGTCGCGCCCGGATGAGATCGCCAGCGTGGTCGATGCGGTCGCGTCGGCCCAGCAAGCGCATCCAGCTGACGGCCAGAGGTAGACACACGTGAACACGAAGTGTCTCTTCTGCGACCATCGGATTCGCTCCGGAATCAGAAGGCGTCAGGTCGCGTAGATGCGGGAATAATCCCCCTGCGGGTGCGGTTAACCAGAGGGGTGTGACCGACCCGGCGAACGGGGGTGTGTGATGTCAACCCTACAGAGTGCTGGATCGGCAGGCATGAGAAGTGCGCGTGGGAACAGGCTCTTCTCTCTGCCGACCACGAGACTTGGGCGCTGGTCGATGTGGCTCGCGGTAGCGTTCATTGTGATGTTCGCGATCAACTCGGTGTTCATTGGAGCTCTTGGGACGAGCACCAACGAGACCGTGAATTCGTTCAGCAGGACCGTCATGCCGTTCTATGGCATCGGGATGCTGATGCTGGGCGCCTCCGCCGGTGCGGTCGGCCTGATCTCAATCATCAAGGACCACGAGCGTTCCTGGGTTGTCTGGGCGACGTTACTCCCCTTGGCGTTCGTGTTGTTCTTGCTGATCGGGGAGTTCACGACCCCGCACTAGGCAGCACCTTGCCCTCACCGAACAGGCGCTCCAACCTGACGCGCACAGGTTCTCCTTGCGATGGAGGCACACGGCGCGCAGCTTGAGCGCACCACGTTAGGCCTGCACAACGGCGATTCGGTTTCGTCGGCGGGAACGACATCGCGGGCCTGGTGGCTCGAAGCGGATGCCGCGATCACCGGGTGCACCGGCTGTGCCACCCCGATTCTTCGAATGCGCCGCGTGTGCAGCCGTCCCACGACGCGATTGGCGACGCGTGTGCAGCAGCCGACTGGAGGAGTCGGCAAGCACGCGATAGGATTGCAAGGGAGGTCGCCACATGAGTACCGCCAAGGCGTACGCCGATCTCTTCCGGATGGGGCACTGCGCACCGTCGGTCATGCGCACCGTCGGGAACGTGGCTGCGCCCGGCAACGACTGGCTCGTCACGCTGAGCGCCGGCATGCCGGGCGGGATTGGCAACACCGGGCACGAATGCGGCGCGGTGACCTCGCCGACGGTGCTGCTCGGCATGCGCTACGGCCTGCGTGACTTGGATCGAGGTCTGCCGATCGTCTTCGACAAGAGCCACGCCCTCTGCGGCCGATTCCTCGCGCACACGAAGACGCTTCAGTGCACTCAGATTCGCGGCAAGGCACGGTTCCCCAGACACTGCATCCTGCCCGTCGTGCGTTCGTCGCGCATCTTCGCTGACGTCACCGCCCAAGACACTCAGAACGCCATTCCCTCGGACGCCAGGGAAGCGTATGCCCGCCTCTACGCGCATATGGCCAAGAAGAACTTCCACTGCGCCCAGTCCGTCCTGCTGCGGTTGCGGGAACGAGTCTCGCCAACCGAGGACTTGATGGATGCCACCTCCGCGTTCGTCGGCGGCACCGCGTTCATGGGCCTGACCTGTAGCGCCTTCACCGCAGGGGTCATGGCGCTTGGGCTGAGCCGCGGTGAGGTCGAGAACAGCCTGCCGAGGGTTGTTCGAATGCTTGCCATCATGACAGCTGGCGGCAACGCCCTCAGAGACGACCTGAACAAGTTCAATCCGAGTCTCAGGCGCGGCTACCGCCTGTCGAGGTGGTTCGCTCACCAGTTCGGTAGCACTCAGTGCAGTGCGATCACCCAATGCGACTTCGCCACGGCCTGCGGCGTGGACGACTACATCAGCAACGGTCGCATCGCCACCTGCGAATCCATAGCCGAGCAGGTAGCAGCCAAGGTCGAGCGCATGCTGGTTGCAGAGGGAGGCGCCTCAGAGGGCGCAGCGTGAGAGTTCCCGGCCCTTCGTCAGCAGGGGGAGCCGTTTCACTGCGCGTTAGCTCGAGCGGGTTCTGTTCACACACCCATCAGGGATTGGTCGAAATGGACATTCCACGGATCTTCAACATCACCGAAAGCGCTCACCGCATCCACAACCCGATCACACCCGAGAAGCTCGCCATTCTTGGCGCAGCGCTGCGTCTGGAATCGGGGGCACGAGTGCTCGACCTCGGCAGCGGTTCGGGGGAGATGCTGTGCACCTGGGCACGCGATCACGGTGTCATCGGCACCGGCATCGACATGAGCCAGCTCTTCACTGAGCAAGCGAGACTACGTGCGGAAGAGCTCGGCGTCGCCAATCAGGTCAGATTCATCCATGGCGATGCGGCGGGCTACGTCTCTGACGAGAAGGTCGATGTGGCTGCCTGTGTCGGTGCTACTTGGATCGGCGGGGGAGTCATCGGCACTATCGAGCTGCTGGCACGGAGCCTGGGTACCGGAGGGATCATCCTCATCGGCGAGCCCTACTGGCGGCAGCTACCGCCGACGGAGGATGTTGCCAAGGGGTGTCTTGCCAGCTCGATCTCCGACTTTCTCATGCTTCCGGGACTTCTCGCGTCTTTCGGCCACTTTGGCTACGACGTCGTTGAAATGGTTCTGGCTGACCAAGAGGGTTGGGACAGATACGAGGCGGCCAAGTGGCTCACCATGCGCCGATGGCTTGAGGCCAATCCCGACGATGAGTTCGCGGGAGATGTTCGAGCCGAACTGAACTCGGAACCTGAGCGCTACGCCGCGTACACGCGTGAGTACCTGGGCTGGGGTGTGTTCGCGTTGATGCCGCGGTGATGCGGTGACGCACCCGCCGCATCGTCAACGCCGAAGGTCATTCGCGGTTGGTGTTGGTCCAGATCGGCTACACGGTCGCGCGCAGACAAAGGCGTCAATCTGAACCTCAGAAGGTAGAATCCACCAAGAGGCGCCTGCGTCGCAGGTCATGACTAACGCGTTCGACGGGTGTCGGAGCGGGGAGGAGCACTCGGGTTGGATACGGCTCGCATTCACATTCGAGTTGCGACCCTCAGCGACGCACGACTGCTCTCTGAGCTGGGAAGGCGCACCTTCAGCGACACGTTCGCCGCTGACAACCGTGAGTCCGACATGGCGGCTTACCTTGACGGGGCGTTTGGCGTCGATCAGCAGACGCGCGAGGTGGCTGATCCGTCATCGATGTTCTTGGTCGCGGAGGTTGAATGCGCGCCCGTGGGGTACTCCCGTCTGCGCTTTGGGTCGTCGCCGGCCTCGGTTTGCGGTCTCAATCCGGTTGAGATCGCCAGGTTCTACTCGGCTGCTCCATGGATCGGGCGTGGCGTCGGCTCGGCGCTCATGACGGCTTGTCTGCGCGAGGCTGAGGCACGCGCATGCGATGTTGTCTGGCTCGACGTGTGGGATCGCAACGCTCGTGCAATCGCGTTCTACTCGAAGTGGGGCTTCGAGGTCGTCGGCGAGGCGGATTTCATCCTTGGCGACGATGTGCAGCATGACCTGCTGATGGCTCGGGTCTCGCGCGAAGAAGAGTATCGAGCTGACGGCCAGACGGTAGACTGACCTGAGGGCGCGTGCGCCGGAGGTCAAGCCCAACACGATGGACTGAACCCTGCGCATCGCATG
The DNA here is from genome assembly GCA_963789515.1 of uncultured Coriobacteriia bacterium. Classification (GTDB taxonomy): domain Bacteria; phylum Actinomycetota; class Coriobacteriia; order Anaerosomatales; family JAAXUF01; genus JBAXEO01. Next base: position 872,305 of record CAWBKW010000002.1, on the reverse strand, counting down.
CACGAAGCTAGCAGGGGAGTGGTCCAGCATGTCCGATACCGCACCGTTCGCAACTCTCGAGCTCGGCCCCGACGACTTGGGGCGGATGCGGGAATTGCTCGGCGTGTTCGGCGACGCGTTCGAAGACGTTGAGACGTACTGCGGCGCACAGCCCCGCTCGAGCTATCTGCGGCGACTTCTCGCAAGCGACAGTTTCATCGCGCTGGCGGCACTGGACGGCGGGGTGGTGGTCGGCGGTCTGGCCGCGTACGAATTGCGCAAGTTCGAGCGTGAGCGCAGCGAGATCTACATCTACGACCTGGCCGTCGCCACGTCCCACAGACGCCGCGGAATCGCTACGGCACTCATCGAGCAGCTTCAGCGCATCGCAGCGACACGTGGCGCATGGGTCGTCTTCGTGCAGGCTGATCTCGGCGACGATCCTGCCATCGCGCTCTACTCGAGGCTCGGCGTCCGTGAGGATGTCTTGCACTTCGACATCGCGCCGGGACGGCAGGAGTCCGGGATCGCGAGCGCACCATCGGAGGCGGGAGTGGAGTGAACGACGACGGAGGCAGCAATCAGTGAGCGTGCGACTACCGCTCATGTGCCGCGCACCTTGGGTAGAACCGGAGTGCATCCATTGGACAGGACGATCTGATGCACATCGCTGAGGCCTCCACGATGGATCTCGAGGACGTCCTGCTCGTTGAACGCCTGGCGTTCGGCGGCGACGAGGAGGCCGAACTGGTTCGCGCCCTGCTCAGCGACCCAAGCGCCCAGCCGATACTGTCCCTGCTCGCTCGCGAAGACGAGCAGCCGCTTGGGCACATCCTGTTCACTGCGGCGCGCCTCGACGGCCCCGACTGCGCTGTCTCGGTTTCCATCCTTGCGCCTCTGGCCGTTGTACCCGGCGCTCAGCGGCAAGGCATCGGGGGGCGACTCATCGAGCAGGGCGTGCAGCGGCTCGGGGAGCGGGGCGTTGAGCTCGTCTTCGTTCTCGGTCATCCCGACTACTATCCTCATCACGGATTCATGCCTGCATCGCGTCACGGCCTTGCGGCACCCTACGCGATCTCGCCGGAGGATGCCTGGATGGTGAGGCCGTTGCGTCGGGACGTTCTCGGACGGATGACCGGGTCGGTCGTGTGTGCTGAGGCCATGAATCGACCAGAGTACTGGCGGGAGTAGATCCCGAGCGACACGATCTGAAACCAGCGTACCTGCCACACGCCTCCGGCCGTCAACCGGGCGCGTTGAGGGCCGGCGTACGCATCGACCCGGCATCACACATCCACAGGACGGCCAGAGGGTAGAGTCCAGAACAGGAGCGCGTTCGCTGAAATGGCGCTCAACGGGGTCAGATGTTCTCGATGGATGGGAGCCCGGATGGCGATCGTATTCGATGAGCGGACCGAGCAGTATCTTCTCGGCTCAATCCGACGGTTCTTCTCGGAGGATCTCGACGAAGACATCGGTGACCTCAAGGCGAGAGCGGTTCTCGACTTCTTCGTCGGGGAACTCGGGCCGAGCGTCTACAACCAGGCCATCCTTGATGCCCAAGCGACACCGCCGCTATCAAGGGGGAGGCGGATGTCGCCTTCGGCAACGTCATCGGCTCAAACGTCCTCAACATGCTTGCCGTGCTCGGTGCAGCCGCACTGATAAGTCCGTTCGAGGTTCAGGGCCTCCGGAGTCTGGATGTGGCGGTCTTCTTCGGCAGCACGGTGTTGCTGCTGCCGCTCCTGTGGCGCGGTTCGGTCCTGAACCGCTGGGAGGGAGCCGCTCTGCTGGCGGGTTATGTCGCCTACGTTGGCTCGCTCATGCCGTAGCGTGACGTGCCTGACGAAGAATCCAGCAGAACGCGCGGAGCGACTGTCTATGCCACCCAACATGGGCGGCGAGGCTGAAGGCCACAAGGCAGACTCACCCGGAGAGCCGCCGCAAACGTTCGACGAACGCGGCGGAAGGGTACAGAGTGAGGGGCTCGATACTCCCTTCGACGAGCGAGACGAGCCTGCGGGTGCAGCGCGAACGAAAAGGAGTCCTCATGAACTCACTGAGGAAGACCTCACTCTTTGCAGGCATATTCTACCTGCTGACCTTCGTCTCGATCCCGGCCCCATTCTTCTTCTATGCCGGCGTCCGCGCCCCGAACTTCATCGTCGGTTCCGGCCCGGACACGCCAGTGTTCGTGGGTGCTGTCTTGGAGATCATCGTGGCACTTGCGGGTATCGGCACCGCCGTGGTGCTCTACCCGGTGATCAAGCGACAAGGGCAATCACGCGCACTCGGCTTTGTCGCATCGCGCACTCTTGAAGCCGCCTCCATCACCGCTGGGGTCGTAACCCTCTTGTCGATCGTGACTCTGCGGCAGGCCGGGGTAGGAGCCGCCGGGCTGGTCGTCGGTCAAGCGCTGGCTATCCAGTACACCTGGATGTTCCACTTGAGCCAGAGCTTCATCCCCGTCATCAACGCTGTCCTGCTCGGGTCCCTGCTCTATCAGTCACGCCTAGTGCCACGTGCCCTTCCCGTGATCGGGTTCATCGGAGCGACTCTGCTCCTCGCTGTCTGGTTCGCCGTCCTCTTCGGGCTGATCGGATCGGTGTCCGCACCGGCCGGCATCGCCGGCCTCACGATCGCGGCGTGGGAGTTCTCGCTGGGCGTCTACCTGACCTTCTGGGGCTTCAAGCCGTCCCCTATCACGGCTGACATGTCTTGAGGTACGTCGCCTTGCTGCGCGGAATCAACGTGGGAAAGGGCGCTCGCGTGCCCATGAAGACCCTGAAGGCTCAGTTCGAGGGACTCGGTCTGAGCGATGTAGTCACCTATCTGAACTCCGGGAACGTCGTGTTCGATTCTGCGCTTAGCGCCTCTGAGTTGACCCAACTGATCGAACTCGAACTTGAGCGGACCTTCGGTCAGAAGATCCCTACCCTGGTGAAGACGTCGGCGGAGATGATTGAGATCGCTGAGTCGATACCGAGCGAGTGGGGGAGCAACGATCTTGAACAGACGTACGTGGCGTATCTGTTCAGTGATGTCGACAAGCCCAGCCTCGTATCGGAGCTGCCCGTGAAAAGGCAGTTCATGAGCATCTTCCACGCGCCGGGGGCAATCATCTGGAACATCAAGCGAGAGAACTACAATCGCAGCCAGATCACGAAGATCGTCGGACACAGTTCCTATGCTCGGATGACCACACGTAACGTCAACACGGCCAGGAAGTTGGCGGCACTCTGCGCGGACGTCTGACACAGGTGCCGCTGCGCAACCGCTGCATCGAGCGGTACGCCGCGAGCTAGAAATGCGCGCCTGGGCGTGTGCTCAGGTGGAAGATGTGAGCCTCGACCATGGCTCAGAAGATCGACCGACTTCCTCGGAACCAGGTAGGAGAGAGCGGTCAGGCTCGGGAGGCGGAATGAGCGGGCAGCCACGTCCGCGCGCTTGACCGCCGGAGGTGACGAGTCGGATAGGGAGCAGTCAGCATGAGCAACCAGGAGTGGACACCGGTCACCTTCGAGCACTGCGACCACGTCGAGGGACCCTTCTACCACGGGACGAAGTCTGTGCTGAAACCGGGCGACGACCTCGTTCCCGGTTTCGGCTCCAACTTCCAGGAGGGCAGGGTCTCCAACTACATCTACTTCACCGCGCTGGTCGACACTGCCGCGTGGGGAGCGGAGCTGGCGACGGCTCTGGTGGGGAGTGAGGAACGAGGGCGCATCTATGTCATCGAGCCCCTCGGATGCTTCGAAGATGACCCCAACGTCACCAACAAGAGATTCCCCGGGAATCCCACCCAGTCGTACCGCACAAAGGCGCCACTGCGAGTCGTCCGCGAGGTCGAGGACTGGCAGGGGCACAGTCCCGAGGTGCTTCGGGAGATGCTGGACCACCTGGCACAGCTTCGGGAGCAGGGACTGGACGTCATCGAGGATTAGCCATGAACGAATAGGCATGCGTGGCGGGCGTCAGTACGCGTAGTCGTCCTGCACCTGTCCGGCCGGCACGAAGAGCGGGTGCATCTCGATGGCTCCTTGGCTCGCAGCGGGATGCAGCCGGGCGATCTGCACCGCCACGTCGTCACTGGGTGCGGCCACCACGTAGAACGCTGATGCGACCAGATCCGACTCGATGAGGGTTCCCTCCCGGACTTCGTCGCCCCGGACGGTCACGGTGGTGTCGCTTGGGTCGAACGCGAATCCTCGCTGCTTAGCGAAGTAGGTGCCGCCCAAGACCTTGCCACGCAGCGCTTTGGCCTTCTCCGGATACTCTTGTAGCAACGCCAGGTGCTCGGGGCTGAGAGCCATGGGGTCAGCAGGTGCGGGCGAGTAGACGACCATCCCGTATTGCGGCATCAGATCCTCCATCCATCGTGGTTCGTCGGGTATCTCCCCGCCGCGCCCGGTGAGATAACCTCGGCTGGCTCGCTGAGAACCGGGGAGTATACACTTCGGTCGAGTGGAGGAGGATGGCCATGCACCCGGACACCGTCGAGTACAACGATGCACTGGACACCGGATCGCGGGAGATCTGCGAGATTCTGGCTCACGAGATCGACCAGGCTCTACCCGAGGCTGAGAACAAGCTCTGGCACGGCCATCCTGTGTGGTTTCTGGACGGGAACCCGGTCGTCGGGTACAGCAAGGCGAAGGTCGGCGTCGTCCTTCTCTTCTGGAGTGGTCAGTCATTCGGGGAAGAGGGCCTGAAGTGCGAAGGCAGCTTCAAGGCCGCCGAGGCCCGGTACACCGCGGCCGATCAGGTGGACAAGCAAAGCCTTCAGCGTTGGCTCGCGAAGGCTCGCGAGATCCAGTGGGACTACAAGAACATAGTCCGCAACAAGGGTCAGTTGGCGCGACTCACGTGATGGTCGGGGGCCCCGAGAACCTCATGGACTCAGCTGCGTGACGCGGAGGTTCGCCGCATCGTGGCGGCGCTGCACTCACATCGGTATGGACGACCCTAGTATTCGCCCTTGATCACGAAGTACGAGCCGCGAATCGTCCCGGCGAGTTTGGACTTCTGCCTGGCGAACTTGAACTTGCCTTCCAGCTCATCAGGCACTTCCATGCCGTCTGACAGTTTGAAGCCAACTGCTCGCTTCTTGGAGTCCTCAATCGCATACATGACGTTCACCGACAAACCGCTCTCGTAGAATACGTAGGCGATTCGGATACCTTCTACCTCGAAGCGCGAAGTCTCCAACGGCTTGGCAGCCAACTCGATGTCACGTTCGTCCTTGAGAATCCGGTTCACATAGTCCACGGTGTCCTGGCTCTCGCTGGCTGCCGAGACAGTGAACGCGTGCTTGTACTTGTTCATGAAGTACCGCGCCTCATTGGCTCGCAGACCAGCAAGAGCGGCAGCGACGGGTGACGATTCCAAGCCGACGGTGGACACGTTCTCGAAATCAACGATCTCCGACATTCTCAGGCTTCCTCTCACCGTTACCCGGGCGCTCCACTAGGCTTTACCCGCCATCAGCACCCGCGAACCTGTTCACAGAAGTCCTTGGGGGAACAATGGCCGATCACGAGCAGAGGTACTTCACGCTGACCCTGGACTCACTCCGGGCCGTCGGGGCGTGGGCCGCGGATTGCGCTGACAGAGCGCTGCCGGTGTACGAGGCGCATGCGAATTCAGACTCGAGGCCACGCGAAGCGATCGAGGGCATCCGGGAGTTTGCGGTCGGGGGATTGCGCACGTCCAGGCTGCGCTCCCTTGCCGTTGCGGCGAACGCTGCTGCGCGTGACATCGGGAATCCCGCGGCGGCGGCAGCCGCCCGTTCGGCTGGCCTCGCAGCGGCAAGTGCCTACACCCATCCTCTGGCGGATGTCCATCAGACGAAGCACATCGTCGGCCCTGCTGCCTATGCTGCCCTTGCTCTCGAGCTCGATCACGCTGGCGGTACCGAGGCCGCCGCCCACGAGGTCCGCTGGGCGATCGAGCACGCCCCGGCAGAGGCTCGCGAGGTCTTGCTCCAGATGCCCGCTCGTCAAGCGGGCAAGACGCGGTTCGACGCACTCCTCTACGAGTTGGATTCTGGCATCCGTTCTCGTCGGTTGCCATCGGCGAGGAATCAGCCGTAGCGCGAACAAGGAATCGGGCCGACTGCCACGGGGTAGAATCGATCCGGAAGCCGCACGGCCGCGGCCCCCGCTCCGTACGCTGGGCCCGCTCTCAGAGCTTGCAGGGAGGTCCCGCCGTGCCCGATGCCGTCACTGAACAGCGAGTTTTGAAGCGGTCCGTCCTCCTGGCGGCCGTTCTCGGCGGTTTCGCGGTGGTACTCGGCCTTCTGTCAGGCTCGATGGCGATCGTGTTCGACGGCCTGTTCTCGGTGGTCGACGTTGCGATGGGGCTGCTCGGGCTGTGGGTCGCGCGGCTCGTCATGCAGCCGGAGAACCGCACGTTCCAGTACGGCTACTGGCACATTGAACCGATGACCTTGGCGTTCTATGGCGGCATGCTCATGGTTCTCTGTGTGTACGGCTTCATCGACGCGGTCGCGAGCTTCCTCGCCGGCGGTCAGGAGGTCGAGCTCGGCTGGGCCATCGGCTACTCGCTCGTGATGACAGTGGCGTGCTTCGGGATGTATCTCTACGAGAGACGCACGAACCGCGCCGCGGACTCGGGGATCGTGCACCTTGATGCTCAGAGCTGGCTCATGTCTGCGCTGGAGTCCGCGGCGCTGGTCGTAGCGTTCCTCTGTGCCTGGGTTCTCGGATCGACGGAGTACGCGGACCTCGCCCGATATGTTGATCCCACGGTGCTCGCGGTGCTGAGCCTTGCGATGCTCCCGATGCCGATCCGGACCGTGCGCAGGGCGCTCTCTGAGATACTCCTCATGACGCCCTCCGATCTCGACGCGCAAGTCCGCGGGGTCATGGATGAGTTCGTGAAGCAGCACGGTTTCCTCGACTACACCAGCTATGCGACGAAGGTCGGCCGTGGGGAGTTCATCGAGATCCATATTCTCGTCGAGCCCGACCGTCAGCTCGGCACAGCGGCGGATCTGGACGTCGTTCGGGAGCGGATCGCCGACGCGCTCGATGCTCATGGCACCAACAAGTGGCTGACGGTCGACTTCACCAGCGAAGACACCTGGACCTGACCAGTCGAAGGCAGACTCACGGGTACCTGGGACGACTCGCAGTGGCGGACATCGAGACAGACAGCGACACCTCGATGGGGGTGGACCACCACGTGGGACAGAACAGCGGTGTGTGGCCGATTCGGACACGGTAGGGAGGCGGGGAGCCGATGGAAGTACTCGGACTACTGCTAGTCATGGCGATCCCGGCACTCGGCTTCCTGCTTCTTGTGACGCTTCTTGAACGCTGGGGACGAAGACATGACCCGATGGGGCCCTCGCACCTTGATCATCTCGCGCCGCGGCGCGGCCGATACGACAGGGATGACGGTGAGTGAGGAGCGGTCCGACCTCCCGACACCCGTCAGGTGCGTATTCGTGATTCGCTAGACTCATTGGGCCCGGCGCGCGCCGAGGCGTGGACACTTCGACCAGTGGAGGGACGGGCACATGGACGCGAAGCAGCAGGTGCTTGATGCGATGACGGCCGCGGGGAAGCCCGTAGCGGCGGGGGAGATCGTGACGATGACCGGACTGGACCGCAAAGAGGTCGACAAGGCCATGGCCGACCTCAAGAAGGACAGCGCCATCGTCTCGCCCGTTCGCTGCAAGTGGCAGCCGGCGTAGGCTACCTGCAGCCCTCAAGGACCCGTTCGAGTCCGTCGAGGATGATCTCGAGCCCGAAGTCGAAATCGGCCTCGGCATCGTAGCCCACCTGCATCGCATGCGACGCCATGCGGTGCAGGTACGGGTACTCCTCGGCCGGGATGGACGCCAATATGGCCTCAGCCCTCTCCTCGGGCGGGGCGTCGCTCTCGGCCGAGAAGTTGAACTGCTCGATGCCGAAGCCGTAGATGTAGCTATCCAGTAGCGAGAACGCCCGCGCCGCGTCGTCTGTCGAGAAGCCGGCCTGCATCAGCGTGCCGAGAACCCAGTCGAGATAGCGCAATCGTGAGGGACCACTCGACTCGCGCGAATCGAGGAGCATCGGCGCCCAGGGATGGAGGCCGAAGACCGCGTGAGCGGAGACAGCTCGGCGGCGCATCGCTTCGCGCCAGTTCTCGGCGTCCTGAGGCAGGTCGAACTGCTCGACCACCTTGTCGACCATGCCGTCCAGGATGTCGTCCTTGTTCGCAACGTGGTTGTAGAGCGACATCGCTTCCACGCCGAGCCTCGACGCAAGCTCACGCATGGTGACCGCGCCGACACCGCGCTCATCGGCGATCTCCACCGCCGCGACGAGGATGCGATCTCGATTCAGGGGAGGCCGCGACGCGAGCTCCCCGGCGCCTCTGCGAGTCTCCTGGGCCATTCTTCCCCCAAAGGGTTGACATACTTACTTAGTAAGTGCGACACTCACAGCAGAACTTACTAAGTAAGTATAGCGTACATGGTCGGGCGCGCAAGGGCGTCCTGACCGATCAAGGGAGGGGACCGAAATGGAAACGTTGACTCGTGATGACGCAAAGCGACAGAAGGCAGGAGGCATAGCGGCGCTCTACATCGCGCTCTCTCTGTTCGCGGCGATGCCATACTTTCTGCTCGTGGTCGACTATCAGGGCGCAGGGACCATCGCAGAGAAGGTCGCGCTTCTGGTCGCCAACTACGCGAGCATGTACGCGATGTACCTCGTCAGCTACGTGTTCTACGGAATCGCGCTCGGAGTGCTGGCGTTCGCGCTCTACGACAGACTGCAGGCTCGCGCGCCAGCCACGATGCGTGTCGCCACCGCTGTCGGCCTGCTGTGGTCGGTTGCGCTGGTCACGAGTGGGATGGTCTGGAACTACGGCATGACCACCATCGTGGCCTTGGCCAAGACGGACCCTGCCCAAGCCCAACTGGTGTGGCAGGCTATCGAGCCGGTCTCGTCGGCGCTTGGTGGGGCCGGCGGCGAGATCCTCGGCGGGCTGTGGATCCTGCTCGTGAGCGTGGTGGCGCTGCGAGGCGGCGCACTCCCGAAGCTCCTCGGCTGGTTCGGCATCGTCTTCGGAGTGGCGGGCCTCGTCTCGGTCATTCCGCCGCTGCACGATGCCGCCATCGTTTTCGGCCTGATGCTGATCGTGTGGTTCGTGTGGGTCGGTGTGACTCTAGTGACCACGAAGGCGACCGCGGCCGAGCCCGACCGCGCTCAAGAGCGCAGGTACCGCGCAGGCGGAGCGTCTCGGGGCAGGGCTGCGTTCGGCACCGGGAGACCCGGGTCTCGCGTAGTCCGCTGCCATGCACAGACTAGCCGCGGGTGACTCGTCAGCCGCTCTCGAGAAGGGATACGGGCATGAATACGAACGAACGGACCACCGAGACACGAAGCATGCAGACGAGGCTCTCGACACTGTGGGTGTTCATCATGTTCAACATGGTCTTCGCGGACATCCTCTCCTTCATGTACCCCGGCGGCCTCAAGGAAGTGCTGACGGGATACGCTGGCGGAGTCCAGATCACTCCGGCCTTCCTGTTGGGAGCGGCAGTGGTGACCGAGATTCCGATCGCCATGATCGTTCTGTCCCGCATCCTGAAGCAGCGGGCCAATCGGTGGGCGAACATCGTGGCCGGTGTGATCACCATCGTGTACGTCGTGGGCGGTGGACCGCTCAATCAGATCCACTACATCTTCTTTGCAGCCGTGGAGGTCGCAGCCGCCCTGCTCATCATCCGGTACGCATGGACGTGGCGTGAACCTGAGACCGCAACGATCCCGGCTGTCCGCGCCGTCGTCGAGAGGTGACTTTGGCTGTACGGCAAACGCTTCGAGTCGACTCCAACCGCGCTAGTATGGTGAGAGCGCACAAGTTGGGCTTGAGTGCGATCTGTCTGCAGGTCGAGTCTTGGGGGACCGGATGCGAAGACTGGCCCGGGGCGTACTGATCGTTGTTAGTGTCCTGAATGGTGCAGCAGGTCTCATCTGTGGCGTCCTCTTCATCGCAGGCCCGGACGGGCACCTGCTTCAGGCCGGCGCGCTCATCCCTGTGATCCAGGGACTGCCGCTGGCGAGCGTATTCTTCCGGGACTTCTTCTGGATCGGCGTGGCCATGCTGCTTGTTCTCGGGATCCCCAACTCCATCGCTTCAGTGATGCTTCTGCGAAAGAGCGAGAACCAGTACTTCGCCACCGTCGCCGCCGGCACACTTCTGCTTCTTTGGTGTAGCTTCGAGCTGGTATTCATGTTCAATGTCCTCGCGGTCGGCTACTTCGTCGTGGGGCTCATCTCGATCGCGTGCTCGGTCTTGCTGCTGAGGCCGTCACGGGCAGATGGTTAACAACCGCTGCAGGCGGAGTCCGCGCGCTCTGTTCTGGGGCGAGGAGGGCGTGTGACCACCCCTCATACACAACACGTTGGGCCCGGGGGGAGAGTGCGATGTCGAGTCTCGAGCTGAGGATTCCGCCCGACGTGATCTGGGTCGCGGTCGCCGGGCTGATGTGGCTTGCTTCGAGAGTGAACGCCGGGTTCGGCGTCGCGGAATCGGTTCGCCGCCCGCTCGCATTGATTCTGATCGTCATCGGAACAGGCCTGATCGTCGCCGCTCGTCTGGCTCTGGATCGCGCGGGCACGACATGGCGTCCGAGCGAGCCGGGCCGGACGACGGTCCTCGTCGACTCGGGGGTCTATCGTCTCAGTCGCAACCCGACCTACCTCGGGATGCAGATCGTACTTCTGAGTTGGGCCGTGGTGCTGGCGAGTCCGGCGGCCGTGCTCGTATCAGTGCTCTTCGGCGCGTACATCGACCGATTCCAGATACGGCCGGAGGAGCTGACCCTCGCGGTCGCACTGGGGGAGGACTACCGCGACTACCTCGTGCGGGTTCGTCGGTGGATCTGAGCTCTCTGCGAACCGTATCGGTCGGACGGCGTGAGCGCCAGACTCTTGGAGAGCGTATGCCGCCGACGGCAGGTGACTCGGGCTGAGGTGAACGTCGAGGTCGCTCGCTGCTCATCCGCCTAGCGTTCGACCGGCCTCGTATTCGGGAATACAGGTGTGGTCGGAGAGGGGGCGGCTCCGTGACCGCTCGCAGGGTGACATCACTCGTGATTCTGGGCGCCTTCCTCGCGCTTGCCGTCCTCGCTGTGCTCGGCAATCCGATCCTCGGGGCGGTCTTCATCGTCGTGGCGGGCGCAGTTCTCGTGAGGAACGCGGTCAGCCTGTGCCCTCGGTGCTCCAACCTCGCCTGCGCGTTCAACCCTCACGCCTCGAAGTCGGGTCCGGTAGCGTGCGAGGACGAGGGAGTGGCGGGCTTCTCGGACCTGCCCATCACCCGCACCACCGTCATTCCGCTTCTCCTCACGGGGCCTCTGGCGTTCATCGGTGCTTGGCAGTACAACCCCTTCGCGGCCGTGACGGTCGGTGTCGTCGCGCTCACCGCGCACTCTGTCTTTCGCCGGCTGACGTGCAGCCGCTGCGGCAACGATTGTGCCGGCAACTGCAACGCACGCTACCGCCAGTGGAAGACCGCGAAGCCTGGGGCAGAGGTCTGACTCGTGCAGGGTGCCCGTCTCAGGGCCGCCATGTGGCAGTTCGGCGGCCTGGGGACAAGCAATCATCTGGTCAAGAACGGGCTCCCGACGCCGCGAACCGCAGGCTGAACAACGAGCGTCAGGGCGTTCGCATGCAGCACGTTGGGTAGAGCTAAGGTGAAGAGACCGAAAGACGACAGGGGAGGTCCCGATGAGACTCGCGGACAAGGTCGTGGTGGTCACGGGCGCAGGGTCGGGTATGGGTCGGGCGATGGTGGAGCTCTTCGCGTCCGAAGGTGCCCGTGTGGTTGCGGCCGAGTGGAATAGCGAAACACTCAAGCAGGTCGTTGATTCGGTGACTGCCGCTGGCGGCACCGTCGTCGGCGTCGAGGGCAACGTAGCCCTGGAGGCTGACTGCGACCGGATCATCGGAAGCGCCCTCGACGCCTATGGACGACTCGACGTGCTCTGTAACAACGCCGGGGTGATGGACACCAATCAGGCCGTGGCTGAACTCACCAATGACATGTGGGAACGCGTCCTCGGAATCAACCTTAACGGCCCCATGTTCCTGTCTCGCAAGGCTGTCCCGATCATGCTCGCCCAAGGTGGCGGTTCGATCGTGAACACGGCTTCTCTGGCCGGACTCGGCGGAGGAGCCGCCGGCGTTGCGTACACGGTGTCGAAGCACGGCCTGATCGGCCTGACTCGCAACACGGCGTTCGTCTACGGCCCGGAGGGCGTGCGCTGCAATGCGATCGCAGCCGGCGCGGTCGAGACCAACATCATGGCCGGAATCGATCCCACGAAGATGGACCCGAAGGCGTCTGCCCGCTACGGCACGTGGTATGCGGCGATCCCTGGGCAGCTCAAGGCACTGGACGTCGCACAGTTGGCCCTCTTCCTGGCCTCGGACGAGTCGAAGATGATCAACGGAGCCATCATTCCCGCGGATGCAGGGTGGTCCGCAGCGTAGGAGGTAGGGGTACCCACACATCCGAATCGAATCGTGTGGGTGCGTCGAACAGGGTCTAGAGCCGACGGGCATCTGCTGGACATCCCTGAAGGTCGCCCGCAGCTGCGCGTCGTCGTCCCATCGGGCACCTGAAGGAGTCGTGTCGGAATGGCCTCATACGCCGGAAAGAGGGACCCACGGTTCGTAGCGGTCCACCGTGGTGGCCTGCTCGACGACGACACTCACCGACGGCTCGCGAGCTGGGCTGCGGACTGCGCTGAGCACGTGCTTCCGTTGTTCGACGCTCGATGCCCGGATGACCCCCGTCCGCGCATGGCGATCGAGACGGCGCGTGCGTGGTCTCGAGGTGAGGTCTCGGTGGCCCAAGCAAGGGAGGCGTCGGTCGCAGCACACGCGGCGGCGAGAAGCGCGAGCGACCCCGTGGCGCGAGAGGCCGCCCGCGCTGCGGGGCATGCGGTGGCGACGGCGCACATGGCAGACCATGAGCTCGGCGCCGCCGCCTACGCGATCAGAGCGGTGCGCGCTGCCTCTCCGCCCGCGGATGCCCAGCGCGCGGGTGCGCGCGAGTGCTTATGGCAGCGGGGTCAGCTCCCCGAGCCCATCCGCGACCTCGTGCTGTCGGACGAGGCGCAGCGAAACCAGAAGCTGTGGTCGGTCTTCAGCTGAACCAGACGCGGAGGGAGGAGGCCATGGACGGCGCTCGGAATGTGCTCCCTGAGACGCTTGATGCCGCCCTGATCGCACCGTGTGGGATGGACTGCGGTCTGTGCAGGGGGTACGTCCGGGAGAAGAACCCCTGCCCCGGCTGCAGTGGGGATGATGAGTCGAAGCCCGGCTACTGCGTGACCTGCAAGATCAAGACGTGCGAGCAGATCGCCAGCGGCGCCAGCGCGTTCTGCTTCGAGTGCGAGAGCTTCCCCTGCACGCGGTTGCGCCAGCTCGACAAACGATATCGCACCAAGTATGGAATGAGCATGTTGGAGAACCTGGGAGCGATCCAAGAGGCCGGCACCGAGGCCTTCGTCGCCGCTGAGAAGCGGAAGTGGACGTGTCCGGACTGCGGCAGCCTGCTCTGTGTTCATCGTCCGGACTGTGGACACTGCGGGCGGACCTGGAATCGGTCGGCGGCAGATCTGGCACGGTTCGAAGCGGATGGCCGCGGGTAGACTCCTGTGAGCCTGCGGTACGGCGCCCCGATCGCCGCGCAGCGGCTGAATCGTCGACCAAGGAGCTGATGACTTGGGACTAGCCCTCATCACCGGCGGATCGCGTGGGCTCGGCGCTGCGATGTGCGAGGAGTACCGGAACCGAGGATGGACGGTCCTCGAGTTCTCGCGATCCGCGCCGCACCGGTTCAGTGTGCGCGTTGACCTGTCCGACCCCTCGGCCGCCGCTGAGGTCTTCGCGGGGACTCTCGCGCCGCTCGCACTCGAAACATGGGACGAGGTCGTCGCTATCAGCAATGCCGCCGTGCTCGGGCCCGTCGGCCCGGTTGAGAACGCGCGCCTCGAAGACATCGCTGCGAACTTCGACACCAACGTCCTCACGGCGATTCTGTTCGCCCGGTCGTTTGTCTCGGCGTTTCAGGAATGCGACTGCCTCAAGTCGTTCGTCAGCATCTCTTCCGGGGCGGCCGTCAAGGGATACGCGGGGTGGTCGCTGTACTGCGCGAGCAAGGCGGCGATGGAGAACTTCGTGCGCTCGGTCGCCCTCGAGCAAGCAGCAAGGCGGCATCCCATCAACGCCATCAGTGTGAACCCCGGGGTCATGGACACCGACATGCAGGCGGCTGTCCGCGCATCGCGCATCGAGGACTTTCCCGCACTCGATCGATTCCTTCTGCTCCATCGGGATGGCCTCCTCAACACGCCCGCCGAGGTGGCTGCCCGCATCGCCGACGTGGTCGCGTCCCGTCCGGAGCCGGGAAGCGTCTGCGCTGTCAGTGAGTGAGGTCACCGTGACTTCGGTGTCCGGTCCCCGTGACCGAGCGTTAGACTACCTTGAGATTCACCTGCTCAATTGGCTTGGAGGATGACCCGTGGGGGAGAAGACAGTCGCCGAGAAGGCGCGAGTCCGGCCGGGCACCACGATCGCTGTCCTGAACCGGGTTCCGGGCGTCGTCGAGACGCTGGGTCTACCTGAAGACGTCACGTTCGTCGCGCCGACCGACGCCCAGCTCGTGTTCCTGTTCGCCAACACACGTGCCGAGCTTGAGGCGCAGATGCCGACCGCAGTCTGCGACCTTGCTCCCAAGGCCGCGCTCTGGGTCTTCTACCGGAAGGGCTCGAAGGCCGCAGGTCTCGACATGAATCGTGACACCATCTGGGCGATCGCCGAGAAGATGGGCCTGCGGCCGTTGGGTCTTGTGGGTGTGGACGACACGTGGTCGGCGTTCCGCCTTCGACCCGGCACCTGAGCCGCTTCGCACCGACAAGGAGTGACCGTGCTCGAGATCGTCTACTACGTGGCGTCAAGCGTGGACGGGTTCATCGCCCCGCTCGACGGCAGCCTCGACTGGCTTGCTCCGTTCGAGGAGTCCGGTGAGGACTTCGGCTACGCGGCCTTCTATGAGTCGGTGGATTCGGTGCTCGTCGGCGGTCGTACGTACCGGCAGATGCTCGGGTTCGCCGAATGGCCCTATCCCGGCAAGCCGACCTGGGTCTTCACGCACGCACCGGGTAGGGCGCCGATGCCCGACGTCACGTTCACGGCCCAGACTCCGCCGGAGGTCATGGCCGAGCTCACGCGTCTCGGAATGCGGCGCGCGTGGCTCGTGGGCGGTGGGGCGCTGGCCGGGGCGTTTCAGGATGCCGGTCTCATCAGCGAGTACATCGTGTCGACGATGCCCGTCCTCCTGGGGTCCGGCGTCGGACTTCTCGGCGGCTCCGGCTCACCCGACGCACTCGAGCTGGTCGACGCGCGGCAGTATCCGCACGGCGTTCAACAGGTACGGTATCGAGCCTCGACTCGGTGACCGACGCGCAGTCGTGGAGCTTGTTTGTTGGGGATAAAGTGGCATGAGCGTCTCCCGACAGGCGGCGCGGGTACCCGGATTCCTAGCTGAAAGGTGGGTGCACGACATGGCGAGCAGGTCGACTGCCGGCTCCATAGACGAGTACATCGCGGAGTTTCCTTCGGAGACCCAGAACCGTCTGCAGGAGCTGCGAGAACTCATCAAGGCGACGGCTCCGGACGCGACTGAGACCATCAGCTATGCGATTCCCACCTTCGACCTGAACGGCCGACACCTCGTGCACTTCGCCGGATACGACCGGCACATCGGGTTCTATCCTGTGCCGAGCGGCATGGATGCGTTCAAGGACGAACTCAAGCCCTATAAGCAGGGGAAGGGCTCCGTGCAGTTCCCGCTCGACGATCCGCTCCCCACGGATCTGATTCGCCGGATCGTGGTATTCAGAGTCGAGGAGAACGCGGGCCACGCTCCGAAGTAGTTCCTGCGGGTGCAGAGCGGTCAAGCGGGGGGCAACCCCGCCAGCGGCATACTCTCGCTCGACGCCAAGTCCCAGACGATACGCGATGCCGTGCGATGATTCGGAGTCCGCAACGTGGAGATCAGCAGGCCTGTTCGTGTTTCGCGGACCTACATCCAGCACCTCGTCGCCGAACCGTCGCGGGTGTTTCCACTGCTGTGTCCGGTTCGGGAGGCCGAGTGGATCGAGGGGTGGGATCCCGTAGCGGTCTGGAGCGATTCAGGCGTTGCGGAACCGGACTGCGTGTTCGTGACTGCCGCAGACGGCCAAGACGCCATCTGGTTCGTCACCCGGCACGAACCGACGCAGGGCCTCGTCGAGATGTTGAAGGTCACTCCGGGCGTCACCGCCTGCAAGCTGAGCATTCGTCTCGATCGAGACCCCGTCGGAACTGCCGCCTCAGTCACCTACTGCTACACCAGCCTCGGCCCGGCCGGGGACGAGTTCCTCGACGCGTTCACGGAGGAGTACTACGCGCGGTTCATGCGTGACTGGGAGTCAAGGCTGAATCACTACCTGGTCACCGGCGAGATGCTCCGCGGCGAACCCATCGGATAGGGAGCGCACTATGATTCAAGGGGCACGCTACGCCCACACAAACATCATCGCTCGGGACTGGCGGCGTCTCGCCGCCTTCTACGAGTCCGTCTTGGGATGTGTACCGGTTCCCCCGGAGCGCGACTACCGCGGTGCTACGTTGGAGGCCGGCACGGGTGTGGCGGGATCAACGCTCTCAGGAGTACACCTGAGACTGCCAGGCCGTGGGCCGGATGGTCCGACTCTCGAGATCTACAACTTCTCGGTACTTGCCGACAGCCCAACGCCGGCCGTCAACCGTCCCGGTCTGGCGCATCTGGCCTTCGAGGTCGATTCGGTCGATGAAGCACGCGCTGAAGTGCTCGGCGCGGGCGGACGGCCGGTCGGTGAGGTCATCACGCTGACGACCGCCACCGGAGCGCAGGTGACCATGTGCTACGTCACCGATCCGGAAGGCAACATCCTGGAGCTGCAGTCGTGGTCCTGAGTCCTGTCAACCGTATGCAGGGAGCATGATGTCCAATCTGGTCCATGCGATTCCCACTGTGCGACGCAGCGTCGTGTCCATCCTTCGCGTACACACGGCCGATCCCTCGGCGACCTCGCAGGCCGATGGAGTCCCGGCGCAGGTCAACTGCTCGTTCGGCAGCGGGTTCTGCGTGCGCGACGACCGCTTCCTGATCACGGCCCACCATGTGCTCAATGACGGCGCTCCCCGTGACCCGGCCGACCGGTTCTATGCGTTCACCGTCCCGTACAACGGCGAGCCGGCCTACCACTTTCCCGTTACGGGGTTCCCCCTCGAGCGGCCTGAGTTGGACCTCGCGGTACTCGAGATAGGCGCCTCCGAGACCCCCGGCATCCATCTTCCCGCGCTTCCCGTTTCGTTCGATCCCATGCCGGACGGCACGTCGGTCGTGACGGTAGGGTATCCATCCCCTGAGATCAGCTGCATCAACATCGACGCGGAGCTGAACTACCGAGGCGGCAGCTTCTTCCTGAAGAGCCATGCGAACGAGGGAATCGTCGCGGCTCAGTACCTCCTCGGCGGCGAACGGATGTACGAACTCAACGTCGGATGGCACCACGGGGAGAGCGGCGGCCCGATCGTGACCGCAACACGTGAGCCGGTCGCCTTTGCGCTGATGCAGCACTACCGCAACGTTCAGTCACCTCACGGAGTGGTCGCGGGCCCCCATCGCGGATTCGCGCTCTCGGCGGTCCGACGCGAACTTGCGGAGATGGGTATCCTCGGAGTGTGAGCACGCGCGTGAAGCGACCGCCGCTCGTTCGGTACCAGCTTTCGCCTGAGGGAGAGTCATGAAGCTCCGTACTCTGATGGGCGCCATCGATGAGGCCGAACGCGCTGGCGACCTCCGAGACACGAGTCCCGTGTTCGCGGTGGTGCGCAACGAGAGTGCGCAGCTGCACTCAGGCCAGGCATGGGATGCGATCTCCGTGGTCAGGATCGCTGCGACAGACGGTGGGATCGTGCTCACCGCAGACGCCTCCGCCGATGCAGAGGACATGACGGTCGCGACGTTACGCGAACGGGTGAGGAAACTGCCCGGCGCCTCTCTCGAGCAGCGGGTGTTCGTCACCGGTGGCACGGCCGGGGAGTCGGATGCACACGACCTCGTTCCGGTCGTTGAGGCCTATGGGGACGAACACGGGCTCGGCCTGATGGTTCAGTTCGAGGGGTATGAGGCCTGGCTCCGGACGCAGTCCTGATCCGGGCGGCCAGCCGGGCAGCGCAGCATCCTGGTCCCGCGGAAGGAGAACCCATGGCCTCCAACCTGTCGTTCGTAGAGTACGTTGCTGACCAGATGCGTGGTGCCGGCGACATTCGGTACCGCAAGATGTTCGGTGAGTACGCGGTCTACTGCAGGGACAAGGTCGTGGCGCTGATCTGCGATGACCGCTTGTTCGTGAAGGAGACCTCGGGCGGACGTGCTCTCATCGGCGATGTGGTTGAAGCTCCTCCGTATGCCGGCGCCAAGCCGCATTTCCTGATCGAGGACCGCCTCGACGATCGGGAGTGGCTCGCCGCGCTCATACGCGTCACCGAGTCGGAGCTTCCCGCACCCAAGCCGAAGCGGCCGAGCACTCCCAAGGAGCGCAGCACACGTCGGGCCGACGATCCGAGCAGGTGACCACTTGGGGCGGCGACCGCACTCTCGGTCGGTGGGCTGAAGGATCAGCCGAAGCGCACACAGCGCATCGACATGCACACGTCGCGCGGAGAGCGGTGGCGGTTGCGGGCCGGTCACAGGCAGGCTTCGCGTGCTCTACAATCCGTCTATCGCATCTTCGAATCGAAGGAGTCCCTCATGGCAACCGCCTCAGCACGACACATCCTCGTCCCCTCCGCCGAGCAGGCCGAGCAGATCAAGCAGCAGATCGCCGAGGGCGCCGAGTTCGCCGAGATGGCGCGTCAGCACTCGACCTGCCCCTCAGGACGCAACGGCGGCGACCTGGGCGAGTTCGGTCCCGGCCAGATGGTCAAGGAGTTCAACGACGTCTGCTTCAACGAGGAAGTCGGCGTCGTCCACGGACCGATCCAGACCCAGTTCGGCTACCACCTCATCGAGATCACCAAGCGGACCGACTGACGCGTCTGGCACCTGAGCCCTCGTCCATCACGGGCCGCGACTGCCGTCCGTGCGACCCTCGCGGTATCATGTACGGACCCATCTCAGCGGCGCGTCTCGGCGCATTCCGCTCTTCACTCGAGGGAGCTTGCATGCTCTACAACAAGACCGTGCTCGAGAACGGCATCACGGTCGTGTCGGAACACATGGACTCTGTCCGCTCCATCACGCTCGGCGTCTGGTTCGCCGTAGGCAGCCGGGACGAGTCACCGTCCGAGGCGGGCCTGTCCCACTTCATGGAGCACATGATGTTCAAGGGCACGCCCACGCACTCCGCCAAGGACATCTCCGAGGAGTTCGACCGGATGGGCGCCGAGCTCAACGCGGGCACCTCCAAGGAATACACCATGTACTACGCGCGCTTCCTCGACGAGCACCTGCCCAAAGCCTTCGAGCTGCTCGGCGACATGGTCGTGAACTCCCTGTGCGCCGAAGAGGAGTGCGAGCGGGAGCGCAAGGTGGTCATCGAGGAGATCGGCCGCATGGAGGACAACCCCGAGGATCTCGTCGGCGAGGTGTTCGAATCGGCGCTCTGGCCTGTTCACCCCATCGGACTGCCCATCATCGGCACGCGCGAGACCGTCGGCTCGTTCGGTCACGCCGAGGCGGTCGAATTCAGGCGCAAGCACTTCGTGACGGGAAACGTCGTCGTGGCCGCGGCCGGCAACGTCGATCACGAGGAGCTCGTCGCGCTTTCGGAGCGCTGCCTGACCGACTTGCCCCTCGGGCCACGCACGACACGCGTTCTCGGGTCGCCGGAGACGCAGAACCCGGTCGCGAGTGTGGAACGCGACACGGAGCAGGCGCACATCCTTCTCGGCGTGCTCGCCATGGACTCGCGCGACCCCGACCGGTATCCGCTCCAGATCATGAGCGACATACTCGGCGGAGGCATGTCGTCACGATTGTTCCAGAAGATCCGCGAGCAACGCGGGCTTGCCTACGCCGTGCAGGCGTTCCCGTCGCTTCACCAGGACACCGGTGAGTTCTGCGTCTACGTCGGCACGAACCCGGAGAACACCGAGATCGTCATCCGGCTCATCAAGTCCGAGTTCGCCGACATCGCCGCGAATGGCGTCACCCAAGAGGAGCTCGACCGCGCGAAGGAGTCCGCGTCAGGTCACCTCGTGCTGTCCACCGAGGCCACGCGCACGCGCATGGTCAGGATGGGACGCGCCGAGGTCACCGACACCGAGGTCTTGTCGGCCGAGGACGTGATCGAGCGCCTGAACGCCGTCACCATGGAGGACGTGAGACGGGTGGCGAACCGCGTTCTGGCCGCGCCGACCACACTCGCGATCGTCGGCCCGTTCGACGAGGAACGTGCCGCGGCATTCGCCAGGCTGGAACCGCTCACCGAGGAGGAACTCGCATGATCAGGGTTCTTGTGGCCGGCGCCGCCGGCAGGATGGGCCGAGAGGTTGTCCGCGCCGTCAGCGCTGCCGACGGAATGGAAGTGGTCAGCGCAGTGGATCCGGGCGCTGAGGGCACCTCGATAGAGACCGGCGCAGACGGTGCGACCATCGTCTGCAGCGCCGAGCTCACCGACGCCATCGAGGAGAGCCGCCCGGACGTCATGGTCGACTTCACCCACCCTTCCGTGGTCGAAGCCAACTTGCGTATAGCACTCGCACGCGACATCGACTGCGTGGTGGGTACCACCGGCCTCACCGAATCGAAACTCGTCGAGATCGCGCAGACCGCGGGGCCGCAAACCGCCCTGTTCTCCGCGCCGAACTTCGCAATCGGGGCGGTGCTGCTGATGGATTTCGCGGCGCGCGCGGCGAAGTTCCTCCCGCATGCCGAGATCATCGAGCTTCATCACGACCAGAAGGCTGATGCGCCGAGCGGGACGGCGCTCAGGACCGCCGAGCTGATCGCTGCGGCACGAGCTGAGGCTCCTGTGACGCCCGGTCGCGAGACGGAGTTGCCGGGCCTCGACGGGGCTCGCGGTGCGGTTGCGAGCGGCGTGCACGTGCACTCCGTGAGGCTTCCCGGGCTCGTCGCGTGCCAAGAGGTGCTCTTCGGCGGCCAGGGCCAGACCCTCTCGCTGCGACACGACACGATCGACCGGAGCTGCTTCATGCCCGGTGTGGTGCTCGCCATCCGAGAGGTCGGATCGCGGCAAGGACTCGTCATCGGGCTCGACAAGCTGATGGGGGAGTAGCCGGTGCCTCCGACCCAACCGCTCCCGATCGTCTCGGCACGCAAGCCGATCGTCGTCATGAAGTTCGGCGGCACGTCGGTTGCGGACCAGTCGGGACGCGCCGCACTGGCTTCCCGAGTTCAGCAGGCCGTTGATAGCGGCAGGGCACCCGTGGTCGTCGTCTCGGCGATGGGTCGCTCGGGCGCTCCCTACGCGACGGACACACTCCTGGGCCTGGTGGCCGATCTGCCCGAAGACGAGCGCGAGAACGACCTGCTCGCGAGCGTGGGCGAGGTCATCTCGGCGGTGGTCGTCGCTCACGAGTTGCGTGCGGCCGGCATCGATGCGACGGCGTTCACGGGGCCCGAAGCGGGGATCATCACCGACGGTGTCCAGGGCAACTCCTCGGTCATCCAGGTCTTTCCGGGAGGGCTGATCGAGGCGATCGACGCCGGAAGGATTCCTGTTGTCGCCGGCTTCCAGGGGATGTCCGAGAATGGCCGCACCACCACCCTCGGCCGCGGGGGGAGCGACACCTCCGCCTGCGCGCTCGGCGTGGCGCTGTCCGCCGAGGAGGTCGAGATCTACACCGACGTCGACGGCGTCATGACGGCGGATCCCCGGACGTGCGAGGGTTCTTCGGTGATAGACGTCATCGGAGCAGACGAGCTCTTTCAGATGGCCAAAGCAGGCAGCAGGGTCGTCCATACTCCCGCGGCCGAGCTCGCGCTCAACAGCGGCATCGCCGTTCGAGTGCGGTCCACGTTCTCGGACCACAGCGGGACGCTCGTCGCCGACATCGCGGGATACCGGCCGGACCGGGTCGCCACGGCCGTGAGCCACACGAGCGGGATCGCCCGGATCCGCGTGCGGCTCTACTCGCCGGAGGGCACGCGTCAGCACATGGTCGCGCAGACTCGCATCTACCGCCTCATGGCCGACGCCAGGGTCTCGCTCGACATGTTCACGCCCGTCGACGACGAACTCGTCTTCACGGTTCTGGGCAACGCCGTCATCGAAGCCACGTCGATCCTCGATCGCCTCGGTCTGCCCTACGACGTGCGCACCGGCCTCTCCAAGGTGACGCTTGTCGGGGCGGGAATGCACGGGGTTCCCGGAGTGATGGCACGCATGGCCGAGTTCCTCTCGGCTGCGGGCGTGGACGTCTATCAGGCGGCGGACTCACACACGACCATCTCCGTGCTCGTCGCCGCCGACCAGACCGAGACGGCCGTTCGCGCGCTGCATGAGGGGTTCCAGCTGGGCGCTCGCCTGTCCTAGTACGCCCTCGCGTGCGCTTGACGCTTGGGTTACGCATGGGGCTCATGCGGGCGAGTGTCGGCCCCGTGTGAGCACAATGGCCATGTAGATACGCGTCGGTCCGCACCTCGTCGGGCCGTTCATGAGGGGAAACACCGCAATGGGCACGCCGCGCTTCGGCCGCATGATCACGGCCATGGTCACACCGTTCACCCCGGACCTCGAGCTGGACCTGCCACGCGCGCAAGAGCTGGCGGTACGGCTCGTCGAGCACGGGAGCGACGCCATCGTCGTCTGCGGCACCACCGGCGAATCACCCACGGTCTTCTACCCGCAGAAGATCGAGCTGTTCAGAGCCGTCATCGAGGCGGTCGGCGGGCGGGTCCCGATCATCGCGAACGCAGGCGACAACTGCACCGCGGACTCAGTTGATTTCGCGCGCGAGGTCGCAAGCCTCGGCGTCGACGGGATCATGGCCGTCGTCCCGTACTACAACAAGCCTCCGCAGGAGGGTCTCTACCTGCACTTCCGCTCGATCGCCGAAGCAGTCGAGCTGCCCGTGATCCTCTACAACATCCCGGGCCGCTGCGTGATCAACATGGAGCCGGCGACGATCCTGAGGCTCGCACACGACGTCGAGAACATCGTCGCGCTCAAGCAGGCGAACGCGGACTTCTCCCAGACAGCCACGATCATCGACGGCGCACCTGAGGGGTTCGAGGTCCTGTCCGGTGACGATGAGCTCACGCTGCCGATGATGGGGCTCGGCGGCACCGGCGTGATCTCGGTGATCAGCCATGTCGCGGGCCGCCCGTTCAAGGAGATGGTCGAGGCCCAGGCGGCAGGGAACCACACCCGTGCGCTCCGGCTCCACCTCGAACTGATGCCGCTCATGAAGGCGCTCTTCATCACGAGCAACCCGATCATGGTCAAGAAGGCCCTCGAGCTCCAGGGCTTCCCGGTCGGCGGCTGCCGGCTTCCGCTCATCGAGGCCTCCGAGGCGCAGACCGCCGAACTGGAGCGCGTCATGCGGCACGTCGGCGTACTCGACTGATCTCGCGCGCCGAGACGCTCTTCCGGGAGACCTGCGCGCACCGAACTTGATTGATATCCGTCGCCTATGCGGGTGACGGTTGCACCAGACCATAGTGCGCGCGCCAGAAGCGCCGCCCGAATGACCGCATCTGCGGTCGAAAGGAGACTCGCCTAACCGCATGCCTCAGAAGAAGAAGATGCCACTCCGCGTCATCCCGCTCGGCGGGCTGGAGGAGATCGGCAAGAACATGACCGTCATCGAGTACGGGGATGACATGGTGCGTCATCGACGCCGGGATCATGTTCCCCGACGACGACCACCCCGGTGTCGACCTCATACTCCCGGACTTCTCCTACATCGTGAAGCGCCAGGACAAGCTCCGGGCTATCGTCATCACCCACGGCCACGAAGACCACACCGGCGCGCTGCCCTACCTGCTCAAGGCGCTGAGCAGAGCACGTACCGGTCCTCGGCACCAAGCTCACGCTCGGGCTGATCCAAGGCAAGCTCGACGAGCACAAGCTCAAGAAGACCAAGCTCAGAGAAGTCCACGACGGCAGCCACATCTCGCTCGGCCCCTTCGGCTTCGACTTCTTCGCGGTCAACCACTCGATCCCGGATGCGGTCGGCATGTTCATCCGAACGCCGATGGGCAACATCGTGCACACCGGCGACTTCAAGCTCGACCAGACACCCATCGACGCCCGCCTGACCGACTACGGCGCGCTGTCGAAGTTCGGCAAGATCGGTGTCGACCTGCTCATGTCGGACTCCACCAACGCCGAGACCCCCGGCATGACGCGCTCGGAGGCCTCAGTGGGGCCCGCGCTGCGCGACATCATCGAGCATGCCGAGCAGCGCGTCATCGCGGCGTCCTTCTCCAGCCACATCCACCGCGTCCAGCAGGTCTGCGATGCGGCGGTCGCGGCCGACCGCAAGGTCGTCGTCACCGGCCGCTCGATGATCACCAACACCAAGATCGCCCGCGAACTCGGCTACCTGCAGATCGCCGACGAGAACATCGTCGACGCCTTCGACGCTCACGGGCTCGCGCCCGAGAAGGTCGTCGTGATGTGCACCGGCAGCCAGGGCGAGCCACTCTCGGCGCTCGCGCGTATGGCCAACGGCGACCACAAGACCGTCACCGTCGAACGCGGAGACACCGTGATCATCGCGGCGACGCCGGTCCCGGGCAACGAGAAGGCGGTGAGCCGCGTCATCAACCGGCTCGCGAAGGCGGGCGCGAAGGTCATCCACAAGGGCAACACCCACGTGCACGTCTCCGGGCATGCCGCCGCCGAGGAACTCAAGCTCATGCTCAATCTGGTCCAGCCGACCTTCTTCATGCCGATCCACGGCGAGACACGCCACCTTGCCGCGCACGCGGGGCTCGCCGAGGAAGTCGGCATGTACGACGAGGACGTCTTCATCCTTGAGAACGGCGCGTGTCTCGAGATCGATGAGGACGGCGCCCGCGTCGGCGCGAGCGTCGAGCACGGGGTCGTGTACGTCGACGGCCTCGGCGTGGGCGACGTCGGCAACGTCGTCCTGCGCGACCGTCAGCTGCTCGCTCAGGACGGCCTCGCGACCGTCGTCATCGCCATCGACGGCCAGACCGGGCGCCCGATGGGCGAGCCTGAGCTCATCACGCGGGGCGTCGTGTTCGGCCCTGAGGGCGACGCGCTTCTCAAGGAGGCGCGCGAGCGGGTCGCCAAGACGCTCGCCAAGACCTTCAAGGAAGGCGCGACCGACCAGGCTGTGGTGAAGAACGCGGTGAGGGAGTCGCTTTCGCAGCTCCTCTGGGAGCGCACCCGCAGGCGTCCGATGATCATTCCAGTCGTCATGGAGGTCTAGGGCGTGACCGTACTCCAGGCCGCGATTCTCGGCGTGGTACAGGGGCTCACGGAGTTCCTGCCCATCTCCTCGGACGGCCACCTCGCCGTCACCTACCGTCTGATGGGCATGCCGCCCAACCTTTCGTTCGAGGTGTTCCTGCACGCCGCGACGCTGATCGCGATGCTCACGTACTTCTGGTCGGACATCGTGCGGCTGCTGTCGTCGCTGCTGCCCAGCGAACCGTGAGCGGACAGGCGACCGCCGGCTCGTGCTCCTCATCGGTCTGGCCACCGTCGTCAGCGCCGTCGTCGGTCTTGGCGCTGTACCGACGTCATCGAACCGCTCTCCGCGTCCGATGCTGGCCGTTGCACTGGGCTTTCTCGGCACGACAGCGCTCCTCGTGGTCGCCGAGCTCGCCGACCGCACGGGTGCGGACACCCGAGCCGCCCGAGCGCCTCGGCCTCGTCCAGCTCGGAGTCATCGGGCTTCTGCAGGGGCTCGCGGCCCTTCCCGGGCTGTCCCGCTCCGGCTCGACGATCAGCGGCGGCATGCTCTTCGGCCTGTCCCGCGAGGACGCGGCACGCTTCGCGCTTCCTCCTCGGCATCCCCATCATCGCGCTTGGCCTCAGCTAGAGAGCGTGGTCGACGTCGTCGTGCATGGCATGGCGCATGCCGGGATCACCGCTGGCGCTCGCCGTCGGGTTCATCGCGGCGGGTGCGACCGGATACCTCGCGATATGGGGGCTGCTCAAGTTCGTCAAGAACCACAGCCTCTACTGGTTCGCGGCATACACGGGCGTGCTCGGCACGGTTATGCTGTTGAATGCAACCGTTCTCGGCAGGGGGTAGCGTGGCGACTGGCAAGAACAGCGGCTCGTCCCGCTCCGGCGGCACGTCACGGACGCCCGCGCGCTCGGGTGGACGGGCCGCCGCCAAGAAGAGCAGGTCGTCCTTGCTCGACGACCGTTCGCGCCGGGAGATCCTGGGCGTCGCGCTTGCCCTGCTCGGCGTCGCGCTGCTCATCGCGGTGTTGAGCCAGCACACCGGAATCGTCACCGACTGGGTGGCGTCGGGACTCAAGATGCTCTTCGGAATCGGGGCCTACCTGATTCCGGTGCTCCTCATCGCTCTGGGGAATCAGCTTCTTCGTGCGGACGGAGATCCACGAAGGCCGCACGGGGCTCGGCCTCGGCATCGTCGCTCTGGCGGTCATCTCGATGGCCGCGCTTGCGAGCCCCGAGCAGGACTTCTTCTCCGACCCTCAGGTCCTCGCCACACATGGCGGCTACCTCGGGGCGTCGATCGCGTGGGCCCTGTACTCGATCGCCGGGCTGACCATCAGCTACGTCCTGCTGATCGGGCTGATGCTGGTGGGCTTCATCATCACGGGGCTCTCGATCACCGGCCTCGTCGATTGGGTTCGCGACCGGATGTCCGGAGAGCGCGAGCCGGCCGAGCCCATCGCGCGTGCTCGCGATCGCGCCCCGCGCACCGTGCCGCTCAGCGAGGTCACGGCCCACGAGGGACCGGACGGGGATGGGGGAGACGCATCAGCGTCCCGCCGCTCGAAGTCTGCGGCCGACCGACCCGGAGGTCTCGCGCAAGACCGTACCGATAGCCAAGACCGTGTCCCCGCGGGCCATGGAGGGCTTCGTGCTGCCGAGCATCGGCCTTCTCGCCAAGACCAGCGAGAGCGCCGCCAAGCACAAGGCGAGCGACACCGAGCAGCGCGCCACCGCGCAGGCGATCACCGACACGCTCGCGACCTTCGACATCCCAGCGCGCGTCGTCGACTGGGTCGCCGGCCCGACGGTCACGCTCTTCGAGGTCGAGATCGCCAAGGGCGTGCGGCTCTCACGGATCACCGCTCTCGCCGACGACCTCGCGCTGTCGCTTGCAGCGTCCACCGTACGCATTCTCGCGCCGATTCCCGGCAAGGCGCTCGTCGGCATCGAGGTGCCCAACGTGCGCCGCAGCTCCGTCACGCTCGGCGACGTTCTCGCGCCGGCAGGGGAGGGCGGCCCGCTGCTTCTCGCGATCGGCAAGGACGTCGCCGGCGCACCGGTGCTCGCGGACCTGGCGACCATGCCTCACCTGCTCATCGGCGGCACGACCGGATCGGGCAAGTCCGTCGCCATCAACGCGATGCTCATGTCGATCCTGATGCGGACCACGCCCGCCGAGGTCCGGCTCATCCTCATCGACCCCAAGCGCGTGGAGCTGTCGGCCTACAACAGCGTGCCGCACCTCTACGTCCCGGTCGTCACCGAGCCCAAGGAGGCCGCGAGCGCACTGGCGTGGTCCGTCTCGGAGATGGAGCGCCGCCTGAAGGTGCTGCAGAGCGCCGGCGCCAAGCACATCGGCCAGTACAACGGCATGGTCCAGAACGGCAAGGGCCCTGAAGGCGCGGTGGAGCTGCCGTATCTCGTCATCGTGATCGACGAGCTCGCGGACCTCATGATGGTCGCCGCGAAGGAGGTCGAGGACTCGATCGTGCGCATCGCGCAGCTCGCGCGCGCGGCCGGCATCCACCTCGTCGTCGCCACCCAGCGCCCCGAGGCCAACGTCGTCACCGGCATCATCAAGGCCAACATCACCAACCGCATCGCCTTCAACGTCGCGAGCTCGATCGACAGCCGCGTCATCCTCGACCAGCCCGGCGCCGAGAAGCTCGTCGGGCTCGGCGACATGCTCTTCTCGACCCCCGCGTGGCCCAAGCCCAAGCGCATCCAGGGCTGCTTTGTTGCCGAGGA
Organism: uncultured Coriobacteriia bacterium; assembly: GCA_963789515.1. Taxonomy (GTDB): domain Bacteria; phylum Actinomycetota; class Coriobacteriia; order Anaerosomatales; family JAAXUF01; genus JBAXEO01. The sequence continues at coordinate 844,101 of CAWBKW010000002.1, read as the reverse complement.
GGAGCTCGAGGCCGTCGTCACCCACCTCAAGCAGCAGGCCGCGCCCGACTACCACGAGGAGATCCTGCACCTCAAGATCTCCTCGGTGGGTGGCGGGGTCGACAGCGGCGACGATGACGATCCGCTCGTCTGGGAGGCCGCCGACATCACGGTGACCAGCGGACTCGGTTCGACGTCGATGCTCCAGCGCCGGCTCAAGGTCGGCTACGCCCGCGCCGGTCGTATCATGGACATGCTCGAGACGAAGGGCATCGTCGGTCCCCCCGACGGCAGCAAGCCTCGCGAGGTCCTGGTCGACATCGAGGATCTCGAGGCCATTCGGGCGTTCGAGCGCAGCGATGCGGAAGGCGGCGCGTAGCCACATGGGCCAACTAGGCGACACGCTACGCGAACGACGCACCGCTCTGGGCATCTCGATGAGCCCAGGCCGAGGAGGCCACGCGGATCCGCGGGAAGCTCCTGACGGCCCTCGAGGCCGGGGACTACGCCCGGCTGCCCAACCCGGGCTACGTGCGCGGCTACGTGTCGAGCTACGCGAAGTACCTTGAGCTCGACCCGGTGCCGCTGCTGGCCATGTACCGCGCCGAGACCGGCGCCGGCCGCTACCACGACATCAACCTTGTCGACGACGTGTCAGTGGCTCCCCGCGGCCAGCAGCACGCCGTGCCGTGGAAGGCGGCCATGATCGTCGCCGTGGCGATCGCGGTCATCGCGGCCGGGATCTGGGTGACGGTGCGCCTCACCGCCAAGCCCGAGACGCTCGCACCCGATTCCCACGGGCACCGCGACGTCGACTCCCGGCGGCGATCAAGCGGCGGGCCCCGGAGCGCCCGCTGCCGCGGCTCCGTCGCACGTCAAAGTCAGTGTCGCCGCAGACTCGGCGTCCGCGGTCACCATCACGCTGGATGGACAGCCGTTCTACAAGGGCTCGCTGACCGGCGGCCAGACCAAGGAGTTCGACCTCACCCAGTCCGCGGTCCTCGTGATCGCGCGACCTTCGGCGGTCACCGTCGTGCAGGACGGCGAGAAGGTGAAGCTTCCATCCAAGGGACCCGCGACGATCACTCTGAAGACAGCCCCCGCCAACTAGTCGATCATCAGGGAGGATGACATGGCAAAGGACAACAGTTTCGACGTCGTCTCGGAAGTCGACCTTCAGGAGGTCGACAACGCGTTCCAGCAGACCCAGAAGGAGCTGGTGCAGCGCTACGACCTCAAGGACTCCGGGGCGACCATCGAGTTCAGCAAGGCCGACAAGACGTTCACGCTGCATGCGCCGAGCGACTTCGTGGCGAAGCAGGTCGTCGACGTGCTCAACACCAAGCTCATCCGCCGGCAGATCGACCTGAAGTCCGTCTCCTGGGCCAGCCCGCAGGCTGCTTCGGGCGGAACGGTGCGCATCGTCGGCACGTTGGTCATGGGCATCGAGCCCGACCTCGCGCGCAAGATCAACAAGGACATCAAGGACCAGAAGTTCAAGTGCAAGGTCCAGATCGAGGGCGACAAGCTGCGGGTTTCGGCTCCGGTGCGCGACGTGCTGCAGGCCGTCATCGCGTTCCTCAAGGACCAGGACTACGGCATCCCGCTGCAGTTCACCAACTACCGGTAGCCGACGCGTGCAGAAGTCCCCTTCAATCGCCTTCGTCACCCTCGGCTGCCCCAAGAACGAGGTCGACACCGACCGCATGCGCGCAGCGGTTGCCGCGTCGTCGTATCAGCTTGCAGACGACGCGCGCCCGCTCAGACGTCGTCGTGGTCAACACCTGCTCCTTCATCTCGGATGCGACCGAGGAGTCCATAGCGACGATTCTCGACCTCGTCGGCGAGGACCCGAGCGCCCCGAGCCCCAAACTGGTGGTCGCGGGCTGCATGCCGTCCCGCTATGGCGCTGACCTCGTCGGCGCTTCTGCCCGAGGTCAGCGCGTTCATTCCGGTCGGCCGAAGAGGCATCGCTCCTTCGCGGTTCTCGAGCGGATCACGGGCGTTGAGGCCCGCATCGACAGCGCGGCCGCCTCGACGAACCGTCAGCGGGGCCACGGCCTACCTGCAGATCTCGGACGGCTGCCACCGCGCGTGCGCCTACTGCACGATTCCTTCGATTCGCGGCCCGTACGTCAGCCGCCTGCTCGACGATGCTATCGCGGATGAGGCGCGCGAGCTGGTGCGCTTGGGTGCTCGCGAGATCGTGCTCATCGGCCAGGACATCACGGCGTACGGAAGCGACCTGAAGGGCTCGGAGACGCTCGCCGACGTCGTTCGAGCCGTCGCTGCCGTGCCCGGTGTCGACTGGCTGCGGCTCATGTACGTGCAGCCGGACGGGATCACCGACGACCTGCCTGCATGCGATCGCTGACACCCCCAACGTGGTTCGCTACCTCGACATGCCGCTCCAGCATGCCTCGGCGCCGGTTCTCCGTGCGATGCATCGCAGCGGGGATGCGGCGGCTTTCTCGAGCTTGTCGCGCGCATCCGGCGCGTCGCTGCCTGACGTGGCCCTGCGCACCACCCTCATCGCCGGACATCCCGGGGAGACGGCGTCGGACTTCGAAGTGCTGCTGGACTTCATCGAGCGAGCCCGGTTCGACTACGTCGGGGTGTTCGCCTACTCGCCCGAGGAAGGGACCGCGGCCGCGGGCCTTCCGAACCAGGTTCCCGCCCGGACGCGACGCGCCCGGGCCCAGCGCTGCGCGAGATGCGGCCGACGCCATCGGCGTCGAGCGCGCTGCGTCCCGCGTCGGAGAGGTCCTCGAGGTGCTGGTGCAGGGCTTCGACCCGGAAGAGGGCGCGATTGTGGGACGATGGCGTGGACAGGCTCCCGAGATCGACGGGCTGGTGCTGCTCGATCGCGGCGAACCCGGAGCAGCTCGTCTCGGCTCGTATCGTGGACTCGATCGGCTATGACCTGGAAGGCGAGGTACTGTGAACGCTCCCCGCGAGAACGCTTCAGGGGTCAACCTGAATCCGGCCAACACCGTCACCCTCGTGCGGATGATCCTGATTCCGGTCTTTCTGCTCGTGTTGCTCGCGGACTGGCCACGCTGGTTCCACGGCCCCGACGATTCTCTACCAGCTGCGTCCCTGGATCGCGGCTGCCGTCTTCGGCGTGCTTGGCCGCCACTGACGGCGTGGACGGCTATCTCGCGCGATCCCGCAACGAGGTCACGACCTTCGGCAAGTTCCTCGACCCGCTTGCCGACAAGCTCCTGGTGACGGCCGCTCTGCTGGCGCTCATCGAGATGGGACGTGCTTCCCGCATGGATCGCCTTCGTGATCATCTGCGCGGGAGTTCATCGTCTCCGGCCTGCGCATGGTCGCCTCGGCCGAGGGAAGCGTCATCGCGGCCTCACGGTACGGCAAGCTCAAGACCGTGCTGCAGATCGCTGCCATCCTGCTCTTCATCGTCAAGGACAGCACCGTGATCGCCGGGCTGGGCGCCGAGGTCGTGGTCTGGACGCAGATCGTCGCTTGGACGGTCATGGGTGCGGCCGTCGTCATGACCATCGTCTCGATGGTCGACTACTTCGTGCATGCCAAGGACGTGCTGATCGGGCCGTGGACGGGGTCGCCCGGACTGGCTGAGAGCAGTGCGATCGCCCAGGACGATGGCGAACGTGAAATGGACGACCTCACCGACTAGGGGAGACCACATCGTGTCCGAGCCGAAGTCAGCGGCGATCGTCACAGTCGGTTCTGAGCTGACCGAGGGCCTGCGCATCGACACCAACACCGCTCGGATAGCTCGCGACCTGCAGCGCCACGGGTTTCGCGTACTCGAGGCCCTGACCGTGGGCGACGACGTTTCGTCGCTGGCGACGGCCTTGCGCCGTCTGACGCAGCGAACACTCGCTCGTCGTCACCACGGGCGGTCTGGGACCGACACACGACGACGTGACGCGGGATGCCGCGGCGAAGGCGCTCGGCGTCGAGCTCGCACCGGACCCGGAGCTCGCGGCGTTCCTCGGCCCCTTCGTCGCCCGGCATAGCGAGCCGGGTGCCGCCGCCCAAGTGCTCACGCAGGCGCTCGTGTTGACGGGTGCTCAGGTCCTTGCGCCCGCAAACGGCACTGCGGCCGGGCAGGTTGTCGCCACTCCTGCAGGGGTGTTGGTCCTGCTGCCCGGACCGCCTCGCGAGATGCGGCCCATGCTCACCGCCTGGCTTGCCGGTTTCCCGGCCGCACGGGCCGAGAGCGTGGAGCTCGGCGTCACCGGCCTGCCGGAGTCAGACGTGCAGCTGGCAGCCCAGCGAGCACTTGCACGGGCATGCCGGGAATCGGACTCACGGTGCTCGCCGCGCCCGGGTGACCTGAGAGTCCTGCTTCTCGACGAGGGTGCAGGCGAGGTTGCGCTGGCGTCGCGCCGGACACGCGGTCTGTGCCGAGATCGGTGACGCATGCTACTCGACGGACGGGAGGACTCTGGCCGAGACGCTCGTTCACGCCGCTTCGGAGGCCGGGCTCACCATTGCGACGGCAGAATCCTGTACCGGCGGGATGGTCTGCGCTGCCGTCACCGACGTTCCCGGTGCCTCTTCGGTCCTGCTCGGCGGGGTGGTGGCGTACGCGAACACCGCCAAGATCGACCTGTTGTCGGTGCCGGCCGGGCTGCTGGCCCAGTACGGCGCGGTCAGCGAGGAGACGGCGCGCGCCATGGCCGAGGGTGCCCGCGTTCGCTTCGGTGCCGACATCGCGGTCTCCACCACGGGGATCGCCGGTCCGGGCGGTGCGACGCCCGAGAAGCCGGTCGGGCCTCGTGTGGTTCGCCGTCTCCACCGCGCAAGGCACCCACGCGACGATGAGGCGCATGACCGGTGCCGATCGGTACGCCGTGCGCTCAAGGGCGACCGCTGTGGCGCTCGACCTGGTCCGGCGAGAGGTACTCGGGACGTGACTTCGTCGTGAGGTGCTTTCTCGCGATCGAGCTGCCGGAGGCGACGGTGAAGACCCTCCAGTCGGTGGGCGACGCGATTCGCCGGTACGACCCTCCGTGGGCGGGGGAGAAGTGGGTCGCGCCCGAGGTGATGCACGTCACCTTGAAGTTCCTTGGGGAGCTGGACTCGAGCGGCGTTGACCTCATCATCTCGGCCTTCACGTCCGCGGCATCGTCGCACCCGGGCTTCCCCCTCGGGCCCGCAACCGTGCGCGCCGTCCCGAGACCCGGGCGAGCATCGATGCTCTGGGCGGTGCTCGACGATCCCACGACGATGCTGCAGTGCGCCTGGCCGAGATCGCCGACGACGTCGCCGTCGGAGCGGGCGTCGAACCCGACGTCAGACCCTTCGTGCCGCACGTCACGCTCGTCCGCGCACGACGCCCCCGTCCGGTGAGAGACGACGCGCTGTCGGCGGCTGACGAGCACTTGGGACTCGTCCGAGCCCCAACGCATGTCAGTGGCGTCAGCTACGCTCTTCTCAAGCATACTGACCCCTCAGGGACCGATCCACGAGCGACTCGCCCGGTTCGCTCTTGGGACCCAAGTGGGGCAGTCCTGAACGAAGCCCGCGGAGCATGTGACATGCGTTGACACCGAACACCTGTTCGTGTAGCGTCATGGCTGCCCCGAAGGGTCTTCCGTCATCCGGATAGGAGCGAGTGAGGCATGGACCGCGAGAAGGAAAAGATCCTCGACGTCACCAAAGAGCAGATCGAGAAGAAGTTCGGCAAGGGTTCGCTCATGAAGCTCGGGGAGAACGCGGCGACCGACCAGGTCTCCGCCATACCGACCGGGTCTCTGGCTCTCGACGCGGCTCTGGGAATCGGCGGGGTCCCGAGGGGACGTATCGTCGAGATCTACGGTCCCGAGTCATCGGGCAAGACCACCCTCGCGCTGCAGATCGTTGCCGAGGCCCAGGCAGAAGGCGGTATCGCCGCGTTCATCGACGCGGAGCACGCGCTCGATCCCAGCTACGCTTCCCGGCTCGGCGTCGACATCGACGAGATTCTCATCTCCCAGCCCGACACGGGTGAGCAGGCGCTCGAGATCTGCGACATGCTCGTGCGCAGTGGCGCCATCGACGTGGTGGTCATCGACTCGGTCGCCGCGCTTGGTACCTCGAGCTGAACTCGAAGGAGAGATGGGCGACACGACCGTCGGCCTTCAGGCGAGGCTGATGAGCCAGGCGCTCCGGAAGCTCGCGGGCTCGCTCAGCCGGTCGGATACCACCTGCATCTTCATCAACCAGCTTCGCGAGAAGATCGGCGTCATGTTCGGCAGTCCTGAGACGACCAGCGGCGGGCGTGCCCTCAAGTTCTACTCCACGGTTCGCATCGACGTGCGACGCATCGATTCCATCAAGCAGGGCACCGAGATCGTCGGCAACCGGGTTCGCGCCAAGGTCGTCAAGAACAAGGTCGCGGCCCCGTTCCGGCTCGCGGAGTTCGACCTCATGTACGGGACCGGGATCTCCAAGGAAGGCTCGATCCTCGATCTCGGTGTTGAGGAGGCGATCGTCGCCAAGTCCGGCGCCTGGTACACCTACGGTACCGAGCGCCTGGGTCAGGGTCGCGAAGCGGCCAAGGACTTCCTGCGCGAGAACCCTGCGCTTCGAAACGAGATCGAGCTCAAGGTCAGGACCGAGCTGGGCCTGCCCGTCAGTGGCCTGGCCGTGTCACAAACCGAGCCTCCCGCCGCAAGCGAAACCAAGGCACCCAAGGCCGCAGACGCAGCCGTCGTTCAGTAGAACCCGCACATCACGATGGCTACAACCATCCAGCGAATAGAGAGCGTCGGGCCCGATGCGCGGGCCCGACGCATCTGCTTCGAGGACCAGTCTGCTTCGCGAGTCACCTCTGCTGCCGCCTTGAAGCTTCTGGGGCTGAGCGTGGGGAGCGTCGTCGACCGTCAGGAACTTCTCGACGAGCTCGGCAGAGTGTGAACCGCGACTGGCGCGTGAGCGCGCACTCCAGCTCATCGGATACCGAGAGCGTTCTTGCCACGAGCTGTCACAGCGACTGCGGGACAACGGATACCCCGATGCCACGGTTGGCGACGGTCGTCGCCCGATTCTGCGAGGTCGAGCTGGTCGACGACCGTCGGTTCGCCTCCGCGTGGGTGCGTTCACGCGCGAATGCGGGCTATGGACGTCGTCGCATCCTTCGCGAGCTCGCCGAGAAGGGCGATCGACGACGATATCGCACAGGCGGCGGTCGATGAGGAGCTCTCGGGAGACGAGCTGTCGCGCGCTCGCGAGGCGCTCCGCGGGACGAGTGCCTCGCGACGCCAAGGACCGGGAGCGGCTGGTCCGTCGACTTGTCGCGCGAGGTTTCGAGGTTCGTGTCGCGCTGGACGCCGTCGGGCCGACTCCCGAGCCGGCGGAACAGGACCTGACTCCCTAGGTGCGACGGCCTTGGGCTCTTCGCACCCTTTCACCAGCGCAAACTCGCGAGGAGCGCACACGCTGGTGCCGTTCGCTTCCTTGACCCGGGCGAAGCCTGCGCGGTAGGATGCGCGAAGGCATCACTATCACCCGCGGGCTCGCGAAGATGCGAGTCGTATGCGGTTTCTATGCGAGCTTCTTGTTGCTTCGGACGTACACGACCTTGTTGGTCGTCTTTCGTGGCATCCGAGCACTTGTGGCTTGCGGTGAGCGATCGTGATGCCGGACGCCTAGCGGCCCGGGATCCCATGCTCGTGGAATCACCCTCCGAGCGGCAGGCGTTCGTACCTCTACTGACGCGAACGACTGACACTTGAAAGGAGGGCGTATGACGGGCTCAGCCATCATTCTGATCATCGTCGCGCTGGTCATCGGCGTCGCCCTCGGCTTCGCTATCAACCGTTTCCTGCTCAAGGGCCGTTCCGCTCGTTCCGCGGAAGACGCGGAGCGTTCGGTCAAGGACGCGGAGAAGCAAGCCGAGACGCTCAAGAAGGAAGCCCTGCTCGAGGCCAAGGACCAGATCTTCAAGCTCAAGCAGGACGCGGAGAACGACAACAAGGAGCGCCGCAAGGAGATTCAGGCGCTCGAGATCCCGCATGTCCGAGCGCGAAGCCTCCATCGACCGTCGAGCAGAGTCGCTGGACAAGCGCGAGCACCAGCTCTCGTCCATGCAGGGTCAGATCGCCAAGACCGAGAAGGAACTCGAGGATGCGATCGCGGAAGAGCGCGACCGTCTCGAGCGCGTCGCCGGCATGACCGCCGACCAGGCGCGCGCCGAACTCATCAACCGCATCCAGGACGACGTCAAGAAGGAGGCCGCGGCCATCATCCGCGACGCGGAGACTCGCGCTCGCGAAGAGGCCGACAAGCGTGCCCGCAACATCGTTGGGATCGCGATCCAGCGCGTCGCCGCCGACCACACCGCCGAGTCAACCGTCTCGGTCGTCCACATCCCCAGCGACGACATGAAGGGTCGGATCATCGGCCGAGAAGGTCGCAACATCCGCGCGTTCGAGCAGATGACGGGGATCAACCTCATCATCGACGACACCCCGGAAGCAGTCATCCTCTCCAGTTTCGACCCGGTGCGCCGCGAAATCGGGCGGATCACGCTTGAGACCCTCATCGCCGACGGCCGCATTCACCCCGCGCGCATCGAAGAGACTGTTCGGCAAGGCCGAGCAACTGGTCGGCCAGCAGGTTCACGAGGCGGGCGAGCAGGCGGCCTTCGAGAGTGGCATCCATGGCCTACACCCCGAGATCATCCGTACGCTGGGCCGCCTGAAGTTCCGGACGTCCTACGGCCAGAACGTGCTCAAGCACTCGCTGGAAGTCAGCTACCTCGCCGGGGTCATGGCGTCCGAACTGGGCGTTGACGTGCAGCTCGCGAAGCGTGCCGGACTTCTGCACGACCTTGGCAAGGCCATCGACCACGAGATCGAAGGTCCCCACGCTGTCATCGGTGCCGACCTCGCACGCCGCATGAACGAGCCGCCGGCGGTCGTGCACGCCATCGAGGCGCATCACGCCGACGTTGAACCCAACACCGTCGAGGCCGTGCTGGTTCAGGCTGCCGACGCCATATCGGCGGGCCGTCCCGGCGCCCGGCGAGAGACGCTCGAGAGCTACATCAAGCGCCTTGAGAAGCTCGAGGCGGTCGCCAACGCGCACCGCGGTGTCGAGCGCACCTACGCCATGCAGGCCGGTCGTGAGATCCGTGTGATGGTCAAGCCCGAGCAGATCTCGGACGCCGATGCCACGGTGCTCGCGCGCGAGATCGCCAAGCAGATCGAGGACGAACTCGAGTATCCGGGCCAGGTGAAGGTCATGGTCATCCGCGAGAGCAGGGCGGTCGACTTCGCCAAGTAGCCACGGGCTCTCAGACTCCGTCGACGCTGACAGGCCGCCCGCAGGGGCGGCCTGTTTTGTCGCCTGCGCACTCCCGTACCGGCCCCCGGCACGGTAGACTGACTCGCATGACTCCCCCAGATGATCTACTCAGCTTCATCACGTCTGTCTCGGGCGACAGCTTCCTCAAGGTCGAGGAGAACCTCGGCGACGGCTACGTTCGACTCAAGGTCTCTGAGGCCGAGCGCCGACAGGCGAAGCACGACATCCGGTCCGTCGAGGACATCGTCGTCGAACTGCTGAGGAACTCCAGGGATGCTCATGCCGACCGCATCTTCCTCGCGAACAGCCGAGAAGGCGACCTGCGCACGTTCACCCTGGTTGACGACGGTGTCGGCATTCCTGCGCCAATGCAGGAGAAGGTGTTCGAGCCGCGCGTGACCAGCAAGCTCGAGATCGATGGTGGTCGACCAGTGGGGCGTCCACGGACGCGGCATGGCCCTCTACTCCATTCGGAGCAACGCGACAGACGCTCGGATCTGTCTCTCGGATCTGCACAAGGGCACCGCGCTCACGGTGGTCACCGATGCCAAAGACCTTGGTGAGCGGGCGGACCAGTCCACGTGGCCCGTCCTGGACCGGGACGATGCGGGGATACTCCGGGTTGCCCGTGGCCCTCACAACGTGATCAGGCGCGTGGTCGAGTTCTCGCTGGAACACCCTGGACTCGACGTCTACCTCGGGACCCCGACGGAGATCCTCGCCTCCATGACCGCTGTGGCCAAGCAAGAACTCGACTCGTCGGAACTCCTGTTCTGCGACGACCTCGCGCGTCTCCCGGTCTGGCAGCGGCCCGCCGCGGCCGCGGACGCCGGGGAGCTCACCGACATCGCCGAGCGGATGGGCCTCGCGGTCTCGGAGCGAACCGCACACCGACTCCTCGCCGACGAGATCGAGCCCCTCCGGCCCGTCATGCGGGTGGTCGCTGCGGCGGAGAAGCCGCCGTCTGCCGCGACGGACCCCGACATCTACCGCGATCGGCGCGGTCTGAAGATCCACCATGCCGATCTGTCCGCGTTCTCTGCCGAACTCGAAGCCGCGTTCGACACGCTCGCTGAGCGCTACTACCTGCACCTCAAGTGCGCGCCGCGCGTGACCGTAGGCAAAGATGACATCCGCGTCCGATTCGACGTGGAGAAAGAGGACTGACGCTCATCTGAGGGTCACGCTATACTTGCCTGGTACTCCTCGCATCCAAGCTCGAACCTGCATCAGCAACACATTCGCAGCAGCCGTGATCGCGGCCATTCAGCACATTCGCTCCAGGGAGGGTTAGTGGACGTCCTCAAGGTTTCGAGCAAGTCCAACCCCAACGCCGTCGCCGGCGCGCTCGCGGGGATCATTCGCGAGCAGGGTTCTGCTGAGATCCAGACGGTTGGCGCTGGGGCGCTGAATCAGGCGATCAAGGCGATCGCGATCGCGCGAGGATTCGTCGCACCGAGTGGCATGGAACTGACGTGCATACCCGCGTTCGCGGACATCGAGATCAACGGCGAAGAGCGGACAGCGATCCGGCTTCTGGTCGAACCCCGCGACATGAATCGCTGATCGCGTGCGATGAAGGCGGACCTCCACGTCCACTCGACCGCCTCCGACGGCACGCTGCAGCCCGACCGAGCTCGTGAGGCTCGCCCTCGACCGCGGCGTGGACGTCCTGGCAATCGCCGACCACGACTCCGTCTCGGGCCTTCCTGAGGCCCTGAGAGCGCTTGAGGGATCGATCATGACCCTGGTGCCCGCCGTGGAGCTTTCAGCCGCTGTGGACGGCTTTGACGTCCATCTGCTGGCCTACTACGTCGACCCGGACTCCTCGGCACTTCGTGAGGAACTCAAGCTTCTGCGTTCGGAGCGCGAGCACCGCGCCGAGGCGATCGTCCATGCGCTGCGCCGGGACGGTATTCCGATCACCATGGATCACGTACTCACGTTCTCCGACGGGGGAGCGGTGGGCCGCAGCCATATCGCCCGGGCGCTGGTGAACTCCGGTCACGCCGACACGATCGCCGCGGCCTTCGAGCGCTACATCGGCAGAGGCCGGCCCTACTATCGCGCGAAACGCTCACACAGTCCCGAAGAGGTCATCGCCATGGTGCGAACATCCGGCGCCATCCCCGTGCTCGCTCATCCCGGCGTCACACGTGCCGATGCGCTCATTCCCGCGATGATCGAGAGCGGGCTGCTCGGCATAGAGGCCTATCATGCGGACCACACTCCGGAGCAGCGTGCACGCTACGCGCGCATGGCTGATGATCTCGGGTTGATGACCACCGGCGGCACCGACTATCACGGCCCGCAGGCGCACAATCCCGAGCTCGGCAGCGTGGACGTGCCCGAGGCATCCGTGCGGGCGCTTCTGCGGCTCGACCCGCGCGTCGGCGGTGGCCCGGCGGTCTGAATGCGCTTCACGTGAGCGCCACGGCAGCGTGCTACACTCGCCCACGCCATGGAGACCTACCTGATCCGCACCTTCGGGTGCCAGATGAACAAGCACGATTCAGAGCGCGTCGCCGGGCTCTTGTCTGCGCAGGGTATGTCGCCCGTTGCGGTGGCTGAGGACGCTGATGTCGTCGTGTTCATGACGTGCTGTGTGCGCGAGAACGCCGACGAACGCCTCCGCGGCCAGGCGCGCTCGCTCAAGAGCACGAAAGCCGGACGGCCCGGCCAGCTCATAGCGGTGGGCGGTTGTATCGGCCAGCGAGACGGCGAGAAGCTGCTCGAGCAGGTTCCTCACCTCGACGTCGTCTTCGGCACGCACAACGTCGCCAGCCTGCCCGCGTTGCTCGAGACGGCACGACGTCAGCGTCTACCTCAGGTTGAGGTGTTCAGCGCGGCGCGTGGGTTCGCCAGCGACCTGCCCACGGAGCGGGAGCACCCATGGCACGCATGGGTTCCCATCACCATTGGATGCGACAACTTCTGCACGTACTGCATCGTTCCCTATGTGCGCGGACGTGAGGTGTCGAGGCCCATCGCACAGATCGAGGCTGAGGTGCGGGGCCTGGTGGCGGACGGGGTACGTGAGGTAACGCTCCTTGGTCAGAACGTCAACAGCTACGGTCGCGACCTCTACGGCGAGGAACGCTTCGCCCAGGTACTGCACGCCGTCGCAGGCACAGGAGTCGACAGGATCCGGTTCGCGACTTCGCACCCGAAGGACCTCTCTCCCGACACGATCGCAGCCATGGCGGATGTTCCGGCGGTCATGCCGTACCTCCATCTGCCGGTCCAGTCGGGATCCGACCGGATCCTGCAGGCGATGAACCGCCGCTACACGCGGGAGAGCTATCTGCGGCTTGTCGACAACGCTCGGACGGCCGTGCCCGATCTGGCGATCTCAACCGACGTGATCGTCGGTTTCCCCGGTGAGACGGAGTCTGACTTCGACGACACCATCGACGTCATCAGGCAAGTCGGGTTCGACCAGGCGTTCACCTTCATCTACTCGCCGCGGGAGGGCACTCCTGCCGCGCTTCTGACGGACCGCGTTCCTCGCGAGCTCACCCAGCCCCGCTTCGACCGACTGGTCGAGCTGGTTCATGCCTCTGCCCTGAGCAACAACCGCCGCGCCGTAGGAAGGGTACAGCCCGTGCTGTTCGAGGGAGTCAGCAAGCGGGATGACCACACACTCGCCGGTCGTACGCCTACGAACAAGGTTGTCCATGTCCCGGTACCGACGGGGCGGACGGGCGACGAATTCGCGGGCCAGATACTCGACGTCGAGGTCACCGAAGCACAGACCTGGTTCCTAGGGGGTAGACTGCTGGGTACAGAGTAGTTGCACGAGGACGTGTTGCAGCTCTCTGAATTCGGCAAGGAAGTGAACCTCTCATGGCGCCGGGAACGTTCGGAATCATCGCGCCGCATCCGCCGATCTTCATCCCCGCTGTCGGTGGCCACCGGCGACACACGGCCGACGCATCGCTGCAGGCGCTTGGAGTTGCTGCGCGCGCTCTCGCATCCTTCCGGCCTGAGACAGTCGTCCTCATCTCCCCGCACGCACCGCTCGCGGGTGACGCGTTTCTCGTCGACACCGACGAGTCGCTCAGCGGCTCGCTCGTCCAGTTCGGAGACGCCGATCGGTACTCCTGGCCGGGCGATCCTGAACTGGCGTGCCAGATCATCGACCGTCTCGATGCCGCGGACATTCCCTGCGCTTCTCGAGATGCCGACCCCCGGCTTCGGCCTGGTTGGGCGGACCACGCGACCATCGTTCCACTCCACTTCCTCGCGCCATCGGACGGCGTGCGGCTCGTCATCCTCTCACTGTCATACCTGTCGGGAGAGCATCACCGCAGACTGGGCGAGATCGTCGCGTCGTGCGCCGAGGACCTCGGGCGAAGGGTGGCCTTCGTCGCCAGTGGAGATCTGTCGCATCGACTCACCACAGACGCTCCTGCCGGCTACTCCGTGAAAGGTTCCGTGCTCGACGCGGCGATCGTGGAGACCGTCCGGCGTGGCGCCCTGAGCTCGCTTACGGAGCTCGATCCGGCTCTTGTCGAGGCCGGAGGGGAGTGTGGGCTTCGTTCGATCATCACCCTTGGCGGGTACGTCGGGGACGATCCTGTGCCGACCAGCGTTCTCGCCTACGAAGGCCCATGGGGTGTCGGTTACCTCACGGCGCTTGTCGGAGAGGACGCACTGGCTGCGCTTCCCGTGGCACGGGAGTACGTGGCGGAGTCGGGGCGCAAGGGCGGCATGCCGGGAACAGCGGAGAGCGAGATCGTCACGCTCGCACGCGGGACCATCGAGCACCACCTCGGTGCCGGCCGCCGGATGGACACCGTCTTGTCGGACCCGGTCTACCCTTCTCGGGCCGGCGCGTTCGTCTCGCTGCATCGGCACGGCCAACTCCGTGGCTGTATCGGCACCATCGCTCCCACGTGGCCGACGCTCGCCGAGGAAGTCGCACACAACGCCGTCCAGGCGGCGACCGCAGATCCCCGCTTCCCGCCGCTGGAAGGCGACGAGCTCGATGACCTGGACGTGAAGGTGGACGTGCTGCATGCTCCTGAGAGCTGCCGAGTGTCGGACCTGGATCCGAGCCGCTACGGCGTTATCGTCGCCAGTGGCGGCCGAAGGGGCCTCCTCCTGCCCGATCTCGAAGGCGTCGACGACGTCGGGACCCAGATCTCCATCGCGCTGCAGAAGGCCGGCATTCCTGAGAACACCCCGTGTTCGCTCGAGCGATTCCTCGTCGATCGGTACATCTGATTCCATGACACCATCCTCGGCACGTCCATCGAAGTGGTCCCAGCGCGCCGATGCATCGGCGTCTGAGATGCGCGTCCTGGCCATAGTGGGACCGACCGGCATCGGCAAGACAGCCGTCGCAGAGGAGGTGGCTGTCCGGCTCGGCTCCGAGATCGTGTCCGCTGACTCCATGCAGATCTACCGTGGCATGGACATCGGTACTGCCAAGCCGCCGGAGGCGGAGCGGCGCGTGCCTTACTGGTGTGTCGACCTCGTCGACCCCGGATCACCCTACTCGGCGGCGCTCTACCAGCAATCGGCCCGGGAGGCGGTCGAGGATATCGCCGCTCGTTCCATGATCCCGGTGCTTGCGGGTGGTACGGGGCTGTACGTCAGGGCCGCCCTTGACGACCTGGTGTTTCCGGCCGGAGAGCAGCAGGACAACGCGGTCCGCAGGTACTACGAGCAGTACGCGGAGTCCAATGGGGCCCCGGCTCTCTACGAGTTGCTCCTGGAGCGTGATCCTGAATCGGCGGCCGTGATCCACCAGAACAACACCCGCCGGGTGGTTCGAGCGCTTGAGATGCTCGACGGAGGAGTTCCCTATGCCGAGCAGCGGGTCGGCTTCTCGACCCGAAAGGGGTTCTACGACAGCGTGTTCGTCGGCCTCACGATGAACCGTGAGCGTCTGTACGGGCGGATCGACGCTCGCGTCGAGGCGATGGTCGCAGCGGGGTTGCTCGAGGAGATAGAGGGTCTCCTGGAAGCCGGCCTACGCGCTACCCTGACGGCTTCCCAGGCGATCGGCTACAAGGAGTTCGTCCCGGTCATCGAGGGCAAGACGGACCTTGAAGATGCCGTCACCGCGGTCAAGCTGGCGACTCGGCACTACGCCAAACGCCAGCTCACCTGGTTCCGGGCCGATCCCCGCGTGACCTGGATCGAGACCGACGACCTGTCGGTTGCGCAGACGGCGGCCGCGGCTCTCGCTGCGCTAGACTGTGCCACGACGCCCTAAGCTCCGCGGCGCCACCGATACGACCACGTGATCAGGGAGTGACCACATGGAACTCGCATTCGTGAAGATGCACGGTCTGGGCAACGACTTCATCGTCATGGAGGACCTCGACGAGGAGCTGGAGCTCGCGGGTGAGGCCGTCGAGTGGTTCTGCGACCGCAACTTCGGGATCGGGGCTGACGGGCTCATACTCGTTCGTCGTTCAACGACTCCTGAAGCCGACTTCTTCATGCTGTACTACAACTCCGACGGCACCGTGGCCGAGATGTGCGGCAACGGGATCCGGTGTTTCGCGAAGTACCTGGTGGACCATGGCCTGGTTCCCGCCGATCAAGACAGCATCGTCGTGGAGACGCTGGGCGGCCTCAAGCCGATCGCACTCACGCGCACCGACGTCGGAACCATGTATCTGGCCACGGTCGACATGGGTGAGCCCGTCCTCAAGCCGATTGAGATCCCGACTGAGATGCGCTGCGGCGGCAACGACGACATGGTGATCTCGTGCCCTCTCGAGACCGATCTGGGCACGTTCGACGTCACTCCGATCTCGATGGGCAATCCGCACTGTGTCCTGTGGGTTGAAGACGTTGAGTCGGCACCCGTGCACGAACTCGGCCCGATCATCGAGCACCACCCGATGTTTCCCAGCAGGACCAACGTCGAGTTCGCTCAGCTCGTCGGAGACAACGTCATACGACTCCGGGTCTGGGAGCGCGGCTGCGGCGAGACTCTGGCTTGCGGTACCGGGGCGTGTGCGGCCGCTGTGGTCGGATCGCTCACGCTGCGTACGGGTCGCGAAACCACCGTGGAGCTGCCCGGCGGCGACCTTGATATCCGTTGGGCCGAAGACGACCATGTCCTCATGACCGGCCCCGCCGAGCAGGTCTTCTCGGGTACCATGCACATCGTTGAGGACGACGAAGCCGAGTAAGCCAAGCGACCTTGAGATCCGCCGGCGGTACCGCGGTGCGGCGGTCGACGGCGCGTAACCTGAACGCAATCTCGCCGCGCCACGCGAGTGCTACCATGGCACCCACGGCCTCAGGCCGATAGCCAGAGCTCCGAACGACAACCCGAACTAAGGAGAGACCGCCCGGTGAGGACCGCCAAGCGTATCGACAATCTTCCGCCGTACCTGTTCGCCGAGATCGATCGCAAGAAGGCGCTCAAGACGGCGCAGGGAATCGACGTCATCTCGCTGGGAATCGGCGACCCCGATACCCCCACGCCCGACCACATCGTCGAGGCGATGATCGAGGCGACCAGGAACCCTGCCAACCATCAGTACCCCAGCTATGTCGGTGCGCCGCGCTACCGTCAGGCGTGCTCGGAGTGGATGAAGCGCCGCTTCGACGTCGAGGTCGACCCGAACACCGAAGTGCTCGCCCTCATCGGCAGCAAGGAGGGCATCGCGCACCTCTTCACCGCGTTCGTCGACCCCGGCGAGTACACCCTCGTCCCCGGTGCCGGCTACCCCGTCTACCACACCGGCGGCATCATGGTCGGCGGCGAGACCTGGTGGATGCCCATGACCGAGGAGAACGGCTTCCTCGCCGACTTCGAGTCGACTCCGCCCGAGGTGCTGGCCAAGGCCAAGATGATGTTCCTGAGCTACCCCAACAACCCGACCTCCGCCATCGCCAACGACGAGTACTTCGATCGTGCCATCGCGTTCGCCAAGCAACACGACCTCCTCATCGTGCATGACAACGCGTACTCCGAGATCGGCTTCGACGGCTACGTCGCTCCGAGCTTCCTCGAGCGCCCCGGCGCCAAGGACGTCGCCATCGAGCTGTTCAGCGCCTCGAAGGCCTACAACATGACCGGCTGGCGTGTCGCGTTCGCGTGCGGCAACGCGCAGGCGATCAAGGCGCTCGGGACCGTCAAGTCCAACATCGACTCCGGTGTCTTCACCGCCGTGCAAGACGCCGCCATCGAGGCGTTCCTCGGCCCCCAGGAATCGATCGTCGGGCTCAACGCGATGTACCAGCGCCGCCGCGACCTCGTTCTCAGCGCGCTCGAGAAGATCGGCATCGAGGTTCCCTTCAAGCCCGTGGCGACCATCTACGTCTGGGCGAAGGTTCCCGACGGCTACACGTCCGCGGACTTCGCCGGGAAGATCCTCGAGGAGGCCAACGTCATCGTGGCTGCGGGTTCGGCCTACGGACCGAGCGGTGAGGGCTACATCCGGATATCGCTCACGACGCCTGACGACCGGCTCGAAGCCGCGATCAAGCGCATCGAGAACTCCCTCTAGAGGAGGCACCTCTCCACGTGGGACAGCGCCACAACCCCGAAACTGAAGAGGACCGACAGGATCGCCGCGAACGCGCGATCCTCGTCGGCGTCGACCGCGGCAACCAGGTCTGGCCGCTCGAGGAGTCGCTGGCCGAACTCGAGCGGCTCGCCGAGACCGCAGGAGCGGAGGTCGTTGCGACGGCGACCCAGCGTCTCGATCGGCCGCACACGCGGACCTTCATCGGGACCGGCAAGGCCGAGGAGATAGCGGAGCTCGTCAGGGAACTCGACGCCTCACTCGTCATCTTCGACGACGACCTCACGCCGTCGCAGCAGGCGAACCTCGAGAACGCCATTCCCGAGACGAAGATCGCCGACCGCACGGCGCTCATCCTCGACATCTTCGCCCTTCACGCGACGAGCCGAGAGGGCAAGCTCCAGGTCGAACTCGCCCAGATGGAGTACCTGCTCCCGCGGCTGAGGGGCCTGTGGCGGCACCTGGACAAGTACGCCGGCGGCGGAGTCATGACTCGTGGCCCGGGCGAGTCTCAGCTCGAGACCGACAGGCGCCTCGCTCGCAAGCGCATCGGTCTGCTCAAGCGGCAGCTCAAGGGGGTGTCACACGAGCGCGAACTCCAGCGCCGTTCTCGTTCCCAGAGCGGTGTCTTCCGCGTGGCGCTCGTCGGCTACACGAATGCGGGGAAGTCCACGCTCCTCAACGCGCTTACGAACGCCGGTGTCCTGCAGGCGAACATGCTGTTCGCGACCCTGGACTCCACCACGCGCCGACTAAGCCTGCCCGAGGGGCGTGAGGCCACGCTCACCGACACCGTCGGCTTCATCCACAAGCTCCCACATGGCCTCGTCGAGGCGTTCAAGTCCACACTCGACGAGGTCAGCGGCGCGGACCTTCTGCTCCACGTCGCAGATGCCGGGGCCTTCCAGAGGGACGCTCAGATGCAGGCCGTCCGTGAGGTGCTCGAAGAGATCGGCGCCTCACACACACCCAGCGTCGTCGTGTACAACAAGATCGATACGCTGCCCGACACCGAACTCGACGCGCTCAAGCGAAGGCAGCCCGGTGCGGTCTTCGTGTCAGGGCTGAAGGGCATCGGTCTCGAGTCGCTGCTTGCTCGAATCGCCGACGAGGCGTCGCGAGGAGGGGAGACGCTGGCGGTGCTGATCCCGTACACGCGTGGTGACCTCATCGCGCTGGCCCACGAGCGCGCGCAGATCGTGACGGAACGGCACCACGAGGAGGGCACCAGACTGATCATCAAGGTCCCGACGGGCCTTCTGGCGACGTTCGCCCCGTTCGTCAGCGACGAGTTCCGAAGACGAGACCGAGCCGTGGCCTAGAGTCGCCGGAAGAGCGCGACCACCTTGCCGAGAATCGCCACGTCGACCGAGTAGATCGGCTCCATCGCGGAGTTCTCCGGCTGCAGTCGGATACGATCCGGCTCGCGGTAGAAGGTCTTGACGGTGGCCTCTTCGTCCATCATGGCCACCACGATGTCGCCGTTGTCGGCGGTCTGCTGCTGACGCACGACAACGAAGTCGCCGTCCATGATCCCGACCTCGATCATCGACTCCCCACGAACCCGGAGGATGAACGTGGCGTCTCCGGCCAACTCGGCAGGCAGCGACATCGTCTGCTCGATGTTCTCCGAGGCAAGGATCGGCTGCCCGGCCGCTACCTGTCCCACGACGGGGACGGCCCGCACGGAGCCGTAGTCGATGCCGCGCTCGGTTTCGCGGAAGTCGAGGACCTCGAGCGCACGCGGTTTCGAGGGATCGCGACGAATGAAGCCCTTCGCTTCGAGAGCGGCGAGGTGGGAGTGGACCGTGGATGAAGACGACAGGCCCACCGCTTGACCGATCTCGCGGACGCTCGGCGGATAGCCGCAGCGGTGGACCTCGGCGCGCACGAAATCGAGAATCTCCTGCTGGCGCTTGGTGAGTTCCTTCTGGTAGGCCATCCCCGCCCCCTCGGTATCGAACATCTGTACGAACACAGTGTAGCGGCATCCACCCCATTGGCGCAAACATGCGTTCGCCCTTCTGCTTGCGTGGCGAACATGTGTTCGCTATGATGGCTATCGAACACATGTTCGCTACGATGTCGGTCTCATGTCAGACCCGCGGTTCAAGATGGCGCTGCCGAGGAGTCGACAGCACAGAAGGGGAGATGCAGCATGCACCGCACAGCCACCCTCAGACCGGACACCGACGCATGGTCGTCGCATCGCACGGCGCGTGCCCAGGTCGCAGCACGCCCGCGCAGGGCGGCCCGCACCGTGTCAGGCCGTCTGGAAGTAGTCGCCCTGATCGTGATCGCCGTTCTCCTGATACTCGGAGCGGTCGTTACGAGTCCGCGCACTGCGCCCGCACCCATCATTGACGGCGCTCAAGGTGTCGGCGGGGGACTCGTTGTGGACGCTTGCCGCTCAGCATCCGATCGACGGTCTGACGACCGCACAGGTCTCAGAGATCCTGATGAGGGCCAACCACCTGGACGCCCCGTTGGTGACCCCCGGCCAGACCATACTCGTGCCCGACGAGTCCCCAGGCCGAAGGCTCGCCGCACGCTGAGGCAACACCGCCCTTTCACCGCGATGACGGTTGTGGGCGGGCCATTTCGAACCACCATCGAATTGATTCGGGTTTGCCCACGGAATCGCATTGATGCCCCATATCTTGTGTGCTACCTTCCTAGGTAGCCTACATATGGGGGTGAGCTGTGCGCTGTCCGTTCTGTGGCCATGACGAGACCAAGGTCGTCGATTCGCGCACCTCGGAGTCTCAAGACGCTATACGGCGCAGGCGGGAGTGCCTGAGCTGCTCTGAGCGTTTCACCACGTACGAGCGCCGCGAAGAGACACCCCTTATGGTGGTGAAGAAGGACGGGACCGCCGAGCCGTTCGACCGAGGCAAGCTCCTCCGGGGACTCATGGTGGCATGCGCCAAACGTGACGTGCACGTCAGCCAGCTCGAGGCCCTTATCGACGATATCGAATCCGAGCTGCACAACTCCTTCCGTTCCGAAGTCGGAAGCCGTCAGGTCGGGGACATGGTTCTCGTGAGGCTGCGTGATTTCGATCGCGTGGCGTACGTGCGTTTCGCCTCGGTCTACAAGGAGTTCCAGGACCTCGACGAGTTCACGTCCGAGCTCAAGAACCTCGGCCCGCTGTGAGCGGGGTCTCGGCTGTCGCCGTCCCCACTGAGCGCTCCGTCCAGCCGGAAGGTCCTCGCATCGCAGGATTTGTCGGACTGACGCGTGACGCATGGCCCGGTCGAAGCTCCGCTGCCGTCCTGCTACGGTGGCTGCAATCTGCGGTGTCCGTACTGCTACTGCCCTGAGATGGTGAGCGGAAGGCGACCGGCCGTAGATCTGACGCGCGTCATCGAGCACCTCACCCACAACCGGGGGAGCATCGGGGGCGTGGTGGTGACAGGCGGGGAGCCGACCATGGATCCCTCCCTCAGCCAGCTCCTCCGTGGCATTCGCGTGCTCGGCATTCCGGTGAAGGTCGATACCAACGGCACGTTCCCTGAGGTCCTTGAGACACTCATCGAGCAGGGGCTGGTCTCGTTCGTGTCACTCGACGTCAAGGCGACTCCCGACCGCTACGACTCAGTGACCGCGGGTCATGACGTGTGGAAGCGTGTCCGCCGCTCTGTCTCGCTGTTGATCGAGAGTGGGGTCGATCACGAGTTTCGAACCACGTGCTACCCCGGTGCGGTGCTCACCGCCGAGCTTCCCTACATCGCTCGGGAACTCGAAGGGGGAACGCGCTTCGCGATCCAGCAGTTCCAGCCTCAGAGAACACTCGACCCTGCCGCATCCGGCGTTCGGCCCTATGAAGCGGACGCGCTACGACGCTCCGCACTGTGCTGCGCGGTCCATCTCCCCACCGTGGTACGGGGGGTCTGACGGACGTGCAACTCCGTATTCGTCGAATCGATCCGAACCTTCCCGTACCGACCTACGCGCACGACGGCGACGCGGGACTGGACCTGTACGCGGCGAGCTCCGCAACGCTCGCACCGGGTCAGCGTTGCGCTCATCCCCACCGGCATCGCCATTGAACTCCCCGAAGGGTACGCCGGCTTCGTGCAGCCGCGCAGTGGCCGTGCGCTCAGGGAGGGGCTGACCTTGGTCAACACGCCCGGCCTGATCGACAGCCACTACCGAGGCGAGATTCAGATCATCGCGGTCAATCTCGACACCGACGCTTCCCTCACGGTCTCGTACGGCGACAAGGTCGCCCAGCTGGTGGTTCAGCGTGTCGAGCATTGCACACTCGTCGAGCTCGATGAGCTTGGCGCAACCGCGCGGGGGGAGGGTGGTTTTGGCAGCACGGGTACCTGACGGCCCGCGCGTCCGCGTGGCCGCCCTCATCGTGCTCGACGACCGGATCGTGCTGGTGAAGCATCGCGCTCGCGACTCCAGCTACTACCTGCTGCCCGGGGGCGGCGTTGACTACCGCGAGACCCTCGAGCGGGCCCTCGTCCGTGAGGTGTCCGAGGAGACCGGGCTGCTTGTCGAGATCGGCCGTCCGTTGCTGGTCAACGACACCATCGATCCCCAGGGCAGCCGGCACGTCGTCAACATCACGTTCCTGGCCACCGTGGTCGGCGGCGAGCTAACCGATAGCCCGCTGGACCCGCGCGTCGAGTCGGTCGAGCTGTTCGAGGTCTCAGCATTGGTGGGACTCGACCTCAGGCCTCCTCTCGCATCGGCGATCGTCGCCGCGCTTGAAGGCAGCGACACCTCCGCCCGCTATCTCGGTTCTCTGTTCACGGAGGGTCGGGGCGCCTGAGGCGTCCGGGTGAGGTTCACATACGTTGACGCATTGCGGTTTCACCGAACTGGAGAGGGGTGGGAAACAAGTTCATCTGCTGAGTCTGCCGCTCGATGCGTGACCCTTGATCTGCCAGATTCCGGTACGGTCGTATGAAAGGTGAGGGTATGGATTCGTTCTTCAAGTTCGCAGACCGTGGGACCAACTTCCAGACTGAACTGCTCGCAGGCGTCACGACGTTCCTCACGATGGCCTACATCGTCTTCGTCAATCCGGGAATCCTCTCGGCCGCGGGCGTGCCGTTCGAGGGCGCGGCGACCGCCACCGCGCTCGGCGCCGCACTGATGTGCCTCGCCATGGGGTTCATCTCTAATCGGCCGCTGGCGCTGGCGTCGGGCATGGGCCTGAACGCCGTCGTCACCTTCTCGATCATCGGCTTCCAGCAGGCGAATGTGCCCTGGCAGGTCGGAATGTCCGTGATCTTCGTCGAGGGCCTCATCATCTTCGCCCTCGTGCTGTCGGGCGCTCGCGAAGCGATCATGAACGCGATCCCGCTGGACCTGAAGCGCGCCATAGGCGTCGGCATCGGGCTCTTCATCACGGTCCTCGGACTCATCGAGGGCGGCATCATCGTCCCCAACGCCGCGACCGTGGTCTCGCTCGGTGACTTCACCAAGCCCTACGTCTGGGTCACCTTGATCGGCCTGTTCTCGATACTCGCCTTCATGGCACTCGGCATCAAGGGCGACATACTCTGGGGAATCCTCGTCGCCACCGTTGCGGCCCTGATCCTCAACGTCACCAGCCTGCCGAACGCCGTGATGGCACCGCCCAACTTCTCTACGTTCATGGCTCCGTTCCAGGTTCCCGCCGGCACGAACAGCATCGCCTTGCTGCAGATCTTCACGCCCGCCCTGCTCTTCGCGGTGTTTGCCGTCATGCTCACCGACTTCTTCGACACGATGGGTACCGTCATCTCGGTGGGCGAGCAGGCCGGCTTCGCGGACAGTGAAGGACGCGTTCCCGGCATCAAGAACATCCTGCTCGTCGACTCCGCAGCTGCTAGCGTCGGCGGACTCTTCGGCGCGTCCTCGATCACCACGTACATCGAGTCGGCGGCCGGCGTGGCAGAAGGTGGCCGCACGGGCCTGACGGCGATCATCACCGGTATCTTGTTCGCAGTCGCTGCGTTCTTCTCGCCACTGGTCCGCATGGTCGGCGGCGGCTACCCGGTCGCCAACGCGGAGCGCTTCGCTTCGTTCTCCGGCTCCGGGTTCCAGGTCCCGCCGGATGTTCCCGTCCCCAGCTTCACCTCCTTCCCGATCACCGCCGGCGCGCTGATCATCGTCGGGTTCCTGATGATGCGCACGGTCCGCGAGATCCCGTGGGACAACCTCGAAGAAGCCTTCCCGGCATACCTGACGATCGTCGGCATTCCCTTGACGTACAACATCAGCTGGGGCATCGGTCTGGGCTTCATCAGCTACGTGATCATCAAGCTGTTCCACGGCAAGGCCAAGGACATCCACCCGCTCATGTGGGTCGCCTCGATCGCCTTCTTGATGGCATTCCTGCAGGCTCCGCTCCTGAAGCTCTTCGGCTAGCAGGCCCTGACCGCAACCAGGTCCGCACACCGGACCTGCCTGAACACGTAAAGGAGGGAACCGCGTGACGCGTGAGCAAGTCGTTCAGACCGACGACATCCTGCCGTTGTCCAAGGCGATCCCGCTCTCACTGCAGCACCTGATGGCCATGTTCGGCGCTACGGTGCTCGTACCGCTGCTGACGGGTCTCGATCCCGGCGTCGGTCTCATGACCTCGGGAATCGGCACCATTCTCTATCTGATCTGCGTGCGCAACAGGATCCCGAGCTACCTCGGATCGAGCTTTGCGTTCATCGCGCCGTTGATCGCGGTCGGTGGGGGACCGGGCGGGAAGAACATCCCCGCTGCTCTCGGCGGACTCGTGGTCGCAGGCTTCGTCTACATGGTCGTGGCGTTCGTCATCAAGGCCGTCGGCACCAAGTGGCTCGACCGACTGCTTCCTCCGGCCTTGATCGGCTCGGTCGTCGTGGTCATCGGCCTCGGGCTCTCTGCCGTGGCGGTCAAGATGTGCCTGTATCCGTTCGCCGACCCGACGAAGCCTGTCGAGATGAAGTACCTTGCGGTGGCAGGCATCACGCTCGCCTCGGCGATCATCTTCTCGAGCTTCTTCAAGGGCTTCCTCAAGACCATCCCGGTGCTTATGGGAATCATCGTCGGCTACGTCGTCTCGATCCCGCTCGGCCTGGTCAGCTTCGCCGGCGTCAAGGAGGCGGCCTGGGTCGGGCTCCCCACGCTCACGTTCCCGGTCTTCCAGCTCGATGCCATCCTGATCATCGCGCCGGTCGCGTTCGTGGTCATCATCGAGCACATCGGGCACCTTCTGGTCATCAACGAGATCACCGGGAAGGACTTCACGCCGATCCTGCCTGAGTCGTTGTTCGGCGACGGTCTTGCGACCGCGATCTCAGGCGCCATCGGCGGCACACCGTCCACCACCTACGCCGAGAACATCGGCGTCATGGCTGTGACCAAGGTGTATGCGACACAGCTCTTCTGGTTCGCGGGTGCGTTCGCCATCATCATCGGCGGTTTCGTTCCCAAGTTCGGCGCGGCGATCAGCTCCATTCCGACCCCGGTCATGGGCGGGATCTCGCTGCTCCTGTTCGGGCTCATCGCCACGAGCGGTATCCGGCTGCTCTCAACGAGCGGCATCGACTTCAGCCACAGCAGAAACCTCATTCTCTCGAGCGTGGTCCTGGTGATCGGTGTTGGCATGGAGGCCGGAGGGTTCGCCATCCCGCTCGGGAAGTACACGGTCCCGGGCATGGCGATGGCCGCCCTGATCGGCGTCATTCTCAATCTGATCCTGCCCAAGGAGAGCGAGGGGCTTGCAATCGAGTCGCCATCGTTCGATGCGGAGTTCCAGGCCGAGGCTGCAGAGATCGGTTCTGCTCCGACGTCGCTCTAGCTTGCCCGAGACGGGTGCTCCTTCGCTCGTCTCAGCTGCGACGGCCCCGGGCTGCGACATCGCGGTCCGGGGCCGCTTTCGCACGCTCGGTCCGTTCACGGCCGTACAATCGTCACCCGGCTGACGCCCGCGCCGACTTGTTTTCGTGGCATGCTCGTTGCACACCACACGTTTGATCGGCGACACGATCACCTAGAGTGGGGAATCGAACTTGATGCAGCAGGACCCAAGACAGCTCCGCCGTCTCCGCATGCAGGCTGCGCGTCGGCGTCGTGCACGCGCGGGAATCGCGCTCGCCGTATGCGCGGGCATCTTGGTCATCGGCGGTGTCTCGACGTTCGCGTGGGCACGCACCCGCACAGCACCCAAGGCCACCCCGAGCTCCAGCGCCACTCAGGCTCAGCCCACTTCCGCTCCGGCGGCGACGACCACCGCACGAGATGTATCAGCCCCGGCGGCATCGGCTCCGAGCACGACTCCCGCGCCCGCCGCGCCAGAGGAGGCGGTGCCCGAGGTTTCGACAGCCGCCGAATCGGCCGCCGTCGCCAAAGCCTCGGTGCAGTTTCCAGACGCTCCGGCCGTCAAGCCGGTCAGTTTCGGCCAGCTGAAGCCCAAGCACAAGTACATCGCCATAACGCTGGACGACGGTTACGGTTTCCAGCCCGAGATGTTCGAACTCCTCAAGCAGTACGACGCCCGCTGCACCACGTTCGTCCTCGGAAGCTGGGCATCGACTCACAAGTCGACCCTCAAGGAGCTCGACGAGGCCGGGTTTGAGATCGCCAACCACACCTGGGACCACAAGAATCTCACCAAGCTCAGCGACGCACAGGTCGAGTCCGAGCTCCTCCGCACACAGAAGGCCATCTCTGCGGTCACAGGCAACCAGGCGCCCTACATGCGTCCACCCGGCGGGGCCACCAATCCGCGAGTCAAGCGCCTCGTGGCGGATCTGGGCTACAAGCAGGTCATGTGGAACCGTTCGTTCGGGGACTCCGGACGCGGTGCAACCACCAAGAAGCTGTACGAGAACGTGGTCACCAGCAACGGGGGGATCAAGCCCGGTGACATCATCCTGTGCCACTGGGGCTCGAAGGCCACCTACAAGGCCATGAAGGTCATCCTGCCCGAGCTCAAGTCCCAGGGATACGAGTTCGTCACGGTGTCAGAACTCATCGCCGACTCCAAGGGGAGCACGTCCTCAAAGAAGTGACACCTGTTCCCGGTGACCCCTACCGCAGTTCGGCAGTGCGGGGCATATGCGTGATAATACATCTTATGTCTAGTAGCGAAGTTACGGACGGAGCCGTCCTGCTCCCCTGCGGCGCGGTCGTGAGTGTGTTGGGCTCCGCATGCAAGACACAAGAGCGGCGGTCCTACTCGATGCCGGTGTCGCCGATCTCGGCACCCGTGAAGTAGGACAGTTCGAAACGTGACTTCGTGAGGTCGCTCAGGTCCTCTTGGGCTACCTCAAGGTACGCTCGTGCATCGGTCTCCGTGTCGAACGTCGCCAGCCGTACCACGGAATCTGCGTCGTCGAGTCGCACGGCTTCGACATGCCAGAACTCGACTTCGTCGCCGTGGTCCACCATCGGCTCCCGGTACAGGATGTCCTCGTGCCACTCGAAGTCGAGGCCCTGGGTCGTGTCGACCCGCGTCATGCGCAGTCGCCAGAACTCGTCGGCGTTTCCGATGACGCGGATCACCGCCGGCCTACTGCTTCTCGATCCGCACGTACTGCGGGTTGTTGTTGACCCAGCCGTTCTGTCCTGAGGCGTCCTGAAGCTCGAGCCAGCTGCCGGTCTTGCTGACGAGGATGAACGTCTCGCCCTTCTTCAGTCCGCGGATGTTGGCTCCGGTCGCGTCGGGCTGCTCCCTGAAGTTGAGCCCGTCTACCAGGATGAGCACCGTGGGTCCGGTCGCCGCCGCGGCATCGGCGGGCGGAGCGGTGGCGGTGGTTTCGGCAGAACGCTTCTTGGGCGTCGCCTTCTTGTAGTCGCTCCACCAACCATTGACCACGACCAACAGGATCAGGAGCACTATCACCCCTGCTATGGCGCGCATCACCTTGCTGGTTGTCACAGGTACAAGCCTCCGCCGTAGACCGATGGGTCTTCGTCGAGTCCGCACACTTCACACACACGCTGCACCTCTCGCGTCGCCGCCGCATACGTGCCGGCGATCGCGGTGAGGTCGATGGAACCAAGCGCCTCGAGGGCCTCGTCACCGACCTGCTCATCGTGGACTTTACCCGCTTCGCGTGCGATGGCGTAGGCGGAATCGCCGAGAACTTCGGCTGCCGGAATGAGCCGCTTGGGCAGCGGCATCGCATCGAGCTCGTCGGCGAGGATCTGGGCGCGGCTGGTCACCTCGTGAAGCGCGCGGCGCTCGACGGCGTCGGGATCCTCGGCGAAGTGGTTGAGGGTCTCGTCGCTCCCCTGCGCGAGTCGCATCACGACGTCATCCAGGGCCTGGCGGACCGCATCGATCGCCTCACGCCGGCTTACGAGCCTGAGCAAGTAGCGTCGCTCCATGCTGCGCCAACCCAGGATCGACCCGATGACCGCGGCAGCGATCAGCAGGACGCCCCCCGCCCCTATCGCGATCCAACCCCATACCGGCAAGAGCTATCCAGCCTTTCTCAGTGAGGACCGCGACCCGAGTATCAGGCGCTGTCCCGTTTGTCGAGCACGCGAGTGCTCTTCCCGGCCGACCGTTCCAAGGATCCCGGTTCGACCAGGGTGATCTTCGCCCGAAGCCCCAGAACGGACTGCAGCCTGTCGGCGACGTCCTTCTGGAATGCGAACATATCAGCCATGATATCCGAAAAGACCGACTCGGCGACTTCGAGGCGCACCTCAAGGTCGTCCAGCCCCTTCTTCCGGTCGACCACCACGAGATAGTGCGGCCGCACGCCCTCGATCTGGAAGATGACGTCTTCGATCTGGCTCGGGAACACGTTCACGCCCCGGATGATCAGCATGTCGTCCGTTCTGGACCTGACTTTCGCCATCCGGGCGAGCGTTCGCCCGCACTCGCAACGCTCCGTCGTCACCGTTGTCAGGTCGTGTGTCCGATAGCGCAGGACCGGGAACGCCTCCTTGGTGAGCGACGTGAACACCAGCTCGCCCTGTTCGCCGTCGTCAACCGGCTCTCCCGTCTCGGGATCGACGAGTTCCCACAGCACGTGGTCCTCGGCGATATGCAGCCCGCACCCGCACTCGCACTCCGAGCTCACGCCCGGGCCCATGACCTCCGAGAGACCGTAGTTGTCCATCGCGCGGATTCCGAGCCGCTCTTCGATCTCCCGTTTCGCGGCATCGAAGCAGGGCTCACCGCCGAAAAGGCCCAGACGGATGTCCAGCGAGCGAAAGTCGACTCCCATGGCCTCTCCGACCTCGGCGAGGTAGAGCGCATACGAGGGCGTCGACACGAGCACCGTCGTGCCGAAGTCCTGCATCATCATGATGTGGCGCTCGGTGTTGCCGCTCCCTGCGGGAATGATGGTGGCGCCGAGACGCTCCAGACCGTAGTGCATCCCCCATCCACCAGTGAACATGCCGTACAGGAATGACATGTCCACGAGATCGCCGCGATGGACTCCCGCGGACGCCGCGACGCGCGCCGTGAGCTCGGTCCACGTGTTGATGTCGCCCCGCGTGTAGCCGACCACGATGGGCTTGCCGGTGGTACCGGAGGAAGAGTGCAGTCGCACGACTTCGTCGAGAGGCACCGCGAACATCCCGAACGGATACGTGTCACGCAGCGCGCCCTTGTCGGTGAGCGGAAGCAGGCGCACGTCGGCCAGTGTCTTGATGTCGCGGGGCCGAACACCTCGTTCGCTGAGCTGCTGACGGTAGTAGGGCACGCGCTCGTAGACCCACGCGACGGTCGTCTGCAGCCGTCTCAGTTGAAGCGCTCGCAGTTCTCCGCGCTCCATGCACTCGTACTCCGCGTTCCAGATCATGGGGCGTTCTCCTCCGTCTTCCAGGAACCGAGGTATATCTTGCGGACCGACTCGTCTGCGATGAGGTCCTTCGCGGTGCCCTGGAGTTCGATCCTGCCCGTCCGCATCACGTAGCCGCGGTCCGAGTGCTTCAGAGCCAGCTTGGCGTCCTGCTCGACCAACAGCATGGTCACACCGTCGGCCCGCAGCCTCTCGAGAGCTGAGAAGATCTCCGCGATCACCTTCGGCGCCAGACCAAGGGACGGTTCATCCAAGAGCAGGAGCCGCGGTCCCGACATGAGCGCGCGCCCGACGGCAAGCATCTGCTGCTCGCCCCCGGAAAGCGTGCTGGCGGACTGCTCCGCACGATCGCGGAGCACCGGGAACAGCTCATGCACCCGCGCGAGGCGTTCCTCAGCCACCGCCCGCTTCGAGGCGCCACGGGTCGCGTAGGCGCCCAGCGCCAAGTTGTCGTTCACTGACAACGGACCGAAGAGTAGTCTCCCTTCGGGCACCAACGCGACGCCTTGGGCGACGAGCTTCTCAGGCTTCTGGCCCGTGACCGGCCGCCCGTCGAAATGCACCGTTCCGGCAGACGGCGTCACCAGCCCGACAACCGCCTTGAGCAGCGTGGACTTCCCCGCTCCGTTCGAGCCGATGAGGGAGACGATCTCGCCCACATCCACGTGAAGGTCGACACCCCGGACCACATTGGTGTGACCGTAGCCCGCGTCGAGCCCCTCGACAGCGAGCAGCTGGCCCTCACTCATCGTCGACCGCCTCCTCGCCCAGGTACGCGGCGATCACAGCCGGGTCCTTCTGGATGAGCCGGGGCGGGCCCTCGGCGATCTTGCGACCGCGGTCCAGGACCACGATCTCGTCGGAGACCTCCATCACCAGGCCCATATCATGCTCGACCACGAGCACCGTGATGCCGGCGTCCCGAACCCGGTAGAGCGCATCGACCAGTTCGTGGGTCTCGATGTTGTTGAGGCCCGCGGCGGGTTCGTCGAGCAAGAGAAGGCGCGGGCTCGTCCCTAGCGCCCGGGCGATCTCGACAAGCCGTCGAATTCCCGCTGGGAGGTCGCTGGCCCGAGTGTCGCTCCAGTTGTCGATGCCGATCATCCGAAGGAGTCTGCCGGCCTCGTCAGATGAGGCCCGCTCCTCGGCCAGCGACGAGGGCATCCGAAACGCCGAAGCAGCGAACCCCTGCCGTTGGTGCGCCTGGGCCCCCACCATGACGTTGTCCCGCGCGGTCATCCCCTCGAAGAGCTGCGTGTTCTGAAACGTCCGGGCCATACCCGCCCTTACGACATCACGCGGCTTCATCGTCACCGTTTCGGCGCCGTCGAAGAGCACCGAACCGGCATCAGGCCGCTCGAAACCCGTGATCGCGTTGAAGAGTGTGGACTTCCCCGCGCCGTTGGGACCGATGAGCGCCTTGATGGTCCCGGCGTAGACCTCGAACGAGACGTCGTCAACTGCGGTGAGCCCTCCGAAGCGCTTGGTGACCCCGCTGACTCGGAGCAGACTCAAGCGCCCTCCCCTCCCCTCGTCCTGGCGCGCCACAGCGAGCCGATGCCTCCGGGTGCGAAGAGGACCACGAGGATGATCGCAAGACCGTACACGTCGGGCTGGAACGACTGCACGACCTGAGACGACTGCCGGGAGATGCCCGGTATGAGTGCGTCGAGATACTGGAGGAGGGTGAGCAGTACGGCCGCGACCACCGGGCCTGCGAGAGACCCGGAGCCCCCGATGACGGTCATCGCCAGGAAGGCCACGGATGCCGTCACCGTGAAGACGCTCGGGGAAATGAAGCCGACCACAGAGGCGTACAGCGCGCCGGCGAGGCCCGCGAACATCGCCGAGATCACGAACGCCCGCACCTTGACGCCGACCACGTCGACGCCGCAGGCGGTGGCGCCCAGTTCACTGCCGTGCAACGCGCGCATGGCACGCCCGGGTCGCAACGAGACCATGTTCGCCGAAGCGAGCAGAGCGCAGCCTGCAACCGCCCAGGTGAGCCAGTACAGGCCCGCGGGGGTCTTGATCGCGATGCTCCCGAGCGTCGGAAATGGGATGCCGGTGAACCCGTCCACGCCGCCCGTGATCGGGACCGCCTCGGCGAACGCGAGAGACATCAGTTCGCCGAAGCCCAGCGTGGCCATTGCCAGGTAGTGGCCTCGCAGCCGCAGGCTCGGCAAGGCGAGCAGCAGGCCCCCCAA
Source organism: uncultured Coriobacteriia bacterium (assembly GCA_963789515.1). Taxonomy (GTDB): domain Bacteria; phylum Actinomycetota; class Coriobacteriia; order Anaerosomatales; family JAAXUF01; genus JBAXEO01. The sequence goes on along the minus strand of CAWBKW010000002.1, from coordinate 812,385 downwards.
CGCCGAAATCGCGCCGGCGGCAAGGAAGGCGACGACCCACGGCACGTGGGCTTTGGTCGTGAGGAAAGCGCACGCGTAGGCGCCGATACCCACGAAGGCCGCATTACCGAGGGAGACCTGACCGGCATACCCGAAGAGCAGCGCGAGGCCGGTGACGACAAGGACGTTGATCCCCACGAACGTGAAGACCTTCAGCAGGAAGCGGTCCGCGACCAAGAAGGGCAGCGCCGCGACAACCACGACGGCCAAGACAGGTACCACGGCGCGCATCCGCGCGGTATCGATCACAGCTTCTCCCTTCCGGTCCCGCCGAAGAGCCCCTGCGGGCGCACGAAGAGGACCGCAAGCAAGACGACCAGCGCGACGGCGTCCTTGTAGAGCGGATTGACGTAGCCGGCCGTGAGGCTCTCAAGCAGCCCCAGAATCAGCCCCCCACCGACCGCGGCGATCGGGTTCCCGAGTCCGCCGAGTATCGCGGCAGCGAACCCCTTCACGCCCATGCCCGCGCCCACGTCGAAAGCCGTCTGCGTCAGCGGGGCGACAGCCAGGCCGGCGACTGCACCCAGCCCGGCGGCGAGTGCGAATGACCAGGTAACCATGGCCGGTGTGTCGATGCCCACGAGTCTGGCGGCGTCGCGGTTCAGCGCTGTGGCGGTCATCGCACGACCGAACGTGGTGCGCCGGTAGAGCAGCACCAGCCCCACCACCGCCACAAGCGTGATTCCCCAGATCCAGAGCGTCTGGCGCTCGACCGCCGCACCGAGACCTTGTATCGAAGGACCCGCCGAGAAGGCGGAAAGCGGCGCCTCATCGGGCCCAAGGAAGTGGAACACCACCTGCCGTATCACGATCGATCCACCGATGGTGACCATGATGATCCGCAGGGGGTCGCCGTCACCGATGGGACGGATCGCCAGAACCTCGAACAGACCCCCGATCGCCGCAGTCGTCGCGGTGGAGAGGACTATCGCGAGAAGGAGCGGAACGCCCATGCGGACGTAGAGCACTCCCAGCATGCCGCCGAGCATGAAGAACTCGCCCTGCGCGAAGTTGATGGCCCCGGTGGCCGCGTAGACGATGGTGAACCCGAGGGCCATCAGCGAGTATATGGAGCCGCTCTTGAGGCCCGCTATGAGGAACTGGAGCAGTGTCGACACTGATCAGGCCACTTCGTCCACACGCTTGGCGAGCATCGTCATGGGGCCTTCGTCCACGCGCCCCCGGTGATCCGGTAGAGGGCAAGGTCCTCGGCCGACAACCCGTTGTGGTCGGAAGGCGAGAACGTGAAGACCCCACCAAAGCCTGTCAGCCCCTTCGTCGCCTCGACAGCCTTGGTCAGCTTCGCGGGGTCGGTATCCCCACCCGTCCTCTTCAATGCGTCCTGCAAGATCGCGAGTGCGTCGAATGCGTGGCCTGCAAAGATGTCCGGCGGTTGGCCGTAGGCCTCCGAATAGCGCTTGCTGAAGTCGTCGACCACGGCGAACTCCGGGGTACCCGTGCCCCAGTTCGACGGCATCAGGCTCTTGCCGGTTCCGAACACGAAGCCTTCGGCTGCGGGACCGGCGCCCTGGGCGAACTCGAGCTTGGCCTGACCGGATCCGCCATAGAGCGGGGCCGTCATGCCGAGGTCAGCGGCAGCCTTGACGATCGAAGCTCCTTCCTTGCCCGCGGTCCAGATCAAGACCGCGTCGGCCCCGGAGTTCTTGATATTGACGAGCTGCGCCGAGAAGTCGGTATCCCCGGGGTTGAACGTCTGGTCGGCCACAATGGCGACGCCGGCCTTGGGTGCGGTCTCGACGATGACCGCCCTCCCGTCCTTGCCGTACCCTCCGCTATCCGTGAGGATTCCGACCTTCTTGTGGCCGTCCGCCGCGATCTTGTCCAGCACGAAGGGCACGACGATCGTGTTAGACCACGGCGTCTGGAAGACCTGCGGGTCGAGTTTGGCAGTTATGGCCGTCCCCCCTGCCATCGACAGCTGTGGGATTCCCGCACGGTCGACCTCGTTGCGGATCGCCATAGACTGTCCGGTGCCCGTGGCTCCGAGAATCGCCACGACCTTGTCCTGCTCGATGAGTTTGCTGGCTGCCGCGACGGACTTTGCCTCGTCGGTTCCGTCATCCTCGATGATGATCTCCAACGTCCGGCCGTTGATGCCTCCCGCGTCGTTGATGCGCTTGGCTTCGAGTTCGAGTGCCTGCTTCTCCGAGGCCCCAAGCGCCGCATAGGGCCCCGTCAGCGACAGGATCGCGCCGACCTTGTACGGCTCGGCCGTCGTTGAAGCGGTCGATCCCCCGCCCCCGCACCCCGATGTCAGCAACACCCCCATCAGGGCGGTCACAATGAGCATCGTCACCTTCGTCGTGCGTACCACGGTCTTCACCATTCTCTCGTCACCGTGACCGGGGGCGGTTGCGCACCGCCCCCGGTCACGCGAACCGGCTTTCGTCAGGGCGCGATCGTCCATGCGCCGTTCTTGACTTCGTACATGTTGAGGTCCTGCTCGGTCAGGCCATTGTGGTCTGTCGGGGAGAAGGTGAACGAGCCTCCGATTCCCGAGAACGCCTTGGTCTTCTCTATCTGGTCGCGCAACGCGGCGGGCGTGAGCTCTCCGCTCACCTGTCGCGCGGCCTCGACGATCAGGTACAGGGCGTCGTACGCGTGGCCGGCGAACGTGCTCGGCGCAGCGCCGTAGGCCTTGGTGTAGCGGTCCACGAACTCCGTCGCCGTCTTGTATTCGGGGGTGTCCTTGCCATAGCTCTCCGGAAGCAGGATCTTGCCTGCCGAGAACCGGAATCCCTCAGCGGCGTCGCCTGCGCCCTGCACGAACTCCATCCTCGCGTTTCCGTGACTCCCGTAGACCGGGATCGTCAACCCGAGCTGCTTGGCGTTCTTGACGACGGTGGCGGCCTCTTTGCCGGAGGTCCACATCACCACCGCCTGCGCATCGGAGTTCTTGATGTTGGTCAGCTGCGCGGTCATGTCCGCATCGCCGGGGTTGAACGTCTGATTCGAGACCACCGTGACTCCGGCCTTGGGCGCCTCGGCGGCGAGGACCGCGTTCCCGTCCTTGCCGAAACCGCCGGTGTCGGAGATGACGCCGATCTTGGTGATTCCCTGCTTCTTGAGGTAGGCCAACGTGTACGGAACCACGAGATTGTTGGACCAGGGGGTCTGGAAGACCTGTGGGTCGAGCTTGGCCGTGATTGCCGAGCCGCCGGCCATAGAGAGCTGCGGGATACCGGCGCGGTCTATCTCGTTTCGCACAGCCATCGACTGTCCCGTGCCCGTCGCGCCGATGATGGCGACGACCTTGTCCTGCTCGATGAGTTTGCTGGCCGCGGCGACCGCCTTGGCCTCGTCGGTCCCATCGTCCTCGAAGATCACTTCGATGGGTCGACCGTTGATTCCGCCAGCCTCGTTGATCCGCTTGACTTCCATCTCGATCGTCTTCTTCTCCGGGTCGCCGAGGCCGGCGTAGGTGCCCGTCAGAGAGACGATCGCTCCGATCTTGATCGGCTCGACACTCGCCGACCCGGAGCCGTTCTGTCCGCTCGTGCCGCTACCGGCCGAGCATCCGACGAGAGTGACCGCGAGCGCAGCGGCGAGCGCAGCCTCCAGCACCCCCATTGCGAGTCGCAAGATCCGTCCACGCATCGTCCTTACCTCCCTGTTCCCCGCGCCGGCTCATCGGTTTAGGCCTGCGCGATTACCTCCTGCGAAACGATCACCACCGGCTTGTCCTTGAGGAGCGCCGTGGCGCGGTCGATATCGGCGACGTTGATGACCACGTACGTCGAGATGAGCGAGTACACGTACTCGATATTCACGCCGGCGTCGGAGACGATCTTCAGAACGCTGGCGAGGCCGCCGGGGACGTCCGGCAGGTCGATGCACAGGACGTCGCTCACCTTGACCGCGAAACCGACGTCGTGCAGCACCGCCCGTCCGCGATCGGGATCGTCGAGCACCAGACGGATGATCCCGTAGTCGGCGGTATCGGAGACGGAGAAGCCCCTGATGCTCACACCCGCTCGGCCGAGCACGTCGGTCACTTCACTGACCCTGCCCGCCTTGTTCTCGATGAAGACGCTCAGCTGCTTCACATTCACAGCGCGCACTCCCCTTCTCTACAAGCTCGCCTTCCTAGCTCAAAGGCGCGCAAGTTGGACTCGATCGTCTTAGCGGGAACCCTGCCCGCGATGACCTCTCGCCAGGACTCCTCGGCGAACTGGAGGCCGAGTGAGAGGGCCCCCATCAGCACGACATTGGCCGACTTGGGGCTTCCCGCCTCGCACGCCAGTTCGTCGGCGTCGATGAAGATCGCGCCTTCGTCATCCAGGATGGCGACGAGACCATGGGGCGCCGGGAGCTCCCCGGTCAGCACGGGCAACGGCCTGATCGCCCGAGGATTGACGAGAAGCCTACCCTGCGGCTTGACGTAGTGCACCCGCCGCATCGCCTCGATCAACTCGAACCCGACGAGATGGTCGACCATGCCCGGATCGGTCACGGGGGACAGGACCTCCTCGCCGAAGCGCACGACGGTGTCGACGCTGCCGCCACGCTGAGACATGCCGTGAACCTCCGAGAGTTTCACGTCCAGTCCGTCGGCGGTAGCGACCTTGGCAAGGAGGTCGGCGGCGAGTATCGTCCCCTGCCCGCCGACGCCGCAGAGCATGACGGTGATGACGCTCACCCGAGATCGGCCCCCTTGAAGTCGCACGCCGGCCCGGAGTGAACGATCGCATCGTACTTGCAGACCTGTACGCACTGAGCGCATCCGACACACAGGGCGGTGTCGATGACCGCTCGCGATGTGCGCTCATCCTTGCCGATGGCCGGGCAGCCGAGCTTGATGCAGGCGCCGCACTTGGAGCACGCCTCCTCGTCGACCGCATACGGGTCGCCCTTGTCCTTCACCAGGAGCGCGCAGGGGGCTCTGAACACGATCACCGATAGCTCACTCGAGGCGGTCTCCTCGGCCAGGGAAGCCGCCACCGCGGTCAAGTCGTGGGGGTCGACTACCTGAACGCGGTTGACGCCAAGGGCCTTGACCAGCCCGACCAGATCGACTTCGTGTGACGGGCGCTCCTGCAGGGTGATGCCGTTGATCGGGTTGCCCTGATGGCCGGTCATCGCGGTGATCCGGTTGTCGAGTATGGCGACGGTGCCGCCCCCGCCGTTGTAGACGGTGTTCATGAGCGAGCTGACGCCCGAATGCGCGAAGGTCGAATCGCCGATAACGGCGACGAGCGGCCGCTCCGCGGTACCTCCCGCAAGCTCGGCTCCATGCGCCATGCCGATCGACGCGCCCATGTCCACGCAACTGTCCATGGCGGCCAGCGGCTTGAGCGCCCCGAGCGTGTAGCAGCCGATATCGCCCGTCACCACGGCCCTGGCCTTGCGGAGGGCATGGAAGACGGGCCGATGGGGACAGCCCGGGCACATCAGCGGCGGCCTGGGCGGAAGTGACGTGTCCGCTTCCCGGAGGGGCGGTCCGGGCATCCCGAACGCGGTGCGGATGGCCCCTGGGGTGAGTTCACCGGCGGCGGGCAGCGGCACGTTCTCCACCTTGAATCCGAGTGCGCGAATCGATCGGGCAAGGTAGTCATCCGCTTCCTCGACGACATACAGCATGTCGACCGACGCGGCGAACTCCGCAAGTCGCTCGACCGGCAAGGGGAACGTCATGCCGAGCTTCAGCGTCGACGCATCCTGGAGGGCCTCTCGGACGTGCAGGTAGGAGACGCCGGCGCACACGATGCCGATGCTCGTGTCGCGGAGTTCGATGCGGTTCAGTTCGGTCTTCTCGGCGAAAGCGGCCAGCTCGGCGATGCGACGGTCCAGGTCGACCCGACGCAGCTTCGCCATCGCGGGCATCATGACCCACTTCCCGGGCTCGGTCTTGTAGGCGGCGGGCGTGGGAAGCTCCACGCGCGGGCTCTCCTGCACCAGGGACTTCGCATGGCTCACGCGGACGGTGGATCGCACGAGCACCGGGACGTCGTAGCGCTCGGAGATCTCGAACGCCTCTCGCGAGAACTCAAGCGCCTCTTGTGAGTCGCACGGATCCAGCATCGGCACTCGTGCGAAGGCGGCGTAGTTGTGCGAGTCCTGCTCGTTCTGCGAGGAGTGCATGCCGGGGTCATCCGCGACCAGGATCACCAGTCCGCCGCGAACACCGGTGTAGGCCAGCGTGAAGAGAGGATCCGCGGCGACATTGAGCCCGACGTGCTTCATCGCGACGAGTACACGACCGCCGACCAGCGAGACTCCGGCGGCGACCTCCAGGGCCACCTTCTCATTGGGCGCCCACTCTGCGTACACACCGGGGAGTCTCGCGAACCTCTGGAGGGTTTCGGTGGACGGCGTGCCGGGATAGCCCACTCCGACGATAGCGCCGGCCTCCCAGGCGCCCCGTGCAACGGCCTCATTACCCGACAGCAACGTACGGCTCACGAGCGTCCTCTCACTGGTCGCCGCCGAGCGGCGTAGGCCGCATGATAGCACACGTGAGCGGCGGCGATACCGTGATCGGACCCTCCCGGAAGGGCAGCCAGAACACCCGTCAGGGGCGGCAAGCACCCACGTAGTCGCCTCTGGAGGCGATGCGGCCGTCGAGCGAAGTGATGCGCACGACATCGCCGGTCGAGGGTGCATGGATGAAGTCGCCGGAGCCGACGTACATGCCGACATGGTGGATCTGGTCCGGGTCTCCGCCCACTCCGAAGAAGACCAGGTCCCCCGGCTTCAGCAGGTCAAGACGGTTGGGCGGTATGTACGCCCCCGCGTGGAACTGCGTGCGACTCGTCCGAGGCAGGGAGATGCCGAGCTTGGCGTAGCTGTACTGCATGAGCCCTGAGCAGTCGAACCCCGATGGGCTTGTGCCCCCCCACACGTAGCGCACGCCCAGATAGCGCTTCGCGATCGGAACGGCCTCGGGATGCCCGGCGCCGACTTTGGCCGGATCGAACGGGAGCACCTTACCCTGATTCGCACCCGCCGCCGCGCGCCGCGCTGCGGCCAGCGCCTTGGCACGCGCCGCAGCAAGCTTCTCTTGGCGGATGCGCTCGGTGTCGATGAGCTTCTTGAGTTCCGTCTTGATCGAAGCAAGATAGCGCGACTGGGAGAGCTGGGCGTCCTGCACCTGATCTTGCTTGTGGCGAGCCCGCGAACGCAGTGCGAGCTGCTCGGACTCACGGCTCTCCAGTGCGCTCTTGGCGGTCTCGACGCGCGTGCGCGCATCCTTCACCGACACGACCAGGGACGCGTCATTGCGGCCGACTCGCTGCATCAGGTCCACGCGCGCGACGAGGTCCTGGAAGTCGGTCGCGCCGACGAACACGGCGACCATGTCGACGGCGCCGGTTCGGTAGATGCTCGTGACCCGACGGTTGAGCAACGACTCGGAACGGTTCACCTCGGCGGTTGCCCGTTCAAGGTCCCGTTCCGCCGCCGATATCTGCGCCCGGGTCTTGTCCACGGCCTCTTCGATCTGTGCGAGCTCTTCATACCTGAGCTCGACCTCGGTGTTCAGCTCGTCGAGCTTCTTGCCGGCGGCCTCTGCCTCGGCGCGCTTGGCCTCGATGGCCTTGTTCGTAGGAGCCGCGTACGCGGGCGCAGATGCGAGCAGCATCAGGGCAGCAACAGCCAAGGTGACGAGCACGCGCTCGGCTGTGGTGTGAGGCGATGTTCGCACTCAGACCTCCTGCTGCGATTCGACTACGATTGAGGGAGTGAACCATCGGTGCCCCGCGGACACTCCCATTGTAGCATCGGCAGGCAACTCGCCGTACGTGAGCGGTCAGTCGACGTGGATGAGGGACACGATTCCCACGCCCTCCGGCAGCTTGGATCGCCCTGACAGGAAGTCGAGCTCGATCAAGAACGCGAAACCCGCAACGCGGGCACCGGTCTCAGTCACGAGCTCGGCCTTCGCGGCAGCCGTGCCACCCGTCGCCAGCACGTCGTCGACGATCAGCACGATATCCTCCGGGCCGATGGCATCCGCGTGCACTTCCAGCGAGTCGGTGCCGTACTCCAGGTCGTACGTCACCGAGGTCGTCCTCCATGGGAGCTTGCCCGGCTTGCGAGCGGGAACGAAGCCGGCGCCGAGGCGATAGGCCAGCGCCCCGCCGAAGATGAAGCCACGCGCCTCCGCCCCCATGACCTTGGTCACTCCCGCGTCGGCGTACGCATCGGCAAGCGTATCGATACTGGTCCGAAAACCCTCAGGGCTGGCGAGCAGGGGCGTTATGTCCTTGAAGACGACGCCCTCCTTCGGCCAATCCGGAATGTCGCGAATGTACATCGAAAGATCCACAGTTCCTCCTCGTGAGCGTTGATCAGTCGCACGACAGCGTACCCCAAAATCCGACAGCCACGCCGAGCAACCGCTCGCCAGCGAATCGGCAGAGCGCTACGTCGGGCACGCTTTCTCGGCGAGAACGGCGACTTGATCCACGGTGCCCAAGACCACCAGTCGCTCACCGGCCGTCAGCACCGACGCCGCCGACGGATTCGCGTCAACGGTGCCGTCCGTGTTCAGGATCGCGACGACCTGCGCTCCGGTGATCTCCCGAATCCGTGCCTCCGAGATGGTCTTGCCCTCGAAGCAGGAGCCGGCCTGGAGCGCGATCTCCTGCAGTCGGAACTCGACACCCTGACCGCGCGTCACGATGTCGAGGTAGTCAGCGACAGTGGGGTGCAGCACCATCGACGCCATGCGCCGGCCACCGATGACGTTGGGCGTCATGGTGCGGTTCGCCCCGCCGTTGAGCAGCTTGGCTTCCGTCGACTCGTGTGACGACCTCGCTACGATGAAGACGTCCGGGTTCATGGTTCGTGCCGTCACGGTGACGAAGAGGTTGTCCGCATCTGCCGAGAGTGCGGTGACCAGGCTACCTGCCCGACGGATACCCGCCTTCTCCAGCACCTCTTCCTCGGTCGCGTCCCCGAGTACGAAGAGCCAGCCGGACTCGCGCGCCGCGATCTGAGACTCCTCACCGAGATCGACGATCACGAAGGGCGCGCCCTCGTCGGCGAGTGCTCGCGCCACGACGGAACCGACCCGGCCGAACCCGGCGACCACCGTGTGACCCGACAGGCTGTCAAGCCGTTTCTCCATGCGTCGTCCCTCCAATATCTCCTGGATTCGGCCTTCGAAGACGAACTCGACGAGCTGTCCGAACGCGAAACCCAGGGCGCCGACGCTCGCGATGATGAGCCCGATGGTGAAGAGGCGTCCGTACGGGGACAGCGGATGGACCTCGCCAAACCCCACGGTCCCCACCGTGATGGTGGTCATGAACAGGGAGTCGAGGAGGCCCCATCCTTCGATGAGCATGTAGCCGACCGTTCCCGTGACGAAGACGCCGAGCAGGATCGCGAGCGCCCAGAAGAATCGCCGATTCACGCGAGCACGGCCTCATCGCGGAGACTGGCGACACACGGCAGGTTCCGATACCGCCCGTCCAGGTCGAGGCCGTAGCCCACGAGGAACCGGTCCGACATCTCGAATCCCCGATACGTGATCGGCACCTCCGCGATCCGCCGTGCGGGCTTGTCGAGGAGGGCGCAGACGTCGAGCCGCGCCGGACTGTGCGCCCGCAGGAGCGAGAGCACATAGTTGACGGTCAGCCCGGTATCCACAACGTCCTCAACGAGCAGCACGCTCGCCCCGCCGATGTCGTCTGAGAGGTCTTTGGTCACCCGGACCACGCCTCCCCTGCCAACCGAGTAGGGCGAGACGGCCATGAAATCCATCGAGAGCGGCAGATCGATGCAGCGGGCGAGGTCCGAGAGAAAGTAGAGCCCGCCCTTGAGCACGGTCACGAGCCGCAGGTCCTCGCCGACGTAGTCTCGCTCGATCTCGGTCGCGAGCTCGGACACGCGGGCGTGCAGCGAAGCGGCGTCCAGCATGACCCTGTCGCAGACACCGGGAAGCCGTATCTGCATCACTGCTCAACCTCGTCCGACGCCACCACGCCGCCCCCTTGCGCGTGGTCGACCGCCTCTGAAGCAACACCGAATCGAGCGAGAAGGCGACGGAAGTCCTTCTGGTAGAAGATCTTCACGTTGACCTCCGGATACAGCTCCTTCAATCGGCGAACCTTGCGGTTCTTCTTGGTGACGAGCTTCTGGCTCATAGTCGTCAACTCGATGTAGACGTCGAAGTCGCTCAGATAGAAGTCGGGCGTGAACGAGGAGATGACCCTCCCCTGCCCGTCCCATTCGATGGGAAACGTCCTAGGCTCGTACTGCCAGCGGATCCGATAGAAGTCGAGGATCTCGGCTGCCACACGTTCGCTCGCATGCGCGAAGGCGATCTCGTCGAGAGGCGGGTGGTCTGACGCTTGATCGACGGTCACCGGGCTGATGGTGTCGCCGGGGTCGACCACGCTAGCCGATGTCCTCGAACGCCCGCTTCAGCGAGCGGCGAAGCAGCCGGCTCTTGAGCTCGTCGGTCAACGTGCCGAGTTCCGACAGTGTCTCGGCGAGCTTCTGGCGGGTCTCGGCGGTGCGATGGCGGAACGCGGGCATGAGGATCTGCGAGAACAATGCCGCCTCACGCTCCGAGAACGTCTCGTACATGCGCAGGTGCCTTGGCTCGACCCCGAATCTGCGAAGCTCCCACGCCGCATGCGCGATCTGTACGTCTCCGGGATCGAGCGCTTCGCCCTCATCGCCACGGACCGGAACGACGAGTCCAAACTCCGCGAGCTCCCTCAGGAACGAGACCGGGATCCCCAGCACCCCCGGGGCGTCCTCGAGGGCGAGCGGCGCGTCATCTTTGGTGATGAGCGGCAACGGGTCGGTCATGCCGACAGGGCTGCGCTGCAACTCCGGAGGGATGCGACCCCGGTCGAAGTCCGCGAGCTTCTCTCGAATCACGGCGAGGGGAAGGAAGTACTCACGCTGGAGTCGGAGGATCATCTCGACCCGCGCGACGTCGGCCTGCGAGAACTTGCGATAGCCGCCCGCGGTCCGCTCCGGAGCAACGAGGCCCTCTTCTTCGAGGAACCGAACCTTCGAGATGGACAGATCGGGATGAGCGCCCTGCAGACGCTGCACGACCTCCCCGATCGTCAGATAGTCACGTCCGGTCATCCGGGCACCATCCTCTAAGCACCGCTCAGGAAGAGCATCTGAAACGTGCCGATCTGAAGAACATCGCCATCGTTGAGGGTCGCCTTCTCGGAGACCACGCCGTTGACGCAGGTCCCGTTGAGCGAACCCGCATCCGACACCCTGACACCGAATTCGTCCGACTCGATCACCGCGTGCGCGCGCGACACGGTCATGTCATTGAGAAAGATGTCGCTCTCGGGGTCGCGCCCGATCAGGAGCCTCGGCCTGTCGATGAAGAACCGCTCGCCGGGCTGCGGCCCCTTGCGCACGACGAGAATCGGCCCGTCGGGGCTCCCGGCCACCGGACCGGCGGGTTTGCCTACGACCTCCACAGGCTCGAAGGAGGTGGTAGCGCCCTGGACCTTCATGCCGCAGTTCGGGCAGTTCTGGTCATCCGGGCCTAGCGCTGCGGCGCATCCTGGGCAGTCGGCCATCGCCTTGGTCACCCTCCCTGGGTGGTCTAGCTGGAGTACCCGAGTTCCGGCGCCTTAAACGCGGACTGGATCTCCAGCTCGAGCGCCTCGATGACCTCCGGGTTCTGGAGGATCTCTTCGCGCTTCTCATCATTGAGACGATTGCGCACGTAGGGGTCGTTGATGACGTCCATCAGGCTGCGCCCGTTGTGGACCTCGCGAATGACGTACTCGACGACCCGCTCTTCCACCGGGTCCGCCGTCAAGTCCTCGAAGAACTGCTTCAGCCGATCATTGATGCTGCCCGCCACGCTTCCTCCTCGGTTCACACGAATCCCGACCACTTCAAGCGGAGTGTGTCAGAGCTCGTCGCTGTCATCGTCGTCAGGCGCCGAAACGTCGAAGCGCGAAACGCCGCGCAGGTCGTTGGCGAGGATCTCGATCAGCCGATCGACGTCGCGACCGCTGATGACGTCGTTGCCGCCCTCACGTCCCGCCTTGAGACGGCTCACGAGCTCGGCACGCAGAATGTCGATCTTGCCGTGCAGGACCCGACGCCGATAGGAGACGCGCTGCTCCTCGGCATAGAGCTCGTCGAGCAACCCACGCAGCACATCGTTGGACTTGTGCTCAAGATCGAGCAGGGCGTCGTCGCGCGCTTCGTTCTCGTCCATGTGATGTCCACTCTCCTCTGCGGATGTCCACTTGTGATTGTAGCGCAAGCGTCGAGCCGTGTACGCATGAGGCTCAGCCCTACCTTGAGCCTGCAGTCGCAGTGTCGTGCGATGCATGCGACGCCAGCGTGCCCAGCAACTGCGTCGCGATCTCGGACTCGGCGTCCGAGAGTACTCCGGGAGTGAGTTCGAGACCCAGCGCCTCCGAGAACCCGGTAGTGGCGCAGTCGCGGACGAGGCGGCGCGACGGCGTGCGCCCGAGCGCGGACTCCAGGGTCACCGTCTCTTCGTCAAGGCGCTCGCGCTCCCCCGCAGTCAGCCGAAACGCCGATGCCTCCCGGGCGTTGTCGCGGGAGACGGTGAACGATCCGTGCTGCAGGACGGTGCTTCCCATCCACACCTGGGCAGAGCCCGACAGCTTTCGCAGGCCGAGAGACAGATCGGCCTGCGTGGCGTGCAGGTAGCACGCCGCCGAATCACGGGCCCCGCGTGGGCGTGGCGTGAGGGCGGCGTCAACGCCCAGGAGACGGTACGCCCGCGCAAGTCCCCCACACAGCAGGCCATACGACGCGCTTGTCCCGCGCGGGATGCCATCGCCGGTGCCGGCCACGACCGAGTACGTCACCTCGTCGTCGTGAAGCACGCCCCGTCCCCCGGTGTAGCGGCGAACGAGTTCGATTCCGGCGGTCGCGCAGAAGGCCAAATCGACACTCCCATAGTCCTGAAACCGCCCGACGGAGACCGTGGGATGCGCCCACTCGTACAGCCGCAACGTGGGAGGTGCCTCACCCTGCGAATGCGCGATCTGGATCGCGCGGTCGACGGCCATGTTCCAGGCGCCGTCTCCCGGGTCCTCATCGATCAGGAGTCGCCACGCGGTGTTCACGAGTCTGAGATCATCGCTCGGGACGGTACCGCAGGTCCGGATTCCGGGCAGCACCTGCTTCATCCAACCTGCGGACCGGTGTCGTGTAAGGTGCGCCCTTGACCAGTTCGGGGTTCGTGGCCGCCTCCTCCGCGATCGTGAGCATGACCTCGGCGAACGCATCGAGCGCCTGTAGTGGTTCCGTCTCCGTCGGCTCGATCATCATCGCTTCTTCGACCAGCATCGGGAAGTACACCGTGGGCGGGTGGAAGCCGTAGTCGAGAAGGCGTTTGGCCATGTCGAGGGTTCTCACCCCGTTCGCCCGCTTCTGCCGGCCGCCGCTCAGCACGAACTCATGCATGCACGTGGTGCCGTAGGGAACCTCGAACGCCTGCTGGAGCCTGACCTTGAGGTAGTTCGCCGACAAGACCGCCTGCTCTGCCACTTCCGTCAGGCCATCCCCACCCAGTGCGCGGACGTACGCGTAGGCGCGGACGATGACACCGAAGTTGCCGTAGAAGCTGCGGACCCTGCCGATCGTGTGCTCCGGCCAGCCGAGGCCGAAGGTACCGTCCTCGAAGTCGACAGGGAGCGGGCCGGGCAGGAAGGGGGCGAGCTCCTCGGTGACGCAGACCGGACCCGAGCCGGGTCCGCCGCCGCCATGCGGGGTCGAGAACGTCTTGTGCAGGTTGATGTGCATGGCGTCGAATCCCATGTCGCCGGGACGCGCCTTGCCCAGGATCGCGTTGAGGTTCGCGCCGTCGCAGTAGGCGTAGGCGCCGACGGAGTGCACCGCCTCCGTGATCTCGACGATCTGCGAGTCGAACAACCCGATCGTTGAAGGATTCGTGAGCATGAACGCGGCGGTGTCGGAGTCAAGGGCCGCCTTGAGCGCCTCGAGGTCGACCTCCCCGACCTCGTTGCTGGGAATCGTGACGGTCTCCCAACCACACATCGTGACACTGGCGGGATTCGTGCCATGAGCGGTGTCCGGGATGATGACCTTCCTGCGAGCGTCCCCACGCGCCGTAAGCGCCGCGCGGAACACCATGAGCGCCGTCAGCTCGCCATGGGCGCCCGCAGCGGGCTGAAGCGTGACACCGGGCAGTCCCGAGATCTCGGCGAGTGCGTCGCTCAAGCCCACCATGAGCTCAAGGGCGCCTTGGACCGAACCCTCCGGCTGATACGGATGGATTCCCGCGAACCCGGGAAGCCGGCAGGCGTCTTCGTTGATGCGGGGGTTGTACTTCATCGTGCACGAGCCGAGCGGGTACATGCCGGAATCAACGCCGAAGTTCATCGACGCCAGGTGCGCATAGTGACGCATGATCTCGAGTTCGGTGACGTTCGGCAGAACGAGCGGTTCGGTCCTCGCCCGGCCACCGAGAAGGTCGTCCACCGATCCCATCGGGACGTCAAGCGGTGGGGCCTCTACGCACCGCGACTCTGGCGCTCCGACCTCGAAGATGAGTGCGCGCGGGCCGCGAACGGGAGCTGCGCCGGGTGCGTGCGGGAGTCTCTCGGTCACAGCGAAGCCACCTCCCGTGCGAATGCGTCCATATCCGCTCGCGTGTTCTTCTCGGTGGCGGCGAACAGAACCAGATTGGCGCCGGCCGCGGGAAGCATGCCGGTGAGATGCTCAGCTTCCACGTCCGACACATCCACACCGGCCAGGAATCCCCGGCCGAGGAGCTCGTCCTGCATCGTTCGAACGTCGCCCAGGTACTCGAGGGCGAACTCGTACCCGAAGGCGGCCTCCCAGGGAGCCCTGAACGTGCCGGTCTCGAGAAGGCGCTCCCTCAGGTAGTGGGCCTTGGCGACGCAGGAGCGCGCTATCCCCGCAAGGCCGTGCTCCCCCACTGCCGAGAGATACGCACCGGCCGCCAGCGCATTGAGCGCGTGGTTGCTGCAGATGTTGCTCGTGGCCTTCTCGCGCCGGATGTGCTGCTCACGGGTGGACAGGGTGAGCACGAACGCCATCGCCCCGTCGACGTCGACCGTCCGTCCGACGACGCGGCCGGGCATCTGCCGCACATGCTCTTGTCGGCAGGCGAAGAACCCGAGACCGGGACCGCCGTAGGCCATGGCACCGCCGAGCGGCTGCCCCTCTCCGACGACGATGTCGGCGCCGTACGCGCTGGGCGGCTCCATGATGCCGAGAAGGATGGGGTTCGAGGCCACGACGACCAGAGCGCCGGCCTCGTGGGCGATGCGGCATATCTCGCCCAGATCCTCGAAGGACCCGAAGAAGTTCGGGGACTGCACGAGCACCGCCCCGATATCCCCGGCTGCGAGCGCTTCCACCAACCCTGGGCGACCGCCATCGGTATCGCCCCTCAGCAGTGCGGTGCCGCTCTCCACATCGACCGAGGTCTGCGCGGCGACGCTGAACTGACCGGCATCGGCGTACGTCGCGAGCGTGTTCTGCCACTCCGGATGCACCGTGGACAGGCACACGACCTTGTCGCGTTTCGTGACGCGACACGCCATGGAGGCCGCTTCGACCAACGCGGTCGCACCGTCGTACATCGACGCGTTCGAGACATCCATGCCGGTGAGCGCGCATATCATCGACTGGTACTCGTAGATCGCCTGGAGCGTGCCCTGGCTGACCTCCGGCTGGTAGGGAGTGTAGGCGGTGAAGAACTCAGGTTTGGAGATGACGTGGTCCACCACGCTCGGGACGTAGTGGTCGTAGCAGCCCGCGCCCATGAAGCTCACCAGCTTCGATGCGGGGATGCACGCGTCGGCAAGCGAATCCAGATGGGCCGAGAGCTCGATCTCCGTCAGGCCCTCCGGCAGATCCAGACCGCCTTCGACCCGCACCTCCTCGGGAATCACCTTGAAGAGCGCGTCGACCTCGGCAACTCCGACGGCGCGAAGCATCGCCTCGCGCTGCTCGCACGTGACAGGGACGTATCGCATTCGACCTAGCCTTCGACGATGAAGGCGTCGTATTCCTCGGCGCTCATGAGCGCGTCGAGCTCGCTGGCGTCGTCCACCTTCACCTTGACCATCCAGCCTGCCCCGTGAGGCTCGGCGTTCACGGTCTCCGGGGTATCGCCCAGCGATGAGTTGACCTCCACGATCTCGCCGGACACCGGGGCGAACAGCTCGGAAACCGACTTGACCGACTCGATCTCGCCAAAGGAATCGCCCATGGCGAGGGTGTCCCCCACTGCGGGAAGATCCACGTAGACGACCTCACCGAGCTGGTCTTGGGCGAACTCGGAGATTCCGACGGTGGCCACGTCGCCTTCGACGAGGACCCATTCGTGCTCTTTCGAGTACTTGCGGTCGCTAGGATGTGCCATGGCTTAGAAGCGCTCCCTTCCGGTGACGGATGCGACGGCGGTCACGCCGACAGCGAGGTTGACGAAACGAACGGTGGCTTGACCACGGTGGCCGGGAGCGTCTTCTTGCGAACCTCGACCTGCAACGGAGTTCCTGCCTCGCTCAGCTCGACAGGGACGTATGCAGTCGCGATTCCGGTCTCCAGCGTCGGGGAGAAGCTGCCGCTCGCTACCTTACCGACCTCAACGCCCTCGTGCAACACGGACATTCCATGCCGAGGAATGGCGCCCTCTATCGTGAGGCCCACCAGCTTGGTGGTCGCGCCGGACTCGCGCACGGCGGCGACCGCCTCCGCGCCGATGTAGCCGGTCTTCGATGGTGGAACCACCCAGCCGAGGCCGGCCGACACCGGATCGACTGTGCGGTCCATGTCGCTGCCGTAGAGCGGGTACCCCATCTCAAGGCGCAGGGTGTCGCGTGCGCCGAGTCCGATCGGAGTGACCTCGGGGAAGGAGAGGATCGCCCGCCACAACGCCGGGCGCGGCCTTGGTCGATGTGAGTATCTCCACGCCGTCCTCGCCCGTGTAGCCGGTCCGGGCGACCAGCGCCGGAATCGTGTCCAGAGTCGCCTCACCGATGGTGAACCGGGCAGGTGCCTGCCATTGGGTACCGGCGAGTTCCTGGACGATGCCGAGCGCGAGCGGGCCCTGAAGGGCGATAAGGGACGTCCGCGAGGACTCATCCACGAGCTCGAGTTCCGCGGGGGCGTGGGAGCTCAGCCAGGCGAAATCGACCTCGTGGTTGGACGCGTTGGCGATGATCAGATACTCAAGGTCACCTGAGTGGTACACGATCAGGTCATCGATGATGTGGCCGGCTTCATCGAGCATGAGCGTGTACTGGGCACGGCCGAGTTCCGAGATCCTGGACAGATCGTTCGTGAGCACCCGCTGCAGGAAGTCGAAGGCGCCGAAACCGAAGACCCGGAACTCCGCCATGTGCCCGACGTCGAACACCCCCGCCGAGCGGCGGACCGCCCGGTGTTCCTCGATGATGCCGGCGTACTGGACCGGCATCTCCCAGCCGGCGAACGGCACCATGCGCGCGCCCAGCGCGACGTGCTCATCGTAGAGGGCGGTACGCAGCAACAGATCCGACATTCTCGATCCCACCTTCCCACAGCGATGTCCCCGCCTGACCTTGCGGAGCGATGCCTGCTCGTGCCCCGAACCCGATCCCGATCCTACAAGGGTACCGCGTAGGGCGGCGGTCCTCCGAAGACTTTACGCCATGCGCGAACCGTCCCGATCCACAGCCGTGCGAAGGGATTGGGGCGCTTGACATCTTCGGTCGCCACCAGAGGCACACGCGCGATCATCTTGTTCGCCTGAGTGAAGGTCGCGACACCCACCGTCTGGCCCTTCGCGATGGGTGCGCCTATCGCACCGACCGTCACGGTGCGGGTTATCGGCCCAGCCAGATCGAGCACCGAGACCGTCTCATCCCGTGAGATAGCGGCCGGAACGCGCCGATCAAGGAAGTCAGTCACCGGAGCCTCGGCGACCACCGTTCCCACGTCGGCTGAGCTTCTGAGCGCGGTAGTGAGCGAATCCCCAATCCAGGAGTTCTCGCGCCTCTCTGAACCGCTGCAACTCCGACGAGGTCCCCAACACGACCGCATACAGCGTCAGATCCCCACGCTGGGCCGCCGAGAGCACCGAGTAGCCTGCCGCGTCCGTGTACCCGGTCTTGATGCCGATGGCACCGGCATAGTTGCCGATCAGCAAGTCCGTGCTCTGCAGCGTCTCCTTGCGAGAGCCCGACCCGATGGTGACCGACTTCATCTTCACGATCTCTCGGAACCGGGGCTTCGTCATCGCATACCGGCCGAGAACCGCCAGGTCGGCAGCGGTGGTATAGTGCCCCGGCGCATCCAGTCCGTGGGTGTTCGCGAAGTGCGTGTTCTTGAGTCCGAGCTCGACGGCCTTCTGGTTCATCAAGCCCACGAAAGCCTCATCGGAACCGGCCACGCTGCGCGCGATCGCGACCGCCGCATCGTTGCCCGACTTCACCAGGAGCGCCTCCAGAACCTGGTCCATAGGCAGCTTCTCACCGGGCCGTAGGAACGCAGTCGACTCGCCGACCTGGCCGGAAGCCTTAGGGATCGTCACCGTGGAGGTGAGTTCCGCGTTCTCCATCGCGACGACCGCCGTCATGATCTTGGTGATGCTCGCCATCGCCCGGCGATCGTTCTGGCGGCGCGACCAGAGCACCCTGCCATCGCCGTCGACAAGCGCACCGGCCCGCATGGTCACGTCGGGCAGAACCGAGGGGCTGAGTCCTCGTTTGGACGCCGCAACTCCGTCGACCATGTCGGACGACTGCGTCGCTGCGAACCCGGTCGCGGGCGCGGCGAGCACGGCCAGCGCGAGCACCGCGGCCACGAGCAGATTGGACCATCGGCGGCGAACCGGGTGCCCTGTTCGGCCGAAGCCGGCCCTGAGCCTCAACTCCCCTGTTGCCGGCGCCCCGTCGGAACAGCCGTGTGTTGGGGAAAAGTGGAAGGGTGATCTCGCATCGGCGACCGTGTGGCCGTCGAGGCCAGGAGATGTCTTTGGCTCAGGGAATCGCATCAAGTTCCTGTCGAGATCGACGGCCAGGTGGGAGTCCGAGAGCAACACCTGCGCCGAACCCGGCGAACATGGCTGCTCCCGGATGGGCGCGCTTCCAGCCCACAAAGTCTACTACGGTCGTCGCGGCTGCGAGCGTACCAAGAGGAGAACGATGAACCCCAGGCGCTTCGAACAGCTTGTCATCGGCGCGGGAGCGATCACCGTCCTGGGCAGCGTGCTGATCTCTGTCGCGAGCAACGGCTGGCCGGGGTGGCCCAACCTCATCGCTCAACTCCTGCTGCTCCCGGTCCTGATCGTCGCGGTTCACCGTGGGCGCAAGGCAGGGCTTCTGGCTGCGCTTGTGGCCTCGGCGATCCTGGTGGTCCTGAAGTTGCCGGTCCTCTCCTCGCCCGACGGCGTCACGTCAGCTGACCTCGTGATGATCGTGTTCACGATTGCCGCCTACGGCATCGTCGGAATCGTCGGCGGCGACCTCTGCGGGCGCGTCAAGTACTTCTTCGCCCGCTACGACGAGTCGGCGACTATCGATGACTGGAGTCACGTCTACAACCAGCGCACCGCCGCCGCGCTGCTCTCGGGCGCCCGCGAACGCTACTCCCGCTACGGAGAGGTGTTCTCGGTGGTCCTGATCGCCCAGGCCACATCGCACAGTGAAGGAACGCCGACCCGCCAGCGAGCGGCGGTCCGGTCCGTCGCAAACTACCTGCGCGGGGACGTTCGTATGGTCGATGAGGTCGCCAGACTCGACGACGGCCGCTTCATGGTGATCCTTCCGCATACTCGGCGCGAGGGCGGCATCGTGGTGACGAGGCGGCTCACCGAAGGAGTCAGGCATGCCCTCGACGCGGAGAACGACACGGTGTCCGCGCGATGCCTCTCCGCAGTGGAGGATGAGGTCGAACTCGCCTCTCTCGCCGCAACGATCACGCCCAAGTCACCGGGTCAGACCGAGTCGAGCGCGTAGACCGCATCGGCGGTCAGCACGTTGAAACCCCGCCGACCGCAGCGTGTCTTCAGCCGACGCGTCGTCCACCTTCAGAACATCAACGGCCGCATCACCCTGCGGCTCCACGAAGCAGTACGCGTACTCGACGCTCTTGTCGGCCCGTCCGAGTGCCTCAAGCACATCGGCAAGGCCGCCTGGCCGGTCCGGGACTTCGACCGCGATCACCGGAGTCAGCGTGACGCTGAAGCCGAGGCTTTCGAGGACACTGCGCGCAGCCCTGGGCGTGTCGCAGATGATGCGCACCACCCCAAAACTCTCGGTGTCGGCGACCATCAGGGCATGCATGTCGATGCCCGCGTCACCCAGAGCCCTGCTGAGTTCGGCGAGCCTGCCGGTGCTGTTCTCCAAGAAGACTGAGACCTGCTCGACCATCACCGATCACGCACCTTCCGTCTCGGATCGCAGATCGACGACTCGCTTGGCTTTGCCCTCGCTGCGAGCGATCGACTTGTGTTCGACCAACTTGACCTCGATGGACACCGCGAGCGCCGACTCGATCTGCGCCTTGACCGTGCGTTGGAGCCGCTCGAGTTCGCGCACTTCATCGAATCCGAAATCCGGCGACGACCTCCACCTGCACCTGCACGTGATCGAGCGAACCGCGCTTGCTCAGCACGAGCTGGTAGTGGGGCGCAACCCCGGGCACACCGGCCAGAACCTGCTCGATCTGGCTCGGGAAGACGTTGACTCCCCGAATGATGAGCATGTCGTCGGTGCGGCCCGTGATGCGCTCCATGCGACGGAACGTCCGGCCACACGTGCAAGCACCCGGGATGATGCGCGAGATGTCGCGGGTGCGGTAGCGGACGACCGGGATGCCTTCCTTGGTGAGCGTGGTGAAGACGACTTCGCCGTACTCGCCGTCCGGGACGGCGACGAGCGTCTCCGGATCCAGGATCTCGATGAGGAAGTGGTCCTCGAAGACGTGCAGCCCGTTCTGGTGCACGCATTCCGAGGCGACCCCCGGGCCCATGACCTCGGAAAGCCCGTAGATATCGATCGCGGTGATGCCCATCGCGTGCTCGATCTGCCGGCGCATGTTCTCGCTCCACGGCTCAGCGCCGAAGACTCCCACGCGCAGCGGCAGGTCGCGCACGTCGATACCCATCTCAAGCGCGGTCTCGGCGATCAAGAGCGCATAGCTGGGCGTGCACGCCAGCACCGTCACTCCGAAGTCCTTGAGAATCTGCACCTGACGGCGGGTGTTCCCCCCGGAGACCGGTACGGTGAGTGCGCCGAGCCTCTCAGACCCGTAGTGGGCACCCAGCCCACCCGTGAAGAGGCCGTACCCGTAGGTGACCTGAACGACGTCGTCCGGAGACGCCCCCGCGGACGCGAAGGTGCGCGCCATGAGGTCGGCCCAGCGATCGATGTCACCCTGCGTGTATCCGACGACGGTGATCTGACCCGTCGTACCGGACGACGAATGCACGCGCACGATGTCGCGCATGGGTGCTGCGAACAACTTGTAGGGATACGCCGCCCGGAGATCGTCCTTGACGGTGAACGGCACACGGTTCAAGTCGTCCAGCGACTCGAAGGTGCCCGGGTCGAACCCCGCCGCGTCGTACTTCGCACGATACGCCGGCACGTTTTGGTAGACACGCGTCAGCAGGGCCTTCATCCGCTCGATCTGAAGCGACTCCAGCTCCGCCCGACTCATGGACTCCAGTTCCGGCTGGTACACAGCGTCCCCCCATCGTTGTCGTCCACGTCATGCTGCCGGAAGCGCTAGGGCTTGGGCTTCACGGTCCCAGTGGTGGTGCTCGAGCCCTTCGTCCCCACACGCACGACTTCCACCTTGGGTTTGTAGTTGGAGGTGAAGGTGTCCTTGCGCACGACCGTCCCCCCCTTTGAGACCGTGCGGACCACTACACACTTCCTGCCCGTCAACCCGCTCTCCTCAACGATCTTGAGGCCCGACTTGAGCGTCGGATCCTTGATCTTCTCGGTCGGGTACGGGGTCTCGTTGGTGAACGGACCCGTCGTATACGCGACGTCGTACCCGGGATCGGTGCCGTAGAACGAAATGGTGATCGATTCGTCGGTGTAGGACACCGAAACGAGGATCCAATTCTTGGTGTCGTTCTTCCACTTGAGATCGGGGCCGCCCCACGACACCGTCGCATCGCGTCCCTTGGGATAGTGCGAGATGTAGAAGGAATGGTTCTCGCGGTCGGGTATGGGCACTCCGGCGAAGAACGCGGTGTTGAAGAGCGTGGTTCCCACCTGGCAGATGCCGCCGCCCAGCTGAGGAACCAGCTTGCCTTTCACGATGGCGTTGGCCTCCTGATAGCCCTTCGCCGCCGTGCGTTGTCCCACAGCCCCGTTGAAGGAGAACGTCGCTCCCGGCGCGACCAGCTTGCCGTCGAGCGCGTCGCCGAGGGTGTGGATGTTGTTGACCCGCGGCTTGTTAGAGCTGTCGTAGGTGGTCGTGAAGGTCGAGATGCGCTCGGAGACCCCCATCTCCCGCGCCTTCTCAGTCGTGAGTTTGGGAGAGACGACCGTCGTCTTGATCTCAACGGTGCGCGTGGAGTTCTCACTGTCCTTCAGCACGGAGGTGATGTCCTCGGCGAGCAGCCCGAGGTCGGGACCGATGCCGTCTTTGGAGGCGATGATCGTGACAGAGCCGCCGCGTGTCCTGAACCGCGCGTCCCTGGCAGGAGTGCCGATAGCGGCGCCCAGTTTGGGCGCAACCGTCTTCTCGGCCTGTGTCTCCGTTATGGCGGGAACCAGCGTCCACGCCTTGGATCCGGAGCGTACTGCGGCGCCCGTGGGTTCGATCGACTGAAACACGATCATCTTGCCGATGTCCTTGGGGGTGAAGGTCCACTGCTTCCCGCCATAGGTCACGGTCAGCGGATCCGACATCATCTTGACCGCGGTCGCCTTGGCGGCCTCAGCGGCGGCATTGCTGATCTTGGGGTGAGCCGTCTGGACCGGAGCCTGGATCGTCCGCGTTGTCGGTGGCATACGCCGCCAGCAGGGCCTTCGAGAGCTCGTCGCGCTTGAGTTCGACCCCGTCGGACGGACACCTTGACCGTCGCCGACGTACCGTCGATTTCGACGGATGCATCGACTGGAGCGACGTCGGTGGTCTTCGCGACGGCATCAAGCGTCTTCTTCATCTTCTCGGGATCGGCGACGCCGACCGCCGGCAGGCGCTCCTTGCCGAGCCACGCTCCGAAGCGCTGAGAGACCGACGTCGCAAACCCTCCGGTGCGACCGACGGCCATCGCTTCGGCAGCCAGCTCCGGATAGTCGAACGTCAGGGCGAGATCGGCCGGAGGCACCGTCCAGGTCTTCTCACCGTAGACCACCGTGACCGGCTGTGAAGCCTTCGCCGGTAGGTCCCTTTCGAGAGCCGCTGTCGCCTCCGAGGGGGTCATGCCTCCGACCCCGATACCGGCCACCGTCACGCCGGGATGAACACGCCCCGCACTCGCGAACGCATCCACGGCGACCACGAGCACAAGCAACACGGCCACGGCCGCGGCGGCGATCCACATCCAGGTCAGCGAAACGGCGGGACGTGACGCGCGATGCGTCGTCCGGTACCTGTGCTCCGCCGGACGGCGCTCGCGAGCGGCGCGCTGTCGCGGTGTACTCTCCTCGGTCAAGCCGCTGTTCTCCTCTTGCGTCACAATCACAAACGGCAGCCCTACCGCCTGGCGGAAAGGCTGCGCACACTACGGCACACTGCTATGGAAGCACCATCTTGAGCGACGAGCGGGTTCTTCAGCCGGGCGCTCACCACATACTAGCAGGTAGATGCCACATTTTCCAGCTCGACGAACCCGCGTCACTCCTCCACGATGCCGTACTCCACGACCCGCTGCCACTGCTCGGCCCTCGCGACGGCCGCGGCATCGCTACCCGCCTCCGCCCAGATCGAGACCGACGGCTCGCTCGCGTGCGGGAGCACCAGCGCCCATCCGTCGGAGTAGCGAACACGCACGCCCTCGGCGAGCTCCGGATTGAACTCGGCCGCCCTCTCGGTGACCGAACGCATGACCGCACCCTTGCGTCGCGCGGGACACGGCACGCTGATCTCGACCTTGTGGAACTCCGGCAACTCGGCAACCACCTGTGCAAGGGTCATGCCGCTCTTGGCCAGCATGCGTGCGGCCATGCCCGTGCTGAGCACGCCGTCGTAGGCCGGGAAGAAGTCGCCGAAGATGAATCCGCCGCTCGTCGAACCCGCGAACCTCGCTCGACCTTCCAGGACCGCCTCGGCCAGCGCGCGGCGTGATCGCCCGGGACGGATGACCTTCTTGCCGTACGCCGCCGCGATCTGATCGACCGCCTGCGAAGCCGCGAGGGGCACGGCGATCGTTCCGTCGATCGACCGGGTTCGGCACCACAGATCCACCATCGCGTGCAGGGCTGTGTCGCCGTCGAGAAGATCGCCGTTCTCGGTGACGCAGTCGAATGCGCTCGGCACCCCAATCGAAGATCACGCCCAGGTCCGCGCCGAACAGCTCGATTGCCCGGCCAACATCCCCGACCTCTTCGACAGAAGGCTCTTCCGAGGGCGCCGAAGTCGCCTCGGAGTCCACGACGCCGTTCAGCGCGATCAGATTCAGGTGCCAACCGTGAGCAACCTGCGGCAGCATGAACGTGGCCGGACCGCCTGACATGTCCGCGACCACGCGTCTCCAGTCGTCACCCAGGTCCGCCTCGTCCATCGCTTCCTTCAGGGCCGATCCGTAGTACTCGAGCGGTCGAGGCGGGTACATGATGTCGCCGAGCTCGTCGAAGAACGCGCGCCGGAACTCCTCCCGGAAGTAGAGCCGCTCGATCTTCTTCTGCTCCCACGGGGCGATGTCCAGGCCGTTGCGGTCGAGAAAGCGGATCTCGATCGACTGGGGATCGCGCATCGAACCCGAGAGGTAGACGCCGCCCACGCAGCGCGTCTTCTGTGTGGTGAACCTGGTGACCGCCGGCGACGCGACCCTCAGATCGCGCACGTCGATGCCGGCCGCGTTCAGCCCTGCGATCATGGCGCGCTTCAGCATGCGGGCCGCACGCGTGGTATCCCGGCTGATCGACCACGTGGCCGCCCTTGGGCAGGAGCGTCCCGTAGGCCTCGGCGACCTTGAGCGTGAGCTCGGGTGTGATGTCGACCCCCACGAGCCCTTGGACGCCCGCGTCCCCGAACAGCGACCTCGACCCGGTCGACTCCCAGATGACTGATGTGTTGACCGTTGCGGAGGACTCGATTCGCTTGTACGGGAAGATGCGGACGTCGGCTCCGATGTGCGCGCCCGCCCCGACCACTGACTCGTCGCCGATCACCGCGCCCATCTCGATCCCGGCGCGCGCCCTGATGTCCACGTGGCGGCACACCACCGCCCCGGCGACCGTCGACTGCTTGCCGATGAACGTGTCGCTCCACACGACCGAATGGGTCACCCGGGCGTCTGCGCCGATCACGCAGTTGTCGTCGATGACGGTGTAGTCACCGATGACCGCGCCCGAGCGGATCCTGACGTTCTCGCCGAGCACCACGCCGGTGCCGAGGGTCGCGGTGTCGTCGATACGCGCGCTCTCCGAGACCCAGAGCCCTTCCCGGGCATGGACGCCGGGGATGAACACCTTGACCAGGCCGTCCAGGATGTCGCGGTGCACCTGCATGTACGACTCGCGGCTGCCCACGTCGCACCAGTAGCCGTCGACGGCGATCCCGTAGATCTCGTGCCCGTCCTCCATCAGCCGCGGAAACAGGTCCGCCGAGAAGTCGTAGGACTCACCCTCCGGGATGTAGTCGAGAACCCAGGGCTCGATGACGTAGATGCCGGTGTTGATCGTGTCGCTGAAGACCTGACCCCACGAGGGCTTCTCGAGGAACCGCTCGACGAGACCGTTCTCGGCGGTGATGACGACTCCGAAGTCGAGCGGGTCGGGGACTCGCTTGAGCGCGATGGTGACCGCTCCGCCCCGCTCCTTGTGGAAGCGGAGCACCTCGGTCAGGTCGATGTCGGTCACGGCGTCACCCGAGATGATGAGGAACGGCTCTTCTGTCCCGAGCAGGTGCTGTGCGTTCTTCACAGACCCCGCGGTGCCGAGCGGAGACTCCTCCACCGCGTAGCCGATGTCGACGCCCCACTCCTCGCCTGCCCCGAAGTAGTCCTGGATCGTGCGCGGCATGAACGCGAGGGTCGCGACGACCTCGTCGATTCCGTGGTGCTTGACGAGTCCGATGATGTGTTCCATGACCGGCTGGTTGACGATAGGCACCATAGGCTTGGGCCGCAAGGAGGTGATGGGTCGCAGCCTCGTTCCCTCGCCACCGGCCATGATCACTGCTTTCACGGTGTCTTCCTCTCGATCGAATCCGAACTCATGGACGCGAGACCGGATGAATCCGCCGCCAACGAGCGTGTCTCAGCCTTCAGCATTGCGCACGATCTTCCAGTAGGTTGCGGAGTAGCCGACCGCCGAGGCGAGCGAGAAGGCCACCCCCACGTAGACGAACCAGATGCCCAGTATCGCGGGCTCCGTGCCGAACCCCGGCAACGCAGGGCTGTTGACCACACCCAGTCCCGGCACCGTCGGCCAGCCGAGGATGAGATCCGCGAAGCCTATGAGCAGCAGCGCCGTCGTCGCCTTTCCCGCGAGTGTGACAGCCATCCGCCGGTGGTACACGGTCTCAAGGCGCCAGACGCCGTATCCGAGCGCGACGTCCCGAGCCACGAGTACCAGCGGAATCCAAAGCGGGAGCCGGTGCTCGACGTACAGCCCGACGACGCCCGAGGCGATCAGAAGCCGGTCCACCAAGGGGTCGATGGCCTTGCCGAGGGCGGTCACCGTACCCGTCCTCCGCGCGATCTGACCGTCGAGCCAGTCCGTGGAGGCGGCGATCGTGAAGAGGAGAAACGCCAGCCCGTCGTTCTGTCCGTTGATGAGAACGGCGAAGAAGAGGGGGACCAGAATCAGGCGGAGGACCGTGATGATGTTCGCGATGGAGTAGATGTCGTGCGTGTGCTCAGACGCCGGCTCGGACTCGCCCGCTCGGCCGGCAGCTGTGTCGCGCTCCTCTACCACCACTTCTTCTTCCTGAAGTATGCCGCCATCACGCCCGCGATGATCACCATGACGCCCACGACGAACAGGAACGACCACCACGCGCCGGGCGCAGGCCACATCCCGACAATGAGGTTCATCCCGTAGATACCCGATAGGAGCGTCAAGGGCATGAAGATGGTGGCGACGACCGTGAGCTGCTTCATGATCTCGTTCATTCGGTTGTTCTGTGCCGACAGGTAGATGTCCATCACCGACGCAGCGACGTCCTGATAGGTCTCGATGGAATCCTGGACGCGCGAGAGATGGTCGCCCACGTCCTGGAAGTAGCGGAACGCATCGTCGCTGACGACGTCCCGCTCCCGCGCAACACCTCGGACCACATCGCGCTCGGGCGCGACGATCCGGTGGAGCTTCAGGAGCTGCCTTCTGATCCTGTGCAGGCTCAACAGGTCTTCCTGTCGGGGGTCGTCGAGCATCTGCTCCTCGACCGACTCGAGGTCCTCCCCGACGGAATCGACGAGCGGGAGCGTCGAATCGACCAACTGATCGATGATCGCGTGCAACGCCCAATCGGGCCCGCCCTTGAGCGTTCTCAGCGTATCGGCCGCCACACTCTGAATCGCCTTGCTCGGCTCGGCATGCAGTGTCACAAGGTATCCGCGCCCGATGAACACGTCGAGTTCGCTGCTCGCCACGGTGTCCCCGTCGCGGCGAACGGGCGTGATCCAGACCAGAAACAGCCCGCTGGGGTAGACGTCCACCTTGGCGCGTTGCTGTGAGTGGCAGCTGTCCTCGATCGCCAGAGGGTGCAGGTCGAACCGTGAGCCGATCGCAGAGAGGTCGTCCTCTGTCGGCGCCAGAACGTCCACCCATACCCAGGGGGTGTCTCCCAGGTCGGTGCCAAGAGCACTCTGATCCCCCTCGCGCGGCGATCCGTCCTCTGCCAGCCATCGAACCACCGTCGTCGACATAGCAGAGCACTCTCCCCTCGCGAACTGCCCGATCCCACGGTCCAGTCTATCGCGTGCGAACGTCCTCGCGAAGGATTCCCTGCCGAGATGGGTATGGGTTAGTGCGCCCCTGTGCCGCGGCGAGTCCGTTCCCCGGCCTTCTGTCCACCCACGCTCCGCGAAGGAGGCGATACATGCGAATCATCCGGCGGATCTCCGTTGCGGTAGTGCTCGCAGCGCTCCTCGTCATGGGGGGTTTGAGCGGGGGTTGTACGGCGAAGTCCGAAAAGGACCTCATCGGTACTTGGCGCACGAGGTTGACCGGCTACAACACCGTGGCCGCGGGTGTCACGCAGTACGACCAGACGGTCAAGTTCACCGAAGACGGCATCGTCGAGATGTACAACACGCTGCCGGGCGACTTGAACTTCGCAACCGGGCGATACGAATTGACCAAGCTCGACGGCCACCCGCTGATCCAGATCACCTGGGCCGGAGGCGTCGACAAGCCCAGTCAGCTCTACTACACGTTTCAGGGCGACAAGCTCCTCACGTCACGCGCCCCGGGAAGTCTGGACCTTTCCCAGGAGCTCAACGTCGGAAATCAGGATCCTGTCGTCTACCAGCGCTTTGATGGATCGCTCCCTACTCCGTAGCGCCCGAGACGGATCGCTCACGCAAGCGGGATTGCGTCGTGCGTGGTACGGTTCTTCCCGCCATCGCCCCTCGCCGGGCGTTGGTCACGGCCCCGGGGGATTCACCGCCTCGCGGGGCCACCTCCTTCCGTCTCGGGGAAGATGACTGCAACCGGTCTTCTCGCAGTTCGTTCGTGGTGCTCGGCATCGCTTGAACCCGGACGTCTCTCAAGAGCGATCCCAGTTGGCATCGTTGGCGCTCTGGACACCTGCTGCAGGTGCGAAAGAACGGGACTATCCTCAGATCATGGACACTACCCACAGCGAATCCAGGCTGAATCTCGCCGTTCTCGTCGAGATAGCACGCACACTCGTGCGCCGTGAAGCCGTCGCGCAAGCGATCTGCGCCCATGCGGTCGCGGGTCTCGGTCTCGCAGGTGCAAGTATCAGCCTGATCACACAGAGCACCGGTGGTCCGCGCCTGGAGTCCGTCGCCGCGGTCGGCCAGCACTCGTCGTTCATACGCGAGATGTCCCTGCCCCTCGACAATCTCACGGATGCGAGTCGGACGGCGCTCGGCGGCGAACCGGTCTTCGTCGGAAACCCACACGGCAGGCAGGAAGACGCCGGCCGGACCGATGGGGTCGGCCGATGGCGCGACGGGTTCGGTGCACACGCCTATGCCGTGCTCGCTTTGACGGTTCTTGAAGGAACCATCGGCGTGCTCACCTTGGAGTGGCCCACGCCGTACGTCTTCGCGGATGCGGACCGCAAGAACCTCCAGCTGTTCGCGGACGTGGTCGCGCTCGTGCTGCGTTCCGCACCGAGCGATGCCCCGCAGGCCCCGGCAGCAGAGCCGGCTGACGAGTCGTTCGACGACGTCGAATTCACCGCCTTCCAAGCATATGCACGCGGTCTGGTCGTGCCGGACTCGGTAGCGACTTCTTGGGGAAGACCGCCGTTGGCCCGCCTGTGGACCGCACGGAGCCCGCAGCACCCCACGAACGGTTCGGCCGCCTTCGCCGAGATCATGGGAGCGCCGTCCGGCGGGGTTCTGATGGCGGTCGGCGCCATTGCGGCGGGAGAGGTAGGGCGCGCCAGCCAGGTGACCTCGGCGGGTCGAGAGGTACTGCGCGCCGCGGTCATGCACGGCGGCTCGTCCGGCGAGGTGCTCGGGATGCTCGGCAGTTCGATGCATTCGCAAGCACTCGGAGCGTCCGCGTCCGGTATCGTGGCCACCTTCCATTCGGCCACCGGCGCCCTCGAAGTTGCGACGGCCGGATCGGTCGCGCTGGCCATTCTTGGGCGTGAGGGGCGCTTCGAACTCACCTTGCCGAAGTCGCCTCCGATCGGCACGGCGCGAGTGGTGCCGACGTCTCAACTTCACCTCGTGCTGCCCGGAGATCGCATCGCGCTGCTGAGCGGTCATGTCTCGACGCTCGCTGATCCCAACGCCGCCTCCAAGGCGGAGCGCGCGCTGGCGACCCTTCCGGACTCCGGCGGCGTAGAATGCTCGCGCGCGCTGCTCGCGCTGGTTCGCGGCGAGGACCTCGTAGCGGCCGTGTCGGTACTCGAAGTCGCCGAGGGGCCTCCAGAACGCGCTGTGTAGTGAAGGCACCCCGCAGTGGCGGCTCCTCGCGCATCGCCTCAGGATTGCAGTCACGAAGCACAGGAGCCGACCCTCGGGCCGGCTCCAGGGAGAATCCTCGGAGAGGAACTAGCGAGCGAGTCGTCGCCGGCCGAGCGCTACCACGCCCACGCCCGCGAACAGGAGCATCGCGACGCCCCACCAAGATGACGCCGAAGTCGAGACCACAGGCGGCACCGGCTCGTACTCGATGGCGTCGACCTCGACGTACGGGCCGCCACCCGTGCCGGCGCGTTCGATTCGCAGCGTGTGATTCCCGGGCGTGAGACCCGTCTTGGTCCAGAGAGGCTGCCGGTACTGCAGCGCCGCGCTGTACTGGCTGACGATCCCCTGATCCACGCCATCGAGGAAGATACGCGCATCGCCCCTGTTGTTCCCGGTGGTCGAAATGAAGGTGACCGCGACGCCGGAGAACTGGACCGTCGCCCAGGCACCGGTCGCGCCGCTGTAGTGGTTGCTGCCGCCTGACATGAGCGGATCCGAGTAGACCGTCCAGTCCCCCGCGGTCGGACCGTACGTGAACGCCGTGTCATCGACCAGCACGGGCGCCGCAGCGGCCGACGCAGGCAGGATCAACAGGACGGCGAGCCCCAACACGAACGCCCAAGACCCCAAGCGTCGAACACTTCGCGATCGCATCTTGCCATCCCCCCGCCGAGACACCGTGAACGTTGACACGGCATCTTCTCGACTCCTTCGCCCCAGCGAAGGTGATCCGATAGATGCTTGCGGGTATTGTGCTCTTTGCCGCCTCCATAAAGGTACCTTAAGCGACCTGGCGGCGTCAACCCGCGAGTCGCGTCCTGCGACACCCGGACAGCATGAGCACAGACTCAGGCGGGAGAATCCAGAATGCTCGCACAGACTCACTCGCGTCGTACTGCTCGGCATCTTGGTGGCCCTGGTCGCAGGCGCGACCCTGCATACGCCGCCGTGGCACTGGCGGACAGCTACCCTCACAGCAACGGCACGCCGCTCTCACTAGGGGTATACCCAGGAATGCGCGCACCTCAGGCGGAGGCGGAGCGCCGAGGACCTGGACCTCGGCTCCTACCGGGCCTCTCATCCAGCGTCTGCCTTCCCGCGTCACGAAGATGGAGGACCCACCTGTGCGGCGACGTACTCGCCGTACCAGGCCATGGCGGCGAGCGCGCGCACCGCGGCGACCGGCGAGTAGAGGATGACCGGATCGTATCGCGCGCCGCCCGGGAAGGTCGCGGCCTCGAGCGGGCGGAGGGGAACGTTGATGATCGGTTTGCCGGTGCTCTCCATGAGCTCTGTCACGCGCTCGAGAAAGGCGACCTCGGCGGGGTTGAAACTGCCGCGGCCCGGTCCGCCCGGCACGCCCGCGGACACTGCATCGTCTGACGTCCAGCCGGTGGACGGACTGCGGAGGATGCCTAGTACGACGACCGCGTCCACAACCTCGCTCTCGGCGAGCATCGTCAGCGTAGCTGGCTGCGAGATCCGGGCTCACCGCCGCCACGAGATCGACCGGGTTACTACGGCACCAGTAGCCGGGCAGGAGCGCGTCCAGCGCGGAGAGCACCTGAGGCTCAAGCTCGGCCAACTCGAGGTCGTTGCGGGCCAGCTCGTCCGCCGCCAGCACGCCCCACCCCCCACCGAGGGTCATGATGGCCACGCGGCGGCCCGCTGGCAGCGGGAGCGCGCAAAGACACAGCGCCAGGTCCATGCTCTCGTCAGGGCCCGTTCGCACGAGGCAGCCCGTCTGACGCGTCGCGGCTAGGAAGGTATCAGTCGAACCCGCCATGGCGCCGGTGTGCGATGCGGCTGCGCGGCGGCCATAGTCCGTCATGCCGCCGGGCAGGACCACGACGGGCTTCTTGCGCGTGATGCGGCGCATGACGTCGAGGAAGCGACATCCGTCGCCGACCTCTTCGAGATAGACGAGGACGGCTGTTGTTTCCGGGTCATCTCCGAGCGCGTCGAGCACATCGAGCGCGCTCGTGCTGGCCTGGTTGCCGACCGAAACGTACTTGTCTATGCCGACGCCCCGCCGCTCGGCCCTGGTGATGAGCTGTACGCCGATGTTCCCGGACTGGGAGATGATGCTTAAGCCCCCGGCTTTCGGCTTCAACTCCAGGAAGCCGACTGCGTGGAGCCTGCTGTGCGTCGCGAGCATTCCCATGCAATTGGGGCCGATGAGTGTGACCCGCGCGTCATGGGCCGTTTTGACCAGCTGCGCTTCCAGTGCGGCCCCCGCCTCGCCAGCCTCCGAGAAGCCCGCAGCCACCACGAGCGCGACCGGGATCCCGCGCTCGCCGCACTGCTCGATTGCACCATTCACGTGAGCGGCCCCCACCGCCACCAGCGCCAGGTCCGGGGCTTCCGGTAGCTCCGCGATGCTGGCGAAGGCTGGCAGACCGGACACGGTGCCACCACGACCGTTGACAGGGTAGATCGGCCCGGCGAAGCCGCCGTCGATGAGGTTGCGGAGGAGCCATCCGCCCCATTTGTTGAGGGTCGCTCGAGGCGCCGATGACCGTGACGGCGCGCGGCGCGAACAAGGGGGTCAGATCCGGGAACGCGGTGGCACGTGGGGCTGATGCGCCTGGCTCCACC
Organism: uncultured Coriobacteriia bacterium; assembly: GCA_963789515.1. Classification (GTDB taxonomy): domain Bacteria; phylum Actinomycetota; class Coriobacteriia; order Anaerosomatales; family JAAXUF01; genus JBAXEO01. The sequence goes on along the minus strand of CAWBKW010000002.1, from coordinate 779,522 downwards.
GCGGGATCGAGGATCACGAGCGCATCGGCGGCCACCGGCTTCGCGCCTTCCACGATGAGCGGATTCACGTCGATCTCGGTCACTGACGGATGGTCCTCGGCGATGCGCGCAAGCGCGCGGATTGCTCGCGACCAGTGTCGCGCGATCCACAGGCGGCAGGCCGCGGAAGTCGTCGAGCAGCACGCTCGCCCTGATTCCCTCGAGCATGCCCTCGATGTCTTGGTCCTCCAAAGGCGTCACGCCGAGCGCGATGTCCTTGTGGGCCTCGGCGAAGATTCCTCCGATGCCGAAGACGACGACGGGGCCGAAGGAGGGATCGCGCTTCATGCCGATCATGAACTCGCGCGCTCCCCGGACCATCCGCTCGACGAGGAGCATGGCGTCCTGACCTTCGGTGAGCGCCAGAAGCGAGCGAGCAGCGGTGCGCACGGCCTCGTCCCCACGGAGGTCCAGAGCGACCAGCCCGTGCTCGGTCTTGTGGCTGATGCGCGGTCCGATCGCCTTGACAACCACCGGACCGTCGAGCCGCCGGGCGATTGCGGCGGCCTCGTCCTCGTTGCGCGCGAGGCCACCCTCGGGGACGGAGATCCCGTAGCCGGCGAGCAGCCGCTTCGCCTGCCATTCGTCCAGCGCGCCGAGACCCTGAGCTACCGCTGCAGCCACGACCGCGGCTGCCTCACTTCGGGCGTCCGCCGATTCTGTCACCATGACGCGCTCACACGGGTTCGAGTTCCTTCTCCCCTGCGAAATCGCACCATCGGATTCACTCCTGTATCCCGGAAGTCTGAGACGACGCTGCCCGCGTCGGAGCGCAGCTCCTCGTAGTATAGGGAGTGGTCTCTTCGACTCAAACCGGCACGTGGTGCAGCAAAGGCACCGTCCGACCCTTGCAGTCGAACGCGTTCGCTTTCAGTCGCCGTAGCACGCCACGGCTCGGTCGGAGAACGCAAGAACCGGCCCCACAGGGACCGGTTCCAAGGTTGAAGCGATGGTCGGGCTGACAGGATTTGAACCTGCGACCCCTTGACCCCCAGTCAAGTGCGCTACCAAGCTGCGCCACAGCCCGACGCCGACAAGCGGCAAGGCGATATCCTACCTGCACCGCAGCCCGCAGGCAACCCGCGCCTGCCGCGACGCTGGGCGCGAAGCGGACCCGCGCTACTCGACGCCCTGGTCGGCCTCGGGATCGTCACCGCAGTAGAGCACCACGTGAACGTCCTCGAGCGTGATCAGCCCTGCAGGCAGCATCGCCGACCACACCTCGGCGAGCGCGGTCACTCGGACGGAGTCGTCGATCACGCTGACGAGGACCGGACAGTCGGTCGACATGCGAAGCCCGTGCTTGGCGACGTCGCGGCTCGAGGCGCCGAACCCCGCCATCCCCCGCAATGCCGTCGCACCCGCGCACCCCTGCAGCCGCGACTGCTCGACCAGCGCCTGATAGAGGGGCTTGTCGTGATACATCTCGTCCTCGCCGACGTAGGCCGACAGCCGCTTGGCGTTACCCTCCAGCTGGTGCTTCACGATCGTCTCCCTTCCTGCGAAGCTCGGCAGCTCGGCGGGCCGCAGGCGCGAAACGCTCCCACAGCTCGGCTGCTATCCGCGCCTTGTTCATGACCGGCATCTCTTCGACGGCGTCGGCGGTCACTATCCAGACGCGATTGTCATCCGCCGAGAAGCCCAGCCCGGACTCCGAGACGTCGTTGGCGACGACCGCGTCGAGGCGCTTCTCGGCGAGTTTGCGCGAGGCCGCGGCGAGCACGTCGCGCGTCTGGGCGGCGAATCCGATCACGAAGCGCCCGGCCTTCTCGGGCCGCGAGCTCGGCCAGGATGTCGGCGGTGCGCTCGGTCTCGATCACGAGTCCCGCGGACGCCTTGTCCTGTTTGTGCGCGTGGGGCTCGACCGGTCGGAAGTCCGAGACCGCCGCGGCGGCGACCAGCACGTCGCACTCGGGATAGGCGGCGACACACGCGAGCCGCATCTGCTCGGCGGTGGTCACCCGGACCGTGTGAACGCCGAACGGATCCGGAAGCGTCGTCGGACCGCTCACGAGCGTCACCCTCGGCGCCGCGCCGTGCGGCCTCATCGGCGATCGGCGTAGCCGGTCTTGCCGCTCGACGCGTTGCTCAGGAAGCGGACCGGGTCGATCGCCTCACGGGTCGGGCCGGCCGTGACGAGCACGCCGACTCCCTCGAGATCGCGCGTGCGCCTCGCCTCGGCGATGATCACTTCCGCGATCCTGTCGAGGCCCGCGAGTCTGCCCTCGCCCACGTCTCCGCAGGCGAGCTCGCCGGTCTCGGGCGCGATGACGACCGCGCCGCGTGCCCGCAAGGCGTCGACCGCCGTCCGAGTCGCGTCGGCACGCCACATGTGCACGTTCATCGCGGGCGCGAGCACCAGCGTCGCCTCGGTGGCGAGCGCGGTGGTCGAGAGCAGGTCGTCCGCTCGCCCGCACGCCAGCTTGGCGAGCGTGTTCGCCGTGGCCGGAACGACGGCGAAGACGTCGGCCTCCTCGGCGAGCGAGACATGGTGCACGCGCGCGTCGGCCTCGTCCCACAACCCGACGGCGACCGGCTCACCGGTCAGCGCGCGAAACGTCGTCGGTCCCACGAACCGTGTCGCGGCTTCGGTCATCACGACCTTGACCCGGCATTCGGCGCGCATGAGGGTCCGCGCCAGTTCGCACGCCTTGTAGGCCGCGATGCAGCCGGTCACGCCGAGTACGACCAAGGGCTTTTCCGATGAGGGCGTCATGGGAACAAGTATGGCATGTCGCATCAACAGTCCGTATCGAAGGAGCGCGCCGTGCCATCTCAAGCTGCACCCTACGGGCCCGAGGTCCGAATCCGAATCGGTGGGCCGGCCGGTTTCGGGATCAAGGCAGCCGGACAGACGCTCGCCCGGGTCTTCGCTCGCGGCGGCTACCACACGTTCGACCTGACGGAGTACCCGTCGCTGATCAAGGGCGGTCACAACACCTATCACCTTCGCGTGAGCGAGGAGGAGATCTTCTCGCCACGTCATGCCCACCGACATCCTGCTCGCGCTGGACTCAGCGACCATCGGCCTCCACCTCGGAGAACTCACCGAGGGAGCCGCGGTCGTGTTCGACCCCAAGGACGTCTCGGCAGCCGACCTCGACCTCGGCGGACGGGACGACCTCTGCCTGGTCCCGGTCCCGCTCACCGAGATCGTGTACGAGGTGGGCGGGATCAAGATCATGCGCAATGTGGTCGCGTTGGGCGCGGTGCTCGGCCAGCTCGGGTTCCCGCTCGAGGGCCTCCTCGATTCGCTCCGCGCGCAGTTCGCCCACAAAGCGCCCGAGGTCGCCGAGCAGAACGTGGCGGCCGCCACGCGGGGCTACGAGGTCTCCAGCACCATCCGTTGTTCCTTCCCCCACCGGCTGGAGCCGCGCGAGCCTCGTCCGTTCGCGCTCCTCGACGGCAACGAGGCCTGCGGACTCGGAGCGCTCGCCGCCGGACTGGGCTTCTATGCGGCCTATCCGATGACCCCCGCCAGCTCGCTGCTGCACTTCATGGCCAAGAACGCCGACAGCCAGGGCGTCGTGGTCAAGCACACCGAGGACGAGATCGCCGCGATCAACATGGTGATCGGTGCGGCCTTCGGCGGAACGCGTTCGATGTGCGCGACGTCCGGCGGGGGGTTCTCACTCATGGTCGAAGCGCTCGGATTCGCCGGGGTCAGCGAGTCGGCGATCGTCGTCGGGCTGTTCACCCGCCCCGGACCGGCGACCGGGCTTCCCACGTGGACCGAGCAGTCGGACCTTCGCTTCGCCATCCATGCAGCGCAGGGTGAGTTCCCGCGCGTGGTCCTTGCTCCAGGTGATCAGTCCGAGGCGTTCGATCTGACCTGGCGGGCTTTCAACCTTGCCGATCGACTGCAGACTCCGGTCATCATCCTTGGAGACACGTACCTCTCGGACAACCGACAGACCGTCCCACTGCCCGACACGAGTGCCGTGGTCATCGAACGTGGCGATCTCATCACTGAGGGCGAGGTTGCGGAGTACGCACGCTACGAAGTCACCGACTCCGGAGTGTCACCTCGCGCTCTGCCCGGCGTTGAGGGCGCGCTCCAGCTCGTCAGCAGCTACGAGCACGACGCCCGCGGCTGGGCGGCGGAGGATGCGGCGACGCGCACGGCCCAGAACGCAAAGCGTCTCAGAAAGCAGACGCTCGCCGCCGAGCTCGTCCCGCCACCGGCGGAGTACGGACCGCGTGTCGCAGACCTCTCCATCGTGCTGTTCGGCAGCACCAAGATGCCGGCTCGCGAAGCGATGAAGTGGCTGGAGGCGGACGGCATCACCGTCAACATGCTCCAACTGGTCACGGTCTGGCCCTTCCCCAAGGTTCGGGTCGCCGAGTTCCTGGAGCGCTCGAAGCGGTCGCTCGTCATCGAGGGCAACGCCACCGGCCAGCTCGAGGGTCTCATTCGGGAGCACTGCCTCAGAGAGCCGGGACATCGGCTGAATCGCACCGATGGTCGGCCCTTCTCCCCCGAACTGATCTACGCCACCGTCCGACGCATCCTCGGCTCACCCGTCGATCTTGCCGAGACCGGGACGGTCTCTCGTCCGGAAGGAGCACGCTGATGCCTGAGGTCAAGGAGTTCGCCACGACGGTCAAACCGACCTGGTGCCCTGGTTGCGGCAACTTCGGGATGTGGGAGGCGCTCAAGCGCGCGCTCGCCGAGCTTGGCTGGGAGAAACGCGAGTTCGCCGTGGTGTGGGGCATCGGCTGCCACGGCAACGGCGCCGACTTCCTCGATGTGCAGGGCATGCATGCGCTGCACGGACGCTCGCTGCCACCGGCGTCGGCGCTTCGCCTCACCCGCCCCGATCTGCACGTCGTCGTCGAGATGGGTGACGGCGATGGCTACGGGCTGGGAATGGGGCACTTCGTCCACGCACTCAGGAGGAATCCCGACCTCACCGTCATCGCGCACAACAACCAGATCTACGGCCTGACGGCCGGACAGGCCTCCCCCACCACCGACCATCTCATGCGGACCGTCTCCACCCCTGGCGGGGTCCTCGAGGAGCCCGCCAATCCGATCGGCCTTGCGCTGGCCGAGGGCGCAACGTTCGTAGCGAGGGGATTCGCCGGGGACATCCCGCACCTCACCCAGCTCTACGTCCAGGCCCTTTCGCACGAGGGCCTTGCCCTCGTCGACGTGTTCCAGCCGTGCGTCACCTGGAATCACCTCGATACCTTCCAGTGGTTCAGGGATCGCGTCTACAAACTCGACGAGACCCAGTGGGACACCTCGGACAAGGTCAAGGCGTTCGAACTGTCGCTTTCGACCTTTCACGATCTCGTCTGCACTCCTGACGACTGCCGAGTTCCTATCGGGGTGTACTACCGGGAATCCGGGAGACCAACCTACGAGGATGGCGTCAAAGCGTCCGATGAGCCGGGGTGGAAGCGTGCCGAGCAACCACGCGACATCTCCGGACTTGTGGCCTCCCTCGGCTAGGCTCCGGAGACTTGACCCTTGCTCGATCGCGCTTCGCTCGGTCTGCCGGCCCGGTCCCTCGGCGACGTCCGGTGCACCTGCCGAATCATGCGGGAAAACGCCGCGGCGATGTCCGGGTCGAACTGGGTGCCGGCACACAGTTCGATCTCGGCGATGGCCTCTTGTGCTGTGAGGCTGCCGCCGTAGCTCCGCGGCGCCGTCATGGACTCGTAGGCATCACAGACTGCCAGAATGCGAGCGTCGAGCGGGATCTCGGTGCCGAGCAACCCGTCCGGGTATCCGGTGCCGTCCCATCGTTCGTGGTGGTGCCGCACAGCGGGCAGTATCTCGTCGAGCCGAGCGGCGTCGACGATTCGCTCGCCGAGGACCGGATGCTGTTCCACCTTCTCCCGCTGCGCTTCGTCGAGGATTCCTCGCGCGTGCAACACGGCGTCAGGGATCCCGACCTTGCCGACGTCGTGCATACGCGCGGCCAACTCGAGCACGGTCGCGCTCTCCGCTGAAAGGCCCAGAACGAGCGCCAGTCCCGAGGCGAGGTCCGCGACGTTCTCGGAATGGCGGCGCGTGTCGGGGTCCCTCGCGTCGACCGCGGCCGCGAGTGCCCTCGTGGTCGACCGTCGCGACCTGGCCCGCGCTCCGGCCATGAGCGATGCGGGGTCCACGCCCGCGACAAGCACGGCGTCGTACGTGGCTACTCCCCCGCCTTCCGTCGATCCCGCGAGCACTTGTGCCTCTCCCGAATGGGCGATCAAGTCGTCCGCGAGGCTCCCGTGAGCCGGCGACACCGCGATCCCGGCCGAGAAGCCCGCTTGGGCGCCCGCTGTCTTGACGGATCGGCTCGCAGTCTCGACGACCCGCTGCGCGAGCTCGGATGCACCCGTGACCCCGAGCCCTCTCGCGATCACGACGTAGGTGTCGCCAGCAGCCCGGCACAGGGTGGTATCGCCGTGCGCTTCCCCCCTGATGGCCGCCGCTGCGGCGGCGATGACCCGGTCGGCTTCGGTCCGCCCTCCGACGTGCGAGATCGAGCTCAGGCCATCGATGCCGATCGTGATGACAGCGATTTGGGCCCCGGCCGCCTGCGAGTACACGAGGTCTTGCGCAAGCCGCTGCTTCAGGTACCGGTAGTTGTAGGCACCTGATACCGAGTCGGTACTCGCGGACAGGCTGTGGAGGGCCCTCTCGCTACTCGCCAGCCACGACCGGACGACCAGCAGGACGGCAAGGGTGACCGCGGCGATGGTCACCGGAATCCCCTGCGGGTCTTCACCGATTCGCAACGCCGCGATGCCGATGACCGGGAGCGCCGCTGCAAGCAAGACGGGATACACCGCCGGAAACCACACCGGTCCGCGACGAGGGAAGAACCAGGGCTCCGCCATGCCCTCACCCTTCGGCGCCGTGAGGCGGTAGACGATCGCCATGACCAGCAGGTAGTACCCGAATCCGAGAGCCGCCGTCACCAAGATGGACCCCTGCGGGTCGGACCCCTCCCTCATTTGGACGACTGCCATCGGAGAGACCATCAGTCCTGCGCCATAGAGGAGAAACGCGGCAGCGATGAGACGCTCCCATGAGCGCCAGTGGTACGTTCGCCAGCGCCCGGTCGCCAGACTCATGACGACGACGATCATCAGCCCGACGACGGGATAGATGGCGGAGACTGCGGCTGCCTGCCATGTGGCTCCGGCCACGGTGCGGAACACCGGGAGAATGAAGAACCAGTAGCAGACCGTGGCCACGACGATGAGCCCGCCGAACACGTCGCACGCGAACCGGAAGACTGATCGCAAGGGGGCTGACCCGAAGGTGGTCATGGTGGCCATCACCCACACGCCGAGAACGACGGCCAGGAGCTGAAGTGCCTGGAAGACACCGGGATACTCCGGCCCACGGGCGTCGATCGTCGTGGCGTACCACGTGAAGTAGATCTCGGACAACAACACCAAGACGCTGACTCCTGCGATCAGGACCCACAGCCGGCGCTCAACGCCGCTCGTTCGACGGCCGAGCCAGAGCGCCCCCACAAGGGCTGCCGCGATCGGTAGAAGGTAGAGCAACGCGTCACCGAGCCGCATCCTGGTTGCGTCGGGAAGACCGCTCTCGTGCACCAGCACCGCCGACGCGAGCATCAAGCCATAGATACTCCACGCAAGCGTCCTGATGAATGCGTGCTTCCGAGAGAGGTCGCTCATTCAAGCACCGCCCACTCCTCGGACCAACCGAGCGCGGAGGTGGTGCCGACCAACCGAATGAACTCCTCGGAAAGGCCGGGATCGAACCGCGTCCCGAGCGCGTGGTCGATCTCCTGAAGGGCGGCCGCGCGCGACATTGCCGTCCCGCTGCGCCGGCCCGAAGTCATGCCGTCGTAGGCGTCCGCAAGCGCGATGATCCGGGCCTCGACGGGAATCTCCTCACCCGCCAGTCCGTCGGGGTAACCGCCGCCGTCCCAACGCTCGTGGTGGCCACGCACGGCGGCCGAAACCGACGGCGCGTTCATGGACTGCACGAGCTGCGCCCCCAGAACGGCGTGCTCACGGGCAGCGATTCGCCTCGCGGGCGTGAGCGGACCGACCACGATCTCGTCCGGCAGGGCGATCTGCCCGATGTCGTGCAACATGGCGGCTATCTCCAGGGCTCCCAGCTGACTATCGCTCAGCCCCGCTGCTTCCCCCAGCAGCACGGCCAGAGCAGAGACATTCCTCGAGTGATAGAAACTCCGGGAGTCTCGGGCGTCAGCGGTGGCCGCCAAGGCGCGTGCGACGTCGTAGTGCAGTCGCACGTCGGTAAGGCGAATGCGTTCCTCGATCCCCAGGGCATGTACGATCCGTTCGTCGTGAACGACGACCCGACCCTTCCCGTGGAACTTGGCCCACACCTGAGCGGCGTCAGCTTCACGCAAGAGAGAGTCACTGGTGCAGTCCTCGTCCTCGCATGAGGTGACCCCCACAGAGGCCGACATGCGCAGACCTCGATCCAGGTCCACGCCGGAGATCGCGTCGAGCAAGGTGGTGCCGAGGGGCAGGCGATCGCGAACCCCCATGCCGCCGACGATGAGCGCGAATTCGTCGCCGGAAAGCCTGAAGACCTCGACCTGCCCGTCCGCCCGCCCTCTTCATGACCGCGCCCACCCGCACGAGCGCGGCATCGCCCGCGCCCCGTCCGAGCGCCTCGTTGACCCGAGTGAAATCGTCCAGGTTCACAAGGGCGAGCACGAAGGGCTCGCGCACTCGGCGCCTCAGCAGGACTCTCGATTCCAGCTCCTCATCGAAGGCGGTCCGGCTGCCGACCCCGGTGAGCGGGTCCGTGCGAGCACTGACTTGAAGCGCCCCGGTCTCGTAGGTGAGGGCCGCGGTCCGCGCCACCATCGCCAGCGTGGCAGCCACTCCCAACACTGCGTACACAGTGCTCTCTTGGGTGGTGGGGGCCTGAAACGCCCACACACCGGCCGCGCACACCGCCATCAGCACGGCCAGCGACATGATGCCGGTTGTCCTCTCGGACTCCGCCGCCCGGGGTCGGGACATGACCGACTGCCAGGGCTGCCGTCGGTCCAGGATGCGCATCACGGCAGCGATAGCCATCAAGCAGTAGCCGATCAGAAACAGCGCGTTCATGAGGACCGCGCTCGGGCCGAGGGCGCTACCGGAATTCCCTGCAGCTCCCTGCGCGAACGGCGCAAGAATGATTCCGATCGCGAACACGCCGACAGAGGCGCCGACCATGAGGTTCCGTCGTTGATCGTGCGCGGACGCACGCAAACCCGAGCCGAGCCAGACGAGTGCGCCGAGCACTGCCACGCCGAAGAACGTGTACGTGGCCCAGAGCACCGCTTCGCGCCAGCCGAACCGACCTGCGAGGTCACCGGACCAGAAGCGGAACAGCACCATCAGGCTGAGGGAAACGACTGCAAGAGCATCGGAGTAGAACCTCATCCGAGCCATCACCGGGTATCTGGCCAGACCCGAAGAGATGCTGAGAACAACGAGGAACGTGCCAGCGGCGGCGACGTTGAGGACGTCGTTGAATGACGGGGCGGCCGGCCCGGAGGGATTGACCGTCAGCTGATACCACGCGTAGTAGCTCTCGCTGCCCACAAGAAGCCAAGCGGCCACCGACAGCAGGCCCCAGACTCGGCGCTCATCTCCGACAGGTCCGATACGGTACGCCTCGAGTGTCAGCAGCGCCGATCCGACGACCGGCACCAGGAAGATGCACTGCGCGGCAGCGAGCATACCGGGCGCTGACGACGAACGAGCCACGATGTACCCGGCGCACAGCAGTCCCAGACACAACCAGCACAGCGCGACGACGCGGCCGGCGAAGGCGTCTCGGCCCGCTCCTTCGCGAACGCTCACAGCCGGTCTCCGAGGTGGGCGCCACAGACCGCCGTGCGCTCGGCATCATGCGATGTTCCGAGCAGCTCAGTCGGCAGAGCTACAACGACCATGCAACCCCCCGGCATCGGCTCAGAAGTGCGTACCCCGTCAGGCGTACGCAAGCGAGTATAGCGAACCCGCCCGAGACGTTGCGGGGCTACGCCTAGATGAGCCCGAGCTCCTTGCCGGCCTCAGAGAACGCCGCAAGAACCAACTCGATGTCCTCTTCGGTGTGGGTGGCCATCAGGCAGGTCCGAAGCCGGTCGCTGCCGCGGGGCACCGCGGGGTGCACGATCGGACACACGAACACGCCTCGGTCGAAGAGCATGCGCGTGAGGTCCATGGTCAGGCCCTCATCCTCCACCAGGACGGGCACGACGCATGTCGTCGAATCCATGGTGTTCCAGCCCTGCGACTTCAGGCCACCGGTGTAGAGGTCCTGGATCCTGTGCAGCTCGGCCACGCGCCAGGGCTCGTCGTCGATCACGTTGAAGGCCTCGAGCGCAGCGGCCGTCGAAGCCGGCGGCAGTGCAGCCGAGAAGATGAACGGACGCGAGTAGTGCCGCAGGTAGTCGACGACGTCACCGTCGGCCGCCAGATAACCGCCGATGCTGGGAATCGACTTGGAGAGCGTCCCCATCTTCAGGTCGATGGACCCCACCATGCCGAAATGCTCTTCGATGCCGTGGCCGGTCGCCCCCAGCGATCCGATGGAGTGCGCCTCGTCAACCATCAGGCGCGCTCCGTACCGCTCGCACAACGCCTTCGTGGAAGGAAGATCCATGATGTCGCCGTCCATCGAGAAGACGGAGTCCGCTACCACGAGAACGGTGTTGTACTCACCCTGCGCAGCAGCGAGCAGCTTCTCAAGGTGATCCATGTCATTGTGCCGATAGGTGCGCCACTTCGCCCCGGACAGCAGCGCACCGTCGACGATCGACGCGTGGTCGAGCTTGTCCATGAGTATCAAGTCCCCGGGACCCGTGAGTCCCGTGACTATCGCGACGTTGGTGACGTAGCCGCTCGAATAGACGCACGCGTCGTCCCTGTGGGTGAACGCTGCGATGCGGGACTCGAGAGCGACGTGCAGGTCGCTCGTCCCCGTGAGAAGCCGCACTCCTCCCGCGCCCGTGCCGTACTCGTCGATCGCGCGCTGGGCGGCAGCGTCGATGCGAGGATGGCCGATCAGGCCGAGGTAGCTGTAGGACGCGAGCATGACCATCTCGCGACCATCTGCCATGGTCACCCGATGGTTGACCGGACCGACGGTGGGCTGCAGGTAGAAGTAGCGATCCGCGCCCTTCATCGTCGAGAGGCGCACGCGGAACTCGGCGAGCCTGGCGTCGATCCCGTCCTTCACCAGCGTGGTCTCAAGCATGCCGACTACCCCTCCCGGAAGAGCCGCACGAACGCCGACGGCACGATGTACACAACTTTGTGTACATGGTACCACGCACCCATTCCGAGAAGACATGCCTGCAGCGCTCTACTGGGGCATGCTCGATTGTTCGAGAATCCCGGACTGGACCGCCGCCTTGAACTGCTCGGGCGGGATCGGCGACTTCCAGTTGCCGGTGATGTAGGCGACGCCGAATATCGCCAGCCACAGCCCGACCGCCAGAACCGGCCAGACCCAAGGAGCGATGACGACCCGGCCGACGGCCCTGGCTTCAAGGCAGTTCTCGGCGGGGCAGATCTTCACGCAGTCCATACAGCCGTCGCACTCGGTATCGTTCACAGTTCTCGACGCCTCTACTCGTACGAACGCGTGACACACCTTGTCGCAGCGGCTGCAGTGGATGCAGGCATCGTCGTTACGGACGACCTTGCAGGGTGACAGCTCCCCCACGGCACTGTAGATGCCACCGACGGGACACAGGTACCGGCACCAGACCGGACCGAACAGCAGCGAGAGAAGGCCGGCGAACAGGATCACGAGCAGGTACACGGGCTGGATCATCATCGATATCGTCTTGATATCGGCGACCCACATGTAGGGAAGCAGCCTGAAGTTGACCGCCTCGCTGACGGGCACGACGACCAACAGCATGAATACGATCAGCGCGCTGAGGATGTAGCGAAACGTGCGCCCGGCGAGGTCGAGCCAACGGGGAACGCGGATGTTCTTCCCCATCAGTCTGCGTCCTGCGGACGCGAAGGCCTCCCACACGGTGCCGAGCGGACAGATCCAACCGCAGAAGCCGCGCTTGAAGAACAGGGAGACCGCCAACGCCCCGATGATTATGACGAGGCCCGCCGGGAGCAGGACGTCCCATCCCCCGCCTCGCACCATCCCGAAGAAACTCGTGAAGTGACCGACCGGGAGCAGACCGGCGGGAGCCTCGGGGCGACCGACGTAGGGACCCGTGCCCCTCGTCCACGCGGCGAAGCGCATAAGTTGCACGCAGGCGAAGAGAAAGTACACGAGGAATGCGGTCTTGATGAACCACCTGCTGGTCAGGAAGTCGCGAATGCGGACCCACGATTGCATCGGCAGAGCCTTTCTATCGAGAATGCGGTAGCGGCTCGGTGGACGCCTGCCGGTGCGTCTCAGGGCCTATCATGATCGGTGACTCGATCCGCAACGCGCAAAGGAGCACTGACATGACGACAACGCTCATGGTCATCGCCCCGACCGTCTTCAGGGACGAGGAGTACGCCGAACCGAAACGAGTGCTCGAAGCGCACGGTGTGTCCGTGACAACAGCGAGCGTGGCGCCTGGAGAGTGTATCGGAAAGCTTGGGATGCACGCCACGGCCACGCTCTCGGTCGTCGATGCGCTCGATCTTGAATGGGATGCCGTGGTGTTCGTCGGAGGTGCGGGGGCCCAGGTGTTCTTCGATGACCCTGACGCGCACCGGCTGGCGACGACGCAGGCGCTCAGCGGCCGCGTACTCGCCGCCATCTGCATCGCTCCGTCAACACTGGCCCGAGCAGGGCTGCTGAAGGGCGTTCGCGCGACCGCGTTTCCGTCGCAGGAGTCCGATCTGGTTGCGCACGGCGCGCTGTGGACGGGTGAGCCTGTGACGGCGGACGGGAAACATCGTGACCGGCAACGGCCCCGAGGCCGCCGAGCAGTTCGGAGAAGCAGTCGCTTCGGCTCTGGGCGTCTGAGCGCCGGCTGCACTTCCCGGTTCAGCGGGGCCCGCGCTCGGCGACTTCGGCGAATCGGCGCGCGTACTCCGACACCAGTCGTTCGAACGTGAACCGCTCGGCGAGCGCCCGGGCCTGGAGCGGCACGGGTCGGCGCACCACGCACTCCCGGAGCCGCGACGTGAGTTCGTCCACACCGGAATAGCGGAACCGAGCCGGATAGAGCTCGCGGTATGCCAGCCGGTCGGGCACGAGCGGCATGCAGCCAGCGTACGAGGCTTCGACCATGGCGATCCCGAAGAACTCGTTCACCGCTGTCGAGACCGCGACGTCAGAGCTCGACAGGAGCCCGGCGTAGTCGCCGCGCGTCCGAGGCTGTCCGATGTGTACGAGCCTGCTCCCCAGCGTCTGTTCCGCTTCCAGGATCGCCTCGGGGATGTCGCGAAAGGACTGCCCGGCGACCACGACCTCGAAATCGAGTCCCTCCTCGGCAAGGCGCGCCACCGCCGAGAAGAACTCGTCGGGGTTCTTGTCGTGCTCCCACCGGTGGGGCCACGCGATCCTGGTGCTGGAGCCACGAGTCACCGGACACGCATCGAACACCGCAGGGTCGAAGGGCGGAGCGATGACGCAGGACTTCTCGCGAATCGTCTCGGCCACACCGACGGGGTGATGATCGGGGAACTCCCGCAGGAAGCCGGGTATCGCGTCGAGAAAGGCCTCCAGGTTCCACGCGGTATTGAACACGCAGGCCTCCGCCGACAGCGCCGAGGTGATGTTGGTGAGGGGGAACTGGAAGTCCCACTCGGCTGTGTGGCGGTTGGGGTACACGAGCTGGTTCTCGTGGAAGTAGACGACAGCGGGGACTGCGGCAAGGCTGCCGCCGACGATACCGCGGTACTCCGCGAGGTTCAGGAACGTCGATGCGAAGATGAGGTCGAACGGCCTGCCGGAGGGTTCCTGCGCTGAGCCGGCCGCCATCGCGAGACGTGCCGACTCGGTCGCCATCGTCATCGCCGCGCCCCTCATGCGCCACTTCCACTTGCGAGCCGGAAGTGTCAGCAGCGTCCAGTCAGCGTCGACGCCGGCCACGAGTCCGTCGAGGACCGCGCGGTGACTTCCGCCGTAGTAGGGTTCGAGTGCGAGGATCCGGAGCCGTGTCACGGCGCTATCCCCTCGCCCGCTCTCGAGGCTGCCTGCCCGCCGCCTGCGGAGGGCGCCGTGGGCCACGCTCTCGGCGGCCGATAGCCTCGCCCACCGAAGTCCGTCCACGTCATCGTGCCAAGGGCGTCGTCGACCATCCGCTCGTGCGGGAGAGCTTCCCAGGCCGCAGTCACCTCCGCGATCCGGGCATGGGTCTCGGGCGTCCGCGGCATGAAGAGCGTGCAACAGTCGGTGTGGGCGGTTGTGGACAGCTCGTAGGTACCGATTCGGCGGGCGTCGGTGATGATCTCGAGCTTGTCGCTTCCGATGAGCGGGCGCAGGACCGGCAGGGATGCCACTCCATCGACAGCGGCGATGTTCTCCAGGGTCTGCGAGGCGACCTGGCCGAGTGACTCCCCCGTCACCAGTGCCTTCGCCCTCTCGGTACGCGCGATTCGCTCCGCGATCACCAGCATCAAGCGCCGATAGAGCAGAATGCGGAGATCGGGCGGACACATGAGGGATATCTCGCGCTGAAGGTCACCGAACGGCACGATGTAGATGCGGGCGAGCCCGCCCGTGAGCGCGAGACGGTCGCCCAGTGCCAACACCAGTCGTTCGCTCGCGTCGTTGGTCTGCGGGCGGCCCGAGAAGTGGACCGCCGCGACGAGTGCGCCTCGCCGGATCATGCGCCAACACGCCACCGGTGAGTCGATACCCGCCGAGAGAAGCGCCACGAGCCGGCCGGACATCCCCACCGGCAGTCCCCCGACACCCGTGATCTCACGGGAGGAGACGTACGCACTCCCCTGCACCACGTCGATGCGCACGGTCACATCGGGTGCCGAGAGGTTCACGCCTGCCCCAGTCTCTCGCTGAAGGAACGCACCGACGATGCGATTCGTTTCCATGCTGGGTACCGGATAGTCGGTGTTGGACCGGTGCGACTCCACCCTGAAGGTCGAGAACGCACCGGCCTCCCGTATCGCGAGCAGGGCCGCACTCTCGATATCGTCTTGCGAGCGCGGAACTCGGAACGCGGGCGAGACGGACTGCACTCCGGGAATCTGTGCGATGCGCTCGGCTACCGCCGACGCCGCGTCGGGGTCGGTGACGCGAACGGCGACTCGCGAGGCGATCCGCTCGACCCGAGACACGGGGAAGCCGACGAGCGCCGCCCCGAGATTCTCTCGGAACCGGCGCTCGAACTGGGCACGGTTTCGGCCCTTGAGGCCGATCTCGTGATAGCGAACAAGACAGGCGCGCTCGAACACGAGGCGCTCCGCCTACTTGTAGCTGTCCTCGACACGCTCGTAGGACGACGTCGCCGCCCGCGATCTCCTCAAGTGCCAGAGACAGCGGCTTGGTGCTCGTGATCTTGGCGATCTCGCTCGTCGGCATCGTCAGGAGAGCCTGGTCGCGGACGCCGTGGACCATGTCGTTGATCTGGCGGGCGCGCCTGGCCGAGATGATGCACAGCGTGTACTTGGAGTCCACGGTGGCGAGAAGATCGTCGATCGGGGGATTGATGACAGACATGAGACCTCAGGCTTCCGGTCGGTTGGCATACGAGTCGATAATGCTCACGAGTTCGTCGGTGGCTCGCGACACATCGTCGTTTATTACCACATGATCATACTCCCCCACAAGCTCGAGCTCGTGTTTGGCGGTCTCCAGACGGGTTCCCACCTGCGCCTTCGTCTCACTCCCCCGGCCCTCGAGGCGGCGCTGCAGCTCCTCCCAGCTGGGGGGCATGACGAACACCAGGATCGAGTCATCCACGAGAGACTTGACCTGAAAAGCACCTTGCGGATCGATCTCGAGGATGACCTGCCGGCCCGAGCGTACCTCGGCCTCGACGGCGGCCCTGGGCGTGCCGTAGCGGCTTCCGTGGACCTCGGCCCACTCAAGCAGTCCCTCGCAGTCGCGAAGCCGGTCGAACTCCCGGTCCGAGACGAAGAAGTAGTGCTGACCTTCGACCTCGCCCGGTCGAGCGGCCCGAGTGGTCACCGAGACCGACACCCAGACGTCGTCGACCCGCCGGCACAGCTCCCGGACAAGCGTTCCCTTTCCGGCGCCGGACGGCCCGGAGATGATGAAGAGGTTCCCTGTGCGCATCGCTGCGCCGTCCGGTACGCGGCGCCGCCGTGGCGTCGTACCGGAAACGGCGATGCTAACCGAGGCGCTCGAGCAGGTGCTCGCGCTGACGGGCACCCAGGCCCTGCACGCGACGGCTCTCGGATATCTCGAGCTCGGTCATGACCTTGTGGGCCTTGGCCTTGCCGTAGCCGGGAAGCGACTCCAAGAGCGTGGAGACCTTCATCCTGGCGACGACCGGATCGTCTGACTTCTTCATGACGTCTGCGAACGACAACTTGCCGCTCTTGATCTCAGCGCGGAGCGCCGCTCGCTTCTGCCGAGCCGCGGCTGCCTTCTTGAGCGCAGCACGCCGGTCGGCGTCGGACAGGGTCGGAAGTGCCATGGTTCCTCCTCGTCTCACATGCGGAGCGTTGGATGCCGCAGTGCCGTCTAGGTTGGCAGTCGGCGGCGGTGCAGTCAATCCAAACGCTGCCCCATGCTACGCCTGACCTGCGGCGATGCCAAGCGTCAAGACGAGATTCTGCGACTTCCGGGCGATGTGACGGGGAGCCCATCGGCACAAAGGACACACTCGGAGGCGTCCCAAGACTCGACCTCAAGTGAAAGTAGAGGCCAGAACGGCGCGGTGAACTTTCTGTCACCGCCGCGATCGATGATCGAGACGACGCCGACGACCTCCCCGCCGGCAAACCGCACGAGGTCAACGACCTCGCCAACGCTCCCACCTGTGGTTACCACGTCCTCCACCACCAGAACGCGGGCGCCTGAGCGGGCACTTCGAACGACCGGCGGAACACCATGTCTCCCCCTTCGCGCTCGCTGAAGATGAACTTGACCCCTAGCGCCTGGGCGATCGGCGAAGCCGATGATGAGTCCTCCAACCGCGGGAGCAGCCACCATATCGACATTCAGACCTGCGGGAAGCCTGTCCACAGCCGTCTGCGCGAGCGAAGTGGTCAACGCGGGGTCCTCGAGGAACCGCGCGCACTGCACGTAGGTGCCCGAGTGCCGGCCGCTCGTCAGGACGAAATGACCCGCGCGAATGGCGTCCGCCTCGGTCAATGCTCGGAGTATCTGATCGTCAGACAATGGTGTCATCGGTCGATCCCTTCAATCTCACTGAGTATCCGGTCCACAGCTACGGTCGGGTCGGCGGCCGCCGTTATCGGGCGGCCGATCACCAGGTGACTCGCGCCGGCCTCGAGTGCTGCGCGTGGCGTCGCTATCCGGGCCTGGTCCCCGGTCTCGGCCCACGACGGCCGGACGCCGGGCGTGACGACCAAGCGGTCCTCGCCGACGATGGTTCTGCATGGCGGCGGCCTCGTTGGGCGAGCAGACGAGTCCGTCGACGCCCGCCTCGCACGCGAGTCTCGCGAGACGCGCGACCTGCTCGGCCGGCGACGCGGGAATCCCGACCTCGTTCAGTCCGGACTCGCCCGTACTCGTCAGCACGGTCACCGCCAGTACGGCGGGCGCGGGATGACCAGCTTCCTCGGCGGCACGCCGTGATGACTCGACCGCCGCGCGCATCATGGTCAGGCCGCCGGATGCGTGCACGGTGAACATCCCCACGCCGAGCCGAGCGATCGCTGCCGCAGCGCCCCCGACCTGGTGCGGGATGTCGTTGAGCTTGAGATCGAGAAACACCTCGAATCCCTGGTCTGTGAGCTCGGAGACGATCCGCGGTCCCTCGGCGTAGAACAGTGTCATGCCGACCTTCAGCCATGCGACGCGTCCCCGCAGTGCGGTCGCCAGCGCAACGGCCTCCGTGCGCGGCAGGTCAAGCGCGACGATGACTCGGTCATCAGAGGGCACGACAGCCTCCTCGGTCACTTCGTTGAACCCGACTCACGGGCGCCGGCGGCGCCGCTCTGCTGGGCATTGATGCCCGGAACCACGACGAACCGCACCAGAAGCACCAGCACGATGAGGGAGACGACCGCAAGCGCGATGAAGAACGGGATCCTGTACCGCGGCGGTATCGAGCTCGCGACCGGGCTCCATCGGCCGGGAGAAGTTCGACATGAACTGCTCTGACGAACTCCCTCACGACTCCAACGCTCCCACCAGCTCCGCGACTCGGCTCACGCCGTGCTCGCGACAGTACTCTCCCAGACCGTCGAGAACGCGAATCGCCGCCGTGGGGTCGACGAAGTTGGCGGTGCCGACCGCCACGGCACTCGCGCCGGCGAGCAGGAACTCGACGGCATCCTCGCCGTCGCGCACGCCGCCCATCCCGATGACCGGGATGCCGACGGCGGCCGCGACCTGCCATACCATCCGCAGGGCGACGGGCTTGATCGCCGGTCCGGAAAGTCCGCCCACCACGCGAGCCAGTTTGGGCCGCGCGTCGAGGCGTCGATCGCCATGCCAAGCAGCGTGTTGATGAGCGACACGCCGTCCGCCCCCTCAGCTTCGACCGAGCGGGCGATCGAGACGATGTCGGTCACGTTGGGGCTGAGCTTGACGATCAGCGTGCGACTTGTCGCAGCTCTGCACGCGGCCGTGACGCGCGCCGCCGAGGCGCAGTCGGTGCCGAACGCCATACCCCCCTCATCCACGTTGGGGCAGGAGATGTTGACCTCGTAAGCGGACACGACCTGCTGGTCCTCGAGCCGCTCGATCACCCTCACGTAGTCATCGACGCTGTGTCCGCTCACGTTCACGATGACCGGCGTTCGGGGGGCCTGCGCCGACAACCAGGTCAGGTCGTTGTCGATGAACGATTCGACACCGGGGTTCTGCAGGCCGATGGAGTTGAGCATGCCGCTGGCCGTCTCGGCCACCCGCGGACTGGCGTTGCCCGGCCACGGCTCTGAGGAGACGCCCTTCGTCACGATCGCCCCAAGGCGCGAAAGGTCGATGAACTGCGCGAACTCCCTCCCCGATGCGAAGGTGCCCGAGGCGGTCATCACAGGGTTGGCAAGCTCGAGAGACCCGATTCTCACGCTCAAGTCGACGTCCATGCTCATGGCCGTCCACCTGACCCCTGCATCGGCGCACCGACCCGATGGTCGGCCGGCCGTTGCGACAGTCCCGGCAGGCAGGCGGAAGGCGCGGTCCCCACGGCGACAGGGGGCCTAGTGCTTCGGCGGTATCTGCGACGCATCCCAAAGCACCTCCTCGGCATCGAAGACCGGTCCGTCGACGCATGCCCGCTTGAGTCCGGACCGCGGTCGTCACCACGCAGGACAGGCACGCCCCTATGCCGCACGCCATGAGGCGCTCGAGCGAGACCTGGCAGGGTACGCCGGCCTGTGCGAGCATCCCCGCGACCGCGCGCTGCATGGCCTCAGGACCGCAGGTGTAGGCGATGTCGAAACGCTCTCGTGAGAGCAGCCGCGCCACCGGCAGCGTGACCAGACCGCACTCCCCCGCCGAGCCGTCGTCGGTCGCGACTTCCACCACGCGGGCGACTCGCTCGAAGAGCTCACGCGCCACGAGCCGATCGGCCGTCGGGGCACCCTGAGCCACCGACACCGCGACTCCCCGCTCGGCAAGACGCTCGGCCAGCAACCCGAGGGGTGCAGCGCCGAGCCCGCCGGCCACCAGCAGCGCGTGTGTGAGTCCGTCCGGGACCACCCAGCCGTGGCCGAGCGGACCGACGACGTCCATGGACGTATCGCCGGGCTTCTTCTCGGCCATGAGCAGCGTCCCGGCGCCGAGAACCTGGTAGAGCAGCTCGATGTGGTCTCCGGCCGCGCGATGCACGGAGAACGGACGTCGCAGGATGGTCTCGGCCCTCGTCCCGAGCCTGAGGTGCACGAACTGGCCGGGCTGCACGGCGGCAGCGACCCGCGGTGCATGCAACACCATCAACCCGACGCCCTCGGCGAGCCGGTCGTTGACGACAACGGTCACCGTCTCGATCGTGGGCCTGCCGCCGCGGCCGGTCACGCCGGATCCGCTCCGCTGGCGTGGCCTTCGGCCTTGCGCGCGTCGTCTGCATCCCACGCAGCGAAGTCCTGCAGCGCGTGGACATCGAGACGCCCTTCCTTGACCGCCTCGATGGCCTGCACGATGGCCATAGCGGCCGGAAGCGTGGTGATGTTGGTGATGCCGTGTCGGATGGCCGCAGCTCTCAGGTGGTAGCCGTCGGAACGGGTCTCCTGGCCGAACGGCGTGTTGATCACGAGCTGGACCTCGCCGTTGGCGATGCGGTCGATGACGTTGGGCCGGCCCTCATGCTTCTTGAGGACCTCGGTCACGGGTATTCCGGCCGCCCGCAGCGCCTTGGCTGTCCCCCGCGTCGACATGATCGAAAAGCCGAGCATCTGCAGGTGCTTGACGAGCGAGACGATCTGCCGCTTGTCGCGGTCGCACACCGAGACGAACGCCGTCCCTGAGGTGGGAAGCGAGTAGTCGATCGCGAGCTGTGACTTGGCGTAGGCGGCCGGGAAGTCGACGGCAACGCCCATGACCTCTCCGGTCGACTTCATCTCCGGACCGAGGACGGAATCGGCGCCGGGGAACCGGCCGAAGGGCATGACCGCCTCCTTGACGCAGAAGCGTTGCGGCTCGCGGTCGTCGGCCGGAAGGTCCATCTCGGCAAGTTTGCTTCCCGCCATGACGCGGGCCGCGACCTTCGCGAGCGGCACACCGGTGGCCTTGGAGACGAACGGAACCGTCCGAGACGCGCGGGGATTGACCTCGAGCACGTAGACGAGCTGGTCCTTCACGGCGAACTGCACGTTCATCAGACCGCGGACGCCGAGACGCAGCGCGAGATCGCGCGCGTGAGCCCGGATCTGCTTGACGATCGTCTCGGTGAGCGTGAAGGGCGGGATCGAGCACGCGGAGTCTCCCGAGTGGATCCCCGCCTCCTCGATGTGCTCCATGACCCCGCCGACGTAGACGTCGACTCCATCGCACACGGCGTCGACATCGACTTCGATCGCGCCCTCGAGGAACCGGTCGAGCAGCACGGGGTGTTCGGGCGATATCTGGACCGCCTCGGCCATGCACTTCTCGAGATACTGCTCGTTGTAGGCGATGACCATCCCGCGCCCGCCGAGCACGTAGCTCGGACGGACCAGGAGCGGGAAGCCGATGCGTCCCGCGACCTCGATCGCCTCGGCAAGGCTGTTCGCGGTGCCCGCGGATGGGTAGGCGATCTCGAGCTCGTCCAGGATCGCCGAGAAGCGCTTGCGGTCCTCGGCCAGGTCGATGGCCTCCGGTAGCGTTCCCATGATGGGGACGCCGGCGCGTTCGAGCGCGTGCGCGAGCTTGAGCGGCGTCTGGCCGCCGAACGTCACGACGACCCCGGCGGGGTTCTCGGCGTCGACGATGTCCATGACGTCCTCGAACGTGAGCGGCTCGAAGTAGAGGCGGTCCGAGGTGTCGTAGTCGGTCGAGACGGTCTCGGGGTTGCAGTTGACCATGATGGTCTCGTAGCCGAGCTCGGAGAGCGCGTAGGCGGCGTGCACGCAGCAGTAGTCGAACTCGATGCCCTGGCCGATGCGGTTGGGACCGGCGCCCAGGATCATCGCTTTGGGCCGGTCGCAGGGGGCGACCTCGTCCTCGTCCTCGTACGTCTTGTAGTAGTAGGGCGTCGAGGCCGCGAACTCGGCGGCGCAGGTGTCGACCGACTTGAACGTCGGACGGACCCGCAGCGCCTTGCGAACGGCGCGCACGCTCGCCTCGGTCGCCCCCGTGAGGAACGCGATCTGCACGTCGGAGAGCCCGATTCGTTTGGCGGCGCGCAGATCGTCGGCGGAGAGCGCGTCAAGGGTTCTCCCGCGCAGCGCATTCTCGGCGTCCGTCAGGTGGCGGATCCCCCGCAGGAACCATGGGTCGATCCGCGTGAGCGTGAACAGGTCGTCGATGGTGCGGCCGCGGCGGAACGCCTCGGCGACGTAGAAGAGCCGCGACTCGTTGGGTACGGCGAGGCGCTCGTCGAACTTGTTCTCGTCGAAGCGGTCCTTGCCGTCCGAGCCGAGGCCGGAGCGGCCGTTCTCAAGCGACCGGAACGCCTTGGAGAGCGCCTCTTCGAACGTGCGTCCGATGGCCATGGCCTCGCCGACCGACTTCATGCGGGTCGTCAGGGTCTCGTCCGTGCCGGGGAACTTCTCAAAGGCCCATCGCGGCACCTTGACGACGGTGTAGTCGATGCTCGGTTCGAAGCACGCGGGCGTCACGCGCGTGATGTCGTTGTCGATCTCGTCGAGCGTGTAACCCACGGCGAGCTTCGCAGCGATCTTGGCGATCGGGAACCCCGTCGCCTTGGATGCGAGGGCGCTCGAGCGGCTCACGCGCGGGTTCATCTCGATCACCGTCATGCGGCCGTTCTCGGGATTGACGGCGAACTGGACGTTCGAGCCGCCGGTCTCGACCCCGATCTCCCGCAGGATCGCGATCGAGGCATCGCGCATCGCCTGGTACTCGCGGTCGGTGAGGGTCTGCGCAGGAGCGACGGTGATCGAATCCCCGGTGTGGACGCCCATGGGATCGACGTTCTCGATGGAGCACACGATGACGGTGTTGTCGTTGACGTCGCGCATGACCTCCATCTCGAACTCTTTCCAGCCGATCACGCTCTCCTCGATCAGCACCTCGCCGATCGGGGATAAGGCGACTCCGTGGGCGACGATGTCTCGCAGCTCGTCGATGTTGTAGGCGATTCCGCCGCCCGCGCCGCCCATGGTGAAGGACGGCCGCACCACGCACGGCAGGCCCATCTCGGCAGCAAGCACCTCTCCGTCGGTGACGCTGTAGGCGTAGCCCCCGCGCGGCACGTCGAGCCCGATGCGCTCCATGGCCTCGGCGAAGAGCTTGCGGTCCTCGCCCTTCTTGATGACCTCGAGCTTGGCGCCGATGAGCTCGACGCCGTACTCCTCCAGGATCCCGGCCTCCGCCAGTGCGACCGCGCAGTTCAGCCCGGTCTGTCCGCCCAGCGTGGGCAGCAGCGCGTCGGGTCTCTCGGCGGCGATGATCTTCTCGACGAACTCCGGCGTGATGGGCTCGACGTAGGTGCGGTCGGCCAGACCGGGGTCGGTCATGATCGTGGCGGGATTGCTGTTGACCAAGACGACCTCGAAGCCGTCGTCGCGCAGCACCTTGCACGCCTGCGCGCCGGAGTAGTCGAACTCGCAGGCCTGCCCGATGACGATCGGTCCCGACCCGATCACGAGTATCTTGCTGATGTCTGTGCGGCGGGGCATCTTGCTCCTTAGCGCCTGTGTGCGGGGTCTGACAGGGCGGGCGGGTTGCGGGTCACTACGGTTGGACGACCACGGGACACGGCGCCTCGCGCAGCAACCTCAGCGACAGTCCTCCGAGCATGACCTGGCGCATGAGCCGGCCGCGCCCGTGCTGCCCGGTGATGACGCCGGTGGCCTCGACCTCAGCCAGGTAGTCCAGCACCACCTGGGAGGGATCGCCGTAGCGGATCTCGTAGGTGGCCTCCGCGTCGTGTTCGTGGGCCATGTCGAGCAGTCCGTCCAGCAGAACCTCGGCCTCGCGGCGTTCGCTGCCCTTCGCGCCTTCCGGGAGCACGTGCAGCGCATGGAGCGTGCCGATGGCTTCGGCCGGACGCTCGATGGCCGAAAGCCAAGCGCGCGTTGACGACACCGAGAAGTCCGTGGGGACCACGAGCCGATGCGCGAACCCGCTCGAAAGCCCCCGCGGATCGTCGGCGGCCTCGAGCAGGTCGTAGCGGACCGTCATCGTGCGGACCTTGCCCGACGCGAACAGCTTCTCTGACACCGAGCCCGAGAAGAGCGCCTCGACGACGGACTTGCCCTCTGTGCCGCAGCAGATGACGTCGATGTCGGTCTGCTGGGCAAGCGCCAGGATCGATTCGGTGGCCTCTCCGGTGACGACCCGGACCTCATACTCCAGGGCACTCCCCCGCAGGGCGGCGGTCGTCGCCCCCAGCCGTTCCCTCGCACGATCCACCTCGGCGGCGAGCACAGGAGCTTCCATTCCCGACGGGTCCACGGCCGTGGCCACGATCACGCGCCTGACCGACTGGACGGCGAGGCCGGACACGTACTCCAGGACCTTGACCTCGCGCGGGTCCAGACTCACCGGAACGAGCATCGTGCTGATAGGCATGCGAGTCCCTCTTCCCTACTCGACCGGGCTCAGGTAGTCAGAACGGCCATCCATGAGACGCATGAACGCCGAGAACAGATAGCGGGCGTCGTGCGGACCCGGCGCCGCCTCCGGGTGGTACTGCACCGAGAAGGCCGGCAGGTCCATCAGCCGGATTCCCTCGGACGTCATGTCGTTCAGGTTCACGTGGGTGAGCTGGACGCGGCCGAAGCGCTCCGACACGACGACTGGCGCCACCTCCGCGCCGACCCAGCCAGCCAGGTCGTCGGAGGGCAGGTCAAGCCCGCCGCTCGCCTCGCGGTCGATCTCGCCGATGCTCCCGAAGTCGACGCAGAAGCCGTGGTTCTGGCTCGTGATCTCGACCTGCCCTGTCAGGAGGTTCTTCACCGGCTGGTTGCCCCCGCGGTGGCCGTACTTGAGCTTGAACGTCTCGCGCCCCGACGGCCAGCGAGAGCATCTGATGACCGAGGCAGATCCCGAAGACGGGCTTCTTGCCGAGCAGTCCCTGAAGCGTGGCGTAGAGGTAGCCGACCGCCGAGGGGTCGCCCGGCCCGTTGGCGAAGAAGACGCCGTCCGGCTCCAGCGCCAGGACCTCGTCCGCAGAGGTGGTCGGTGGCAGGACGGTGATGTCGCAGCCGCTCTCGGCGAGCCGGCGCAGGATGTTGTACTTGATGCCCGAGTCCATCGCCACGACTCGGTAGCTCGGATTCACGGGAAGGATGCCGGTGTCGACCGGGAGATCGCAGCCGGGCGGCACCTCGAAGCCCCACCGATAGCCCTCAGATGTCGCGACCTCGGCGACGAGGTCCCGGCCGACGAGTCCCGGCGAGGCTGCCGCGCGGGCGGCGAGTGCCGTGCCGTCACGCTCCACCGTGGAGATGACCGCGCGCATCGCTCCCCGCTCGCGCAGGTGCCGGGTGAGGCGCCGCGTGTCGATGCCGGAGATGGCCACGACACCCCTCGACTCGAGGAAGGAGGGCAGTGACTCCTCCGAGCGCCAGTTTGATGGCTCATCGCACATGGTGCGGACGACGAAACCCTTCGCGAACACGCCGCGGGACTCCATGTCGACACCGTTGACCCCGTAGTTGCCGATGTGCGGCATCGTCATCGTGACGATCTGGCCCGCATAGCTCGGGTCGGTCAGGACCTCCTGGTAGCCCGTCATGGAGGTGTTGAAGCACAACTCACCGGCGGCCTCGCCATCCGCCCCGCAGGCGGTGCCGGTGAAGACCGTTCCGTCCTCAAGCGCAAGAAGCGCGGTGCGCAAGGCCACCTAGTCGACCACCCTTCCATTGCGAAGAGCGAACTGTCCTTCGACCAGGACCTCGCTCGCCTTTCCCAGAAGTGTAGCGCCGAGAAATGCCGAGTTGACCGACTTGCTCTGGAAGAACGACGCAGTCACTTCAGTGCGGGCCTCAGGATCGATGATGGTGATGTCGGCGATCGCGCCCGGCACCAGCGAGACCGACGGAAGGCCGAGCGCCGCACGCGGTCCGTGCGCCATCAGGCGCACGAGGTCCGCCCAGTCAAGGAGTCCGCGGGCGATCAGGTTCGTGATGACCAGGGGAAGCGCCGTCTCCAGGCCCGTCGTGCCGAACGGAGCGAGTTCGAACTCGAGCGCCTTCTCGTGGGCGGCATGGGGGGCGTGGTCGGTCGCGATGCAGTCAACGGTGCCGTCGACGAGGCCCGCGACGAGCGCGGACCGGTCGGCCTCGGTCCGCAGCGGCGGGTTCATCTTGAAGTTCGTGTCGTACTCCGCACTCAAGTCGTCCTCGGTCAGGAAGAGGTGGTGCGGAGTGACCTCGCAGGTCACCGCTGCCCCCCGCTCCTTGGCCGCGCGAACGAGTTCGAGCGCGCCCGCGGTGGACACGTGCGCCAGATGGAGCCGGCAGCCCGTCAGCTCGGCGAGCGCGATGTCACGCGCGACGGCGATCTCTTCTCCCGCCGAAGGCCAACCTGCCATGCCGAGGCGCGTGGAGACCGCTCCCTCGTTGACGACGCCCTTGCCGACGAGCGCCTCGTCTTCGCAATGGGCAACGACCGTGGTGCCGAAGGTTCTCGCGTAGTCCATCACGCGCCGCATGGTTCCCGCGTCCTGGACACCCTTGCCGTCGTCGGAGAAGGCGACCGCACCCTCCGCGACCATGTCGCCCAACTCGGCGAGCGCCTCACCCTTCAGACCGACCGTGAGGGCGCCGATGGGGTGCACGCGCACCTTTCCGCGCTCCGCAGCGCGCTCGACCAGGAAGCGGACGGCTGCACCCTCGTCGCACACCGGGTTCGTGTTCGGCATCGCGCACACCGCGGTGAACCCACCATGGGCCGCCGCGCGGGTGCCGCTCTCGACGTCTTCCTTGTACTCGTAACCGGGTTCACGCAGGTGCGTGTGCACATCGACCAGGCCGGGCACGACGATCTTCTCGGCGCACTCGACGGTGATGCCCTTCGGAATCGACAGGTCCTCGCCGATCTCGACGATGCGGCCGTCGCGGATCACGACGTCGCAGACCGCATCGAGGCCGACGCTCGGGTCGATGACCCGGCCGTTCTTAAGCAGCAACGCCACCTTCGTCACCTCCCAGGAGCAGATACATCGCGGCCATACGAACGGCCACCCCGGCGTTGACCTGATCGAGGACGACCGCACGGTCGCTGTCGGCCACCGCCGAGGAGATCTCCACGCCGCGGTTCATCGGGCCGGGATGCATCACGATGCCCGTCGGCTTCATCTTGGACAGCCGGCTCAGGTTCATTCCCCAGATTCGTGCGTACTCGCGGAGACTCGGGAACGGCATGCCTTCGGCACGCTCCATCTGGATGCGCAGCATGTAGGCGACGTCGAGGTCCCCGATGACCTCGTCGAGCGTATCGACCGACTCCGCACCGAGCACGTCGCATCGGGCCGGCATGAGCGTCGGTGGCCCGACCAGGACCGGCGTCGCGCCGACCATCCGCAGCGCCGGAACGAGTGAGCCGGCTACCCGGGAGTGCGCGATGTCGCCGACGATGCCGACTTTGAGCCCCTCGAGGTGGCCGAGCCGCTCGCGCATCGCGTACAGGTCGAGAAGGGCCTGCGTCGGGTGCTGGTGCATCCCGTCGCCACCGTTGATGATGTGCGCGTCCATGTGCCGCGTGAGCAACCGCGGTGAGCCGGCGTACTTGTGACGGATGATCACCAGGTCGCACGCCATGGCCGAGAGCGTCTCGGCAGTGTCGGCAAGCGACTCGCCCTTGACCGTGGCCGAGGTCGATGCCGAGAAGTTCAGCCCGTCCGCCGAGAGACGCTTCGCCGCGATCTCGAAGCTGGTCCGGGTGCGCGTGCTGGGCTCGAGGAAGAGGTTGACGATGGTGCGGCCGCGCAGCGTCGGAAGCTTCTTGATGCGGCGCTGGTTGACCTCCTTGAAGGAGTCAGCCGTGTCCAGGATCAGCTTGATGTCCTCCGGCGTGAGGTCCTGGATATCGATGATGTGGCGAGAAGACAGCACCTACGCCTCGCCTCCTTCGGCCCGCTCGAGGATCTCGGCCGCGTCGCGACCGTCCGTGGCGTCCAGGTAGACCTTGACCCGCTCCCGGCGCGACGAGGGCACGTTCTTGCCGACGAAGTCCGCACGGATGGGCAGCTCGCGATGGCCGCGATCGACCAGCACGGCCAGCTGGATGGAGCACGGGCGGCCGT
Source organism: uncultured Coriobacteriia bacterium (assembly GCA_963789515.1). Classification (GTDB taxonomy): domain Bacteria; phylum Actinomycetota; class Coriobacteriia; order Anaerosomatales; family JAAXUF01; genus JBAXEO01. Next base: position 751,575 of record CAWBKW010000002.1, on the reverse strand, counting down.
AGTCCATGATCGCGTCCATCGCCGCGCGGATGGTTCGGCCAGTGAAGAGCACGTCGTCGACCAGGATGACGTCCCGGCCTTCGACATCGAATGGGATGTCCGTGCGATGCACCTCGGGCGAGAGGCGAATGGCAAGGTCGTCCCGGTAGAAGCTGATGTCGAGCGTACCGACCGGAACGGCCGCACCTTCGATCTCGAGGACCTTCGCCGCCAGTATCTCGGCGAGTGCGGCCCCTCTAGTCACGATTCCCACGAACGCGAGGTTGCCCGCGCCCTTGTTCGCCTCGAGGATCTCGTGTGCGATTCGGGTGACAGCTCGAGATATCGCCTCCGAGTCCATCACGGTCGCCTTGGTTCTGTACTCCACCGACACACCTCCGGATACAAAGACGCCTCCCCGCCGCTTCGGCAAGGAGGCACGTCATCATCGTGGTGCGAGCAGCCGTTCGCGCACTGCTGCGGTATGAGTCTGCGGCCCTTGCCAGCCTCACGGGACTGGGCTTAAAGGTCGAGTCCGAGAGTAGCGCAACGGCTGCCGCGGGACAAGGTGCCTGAACGCCCATAGTCGAGGCCCCGGCCCGCGCGATGCGGACCGGGGCCCCGAGGACTCGTGTGGCGTGCCTACTCGACGTCAGGCGCGCCGTCGACGATCTTCTGCACGACCGAGGGATCGGCCAGCGTGGAGGTGTCGCCGAACGTCTCAAGGTCGCGTTCTCCGGCGGCAACCTTGCGCAGGATACGGCGCATGATCTTGCCGGAACGCGTCTTGGGCAGGTCGGGAACGAGCTGGATGTGATCCGGCGTCGCAATCGGCCCGATTTCTGAGCGCACGTGACCGCGAAGTATCGACACGGTGTCATCTGAAGCCTCGGCGTTGGCCTTCAGGATGACGTAGGCATAGATGCCCTCGCCCTTGATGTCGTGCGGGAAGCCGACGACCGCGGACTCAGCGACAAGCGGGTGCGACACGAGCGCCGACTCGACCTCGGCGGTACCGAGGCGGTGACCGGAGATGTTGATGACGTCGTCGACGCGGCCCATGAGCCAGTAGTAGCCGTCTTCGTCCTGGCGGCACCCGTCACCGGTGAAGTAGTAGCCCGGGAACTGCGAGAAGTAGACTTCCTTGACGCGCTTGTTCTCCGGATCGCCCCACGTGCCGCGGAGCATGCCCGGCCACGGGAACTTGATGCACAGGCGACCGCCCTGGCCCGTCGGCGTCTCGCTCTGGTCCTCGTTGAGGATGATGGGCTGGATACCGAACATCGGCTTGGTCGCCGAACCGGGCTTCATGGGCGTGCAAGCCGGCAGGTTCGTGATCATGTGGCCGCCGGTCTCGGTCTGCCACCAGGTGTCCACGATCGGAACGCGCTCGCGACCGACGTTCTTGTAGTACCACATCCACGCCTCGGGGTTGATGGGCTCGCCCACCGTACCCAGGACGCGAAGGCTTGACAGGTCGTACTTGGCAGGCCACTCGTCACCGGCCTTCATCAACGCTCGGATTGCGGTCGGCGCGGTGTAGAACTGGGTGATGCCGTGCTTGTCGACCATCTCCCAGAAGCGGCCCGGGTCCGGGTAGTTGGGAACGCCCTCGAACATGACCGAGGTGGCGCCGAGCGAGAGCGCGCCGTACACGACGTAGCTGTGGCCCGTGATCCAGCCGATGTCGGCGGTGCAGAAGAACACGTCGTCGTCGTGGTAGTCGAACGTGTACTTCATGGTCATGGTCGTGTAAACGAGGTAGCCACCGGTGGTGTGGAGAACGCCCTTGGGCTTGCCGGTCGAACCGGAAGTGTAGAGGATGAAGAGCGGATCCTCGGCGTCCATCCACTCGATGTCACAGTGGTGGCCGATGTCCTCGGCGCGCATCTCCTCGTGGTACCAGAAGTCACGGCCGGGTTCCATGTCGATCTGGTTCTGGGTGCGCGACACCACGATGGAGGTCTCGACACTCGGGCACTCGAGCAGCGCCTCGTCGGCCATGGCCTTCAGCGGGATGACACGACCGCCGCGCAGTCCCTCGTCGGCGGTGATCAGCATCTTGCAGGCACTGTCCTGGATGCGGTCGCGGAGCGAGTTGGGCGAGAAGCCGCCGAATACGATGGAGTGGATGGCGCCGATGCGCGCGCAGGCGAGCATCGCGATGGCGAGCTCGGGAATCATCGGCATGTAGATGGCGACACGGTCGCCCTTCTTGATGCCGTGCTTCTTGAGCACGTTGGAGAAGCGGCAGACCTTGTGGTAGAGCGACTGGTACGTGTAGACCTTGCTGCGACCCTCGTCGGACTCCCAGATGATCGCGGCCTTGTTGCGGCGTCCGTCGGTGAGGTGACGATCGAGGCAGTTGTAGGCGACGTTGGTCTTGGCGCCGATGAACCACTCGACCTTGGGCGTCTCGAACTCCCACTCGAGGACCTTGTCCCACGGCTTGTCCCAGTAGACGAGTTCGTTGGCCATCTCCGCCCAGAAGCCCTCAGGATCGGCCACGGAGCGATCGTACATGGTCTGGTACTGCTCCATAGAGCTGATCCAGGCGTTCTCCTTGACCCACTCGGGTGGCTGGATGACCCGCCCCACCTTGCTTACAGAATCAAAACCCGTGGACTCGTCAGTCATGACGGCCTCCTTGTCCTCACGGTCGATGGTCCGGGAATCCTCACCGCCGCGTAGCCGCGTGCCGCAGGTCCCCTCGTAGCACTCACGGCCCCCATTGAGCCGCACCACATACTAGCCACAGGTGAGGGAGGTGCCGTGACGGTCTCAGGCGGACGGCGCGCAGAGGTCGGTCAACGGCGCATAACCACGGGTGAGCGACCGCTTGAGCGGCAACTCGGGTCGCGCCGAGGCACCCCGACGCGCTCGATCCGGCCGCACAATCCGCGAAATACTGCCTCAAATCGTTTGTAACAAATGTTGCAGAACGTGCACGAATCGGTTAATGTCGACCTACAAGGTTTCCCTTCCCTTTTACGTCGCCGCTTCCGGGGAATCCGGAACGGCAAACCGGCAGGGCACTCAGCGACCGGCATCGCGAGAATGCGTCTCCCAGGCAGAGCGCATATGCCCGACAGAGGACTCAGGGGTAAAAGAGGGAAGGATTATGAAAGCCCCGGCCCGAAGGCCGGGGCTTTCGGCTGCTCTGAGACGATTCATGGCGCTGGCAGCGCTCCGCACCCGCGCCGCATCACTCGCGACTAGCCGCGGAGGGCGTATCTGGCGAGCTCGGTGGCCTCCATGAGTGCCTCGGCGAACCCGGGGTCCCCTGCGAGGTCGACGTGGCGCACATCTGCCGCTAGTGACACCGCAAGAGCGAGCAGTGTCGGATCGAGCGCGATGACCGCGGCCCCCTCGAGAGCGGCATTCCCCACCGAGCGAACCACTTGGGCGGCTTCCAGAGGAAACACACCGAGATCCACCAGGTCCTCGGCCTGCAACGCTGACCCGAACGCACCGGCGACGAACACGGTTGCCAGGTCAGCGGCGCTGATACCCGCCCTCGCCAGCACCGCGGTGATCCCTGCCCGAACCGCAGCCTTGGCCAGCTGGAGCGAACGCACATCGAGCTGGCTCACCGAAAGACAGCCGTCCGGCCCGCCGAGCGAGACGGTCACGACGCCTTCGTCGAGTGCGAACCGGTCCCGTAGCGGTCCCTCGGCTACCAGCAGGCCATCGGGCCGCACGTGACCGGCCCGGAGCAGCGCGGCAACCGCCGACACGATTCCGGATCCCGAGAACCAGCGGGGTGACTCCGATCCGAGCGCGGTCAACTCGATCGATCCCTCGGCGTCGATCACCACGCGCGTGACCGCCCCGTCTGCGGCCGGGCCCCCGCACGAGATACCCGAGCCCTCGAACGCAGGTCCGGCGGCCGCCGAGGCCACCACGAGCGAGCCGCAGCCGGCCAGAACGATCTCGGCGTTGGTGCCGAAGTCGACCAGGAGCACCGGCCTGTCCGCCTCGGCGAGCCCCGCACCGACGGCAGCGGCGAGGGCGTCGCCGCCCACGAAGCCCGCGATCGGCGGAATCACCGTGGCAGTCGCGCCTGGAGCGAGAGACACGAGGAGCGAAGAGTCGGCGTGGATCGCTCCGCCGTCAGACGGCGCGGTGAAGGGCGTCGTGGCGAGCGGTGCGACGTCGACCTCGAGAAGCAGCGCAGTCATCGCGCTGTTCGCCGCGATCGCGAGACGAGCGATCCCCGCTGTCTGAACCTCCCCGCGCTCCGCGGCCACCTCGAGCGCCGAGACGATCGACGCTTCCGCGGACTCTCGAAGCTGTGTCGCTTCCCCGGAAAGGGCCGCGCTCATGCGGGTGAGGACGTCGGCCCCGAACGCCTGCTGCCGGTTGGGTACGGAGGCCCGTGCTACTTCACGCCCCGATTCGGCGTCCACGAGCACGACGGCGACCGAGGTCGTCCCCAGATCGACTCCCGCTACAAGCGGAACAACGGCGCCTCGAGGCCGGGCAGGAGCGTCGGAGCTCAGGGCTAGGAGCGGGCGGATCTCACACGGACCCTCGACGAGCGCGCGGCACGCGAGGCGAAGACCGTCCGGAGCACGCCGCAGTCTCTCCCGCTCGACCTCGTCCGGCTCTGCCAGCTGACCCGACACGAGGCGCACTCCGCAAGACCCGCACACACCCCGCCCGCCGCAGGGCGCCGGAATGACCACGTCGCCGCGCTTCGCAGCTTCAAGCACCGTGGTTCCGCGGTCGACCCACACCGTGATCCCGGCGGGGAGGAACGTCACTGGGTGGCGGCCGGTCATGCCGCTAACTCGGCGACGAACGTGACCATGCCGTGTTCCATGGCACGCCCGCCCATCACGTGAACGTGCAGATGCCGAACGGTCTGGTTCGCGTCACGGCCGTTGTTCACGATCACGCGATACCCGGACTCAGCGATTCCCTTCAGCGCGGCCACCACGGGCACGGCGGAGAAGACCGCGGCCAGGATGTCGGCGGGCACGTCGTCGCTGAGGTCTGCGTAGTGCGCCCGCGGGATTACCAGCGTGTGCACCGGGGCCTGTGGTGAGATGTCGTCGAACGCCATGCAGAGCTCGTCCGCGTAGACCAGATTCGCCGGTAACTCGCCACGCGCCACCCTGCAGAACAGGCAGTCTTGCATCATGCGCACCTTTCGCCGATCCCGATCCGATGCCGCGCACCGTCGCGTCCAGGCAATGCCGCTAGAAGGGAACCTCCTCGGAGGAATCCGCCGAGATCGCCGGTGCACCAATCGGCGACTCGTCCGCGCCGGTCTCGGACTCAAGCTCGCCGATCAGCATCGTCACCTTCTGCTGCGCATCAGCGAGTTTGAGCTGCAGGGCCCGAAGTAGCGACACCCCACGCTCGTAGCGGCCCAGGCTGTCCTCGAGTTCGAGCTGTCCGCCTTCGAGTGCGGCAACGATCTGGTCGAGCTCGGCCAGCGCCGAGCCGAACGTCAGGTCCTCAGGGGCGGTGCAAGCTGGTTCGGTCATCAGTCCTCCAAAACCATCGAATCGGTCACCTGGGCGCCGATCCGTCCGTCGCGGACGCGAACGACCACGGTGTCCCCGTGTTTCACTCTCGCAGCACTCTTGACGACGGTGCTCCCGTCAGCGGCGAAACAGACCGCGTAGCCTCGAGCAAGGATGCCGAGCGGCGACAGGTCCTCGAGCCGTGCCGCCCCCATCGCCGTCGACGCTGAGGCGCGGTCGAGCAGAGCCGGCCCCGCGCGCAGCAGACGGTCGCGGGCGTACGCGAGACGCTGGCTGTCGCGCGCGAGCCTTGCCGGAAGCGCGCGCGACAGGCGCATAGCGGCCATGTCGATCGCCTGCACGACGGGTCCGAGCACCCCGTGCGGGTCTCGGAGCACCGGACGCTCGGCCAAACGTGTCACCTGGTGGGCTGCCGACCTGACCCGGTTCTGCAACGCCGTTGCGAGCGCGCGGCGCTCGCGGCCGAGGGTCAGCTCGAGCTGCGCGTGCGACGGCGAGGCCGCCTCGGCAGCGGCGGTCGGCGTCGACGCACGCAGATCGGCGACCATATCTGCCAGGCAGGTATCCGGTTCGTGGCCGATACCGGTAACCACCGGGACCGCGCAGGCAGCGACGGCCCGGGCGACGACCTCGGCGTTGAACGGCATGAGATCCTCGTACGAACCGCCACCACGCACCAGCAGGATCACGTCGGCCCCGCACGCAGAGGCCTTCTCGAGGCCGTTGACGATCGCCGCCGGTGCGCCGTCGCCTTCGACTGCCACGCCGGCTATCAGCAGCTCCGCCAGCGGATAGCGACGCTTCAGGGTGCGGATCACATCGTGAACCGCCTTGCCACGCGGAGACGTGACCAGCGCAATGCGCTGCGGGAAGCGCGGCAGCGCGCGCTTGCGCTCGGACCGCATGAGGCCCTCGGCCTCGAGCTTGCGCGCGAGCGCGGCGACCTGGAGACGGAGGTTGCCCTCTCCCGCAAGCGAGAGCTCACGGACCTGGAACTGCATGCGCCCCTTCGGCACGTATGCCGAGAACCCCCCTGAGAGCTCGACGAGCATGCCGCAGCGCAGCTCGACGCCGCTCGCCTCGTAGACATCGCGCCACATGAGGCACGGCATCGCAGCGCCGCCGTCCGAAACGGTGAAGTACGCTGCCTTGTAGCCGGGCTTATCGTTGAACTCCGACACCTCGCCCAAGACGCGTATGCGCACGCCTTCGAGCGCGCGTTTGGCCGCGCCCATGGCTTCAGTGACTGTGAGTGCGCGCTCCTCGGACAAGCTGGCATCCCTCCCCGGACGAACCATTCTACCAGCCGCTCCTGACATCATCTCGAGCCGACAAGCAAGTCGCGGGTGCCTTCGCGCGCTGCAAGCTCCGACGCGGGTTCACTCGCGCCTGGCCAGCCCCATGAAGTACATGAGCTGCAGCGCAGCGATGAGCGCCGCCGCCACGTAGGTGAAAGCGGCGGCGGTCAGGACCTGCTTGGCCCCCGCCAGCTGCTGGGCATTCATCACACTGGTCGCCTCAAGGGCCGAGAGCGCTCGCCGCGAGGCGTCGAGCTCCACCGGAAGGGTGACGAACTGGAAGAGGACCGCCAGCGCGTAGAACGCGATTCCCAGCCACACGAGCCCGCTCACCTGAATCCAGAACCCGACGACGATCAGCACCCACGATGCGCTCGACCCGATGTTGGCGGCGGGTACAAGCGCCGTACGCACACGACCCCAGACATAGTGCTGCGCGTCTTGAACGGCATGGCCGGCCTCGTGTGCCGCCACGCCCGCAGAGGCGACGCTCGACACGCCGAAGACCCCTTCGGAAAGGTTCAGCACCTTGGTTCGCGGGTCGTAGTTGTCCGAGAGGTTCCCCCCGACCTGTCGAATCTGCACGCTGTCCAGTCCATGGGAGTCCAGGATGGTCCTCGCGACCTGTGCGCCGCTCATGCCGCTTGACACGGCCACCCGGCTCCATCGGCGGAACGCCGACTTGATGAAGCCCTGCGTGATGAGCCCGAGCGCCACAGTGGCGATCATCAGGGCTATCCATTCCTGGCTGAAACCGAATCCTATCGGCACGATGAGAGGCTCCTATCGCTGGAATCCGACCTCGCGGTCGGCGTCGGCTATCCCTCGGGCGTCCGTGCTTGCTCGACGACCAGAACACCGCTCTCGAGCCTCAGCTCGAGGCGGCCTTCGAGTAGTGCCACAAGCTCGTCGCCGACCATCTTCTTGCGCCAGCCCTCAAGCAAGGGGCTTGCCTCCTTCTCCCCCGCTGCAAGCCGCTCGAGATCGTCGCGGGAAGCCATCAGAGGCATCGCAACACCGTGCTCACGGGCGCGCAGGCGTACGAGCGCGATCATCAGGTCCACGGCGCCGTCGACATCACCGACCGGACGCCGACGCTTGTCCAGGGAGGGCAGGTCGGCGTCGGAGACCGCCACCCCGGCTGCCACCGCACTCAGAAGCCCCTGCTGCGCCCCGCGGCCGATCTTGTCGGCGACGCCACGGATCGCGAGCAACTCGTCGGCGGTCTTGGGCGCCCTGCGGGCGATCTCGATGATGCTCTCATCGCCGACGACCCAGCGCTTCGGCACGTCTCTGCGCTGCGCCTCCTCCTCGCGCCATGCTGCGACCTCGCGCGCAACGGCAAGTTGCCTGCGATTGAGCGAGGACACGCGCTTGACCCGGCGCCACAACTCCCTCGGAACGACCTCGTAGGTCGCGGGATCCTCAAGTCGGCTGAAATCGGCTGCGAGCCAGTCGATCCTGCCCTCGCGCTCCATCTCGGAAAGCAGGCGTCGACGGATCTCCGTGAGGTAGCGCACGTCGTTCAGCGCATACTCGACCTGCGTGGCGCTGAGCGGTCGCTTGGCCCAGTCCGTGTAGGTGTCTCCCTTGTCGAGCGTGACCCCCATGACGTCCTTGACCAGGGCCCCGTAGCCGACCTGCTGCGGGAAACCCGCCAGCGTCGCGGCCACCTGCGAGTCGAACACCGGCGCGGTTGCGACCCCGAAGATCCGATAGAAGATCTCGAGGTCCTGGGAACCGGCGTGAAACACCTTCACGACCTTTGGGTCGGTCAGGAGCGCCTTGAGCGGAGAAAGGTCGTCGATGGCCAGCGGATCCACGATGGCGGCGACGTCGTCGGAGGCCAGCTGGATGAGACAGAGCCGAGCGAAGTACGTGCGCTCGCGCATGAATTCGGTGTCGATAGCGACCGCGGGTGCCGATCTGAGCTGTTCGACGAGTTCACGGAGCGACGGCGTGTCGGTGACATACACTGCGGGTGGTGCTCCTTCCAACATGCGATACCGGGCATCACTTGCTTCACATGAGCCACCCCGCCCGTGGCGTCGTGACTTATCATGAAGCCTAGACGACCGTCGCCGTACTGGCGAGGTCGCATCCGTATCGACCGGCTAGGGAAAGGCCGCTGTCACGTGCGTGTGCTTGTCGTCGTGAACACCCGGTCAGGCGGTGGAGACTCCGGCCTGTACTTCTTCGTGCGCGCGCTGGGCGCCAACGGCGCCGAGGTGACGCTCCGATTCTGCGACGGGGCCCGCTCGCTGGAGTCGTTCGTCATCGATGCTGCCTCGTTCGACTGCGTTGTCGCTGCCGGCGGTGACGGGACCGCCTCCGCGCTCTGCTACGTCCTGCGCAACACCGACATACCGATTCTCGTCTACCCCGCGGGCACCGCCAATCTGCTCGCCTTGAACCTCAACATGCCCACGGAGCCCCGGGCACTGGCCGATGTCGCCCTCCTCGGACAGCAGGTCCGATTCGATCTCGGCGAGCTCGAACAGCGCGCCACACCGGACGGCCCGCTGACCAAGACGGGCTTCGCGATCATGGCCGGCGCCGGCTACGACGCCTCGATCATGGAGGCGGCCCAGCCGTTCAAGGCCAGCATCGGCGCCTTCGCCTACCTCATGGCCGCCGTCCAGAACCTGGCCCCCACGGCCTCGCAGTTCGAGCTCGAGCTGGACGGCGAGCGCATCACCACCGACGGGATCGCCGTTCTGCTGGTCAACTTCGGTCGCATCCAGTTCGATCTCCCGGTGGCCAACGGCGCCGACCCTCGGGACGGCCTGTTTCAGGTGGCGGTCGTGCGCACCCGCTACGTCGCCGGCCTGCTTCCCGCCATCGTCGCCGGGTTCTCGGGGGCGCAGACGATGCCGGGCATCGACGTCTACACCGCAAGCCGGGTCAGCGTCTCGGCGGATCCGCGTCTTCGGGTGCAGTACGACGGCGAGGTCATCGAGGGTTTCACGCCGTTCGAGGCGTCGATTCTACCCAGCGCCACCAACCTGATCCTGCCCTCGGACTCTCCCTACGCCGAGTGAAGCGCTCGTGCTACACCGTCTCAGCCGCCGACTCGTGCTTTCGAAGATTCGCGTCGTAGCGCATCTGGACGAGCTCGACCCCCAGCGAGAAGAACATCGCGAAATACACGAACCCCTTGGGAACCTCGAATTCGAGCGACTCGGCCGTGAGCAACGTCCCGATCATGAGCAAGAACGCGAGCGCGAGGATCTTGAGCGAGGCGTGCTTGTTGATGAAGTTCGAGACCGGATCCGCGAACGCGACCATGACGATCATGGCAATGACGACACCTGCCACCATGATCGCGACGTCATTGACCATCCCGACCGCGGTGATCACGGAGTCCAGGGAGAAGATCACGTCCATGAGCGCGATGTTGACGATGACCGCGCCGACCGAGACCTGGACAGCGGAGTCGCGGATACCCTCGTCCTTGAGCTCGACCTTGTGGTAGATCTCCGATACCGCCTTGTAGATCAGGAACAGGCCGCCGGCCAACAGGACGATCGTCTTGCCGGTCACGGCGAGCGGTTCCCCGTGCACCTGGATGAAGCCGATCTCGAAGAGCGGAACGGTCAGTCGCGCGATCCAGGCCAGCGAGAAGAGCAGGATGAGTCTCGTGACCAGAGCAGCAGCGAGCCCGAACCGCCGAGTGGACTTCTGCTTCTCCTTGGGCACCCGCCCGGTGAGAATCGCTATGAACACCAGGTTGTCGATGCCGAGGACTATCTCGAGTAGTGCAAGTGTCAGCACGGCCACCCAGGCGGCGGGCGTCGAGAACGTTGCGATGAGGTTCTCCATCGATCCTCCTGTGACGAAGCGAACCGCCACAGTATAGGCGAACGTTCAGGTGCTGCAGATCATCTACTTGCTTGCTCCCGATGTGGACAGGTAGTCGGCGATCTGACTGGCCTCGGCGTCCGTCAACACAGCACCCTTCGTGCGCATGCGGGCGATCGTCTGCTCCCAGCTCGCCTTATCCTTGTTAGCCTGGTTGATCCGGTCGATCGTGTGGCACATGGTGCACTTGCTCTTGACGAGCTCTGCACCTTGCCCGGAAGAAGTGCTCCCCGTGGGGGTACATGCCGCCGACGCCAGAACGATCACCATTGCTGCGACGGCCGTGGCGAACCGCGTGTTCATTCCTCGCATGGGTTTCTCCTTCGGGGTCTTCAGACGGTATGCTTCATTCTCGTCTATACCCCCGTGCCTCCCGGAAGGGACCGAATGAATTCGCGCCGCTCGGAACTCATCATTCTCCTGACCCTCCTCGGACTCGGACTCGGCCTGTACGCCCTCCGATGGGTGTTGTTCTCGGGCCCCGCGCTCCACAACGAGATGCTGCGGTTCTTCGTGGGCGACATCGGCTTTCTCTGCCTCCAGGTCGCGCTGGTCACCCTCATCCTCGACCGGATGCTCAAGAGCCGGGAGCGCCAGGCCATGCTTCGCAAGCTCAACATGGTGATCGGAGCGTTCTTCTCGGAAGTGGGTACCGAGCTGCTGGGAAGGCTCGCGGTGACTGACACGGCGCTTGCCGAAGTTCGCGGCGATCTGATCCCGCAGATGGCATGGACACCGGCCGACTATCGCGCCGCCGAGGCGGCCGTCGCTCAGCATCACCCCAAGATCGACATCGACGCCTGTGACCTCAACGCGCTCAAGGCCATGCTCGTCGAAGACAAGTCGTTCCTGCTGGGGCTGCTCAGCAACCAGTCGCTACTCGAGCACGAGCAGTTCACCGAGCTGCTCTGGGCGGTCACCCACCTCGCCGAGGAGCTCGAGGCGCGTTCTGGGTTCGACGCGCTGCCGGTACCCGACCGGATCCACCTCACAGGCGACGTGAAACGCGCGTACGCCCTGCTGACGCTGCAGTGGCTTTCGTACCTGCAGCATCTTCAGTCGCAGTACCCCTACCTGTTCTCGCTCGCGGCACGCGTCAATCCACTCGACCCGGATGCGCACGTCGAACTGACCGCCTGAGGCGACCACGGCCGCTTCTAGCGGGTCGCTCAGCCGCAGCAGCCTGCGATCGCCCGACGAGCCCGCTTCTGAATCACATGGTGGCGATGTTGAGGATGTTGCCTTCGGTGTCCTTGAACCAGGCGGACTTGATTCCCTCGACCGTCGCCACACCATCGACCGTCTTCAGACCCATCTCGGGCATGTCGTACTCCTCGAACACGACTCCCTTGTCGCGCAACTCGGCCACGACGGCGTCAAACTGGTCGGACTCAAGGGAGAACCCGAGTGTCGTGTTCGCCGGCGCGGGCATTCCGGGGCGCTCGTAGAGCATCACCGCAGTGCCCTTGCCCGCCAAGAAGAACTCGCCTCCGGGGGCGCTCGGACCCTGCGCAAGTCCGAGGATCTCCGTGTAGAACCTCTTCGCGCGAGCCAAGTCATCTGCACGAAGGACGGCCGCCACTGTCGAGTCACCAAGACCGGCCATGAACCTCACCTCTCCGAGGCCAGGGCGCCGGAGCGCCACGTGGGGAACGTGCTTTGAGTTCCTACCCACATCCTGAACCCGCGGACGCTGAAGTCACCGAGCAAGCTCGTGGCTGTCCACCAGCACACCTGCCGCGTTGTAGAACTCGAACCGCAGCCGCTTGTCGGTGGCCGTCACCCTCTGGGCGCCCCAACCGCCGTTGTAACGCACAACGCTGCCGGCAACCGGGGCGTCGAATTGATGGACCGGGATCTGCCCGCCCAAGCCGTTCACGAAATAGACGATGCCATCCCGAACGATGCGTTCATACGTGTGGTCGTGGCCGGAGATCACTGCATCGGCGCCCCACGCCGCGAACGGCCACTGCATGTAGGATGTCGACCCGTGGCGCGCCCCTGATGAGTAGGGCGCGTGATGATCGTAGACGACATTCCAAGGCGAGGTGGAGGCGGCCAGCTGGGCTCGAAGCCACTCCCCCTGGCGCGACGTCGCCTTCACGCCCTCCTTCTCCCTCGGATTGGAGTTGAGAACGAAGAAGTGGATCGGACCTTCCACGTAGTCGTAGAAGCGCTCGTTGCCCGAGCTGTTCGAGAAGCCCTCCCCCGGGAGCCTGAAGTACCTCAGGTAATCTCCGGGTCCCGCCGAATCTGAGTAGTCATGGTTCCCCAATGCCGGGAAGAAGGCGTTCACGGGCGCCGAGCCCACTGGCAGGCGCCGCCCTGACGTCGTTATGTCCTTGAGCCAGGCTCCGTAGTAGGCACCCGTCGACCGATCGTAGCGGCCGGTGCCTTTGCCGCCCGATTCAATGGTGTAGTTGTCGCCGGTAGTGATGACGAAGGCGGGGTTCCACGATGCGACGAGCTTGGCAACCAAACGCTCCTGAGCGCGACCCTGGCCGTAATCGCCGATGATTGCGAAGGTTGTCGGAGTCATCTCCACTGAGGGCACGGCGGTCGCGGTGTGATACACGAGCTCCGGCGACCGGGCAGGCGAACTCGTGGCTTCGGGCGTGCAACCGGTCGCACACAGAAGCACGACCACAAGACAGGCCTGGGCTGCCAGTCTCCAAACGCTACCTGTGACCACTGCTCTCCTCGTGCTGATGGCACTCACAACGTGCCGGTCTGCGTCCGTGTCCAGAAGACTACTGCACTCGCGCACGGCGAGCGACAAAGGGACCGGCTGCCGAGGTACTGCAGCCGGTCCATAGCGCTGTTGCTGGAGGCGATGCCCGGAGTCGAACCTGGGGATCAGGGCTTTGCAGGCCCCTGCCTTGCCGTTTGGCTACATCGCCGTGGTTCCCGATCGGATACTGTCCTGCAACCAGCACTATCGGCTCGCGCGGCGTCGGTCGTGAGGGGTTCTTTGGCCGAGGCCTGACCGCTCGACACGAAGACGGGCGCCTTGAGAGCGCGTCGACGCCGGAAGCTCACACCTCCGCCAGGATGACGAGCCTGCTACGGACGCAAGAAGTCCGAGTAGAAGTGGGTCACCCCAAGCCCTTCGTAGTGTGACCGCTCTGCCTCGCTGTTGACGGTGTAGACGCCCACCCAGATGTGCTTGCGCCTGGCCTGCCTCACCAGATCCTCCGTCACGAACTTCTTCGGCATCGCGACGAAACGAATGTTGTTCTCTGCAGCGAACGCGATCGCCGCAGACAACTCCTCGGTCTTCTGGTGATAGAGCGAGTAGACGATGTTCTCGAACCCCAGCTTCCGCGCGTACCGCCAATCCCCTTCCTCGTACGCTTGCACGATCGTCCGGCTTCGGGAGGTCGCGTCGCCACTGAGCGCCGAACGCAAGGTCCTAAGGACGCTGTCACGGGGCGCACCCCTACCGACCTTGATATCGGTCATGAGCCAAGCATCCGGGTACCGGGCCATCAGGGCCGCGAGGTCGGCGACTGTCATCGGCGTATACCGGCCCGCGACCCGCGAGTTCTTGAATTCGCCAACCGTCGACTGGCTCGGCTGATCATGGGCGCAGACCACGGTGGCATCGTCGAGGACTCGCAAGTCGACTTCGAACACCCGGTAGCCCCGCCTGTAGTTCTCCTCCCAGGCTTCGAAGCTGTCGGTATAGACCTGCCCGTCGATGCCCCCCATCGCGTGCGCGATCAGCTGGTTCTGCCGCGCCCACGCATAGGGAGCCAGCGCAGTTCCGCGCGCTGCCACCAGGACGACGACCGAGACCGCCACCAAGAGCGCGGTCGCCCAAACGAACGCGGGCCATCTAGGATTCTCGAGTCCCACCAGCGGTGTCCACCTCTAGATCGGCAGTCGGCGAGTCCGAACCTACGCGGCATCCGCCGATCACGGTAGTGACCGCGTTGCCCTACGTGCGACCAAATCCCGGCGACGGCGGCCGACGGTACTCAGGATACTTCTTCCTGCCAGGCTGCAGCATGCCGGCGGTGCCGCAGTCGGACGGCCGGTCATCGCTCGACCACGTGCACGCGCGGACTCGAAGCGGATTGCAGCGCTCACCACCCGGGACTATCATCGCTGCACGGTCGCCGATGAGACAAGGACGTCATGCGAGGACATCGAGTAGGAATTCTTCTTGTGTCGGTGCTCATGCTCACCTCCGTCCTCGCATTCACGCCATCAGCGCTCGCCCTCCCCAACGTCTCCGAACCCGCGTGGAAGACGACGGGCTCGGGTGGAAACCACCAATGGGCGACGGCGAAGGCGATGTCGATGGCATCCGCCCGCGGCTCCGGTTGGGTGGACAGCGTTGCGATCGACCGGTCAGCCTACCCGGACACGGTGTTCTTCGACTACATCGACCACAACGCCAACTGGTGGGGCTCGTACCCCAGCTACTTCGACAAGTCGTGGGGCAATCGCTTCGGCAATCCTCAGGGCAAGGCGCAACTCTATTACGGCGCGGCAGTGGCCGCGCTCAAGCGTGGCGACAGGATCGAAGCGAGCAAGTGCATCGGCTACGTCTCGCACTACCTCATCGATGTCAACGGTCCGCTGCACACTCAATCCAGCGCCACCGAGACCCGTGAGTTCCACAACTCGCTTGAGGCGAACGCCAGCAACTTCGACTTCAGCGGCTACATCCACGACGACGGCTACCAGTATCGCAAGAACGCGTCGGACCTCACCATCGAATGCGCTACCGCCTCTCATGCCTACTACGGAGATCTCATCGCGAGCTACAAGAGCCAGGGATTCAGCGCGCACGTCAAGGACATCGAGGGAGTCAACCTGAACCGCGGGGTCAATGCGCTGGCCGACCTGATCCAGAGCGCGGCGATCGACGCGGACTCCGTCACCGCCGTCATCGACTCGGTCTCCCCGAGCTCCTCGACCTCCGACCAGCCGGTGGCCTTCGCCGGCCACGGCGCCGACCCGCTGCACACGATCGCGGAGTGGCGGTGGCGCTCGAGCCTCAACGGCGCCCTGGCCACCGTGCCGGCCTTCAACACGTCGGCGCTCAAGGTCGGCATCCACAACATCTACTTCATCGTGAGATGCAACGGCCCCAAGTGGAGCGCCGAGACGTTCACCCCGTACGTGGTGGGAGCGCAGGGCACCAAGCCGCTGCCGGTCTACCGCTTCTTGAACCGCAGGACCAACGTGCACTTCTACACGGCGTCAGAGGCCGAGCGGCGCACGGTCCAGACCACGCTGGCCTCAACCTACTCCCTGGAGGGTGTCGCGTACGCCCTGGACACCTCGGCGACGGCCAACAGCTCGCCGCTCTACCGCTTCTTCGACAGGAAGCGCGGCGTGCACTTCTACACCGCGTCTGAGGCCGAGAAGAACACCGTCCTCACCACCCTGGGCGACGTCTACCAGTACGACGGGGTCGTGACCTACATCTCGCTCACGCCCGAGCCGGGCACCCAGCCGGTCTACCGCTTCTACAACTTCGTCAAGGGCGTGCACTTCTACACGGCGAGCCTGGCCGAGCGCGACATGGTCGTCGCCAAGCTCGGCGAGACCTTCCGCTACGAGGGTGTCGCCTACCACTTCCAGCCGCCCTGGTAGGGCTCGGGTGGGGCTACTCCCAGTCAGTCGTCCCGGATGTCAGGACTGTGTCTGACATGACGGCGGCGCCAGAATAGCTGCCGAGACTCGCTGTGGGCGCGCCGTACTTGAGCAACTCGGTGTTCGTGACGACCGTGAAGCCCTTCTTCCTCAGATTGGTGAGGATCGTCGGGAGTGCGGCGACCGTGTTCGACCTGCCCTCGTGAAGGAGGTAGATGGCCCCGGGCTTCGGGTTGTCGAAGATCTTCACAAGCTCCGACGCCGAGATGCCCTGGTAGTCCCGCGTGTTGACGTACTGGTGAGCGTAGAGATGCTGCGTCGACGCGACCATATCGAGCACGCCGCTGTCTGCAGCGTTGAACGGTGCGCGGAACCACAACGGCTTCTGGTCCGTGAACTGCGCGATGCGCGCATCAGCCCAGTTGATCTGGTTGAGCGCCGACGAGTAGCTCATGGCCGTGAGATCCTTGTGGCCCCAGCTATGGTTGGCGATCTCGACGCCGTGCGCGACCGCATACTCCGCCGGACCGGACGTGATGCGGCTGCCGACCCAGAACAGCGTCGGCGTGCCGCCGTACTTCGCGAAGATGTCGACGATGGTGTTGCTGTTGATGGGCCCATCGTCGAAGTCCATCGCGATGACCTTGGCCGAGGTCTTGACGCCGTCGATCTTCACGCGCCGGTACTTCTGCGGAAGTGTCGGGTCCCACGCCGGGGGCGGTGGTGACCAGGGAGGTACGCTGCCGGTGATGTAGAAACCGACGCCCTCGTACCTCCACGTGTACCCGGAGTGCTTGATGACGTAGTTCTTCTCGCCCTCGGTGGCCGTGTAGAAGTGAGCGCCCGTCTTGACGTTGAAGAAGCGGTGTATCGGCATCGACGTCGGAGTGAGCGAGATGTTGTAGGCGACGCCCTCGTACCGGTAGGTCGACGCGAGGTGAGCCTGGACGTTGTTCTTCTCGGCCTCGCTCGCCGTGTAGAAGTGCACGCCCTTCTTGAAGTTGTAGAAGCGATGAAGCGGACTCGAATTCACCGAATCGGAGGTGTCGATCGAGTAGGCGACGCCCTCGTACCGGTAGGTCGATGCGAGGTTGGCCTGGACACTCTTCTTCTCGGCCTCGCTCGCCGTGTAGAAGTGGACGCCCTGCGGCAT
This sequence comes from uncultured Coriobacteriia bacterium, assembly GCA_963789515.1. Taxonomy (GTDB): domain Bacteria; phylum Actinomycetota; class Coriobacteriia; order Anaerosomatales; family JAAXUF01; genus JBAXEO01. The sequence continues at coordinate 734,179 of CAWBKW010000002.1, read as the reverse complement.
GTTGTAGAACCGGTAGATGGGCATCAGATTGGATGCATGTGCAACCGTCGGGATCAGGAGCAGCGCCACCGTCGCTCCCGCTAGCGCACGTAGGACACGTCGACCACCCATATGGTTCCCTCCACCATTCGCGAATGCCGGAATCAGTCTACTACCCCTACCCCACGATGACATGACGATGCTGGCCGACTTGGGCGAGTTCGACCGCGCGCCTATCCACGAGAAGCACCTCGGCATCGTCGAGAGCCTCGAACAGCCCGGGGATGGACGCAATCGCTTATGCACCGCAGTCTGAACGCCCATCACCCGAGTTCCCGCAGCTGAAAAGTCCACGGTTGCTGGTGGGCGCCCGTGGACGGCCTGGTATCCCGACCAGCGGCCACAACTACCGGTCGGTCTACTCCTTGACGGGCAAGACGTTGACTGCCTTGACGATCAGGCTGACCTTGTCGCCGACCGTCAGGCCCATCTCCTCGAGTGATTCGGTTGTCAGCACTGACGCCATCTCACAGGGGGCCACGTCGAACTTCACGAGCGACATGATATCGCCCTTCTGAACCGACTTGACCTCGCCCACGACCGTATTGCGTGCTCCGTACTTCATGTGAGATCCCCTCTCTCGACAGCAGACGTCCCCGGCACAGGCCTGAACATGGCGCCCCACCGTGAGCGACCCTCGTCCGGTTCGGATCCGGTCACATCGCGACGGCTCCGCGCTGATATCGTGCCCATCTCACCACGACGTCGAACGTACGGTCGCGATCTCCTCGATGTGCACGGTGTTCGCCGAGAGTGAGGTGACCGGACTGGTTCACCGAGGTGGAATCTCGCGCCGCCATCGCCCGCGGTCTCCATCAGTCCATCGCGAGGCGCACCGTCTCGTCTTTGAAGCGTTTGGGGGCGACAGGACCCTTGTGTTCGCCGGCGGCGTCGCCAAGAACCCGGCGATGGTGGAGCTCATTCGCGAGGGATTCTCGGGCGAGGTCGTCGTGCCCGGAGAAGAAGGCACCGACTCACAGACACTGGGCGCCTTGGGAGCCGCGATGTGCGGTCGGGCGAGCGCAAACGCCGAGGAGTAGGCGCTCACGGTCGCGTCACGGCGACCGGTGAAACGGCCGGCTGCGGTGGCGTTCGTTCGATACGGCGCCTAGTAGGGCTGCCACGAGACTGCTCTGGGAATACTCCAAGAGCAACCGGCAGTCCAAGGAGGGCGCAATGTCAGGACGCTCACCCGCAGGCCCGCTGATGGCCGAACACAGGGTCATCGAGCGCATGCTCGCAGTTCTCGAGGGGCAGCTCAGAGTCATGGCCGAGACGGGCACGGTCGACCCCGCGCTCATCGACACGGCAACCGACTTCATCCGTACCTATGCCGACCGCTGTCATCACGGCAAGGAGGAAGACATCCTGTTCCGTCGTCTCGCCGACAAACCTCTCGATAGCGAGCTCGCCGGAATGATGGCGGGCCTCGTGCGATGATCACGTTCGCGGACGCGCGATGACGCGCAGCCTCATAGACGCGAATACTCGATACCGGAGAGGCGATACGTCGGCACTCACGGAAATCGAATCGTGCGTCAGGGACCTGGTCGAGTTCTACCCGGTGCACATCGCGAAGGAGGACCGGCACTTCTTCAAGCCGTGCCTCGAGTACTTCACGGATGCCGAGAAGCAGACGATGCTGTCCGACTTCGACGAGTTCGACCGTGCGCTGATCCACGAGAAGTACCGCGGCATCGTCGAGAGCCTCGAGCAGCCGAGCGGATAGACGTCCTCGCTCTGCGCAGCAAGAAGTGGAAGACCCGCCACTCCGCTTTCCGCAGGTGAAGGGCCTGATATTGCTGGTGGGCGATGGTGGACGCGCTTCGAACGCCCGCTGCATGAGAAGGGCCCCGCTGGATTGACGCTCCCGGAGCCTTTGGATCCATCATGCAGGCCTCTCCGGTGTAGCGCTTCGTGACTACTGCGCAGACTCCAGAAGGATCCCCGAGATCCTCGAGCTATGGGCCCAGACTCGCGGAGGGCGCACCATACTTGAGCAACTCGGTGTTCGTGACGACCGTGAAGCCCTTCTTCCTCAGATTGGTGAGGATCGTCGGGAGTGCCGCAACCGTGTTCGACTGGCCCTCATGGAGAAGGTAGATGGCCCCCGGTTTCGGGTTGTCGAAGACCTTCACGAGGTCCGACACCGATATGTGCTGGTAGTCGTAGGTAATGACGTACTGGTTGGCATACAGATGCCCTGTTGATGCGACCAGGTCGAGCACGCCGCTGTTCGTCGTGTTGTACGGGGCGCGTAACCACAACGGCTTCTGATCCGTGAACTGCGCGATGCGCGCATCCGCCCAGTTGATCTGATTGAGCGCCGACGAGGAGCTCATCTGTGTGAGCGACTCGTGGGTCCAGCTGTGGCTGGCAATCTCGACGCCGTGTGCAACCGCATACTCCGCCGGACCGGACGTGATGCGGCTGCCGACCCAGAACAGCGTCGGCGTCCCGCCGTACTTCGCGAAGATGTCGACGATGGTGTTGCTGTTCTTGGGACCGTCGTCGAAGTTCATCGCGATGACCTTGGCCGAGGTCTTGACGCCGTCGATCTTCACGCGCCGGTACTTCTGCGGAAGCGTCGGGTCCCACGCCGGGGGCGGTGGTGACCAGGGAGGTACGCTGCCGGTGATGTAGAAGCCGACGCCCTCGTACCTCCACGTGTACCCGGAGTGCTTGATGACGTAGTTCTTCTCGCCCTCGGTGGCCGTGTAGAAGTGAGCGCCCGTCTTGACGTTGAAGAAGCGGTGTATCGGCATCGACGTCGGGGTGAGCGAGATGTTGTAGGCAACGCCCTCGTACCGGTAGGTCGACGCGAGGTGAGCCTGGACGTTGTTCTTCTCGGCCTCGCTCGCCGTGTAGAAGTGCACGCCCTTCTTGAAGTTGTAGAAGCGATGCAGCGGACTCGAGTTCACCGAATCGGAGGTGTCGATCGAGTAGGCGACGCCCTCGTACCGGTAGGTCGATGCGAGGTTGGCCTGGACACTCTTCTTCTCGGCCTCGCTCGCCGTGTAGAAGTGGACGCCCTGCGGCATGTTGTAGAACCGGTAGACGGGCATCAGGGTCTGAGCTTGCGCGACAGCCGGCAGCGCGAACAGCGCGACGATCGCCGCAAGCACCACGGTCAAGACCCCTCGACGCCCCAATGGATCCCCCTATTCGTTCGCGAACTGCATGGCTCATTCTATGCGCCTCACGCGAGGTCATGGGCCCGCTTCACAGCCGACATCATAGCGCAAAGCCCATAGCCAACACTGAGCAACGGAAGACCCGCCATCCGCGTTTCCGCAGGTGACGGGTCTATTGGTGCTGGTGGGCGATTGTGGACGGACTTGTAACGCACTTGCTGGCCGTCTGATCACACCGGAGTTCAGCGGCCGCGTCTCGCGGTCAGCTTCGACGACTTGTCTATCAGGGAAGCGTCTGCGCTTATGGGCACGCATGCGCCTCGTTCGCTTCGGGCGGCCCGTTGAGCCGCATCCACGAAAAGCTGAGGCACCCATCTATGGGGTGAATAGGGCCTTGTCTTCCCCAATCTCCTCATCGATCAGCGCATTGAGTTTCTGGTTCATGGCCGACAGCAGTTCTTCACTGTACTTGGGATTGGCCGGGTCAGCCAGATTGTCCATTTCCTCAGGATCCAGCAACAGGTCGTAGAGAGCGACGTCATTGTCGGCCAGCAACTGCTCGGCCGTTGCCGGCAGGTTGTAAGTACCCAACCCGAAGTAACGGACCAGCTTGTATCGACCATCGAAGACGCAGCGGAATACCTCTCGTTTCTCGAGGTTCGGCACGCCGATCTCATCCAACATGCCCTTGAACGAGTCCATACCGCGATGGAACTCCACGCCGGCCTTGGCTGCGGCTGCGTCGAACACCTTGGTCGCGTTGCGGCTGAACCATTCTGCGTCGACGGTGGCGATCATGTCGTAGGTCAGCAGACAGCCCTTGCCCGGCTCCCCGCTGCTGCCGCGCGGTCCGACTGAGGCGGGATCCTCCACGATTCCTGAAAGGTCATGCCCTTTCAGGAGGGGATACCGCTGTTGCCGTTCAGTCCTCCGGCAGGCCGGCATAGGCCAGGATGGTGGGGGCCATGTCGAGATGGGAACCCACCGCATCCGTCCTGGCTCCGCCGGGGTGGCGGGGATCCACGATCACCAAAGGCACGTTGACGGTTTCCCGGAAGGCCACGCTGCCCTTTTGGCGCAGGTGATGAGCGCCGCCCATCTCGCCGTGATCCGAGGTGAAGATGATGATCGTGTCATCAGCCTGGCCGGACGCTTCCAGAGCATCCAGCACTGCTCCGATGTGCCGGTCTACGTCGAGATGGCAGTTGAGGTAGTAGTTGACGTGGTTGTGCCACATATCCCGGCGAGCCATCGGAATCGGGCCATAGTACACGTCACACAGGCCCTTGTAGCTGCGGACGGCCGGCGGCTGTCCATCCAGGTCGTCGAAGAAGGAGCCGGGCAAAGCCGTCTCCCATTTCTGCTGATAAAGCGGCGCATCGGGCGCGTCAAAGATCGGGAACATGCTGTTTGCCTGGACCGTCTCATCGCCGTCCGTATCGAAGAACATCACATCGTGAGGGTTGACGAAGTTCACGGTCATGAACCAGGGTTGAGTCGTGGCGACCTCGGGGGCACGCTTCGTCAGCCAGTCAACGGCCTCATCCGCAATCTTGGGATCTTTTAAGAGCCCATCCATAGGCCCGCCCACCACATCGCCCCAATCCTGGTACTCGGAGAAGCCGTAGGGTTCCATAGCTTCACGGGAGCCCTCAGCTGGGAACTCCGAGAGGTGCCACTTGCCCTTGTAGACGGCGTGGTAGCCCAGATCGCGCAGCATATGACCGATGGTGGGCAAGCCTTCAGGATCGGCCTTCATATCGTCGATCCAGGCGAAGTTGGTGTTGTCGAACATGCGAGTGTGCGGCGTATGCCTGCCGGTGTAGATCACCGAGCGGGAAGGGGTGCAAACCGTGGTGGTGGCGTGGTGATTGGTAAAGGTGACCCCGCGGGAATGGATACGATCCCGGTTGGATAGGACGAATCCCGCTGGCAGAGACTGGTGGGCATATTCCTGATCGGTCACGATCATCAGGATATTTGGCCGCTTGGTCATAATCCATCCTCCCCGAACATCGCAACGCCGCCTTCACTAAACGCGCCGGGCGACGCGTCGCTCAACGCCGGTGATCGATTGGCCATCATGAATCCCTTCAGAGCGTACGCGCAGGACTACGACGCGGGCAAGCCCTGCCTCCTACCAGTACAAAGACCCCTTCGCGCTCCTTGAAAAGGAGCCCTCTGGGGCCTTTAAGTACGAATGGTGGGCCATCCGCGACACCCTTCAAACCCTAACGTACGGTGGGCCATTCCGGGCGCGTTTGCTACGAAAGTCGAGGCAGTCCGTCCAGGTAGTCGCTACTAGCGCTCGACGGATGACCTGCGAGCGAAGCGAGTCCAGTTGATCCGTTTGTTGGCAGGCACTCCGTCTACTCAGTCCGGAACATGGCATTCCAGTCTTGCTTCATGTCCACAACGAGCCAGCCACGGCTTGGCGCCTCTTTGAGGGCTTCGACAAGCGTGCCGGTGCTCTTCGTCTCGCAGTCATAGGCGTATTCGCGCGCACCGTCAGTGTGGTGGACGATGAGGCCGAGACTAGGGCGTGGGTTGTTGATCGTGGTGTACTGCAGCATTGCATGGTCGCCGTCACTGTTGCCGCAACAGATGATTGGCCGCCGGCCGATAGACTGGTGAATCGCGACCGGCTTGCCCTCCTTGTCGTTGACGAACAGATGGTCGAGTGTCTTCGTCAGCACCGGCCCCTCTTCGCGTAGCTCGAATTCAGTCCGCGCCGTTGAGCCGACGACCTGCTCCGGTGGTATGCCGTAGATGCGCTCCACCCACACCCGCATGAAATCGGCGCCGCCACCGGAGACGATGAAGTTCTTGAAGCCATTCGCCCGCAGATGAAGGAGGAGTTCCCGCATGGGTTGGTAGATGAGTGCGTCATAGGACCTGCCAAATCGCGGATGCTTGGCCGATTTCAACCATGCCTCCACCGCGTCACCAAACTCATCTGTCGTCATCCCTGCATGGGTGAGTGCCAACACCCGCATCAGGCCATCGAAGTGTTCGCCTTTCAGGAGTGCCTCGAGGTCGCCAGCCAAGGCGACCTGCACCATCGGATCCGAAGCGATCGCGGGCTCAGTGAGGATGCGTCGGCTCAGTTCGTCGATGGCAAAGGCTGCCTGAAACGGCATCGGATTCTCCGGCCAGAGAGTGCCGTCGTTGTCGTGCACGGCGATGCGTTCTGCGAGCGGCAAGAAGTCGGGTGATGCCTCGTCTGTCACCTTGACGACGAACGCGAGGATGCCCTGTTTGGTGGGGCCATCGTTCCAGGAGGGTAGCGGATCAGCGGGAGTGGAGATCATAGAGCTTCCTCTGCGCAACACCGAAATCACCCACCTGGTAGAGGCTCACGGATTCTGCACGGAAGGTGAACACCTCGAATGGCTCCGACTTCAGAGCGTCAACGAAGTGACGAGTACCTATGCCGACGGTCAGATGAGGGTGGTAGTTCATTCCGGTGCGGGGACCGACGAAGGTGTTCACGTAGTCCACTGTCGGCTTACTGATCGCTGCGCCGTCAGGGCGGGGCGCAAAAGCCTCGCCTGTCCCCGTCTCCACGGCGAACGGAGCAACGGCTTCGATGAGCCTCTGCTGAAGGCGACGCAGATCCTCAGTCGGTTCGATGACGATTCCCACCAAGCCGAGATTCTCGTACGCCAGGTCATAGTACCCCGTCGCATTGCTCTCCCAGTTCATCGACTCGTCTGAACGCAGCACTTCGGCCACAGCATTCGCGACCTCGTCGAGGTCCTGGACCCTCACAAACCGCTGGAGGATGGTGACGTGAGGAGCGTGGTTAGCATCGAGGGCGAAACCACCCGGATAGTCCTCTCGTAGCCGAGCGTTCGCCGCCTGCGCCTTCTCAACCGTGGCAGCATCTGGATCCAGCAGTACGTTGATTGCGATCGAGGTCACGTGGCCGCTCCTTTCATGGAAGCTCATGGCGAGTGCGTGTCCTGCTAACAACGCTTCTACAGTCCGCGTAGCGATACACCTGGTTGAGTTCGGCCTCTTATGGGCTGGTCAATCATTCTGCGACACCGACCATCAGCCGTCCACAGACGGGACGTGCGAGGAGGACGGCCACATAGCCTCCTACCAGCGGAAAGACCCCTTCGGCGTCCTCGAAATGGACGCCTCCGGGGCTTATTGTTCTTCATGGTGGGCGATAGTGGACGCGCTTCGAACACTGCGCGAGCGACGGAAGCCAATGGCCTCAGCCGCGCAACTGGAGGATCCACCCCCTGCGCAACTCTATCGATGTTGAGACTCTTGCCTTGGACGTTGAGCGCATCTTCGCGTGAATACAACCTGCACCCGGGGCACAATCTTGGTGGGACGCGGGCCGGGGCGGATACGAACAAGCTCTTTGCTCTGGGAGGTTGTTCGCAATCCGGGGACGAGCGGGGGGGTGGGAATCGATGAGCGGGCCCCTCGAAGCAGGACAAATAGGGCGTCCTGAGGCTCTCACGAGCCTGCCCCGTCACCTCGAACTCGCCGAGATCATCGACGTGCCCGCCGTTCGGGCGCTGATGGACGATTTCTACGAGCTCACCGGCCTACCTATGTCCCTCGTGGATCTGGAAGACCGAGTCCTGATCGGCGTTGGTTGGCAGGACGTCTGCATGAAGTTCCATCGTGTGCATCCTGAGACCGCTGCAAACTGCAGGCAGAGCGACCTCGTTCTCACACAGGGAGTGGGGTATGGGGAGTTTCGCGCCTACAAGTGTAAGAACGGCATGTGGGACGTTGTCACCCCGGTGCACGTGAGCGACGTTCATGTTGGCAACGTCTTCGCCGGGCAGTTCTTCTACGACGACGAAGAACCCGATACCGTCTTCTTCGAGAAGCAGGCCGAGCGATACGGTTTCGATCGTGACGACTACCTGCGCGCTGTGCTCGACGTCCCGAAGTACTCGCGGCTCAAGATCGACACGCTCATGCGCTTCTACGTGCGGTTGGCGGAGCAGATAGCGCAGGTGGGCTACTACAACGCCGTTCTGGCGCGTTCCATCGAGGAACGCAAGAACACAGAGGCCGCACTGCGTGAGAGTGAGCGCACTCTCCGCATCGTCGCGAACAACACCTATGACTGGGAGTTCTGGACCGATTCGCACCTGCGGTTCCTCTACTGCTCACCATCATGCAAACGCGTCACGGGATATGACGCTGCGGACTTCCTTGCGGACGGCACGCTCCTGCTGCGCATCATCCACCCGGACGACCGGGCCGCGTGGGCGGCGCATGCTCGCGACAGTACGGGCGACGTGACCTTTCGTATCATTCGGACTGACGGAACGGAGCGATGGATCGAGCACCTTTGCCAGGAGGTCTTCGCTGACGACGGGTCTTCGCTCGGTAGGCGCGGCTCAAATCGCGACATCACTGAGCGCAAGGCGGCCGAAGCAGCGTTGCTGGAGAGTGAGACGCGATATCGGGCGGAAGCCGGTAGCTCCCCCGACCGCATTTCCACCCAGGGCGAGGACCTGAGCTAGCGGTGCGAAGGACTGGGGGTGGGCGTGGCCGATGGCCCTGCCGTCTCCCCGGCTCCATATCTTGGCGGCGATACGGCGACCGACCCGCCCGCCGGCGAGATTCGCGCCGAGAGTGCGGGACTCAGAACGAGCGGGTAACCCTTCAAGGTGGACTCCGCCACGCGGCACCGGACGGTGAAAGACCCGCCACTCGCGTTTCCGCAGGTGACGGGCCTGAAAGTGCTGGTGGGCCATGGTGGACGCGCTTCGAACCCCACAACGGCCGTCAGGTTGATCTGTTTGTCGGAGTCACGGCCCCCGACCGAGGACGACGACAACCGACGAGGCTAGGCGACGGTAACGACGACGTTGCCTAGCTTCTGCCCCGACTCGGCGTAGCGGTGGGCCTCGACTATCTGCTCCAGCGGGAAGCTTCGGTCGATGATCGGACGTAGCTTCCCTGCTTCAACCAGGCCTCGAAGGTAGGCCAGGTCCTCGCTCGTTACACCTGATGCAGCGAACAACACTCGCTTCTTGCTTCGTGATGACGCCCACTTGGCGCTGACGATCTGCGTGAGGTTCGGATTGGCCATGAGCAGGCAGCCGTTCTCGTTCAGTGACCTCGCCATACGCCCGGACGGTGTGTTGCGGACTACATCGAAGATGACGTCGTAGGTCTCAGGGCTTTCGGTGAAGTCCTCTTGGGCGTAGTCGATGACGCAATCCGCACCGATCACGCGCAGCATCTCCAGCTTCGAGGCGCCGTCGACGGCGGTCACGTGAGCACCGAGGAGCTTGGCGAGTTGGACCGCGTACGTGCCGAAGCTCCCTCCCGCCCCGTTGACCAAAACCCTATGCCCGCTTCGAACGTTGGCCTTTCGCAGGAACTCCAACGCCTCGCCGCCCCCGTAGGGCACAGCCGCAGCCTCCTCGTAGCTCAGGCTGGCCGGCATCCTCGCGATCGCCCCAGTCTGGGGGTTCTCGCGCAGGCGGATGTACTCCGCGTGGGCTCCCAACCCGATACCCGTCGCCGCGAAGACCGGGTCGCCCCTCTTAAACGAGGTGACGTCCTTGCCCACGCTCTCGACGTCACCAGCAAGCTCCTGCCCGAGCACGGGTTGCCTGGGTCGGCGTACGCCGAATGCAAGCCGTATCGGCAGCCAGACCCAAAGGGGGAAGTCGAATCGCCGCAGCTCGCAATCGGCCGCGCTCACCGTAGTGGCTCGGATTCTGACGAGCACTTCGTCATCCTTCGGAACGGGCTTCGCCACGTCCCTGAGTTGAAGGACCTCCGGGCGCCCGTAGGCCGTGCACACTACTGCCTTCATGAGTCCCCGGTTCGCGTCTTGGCAGCGGTCCGAATCCGTCCGTTCAGCGCGTAGGCCTGAGCGGCGGCACATGCGCCTAGCTCAGTCTAGCGCTGACACCGCCCGCGCACGATGCCATTGCCTCTTTGCCCGCACGCGCAGTCCCCCGTCACCCACTCTCAAGTTGAATCCGGTTCTCCGCCCTCAGCGCCAGTCACAGAAGAACAGCAGGTCAAGAGCCCCGTTTGGGCACTTGACCTGCTGATGATTCGCTGGTGGGCGATGTAGGATTTGAACCTACGACTTCTTCCGTGTGAAGGAAGCGCTCTCCCCCTGAGCTAATCGCCCGATTGTGCTGCGCCGAGAAGGGGTTCTCGGCAGCAGAGGAGATTATGCCACATCGCCGAGGTCCGACAAGACTCCCTTGGCCTATCGATACCCATCGGGGTGACCGCGATGCCACTCCCAGGCGTCGCCGACTATGGCTGCCAGCTCTCCCCGCTCGGGATGCCAGCCCAGCTCGCGGCCGGCCTTCTCGGCGGATGCAACGAGCACCGCAGGGTCCCCGGCGCGTCTGGGACCGAAATCGATGTCGACATCGCGGCCGGTGACCTGAGCGCACGCGCGGACGATCTCCAGATTGGAGTAGCCGCGGCCGTTGCCGAGGTTGAACACCCCTCCCGCACCCCCCGCCCACAGTGACTCAAGCGCGAGCCGGTGGGCATGCGCGAGATCCAGAACGTGGATGTAGTCACGAACGCACGTGCCGTCCGGAGTCGGATAGTCGTGGCCGAACACCTCGAAGCGGGACTGCCCGCTTGCCATCGCCTGCGAGTATCCGTGGGATGAGGTGGCTCTCGGGATCGTGCGCCTCCCCCATCGATCCGTCAGGCCAAGCGCCGGCGACGTTGAAGTAGCGGAAGCGGACTGACCGTACCTTGGAATCGCCTCGGCAGCCCTCAAGGAGCTCCTCGAAGGCGAGCTTGCTCGCGCCGTAGGGGTTCACCGGGAGCGTGCGGGCGTCCTCGGTGATCGGCACCGACTCCGGCTCCCCGTACACGGCCGCCGTCGAAGAGAACACGATCGCATCGACCCCGTGCGTCTGCATCGCGGCCAGCATCTTGGCGGGCTCGGTCGAGTTCGCTCTGAAGTACTTCTCCGGCTCGGCCACAGACTCGGCGACCTCGATGTAGCCCGCCAGGTGCATGACGGCGTCGCAGCCCGGAAGCACCGCGTCGAGGAGCCTCAGGTCGCCCACCGAGCCTTGCACGAACTCCGCACGAGGGTCGACGGAGGCGCGATTCCCGCGCTCCAGCGTGTCAAGGACGACGCATGAGTGTCCAGCGTCCTGCAGCACGCGGGTGGTGACGGAACCGATGTAGCCGGCTCCGCCCGTGACCAGGATCCGCACGGGCATTCCCTTCGGTTGAGGCTTAGGGTCAGTCTATCGGATTGCCGCTCGCCCCCGGATGCGGCGCCGCTAAGACAGCGGCGTGATGCCCCGCTTCAGCACGCGCGCGACCCGGTCAGACACCGCGCGGTCCCAGCGCTTCGGCTCGGCCCAGTTCGTGGGCCGGGCGACCGCCGCCACCAGAGCAGCCCGGATCAGGACCGGATCGGCCTCCACGAGCTGGTTTGCGCCAGAGGTGATGGTCGGGGTGAGCTCGGTACACTCCCTTACCGTCACACAGGGCACTCGTACCATGCACGCCTCGACCTGCATGCCGCTCGAATCGGTGATGATCGCGGCCGCGTCTCGCTCCAGGGCAAGCATCGTCCGGTACTCGACCGGATCGACCAGCCGTACCGCCGCCGGTATGGCGATGCCGAGGTCCTCAAGCGCGGTTCCCAGCCCGTCAGGATCCGGAATCAGGACAGGGAGAGGCGACCGCGCCAGCCCGGCCATGATCGCCTCAAGGCGTGGGAGGTGTGACAGGTTCTCCGACCGACGCAGCGACCCCAGCACGTAGCCCTTCTCGGCGAGCTCGAACTCGGTACACGCCGACAGGCTCGACACTTCGCGCAGATGGCTGAGGACCGACTGCGCCATGGAGTTGCCGACGAAGTGGATCCGCTCCGGCTCGATGCCTTCGTCCTCAAGATTCTCGAGGGCACCCTCTGTGGGTGTCAGATGAACCGCCGCGACACGCGAGATCAGAACGCGGTTGATCTCGTCCGATGCCTGGAGATCGGCGCAGCGCAGACCGGCCTCGAGATGTACGACCGGCAGGCCGGCCTTGGCCGCCGATATCGCGGCGGCGACTGACGCGTTGGCGTCACCGACCACCATGACCGCGTCGGTAAGCACGCCCTCGAAGAGCTCCTCGAACGCAACCATCGCCCGACCGGTGGTGGTGGCGTCGGTGCCGGTGCCGATGTCCAGGAACCAGGCGGGCCGCGGAAGCTCCACACCGAAAAAGCCCACGTTCCCGCCGTCTTCCGTTTCCCGGACCCCCTGCCGCGACCCCGTGAATGCAAGCTCGACGTAGATTCCCGCGCGCTCCAACTCGGGAAGCAGCGGGCTGATCTTGACCACATGCGGCCGAGCACCAACCACCACGATCAGGCGCACGATGCATCCTTCCGACACGAACGCGGACCTCTTGTCTCCGCGTTCGTATCTTCCCGAACAGGGCGAGCTCAGACCATGAAGTCGGAGGCATCAGCGGGCGAGCGGAGTGATGCCCCTCTGAAGCGCCGCGACCACGCGCGAAGCGACTGAGTCGTCCCAGCGCTCCGGAAGCGGCCACTCGCGCGGTGCCGAGAGTGCATCCGACACGCCTGCGAGTATCTCCTGACGATTCGCAGAAGCGAGCCGGTTCGACCCGATCTCGATCGTGATCTGCCGCTCGGTGTTGCGGCGCACGGTCACGCAGGGCGTGTGGAGCATGCACGCCTCTTCCTGGATGCCGCCGGAGTCCGTGACCACGACCGCGGCCTCGCGCTGGAGGGCCAGCATGTCGAGATAGCCGACGGGATCGACCAGCCGTACCTGAGTGCCCGATTCCTCGAGCCCTGCCTCGGCGAGCAGCGGCCGGGTGCGTGGGTGTACCGGGAAGAGCACGGGCAGCTCCAAGGCGGAGAGTCCCGCGACGATCTCGGAGAGGTGGTCGCGGTTGTCGGTGTTCTCCGGACGGTGAACCGTTGCCAGGACGTACTCCCCCGGCGTCAGCGAGAGCCGAGCGGCGACTCCACGGTTCTCGAGCCCAGGGGTGTTGCGCAGCACCGACTCGGCCATGATGTTGCCGACGAAGTCGATGCGGTCGGCCTCGATGCCCTCGGCAGCGAGGTTCTCGGCCGCGGAAGGCACCGGTGTCAGCAGCAGCGACGAGAGCTGGTCGGTCACGAGGCGGTTCAACTCCTCGGGCATGGACATGTCGCCGCTGCGCAGGCCCGCCTCGAGGTGGACCACCGGGACGCCGATCTTGCTGGCGGCCAAGGCGCCGGCAAGCGTCGAGTTGACGTCGCCGACCACGAACAGCGCATCGGGCTTCTCGGCGACGAGCAGTTCCTCAAGCGCGATCATCGCACGGCCCGTCTGGACCGCATGGGTGCCCGAACCGACGCCGAGGAACCACGTGGGAGTCGGGAGGTCGAGGTCGGAGAAGAACACGTCGGACATGGAGGCGTCGTAGTGCTGACCGGTGTGCGCGATCGGGGCCTCGATTCCCGCCGCGGCGAGCGCCGGCATGAGCGGGCCGATCTTGATGAAGTTGGGCCGCGCACCTACGACGACGATGATCCGCATCAGGAGACTCCTCGGGAGAGCGGTACGGTGGGGGCGGTCGGGAGAACGAGACGGCAATCGCGTGGCGATGGCGGCCGGGAGCACGGTGCCGCCATCAGCGCTCGTCCTCAAGGTACGCGAGAATGCCATCGGCGAGGCCCTGGGCGATCTTGTCCTGGTAGTTTGGGCTGACCAGGAGCCGGTCTTCGACGCGGTTCGATGGGAAGCCGACACCGACGAGGACCACCGGCACGCTCGACCAGTTGAAGCCGGCGAGATCGCCGCGCTCCGCGGTTCCGACGTCGACCGCGTGCGTCTTCTTGACGATGCTCGCCTGGATCGTACGTGCGGCGCGGACACTCGTCTCAGCGATGGGCTTCGTCCAGGCGTTGGCGGACGGATAGAGCGTGGACACGCCGCTCAGACTCTCATCGGTGCTGCTGTCGGCGTGGAGCCGAACGAACAGGTCCGCGCGGGCACCGTTGGCGATCTGAGCACGCTCCGTGTTGGAGAGGTTCACGTCGTTGGTCGTACGCGTCATGACCACAGTGACACCGGCCGCCTCGAGCCGCTGTCGCAGGTTGGTCGCGATCTGGAGTACCGTCTCGTACTCCGGCGCACCGGTCACGGCACCGGTCGTCCCACCGGTGATCCGAGGCTTGCGTACGTCAGACCCCGGTCCGATCGGCTCGGTCTTGGTGTCGGAATGGCCCTGATGTCCGGGATCGACACACACGACGAAGGTGCCGGACTTCTCACTGGACTTGTCCGCCGCCTTCTTCGCCGAGGAGGACTTCGGCAGAACCACTGTGACCGCGGATCCTGTCCGCGCGAGCGTTCCCGGAGCAGGGTCTTGCGACGAGATGGTCGGCGTCGCGCGGCTGACGGCGGCCTCACGTTTGACGACGAGAGCCAGCCCGGCAGCCTTGAGCAGGAGTTTCGCCTCGTCGAGTTCGAGTCCGGTCAGACTCGGCACCTCCACGGGCGTGACGCCCGAATCGACAGCGGGAGTGGCCACCGCCGATACGACAGCCTGAGCGGTCGCGGGTTCGGCCCCACCGCTGCGCCCGCGGAACCCGCCGCGGGACACGTAGCCACCGAGCGCGAGAAGCAGCACGCAAACGCCGAGGACAGCCGCGGCGACGAGCCGGTTGGCGCGGGGCAGTGCCGCCCGACGCGACGGCTTCGGCTTCGCGTGTTTGGCGCTGTGTCGCGCCATGCGGCTCCCCTTTCGCAGGCTCGGTGGGTCGTGGAGGCGTCTCGATTCGGCATGAGAAGTATCTCACAGGACGACGCGGGCCCAGCCGGCGAGGCGGATTCGCCGCCGATGTGAACGGACCGAACGGACAGCGTTATGATGCAGAGGGAGTTGTCGCCACAAGAATCGGGGGATCCGTGGATCAGCGTTCCATATCGGTGTTCGGGGCGGGCTACGTCGGTCTGGTCACAGGGGTCTGTCTCGCGCACTCGGGACATGAGGTCACCGTGCTGGATGTGGACGAGTCGAAGCTGGTATCGCTGCGTGCTGGAGTCGTCCCCTTTCACGAGCCTGAGCTGCCGACTGTTATGGCTGAAGCTGTGGCGTCGGGATCCCTCTCCTTCGCGCACGCCGACGCGCCGGGTGCCTATGGTGACTTCGTCTTCATCGCGGTCGGCACGCCTTCGACACTCGGGGGTTCTGCTGACCTTCGATTCGTGCGGGCGGTCGTGGATCAGATCGCCCGAAACGCGCCGGCCGACACGATCGTGATCATGAAGAGCACCGTGCCTCCCGGCACGGGCAACCAGCTGTGCGAGAAGCTGGCGGCTCATGGGATGCACTACGTGTCGAACCCCGAGTTCCTCCGAGAGGGGCGGGCCGTCAACGACTGGTTCCACACCGACCGCATCGTACTCGGGGGCGACAAGGATGCCGTGCGGCGGGTCGCGCGCCTCTACGAGAACATCGATGCGCCCGTCGTCGCGGGAGACATCAGTAGCGCCGAACTCATCAAGTACGCCTCCAACGCCTTTTTGGCGACCAAGATCTCGTTCGCCAACGAGATTGCGAACCTGTGCGACTGTGTCTCGGCCGACGTGGAACTCGTGATGCACGGCGTGGGACTGGACGCTCGCATCGGATCGGCGTTCCTCAACGCGGGCATCGGGTACGGTGGGTCATGCTTCCCCAAGGACACCCGTGCGCTCGACTTCCTGTCGAGTATCAACGGTCACGACTTCCACCTTCTCAAGGCGGTCATCGACGTCAACGCGCGCCAGCGGCTGCTGCCCATCATGGCCCTGCACCGTCGACTGGGAGACCTCACGGGTGTCCGGGTCGCGGTCCTCGGCCTGACGTTCAAGCCTGACACCGACGACACGCGCGAATCGCCGGCGATCGACATCATCGGGATGCTGCTGGCTGAGGGGGCTGTCGTCGTCGCCTACGACCCCGTCGGCACGCTCTCCGTCGACGCGCCCGGCTTCGAGCAGGTCGCCTCGATTGACGCTGCCCTGGACGGTGCCGCAGCAGCGCTCGTCACCACCGAGTGGGCCGCCATCGTCACGGCTGACTGGGGTTCACTGACCCGGAGTATGGTTCCGCCGCGGCTCGTGTTCGACGGGCGCAACTGCCTCGATCCCGCAGTCATCGGAGATGCCGGCGGCGAGTACCTGGGCGTCGGCCGCCGCTAGACTCCTCAGTACGCTCCTCGAGCGAACAGCGACGGCCGGAATGGTCCTGAGGATAAGCCCGATGTCGAAGCCGACCGACCAGTTCTCGATGTAGAACAGATCGAGGCGAATCATCTCATCGAAGGTGAGCCGCGAGCGCCCGGAGACCTGCCACAGGCCTGTCATGCCCGGCGGTACCTCCATGCGACGCCAGTGGTGAGAGGAGTACTCGACCAGTTTCGCCGGGAAGCGGCGGCCGAGGTCCCACGAGCGACATCTCGCCGCGCATGACGTTGAGGAGCTGCGGGAACTCGTCGACCGAGAACTTGCGCATCCACGCTCCGACCCTGGTGACGCGCGGGTCGTCCTGCATCTTGAAGAGCGGACCGGACGCCTCGTTATCGGCGGCCAGCTGATCGCGGACCTGGTCCGCCCCGTCGGTCATCGACCGGAACTTGTACATCTCGAACGGCTCGACCGCCGCGCCCTATCCGGGTCTGGCGATAGAGCACCGGTCCCCGACTGTCGAGCTTGATGACCAGCGCGAGCACCATCCAGACCGGGATCCCGACGACGATGATGAGCGCGCCGACCGCGAGGTCGAAGGTGCGCTTGACGAACCGCTTTCCCGCCGAGAAGGACACGCCGCGAACGGTGATGAGCGGAACGCCCGAGACCTCCCTGATGAGCACCCTGGATGTGGTCACGTCGAGCAGCCCGGAGGAGATCTCGATGTCCACGTCGCGGCCGCGCAGGTCGGCGATGATGCGGGCCAGCACGTCGGAGCTGAACGCGGTCGAGGCGATCACGACCGTGTCGAAGTCGTGCTGGTCGAGGACCTCCTTGATGTTGCGCGCCGCTCCGAGACACGTCGGGCCCCTCGTGCGGACCGGACTGCAGATCGTGCATGTCCTGGAGGGTGCTGGCCAGACACGCAGTCGGATCGAGGCCCGAAGATGTGTCGCTCTGCAGTCGGTGGATGAGCTCGATCGCCTCCTCGTTGTAGCCGACCATGAGCGTCGGCCGGAGCAGGCGTCGCCTGCGACGGGCGGCGGACAGCAGCGTCCGGACGATCACCCTGCCGATCACAACGAACAGGATGCCGAGCCCCCATACGAGCATCAGCCAGCCGCGTGAGAGCCCCGGCAGCTTGAGGACGTAGGTCGCCAGGATGAACGCGACCACCGCGAGCGACTGCCCTCGTGCGACCCGGCTGTACTCGCCGGTGCCCCAGAAGACGCGGTCCATGTCGTAGAGCCCCTCATACCACATCGCGGCGATCGCGATGAGAACGATGATCAGCGAGAGGTCGGCGAACTGCACCCCCAGGACCAGGTCCGGAGCTGCCTCGACGTGTCGGAAACGCCCGAAGCGGATCAGCGAAGCCGCGACGGTCGCGAGGCTCAGCATCAGGAGATCGGATCCGAGGAGAACGATTCTCAGAGACAGGCGACGCTGCCCGCGTGTCAGCGCCGCCGCACCCATCCTTCTCGGACCCCCTCCGCGTCGCGACCGACACTCGGGCATGGTTCTCGGGCGTGAATCCGCCCCATCGCGGCACATTCTACGGCTTACCGCCGAGATATGCGCGTGCGGCTCACGACGAAAGGCAAGAATCGGCGATAAGCGGTGTTCGCTGCGTGTCGCATGTCACATTTCGCGCTCCGCACCCTAAGGTCACGCGGGGTTCGGTTCGATACACCTACCAGGCGCGCTCAAGCGCTGCTGTTCGCTTGCGTCCGTGTGGCACGGGCGCCGGAGGAGGATTCCTGAACGTGGCATACACATCGCGCACCGAACGCCCTCGACCAGTTGCAGCAGCTGCCAGCGAGATGAACCTCCCGGGTCGGGTGCTCACCCTCGCGACAGCGTTCCTCTTCGCGTGCACGCTGGCCCTGGTTCTCGCCTCGGCCGCGCACGCCACCTTCCAGCCGCCCAACCCCGCCGACCAGTACGTCGCGAGCCGCTCGTATGCGACCCCGTTCGACAACGACACCTCCCAGTACTACGTCGCGCGTTCGTTCGCGTTCGATTCCGCCGGGCGCCTGTGGGTAGCCCAGTACCTGAGCCGCGCCGAAGACGAGATCACGGACCTTGCCATGTACTCGGGTGATTCAACGGTGCCGTCGGCCTACCATCCGCTTGGCAACCGAAGCATCTACGCATGCGAGTTCGGGCCGGACGGGTACCTCTACCTGGCCGACGCGGGCAACGGGGGCGCCATCGAGAAGTACGATACCCTCTCCGGATCCGTGGTCGAGACGATAAGCGTGGAAGGTCTCATGGTGCCGCGGGACATCCATCTCGATGACAGCGGCACCATCTTCGTCACCGACTGGCTGAATCCCGATGAGGTGGCCCGTGTTGACGGCGTCACCCGTGAGGTGACGATGTTCGGCGCGCTGGGCTTCGGTCTCACGAGCATTCAGGGAATCGATGTGGACGGTTCGGGGAACCTGCGCGTCGGCGGAGGCTCCCTCACCGGTGAGCGTGTCGTGCGATGCACGACTTCGGGTGCGGTTCTAGACTCCGTCGACGTCTCTGCGCTCGGCGTTGGACAGGTCGGAGATGTGTGCGTCGACATCTTCGGGACGACCTACGTTCTCGGCAACAGCGGCTTCGGCCGCATCGCCGCGAGACGGAACGCCGATGGGCGTCTACCCTGCACCCTCCGAGGGAACGCTGAGCGACTCAACGAAGCTCATCATCGACGACAATGGCTATGCCTGGGCGAACAGCAACCCGCAGGTCGTCGAGCAACCCAACGTGATCCAGCGCTACACCTTCGTCGAAGGCATCACCGACACCACTGCACCCACAACGGAATCCGACGCACCGTCCGGCTGGGTCCAGGGCCCGATCGCGGTCAGCTTCACGGCGAGCGACAATGCAGGTGGCTCTGGAGTCGCGGCGACCTACTACAGCCTCGACGGCACACTGCCGAGCAGGCTCGTCACCAGCCCTGTGTCGATCTCGGCCGAGGGCACTACGACTCTGAAGTACCTCTCAGTCGACAACGCCGGCAACCGCGAGAGCGTCCGGACCCAGAGCGTTCGCATCGACAACATGGCGCCTGTCTCATCGGCGATCGTACAGCCGGTCTACTACGGCGCGGCACACATCAACCTCAGCGCGATCGACGGACGGTCGGGCGTGCGCGAAACCTGGTGGCGCTTGAACGAGGGCGCGTGGACGAAGAGCGGTTCGGTGGATACCACCGCCGGGCAGCTCGGAGGTTTCGGTCTCGATTGGTACTCGGTCGACAACGCAGGCAACATCGAGTTCCCTTACCAGAGCGCGTACTTCGAGGCCTTCAACCGCTACGAGCAGAACGCGGCCCAGATCGACTATCGGAGTACGTGGACGACCGGTTCCGGTGGCGCCTGGTCGGGCGGATCGTACAGAAGGTCGAGTGCCGCAACAGCAGCGGTCTCCATCACGTTCTCGGGCAAGATCATCGACGTGTACAGCCCCAAGGGACCGAACCTCGGCAAGGTGCGCATGAAGCTCGACGCCGGGCCTTGGAGCGACCCCGTGGATCTGTACGCATCCGTCGCAGCCAGCGAGAGACTGCCGCGCTACACCGCTGCCGGCAGCGGAATACACGTGCTCGCAATCGAGTCTCTGAATGACAAGAACCCCCTGTCTTCAGGATTCGACATAGGGCTCGACGCCGTCGACGTGGACGGCACGCTCCTGACCGACACCACCCCGCCGACCACCTCCGACGACACGGACGCGGGCTGGTATAGCGCCACTCGCAAGATCACCCTCACGGCACTCGACAACAGCTTCGTCGCACAGACGCTCTACCGCGTCGGCGGCACGGGGGCCATGCAGTCCTACTCGGCGCCCTTCGCGGTTCCCGCAAACGGCATGGCCGTCCCGGTTGAGTACCGCAGCGTCGACGGCCGCGGCAACGCCGAGACGACCCGGTCCGTCACCGTCAAGGTCGACAGCACTCCCCCGACATCGACGACCGACGCGCAGGCCAGCTACGTCGACTCCTGCACCGTCACCCTGTCCGCGACCGACAATCTGTCCGGCATATCGAAGAGCCAATACAAGCTCGACGCCGGAGCGTGGACCGATGGAACCTCCGTGGCCATCTCGGGCTACGGAACGCACACACTGCTGTATCGTGCCGTCGACGTGGCGGGCAATGTCGAGTCGCAGAAGACGGCGTCGATTCGCATCCGCTACCCGACCGAGACGTACACCTACCTCACGGGGCCCCCCGAGCTCAACTGGAACGGCACGTGGAGCGTTTGGAACACCGACGCCAAGCGCACCGCGAGCTACACAACGGGCACCTACGTGTACGGATATGGACAGGTCACACGGGTCCAGGTGTGGGCCTACAAGGCCTCGAATGCCGGATTCGCCCGGATCAACCTCGATGGCGTGACGACGCTTGTGGACCTCTACTCCGCAGCGACCACTCTGGCCCTTGTGTACGACAGCGGACCCATCGCCGACGGAAACCACTACCTGGCCTACGGCTGGAGCAGCTACTACAACTCGAACTCGAGCGGCTCGCGCGTGAACATTCAGCGCATGGTGGTCGAGGGGCGCTTCGGCAGTCCCGTCGACGACGTGACGCCGCCTTCGACGACCTCGAACATACCCTCGGACTGGACCGCCGCACCGTTCCAGGTGGCGCTGACCGAGTCGGACAACGTGGCCACCGGTCCCACCTTCTACGATGTTTCCGCGTCCGAGACCGACACGCCGGACGCCACAACGCTCTACGAGGCACCCTTCACCGTGAGTCAAGAGGGCACGAACAACGTCTCGTACTACTCGATCGATCAGGTCGGGAACAGCGAGCCCATCAAGACGCAGCAGTTGCGCCTGGACTCCTCTCCCCCGACGACCACGAGCGATGCCGTGGCGGACTACACCAACCAAGCGACCATCAACCTGTCGGCGAACGACGCGTTCTCTGGCGTCGCGGGCACGCGCTACCGTATCGACCGTGGCGCTTGGACCACCGGTACGGTCGTGACCGTTCCCGGTGCGACGCCCGCGACCCACACCCTCGACTGGTACTCCATCGACCGCGTCGGCAAGACGGAGACAACGAAGAGCGCTTCCTTCACGGTGCTCCGCCGTTTCGAGGATGAGAACGCCACGGCGATCGAGATGGAGGGACAGGACTCCTGGTCGAGCATCATCAATCCGCTCGCCTCCGCACTCCTGATGCGCGAGGCCCACGCGGCCGGGGCATTGGCGGGTACGTTCAGTGGCGACCGCTTCGACCTGATCTCCTCGACCAGATCCGACTATGGCATCGCCAAGATCATCATCGACGGCGTCGACTCCGGCTACTGCGACCAGTACTCGGCGACGCCGGGTTACCAGCAGCGCGTCTACAGCCGAGCGGGGCTGGGACAGGGTGTCCACACGTTCCGAGTCGAGTGGACCGGAACGAAGAACGAGCTTTCGAGCGGAACCAACATCAACATCGACGCGTTCGAACTCGTTGGAGCGCTTATCGCCGACGTGGAGCCGCCCGTCTCGACCCTGACCTCGACCGAAGGCGCCTGGCGCACGACGCCGGAGACCATCACGATCACGGCCACCGACAACGGCGTCGTCTCGCCGGTCGTGCGCTACCGGATCAACGGCGGCGAGGCCGAGGTCTACTCGGACCCGTTCGAGGTGAGTGCTGAGGGAACCACGACCATCGAGTACTGGGCCACGGACGGCGTCGGCAACACCGAGCTGCCGCGCACGACACTCGTCAGCGCATCGACCGGACACGGCGCCCACCACGACCTCCGACACCGAGGCGAGCTACGTGTCCACGGCCACGATAGGGCTGTTCCCCGCCGACACGATGTCGGGCGTGGCCTCCACGAAGTGGCGTGTCGACGGCGGTGCCTGGACGACGGGTACCGTGGCGAGCAACTCCGCGGCCGGCCTCCACGTCCTGCAGTGGACATCGACCGACGCCGTGGGCAACGCCGAACCGGTCAGAAGCGCCTCGTTCTCCGTCCTGAGGCGCGTCGAGCAGACCGACCCGGGCTTCGCCTGGCGCGGCAGTTGGACGCTGCAGGGCAGCGCCCTTCGCTCCGGCGGCTCGTGGCGCTACACGTCGTCACCCGGCGCGGCCGCCTACGTGACGTTCAACGGCACCGACATCGACCTGGTCTCGACGAAGTCGAGCTCCCTCGGGATCGCCAGGGTCACCCGGATGGCGGGGCGCCCGAGTCCGCCGACCTCTACGCACCGAGCGCCGTGCATCAGCAGGCGGTCTGGTAAGCGCGGCCTGGCTCCCGGCAGCCACGTCCTGAAGATCGAGTACAGCGGCTCCAAGAACACCCTGTCCACCGGCCTGACCGTCGGTATCGACGCGATCGACGTGTCCGGCGGGGTCGTGCCTGACACCACCGCTCCCTCCACGGCGGCCAGCGCTCCGGCCGAGTGGGTCAAGGGACCGGCGAGCGTGACGCTCTCGGGCACCGACGAACACACCTGGGTCGCCCTGACGCGCTACCGCGTCAACGCCGCGCCGCCCCGGCCACGTACACCTCCCCCTTCGCGATCGCCACCGAGGGCACCAACACCGTCGAGTACGCGGCTGGTCGGTCCGGTCGCCGCGGGCAACCACGGCGGCTCATGCCACGTCGACGACCGGCGCCGGGGCGCGTCGGACATTCACGGCTCCGGCGTCGACTGGATCGCTCCGCGTCCCGGTCACGCGTCGCGCCTGAGCGTCGACGGGTACGCCTGCTCGACGGCGTCCGCGCCGGACCCACCTACTCCCTCGACGGGAGCGACATGGTGCAGGGCGACACCGTGGAAGTCTCGGCCGACGGCACCCACACGATCGCCTACGCATCGCCGCGACGTCGGCGGGCAACACCGAGGACCAGACCGCGCAGGTCAGGATCGACAAGGACGCGCCCCGTCACCGACGATGATGCGCCGAGAGCCTGGACCACCGGTCCGGTCACCGTGCACCTGACGGCGGCCGACGCCGTGTCCGGCGTCGCCTCGACGCGCAGCACCCTCGATGGCGGGCGCCGACGTGCTACACGCGACCCGTTGCACGTGTCCGGCCGAGGGCACGCACACGATCGCTACGCGTCCACCGACGTCGCGGGCAACACCGAGGCCACCAAGACCGCGCACGTGTCAGCGATCGACAACACGGCGCCCACCACGACCGACGACGCTCCGGGGCTGGGTGCGGGCCAGTCACTCGTCACCTCGACGCGCCGACGCGGTCTCGCGGCGTTCGACCGCGTGCGCTACTCGCTTGACGGCTCGGGCCGGCCGTCCCCTACACCGGCAGTCGACGTCATCGGCGAGGGACGCACGACGCTCAACTACGCCGCGATCGACCTGCGGGCAACATCGAGGCCACACGACGGCGGTGCGCATCGACGACACGGCGCCTGTGACCCCGACGACGCGCCGGCGGCTGGGTCGCACGGCCCGGTCGACGTCACCCTCGTCGTCCACCGACACGCCTCGGGCGTCTCGCGGCATCCCCTACGTCCTCGACGGCTCGGCCGCCAGACCTACACGGCGCCCGATGCGTCAGGGCCGAGGGCACGCACACGTCGACCTACGCCGCCACCGACGTCGAGGGCAACACCGAGGCCACGCAAGACGGCACCGTGCGGATCGACGACACGGCGCCCGTGACGACGGCGACGTCTATGGCGAGCTACGTCTCCTCGGCCACGATCGCGCTCGTCGCAACTGACGCCCTCTCGGGCATCGAGACACCGAGCTACCGGCTCGACGAGGGCGAGTGGGCGAGCGGCACGGCCGTCTCCACTCACCGCGATCGGCTCCCACACGCTCCAGTACCGCTCGCGCGACGACGCAGGCAACACCGAGACCGTCCAAGCGCGCCACCTTTGAGTCCGGCGCCTCGAGCAAGGCCGACGCCGCATCTACTACAAGGGCCCTGGTCACGCCGAGCGGACTGCGTCCGGCGGCAGCTCGATCGACGGCGCACCGGCCTCGTTGACCTTCACCGGCACCGGTCGACTGGCCTCGCCGCCGCCAACATGGGCATGCCCGCGTGGTGCTCGACGGCGGCGGCGCACGCCGACTTCTACGAGGCCGTGGCCGCCAGCTCACGATCTGGGCGGGGCGCGCGCCGGACCCACACGCTCAGCGTCGACTAGACGGGTGCCAAGAACGCCTCGTCGACCGGCACCGAGATCGGCATCGACGCCTTCGACGTGACGGGCGAGCTCGTCGCCGACACGCCCTCGCCCCTCACCACCGACGAGCGCTCCGGCCGGGTGGCGCTCAAGGCACGGCGACCGTGTCGCTTGTCGGCCACCGACACCGGCCTGGGTCGCGTACACCCGCTACCGCATCAACGGCTCGGCGCCACCACCTACACCGCGCCCTTCGCCGTCAGGCCGAGGGCACCACGACCATCGAGTACTGGTCCGTCGACGGCGCCGGCAACACCGAGGCCACCAAGACCGCCACCGTGCGCATCGACAAGACGGCGCCCGCGGTCACCCGACGACGCGCCGGCGCACTGGGTCAAGCGGCCCGGTCACGTGCACCTGACCGCGACCGACGCCGGCTCCGGCGTCGCCGCGACGCTCTACTCGCACCGACGGCTGCGACCCTCGCTTCCCTACACCGGCCCGATCGCGATCGTCCGCCGAGGGCACGACCACGATCGAGTACCGGCCGACCGACGCCGCGGGCAACACCGAGGCGACCAAGACGGCCACCGTGCGCATCGACGACACCGCGCCGGTGACCACCGACGACGCGCCGACGGGCTGGGTCACCAGCCCGGTCGACGTCACGCTGTCGGCCTCTGACGCGCTCTCCGGCGTCGCCGGCATCGCCTACATGCTCGACGGCGGCGACCCGCGCAGACCTACAGCGCCCCGATCACGTCTCGGCCGAGGGCACGCACACGATCGACTACGCGGCCACCGACGCCGCCGGCAACACCGAGGCCACCCAGACGGCCACCGTGCGCATCGACGACACGGCGCCGACATCCACCGACGACGCGCCGAGCGGCTGGGTCTCGGGTCCCGTGCTCGTGACCCTGACCCCGGCCGACCCGGTCTCGGGCGTCAACGCGCTGCTCTACTGCCTCGACGGCTCCGAGCCGACCGTCCCCTACACCGGCCCGTCGTGATCGCGGCCCAGGGCGTCACCACGATCAAGTACGCCGCGATCGACATCAAGGGCAACATCGAGACGACCGCACCACCGTCTCGATCGACGACGTCGCGCCGGTCACCACCGACGACGCGCCGGCCGGCTGGGTCAAGGGCCCGGTCGACGTGACGCTCACGTGTCATGGAGAACACCTCGGGTCTGCGCGCACCGACGTCGCGCTCGACGGCGCGGCCCGACGTACACCGGCCCGTTCACGTCAGCGCCGAGGGCACCACCACGATCGAGTACGCCTCCACCGACGTCAAGGGCAACACCGAGGCCACCAAGACGGCCACCGTGCGCATCGACGACACGGCGCCGGTGACGACGAGCAACGCGACGCGCCTACATCGCGACCGCCACGATCACCCTCTCCGCCTCTGACGGCTCTCCGGCGTGGCCACGACCGACTACCGCCTCGACGGCGGCGCGTGGGCCCAGGGCACGAGCGTGGTCGTGGCACCGGGGGCACACGTGGTCGAGTACCGCTCCACCGACGGCGCCGGCAACGCCGAAGCGCCCAAGTCAGCGCCGGTCCGGGTCACGATTCGTGAGGAGCAGACCAACCCTCTGATCTCCTTCACCGGTCCGTGGTTCATAACAAACCATGCCAACCTTTCCGGTGGAAGCACCAAGCAGGTCTCAGCTCTTGGGGCGGCGGCCACCATAGTGTTCAACGGAACCCGTCTTGACTGGGTCACCTCAAGAGCCGCGAGCTACGGCAAGGCCAGAGTTATCGTTGACTGCGGGACGCCCGTGGAGGTCGACCTCTACTCGGCCAGCAGCCAGTTCAAGCAGACGGTTTTCAGCACCGGCGACTTGCAGAGCGGTGACCACACGCTGCGCATTGAGTACACGGGCACAAAGAACGCGTCTTCATCAGGAAACACGATCGGCTTGGATGCCCTCGATGTCACCGGCCGACTGCTTCAAGCTGACCGAACGGCACCGGTGACTACCATCACCGCACCGACCACGTGGCAGTCCAAGTCGGCCACAGTCTCCTTGGCTGCAGTCGATGATCTGTCAGGCGTTCAGGCAATCTACTTCCGACTCGATTCGGGCGGATCCAAAACCTATACTGCCCCCTTCGCCGTCAGTGGCTCGGGTAGCCACAGCCTTGAGTACTGGGCCGTCGACACCATCGGCAACTCAGAGAGCACCCGTACGCGGGCGGTCAACGTCGATCTCGACTCTCCGAGCACTAGCTCGAATGCCGCAGCCAGCTACACCGATTCGGCCACCGTCGTTCTGACCGCCTCAGATACGCTGTCCGGGATCGCCGCGACTCAGTACCGCCTGAACGGCGGAGTGTGGACCGCTGGCGCCTCGATCAATACGACGCAGGGTGGCAACCACGTCGTCGACTTCCGCTCGTCTGACGTCGCTGGCAACGTCGAGGGCACCAAGACGGCATCCTTCGCCATCACCAAGCGCGTGGAACAGACCGATCCGCTGATGGCTTGGACGGGCGCGTGGGCAACGACCAACCACGCGAACCTGTCGGGTGGCAACTTCCGAAGCGCCTCTGACCAGCTCCGCCGCCCTTGAATTCACTTTCGTCGGCAGCCAGATCGACTGGATCACGTCCCGTAACACCAATTATGGCAAGGCGCGAGTAATCGTCGATGGCGTGGAAGCGGCGGATGTCGACCTGTACGGCACCTTCGCCTTCAAACAGAAGGTCTGGTCGTCCGGGCCACTGGCCAATGGTCAGCACTCAATCAAGATCCAAGTCCTCGGCACGAAGAGTACTTCGTCGGCCGGTTACTCAGTTGGAGTAGATGCCTTCGATATCATTGGTATGACCGCCGCCCAGCGTGTAGAGCAGACTTCGACAGCTCTCTGCTACGAAGGGATATGGGCCACTGGCTCGAGCTCGAGCCTTTCAGGCGGCACCCACTTGGTGAGTTCGACCAACAGCTCGGCCGTCAACGTGTCCTTCATCGGGTCCAGCATTGACTGGATAGGATCCAAGTCGCCCGGCTACGGCATCGCGAGGGTCACGCTCGATGGCACCATGACGGCAGACATCGACCTCTACGGATCCACCGCTTTCCAGCAACGTGTGTGGTCTTCGGGCGGTCTATCCAACGGGGCACACACCCTCCGTATTGAGTATCTCGGCGCAAAGAACGCGTCTTCGACCGGATATACGATTGGAATCGACGCATTTGACGTGGGAGGCGCGCATAAGCAGGCTGTTCTCGCCCATCCCTACCTGGCACCCGCACTGAGCAGGACTCGTCG
The DNA here is from genome assembly GCA_963789515.1 of uncultured Coriobacteriia bacterium. Taxonomy (GTDB): domain Bacteria; phylum Actinomycetota; class Coriobacteriia; order Anaerosomatales; family JAAXUF01; genus JBAXEO01. Next base: position 706,422 of record CAWBKW010000002.1, on the reverse strand, counting down.
CTGCTCGCCTACGACGGCACGTGGAGTTCCACGACGAACGCCGGCCTTTCGGGAGGCTCCTCGACCAGCGCCAACTCGGGTGGCTCGGCTGTGACTGTCGCCTTCACGGGTACGCGACTCGACTGGATCGGCACCAAGGCCACCAACTACGGCATCGCCAAGGTCACGGTCGATGGCGGTGCTCCAGTAGATGTTGACCTCTACGCTACCTTCGCGTTCAAGCAGAAGATCTGGTCCACCGGCACGCTTGCCGACGGCGCCCATATCGTCAAGGTCGAGTGGACCGGCACCAAGAACGCATCGATCGTCCGGCACCGACTTCAATGTCGACGCGTTCGATGTGCTCGGCACGCTCACACAAGCCACGAGTGGACCGGCCATGGCCCGCCACGAAGAGACCTCGTCGCTGCTCGCCTACGACGGCACGTGGAGTTCCACGACGAACGCCGGCCTTTCGGGAGGCTCCTCGACCAGCGCCAACTCGGGTGGCTCGGCTGTGACTGTCGCCTTCACGGGTACGCGACTCGACTGGATCGGCGCCCAGGCCACCAACTACGGCATCGCCAAGGTCACGGTCGATGGCGGCGCTCCAAGCAGACGTCGACCTCTACGCTACCTTCGCGTTCAAGCAGAAGATCTGGTCCACCGGCACGCTTGCCGACGGCGCCCATATCGTCAAGGTCGAGTGGACCGGCACCAAGAACGCATCATCGTCCGGCACCTACTTCAATGTCGACGCGTTCGATGTGCTCGGCACCGCTGCGCACAAGCCACGAGTGGACCGGCCATGGCCCGCCACGAAGAGACCGAAACACCCTTGGCCTTTGTCGGCTCGTGGTCGACGGTCAACAGCCCGAGTCTCTCCGCCGGATCGGCGGCGCTCCACCTTGAGCACAGGCGCTGCTGTCGACGTGGCGTTTGTCGGCACCCGCCTTGACCTCGTCGCCTCGAAGAGCACCAACTACGGAATTGCCCTGGTGGCCGTCGACGGTGCCGAACCCGTCGAAGTCGACTTCTACAACCCCGTGGGCGCATACAAGCAGGTGGTTTGGACCAGTGGGACCCTGACAGCCGGTGCGCATCACGTCAGCATTACAGCCAAGGGGGCGCACAGCGCATCCTCGAGCGGCAACACCATCGGACTCGATGCGGTTGACGTGGCCGGAGCGTTGACCGGCCCGTAGTCCGGCGCGCAATGTCTTCAGCCGGGTGTACGTTCTTCGACGGTAATTACGGTCGCTGGGACGCCGACCGCTGTTGCGCCAGGAGACACATTCCTTGGTCACGACGGCGTTGGCCCCTCTGACCGCGCCATCTCCGATCCTGATCGGACCTAGGATCTTCGCTCCTGCACCGAGCATGACATCGCTTCCCACGTCAGCATGTCTCTTGCCGTCGGTGAATCTCTGGGTGCCGATGACAACGCCCGGCATGATTATGGTGTTCGCACCCACGGTTGCGGTCTCACCCACGACTACGCCCGTCGCATGAGGGATGTAGACGCTGGCGTGAAGACTCGCGCGCGGGTCGATGTCGGCGCCAGTCTCAGTACCTTCGAAGTCCCAGTGCAGAACCTTGGCAACGGGCCAGCCCAGGGAGCCTGCTCTGAACGCACGATTCGACATTAGATATAGCCTGACCGCGACCGAGCGCCGACGTCCCCTGCTACTCTCCACGGGCGACCCCCTTAGAATCCTCGTCAGCCTTCGATCCGGCGAACGGCGCTCCCGGAGAGTCAGCGCGATGAAGCGTGTGTTACCCACAAGATAGCGCTTCCACATCCGACCGGGTTCCTGCACCAAGCGGTGGAGCCACTCAAGTCCCGCCCGCTGCATCCAGACGGGGGCACGTGACGTCACGCCGGCCCACACATCGAAGCTGCCGCCCACACCGAACGACAGTAGTCTCGCCCAACCGTTCGCGCTGTGACGCCACGAACTCTTCCTTGCATGGGCGATGACATTCCGAGGAACAAGAGTCGCGCACCCGACTCCCCAATGGCTTGGGCGACAGCGGATGCATCCTCGAAGTAGCCGTTCCTCGAGCCCGCGACGACGAGTCGAGGGAATCTGGCCCTGACTACAGTCAGGAAGCGTTCGAGGACTTCAGACCGCGCGCCAAGGAAGAACACCGGCCATTCATGTTCCTGTGCGGCTTCCAGAAGCGTCTCCATGAGATCGATACCGGCAACGCGTTCGGGCACCGAATGACCCAAGAACCTTCCGGCCCACACCACCGCAATCCCGTCGGCGTTCACGATATCGGCGCCTCGGATGATCTCGCGCAGTTCGGCGTTGTCCTGAGCCTGGACTACCTTGCCCGCATTTACCACCACGTGTTGCGCGGGTTGGCGACGCTCAATGAGTTCTATACAGCGAGCGAGGCTCTGCTGCCTGTCGAGCAGATCGAGATCGATCCCGAAGACGAACACCCTACTCATGCATGACTCCGAATGACGGCGTCTTCGACGGGCGACATCACGCCAGCCGCCAAGCACGCCGACGACCTGCCTCGGCAAGCCGCCAGTGGGCATCACCCCACCGCACAAAATGCCGGCGATCCGTGCCGAACATGCCGACGCGGAAGAACGTGGCGGCTCCGGCCCGATGAGCGCGCCCCGCGTCCAAGCAGCCACACGGTCCGCCAACCCGCTCGTGTCCAGACCGTGCGCCGCGAGTCGGGCGAGGAGATCCACCGCGGAGCTCGCAGAATGTATCTCCAGAGGCAGCTTCCGGGTGCGGTAGTAGTAGGGTTCGCCGAGTGGACCAAAGAAGTTGTCGGTCCAGTCGGCCACCCCCCGCTCAAGCGAGTCGCGCATCGAGCGGTCGCCCGTTGCGCACCATACGCCGAGTAGCCCGTCCAGGTCGTAAGCGGTATGGAAGCTGTCCACCCAGCCCAGTCCGGCGCCGCGACCGTAGGCCCACCAGCCCTCTGCGTGTTGCGCTTCAACAGAGACCCGAGCCGCGTGCAGGGAGCTCTCGATCAACTCCGCTCGACGCGTGAGGCCGCCCACCGCGGCGACAAACCCGGCACCAAGCAGGTTGGCGTTGTGGACAAGGCGGCTTGAGTCCTGCGTGTAGCGGAAGAAACCCTCGGACCTGTCGATCATTTCGCTGGAGGAGGAAGTCGGCTGACTGCTCGGCGCGTGACGTCCACTCAGGCCGATCGAACACGATTCCGGCCTCCAGCAGGCCCCTCGCGACGAACACGGTTGCAATGAGATTGGGTGAACTCCTTGGGATAGAATGCCCATCTCGTCTGAACGTCGAACTCGTAGCCCCACGCGCCGTTGCCCGAGTAGCCTTCGCACGTGTCAAGCATCTCGACAAGCGCTTGGGCGTCGGCAAGCGCCTCCCACATGGACGCCTCATCGACAACCGTTCGCGCCCATGTCTCGCGCGCTAGCGCCGACAGGAAGCAACCGACGGTCTTGGCCATGACGAAGGCTTCAATGCCGAGCAGTCCTGCGAGATCCCACGGCACCCGCTTGCGAACCTGGACTGCCAACTGGCGAAGACGGGCCGACCTCCGCACGAATCCGGGCATCCGCGGCGAACGAAGGGCATCGTAAGGATCGACGCCAGAGAGTGTCAATCTGTCTATCATCTTCGGTTGAGATCGCGGTCGGGTTGACCGAGACTGACATGCCCGACGCGATGGCCTCGATGACAGCGAACGTGGCGTCCGAGCTGGCAACTGAGTGTACGAACGATGAATCCTCCGACCCGTGCCCGCTGCAAACGGCAACAAACTCGGCGCCCATTTCAGCCGCATGGCCCTTGTCGACCCGGCCAGCGTCCCAGCGGGTCCGTCTTTCCTCCGCCGACCGCGACAGTGGTTCGGAAGTCGTCAATGACCCAGACGTGCCCCCCACAGAAGACCTCAACGAGCTCCTTGGGGTGACTCGTATCGCCATCGGCGGTAGAGGTCAGCGTCGCGATCGAACCCGAGTCCAGCGACATACTGCAGCCGAACGAGTCCTGCAGGGCCGGCGCCTTGCCATTGTCGACGCCGAAGGCAGCGACCCGGGTAACCCGACCCCCGCCAAGAAACGAAGCGAGATCGACAAAGTGACACGCCTCCCCAACGATGCGGCCTCCACCCTGCTCGAGGCGCTGAATCCAATGATCGCCTGCAATCGCGCCGGCGTTGATCCGGATCTGAATAGTCGCGGGCAGCCCAAGTCGCGCCACAGCCGCGCGCACCTTCTGGGACGAAGGCGCGTAACGACGGTTGAAACCAACCATCGCGTGGGCGCCCGAAGCAAGCCATGACTCGACCACCGAATCGAGCTCATCGCGACTCATTGCCAGCGGCTTCTCGCCGAGGACATGTCGCCCTGCGTCCAGGACCCTCTTGGACGAGTTCAGCATGCGTGTCGTGACGCGTGGCAATGACCACCGCTTCAGTGCGTTCGTCGGAGAGCAACTCGGCGATTGAGGCACCCGCGAAAGCGAAACCCTCGCGCTGAGCGACGTCATTGGCGCTCAAGCCGGTCGCAGTCGCAATGCCTCGCAGTTCTACGCCCAGGCCCTTCAGCGCGGGCACGATCGTGCGAACTCGCGAAGTTACCGGCCCCCACAAGCGCGACACCCAGCGCGCCTCCAGAGGCCCTGGGGGCGACAGGGGACTTCAGGCCGCCTGCGACTCGGCTGGCCTCAGCCCCTGAGTACTCGAGCAACACACCGATCGGACCCGGACTGATGCCGGGAGACGATCAGTTCGTACGCATCCGGCGCATCCTGGATGGCGAACCGATGGGTCGTGACAAGGTCGGTGCGAACCTGCCCCGTGCTCACAAGACGAAGAAATTCCTCCATGTTGCGGCGCTCTCTGTCCAGCGGACGTAGCCCTCTGGATAGTCGAGTCCGAACTCCTCGTACATCGGATCATAACGCCCTGGACCGTACGAGCGAGAAAGGCGCACGGACAGCTCCTTCTCGTAGTAAGGGCTGCGGGGTATGTCCATCCCCTACGTCCCCCACGACCACGACTGCCGCGCGATCCCTGGCGGCAGGCATCTCCGGCAAGCCTGACCGGGTCGCTGGAGCGTGTACTCGCGGTTATGACGACAGCGTCGGCTCCTCTGCCCGTCGTGAGAGCCGCAACCTGGGACAGTACCTCGTCGTGGCCGCCGCTGACAGCGGAATCGGCTCCGCATTGCAGCGCGAGCGCAGCTTTGGAGGGATCCGGATCGAAGCCGACCACGACGTAGCCTGCCGCTTTCGCTATCTGGGTCGTGAGCAAGCCGAGAAGACCCAGGCCAACCACGAGCACTGTGTCCCCCAACGCGAGCTGGGCCTGCCGGACGCCCTGCATCGCAATGGCACCGAGCGTCGTGTACGCCGCGCTGTCCGCCGCGACACCCTCCGGCACACGAGCGCAGAGGCTGCCGGGTACGACAATGAGTTCCGCGTGATTCGCGTAGCCCGCGCCCGCACACGCCACTCGATCGCCCGTCCTGATCCCCGCCACAGAGCTCCCCCACCCCGAGGACGACCCCCGTGGCACTGTAGCCGAGGGGTGAGTCCTGTTCGAGGCGTCCCTTGACCATGCGATAGGTATTCAACAGGCCTTCGCGGCGAACTCGATCGAGAACCTTCTTCACGTCGGCCGGCCGCTTGCGAGCTTTGTCGAGCAGCGAGCTACGACCAAGTTCGACCTTCGCACGCTCCGTACCGACGCTCACGAGTGACCTCTCGACGCTGACAAGAACACCATGGGGTCCTAACGCGGGCTCCGGAACATCCACCACCCGCACTTTGCCGTCGCTCAGATTCTGTGTGACCTGCCTCATCGCGCCTCGCCTTTCGCTTCGGAATCAATGCCGAGATGATTGGGCCCCGCACAATAGCCCCTCGCTTCAGCTGCCACTAGCCACTCAAGGAGTTCCATCATGCTCACTTCGTGCGCTTACCACAGAGGCGCGCGACTCACCGAGTTTAGCAAGGTCGATACGCTGGTCGACGAACGTGTACTTGCCCGCGGCGGTCAGAGGGAGCTCAAGAACTCGCGACACCCGCACCTCGATCCGACCGCCCAGTCTCGCTTTGATTTCACTCGCGAGTTCGCGCTCATCGTTCTCACTGAAACCGGCGACCGGCACAAACTGGAGTTCGGCCAAGCCCGGGCGCTCCTGCACGAAGCGGAAGCGCCGCATCCGCTCGTACACGCGCGAGTGCAGGTTGACGGCGGTCATGGGAATCAGTGACCCGTCAACGGCTACAAGCGATTCTTGGGTCCACCGTCCGCATACTCCCTTGATCCGTGGCCCCATCCTTGCTACACGCGCAGGGTTGCAGATCCCATTCTGCTGAGTCGTCGGTGCGGTAGCGGATGAACACCGTGCCCGTCGTGTTGATGAAGGATGTCCCCACCAGCACTCCACGCTGCCCCGCCCTGGTGATAGGCGCGCCGCATTCGTCCACGATCTCTGTCAAGCCGTACTCGGGCAAAAGGGTGATACAGAACGTCTCGTTCGCACTTGCCTGCGAGAATGCACTTCCTGCAATGCCCATACCACGTATAGGCCCTGACCCCGAAGACCCTTTCGACGTACACCCGCTGCCACATGTCGAAGTTCTCCGAACCGAGCAGCAGGCACTTGAGCGTCGGCAACACCTGGCCGTGCGCTCAAGATGACCTGCAAGAACGGACCCGTGAAGACGGATACGCGTGCAAGAACTCCGGCCTGTATCGCTGCATCTGCCCGACCATCAGGTCCAGGTTCTCGGGACTCAGGTCGAAGCTTGAGAAGTGCAACGCGGAAGTCGCTGGGGTCGTACTCCCACAGCTTGCCCGTTCGCGCCCCCTGATGGCGCGTCCCCGCAACCACGACCCGCCGAGAACCTCTGCGATATCCCACGCGAGCCCATTGACTGGTCATGATGCGCACTCCGCGGCTGACGCATCGTGAGCAATACGGAAGCCCAGCGGCTGGCCCGATGTGCCCCCTGTGGTCTGATAGCTTGTACGCAGAGGCCGGCGTGCCCTCTGGAACAAGCGCCGAGCCGAGCTCGCGCACCATGTCGCGCGTGAGTAGCGGCAAGCCCTGGAGGTCATCGAGACACGCTATGCCCGCTGGATCGAATCCTAGTTCGCGGAATAGCTGACGGTAGTAGGGAACCGTCTGACCCGCCATCCGTAAGAGATCTCTGACCTGCTCGATCTGCCGAGCACGGTGCTGATCTGCACTCCAGCGCTCGGACTCGACCAGGAGCCGGAGTGTCCGCTCGTACGCGGCGCCATAGAGCATGCGCTCCGGCAACAGGCGCATCACGCCGCCCGCAGCGCGCTTAACCGTCTCGGGGCTGACCTCGTATGCCTTACGCAGGGCACCACCCAGCCTGCTCACGCGCCGTCCTCCCGTGTGGGCGCGAAGCCCAGCGACGCATACACCTCGAAGAGCCTAGCTCGTACGGTATCGACCGAATGCTCTACGCTCACAAACCGTCGCGCAGCCCGCCCCAGGGTGATCCGCAACTGCTCGTCGACGAGGAGCCGGTGCATCGCATCGGCAAGCCCACTACTGTCCTCGGGCTCGACCAAGAGCCCATTCTCCCCGTCAGCGATCACGTCGGGAACTCCTCCGACAGACGACGCGACACACGCCATTCCGTGAGACATCGCCTCGAGAAGCGCGAGAGGGACGCCCTCTACTCGTGACGGCAGAACGAACACCGAGCTGCGACCCATGAGCCCCGACAAGTCCTCCGTTGAGAGCCACCCCTCCTTGACCACATGGAATGGTCGCTTGATTGTATCGAATACGCTCTCCAGCTCCCCAGCGCCAGCGATGGCAACCTCGCACTCTACACCGCGTGCCGCGAGAATCTTCAGCGCCTCAGCCAATACGTCGACACCCTTGTGTAGAACCAGGTGCCCAGCGAAGACAACTGCCGATCGCCCCATACCTGAGGTCGAGTCGCGAGGAATGGTCACGGGATTGGGCAGAACGCGAATGTCATCGCGACCACAGAGGAGGCCAATGGTACGCCTCCATATGTTGGACAACACCGCCACGACTGCGGCAGCTTCCAGGAGTCGCTTCACCCTGCGGGCGCGGACGGCGCCGCCGGAAGTGGCAAACTCAGCGAAGCCTCCCCCATGAACGTGGGCAACGTATGGGACCCCAAGCGCGCGCGCGCGAGTGCGGCAAAGGAGCGCTTTCGCATGAAGCTCCCGCGAGAGGCGATGTGGAGATGTGCGATAGCAGGGCGTCGCGTTGCTGCGAGGAGGCCGAACCGAATGAGACCTAGCGGCCACATCAGCCAACGAAGTGGGCCCAGGATTGTGCGCCGATAGACGGAACGATTACCACATCATGGCCAACAGAAGTCATGGCCGCGTACACACCCACAGAATGCGCTACTCCGCCACGCGCACACGGATCAGGTCCGAGCGTGGATGACGAGGGGGCGTGCACGCGTCATTGTGGTGCCCCGGCGCCTGTGCCAGCGTGGTCAGAAGACACAGGAGCCACGATGTCGACACCGTCGGCCTCGAGTCCTCCTAGCCACCCCGCCGTGAGTCCGCCAAGGAGTCCTATCATCACGCTGGCCTGATACAGGGCGATGCCGTTGAAGAAGGCCATGAAGGTGAACGCCACGAGGCCGGCCAAGAACATCCCGGCGTAGTTCCTGGTCGCGATGTCGGGAGCGATTCGCCATAGACGAACGCCGCGCACTCCGAGCCACCATAGAAGCGCCGCATACACGAGCAGTAGTGGCACTCCCCCCGTAATCATGAACTCAAGGAAGTCGTTGTGCGCCCACCTGTCAACGCCAAGTGAAGCGTAGACCAGTTTGGTACTCCCAAGTGCCCCGGGGCCTAGGTGAGCGCAGCTGCGCTCGAAGTTGCGCCGTACCACACCGCGCGCCAGATGCCGATGCGGCCGCTCCCGCATAGACCTCGGAACCGCCGCCGGCGGAGAGATACGCGAGATCACCGAATCGACTGAGAAGAATCTCCTGTCCAAAGTAGACGACTGCAGCGCCCATGCCTATCAGCGCGAACTGAAGCCGCGGGACCTGCTCCCCCGGCCTGCAAGCGCGAGAAGCGCATATGCCGCCACCAAGATCAGAAGCGCGAGGAAGGTGGTGCGCACCAGCGACAACAGGACCGCCACGGTCGACAACCCGAAGAGCAGGAACGACCACCTGCCGCCGGCGCTTTGGAGCATCATGTACATAACGATCACAGCGCACAGAACCACATACGATGACAGACCGTGCGGACCTTGGCCGACAGCCTCGAACTTGCCTGCATAGTACGCGGCACCGTAACGGTTCTGTACCACTGCGAGCGCGATCGTTGCGAGCATCAGCCATGCCGAGACGAGCACCGCATAGACGATCCGTTTGCGCTGAGAGGCGTCCACCGCGATTCGTTCAGTGACGATCAGCAGCAGTGTCCAGGACAGCAGCCGAAGCGAGTCAGTGAGGCCGGCATCACTGCCAGCGCGTGTCAAAGTGAAACGCCGCGTAGGCGCATGGCAGAGCAGGGGCAGAAGTCAGTAGAGTAGCGCTCGTCAGTCCGCTGCAGTGTGAGGAGCACATACAGTCCGCAGTACGGCGATGAGTCCAGCGCCCCAGAGCTGTCCGACAGATATGCCTCCTACCTTGAGGAAGACGACGATGTCGATCAGGGGCCGCAGCGCCGCGTAGACCAGCACGCCCAGCCCCGGGTCGAACAGGATGATGGCGACCAGGACAATGGCGGCCGCCAGGGCCCCGGCCACCACTGGGTCGCCGGTGAACGCGATTACGATACCAAGGCAACAGGCAGTGACCGCGGCTGCGACGAGCAGCAGCATGGATCGGTGCCGACTCACAGGCCCGGTTCCGACGGTAGGTCGGCTGACAGACTGGGCAACTCACGGATGCTCTGACCGTGACGCATGAACGTCCCAAATAGCACTACCGCAGCCACTAGGTATCCCGCGACACACCAATGGCTGCGCCGAACGCACCCCATCGCGGCACCAGGACAAGGTCAAGCGCAATCGTCAAAGCGAACGAAGCGCCAGAAGCGAGACCGGGGACTCTGGGCGCCCGCTCCCCATCAAACAGGCGCCGAGCAAACTTCCTCCTGAAAACGCCGCCAGCGGCAGAACCATCACGGCAAGCGAGCGGGATGATCTGATACGCCTTGAGTCCTGTGAGCGGCACCACGACGACCCAAGAAGCCGTCACTGAGCAGCTCCTCCGACTGCGGTGAGGCCGAACACCGTGCCCGCTTCGCGGAGTGCGCGCGCGTGCGGGTCAGCGTTAGCCCAGCCGCTGTGTCGGCAAAAACCACTTGCGATACTGCGTTGGGCACACGTAGCAGAACCTCGGACAGCGACACCGTGGTGGCGTAGACTTCCAGAACAGCTGGGGCGGCGATGGCTGCCACCAGGAGCTGGTCGCCGCGCAGATTCACGAATTCCGATATCTGTGTCCATGTGGCGCGTGCACGATAGCGGATGGAACCATCAGCCGGCCGAGGTCAACACCGGGACGCGCAACACGCCACACATTGAACAGCAGAAAGCTGTGCCGCCTGCGTAGGCCGCCGCCCAGAGCACGAACATGTTCACCGGAGACGGGTCCAACAGAAGCGGGCGCCAACGGACACTCCCGCTGTGAACAGCACTCCTTGCACAATCCTTCCGTTGCGCAATACAGCGTTAGTCTCCCAGCCCCTGTACGATGGATGCAGACTGCTGATAGGCGAAGAGCGCGCTCGAGAGCACGATACAGAGCCTAAGCTGCCTCAAGTTGAGCCCCGATGAGTTGCGCTCCAGCAAACGACCGGTGAGCGCAAGCGACAACGGACCACGCCACTGCCGGCAATAGAAGGCTCATCAGCAGCGAGTTCCCCGCAAACACGCCAGCCGCCTCAGGTTCGCGTGCCGCAGAAATACACATTCGCAGCGGGCAACCCGAGTCCGAAAAACACGTAGACCATGGAAGCGACCAGCGTCAAGGCCACCATCTGGCCCCGACCCGAGGCCCCAAGCACTCGTACTGCAATGAGGACCGCTAGTGCGTTCAGGCCAACGCCCGATAGCATTCCGACGATTGCATTGGCGCGCTTTGCGCGCCCAGATTCAGCTTCTGGCATACCTAGACCATTGCCCGAAACCGAATCTTGGCCAGGCAGACACTGCCGAACCAGTGCCCCTGAGCACAACCTGATCGATCAGTGCAGCGCCTCGGAGCGCCTCCCGACCTCGTCGGCGTCGGAATCAGGTAGAACTGGCTCACGCTCAAACTCCAAGCAGTCGCGAGATCCACGCCAGCAATCCCCAGGCCCCACCCGAACGCCTGGTCAGCGAAGTACACAACCACGGCGATCAGCGTGAGCACCACAAGGAACCCGAGCAGCGCGGCCATCACGCCGCCGATGAACTCGGCGATTCTGCGCCCGGTGCTCTTCTCGGGCGTGAAGAAGTCGGCACTCGGCGAATCGGCAGTTGCCGCAAACCCCTTCGCCCCGGAATCCAGCTGGCCCTTCTTGCTCCGACGGTGCTCCGTGGGGGTGTAGCTCCCGTAGTAGTAGCCGCCGTAGCCGTAGGCGGTGCCGCTGCCATCGCCCTCGAGGCCCCATACGGCAACGCCGATGACGCGCGCCCCGACCTTCTCAAGCATCTCGCGGCCCTTGCGAGCGTTCTCGCGCGTGGACACCCCGCCACGCGTGACCATGAGAACGCCGTCGACCAACGAGCAACCGCGGCCGTGTCAGCGACCGCAAGCAGCGGCGGCGAATCGACGATGATCCAGTCGGCCCAGTCCTTCAGGCCCTCGATCAGCTCGGACATCTTCTCCGATCCCAGCAACTCGCTCGGGTTCGGCGGCATCTTGCCCGAGGCGAGAACGAGCAGTTGCTCGTCACCCGGGCGCTGCAGGGCCGCCTTGAGCGAGCTCACACCGGTCAACACGTCGGACAGGCCGATCAGGTTGTTCACCGCGAAGAACTGGTCGGTGGTCGGACGCCTGAAGTCCGAGTTGACGAGCACGACCTTCTTTCCGGTCTGCGCCAAGCTTGCGGCGAGGTTGGCCGCGACGGTGGACTTGCCCTCGCCCTGAGTGGACGAGACCACCAGCAGCGTCCTGATATCGTGCTGGAAGTTGACGAAGTCCAGCGAGTTGCGCAGCGCGCGATACGACTCCGCAGCAGGAGAGCCGGGGTGCTGGACCATCGTCAGCCGGCGCTTCTCACCCTTGTCGAAGTCCTCGAGCGGGATCTGCCCAAGCACCGGAGCGCCGTAGAGCCTCTCGGCTTCGTCGGTCGACTTGATCGTGTTGTCGAGGTACTCGAGCAAGAACGCCATGCCGACGCCGAACACGAGGCCGACTGCGAGGCCCGAGAATGCCGTTGCGCACGGGCTTGGGCGCGATCGGCGTCGCATCGGCGACTGCGACGCTGACGACGCGCCCGGCGCCGTTCTCCAGCTGCTCGTTGACGCGCAGGGTCTCGAGCTTCTCGGCCAGGGTCGCGTACAGGTCCGTCGCGATGGTCAGTTCGGCCTGAAGCGAATCGTCCTTGATCACCGACGCCGTTCTTGTCCGTGGTGCGGGCGTTCGACGATCTTCTTGCCGAGCGCCAGGATCTCGACGCGAGCTTCGTCGAGACGCCGCTGCACCTCGTCCGCTGCCGCCTTGATGGACTCGCGCTTCGTGTCCCGGGACCACGCGACGTACGCATCGGCCATGGAGTTCGCTATGGCTGCCGCACGCTCCTGGCTGACGTCCGTGGCCTTGATGGTGACGACATTCGTCTGACCGACTGCGGTGACCTCGACGCGCTTCAGCAGCACTTCCGGGCTCTCCTTCAGCCCGAGCTTGCGCACGGTGGTCTCGGCAAGCGGCCGGAGTTGCATCAGTTGAACCTGGGTCTGAAGGCTGCGCTCCGGCTGACCGGAGAGCTCGCCGAGCGAGGTACCGAAGATCGCGGCGCCCGGCGTCCTGGCTGGATATGAGGACCTTGACCTCGCCCTGATAAGTGGGCGGCTGGAGGAGCGACACCACGACCGCGGTGAGGGTGACGATGACGACTGACTGGATGACAACCCACTTGCGTGCGCGCAGGACGTTCAGGTAGTCACGGAGCTCCACATTCGTCCCTTACTCGGTGGGGTATGCACGCAACTCGGGCAAGGTCGGTCAGTTGGTCCTGAAGGATGTCAGGAAGAGGTACTTGGTGTTCCCATCAGTAGTGTGAATCATGACCGCCTCGCCCGCTATAGGTTTGGCGTCCTTGCCCGACAGGTTCGCGGGCACGACGGTGGTGCCGGCGCCCTTCACGGGCTTGCCGAGAGCGATCGTCGTGAGTGATCCGTCGACGACGCCGGAGATGATGGTCTGGTTCGCGGTCTGCTGAGCGAGCATGGTGTTGATGACGCCGTAGTCGAAGTCCGTGACGCCGGACTCGCTGACCACCTTCGCATCACTCTGCGCACCCTGCGCCACGGTTCCCTCGTTCACGGTGTCCGCCAGGCCGGTGGCCTGGTCGGTACTCAGCCCGGTGATCGACATGAAGTACCACGAACCCCCGCGCTTGACCAGCTGGATCACGCCCGGAGCAGATGTGCCATCGCTGAAGTACACCGTGACGAACACGGACGCGGCATCCGCTGTCGCCTTGACCGAGGTCACGTCGAACCGCGTGATCGCACCGGCGGCCATCTTGTCGAGGTTGACCTGAGACTGGATCTGTTCGACATACATCCGCTTCGCCAGTTCGGGACTGACGCCCGGCGGGAGTTGGAGTTCCGTCGTCGAGACCGCGCCTGGGGTGGACGTCGCCACGACCGCAGCGGCCGGAGCGCCGCCGGTGTCCGGCGCCGAGCCCATGCCCAGGAGGGACGTCACGTAGTCAACGCCTCCGACGTAGTAGAAAGCCGCACCGACTACCGCAAGTGCCAGCAAGAAGAGGATGAGTGGCAGGAGCACCTTGTTCCCTGACCTTGGGGAACCCGCGCCCGCTACGGGAACACTCGTTGAGACCTCACTAGCCATGTTGGCGCTGCCCCTCTCTCCGCCGAGGTTCCGTGGCGATCACACCGAAGCTACTGCGTACTGACAGCCGACCATTCAAAGACACGGTATTTATCGGCAAGAGTATCACTTTCCTCTAGTCGACCTGCGGAATGGCGGCCTGTGGGAGGCGGCTCTGCAGCCAGCGTCCGAGGGCGGCGGGAGAGAGGCTGCTGTCCAGACGGCCCGCGCTCGGCGTCCTTGATGCCAGCGCGCTCGCCAGCTCCCGCTCCAGTTCGCGCCTGATTGACTGCGACTGACTTGGACTCACATACGACAAGCCTCGCAGAAGCGCTGCTACCTCATTGGCGCTGAGAGTCTGCTTGCCGGCACGAATCGTAGTGAGCTTCTGACCGTCGAACACCGTGACTTTGTCCCGAACACTCACCTCAACGCCCCGTGACGCCTCGATGGCCGCTCGCCACTCGGACTCCGGCACAGAGACGAAGGCTACACGGCCACCATTCGGACTGTCGCCCAAGGCGCGTGCCACCGCGGCGCCTCCCCCGAAGACGAATGCGTCGCCCAGCCGTGTGTAGGACGTACCGGGGATGGTCACCTTGGTGTCCGGAGACACGTCGCGCATCCGCCCGTCGGCAACCACCGAGATGAGCGCCGCGACCGTGGCTCCGTCCTCGGCGGGCGACTCGAAGATCAGAACGACCCTGTCCTGGGGACGGACGTCGGTGATTCCGCCAACGGAACGCGAGTACAGGTAGCCCCCCGCGCCCAAGACGACGACCAGCACGAGAGCGAGGATCGCGCCCACGAGAATCGACTTCCCCATCCGCTCCCCCGTCTCTATCCGCGTGGTGCCGAGTTCGCACAGCGATACTCGCTCGTGGCACCGTCCAAGGTGACAATGAGCATCCTGGTGGGCCCGGTAGGATTCGAACCTACAACCAAGGGATTATGAGTCCCCTGCTCCACCATTGAGCTACGGGCCCGTAAGGGTTCATCCTGCGTCGGATGATTCTAGCGCAACGGAGACGCCCTGGACCGTGTTGCAAAGGCCGCCCGGCGTTCGTATACTGTCGTTCGCCGCCAAGCGGGTGGCGCAAGCTCATTCCTCGGTAGCTCAATGGTAGAGCGTTCGGCTGTTAACCGAAATGTTGCAGGTTCGAGTCCTGCCCGGGGAGCCAGCACACACACGAAGGCCTCGCAGATGCGAGGCCTTCGTTGCATTTCCCATGGAATACGCCGCCCTACTCGAGGTAGTCCTTGAGCTTGCTCGAGCGGCTCGGGTGGCGCAGCTTGCAGAGCGTCTTGGACTCGATCTGACGGATGCGCTCGCGCGTCACACCGAACTCGCGACCGACCTCTTCCAGCGTGCGCGGGTGTCCGTCGGTGAGCCCGAAGCGAAGCTCGATGACCTTGCGCTCGCGCTCGGCAAGCCCGTCGAGCACCTTGGACAGCTGCTCCTGGAGCATCGAGAAGCTGGCGGCGTCGGGCGGAACGACCGCCTCGCCGTCCTCGATGAAGTCGCCGAGCTGGCTGTCCTCCTCCTCGCCGATGGGCGTTTCGAGGCTGACCGGCTCCTGGCTGATCTTGAGGATCTCGCGCACGCGGTCGGCGGTCATCTCCATCAGGTCGCCGATCTCCTCGGGAGTGGGTTCGCGCCCGAGTTCCTGGAGCAGTCCGCGCTGTACGCGAATGAGCTTGTTGATGGTCTCCACCATGTGCACGGGAATCCTGATCGTGCGCGCCTGGTCGGCGATCGCACGGGTGATGGCCTGACGGATCCACCACGTGGCGTAGGTGGAGAACTTGAAGCCCTTGGTGTAGTCGAACTTCTCGACGGCACGGATCAGGCCCAGGTTGCCTTCCTGGATGAGGTCGAGGAAGAGCATGCCGCGCCCGACGTAGCGCTTGGCGATCGAGACGACGAGGCGCAGGTTGGCCTCGACGAGCTGCTGCTTGGCATCGATGCCGACCTGCTCCATGCGGGACAGCCGGCGCTTCTCGGCGCGGTCGAGCGGACCGCCGGCGTTGAGGGCGTCGTCGATGCGCGCCCCCGCCTCAAGACCGGCTTCGATCTTCATCGCGAGGTCGATCTCCTGGGCCGCCGTGAGCAGCGGCACCTTGCCGATCTCCTTGAGGTACATCCGGACCGGGTCCCCGGTCAGCGGAGCAACCGCGTTGAGGTTCTCTCGCTTCTTCGGCTTCTTCTTGGCGGTCTTGGCCGGAGCGACCTTCGGCGGAAGCGGGATGTCGATGACCTCAGCTTCCGAGATGTCGGTATCGGCCTCAAGGGGGACGAGATCGGCGACCGCCGAGACGCCCACATCCGCCATGGAACCCGCATCACCGACAGAGTCGTCCACGACCTTGATGCCGCTCTCGCGGAAGTGTGTATAGATCCTCTCGAACTGGGAATCGGTCAGGTCGATGTCCGACAGAGCCCCCTGGATCTCCTCGTCGGTGAGATTGCCCTTCGACCGGCCCATCTTGGTGAGCGTCTTGACCTCAGACAACTCCAGTTCAAGCGAGAGCTTGGATGGCGTGTTCGGCGTCGCCAGAGCCGCCTCGGCTGCCGGCTTCTCGGCGGTTGGCTTCTTCACAGCCGTCGGCTTCTTCACAGCGACTGGCTTCTCGGCGGTCACGGGCTTCTTCACGGTCGCCGGCTTCGCGGCCGCGGGGGTCGACTTCGGCGCGGCGACGGACTTGGTTGCCGCACTCTGGCCCGCTGCCGGCTTCGCTCCGGCCTTCGGGGCTGCCTTCGGCTTGGCGACGGCCTTGGGAGCAGCTGCAACCTTCGGGACAGCTTTCGCTGATCCCGCAGGCTTGGCCGCGGCCCTCGGCTTCGCTGCAGGCTTTGCCGCGGGCTTCGCAGCTCCGGCGGCCTTGGGAGCCGCCTTCGCGGCGGCCGTCGACTTCGTCGCGGGCTTGGATACCGCCGATTGTTTCGCCGCCGCCGACTTGTCGAGTGCGGGCTTGGATGCGGTCGCGGACTTCGCTGCCGCGGGCTTGGTCGCGGCCTTCGATGCGACTGCGGCCGACGGAGCCGCCTTCGCGGCAGCCGCCGTCCTTGCGACCGGCTTGGGAGCTGCCGCGGACTTGGTGCTCTTGGGGGTCGTGCTCGGTTTATCGGTCACGCTGAATCTCACGCCTCCAGATCATGTCGGTAGTCCCGGGCGCCGCTCCGAAGCCGGTCGAGCTGGCTCTGCAGCGCCGAGATGTGCTTGAAGAGTTCGGCCTCCTCGGACTTGTCCTTGAGAGCGCCGGTCTGTTTCAGTCGCGCCTTACCTACTGCAATACGCCGCTCAAGGTCGAACTCCTTGAGCTTGCCGAACAACTCACCCTCTATCACGCGAGCCTCATCCACCCCCGAGACGTCGAGAGTGGAACCGGCAAGTGCCGATGCCGCACCGGGCATCCGCTCTTGGATCGAGCCGACGATCTCGGCCGCTGTCGCATTTGGAGCGGCGTCGGCCAGGCATTCAGCAATGACCCTGTGTGCCGGGTCCGTCAGCAGGTCATCCGATAGCAAGAACCGTGCCCTCGGCCGCAGAACGGGTGTTCTGAGCAGCAGGTCAAGGAGCTCGCGCTCGACTCGAAGCTGGGGGGTGTCGGCCGCGGCCACGTGAGGCGAGTCGCCCTCGGGTTCGGCTCGCGCCGTATGAGCGCCAGCGGGCTTCGCCTCAGCGATCGCTCGACGAACCGTCGCGAAGTCCGCGAACAGCCGGTCGGCGATGTAGGTCGCGTAGTCGTCGGCGAGCAGGGAGTCCTTCACGGGTGCCAGGACCTCGGCGGCGTCCTTGAGGGCCCGAGCGCGCTCCTCCGGCCGGTCCAGATCCCATCGCGCCAAACGGCGATCGATGGAGAATCGCAGCAGCGGCGTGGCGTCGGCAATGGTCGCACGCAGCTCGTCGACTCCGCGCTCGGCAACGAAGTCCGCCGGGTCCAGGTTCTCGGGCAGGACCGCCACATGCAACTCGACGCGGTCGCGTCCGGCCTCCGGCGTGATGCTGGAGTCGATGAACTCCGAGGCGCGGTCGGCGGCGCGCAGTCCCGCAGCATCGCCGTCGAAGAGGTAGACCACTCGCTTGGCGAAGCGCGAGAGGAGCCGGACGTGTTCGCGTGTCAGCGCCGTCCCCAACGTCGCGACGGCGTTGGTGAGACCTGCTTCGTGTAGGGCGATCACGTCCGTATAGCCTTCGACCACGACCGCGGTCCCCGTCGACGTGATGGACGCCTTGGCACGGTCGATAGCGTACATGTTCGCGGACTTGTGAAACGCCGGCGTGTCCTGGGTGTTGAGGTACTTGGGCTCACCAGCGCCGAGCACCCGGCCCCCGAACGCGATCGCACGACCCTGGAGGTCGAAGATCGGGAACATCACGCGCTTGAAGAACCGGTCGCGCAGCTGGCCCGAATCGCCCTTCAAGCCGAGGTTCGCACTGACGATCTCCTCGGCCGAGAAGCCGGCGGTGGCCAGATGGCGTACGAGCGCTTCATTGCCGGGGGCGTAGCCCAGGCGCCAGCGCTTCGCGACCTCGCTGCCGAAGCCGCGCTTCTTCAGGTACTCACGCGCCTCTTTGGAGCCCGCATCGGGTGACTTGGTGAGCACCTCGTGGTAGTAGAGCCACGCGGCCTCGTTGGCGGCGATGAGCCGCTCACGGTGGCCGCGAGGGGCGCCGCCGGCCTCTTCGACGATCTCGATGTTGCCGCGGTCGGCCAGGATGCGCACCGCATCCAGGAAGTCCACGTTCTCGGCTCTCATGAGAAACCCGTAGGCGTCGCCCCCCAGCCCGCAGCCGAAGCAGTGCCATAGCTGCGTCGCGGGATCCACCTTGAACGAAGCGGTCTTCTCGGCATGAAAGGGGCAGCAGCCCCAGTGCAGGCGGCCCTTCGGCTTGAGCACCACACGCTCGGAGACCAGGGAGACGAGGTCTGTCGCGTCGCGAACGCGTCGCACGTCTTCGTCGGATATGCGACCCACGCGACCCCCTTCCCGGATTGCGACCTGTCGATGAGCGGGCAACAGCCACGCCAGCCGATCCTGCGCGGTGTCGCAAGATTCTACCCCAAGCGAAGGGTCTCCTCGCGGCGGTTCCCAACGGCCCGGCCGAGCGCGGGGTGCCTCAGAGAAGCCACTTGCGCGGTTCGAACAACCGCTCGAACTCACGGATCGCAAAACGGTCGGTCATCCCCGCGACATAGTCGACGACCGACTGCACGAGGCCTGAATCGTCCTCAGGACGCTCGTCCGGTGGCAGGTCCTGGGGCAGGGCGAGGTAGTGCGCGAAGAGCGACTGGACGACGGCGGCCGCTTGGGGCTCCTCGGCCTTCGCGCGCTGTGAGAAGTACACGTTCTCGAAGAGGAACGTCCGCAGCTCCATCATCGAGTCCCAGATCTCCGGCGACATGCCGATGGCTCCGGTGCGAGCCGATGTGAGAATCATGTCGTTGACCATCGTGGTGATCCGGGCGCCCTGATGGGGACCAAGCACCTCGAGCGGCCCCGCAGGGAGGTCGGACTCGGTCAGCACGCCCGCGCGCAGGGCGTCATCGACGTCGTGGTTGACGTAGGCGATCCGGTCGGCGATCCGCACGATCTGCCCCTCGTGAGTCGACGGAACGTGCGAGCCCGTATGCCCGACGATCCCGTCCCTGACCTCCCAGGTGAGGTTGAGGCCTTTGCCCTCGTACTCGAGCTTGTCGACGATTCGCAGCGACTGGATGTTGTGACGGTACCCGGTCAACTCCGTTCGACCGGCTTCGTTCAGTGCGCGCAGCGCGTCGTCCAACGCGGACTCCCCCGTGTGCCCGAACGGCGTGTGGCCGAGATCGTGTCCGAGTGAGATCGCCTCGGCCAAGTCCTCGTTGAGCGCCAGCGCACGCGCTATCGAGCGGGATATCTGCGAGACCTCGAGCGTGTGCGTCATACGTGTCCGGTAGTGATCGCCTTCGGGGGCCAGGAACACCTGCGTCTTGTGTGAGAGCCGCCGAAACGCCTTGCAGTGGATGATGCGGTCCCGGTCCCGCTGAAACTCCGTGCGATACGGGTCGAGCGGGATCTTCCGATCGCGCCCGCGAGTCTGGTCAGCGAAAGCGGCGTGCCGGGAGAAGCGCCGATGCTCTTCGGCCTCCAAGGCCTCACGCGTCATGATGTCGGGCAGTCCGTCAGTCATGGGGTCTCTCCGAGTAGGCGGCGCGCGCCACAGCGAACCGTCACGCGCCGAACACGTTCGCGCCCAGGGCGACGACGATCGCAGCCCCGGCGACACCGGCGACCGCGCCCCAGGCCGCGGGGAATCGCCACGCCATCGAACGCGTGAAGCGCACGCCGAGCAGCGCGCTCAGGAACGCCCCCGCGATCGCGCCGGCGAACAGCCACGGTGATCCGCCGGACTGAGGGGCGGACACGTAGAGGTAGCCCACTGCGACGGCGGCCGAGATGAGCCCGGCGGGAAGCCACTGGTGCCATGAAGGGCGCTGATTCCTGGAGCGGCCCTGGATGATGGGCGAGCCGGGAGCCTGCCAGAGCTTCGTACCCTTCAAGCGCCTCCCCCTCTAAAGAGCGTTCCGGACCCCGTGCCGTCTCGGCGCCGGGGTCCGGCTCAAGCCGGTACTAGCGGTTGTCCGAAGCGTCCACGCCGGCCTCGAGCGCTGCCTGGGCGGCGGCAAGACGCGCCAGCGGCACGCGGTAGGGAGAGCAGGAGACGTAGTTCAGGCCGATCTTGAAGAAGATCTTCACCGATTCCGGATCCCCCCCATGCTCACCGCAGACGCCGAGGTGGATGTCCGGATTAGCCGAGCGGCCCCGCGTGCAGCCCATCTCGACGAGCTGTGCGACGCCTGAGTCCACCGTCTCGAACGGGTTTCTCGCCAGGATCTTGCGCTCGAGGTACTTGGGCAGGAACTTCGCCTCGATGTCGTCACGGGAGAAGCCGAAGGTCGTCTGGGTGAGGTCGTTGGTTCCGAAGGAGAAGAAGTCGGCAACGGCGCCGATCTCATCGGCGGTCAGTGCGGCGCGTGGCAGCTCGATCATCGTGCCGATGGGGATGTTCAGCTCCAGGTCCTCGGAGGCAGCGACCTCCGCAAGCACCTTCTCGGACTCGGCACGGAGCGTCTCGAGCTCGGCGACGACGGACACCAGCGGGATCATGATCTCGGGCCTGGGGTCGAGCCCGCGCTTTCTGAGCTGCGTCGTCGCAAGCGCGATCGCGCGAACCTGCATCGCGTAGATCTCGGGGTGCATGATGCCCAGACGGCAACCCCGGAGTCCGAGCATCGGGTTGGCCTCGGCCATCGAGTCGATCTGCGCGAGAAGCTTGCGCTTGGGCGCGGTGACCTCGTTGCCCACACCCGCGATCTCTTCGCGGATGATCTCGATCTCGAGTTCTCGGGGGTTGTCGAGGAACTCGTGCAGCGGCGGGTCGAGGAGACGGATCGTGACCGGAAGCCCGTCCATCGCTTCCAGGATGCCGAGGTAGTCCCCGACCTGTTCCTTGAGCAGCTTGGAAAGCTCGGCCTCGCGCTCCGCATCGTTCTCGGCAAGCACGAAGTTCTGGATGATCTGCTTTCGCTGGCCCAGGAACATGTGCTCGGTCCGGCACAGTCCGATGCCCGCGGCCCCGAACTCGCGACCGAGCTCGGCATCTTCAGGCGTGTCGGCGTTGGCACGAACTCCCATGGTGCGGAACTCGTCCGCCCACGACAGGATCGTGTCGAAGTCGCCGGAGACTTCCGGCTCCACGAGCGACACGGCGCCGAGTACGACGATTCCCGAGGTCCCGTCGATGGAGATGATGTCGCCCTCGTGCAGTTCTACGTCGCTGTCGGCGACGGTGGCGACCTTGTTGTTGGCGTCGATCTTGAGCTTGTCGGCCCCGCAGACGCACGGCTTGCCCATGCCGCGGGCGACGACGGCGGCGTGGCTGGTCTTCCCGCCGTGAGAGGTGAGGATGCCCTTGGCGGCGATCATGCCGTGCAGGTCGTCTGGGGTGGTCTCCCAGCGGACCAGGATCACCGACCGGCCTTCATCGGCGGCTGCCACCGCGTCGTCCGCCGTGAAGACCACTTCGCCCACAGCCGCACCGGGCGAGGCGTTGAGGCCCTTGGCGAACACATCGTAGGCAGCCTTGGTGTCGAACTGCGGGTGCAGGAGCTGATCGAGCTGCTGCGGATCGACCCGCAGGACCGCCTCCTCCTTGGAGATCATGCCCTCGCCGACCATGTCCACGGCGACCTTCAGGGCCGCGCGGGCGGTGCGCTTGCCGATGCGCGTCTGCAGCATCCACAGCTTGCCCTGCTCGATCGTGAACTCGATGTCACACATGTCGCGATAGTGGTTCTGGAGCGTCTCGAAGACATCCCAGAGCTCAGCACCGGCCTGTTCGAGTCCCGGTGTGGTCTTGAGGTCCACGAGCGGCTGGGTGTTCCTGATGCCGGCGACCACGTCTTCGCCCTGAGCGTTGGTGAGGAAGTCGCCGTAGATCTCGTTGGTGCCGTCGGCCGGGTTGCGCGTGAACGCGACGCCAGTGGCCGATGTCTCGCCCTTGTTGCCGAAGACCATCGCCTGGATGTTGACCGCTGTCCCCAGATCATCGGCGATCTTCTCCATGCGGCGGTAGTCGACCGCGCGACGGTTCATCCAGCTGCGGAAGACGGCCTCGATCGAGAGCCTGAGCTGTGCGTCGACGTTCTGAGGGAACACCACGCGGCCGTCTGCGCCTACGAGCGACGGGAACTCGTCGGGATGGACGTTGGCCGACACGATCTGTTTGAACTCCCCGACGAGCTGCTTGAGGTCCTCGGCGGTCAGTTCGGTGTCGACCTTCACGCCGCGCTTCTGCCGCATGAGCGTGATGGCGTTCTCGAACTTCTCACCGGCGTGCCATGAAGTCGGCCCCTCGATGTCCAGGACCACCTTGGAGAACATCTGGATGAACCGGCGATACGAGTCCCAGGCGAAGCGCTCGCCCTTGAGGGGATCGTCAGCGGTGCCGGTCTGCTTGATCAGCCCCTGGATGGAGACGTCGTTCAGGCCGAGGTTGAGAACGGTGTCCATCATGCCCGGCATCGAGAACGGCGAGCCCGAACGGACCGAGACGAGCAGCGGGTCCTGATCGTTGCCGAGCCGCTTGCCCATCTTCTCCTCAAGAAGCGAGACGTTGGCCGCGATCTCCTCGGCAAGACCCTCGGGGAATCCCGGGGGCGTGGAGTTGTAGTACTCCATGCACGCCTGACAGGTGATGGTGAATCCGGGAGGAACGGGGAGCCCGAGACGGGCCATCTCAGCGAGGTTCGCGCCCTTCCCCCCGAGTTGGAACTTCATCTCCTTGCCGCCTTCGGTTCCATCCCCGCCGAAGGCGTACACGCGCTTGAGGTCCGACAATTCCGTCTCCTTCAGTGCCGGTGACAAGACTGTGCTGCATGATACCGCACCCATTCGGGCGAGAACACGCATCAAAGGGCCGTGCTCAGTCTTCGGTCTGGAGCCTCCCCTTGAGGTACCGGATGATGTCCTGCGCCGTCTCCTCGATCGCCCGGTTGTCGGTACGCACGATCAGGCAGCCGATGCGCCGCATGAGCGCCCGAGCCTCTTCCAGCTCGATCTCCACCCGCTCGCGCTCCGCGTAGCCCGGAACGTAGGAGCCGAGTTCGTCCATGCGCTTGGAGCGGATGTCGGTGAGGGTCTCAACGCTGCTGATCAGTCCGAACACTCGTCGGGGATCCACCTCGAAGAGCTCAACGGGTGGCTCGCTCAGAGGAACCAGCGGCACGTTCGCCGCGCGAAAGCCCTTGGAGGCGAGGTACATGGAGAGCGGCGTCTTGCTGGTTCGCGAAACGCCGATGAGGACCACGTCGGCCTCGAGCAAACCTTCGGGCTGCTGTCCGTCATCGTGCTTGATGGCGAACTCCATCGCCTCGATGCGATCGTAGTACGCCTCATCGGGCAGACGGTAGGCTCCCACCACCGCTTGCGGAGTGATGCCCGACGCCAGCGACAGGAGTTCGACGCCCGGGCCGAGGATGTCGACGGCCTTGACGCCCTGTTCCTCGATGCATCGTTCCATCTCCTCGCGCAGCGGCCCCTCGGCAAGCGTGAAGAAGAAGATGCAGTTCTGTCCGCAGTGCATCCCCACGAGTTCGCACAGTTGCCCGGTCGACTCCACCTTGGGAAGCCGCTCCATACGAAACGTCCCACGCGGGAACTGCGCCGCGACGGCCCGGGCCACCGCATCGGCCGTCTCACCGATCGAGTCCGAGAGGATGTGGATGGTTATCGGCTGTGGCACGATGTCTCGGCCTGTCAGCCCGAGAGGACGCTGAAGTCGGCGAAGGTACCGAACAGCGCGACGAAGCGATTGAGCAGGCGCAGGCGGTTGTCACGCTCGGCAGGATCCTCTGACATCACCATGACTCCCTCGAAGAACGCGTCGACCGGCCCGCGCAGCCCGGCGAAGACCTCCAGGAGCGCCGAGTACGCCCGGACCTCCGTGAGCTGAACGGCGTTCTGCTCCGCGCGGTCGAGGGCCCCTGCGAGCGCGAGCTCCTCGGAACCCATGATCGAGGCATCGACAGCGACGCCCAGCTCTGGCCGGGCCAGGTTCTTGGCACGAGTGAAGGCGATCGACAGGTCCTCCATGTCGCGGCTCGCCACACGAAACGCCGAGAGCGCCTCACAGCGTGCAAGCGCATCGGCGGGGTCGTCGGCGGCCGTGATGAGCACCGCATCGACCGTGTCATAGGCGTGCCCGCGGTCGCGCAGGATCTTCTGAAGCCGGCCGACGAAGAACTCCTTGATCGAGGTGCCGGTCACCTCCGCGTCGAACGAGAGAACGCCCACGTATCCGGAGAGCGATGCCGCGATCAGCTCGTCGAGCGTCGCGGGAAGGCCGGCCAGAAGCATCTGCAGCACGCCGATGGCACTCCGGCGAAGCGCGTAGGGGTCGGCCGAGCCGGTCGGCGCCATGCCCGCCGCGAAGATGCCGGCGATGGTGTCGAGCTTGTCGGCGATGGCGACGATGCGCCCCGCCAGCGAACGCGGCAGCTCGTCTCCGGCGAAGCGCGGCCGGTAGTGATCGACGACGGCCTCGGCGACCCCGGGCTCCTCACCTGCCGCGAGGGCGTAGTAGCCACCCATCACGCCTTGCAGGTCAGTGAACTCGACGACAGCGCTTGAGACAAGGTCGGCCTTGGCGAGGTGTGCGGCACGCTCGGCGTAGGCGGTCTGCTCCGCAGACGCGTCGGCGAGCGCGGCGACGGTGGCGGCGAGCCGTTCGGTGCGACGGACCTTATCGCCGAGCGATCCGAGCCTGTCCTGGAAGACGATCGTGTCCAGCTGCGCGACGAACGCCTCGATCGGCTTGGTGAGGTCCTCGCGATAGAAGAACGCAGCGTCGGAGAGCCGGGCGCGGATGACGCGCTCGTGCCCTCGAACGATCGCCTCGGTGCGAGTGGAGTCGCCGTTATGGGCGACGATGAACCGGTTGTCGAGCGAACCGTCGGCTCGCTCGACCGGGAAGTAGCGCTGGTGGCTCTCCATCGCGTTCTCGAGGATCTCCCGGGGCACCGAGAGGAACTCCTCGTCAAAGGAGCCTACAGCGACAGTCGGCCACTCGACCAGGTTCACCACCTCGGCGAACGTCTTCTCGGGCACGACGGCCGTGACACCGAGCTGCTCGGCGACGCACGCGATGCCTTCCCGCAGCAAGCGCGCACGTTCCGTCTGATCCGCAACCACGAAGCCGCGCTCGAGCGCCAACGGGTAGTCCTCGGCGTCGGGAACCTCGATGGCCGACGGTGAAAGCAGCCGGTGACCGTACGTGAGCCGTCCGGCGGACAGGCCCGCGAACCCGACGGGCACGACGTCGGCGCCGTAAAGCGCGAGCAGCCAGCGCACCGGACGCGAGAACCGGGCATCGCCACTTCCCCACCGCTGCGACTTGGGCCACTCGATGCTCTCGGCCAGCCGAGCGAGTAGCGTCGGCAGCACCTCGATCGCCGCGACGCCCTTCTCCTCGACGGTGGCATAGACGTAGGAGCCGTTCTCGTCGTCGACCACGGTCAGCGATTCGACGGGGACGCCCTTGCCGCGCGCAAACCCCTCGGCGGCTTTGGTGGGCGTGCCATCCTCAGAGAACGCCGCTTTGACCGACGGGCCCTTGGAGGTGTGGATCGCATCGTCCTGCGCATCCGCGAGGCCGGTGACCTGAACCACGAGGTGACGAGGCGAGCCGAGGATGGTGATGGTGTCGTACTCGAGCCGCGCGGTATCGAGCGCCTTGGGCGCCGAGACCTGCAGCTGCTCGATCGCGCCGTAGAGCGGCCCGGAAGGCAGCTCCTCGACGCCGATCTCAAAGACGAGGTCGCGGGACATCAGCGCTCACCGCCTTCCGCGAGCTCTGCTTCTTCGACGACGGCGTCCTCGGGCGTCTCGGCCGGCAAGACGAGTTCGAGATACGCAGCGCAGCATGCCTTCGCGAGCGCCCGGACGCGCAGGATGTAGCCCTGCCGCTCGGTCACGCTGATGGCACCGCGCGCGTCGAGCAGGTTGAAGGCGTGAGAGCACTTGAGCACGTAATCGTACGCCGGGAGCACGAGGCCGGCATCGAGCGTGCGCCGGCACTCAGACTCGTACGTGGTGAACATCCCCAGGAGCATGTCGACGTCGGCGACCTCGAAGTTGTACGCCGAGTACTGCTGCTCGTTGCGCAGGAAGACGTCGCCGTAGGTGAACACGTGACCATCCGGCCCGACCGACCAGACGAGGTCGTAGACGCTGTCGACACCTTGGATGTACATCGCCAGACGCTCGAGTCCGTAGGTTATTTCGGCGGGAACGGGGCGGCACTCGAAGCCACCGACCTGCTGGAAGTAGGTGAACTGAGTGACTTCCATGCCGTTGAGCCACACTTCCCAGCCAAGGCCCCATGCGCCGAGCGTGGGCGACTCCCAGTCGTCCTCGACGAGACGGACGTCGTGTTCGGCCGGCTCGATCCCGATGACGCGCAGCGAATCGAGGTAGAGGTCGAGCACATTGTCCGGAGAGGGCTTGAGGATCACCTGATACTGGTAGTAGTGCTGCAGCCGGTTGGGGTTCTCGCCGTAGCGTCCGTCAGTCGGACGACGTGACGGCTGGACGTAGGCGGTCCGCCACGTGTCGGGGCCGAGCGACCGAAGCGTGGTGGCGGGGTGGAAGGTCCCGGCTCCCACCTCGGTGTCGTAGGGCTGCAGGATGACGCAGCCTTGGTCGGCCCAGTAGCGCGACAGCGCAAGAATGATGTCCTGGAACGTGAGCGAACTCATCGGCTGCGTGTCTCTCCCTCGGGGACGTTGCAGCGCCGAAAACCGGCGCCGTGGTGGTTCGATATCTTACACGAACGCTCCGGGTACCCATGACTGCCGGGAACCCGAAATGCGGCGTTCTCCACGGTCACCGCTAGCCCCGCGGGACGAGTCCCGCGTAGAAGTCGAGGGCCTTCAGGCGTGCCGGCAGATGGTAGGAGACGAATGACCTGATCAGAGCGAAGCAGTCGGCGACCGCTGCGGCAGGCATCTCCATGTCAGGAATCTCCGCCATGCGCGCACGCAGGAGACGCTCGAGCCACGCGCGGCCTTCAGCACTGAACCCCACCGCGCTGGCGTCGAGCTGGCCGCACTGGGGACACACGGCTCCACCAGATGCCACCGAGAAGCCTCGGCTCGCATGCAGTTCCCCGGCGCAGCACGCACAGGACTCGAGTTGGGGGCGGTAGCCGTGCATCGCCATCGCCTTGGCGACGAAGGCCACCACAAGGGCGGGAAGCGCGTCGGCGGGCGCCTGCTCCATCACGTCGAGCGTGGTCGTGGCCATCGCGAACAGCTGGGGCTCGGCCTGCCCTTCGACGGAGATCTTGTCGAGCAGGTCTGCGACGACGGTCGCCGCCGCAGACCTATCGAAGTCCTCGCGGAGCAGCGCGTGGGTGGTGACCGTGCGTGCCTCGGTGATGACATCGAGCGAACGGCCGGTATGGAGGAGCAGATCGGCGACCGCGAACGGCTCCAATCGCGCGCCGAACCGCCCGCCCGGCTTTCGCAGCCCTTTGGCGACGGCTCGCACCTGGCGGCCGTCGGCGTCGAGCAAGGTCAGGATGGTGTCGGTCTCCCCCAGTTTGGTCTTGCGCAGGACCAGCACGCGCGCCGGATACGAGGGCATATCAGATCGTCTCCGTATGCACGTCGCCGAGCGGCAGGCTGCGTGGTGTCCATCGCTCTCCGAGAAGCAGTGCCGCCGTCACGCGCCACCGGCCTATGAGCACCGTCGCGCCCATCGAGAGCGCCAACGCCAGACCGACGATGACCGGGATCAGCCAGGGGCTCGGGTCGTGCCACGGTTCCACGAACGCGAAGTGCGTCACGTAGATGCCGAGCGAGAGCCGGCCCGGCAACGCCAAAGCCGTCTCGAGACCGGCAGGAGCGTAGTAGCTGGCCGCGACCAGGGCGGCGACCGCCGCGACTCCGGCGACCGTCGACGCGCCGTAGACGCCGGCGGTGCCGATTCCCGACCAGCGAGAGGCCTCCAGCAGCTGCTGAACGCGCGCAACCGCAAGCTTCTCCGGACGCGACGCCAGCATGAAGGGGACGTAGACCACCGCGGCGACCAGTCCGATCGTCCGAATCCCGCTCAAGTAGCGCTCTTCGTACCGGCGAGCGAGCAGGCCGAACACCACGTAGGCGAAGACCCACTGGAGACGGTGGAAGTTGCCCCACCACGGCCACACCATGAACGCGACGACCCCCAGGAGCAGTACCCAGGAGCGATCGCCGAACAGGCGCAGCACCCCGAGGCCCATCAGGGCGACCCACAGAACGTAGAGGTACCACATCCGCCCCTCGAGATGCGGGTTGAGGAACGTGTCGGCCAGATAGCCACCGAACCTGCCCACCCCGTGCTGCGCCTCCTGGCGCAGAAAGACCCCGTAGATGATCTCCCAGCAGACGTAGGGAACCAGAAGCCCGAGCGTGCGACGAACGAAGTAGGGGCGGCCGCGAAACCTCCCCGGCCGGCCGAGCACGTAGCCGCTGAGGAAGGCGAAGAGCGGCAGCATGAACGAGAACAGGAACTCGCGGGTGAAGAGCGCGAGTGTGGGTGCCGTGATGAGGTACTGCCCCATCGTGTGGTAGAGAACCACTGAGACGATCGCCAGACCCTTGAGCGCGTCGACCCTGGTATCGCGCGAGACCGCGGTGGTCACGCGATCAGATCCCGCGCGCGGTCGCCTCGGCCAGGATCTCGATACCGGCCGACGTGCCGAGCCGGGTGGCTCCGGCCGCCAGCATCGCGAGCGCCGTGTCCAGGTCGCGGATGCCTCCGGCGGCCTTGACCCCGATGCCGGAACCGACTGTGGCGCGCATGATCTCGACGTCGCGCACGCTTGCGCCGCGCGGGCCGAAGCCGGTCGACGTCTTCACGTAGGCCGCTCCCGCCTGTTCGGCGAGGCGGCATCCCCGCTCGATATCGGACTCCTGCAGAAAACCGGTCTCGAGGATCACCTTGACGAGCGACCCGCCGGCACTGGCCTGCTCGACCGCCGCGACCACGGCCGAGATGTCGTCTACGACGAATCCATCGTCGCCTTCGAGCAGGGCGCCGACGTTGATGACCATGTCCACTTCGCGGCAGCCGAGCTCGACGAAACGAAGCGCCTCATGTGCCTTGGCCGAAGTCACTGCATAGCCGAGCGGGAAACCCGCGACCGAGCAGACCGCGGTCGACGTGCCGGAGAGCAGTTCGGCGGCCGCAGGGACGAGGAACGGCGAGACGCACAGTGTCGCGAAGTTGTGGCTGCGGTTCGCGGCTATCCACTCGGCGCCCTCCTTCAGTCCTACGGTGGGCTTGAGCATGGTCTGATCGATGGATCGCGCGAGTTCAAGAGGTGTCACGCGGCTCACCCGCCTTCTCCGTAGCCGAACCGGCGGATCTGGCTCGAGTCCCGGCGCCAGTCCTTCTTGACCTTAACGCTCAAGTTGAGGTAGACCTTCGACCCCAGAAGCCTCTCCAGGTCCTCCCGCGCCTCGATGCCCGTTGCCTTGAGGGCCTCCCCGCCCTTGCCGATGATGATGCCCTTCTGGGAGTCACGCTCCACGTAGATGACGGCCCAGATGCGCCACAGGTCCTTGCCGTCGTCGAAGGTTATGTCGTCGATCGCCACCCCGACGGCGTGCGGTACCTCGTCGTGTGTCTTGCGAAGGATCTTCTCGCGGATGAACTCGGCGACCATGACCTCGAGCGGCTGGTCGGTCGGCATGTCGCGAGGGAACCAGCGCGGCCCCATGGGCAGGTAGCGTACGACCGTCTCGACGAACCCGCCGATGTTGAACCCCTCGATCGCCGAGACCACCACCTCGTCGTCGAATTCGACGAGTTTGCGCGCTGCGGCGAGCTGCGACATGACCTGCTGTTCCGTGGCCACATCGGCCTTCGTGAGCACGAGTACCTTCTTCGCACGGGTCTTGGCCACGTGCGAGGCGACCCACCGGTCTCCTCCGCCGATCTTGGCCCGTGCGTCGACGAGCATCGCGACCACGTCGACGTCCTCGAGTGACTTGAGCGCCGAGCGGTTCAACTCCTCGCCGAGCGCGTCGTGCGGCTTGTGCAGGCCGGGCGTGTCGACGAGGACGACCTGGGCATCATCACGGTCGAGCACGGCGCGCAGGCGGTGCCGCGTGGTCTGAGGGGTGTCGGAGGTGATGGCCACCTTCGTGCCCACCACGGCGTTGGCCAGCGTCGACTTGCCCGCATTGGGCCTGCCCACCAGCGCGACGAACCCGCTCCGGGTCTCCTCGGCGCTCAGACGGCTCTTCGGTGGCTTGGAGGCCGCCACTAAGGCGTCTCATCCTGGTCGAGGTAGCCGCGCACGAACGCCTCGGGCAGGAGCTCGTCGAGGGTCATCACCAGCACCTCGTCGGTGACGCCTCCCATGATGATGCGCAGGTCGGGATTGAACTCGGCAAGCGCCTGTCGGCAACACCCGCACGGCGTCGTGGGCGACTGAGAGTCGCCGACGACCGCAAGACCGGTGATGTCGGTGCAACCCGCGGACACCGCGGCCGCGAGCGCAGACCGCTCCGCGCAGATCGTAGCCCCGTAGGCTGCGTTCTCGATGTTGACGCCCTGGAAGATCTCGCCGTTGGCGTAGATCGCGGCACCCACGCGGAAGCCGGAGTAGGGCGAATAGGAGTTCTCCTGAATCTCTCGGGCGAACGCGAGCAGTGCCAGGTCGGGCTGAGTCAGGTTACGCATCTTCGTCTCCTTCGTCGTCCTCGGAGGCCACGGGCTCCACCGTCAGGCGGCAGATCCGGGTGCCCTGCAGTTCGTTGACGGTCAGTTTGAGCCCTTCCACCGACACAGACTCCCCCACGTGAGGAATCCGGCCGGCGACCTCGGTGAAAAGTCCTCCCACCGAGTCCGCGTCGATGTCGATGTCGGTACCGAACACCTCGTTGAGGTCATCGACCGGAAGCCGCGCATCGACTGAGAAGCGCCCGCCTTCCAGTTCGGTCATGAGCGGGACCTCACGGTCGTACTCGTCGGAGATCTCGCCGATGATCTCCTCGAGCAGGTCCTCAAGCGTCACCATACCAGCCGTTCCGCCGTATTCATCGGCAACGATGGCGATATGCGTCTTGGTCCTCATCTCGACGAGAAGCTCCTCGACCTGCTTGGTCTCGGGTACGAAGTACGGCTCGCGGGCCATGGGGCCGATCGGGCCGTCGGCCTTGCCTGCCGAGAAAGCGACGAGCAGGTCCTTGGCGTAGAGCACGCCGCGAATGTCGTCGATCGAGTCGTGGTACACCGGCAACCTGGAGAAGCCGGTCTTGTCGATGAGCCTGACGGCATCCGCGGCGAGCGCGGTGTCGGACAGCGCCTTCATGTCGGTGCGCGGCACCATGACCTCGCGGACGATCTTCTCGGCGAAGTCGGAGACCGCCTCGAGCAGCGCCTCCTCAGCCTCCTCGCGTCCGGCATCCTCGTCGTGCTCCGTCGCACGGTACTCGACTCCGGTGACCCACGGCGACGGTTGCGCCTCGTCGGTCGTCAGGCGCACGGCCCAGCGCCAGGGCGCACCCAGCACGCGCGCGACCGGGTAGAGCACGGCGGTGGTGAACTGGGCGGCGGCTGCGGATTCCAGCCCGATCCGCTCGGGGTTGGCCACCGCCAGCGTCCTGGGCAGCGACTGACCCAACGCATAGACGAGCAGAACAGCAACGAGTGCGAAGACGAGCTCGCTCGCCGTGGCGAGGCCGGCAAGCTGGACGACGGCGCCCAACGAGATGCCGAGCGCGACGCAGAGCCCGAACGTGACCGCGGCGACCAGCGCCGATGTGGCGCGCAGCCGGTGCGGCCGCTGTGCGAGGGCCTCGAGCGCCGGCGACCCGGCACGCTCCGCCTCCACGAGCCGATGCACGCGACCCGCCGGCAGCAGCATGACCGCGGTTTCGGCAGCCGCCAGCACGGCGCCCAACACGCCGAACACGAGCACGAGCACGATCATCACCGCTACCACGTGGTCTCCGGGCTGCACGTCGGGGTCAGGACGAACCGATCACTATCGGAAGAATAGCTGAAAGACAACGGTCACGATGAAGGTGCCGAGCAAAGCGCCCAAGACGACCTGCGGAATCGTGTGAATCTCCCCTTCGACGCGGCTCTGGGCGACGAGCGCGGCGATCGCCAGCGCCAGCACGAGCAGCCCCGCACTCCCGGTCACGAAGCCGATCGCGGTCGCCGCTCCGAACGCGACCGCGGTGTGACCGCTCGGCCAGCCGCCGTGCATGAACGTGCCCTCGCGCGAAGCGGACTTGAACACCAGAACGCCCAAGAGCACCAAGCCGAGCGCGATGACCGAAAGACTCGTCGGCGCCATCCGGACCCAGGTCAGGCCCTGCTGGGCGACCCGCCTCAACGGGTTGAACAGCACGAGATAGGCGACCACGAGAGCGTTCATCGCCGCGACGAGCACGGCGCCGGCACTCACGTCCTTGGCGACCTTCGCCAGCGGATCGTAGTGGTCCGTGGCGACGTCGACCGCCGCTTCGATCGCGGTGTTGACGAGCTCGGCCACGAACACGAGGCTTATCGCGAAGACGATGGCCGCCAGCGAGATGCGGTCCACACCCAAGACGAGCGCGCCGACGAGCGTGATGACCGCGGCCGCCACGTGAATGCGCATGTTCCGCTGCGTCCGCAGCGCGTAGACCATGCCCTCGATCGCGTAGTTGAAGCTCCAGAGGATGGACCGGGTCTTGAGCATCGTCAGGACGCCACTATGATGCCGCCGACCAGGCGAGCAGGATCGCCCGCTCCCGCGCCTGCATCGCGCCGGCGTCTTCATCGGCCTCGTGATCGTAGCCGAGAAGATGCAGCACGCCGTGGACCAGCAGCAGATTGAGCTCCTCTTCGACCGTGTGCCCGTACTCGGCGGCCTGGGCCTCGGCGACCTCAGGCGCGATGACCACGTCGCCCAGTGTGACGGGCTCGTCGGGACCGAGAGCCGCGCACGGGTCGTCACAGCCGAACGAGAGAACGTCGGTGGGGCCGGTCTTGCCCCGATACTGCTCGTTGAGCTCGGTCATCTCGGCAAGATCGACGACGGCGATCGAGAGCTCGCAGTTCTGCGGCGCGTCCTCCCGATCCAAGGCGAAGGCGGCGAGTCGCTCGAAAGCGGACAGGTCGAGGGGCTCAGGCTCGCGATGGCTCGTGATGCTGATCAGCATGAGACGTCCTCCTGGTCCGGTCAGGAGCCTGCGGGTACTCGCATCTCGCGTGATACATGCTCACAAGCATGTGCGAGTAGATCGACACGATATGGTCCAGATCCTCGGCGGTCAGATCCGCGTCGACCAGCTGCTCGTCGGCGACCTTGTCGTCGACGATCGCCCGCACGACCGCCTCGACGCGGGGCTCTGTCGGTTCCTTGAGCGCGCGGACCGCCGCCTCGCTCGAGTCGGCCAACATCACGAGGGCCGCCTCCCGCGAGGTGGGAGTCTCTCCCTGGTAGCGAAAGTCCGCCTCGAACACGGCCGCGTCCAGGGCAGCCGCTTTGTTGTAGAAGTAGCGGACGAGCGAGGTCCCGTGGTGCTGACGGATGATGTCGCGGATCTTGGGTGGCAGGTTGTACTCCTCGGCGAGTGCGAGGCCGTCGTGCACGTGCGCCGTGATGATGAGGGCGGACAAGGACGGCTTGGCCTCGTCGTGCGGGTTGCACCCGCCGGACTGGTTCTCAAAGAAATAGACCGGCCGCTTGATCTTGCCGATGTCGTGGTAGTACGCACCGACGCGGGTGACGAGCGCGTCGGCACCGATCACCTCGGCGGCTGCCTCCGCGAGGTTCGCGGTGGCCACCGAATGCGTGTAGGTCCCCGGTGCCTTGGTGATGAGCTCTCGCATCAGGGGGTGTGCCGGACTCGCCGCCTCGAGCAGGCGTATGTCCTCGGCAAGACCCAGGCCGTCGCGGACGAAGGGGATCACGACCAGCGCCAGCAACGTCGCCACGGCGGCTCCGACCGCGCCCCAGAGTGCCGATTCCAGCGCGAGGCTGGCGGGAGTCCCGTCGACCATGTCGCCGAAGAGGGCAGCAAGCGCGCCGATGAGGACGATGGTCACCGCGATGCCTGCGACCACTGCGAAGACGATGAACCGGCCGGCGAAGGGCGTTCTCAGCCGCTGGGGAAGCCGGCCGAACGCGCGACTCGTGATCTCGCTGTACCTACTCATGGCGCGGCAGCGCCTTCGCCTCCTCGGCGAGAGCGAGTGCTTCCTCGTGCCTGCTGTAGGCGGTCACGATGTGCTGGACGAGCCGGTGTCGCACGACGTCTTTGGCGGTGAGGTCGCAGAACTCGATGTCGGCCACCCCACCGAGGATCGACCGGACCTGCTTGAGGCCCGAGTGCCCCTTGGGAAGATCGATCTGTGTGACATCACCCGTGATGACGATCTTCGAACCGAACCCCAGCCGCGTCAGGAACATCTTCATCTGCTCGGGGCTCGTGTTCTGCGCCTCATCGAGGATGACGAACGAGTCGTTGAGCGTGCGGCCGCGCATGTAGGCGAGCGGCGCGATCTCGATGACGCCCCGATCGGTGAGCAGGGCTGACTTCTCGGCGTCCATCATGTCGAAGAGCGCGTCGTAGAGCGGGCGCAGATACGGGTCCACCTTCTCGGTCAGCGTGCCCGGCAGGAAACCGAGCGACTCCCCCGCCTCCACCGCCGGACGCGTGAGGATGATGCGGCCGACCTCCTTGTGCTTCAGCGCCTCGACCGCCATCGCCATCGCCAGATAGGTCTTGCCGGTGCCGGCCGGACCGATCCCGAACGTCACGGTGTTCTTGCGGATGGCGTCGACGTAGCGCTTCTGCCCGGCGGTCTGAGGACGGATGACTTTGCCCTTGTGGGTCAGGATCACGTCGCCGTGCAGGGTCGTGGGCGTGCACTCACCATTACGCATGAGCTCGATCGAGCGCTCCACGAGGGCCGGAGAGAGGTTCTCGCCGCGCTCCACGAGCTGGATCATCTCAGCGAAGAGGGACGAGACGGTCTGGGAGTCGGCCGCGTGGCCGGAGATGGTGATCTGGTTGCCGCGCACCCCGATGTCGGACTCGAAGCGGTCCTCGATGATGCGCAGCAGGGAGTCGCCCTGGCCGAGCAGTCGGGTCATGTCGAGTTCGGGCGGGACGACGATTCGGATCTGTGTGGACTCCACGATAGCTTGTGGCACTCCGTTCACGATCGGTTCGCGGGAGTGGGACCCGCCGCATGAAACAAGCGCAAACGCACAGCTGATTCTATCACGCGCCCGGCTCTGGCACGCCCGTCAACGCCCCGGCCGCGTCGACCGCCAGGCGCACCCTGAGGGTGTTCCCGAGCTGCGACGCCGCACCCGGAACCGACACGCGAAGGTAGTCCTCGGTCGTCCCGCGGCCGACCCCGTCTGCTTCCGCCGTCTCGACGAGCACACTGGCGAAGGCGCCAAGGCGCCGCGCGACGTGCGCGACACGAAGGTGCTCCGCGCACGCGCGGAGCCTGCTGGCGCGCGCGGCCGTAACCGTGTGCGGCACCTGAGCGGGCATGGCCGCCGCAGGCGTCCCCGGCCGTGCGCTGTAGCGGAAGACATGCAGCCAGCTGAAGCCGAGCGAGTCGCAGAACAACAGCGTCTGCTCGGCGTCCTCATCGCTCTCGCCGGGGAAACCGCACAGCACGTCCGTGGTCACCGCCAGTCCGGGCAGGGCGCTGCGAGCCTCCGCGATCCGCTCGGCGTACTCGGCGGCACTGTAGCGCCGGCCCATCGCCGAGAGGACCGCGTCGCTTCCGGACTGCAACGGCACATGGAGGTGCGGACAGAACGATGCGGTGCGCGCGAGCACCTCCAGGAACGCAGGCGTCAGATCGAGCGGTTCTATGCTTGAGAGCCGTAGGCGCTCCACGCCACTCGCAGCGACGGCGCCGACCACGTCTGCGAGCGTGGCTTCGCCATACGAGTAGCGACCGATATTGATGCCGGTCAGCACGATTTCCCGCGCCCCGGCTGCGACGAGTGCCTTCGCCTCGTCCGCGAGTTCGCCGAGTGGCACCGCCCGCGGCACGCCGCGCGCGTAGGGGACGATGCAGTAGGCGCAGAACGCGTCGCAGCCGTCCTGGACCTTGAGCAGCGCCCGCGTGCGAAATCCCTCGCCCGTCCGTGCACCTGCCGAGAGGGCGACGGCCGAAAGGCCAAGCAGCTCGGCGACCCGGCCCGCGACCCGGCTCTTGTCCGGCTCCACCACCACGCGCTCCCCCAGGGAAGCGAGCGCCGCCGGGTTCAGGGCCGCGGCGCAGCCGGTGATGACCACGACCGGCTCGCCCGGCGACGCCAGCGCGTGCCGAACCGCCTTGCGCGCCTTGGCATCGGCCTCGCCGGTCACGGTGCAGGTACTCACCACCACGACACCGGCTTCGACCTCATCGACGATCCGCGCTCCCCTGCCGAGGAGTTCGGCTGCCATCGTCTCGCTCTCGACGCGGTTCACCTTGCAGCCGAGCGTGCGGAACGCCACCCCCCGTGGAAGCAGCGACGGCGCGGCCGGTCCGTCCGATGCGGTGCGGCCGGCTGCGGCAGCGTCGTCGGGGTCAGCGCAGCTCACGCCGAACCGCCCATTCCCCCGAGTGCAGCGACAGCGAGAGCCAGCGCCACCACGGCGGCGGTCTCGGTCCGCAGGACCGTCGGCCCGAGCGATGCCACGACGGCGCCTCGAGCCACCAGCGCCTCGACCTCCTCTGCGCTCAGTCCGCCCTCGGGGCCGACCACGAGCGCGATGCGCGCGCCGTCCAGTCCCCGAAGCCCGGCGAGCGTCTCGGCGATGCCGGCGCCACGATGCTCCTCCCAGAGCACGACCGTGCGGTCATAGCCCGCAAGCAGCTCGAGCGTGTCGGCGAACGCCAGCGGGTCGGGGACGCGCGGGACGGCCGACCGCTTCGCCTGCTCGGCAGCTGACTTGGCGATGCGCCGCCAGCGCTCCCCGCGGCTCGTCCGCTTCGCGTCGTCAAGCCTGACCACCGAGCGTGAAGTCGTGACGCCGACGATCTCCTCGGCACCCACCTCGACGGCTTGTCGCACGATGGCGTCCATCTTGTCGCCCTTGGCCACGCCCTGGAAGAGCGTCACGCGCGGAAGGCAACGACCCTCCGAGGCGACCGGACCCAGATTCGTGGCGAGGACGCCGGAGTCGCCCGCCGAGACCACCTCGAGTTCGAAGACTCCACCGCCCGGATCAACGACCTCGACGTGTTCGCCGGGCCGGACCCGAAGGACCCGCACCGCGTGGTGCACGTCGGAGGCGGCGAGGGGTAGCGGCTGGCCTGGCTCCGCCGGAAGCGGACCGGTGAGGAAGAAGCGGTGCGCCATCGGCCCTACCCGCCGAGCCAGTCCTTGAGCTTCTGCATGGGCGACTTGTGCTGGGAGTGCTGGTCGCCGAACTCGTCGGCGAGCTGCTCGAGAAGCTCTCTCTGGCGCTTGCTGAGCTTCTTGGGCACCGTGACCGCGATGTGGACGATCAGGTCTCCCCTCCCGTTGCCGTTCGGGCGCGTCATGCCGCGGCCCTTGACCCGCACCGTGGCACCGTGCTGCGTGCCCTGCGGGACGTGCACCTCGTTGTCCTCGAGGACGCCGGCGACGGTCAGGTCCGTGCCCAGCGCGGCCTGCGTCATCGAAATGGTGGCCCTGCAGTGCAGGTCATCGCCCTCGCGGTGCAGGTAGTCGTCGGCCTTGATGCGCACCGTGATCAGAAGGTCGCCGGCGGCGTGACCGCGAACGCCCGCCTCACCCAGCCCGCGCAAGCGGATCGACTGCCCGTCTCGGATACCCGCCGGGATGGTCACGTTGACGTGCTGGCGGTCGGGCACGCGCCCGGTTCCCTGGCACTCGTCGCACGGATTCTCGACGATCTGGCCCGTGGCACCGCATCGCTCGCACGGCGCGGCGGTCTGCATCGTCCCGAGGAAGGTCTTGCGCTGCGTGACGCGCTGTCCGGTTCCCTGGCAGTCCGGACACGTCACGACGGAACTGCCCGGAGTGGCGCCGCTCCCGCCGCACACGTCGCAGCTGGCCAGCCGGTCGAGCACGATCTCCTTCTCGGCGCCGGCGGCCGCCTCGGCCAACGTGATGAGCACGCTCATCGCCATATCGCGGCCCTCGAGGCGCACGCCGCCGCCACGACCGCCTGTCACACCGCCGAAGAACGCGCTGAAGAGGTCCTCCATGCCGAAGCCGCCCGACCCGCCCCCGCCGAACAGGTCGCCCAGGTCGACGTACTGGTAGCCACCCGCACCCTGTCCGCCCGGGCCACGATTGCCGACACTGCCGTAGCGGTCGTACTGGTCCCGCTTCGCCGAGTCGGACAGCACGTCATAGGCCGCGTTGATCTCCTTGAAGCGGTCCTCGGCGTCTGCGGCCGGGTTCACGTCGGGATGGAGTTCGCGGGCCTTGCGGCGAAACGCCTTCTTGATCTCCTCGGGGGTGGCGGTCTTCTCCACGCCGAGGACGGAGTAGTAGTCCTGGGTACCTGCGGGCACGAGCATGTCCTTTCGTGACGCTTCTGGTGAGGTCAGGCGAGTGCTTCGGAGAGCCCGTCAGCGACGATGCGCACCGCCGCCATGGCTCTCGAGTAGTCCATGCGGGTCGGACCGATCACGCCGACCACGCCGTCGGCGCTGCCGACCCCGTAGTTGATCGCGACGATACTCACGTTGCCGAGCTCGGCACGCCGGTTCTCGTGTCCGATACGCACGGTGAGTTCCCGGTTACCGA
Organism: uncultured Coriobacteriia bacterium; assembly: GCA_963789515.1. Lineage (GTDB taxonomy): Bacteria > Actinomycetota > Coriobacteriia > Anaerosomatales > JAAXUF01 > JBAXEO01. The sequence goes on along the minus strand of CAWBKW010000002.1, from coordinate 667,127 downwards.
GCGCGTCGGAGAGGGCCTCAAGCACCGATATCCCATCCTCGAGGAACTCGATCAGCGGCCGTGCCTGCGCCGCATCGTGGAACTCCGGCTGCGCGAGCAACGCCGGGATTCCGACGTGGAACAGCCGGTCACGATCGGCCTCGGCGAGCGAGTCGAGGATCTCGTCGACGACGCGTGGCACGAGCAGCTCCCCCGGGTGCGCGTCCTCGAGGGCGACGCGCAGCGGGCGGATATCGGCGGCACGCTTTCCGTCGAAGGCCGCGTTCAACGCCTGCTCGACCTCGCGCAGCCGCTCGGGCGCGGTCTCCTCGGCGAGTTCGATCGAGCGGTTGACCACCTGGCCGGACTCGGTGATGAGCACCATCAGGGCACGGTGGGCCGACATCGAGAGCAGGTCGATGCGCTTGACCCGGGCGAGCGAGACACTCGGCGAAAGCACCACCGCGAGGCAGTCGGTGAGCCGTGTCAGCGCCACCGATGTCTCGCGCATGAGCTCGTCGACCTCGGCCGCGCGGTGCAGCAGGTTCGCGGCCTCGGCCCGCCCTTCGATCGGCGGGCCGCCCTTCTCGAGAAGATCGTCGACGAACGAGCGATAGCCCGTGTCCGTGGGCATCCGCCCCGCCGAGACGTGCGGCTGCATCAGAAAGCCGGTCTCCTCGAGGATGGAGAGCTCGTTGCGCACGGTCGCCGGACTGCAGCCGAGCTCGTAGCGGTTCACGAGCGTCTTGCTGCCCACCGGCGTGGCGCTGGCTATGTACTCCTCCACCAGCGCTTGCAGCACGCGGCGGCGGCGTTCGTTCAGCATGCGAGACTCCCTGAGTGCACATCGTTCGAGTCATCGCGGCGGGGATCCGGCCGCGTTGGCAGTCAAGTATAGCGAGTGCCAGCCGCGTGAAGCGAGAGCCGTGCCGCGCTCGGGCTACTCTCCGGCCCAGATCCGGCCGAAGACCCGGTTGCCGAGAAGCCAGCCACGTCGCGTCGTCCTCCATCGCGCGCCGTCCCCGGGCGTATCGGTCCGCTCGACCAGACCGTCCTCCCCGAGCGACAGCATCACGCCGTCCAGGCCCGCCTCGGTGACGTCTCGCGCACGAACGCCCCGGGTGAGCCGCATACCCAGCATGACGTCCTCTCGGTGCGTCTCGGACTGCGTGAGCGTCTCGATGCTGTCCCCTCTTCCGACGAGCCAGTCTTCGATCGAGGCGGCGTTGCCGTAGCGCACGCGGGCCACACCCTGCTCGGCGTCGGCCAGCAGACCCACTGCGCGCGCGGTCACGGCGTCGAGCATCCCGTGGGCGCCCGGTCCGACTCCCGCATAGGGGCGACCGGTCCAGTAGGCCGTGTTGTGACGAGACTCGTGCTCGCGCGACTCGGCGTAGTTCGCGACCTCGTAGCGCGCGAGTCCGTGGTAGCCCAGGGTGGCCTCGGCGAGCACCATCATCTCGGCGGCCTCGTCGGGATCCGGCTCGGCGAGCAGGCCGGCGGTGATGGCGACCGCCATCGGCGTGCCGTCCTCGATCGAGAGCGGATAGACCGACGCGTGATGCGCGCCCGTCGCAGCGGCCCGGGCCAGGGTCTCCGACCACGAGGTGATCGTCTGCCCGGGGACTCCGCACATCAGGTCGACCGAGAGTTCCAGTCCTGCCTCGATCACGGCACGGCAGGCCCTGGTCGCCGAGACCGCATCGTGGCGCCGGCCGAGCACGCGCAGGACGTGATCGTCGAAGGACTGGACTCCCACACTCACCCGCGTCACGCCATGCCGCGCGAAGGCCACTGCCACGTCCGGCGAGAGCGAGTCGGGGTTCGCCTCGACGGTGATCTCGGCGCTGGGATGGACGACCAGCACGTCTTGGAGGTGGGCGAGCGTCCTGAGTACCTGTCCGGAGTGGAGCGACGGCGTGCCCCCGCCGAAGTAGACGGTCTCGACCACGCCGTCGAGTCCCGCCCGTCCCCAGGTGGTGATCTGCGTACGGATGCCGGCGAACACGACCTCGACGAAGTCGTCGTCCGCGCCCGCAACGGAGGCGAAGTCGCAGTAGTCGCACTTCGACGCGCAGAACGGCACGTGCAGGTAGAGGTGGGCCGGGATGCGGGGGCCGAAGAGGCCTTCAGCGGTGTCGACGGGATCGGTCACTGTCGCGCCTCCAGATACGCGCGGTACTCGGCGAGCAGGTCGTCGAGTTCGAGATGGCTGCGGCAGTCGTTGACCTTCGCGCGAACCGCGCTCGCACCGGGCATCTCGGCGATATACCACGACACATGCTTGCGCATCCTCACGAAGGCGCGCTCCCCTCCGAATGCGACGAGCGCGTCCGCGTGCCGACGGGCCATGTCGATGCGCTCGAACTGTGTGGGCCGGTCCAGCACGACGCCTTCGATCGAGCAAAGCCCGGGCCTCTCGGAAGATCCACGGATTGCCCTGAGCGCCGCGCGCGACCATGACCGCGTCGGCACCGGTATGCTCCAGCAGCGCCTTGGCGTCCCCCGCCGAGAAGACGTCGCCGCTGCCGACGACCGGCACGCCGACGGCCTCGCGGACGCGGGCGATGACGTCCCAGTCCGCGGCGCCCCGGTAGAACTGCTCCCGCGTCCTGCCGTGTACGGCGATCGCCGCGGCTCCCGCGTCTTCGACCACGCGGGCGAACTCCACCGCGTTGGCGCTCTGGGCGTCCCAGCCGCTCCTGATCTTGACGGTGACCGGCACCCCGCATGCCGCCACAACTGCTGAGACGATGGCGGCGGCAAGCACGGGCTCGCGCATCAGCGCGCTGCCCTCGCCCTTCTTGACCACCTTTGTGACGGGGCACCCCATATTGATGTCGATGAGCGCGATGTCGCCGCCCAGGCCCTCGACCAGCTCCGCGGCCTGCTCGGCCATCATCTCGGGCTCTGAACCGGATAACTGCACCGCACACGGGACCTCGTCAGCCGAGAAGGACAGCAGCGCCTGAGACGCGGGGGAATCACGGTTGTAGTGAAGTCCCTTGACGCTGATCATCTCGGTGTAGGTGAGACCGGCGCCCATGCTCTTGCAGATGCCACGAAAGGGCGCCTCAGTGATTCCGGCCATCGGTGCGAGCAGCACGTTGTTGCGCGCGAGAAGCTGGGCTACGGAGTCTCGAGGGGTGGCGGTATTCACGCCGGGTGGCTACTCGTCGACCTTCAGGATCGCCATGAACGCCTCCTGAGGAACCTCCACCGACCCGATGTTCTTCATGCGCTTCTTGCCCTTCTTCTGCTTCTCGAGCAACTTGCGCTTGCGGGAGATGTCACCACCGTAGCACTTGGCGATGACGTCCTTGCGCATGGCGCGGACCGTCTCACGGGCGAGGATCTTCGCACCGATGGCGGCCTGGATGGGCACCTCGAACATCTGCCGAGGGATGATCCCTTTGAGCTTCTCGGTGAGCACCTTACCGCGGTCGTAGGCCTTGTCCTTGTGCACGATGAAGGACAGCGCGTCGACCGGTTTGCCGGCGAGCAGGATGTCGAGCTTGACCATGTTGCCCGGGCGGTAGCCGATGGGTTCGTAGTCGAGGCTCGCGTAACCCTTCGTGCGGCTCTTCAGCTGGTCGAAGAAGTCCATGATCAGCTCCGAGAGCGGCATCTCGTAGTGCAGCTCGACCGTGGTCTTGCTGAGGTACTGCATGTCGATGAACGTCGCGCGGCGGCTGATCGAAAGGTCCATCACCGCGCCCACGTAGTCGGGCGGCACGATCACGGTCGTCTTCAGGAACGGCTCCTCGATGCGATCGAGCTTCGAGGGGTCGGGCATGTCCTGAGGCGAGTGGATGATGACCTCATCGCCGTTGGTAAGGTACGCGTGGTACTCCACCGACGGCGCCGTCGCGAGCAGTTCCAGGTCGAACTCGCGCTCGAGGCGCTCCTTGATGACCTCCATGTGCAGCAGGCCCAGGAAGCCGACGCGGAATCCGAAACCGAGGGCGTGGCTCGACTCGGGCTCGTAGATGAGCGCCGGGTCGTTGAGAGTGAGCTTGTCGAGCGCATCGCGGAGTTCCGGATACTGATCGCCATCGATCGGGAACAGGCCGGTGAAGACCATCGGCTTGACTTCGCGGTAGCCGGGGAGCTGCTCGGTGGCGCCGTTCTTGGCGAGGGTGACCGTGTCGCCGACCCTGACCATCGCGGGATCCTTGAGGCCGGTGATCAGGTATCCGACCTCGCCGACGCCGAGCTCAGCGATCTCCTCGTTCGCGGGGCGGCGGACGCCGACCTCTTCGACGTCGGTGACGATGTCGGTAGCCATGAAGCGAATCTTGAGGCCCTTGCGGACAGAGCCGTCCATGACGCGGATGAGGGCCACAACGCCGCGGTATGCGTCGAAATAGCTGTCGAAGATCATGGCGGTGAGCGGCGCATTCGGGTCACCGGAGGGCGGCGGCACGTGGCGCACGACCGACTCGAGGACGTCTCGGACGCCTTCGCCGGTCTTGCCTGAGGCCAGTACGGCCTCGTCGGCGGGCACCGCGAGACCCTCCTCGATCTCGTGACGGACGCGCTCGGGATCGGCGGCCGGCAGGTCGATCTTGTTGATGAGTGGGATGATCTCGAGATGTGCGTTCATCGCCATGAGTGCGTTGGCGACGGTCTGAGCCTCGACGCCCTGCGTGGCGTCGACCACCAGGATCGCGCCCTCGCAGGCCTCGAGCGAACGGCTGACCTCGTAGGTGAAGTCGACGTGTCCGGGCGTGTCGATGAGGTTGAGCTGGTAGGTCTGTCCGTCGTCGGCGTCGTACATCACGCGGACGGCCTGCGCCTTGATGGTGATGCCGCGCTCCCGCTCGATGTCCATCGAGTCGAGTACCTGCTCCATCATGTCGCGCTCTTCCACGGTGTGGGTGAGCTCGAGGATGCGGTCTGCAAGCGTGGACTTCCCGTGATCGATGTGCGCGATGATCGAGAAGTTGCGTATGTGTCCTGGGTCAGTCATAGCGGTTGAGTGTAGCAGGGTGCGCCGCGCCGACGGAAGAATGCCGCCCTCGGTGCGGCACGCGCCACTCCCCTCCGCTTCGCAGACACGGCTGGCCGGCGTTTCTTGGCGCCTCCCGAGGGCGTGTGCTAGAGTATCGAGGTTCGTACGCACCCCACTGCGACGGGCACCATCGTATTCGTTATGGAGGAACAGGCACCGTGGCAAACATCAAGAGTCAGAAGAAGCGCGTTCTCACCAACGAGAAGGCGCACCAGCGCAACAAGGCGGTCAAGTCAGAGCTCAAGACGGCCACCAAGAAGGTTCACGCCGCTATCGAGGCCGGCGACGCAGCTGCGGCTCACACCGCAGCTCTCGACGCGTGCCGCCTGCTCGACAAGGCTGCAAGCAAGGGCGTCATCCATGCCAGCCAGGCTGCCAACCGCAAGTCCGGGATCATGAAGGCCGCCAACGCCGTAGCCGCTTAGCCGCACACTTTCACGATCCAGCGTTCGAAGGCGAGTCGGGGATCCCGGCTCGTTTTCATTTCCGCCTCCATGGCTGCGGCGGCCTGCAGCAACCCGACGAGCTCGCCCGCCGAGAAGCGCCGTGCTTGTCGGCCGAGGTTGCGCATCTGCCACGCCGGTCTGCCGAGGGCCCGGGCAAGCTCGTCTTGCGAGTCCTCGCCGCGGTCGATGAGCGCACGGGCCGACAACAGGTCTCTGATCTGCCTGAGCGCCAGAGCATGCAGGCCGAAGACCGATTCGCCGTCGCCGACGAGCCGGTTCAGCAGCCGAAGCGCCGCAGCGCAGTCCCGATTGCCCAGCGCCGTGCCCAGCTCATACACCGACGCGCGGGCGGTGGTCGAGGCGACCTCTTCCACGTCGGCGAGCCCGATCTCGACGCGCGTCCCCACGTACGAGACCGTCTTCCCGACCTCGACGGTGAGCCGCTGTAGATCCCGGCCAACGGCACTCACCAGGTACTCGGCGCCTTCAAGCGATACCCGCTTGCCGGCGCGCGCGAACATCTCCTGGACTGCGCGCGGGAACTCCCGGGCCTCGGGCGTCTTTCGCTCGATCACGCCGCCGAGCTTGTCGACGATCTTGTACAGCCGCGTGTTCTTCGCAAGCTTCTTGGCCACCAGAGCAAGGATCGTGGTGGGCGCCGGGTCCTCGGCATAGCGCACGAGCGCTTCCGTCGTTGTCTTTGGACATCTTGTCGACCCCGCGCACGATGACGAGGCGGCGCTCGGACACGAACGGCAGCGTGTTGCAGGCCGCCACCACGTTGTCCGCGCTCGCCGACTCGCCCTCGAACGTCTCCAGATTGAAGTCCAAGTCGGCCACCTCGGCGACGCTGGACTTCAGGGCCTCGACCGCCTGGTCGAGGAGCAGGTCCTGGTCGCCGACGATCAGGTAGACGGGCTTGTACTCGGAGAGTTGCTTGGCCATGACGCTCCAGTGCGGAATCGAGGAAACGAACAAGCCCGGTGGCTCGGACCGGGTCCAGTGTCGCACACGCCGTCTGCGCATCGCCACGCCACCGGGGCGCAGATACCGTCGGCGACTTCGGCTCCTGCTCGGCGGTCCTGCGGGCCGCCCGCACTGAGTAGCCTGCCTGCGCTCGATCCGGACCGTGATGTCACCGGACTCGTCGGTTCTGACGACCCTGGAGCGGCCTCGGGCGAGCTCGTCGAGCGTGGAGCGCTTGGGATGCCCGAACTTGTTGCCGGCACCCACGCTGATCGAGCGCGTACTCGGGCTTGAGGGTCGCCAGAACGCTGTCGCTGACCGCTCCCCCGCTACCGTGATGGCCCACCTTGAGCACGTCGATGTCGCCGAGTACGTGCTGGTCGACCAGCGGCTGCAGCACGTCGCCTTCTGCATCCCCGGTCAGCAACGCCGAGAACCCGGGAGCGCTGGCGAGCAGGACGACGCTGGACTCGTTGGCCGACGCATCCTCGACGGCCGCAGCCGGTGAGACCACCGTGAGAGCGATGCTCCCGGCCGAGAAGGCGTCACCCGCCGTGACCTCTTGAACGCCGGCGGGACCGCAGAGAGCCTCGGCAGTCGACAGAGTCTGCGACCGCTTGACCCGGGCTCCGGCCGGCACGCCGATGAACCCGACCCTCACCAGCCCTTCGAGCGCGGGCAGACCACCCGCATGGTCCGCGTGCAGATGTGTGATGACCACGCCGTCGAGCGCACGTACGCCGGCCCGCGCAAGCGCGGCGCGCAGAACACCCGGCGAGGGACCGGCATCGACGAGCAGCGTGTGACCGCCATCGCGAAGGAGGATCGCATCGCCCTGCCCGACGTCGAGCACGTCGATCGTCGGTCCCGAGCCGACGCGTGGCCCGACAGCGAGCAGCATCGTGCCGACCACGAGCGCAGCCACCAGCGAAAGCGAGCGTCCGCGCGTTGGGTTCGGCCACGAGGTCCAGACCCACGCTATCACCCCGACCGCGATCACGAAGCCGCCCGTCGCCGAGAACCCCAGCGGTATAGCCGCGTGCGGCCAGCTGGCGAGCCATGCGGCAACGGAGACAGCGAGCGAGCCCGTTGCTCCCGCGACGCCGAGCACCACCGCCCCGAGTGCCGGCCAGACGGCGGAGGCAGCCAGCCCCGCTAGCCCCGCGAGCAGCACGAGGGAGACCAGCGGACCGCACAGGATGTTGGCGACCGGAGAGACGAGTGACAGCATCTGAAACGTGGGCACGATGATCGGCAGCGTGGCGACGGTGGCCGCGAGCGTCAGCGAGACCGGCTCGGCGACCCCGCGCAGAATACGAGGCAACGCTGGTTCGATCCACGTGGTTCCGAGGCGAGCGAGCAAGAACAGTCCCGCCACGGCGGCGACGGACAAGCGGAATCCGAGATCGAATGCGCTCACGGGCGAGACCGCCAAGACCACTGCAGCAGCAACCGCCAACGTGGACCCGCCATCCGTCCGACGCCCGCCTACCCACGCCGCCGCGGCCGCCATCGCCATCACCCACGCGCGCACGGCCGACGGCTGGACGCCCGAGAACACGACGTATGCGCCCACAACCGCAGCGACGCCCAGGCTGCGCGGCCATCGTCCAAGCCCCGCCGCCGCCATCAGCCATCCCGCGACGGCCGCGACCACCACCAGGTGACTCCCCGATACCGCCACGAGGTGGGTCAGCCCCGTGGTGCGAAAGTCCGTCTCGGCAGGACTGCCCGTCATGCGTCGCCTGTCGCCGAGCAGCACGCCGCCGAGCAGATCACCGCCAGGACCCGGCACCGTGGCGACGCGAGCGACCGCCCACGCCCGGAGCGGTCCGATCGCACCTCGCAAGCTCGGCGCCCAGCGCCGCTCTGTCACTCGACGAGCGCGCAGGTTGCCGACGACCCCCGTACGGAACGAGCGCCGGCCCCACTCATCCGGCCCGGGCGTCTTGACGGCCCCGAGGACCTCGACCTCGCGCCCCAGCACGGGGATCGTGCGGTCGGCCGGCCAATCGACCGTCACGAGCGCGCCCGCGCAGACCGGTCCGATGATCCTGCCGCGCGAGCTCGAGCCAAAGCGACCGGATGTGTCGTCGGTCAGGACCTCGACCACCCAAGGCCTTGCGCCCGCTCTCTCCAACTGATCGACATCACGATTCCAGTTCGACCAGTACAACGCACCCAGCGCCAGACCCGCCGAGAGACCCAGCGCAAGGAGCGCCCCCGTGGTCCAGCGCGTTCGGGCGAGCACGACGCCGGCAACCGAGAGGACCGCACAGGCCAGGGCGAACAACCACACACCACTACGCAGTCCCTCCCGTCCGGCCTGCCAGAACACCGCCTCGGCCAGCGCGATTCCCGACCACAGCGCCACGACCAGCCACGCGAGCGGCGGCAAGGACGGCCTGAACAGCGCTCGCTTCGACACCTCACTGGACACGGATGAAGTCTCTGAGCGCGTCGAGCTTCTTCGGTCCGATGCCCGAGACACGCCCAAGGTCATCGGGCGTGGCGAAAGGACCATTGGCGTCTCTGTCCGCCACGATCTTGGCAGCCGTCGACGGGCCCACCCCCGGCAGTGCATCGAGCGCGGCGGCATCGGCAGTGTTGATGTTCACCACCGTGCCCGCGGACGGCGCGCCGGGGTTCTCGGCCGACGCGCCGCCGGGGCTGACCACGCCTTTGCCCGCTCCGCTGACGTTCGGTATGCCTGCGCCAGCTGTGGCCTTCGCGTATTCGTCCTGCAGTGGGGATGACGATCTGCTCGCCATCTGCCAGAGGGCGCGCCAGGTTGACCGACTGCTTGTGCAGCATTGCCTGAAAGACCGCCAGCTGCGTTCACCGCATCGCGCACACGCGCTGCAGCCGGCAGTTCGTACACTCCCGGGTGAATCACCGCACCCACCATGTGCACCGTCACCGGTCCGGACACGCCCGCTGCCTTTGCGGTCGCGCCACCGGGTGCGGCCAAGCCCAACGAGACTCCCGACGACGATGCCTCGGCTGCTCCGGTTTCAGCCCGCGCGATTCCCGCGGAAAGCCCCGCAGGCTCGCCCCGCGGCCACCACCGCCAGAGCGCGCCTACCACCGCCACCGCCAGCACCACCGCCACCGCCGCAACGGCAGCCGGAGGCACCCCGGTCACCCCGGCTCTGCGTGCCAGGTCGGCCAGTCGCCTCTCGATCTGCTCCCACACGCAACGACACCCCCTCCGTCCGTCTGACCAGACGGCGAAAGGGGTGTCGCCGTGATGTCGGACTCTGCTGAAGAAGCCGACTACCGGCGCCTCTCAGGAGACAGCATCACGCGCGCTCATTGCTGAAGCCTTACCGCGGTCTTACCCTGCGACGACCACGCTCACGAGTTTGCCGGCGACCACTACGACCTTCCTGATCTCTTTGCCCTCGACCCAGTTGGCCACCGAGGAGAGCGCCACGGCGATGATGTCCTCCTGCGGCAGGTCGGCGGCGACCACGATCTTGCCGCGCACCTTGCCGTTGACCTGCACCGCGAGCTCGATCTCGTCGGCCTCGACCGCCGAGGCATCGAACGCCGGCCATTCCTGCAGGTGCACCGACGTCTCGCCACCGAGCACCCGGCGCCACAGCTCTTCGGCCAGGTGCGGTGCGAACGGGGCGGCGAGCAGCACAAGCGTCTCGGCGACCTCGCGTAGCAGCGCGATGTCGCGCTGACCGTCGGCGACTTCTCGGCGGTAGTCGTAGGCGGCGTTGGTGAGCTCCATGAGGCCGGAGATGGCGGTGTTGAACTGGAAGCGCGCAACATCGTCGGTCACCTTGCCGATGACGCGGTGCATCTCGCGGTGCAGCTTCTTGCTCGCCGGGTCGCCGGAGGCAGCGACACCGCTGCCGGCGGCCGCCTCCTCGGCGACGTCGTCGACGAACCGCGAGACGCGCGCGAGGAAGCGGAACATCCCATCGAGGCCCTCGAAGCTCCACTCGAGGTCCTTGTCGGGAGGCGCCATGAACAGGATGTAGGCGCGCAGCGTGTCGCAGCCGTACTTGGCGATCATGTCCTCGGGGGCCACCACGTTGCCCTTGCTCTTGCTCATCGTAGCGCCGTCGAGCTTGACCATCCCCTGCGTCAGCAGGTTGGTGAACGGCTCGGGGAAGTCGACCATCCCCATGTCCTGCAGCACCTTGGTGAAGAAGCGCGAGTACAGCAGATGCAGGATCGCGTGCTCGATGCCGCCGATGTACTGGTCGACCGGCATCCAGTAGTTCGCGTTGTCCGCCGAGAAGGGCATCTCGGCGTTGCGTGCATCGGTGTAGCGCAGGTAGTACCAAGACGAGCACGTGAAGGTGTCCATCGTGTCGGTCTCGCGCTTGGCAGCGCCACCGCACGTGGGGCAGGTGGTCTCGTAGAACTCGGGGTGGTCGGCGAGCGTCTCGCCCTTGGTGATGTCGATGTCCATCGGCAGCACGACCGGCAAGTCCTCGATCGGCACCGGCACCAGGCCGCACGCCGGGCAGTGGATCGCGGGGATCGGGTTACCCCAATAGCGCTGCCTGCTGATGAGCCAGTCGCGTAGCCGGAAGTTCACGCTCTCGCGCCCCACGCCGCGGGCTGCGAGCCAGGCAGCGACGGCGTGCATGCCCTCGCTGTCCTTGCCGCCGGCCATGCCGTCGAACGCGCCCGAGTTCACCATCACGCCCGGGCCCGCGTACGCCTCGGTCCAGTCGACCTCCTGCGGCACCGCGCCCAGAACCGCCGAGGAGACCGCGTCGACCTGCTCGGCGGGAACGACGACGGGGATGATCGGCAGGCCGTACTGGCGTGCGAACTCGAAGTCGCGCTGGTCGCCGCAGGGAACCGCCATGACGGCGCCGGTGCCGTAGTCCATCAGCACGTAGTCGGCGACCCAGATCGGGACCAGGCGGCCATCCACCGGGTTCTCGACGTAGCGGCCCGTGAACGCGCCGTGCTTGGTGCGCTCCCCTATCTGCCGCTCGACCGCGGTCTCGCGTGCGGCGCTGGCGACGACCTCGTTGACGGCGTCGGCGTACTGCGTGCCCGCGACCAGCCGAGCGACGAGCGGATGCTCGGGCGCGAGCAGGAAGAAGGTGCAGCCGAACAGCGTGTCGGGGCGCGTCGTGAACACGGTGATGCGCTCGTCGGTGGGCTTGTCGGCCTCGTCGCAGAGCGCGAACTCGACCTCGGCGCCTTCGCTGCGGCCGATCCAGTTGGCCTGCATGCTCTTGACGCGCTCGGGCCAGCCGGGCAGCTCGTCGAGATCGTCGAGGAGTCGCTGGGCATAGTCGGTGATCTTGAAGTACCACTGCTCGAGCTCGCGCTTCTCGACCACGCTCTTGCAGCGCCAGCACTGGCTGTCGCCGACGACCTGCTCGTTGGCGAGCACCGTCGCGCAGTCCGGACACCAGTTGACCGGCGAGCTCTTGCGCTCGACGAGGCCGCGCTCCCACATCTTGAGGAAGATCCACTGGCCCCAGCGGTAGTAGTCGACGTCGCACGACTTGACGGTGCGGTCCCAGTCGTAGGAGAAGCCCATGCGCTTGAACGACGCCATCTGCTTCTCGATGTTGGCGTACGTCCACGTCGCCGGGTGGCTGTCGCTCTTGATCGCGGCGTTCTCGGCAGGAAGTCCGAACGCGTCCCAGCCGATCGGATGCAGCACCTCGAAGCCGGCCATCGACGCCTGCCGAGCGATGACGTCACCGATGGTGTAGTTGCGGACGTGTCCCATGTGGATGTCGCCCGAGGGATACGGGAACATCTCCAGGACGTACTTCTTCGGCTTCCCGGTGTCCTCGCGGGCGTGGTACAGGCCCTCGGTCACCCACTCGGCCTGCCACTGCTCTTCGATACGGTGCGGGTCGTAGACGAACTCGCTCACAGGGCTAGCCTCCAGATAGGCTTGGTTGTGCTCGGAATGCGCTCGAAGGAGATTCTAGCCGACGAGCCGACATCACGACACGAGGCGGACGCAGCTAGCCGAGCGCGATGTCGAGAATCGTCATCAGCGTGAAGCCGATGATAGCGGCCAGAACTGCGGCGTCCGCGTTGCCGCACTGCTGACACTCAGGCACGAGCTCCTCGATCACGATGAAGACCATCGCGCCGGCGGCGAACGCGAGCCCCCACGGAAGCAGCATCATCGACAGGCCGACAAGCGCGGCACCCAGCACCGCGGCGATCGGCTCCACAGAACCGGTCATGGCGCCGAGGTAGGCGGCACGAGCGCGCGGGCGGCCTTCTCGGCGGAGCAACGCACTGACCGCCAGGCCTTCGGGGAAGTTCTGTACCCCGAGGCCCAGGGCGAGCGCGAGGGCGGCGCCAACGGACGTCCCCGGCGCTCCCGAGGCTGCGGCGCCCGCTGCCACACCGAGCGCGATGCCTTCGGGGATGTGATGCAGCGTGACGGCCAGCATCAGCAGCGTGCTGCGGTCCCACGACGTACGGACGCCCTCGGGCGCCGCCGACCGGTCGGACAGGATCAGATGCGCGTGCGGCATGACCTTGTCCAGCGCCCAGAGCCCGATGCCGCCGGCCGCAAACCCCAGCGACGGTGCGAGCCAAGGTACCGCCGAGGTCTGACGCGCGATCTCGACGGCCGGAGCCAACAGCGACCAGTAGCTCGCGGCGAGCATCACGCCTGCCGAGAACCCCAACGCCACGTCCATCAGCCGCTGCGAGAGGTTCCTTCGAATCAGAATCGCGGCTGAACCGAGGGCGGTCATGGCCCAAGTGAACAGGCCCGCGAGAAAGGCGAGCATGAGGGGATGGATGCTTTGCATTGTCTCTCTCTATCACATGTGCGCTGCAAATGGGTGGCAGAGACGTCTCGCCGAGAGTGACAAACCTGGCGTCCGGCTCGGCAGATGCACGCGTCCAGGATCGACAGCGCTACAGAACAGCAGGTCAGGCCGAGCATCTGCCCGACCTGACCGATTGATTCCTATTGGTGGAGCCTAGGGGGATCGAACCCCTGACCTCTTGGCTGCCAGCCAAGCGCTCTCCCAGCTGAGCTAAGGCCCCGCATCTGGGCACCCTGATTCGGCGCAGGGGCTAGTATATCAGCGGCTCTAGGGGGGTCAACCCCCGTCGGAGCCCTCCTCGGCGGCGGACATTCGGCCCGAAGAACGTGGTTCGGCAACGGGCGCTGGCATGCCCTCGACGGCCGGTCCGAAGGCGATCCCCTCGGACGCCGGTGCCATCGCCGCCACCACCTCCGAGACGATCATGCCGCCCAGCATGGCCGCAGCTCCCAGCACCTCTCGGATCGGCCAGAACCCCGCGACAGCCCAGCCGATGGCGCCGCCGAACGCCGGCTCCATCACCAGGATCAGCGCGACTCGCGCCGGCGGCAGCTTGCTCTGAGCCCACGTCTGGATCACGAACGCCAGCGCCGAGGCGAGCACACCCGTCAGCACGATCGCCCAGATGACCGCCGGGTCGGTCGGCAGGCCGGGCTGCTCCTTGACCGCCGAGATCACCGTGCATACGGCGGTCACCGTCGCCAGCTGTACGAAGGTGAGGGCCATGACGTCATGGCCTTCGCGGGTCGAGCCGAGCACGATCATGTGTATCGAATACGCCACGGCACAGATCGCCACCAGGGTGTCGCCGAGGACCCATCCCCCGCTCGCCGTGCCGATCCCGGACAGCAGCCACAGACCTCCCAGCGCGATCACGGCGCCGAGGATCGTCGCCTTCCTCGGCATCTTCCGCAGCAAGACCGCCTGGAAGAGCGGCGTGAGGATGACGTAGAGCCCTGTGATGAACGCCGCACGGGCCGGTGTGGTGGCCGTGGTGCCATCGAGGCCCCACGTCTGGAAGATGTACCCCGCCGAGAGGAACACTCCCGCCAGAAGCCCCCAGGTGAGGTTGGGGACATCAAGCTTCCTGACCACGCGCGGATAGAAGGCGATGAACGCCACGGCCGCGATCCCGAAACGCCACGCAAGGAAGCCGTACATCGGGTAGAGCTTGATCGCGTCGGCCACGACGACGAACGTCCCGCCCCAGATGGCCGCAAGGCCTACCAGCGCCGCCTGGACTCCGTAACGGCCGAGGTACTCCTGTCTCACGCCTGCTCGTCCGCGGGAGACTCCGCTCCGCGCTCGTCAGCGGAGGTGGGGTCGACCTGAGCGAGCGGAGCACGGCCCGACACGGTGGCCGGCAGCGCGAGCCGTGGGGCGTCGCCCCACAGCTTCTCGAGCCGGTAGAACCCGCGCTCCTCGGGCTGGAAGACGTGGACGACGATATCGCCGTAGTCCAACAGCACCCAGCGACCCTCGGACTCGCCCTCGCGACCGATCGGCTTGGCGTTTCCACGCTCACGCAACTGGTCCTCAACCTCATCGGCAATAGCGCGGACCTGGATGTTGGTGTTGCCGGTCGCGATGACGAAGTAGTCGGTGATCACCAGCAGATCGCCGACGTTGATCGCGACGATGTCGTCCGCCTTCTTATCGCTGGCGGCCTCTGCTGCAATGACCGCGAGTTCCCTTGAGTTCACTTGGATCCTCCCTGTGCTCCGCCTACCGGCGGCTTGTAGTCCTTGCCGACCACGACGATCACATCTGCCACGTCCTGCTCGGACGGCTGTTGTTCGACCTTCCCGACGCCGAGTATCCGGGCGATCTCCTCGCCCTGCTTGACGTCGCCACGCTGCACAACGATCTTGGTTGTCGCGTAGTTGAAGTTGTCCGCGTTCTTGGTGTCCACGACGCGAAAGCCGCCGCGGATGAGCTGTTGCGCGGCCTCGCCCGCGATGCCGGGGGCGCCGGCGCCGTTGTACAGGATGACGCGGCTGGCAGCGGCCGCCTTGCTTGCGTCAACACCCCACCACGACTTGAGCAGATCGGCGACCTCCGTGCGCTGGGGCTCGAAATAGGTCTGACTGCCCAGCTTGATGGGCTTGACCGGCAGAGGCACGATCGCGGTGTTGCTCTGCGCGATCGCGGAGAGTTGCCCGGCGAGCGCGTCCAATTCGTCCTTCGATAGACTGCTCGCCAGAGCCGCCGGCGCGATCTTGCTGAGCGACTGGTTCTTCATCGCATCCGAGTACACCTGCGAGGGGACGGCGATGTAGGTATGGAACGGAACCGTCAGATAGTTCGAGATCGCAGACAGCGAGACACGCGCGCCATCGGCATAGCTCTCTCCGATGCGCTCAAAGCCTTGCCCGGGCACCTCGATGAACGCGCCGTCCGGAATCGCGACACCGAAGATCTGGCCACCCTTGCTGTCCACCCGCAGGGCGAGGAACCCGGTGGCCTTGCCGTCCTTCACGCCGATGACCAGCACGTTCTCGCGAGAGCGCTTCTCGAGCTCCTGCCGGCTCCCGCTCTTCGCGGCGACTCGCTGCGCGTTCCAACGCGCCACCCCGTTGATCCCATACGCGAGCAGTGCGAGCACGAGCACGCCAGCGAGCACGGCGCCCAGAGTGATCGCCGCATAGTAGCCCAGGTTCTTGAGTAGCTTGCTCCAGCGTGAGACGGCGTCGTGCATCGGCTGGGCTCGCATCGCGCGCTTCGCCGACTTGGCTGACTTCGAACCGCGCCGAGTGGATCGATAGCCGCTCGGTGGCGGAGGTGCGTTCTTGGGCTTCTGCCTGCGCGGAATCTCCTCGCTCATCGCGCCTCACCGGCCACGAGCGAGTTCCACACGGCGACGGTCTCCGGGTGGATGCGGCGGCGCGTGCGCAACAGATGCATGACCGATACCCGATAGCCGAGTGCGAAGAGCTCCGGGAGCGAGACCTCGCCGACCGCCTGGCGGAGTTTGTCGACACCACGATACGTGCGAGCCGGCTCGAGCATGTCGGCTAGGTAGACGACCCGGTCGAGGTCGGTCATCTCCGGCGCGCCCACCGTGTGCCGAGCGATGGCCTGCACTACCTCGGGAGGTATCGACGGGAATGTACGGGCGACCCCCGCAGCACCCGTGCGGGCATGGAGGAGATACGGTACGGCCTCATCGGTCGGGGTCACGTCGAGTCCTTCGCCGCGCGCCGCCTCGATCAGTTCGCCGCGCGGACGATCGCGGTCCCAGTCGTGAAGGAGGCCGGCTAGGCGCGCGAGTTCTGTATCGACCCCGTACGCTCCCGCGAGCGCCACGGCGGTGGCGGAGACGCGCACGCAGTGGTCCGCACCCTGTTCGCCGAGACGCTCCCGGACCGCCTCCAAGGCCTCGTCGAAGCTCACCTGGGCCACGATGCTAGCCCACTTCCCGGTAGAGCTCGTGCTTCTCTATGTAGGCGACGACCGATTCCGGCGCGAGGTAGGTGATCGGACGCTTCTCGGCGACCCTCCGACGGAGTTCGGTCGAGGAGATCGCGAGCGCGGGGACTTCGACGTACTCGATGCGAAAGCGCGTTGCCGCAGTCTCGTGCGAACGGCGCGCTGCGTCCAGGTCGTAGCCGGGGCGAGTGGCCGCGATGAATGTCACGAGGTCGGCGACGAGCTCGGCGTCCTTCCACGACACGATGTCCCAGACGGCGTCGGCGCCGGTTATGAAGAACAGCTCGGTCGATGGCCCGTACTGGTCTCGGAGTGCGACAAGCGTGTCCACCGTGTAGGTCAGACCCGGTCGATCGACCTCCATGCGGCTCACGTCGAAATCGGCGTTGGATGCGGTGGCGATCACGGTCATCAGGTAGCGGTGCTCGCCCGAGGTGACCCGCTCGCCTGACTTGAACGCCGGGTTGCCGGTGGGCATGAAGAGCACCCGGTCCAGGTTGAACTGGACGAGCGCTTCCTCGGCGGTCACCAGATGTCCGAAATGGATGGGGTCGAAGGTGCCGCCCATTATGCCGAGACGCACGCCGGTCCTCACTCCCGGATCTGTCCGCTGCCCATGAGCAGATGCTTGGTGGAGGTCAGAGCCTCAAGGCCCATCGGGCCGCGGGCATGCAGCTTCTGGGTGGAGATGCCGATCTCGGCGCCGAGCCCGAACACCTCGCCGTCGGTGAAGCGCGTGGACGCATTCACGTAGACGGCGGCGGCATCGACCTCGTGGAGGAACCGCCGGGCGGCCGCATAGTCCTCGGTCACGATCGCCTCGGAGTGCTTGGTGCCGTAGGTGTTGATGTGTGCGATCGCCTCGTCGAGGCCGGAGACCACCTTCACCGACATCTTCAGGTCGTGGTACTCCGTGCCCCAGTCGTCCTCCGTCGCCGCCGCGATGTCATCGGCCACGCCCAGCGCGCGGGTCTTCTCGTCGGCATACAGCACGACGCCGCGGGAGCGCAGATCCATGAGCAGGTCGGGGAGCGCTTCTCGGTAGACGGCTTCGTCAACCAGGAGCGACTCGGCGGCGTTGCAGACCGAGGGTCGCTGGCACTTGGCGTTGACGACGATGCGACGCGCCATGTCCAGGTCGGCCGACTCGTGGATGTAGACGTGGCAGTTCCCGGTGCCGGTCTCGATGACCGGGACCTTGGAGTTCTCGACGCAGCTCCTGATAAGCCCGGCGCCCCCGCGCGGGATGAGGACGTCGATGAGGCCGTGCAGGCTCATGAGCTCCTCGGCGGCAGCGTGCTCGGTCGACTCGATCGCTTGGATGGCGTGCCGGGGAAGACCGGATTCCTCGGCTGCCTCAGCGAGCACCCGCGTCATCGTGAGGTTGCTGTTCACGGCGAGCGATCCGCCGCGCAGGATGACCGCGTTACCGGTCTTGATGCACAGTCCCGCCGCGTCGGCGGTGACGTTGGGCCGCGCTTCGTAGATCATGGCCACCACACCCAAGGGCACCCGCACCTGCGTCAGCTCGATTCCGTTGGGCAGCGTGTGGCCCTTGACCACCTCGCCGAGCGGGTCGCCCAGCAGGGACACGGCCCTCAGCGCGTCTGAGATCGCACCGAGTCGCGCCGGCGTCAGCGCCAGCCGGTCGAGGATGCCATCCGCCTCGCCCTTGTCGCGCGCGGCTTCCATGTCGGCCCGATTCGCCGCCAGGATCTCGTCCTGCCTTGCGAGAAGCGCGTCGGCCATGGCCACCAGCGCCCGGTTGCGCTCGTCGGTGGACGTGATCGCGAGAACCGTCGCAGCCACGCGGGCCTTCTCGGCGAGCTTGCGGACCTCGGACATGACACTCCCTCTTCCCATCGGTGAGCTCGTACGTGGCGGGCTCGCTACAGAATCACAAGCCGGTCACGGTGTACCACTTCCCTGCCGGCGATCTCGGGCAGCTCCCGAGCGATCTGGGAGGACTTCATCCCCTTGACCCGATCCAGGTCCGCCGAGGAAAAGCCCGACAGCCCGCGCGCGATGACCGCGCCCGAACGGTCTTTCAATACTACCGCATCGCCCGCTGCGAACGACCCGACCACGGACACGACTCCCGCAGGCAGAAGCGACGTGTTTCGTCGCATGAGCGCCTCTCGGGCGCCGTCGTCGACGACCACCTCGCCCGCTGCGTTGCGCCCCAGCGCGATCCAGAGCTTCTTGGCGCCCAGCGTCGCGTCTCCGCCCGCGAACGACGTGCCGACCGGCAGCCCTTCCGCCGCGTCGACCACGACACGCTCCCGCCGGCCATCGCAGATGACCATCGGGATCCCCGCCTTCATGAGCATGTTGGCGGCCTCGATCTTGGTGGCCATCCCGCCGCTGCCTACCAAGCTTCCCGTGCCCCCGGCCGCAGCCACCAGGTCGTCGGTCAGCTCCGAGACGTGATCGAGCAGCCGCGCCTCGTCTGACAGACGCGGATCGGAGTCGTAGAGACCTGCGATGTCGGAGAGCAACACCACCAAGTCGGCGTTGACCATGGTGGCGACCAGCGCGGCGAGCGAGTCGTTGTCACCGAAGCGGATCTCGTCCACGGCGACCGTGTCGTTCTCATTGACCACCGGCACCGCCCCGAGTGCCAGGAGCCGCTCGAAGGTGTCGCGGGCGTGCAGGAACGACTCACGATGGCCCGTGTCGTGACGGGTGAGGAGGACCTGGCCGATCGCCGTCCCGTGCGCAGCGAAGAGCGACGCGTACGTCTCGATCAGGACGACCTGGCCCACCGACGCCGCCGCCTGGAGCGACGGCATGTCCTCCGGACGCGATTCCATGGTGAGCCGCTCGACGCCAGCCGTGATCGCGCCGGACGAGACCAGCACCGGCTGCCAACCGCGATCCTTCAGTTCACAGATCTGGTCGACGAGCGACGCAACGTACTCCGCGTCAATGCCTGCGGCCCGCCCGGCCAGTGTCGACGAGCCGACCTTGACTACGATACGGCCCGGGATCACGGCGTCTCGACCTCCCCCGCTTCGCCTGACTCGTCGGTACGCTCATCGGAGAAGTCGTCTTCGATGTAGGCCACCTCGGGATCGGCTGCGAGCGCCCCCTCGAACTCGAAGGCCTTGCCCGCGATGCGTACCTCGTCGCCATCCAGAGCGCCGGCGTCGGCAAGCGCCTTCTCGACACCAGCCTTGACCATCCGCTTCTGGAGGAATGCGATCGCCTCGTCGTTGCCCCACTCGGTCATGATCACCATGCGCTCCACGCCGCGGCCCTTCACCTCGAAGACCCCCCCGCCGAGGTTGATCACCGTGAAGTCGCGATCGCTCTTGGTCTCGTGCGTCCAGACGCGCCGCTCGCCCTCGCCCGGGTCGATGGCGGCGCTGCGGAGCTCGAAGACGCGCTCGGCGACGGCGCGGATCATCGGGTCCACACCCTGCCCGGTGACCGCGGACACCTCGAAGTAGGGTATCCCGGCCGACTCGACCCGCTCGCGCAGTTTCGCCGAGACCTCGGAGGTTCCCTCGACATCGGCCTTGTTGCCGACCACGATCTGGGGCCGGTCCGCGAGCTCCGCCGCGTGCAGTTCGAGCTCGCGGTTGATCGCGTCGTAGTCCTCGAGCGGATCGCGCGCCTCATAGCTGCCGGTGAGGTCGACGACGTGGATGATGAGCGCCGTGCGCTCGATGTGCCGCAGGAACTCGTGCCCGAGCCCCTTGCCTTCACTGGCACCCTCGATGAGGCCGGGAACATCCGCCACGACGAATGACCGCTCGCCGGCTCGGACCACGCCGAGGTTGGGGACGAGCGTGGTGAAGGGATAGTCGGCGATCTTGGGGCGCGCAGCGCTCATGCGCCCGATGAGCGAGCTCTTCCCGACACTGGGCATCCCCACAAGGGCCGCATCGGCGAGCAACTTCATCTCGAGCTCGATCCAGCGCTCCTCTGCGGGCTCGCCGAGTTCCGCGAATGCGGGAGCGCGACGCGTGGGGGTGACGAAGTGGATGTTGCCACGGCCACCGTAGCCGCCCTGGGCCACTTGCAGCCTCTGGCCCTGCACGGTGAGGTCACCCAGGATCTCTCCGGTCTCAGCATCCCTGACGATCGTGCCGAGCGGGACCTTCAGCACCATGTCCGAGCCGCCCGCGCCGTGCCTGATCTGGCCTTTGCCGTGCGTGCCACGCTCGGCCTTGAAGTGCCGCTTGAAGCGAAAGTCGATCAGCGAAGAGATCGCCGAATCGGCCTCGAGGACCACGGCCGCCCCTCGGCCGCCATCGCCGCCGTCCGGGCCGCCCTTGGGAACATGGGCTTCTCGGCGGAACGACATGCAGCCCGCGCCGCCGTCCCCTCCCTTGACGTGAATCTTGACCTCGTCGATGAACACGTGGGAAACCCGCTCTCTGCGGCCTGAGGCACCGCTGTCATTCTAGACGAACGTGCGTGACACCGAGTGGAAACGGCCGATCATCGGGTATCATGACCTCTGCATGTCGAAACTGGAGGAACACTTGACGGACCAGGGGCTGGAGGAACTGCGAACGACGGCGGACCGGCGTGTTTCGCGCCCGTTCTTTCGCGCACGCGAGCGCAGGACCGGCTTCGACCGCCGGAAACCTTCTCGAGTCCTCGGTACGCTCAGCCAGAACGCGATGCTGCTCTTCTCGATGCTCGTCGTGTTGAACGTGCTGTCAGCCGCCGACTGGCTGCTCACGCTTCGCGCGCTGGACTCCGGCGCCTCCGAGGCGAACCTCGCGATCGGTGGCCTGCTTGCCGTCGATCCGCTGCTCGCGGGCGTCTTCAAGGCCGGCGTCATGATCGCGGTGAGCATCGTGATCTGGAAAGGCAGCCGATACCGGCTCATCGTCGCGACGGGGCTGGCGGCGTTCGTCGGCTACTGCCTGCTCATGGTCTACCACGTCGGCGGGCTGGCTGCGATCGGAGCGCTCTGACCGCAAGCCCTGCCGCACCAACGCAAAGGCGCGACCGGTCGACCGATCGCGCCATCACATCAATCTTCACGCAGACCCCAGACGAAAGGCTGCCGAAGCTACCAGGAGCTTCACAGCCGCCTTACGACGCGTTCTACGCCTCGAGGGGCCGCACGTGCGCGCGACGCTTGAGTCCGCGCGTGAAGTCAACCGTACCGTCGCACAGAGCGAACAGCGTGTCGTCTCCACCGCGTCCGACGTTGTCACCGGGATGGATGTGCGTTCCGCGCTGCCGGACGATGATCGTGCCGGCCGTGACCTCCTGGCCGGCGAAACGCTTCACGCCGAGACGCTTGGAGCGCGAGTCGCGTCCGTTCTTCGTTGAGCCGAGGCCTTTCTTATGAGCCATTCTCGATCCCTGCCTTAGTCATTCTGGGCGGATTCGACCGTCTCAGCGACGGGCTCCACCGGCTCTTCGGTCTTCTTCTTGCGAGGAGCGGCCTTCTTCTTGACCGGCGCGGCCTCTGCAACGATATCGGTGATGCGAACCTTGGTGAGCTCCTGGCGGTGACCCTTCAGGCGCTTGTAGCCCTTGCGCTTCTTGAACTTGAAGATGATGGCCTTCTCGCCCTTGAAGTGCTCCACGACTTCGCCCGAGACTCGGGCTGCGGCGAGCAAGGCAGGATCGACGACGATAGAATCCTCATCGGCCAGGAATATGACGTCGAAGGTCACGCTCTCACCCACAGGGGCTTCGAGCTTCTCAACGGTAACGACGTCGCCTGCTGCGACCTTGACCTGCTTGCCGCCAGTAGCAACGATTGCGTACATGCGGGAACCTTCCACTCGTATCAATGCGCGAGGAGATATGCTAGCAGGGACGTCGCAGAGCGTCAACGCGCAATCAGCCGACAACGGCTCCGGGCGTATCTACCCTCTTCGGCCGCTACTCGAATGCTCGGCGGAGCAGACCGGTGCGGCCTTCGATCAGGATTCGCACCTCGGTGGCGCCCGCTTCCTCGTCGGCCACGATGGAGACCTGCCTGCCCGTTTCGGCACGCAGCGCCGCCGCGGTGTTGAGCCCGGGAGCGGTCACCAGTTCGTAGGTCTGCGGGTTCAGGCCGAAGAGGTACGCATTGGACTTCCCGGTCTTGAGTATCTCGCGCATCCTCCGCTCGACCGCGATACGACGAGTCGCCCGCGAGACCACCCGGCCCTCTCCCCCACAGCATTGGCAGGGTTCGGTGAGGATGCCATAGAGGCCATCGGTCACGTTCTTGCGTGTGATCTCCACCAGTCCAAGCCTCGACACATCGCTCAACCGCGTCTTGGTACGATCGCGTTCGAGCGCGCCGGAGAGCCGCTCGAGCAGCAGCGCCTTGTGCGCGGCGTCCTCCATGTCGATGAAGTCGACCACGATGATCCCGCCGATGTCCCGCAACCGCAGCTGTCGCACCGTCTCATCGGCAGCCTCGAGGTTGGTCCGCAGGATCGTCTCCTCGAGGCTCTTCTTGCCGACGAACCGCCCGGTGTTCACATCGACCGCCGTGAGCGCTTCTGTCTTGTCGATGGTCAGGTAGCCGCCGCTCGGCAGCGCGACCGTACGCCTGAGCGCTGAGTCGATCGCCGGCTGCAGCTCATAGGTCTCGAAGAGCGACGCACGGTCCTTGAAGTGCTGAACGTTGCGGAGCTGCTCGGGGGAGGTCTTCTTCATGAAGGAGACCACCTTGTCGAAGGTCGACTTGTCGTCGATCACCAGGCGACGGAAGTCATCGCCGAACACGTCACGCACCAACCGCAGGGCCAGATCCATCTCCGTGTAGATGACCTCGGGCGCCAACGCCTCGGTCGACTGATGGTTGACGCGATTCCAGAGCCTGAGCAAGAACTCCAGGTCACTGACCAGATCCCGCTCTGAAGCACCCTGTGCGGCGGTGCGGACGATCACGCCCATCTTGGGCGGAACATGCGCGGAGACGATGGTGTGGAGCCGGTCCCGCTCCGCGTCGGGCACCTTCTTGGACACGCCGACGAACTCCGAGAACGGGAGGAGCACCAGGAACCGCCCGGGCAGCGTGATCTCCGTGGTGACGCGTGCGCCCTTGGTGCCCATGGGGTCCTTGGTGACCTGCACCATGACCTGCTGGCCGGGTTTGAGCAGCGACTGGATGTTGCGGCGAGGCAGTCCTTCAAGGCCCTCAGGAGCGACCACCTCATCGACGTAGAGGAAGGTGTTCTTCTCCAGCCCGATGTCGACGAAGGCTGCCTGCATGCCAGGTAGCACATCCGTGACTTTGCCCAGGTAGACGTTGCCGACCACACTGCGTTTGGGGCGCTCGATATAGAGTTCGACGAGTTCGCGATCCTCGACGATCGCAACACGCGTCTCGTTGGTGTCGTGCGAGATGAGCATCTCGCGATCCGTACCGGCCACTGAAGCACTTCTCCCGTCACACGGGACGCGCCCAGCTCCCCTCAGGAGTCTCGATGAAGGTGTCTGTGCGCGTCGTGTGCGTGACGACAGCGTCGAGCGACGAGTGACTCAGGGCCTGTGACACGAGCACCTCAGGGCGGAGGGACCCCTCGGGTCCCATGCGGACGGTGATCTCTACCTCGGAACCACCGTCCTTGTCACTGACACGCGCCTCTTTCGGGAGGCTGCGCGCCAGATCGAAAACCTTGTCTTTGCCCTTGCGCTGCACGGTCAGACTGCCCGAGCCGACGAGGCTCTCAAGCGCCGTCCGCACCTGACTGGCTGACGACTCCTCTCCGGCCACCGCAACACGGTAGACCGCAATCGTGACGGCCGCGCCCAAAGAAGGCTCGCCGTCCGCTATGTACCTGGCATCCAACGGCGCGAGATCACGCGGAGTCGACGCGCGTAGTGCCGACAACACCTCGCCTGCATCAGTGTAGCGCGTTAACCAGACGTCGTAGTACTCGTTCTCGCCAGCGGTACCCACGGGGAGCGCAGGCCCGAACGCGACCTTCATATGCGGATTGAACCCCTGCGTCACTGAGTACGCGAGCCCCGCGCGGCGGACCGAGCGCTCCAACGCGTGAAGCAGCTCGAGGTGCGAGAGCCAGCGCAACCGGCCGGCCTTGTCGATATCGGACCCTGAGTCGGAACTCGCCGCTAGCCACGCGATGCACCCGCCACCACGGATGTCGACGCCGAGTTCGCCGCAGACCTCGCAGCCCGTGCACGCCGGCAAAGCTGCAGTCGGGGGTCACACTCGCCGTCAGCGCTCGTTCGCGCTCCGACGCCAAGTAGCGGCGGTCCACGCCGGCCGACAGATGATCCCACGGCAGTGACTCGTCTTCGGAGCGGACACGGTTGGCGATCTGAGCCGGATCGACGCCGTTCTCGGCGAACGCGTCGAGCCACGTCTGGAGACGGAAGCACTCCGTCCAGGCGTCGAACCGCGCACCCGCACGCCAGGCCGTCTCGACGACTTCGGCCACCTCTCGGCCGCCGCGCGCCATGACACCCTCGAGGAACGAGACGTCCGAGTCGTGCCAGTGGAGTTCCACGCCCTTGCGCGGGACCGACTCCCGGAGCAGCGCCTGTCGCCGCCTGACCTCTTCGAAGGGGATCTGCGCCTCCCATTGGAACGGTGTGTGCGCCTTGGGCACGAACGTCGAGACGGACACCGCGACGCGGACCGAACCGCGCGCGTTGGGTGGCGTCGACTCCTTGGCGGCCGCAAGGACACTTGCGCCACCAGCTCGCCGATGCCGACGACGTCGTCGTCGGTCTCGGTCGGGAGCCCGATCATGAAGTACAGCTTGACCCGTCGCCATCCGGCCTCGAACGCCCGCTCGACGCTGCCGAGCAGGTCCTCCTCGGTCACGTTCTTGTTCACGACGTCGCGCATGCGCTGCGTCCCGGCCTCGGGCGCGAAGGTGAGCCCGCTCTTCTTGCCGCCCGCCGAGACGAGCCGAGCCATCTCCACGCCGAACGCGTCGACGCGCAGTGACGGCAGCGAGACCGACACGCCGGATCCGGCGAGCCGGCGTTCGACAGGCGCCGCAAGACCTCCTCGAGCTGGCTGTGGTCGGTCGTCGAGAGCGAGGTGAGCGACACCTCGTCGTAGCCGGTGCACGCGAGGCCCGCGAGCGCGTCGCGCACGATGGAGTCGGCCGAGCGCTCACGCACCGGCCGGTACACCATCCCCGCCTGGCAGAAGCGGCACCCGCGCGTGCAGCCGCGCAGCACCTCGATGCCGAAACGGTCGTGGACGACGTCCATGAACGGGACGACACCGCAGGTCGGCGGCGAGCACGGCATCCAGGTCGGCAACGACGCGCTTGACCACCGCGGCCGGCGCGCCCTCGAGCGGATCGACCCCAAGGAACTCGCCCTCCGGACCGCCGCTCGACGTACAGCGAGGGCACGTAGACGCCGGCCACCTGTGAGAGCGTCAGGAGCGTCTCGGCACGCGAGCAGCCTCGCGCCTTGGCCGAACGGTGCGCGTGCGACGATCTCGGCGACCGCCTCCTCGCCTTCGCCGATGAGGATCGCGTCGAAGAACGGCGCGACCGGCTCGGGGTTGAACGCGCAGGGCCCGCCGCCGACCACGAGCGGATCGTCCTCGGCCCGGTCGGCCGCGCGAAGCGGGATCCCGGCCAGGTCGAGCGTCTCGAGAACGTTGGTGTAGGTCAGCTCGTAGGGCAGCGTGATGCCGACGAGGTCGAAACCACGCACCGGCGAGCATGACTCCAGCGAGAACAGCGGGACTTCTGCTTCGCGCATGAGCGCGCTCATGTCCATCCACGGCAGGTACGCCCGCTCGGCTGCGACGTCCGGGCAGATCGTTCAGGGCCGAATACAGGATCGCGATGGCCTGGTTCGCCTGGCCGATCTCGTAGGTGTCGGGATAGACCAGCACCGCCCGGTACTCCGCGCTCCAGCGTCGTGACGCGCGCCCCACTCGCGATCGACGTAGCGGGCGGGGCGCTCGACGCGGCTCAAGAGCGGTTCGATACGGGGCCACAGATCGGCCCCGGTCACTGCGCGCCGACCCCGTCCTGGGCAGGAGCAACTCCCGGGGCACCGGCGGCGGGAGGCAGCGAGAGCTCCGGGGCAGCGCGGCCACCGGTACGTCCGAGACGACCACGTAGCCGTGCGCCGGAAGTGGAGCCCTCGGCGGGCTGCGCCGCGCATCGCGCGGGCACGAGCCGCCTCGATCGCCCGGTCACGCGCGGCCTTCACCTTGACCGCCAAGGCGCCCATCTCGCCACCGGCCTCGAAGTGCTCGAGGGCCGCGTAGCCCATCGCCATGGTGCCGGAGTAGCCGATGCCGGCCTTGACGGCCCAGCCGAAGCCGGGGACGAAGACCGAGCAACTGCCGGGCGATGGCGCGCAGGGCGAACCCGCCGCCGACGAACGACGGCGAGTTCCTTGATGCGCTCGGCCCCGAGCGGCTCGCCGTAAGCGGCGGCGATCTGGAGCACCATCTTGGCCTGGTTCGCGGTCATGATCGGCAGGTCGGCACCGGGAATGACCATGACCAGCCCCACGACGCCGTTCTGGAACGAGGTCGCCTTGATGGCCTCCTCGGCGACCGCTCGGCGCATGAAGGCGAAGTTGGTGGCGAGGGCAAGCCGCTTGCCGTTGAGACGGTCGACGAGCCATCGGCCAAGCCCGTGCACGGTCGCGTCGGGCTCTGAGGTCGGCGACGGTGTCGAGCACGGGATGGGCGAGCCGTCGGGAGACCACGTCGGCACCTTCATCGAGCGCCAGGACGACGGTCGGAACGAACTTCTCGCGCGCCGACGGCGAGCGAATCGCGCGAGCGTCGTCCCCGGCCCGGCGAGGGCGATGACCGCGTCGGCCGTCGGGTCGATGATGAGCGTCTCGCCGGGGGCGCACGCCTCGACGTGAACGCGAGCGCCGGAGGTCTGCGGGCGCAGCGCCTCGCGAACCGCCTCGACCAGCTCGTCGGGCGCCTCGACGTCGACGAACACCGCGATGCGAACCGGCTGCTCGCGCTCCTCGGTGAGCCGGGTGCGCGAACGCATCAGATCTCCAACGTCAACTGGAAGTCTCATCGAATCCCCTCGGTACGGTTAGTAGCCCGAGACGCCCTGGCGTCGCGTCCACACGGACAGGAGCATACCCACAGCGGCCAGTTGGTGACCATGAACGACGATCCGAAGCTCATGAACGGGAGCGGAATCCCGGTGATGGGCATCAGTCCGATGGTCATGCCCATGTTCTCCAGGATCTGGAACGTCCACATCGCGATGATACCCGCGACGATGAGCGAGCCGAACAGGTCGCGCGACGACGCCGCGATCTCGAGCGCGACGACGAGCAGGGCGAGGTAGAGCCCCAGCAGCATGACGGCGCCGAGAAAGCCGAGCTCCTCGCCGGTCACCGAGAAGATGAAGTCGGTGTGCGGCTCGGGCAGGAAGCGCAGGTTGCTCTGCGTGCCCGAGCCGATGCCCTTCCCGGTCAGCTCGCCTGAGCCGATGGCGATCTTGGACTGCTCCAGGTTGTAGCCGGCGCCCTTGGGGTCGCGCGTCGGGTCCACGAACACCAGAAGCCGGTCGAGCTGGTACTGCTTGATCAGCACGTCATCGTTCAAGCGCCTTGTCGAGCGTGGTGTTCAGGGAGAGCATTCCGCCGACCAGCACGACGCCCGCGATCCCGAGCACAACGAACCAGCGGGGCTTCAGCCCTCCGATGAGCAGCATCCCGGCGGTGATCGCGACGAACACCATGCCGGTGCCGAGGTCCGGCTGCAGCAGGATCAGGCCGAGCGGCACGGCGAGGATCGCCAGGACCTTGGCGAGGTCGACCGGGCGCTCGATCTTGCCCTTGTACGTGGCGATGATCGCCGCCATGACGATGATGGTGACCAGCTTGGCGGGCTCGGACGGCTGGAAGAGCCGGATGCCGCCACCGCCAGCCACGATGTCGCGCCCTTGGCGGTCGCGCCGAGCCCGGGAATCCTCGGCGACAGGATGAGCAGCGCATCCAGCAGCAGAAGCGGCCCGATCCATCCCTGGAGCTTGCGGTAGTCGAACGCCCACGCCACGACCAGCGGGCACCAGGCCGATCGCCAGTCCGAGAAGATGGCGCTTGAACAGCCCCGACGCCCCGACCATTCCCGACGTGGCCGACTGCACCATCAGACTGCCGTACACCGCGAGAGCTGCGACGATGAGGAGCAGGGGCCAGTTGACGAACCAGAGGCGCTTTCGCTCGTTCACACGCCTACCTCGACGCGTCCGTGGCGGTGACGTGCTCGATCTTCTGGCCGAGACACGCGGCCAGGATCTGTCGCGCGGCCGGTCCGGCGACCGACCCTCCGTGCCCGCCCTCCTCGATCGACGACGACGACGGCATAGCGGGGCTTCTCGGCGGGAGCGAAACCGACGAAGAGGCCATGTCGTCCTTGCCGGCGACCTGCGCGGTTCCCGTCTTGCCGGCAACGGTCACCGGGAACCCTGTGAAGGCTCCCCTGCCGGTGCCGTCTTCGGTGACGCTGACCAGCGCGGTCTTCATGGTCGCGAGGTTGCGGCGAGACGTCTTGGTGTCGAATGCGACCGCCGGCTGCGCCGTGAGGACCGGAGCGCCCTGCGCGTCGAGCACCTGCTTCATCACGTGCGGCGTCATCACCTTGCCGCCGTTGGCGATGCCTGCGTACGAGTCGAGAAGCTGCAGCGGGGTCACCAGCAGGTCGCCCTGGCCGATCGCGAGGTTGACCGTGTCGCCCGGAAGCCACTGCTGATACTCGGGATAGTTCTCGTTGTAGGCGGCCTTCCACGCCGCATCGGGTACGCGGCCTTTGGCCTCCCCGGGCAGGTCGATGCCGCTCTGGGCACCGAAACCGAACCGACGGGCGAACTTCTGGAGCTTCTCGCCCTTGTCCTTGTAGAAGCGGTAGCCGATCTCGTAGAAGACGGTGTCACAGGAGTCCTTGATGCCCTCCATGAACGTCTCGGCACCGTGGCCGGAGTGGTCCCAGCAGTACTTCTTCCACTGCTCGCCCATGCCGACCCACTTGCCCTGACAGTCGTAGGTGGTGCCCGCCGAAGTGAATCCGGCCTCGAGGCCGGCCAAGCCCGTCATCGCCTTGAACGTCGAGGCCGCCGGGTACTGGGCCATGATCGCGCGGTTGGTGAGCGGGAACTCCGACTCCTTGCTGGTCAATGCCTGCCAGTTCTTCTGGGATATCCCGCCCAGGAACAGCTCGGGGTCGTAGGTGGGCAGGCTCGCCATGGCGATGATCTCGCCGGTCTTGACGTCGATGGCGACAGCTGCGCCCGCCCTGGCCTTGGTGAACTTGTCCTTGTGCGCGTCCTGCATCGCCTGGGCGAGGGCCCTCTCGGTGACCTCTTGCACCTTGCTGTCGATGGTCAGCACGACGTCGCGGCCGGCGACGGGGTCGCTGTCCAGGATGACCCGGCGCGCCCGGCCCGCAGCATCGACCTCGATGAGCTGTCGGCCGCGATCGCCTTGCAGCACGCCCTCGAACGGACTTCTCGGCTCCGGCCTTGCCCACGATGTCGCCGTACTGGTACGGCGAGTCGGTCGACTGGAGCTCGGACTCGGATACCTCGCCTGCGTAGCCGAGCACGTGCGCGGCGAGCGCTCCCTGCGGGTACTTGCGAACGGCCTGGATGCGCACATCGACACCGGGGAACTCGGCTTCGTGCTCTGAGAGATAGGAGACCGCCGTCATCGGGACGTCGATGGCCACGGTGCGCGAGGCGAGCGGGGCCAACTTGACGCTCGAGACGCGCTGCTTGATGTCGGCCGCCGGCATGTTGAGCACGGTCGAGAGACGCGCCAGAAGCTTGTCGTCGTCCTTGGCCGCGGGTGCGACAACGACGGCCATGGTCGGCCGGTTGGTCACGAGTTCGCGCCCGGCACGGTCGAGGATACGTCCGCGCGGCGCCTCGGTGGTCACCTCGCGAACGCGGTTCTCCACCGCCTGCTGGGCGTATGCCGAGCCGTTGAGGACCTGCATCGTCCAGAGCCGAGCAAGCAGAAGCCCAAGGACCACGAGCACGACGAGGCCGAGTGCGGCGAACCGGGGCTTGAGCTGTTGGCGAAAGTCGGGCAAACGGATCGCTTTCTTCGAGGGACGGAACCGAGCGTCACTCAGCGGCCCGGGGCGTTCACCCCAGGCGCTGGAAGGTGGTTATCGGCCTGTCTTGGCGCAAGAAGCGCGCCAACCACGGATAGATCAGCAGCGCCAACGCCGTGTTGTAGACGGCTGCCGGCAGCATCTTGGTGAGGAACGTCCACCAGAAGGGAATCTCCGAGCCCAGCAGGATCAGTATGAGCCCGTAGGCCACCTCTGCCGAGAGCGAGGCGATCGCCAGCACGCGTCAGCGGCAGCAGCCATCCTTCGGCGAACATGTTCTCGTGCATGAGCCCGGCGAGGTAGCCGGTGAGCGTGAGCACGATCATCATCGGCCCGACGGGTCCGCTCCCCAGCAGGTCGAAGATCAGCCCCGCCGAGAAGCCCACCGCGGCACCGGGCGCGGGGCCTTCGACGAGAGCGATGGTGACCACGACGAGAAGCAGGAAGTTCGGCACCACCTGACCGATCGACAGGTAGGGCGCCAGAGCCGCTTGCAGGACGGCAGCTGCGAACAGAGCGACCAGGGTCGGTAGCAGTCGGTTCACTCTCCCG
This sequence comes from uncultured Coriobacteriia bacterium, assembly GCA_963789515.1. GTDB lineage: Bacteria > Actinomycetota > Coriobacteriia > Anaerosomatales > JAAXUF01 > JBAXEO01. The sequence continues at coordinate 635,930 of CAWBKW010000002.1, read as the reverse complement.
CCTCCGATCTGTGTGGCGGGCGGGGCTCCGGTGAGAACCACCACCTCCTCAAGGCCGGCCAGGTTCGCCGACGGAGTCACGAGTATCTCCTGGAAGAGGCTCGAGGGGGTCTGTGTCGCACCGGCTATCTCGCCGACGAGCAGCCCCTTGGGATAGACGCCGCCCATGCCTGAAGTGATGATCACGTCGCCTGCCCTCACGGTGGTCTCACGGCTCACGAACTCGAGGTTGACCGCTCCCTCGATGGAGCCCCTGACAACGCCCTCGGCGCGATTGGCCTGGATCATGCCGGCGACACCGGATCGCGCGTCGGTTATCAGTCGGACGCGAGCGCTGTGCTTGGTCACCGAGATCGTCTGGCCGAGAAGCCCCTTGGCGGCGAGCACCGGCATCTCGACCTTGATGCCGTCAGCGCTTCCCCGGTCGATGGTGATGACCCGCTCCCAGGTGTTGGTCGGCCGCCCGATCACGCGGGCGCCGACCGCGTCGAGCTTGGCTGGTCTGCACGAATCCGAACAAGGCGCGCAGCCGTTCGTTCTCCCGGCGAGCCTCCTCGAGGCTCGCCACACGATTGCGGAGTTCGGTGTTCTGCTGCTTCAGGGCCGCGAGTTGGCTCCGCGACACGCCGAGGTCCGACGCCCAGGCGAACGCGCCGCGTGCCGGTCGAGTGACGAACTCACCGGCGGCCTGAAGAGGCGTGACGGCCGTCTGCACGCAAGGACCGCAGCTGATGCACGGGCCCGCGATCGCCCTCGCGATACCACACCGTGGTTATGACGAGCGACGCCACCAGGAGTGCGATGACGACTCCGAGAGCACTCGATGACTTCTCCGGCTGCGGCAGCTTCATCGCGCTTCGCGGGTGGGCCTAGCGCCCGCCCTGCAGCACCTTCTTGAGGGCGTCGATCTCCTCGAGCGCCTGCGCAGAGCCGTCGCACACGTTGGTCAGAGCGCTGTCCGAGACGTGGACCGGCATGCCGGTCTCGTGACGAATCCGCTCGTCCAGACCCTTCAGCAGTGCCCCGCCACCCGTGAGCACGATGCCGTACTCCATGAGGTCGCTCGCCAGCTCGGGCGGCGTCTGCTCGAGCGTGCCCTTCACGGCGGCGACGATCGCGGCCGTCGGCTCTTCGACGGCGTCGCGGATCTCCTCCGACTCCATGGTGATGGTGCGGGGCAGCCCGGTGAGCAGGTCGCGGCCGCGAACCTCGACGTCGACCTCCTCCAGCAGCGGCCAAGCGCTGCCGATCTCGAACTTGATCTCCTCGGCGGTTCGCTCGCCGATGAGCACGTTGTAGACGCGCTTGACGTACGCGATGATCGCTTCGTCGAACTCGTCACCCGCGATCCTGATCGACTGCGCGACCACGATCCCGCCGAGCGAGATGACCGCGACTTCCGTCGTACCTCCGCCGATGTCGACGACCATCGATCCGGTCGGCTCCTGGATCGGCAGCCCGGCACCGATGGCCGCGGCCATGGGCTCTTCGATGAGGTAGGCCTGCCGCGCGCCCGCCGACATCGTCGCCTCGAATACGGCGCGCTTCTCGACCTCGGTGACACCCGAGGGCACGCAGACTACGACGCGGGGCTTGGGCTGCCAGGGGAAGCGCTTCACCCGCGTCTTGTTGATGAAGTAGCGCAGCATCGCCTCGGTCACCTCGAAGTCGGCGATGACGCCGTCCTTCAGTGGCCTGATGGCGACGATGCTCGCCGGCGTGCGACCGAGCATCCGCTTCGCGTCGAGGCCGACAGCCAGAACGCGTTTGCTGTCTCGCTCGACGGCGACGACCGACGGCTCGATCAGGACGATTCCTCGGCCGCGTACGGAGACCAAGGTATTCGCGGTTCCCAGGTCGACGGCCATGTCGCCGCCCCATGAGTTGAAGAACATATCTACAAGCGACACGGTCGCTCCTTTTCCTCAGTACCGGCTGAAGCCGGGTGTTCATGCGCCGAGAGCACTATGCGCCTCGCACGCCAAAGCCGACCCTGGACCTCAAACGGGCCGGGCCGGTCGTGCCGAACAAGGAGGAAGTGTACCACAGCGGCGCCTGCAAGCCCCTCGGACCCGACACGTCGCCGCAGGTCTGGGGCGTGTGTGGTGGCAAGCGCGCGCCTCACATGAGCCCGAGGTCGCGCAGGCTCGAGTGCTCGCCGCCGTCCCCGATCACGACGTGGTCGAGCACCTCGATGCCCAGCACGTCGCCCGCCTTGACCAGACGGCGCGTCAGCTGCACGTCAGCGCCGGAGGGGGTGGGATCGCCACTGGGATGGTTGTGGACGAGCACGATCGAGGCCGCCGAGACCCTCACCGCGGCCTTGAACAACTCGCGCGGATGGACGATCGACGCGTTCAGTGAGCCGATCGAGACCTCCTCCAGCTTGAGCAGCTGGTTCTTGGTGTTGAGCGCGAGGCACCAGAAGTGCTCGCGGTCCTGACCGCGCAGCTGGGCCGAGCACAGGGCGACGACGTCCTCGGGGGTCGAGATCACGGTTCTCGGCGACGATCGCCAGGCCGCGGCGCGACGGCTCATCTCCAGACACGCGAGAACGCGGGCCGCTCCGGCCGGCCCCACGCCTTCGAGTGCCACCAGGTCCTCACCGCACATGCGCCAGAACCCGTCGGGGATCGGGTGCTCCGCCAGCAGCGCCTCGGCACGCTCGCCCGAGCGCTCGCCGATGAGGATCGAGAGCAGCCCGGCGTCCGAGATCGACTCGGCCCTGCCCAGCAGCAGGAGGTCGCGAGGGCTCCGGCGGTTGCCGACTACACGTGGCGCCATGTGGTGTACCTCCGAAGCGGTCCGTGACGGTGGCGCGGGGAGGACGCGCTTCGACCACCTCAGCATCCCGGTCGGTCCTTAGCCCGAACTTGCCGCATTCTTCACCGACGCGAGAGGCATCTGAACCCGACTTCTCGGCACGTCCGCCATTCAGCCACACCTAATGTCCGTTCAGCGAATTCCCGTCGGCCGGTTCTTGCTACGCGCACGACCCGCCTGTAGGGTGACCCGAGTTGCCCATATCGAATGCCGGGGGTGGACTATGAGCTTCTTCTACCTGGAGGAGCGTGATTTCGGTACCTTCGTGGATACGCTCGTGAGCGCCACGCGCGTCGTGGGGCCGATCGCCAAGCGCCAGAAGTTCGTGTTCGGTGAGGTGCTTTCGGCCGAGGACCTGCGTCTCGACTACGACGTCACCATCCTGCCGCCCAAGAAGGTGTTCTTCCCGCCCAAGCAAGAGATCGCGCGCTTCGACGCCGACTCGGTGCAGGGAACCATCGCACCCGTGGACACGGTGCTACTGGGCGTACACCACTACGACGTGCGCGGAATCGACATGACGGACTTCCTGTTCCGGGAGCGGAACGAGGACTGGAACTACCTCGCCCAGCGCGAGGCGACCACGATCGTGGCCTCCAACGTCAGGAAGGTCGCCCCGCGTGCCTTCTGGGCCTCGATGATCGACACCAACGAACCCAAGGGCCATGACGCCTACCTCACCAAGATCGACGGTGGCTACGTCTACGAGTCGCGGACGCCCAAGGGCGACGCCCTTCTGGTTCATGGCGCGTTTCGCGATGCGACCGCGACGGAGATCGCCGCTGCCGAGAAAGTCAACGCCGATGTCCTCGGCCAATGCCAAGAGCAGCTGCCTTATTCGAGCGCGGAGATCGCCAAGACCATCCGCGAGTCGTTCTCAAACGAGGCGCTCTGGGACGAGCTCGCGAAGGACTGCTTCAGCTGCGGCTCGTGCAACACCGTGTGCCCCACGTGCTACTGCTTCGACATGCGAGACGTCTGGAATCTCGATCAGAACTCCGGTACACGTACTCGCTACTGGGATGCCTGCCTGACCCGGGAGTTCGCAGCGATCTCGATGCCCGGAGGTGGCCACGAGAACTTCCGCGAGCATCACCAGACCCGATTCCGCCACCGGTTCATGCGCAAAGGCGCGTACCTCAATGAGAAGCTCGGCAGCCCGGCGTGCACCGGCTGCGGGCGCTGCTCGATGGCCTGCACGGTGGATATCGCAGACCCGGTCCGTGTCATCACTACCATCATGGAGTGGTCCTAATGCCGAGCGAATCCCACGACTGCGCGTGTGCCGAGCGCGAGAGCCTGTTCGTCCCGCGTGAGGCCAAGATCCTCCACGCGCATGCTCCCACTTCGACCGAGAAGCACTTCACGCTTCAGTTCGCGGACGGCTCCCCGCTCAAGTTCCAGCCGGGCCAGATCCTCGAAGTGGGCGTGATGGGCTACGGTGAGATCCCCATCGGCATCGCCAGTTCGCCCACACGCACCAACACGTTCGAGATCGTCGTACGAACGGTCGGCCGCGTCTCCACCGCGATCAACAGCAAGAACATCGGCGATTCGTTGTGGGTGCGGGGTCCCCTGGGGCACGGGTTTGACGTCGATGCGTTGCGCGGACAGGACGTTCTGGTCGTCGCGGGCGGCATAGGCATCTGCCCGACGCGAAGCCTCATCCAGTACATCGCAGACCAGCGCGACGACTTCGGCCGCTTCGTGCTGTTCTACGGCGCACGCGATCCACTGCAGCTGCTGTTTCCCGAGGATCGGGGCGTCTGGCGCGCCACGCACGGTATCGAGTATCACGAGACGGTGGATCGCGCCGATGTCTCGTGGACCGGAAACGTGGGCGTGATCACCACGCTGTTCCGCAACACACACCTCTCTGCAGACACCCGCGTCATCATCTGCGGCCCGCCCGTGATGTTCGAGTTCGTCATCCGGGAGCTCGATGAGGCCGGGATCAAGCGGGAGAACATCTACGTCGATCTCGAGCGTCGCATGAAGTGCGGTGTCGGCAAGTGCGGCCACTGCCAGATCAACGACAAGTACTGCTGCATCGATGGACCGGTGTTCACCTACGCGGAGATCCACGAGCTTGAGGAGGCGATCTAGCATGCCGGAGACCCGGAAGCCCACGCTCGCCTTCTTCGACTTCGCCAGCTGTGAAGGCTGCCAGATCGAGTTCACCAACTACGGCGACACGGCCACTCTCGAGCTGCTCAAGCACGTCGACATCGTGGAGTTCCGAGAGGCCATGACCGAGACCACCACCCAGCGCATCGATATCGCGCTGGTCGAGGGCAGCTTCACGCGCGAAGAGGACCGAGCACGGCTCGAGCAGATTCGCCGCCGCGCGAGAGTCGTCATCGCGTACGGAGCATGCGCCTGCACCGGTGGCATCAACGCTCTGAAGAACCACCAGGACGACTTCGCCGAGTACGTCTACGGCGACAACGCCGGCATGACCCACCTGCGCAGCGGAACGGCTCGGCCCATCTCGGCGGCGATCGAGGTCGACTACGAGGTGCTCGGTTGTCCGATGAGCAAGGAAGAGCTGCTGCTGGTCATCTCGAACCTGCTCCACGGTACGAGCTACGTCGCGCCGACCTATCCGGTCTGCGTGCAGTGCAAGCGCCGTGAGACGATCTGCCGTTTCGACGAGGGCGACTACTGCATGGGCCAGGTGGCCATTGCCGGCTGCGGCGCCCCCTGCCCGGCACACGGCATCCCCTGCGAGGCCTGCCGAGGTTTCGTCGACGATGCGAACCTGCCCGCACTTGAGAAGGTACTCATGGAGCGCGCCGGCTTCAGCCAGAAGCGCGCAGTCGGCAAGTCCCGCATGTTCACCGCGAACCTGAGGAGCTAGCGCCCCATGCCCCAGAACATACACATCGACGTGCACCACCTGACCCGCGTCGAGGGCCATGGCAACATCCGGATCAACGTCACGGACGGCATGGTCGAGCGGTGCGAGTGGCAGGTTCCCGAGGCGCCGCGCTTCTTCGAGGCGATGTGTCGCGGACGGCACTACTCAGAGGTCGCGCGCATCACCAGCCGCATCTGCGGAATCTGCTCGATCGGACACACGCTCGCATCGGTGAAGGCGACCGAGGCGGCTCTGGGCATCGAGGTCACGCCCCAGACGGTCAAGCTCCGTACGCTGCTCAAGCACGCCGAGAACTTCGACAGCCACGTGCTGCACGTCTACGTGCTGGTCGCCCCTGACCTGCTCGGCGCACCGTCCGCCTTCGCGCTGGTTCCGACCCATGCCGACATCGTGGCTCGCGCGCTGCGGCTCAAGCGGCTCGCACACGAATGGGGCTCGCTGATCGGTGGCCGCACGACGCATCCGACCACGGTGCTGCCGGGCGGCTTCTCGAAGGTTCCCACGGTGGCAGAGCTCTCGGCGATGCGGGACAAGCTCGCGGCGGCGGTCCCGGACCTTCTGGCGACGCTCGAGACGATCACCTCGCTCGCGCCGGCCATCCCCGCGTTCGATCGGCCCACCGAGTACATGGCGGTGTCATCAGACGAGGAGTACGGGCTCTACGACGGGTACGTGCAGACGATCCTGCCCGACGGCGATCGCGCCCGCTACGAGGTTGCCGACTACCGCAGCTGCACCAACGAGTACGTCTCATCGGCGTCGACGGCGAAGTACGCCAAGAACCGTCTCGACAGCTACGCCGCCGGTGCGCTGGCGCGCTTCAACGTGAACTACGATCAGCTGCACCCCGAGGCCAAGAAGTTCGCCGAGTCGCTCGGCATGACTCCTGTCTGCACGAACCCGTACTTCAACTCGGTGGCCCAGGTCGTCGAGATCGTGCACTCCGCCTACGAGGGGCTGCGCCTGTTCGACGAGCTCATCGCCGAGGGTGTCGTCGAGGAGCCTCTGGTGCAGCCCGCGCAGTTCGGCTCCGGAGCCTCGGCGGTCGAGGTCCCGCGCGGCATCCTGTTCCACGAGTACACCTATGACGAAGAGGGCCTCTGCACCGAGGCGAACTGCATCATCCCCACCGGCCAGAACCACGCCAACATCCAGGCGGACTTCGACGCCCTCTTGCCCGCTCTCATGGCAGCCGACAAGACCGAGGATGAGATACGGCTCGCGTTCGAGATGCTCGTGCGCGCCTACGACCCCTGCATCTCGTGCTCGACGCACTATCTTGACGTCGAGTTCCTCCGCTGACATACGGTGCGCTACCTGATCGGCATCGGGAACTACTACGGGCGCGATGACTCGATCGGGCTGCGTATCGCCGAGCACATCGGTGAGGCGGGCCTCGACCACGACTTCCGTGCGGTGGACTTGGGCGGCAACCTGCTGGACCTCGTCCACTACCTCGATGCAGGTTCCGAGCAGGTGCTCATCGTCGACTCAGCGCGGATGGGACTCGTCCCCGGCGAGTACGAGTTCTTCGCGCCCGAGCGGGTGGCCAGCCACAAGACGCTTGCGGGCGTCAGCACCCACGAGGGAGACCTGCTCAAGGTGCTCGAGTTCGCCGCCGCCGTGGGGGGCGAGCGGCCACCCATCACGATTCTCGGCATCGAGCCCGCCGAACTCCGAGACGAGCCGGGGCTCTCCGGCGAACTCGAGAGTCGGTTCGACGAATACGTCGCCGCAGTTCTCAAGTTCTTCGCTGCTCGCACGAGTGAGGAGTGATAGGAAGGGAGGGCGGCCTCATCGGAGAGACCGCCCTCCCGGTCTGTTCTGCTAGCCGAAGAAGATGGCGACTTCGCGCTCGGCGGACTCGGGCGAGTCCGATCCGTGCACGACGTTCGCATCCATGATCAACCCGAAGTCTCCGCGGATGGTTCCGGGCGCCGCGTCCTTGGGGTTGGTCGCCCCCATGAGTTTGCGGCAGACGGCCACCGCGTCAGGTCCCGAGATGACCATCTTCACGACCGGACCCGAGGTGATGTAGCTCACGAGCCCCTCGTAGAACGGCTTGCCGACGTGCTCGGCGTAGTTCGCTGCAGCCTGCTCGCGCGTGAGCGTGCTCATCTCCATGCGCACGATCTTCAGGCCGGTGTTCTCGAACCGCTGGACGATCGCGCCGACAAGGCCGCGCGCGACCGCATCGGGCTTGATCATGATGTAGGTGTTCTGCTCCACTCTGCAGTTCCTCCCCTAGCTTGGTGCCGGTCGATTGTCTTGGTGCGAACCGCGGCTAACCGCCGCTGGTGGAACGCCAGTCGTTCTCCACTCCGGAGACCTTCCATCCGACGCCTTCGCGCCGCAGGGTGAGTGTGTAGTGGAGCGGAGCGCCGCTCTTGGGGGTGACGGTCACGATCACGACCGAGTCGTTCGCGTGCATCGTCACTCCGTCGATGTTGAATGACTTGATCGGCGGGATCTTGGCCATCTCCTTGGCGACGTCCTTCTCAGGAACCGCCACCCAGTAGCTCTCGACGGGGTCTCCCGCGGCCTGCGCCGCCAGAAGCCTCGAGACCGTCTGCTGTTGCGTCGGGAAACCGAATCCGAGCGCATACGCCCCGCCGAGCAGCCCGACAACCAGCACGAGCAGCACGACGACGACCACGATCGTCTTGACGACGCTGCGGCGCTTGCCGCCGTGGCTTCGGCCTTCTCGGCGGGCCTCGCGGTCCCGCTCCTTGAGTTCGTCTTCCGTGACCGTGAAGAAGTCGGCGATAGCCTCTTCGTCTCCCACGCCGAGCTCGGCCGCCGCATGATCGGCCTCCGGTGGAAGCCCCTCGAAATCATGCTCGGCCGCCACGTCGTAGGGCGATACGGGCTGCGCGCAGTCGGGCATGTCGGCTTCGATGACCGATTCGTCCGCGGGGCCCGATACCCACTCTGTCGCAACGCCAGCGCCGATGACCTGCGGCACCTCACCCGTCTGCCAGCCCTCGACGACCTGCCGCGGAGCCGGTCGGCTCCGGGCCAGCGCACCCTCGTACGCTGCCTGAGCGGTCGGCGAAAGCTTGTAACCGTGTAGCTGCGTCGCCTTCTCGAAGGCCTTCACAGCCTCAGCATCGTTGTCCAGCGCGCAGTATGCCTGGCCGAGGTTCGAGAGCGCCTTGCCGCGACCGCTGTACTGGTCGAAACCCAGCGCCGCCTGGTACGCCTCGACCGCGTCTGCGGGCCGTCCGAGCGCCATGAAGCACAGACCGAGGTTGACCAGCGCCTTGCCGGGATCCGGATTGCCGGGCTCCAAGGCGCCCTTACGGAACGCGATCGCGGCCTCTTCGACGCTTCCGCGTTCGAGGAGGGAGTTGGCCATCCCCTGATACGCCTTGTAGGGCGTCGCGTAGTCGGGTTCCTCCAGCGCGCTCTGGTAGGCCCGCACCGATTCGGCATACTCGCCGAGGCAGGCGTAGGCCGAACCGAGGTTCGCGAACACCGCGCCGCGCTTGTCGTAGATGGAGTCACGAAGGGCGTGACCGTAGACGGTCACGGCGTCCTGGTAGCGGCGCAGATGGATCAGGGAGTTCCCCGCCATGTGATAGGCGGCCCCATTGCCTTCAGCGCCCCGTCCGGCGGCACCGAGGAACATCTTGGCGGCGCCTCGGAAGTCCGAGGCGTCGTACGCTTTCTGCGCTTCCTGGAAGCGGGTCTGGTCCACGTCGAATACGCTACTTGGTCGCGTTCTCGATGGTCACGGACTCGATCACGTCGCCTACTGCAAGCTTGTGAATGACATCGAGCCCCTTGGTCGTCTGACCGAAGACCGTGTAGTTGCCATCGAGGAACGACTGCGGGCCGAGCGTGAAGTAGAACTGCGAACCGCCGGAGTCCGGGCTCTGCGACCGGGCCATGGCGAGCGTTCCGTCGACGTGCTTGTTGGGGTTGCTCGCGAACTCGCCCGCGATGGCGTACCCGGGCCCGCCGGTTCCCAGCGATCCGTTGCCGCCGGCCTTGACCTGCTCGGAACTGAGGTCTTTGGTCTGCGGGTCCCCGCCCTGGATCACGAAGCCGGGCTCGAAGCGGTGGAACTTCAGGCCGTTGTAGAAGCCCTTGTTCACGAGTTCCACGAAGCTACCGACCGTGATGGGCGCATCCTTGCCGAGAAGCTCGACCGTGATGGTGCCCTTGTTGGTCTTGATGACGGCGACTTCCTTGCCGTTGGGCTTGTACGCAGGTGTGTACAACGTCTCTCCGTTCTCATTCGTGGCAGCCGCGGGCTGCTCGGCGGGGGGCGCTTGCTCTGTTGTTGATGCCGGCGGAGGTGTGGTACTCGCGGGGCTCTTCGCGCCTTGGCACCCTGCCAGCGTCAGCGACAGAGTGCCGATGAGAGCCCCCGCGACGATCGTGGCAAGGACAGACGGACGTTTCTGCACGAGAAGAGCACGCCTCCTTGAGTAGCCGAACCGAACCGCACTCTACGCCATGGCGAGGCCATGTGCATGAGACGGGGCTGCAGGGGATTCTAGCAGTCCGTGAGGCTCCTGATAAGCGCTGGCGCGTATGCAGGTGAGAAGGGGTAGACTCTGTTTCGAGGTCGCCCGCGGAGCGGGAACGCTGCCGCGGGCCGCGCTTTCACAACGATGTGAACAGCGCGCTATCCGAGGAGGCGATGCACTTGGGAGCACCGGGTACTGATAAAGTCCGCAACGTCGTACTCGTCGGACACGGCGGTGCGGGCAAGACGTCGCTTGCCGAAGCGATGCTCTACCTGTCCGGCGCAACCAAGCGCCTGGGAACCGTGGACGACGGACACTCCGGTCTCGACTACGATCCGGAAGAGATCAAGCGCAAGTTCTCGATCAACCTCTCCCTGGCGCCTGTCGTTCACGACGGTGTCAAGATCAACATCATCGACACCCCCGGCTATGCCGACTTCGTAGGTGACGCCATCGCCGGCATGGAAGCGGCCGAGATGGCGCTCTTCGTCGTCGACGCCGTCGCCGGACCCCAGGTCCAGACCGACCGTCTCTGGCGGATCGCCGGAGGAATCGGAATCGCGCGCGCCGTGTTCATCAACCGGATGGACAAGGAGCACGCGGACTTCTCGGCGGTCATGACGGCGCTCGACGCGAAGTTCGGGCACCGCGTGGGTGCCGTGCAGATCCCCATGGGTGAAGAGTCCGACTTCCGCGGCGTCATCGACGTCATCCGGATGAAGGCCTACCACCACGAGGGCGACAGCGAGCAGGTCCTCGACATCCCCGCCGAGTTCACCGCCGCCGCCGAGGCCGCTCGCGAGAAGCTCACCGACCTGGTCGCCGAGGCCGACGAGTCGCTCATGGAGAAGTACCTCGAGGGTGAGAGCCTCAACCAGGAGGAACTCGAGAACCTACTCGACAAGGCCATCGCGCAGGGCATCTTCATCCCGGTGTTCGTCGGATCCGCGCTCAAGCTCCAGGGAATCGAAGACCTCATGGACGAGATCGTCTCGTTCTTCCCCGAGCCCACCGCGCACGGAGCCATCCCGACCGCTGACGGCGGCGAAGTCCACGTCACGACCGAGGGTGCGACCGCCGGCCTCGTCTTCAAGACGATCTTCGACCCCTACGTCGGCAGCCTGAACTTCGTGAAGGTGCTTTCGGGCACCCTGACGCCCGGCTCCGAGCTCCTCAACGCGCGCACGGGCAAGAAGGAGCGCATCGCACACGTGCTCAAGCTCGTCGGCAAGGAGACCGCGAACGTCGATTCGGCACCCGCCGGCGACATCGCGGTCCTTCCCAAGCTCGACGGCGTGCTCACGGGAGACACCCTGTCCGCGAAGGGCGACGTCGTCATCGCGCCGCTTCCGCTGCCTGAGCCGCTCTATCCCGTGGCGCTGGTGGCCAAGACCAAGGCCGACGAGGACAAGCTCGGCACGGCGCTCAACAAGCTCGTCGCCGAGGAGCCCACGCTGCTGCTCACACGCTCGGACGAGACACACCAGACCGTGCTCTACGCGCTGGGCGACACCGGGGTCGACGTGGCCATCGCGAAGCTCAAGGACCGCTACAACGTCGAAGCCGAGATCGTGGAGTTGCGCATCCCCTACCGCGAGACCATCCGCAAGAAGGCGACCGCGCAGGGCCGCCACAAGAAGCAGACCGGCGGGTCGGGGCAGTTCGCCGACTGCTGGCTGCGCGTGGAGCCCAACCCCGGCGGCGGATACGAGTACGTCGACGAGATCGTCGGAGGCAAGATCCCGCGCCAGTTCATCCCCGCCATCGACAAGGGCATCCAGAACAGCATGGTCGAGGGGGTGCTGGCCGGCTACCCGATGGTCGACGTGAAGGTCGCCGTGTTCGACGGCTCCTACCACGCGGTCGACTCCAACGAAATGGCGTTCCGCATGGCCGCGCGCATCGGCTTCAGGGCCGCGGTCGAGCAGGCCGACATGATCCTGCTCGAGCCGGTCGCGACGCTCAACATCGACGTTCCCGACCAGTACTCCGGTGCGGTCATGGGCGACATGAGCTCACGCCGCGGGCGCATCATGGGCATGGACTCGGTCGACGGTATGCAGCGCATCCACGCGCAGGCCCCCTACGCCGAGGTCGTCCACTACTCCCCGCTGCTGCGCTCGATCACGCACGGCACCGGGACGTACACGATCGAGATCGGCGAGTACGCCGAGGTGCCTCACGACATGGCCAAGAAGGTCATCGAGGCCTACCAGAAGGAGAAGGCCGAGGGGCACTAGAAGCCTTCTGCGACGACCGAACACACGCGAGGCCGGCTCCTGTTCGAAAGGGCCGGCCTCGTTGGTTGTTCTGGTGCCCCCTGCAGGACTCGAACCTGCGGCCTTCTGCTCCGGAGGCAGACGCTCTATCCGCTGAGCTAAGGAGGCGCGTAGCGCGAAAACGCACTCTATCATACCCAGAGGCCGGCGCCCTGACATCCGGTCGCTCGGCTATGCTGTGCTTGAGTGTCGACGATCGGGAGACCGGATGACCGCCCGCACGTTGTTGATCGCCAACCCCGCCGCACGGCACGGGGACACAGAGCGGCTACTTCCTGTGATCGAGCAGCTGCTGTGCAACGTGCCGCACGACACGGTGGTGACCGAGCGCGCCGGCCAGGCGACGGAGCTCGCCTCAGGCGCGAGCGGCTACGATCTGGTGGTGGCGACCGGGGGTGATGGCACGGTCCACGAGGTGCTCAACGGACTGATGAGCATCGCCGATGAAGCCCGCCCGGCGCTCGGACTCCTGCCGACAGGATCGGGCAACGACACCCGCCGCACCATGGGGGTGCCCGACGACCTGGCGCAGGCCGCGCTCGTCCTGGCCACCGGTGAGCGACGCCGCTTCGACGTGGGCGTTTGCAACGGCGTCTACTTCAACAACAGCTTCGCGGCCGGCCTGGACGCCAAAGTCACGGCCAAGGCCGTCGAGTACAAGGTCACGAAGCGACGTTCGGGTCTATGGCTCTACCTGACGGCGCTGCTGCACGTCCTCTTCCGAGAGCTCGACAGCTTCTCGCTCCAAGTGGGGTTCGACGGGCAACCCGCCGAGACCGTCGACACGCTCATCGTGGCCGTGACCATCGGCAAGACCTACGGCGGCGGCTTCTTCATCACACCCGACGCCGTGCCGGATGACGGCCTGTTCGACGTGTGCATGATCGATCCGCTCTCGCTGCCGGAGGCGCTCATGCGCCTGCCGTTCGTGGTCGCCGGGCGCCACACCAAGATGAAGCCGGTCCACATGAGCACGCACTCCCGGGTCGTCATCGAGTGCGACCAGGCCCTCCCGGCGCAGTTCGACGGCGAGGTCCTGCTCGAGAAGCGCTACGACATCTCGATCCTGCCGCGTGCCATCGAGTGCGTCGTGCCCCGGAGGCAGCCATGACGCCCGTCACAGGCTCAGGCAGCTGGCTGGTGGTTGTCGCCGCGTTTCTGGGCGCCTACCTGATCGGGTCCATCCCCGTCGCCTACCTCATCGTCAAGGGTGTCACCGGCGAAGACATCACCACCCACGGCACCGGCAACGTCGGTTCGATGAACGTCCGGCGCACGACCGGGTCCTGGGGATGGTTCGCGCTCGCGGTGCTCGGTGACGGGCTCAAGGGGTTGATTCCGACGCTGGTCGCCAAGGCGTGGGCGACCGGGGTGCCGGTCTTCTCGCTGGCCGCCTTCAGGCCGTGGTCGCAGACGCTGGCGAGCGTGGACGCGATCTGGTGGCAGCAGCCGGTCCTGTGGGTGCCGATGGCGGCTGTCGCCGGCGCCGTGTTGGGGCACAACTACTCGATCTGGATGGCGCTCATCGAGCACGGCTTCGCGCGGACCGGCAAGGGACTCGCCACCGGCGCGGGAGCGCTACTCGCCTACGACTGGCGCTACTTCGTGGCGGTCGTGGTGGTGGGACTGGCCGTCATCGCCTTGAGCCGCTACATGATGGCCGGACAGGTCGCGGCGGCCGTCACGCTGCCGATCGTGGCGCTCGTGCTCGGCTCCCCCGACTGGGCGTTCGCGCTCGCGATGGGTGCCGTCGTCTACGCGGCGCACCACAAGCGGTTCATGGGGATGCTGGCCGGCAAGGAGCCGAAGCTCTACATCAACGACGGCAGCGGACCGCGCGGGTAGCCGAGAACGACGAAGGGCCGGGGAACTCCCCGGCCCTTCGTCCTACCTTCTCGGCGGGAAACGCCGAGCTAGTCCATCGAGATGGCGCCGTTGGGGCACGCGTCGACGCAGGAGCCGCACTCGGTACAGTCGTCCGGGCGATTCAGGCGGGCGACGTCCTCGAGGTCGTAGCAGCTGCTCGGGCACTCATCGACGCAGATACCGCAGGCGGTGCAGAGGTCGGCATCAACAACAGGAAGGGACATGGAACCATCCTTTCACACGGACGAAGCGCTTCGGCCATTCGCGAGATTCTAACCTTGCAGCGCGCGTGCCACAATCCGCTCCCGACGGCACCGCGCGGTTGGGCGCTGTGTTCGCCGCACACCGGGCCTTTCCTACCGCGCTTTGTCGGCGACCTCGAGCGGCGACCAGAAGCAGAACGGGTAGGTGCGGTCGGTGAGTATCTCCGAGGCCGCGGACTGGGCCTCGAGTGCGGCGACGTCGGCCTCCATCCCGGCCCGCAGGGGCGCCAGCAACTCGGTCAGGGCGACGTTGACCTCGCGGATCCTCAGGCCGAGCGCCTTCTTGTCGGCACCGGGCTCGGCGATCGCCGACACCAGGTCGGCCTTCTCGGCGGCGAGGGCGACCGCACGTAGACGCTCATCGGCCGAGTCGAACTCGACCTCGCCGAGAAGCGCGTCCGGGTTGTGCTCGAGGCGGTTGAGCCGGGCACGTGCCGAGGCGACCTCGTCCTCCCCCACGACATGCGCGCCGAGCGGCAGGTACATCGTCATCGAGGCGACCACGTACTCCGGCGGCTCGACTCCGTAGTAGCGGCGGCACACGCCGTCGGTCACGCGATCGTAGCGGCCACCGCCCACACCGTGGATGAACAGGTCGCAGGCGAACAGGCGAACGAAGAGGGTCAGAGCGAGCGCCTTGGGCGCGATGAGCGCGCCGGACGCCTCGAGCGCGGCCACGGCCTCGGCGGGGTCCGCCGGGCAGGTCGACGATGCGCGTCCCGTCGGCGCCTGACAACCGCGTCACGCCGCTCGGCATACGCTCGGACAGGACCGACGTCCGGCCCTCTCCTCCCAGCAGCCACAGGGGAAGCTCGACCGCCCCGCCGCTGACGGCGAGGTCCGGAAACGGCTGCGCGGCAGAGCGCATCTTGTTCACCGTGCGGTAGTCCGCGAGCTCGGTGTTGTAGGCGCGAGCGAAGCGATCGGCGTCGAGCGCAAGGTCGGCCACGAAGGTGCGAAACGCGCTCGTCGCGGCAAGGCGGGTCAACGGCAGCTCGAGGTAGTCGCTTCCGGCGGGCTCCTCGTAGCGGCGGCGCGCGATGGTGACGAGCTCGGCCAGGTTACCCGCGAGCGGCCGGGCGGCCTGCAACTCGGCGCAGAACGTCGCGAAGTGCCGCCGCACCGCCGTCGACGGGAGCGATGCCAGCATGGAGTCCGCGGCTGTGCAGAAGTCACTCAGGTCGCGCTCGCCGGGAACCGGAGCACCGGCGTACCACCCGTTCGGGCTGCCGACGGCGAGGTACTGCTGGCAGCGCTTGACGCCCGGCGTCATGCACGGCGAGCTGACTCCGAGCACCTGGAAGCCATCCGAGTCCACCACGAAGTCGATAGCCGTGGCCGGCAGCTCTTCGGACAAGCGCTGGAGCAGGAAGTCCTTGATCCACACGCCGGGGTGGTAGAGCTCCGGCTGATGCCCGGTGGCGACGACGAGCGACTCCGGGGAGCCCGGCTCCGCGACGCGCACGCCCATACCCGCCGAGAACTCCGCGGCCACCTGAATCGCCTCTCGGCGGGCAAGCGCACGCACCTCGGCGGCAGGTACGCCCGCCACCGTGAAGCCCCAGGACGCCGCCGCAGCGTGGTTCTTCTGCGCCAAAGCGCCCCACTCCTCGAAGGCGGGACGAGTGAGGACCTCTCCGTGCCCGGCCGGAAGCGCCGGCTTGGCGTGAACCACGTCGCCTCCTAGATGAGGTCGGTGACCGAGCTGATGGCGATCGGCTCGAGCGCGAAGAACGGCTCCCCCGCCCCCACTCGACCCAGCGCGCCCCACATGGCGGCCTGCCCGGCCACCAGATCGATGACGCCGGCGTTGGCGGGGTTGCCCGAGAACTGCGACTCGTACGCCGCCAGCGCCTCGAGCTTCGTCGGCAGGTCCTCGGTCACGTCGACGATGAAGGACGGCTCGACCACCACCCGCATGTGCACCGCCATGTACCGGTAGACGCGTTCGGGGAAGAAGGGCTCACCGGCCATGTCCGTGCGCGTGAACTTGGCGTAGAAGCGCGCTGCAACGGCGATGGCCGAAGCGGCGATGTGATCGGGATGCGCATCCTCGGCGTACGGGATGAAGATCGTCCTCGGCCGGAACTCGCGCATCACCTCGGCGAGTTCGGTGCGTGCCTCCACGGTGTCGAACAGGTAGCGGTTGGGCTGGGAGAGCGTGCGGCGCTCCACGCCGAGCACGTTCGCGGCGCGCGCGGACTCGGCCGCACGGCGCTCGACGGTGCCGTGAGGAGTAGGCTCGCCGTTGGTCAGGTCGACGATGACGACCCGTGCGCCCTCGCGGACCAGCTTCGCGACGGTCCCGCCCATGCCGATCTCGACATCGTCAGGATGGGCGCCGATGCACATCGCCTCGCAGCGTGGTTCTGCGCTCATGAGTCTCCCTTCAACGCGCGGCTCCACACGTCGAGGTAGTAGGCGTAGCGCGTCTCCGGATCGTCGAGGGCGACGCCGAACGACCGCTCGTGCTCGCAGTAGATGCGCTCCACCGGGATCTCCCGCACCGACAGCCCGCACTTCCAGGCCTTCGCCCAGAGTTCGAGCGGCATGGCGTAGCCGGGCTCGTCGAGCCGGATGCAGTCGAGCGCGGGCAGCCGGTAGGCCTTGAAGCCGCAGAACGCGTCGGTGATCCCCCAGCCGGTGACCGCGTTGATCTCGGCGGTGATGCGCTGGTTGATCGCCTGCCGCGACTCAGGTGCCGCTCCCACCATCGCACTCCCCGGCAGGTAACGGCTGCCCGAGACGATGTCTCCCCCCTCGGCCATCGCCGAGAGGAACTGCGGAATGTGTGCCGGCTCGTGCTGGCCGTCGCAGTCCATGGTGATCAGCCGCGTGACGCCCAGATCGTGCGCGATGCGAAAGCCGATCTTGAGCGCGCACCCGTAGCCGCAGTTGCGGTCGAGGTGCACGACCGTGATGTCGTTACGCGCGGCCAGCACCCGAGGCGTCTCATCGGTCGAGCCGTCGTCCACCACGATGACCTCGCCGTCGAAGTAGCGGCGCACCGCGTCGAGTACGGCATCGACGGTGGACTCTTCGTTGTAGACCGGGAGCAGGACCGCGTCAGAAACCGCAGCCCTCGCGTTGCGAGCCGAGTTCGTGACGGGTATCGGCGTAGGGTGCACGTTCACTCCGACGGGGTGTCGTCGCCGGGGACTGGGGCTGCAGCCGCTTCGACCCGGTACGAGGTCAGGACCCGGACCTGAGGTCCGAGCATGCCACGGACCGAGCAGTACTTGTCCTCGGACAGCTCGATCGCACGGGCGACCGCTGCAGGATTCACTCCGTAGCCGGTCACGACGTACTCCAGTTCGATCCGAGTGTAGATCTTGGGGAACTCGTCCTCGCGCTGCGTCGCGGTGACGAGCACCTCCAGACCGGTGAAGTGCTGACGCTTCTTCTCGAGGACCGAGACGACATCCATCGCGGTGCAGGCTGCGAGCGCCTGCAGGAACACCTCGAGCGGCCTCGCGCCCGTTCCTTCGCCCTTGTACTGCGAAGGCGCGTCCATGACGATCGCGTGCCCGGCCTCGTCCCATGCGACCATCTGGCGCTTGCCGGTCCAGCGAACTGACACGTGGTCGGTACTCACTCAGTCACTCTCCCTCAGATACGACGCAGCGAGCCGCCACGCGGCCCGCTGCCGTGTTGCTCGTGTGCAGTATGAGCCTTAGATCTTGCGCCCCATCATCGCCGCGAGGTCGCGAGGGTTCTTGGCCTTGCTGATCGCTTCCTCGAACGAGACCTTGCCCGCCGTGAGCAGGTTCTTGAGGCTCTGGTCCAGTGTCTGCATACCCAAAGAGGCGCCGCCTTGGATGATCGTCTCCATCTGGTGCGTCTTGCCTTCACGGATCAGGTTCTGGATGGCGGGCACTCCCAGCATGATCTCCATCGCCATGAGCCGCCCGCGACCGTCGGTGCTGCGAAGCAGCGTCTGCGAGAGCACGCCCTCGAGCGAGTTGGAGAGCTGCATGCGCACCTGCTGCTGCTGGTGGGGCGGGAACACGTCGATGACGCGGTCGACGGTCTCCGGTCCGCCCGTGGTGTGCAGCGTCGCGAGCACCAGGTGGCCCGTCTCGGCGGCTGTGATGGCCGAGCTGATGGTCTCCAGGTCCCGCATCTCGCCGACCAGGATGACGTCGGGGTCCTGGCGCAGGACGCGCTTGAGCGCGGAAGCGAACGAGTGCGTGTCCTCACCCACCTCGCGCTGGTTCACGTAGCACTTCTTGTTGCGCGTGCATGAACTCGATGGGGTCTTCCATCGTCATGATGTGCAGCTGCCGCGTCTCGTTGATGTGGTCGACCATCGCCGCGAGGGTGGTCGACTTGCCCGAGCCCGTCGGGCCGGTCACCAGCACGAGCCCGCGGGGGCGCTCGGCGAGGTACGTGCACACCTTGGGCAGGCCGAGATCCTCGAGCGTCGGGATCTTGATGGGGATGACGCGGAAGACCGCACCCATCGAGTTGCGCTGCTGGAAGACGTTGGCGCGGAAGCGTGAGACGCCCGGGATGCTGTAGGCGAAGTCGAGCTCGAGCTCGGTCTCGAAGCGGCGGCGCTGCTCCTCGGAGAGCAGCCCGAGGATCATCTCCATCGTGTCGCGCGGAGAGAGCGGCTGTCATGTCCTCCACCGGCAGCAGCTCGCCTCGCTGGCGGATACCCGGGGGCGCTGCCCACGGCGAGATGCAGGTCCGAGCCGCCGCGCTCGAGCATGAGCCGCAGCAGGTCGTCGATGTGGGGCACGTTGCCGCCGGGAGGGCCGCTCTCAGAAGTGACCTCAGGCCGCGGAGCAGGCTGCGGGGGCATCGCCGGCGCCGGCGATGGTCGCGTAGCTCGCCGCGGCGGGTACGGGCTGGGGGGCACCGTAGCTCGGCGCCTCGACCGGGGCCGCGGCGGAAGCCGGGCCACTCGGAGCGGAGACTGACGCCGGCGCAACGACGGCGCCCACGGGCGGCAGCGGGCGTCGGCGGTGGGTACGCGGCCGCCGGGGCCGCTGCCGGCTGCGCCGCGGGTTGCGCGGCGGGTTGCGCTGCGGGCTGCGCTGCGGACGCCAGCGTGACGATCTTGGCCACGAGCGGGTCCGACCGGACCGGTCGACGGCAGATGTGCCGCCGCCCCGACCTGTCGCGCCTTGAGCGCCGAGACCTCGTTGGGATCGAGGGACACGATGATGATGGGCACCTGGGCGGTCGCCGGGGCCGTCTTGACCTGCCGAGCGAACGCGTAGCCGTCGACTCCGGCGAGTTCGGCGTCCACCACGAGCACGGCGGGCACCGCCTGCGCCATCATCCCCAAGGCACGGGGACCGGAGAGGGCGTTGACGAGCTCGATATCGGGCGACTGTTCCGCCAGCGCCGCGCGCAGCGCGCCGACGAGGTCGGCGTCATCGTGCACGACCAGTACTGTCTTGGTTGCCACCGCGACGAACCTCCTCGTTGGGACCACCGATTCGGCCGACGCACGGCATCACGCACCGCTTGCGCCGCCCGAAGAGAGTATCGGCTTGTGGCTCCGCCGACTAAACCGCAGGAAGCGACTCGAATTAGCGGTACGATGACCCCCCACGTGTACCGACAGTCAGGAGAGCGATCCTTGATCACGCTCGACATCGAGAGCCTAGCATACGGCGGCGACGCCATCGCGCATCTGGAGGACGGCCGCACCGCCTTCGTGCGCGGCGCGGTACCGGGCGATACCGTCGAGGCCGAAGTGACCGAAGACCACGGGCGATTCGTCCGTGCCAAGGACCGTCAGCGTCGTCGAATCCTCGGCCGACCGGGTCGAGCCCCGGTGCCCCTACTTCGGCGTGTGCGGCGGCTGCTCGTGGCAGCACGTCGCCTACCCTGCCCAGCTGGCGGCGAAGCGGCGCATGGTCGTCGACGCGCTCACGCGAATCGGACACGTCGCCGGCGCCGATGACCTCGTAGCTCCCGACCGTGCCCTCACCAGCCCAGTACGGCTACCGCAACAAGGTCGAGCTCGTCGTCGACGTCTCCACCGGCAGGCCCCGCATCGGCTTCCACCGGGCGGGCTCGGAGGAGTTCGTGCCGGTCGAGGAGTGCCTCCTGCTCCCCGAGAAGTACCGCCGCGCCCCCAAAGCGCTCGGCGGCGCGCTGCGCTACATCGCCGGCGAGCAGGACCTCGGCCTGACGCGGGTGGCAATCCGGGTCGGAGCGAACACTAATGATGCCGAGGTCGCGCTGTGGGGAGCGCCCGGTCCGTTCCCGCGGCGGCCCGTCGCCACGACGCTGGGACAGGCGCTTCGAACGACGAGCCTGGTCCGGGTGCTCGTCAAGGGACCGGCCAAGGAGCGGAAGATCGCCGGCGTCGAAGTCCTGTCGGGAAAGGGCGCCTGGCGAGAGCGGCTTCTCGGGACGACGATGACCATCTCGGCGCCGAGCTTCTTCCAGGTCAACACCCGGGCGGCGGAGTCGCTCGTCTCACTCGCGCTCGAGTCCCTGGGGGCCGACGGTTCCGACCGCGTACTCGACCTCTTCGCGGGCGCCGGCACCTTCACGCTCCCGCTCGCCGAGAAGGCCGGCGAGGTCGTCGCCGTCGAGTCGGCATCCAGTGCCGTCCGTGACCTGCGGCGCAACCTCGAGGACGAGGGTCTGTGGGCCGACGTGATCGGCGGCGACGCCGGCCGTGAGCTCCCCGCCATCGGACGCGTGGACCTCGCGCTCGTGGACCCGCCGCGCTCGGGCCTGCAGCCGGAAGCGGTCGGGGCGTTGGCGCAGACCCGCGCCCGTCGGATCGCCTACGTCTCGTGCGACCCTGCGACGCTCGCACGCGACGCCGCCGGCCTGGCCGAGCGGGGCTACGCTCTCACGCGGGCCACGCCTGTCGACCTGTTCCCGCAGACCTTCCACGTTGAGACCCTCGCGCTGTTCGAACGCACGTCCTAGGACCGTCCACGCTTCAGCGCACTCGGACGCGGCAGGGCGCGCTCATGCGTCCGCGATCCCGATGACACAGGAGCGCCGCCCGGCGAACCACCGGACGGCGCTTTTCCATGTAGCTGCTCAGGTGACTCAGACCAGACGGCCGACCTCGGGGAAGTCGGTGACATAGACGTCGTGCGGAGCATCCGTGCTCGGCAGTGAGGTCGGCGCCGGCGAAGTGCATGCCCTCATGGTCGCCGTCGCCCCACATGGCGCTCTCAGTCACGTCGTAGACGACGCCTTCGTAGGCCACGTACGCCGCTCGGCCGTCCTTGCCGTCAAAGCCGGCAAGCTCGTCGATCGTGAACTCCTTCATCGTTCCTCCCGCTCTCGGTGACCGGTCTCAAAGAGGTATCTCCCCGTTCACACCAGTTCAAGACGCTCGCTGAGCTGAGAGAGGTCGACGGTCAGACGTCGCCCTTTGGTCACGACGATCCCGTCGCGGGCGAGCTGTGAGATGACGCGGCTGGCGGTCTCGCGGGACGTGCCCGCGAGCGTGGCGATGTCGTAGTGCGTCATGCCTTGGATCACGGGAGCCCCGCGTGTCTCGAGCCCGGCGGTGGCGACGTTGAGCACGACCCGCATGACGCGGTGGGTCGCGTCGTGGAACGCGAGGTCCTCGAGGCGGCTGATCGTGCTTCGAAGGCGTCGCGAGAGCGTTGCGATCAGGGTGAGCGCGAGCCGGGGCTGGATCTGGATCGCGGCCGAGAGGTCGCGGCCCTCCAACGACGAGCAGCTCGACGTCGGTGACGGCGAACACGTCGGCGCTTCGGGACTGGGAGTCGACGAGCGACATCTCGCCGAAGTGCGCCGGCGCCTCGAGGTAGTCCAGCACGAGCTCCTTGCCTTCAGGACTCGCGAGAGACACCTTCACCCTGCCCGAGGTGAGCAGGTACATGCAGGTACCGATGTCGTCCTGGCCGATGATGAGCGAGCCCTTGGCGAACCGCCGTACTGCGACGATGCCCGGCGAGGGTGCGCAGGCTCTCCGCCGACAGGTCCGCGAACATCGGGACCGTCGACAGCCGCGAGGTGGCACTGTCCATTGTGGTGATTGGGCTCATGCTTCTCGTATCGGCATCTCACGATGTGACTTGAGACACATGTTTGCGTCTCGGCACGCCGAGAGGCGGCCCCGTTGTCTCAGGGGCCGCCTCCTCGGTTGTTCGCGCCAGCGTTCGGCTCAGGTGTCGTTGCGGACGTAGTCGATGAACTTGGGCGTCAGGTGCGGGATGAGCTGGGGCAGGTACGTCGGCATGAGCGAGTCCATGGTCTTGGGCAGCAGGTCGGGCATGAGCTCGGCCATGTCCGCGGGCATCTCGCCGATGTAGTCCTCCACGGCCACGATCATGTCGGGCATGACCTTGCCCAGGATGCCCGGCGCCATCATCGGGAACATGGAGGGCATCATCTTCTCCATCATGCTCAGACCGCCGGGAACGTGCTTCATGGCGAGCATCATCGGCTTCATGCCTGCGGGCATGTTGTCCATCATCTGCGGGAAGATCCGCGTCATGAGCTGCGCCATGTTCGCCGGCTCCATCAGGATGATGAACTTGTCGAAGAAGCCCCACATGTACATCGAGTACTCGGTGGTCTCGGGGATGTCGTAGCCCGCCGCCTCGGCGACGACGCGCGCCAGGTCGTCGATCTTGAGGCCGAGTTCGTTCTTGATGTTGCTGTCGCGCAGCTGCACCTGGCAGCACGGGCACAGCGCCACGACCGTCTCGGCGCCGGCGTCGACGGCCTCCTGGAGGCGGTGCCCGCCGAGAACCGGCGCCACCTCGATCTCGCCGACGAGCGTGAGGACCGAACCGCAGCACAGCCCCTCCTCGCGGTTGTGCTCCATCTCGACGTAGTCGACGCCGGGAATCGCCTTGAGCATGTCGCGCGGCGGCTCGTAGATGCCCTGGGCACGACCGGCGTGACAGGAGTCGTGGAAGGTGATGCGACCGTCGATGGGGTTCTTGAGCTCGAGCCTGCCGTCGGCGAGAGCCGGAGCGATGAGCTCCGAGTAGTGCTTGACCTCGAACTCGTACTCCTCGCCGCGCTCGGCGGCGAGGTTGGCGTAGAGCTCCTTCCACACGAGCGAACACGCGGGGCACGACGTGACGATGGTCTTGGCTCCGCGCTTGCGCGCCTCAGTGGTGTTGTGGACGTAGATCTCCTCGAAGAGGTCCCACTTGCCCGAGACCTTCATCGGGATGCCGCAGCACGCCTCTTCCTCGCCCATGTAGGAGAGTTCGTAGCCGGCATCGGTCAGCAGGCGGGCGGTCGCCTCGGCGATGTCCTTCTCGACGAAGCTCGCGGTGCATCCCGCGAAGTACATGATCGGGCCCTCGTCCTTGATGAGTGGCTTGATGTCCTCGGGGATCCAGTCCGCGCGGTGCTCGGCCTTGCCGGCCCAGATGTCCTTCTCGCCACGCAGCGACGCGGCCATCATCTCGAACGGCGGGAACGTGCCGCGCTTCTCCTCGTGGATGAGCTTGCCGCGCATCTCCATCCAGTTGTGCTCGATGGGCAGCTGCAGCTGGCAGCGCGTGTTGCAGACCTCGCAGGTGGTGCAGACGAGCATCGTGTCGATCGCCTTGCGGTCCCAGGTCTCCTTGCCGGCCATGACCTCGCGGATGTAGGCGTACTTGCCCCGCGGTGACTGGCTCTCCCAGCCGCGCCCCGAGTACTGCTCGCACGTCGGCACGCAGTAGCCGCAGCGCGCGCAGGCGTACGCCATGAACGCGACGTCGCCGGGGATACCGTTGACGTCCTTCGAAAGGTCACCGGGAGAGCTCGGCGGCTTGGCGACGTTGGCGATCGGACGGATCAGATGGCTCGAATGCGGTCGCGCTGCCCATGATGAAGTCGATGACCCCGCTTCCGAGCACCTTGCCCGGGTTCATGATGCCACCCGGGTCGACCTCGGCCTTGTAGCGCTTGAGTGCGGCGACACGCTGGGCGCCCAGGACGCTGTCGGCCTCGCGCCGGAAGTAGAGCCCGGTCGAGTACGCAGCACCGCCGTGCGCCTTCGCGATCTTGATGACGGACAGTGACAACGCGAAGGCGAGATTGAAGTTGAACGAGCGCTCGTCGTGCGGGATGAAGCCGAGGAGCACGACCTTGTCGCCCTTGCCGACCATTCCTTCGAGAATGAACGGCTGTGAGATCTTGACGTCGATCTCGTCCAGGACCGCGGGCATCTCAGCGAGCGGAACGACGACCTCGGTCGGGACGATCGAGGGGCCGATGCGCTTGAGCCGCATCGGAGCGAAACGCTGCTCCCATTCGTGCTCCGCCGATTCGGCATCGAGCTCGGTGCCGCCGTTCTCGGCGATGATCTTCGCGAGCGGTGCGTCGATCGCGCTCCTGCGCGACTCCGGATACGCGATGACCGCGAGATAGGCCTCGGGAAGGGACGGCTCGAAGTGGTCGTGCGCCATCTCGTAAGGATGTCCGTGATGGTGCGGAAGCTGCTTCTTGAGCCTGGTGGACTCGGGATTCAGGAAGGTGATCGACCAGATCGGGACCGACTGCGCCGAGACCGCTGAGAGCGCGGCCCCGAGCGCACCGACATCCTTGAAGGCGACAAGACGGTGAACCTCGGCCTCGAGGCGCCGCACCTTGAACTCCACCTCGGTGATGATGCCGGTGATGCCCTCGGCGTCAGCGACGAGCCCGAGCAGTTCGTCACCGGTGAACTCCTTGACCTCGCCGGTCGGCAACACGACGCGGGCAGCGGTGACGTTCTCCTTGAAGGTGCCGTACTCGTAACTGCCGAAACCCGACCCGCCCTGGGCGAGCCAGCCGGCCACGGACGAACTCGGGTACGACGACGGATACATCCTCAGCGCCAACCCCTGCATGCCGATCTCGCGGTCGACGTTCTCCCAGATCGCACCGGCCTCGACGCGGACGGTGAGGCTGTCTGCATCGATCGCGAGAACACGCTGGTGGCCGCTCATGTCGACGACCACGGCACCGGACTGGGGAAGGACGCCGCCGTAGCCGCTGGTCGCCCACCCGCGCGGCACGAGGCGCATGCTGCGACTCTGCGCGAGCTTGGCGAGCCTGACGATCTGCGCCTCGTCGCGAGGCCGGACGACCGCTCCGGCAACACCGGCAGGTACGAACGGCTTGACCAGCTTGGGCATCGCCCCGATGTCGAACGAGTACATCTTGCGCTCGCGCCGGTCCGTTCGGACCCGGTCGTCTCCGCATATCTCCTTCAGGGACTGTTCGATACTTCCGTCTACTGCCGACATGCTCTCCGCTTCCTCTCGCCCACACCGACTCACAGTCCGAGTGACACGTATGCCCTCGGGGGTATCCAACAGGTCCGGCTCAGGATACCCCCTCAGGTATAGCCGTTGTCAAGTATTCTTCAGACAGCGCGCGACTGTTCGCGGCGATTCGACATGCTACGATTCCGTCGGTCCGCCCTTCAGAAAGGTATGTCCCCTTGCTCAGCGCAGTGCTCTTCGATCTCGACGGCACCCTGCTCGACATCGACCTCGACTCCTTCCTGCGCGAGTACTTCGCGGCGCTTGGACCGGTCGTGGCCGAGGTACTGGGACGGACCGACCCGCGCGACGGCCTATCGGCAGTCATCGCAGGGACCGAGGCCATGTCGCTCCCCCACCCGGGAAAGACCAACCGTGAGGCGTTCAACGAACGGTTCCACGCGATGACTCAGGCCGATCTGGATCTCGAGGAGTTCGCGCTGCCGTTCGAGCGGTTCTACCGCGAGGTGTTCCCCGCACTGCGCAGGGACTTCGGCCCGATGCCCGGAGCCCGTCGTGCGGTCGAAACGTGTCTCAGTCTCGGACTCAGGGTGGCGATCGCCACCAACCCCATCTTCCCGCGCTCGGCAGTTGACGAACGCATGCGATGGGCCGACCTCGGCGACGTCGAGGTGCATGCGGTGACCACGTACGAGAACATGCACGCCACCAAGCCGCATGCAGCGTACTTCGCCGAGACGGCCGACGATGCTCGGCGTTGCCCCCTCGTCGTGCGTGATGGTCGGCGATGACCGCGCGCTGGACATGCCCGCCGCGGATCTGGGCATGCGCACGTTCTACGTGGGTGGTGACTCGGGCGCTCCCGCCGACTGGAGAGGCTCGCTCGAGGACTTCGCCGACCTTGTGCCCCGGCTCGCCGACGACCGCTAGCGGCTTGCAGGGGCGGATGAAGGCCACCCACGCCCCGTCGGAGCGCTGGTCGTAGGAGAACTCGAACTTGCCGCGGGTCTCTCGGCGAAGATCGATCTGGTAGCCGATGCCGCTGGGCTCGTAGTCGGTGACCACCAGGAGCTGGTCCTTGGCGCTGAGTCCGACCAGCTTGTCGACGAGCGCGAAGATGATCGGACGCCTGAGCGCGGGGTCGAGGCCACGAACGTCAACCAGAAGCTGTCCCCTTGCTGGCACTGCGGCATTCCCCCTGCGCTCGAATGCGAGACTGTCCTGTGGGCGTATTCGCCGCCCTCCTGCTGACGCCTGCAACACGGGATGATTCGACCGATCAGATCCCCGTTACCCTGTTAGCATGACACAGTAGCGCATGTGTAGAATGTGGTCTGTACAGGTTCGTTCATGCCCGCCTTGCCGCACCGAGTGATGCGATCGAGGGAAACATCACCGGGCGGCGGGCACACGGGTAGACCGTCACGAAGGGGAACTGCGAGAGTGCTCAAGGGGTCTGAGGCTGGCCACAGACGTGCGTCGATCGCGCGACGCGGACTCGGCTCACCCTCCCCGACTCTCGATTCCCGGCTCGGTCGCCTTCTGGCCGCCGGTTGACCACGTCGCTTCGCGGCGTGTCCGACGACAACTCCCCCACGGTTTGGATCGGCTGACCGCGGTTGCCGCTGCGCAAAGCCGTCCACATACAGGCGTAACCACCCCTGGGTCATCTCGAGAGGAGGGCTGCCGGTCGCATGACGTTCGCCGACGCCGCCGGAACCGCCACGCAGGCGGAGTGCGTCGACCGGACCCGCACGTGAAGTCATCAATCGGAACCACACAAGGAGGTGTATGGCATGGCGCATGAGGATCGAGCGTTTTACGACCAGCTCGCGGATCGCGGGGTCACCCGTCGCGACTTCCTCAAGTTCTGCGGCTCGGTCGCCGCGATGCTTGGGCTGAACGAAGCGATGGTCCCGCAGATCGCTGCAGCCATCGAGACGGCCGCCGCTTCGAAACTCTACCCCGCCGTCTGGCTGGACGGAGGCCTGTGCACGGGGTGCACGGAGTCAACCGCCCAGTCGACCTACCCTGACGTCGCCCAGATCGTTCTCGACATCCTGTCGATGAACTACATGGAGACGATCATGTACGCCACCGGCGAGTCCGCCGAGCAGGCGCTGAAGGACACCGTCGAGAAGTCCAAGGGCAAGTTCATCATGGTCTACGAAGGCGCCGTCATGACCGGCTGGGACGGCAACGCGCTTCGCGTCGCCGGCAAGCCCGAGCCTCGAGCAGATCATGGAGGTCGCCCCGAACGCCGCGGCGATCATCGCGGTCGGCTCCTGCGCCGTCGACGGCGGGTGGGTCAAGGCCTATCCCGAACCCGGCCGGCGCCATGGGCATCGGCGAGTACCTCAAGTCGCAGAACATCGCCACGCCCGTCATCAACCTGCCGACCTGCCCGGTCAACCCGGAGTGGATCGTCGCGATGGTCGTCGACGTGCTGCTTCTCGGCAAGCTCGAGAGCGGCGCGATCCTCAAGGAACTCGACGAGTTCGGCCGCCCGAAGATCATCTTCGGCCAGACCATCCACGACAACTGCCCGCGTCGCGGCCACTTCGAGAACGGCGAGTTCGTCTACCAGTTCGGTTCCGCCGAAGAGGCCAAGGACTACTGCCTCTACGCCGTCGGCTGCAAGGGTCCGCAGACCTACACCAACTGCCCGATCGTTCGCTGGAACAACCAGGTCTCCTGGTGCGTCGAGTCCGGCTCGCCGTGCATCGGTTGCGGCGACTTCAACTGGGTCGACGAGAACGCGCCGTTCCTGACCGCTTCCGCCGGATCGGCATCGGCCAGTACACCGACGGCGGTGGCTACAACCCGGCCAACCTCGCGGCCCTCGCGGGCGGCGTCGTGGCTGGCGCACTGGTCGTCCACGGCGTCGGCATGTAGGCCGCCGGCCGTATCGGCGACGGCCCTGCCACCGAAGAGATGAAGGACTACGACCGCAAGCGGCCGAAGAAGGGAGGCGATAACTAGTGGGCACCCCCAACGTCGTCATCGACCCGATCACCCGGATCGAAGGTCACCTTCGCGTCGAGTGTGAAGTCGAGACGGCGTCATCAAGGACGCATGGGTCTCCGGCACGCTGTTCCGCGGCATGGAGATGGTCCTGAAGGGCCGCGCGCCGTCGGACGCGTTCTACGTCGCGCAGCGCATCTGCGGCGTGTGCCCGATCTCGCACGGTCACGCCTCCACGATGGCCGCCGAGGAGGCGCTCGGGATCACCATCCCGAACGGCGCGCGCATCGTCCGCAACATCATCGAGGCCGCGCAGTACCTGCACAGCCACATCCTGTGGTTCTACACGCTCGCCGCGCTCGACTACATCGATCCGGGCAAGGCGCTCAAGGCCAACATCGCCGACACCTACGCGCTCGCCGAGCAGGCCGGCACGACCGACGTCCGACTTCGGCGCCGTGCAGGACAAGCTCAAGGGCCTCGTCGACGGTGGTCAGCTGTCCATCTTCACCAACGGCTGGTTCGACCACCCGGCCTACTCGCAGACGATGCCGCCCGAGCTCGCGCTCATCGCCGTCGCCCACTACCTCGAGGCGCTCGAGATGCAGGCCGAGGCCGCGCGCGTCATCGCCATCATGGGTGGCAAGTTCCCGCACTTCATGACGTCGCTTCCGGGCGGCACCGCGTGGGTGCCCACCGAGGAGAAGCTCGACGACGTCCTGTTCCGCCTCATGCGCGTTCATGACTTCGTCGACAACACGATGATCCCGGACACCCTGGCGATCGCTCCGTTCTACACCGGACGCTCTCAGCTACGGCGGCGGCCACGGCAACTTCCTGGCGTGGGGCGTGTTCAACCGCGAGTCGCATGAAGATGAAGGACCGCTACCTGCCCGACGGCGCGGTCTTCGCCGGCTCGCTGAAGGCTGAGAACCGCTGACCCGGCCAAGGTCAAGGAGTACGTCAAGCACTCGTGGTTCGACCCGGAGGACGGCGGATCTCAACCCGGCCGAGGGCAAGACGAACCCCGACTTCACCAAGTACGACGTCAACGGCCAGTACACCTGGGCCAAGGCGCCGCGCTACGACGGCAAGCCCATGGAGGCCGGTCCGCTCTCGCGCATGCTCGTCGCGTACCTGAACGGCGTGGAGCCGGTCAAGACGATCGTCGACGTCGCCCTCGCCAAGCTCGGCGCCGCCGGCAAGCCCGAGGTCCTCGTCTCGCTGCTCGGCCGCATCGCGGCCCGCAACCTCGAGACCGCAGTCGTCGCCGACTGGTCGATCGAGTGGGTCAACGAGCTCATCGGCGCAGTCAAGGGCGGCGACGTGAAGCTTCTTCGAGGACGAGCCGACGCAAGCGCCGGCGACGGTGCGGGCATGTGGGAAGCCCCTCGTGGCGCTCTCGGCCACTGGATGAACGTGTCCGGCGGTCGCATCGCGAACTACCAGATCTGCACGCCGTCGACCTGGAACATCGGCGGACGCGACGATGACGGCGTGACCGGCGTCATCGAGCAGGCGCTCATCGGCTCGCCGGTGCATCGATACCGACCAAGCCCATGGAGGCTGCGCGCATCGTCCGCAGCTTCGATCCTTGAATCGGATGCGGCGTTCACGTGATTGAACGCAAAACGGGCAAGCGCGGCATGGTCTTCTCGAGCAAGTGGGGGGTGGAGTAGATGTCGCACAAGCTCTACCGCGAGGCGCATCCGCATGCCGTTCGTGCTCACCCACTGGATCAACCTGCTCGCGATGTTCTTCCTGGCGCTGTCGGGCTTCTACATCCACTACCCGATCGTTCCGGGCCTGATGGGTCTGGCACGCGGCACGCACTTCTTCTGGATGTTCGTGCTGCTCATCAACCTCATCGTCCGTCTGGTCATGATGTTCTTCGTCAAGGACGCCATCATGCCGGACACGCGCGAGGTCGATAAGGACTTCAAGAACTGGCTTCCGCAGGAGGCCAACCGCCACCAGATGTTGCCGTGGATCAAGTACTACCTGTTCCTGAAGAAGGACCACCCCATCTCGGCGAAGTACGGCGTTCTGCAGAAGATCGCCTACATCGCCACGCCGTTCCTGATCCTGGCCGCGGCCTACACCGGCTTCTGCCTGTGGGGCCCGACCTCGGGCTGGCCGTTCTTCTACGCGGGCACCGCGTGGGTCGCCTCGCTGTTCAACCTCGGCGGCGGCGCCGACCCGATGGGCGATCCGCATCCTGCACTACTGGATCATGTGGGTCATCCTGATCTTCACCGCGGCCCACGTGTACCTCGCGAACATCTACAACTTCGCCCCTTCGAAGATGATCTTCGCTTGGAAAGAGGGTGTCGGCGAGGACAGCTGACGGCGAGCACGTGCCGAAGGTGCGCATCAACACCTGACGTCGGGTGGCGGGCCCCGGGAAACCGGGGCCCGCTCCTCTCATGGGCCGTGCCCTTCGCCGGAATGCCGGCACTATGGATCGTCAGGCAGGAAACGCTAGGCCGAACGTCCAATACAGGCATATCGCATGCGCCGGGCCCGGCAGCCTCGTCGTAACCGACTGAAGGAGCCGCCGTGTTCTCGGAACGTGTCATCTCGACCGCACTCGGGTGTCCTGAACAAGAGCTACCTCACGACCGAGGACCGCTGCGACCTGCGACTCCGTCCCCGCCCACAGCCCGGCCACGGCTACGTGCTCTACGCACACGTGCCGTTCTGCGAGCGCCTGTGCACGTACTGCTCGTTCAACCGCTTCCTCTACAAGGAGGACCGGGCACGCGACGTACTTCGGCCACCTTCGCGACGAGATGCGGCTCGTCGCCGACCTCGGCTACGACTTCGCGTCGCTCTACGTCGGCGGCGGCACGCCCACCATCCTGCTCGACGAGCTCGCGAGACGATCGACCTCGCCAGCGGCTCTTCCCCGTCGATCGCGCGAGGTCTCGGCCGAGACGAGCCCCAACCACCTCACCGCGAGCTCGTCGAGACGCTCGACCGGCCGCGTCCAGCGGCTGTCGTGCGGCGTCCAGAGCTTCGACGACCGCCTGCTGCGCCAGATGGACCGCTACGGCAAGTACGGCACCGGCGAGGAGGTCTTCGAGCGCGTCGCGTCGATGGCGGGCAAGTTCCCCTCGTTCAACGTGGACATGATCTTCAACTTCCCGAGCCAGACCGAAGAGGTCCTGCTGCGCGACATCGAGCTGGTGAAGGCCACCGGCGCCAACCAGACGACCTTCTACCCGCTGATGGCCTCCCCGCTTCGCCGCCGGGAACTCGCCCAGACGGTCGGCGACATCGACTTCGAGCGCGAGGCCCGCTACTACCGGCTCGTCTCCGAGGCGCTGGCGCCCGACTTCGAGCCAGCGAGCGCGTGGACGTTCTCGCGCGACAGCAACGCGATGATCGACGAGTACATCGTCGACTTCCCCGAGTACGTCGGCGTCGGCTCGGGCGCGCTGTCCTTCCTCGACGGCACCATCTACGGCAACACGTTCTCGCTCGGCGAGTACGCGCGCGGATCGAAGCCGGCAAGATGGCGATCGTGAAGCGAGGCAAGCACGTACGGGTCGTGGCGCCTCGATGCGCTACCGCTTCGTGACCGACATGTTCGGCCTGAGGCTCGACAAGCAGCGGTTCCGCCGAGACTTCGGCGTGCCGGTCGAGCTGGGACTCCCCGGCGAGATCGCGCTTCCTCACGCTGGTCGGCGGCATCGCCACCAACACCTCCGAGGAGATCACCCTGACACCCAAGGGCCGCTACCTGCTGCTGGTCATGATGCGAGAGACGCTCGCCGCCAGCAACGACGCGCGCGACAAGGCCCGCGCCGAGCTGCCGCTCGACGAGCGCATCCTGCTGCTCGAGGGCGACACGTCGGCGTTCCTCACCGCGGAGCCTGCGCTCGCTGCCGGCTGAGCCGCCGGGATCTCGCGCTACACTGCACACGACTCGACCTCCGTACTCCGCCGCTGGGCGAAGAGGAGCACCGTGGCGACTGCATCTGAGAGCATCCTCGTGCATGGGCGTGGGCAACCCGCTCATGCGCGACGACGGCATCGGACCGCGCGTCATCGAGATGCTCAGGAGCGGCTACACGTTTCCCGACAACGTGGAAGTGGTCGACGCCGGGACCATGAGCTTCATGATCCTCGACCTGCTGCGGGGCGTGGACCACCTCATCATCATCGACGCCATGCAAGACACCGAGTATCCGCCCGGCACGGTACTCCGAATGACGCCCGAGGAGATCGCCCCGAACCAGGTGGCGCACTCGCTGCACGACCTGCGGCTCGTCGACGTGCTGCAGGCCGCCGAGCTGATGGGCAGCACGCCGCAGACCATCGCGTTCGGCGTCCAGATCGAGTCGATCGAGGAGTGGGTCCTCGAGCTCTCGGCTCCGGTCGACGCGCGCGGTCCCCATCGCGGCGGCCGCCGTGCTCGACGAGCTCAAGACGCTCGGCATCGAGCCGCTCGCCTGCGAGGACGCTCGACGTCCACGCGCAGATCATCGGCGCCCTGCGGTCCTACGCTCCGATGCCCGACCAGACGCCCGACGGCTCGTAGTCCGGCGAGACACGCCGAGCCGAGCCGCGACCTAGCCCAGCGCCCTCGCGATGCGATCGGGCGATGCCCTCCGCGTCGAGGCCCGCACGGGCGAACAGGTCTCGCGCAGTCCCCGACGACTGGTAGCCGCGTACGCCGAGCCTGACGAGCGGCGTGCCGCAGCCGTGCTCGGCCAGCCACTCGCGCGACCGACGCCCCGAGACCGGTGCGGGCGTTGTGGTCCTCGACGGTGACGAGCAGCGGCGCCTCGGCGGCGTAGGTCATCGCAGCGTCGTCCAAGTGCAGCGGGCAGGCGACGATCCCCACCTCGGCCGCGATGTCCCGCAGCCGCGAGCACGTCAGATGCTGCGACCGCGGCCCCCGCGAGCGTACCCATCGTCAGAACGACCGCATCGGCGCCCTCGCGCGCCCACACGACCTCGCCGTAGGCGAACTCGTAGTCGTCGCCGAAGAGCGGCGTCCCGTCGTCGCCCAGCGAGCACCGGCAGCTTGCTGCGGCCCATCGCGATGCAGACGTTACCCTGCATGGCGGCGGCCGCGCGCACCGCCCGGTCCGTCTGGTTGGGGTCGGCGGGAACGATCACCTTCCACCCGAAGAGCTCGCGAAACGCCCCGACGTAGTCGAGGCACTGGTGCGTCTTGCCGTCCTCGCCCACGTCGAGCCCGCAGTGGGTGACCGCGAGCTTGAGCGCAGCGCCGTTGATGTCGTTGAGCCGCTGCTGGTTGTAGACCTCGTCGATCCCGAAGACGCCGAAGTCGCTCCAGAACGCGAGCACGCCGGGCACGGTCGACAGCGCGCCGCCGGCGGTGGCGGCGTTGTGCTCGCCCACGCCGCACTGGATGAACCCTTCCGGCCGCAGCAGCGGCGAACCCGTCGGTCTTGACCGAGACGGCCAGGTCGCAGTCGAGCACGGCGATGGGAAGTCCGGGTTGGCCTCGGCGAGGTCGGTCAGCGCGGTGCCCCATGCCGACGCGGTTGTCGGTCGGCTTGCCTGCCGAGTAGCTCCGTGGGGTGCCGCCCGTAAGCCGGACCGCAGGCGTGTGGTGTTCGAGCGCGGCGACGGCGCACGGCTCGGTGCGCCGCGCACGTGCGCGGTCGAGTTCGGCCGGATCGAGCCCGAGCTCGGCCATGCGCGAGCGGGTACTCCTCGGCGGTCAGTCCTCGGCCGTGGAACTCGGGCAGGTCCTCCATGAACGAGACGCCCTTGCCGATGACCGTGCGCGCCACCACCACCGTCGGACCGTCGCCCCGGACCGCGTCACGAAGCGCCTCATGAAGCGCGGCGAGGTCATGCCCGTCGCACTCGACGACGCGCCAGCCGTCGGCTGCCCAGTCCGCCGCGATGTGAACCGGCATGACCTCGTCGGTGTGGCCGGAGATCTGGATGCGGTTGCAGTCGATGACCGCCGTCAGGTTGCCGAGCCTCTCCTTGACCGCGAGCCGGCGGGCCTCGGCGACCTGCCCCTTGTGCTGCTCGCCGTCGCTCATCGCAACGAACGTGTGCCAGCTCGCCTCGGTCAGTCGCGCACCGAGCGCCAGCCCGACGCCGGCCGAGAGCCCCTGCCCCAGGTTGCCGCACGACCACTCGATGCCGGGGACCGAGCGCTCGACGTGACCCTCGAAGACGCTACCTGCCTGGCGGAAGTGCGCGACGAACTCCTCGGCGGGAAAGAAGCCGGCTTCGGCGAGCGCCGCGTAGACGCCCGGGCGACGTGTGGCCGTGGGAGACGACGATCCGGTCGCGGCCGGCCCATCGAGGGTCCTCCGGGCGCAGGTTCGCAAGCGAGTAGAGCAGCGTGTACATCTCCATGGACGAGAACGAGCCGCCCGGGTGACCCGATGCCGCGAGCGAAGTCGCCGTGAGCACGTGCCCCCGGGACCGTCGTGCGCGCTCGGCGAGCTGGTCGAGTGTCGCACTGTCGAGGCGTTCGGTCAGGCCACGATCGAGCATCGGGACTCCTCTGATGGAACGCACCCCTCGCTCCCGGGGGCGATCCGGACGGGTACACTTGGCGTCACCGTCTGATTATCCCCTTTAGGAGGCACACCCGTGCGAACGCTGTTGGACTGCGCTATCGAGGCCGCCCGTGCCGGCGGAGCAGAACTGCTCGCCCGGCGCGACGACATGGGCGCCGTGCGGTCGAAGGGGTTCGCCACCGACTTCGTGACCGAGGCCGACCTCGCCTCGGGCGTCGCGTGCGCCCGCGCGATCGAGCAGCGCCTGCCCGGCGCCCGCTTCGTGATCGAGGAGGACGAGGTCTACGACCTGGCGTCGGTGACCAGGGGCACGCTCGACGACGACGAAGTCTGGGTCATCGACCCGCTCGACGGGACGACGTCGTTCCTCCACGGCTACCCGACCTACTCCGTGTCGGTCGCGTGTCTGCACAACGGACAACCGGTAGCCGGTGCGGTCTACAACGCGGCGCTCGACGAGATGAACGCGGCTGCGGTCGGGCTCGGTGCCACGCGGGAGGGTACGCCGCTCTCGGTCAGCGATGCCCCGAGCGTTCGTGACGCGCTGCTCATCACCGGCTTCCCCTACGACCGCGGAGCGCCGCTCGACCGCCAGCTCGATGTGCTGGCGGCGTTCCTCCGCGCACCGGTCCACGGCATCCGCCGGGACGGCTCGGCTGCCATCGACTGCTGTCACGTGGCCGGGGCTCGAGCCGACGGCTTCTGGGAGTACTACCTCAAGCCGTGGGACATGGCGGCCGGCGTCGTCATCCTTCGAGAGGCCGGCGCGCTCGTGACCGACACCGAGGGTGCTCCCTGGACCGCACACAGCGAGGGCATCTGCTGCGCGAACCCCGCGCTCCACGCCGAGATGCTCTCGGTCATCGACAGGGCGTCGCGCTAGGCCGGGTTCCGCTCCCGCGACGGCGCTCTCGCGAGTTCCCCGACGCTAGTAGGCGCGCTTCTCCTCGACGGCGTCCTCGGCGAGCGTGATGCCGAAGTCGCCCAGCACCTTGCTCACCGCGGCCTCGCCGCTTTCGATGCAGTTGGCGAGTCCCACGCCGCGGTAGCTGCCACCGCCGAGCGCGAACCCGGGGATTTGCGCGCTGCGCGATTCGATAAGCGCAACGCGATCCAAGTGACCCATCGAGTACTGGGGCATGCCGAGGGTCCACCGGAAGAACCGGCTGAACAGCGTCTTGGCCGCAGGGTTGATTCCGAGGATGCGACGCACCTCGGTCTCGGCGATCTCGGTGATCTCGGCGTCGCTCTTCTCCATGATCTTCTGGTTGTTGGGCCCACCGACGAAAGCGCGCAGCAGCACCTTGCCCTTGGGGGCCCTCCCCGGCCACTTCGACGATGAGAGCGTCACCGCAAGCAGTCTGGCGTTCTCCTTGGCCGGGCACAGCACCCCGAACGCGTTCAGATCGATGCCGATCTCGTCCTCGTTGAAGGCGAAGGACACCGTCGCCGAGGAGCTCGCCGGGATCGCCGCGAGCGTGTCGGCGATGGTGGTGTCGGTCGCGCGGACGAGAGGCTCGGCTGCCCAGGCTTCGGTCGCCACGACCACCGCGTCACCCTCGAGCTTCGATCCGTCAGCCAGCGTGACCGTCCAGGTGCCGTCTGGCACTGCGGGCCAGCGAACAGACTGCCGCACCGGTCCGAATCCTGTCCCGACCGGCCTTGTCCGCCATGGCCTCGGGCAGCTCGTGCATGCCCTTGGTGAACGCGGTGAAGAAGGTCTTGGGATTCTTGGGATCGGGCGGGTACTTCTTCCGCATCTCCTCGACCATCTTTCGCTGAGCGAGGAAGGCGGTGATCATGTTGCCGTACTTCTGCTCCATCTCGAGCAGGTTCGGGAAGGTCGCCGCGAGTGACATGGCAGCCGGATCGGAACCGTGCACGCCGCCGACGAGCGGCTCGGCGAGCCGGTCGAGGATCTCGCTGCCCATTCGGCGGTCGATGAAGCTCTCGAGTGACTCGTCGTTGAACTCGCCGGGTGCGAGCTTCTTCTTCGGTATGAAGAGGTCCATTCCGGCGCGCAGCTTTCCGGGCCACGAGAACAGGCCTGTCGTCGCGAACGGCAGGAACTTGGTCGGCGCGAACATCATCACGCCGTCCGGCATCTCGTACAGTCGCCCGCGCGACAGGATCAGGGTCTTCTTGCGCGACTCGTCGGTGGGCATGGTGTCACCCGCGATCCCCACCTCGGTGGCGATGCGCTTCACGCCCGGCTTGGCGGTCAGGAAGGAGTCGGGTCCACCGTCGACGATGAACGTACCGTACTCGTTCTCGACTATCTCGCCGTCGATCTTGCCGCCGAGACGCTCGTCCTTCTCGACGAGGACGAAGTCCACGTCCTCGCCCGCTGCCGCCGCACGCCGGATCTTGAGAGCGGCACCCAGACCTGCGAGACCGCCGCCGATGATGATGACCTTCTTCACGTTGTACCTCTCGTCGATGCATCCAGGGCATATTCCGCTGGAGCGCTGCCCCTGGTCAGTAGATTCGCTTCGGGGCCTCTGAGTCCTCGGCCAGCGCGATCCCCCACTCGCCGAGCACCTTCGATACGGCCTTCTCCCCACTTTCAAGGCAGTTCGGCACGCCGACGCCGCGATATGCGCCGCCCGCGAGCGCCAGGCCGGGTATCTCGGCGGTCTTCGACTCGATGGCGTCCACGCGGTCGAGGTGCCCCATCGTGTACTGCGGCATGCCACCCACCCAGCGAAACACCCGCGCAAAGACCGGTTTCGCATCCGGCTTCACGCCGAGAAGCCGGACGAAGGACCGGCGAACGATCTCGATGAGCTCGTCGTCACCGCGCAGCACGATCTCCTGATCCCGCGGCCCGCCCACGAAACCCCTCAGCAGCACCCGCCCGGCCGGGGCGCGGTCAGGCCACTTCGAGGACATCAGCGAGATGCCGGTGACCGGTTCATGCTCGACGGCCGGCGACAGGATCCCGTGCCAGTGCTTGTCGAACGGGCAGTCCGACTCGTCGAAACCCATCAGGATGGTCGCCGACGACGAGCACGGGATGGAAGCCACGAGATCCGCGATGCCGCCGTCCACTCCTTGAAGCAACGGCGCGGTCGCCCATGCCTCGGAGGCCACGATGACCGCGTCACCGGTCAACGTCTCGCCGGAGTCGAGGGTCACGCGCCAGGAACCGTCGTCCTCGCGCGAGATCGCCGTCGCCGTGACTCCCGTGGTGATATGGTCTCGGCCGGCCGCGTCGGCCATGCGGTCGGTGAGGAACTGCAGCCCCTCGTGGAAGGAGCTGAAGAACGTCCGAGGCTTCGCACCGGGCTTGGGCGGGTACTTGGCCTTCATCTCCTCGACCTTCTTGCGCTGGGCGAGGAAGCCCTTCACGAGCGAACCGTACTGCTGCTCCATGTCGAGCAGCATCGGATACGTGGCCGCGAGCGACATGTCCTTGGGATCGGAGCCGTTCACGCCGCCCACCAACGGCTCGGCCAGCCGGTCCAGGCTCTCGCGGCCCATGCGGCGCACCACGAAGCTCTCCAGCGACTCGTCGTTGCGTACGCCGGGGGTCAGTTTCTTCCTTGGGGAGCACGAGGTCCAGCGCCATCCGGAACTTCGCCGGCCAGGAGTACAGGCGCGTCGTGGCCATGGGGACGATCTTGGTCGGAGCGAACATCATGATGCCGTCCGGCATCTCGACGAGTCGGCCCTTCTTGACGATGAACGTCTTCTTGTTCTCGTCGCAGGTGGGCGTCTCGTCGTCGAAGATGCCGAGCAGCTTGGCGACGCGGTGGACCGCGGGCTTGTCGGTGAGAAAGGAATCCGAGCCGCCGTCGACGATGAACGCTCCGCCCCGATCGGGATCGGGTACGTGCTCGGTCGCCAGCTTGCCCCCAAGGCGCCCGTCCTTCTCGACCAGCACGAAGCCGACGTCGTTGCCGGCATCGGCCGCTCTGCGGATCTTGTAGGCGGCTCCAAGTCCGGCAACTCCGCCGCCGATGATGATGACGCGCTTCACGTGAGTGCTCCCCACATGGTAGTCGACACGGGCGAGATACTCGAGTTCTGCCGGGAACGCGAGCCAATAGCTAGATGAGTGGCGCGACCACCTTGGCGATCGCGTCAAGGATGCGCGGATCGTCGTTGGGGACCGCCGCTCGCATGAACTCGAGATCTGCGTCGAGCGCCGCACCCGCGGCGACGATGTCCAGGTCGTAGAGCGTTTCCATGTGGTCGGTCGTGAAGCCGATGGGGACGACGACGATGGCGCTGTACTCCGAGACGCGGCGACCGCCGGGATCAGGTCCTCGAGCTGCGGACCGAGCCACTCGCCGGGACGCGCACCCTTGGACTGGTAGACCAGGAACCAGGCACGCGGCTTGTCGGTCGTGCCAAGCGCCGTGAAGCCCTCGAGCGTCTGCGCGCCGGCTCCCGGGTAGCCGAGCGCCATGCCGAGCTTCTCGGCGATGGCCTGAGCGGTGTCCTCAAGCCCCCGGACGTAGGGATCGTTCTCGACCAGATCCGCCTCGGGCAGGCTGTGTGCGGTGAAGACGACGATAGCCCCCTCGTTCGGCTGCAGGTCGTCAATCGCCACAGCCGCGCTCCCGGCGAAGAAGTCGACGAAGTCCTCGCTGGTGGAGAGCAGGGGCGCCTCCACGACGTCAAGATGACCGTGCTCGGCGACCACCGCCTGGATCGCATCACGATAGGCGCCGGAGGCGGCCTTGGACTCGAACGGTGACAGCGAGTAGGTGACGATCCTGTCGCAACCAAGCTCCATGAGCTCAGCGACGGAATCGGCGATGAAGGGATGCCAGTAGCTCATGCCCACACGTACGGGAGCGGGCCTTCCTTCCTGGCCGAGCCGCTCCTCGAGCCCCTCGGCGATACTCTGCGCGATCACGGGCAGCGGCGAACCCCCGCCGATGGCAAGGTAGCGCCGACAGACCGTCTCGACGAGTTCGTCAGACGGCTCTCGGTCCATGAGATTGCACATGAACGGGCGAACCGAGTCGATGGACTCGGGACCGCCGAAGCCGAGCAGCAGAACGCCGGTGCGTGACATGCGCTACGCCCCTGCCCCACCGCGAATGCGGTCGGAGTGCTTGTGGACGTAGGAGATCATCTTCTTCGCCTTCTCGGGATCGCTCGTCTTGTGGATCCCATGGCCGAGATTGAAGATGTGGCCCGGGCGCGTTCCCACGGCTTCCAGGATCTCGACGACCTGCTCCTCGAGCGAGTCATCGGGGGCGAAGAGCGCAACCGGATCGATATTGCCCTGGATGCCGAACTTCGGATCGATCTGCTCGACGGCCCGCTTCATGTCGAGGCGCCAGTCGACACCGATGACGTCGCCGCCGGCCTTCTGAGCGAGGTCGAGCATCGAGGTCCCGCCGTTGGGGAAGTGGATGACGGGGACCCCGCCATCCGGAACGACCTTGTCGCCGTGCGCCTTGACCTCGTCGATGACTCGCTTGGTGTGCTTGAGCACCGAGCGCTCGTAGTCGCGCGGGGCGACGTAGCCGACCCAGCTGTCGAAGACCTGGACCGCCTGGACGCCGGCGTCGATCTGGGCCTTGAGGTAGGCGATCGTGGTATCGGAGAACTTGGTGAGCAGGAGGTCCCATGCCTCGGGATCACTCCACATGAGCGCCTTGCAGTTCTCGTAGTCGCGGGTTCCATGGCCCTCGATCGCATAGCTCGCGAGGGTGAACGGCGCACCGGCGAATCCGATGAGCGGCACCTTGTTCTCGAGCTCACGACGGAGGATCTTGACGATCTCCATCACGAAGCCGGTGTCTTCCAGCGGATCGGCGACGCCCAGCTTGGCGACGTCGGCGGCGGTGCGCACCGGGTTGTGGATGACCGGGCCCTCGCCCTTGGCGAACTCGAGGTCCAGTCCCATTCCGGGAAAGCCCACGAGGATGTCTGAGAACATGATCGCCGCGTCCACGCCGACGAGGTCGACCGGCTGCATCGAGACTTCGACGGCGAGTTCGGGCGTCCGGCACATCTCCAGGAAGCCGTGCTTCGCGCGGATCTCGCGGTACTCGGGCATATAGCGCCCGGCCTGTCGCATCATCCACACGGGAGTGCGCTCGGTGCGCTCGAGGCGCGCGGCGCGAAGGAAGAGGTCGTTGTAGGCCATTCGGGGGAGTCCTTTCGAGGCAACGTGCGTTCAAAGTCGTGAGCAAAGCCGACGGCGATTCTACCATGCGCGCCCACTACGGGTCGAAACCGCAGACCCGGCGCGGCCGGGCCGGCTCAGCCGGCAGCGGCCGCTTCGAGAAGTGCGAAGACCTCATCGCCGGCGGGAGTCCGGCCCGCTGAGTACTCAGCGATCCGCGTGAGCCGAGAAGCCAGGTCTTCCGGCGGCGCGTCCACGAAGAAGAGCTCCTCCCCCGTGACCGGATGTGCCAGTCCGAGGCGATACGCATGCAGGAACTGCCGAGTCAGGCCGAGATCGGCCTTGAGCCGCCCCTGCCCATACACCGGATCACCGACGCACGGGTGGTTGATGTAGGCCATATGCACGCGGATCTGGTGAGTCCGGCCCGTGTACAGCTTGCACTCCAGGAGCGTGAAGCCGTCGTCGTGTGTTCCGGCTTCGAAGCGCTCGAGCACGCGAAACGTGGTGACGGACTGCTTGGCGCTCGGCGAGTCCGAAACGGCCATCTTCATCCGCTCACGCTGGTCGCGCCCGAGCGGCGCGTCGATCATGCCCGTATCGGGGGCGATCCGTCCGTGCACGAGCGTAAGGTAGCGGCGGTCGATGGACCGGATCTTGATAGCCTCCTGCAACGCGATCTGGGCCTCGTCGCTCTTGGCGACCATCATCAGTCCCGAAGTGTCCTTGTCCAGACGATGCACGATACCCGGCCGGTCGTCCCCCTGGAGCGTCCCGAGCTCGTCGGAGTGCGCCAGCAGCGCATGAACGAGCGTGCCGGTCCAGTTGCCTTGTGCCGGGTGAACGACCAGCCCCGCCTGTTTGGAAAGCACGATCATGTGGTCGTCCTCGAACTTGATGTCGAGCGGGATGTCCTCCGCGATCAGCTCGCCGCGGTCGTACGGCGGGACTTCGATCTCGATGCGCTCCCCCGTCCGTGCCATGTGCTTCTTGGGCGCCGTGTCGCCGTCCACCAGGACGAGCCCGTCCTCGATGAGACGCGCCGCAGCCGAGCGCGAGGCCAAGAACTCCAGTGAACCGAGCAGCACATCCAAGCGCAGTCCGGCCTCCTCGG
This sequence comes from uncultured Coriobacteriia bacterium, assembly GCA_963789515.1. Classification (GTDB taxonomy): domain Bacteria; phylum Actinomycetota; class Coriobacteriia; order Anaerosomatales; family JAAXUF01; genus JBAXEO01. The sequence goes on along the minus strand of CAWBKW010000002.1, from coordinate 593,471 downwards.
AGGTCACCACGTGCTCGTAGTAGTCCGACGGCTTCACTCGGCGCCCTCCGCGGTGCCCTGGCGAAGGCTCCGGCATCAGCCTCGTCGTCTCCGGACCGAAGAGTATCCAGAGCATCAGCATGCCCACGCCGATGAAGATGCAGGCGTCCGCGACGTTGAAGACGGGGAAGTCCACGAATCCGAACTCGAAGAAGTCCGTGACGAAGCCAAGGATCGAGCGGTCGATGAGGTTGCCGACCGCCCCGGCCGTCACGAGCCCGAGGGCGATGACGACGGGCCATTGAACCGGTCGGGCCCTGCGCCAGAAGGCGGCGATGACGAAGAGCACCAGGAGTGAGGTGGCGATGAAGACCGGCTGGCGCCCGGGAAAGAGCCCGAACGCGGCTCCCTCATTGCGCACGTAGGTGAGGTTGATCACATGCGCCAGCAACCGGACAGACTGCTGCTCGATCATGGCGACCCGCACCATGGCCTTTGAGACCTGGTCCACGGCGAGGGCGAGGAGCACCGTGGCTATGAAGACCCGGCCGGGATGGGCCAGGTCTAGCGAGTCTCTTCGGATTCCTTGCACGTGATACACAGGCTCGCCGTCGGGACCGCTTCGAGGCGGCCGGCCGGAATCTCGACGCCGCAGCGTTCGCAGGTGCCGTAGGTACCTGCATCCATCCGGGCGAGCGCGGCGCGAACGGCGTCGAGGAGGTCACGCTCGTTCTCCTCGAAGGTCATGTCCAGCTCACGTTCGAAGGTGGCCGTACCTTGGTCCGCCATGTGGTCGCGGTAGACCATTCTCGCCGCTCGAGTCCGACTGGGACTCGCGCTCGTGCCGGTCGAGTTCGGCGACGTCGGCCTCGAGCCGCAGCAGTTCCTTCTCAAGTTCAAGGCGCAGCGCCGAGCGGGTGTTGTCATCAACCATTGCGATTCCATCCTCCTGTGCACGTGCCCGGCACGAATGCCGGGCACGAGGGCTTCATCTGTCGAGTGTACCACCGGCTCGAAGCCGCGATGTACCCTCCGGTTGCGGCTCGGTCCGGACCCTATGCAGACCTGCCAGCACGCTCGCGCATCGCGCGCACACCTCGGGTGATCCGCATTCGTTCCGAGTTCCCTGAGGTTCCAGCATCGGGGGCACTTCTCGCCCGTCGCGGCGGTGATACTCACCGCCACCTCATCACCTGCGCGGGTTTCGACCGACGCCACGATGAACAGCTCGGCGAGCGCCACCGCGCCGCGTGCATCGAGTGCGGCGACCACGTCGGCCGGCGCGGTCACGCTCACGGCCGCCTCCTGGCTCTTGCCGATCACCTTGGCGTTTCGCGCCTCCTCCAGCGCCTTGGTGACGGCCTCGCGCACCTCGAGCACGGTCGTGTACGCCGCCGCCAGCTGCGGCCGTATCCCCGCGCGAGGTCCAGTCGTCGGCCAGTCGGAGAGCTGCACGCTCTTCGCGTCGCGCAGCGCCTCCGGCATGAACTGCCAGACCTCCTCGGAGGTGAACGACGAGGATCGGCGCGAGCACGCGGACCAGGACCCCGAGGATCGCCGAGAGGACCGTCTGCGCGCTCCGGCGGGAAGCGCTCGTGGGCGCGTCGGCGTAGAGGCGGTCCTTGAGCACGTCGAGGTAGACCGCCGGACAGGTCGCCGACGTAGTCGTAGATCGTCCGGAATACGGCGTGGAAGCGCCACTCGTCGTAGGCGATGGTGACGTCGGTCGAGCACGTTGGCGAGCTGGGCCAGCGCGATAGCGGTCCAGTTCGGGCATCTCGGCGCAGCGGAACCGAATCGGTCGCGGGATCGAAGTCGTAGAGGTTGGAGAGCAGGAAGCGGAACGTGTTGCGGATGCGGCGGTACGCCTCGCTCGTGCGGTCGAGGATCTCGTCGGAGACGCTGACGTCCTGGCCGTAGTCGGCCGAGGCGACCCACAGCCGCACGATGTCGGCGCCGGACTTCGCGACGACGTCGATCGGCGAGACGACGTTGCCGAGCGACTTGGACATCTTGCGGCCGTCGCCGTCGACGATGAAGCCGTGCGTCAGCACCGCGTCGAACGGCGCCGCGTCGTACGCGCCGACGCTCGTGAGCAGCGAGGACTGGAACCAGCCGCGGTGCTGGTCGGTGCCCTCGAGGTACATCGTCGCCGGGCGGCGCAGCTCGGCGACGCGTCTCGAGCACGCTCGTGTGCGAGCACGCCCGACTCGAACCACACGTCGAGGATGTCGGTCTCGGGCTTGAGCTCGGTGCCGCCGCAGCGCGGGCAGGCAGTGCCGGCGGGCAGGTACTCGCTCGGCGCCTTGGTGAACCACGCGTCGGCGCCCTCGGTCGCGAACAGCTCCTCGACCGCCGAGAACGTCTCGGGCGTCGCGACCGTCTCGCCGCACGCCGCGCACTCGAACACCGGGATCGGCACGCCCCAGCGCGCTGGCGGCTGATGCACCAGTCCGGCCGGTCGCCGACCATGCCGCGCCATGCGGTTGATCGACCAGCCGGGGATCCACTCGACCCGGTTGATCTCGCGCATCGCGGCCTCGCGCAGGTGCGTCGCCTCCATCGAGACGAACCACTGGTCGGTCGCGCGGAAGATCACCGGCTGCTTGCAGCGCCAGCAGTGCGGGTAGCTGTGGCTGATCTCGCCGGCCGCCAGCAGCGAGCCGCTGCTCGCGCAGCCACTCGACGATGACCGGGTTGGCGTCGTCGACGGACAGCCCCTCGAACGGCCCGCCGCCCTGATCGAACACGCCGTTGTCGTCGACCGGCATCGGCATCGGCAGCCCGAACTTCATGCCGACGAGGTAGTCCTCCTCGCCGTGCCCGGGCGCGGTGTGCACCGCGCCGGTGCCGGTCGAGAGCTCCACGTGCTCGCCCGTGATGATCGACGCCGGTCGCACGCCGTCGTGGATCGGGCTGCGCGTAGTGCACGCCCGCCAGATCGCGGCCCTTGACGCGCACGGGCTCGCCGTCGGCGCCCGCGACGAGGCCGCACGCCTCCCACCCGGCGACCTCGGCGACCGACTCGACGAGCGCCTCGGCGAAGACGATGACCTCGCTCGCCGACGACAACGCCCACGTAGTCGGCGTCGGCGGCGAGCGTGACGGCCGACGTTGGCCGGCAGCGTCCACGGCGTCGTCGTCCAGATGAGCACGCTGACCGGCAGCCCCGCCGAGGAGAACGCCGTCGACCGCCTCGGTGAACCTGAACTTCACGTAGATGCTGTCGCTGTTCTCGTCGGAGTACTCGATCTCAGCCTCAGCCAGAGCCGTGTGGCAGCGCTTGCACCAGTGGATGGGCTTGCGGCCCTTGTAGATCTCGCCGCGCTCGTACATCTTCGCGAAGACCTTGACGTCGCCGGCCTCGTAGCTGTGGTTGCAGCGTCAGGTACGGGTTCGTCCCAGTCGCCGCGCACGCCGAGGCGCTTGAACTCCTCGCGCTGCACGTCGACGAACTCCATCGCCCAGTCGCGGCACAGCTCGCGCAGCTTGGCCTGCGAGATCTTCGCCATCTTCTCGGGCCCGAGCTTCTTCTCGACCTGGTGCTCGATCGGCTGCCCGTGGCAGTCCCAGCCCGGCACGTACGGCGCGTAGATAGCCGCGCATCGACTTGTACTTGACGATGAGGTCCTTGAGCACCTTGTTGTAGCGCGGTGCCCATGTGGATGTGGCCGTTGGCGTACGGCGGGCCGTCGTGCAGGATGAACGGCTCGGCGCCCTCGGCGCTTCTCCAGCGACTCGCGGTAGACGTCGATCTCGTCCCAGAACGCGAGCCACTCGGGCTCGCGTGCAGCGAGGTTCGCCCGCATCGGGAACTCGGTCTGCGGCAGGTTCATCGTCTGCTTGTAGTCGTTGCGCCACGTCGATCAATCCCTCTCCGGCCCGTCTGCTGCGGGCACACAAAAAGGCGCACTCGTCCCACGTTCTGCCGGGACGAAGCGCGCCTCGAATCTCGCTCCGCGGTACCACCCAGCTTGCGCCGAGACCCGCTCCGCGGGCCGTGCGCGCCACTCGGTCGCCCGGTAACGGGAGCATCCGTCGAAGCCTACTGCGATCGCCGAGACTTCGGCGGCGTTCGGTCCGAGGCTGATGGGGTGATCTTCGGCGTCTCGCGCCACCGCGGGCTTGCACTGTCCCCGCTCGCTGCCGGAGGGCTTGGTGGCGCCTACTCGTCCCCGTCATCGCCGTTGTCGTTCTTGCGCGCTCATGCGCGGTGGCTGGATTATGCCGCAGCGCCGAGCGGGGGGTCAAACCCGCCACTCGACCCGCGGGGGGCGAGGCCCGCGCCCGCAGGTATCAAGTGCCTTGTTGACCGCGTGCCCGTACGGCGCCTCCCACAGTCCACGCGGTCACCGAACTCGCTTGAATCGCCTGTTCGGCACGTCGTATCGGTAGTTGACGATCATCAGTCGGGATACGGCAACCTGCAGGCCACGTCAGCCGCGAGACACATCCGTCACGGCAGCTCGTTCGGTTCGTACCGCGAGTGATGCCTCAGGGTTGCCCTACTCTGCGGCCGCCTCGATGGCGCGCACCGCCTCCTCCACGGTGGGGAACACGTGATCCTCGCCGATCATGTCGAGCAAGCCCCTCGCGCGGGCGTCCGCGAGCACCGGCGCGTGAACGTCAGCAAGATAGACAATGATCCCCTTGCCGAGCAGCTGCTCCACGAAGCCCCTGAGCAGGTCCGAGGCCGTGAGGTCGACCTGGTCCTGCGCGCTCATGTCGAAGACTAGCGCACGGGGCGCGGATCCGTCTCGCCGATCATCGCCTTCACAGTGTCCCTGACCGTCAGCGCGTTCGCGTAGTAGAGCTGTGCATCGGGTCGCACGATCAGGACACCGGGTACGGCGATGTTCTCAGGATGGCGCCCTAGGTCAGCGTAGGCGCCTGTCGCTCCGGGAACTTGTCCCAGCGAGGACACGTGTGGCCGAGCGGTCCGGTACACGACGAACAGCATCGAAGCCAACAAGCCGATGATCATGCCCTGAAGGACGTCTATGAGCAGCACGCCGGCCATCGCCAAGACCCCGAACCAGACCTCGGCTGGCGCCTCCTCTCGGAGCTTGACCAACTTGCGCGACGCGATGATGTGCCAGACCGCGTGGATGATCAATGCGCCGAGCACAGCCTCGGGCAGTGACGCGAACAGGGGCGTGAGAAACAGCACGGTCACGATCGTGACCGCCCATGTCACGAGGTTCGCGAACTGCGTGCGAGCCCCAGCCCCTTCCTTGACGGCCGAGGCGGACATGCTGCCGCCCGCGATCATGCCGCCGAACAATGCGCTTGCCACGTTGGCCAGTGCGTTTGCGTTCAGCTCCTGATCGGCATCCACCTCGTAGCCGTGCTTGTCGGCGAACTCGTGCGCAACGCCAACGCCCTCGCTGAACGCGACCAGCAAGACCCCGATCGCGGGCAACACCATCCCCAGCATCGCTTGAATCGGAACCTGAGGGATGGCCAAGGAAGGCAGGCCCTGCGGGAGCGTGCCGACGACCTCGACGCCATAGTTGCTGCTCAGACTAAACGCTGAGCTCAGTGCGATTCCGCCGAACAGTACTATCAGACCGCCCGGGGTCTTCTTGCTGAGGATCGGGAGCCCGAAGAGCAGGAACAGGGAACCGACCGCCACGGCGAAGGTCACCCAGTTGGCCTGCGGAAGCTCCTTGATCACCCCGATGAGCTTCTCCAGGGTGTTACCAGAGGTCTTCGGTACTCCGAGCAGCTTGTAGAGTTGACCCACAGCCACGAAGATCGCGAGTCCCACGACGAAGCCGTCCATCACCGGCTTCGACAGGAACTGCGTGATGAAGCCGAGTCGCGCCAGACCTGCAGCCAGGTACACGACGCCAACAACCAACACGAAGGCCGATGCGTAGGCTTGGTACGACGTCGGATCCGACGCTGCGGCGGTAGCCACCAGCGCCGCCGCCACTGACGACGCGAGCAGCGCGGCGGTTGCCGAGGTCGGTCCCACAGACAGGTGCCGCGAGGTGCCGAGCATGGCGTAGGCCAAGAACGCGGCCAGGATCGTGTAGAGTCCCGCCTGCGGCGGGAGGCCTGCGATGCCCGCATAGGCCATCGCCTCGGGCACCACGAGCCCCCACAGCGTGAGACCCGCGACGATGTCCGCGATCAGCCATGCGCGATCGTAGCTCGGCAGCCACGAGAGGATCGGAATGTAGCGCGCTACCCAGGATGCCGGACGAGGCTCTCCGCGGTCGCGCATCTACTCGTACCGCCTCCCAAGCTTCCGCTGTACGAGCAGGGTCAACACGCCCGCCATGAACAGCACGACCACGTTCACGAACAGTACGACGAGCGCGCCCTCGGCCCGGCCGTACTCGCCGATACCGATCGCAACGCCAGCGAATGCTGCAGCGGGGATGGTGGTGACTGAGATCGCGACCCCGACTGCGGCACTCGCTCGGGTCTCGAAGGCAAGCATGCCTGCGACCCCAGCGGCGAAAGCGACGATGAAGGTATCCGGCGAGACACTGACAACGATTCCTGAGAGCGCGTTGCCCGCAGATAGCGCCCCGCCGTACGCGCCGAACGCGCGCAGGGCCCATGCGACGACGCCCGCCGATGCGCCCGCGATCAACAGCCCGATCAGCAGCACTCCCATCCCTCTCGCGGCGAGACGCGGACGGCGCCCAACCGCCCCGATGGAGAACGCCGAGAGGGGCAAGAGGTCGGGGCTGACCGCCATTGCGCCAACGATCAGGATCGGGTTCTCCAAGATGACTCCACAGGCCGCTATGGTTCCGGCGGCAAGCATGTAGACACAGTATCGAGCGGTGAGCGCAGCGTTCTCGCGAGCTGTGTCGAGAGCTTCGGCCCAGATGAGCGTGGCTCGCGCATAGGTGAACCACCCTCCCGCGCGACTTGCGGGAGCATCCACGGGGGACTCCCGGACAAGCGTCACCGCCTCGGAATCGATGCCGAAGTCAGAGAGGCGGGTGAACGTCTCGTCGACTGAGTAGCCGGTCACATCTGCAGTGATCGCCTGCAGACCACGGTCACGAGTCACTCCGCCGACCAGGATGTTCGAGACGCCGCCGAGCCCATCGAGCGCGGAAAGAGCACGGTCTGCTTCCTCGGGTGAAGTCAGTATGCGCATCGAGAACACCGCGATCACCCTCCCGTTCGCGTGTCGGCACTTCGGGTCCACGCCTGTTTCCTGGCCCCCGGTCTCGCAGCTTCTCTGAGCCTTCGCTGGTTTCAGGTATCTGGTGGGTGGTCTCGCCTGCTACCGCCGTCGAGACGTCCCCGTGGAGCGGCACGGCGAACGTCGCCCGCAAACCCCGGTGCATTCCGAAGAACATGACGATCGCGGTACCGAACATCGCGATGGCCACAAGGAAGAACATCGCGGTCATGCCACTGGTGAAGGCATTTGCATAGGAGACCCCGGTGAGTGACTTGACCGCTTCCGGCAACCCGGGGTAGCCAGCCACGAGCAGGCGGGACACCGGGTTCGCCAACCCGGCCGAAACGCGCGCCACCGTATCGGAAGACACGCCGGCGGCCGTCAGGCCTTCTACGAAGAGCCTGTCTGCGTATCGCGTGACGAGCACGCTCGAGGCGATCACGCCGAGGGCATAGCCTGCCTGCCCAGCAGCCGTGTTGACGGCGGCCGAACTGTTCACGAGGCCCTCCGGCGGCGAGCCCAGCACGACCGTCGTCCGCGCCGGACCGCCGAGTCCTCCTGCGAAGCCGACCAAGGTGATCGGCACGATCATGACCCAGTACGGTGAATCGACCTTCAGCAGCGACAGTACGAGCAGTGCCACACCGCTGAGGGCGAAGCTGGTCGCGAGGATTCGCCGCGCGCCGAATCGGAATGCCAGCCGCGCCACCAGCATCCCCCCAGCTAACAGGCCGACGACGTACGGCACATATCTCAGCGCCAGCTCGACGTCTCCCACCTTCTGGATGTCGTAGAAGAACGGGATCGTCTGGTAGAAGAAGCATCCCTGGGCGAACATCAGCATCAATCCGGCGAAGATCGCCAGGCCCACATCGCGCCCGCCATAGACCTCGACACCCTTGAAGTGGGGCAGTCGCCGGCCCACCCACCGCAATGACCGCCGCGACCAGCACGACGGCCAGGACGACGGTGATTCCGACCAGAGTCTTCTCTGACTGGATCCTCGCCGTGACGACCATGAACAAGAGCACGAACAGACCCGCCACCAAGAAGAGATTCACAATGATGCTGCCTCGGCGGATCGATCCGGGTGCGCGGCTCTCGGGCACGTCCCTCAAGACGAGCACCAGTGCCGCAACGCATAGCCACAAGTACCGGTATGAAGGTCGCCCGACCGCCCCCGACGCCGCCGAGCATCGAAATGAAGAGCGATGCGAGCACCAGAGCCGCACCCTGGATTCCGAAAAGCATGCCGTATGCGAAGGGGCGTATGGAGGGCTCGAACGTCAACGTGACGATCGCCACCGCCGCGGGCAAGACCATCACCCCGAAGACCGCATTGAGGATGTCTGCGACCGCGAATGTCCTCGGCGCGTCCAGCAAGAACAGGCAGAGCACGTTCGAGACCGTGAGCCCCACGAGCCCTAGCAGCAGGAACCGACGGCGTCCGAAGAAATCCGCCAACGCTCCGACCAGCAGCGTCAGGAGCGCGAGAGTGAGAAAGGCGGTCGTCAGTATCATCGGAGCTTCGCTGTTCGGCGCACGCAGCCACGTCTGGACGACAGAGGTCGAGAGTGTCAGGTACGTCGGCTCGAAGACGGTCGCGACCGCCGCCGCCGTGCACGCGAACAGCACACGCAGGTCATCCGGGTTTCGCTTCAGCGCCTCGACCATCGCCCCGAACGGGAGTGCTGATCCGCGCCGCGAAGATGCTGCAGCGACCTCGCTCATCTCAGCCTCTCCTAATCGCGCTCCAGACGGCGCCAGCCACTTGAAGGCCTCGACCCACAAACGCGCCACTCGACACGCCTGTGAGCGGATTGGTGCCGCTTCTCACTACGGCGGAGTTGTGACTGGCAGGCAAGAACTCGCGGCGATGCCGACGATGATCGGCATCAGTCCGAGAGCGGCTAGTGCTCCGGTCAAGAACCCTTTTGCGGGTCGATGGAGCGGGACCTCGCAATCGAGGTCCCGCTCCGATAGTGATTCGGATCTAGCGTCGATCCTGCCGGTCGTCACGCCGGTCGGCGCGACGACGGTGACCGTGCGCCACCACCGCGGTGGTACCGACCACAGCTGCCGTCCGCGCGACCGGAGCACCAACCACGCCGCGTCGTCCCACACGTCCTGGACCCAGGGGCATCTCTACACTCCTTCCATGACATCGGCTTCCTCGTACGCCTCCAAGGCGGCAAGGATTCCTTGAACCGGGATGCGGCCGTCGGCCACGAGCTGCCCTCCTGCTCGACGTACCGCTGCGCCGAACGGCGCGGCCCACGTGTTCTCCCAGACGAGTACCGCGGCGACCGTATCGCCCTCGAGCGCTTCGGCTATCGCATCGATGTCCTCTTCGGCGAGTAGTTCCAAAGCGAGAGCGTTCAAGGCGCGCAGCTCTGCGACGTCGCCGTCGTACTCGTCGGCCTCGAACGCTTCCACCGAGCCGTCCGCAAGCTTGTGGATGAATACCAGGTCCAGTACCTGGATGAGCCCCTTGTCGACGAGTGCCTTGAGCTCCAAGATGGCCTCGCCGGAGAACTCGGCCCTTCCAAGCGGGAACTCCACCACCACAAAGTCGACCGGTCCGAGCTCCTCTATCGTTCTGTCGCTCATCAACTCATCCTCCTTCGGTTCTCATCAGTCCTTCCGGACATTGCCTATACTGCGGAACTAGCGTCGTTGCCTTCGGTCGTCCGCGACCAGCCGGCGCTGTGCGGCCCTACGGCGTCGTGGGCAGAGATGGTGCCGGTACGGGTGCAGGTGCAGGCTCGGGCGCAGGCGTGGGTGCAGGTGCAGGCTCGGGTGTGGGCGCAGGTGCGGGCACGGGCATCGGCTGAGTCGGTTGGCCCTCCGGTAGGCTGGGCGCCGGAAGGCCGATCGTGATAACCACCGTCGACCCCGGCTCGACCTCTGTCCCGGAATTGGGGTCTTGCTTGGTCACCTTCAAGAAGTCACCTTCGCTGGGTGCGAACGCGAACGAAACTTTGAGATTCGCGCCCCTCAGGGTAGTGACCGCCTCCTTGACGCTCTGTCCGACAACGTCCGGAACCTCTACAGTCGCAGCGGGAGGCGGCTCCGACGGCTCAGACGGCGGGGGAGTCTCCGACGGTGCGGCCGGCGGAGGAGTCTCGGCAGGTGCGCCCGTGGAAACGGTGATCGTAACGGTGCTCCCGGCCGGGGCCACCACGCCCGCCGCAGGCGATTGCGCCATGACGTCACCTGCGGGTACGTTCGAGCTGGTCGCTTTGACCGTAGTCACCTTGAATCCGGCCGCGGTGATCACGGCGTTCGCATCGTCCTGCGAAAGCCCGACCACGTTCGGCACCTGGCCCTGCTGAGTGCCCTTCGAGACAGTCAGATTGACAGCCGACCCGATCGAGGCCTCCACGCTGGCGCCCGGGTCTTGTGCTGTCACCTTGCCGGCGTCCGTCTTCGAGTCGTAGACGTAGTCGACCGTCCCCGGTCGCAAGCCCTCCTCGGCGAGCAGGGTGATGGCATTTGACTCCGTCTCCCCGACCACGTTCGGCACCTTCGTGCTCGGCAAGGTCGAAACCGAGACGTCCACCGCGGACTCGTTCTTCGCGGAGGTGCCCGCCGAAGGCGTTTGACCGACGACCACGCCGGGTTCAACGGCGAGCGTAGGCTCCTCGCTCACCTGCCCGAGCCGCAGCCCTGCAGCCTCAAGCGTCACCTGGGCCTGGGACTGCGTCTGGCCGACGACCAGCGGCACGGAGGTCATCGAGCGGAATCCAAGCATCCAAAGTCGGCCCTGCTCGGTCTGCGAACCGAACACGAGCACGACTGCAAGAACCGCCAGGCCTATCCACAGCCACAGCAGTTTCCTGCCGGATACCGCCTTCTCGATAGCCTGCTTCATCGCGTCTGCGCTAGCGTAGCGCGCCGCGGGATCCTTGCTCAGAGCCCTCGCTACCACGGCGTCCAGGTTCTTGGGCGACTGCGGGTTCGATGCGCTCGGCGCCGCAGGCGTCGTGCGCTGTTGACCAGCAATGACTGCAGCTGCATCCTCCCCATCGTAAGGATGGCGTCCGGCGAGCGCCTCATACAGCACGAGCCCTGTGCGATACAGGTCGCTCGCCACGCTCGGCGCCGCTCCGGCAATCTCCTCGGGGCTCGCGTAGTAGGCCGTTTCCGCAGGGTCAGTCCCTTGGCCTATGCGACCCGGCGGCACCAGGAAGTCAACTAGCTTTGTGCTGCCGTCAGCAGCCACGACGAAGTTGCTGGGGCGAACGTCGCCGACGACGAAACCCGCACCGTGCAACGCCGAGATTCCCGCCAGAGCCTGCGCCACCGCCAAGGCGACCTGCTTCGGCGTGAGCGAGGCGGGCAAAGGCTGCGTCCCAAGATGCGTGCCGTCCACCCACTCGCGAACGACGTAGTAGCCGGAATCGGTAAGACCCTGCTCGCGGATGCGCGCTAGGTTCGGGTTCTCAACCGACTGTATGGTTTGGAGCGACCCGGCAGCAGCTTTGGCGCGTTCTGCGTCTGTGTCCACCACCTTCACGCATACATCAGCGCCATCAGGAGCGATCGCTCGATATGAGCGGACCGGACCATCACCACGCAGGACACGTACATTGCTGTAGCCGGCCAGAACCGTCTCGTCACTCATGAAGACTCCCCTCCGTGTCCAGAACGAACTCTCGTCGACGTTCCGACCCTGCGTCCGAGCCCTTGCAGCCTCGCCGCCACACTCCTCGACTCAGGCATCCTGCTCGGCCATCTTCTGCTGCGCGTCGGCGAGCGCTGCCTTGAGCGCCTTCACATGGTGCCCTCGGCCTCACCGACCACCTTCTTGACGGCGCGCGTCACCGCGGGTTCTCGACCGTCTGCGCCGGCGTGCGCGGTAGGCGACGATCAGGCCGGCGCCGCCGATCGGGATCGTCGTCGCCGGCCTCCTCGCTCGATCTTGCTGCCGGTCTTCTTGTGCAGCGCCTTCCCCACGCCGGCGCCGAGCGCCGCCCCGATCGCGGTGGCAGCGAGCAGCGGCGGCGCGAACAGACCGACCACGAACCCGACACCGGCGAGCCCGGCCGCGCCCTCCTCGACCATGTGGTCCGTCTGCTCGACGGCCAGCTCGCCTTCGAGGTCCTTGGTGACGACGACCGCGCCGTGGAGCCGTAGCGCCGCAGTTCGAGGACCGCCTCGTAGTCCTCGTGGGCGGCGTCCGCCGACAGGTACCCGCCGATCAGGACGTCGGTCGTCTCGTCGATCGAATGCCATCGAGACGCTCCTTCGGGTCTCAGCCGGCAAGGCCGTGCGCGGCGTGCCCGTGGTGGGCCGCGGCGTGCAGGCCGAGCTCGTCTTCGTCCGACGAGGTGCGGCTTGATGTCGAAGACCACCTTCTTCACCGTGCCCGTGAAGGCGAACGGCTTCTGGTCCTCGTAGGCCAGGTCGACGACGCCGCCGTTGTCGCGACCGATGTCCATGCCGGCGTAGCCGGAGAACCGGATGGGCACGGTGTGGTCCATGCGGCCCTTGCCGACCGGTCGGTCGTCGATGAACAGCGTCACCTCGCCGCCGGTCGCGGGCTTGGGCGCGTCGGCCGCGAACTCCATGCGCACGGTCACCTCGCCGGTCGGGAGGTCCTCTTCGGCGACCTGCTTGAAGACGAACACGCCCATCATCGAGTAGGTGTGGGTGAGCTTGCCGTCCTTGACGTAGAGCGTGAACCCGCCGAGGTGGTCGGCCTCCGCGACGATGACCCCTTCGGCGCCGCCCTCGGGCACGACGAGTCGGCGCTGATCGAGTACGAGCGGTTGTAGATGCGCGGGATCATGCCCGACAGCACGTTCTGGACGTCGCCGCGGAACTCGAAGGTCGTCTCGTCCGGGATCGGCGGCAGCATGCCGAAGAACGTCGACAGCGTGGCCAGCAGCGGCAGCACCTTGTACTGCTCCGCCTCCTCCCAGAACAGCGTCCTTGAGCTCCTGCGACCTTCTCGGGGTGCTCCGCCGCGAGGTCGTGGGCCTGGGTGAAGTCGTCGGGCAGGTAGTAGAGCTCGGCGGGACCCGCGTCCGGGTCCCACACGCCCGGCGCGTACGGCTTGAGCGCGTCCGGCGTGAGGACCCACGGGATGCGCTCGGTCTTCATCGCGAGCCACCAGCCGTCCTTGTACATGCCGCGGTTGCCGATGGTCTCGAAGTACTGCTGCGTGCGGTGCTCGGGCGCCGCGGCGTCGGTCAACGCGGCAGCGAAGTCGACGCCGTGCATCGGCTCCTGCTCGATCCCGTCGACCGTCTTCGGGCTCGGGGATGCCGGCGACGTCGAGGATCGTCGGCGCGACGTCGATCACATGGGTGAACTGCGAGCGCAGCCCGCCGCGCGTCCGTGATGCGCTCCGGCCAGTGCACGACCATCGGGTTGCGCGTCCCACCGAGATGCGAGCCGACCTGCTTGCCCCACTGGAACGGCGTGTTGCCCGCCCACGCCCAGCGGCGCCGTAGTGCGGGTCCATGATCGGGGCGCCCCACTCGTCGATGCCCCCGTAGCGCTCGGTGAGCTGGAGCTGCATCTCGTCGGTCAGCGGGATGCCGTTCTGCATCGTCATCTCGTTGAACGAGCCGGTGACGGTGCCCTCCATGCTGGCGCCGTTGTCACCCCAGATCCAGATGATCACCGTGTTGTCGAGCTCGCCCAGCTCGTCGATGGCGTCGATCACGCGGCCGACGTTGTGGTCGGCGTTCTCCGAGAACCCCGCGTACACCTCCATCTGGCGCGCGTAGAAGCGCCTTCAGCTTGTCCGGCACGTCGTCCCACGCCGGGAACGCGTCGTCGCGCGGCGTCAGCTCGGCGTCGGCGGGACGACGCCGAGCTCCTTCTGGCGGGCGAACGTCTCCTCGCGCAGCTTGTCCCAGCCCTGGTCGAACTTGCCCTTGTACTTGTCGGCCCACGCCTGCGCGACGTGGTGCGGCGCGTGGCTGCATCCGGTCGAGAAGTACATGAAGAACGGCTTGTCGGCATCCTGGGCGCGGACGCCGTGCAGCCACTCGATCGCGCGATCCGCCATGGCATCCGGGAAGTAGTACGGGTCGTCCTCGTCGTAGAACCCTTCGGGGGTACCGATCACCTTCTGGTTCTCGGTCAGGCACGGGTCCCACTGGCCGGAGTCGCCGCCGAGGAAGCCGTAGAAGTAGTCGAAGCCCCAGCCGTTCGGCCACCGGTCGAACGGCCCGGCCGGACCCTGCTGACTGTCGGGAGTGAGGTGCCACTTGCCGAACGCGGCGGTGCTGTAGCCGTTGTCTCGCAGGATCCGCGGCAGCGGGGCGCAGTCGCGCGGCAGCGTCGCCGAGTAGCCCGGGAACCCGCCCGCGAACTCGCCGACCGAGCCGAACCCGACGGCGTGGTTGTTGCGCCCGGTCAGCAGCGCGGCCCGCGTGGGCGAGCACAGCGCGGTGACGTGGAAGCGGTTGTACCTCACGCCGCTCTCGGCCATCCGGGTGTAGTTCGGGTCTCGATCGGGCCGCCGAAGGTGCTCGGGTTGCCGAAGCCGGCGTCGTCGATCAGCACGAGCAGCACGTTCGGCGCGCCCGTCGGGCGGCGTCGGGTGCCCGATCAGGTTCCAGTCGGGCTCGGAACCGTCGAGGGTCCTGTTTGCGACCCCGCCGAACGCCGGGCGACGGATCGGCAGGGTTGTGCGGTCAGCGTCGTTCATTGCGCACTCCTGTTCGTCAAATGCTCCTGCCGGGACGGGAGCTCCCGACTCCCCGCGTCGCGGGCGGCGCCCCAGAAGTTCGTTTGCGCGTGCTTCCCCTCGTTCCCTCTCGCTCTGGTGTCTCCCCCGGCGGTCACAAAACGTATCGGACGCTGGTAATCGGATACCCATTCCCGATACGTTTAAGCCCGACTTCGGGACTTCGCGTCATACCTGCGCGACAATTGGGCCAGTGCAGGCGCGGATAACCGATAGTTGCTTGGAGGCCCGGAGATGGCACGACGACTTGCTGGCGGCAGGCGTGAGGAACTGCTGGACGGCGTAATACGGATCATCGCGGCGCGGGGGTTCTACGATACGTCGACATCCGACATCGCGCGTGAGCTCAAGTGCTCGGTCTCGACGCTCTATAAGATCGCGCCCAGCAAAGATGGTCTCGTGCTCCTGGCCTTCGACCGGTGGGCCGATGTGACTTTCCCGGGGCTGGAGGCCCGTGCCGAGAAGGCGGAGAGCGCCTCGGGCCGGGCACGCGCCTACTTCAGGGCGGGAGCGGAAAGCGTCCATCCCTTCTCGGTCGCGTTCTTCGCAGACCTGCTGCGCTTCGAGTCTATCGGGCTCGCGTGGCGCACGAAGATCGCGGACCGCTACATTGACCGGTTCGTGGACCTGGTGGGCGATGCGGTAGAGGCCGGAGAGGTCCGGCCCGTCAACAGCACGTTTCCTTGGCGAGATGTTGAGGCAGCTCGGCGTTGCCGCGCGCGACGAGCGCACACTGACGGCGAGCGGACTGAGCGGCGAGGATGCCGTACTTGTGATCGACTCGATCATTTGGGACGGGATTCTGATCCGTCAGGCCGGTGACCGGGAGACGGCATGAGCGAAGACGCACACGACCGCAGTGATGTCTCGGCCGTCCGTGCCCGTGCGACGTCGCCGGTCGCCGGCGCCATCGGCGGGATGCTCTTCGCGCTCCTCTTCAGTGCGAGCCTCGTCATGATCGGCACAACCGTCTCCGCGCTCCCCCGCGACACGGGAGCGTAGCTCGCGTCCGGAGCCGAGGCGTTCAGGTTCGCAATCGGGCTGATCCCGTTCGCCGGTTTGTTCTTCCTGTGGTTCATCGCGGTCGCCCGCCAGCACCTCGGCAGTCTCGAGGATCAGTTCTTCGCAACGGTCTTCCTGGGCAGCCGGTCTGCTCTTCCTCGCGATGGTGTTTGCCGCCGCAGCGTCGGCAGGAGCGATCATCGCGAGCTACACGGCGAATCCGACCGGGTTCGGCGGGGGCAGTACCTACCTGTACGCCCGGAATGTCTACGCCGAGACATTCGCTCAACGAACAACGTCAGCCCCGCGCACAGGGTCAAACCCGGCACACTCGAGTGGCCACCATCAGAACAGCGGCTGATCCGGTTCACCGAACGCCTCGAGCAGTCCCTCGGCATCGACGCCGTCGATCCGAAGCGTCTTGTGCCGCGACGTCTCGCCTCGAACCACCCGTACCGACGACTTCGCGATGCCGAGCGTCTTGGCCACCACGGCGCACACGGCGGCGTTGGCCTTGCCGCCCTCGGGAGCGACGGTGACCCGCACGGCGAGTTCGGTACCTCGCCAGCCGCAGACCTCGTCACGCCCGCTTCGGGGGGTGACGTGAACCGCCAGGTCCGCCATGCGGCTAGTCGATCTCCTCGATGTCAGAATCGGCGTCACGCTCGCCGAACGCTCCGAAACCGGGAAGCGCGAACTCGTCCGGATCGATGAGCTCGACCGGCCCGCTCGGGATGTCGGGCTCTCCGACCTCGCCGAGCGTGACGCTCTGGACGAATCCCGACGCAGGCGGCTCGGCGACCGGGGCCTCCCACGTGACCTGGGGCTCGACCGGCTCGAGTAGCGTCGTCTCCTGCAACTCCACGGGGGCTTGTGCGAGGTCGGGCGTCATCCACTCGACCTCGACCGGTGCCTCTGCACTGCCGCACGTCGACGGCGCTCACGACCCCGTCGCCGGTCTCGCCGAGCAGGATGTTGACGTCGTCAGGCAGGCCGACCTCGCTGATGGTGCTCATCTGCGCCTCGAGCAGCGCACGGTAGCGGGCGCGGAACTCCTCCTCGGCCTGCTTGATGCGAACGAGCTCGTTGGCGACCGCCTGGCGCTTCTGCAGCGCGTTGTGGATCAGTTCCTTTGACTTGAGCTCAGCGTCGCGGAGCATGGTGTCGGACTCCGTCGCCTGCCCTGGCGACGATCGCCTCCGCCGACTGCTGCGCGGCGACCATCGTGTTGTTGAGCGTGGCCTCCATCGCCTGGTAGCTGCGAACTCGCTCGTTGGCGGCCTCGAGCTTCTCGGCCTGGTCGATGTTCTCCTTGAAGAGGCGCTCGAACTCGTCGGCGACCTCATCGAGGAACTGGTCGACCTGCTCCTCGTTGTAGCCGCGCAGTGAGTGACTGAACTCCTTGTGGTGGATGTCCAGAGGAGTGAGCTTCATCGGTGGTCCCTTCCTTGGTAGAACGATCGACCGTGCTTACAACGAGATGCTACCTGATGACGGCGCTCAGCGCAGTCTCGCCAACGAACCGATGAGCAGTTGCAGGACGATGATCGCGACGATGGGCGAGAAGTCCATGCCGCCCATGGGCGGGATGAACCGGCGGAAGACGCTGAGGTAGGGTTCGACGAGGCTGCCGAGCACCCGATAGACGTCGGCGACGATTCCGCTCTGTTTGGGCAGCCATGACATCAGGACGTACACGATGATGAGGAATCCGTAGAACCGCCCGACGGTATACAAGATGCCGCCGATACCGCTCACGAGCCAAGCTCCTCGGCGCGCTTCACGTTCGCGGCCACCGCATCGGCGAACGCGGAACGCAACCCGCCGGCCTCGAGCGCTCTCGATCGCCGCGATCGTCGTGCCGCCCGGACTCGCCACGCCGTCGACGAGCGCCTCGGGATGCTGGCCGGTCTCGTCGAGCAGGGCCGCGGTGCCGCGCATCGTCTGGATCGCGAGCACCTGAGCGACCTCACGCGAGAGCCCCTGGCGAACGCCGGCGCGTGCCAGCGCGTCGACCACGAGCGCGAAGTACGCGGGGCCCGAGCCCGAGATGGCGGTCGCGGCGTTCTGGTAGTTGCTCGGCGACGATGATCGCCCGTCCGACCGTGCGCGAACAGCGCGCGAACCAGATCGACCTGCTCGGCGGTGGCCTCGTTGCCGCCGCTGATGACGGCCATGCCCTCGCCGACCATGCGCGGGGGTGTTCGGCATGACGCGCACGACCGCGGTACCGACGGGAAGCAGCGACTCGAGGTGTGCGCACGAGAAGCCGGCCACGATCGAGACGACCAGCGCGTCGGCAAGCGCCGACGAGAGCCCGCGACAGAACGGCTTCGGCGACCTGCGGCTTCACCGCGATCAGCGCGACGTCGGCCGGAAGCGCCTGCTCGGCGCCGGCGACGCACCGCACGCCGAGCGACGCGCTCAGCGTCTCCCGTCGCTGCGCGTCAGGCTCGGCGATCGTGATCGCGCTCGCCGAGACGACGCCGGACTTCAGGAGCCCTCCGACGATCGCCTCGCCCATGCGGCCGCCGCCGACGACGGTCATCGTGCCTTCGAACCTGAATCCGTCTCTCATGTGCACGTCCTCGGGCCTGCTACTGCTGGCTGAACAGGCCGGTGTCGCGCAGGCGGCGACGATCCGCGTCGGAGACGTCGACGTTGTGCGGAGTGAGCATGAACACCTTGTCCGACACCTTCTGAAGGCCGCCATCCAGCCCGTAGGTGAGCCCTGATGCGAAGTCGAGCAGGCGCTTGGCGAGGTCGGGCGGGGTCGAGGCCATGTTCATGATGACGGGCGTGCCCTGCTTGAACTTGTCGGCGATGCCCTGCGCCTCGGTGAAGCTCTTGGGCTCGACGATGTGCATCTTCATGTTCGCCGAGACCGGTGTGACCGACGCGCCGCCCGTAGGCACGCTCCGGAGCGCCGAGGAGGAACCGCCTGCGCGCCCGGTCGAGGTCGGGTCCGCGGTCGAGACGCTTGACGGCGCCCGGATGGGCTCCCGAGCCGTACGGGGACTGATAGGGTGCGGCATCGCGACGGGAGTCGGACGCCGAGCCGGTGTCGTGGCCGTCGTCGGCGTACTCGTCATCCTCGTCGTCGTAGTACTCGTCGTCCCAGTCGTCTTCCAGACCGAGTCGGACCTTCATCCGGTGCCACAGACCCACAGCCATCTCCTCTGGTCTAAAGGGACGCTACTTTCCGAAGATGGCGCCACCGACCCGCACGATGGTCGCGCCCTCCTCGACGGCCACTCGGAAGTCGTTGCTCATGCCCATCGAGAGCTCGGTTAACTCTACACCATTCAGCGGCATCTCCCTGAGCGAGTCGCGCAGCTCCCGAAGCTCCCGAAACACCCAGCGCGCATCCTCGGGGCGGCCGAACGGCGCCATCGTCATCAGCCCCCGAACCGCCACGCTCGGCAGGCGGGAGGCCTCGACGAGCGCCTCGCGAACGTCGTCACACGCGAAGCCGTGCTTCGAGCCCTCGCCGGAGACGTTGACCTGCAGGAGGACCGGCTGGACCACTCCCGCCTGCGCGGCGCGCTTGCCGATCTCGGCGAGCAGGTGCACGCGAGTCGACCGAGTGGATCAGGCACGCCCGGCCGACGACGTCCTTGACCTTGTTGGTCTGCAGCGACCCGATGAAGTGCCAGTCGACATCGGGAAACAGCCCGTACTTGCCCAGGAACTCCTGGACGCGGTTCTCGCCGAAGTCGCGCGCGCCGGCATCCATGGCCATGCGGATCTCGGCGATGCCCACCGTCTTGGTCACGACGACGATCGTGACCTCGTCGGGACCGCGCCCTGACACGTCGGCGGCGTCGGGTACCTGCCGCCGGACCGCCTCGTACCGCGAAGCGATGGGTGTCACGTGCCTACTCCGCGGCCGGATCGGCCGCCGCGTCCGCCGCGAGCAGACTCGCGCTCGCCCGTGATGAGGTAGGCGATGCGCTCGCCGATGTCGACTGCGTTGTCGGCGATCCGCTCGAGATAGCGGCTGGCCAGCACCATCGACGACGCCCACTCGATGTCGTCCTCGTCGTGCAACCGCCCGAGCTCGCGGAAGAACTGCTTGTAGAGGTGGTCGATCGGCTCGTCGAGCTCGGGGAGCTTGCGCGCCAGGTCGAGGTCGCGGTTGTCCAGCGCCTCGCGCGTCGCGTCGAGGACGCGATACACCAGGTTGCCCTGCGCCTGGATGAGGTCGTACAGGGTCTGCGGCCCCTTGCGGTCGGCCGTGCGCTTGGCGGCCTTCGCGATGTTGACCGAGAGATCGGCCATGCGCTCCAGGTGGATCGCCATGTACGCGAGTGACTGCAGCAGGCGCAGGTCGCGAGCGACAGGGAACTGCGTGGCGATGGTCTCGAGCACGCGCTCCTCGACCCCGATGCAGCGCGCGTCCATCTCGTCGTCGCGAGCGATGACCTTGTCGGCCAAGTCCACGTCCCCGGTGATGAGCGAGGTGACCGCGTCCCGAGTGTTGACGGTGACGGTCGAGAGGATGTCGACGACCTCGCCGTGGATGTCCTTGAGTTCCTGCCGGTACTGTTCGCGCATGCTTGCCGCTCCCTTGACGCCTCGAACTCGTTCGGTATCTCAGTATAGTCGCCACGACGAGGGCCGCTGCAGCGAGTTTGTTACATCAGGTTGCCGTGTTCGACGACCGGGATGTCCGCGCCGACGCCTAGCCGAATCGCCCGGTGATGTAGTCCTCGGTGCGCTGGTCGCCCGGGCTCGTGAACAGCTCGTTCGTGCGGCCGAACTCGACCATGCACCGCCGGCTCGCCCGCGACCTCCTGCAGGAAGAACGCCGTGAAGTCGCTCACGCGGGCCGCCTGCTGCATGTTGTGCGTGACGATGACGATCGTGACCGTGTCCTTGAGCTCGGCCATGAGGTCCTCGATCTTCTGGACGCTCGTCGGGTCGATCGCCGAGCAGGGCTCGTCCATCAGCAGCACCTCCGGCTGCACCGCCAGCACGCGCGCGATGCACAGCCGCTGCTGCTGGCCGCCCGAGAGCGCAAGACCGTTCTTGCCCGAGGATGTCCTTGACCTCTTTCCAGAGGTTCGCGCGCTTGAGCGAGTCCTCGACGATCTCGTCGAGTTCGGACTTCTTGATCGAGCCCTGGAGCCGCGGCCCGTAGGCCACGTTGTCGTAGATCGACTGCGGGAACGGGTTGGGCTGCTGGAAGATCATCCCGACGCGGCGCCGCAGGTCGACGGGATCGACCCCCTGGCCGTAGATGTCGGCGCCGTCGATGCGCATCGTGCCCTCGACGCGGGTGCCCGGGATCAGGTCGTTCATCCGGTTGATGCAGCGCAGGAACGTCGACTTGCCGCACCCCGACGGGCCGATGAACGCCGTGGTCGCCTTGGAGCGGATGTCGACCGTGATGCCGGTCAGCGCGTTGAAGTCCCCGTACCAGAAGCTCAGGTTCTTGACGTCGACCTTCGCCGGTCCCGCCTCGAAGGGAGCGGACTGCGTGTTGAGCTGGACGGACATGCGTCACACCTTCCGATAACGACGCGAGGATCCAACGGGCGCTCAGGTTGAAGCCGAGGATCATCACGATGAGGAGCAGCGCGGTCCCGAAGGCGGCGGGCAGGTTGATGCCTTCGACGGCGAGCAGGTACAGGTGCACGGTCATCGGCCGGCCCGACATCCAGCGGGGTGATCGGCAGGTTGACCGCCTGGCCCATCGTGTAGAGGACCACCGCCGTCTCACCCGACCGCGCGGCCCATCGCCAGCACGATGTCCGGTGATGATGCGGGGCGCGGCCGCCGGCAGCACGGTGCGACGGACGACCTGCCACTTGGTCGCGCCGAGCCCGTACGCCCCCCAACGCATGTACTTGGGCACCGCCCGGATGGCCTCCTCGGTGGCACGCATGATGATCGGCAGCATGAGCAGCGAGAGCGCCAGCGCCGCCGAGATCATCGAAAGCCCGAGTCCCATCGCCTCGACGAACAGGGCGAAGCCGAACAGGCCCATGACGATGGAAGGCACGCTGGCGAGCGAGTCGGCTGCGAAACGGATCGTACTGACGGTGCGCCCTTGATGGGCGTACTCGGCCAGATAGACGGCGGCGAGCACCGATACCGGAGTGGAGATGAGCATCGCGAGCGCCGTGACGTAGACCGTCGCAACGATCGTCGGCCAGATGCCGCCCTCGGCGTTGACCCCGCGCGGCCACGTGAAGATGAACTCGGGAGATATCGCGCGGATGCCGTTGACGAACACGTAGAGCAGCAACGCGCCGAGAACCGCGACCGTGAGCAGCGCTGCGCCCCACAGCACGCCGATAGCGATCCTGTTGGTGAGCGTCCTGTTCACGGCTAATCCTTCAACCTCGACAAGAGGCGGACACTTGCCACGAGGAGCATCGAGAAGACGAACAGCATCGCGGCCATGGCGAACAGCGCGGTACGATGCAGGCCCACGGCGTAGGGCATGTCCATGACGATCTGGGTCGTCATCGTGGAGAGCGGCGCGAAGATGCCCTTCGGGAAGACCGGTGCGTTGCCGACGACCATCAGCACCGCCATCGTCTCCCCGATCGCGCGTCCCATCCCCAGGATGATCGCGTCGATGATGCCGATCTTGGCGGCCGGGACGACGACCTTGTAGATCGTCTGCCACTGCGTCGCGCCCATCGCATAGGACGCCTCGCGGATTCCTTCGGGAATCGAGCGAAGGGCGTCCTCGGAGAGCGCCGCGATGGTCGGCACGATCATGATGGCGAGCACGATCCACGCGGTGAAGGCGCCGAATCCCAGCGTGCCGGTGAACTCGGCGACGATCGCGCGAAGCAGGATGATGCCGAAGAAGCCGTAGACGATCGACGGGATACCGGCCAGCAGCTCGACCGCCGGCCGGACGAACGCGCGCACGCTGCGGCGACG
Organism: uncultured Coriobacteriia bacterium; assembly: GCA_963789515.1. GTDB lineage: Bacteria > Actinomycetota > Coriobacteriia > Anaerosomatales > JAAXUF01 > JBAXEO01. The sequence continues at coordinate 570,723 of CAWBKW010000002.1, read as the reverse complement.
CCACGTCGGAGAGGAACACCGCCGTGCCGACCGCGAGCGGCGTGCCCAGCGCAAGGGCGCCGAGCGTGACCAGAACGGTGCCGGCGATGAGCGGGAGGATCCCGAAGTCCTTTGTCGACGCCGACCACACGGTGCCGGTGATGAACTTCCAGAACCCGTAGTCGGTGAAGATCGGCCAGCGCCTTCCAGCCGACGAAGATGAAGATCAGGGCGACGGCCAGCACGAACGCGAACGCGCACACGAAGAACAGCGCCTGCAGGAGCCACTCCTTGACGTAGGTAGACCTCGACACGAGCTGGAGGCTTCTTGGTTGCCTTGGGGGCGCCCTGGCTCATCTGGACCCCCCCTCGGCGATGGGGATGAAGCCTGCGTCGACGACGACGCCCTTCTGGACCTCGTTGGAGAGAACGAACTCGACGTAGAGCTTGGCCGAGCCCTCCGGCTCGCCCTTGGTGAAGAAGTGCAGGGTCCGTCCGATCGGGTAGGTTCCGCTGGCGACGCTCTCCTCGCTGGGAGCCACGCCATCGATCGAGAGCGCCTTGACGCGCACGTTGGTGAATCGGGGCTCCACGAAGCCGAGCGAGATGTAGCCGATGGCGCCGGGAGCGCGCGCGACGACGTCACGTACCTGCCCCGTGCCCGGAAGCACCGCCGCTGCCGGGTCGAACGGCACGTCCCCCATCACGATCTTCTTGAAAGCCTCGCGGGTGCCAGAGGCCTCGTCGCGGTTCACCAGGTCGATCCGTCGGTCGGCGCCGCCGACCTCGCTCCAGTTGACGATCTTGCCCGGCGAAGATGCCCTGGAGCTGGTCCATCGTGAGGTTGTCGACCCGGTTCTCAGGACTGACGATCACCGCGATCCCGTCGTAGGCGACGGGCGTGTCGACCAGACCGAGGTCGCTTCTCTTCGTCCTTGAGGTCGCGCGAGGAGGTCCCGATGTCGGCGGTTCCGGCCGAGACTGCCTCGATGCCCGCCGACGAACCCAGTCCCGAGACCAGCACCGCGACGTCGGGGTTGAGCTCGTGGAAGGACTCCCCGGACTGCTCGGCGATGGGAAGGAGGGTGGTCGATCCGCTGACGTTGAGCTGCTCGGCACCGCGCGAGTTCGCCGGCACAACCGAACGTCGGAGCAAGCAGCAAGGTCAGCGCGAGTGCGAGCGCGACTAGGACGCGCGGGACGATGCACGCGAGCGCCGAGTGCCGTCCCGTCCGCCCGTCCTCGGCGCGGTACGAGAAGAACCGGTCGGTGGTCTCGGCGGTGCACGTCCCGAGACGAGCGATGTTGCACGGCGCGACTCCTGCACGGTCAAGGCTGGCGGACACTACGGCGTCGAGGTCGAGTCCCCCCGATGACGGCCCGCGCAAGAGTACCAAAGGTGTTAACGAATTGCGACATGATTTCGGGACTCGACCTGATAGTGGCACGCGCGGATGTGCGCACCGATGTAGGCGGTGACCTCACGAGGCCTCACACCCGGCGAGTGAAGCCAGCTCGGAAACGGTCCTCCCCGGGAGCGATCCGAGCGCGCCGCGCCAGCCGGCGTGCACGACCGCGACGGCAGGACCGGGCGCCACCAGGATGACCGGGACGCAGTCCGCGAAGCACAGCAGCAGCGGCACCCCGGGCTCGACGGTCATGACGCGCATCGGTACCTGCAAGCGGCGGCATCGCGCCGAGCGGCGAACGCCCCCGACCCGGCGCTCCCGGCGTCGACGAGCGCGATCCGGTCGCCGTGGACCTGCTCCGCCATCGTCAGACGATCCCGCCATGCCGCCAGCCCCAGAGCGCGCGAGCAGCCTGCTCCGGTTCTCGTCGACCGCCGCCGGGTCGTCGCCGACGTGCGCAGCCAGGTTGAGACCATCGAACGGAGCGTCGCTGACGCCGCCCCTCGCTCGGAGAACGCGACGACGACGCCCGAATCCCGCTCAAGCGACTCATCGGCCCAGACACTCACCGGATGAGGCGAATCCGACGTCGCGCAGAGAAAGTGCAGGAATCCACGCGTGCGCCTCCGGCAGTTAGGGAATATATGGGACAGCAGTTGGTGCCTGCGTTCTCAGGGTATCCAATGCGAAAGTGCCCGTCACGGACACATCGACTCAGGAGGGGACGCAATGGACAAGATCGACTTGGGGCGAGCGTTCAAAGCTCCGTTCGCCGACACCGATTGGGTCAAGAAGACCCTTTTGGGCTGGCTCTGGATGCTTCTCGGCGTCACCAGCCCCGCAGTGTACGGTGCCCAGCTCGAGTACATCAAGGGTGTCTCTGAGGGCCGCGAGGACCTGCCGGACTGGAGCGATTTCGGAGCCAAGTGGGTCAAAGGCTTCCTGCTGCTCGTCGCCGGCTTCATCTACTTCCTGCCGGTGATCGTCCTCGGATTCATCTTCGCCATCCCTGTGGTCATCGCGGCCGCCTCGGACAGCAACGGGCTCGGGGGACTGGCGGCCGGCGGCATGTGCCTCTTCTGGCTCTTCGCCATCGTCTACTCCATCGCCGTGGCGATCGTGTTCTACGCCGCAACCGTCAACTACGCGATCAAGGGCGAGTTCGGCGCGTTCTTCCAGTTCTCCGAGATCCTCGCTCGCGTGCGAGACGGATCCGGCTACTGGGCGGCATGGCTGTGGGCGATCGTGGTCTCCTTCGCCGCCGGCCTCGCCGTCAGCATCTTGGGGGCGACCTTCATCGGCTCCATCCTCGTTCCCGCCGTGTACTACCTCAGCATCATGATCACCGGGCACATCTTCGGTCAGTGGGCCGCGAGGTCCTATGGCATCCAGCAGGTGGCCGCGCCCGTCGGAGTGCCGGGCTACATACCGCCCGCAGGCGCCTACGCCCCTCCTGCGGCCCCAACGCCCCCGGCGTATGCACCGCCCGCTCCCCCTGTGGCCCCGCCTGCACCACCGGCAGCCCCGGTCGCTCCGGCAGCGCCGCCCGAGGCCCCGTCAGCTCCCCCCGCGTACACGCCTCCTGCTCCTCCTGCGGCCCCTGTCGCTCCTCCTGCGGCGCCGATGGCCCCTCCGGCTCCTGCAGCGCCGTATGAGCCTCCCGCAGCTCCCCCGGCGCCTCCGGCAGCTCCGCCTGCACCGCCCGCGAACCCGGACGTTCCGAGCTCATAGGGGCAGCATCGTTCAACCAAGAAGGCCCGCCGACGTCGTCGGCGGGCCTTCCGCATGTGTCGTGCTCAGAGTCCTCAGAACTGAAGGATCCGGTGGCGACGAGGTCGCGCCGTCGTCGCCACCGGATCCAAACTGATGCATGCCGTCTAGAAGGAGCGCTTCTTCAGGAACGCCGGGATGTCGAGGTCCTCTTCGGCGATGGGCTCGAAGGACGGCATGAACGGCGTTCCGTCCTCGTCCTCGCTCGCGGAGAATGCCATGGTCTCCTGCCGCTTGCGACCGTTGAATCCGGTCGCGATCACCGTCACGCGGATCTGATCCATCATCGAGTCGTCGATGACGGCACCGAAGATGATGTTGGCGTCCGGGGCGGCGGCCGCTGCGACGACCTCAGCCGCCTCGTTGACCTCGAACAGTCCCAGGTCGCTGCCACCACAGATCGAGAGCAGCACGCCCGTGGCGCCCTGGATCGAGGACTCGAGCAGCGGGCTTGAGATCGCGGCTGCCGCGGCGTCGTGCGCGCGGTTGTCGCCCGTGGCCAGCCCGATGCCCATCAGAGCGGACCCGGCATCGGCCATGATCGTGCGCACGTCGGCGAAGTCGAGGTTGATGAGACCCGGGACCGTGATGAGGTCGGTGATGCCCTGGGTGCCCTGCCGCAGGATGTCGTCTGCGATTCGGAACGCGTCGAGGATCGACGTCTTCTTCTCGGCGACCTGGAGCAGGCGGTCGTTGGGGATGATGATGAGCGTGTCGACCATGTCGCCGAGTCGCTTGATGCCGTCCTCGGCCTGCAGGGCGCGCTTGCGGCCCTCGAACGCGAAGGGTCGCGTGACGACGCCGACGGTCAGAGCGCCGATCTCCTCTTTGGCGATCTGAGCGATGACGGGAGCGGCACCGGTTCCGGTGCCACCGCCCTCGCCCGCCGTGATGAACACCATGTCAGCGCCCTGGAGCGCCTCCTTGATCTCCCCGCGGTTCTCTTCGGCGGCCTGGAAGCCGACGTCGGGGTCAGCGCCAGCGCCGAGCCCCTTGGTGAGATTGACGCCCGACGTGGACCTTGTAGTCCGCATCCGACATCAGCAGCGCCTGGGCATCGGTGTTCACCGCGATGAACTCGACGCCCTTGACGCCAGCCTCGACCATGCGATTGATGGCGTTCGTTCCGCCACCGCCGACGCCGACGACCTTGATGACAGCCAAGTAGTTGGCACCTGTATCGAGCATGTCTCGCCTCCCCCGGAACCCGGTCAGAGCTGCTACCCTAAACCTCAAGTTGACCGTTACTGTGCGGGTGGAACGCTCAATCTTCGCATAAACCTTACCCCCAGTGCAAGGGGTCTGTTGCATCTTGTTCTTCCGGGCGTATCCCCGCGAGGACGCCGGCGCGGTTCGACCGTCAGTTGGCGGCGTCAAGCCCTCGCCACGTCGGCCGCTCCACCACGCGGACGTTGATGTAGACCAGCTTCTTCTCTTTTCCGAGGATCTCCCGGACGAGCTGGTCCTTCTTGGCGATCTCCTCCGCACTGCCCACGAACACCTGGATGCTGTCCGCCAGGGTGAGCGCGGTCTTGTCAACGGTGGGCGCCGAGACCGTCTTGACCCTCCCCCGCAGTTCGGGGCTCAATCCGGTGATCACCGCCAACGCGTTCCTCAGCTCCTTGGACGAAGTCGCCTTGCCGGCGATCGGTACGGCGCCGGGAGCCTCTCTCACGGTCGGCACAACGATGGTGTCTTCCGCACTCCTTCGGCCGAGCCAGTGACCGTCTGATGAGATGAGCCACAGTTCGGCCCCGCCCGCGTCGACGAGCGCAACCGGCGTCCGCTCGACGATCGCGATCTTGACCGTTCCGGGAAGCGTGCGCGTCAACGACGCCTCGGCCACCCAAGGATTCGCCGTGAGCCGAGCGAGTATCTGCGACTTCGGGAGCCTCGGCAGCGTCGCATCCGCGGGAACCGCCGCCGAGGCGAGAACCGACTGCGTGGTCAGACGGCTGGCGCCGGTGACCTCCACCGTCTCGACGGGAAACAGCGGAGCGCGCCACAGAGCCGACAGTCCCCACAGACCGCGGCCACTGCCCAAGCGCTCCCGCGACCACGACTGCGCCCGCCGCCGCGCAATGGAGCGCTTGCGCCGCTCCCGCTCGTCACGCTTCTCGTTGGCCATCCGCCGGCCGGCCGATGACGGCCGCGGCGACTTCGAGGCAGAGGGAGTGGAGTCGCGCTTGGACTGCCGAGGGGTCTTTCTGCGCTCGGACTCGACCTCGGGCTTGTCTCGGCTATAGCGGACCCGGACCGTCTCGTCAGCGCCGATGACGACGCGCTTGCGGCTAGACGAACGACCCGAGGAACCGGATTTCCGGCCTGAGTTCGATGCCATACGATTCCTTCACTGTGTCGCGGATGAGTCTGTACCAGCTCCACGACATCGGTGGCCGTCGCTCCACCGCTGTTGACGATGAAGTTCGCGTGTACCTCGGAAACGGTTGCGCCACCTACGCGCGCGCCCTTCAGCCCTGCCGCCTCGATGAGCCGGCCCGCCGAATCACCGTCAGGATTGACGAACACGCTCCCGGCGCTCGGCATGCCCAAGCGGCTGAGAGCGCTTGCGCCGTGCGCAGGCTCGCCTCCATCGAGCGGCGCATGTGCACCGCGTCGGACTCGGTGACCCGCAAGACCGCCTCGACCACGATCCCCCGCGACGGGAAGATCGGTCCGACGGTACCCCCACGCGATCTCCGGTCCACGCACGCCGACAAGCCCCTCCCCAGGAACGAACAGCGTCACCGACTCCACGATCGAGCCGATCCATTCGTCCCGACTGCCGGCGTTCATCGCGAGCGCTCCGCCGACCGTACCGGGGATGCCCACAGCGAACTCCAGACCAGAGAGCCCCGCCTTGAATGCGTCCTGAACCACGGCGCCGAGAATGACTCCGGCGCCCGTGCGCAGTTGCTCGCCCTCGATCGCGTGACGCTTGAAGCCCTTGCCCAAGACGAGTACAGCACCCTCGTAACCAGAGTCGGAGACCAGGACGTTGCTGCCCTTGCCCAGTACCGTCCACTCGACGCCCTCTTCGGAGAGGACGGTCGTGGCGCATGCGAGGTCGGCGACGGTATCGCACTCCAACAGGACAGCGCGGCCGGCCCGCCGATGCGGAAGGTCGTGTGGCGCGTCATGGGCTCACGCACGCGCACCGCGCCACTCATCGACTCTCGGAGTCGGGAGACGGCCTCCGTCACAGACACCGTGGGCCGTCCGAACCACCGGGTGTCGCGAGCTCGCGCACCAACTCAGGTCCCACCGCCGTCACGTCGCCCGCACCCATGGTGAGAACGAGGTCGCCCCGCCGGCAGCGGGAAGCGAGGAAGGCGACGACGTCCCCGCGGTGCGGCAGGTAGGCCACCTGCGCTCGCGGGTGGCTGCCCAGAAGCCGCTCGACAAGGGTCTTGCCGCTGACTCCGGGGATGGGCGCCTCACCGGCGCTGTAGACGTCCATGAACACGACTCGATCGGCGTCTGCGAACGCGTCGCCGAAATCGCCTGCCAGCGCTTCGGTGCGCGAGTAGCGGTGCGGTTGGAAGAGCACGACGACGCGCTCGAAGCCCAGTGCACGGGCGGCGGCGAGCGTCGCGCGCACTTCGGTCGGGTGGTGGGCGTAGTCGTCGACAACCGTGACTCCGTCGACCTCCCCGACCATATCGAACCGGCGGCGCACCCCCGAGAAGCCTGAGAGCGCTTCGGCAGCAGCGGTGACATCGAGCCCGAGCACCCAGGCCGCGGTCAAGCGCCGCGGTCCCGTTCAAGGCCATGTGGTCGCCAGGGACACGCGTGACAGCCGTGACGGCCGTCCCGTCGGGGAACAAGACCTCGAAGCGCGTGCCGATGCCTTCTCGGCCGACCACCCGGCAACGCACGTCGCAGCGCTCGGCGAAGCCGTAGGTGACGACTCGTCGGTCCGCCTGCGCGGCCAACTCGATGACCCGCGGGCTGTCGCCGCACACGACGAGGGCACCATCGTCGGCGACCCGGCTCATGAACTCGACGAAGGTCTCCTCGACCCGTGCCAGCGTGCCGTAGTGGTCGAGATGATCCGCCTCGATGTTGGTGACGATCGCGACCTGGGGATCGAGGAACACGAACGAGCCGTCGGACTCGTCGGCCTCCACCACGTAGTACTCGCCAGCCCCGTTGACCGCGTTGGTGTCGAAGCCGCACACCTCTCCGCCGATGAGAAACGTCGGATCGAGGCCCATGCCGGAGAGCATCGTCGCCATCATCGAACTCGTGGTGGTCTTGCCGTGCGTGCCCGCGACCGCGACGGTCGTGCGCCCGCCGGCCAAGTGCGCGAGCATCCGGGCCCGCGGCCAGATCGGGATACCGAGCCGGGCCGCTTCGACGACCTCGGGATTGGTGTCGGGAATCGCCGAGGAGACGACGACGATCTCCGGAGTGCCGAGGTTGCCGGCCTCGATGGCCGATCGCGACCGGGACTCCGGCGGCCTCGAGCGCGCGTGAGTAGCGCGATTCCTTCAGATCGCTGCCGGTGACGAGCGCCCCGCGACCGGCGAGCACGAGCGCGATGCCGCTCATGCCGGCGCCGCCGGCTCCGATGAAGTGCGCATACACCTGGTCAGGCAACGGAGTCCTCCGCAGTGTCAGATCGGGTGTCGCGTCGGCCACCGCGCCGAGCGGCGACCGATCGGGCGAGCTCGGCCACGCGGGCGGCCGCATCGGGCCGTCCGAGCGCGCGCGACGCGGCAGACATGGTAGCACGCGCCTCCGGGTCGCCGAGCAGGGCGACGACCACGTCACCGAACTGTTGGTCGTCGAGGTCGCCATCGGCGATCGACGCGAGCGGCGCCATGAGCGGCCAGTGAGGCCGCGTTCTTGGTCTGGTGGTCATCGGTCGCATAGGGGTACGGCACCAGGACGGACGGCAGCCCCAGGGCCGTGATCTCCGCAATGGAAGTCGCTCCGGCGCGCGCGACCACCAAGTCGCACGCCGCGAGCGCCGAGCCCATGTCGTCGAGGTAGTCCATCACCCGCCACCGTCCGCCTCCGTCGCCGCCCGCTTGATAGAGCGCCGCGCTCACGCTGGAACTCTCCGCCTTCCCCGCCACGTGCACGATCTGCAGACCGGGGATCGCGAGCAACCTGTCGCGCATGCCGACCAGAACGGTATTGAGGTGACGCGCACCCCTGCTCCCGCCGAACACCAGCAGGACGGTGGCCTCCGCCGGCAGTCCCAGCGCCGTGCGACCGGTGTCCCGGTCGGCGTCGAGCACCGCACGCCTGACAGGGTTTCCGGTGACGACCACCCGATCAGGGTGAGCGAACCGCGGAGCGGACTCCTCGTATGTGACCGCGACGGCAGCGGCGAAGCGCGACAGAACGCGGTTCGCGATGCCCGGCACGGAGTTCTGCTCGTGCAGCACCAGCGGTATCCGCCGCAATGCGGCGGCGAAACCGACCGGGATCGACACGTACCCGCCGAACCCGATGACGACGTCAGGCCGGTCGGTGCCGAACCAGCGCCAGGCGCGCACAGTGGATGCGGCGATACGGAGCGACGAGGTGACGAGTGTCCAGGGCCGCGCGCGGTCGAAACCTGATGCCGCGAGCGGTCGAAACGCGACCCCTGCCGCAGGAACGATGCGAGCCTCGAGTCCGTCAGGTGTGCCGACGAAGACAACCTCGTCAGGCGCGGCGGCGAACTGCTCGGCGACCGTCAGGGCGGGGTACACGTGACCCGCCGTGCCTCCGCCGCTCATCAGGATTCGCACGAACACGCTCCTCGCTCCTCGGCGTCGCGCGCACCGCTCGCGGAGCATGCGCACCGAACTCAGAGACCGACAGGATCAGTCCAACACAAACCAGCGTGACCAGCATAGAGGAGCCACCGTAGCTGATGAACGGAAGCGGCTTTCCGGTGACCGGGAAGATGCCTGTGACGGCGGCCATGTTCAGCGCCGCCTGGAATGCCAGCATCCCGGTGAGCGCACCGGCCACGAGCCGCCCGAAGGGATCGCGAGCGCCGGTGGCGATGCGTATCCCGGCATAGAGCAGGACGACGAACGCGGCGACCACCGCGAGCGTGCCGATCAGGCCGGCCTCTTCACCGATGATCGCGAAGATGAAGTCGGTGTGCGCCTCAGGCAGATAGAAGAACTTCTGCCGGGAGAGCCCAAGCCCCACTCCCTTGATGCCGCCGGTACCGAACGCGAGAAGCGCCTGGACAGCCTGGTAACCCTTGCCCTGGGCATCGTCCCAGGGATTGAACGCCGTGGTCACGCGCGCCAGACGATACGGCGCGATCGCGACGGCGAACACTCCGAACGCGACGATCAGTGCGCCCGCGAGCCCGACCCATCGGAGCTCGATGCCCCCGAGAAACAGCACGATCCCGACGCCGACCGCCATGAGGATCGCGGTCCCCAGGTCCGGCTGGAAGACGATGAGGACGGCCGGGACTCCGACGTAGATGCCCAGCTTCTTCAGGTACTCGCTGGTGTCCAGTCGACCGCGCTGCCACTCCACGGCCAAGGCCGCTGCGACGAGCACGCACGCGATCTTGGTCAGCTCGGACGGCTGGAGCTGGGTGAATCCGAGCGGTATCCAGCGACGGGCACCACCACGCACCACGCCGTACCCGTACGTGAGCACGAGCAACGCGATGCTCACCCACCACGCCTGGTATCCCAGCTGTCCCTGGAGGCGCCGATAGTCGAACCGTGCGACCACGGTGGCGAGCGCGCCGCCCAACAGCACGAAGACGAGCTGTCGCACAAAGAAGTGGGTCGCGGAACCTTCCTTCACGAACGCCGAGATGGACGAGGCCGAGTAGATCATGACCAGCCCGAAGATCGTGAGGAAGACGGCCGAGCCGAGCAGCAGGTACCGTGCGACCGATCCTCCGGCGTATGGTTTGCGGGCCATCAGGCGTCGCTCCCCGACATCGCGGCGACGATGCCCTTGAAGACCTTCCCGCGGTGCTCGTAGGACGTGAACTCGTCGAAGGACGCGCAAGCAGGCGACAGAACGACCGCGTCGCCCGGTTCCGCAAGCGCCCTGGCCGCCTCGCAGGCGTCTGAGAGGCTCACTGCTTCGACCACATGGACAGCCGCTCCCCGGAAGGCCCGGGCAAGCTCCCCCCGCGCCTCGCCGAAGAGAACCGCCGCCTTCGCGCGCGCGGAGACCGCGGCCGCGAGTGGGCCGAAATCGTTGCCCTTGTTCCTTCCGCCGAGCAGGACGATGAGCGGCTGCTCGGGGAACGCGGTGAGCGCCTTGAAGACGGCATCCGGGTTGGTGGCCTTGCTGTCGTTGAACCAGGCGGCCCCGTCGACCACCCCTGCAGGTTCGAGACGGTGCTCGATGGGCTCAAAGGACGAGAGACCCGATCGGAGCGCCGCCGGAGTCGCGCCGAGGGCGTGCGCAGCAGCCGCAGCCGCCAGCGCGTTGCTGACATTGTGCGGTCCCCGAATCTGCAGCTCATCGGTGCGCACCAGACGGACGGGGCCGCCACGGGTCTCCAGGACGAGCACGCCGCCTGCCGCGTTGGCCCCTGACGCATGGTGCTCGAGCAGGCTGACACGAACCACCTCGACGCCGCGGGCCTCCAGCAGCTGCGCGTACGGCCGCGATCCGGGGTCGTCGACGTCGATCACCGCCGTGTCGCCGGCCTCGAGATTCTCAAAGACCCGGGCCTTGTCGGCGGCGTAGGAGCTGAGGGACCCATGCCAGTCGAGGTGGTCAGGCGTGATGTTGAGCAGGACTGCCACCCTGGGGTGGAACGTGTCGATGTGAGCCAGCTGGAACGACGAGACCTCGGCGACCAGCACCTCGCTTCGCGAGGCTTCGACGGCCGCCTCGACGGCGGGCGGTCCGTAGTTGCCGACCGAGCGCGCCGGGATGCCCGCCGTGTTGAGCAGATGAGTCACCAGTGCGGTGGTGGTCGTCTTGCCGTTGGTACCGGTGATGGCGATCCAGGGCTGCGAGGAGAGCAGGAATGCGAACTCCACTTCGGAGATGACCCTGTCGGCCGCCACGGCAGCCGCCTTCATCAGGTCGGCGTGGGGCGGAATCCCCGGGCTCGCGACGCAGACGCCGAAACGGCCCTCCACCGTGGTCGCGCCCAAGACCACGCGCACGCCGAGTGACCTGAGACGCTCGGCGACCTGCTGCAGCTCGACGGTCTGAGCCGAGTCCAGAGCGGTCACCGAACGCGCACGGCCATCCGAGACCAGAATCGCAGCGATGCGCGCCGCCTCGCGGCCGCTCCGGCCCAGGCCAAGCACGAGAATGTCGCCCATCGAGGTCACTTGGCCCTCGCGACGACCGTGCCCACGAAGTACATCGCGAAGCCGAGCCCGGCCAGAATGCCGGTGATGATCCAGAACCGGACCATCACCTTGGTCTCGGACCAGCCGAGCATCTCGAAGTGATGGTGGATCGGGGCCATTCGGAAGATCCGCTTGCCCGTGAGCTTGAACGAGGCAACCTGGAGGATCACTGAGAGTGTCTCGGCCACGTAGATCCCCCCGATCACGAGCAGGAGCAACTCCGTCTTGGTGATCACGGCCAGAGCGGCGATGAGCGCCCCGAGGCCGAGCGAGCCGGTGTCCCCCATGAAGATGTCCGCGGGATAGCTGTTGTACCAGAGGAAGCCGATGCAGGCACCGGCGACAGCGGCCGCAAGCAGCGCCGAGGGCAGCGCGTTCTGGCGAAAGGCGATGCCCGCGAAGGCCAGCGCGACGATCGTCACCGTGCCGGCCGCCAGCCCGTCGAGTCCGTCGGTGAGGTTCACCGCGTTGCTCATGCCTGCCACCATGATGAAGACCAGAGCCAAGTACAGCCATGGCACCACGATCGCCACTCCCGCAACAGGAATCGTGGTCGTGAGTATGCCGAAATCGAGCCGAGCGTTGGCGAGCGGCACCTGCACCCATGTCGACAACCCGCCCCAGTTGACGACGAGCAGCCCGAACACCACAGCGACAACGCCTTGCCAGAACAGCTTGGCGCGGGGGCGCAAGCCGAGTGAACGCTCGTGCGAAACCTTCGACCAGTCGTCGATGAAGCCGAGCAGACCGCAGCCCAGCATCGCCCCGAGCGCCAGCAGGCTCAGCCGAGACGTGCGCCCCTCGACGAGGAACGTAGCGGTCACCACGAGCAGAATCAGGACGCCGCCCATGGTAGGTGTGCCCTGCTTGACCAGGTGGCCCTGCGGTCCGTCGGCCCTGACCTGCTGACCGATATTGCGCACACGCAGCAAGCGGATCCACAGCGGAAAGAGCAACGCCGCCGAGACCATCGCGATGACGACGGCCAGGAACACCTGGTAGGTGGGGTATTGGGCGAACCGGATCACGCCGGGCTCACGATCTCTTCGACGACTGACTCCAGGCCCATGACACGCGACGCTTTCACGAGCACCGCATCATTGTGACGGAGAAGCCCGCGCAGGGTCGCGGTGGCTTCCCCGGCGGTCGCGCACGCGTGGATGTGGTCGATCGACATACCCTCGGCTCGCGCGCCGTCCGCGATGTGCCGCGCCCGCGGTCCCACGGTCACGAGCACGTCGACCGGGAGCCGCGCCACGACCTCGCCGACTCGGAAGTGCGCGAGTTCGGTCAGCGAGCCGAGTTCCGCCATATCGCCGAGGACCGCGATGCGCCGTTCGGCCGACTCCATCTCGGCCAGTGTGACGACGGCCGCCTGCATGGAGACGGGATTGGCGTTGTACGCGTCATTGATCACCGTGATGCCGTCAGCCGAGACGAACGTCTGCATGCGCATCGCGGTCAGTTCAGCCGAACCGAGCGCGGTCGCGACAGTGTCGAGACCAACCCCGAGGTACAGCCCGACGGACGCCGCGGCAAGCGCGTTGTAGACGTTGTGTCGGCCGGGAACCGAGAGCGACACACGCACCCTGCCCTCGTCAGTGACGAGTTCGAAGGAGGCGTGACTGCGAGTATCGACTTCGATGCCCTCCGCGCGCACGGTGCACCGTTCCGAGAGGCCGTAGTAGGTCACGGGCGCGAGCGACGTCTCGGCGATCGCAGGGCTGAACGTGTCATCACCGTTGAGGAACGCGGCACCGTGAGAGTCGAGCGCGCGGACGAGCTCACCCTTGGCGCTCGCCACTGCATCCTGGGTGCCCAGGAGTTCGATGTGCGTCACGCCCACGTTCGTCACGAGCCCGATCGTAGGCCGCGCGACGGCGCAAAGGTCCGCGATCTGTCCGAGCCCCCGCATGCCCATCTCGACGACGAGCACTTCGGTGTCGGCTCCGGCACGCAACACCGTCATCGGCACGCCCAGCTCGTTGTTCTGGTTGCCCTGGGTCGAAATGACACGCATCGACGACCGAAGCACCGAGTCGAGGAAGTCCTTGGTGGTGGTCTTGCCTGTCGAACCGGTCACGCCTACGACCGCACAGGTGAGCCGTGAGCGGTGAAACGCCGCCAGGTCCTGAAGCGCCTTGGCGCAGTCGTCCACCCGAATCGCGGCGACCTCTCTGCCGACGGCATGGTGCAAGACGCCCGAAAGCTCGTCGTCCCCGCGCGAGACGATCAGCACACGTGCGCCGGCGGAGATCGCTTGCTTGAGGAAGTCGTGTCCGTCGACGCGCTCTCCGCGGAGCGCGAAGAACACGCAACCGGCGACCACCTCGCGCGAGTCCACCGCCACGTCGTTTCCCACGACATCGGGCGAGCCGAAGACCAACGTACCGCCCGTAGCTGCGAGGATGGTCTCGACCGTGGCCGTCAGCATGATGCCTGCAGTTCGCGCCTGGCGACCTCGCGGTCGTCGAAGTGCACCGTGCGGTCGGCGAAGATCTGGTAGTCCTCGTGTCCCTTTCCTGCGATCAAGACAGAATCGCCGGGCTCGGCGAGTGCGATCGCGCGTGCGATGGCACGCCCGCGGTCCACCTCGACCTGCCACGAAGCCCCCGTGAGACGGAGGCCGTCCTCGATCTGGAGGATGATCCCCACGGGATCCTCCGAGCGCGGGTTGTCGCTCGTCACGATGACCTCGTCCGCCGAGACGCCCGCGGCCGTTCCCATGAGCGGCCCGCTTGTCAGGATCCCGGTCCCCCCCGCATCCGAACACCACGATGACCCGGCCCGGGGTGACCGCCTTCACGGCCCGGATGGCCTTCTCCAGGGAGTCCGGCGTGTGCGCGTAGTCGACGATCACGGCGAACGCGCCCCCGTCGTCGACCCGCTCCAGGCGCCCCGGAACCTGAGGCGCCCCCTCGAGGCCGCGAACGACGGTGGCCAGATCGATGCCGCACGCAAGAGCGCAACCGGCCGCCACCAGCGCGTTGCTGACGTTGTACGCGCCCGACAAAGGCAGCGCCACGGGGACTACGCTCCCTTGCACGACCAACTCGAAGCGCGCGCCGAGAGCGGAGAGCACCACGTTGCGGGCTCGTACCGACGCTGACTCGTCAAGCCCCACCGTGATGGGATCCGGGAGCGCGGCAGACAGTTCCGCCCCCGCGGCATCGTCGATGTTGACGACACGGGCGGCCACGTCGAAGTCCGTGAACAGCCTGCGCTTCACCGAGAAGTACTCCTCGAGCGTGCTGTGGTAGTCCAGATGGTCCTGGGTCAGGTTCGTGAATGCCGCGACCGCAAAGCGAAGACCGTCGACGCGGTGCAGATCGATCGCATGGCTCGAAACCTCGAGCGCCGCGGCCGAAACGCCCGCGTCGCGCATACGAGCCAGCAATGCTTCGAGGTCCGAGGACTCCGGCGTCGTCCGGTTCGATGCGACCCGCTCTCCCGCGACTCGTGTCTCGACCGTCCCGACGATTCCGGTCACACGCCCCGCCGCCCGCATGATCGAGTCGAGCAGGTACGTGGTGGTCGTCTTGCCGTTGGTCCCCGTGATCCCGACCAGGTCCATGCTCCGGCTCGGATGGTCGTAGAACTCCGCGGCAGCGAGCGCGAGCGCTACGCGCGAGTCCGTCACCAGGAACTGCGGCGCGTGAATGGCGGTCAACTCCCGCTCAACGATGAACGCCGACGCACCCCTGCTCTGCGCATCCTCGGCGAAGTCGTGACCGTCGTGCGAGAACCCCCGGACGCAGAAGAACGCGTCGCCCGGACACACGTTGTCCGAACGGTAGGCGATCCCCCCTACCGTCGCATCCGAAGCGCTCAGCGGCGTCGCTCCGACACCGCGCAATAGGTTGGTCATCAGTGCTTCGGTCATCGGCACTTCCGCTCGTCCAGCCGCCGATTCTACCATGCTGCTCACTGGTCCGAGTCCTCGGAGTCAGAAGGCTCAACCGTGCTCGTCGGGGGTCGGCTCTTGGTGGTCGTGGGCGGGATCTTGAGGTGTTCGACCGAGAACTGCGCGAGTTTGGAGAACGTCGGCGCCGCCACGACACCGCCATAGATGGCATTGCTCGGCTCGTCGATCTTGACTGAGATGAGCACCTGGGCGTCGTCGGCCGGGAGGTAGCCGATGAACGACGAGATGTACGTTCCCTCCGCGTACCCGAGCCCGTTCTTCAAGGCGACCTGTGCTGTCCCCGTCTTGCCGGCGACTTCATAACCGCTCACGGCCGCCTCGGTGCCCGTGCCTTCCATGACCACGTTCTTGAGCATCTGAGTGGTCGACCTGGCCGCCTCCGGCGAAATGGCACGCCGCTTGGGCCAGGTCAGCTCCATGTCGGGGTCCTCGGGCACCTTCAGCAGAAAGTGGGGGGTCACGATCTCGCCCTCGTTCGCCAGAGCCGAGACCGCCCGGCACAGCTGCAGCGGAGTCGCCGAGACTCCTTGGCCGAACGGGATGTTGGCGATCGAGCTTGCCGACCACGCCGATGGCACCGGTAGCCAGCCGCGTGCCTCGCCCGGATAGTCCACGCCGGTGGTCTCGGTCAGGCCGAACGCCGAGAAGTAGTCGTACAGACGCCGCTTCCCGAGCTTCAGGCCCAGCTTCACCGCTCCGATGTTGGAGGACTTGGTGACGATGTCCGTCAGCGACCAGTCGACGTTGCCGCGGTCGTGCGACTCGTGGATGGTGCGGCCGGCGATGGTCAGCGTCGAAGGCAGATCGAATCTCGACGAAGGCTTGTAGAGCCCTTTGTCGATGACCGCTGCGGCGGTGAGCGACTTGATCGTGGAACCGGGCTCGTAGGCGTCGGAGACGGGCCTGTTGCGGAAGCCGTCGGAGTTCGCCTTTCGATACTCGTTCGGGTTGAAGCCGGGTGTCGAGGCCATCGCGTAGATCTCGCCGTTTCGAGGGTTCATGACGACGATCGAGCCGCCTTTGGCGCCGAACTCCTTGACTGCCTTGGCGAGTTCGGTCTGCGTGTGGTACTGGATGTCCTTGTCGATCGCGAGGACGATGTCATGCCCGTCGATCGGGTCGATGCTCTTCTGCACCCCACCGGGGATCGGGCGGCCGTAGGGGTCCCGCTCGCCCAGCAGCACACCCGCACGACCGCCGAGCACATCGTCATAGCGCTTCTCTATTCCCGCAAGTCCGCGACCTTCGTTGCCGACGAAGCCGAGCACCTGACAGGCAAGCTCTCCGGACGGGTAGAGCCGGCGCGAGTCTTCAAGAAAGCCGATACCCTTGATGTTGAGCGCCTCGAGCGACTTGGCCTGGTCGACGTCGACTGCACGCGCGATATAGACGAACCCGCTGTCCTTGGCCAGTTTGGACTGGTAGCTCTTCGGAGAACCGCCCAGTACTGAAGCGAGCGCCTGCGCGGCTCCCGCCTTGTCCTTGATCGTATTGGGCGCGGCGTAGACGGTTCGCGCATCCACGCTCACCGCGAGCGGCTCGCCCTCGCGGTCGTAGATGGTCCCCCGACGGGCGGGGAGCTCGATGTCTCGCATCCTCTGGGCAGTCGCCTTGGCAGAGTACGCCGGGGCATTGACGACCTGGACCCAGACGAGCCGGACGACGATCACGAGCAGGAGCGTTGAGCACATCAGGAGGATGAACGTGAAGCGGCCGCTTCCCGGCGGCCGTCTGCGCTTTGGCGCCACGCTACCTCCTGTCCGGCTCCTATCGCGAGGACGCGAGACCGACATCGCCCACCAGCAGTACCTGCGCCTCGCCGGCCGCGATATCCATTGCCCGCTCCAGAATGCCGACTCCGTGCTTGTCGGCCGTCCCTGTGCCAGCCGAAGCCACCGGCGTGACTTCGTCCTTCTTCAGGCGCAGGTAGATCACGGAGGTGGCCGGTGCCATCCCGAGACTCCCGCTCGCGATTGCAAGGATACGCGAAGGTGTCGCCAGAGCGCTCTGCTGGACTTCGAGCAGGTCGCCCCGATAGCGCTCGTTCTTGATCTGCTGTCGCAGGTTCGTCGAATCGATCGATGCCTGCGTGGCTTGGACCGAGAGCCAGACACGGCCCACTCCCAGGAGCGCGATGGCAGCGACGGCCACCGCGAAGAACACGAACCCCTGATACGCCGCTGCGTGAGACACGCGGCGTCGCTTCGACGACGACGTCTTCTTGGCAGGGGCGACTACGCGAAGGTGTGGACGAGCGGCTGCGGTGTGCGACTCATGTCGTAACGCGGGTAGTCCCATGGCCGAACACCTCCTCGCCCCACCAGCCGGGCATGGTACCCGGGATTCTTCACGATCAGAGCTTCTCTGCGGCCCGCAGCTTCGCGCTGCGGGCGCGCGGGTTGGCCTCGATCTCCTCGGCGCCGGGCACGATCGCCTTGCGCGTGAGGACTCGGAGTACCGGCACGGTGTCGCAGGTGCAGACGGGCAGATCCGGCGGGCAGGTGCACGCTCGTGCCTGCTCGGCGAAGAAGACCTTCACGATGCGGTCTTCCAGCGAGTGGTAGCTGATGACCGCGATCCGCCCGCCGGGCCGAAGCCACCGAGTGGCGGACTCGAGCGCCGTCTGTAGGACCTCGAGCTCCTGGTTGACCTCGATGCGCAGGGCCTGGAACGTGCGCTTGGCAGGATGAGGTCCTTCTCGGCGGGCCGCTGCAGGAACCGCGGCCTTGATGACATCGACGAGCTCGTGTGTGGTCTCAATGGGGCGGCGGGCTCGCGCGGCTACGATGAAAGCTGCGATGCGCTTTGCCCACCGGTCTTCCCCATAGTCACGGATGATCCGGGCGAGGTCTGCTTCGGAGTAGGTGGCGATGACCTCTGCTGCGGTAAGGGCGCGTTGACCCGGGTCCATCCGCATATCCAGGGGCGCATCCTCCATGTAGGAGAAGCCGCGCCCGGGGATGTCGAGTTGCGGGGAGCTTACGCCGAGGTCGAACAAGAACCCGTCGACGTAGGGGATCTGGGCCGTGGAGAGCAGGCCGTCGAGGTCCCCGAAGTTCCCCTTCAAGAGAACGACGTTCTCTTGTGGTATTTGCTGGCCGAGGCGGAGTGTGACTGCTGCTGCGTCAAGTGCTGCGTCGTCTTGGTCGATCCCCACGAGTACTCCCGTGGGCACAACGAGGTCTAGAAGCCGTTTCGCGTGTCCTGCCCCGCCTAAGGTGCAGTCGACGATGATCGAACCGGTCTGCGGCGAAAGTTGCTGCGTGACCTCGGCCAGCAAAACTGGGGTGTGCCGGTATTCCATTGTCAAGGCTTAGAACAGGCCGGCTTCGGCCAGTCCTTCAGCGAGGTCTTCGATCGAACCTTCGGCCTCGCTGTTGTAGGTCGCCCAGGCCTTGGAGTCCCAGATCTCGATCCGGTTCCCGTTGCCCGTGACGGCGATCTCCTTCTTCAGCCCGGCGTAGTCGCGCAACGCCGGCGACAGTGAGATACGTCCTGCCGAGTCGAGCTCGACCTCTTGCGCCCCCGCCACGAAGAACCTGCGAAGGTGACGCTGCTTGGAGTTGAAGTCGTTGCCCAACGTCAGATCCTCCACGAAGCTTCGGTACTCCTCGGCCGAGTACACGTAGAGGCAGTTGTCGAGGCCCTTGGATACGACGAGGCTTCCGGTGACTTCCGAGCGGAACTTCGCGGGCAGGGAGACGCGTCCTTTGGCGTCCAGCGTGTGTTGATACTCGCCAAGAAACATCCCGAGCCCCCTCTCAGTTCCGTGCCCCCGGGAACACCCTCGAACGTGTTCCCCGCTCAACATGTAGGACTGTATGACACTTCGTCCCACAATGCAACACTCTGATGACATTTCATGACACGACGTCCCGCTGGTACCCACGTCCCTCCCTGAAGCCGGCGAACGAACCGCCGGCGTCTCACGTGCGCGGATTCCTATCTGGTCGCGAACCTTCGTGATGCCCGCGACGTCATATGAGCGTACGAGCGGAACGGCAGAGACAGGCAGTCGGAAGGACGGCGCGGAGGACGGGTGCAGAAGCTGTTTGCCGTAGCGGCAACCGTGCGGGTAGAATCAGGTTGATTCATTTCGCCGACACGGAGGGACCGGTCACATGACCGCCAACTGGGCTGCAGCTGTTGTCAACGTGCTGATCCTCGCGTTCTTCGTCGTAGTGGCGGTGGGCATCGGTCTCGGTGCCTACGCAGCCACAACGCTGAAGAAGCTCGAGGACGAGAAGAAGGCGGACGTCTAGCCTTCTTCGACCTTCTGAGTACCTGTCAGACGCTCTCCCGCTTCCTATCGCGGCGAGGGCGTTTGTCGTTCTTTCCGAGACGATCCGACAGGAGGCCCGACCATGAAGGCCCAGCTCCGTCAGGTACGACGCATCGGGATCGCAGTAGCCGTCGCCGCTCTGCTCGCCACGTCGGCGGGATGCTCGTTGGCACGCACAACCGCCCCGGACACCGTCTCGGAATCCGGCGGCGCCGTATCGGGCGGCCTGAACGCAGTCGCTCCCCCCGCTCCGAGCGACGCCGCGCAGCCGACGATCGCACAACAGGAATCCAAGACCCTTGGCAGCGTTCCCTCTGATCGGATGATCGTCAGCACGTCATCGATGGGGCTCCAGGTCGAGGACATCGACAAATCACTTGCGGCCGTTCGTGCCCTCGCGGCGGCGAATGCAGCCGAGATAACGGAGCTGTCCGTGCAGTCCGGCGAGGGAGGCGTCGGCGGACCGGTGCCCCTGGGAACCGGTTCCGCGAAGTCGGACTCACCGTCAAGCAGCGCCATGGTCACGCTGCGCGTCCCGTCCCAGAAGCTGGCGTCGGTCGAGGCGCAGGCCGCCAAGCTCGGCAAGGTACTGACCCAGTCGGCTGCTCAGAGCGATGTCACGCAGCAGTACGTCGATCTCTCGGCGCGGCTCAAGAACCTGCAGGCAGAGGAGATCCGGCTTCGTAGCTTCTTCGACAAGGCGACCAAGGTCAGTGAGATGCTCTTGATCGAGAGCGAGCTCTCACGAGTCCGCGGCGAGATCGAAGCGATGCAGGCGCAGATCGCCTACCTTGACCGCCAGACGGCGATGGCGACCCTGACGCTGGCGTTGTCAGCGCCCGGGGCCTTGGTGCAGCCCACCGGCGGAACCTGGGGGTTCTCGGCGGCGGTGACCAGCGGGTTCCAGGCCGCTGCAGCCGTGATCCGCGCCCTCATCACCCTGACGATCGCACTTGCACCGGTCCTGCTGCTCGTCGCCTTGGTGGTGCTCGTCTGGCGCTCGCGCAGGCGGCGCAGGCTCGCGGCACGCGATGCTGTCGACGAGTCAGCCTCGGACGCCGCTCCCGATGAGGAATCCGCTACTCCGGCCGAGTAGACCGACCGAGGAGAGAGACACCGTCGTGCTTCCAAGACCGAGTGTGCGGCTCCCGCTGTGGTCGGTGCCCGTCATCGTTGCCTGCCTGTATGTAGTGCGCTCACTGCTGCGCGGGAGCTGGCGACCTGAGATGCCGATGGACCTCGTGCTCCTGCTGATGGTCGTCGTCGTGATCGTGGCGGTGGGCAGGCTGCGAGCGATCCCTCCGGACGCCGACGGAGCGCCTGAAGAGCGTGAGGCCTTCCCCGATGACGAGGAAGGCCCCTCTGTCTGACGTTGTCGGCGAGTCCCTCTCGGACTAGCCCTTGGCCTTGTACGGCTTACCGAGCGCGGCGGGCGCGACGGCGCGACCCACGACGCCTGCGAGCACGATGACGGTCAGCACGTAGGGCAGCATGAGGAAGAACTGCGGCGGGATCCTGATGGTGCTGCTGAAGAGTTGAAGCTTCAGCTGGAGCGCGTCGGCGAACCCGAACAGGAGCGAGGCCAGATACGCGCCGCCGGGGATCCAGCGCCCGAAGATGTTGGCAGCCAGCGCGATGAACCCGCGGCCGTTGGTCATGGAGTCCGAGAAGCCCCCGACCTGCTCGAGCGAAAGGTTGGCGCCTGCCAGACCGGCCATGAACCCTGAGACGAGAACCGCGAACCAGCGGCCTGCGACCACATTGATGCCGACGGTGTCGGCGGCGCGGGGATGCTCGCCCAACGCCCGAAGGCGCAATCCCCACCGTGTTCGGAACATCGCCCATGTCAGGAAGATCGCGAAGAAGATGCCCGCGTACACGATAGGCGTGTAGCTGAAGAAGATCGTGTTGATCCACGTCCACACGGTGCCGAGGAATCCGGGTCCCCCGGCCGGGAAGCTGAAGACCGGCTTGATCGTGGACACGGTCCTCACCGGATGACCGAGGACCTGCTCGGCCATGACGCTGTCGCTGACGCCTACGTTTCCCGGGCGCCCGAAGATCATCTCGATCAGGAAGCCGGTGACCCCGATAGCGAGGATGTTGATCGCGGTTCCCGAGACGACCTGATCAGACCGAAGGTTGATGGACGCGAAAGCGTGGAGCGAGGCGAAGAGGCACGAGGCGACCAGCGCCGCTGCGACACCCACCCAGAGCGATCCGGTGAGCAGCGCCCCCATCACCCCACCGAACGCGCCGACGAGCATGAGCCCTTCCATGGCGATGTTGACCACGCCCGAGCGCTCGCAGATCGATGCGCCGATGGCCGCCAGAGCGATCGGGGTGGCGAGCCGAATGGCCGCCGCGAAGAGGTCCGGGGTGACGATGCTAGACAGCAACGGGGCTCACCACCTTCCGCTTGCGCCACCGTTCCAGTGCCCACGGCACGATCGACTCGGCCGCGATGAGGAAGATGATGATCCCTTGGATGATGGCGACGACCTGCTGGGACACGTCGGCCTCGAGCTGCATCGTCCCCGCACCGGCAGAGAGCGCACCGAACAGAAGCGCCGCCGGTATCACGCCGATGGGGTTGTTCTTCGCCAGAAGCGCCACCGCGATCCCCGTGAAGCCGAACCCGTTGGAGAAGCTGTCGAACAGCCTGCCGTAGACACCCATCACCTCGACCGCACCGGCCAGTCCGGCAAGCGCGCCGGAGATGCACAGGGACTTGATGATGGTGGAGGAGACCGAGATACCGCCGGCCGATGACGCGAACGGGTTGAATCCCACGGCTCGCGCCTCGTAGCCGAGCGTCGTGTACTTGAGCGCAGCCCACACCAGGACGGCCACCAGCACCGCGAGCAGTATCCCCGTGTGTGCCCGCGTCGGCTTCAGGAATGTCAGAAGCACATTGAGCCGCGGCAGGATCGAGTTGGGCGGCAGTTGCGGCGTCTGGGGTATTCCGCCCTTGTCCTTCATCGGCCCGTTGATGACCCACGAGACGAAGTAGCGCCCGATGTAGCTGAACATCATCGTGGTGATGACCTCGTTGGCTCCGATCCTGGCCTTCATCAGGGCCGGAATGAACGCCCAAGCGGCACCCGCAAGGGCCGCCGAGAAGAGGATGATCGGTATCGACACGAACCACGACATCCCGCCCACGTACAGCCCGACCACCGCGGCAGCGAGCCCACCGAGAAACAGCTGGCCCTCGGCACCGATGTTGAACAGTCCTGAGCGGAAGCCGTAGGCCAGCGCGAGGCCGGTGAAGATCAGTGGGGTGGAACGAAGCAGCGTCTCCCCTATCGCTCTCTGGGTCCCGAACGCCCCCTGCCAGAGTGCTGCGAAGGCCGCCACCGGGCTGTGCCCGGACGCCACGATGAACAGCGAGCCGATCAACAGGGCGATCACGACCGAGATGAACGGCGTGATGATCCGCACGAGACGGTCACTGCGCTCGCGCTCGAGAGCGAACCTCTTCTCCATGCCATCGGGCGAAGAGACAACGGGTGGCATCGCGTCAGACATTTTCACCCCTCGGCAGGTTGGAGACGGCCCTTCCTTCGTCGACATCGCGGTCGGCTTTCCCGCCGCCGGTCATGTAGTAGCCAAGCTCTTCCTCGGTAGCCGTTCCACCGACGAACTCGGCGACGATCCGGCCCTCGAACATGACCACGATGCGGTCGGAGAGCGACTGGATCTCCTCCAGTTCCATGCTGACCATCAGCACGGCCTTCCTGTTGTCCCGCGCCGCGAGGATCTGCCGGTGTACGAACTCGATCGCGCCGACGTCAAGGCCACGCGTCGGCTGCCCGGCGATGAGCAACTCCGGATCGCGGCCGAGCTCTCGGGCGACGACGACCTTCTGCTGGTTCCCGCCGGAGAGATTCGCGGCCGCCACGAACTCGCTCGGCGTTCGAATATCGAAGTCGTCGATACGCTTCTTGGCCACGGCCTCCATCGCTTTGCGGTCCAGAAGTCCGCGATGTGAGTACGGAGCCCTTCGGTGGTCGCCGAGCGCGATATTCTCCACCAGGTCGAACTCCAGGACCAGCCCGCGCCTCTGGCGGTCCTCGGGTATCACCGACACCCCTGCTGCGGTGGTACTCGCCGGTCCGTCGTGCGTGATGTCCTTCTCGCGGAGCACGATGGTGCCGGCGGTCGGCCGTCGCAGCCCGATGATGGATTCGATGAGCTCGCTCTGACCGTTGCCCGAGACACCGGCGATCCCCACGATCTCGCCCTCTCGCACCTCGAGCGAGATTCCGCGTACGGCCTCGAGCTTCCGGTCGTCATCCACATGAAGGTCCGTGATCTTGAGGACGGGCGCCCCGGCCGTCGACGGCTGCTTGTCGATTCTGAGCACGACGTCACGGCCGACCATCATCTTGGCGAGCCCCGCCTCGTCGGTCTCGGTGGGTCTCGTCTCCCCCACCACTCTCCCGGCCCTCATCGCCACGATCCGGTCAGAGAACTCCATGACCTCGTCGAGTTTGTGGGTGATGATCACCACCGCGAGGCCCTCGTCCACGAGCTGGCGGACTATCTCGAAGAGCTCGTGTACTTCCTGAGGCGTCAGCACCGCCGTGGGTTCGTCGAGGATGAGGATGCGCGCCTTGCGGAACAGCGCCTTGAGGATCTCGACCCGTTGCTGCATGCCTACGGAGAGGTCCATCACGCGCGCGTCCGGGTCCACCTTGAGGCCGTAGCGTTCCGATATCTGCAGGACTTCTTCGCGTGCCCGATCGCGCTCGATGACGCCGAACCTGGTGGGCTCAAGTCCTAGGACGATGTTCTCCGTGACCGTCTGTGTCTCGACCAGCATGAAGTGCTGGTGAACCATTCCGACGCCCAGGTCGATCGCCTGGCGCGGGCCCTTGACCTCGACCACCGCACCGTCGATGACGATCTGACCCGCATCGGCGCCGAGCAGCCCGTACGCGACGTTCATGAGGGTCGACTTCCCGGCCCCGTTCTCGCCCAGCAGCGCGACGACCTCGCCACAGTGCACGTCGAGCGAGACGTCGTCGACGGCGAGAACACCCGGGAACCGCTTGGTGACGTGAGAGAGACTGCAGGATCGGCGTCCGCCCATCGCAGGCAGAAGAAGATGTCTCGGGAACGGGCACTCGGCTCTCGGGCATGAAGGCTCCCTTGCGTGTCAGGGGCGGCCGGCTCGGCCGGCCGCCCCTGGTGTACTCAACGGCTCACAAGTGATCCGGCTTTGCCGTCTACTTGCTCGGAACGGTGATGGAGCCATCCGCAATTCCGACCTTGGCAGCGTCGACCTGCTTCTTGGTCTCGGCCGGGACCTTGGCGTCCCAATCGTGGTACGGCGCAAGGCCAACGGCGTCTTCCTTGATTCCGAGTGCCTCGTTCACGCCGCCCTTGAGGGTGCCGTCAACCGCCTTCTTGATGGTCTCGAAGACCGCGACGTCGATCTTCTTGACGGCGGACGTGAGGATGGTGTCGCCGATGGCCGGAATCGTCAGGAACTGGTCGGAGTCGACGCCGATGAAGAGCGCCTTGTTCTCCTGGCAGGCCTTGGCGGTACCCAGCCCGGTCTGACCGGCAGCAGCGAAGACGATGTCAGCGCCCTGCTCGATGAGCGCCTTGCCAGCCTCGAAGCCCTTCTGCTGGTCGGTGAAGGAGCCCGTGTAGATGCTCTTCACTTCGACGGCGGGATTGGTCGCCTTGGCGCCGGCGATGTATCCGGCCTGGTACGCCTGAACCGGCGGGATCTCCATGCCGCCGACGAACCCGATGATCAGCTTGTCGTTGATCCGCGGGTCGAGGGTGGGCTGGGAGGTCAGAGAAGCGGCAAGAACGCCGGCGAGATACCCGGCCTCCGCCTCCTTGAAGGTGATGCCGACGACGTTGGGGATCGTGGGATCGAAGAACTCGTCGATGCCACCGTAGGTCACGTCCGGGGTCGCGTTGCAACCTTGGTGACCGTATCGGTCATCAGGAATCCAACGGCGAAGATCGGATTGTAGCCCGCGTTCGCGAGCTGCGTCAGGTTGCTCTCGTAGTCGGTCGGAGCCTTGGACTCCACGACCTTGGTCTCAACCCCCAGCTCCGCGGAAGCCTTCTCGAGACCGGCCGCAGACAGGTCGTTGAAGGACTTGTCCCCCAGTCCGCCGATGTCGGTGACCATGGCCGCCTTCACGGTGGTCTTCGGTTCGGTGGTCGAGCCGGATCCGCTGCCGGAACCGCCGGAGCACCCTGCGATCAGGGCGCCGACAAGACCAACGGCGAGCACGGCGGCCGCGTATTTGACCCACTTAGATCTCACAGAGATCTCCCTCCTCAGGACTGGGACTGTACTGTCTCCACCATTCTACCCATCCCATGCCGAATGGGGCGGAAAAACCTCCCAGCGCGGGCTCAGTGCGCCGGAACTCAACGAACTCGGGCACGAGGATGGGTCGAGAGGTACTCCTCCCGGATGTGGCGCCGATCGACGTGTGTGTAGACCTGCGTCGTGGTGATGTCCGCATGCCCCAGCATCTCCTGCAGGGCGCGGAGATCCGCGCCTCCCTCCAGCAGGTGGGTGGCGAAGGAGTGACGCAGTGTGTGCGGATGCAGGGTCAGACCGACTCGTGCCCCGTACGCCCTGACGATGCCGAACACGCCTTGCCGGGAGATGCGCGTCCCACGCACGTTCACGAACACCGCGGAGGTGTCGACCCCGCGAACCGAGTGCTTCGGGTGCAGAGAGGGCCGTCCGAGTCTGAGGTAGGCGTCCAAGGCGTGCACGGCCATCCCGGCGATCGGCACGATCCGCTCCTTTCCACCCTTGCCGAGCACCCTGACGTAGCCGGCCGACAGGTCGAGGCCCGAGAGATCGAGTCCGGTCAGCTCGCTCACCCGGAGCCCGCAGCCGTACAGCGTCTCGAGCAGAGCGCGGTCGCGCAGCCCGGCCGGTGAGTCGGGGAACGGTTGCCCCAGCAGCCGGTCGATGTCGTGTATCGAGACGACCTCCGGCAATCGTTCGGGGACCTTGGGGAGCGGCAGGCGGGCGGTGGGGTGGTTGTCGGTGATCCCCTCCCGGACCAGAAACTTGTGAAGGCCCTTGACCGCCGCGACGCGACGCTCGACCGTGCTGGGCGCAAGCCCGCGGTCCCAGAGCTCGCTCACGAAGGCGGTCACGTCGTCTCGTGTGACCGCCGTGAGGTCGTCCACGCCACGGCCGGAGAGGAACCCGACGTAGTCACTCAGATCGCGACCGTAGGCCGCGATGGTGTGCCGAGAAGAGCCGCGCTCGACGGCCAGATGACTCAGGTACTCGGCGACGTAGGAGTTCATGACGCCAGTATAGGCGCAGGCCTCACCGCCAAGACACACACGTGACGCCCTGCATGAATCAGCGGGGCGCCACGGTCATCGCTTCCGGATGCTGCTGTTCTACCCGGTGGGGGTACCTCCGCCATCGGCGCTCGCGCCCGCATCCGTTGGGCCGGACTTCGTCTCGGCGACCGGGTCTTGAGAGGGAGCCTGCGGCTTTTCGGCAGGTCCGCTCGCCTTCTCCGCTGCCATCGAGGCTGGGACCGGCTCAGGCTGCTCGGCTTCGGGTACCGCCCGGGTGATCTGGTCGCGGAGGCTCGCTCGTATGGCGGCAGCCGCACGGGACTGCTCGGGGTCGGCTGGGGCGAGGTCGCCGGTGGTCTGGAGCTTCTCGGTGGCGAGAAGGGTCATCAGCAGTCCGAATGCGTTGGCGCCGGCTACCCTCTCCTTCGCCCTGACCGCCGGTCTGCACGTAGGTCTGCGGGACGATGGGTATCCCGGCGGTCTCGATGGCCTGTGAGAGCCGGTTCATGACCTCCTGGATGAGCTGGAGTTGCGGGCCGCCGTACGCGCGGACCTGTTCTTCGATGGCGATCGCGCGACCGACGCCCACGCGCGCTTCCTTGTCGGCATCGGCGGCGGCAACGAGCCTGATCCGCTCGGCCTCGCCTCCGGCGAGCAGCTTGACGCGCTCGGCGTCTGCTCCGGCGAGCGTCTTGACGCGCTCGGCGTCCTGAGTCGCACGCTGCAGTTCCGCGCGGCCCGCGTTCTCCTGGATGCTGATGTTGATCTCGGACTCGGTGAGCACCGTCTGTTGCTGGGCAACGGCGTTCGCCTGCCGAAGCTCGCGCTCCTTGTCCGCCGCGATGCGCTGCTTCTCATAGGTCTCGAGCTTCTCGACCGCGACCTGCCGGTCACGGAGCTGCATGAGGATCTGCTCGATCTTGTCATCCCCCGGAACCGAGTGGGGCGTGCCGATGAGAACCTCTTCGAGCTCAAGGTTGTAGTGCTCGAAGCGCTCCTTCATCTCCACGCTCGACTTGGCCTGAATCTCGGAGCGCTGCTGGAGCAGTTCGATGAGCGTTCTGGTCTGCCCGACGTTCTTGAAGTACGCCGAGACCATCGGGTCGAGCGTCTGGTTGACGAGCATCTTGATGTCACCGAAGCGCTGGATGACGAGTGGCGCCTTCTTGTAGTCGATGTGAATGACCACCGAGAGCGGCAGCAGCGGCTCGAAGGCATCCTTGGTTATGAGGCTGACCTCGGCGAGATTCTCGTCGAAGTTGTGGTCCCCGGTCTGCCCGGCTATCCACTTGAGGATGATATTGGTGGTCGGCACCATGCTGATCGAGCCGGCATACGTGTTGAAGGCGTACTTGCCCGGCATGAGCGGCTCGCTCCACACGCCGCGATTACCCATGGTGACCAGCTCGCCATGTCGGTACTCCTCACCGGACGTGTCGGCGCCCTTGGGGCCGTAGTACGAGACCACGACACCCGCGTAGCCAACCGGTACGACGATCTTGTTGATGAGCTCGACCGTGGCAAAGAGCCGGTTGACGAAGTACGTGCCCTCCGTGAGCACCTGGTACTGGCGACCGCGGAATCCCCCGCCGGCGAGGAACGCCTCGGGGTCCTGGAAGTTGTTGTGGTAGTTGGGGTCGCCCTGCTTGTCGCCGACGTTAGGCGCGATGATGTCACCCATCGGCAACGAGGGACCGTCGTTGACCGTCATGATGCCGGTCATGTCGTCGGCGCCTTTGATCACGATGGGGTTGAATCCGTCGACGGAGTTCAGGTGCTGGGCCATCATCTGGATCGTGCTTTGGTCTGCCGCCGAGCCCATCGGCAGGTAGTAGATCTGCGCCTCCGTGATGATGATGAACTGCGCCAAGTTGAACGCGTAGGTGCCTTCCCGGAGAATCTGGCGCTGCGGACCCCGCTGGCCGCCGCCCTGCATGTACGCCCGGACGTCCTCGAACGTGTTACCGGGGATCACCTTGCCCAGCGTCTGCCCCGGTGGGAGCGGAACGCCGTCACGCGCGAAGACGTAGCCGATCTTGCCCTGCGAGATCGTCACGAGCGGCATGACATGAACCTTGTACATGAGCGGCGAGCGGAAGTGGATGCCGCCTCGCAGCACGTTGGGCTGATACCCCGCCTCCCCGTGCAACGAGATGATGGCGTCCTTGATCGAGCCCCTGAGGCTCCACCACTTCTCGACGACCGCAACCTTGTCGCTGCGGATCACGCGGAAACCAACGACCCACAGCAGCACGAGGACTCCGAATAGGACTGCCGCGATCTGGACGATGAGTCCTACGAAGCCAAGCATGGGCTCTCCCTCCCCAGGCCGAGAATCCTCGGCAAGCTCCACGTTAGGACGAGGGACGACGAAGCGCAACGTGTTCTCGGTGAACGCAGATGGCCGCCCTGCAAGGGACGGCCATCGGAGAGCGACTCAGGAAGATACGGCGGTCCTACGCGATCAGTGACTCCAGTGAGGTGTAGTCGAGACCGAGCGCCTCGGCGACCGGCGCGTAGGTGACCTTGCCCTCAAGGATGTTGACGCCCTTGGCCAAGGACGCGTCATCTGCGACAGCCTGCTTCCAGCCCTTGTCGGCGATGGCGAGGCCGTAGCGCAGAGTGGCGTTGGTGAGAGCGAGTGTCGAGGTGTTCGGCACGGCCCCGGGCATGTTGGCGACGCCGTAGTGCAGGACGCCGTCAACGAAGTACGTGGGATCGGCGTGTGTCGTGGCGTGCGTCGTCTCGATGCAACCACCCTGGTCGACCGAGACGTCGACGACGACCGAACCGCGCTTCATGTTGGGGAGCATGTCCTTGGTGATCAGGTACGGGGTCTTGGCGCCCGGGAGCAGAACAGCACCGATGACCAGGTCGGCCGCGTAGACCGCCTCTTCGATGTTGTGCTTGCTCGAGTAGATGGTCCGCATGCGGTTGCCCCAGAGCTCGTCGATGTAGCGCAGACGATCCAGGCTGACGTCGAGGACGCTCACGTGGGCGCCCATGCCGCACGCGATGTAGGCGGCGTTGATGCCGACGACCCCGGCGCCGAGCACGACCACGTTGGCCGGGAGCACGCCGGGTACGCCGCCCATGAGCACGCCACGGCCGCCGAACGGCTTCTGCAGGTACGTCGCGCCCACCTGTGCGGCCATGCGGCCGGCGACCTCGGACATCGGGCGCCAGAAGCGGAAGCGAGTGGTTGGGAAGCTCGACGGTCTCGTACGCTATGCCCACGGCGCCGGAGCCGAGGAGGCCCATGGTCTGCTCGTAGTCGGGGGCGAGGTGCAGGTAGGTGTAGAGGATCTGCCCGGGGCGCAGCCGCTCGATCTCGACCGCCTGCGGCTCCTTGACCTTGACGATCATGTCGGCGCGAGCAAAGACCTCATCGGCGGTGTCGACGAGCTCTGCACCGGCACCGAGGTACTCCCCGTCAGTGAACGAGGAACCGTCGCCGGCGGACTTCTCGATGAGAACCGTGTGGCCGTGCGCGACGAACTCGCGCGCGCCGCCCGGCGTCATCCCCACTCGGAACTCGTTGTTCTTGATCTCCTTGGGCACTCCAACGATCACGTGCGCACTCCCTTTCAGTCTTCGGCTATCCGGTCAGACGCGGCGGCGTAGCACGTGCCGCGCATGTATAGAGAACAGGCAAACCTGCATCAGTCTACGCCAAGCGGGGCGGGGTTCAAGACGCAAACGGTCCCCCATGCGACCTCTGGAGCATCTCATACTATGATGCAATGGAGAACAGCCGGACCGGACGGCCTGAGAGGGAGACCACCGATGGCGTACATGCGCATGCAGGAGAGCAGGTTCTGGGGATGGGTGATCGCCTCTCTGATCATCGGCCTGTGCGTCGGGCTGCTCGCCATGTACTTCTACGGCCAGATGGCCGCCGCCAAGAAGATCGATGCCGCACGGACCGAACTGTCGGGCCAAGTCTCCGACGCCAACGCCAAGGTGGCGGCGCTCGAGACCCGGCTCGCCAGCTCCGAGGCGTCCGCGGCGGCGCTGGTCGAGGCGAATGCGCAGCTGACCGAAGAGATCGACTCGGCGAAGGCCGACGCGAAGAAGGCGTCATCGGAGACTGCCTGCATCGCTCACTGTCGTCTCGCGTGAGATACAGCCGGACCTCGTGGACGCGTCCGACACGATCACCATGACGGCGAAGGTGAAGGGGTCACCCGAGACGGTGACGATGCGGATCAAGGCGAAGTCGGGAAGCTACGACGAGACATACACGCTGGAGAAGGTGTCCACGTCGGGCTCGACCCAGACCTGGCGCTCGACCGCGAAGGCCCCCAGCAAGTCGGGCGAGTACACGTACTACGCCACTGCGACCTCCGGGGACACCAAGGTGACGATGGAGGGCGCGTCGCCCTCTACGCTGACCGTACGCTAGGGACGCTACCTTCAGTCGCGCTCTGAGCTGTCTTCAGCTTCCGCCTGGCTCCGGCGGACGTTGACGGCAGTGACTCCCGCAGCGAAGGCCGCGGCGAAGAAGGCCGGGTCATCCGCCGGACCGCGACCCATCGTGGTGACCTCCACGCCTCGCAGGTCCGGCGCACACTCGGCGCCGCGCTTCGCCTGCGACCGCGTGTGAAGCTGCCACACGCCGCCGTTCTCCAAGGCCACCTCGACCTGCTCGGCCTGCGGTGCGGGAAGCTCGGGAACTGCCACGAGCGCCGGAGCCAGCGCGACGCGGGTCAGCGCGCTCATGGTGTGGTGGCTCACGACGCGGTGACGGTCTCGGCTGTCGGCGAACGAGAGCCGCAGCGCCAGAATCGGGATGCCACGCAGGGCCGCAACCGCGTTGACGGCCTCGCCTTGCGCCACTCCGCCATGACCGAACGGCGTGGCGGTCCCGACCACTCCCGGACCGATCGCGACGATCGCGACCCCCGCCGAGGCCACGTAGCGTGCAGCGAGGAGCCCCGAGTGCAGGTTGACCGCCTCGTGCGCTCCGCCGAAGGCCTGCCCGCAGGTGATCGTGGAGTCGATGAGACCCGCAGCCACGCTCGCTCGGACGACATCGGAGAGGGGCAGGGCAAGCGAGGCACCGTCGGTCATGCAGTAGGCGACGCGGCAGTCCGGGTCGACCTGTTTGATCGCCGCCGCCACGAGCGGGACCTGAGAATGGAGCCCGCAACAGACCACCGGCATCCCGGCCAGGTCCTCGGCTTCAAGCATGGCCTGGTGATGGGGGCTCTCAGGCGACTCGACGGAAACCACATCGGTCTGCAGAGGCGTGTAGCGCAGCTTCATGACGTGCCCGCCGGAGGGGGCGTCGAGGGCAACGCCGGTCCCCTCTCCGAGCCGCGCCACCACGAAGTGCGTGCCGCCCGTGCCAAGCTCGAGTTCGACGGCGGTCGTGTTGAGCAGGACCCTCTCACCTGCTGCTGCAGGATCCGGCCAGCCTGGGGTAGTTCAACGCGCGCGAAGGAGGTCTGCCGTCATCCGTGGCCACCTCGAGCACTTCGGCGTCTGCGTGGACCGCCGACACGGACAGAACGGTTCCCCAGACGAGCCTCATCGTACGTCGCCGGCGGCCATGCGCCGCGCGACCGCGAGCACCAGCACCGCCAGCGCGTCCATGTCCGCTACGCGAAAGCTGCTCTTCGGTGCTGTGGACGCCGCTCATCCCGCAACCGAGCGCAAGCGTGTCAACACCCATCGCGGCGAGCACGTTCGCGTCGGAGCCGCCGCCGGTCGTGTAGAGCCGGGGCGTCAGGCCCACATCCGCGCATGCCGCCGAGACCAGCCGCACCGCCGGGTCGTCCTCACTCGCCGAGAACCCCTCGTACTCGCGGGTCCACTCGACCCCGACGCTGCCGCCGTGCTCCGTGGCGGCGTTCGTGAGCGCGGAGTCCATCGCCTCACGGACCGCCTCGACGCGCTCCCGGTCCAGCGAGCGGCACTCACCGGTCAGGGTGCAACGGGCGGCGATCACGTTGGTGGCACCGTCGGATCGGATCGAGCCGACGTTCGCCGTCGTGCCCGGGTCAATTCGCCCGAGTTCCATCCGATCGATCGCGGCGGCAGCCATGCGGATCGCGGAGATTCCCCGTTCCGGCTGAACACCCGCATGGGCCGCTCGGCCGATGAATTCCGCCTCGAAGGTGTAGTGGGTCGGCGCACCCACGACGATGCCGCCCGGCGTCCCGTCGGCATCGAGCACGAGGCATACGTCGCACGCTGCATCGCTCGGGATCAGCTGCTTGGCCCCGCGAAGGCCGACCTCCTCCTGTACCGTGAAGAGGGCCTTAACCGTGGGGGCGTCCTCGCCGGAGTCGGCCAGGCTGCGGATGACCTCGATCGCGACGGCAAGTCCGACCTTGTCGTCGGCACCGAGCACGGTCTCCCCTGCCGAACTGATCAGCCCGTCGATGACGAGCGGCTCCACGCCGCGGCACGGCTCGACGCAGTCCATGTGCGCTGACAGCGCGAGGGTGCCCGACTTGCTGCCCGGTAGGATCGCTATCAGATTACCGGTGTCCGAGCCTGTCGCAGCGGCGCTGTCGTCGAACCTGACCTCGCAGCCGGCGGCGGTCAATGCGGCGGCGCAGTACCGAGCACACGCGCCCTCGGCACCGGTCGGGCTGTCGATGCGCGCCAGGTCCAGAAAGGTCGCCAGGAGGCGCTCAGCGTTCACTCGCATCACTCCGGGCGGGCGTTCTTGAACGCCACAGCCGCGCCGATGAAGTCGCGGAAGAGCGGTGCCGGCCGGGTGGGGCGGCTCTTGAATTCGGGATGGCCCTGATTGCCGAGGAACCACGGGTGGTCGGGCAGTTCGACCATCTCGACGAGCTTGCCGTCGGGAGACAGGCCGCTGATGAGCAGGCCCGCCTCGGTCAGACGCTCCCGGTACGCGTTGTTGACCTCGAAGCGGTGGCGGTGCCGCTCGTAGATGAGCTCCTCGCCGTATGCCTCGTAGCCCTTGGTGCCCTCGACGACCTTGCACGGGTACGTGCCCAGGCGCATGGAGCCCCCCATGTCGTGCACGTCCTGCTGGTCGCGCATCAGGTCGACCACGGGATGCTCGGTGACCGGGTCGAACTCGGCGGAGTTGGCGCCGGGCAGGTCGGCGACGTGGCGCGCGAACTCG
The DNA here is from genome assembly GCA_963789515.1 of uncultured Coriobacteriia bacterium. GTDB lineage: Bacteria > Actinomycetota > Coriobacteriia > Anaerosomatales > JAAXUF01 > JBAXEO01. Next base: position 536,633 of record CAWBKW010000002.1, on the reverse strand, counting down.
GCGACCGCCACCTGCATCCCCAGACAGATGCCGAAGTACGGGACCAGGTTCTCGCGGGCGTAGCACGCAGCGCGGATCTTGCCTTCGATGCCCCGGATCCCGAACCCCCCGGGAACCAGGATGCCGTCCATCTTGGACAGGATCTGGTCGACCTCCTCGGGGGTGAGGGACTCGGCGTCGACCCACTGCACGTTGACCTTGTGGTCGTGGAAGATGCCGGCGTGGTCGAGGGCCTCGTTCACGGAGAGATACGCGTCGGGCAACGCAACGTACTTGCCGACCAGCGCGATGTTGACCTCGTCGGCGAGCGATGCCGAATGCGCCACGAACGCGTCCCACTCGGTCATGTCGGGCTGCCCGCACTCCAGGTTCAGCCGCTCGATGACCATCTCATCGAGCCCCTGCGCCGCGAGGTTTCGTGGCACGTCGTAGATGCTGCGCGCGTCGATCGCCGAGATGACCGCACCGGGGTCGACGTCGCAGAACAGGCCGATCTTGCGGCGGATGCCCACGTCGATGGGGCGATCCGAGCGGCACACGATGAAGTCGGGCTGAATGCCGATGCGAGCGCAACTCCTTGACCGAGTGCTGCGTCGGCTTGGTCTTCAGTTCGCTCGACGCAGCGATCCACGGCACGAGTGTCACGTGGATGTAGCAGACGTTGTCGCGGCCCTTGTCCTTGCGCATCTGGCGGATGGCCTCGAGGAACGGCAGCGACTCGATGTCGCCGACGGTGCCGCCGACCTCGGTGAGGATGACGTCGGGCTGCGTCTGCTCGGCGAGGCGGTTCATGCGGTCCTTGATCTCGTTGGTGACGTGCGGGATGACCTGCACGGTACCGCCGAGGAAGTCGCCGCGGCGCTCTCGGCCGATGAGCGTTTGGTAGACCGAACCAGCGGTGACGTTGCAGTCGCGGGTCAGGGACTCGTCGATGAAGCGCTCGTAGTGGCCCAGGTCCAGATCGGTCTCGGCGCCGTCGTCGGTCACGAAGACCTCGCCGTGCTGAAACGGGCTCATGGTGCCGGGGTCGACGTTGAGGTAGGGGTCGAGCTTCTGGATGGTCACCTTGAGCCCGCGGGCCTTGAGCAGGCGACCGAGCGATGCTGCGGTGATGCCCTTGCCGAGCGAGGATACGACGCCCCCGGTCACGAAGATGTGCTTTGTCGCCATGAGTCTTAGTCCAACTCCCTCTCGGTGCCGACGATGTCTTGATGCGGCCGCTTCCGATTCTAGCGGTCGCGAGTTTCAGATGGGGTGCGAGTTTTCACTTCGTCGCTCATTTCTGGCCCTGAGGTCACGTGGTGGGAGTCGGCGGCGACTTCCGGTTGCCCCGCATGCATGCCGAGAGCATCGAGCCACCTGAGCACAGGTGTCCCGGAGATCACCGCCGAGAACGAGGTCTTCTCCGAGGCGATGTTCATCGCGAACGCGAAGAGCACATAGGCCGCCAGAGCCCACCACCAGGCAGAAAGCGCGACAACAAGCAGCCAGCCCGCCATGACTCCCGCCGCGTTCGCGCCGGCGTCGCCGAGCATACCGCGCTCCTTCAGGTCGAAACCCCACACCGCGACGACCGGGCCGAGGGAGACAACCAGGAAGAAGGGCACCACGGACCAGACCGATGAGACGCCGATGAGGACGCACGCCGTGACAGCCAGCAACGCATAGGACTTGAGCGCCCGTCCGGGGCGGAGGTCCATCAGATTGAGCAGGTTCGCGGTCAGGGCGATTGCCAGTACCTGCAGCGCCCACAGGCCCAACGTGCGCCAGAGCGGAGCGCCAACCGCACCGAACGCCGGCGTGACCGAAACGGCGGCCAGCACTCCGATGCCGAGCAGCTTGAGCGCGCCGGTGGTCAGGCGACCGCGCCGAAGCGCGGAGAGATGGCCGCGAAACCCTTTGTCGGCCGAGGATCCCAATGAGTCGTCGACCATGCCGAGCGCGAAGGCCCCCAGCACGAGCAGGTACGGTAGCTGTTCGACGCCGAACACGAGAACGGGAACCGGCAGCCCCTGTGCCGACGAGATCCCAGCGTACAAAGACGCGATGAGCCCCACCGCCATGAGCCCGAGGGCCCACACCAGCCACACGATGCCGAGCCCGACCACGACCCGGCGGCCTCGGTAGTTCGCCACAAGACCGCGACCTGATGCCTCCAGGGTCGGGACGAGCGCGCGCATCGCGAGCCAGGGGACGATCGCAGCGCCCGCAAGCACCGACGCGAGCGTCACGGCGTACGCGGACGCATCGCTCACGTGGTCTCCCCGGGGTCGGCGCTTCCAAGACGCCCAAGCGCGAGCCAGGCGAGTCCGGTGCCGGTGTAGAGCATGATCAGCGACGGAATGACGATTCCTGAGTCCTCCGTCATCAAGGCGAGTGCCCCGCCGACCAGCGTAGCCACGATCGCTGCGATGTAGTTCGGGTTCTCAGCGGCAAGGGCCTCGAAGTCGCCGCCGGGCCGGAAGCGCGCCCAGCCCAGGAAGGCGAGTGTGGCGGCCAGGATCCACGACCAGTTCGTCGAGGTCAGCACCCGGAGGTTGGTCTCGGCCTTGCGCGCGACGATCGCCCACAGCTGCGAGATCCCGCCCTGGCCGGCGCTTGCCAGTGCGCGTCCGAGATGCGTCTGCTCGCCACCGCCCAGCAGGTCGATCGCCGAGAAGACGGCCAGCACCACCACCGTGAGCGCCACGATGGCCAAGACGCTTCCCACGCCGATCCTGCGTCCGTTCATGAGCATCCATGCGCAGGCGAATCCCGCCAACGCCCACACCGCGACACCGACGTTGGCTCCGAGGAACGGCGCGGCAGCCACGCCGACTACCGCGATTCCGAGCACCGGAAGACCCCATCTGCGTCCGAGCACACTGAAGCGCGAGTCGGGCCACTGGTCGAAGAGTAGGGCCGCCCCCACGATCGACGCGCCGAAGATCAATGCCGCCGCCTCGTTACCCATCCCGTAGAAGCGCGCAGCGAGAAGCGGCGAGTAGCTGAAGAACCCGGCGAACGAGAGGGGCGCGCCGAACAGCTGCTCGGCGACAAGCAGCGCGACCAGCGACAGCCCCAGTCCCGCCACCGGCACGCGGAGGGGCAGGCGCCACCACGAGAGCAGTGACGCGAGCCAGACCACCGCGGTGGTCCCCACAAGCGACGCCACCGCGATCCCAGGCGTCGCAGGCAACGGTGTCACCAAGAACATGAGCCAGCTGGCGAGCGGAACCGAGAGCGTCAGAAGCAGGAGCGCCTGGAGTCCGCGGGCGAACCGCGGCAGAGCCCGACCATGCCACGAGCGCGGCAGGCCGAGCAGCACCGCGGACAAGGCGAGCACCATGACCACCAGCACGATGAAGCCGTTGAGGACACTCGGCTTGGGCGACTCGATCGCGACTGCCGCCGCGCTCATCCTGCCAAGCCGCGCGACCCGTGCCTCGAGCGCCACGGGCCCGGAAGCCGGCTCCATCGGATCGCCGAGCACGGAGACCGGCCGGTTGATGCCGAGGGCATCGAGCGCTGTGGCGGTGACGTCGATGTTGGTCACCACACCGGTCCGGTGCGTTGACGACGAGGTCAGATACCCGGTCCATCCCTGCCCGGACACGATCGCGGCCCCGAGTCCGCCGGGCAGACCGTCGGCCGATGGATAGAGCGACTGGGACACGACGATGACCATGCCGTCCGGCCCGCGGCGCTTCTCGGCCATGCCGACCACCGCATCGAGGGTGCCGAGGGCGGAACGCCACTGCGCGCGTTGCACCTCCGGCGTGACCTGACTCGCGAAGCGCCGGGCTCGCGTGGGGTCGCCCGCGTCGAGGACGACGAGCGACGGTCCCCGGTGGCCCCTCGCGTACGCGTCGGCACGGCCGAATACCCGCTCGAACCTCACCAGGTCAGTCGAGACGCCGTACGGCGCACGGGGCGTGTTCTTGAGGAGGTCGGCCGACACGTCCCCGTAGCGCACCAGCCCGACGAGGTCCATCGCGGTGACCGCCGCAGGCCGCGATCTCCCCGCCTGACCGCCGGACACCCCGGCGTCGGAGTTCCCGACGGCGGCGGTCAGGCCGTTGGCATCGAGGACGGCCTGACCCAGCGAACCGAGGACTGCGCCCGACGACGACCCGCCCTGCAGCTGCTGTGTGGCCGGCAGTCCCAGATACCCGATCTGGGCACCGTCCATCCCGGCGCCGAACACACGGCGATAGACGGCCTGCGCCGTCTCGGATGCTTCCACGGTCTCGGTCGCGTTGTAGGCGGCCATGGCCAGGAAGTCGGGTTGGGCCCAAGCGCCCGCCGAGAGCCCCAAGGCACCCTCGACCGGCGATGCCGGCTGACCCGGCTCGCGCACACGACTCCGCGAGTTGACGGCACCGATCGCGCCCTTCTCGGCCATGCGCCAGAGGTTCGGAGTCGACGTGGGGGTGACATCGGACCAGGTGAGGTAGGGCGCAAGCACGATCGTGACGTGCTCGATTCGAGGGGCCACCGGTGACGCGGAGGCGAACGCGGGTGACGCGTCGGACAGACCGGCCACGGCCAACATGGCGACCAGCACGGCTATCGGCCAAGCACGCTTCATGCACCACTCCAGCCAGCCGCCGGGCACGATGAAGCCCTTGTTCGCTGGTTCGACACTTCGGGGGATGGTGTGTGCGGAGTGCGCGGAACCGCGCATACCGGGCGTCAGCGCCCGTGCCGAGTATACCGAAAACGGGCGGGCCCAACTGCGACGGTGCGAGAACGGCCGGTTCGTTGCGCTTCGTTGGCGGCCCGACAACGTGATTCGACGAGGTTTCGGTACACTTGTCGCGGCACCCTGAGGCAGCATGGAGCGCCGCGACCTCGGCCCGGCAGGATCAGAAGAAGGACTCCGCCATCAGCAAACCCTCCATCGCACGATCGGCCGCGATGATGTCGACCGCGACGACGCTGTCGCGCGTCAGCGGCTTCCTGCGTATGTGGGCGACCGCCTTTGCGCTGGGCGCCACCGGCCTGATGTCCGCCTACACGGTGGCGAACAACATCCCCAACATGATCTTCGAGCTCGCCGCGGGCGGGATCATCTCCTCGCTGTTCATCCCGACGTTCATGGAGCTGCGCGAGACCAAGGACGAGGAGACCGCCTGGCGATTCACCAGCCATGTCTTCAACCTGACCGTTCTCGTTCTGGGCGTCGTCGGGATCATCGGCACGCTGTTCCCCGCACCGTTCGTCTGGACGCAGACGTTCCGCATGCCCGCCGATCAGGCGTCTCTGGTGGTGCCCGAAGCGACGTTCTTCTTCAAGTTCTTCGCGATCCAGGTCGTGCTGTACGGCGCCGGGTCGGTCATCTCGGCGGTGCTCAACTCGCAGCGCAAGTACTTCTGGCCCGCGGTCGGCCCGATCTTCAACAACCTTGTGGCGATCGCGACGATGATCGCGTTCGTCGCGCTGCGGGGGGACTTCGGCCTCTCGCTGGTGGTCTTGGCCGCCGGGACGACACTGGCGGTGCTCGTCATGTTCGCCGTGCAGGTTCCCGCTCTGCTCAAGACCGGCTGGCGCCACAGCTGGGGGCTCGGCCTCGAAGACCCGGCGCTGCGCCGGATGCTGTGGCTTGCGGTGCCGACCGTCATCTACGTCGTGACGAATCTGGTAGCGGTCTCCTTTCGCAACGCGTCGGCATTCGCTGTCTCGCCGACCGGCCCGTCGATCCTCACCTACGCGTGGATCTTCTACCAGCTCCCCTACGGCATCCTCGCCGTCGCCCTGGCCACGGCCGTCTTCACCGAGCTCGCGGACGCGGCCGGACGTCAGGACACCGAGGAGTTCAAGTCGACGTTCCTGCGAGGGCTGCGGACTACGGGCGTCCTGATGCTTCCGACATCCGCGCTGCTGATCGCCCTGGCGACCCCCCTCGTCTCGCTGTACCGCGTCGGCGCGTTCAAGGCGTCCGACGTGCCGCTCGTCGTGGGGGCCCTGCGTTGGTGGGCCTGCGGACTGATCTTCTACGCGAGCACCATGTTCCTGCTCCGGACGTTCTACTCGCTCAAGGACACGCGCACCCCCATGCTCGTCAACATCGCGCTCACGGTCGTCCAGATCGGCCTGTACGTGGTGCTCTCGACCGGCATCGGCGCGTGGCCCGGCATCGGCATCAACGGCATGCCCATCGCCGACGTGGTCTTCTTCACGCTGAGCTCCGTCACGCTCGCGATACTCCTGCGCCGGCGTATCGGCGGCTACGACCTGCGTGGGGTCGGGTCGGTGTTCGGCCGCATGCTCCTGGCCTCCGTCGTCGCGGCCGCTGCGGCATGGGCGATCGCGCTCGCGCTCGCGCCGGTCGTCGGGGGCGTCGCGGGCTCGCTCGTTCAGGTCGCCGCGGGCGGGTTCGTGGGGCTGGCGCTCGCCATCACCCTCGGCCGGCTCCTCGGGGTACGCGAGGTATCCGTGGCGATCGACGGATTCAAGCGTCTCGCCGCCCGATCCCGCACCAGGGACGGTGAGTAGCCGTGAACATCGCAGTCCTCATCCCGGCGCGCGACGAGGCCGGTTCGATCGCCGCGACCGTCGCGGCGGCGCTCACCATCCCGGGTGTCACGCGCGTCATCGTCATCGACGACGGCTCCGAGGACGACACGGACCAGCTCGCCGAGAAGGCCGGCGCCAAGGTCGTGCGGCTGCTCGGCTCCCACGGCAAAGGCGCGGCGCTCGAGTTCGGAGCGAAGCGCGTCGAGGACGCCGACATCGTGCTCCTGCTCGACGGCGACCTTGGCGCCAGCGCCGCGCAAGGCGCGCTCCTGACCGCTCCCCTGCTCGCGGGCGCCGCCGACATGGCGATCGCCACGTTCCCCCAGCCGGCAGGTAAGGCCGGGTTCGGCCTCGTGAAGCGGCTCGCGCGCTTCGGGATCGAGCGGCTCGGCGGCGACTTCGATGCCCGGGCGCCCCTGTCCGGACAACGCGCGCTCACGCGATCGTGCCTCGCGACGGTCCGCCCATTCTCGGCGGGGTATGGCGTGGAAGTGGGTCTCACCATTCGGGCTCTGCGCGCCGGGTTCAGCCTGGTCGAGGTACCCACTACGATGTCCCACTCAGCGACGGGGCGAAACCTCAAGGGGTTCGTCCACCGCGGCCGCCAGTTCGTTCACGTTGGTCTCGCACTCCTGGTCGCTCTGGCGCGAGAAGCCACCCGTTCGCCGAGCCGACTCCTAGGCGGCGCTAGGGCACCGGAACCGGCGGATACTTCGCCGTGGCGTTGGAGTCGACGCTGTAGAACCCCTGCTCGCCTCCGGTGAAGAGCGCGACGAGGGTGAAGCGGCCGGCGTTTGTGCCGAGCGTGTCGAACGCCGAGAGTTGGCGAGCAGCGGCGGCGGCGGCCACCCCCGTGTCGGGCGTAGGCATCTGAGCGCCCAGTGCGAAGCGCCCGGCGGCAGCGTAGGCCTGGGCGACATCCAGCGCGAGCGCATCCGGCTTCCCCTCGAACGCCGCGACATCGACGACCTGCGTGGCACCGATGCTGCTGGGTAGACCGGTCACCGTGATCGCGCCTGCGGTCTGGAGCGCGTCGGTCACCGGGCGCGCCACGTCGGGCGTGCTCCACTCGGAGGCCAGTGCGCTCGGAACCCCGGTCTTGAGTTCCGTCGAGCTGCCGAGCACCGACCGCAGCGGCCGCGACGACGGTCTTGTCGGCGAGGCCGAACTCGGGCTTGATCATGGTCACCACGGCCGCGTTGCCGCCGGCGGCCTTGATCGCCTCGATCGCCGCATCTCCGGCTGCGCCCTTCTTGGCTGTCGTGATGACCAGAACCGATCGTCCGCTGAGTCGGCCCGTGATCCATGCGGTGGTCATCTGGGTCGAGAACCCCTTCTCGAAGGACAGGTCGCTCTTCAGCTTCGTGTTCTGTCTCTTGAGGGAGGCGAACTCCTTCTGCAGGCCCGACACGATGGCGCTCTGCTGCTTGTCAAAGCCCCCCTGCCGCACCACCAATCCGCCCAATACCAGACCGAGCGCGAGCGCGAGGAACACGGCCACCAGTGATGCGATGTGATACCTGATGTTGTACACGGGCAACTCCTTGCAGGGCGGTCAGATGCTAGAAGGACGCGCGGATCCGCAATACGACGAGCTCGATGAATGAGCGCGCCACCGGAGAGATCAGGACCACTGCCGAAACGACCACCAACGCGGCGGCGACGATGAGGATGAGGTAGCCGGGGCTCACCGAGGCGCGGTAGAGCTTGTTGACGCCCTTCGCGTCGACGAGCTTCGGCCCCACCTTGAGCCTGACAAGGAATGAGCTCGCCATGCCCTTGCGCCCCTTGTCGAGGTACTCAACGAGATTGGCGTGCGTGCCGACCGCCACGATCAGGTCCGCGCCCGACTCCCAGGCGAGGAGCAGCGCCAGGTCCTCGCTCGTGGCCGCCAGCGGCCACGGCGTCCCCTCGAGTCCGAGCTGGGTCAGCCGCTCCATGCCGGGCGCGCGACCGTCCTCGTACGCGTGCACGATGAGCTGCGCCCCGCTCTTGAGAGCCTGGTCGGTCACCGAGTCCATGTCGCCGACGATGATGTCGGGCGAGAAGCCGGCCTCCATGATCGCATCGGCTCCCCCGTCCACGCCGACCAGCACGGGTCGCATCTCACTCACATACGGCTTCAGGGCATCGAGGTCCTGCTTGAAGTCATAGCCCCTCACAACGACCAGGACGTGGCGGCCGTACATCTCGACCTTGGTCTCAGGGACCCAGGTCTCGTCAGTCAGTATCGACTTCTCCTTCTCGAGGTACTCGATGGTATTGCGCGCGAAACGATCGAGTTGCTCGCCGAGTCCGGCCTTGGCCTCCTCCATCTTCTGCTCGATCTCCGCAACGGTCAGCCGGGCCCCCACAGCGTGGACCACCCCGTCGCGGAGGACCTCATCGCCGACGACCTCGATCTGGTCGCCCTCGTCGATGGTGTCGAATATCTCTCGGCCCACGTCGTCGATGAGCGTGACTCCGCCGCGAGCAAGCAGGAGCGGCCCGACATTCGGATAGGCTCCCGAGATCGACGGAGAGGCGTTCACGACCACTTCCACGCCGCTCGCGACGAGTGACTCGGCGCTCACACGGTCCATGTCGACGTGGTCGATGATCGCCACGTCTTCGGGACCGAGCCGCTGGACGAGGTCCTTGGTCCGCTTGTCGAGCTTCGCGGTGCCTTGGTGGCGCATGGGTCTCCAGTGTGGTGGGACGGACGGCGGGGATGGCGCTCCGTGGCTGCGCGCTCCCTCGGCAACGGGTTCCAGCATAGCAGGGCGGGTGTCAACGCCGGGACGACCGACGGTCCGAAGAGCGGGCCGACGGAATCACTCAGCGAGTCGCTGCCGCCTCGGCGAGCAACTCGCGGGCGTGGGCGAGACTCGCGGCTGAATCGTTGCCCGAGAGCATCCGTGCGATCTCGCTCTCGCGATCGAATCCGTCGACGATTCGCACCGCCGTTGACGCCGAGTCATCCGACAGGCTCTTCTCGACAACCACCTGCGTATCGGCGTACGCCGCGACTTGTGCGAGGTGGGTGACGACGATGACCTGGTGGGTATGCGAGAGTTCCCGAAGCCGCCGTCCGACCGCGTGCGCGGTGGCACCGCCGATACCGGCGTCGACCTCATCGAACACGAGCGTACGAACCGTGTCCGCCTCGCCGAGAACGCCCTTGAGTGCCAGCATCACGCGCGAGAGTTCACCGCCGGAAGCGATTCGCGCAAGCGGGCGTGCCGGCTGACCGGGCGCGGGGGCAAAGAGGAACTCGACGCGCTGGGACCCATCGGCCGTCCAAGCATCGAACGGCAGCTCGCCGAAGGCCACCTCGAAGCGTGCGCCCGACATCGCGAGGTCCGAGACGGCATCGGAGAGCGCGTCAACGAACTCGGGCGCGGCCGAAGCACGGACGCTTTCGAGGGTCCTTGCCGCCGCCTGCAGGCGTGTCCGCGCCAGCTCGACCGCTGCTCGCGCCCGCTCGGCCTCGCCCGATCCCTGCTCGCGCACCGACAGTGCCCCGGCCGCTTCCGCCCGCGCCGCAAGCACCGAGTCGAGATCGGGGCCGTACTTGCGCATCAGGCCGGTGAGCTGGCCCAGGCGTTCCAGAACCTCGTCGAGCGCCGCCGAGTCGTGCTCGACGCGGTCGCGGTAGGCGCGTAACTCGGCGCTCGCATCGTCAACGAGAGCGGACGCTTCCCCGAGCTGCTCCGCGAGGACATCGAGGGCCGGGTCGACCCCCTTGGCGCGCGAGAGCGACGCGGTTGCCGTCGCGATCGCGTCGAGCGCCCCCCCGTCCCCGCGGAGGGCCTCTGCCGCAACGTTCGCGGCCTCGAGCGAGCTGCTCGCCGTGCTGGAGCGCCGGAAGCCGTGCCTCGAGAGCCGCATCTTCGCCGGGAACGGGGTCGACGCGGTCGATCTCCTCGGCAACGAACCGATAGTAGTCGGAGTTCTGCTCGGCCCGCGCCAACCGCTCCTCGAGCTCGGATCTTGCCCTGAGCGTCGCGGCGTGCTCCCCCCGCGCATCGCGATACTCAGCGAGTGCGCTCAGGGCCGCGTCACCGACCCAGCGATCGAGATACGTGACGTGCGTCGCCGAAGAAAGCAGCGCCTGGTGCTCGTGTTGGCCGTGCAGGTCGACCAGGGGCCCGAGCCGCTCCGCGAGTGCGCCGACCGTCGCCATCTGGCCGTCGAGCATGCACCGGCTGCGCCCGTCGGAACCGACGCGCCGCCTGGCCACACTCTCCCCGTCGGCGTCTGCGAACCGCCCCTCGACCATGGCCTCGGCCTGGCCCGCACGGACCGCGCCGGCATCGGCACGTTCCCCGAGCAACAACTTGAGAGCGCCGACCAGGGCGGTCTTGCCCGCGCCGGTCTCCCCGCTCATGACGGTCATGCCCGCTGAGAACTCGAGCCAGACCTCCTCGATCAGGGCGAGGTCCCGGACGTGGAGCTCTTCGATCAACGCGCGCCTCCGAAGAACTCCTCGGCCACCGTCTGGTAGAAGTCGCGGCCGTCGAGTTTGACCAGCAGCACATCGTGATCCCCGCGTGAGACGATCACGCGCTCGATGGACCTTCGACACGGCATAGGGTCGCCGTCGACCACGACGCACGCGTCAGCGCGGGACGGGTCCGGCAGGGTGATCTCAACGACGTCGGCGCTCCCGGTCACCAGCGAGCGAGTCTGCAGCGTGTGAGGGGCCACCGGCACCACGACCATGCCGCCGAACTCCGGCGCCGCCACCGGCCCACCGGCTGAAAGCGCGTAGGCGGTCGAACCGGTGGCCGTAGCGACGATGACGCCGTCGGCGCGTGTCGAGATCACCCGGTGCCCATCGACCGCCACGTCCAAGGCGACGACGCGGGCGGACGCGCCGCGCGACACCACGACCTCGTTGAGAGCACGGTACCGGCCGACGCTCCGGCCTTCCATGATCACCTCGGCACTCAACGTCGCCCGCCGCTCGAGCCGCGCCTCGCCCGCCAGTACGGTCTCGATGGCCTGACGAATCGATCCGGGCGCGGCCCCGGAAAGAAACCCGAGCCTGCCGAACTTCACGCCAAGCAACGGTACTTCCACTTCGCCGAGGAGATGGACCGCCTTGAGGATGGTCCCGTCGCCGCCCAGCGCGACGGTGAGCACCGGTTCGCCGATCTCCGAGGGCGCGATGGCGAGGTCGGCCAAACCGCACTCAGTGGCATCGGTGACCGCCATCCGGGGCTCGAGCCCCCGGCCACTGAGCCACGTCGCAAGCTCCACCGCGGCGCCTATCGCCGCAGGATTGGCGGTGTTCGGGACGAGCAAGACGCGCATCGACTAGCCTCCCAGCTTGAGGTGGGCCATCTCGACCACCGATTCCACACTGTCGAGGGCCGGTACGCCACGGCGAGCCGCCCAGATCCAGAACTCGATGTTACCCTCAGGACCCTTGATGGGCGAGAAGGTCAGTCCGCAAACGATCAGTCCTGCCTCGACACAGCCTTCCGCGGATGCCTCGAGCACCTCGCGGTGAAGCAGCGGGTCTCGCACCACGCCCCGTTTTCCCACTCGTCCCTTACCCACTTCGAACTGAGGCTTTACCAGTGCCACCAGCTGTCCGTCGTCGGCGTCGAGTAGCGAAACGAGGTTGGGGAGCACCTTGCGAAGCGAGATGAACGAGACGTCGGTGACCGCCACGTCGAAGGGGGCGCCGAGATTGGCGGGATCTGCCCCTCGGATGTTCGTCCGCTCGAAGACGGTTACCCGGGGATCGGTCCTGAGTTGCCACGCAAGCTGCCCGTAGCCGACGTCGACCGCACAGACCGACGACGCTCCGCGCTGCAGAACGCAGTCGGTGAATCCTCCGGTGGAAGCGCCTACATCGACGATGCGAAGACCGGAGACGTCGAGCGTGAAGGTATCGAGTGCGCCGGCAAGCTTCTCTCCCCCGCGAGACACGAAGCGCGGCCTCTCGGCGACCTGGATCTGAGCGGCCTCATCGACCAGCTGACCGGCCTTGGTTACCACTTGGTCGGAGACACGGACCTCACCCGCGAGCAACGCCGCCCTGGCCTGCTCGCGCGACGGGAACAGCCCTCTGTCAACGAGGATGACGTCGATGCGGCTCCGCGTCATGGGCCTTCGCCTCCGCTGTGACCGTCTGGTCCCGCGCTGACTCGGCGCGCGGCGGGATGTCGCTCAACCGACCGAGCGCGGCGGCTGCGATGCTTTCCGCGGTCAGACCCGACGTCGGAGAGCAACTTGGGCATCGCGCCGTGTGTGACGAAACAGTCCGGAATGGCCATGCGGAGGACAGGGGTCGCAAGTCCGAGATCGGCCAGCGCCTCGCATACCGCGCCGCCGAAGCCACCCATGGAGGTGTTGTCCTCCACCGTCACGACAAGCCGGTGCTCCGATGCGGCCCACGAAACGGTCTCGAAGTCGAGCGGCTTGACCCAGCGTGCGTTGACGACGCTCGCCGAGACACCCTGGCCGGCGAGGATCTCGGCCGCGGCCTCGCACATGGGGACGGTGCGCCCGACTCCTAGAAGCGCGACGTCAGTGCCGCGCGAGCGGATCTGGGCGCGGGCCGCTTCCCAGGCGACCGGCTCGACAGGCATCTCGACACCGCTCCCGGAACCGCGGGGGTAGCGGATGGCCACCGGTCCCTCGGCCGTCAACCCGGTATGAAGCGCCTCGGCCAGTTCAGCCTCGTCAGCGGGCGCGAGCACCATCATGTTGGGAATCGAGCGAAGGTAGCTCAGGTCGAACACGCCGTGGTGCGTCGGACCGTCCTCGCCGACGAGTCCCGCACGGTCGAGGCAGAACACCACGTGCAGGTTCTGCAACGCGACGTCCATGATCATCTGGTCGTAGGCACGCTGCATGAACGTCGAGTAGATCGCGACCACGGGCAGAAGACCGCCGACCGCCAGACCGGCCGCCATGCCGACGGCGTGCTGCTCGGCGATGCCGACGTCGTAGAACCGGTCCGGATACGACTCGGCGAAGCGATCCAACCCCGTGCCGGACGGCATGGCCGCCGTGATGGCGACGATGCGCTCATCCCGGGCAGCCTCCGCGACGAGCGCGCGAGAGAAGGCCTCGGTGAAGCTGATGGGGCCGCCTGAGCCGTTCGCTTTGCCGGTCGACACGGAGAACGGGCCGATCCCATGGAAGGCATCAGGCTGTTCCTCGGCGTGCGGATAGCCCTGGCCCTTGCGCGTCACGGCGTGGATGATGACCGGGCCGTCGTTGGCCTTAGCGCGCTCGACGGCAGTCTGGACCTGAGCGACATCGTGACCGTCGATCGGTCCGACGTACTTGAGGCCGAGCTCCTCGAAGAGCATGCCGGGAACGAGCAGCTGCTTGACCGACCCCTTCACCGCCTCCCCGGCGCCGACGAACATGCGGCCGACCATCGTCTGCGCGAGCTTCGATTCGACGCCGTCACGGAGCTTGGTGTAGCGCGGGTCGAGACGCACCCGAGCCAGGTAGCTCGCAAGCGCGCCGACGTTCTGAGAGATCGACATCTCGTTGTCGTTGAGGACGATCACGAGTCGCGTGCCGAGATGACCGATGTGGTTGAGCGCCTCGAAGGACATCCCGCCGGTCAGCGAGCCGTCACCGATGACCGCGAGGACCGTCTCATTCCCTCCGCGAGCATCCCGTGCGAGCGCGATACCAAGGGCGACCGAGAGCGAATCAGACGCATGCCCGGTGTCGAAGGAGTCGAACTTGGACTCGCTCCGCTTGGGGAAGCCGCACACGCCTCCGTACTGACGCAGCGTCGAAAAGCGCTCGCGACGGCCGGTGATGAGCTTGTGGACGTAGGACTGATGCCCGACGTCGAAGATGATGCGGTCATCCGGGCAGTCAAGGGCGCGATGGATCCCGAGCGTGAGCTCGACAACCCCGAGATTCGGGGCGAGGTGGCCGCCGGTCTGCGAGACGGTCGAGATAAGCTCATCGCGGATCTCGTCGGCAAGCTGACTGAGCTGCGCGTCGTCGAGCGCCTTGACGTCGCAGGGCGCCTCTATGGAATCAAGAATACGATCGGGCACCTCGCCCATCATCTCCATTGCGTCGCATCGGGGTGCCGGAACACGCACCGTCATCCGAGAATAGTACGCTCGGCACGCTGCGCCAATGCAACCCGGCGCACCGTAGTCGCAGCGTTACCGCTCGTCAGCCGAGGGATCGTCGTCAGCCGCGCGCTCGTCTGCCGGCGGCTCGTCGTCAGCCCACGAATCGTCGTGCCCATCGTCAACGTCGGCGTCAGCACCATCGTCGGCGCCCGACGCATGATCTTCGTCGGTGGCGTCCGCCACCGCCCCATCCGGAACGGACGCTCCGGGCGCGTCCTCCGCCGCGGCCCAGTCAGCGTGGTCGATCAGCTCGGTGCAGGCGTTGGCGAGCCGAACTCCCTCTTCGAGCAGGTCGAGGCTCTTCTCCAGTGACGTGTCCTTCTTGCGGACCTGCGTCACGATCTCCTCAAGCCGCGTGCGGGCGGTCGAGAAACTGTAGGACTCATCAGCCATTCTGCAGCTCCTGCTCAATCTGCGCCGTGTGTCTGCTCGCTATCTTGCCCAGCACTCCGTTGACGAACTTCGAGGAGTCCTCACCACCGTACGTCTTGGCCAGTTCGACCGCCTCGTTGATCGCGACACTCGCGGGTACGTCATCACCGTAGTAGATCTCGTACGTCGAGAGCCTGAGGATGTTGCGGTCGACGAACGGCATCCGCGATACGACCCAGTTCTCCGAGACCTCGCCGATGATGCCGTCGATCTCCTCGAGGTGTGCACCCACTCCGGTCACGAGTTCGCGGCAGAAGTCGTCGGGCTCTCCGTCCTCGACCGAGTATGTGGACGACGCGAGGATCGTCGAGATGTCCTCTCCGGTGATATCAGCCTGATACAGGATCTGGAGCGCCTGGCGCCGCGCCCTGGTGCGTTCATGCATGCGCGCCTACTCGGCGAACACGATGCCATCGACGTAGACATCCACCGCGGCGATGTCCACACCGACCTGGCTCGTGACCGCGTCCGCGACGACGACCTGGATGGCGCTGGCCACGTCCTTGATGCGATGCCCGTAGAGGACTTGTACGTGCACCGTGACGCTGATGGCGCCCTCGTCGGACACGCAGACGTCGACGGCGCGCGAGGAGCCCTTGCGCGACCCCTTCTGCACGAGACCGGCCAGTCCCGCCGCCCCGACCGCCGCCACGCCGTCGACTCCCTCGACGGCCACGGTCACGATCGTATCGAGCACGCCCGGGGCTATTCCCAGACCTTCGAGTTTGATCTCATCTGACATCGCGTCGCACTCCCTTGCGGCCTACTCGGCCATCTCCGTCTCAATGAAGTCAGTATAGACTTCGCCTCGTGCGAACGCGGCGTTCTCGACGACCAGCTGGTGGAACGGAATCGTCGTCGGAATGCCCACGACAATGAACTCATCGAGCGCGCGCCGCGCGCGCGCGACCGCCTCGTCGCGCGTCTCGCCCCATACGATGAGCTTGCCGAGGAGTGAGTCGTACATCGAAGGCACACGGTAGCCGGAGTAGACGTGGCTGTCGTTGCGGACTCCGAACCCGCCCGGGGGATTGAACACGCTCACCACTCCCGGATGCGGCCGGAAGTTGTGCGCGGGATCCTCGGCGTTGATGCGGAACTCGATGGCGTGACCGCGCTTGACGATCTTGTCCTGCGTGGCGTGCCGCATCGGCTCTCCCGCGGCGATTCGGATCTGTTCCTTGATGATGTCGACGCCCGTGATCTGCTCGGTGATGCAGTGTTCGACCTGGACGCGGGTGTTCATCTCCATGAAGTAGAAGCGGCCGTCGGTGTCGAGCAGGAACTCGACGGTACCGGCGTTGACGTAGTTGACGGCGCGCACCGCCTTCATCGCCGCGTCGCCCATGGCTTGACGCAGTTCCGGCGTCACGGCCGGACTCGGAGCCTCTTCGACGAGCTTCTGGTGGCGCCGCTGAATCGAACAGTCCCGCTCGTAGAGGTGCACGGCGTTTCCGTGGCTATCGGCCAGTACCTGCATCTCGACATGGCGCGGTCTCAGCAGGTACTTCTCGATGTAGACCGCATCGTTGCCGAAGGCCGCGCCGGCCTCGGTCTTCGCGGCCACAAGGTTGACCTTCAGTTCCTCGATGTCCCGTGCGACGCGCATCCCCTTGCCGCCGCCTCCCGCTGACGCCTTGATGAGGACCGGGAAGCCGACCTGCTGAGCGAAAGTGAGTGCCTCGTCGAAGGTCTCAACCACTCCCTCGCTGCCCGGCACCGTCGGCACACCGGCGGCGGCCATGGTTTCGCGAGCAACCGACTTGTCGCCCATGCGCTCGATGGCGTCAGGCGAGGGGCCGATGAAGACGATGCCCGAATCCACGCAGGCGCGCGCGAAGTCGGCGTTCTCGGCGAGGAACCCGTAGCCCGGGTGGATCGCCTGAGCGCCGGTCTGAAGCGCAGCCGAGACGATGTTGGGCATGTTGAGGTAGGACTGCGCGGCTGACAGCAGGACCGATGCAGACGGCATGGTCCGCCATCGCGACGGGAAGGGAGTCCTTGTCGGCCTCGGAGTAGACGGCGACCGACTCGACGCCCATCTCCTTGCAGGCCCTGATGACGCGCAATGCGACTTCGCCGCGATTGGCGACGAGGATTCGGTCGAACACGGACACCTCCGGCTAGCTGGGCTCGTAGTAGAAGAGCACGGTACCGTACTCGACCGCGTCGCCGTTGCTGACGGCGATCTCGCGGACCACGCCCGATTCCTCGGAGACGATCTCGTTCATGAGCTTCATGGCCTCCAGGATGCACATCGTCGCGCCTTCCTCGAAGGCGTCCCCGACGTCGACGAAGTCCGGCGACCCGGGCGACGGCGCCGAGTAGAACGTCCCCACCATCGGTGCGGTGATCGTCTTCCACGACGCCGGGCGAGATCCGACCGGGGCGGAAGGCTCGGACGCTGCCGCGGGGGCGGCCGCAGCCGCCGGGGCCGTGGCCCCTTGCGCGACCGGTGCAGAAGCGACGAATCCGCGGCGCACGGTGATCTTGGAGTCGCCCTCTTCGATGACGACCTCGGACACGTCTGAGGCCTCGATGACCTTGATCAGTTCGCGAATCTGGCCTACGTCCACGGCTTCGTCCTCCCTGACGGATTGGAGCTCCTCGCTCATGAGGAAGACGGCCCCTTCGGCCCCTTCCCGGTGAGCGGACAGATACTGGCGTGCTTCGTTCGGGAACAAGGCGTACATCAGAACGTCTTCCTCGCTCTTGGCGAGGTCCCCGATCTCGGCCTCGACCTCGGCGTACGTGGTCGCGACGAGCGAGCCGGGACGTATGTCGGAGGGCAGCGGGTCGGCGCCGGCCAGGACCTTCGCGACGATCGTCTGGTCCATCGGACCGGGCGCCTTGCCGTAGTAGCCGCGAATGTAGTCCTTCATCTCGTTGGGCACGACGCTCCAGCGCTTGCCCGTGAGCACGTTGATGACGGCCTGTGTCCCGACGATCTGGGACATCGGTGTCACGAGCGGCGGGTAACCCACCTCGGCGCGCACGATCGCGATCTCACGCATCACGTCATTGAGCCTATCGCTCGCCTTCTGCGCCTCGAGCTGAGAGACGAGGTTGCTCATCATTCCGCCTGGAACCTGGTGGCTGAAGACCTCCATCGACAGAAGGGTGGTGATACCGCGCTTGAGCTGCTTGCGCTCGCGGACACCCTCCCAGTACTCGGCGATCTCGAAGAGCAGTTCGAGATCGAGCCCGGTGTCGTACGGCGACTCCATGAGGGCCGCGACGATGGTCTCCACAGCCGGCTGGCTGTTCCCGAAGGCGAGCGAGACGACCGCCGTGTCGACGATATCGGCTCCCGCCTCGGCGGCCTTCACGTAGTTCATGGGCGCCATGCCGCCGATGTAGTGGCAGTGCACGTGGACCGGAAGCCCGATCTCGGTCTTGAGCGCCCGAACCATCTTCTCGGTGCGGAACGGGGTCAGCATGCCCGCCATGTCCTTGATGCAGATCGTGTCCGCACCGAGGTCCTTGAGCTCCTGCGCGTACTCGAGGTACGAGTCGAGGGTGTGGACGGGGCTGACCGTGTAGGAGATGGCGCCCTCGAACAGGCCGCCACACTCCTTGATCGCCTCGGCAGATGCCACGACGTTTCGGATGTCGTTCAGCGCGTCGAACACGCGGAAGACCTCGATGCCGTTGCGCTTGGACGCGCAGACGAACCGGTTCACGATCTCGTCGGAATAGTGGTGATAGCCGACGAGGTTCTGCCCGCGAAGCAGCATCTGCAGCGGTGTATTGGGGCAGTGCTGCTTGATGGTCCGCAGCCGCTCCCACGGGTTCTCGTCCAAGAATCTCAGGGCCGCGTCGAACGTGGCGCCGCCCCAGACCTCGAGCGACCAGTATCCGACCGAGTCCATCTTGGGAAGAATCGGCAGCATATCGCCGATCTCCATGCGCGTCGCCCACAGCGACTGGTGCGCGTCGCGCAACGTCGTGTCGGTGATGTGCACAGGTCGCATCGCGTTTCCCCTTGCGTGAAGCGTGCATCAAACGGGCGCCGAACTCCCGGAGTTCCAGCGTCCGCGCGGACATCTGTGAACGTCGAGTATATACGAGGCCGGACGCTCGTACATCTGCGCCCGGCCCCCTTGAGTGCGTCTGCGGTGAAAGTGAGTTAGACGCGCGTGATGTAGCGCCCGTCTCGCGTGTCGATCTTCAGTACCTCGCCGGTATTGATGAACATCGGAACCTGGATGACCGCGCCGGTCTCCATCGTCGCCGGTTTGGTTCCGCCCTGGACGGTGTCTCCCTTGAAGCCGGGATCCGTCTCGGTGACCTCGAGCTCGACGAACATCGGGGGCTCGACGCCCATGTACTCGCCGTCGGCGGTCATGATCTCGACCTCGTCGTTCTCCTTGAGCCACTTGGCCTGGTCGCCGACGAAATCCTTGTCGAGCTCCACCTGCTCGTAGGAGGTGTTGTCCATGAAGTAGAACGTGTCCCCGTCGTTGTACAGGTACTGCATCTTCTTGGTTTCGATGCGCACGTCCTCGAACTTCTCACCCGCGCGGAACGTGTACTCGACCACTCGCCCGCTCTTGAGCTCCTTGAGCTTGGTCCTCACGAAGGCGCCGCCCTTGCCGGGCTTGACGTGCTGGAAATCGATGATCGTCCAGCGCTTGCCGTCGTGGATGATGCACATGCCGTTCTTGAAGTTCGCGGTCGTCACAGACACAGCCGTACTCCTTCTTCAATGTCTCACCACGCCCGGCCGGCGTCGTCTACAGCTCGATGAGCTCCTTGGTCGAGCGCGTGAGCACGCGTGCCCCCGCCTCTTCGACCACCACTAAGTCCTCGATTCTAACACCGCCGAACCCGGGCACATAGATGCCCGGCTCGACGGTCACCACGCTTCCCAGCGGAACGGGCGCGGTGCTGCGCGCACCGAGACCGGGGAGTTCGTGGACCTCGAGCCCGACGCCGTGGCCAAGTCCGTGCCCGAAGTTGTCTCCGAAACCGGCCGCCTCGATCACCGAGCGCGCGACGGCGTCGATATCGCGCCCCGCGAGGCCCGGCTTGACCGCGGCGATCCCGGCCAGGTTCGCCGACAGGACCGCGTCGTAGATCTCGCGCTGTCGGAGGCTGGCGGTCCCGATCACGATCGTGCGCGTCATGTCGGCGCAGTACCCGCCGACCCGGGCTCCGAAGTCCATCTTCAGGAAGTCGCCTTGTTCCAGCTTGCGCGACCCGGGATGGGCGTGCGGGAGCGCCGAGTTCGGACCACTGGCGACGATCGGTGGAAACGCGATGCCGTCAGACCCTTCGGAGCGCATGAAGAACTCGATCTCGAGGGCGACCTGCGTCTCGGTCATACCCGCTGACACGAAGTCGAGCATGTGGTCGAAGGCGGCGTCGGTCAGCTCCTGGGCTTCCGCGATCCTGGCAACCTCCCCGGCGTCCTTCACCACGCGTACGGCTTCGACCCATCCGTCCACGGGCACGATCTCGCCTGCGAACGAAGCCGCGCGCGCGCTCAACGACCTTGAAGGGTGCGGAGGACTCGACGGCCAGACGCGTGACGCCCGCGTCAACCGCAAGCTCGAGGGCGTCGTCCCAGGGATCTGCGCCGCACAGGGTCACCCGCCACGATGAGCCTTGTGCGGCGCGCTCGGCCGACTCGCGATAGCGGCTGTCCGTCACCACGACCGCGTCCTCGGCTGTGACCAGGAGAAGCGAGAACGGCTCGTCGTCCCACACACTCGGCGAACCCGCTCAGGTAGGCAACGTTGGCGACCCCGAGGACGACGAACGCCCCGCAGTCGGCATCGCTGAGTGATCGGCGGACTGCTTGGAGCCTGCGAGCGGCGTCAGACACGCTGAATCCCTTCGAAGTAGGGTCACCTCGAAGGGATTCTACGCCTATGCGCGACCTGCCGACCCTAGTTCTCGAGCCAGGTGTCGACCCGCAACGATCCATCGCGGATCTGTGGGTAGAGGGGAGGCGGATTGTCGATGAGCCGCGGGTCCATCTCGAAGTTACGGGTGTCGTACCCCGCCGAGAAACCGATCATCTGGACCATGGCGCGGCCGCCCTTGAGCGTGACTGAACTCTTGTAGTCGGCCGACCCCATGGTATAGCTGGACGACCACGTGCCGGTGGTGGTGTTGTACTGCTTGAGGCCTGACGGCGCATCGGGACCGACTCCGGCGGTCTGAGAGAGAGTCGCCGCCTGAACGACCTGATCATCCGGCATGGTCCCGTACCACCACGGGAAGAGCACCTGGCCCCCCGCGACGAGCCCGCAGGTGACGGTCGAGCTCGGGTTCGTCGGCAGCAGATCGCCGGGGCACCAGAGGTCCGCGCTCGTGGCGACCGTGACTGCCGCAGAGTAGGTACCGGAAACCCACACGTCATCGTCGAAGAAGAGCACGCCGTCCGCCGGGATGACCGCGGTGCCGACGAGCGTCTGAGTGAACTGCGCCAAGCAGTCGGGTCGGTGCTGACGCCGGTCCGCGGCTTGTTCTTGTTGATGGCAGTGATCTTGTAGATCGTCGCCTGCGGACCGTTGAGCACGACGTTGTAGCCAAGCTGGCCGGACGCAGGGTAGTAGACCCCGGCCGCTTGTGCAGACGTCTTCATCTTCTGGAGGTCCGTGGTGAGCTGGCTGAAGTCCACCTTCGACACGTTGTTCTTGTAGCCACCGGGGTAGTTGTAGGCGTAGGACGTGCCGTAGGAGCACGTCCCTCCGGCCTCGGCAAGTCCGGCGATGATGCCGGAGTTGGATATGTTGCCGTTGCAGCGAACGTTGCCGTAGAACGTCGCGCCCGTGCCGATGCTGTACGGCCCCCTGTCCACCAGCACGACGTAATCTGCGTAGCTCGGAAAACGAACCGTTCCCCGCACCGTCCGTGACTTGCCGTTCGGCAGCGTGCCCACCGAAGTGAGAACCAAGGTGCCTGAAGCAGAGGTGCTCTGCGTCACCATCCACTCCCCGCCCTGCATCTCCGTGGGACCGAGGGTCGAGTGCGTCTTCCAGTAGTCGTACTGCTGGCTCAGCTGGTAGACGTATTCGTTGAGGCCGGCGTCCGCGATGTGCATGGACTGGTCGCCTTCGGTCACGGCCGTAGTCTGCTTCTCTCGATACGTCACCAGCAGCAACACCGTCGTGGCGAGCAGGAACAGGATCGACGACATGAGCATCACCACCGCCAATGCCATGCCTGAATCACTCGCGAGCATTCGCCTGAACGGGTTGGAGCAGTCTGTGTGTTTCATCTCTACTTCACCGTGTTCTCTACCGTACGCATGCGCACGAGCGCCCTGCTGATCACCGTTATCGTCTTGTCTCCGGACTTGTTCACGTCGTCGATCTTGATTCCCACCATCGAAATCTTCGGGGTGGTGTTGTACGGATCTGACGTCGTCACGATGTTGAATCCGTGTTCGGCCGTCCCGCAGACCGCGGTGGTGTTCACCACCGTGCTGTGGTAGCAGAAGACCGGCCCCGCTGACGTTCCAAGCGTCTTGACGAGGATCTTAGGCGCTCCGGGGGTGGGGTTTGTGAACGGCGGTGCGTTGTTCGTCGGCGGGGCGACGGTTCGCTTGAGTGAGCCGCCCTCGACGTAGTAGCGCACGAGTTCAGGGCGCCCGTCGTGGTCCAAGTCGCTGTAGAACTTCATGTCGCTCGCACCCGCGAGCTTGAACACACCGTTGTCCGGAACGTTCTCCTGGGCCTGCCTGAGTTCCAGCGACATCAGGTCGATGGCGGCCTGCGATTCGTCCGACGCGATCGAACGCGCCATGGCGATGTTGTTCATGCTCTGCGCCGCGGCGAACATGAAGTAGGAGGCCGCCAGGATGACCGAGATGAGCACGGACACCACAAGCAGTTCCGTGAGTGAAAGACCGCTGTCGTCTCGTAGTGATGGCATGGCTGTCCCTAGTTCTGATTCGAGATCGAAATGGTGCGCGTACTGCCGGCCGCAACCACTGCGGACTTCGGTGCCGAGGGGAGCGAACTGTAGGTGCTGCGCTGGCTGACGTAGTAGGTCCCGTCCGGCAGCGCGAAGGACGCGGGTGAGTCGGCAGCGCTCGCCATCGTCTGCTGGTAGGCGGGGGAACTGCCGGCCGTTCTGCTCGTGTAGATGTAGATCGTCACAGGGTAGGTCCCCGTGCTGTAGGTGACCTCGAGCGTCGCCCGCAGCGCGATGGTCACCGTTCCCTGGGTGTTCTGGCTCAATGTGACCGTTCCGGTCTTGCTCACCCAGCCGGTCTTCGCGGCGGTGACGGTGTAGGTCTTGTTGGTGCCGATGGCACCCATGTCGTTGCTGGTCGCCTGACCGTTGGCGTCGGTCGTGGACGCGAAGGTCACACCGCTCGCGCTGACCGTGGCACCGGGTATCGGCTTGCCCTTGTTGTCGGTGACCGTGACCTTGATGGTCGTCGGCGGCGGAGGTGACAGCTTGATGGTGAGTGTGCCCTGCGTGTACTGACTCAGCGTGACGACACCGGTGTTCGAGCTGTAGCCCGTCTTCGCCGCGGTCACCGTGTAGCTCACGTTGGTGCCGATCGCGCCCATGTCATTGCTGGTCGCCTGACCGCTTGCGTTCGTCGTGGAGGCGAAGGTGACGCCGGTGGCACTCACGGTGGCCCCGGAGATCGGGTTGTTGCTGTTGTCGAGCACCGTGACTTTGATCGTCGTCGGCGGCGGCGTCGAGAGGACGATGGTGAGCGTTCCCTGGGTGTACTGACTGAGTGTGACGGTACCGGTATTGGACAGGTATCCGATCCTGGTGGCGGTCACGGTGTAGGTCTTGTTGGTGCCGATCGCGCCCATGTCGTTGCTCGTCGCCTGACCACTCGCGTTGGTCGTTGCGGGGAAGGTGACGCCGGTAGCGCTCACCGTCGCACCGGATATGGGGTTGTTGCTGCTGTCGACCACCGTGACCCGTATGTTGGTGAGCCGGTCCATGCGAAGCTGGCTCGTGTACGAGCCTCCCCCGGCGATCACATTGAGGGTGGGCGGAGACGCCTGCACGGCGTAGTTGGCCAGGGCTCCCGTCACGGTGTACGTGCCCTTTCGCAGTTTCGGGAAGATGGCGTTGCCGTTCGCGTCGGACGTCACCGTGCCGGTGCCCGTCGGACAGCTCCAGTCCGCCGAACCGGCGGGACCGCTGATGGTCACCGCGACGCCGGCCAGGTCGTTACCCAGCTGGTCGGTGACGTGCACCGTCCCGCTGCTCGGGCGCACCGCCTGGATGGTCCACTCGTTGAGTTGTCCGGTCAGTACGATCGCGCCGCTCACCGGAGACATGTCGAGGTAGTGCGTGGAGCACGTGCCCGTGATCGTGACCGACCCCGCGGGCACCTTCCCCCATCGCACGAATCCGTCGACGCCGGTCGTCTTCGAGACCGTCAACCCGCCGGAGGGCTTGATGGTGATCGTCGCCCCCGGCACTTTTGCGCTCGTGTCCGAGTCGACGATGTTGATCTTCACGTCGCCGGCATTCGTGAGCGTGGACTTGCCCACGACACTGGATTCGACAGACACGCTACCCGGTCTCGGATTGGCCCACGACACCGTGATGCGCACAGTCTTGTCGGAGGACAGATTCGATGCCGAGTCCACCGACCAGTCCACTTCGGTCACCACGATGAACGTCTTGGTGCCCTCGGGTGTGGCGACCGTCACCGTGTCAGGGGTGACGATGGTACCGAGGGGATAGCCGTTCGTGGTTCCGAGGCTGTCGTAGGGCAGGTTGCGGGCCTGCTCCATCCTCTGGTTGGCGACTTCCAGCCCGAGCTCGCGCATGGCCGTCGACGCGTTCGCCGTGCTGGCGTAGGCGAGTGCGCCCATCACGCCGGTGGACACGATGAAGAGAATCGCCGCGGCCACGAGATACTCGACCACAGTGAATCCCGAATCATCGCCCATGAACCGCTTGAGCCAGCCCATCGTGCCACTTCCTTCTGCCCGCATCGATCCTCTCGCGTCTGGCGTGAGGTCACGTGCCTGTCTAGACACCGGCATCAGCCGGAGGATTCAATCGCCGCTCTCAGGCCGAGGTAGTACGAGAACGCACCGAACCCGCTGATCTGGCCGACACACGCCGGCGCGATGACGCTGAGATGGCGGAAGCTCTCCCTGTCCGCGATGTTGGACAGGTGAATCTCCACGACCGGAACGTCGATCGCCGACACCGCATCACGCAATGCATAGGAGTAGTGCGTGAAGGCCCCGGGGTTCAGCACGACCGCGTCATACGCACCTTGCGCCGCGTGCAGCATGTCGATCAGCTCGCCTTCGTGATTGCTCTGGCCGAAGGCGACCTGCACGCCCAACTCGCTTGCCAGGTCTGTCAGCCGCGCCTCGATCTCGGCGAGTCCGACGGTCCCGTAGACCGACGGTTCGCGGCCTCCGAGGAGGTTGAGGTTCGGCCCGTTGAGCACGAGGATGCGCTTCATCCGTCAGTCCCTCTCTTCGAGTCCGCCCATGCGGCCAGATGCTCCCCGATCATCGCGTCGGCGACCGGTTCGCATCGCCACAGGCCCGGTGCATCCGGGAGAACGAATCGCACGTGTCCGCCTCTCGCCTTCTTGTCGGAATGCATCGCTTCCAGGAGTTCACCCGGCGGATAGGACGTTCTCATCGCCGGAAGCCCCATGTCGTCCAAGAGGCGGTCCTGCCTCTGAACGAACTCGACGCTTCCGTGCCCGGCCTCTACCGAGAGCCGGGCGGCGAATCGCATGCCCTCGGCGACTGCAACACCGTGAGGCACGACGCCGTATCCAGCGACCTTTTCAATGGCATGCCCGAGCGTGTGACCATAGTTCAGGCACTCGCGCACACCGTCTTCCTTCTCATCGGAACGAACGACCCCTGACTTGAATGTGACGCACCGTACCACTGTATCGGCGGTCACACGGCCGTCGCGATTCTTGAGGTCTGCCGCATTCTGCTCAATCCAGCTCAGAAACGATTCCCCACCGATGACCGCGCTCTTTGCCGCCTCCGCAAGCCCACTGGCCCACTCAGGGTCCGGGAGCGAGGTGAGCGTCGCGGTGTCGGCGACGACAAGCAGCGGCTGCTTGAAGGCTCCGACCAGGTTCTTGCCGGCCGGCAGGTCGACTCCCGTCTTGCCGCCCACCGAGGAGTCGACTTGCGCCAGCAGCGTGGTCGGCACCTGCACGAAGTCCACTCCGCGCAGGTAGGTCGCCGCGGCGAAGCCTGCGAGATCGCCGATGACCCCGCCGCCGAGCGCCACCACGAGGTCACGCCGATCAAGGCCCAGATGGGCGAACG
The DNA here is from genome assembly GCA_963789515.1 of uncultured Coriobacteriia bacterium. GTDB lineage: Bacteria > Actinomycetota > Coriobacteriia > Anaerosomatales > JAAXUF01 > JBAXEO01. Next base: position 510,334 of record CAWBKW010000002.1, on the reverse strand, counting down.
CCTCCAGCAGCTGACCCGCGACCTACCAGCTCTTGCTGGTCTCGCCCGGCTCCACCGAGAGCGGGAATACGTCGAACCCCGCCGTGACGAGAGACGCTCCGACCCGCGCCCCGAAGAGCTCCGCCACGTTCGAGTCGCTGACGAGGGCGATCTTCCGGGCCCGCGAGACGGCGGCGACGCGACGTCCCGTCTGGTCAAGCGCACCGGCGCCGACCACCACGTCGTAGGACGTGTCCCCGATCTCGACAGGTACGATTCGCTGTCTCAACCTACGCTCCGTTCCCGCGCCAGCAGGACGACCTGCTCGGCGACCTCGTCCGGGGTTCGATCGACGGTGTCGACCACAGCATCGGCAATCGCCGAGTAGAGCGCCTCGCGCGCCTCCAAGAGCCGGCTCGCCACCAGAGCGCCGCCTGCGCCCGCGAGGAGCGGCCGGGTTCCATCGTCGCCGACCCGCGCGAGCGTCTCAGCGGCAGTCACCCTCAGATACACGACCGTACCCATGTGCTTGAGTCTCACGCGGTTCGCGTCGCTGAGCACAACGCCGCCGCCGCACGCAACCACACTCGGCGACATCGACTCGAGGGACTCGAGTGCGGCGGTCTCCTGGGCGCGGAACGCCGGCTCACCGTCCTGCTCGAATATCTGGCGAACGCTCCGGCCGTCTCGATCCTGCACGAGCGTATCGAGGTCGACGAAGGGGAGCTCGAGCCGGTCGGCGGCGAGGCGGCCCACGGTCGACTTGCCCGCACCCATGAACCCTATGAGCAGGAGATGGCTCACCGCTCGGCTTGGTGCAGGCGCTCGAGATACGCGTCACGCGCCTGCACGATATCGGCCATGGAGTCGCGTCCGAACTTGTCGAGGTATGCGCGAGCCAACACGAATGCGACTTCGGCCTCCCCCACCACGGCGGCTGCGGGAACGGCGCACACATCGCTCCGCTCGCGGCTCGCGTCCACAGGTTCGAGCGTTTCGAGATCGACACTGGCCAGCGGCGTCATCAGGGTCGGGATCGGCTTCATGGCGGCGCGCACGACGAGCTGCTCTCCGTTGGTCATCCCGCCCTCGAGACCACCGGCACGGTTGGTGGGCCGCACGAACCCACGCGAACGGTCGAAAATGATCTCATCGTGGGCCTTGCTACCCGGCACTCCTGCCAGAGCGAAACCGTCTCCCACCTCGAACCCCTTGATCGCGGGGATCGACATGACCGCAGCTGCAAGCCGGGCATCCAAGCGACCGTCTGCTTCGGCGTAGGTGCCGAGCCCCGGAACGAGTCCTGTCGCGGTCACCACGAAGATCCCGCCCAGGGACTCCCCCGCCGAGCGGGCAGAATCGATGGCCTGCTTCATGAGCTCGCTCGCAGCGGCGTCGGGACAGCGGACTTCGCTCGCCTCGACCAGCGCTGGATCGGCGCGAGTCACCGCCTCCGGGTCGGCCGTCACCTCGCCGATCGCTGACACGCATGATGCGACCGTACACGCCGAGCTCTCGCAGGAACGCTCGCGCGATGCCGCCTGCGGCGACCCGCGCGGCCGTCTCCCGCGCGCTGGCGCGCTCAAGGATGTCACGGACGTCATCGGAGCCGGTCTTCTGAACGCCGGCCAGATCGGCATGACCCGGCCGCGGGGAAACCACTCGGCTGTTCAGGGGCTTCTCACCTGCCGAGGCCATCACATCGGTCCAGTTGTCCCAGTCCCGGTTCAGGATCGTGAGCGCGATCGGGCTACCGATGGAGAGGCCGAACCTCACCCCCGAGAGGATCGTCGCCTTGTCGGTCTCGATAGCCATCCGGCCGCCTCGGCCGTAGCCACGCTGCCGGCGAGCGAGATCGGCATTGATGAGATCGACGTCGACCGGCAGGCCGGCCGGGACTCCCGTCACGATGGTCACAAGAGCCCGGCCGTGCGATTCGCCGGCAGTCGTGTATCGCATCAGCAGGATCCTTCGGCTCTGGCGGAATCGGACAGACTCGCTTCGACGACGGAGGTCACGATCTCAGAAGGCCTCGGCTACTTGGAGACTCCCTGGCCGACGGTGAGGGTCACCTGGGTATCTCCGTACAGCATCACGACCGAGTCCGAGTTCACTTCGAGCACCTTCCACGGCGACGAGTCGATCGTTCCGCCCGCGCCCTCGGTGTAGGTGACCCCGTTCCAAACGAAGACGCCTTGCATGACCCCATCGGTGGAGACGATGTCGATGAGGTACAGGGTGTCCGGCGAGTTGGTCGAGCCGGATGTGCTACTGGTCGTTTCGGCGCTGGGTGCCACCGGAGCCTTGATCGAGGGAGCGAACACGTTTCGGAAGGTGAAACTCGAGGTGAGCGGCTTCTCGGAGGGCTCGAGCACGGGCGCGGTCCCTGCGGCCGAGGTGGTCGTGACCGACGCGGTCACCGTTGTCGACTTCACCGTGACCGTGCCTGAGTTCAACAGCCCGGCCACGCCGCCGGACGCGAACATCACCACGATCGCACCGGCGATGGCCAGCAGCACGAGAAGCGCCACCACGCCCACGACGATCTTGCCGGTCGTCGTGGCGAGGAATCCGCTCGAGCTCTTGGCCCCGGGTGCGGGCGCGCCCGATTCGGGCGGCTGGACCGGTGCGTTGGTTGCGTCAGCCACGTCTACCCGTCCTCTACTATGGGGTCGCAGGCGCAGGAGCCGCGGTCGGCGCCTTGCCCGTCGATGCCGGAATCATGTACGACTGCAGCAGGATCGTGGTGGACACGGAGTAGTTGGGCAGCACCGGGTCACCGGTACCCGCAGGCGGCCACAGCGGCGAGGAAGCTCGACCGCGCGGAGCCCGCGATTGAGCTTGTTGATGCTCTTCATGTAGTCGACGGTGTCGGCCCATGTGCCCTGGATTCGAACCTCCAGCGGAATGAGCACGTAGGCCTTGTCGGCGCTCTCCGCCGGATCCGCCGGAGCCATGGCGATGATCTGCACGCCCGACGCGAAGGCCGCATCCTGCAGCTCGATGATGAGAGAGGGCAGGTCAGGCGTCTCGGGAACGAGACTCGCCAGCCGCAGCCATTGTGCGTCGGTCGAAGCCGCACGGTTCTTGATCTCCTGGCGTTGTGCGAGCAGCGTCTGCGACGTCTTGAGCTGCTGCTCAGCGGCGGCGATCTGCGCATCAAGCGACTTCTGCTTCTGATACTGCGGCCACACGAGCAGTACGGCCAAGGCCGCCAACAGCACGAGGAGGCCGATGATCAGGAGTATGAGCCGTTCGCGCGGGGCGATCTTCATCGTCTCATCCCCTACTTCTCGCCATCGGCATCGGGGGCGGGCGCAGTGACCTTGCCCTTGATGGAGAAGCCCACCACCGGTGCCGGCACGAACGTCTGGCCCGTGACCGGAGCGAAGCCGCTGTACTCGGCGTTCGCCGCGTTGGTGAGCCACACATCGGAGACGTTATAGAGATCGTTCAAGCGCACGAGGGTCTTTGCGACCGACTTGTAGCTGACGTCCATCGAGTGGCTCGACGAGTACGGGGTGTACCCCACAAGGGTGAGCCCGTCAGTCTGGCTGCCGCCCATCTGCTGAAGCCACTGCTCGTCGGGCAGAACCAGCGAGACCTCCTCGGCGAGGCGGCCCATGTTGATCCGTCCGGCGAGTGCCGTGTTGGCGACGGCCTGGCGCTTGACCAGGTCCTGCTCCTTCTGCTCGAAGATGCCGAACGCATCGGCCTGCTGCTGGAGTTTCTGCGACTGCTCCTGCAGAAGCTGGAGGTCACCGGTCTTCTGAGCGCCGCTGAACCAGAGATACCCGTACACCAGCAGTATCACGAGAAGCAGGACCCCGAACGCGATGAAGACGTAGCCGTACCACTTCTCGTAGCGGCGACGCTCGAGGACCTCACGCGGGAGGAGGTTGATCTTCATCATGGCTACGAGACACCCCCCAGCGCCAGACCGATCGCAGCGGCTGAGCCCATACGATCGGCCTCAACGGCCTGGGCCACCGCCCCCGCCGCAGTGATCTGGGCAAGCGGGTCACCGAGGACCACCTGGGTCTGCAGCCCCTTCTCAAGGTAGCTCGCGAGATTCCGGAGCTCTGAGCCGGTGCCTGTCAGATAGACACGCTTGATGGTTCTGACCTGCGTGGCCTGAGTCAGGTAGTAGTCGAGCGAACGTCGGACCTCGGCGATGAACTTGTTGGTCTCGCGCTCGAGCGCTTCCTGCGCGACACGGATCGACTGCCCGTCGGCATCGGCCGGGGCGGCCTGCGGGGCGTCGATATCGGGAAGACCGGCGCGGATCTTGAGCTGTTCGGCCTCGTCGAACGTCAGGTTCATCACGTTGGCGATGGCCTGCGTGAACTGGTTCCCGGCCATCGACGAGACTCGGGTGAATCGCGGAATCCCGCGCTCGACGACCGCGATGTTGGTCAGGCCCGAACTAATGTGCACGATGCCGAGCGCCTCGCCGGATTCCGTGTCATCGGACAACCAGCCGTTCGTCGAACCGAGGAGTGACCTGACGAGTGCGAACGCGGTCACGTCGACCTGGGCCATCTTGAGCCCGGCGCCTTCGACCGCGGCCACCGCGTTCGTGATCATGTCGCGTTGTGCCGCGACGAGCAGCACTTCCATCATGTGCTCGTCTGAGGGGGTCATGTAGTCACCGATGATCTGGAAGTCGAGGATCGCCTCTTCGACCGGAATCGGGATGTAGTCTTGGGCCTGGTACTGAATCGCACCCGCCAGTTCATCGCGCTCCATGAAGGGAAGGTCGATGAGTCTGACGACGACCTTCTGGTTCGAAACGCCGATCGTGACGTCCTTGACGCGCAGGCCGGTGCGCTTCCACAGCTCCTTGATGGCCCCGGAAACGCCTGCGGGATCAACGATCTCGCCCTCGACGACGGAACCGAAAGGCACGGCGACGGCGCCGTAAGCCACAAGGGTGTTGCCGGATCCGGAGGGCTTGACCTGAGCGGCGCGTACGAAGTCGGTTCCAATATCAAGACCGACTGGTGGCGGGACTGCGCCAAAATAGACAGGAGCCACGCGTCCTCCCTCAATTGCTGCTACATCTAGGCTACGTCAGTTGCTGCGGTGGTGCTCCTAGTGCGGAGAATACCATAAAGCCGAATCTCCCCGTTCAACACCTACTATCGGCTTCCGCACCAGTACCCTGAAGTCCCCTTTTGCAGCGCACACGTGACACACGTCACAGACTACACTAAGCGAGCAGCGACAGGTACCAGCTCCAGACCGCGGGTCCCAGCGCCGCCACCGCGATCGAGGCGACCGCGAGGAATGGTCCGAACGGCAGCGGCACCTCGCGCAGTGACACCCCTCTGGCACGCGCTGCCACGACTCCGTAGGCTGCGCCGAGGATGTTCGCGAGGAACAGCGCGAGAAGCGCGTAGTAGCCAAGGTAGAGGCCGATAGCGGCGAGCAGCTTCACGTCGCCCATGCCTGACCCCTGCGACACCCCTCACGCGCTCGTAGCCCTTCGCGATTGCGAGGGTGACCCCCGCGGATGCGAGCGCCCCGATCCCGGCGGCGACGATCGGTGCCCCCCAAACCCCTTGACCACCGGGCAGAAGCGGAAGCGCCTCGAACCGAGTGAACTGCGAGACCAACACACCCAGGAGCCCGACTCCGAACAGCAGCCCGACCAGTCCGTTGGGCAGGCGCCTCAGGTCGAGGTCGATGAACGACAGGATGAGCAGCAGGTAGAAGAAGAACACCGCCGCTGCAGTCTGCAGCGACATGCCGAACAGTACGCCGGCGAGCACCCACAGCACGGCCGAGAGCAACTCCACGACCGGATACCGAACGGGGATCGCTGTGCCGCAGGAACGGCACCTGCCGCCCAGGACAAGCCAAGACACGAGCGGCACGTTGTCGTACCAGGCGATCGGCTTCTCGCAGACGGGACAGTGCGAACCGGGATGCGAGAGCGACTCCCCGCGGGGGAACCGCCATATCACGACGTTGGCGAACGATCCGAACAGCAGTCCGAACAGCGCAAGCAGGATGTAGAACAGCGCGTCCAGCGGAACCTCCCAAAGGTCATGCGTCAGCGATACAGTGTAGCGCTTCAGACGGCGGATCCTGCGGCGCCGCCTCGGCAAAGCAACGAGGCCGGCGGGGTTCCGCCGGCCTCGCTCGTGAACTCAGAGATGAATGGCCTAGAAGTGCGTGTGCGCGGTGCCGCCGACAGTGGACCAGCCAGCGGATGCTCCGCTGTCGCCGGTGACCGTACCGCTGGCGTCGATGGCGTAGCCGAGCTGCGTCTTCGGGCAGATCGGGGCGACCTTGACGAACGTCGGGACGAGAGCAGCGACGTTGGCCGGCAACGCATCGTTCTCGGCGTTGTAGGTCTGGGCGCTGCCTTCGATGGTGCGCTGGTTCGCGAAGCACGACTTGCGCTGCGCGTTTGCCTTCGCGGCGTTGAAGACCGGGATGGCGATTGCAACAAGGATACCGATAATGAGTACGACGACCATGAGTTCCACGAGGGTGAAGCCCTCATCCTTACGGAACATCTTCATGACCTCGCACCTCCTCTCCCCCGTTTGGGGACATCGAGAGGGGCCTTGTGCCCCCCTGCTGCTGACGGTTCTTGTATCGGCGCGTCTCTCAGTGGACTTGAGCACCATTCTTAGAAGGTCCTCATAATCCCCAGGCGGACGACGAGCGTGAACGGAAGGACATGAAGGGCCCGTGCCTTCACCGGCACGGGCCCTTCATCGAGGTCGAATTCGGATCCCGGCTACTTGACCAGGGTGATGATGGTGAACATCGGGAGGTAGAGCGCGATGACCATGCCGCCGACGATCACGCCGAGAGACGCCATCATGAGCGGCTCGATGAGCGAGGTGAGCCCGTCGACCGCTGTCGAGACCTCTTCGTCGTAGAAGTCGGCGATCTTGTTGAGCATGGTGTCCAGTGCACCGGTCTCTTCTCCGACCGCGATCATCTGCACGAGCATCGAGGGAAAGACCTTCGATTCCGAGAGCGGCTTGGCGATCGTCTCGCCCTCCTTGATGGCCGAACGGGCCCTCATCACCGCATTGGCAACTACCTGGTTGCCCGCAGTGTCGGCAACGATGTCCAGCGCGGAGAGGATGGGCACGCCTGCAGACACCAGCGTGCCGAAGGTCCGGGTGAACTTGGCGAGCGATATCTTGCGGATCAGGGAGCCGAATATCGGCATGTTGAGCTTGGCGCCGTCCCAGATCGTCTTGCCCGGACCCTTCGACCACCATTTGAACAGCGCGACCAGGGCCACGACGACCACGACGACCATCAGGCCGCCCCAGCCGGCAACGAAGTGCGAGACGTCGACGAGCAGCTGTGTCACGAAGGGCAGCTTGCCACCCATGTCGTTGAACATCTTCTCAAACGTCGGGACCACGAACATCATCATGGCCGCCAGCACCACGAGGACCAGACCGCCCATCGCAAGCGGATACGTCATCGCCGACTTGATCTTGCCCTTGAGCTTCTGCTCCGACTCGAAGTGATCGGCGACACGGTTCAGCACCTCGTCGAGCACACCGCCCGTCTCGCCGGCGCGAACCATGTTGACGAAGATCGGCGGGAAGACCTTGGGGTGTTTCGCCAACGAGTCTGAGAGCGACTGCCCGGCCTCCACATCCTTGCCGATCTGGGCGATGACGTCGCGGAGACCCGCGCTCTCAGTCTGCGCCGAGAGGATCGAGAGGCACTTGGTGAGCGACAGTCCGGCATTGATCATCGTCGAGAACTGCCGGGCGAAGATGGTGATGTCCTTCGGCTTCACTCCGGTGCCGAACTTCACCGAGCTCAGTCCGGCAAGGCCACCCTGCTTGTCGAGCTCCAGGATGATGTAGCCCATCTGGGCGAGTTTCGCCTGGACGGCGTCCTTGCTGTCCCCGTCCAGCTTGCCCTTGACGACCTTGCCGGCCTTGTCTCGAACCGCGTACGTGAACGTAGACATCTCACGACTCCTTGTGACTAGACGGACCCTCTTCAGTCTCCCTAGACGATGACGCGCACAACCTCTTCGATCGAGGTCTGTCCCATCCGCACCTTCTCAAGGCCGTCCTGTCGCAACGTCAGCATTCCCTGCTCCATGGCGACCTGCCGTATCTTCTCGGCAGGGGCCTCCTCAACGCACAATCGGCTGATCTCCTCAGACATCAGGAGCACCTCGTGCACGCCGAGACGACCACGGTATCCCGTGCCACCGCACTTTCGACACCCGACAGCGCGATAGACGGCCTCGGGGAAGTTATCGGCAGGATATCCCGCTTCGATGAGCACTTCGGGACGCGGAGTCCACTCCTCCTTGCAGTCGGGACAGAGCCGACGTGCGAGCCGTTGTCCCAGGACACAGTCGACCGCGGACGATACAAGGAACGGCTCCACGCCCATCTCGGTCAGACGAGTGACGGCTCCCGCGGCATCGTTGGTGTGGAGCGTCGAGAGAACCAAGTGGCCGGTGAGCGCCGACTCGATGGCGATCTTGGCGGTCTCCTCATCGCGGATCTCACCGACCAGGATGACGTCGGGCGAGCACCGCAGGAACGAGCGCAGGGCACGGGCGAAGGTGAGTCCCGCGCGCTGGTTCACTTGGCACTGATTCACGCCCGGAAGCCGATACTCCACGGGGTCCTCGGCGGTGATGATGTGACGTGCAGGGTCGTTGAGGACGTTGACCGCGGCGTACAGGGAGGTCGACTTGCCCGAGCCGGTCGGGCCGGTCACGAGAATGGCCCCGTACGGCTTGGTGAACGAGCCCTCGAAGCGGGCCAGCGACTCAGGCAGGAACCCAAGGTCGGACAGCCTCAGGAGAATCGAGTCCTTGCGGAGGATTCTCAGCACGACCCGCTCGCCATAGACGGTCGGAAGCGTCGAGACTCGGAAGTCCATCTTGTGGCCCCCGACGCTGACGGCACAGTGCCCGTCCTGCGGCTTGCGTGATTCGGCGATGTCCATGTCGGCCATGATCTTGAACCGGGAGATGATCGACGTCTGGATCGACTTCGGTGCCGGGGGCATCGCCTCGTGAAGCACGCCGTCTACGCGAAACCGCACGCGAAGGTCGTTCTCCTGTGGCTCGATGTGGATGTCGGAGGCCCGATCGGCGACCGCCTTCTGGATGATGTAGTTGACGAGTTTGACCGCCGGCGCCTCAGCATCGACTCCGGTGAGCTCGCCAAGCTCCTCGTCCGAGATATCCTCGGTCCCGAGGAACATGTCTTCCTCGGCGCGCTCCGCAACCGTGTAGAACTCCTCGATGGCGGCGATGATGTCGTCTTTGGTCGAGATTGCCGGCTTGATGTCGTGACCGGTGAGAATGCGCAGGTCATCAAGGGCAAGGACGTTCTGGGGATCCGCCATCGCCACGGTCAGGACGCCGTCACGAGCCTCGACGGGCATGAGCGTGTATCGCGAGGCCATCTCCCGAGCCACGAGCGCCACCGCGTCGGGCTGGGGGCGTCGCTCCGCGAAGTCGATGTACTCGATGCCGATCTGCTTGGCCATGACGGAGAGAATGTCGCCCTGGCTCGCGTAGCCCAAGTCGACCAAGACGCGGCCGATCGGGTTCCCGGCGGCTCGATGGACCTCGAGGGCATCGTTCAGCTGCGCGTCGGTGATGACCCCTGCGCGCATGAGGAGCCGACCGAGCCTCTGACCTGCCTCTGCCACCTGCGACCTCTTCCGTGAACACGGAGCCGGGTTCGTGAACTACGCGCCGACCGGAACGCCCCCGGGCGGGTGGCGCTCCTGAGCGACGCACCAATTGATTATCGGGTTCGTTCGCCCGTGTCTTTAAGGTCGCCGAGTAGCACGTCGGCGTACTTGCGGAACTGCTTGTGCGTCTTCGAGCCCGCCTTCACGCCCACGCGGTAGTCACCGAACCACATCTCGACGGGGGCCACCAGGTCCAGGCTCTCCTCCTGGAGCGACTGAGCAGCGATCGCCTCCAAGGGACTCACCAAGCGCGCAGGCATGCCGTCCTCCGGCGGATCCGCCGGCAGGGCTCGCACCTGTGCCTTCGGCCGGACGACCGAGACGGGTACGACCAGCGGCGTCGCAATCGTCTCCGAAGGCGCGGGAGCGGACGCCACGTTCGGTGGTTGCCACAAAGTCGCGAGTTCGGGTTCGGGTTCGGGTTCGGGTTCGGACCGCGGCCCGAGCTCCGGCACGAGCGTGTCCGCGAGCACGGGTGCAGGCTCGCTCTGCGGCTCAGGCGCGGGTGCAGGCTCGCTCTGCGGCTCAGGCGCGGGTGCAGCTCGCTCTGCGGCTCCGGTGCGGGCTCCGGTGCGGGCTCGGTCGTGCGGGCTCAGGCGCGGGCTCAGGTCAGCGCGGGCTCAGGTGCAGGCTCCGGCTCGGGAACCGGTAGTGCCTCGAGAAGCGCGGACTCCGGGTTCTGCTCGTTGGTCTCCCGGCCTACCGTTTCGACCGCGTCCTCATCCGTCCGCCGGACTTCAGGCAGATTCGCCGTGCGCCCCGTGTCTTCGACGGCAGACCCGTCGGGCCCCACGGGCACGGGTGCGACTACCGGGACCGGGGACTCATGTCCCCCGGCCCTTGCGGCCAAGGAGGCCCCCACCAGATCGGCCGCAGGAGCAGGCTCGGCGGGCGGTTGCCAGTCGCCGGTGCGAAGAGGTAGAAGCAGTGCGGAACTCGGGCTGTCCGGGGGCACTTCGAGCGTGAGTCCCTCAAGGCTCGCGTCAACCGCCTCGCCCGGCCCAATGGCTCCGGCGTCCGAGACGTGCGGCGTGGCCTCAGGCGTGGCCGCCCGGCGGCGCCGAGATGCGCCCACGAGCGACATGACAAGGGCCACGAACGCGACGACCAGAAGCGTCAATGCCGCACCGAGAACGATAAGACGTATGTCCAAGTCCACTACCACTACGCCATGCTTTTCAGAATCTCGTACAGCAGGCCCAGAAGCACAGCCTTGACCGACTCGCGGGAACGCGCATCCACCGCGAACAACGGAACGCTCTCGGGAAGGCCAAGATCCTGCCGCACACGGCGCAGGACTTCTCCATCATCCGGGGCGACCTTGTTCGCCGCCACGACGAACGGCACGTCGGACATGCTTGTGAAGAAGTCGATCATCCCTTTGGCGTCGTCGAACGTCGCGGGCGCTTGTGCGTCGACGATCAGGACGAAGCCGAGCATGCCTTCAGACAGTGTCTCCCACATGAACGAGAACCGGGCCTGGCCAGGCGTGCCGAACAGGTAGAGCACCACGTCGTCTGAGACCGTGATACGCCCGAAGTCCATCGCGACCGTGGTCTCGCCGTCGCCCTCGCCTGAGGTGTCGCTGACTTGGCGCTCAGTAGAGAGCACAGTGATCTCACTCACCGCTTTGATGAGGGAGGTCTTGCCCGCATTGAACGGGCCTGTGATCACTACCTTGACCGACTGCATGAACGGGTGCTCCTCAGCTACAGGCTCTTGATTCCGTCGATGATTCTCAGAAGTGTGTCCCTGTCGACACTGGTATCACGCTTCAAGACGCCCAGGGGACCGTCGGGGATTCCGGCGACGTTCACGACGGGCCGGGCAGGACGGTCAGCCCCGGTCAGAGCGGACAACTCGTCCGTCATCCCTCCGGACAGGGCTATCGTGTCCAGTGACATCTCCTCCATGTATGAATCGGCGGGGAGTTCTCCGGGGGCGGAGTCAGGGTCGGCGGCCTCTGCCAGTATGGCTGCATCGGGGACCGCCGGCGAACTCGGCCCCTGCCCTCCGGGTTCCGCCGGTGACAACGCTGGTGAAGCGTCGTCATTCGCCTGATCGAGAGACTCGAGCAGAGCGCTCAGGTCGATGGCCTCGTCGCCGGCCGTCTTCGAGTCCGACACGGGCATCGGCTTCATTCGCTCGGCTTCCGCATCCGAGTCGGAGATCCTGGGCTCCCGTCGAATGCGCGCTGCAGGTCGCACCGCCTTGGCACTCGCGATGGGGGCGACGCGGAGCAACTCAGGCGGCAACTCACCGAGTCCGAGGGACATGAGCTCGCGTTCGTACGAGCTGACCTTGACGTCGGGGGCCGACGGACCGGTTGCTTCCTCCTGCCTTGATTCGGGCATCGGCGGAAGCTGCGGGTTCGGGTTCGGGCTCGGGTTCGGGTTCGGGTTCGGGTTCGGGCTCCGGTTCGGGCTCCGGTTCGGGTTCCGGCTCGGGCTCGGGCTCCGGTTCGGGCTCGGGCTCGGGTTCCGGCTCGGGCTCAGGTTCGGGCTCGGGTTCGGGCACTGGCGGCAGCGGCTCCGGCTCGGGCTCCGGCACGGGCTCGGGAGCCAGGACCGGCAGGACCATCGGCTCGACCGGTGGCTCAACGGTTGGCACGGCCAGCAGTTCGAGCACCGGCTCCGTCTCCGCCGCCGGCTCCGGTTCCGGGGCCGGTTCCCACACGAACTCGCTCTCGGGCGCCGCCTCCAAGGGCTCAACCGCAGACTCGGTGGTCGCGGCATCATCTTGACGCGTCTCGGGCGGGGACTTGGCAGGTACCTCCGGGGGTGTCCAGGCGGCGACGGCAGGCGCCGCGTCCTGGCTGAATCCCTCCGCGGCAGCCTCGGCGACCGCGGTCAGGGCCTGCTCGAGCGTCTGGGTGGAAGGTCCCATCAGTTCCAGATCCGAGAGCACCTGCTCGGGAGAGAGCACACGAATCAAGGGCAGATTCAGCTCGGGGACAACCGGTACCTCGTCGACCGCGGCCTCCGCGACCGGTTCCGGCTCAGGCGCCTCAGGAGCCACCTGCGGCTCCGCCTCGAGCAGCTCGACTTCCTCGACGGCCGTGGGACTCTCGGCGTGCTCCGGAGCGGGCTCCAGCACCGCCTCCATCATCTCTTCGAGCACAGCGGTGTCTTCTACGGTCGGGCCGGGCAGCGGCTTGCCGAAGAACAGCAGTTCATCGGCCGCGTCGCCAAGCGACGAAGCGTCCTGAGACTCCTTCGACAGAGCGTCCGCATCCACGGCGGCATCGGCGGCTACGTCTTCCTCGACGCGGGATCCGGCTTCGGCCCCCGCCGGCGTCGCGGGTTGGTCCTCCGGCTTCGCGGCCTTGGCGCCCTGCGATTCCTTCGCGGCGCGTCGCGCTGCGCGGGCACTCGCCACTACCGCGTCGCGCTCGCGCTTCTCGGCTCGAAGCCGTTCCACCTCGGCGTCACCGGTGAACTCGAGCAGTCCGGCCGAGAACAGCCCGTAGATGATGCGCGCGACGTCGAAATCGGTGCGGTTCGTCTCCTGCGCCAGATCGGCGACCGATCGGGTGCCGTCAACCAGGAGGAGCAGGTTCCATTCGATCGGCTTGAGCGATATCTCGAAGGTCCCTTCGCCGGGCGCGGTGGCCATCTTGAACACGATGTCCATCGAGGGGATCTTCTTCTTGATGCGGCCCCACTCTTCGAGCCGTCGGCTGCCCTCCATGATCACGTTCTCGATGGAGACCGAGAGCCCTATGTCCTCCTCGGCGACCTCGGGCATGGTCTCGAAGTCGAATTCCCCATCGTCCCAGCGCATCAGATCGAAGATGGTCTCTTGGATCTGCTCCTGAACGAACGCCTCGAGCACGGCCTCGCTGATGTATCCCTCGCGCGTGAGGATGGCGCCGAGGCGCTGGCCGTCGGGCCCCTCGGACGCGCGGATCTCAAGTGCCTTGTCCAGAGCCTGGGGGGTGATCCGCTGCGCCCGAACAAGCCGCTCACCGAGCAAGGCGGTGTGCCAGTTGGACTGTGCGAAGAACACGTCGCCGTCCCGGAACCAGACGCTGCCCTCAGCGTCGTCCTCTCGCCTGATGCGCAGGACTCCGGTCTTCCGGCTGAATGTCACCAGCTGGAAGACGTCGGGGAGACTGAAGTCGTTGAGGTTCCCGCGGAGTGCCATCTAAGCGCTCGTCTCGTAACCGATCCGCGTATCGATCGCCAGACCCCGACTAGCCGAGGATCTCGGCGATGCTGTCGGCGGCCTCGCGCATGTCATAGAGCACGAGCCCGAGCTTGGCCTGCTTGCCGGCCAAACAGGTGAGAACGGCGCGGTCCCCGGCTGCGATGAGCATGACGTACCCGCTCTCGCCCTCGATGAAGACCTGGGACAGATGGCCTCGGCCCAGCTCGGTCGCCGCCCGCTCGCCCAATCCCAGGATGGCGGCGGACATCGCACCCACACGATCCTCTTGCATGCCTTCGGGCAGGGCCGACGCCATCGTGAAGCCATCCAGCGAAACCAACGCGGCGGCTTCGACCTCCGGGTTCTCCTCCATCAGCCGATCGAGCGTCAGCACCAACCGCTGCTCGCGCGTGGTGCGCGGTGTGCCGATGGTGGGTGACGTCCTCGATTGGGACTGGGCCGGTGCGGGCGGGGCACTGGGCACCGGTTCGGGGACGACGAGCGGGACCGAGATCACGCCCTGCCCCTGCGCCGGAATGTCCTCGTCGGCATCGCCGATGAAGAAGCCGCCGAACGCGTTGTCACTCATTGCCGGAACACCTCCGAAAGACCTGTCGTGACCTCTACTCATCAGGCGCAAAGCCGAGCAGGCCGAGCCGCTACCGACGAGAGATTCCATACTCTCACGAAGGGTAGACCCGTACAACAGACCTGCGGCGATGCGCTCAAACCGCCTTCAAGAAGCGAGTGATCTACACAACCACGCGGAGAATCTCCTCGATCGATGTCTGTCCGAGCTTGACCTTGGCGAACCCATCATCCCGGAGCGTGAGCATGCCTTCCGCGATGGCCGTTCGCTTAATCTCATCGGCTGAAGCGTTCTCGACCGTTAGCCGCTCGAGTGTCTCCGACATGGTCATGACCTCGTGCACGCCCATCCGGCCCTTGTATCCGATGCCCCCGCACTTCTTGCACCCGCGCGCACGGAACAGCTGCGGCGGGTGCCCCGGCTCGAATGGGAATCCCATACGCGAGAGTACCTGCTCCTCGGGCGTATAGGCCTCTTTGCAGTCGGGACAGAGACGTCGTGCGAGGCGTTGCGCCATCACCAGCGTCACGGCTGAGGCCGAGAGGAACGGCTCTATCCCCATCTCCGTGAGTCGGGTTATGGCGGAGGGAGCGTCGTTGGTGTGAAGTGTGGAGAGCACAAGGTGGCCGGTGAGCGCGGCCTCGATCGCGATCGTGCCCGTCTCCTTGTCTCGGATCTCACCGATCATGACCTTGTCGGGGTCCTGGCGCAGAATCGAGCGCAACGCCGACGCGAAGGTCAGCCCGGCCTTCTCATGGACCTGCACCTGTGACAACCCGGCAAGACGGTACTCGACCGGGTCCTCGACGGTGATCAGATTGGTCTTGGGGTCGTTGGTCTCGTTGATGGCGGCATACAGAGTCGTCGACTTGCCGGACCCTGTCGGCCCGGTGACGAGGATCGCCCCGTACGGAAGGCTCAGCGCATCGAGCAGGCTCTTCAGGTTCTGCTCAAGGAAGCCGAGGTCCTTGAGGGACATCATGATCGAGTCTCGCCGGAGGAGTCTCATGACCGCGAGCTCGCCGTGAACCAGCGGAAGGACCGCGACGCGGAAGTCCACGGCTTTACCGTCCAGGACGACCCCGAAACGCCCATCCTGGGGGATGCGCCGCTCCGCAATGTCCATCCCCGAGCTGATCTTGAGCCGGCTGATCACCTGGCGGTGAAGCTTCTTCGGGAACGTGCTGACCACCTGGCACACGCCGTCGATCCGAAACCGGATGCGCATCTCGTACTCACCGGGCTCGATGTAGATGTCACCGGCGCCTTGCCGGATCGCCTCGGTGATGACCTGGTTCATCAGGCGCGAGACGACCGAGTCCTCGCCGGCCTCATCTCCGTCTTCCTCGGCGCTCGGCCCGACGGCCTGCTCCAGGTCGCCGACCATGTCGTTGACGTTGGTCTGCGAAGCGCTGAACTTGTCGATCGCAGCCACCAGCTCACTCTCGGCGGCTACGACGGGTCGGATCTCTCTGCCCGTGACGATCCGAACGTCATCGATCGCGAAGATGTTGGCAGGATCCGCCATCGCGACAACGAGCTCGTCTCCGTCGACGGAGATCGGCAGCACCACGTAGCGGCGCATGAGGTCGGACTTCAGGAGGATCGCCGCATTCGGGTCGATGTCGTACGAGCCGATGTCTACGAACGAAAGTCCCATCGAGTCGGCGACCGTCTGCGCCACGAGCTTCTCGCTGGCGAACCCGAGTTCGTCGAGCACGTGGGGCAGAGGCCGGTCGTCGGCGACCGCGGATGCCTCGGCGAGTTGCTCGTCGTTGATGACGCCGGCGCCCACGAGGAGCCTGCCCAGGCGCATGCTGTTGGCGTGCATCATCCGGTGCCCGCCTCCTTGCCGGCCCGTTTCTCGATCTCCGCTCGCGCTGCGTCGAGCATGATCTCTCTGGGAGTATGCTCCTGCGAGCCGACGTTCCAGATGTCGACCGCTGTCGCTCCCTGGCACACGAGCATCCCGAGCCCGTCGAGCGTCTTGGCACCGACCGCCTCTCCGCTGGCCACCAACGCCGTACGCCCCGGGGTCCCGTAGACCATGTCGAGGACCACCTGCGTCGGCATGAGCCACTCCGACGGGATGGGGCACGGATCGCCCGGCTGCATCCCCACGGAGGTCGCGTTGATGACCAGGTCGGCTTCTCGAACAGCGCTCTCGGCCTCCAGGTACCCGAGTGTCTCCACGAGGATGTTCGCCGAGTGCGAACTCATGCGCTCGGCGAGCTCTTCCGCCCGGGCGACATCGCGGTTGACCAACGTGATCTGGGCCGCACGCGCGAGAATCAGCGCAACGAACGCTCCCGCCGCTGCTCCACCGGCACCCAGAATCACGACGTTCTTGCCGGCCGGATCGAACCCGGCGTCGCGCTCGAGCGCCTCAAGCAACCCCCGGCCATCGGTGTTGTAGCCCACGAGCTGGCCGTCGATGCAGTGGACGGTGTTGACCGCACCCGCTATGCGGGCCGCCGCGGCGACTTCATCGCAGAGGTCGAGAACCGCGGCCTTGAACGGCATGGTCACGCTGAAACCGACGAACGGAAGCGAACGGATGGCGGCCACCAGGCGCCTGAGGCCGACCTCATCGGATACCTCCAGCGGGACGTACACCCAATCGAGGCCGAGCGCCTCATAGACGGCGTTGTGCATGACGGGTGAGAGCGAGTGGCCCAGGGGCCATCCGATCACTCCGGCGAGCTTGGTGGTTCCGTTGATGCGGGCCATGCGGGTGCATGCCTCCAGCTCATCGTCTTGTAGGCGAGTCTACGGCAGCGGCTGCCGACCAGCCAGCACGACGCCCTCAAGGTGTCGCAACACCAGTGTGTGTGGTGGGTCGTTCGTGGACAGCGGCGAGACCATGATGCTCACGAGGCCCAACATGTTCCCGCCCACCACATCGGTGAACATCTGGTCGCCCACGGCGGCGGCGTTGCCGCGTTTGGAGCCGAGCATCCGAAGCGCACGCAGAAAGCCGAAGGGCAGCGGCTTGAGACCTTTGGCCACCACCGGGATTCCCAGCTGCCTGGCGTTCAACATGACACGCGCATGCCAGCTGTTCGAAACGAGACACACCTTGAAGCCCTCGGCGGGCAGGGATTCGACCCACGCCCGTGCGGTGTCTGGCACGGGATCCCCGTTGCGCGGGAGCAACGTGTTGTCCAGGTCCACGAGCAGCGTGTCGATCCCGCGAACGCGCAGGGCTTCCAGGTCGATGTCACTCACGCTGCGGACATAGTAGTCAGGTGAAAGCATGTAGCTATCCTTGTCTCGGCGGGATCGGGTGCTCACTCATCGCGCTCGACACCAACTCCCCCGCCGTGAACCGAGAGGCTCTTCTGAACCTCGGTCATCTTCTGGGCGGCCTCCTGGTCGCCTGCGAGCTTGAATACGGTACGGAAGATCCCGTACCCCTCGAACTGGTCGTCGGAGTTCGCCCATTTCGTACCCGGAGTCGTGCCGGCCTTGGCCTGCCTGAGAGCCTCGGGTAGGTTCTTCTCCTCGTCCTGGATGAGCAGGATCTGCGCATAGTTGGCGCGCATCAACCCCGACTTCGGATTCTTCTCGATGCCCTCTCGTGCGATCTCGAGCGCTTGGGGCATGCGGTCGATTCTGGAGAGTATGAAGGCCGAAACGTAGTAGGCCTGTTCGAACTGAGGATCCAGCATCTGCACGAGCCGCATCGTGGGCAGGAACTCGAGTCTCTGGTCTATCGATTTGCCGTTGCCGTACTCGTGGAACTGCGGCTCAAGCCGATTCCAGAGTGCGGCGGCCGCGAACTTGCGCAGACCGCCCAGGTACTCGAAGCCCGTCCGGCCGAGCGTGGCTCCCGTCGAGGCCGTGGCTCCCTGCGGAGCGGAGAACCCGGCGAGCGCCTGAGCTCCCATGATGGCGACCAGAAGCACAAACGCCACCACCGCCATGCCGAGCGCCCTTGTCGCGCCGGAACTCATAGGTCACGACTCGCGAACAGCACGGACGCCCCCAGCAGCAGGAGCGTCACCCAGGCACCGAACACGATCGCCATCGAGAGCGCATACACCGACCCATAGCCGGTGCCCAGAGCGACCGGGTTGATCACGTTGAACACGTCGAGGGAGGGGAAGTACCAAGGCGCCCGCGCGCCCTCGGGCAGGTTCAGAAGCGACACGGCGGCATGGCCGATGAAGGTGAACGCAAGTGCGCCGACGACTGCCGTGATCGCGCCGAACCGACAGGACAACAGAACCGCGAACGCCATGATGACGCCGACCTCGAGCCAGACCGCAAAGGCCGCCTCGAGCAGGCGCCACATGATCTCGCCACCGGGAATCGTGAAGTAGCCGATGGCGATGGTGGCCGCCGAGCACAGCGCGATGACCCCTCCCAGCACCACGAACATGCCGAGCCAGCTGCCAGCGACGTACTGCCAGCGACGCACATCCCGGGAGATGACGTTGAAGACGGTTCGGCGCTCGACTTCCATGGGAATCCGGGTCGCCGACAGCGCCAGTGCCACGACGAGCGCCGCAACGTACGTCAGGGCTATGGCCACTTCCCGAAAGACCGATGCCGCGACTCCGACGCCGTAGCTCGGCAGCGCGGGAATCGAGAGTCCCAGGAACACCGCGAACACCAGCACCACCCAGACGACCTTGCGACGGATCGCGTCGGCCACGACCGCTGCGGCGATTGCGAACAGCTTGTTCACCGGCGATCACCCTCGACCGAGCTCGCGCTGTCTGCCGCCTCGCCGTCCTCATCGGACTCGCCGAGAAGCCTCGCGAAGTAGTCCTCGAGCGAATCCCGCTTGGGGCTGACCGACAGGAGCTTCCAGCCACCGTCGTCGAGCAGATCGACTACGCGCCGGACGTGCTCATCTGCGACGGAGAATACGCTGCTGTCACCGTGTACGGCTTCGTCTCTCACCAGTTCGGCGACTCCGGCAGGCAGGTCTCCCGTCCCCCGTGCTGAGATGGAGGTCTCGTCGGCCACGTTGAGTAGATCGTCGATGTGTCCTCGGGCCGCGACCCGCCCGCGATTGAGGATGGTGACCTCGTCCGAGACCGTCTCGACCTCCGACAGCTGATGCGACGAGAGCAGGATCGTCGCCCCCTGGTCCTTGAGTTCGAGCATGAGGTTCCTGATGTCCCGCTGGCCGACGGGATCGAGACCCGACGCTGGCTCATCGAGCACGAGCACCTCCGGCGAACCGAGCAGCGCCTGGGCGAGTCCCAAACGCTGCAGCATGCCCCGCGAGAACTTGGAGAGCATGGTCTTCTGCCGGCCATCCAGCCCTACGCGATCGAGCAACTCCGCAGTCTGGTCGGTGAGTTCGGCGCGACTGAGCCCCGTGAGACGGCCGTAAAGCCGCATCGCCTCGGCCGCGGTGAGTTGCGCAGGAAAGTACGGCTGCTCGGGCAGGAAGCCGAGACGAGCGCGAGCTCCGGCCGCGTGCGCGGGCACGCCGAGCACCTCGAATCGGCCGCTGCTCGGCTTCACAAGGCCCAGCAGCATCTTCAACGTCGTGGTCTTGCCGGCTCCGTTGGGGCCGAGAAGTCCGTGGATCGCTCCCCTGGACACGGAGATGGACACGTCAGAAACGGCCTCTCGGCGGCCGCCCGCCACGCGGCCGTAGTCCTTGCGAGCGTGTTCGACGAGGATCGCCGGACCGTCCGCCACAGCACTCGTCTTGCCTTCGTTCACGGCCACTACTGTCACTGACTCGCTCACTCTCACCCTGCTCCGGTCGAGACGTGGACCACCGTCGATTTCTGGTCTGGACGCGCATTCTCCCAGTATCGGAATCCCTGCGGAGGTTCTGTACCGATCGGGGTTACTTGATGCCGAAGACCTTCCGGTACTTAGCCACGGCCTTGAGATGGTCGGCGTAGTTCGTGGTGAACGTCTGCGACCCGTCTTTGCTGGTCAGCACGTAGAACAGGTAGTCCGTCTGGGCAGGGTTCGCGGCCGCATCAAGCGCCTTGAGCCCCGGGTTGGAGATCGGCCCGGCCGGGAGGCCGCCGCGGCGGTAGGTGTTGTAGGGGGTCACCCGATCAAGGTCGGTCTTCTTGATGACCTTGGTGCCGTCGGGCAGGGTGTAGAGCACCGTCGCGTCCAACTCGAGTCGCTTCTTGGTCCGAAGCCGGTTGTAGATGACCGAGGCGACCAGCGGGTACTCCTTGCTGAGTTGCGTCTCGCGCTCCAGGATCGATGCGATGATCACAACATCCGTGATCGTGAGGTTCTTCGACTTGGCGTAGGACAGGTCGACCTTGGCGATCTCGGCATCGAACTGATCGAGCATCTGCTCGACGACCGACCTGGCCGAGGCGCCCTCCTTGATCCGATACGTCTTGGGGAAGAGGAAGCCCTCCAGCGAACCGCCCTCGGCTCCGACAAGGTACGGGTGTTGCGCCGCGAACTCCGGGGCTCCCTTGGTGACGAGATAGGTCAGCTCATCGAGAGGTATCCCGGTCGCTTTGGAGATGCGTGCTGCAACGCGTGTCGCGGTGTAGCCCTCCGGTATGGTGACATCGAAGTACACGACCTCGGGCCCAGAGGTGAGCTTCTGGAAGACGAGATCGTAGGGCATGCCGGTGGCAAGGACGTACGAGCCCGGCTTGAACTTGCCCGACAGCTCTGAGTCGCGGGCACGCAGGCGGAACATCAGGGCGTTCGGGACCACGCCTTTCGCAGCAAGCTGTTCGGCGATGTCTGCCGCGCTGGACCCCTTCTTGACTTCGATCTTGACGGGAGCCCCCGCGGCGACCGGGTTCTCGGCCCGCAGGAGCATCCACCACCCGACGATCCCGCCCACCAGAACCAAGATGAGTAGGAGTCCGATCACCGCGCCGACGATGCGCCAGGGACTGCGCCGCCGCTTGACTGCCGATCGGTCGGGCAACGTCGGTGCTTCGCTCATCGGCACACTCCCGGAATCAGGGTCATCGAGGTGTCAAGCGGGCGCCACGTCGTGGAGTCACTCACCGAAGACTCGCTTGGACTTGCGCTTCGCCGCAAGGAAATCGGCAAGGTTGGTGGTGAAGGTATGCGAGCCATCCTTGCCCGTGAGCACATAGTAGAGCAACTCCGTCTCCGCGGGATTGGCAGCGGCCTGGAGGGACTTCAGTCCCGGGTTCGCTATCGGTCCCGGTGGAAGGCCCTTGCGCGTGTACGTGTTGTAAGGCGAATCGATCCGAGTGTCCTGATTGGTCAGACGGAACCGGTTGTTCCCGAGGACGTACTGGATAGTCGCATCGATCTTGAGAAACGAGTCCGTCTTCAGCCGGTTGTGGATGACGGACGACACCAGGGGCCGCTCGGAGTCGATCCTGCTCTCGCGTTCGATCATCGACGCGAGGGTGACGAGCTGGTTGAGGTTCAGACCACGCGCGGTCGCAGCGTCTGTGTCCACGCGTGCCATCTCCTTGTCGAACTGGTCCAGCATGAGCCCGATGACTTCGCGTGCCGATGAGCCCTCCCTGACCCGATAGGTCTTGGGGAACAGGTAGCCTTCCAGCGAGCCCTTGTAGGCGCCCGTCAGGTACGCATGATCTCCGGCGAACTGCACCGCTCCCGTCTTCGCCAGTGCCGTGAACTCCCGTTCGGGGATTCCGGCCTGCTTATCGAAGCGCTCGGCGATCTGGTCGATCACGAAGCCTTCCGGGATGGTCACCGTCACATACGCCACCGGCGGTCCGTCACTCAGCGCCTCGAGCACCGATGCGTCCCTCATTCCGCTCCTGAGATCGTAGACCCCGGGCTTGAGCCGATCGTCTGCGCCGAGGATGCGCGCACGCACGCGAAAGGTCACCGCATTGCCGATGACGCGCGCCGAGGCGAGTTTGCGTGCGATCTCCGCGGTGCTGCTCCCCGGCTTGATCTCGATCTGAACGGCGGATCCCGACCCGTTTCGACCGTCCTTCTCACGGGTGGTCATCCACGCTGCCGCAAGAACGATCAGGACGAGTGCCGCGCATAGGGCAGCGGCGGCAAAGGCGAGCACCTTGGTCGGCGTCGCGCCCTTGCGGGAACGTCTCACCTGGTCCTCGTGGAGGGGCTCGTTCATTCCTCAGACCCCGTGGTGGTCTCTCGGCAGGCGTCGAGGTAGGTCTGCAGGAAGATCGCCGCGGCCACCATGTCGATGCTTCCACGCTTGTCGCGGTCGGTGACGCCGGCGTCGGTCATCGTGCGTCGCGCCTCGGTCGAAGACAGGCGCTCGTCGGCGAACTCAAGAGGCAGCGAGACGAGTCCTGCAAGGCGCTGCGCCGCGCTGCGGACCCGGAGCGCCTGGGGACCCTCGCTGCCGTCGAGAGACAGCGGGAGGCCTGCGACCAGCAGCTCGACGTCGTAGTCAGCCACGAGACGTGCGAGTTCCTGGCCGTCTCCCAGCGCTCGCCGCGCGTCGAGCACGGCGAGCGGAGTCGCAACCGAGCCGGAAGGGTCGGACACGGCAACGCCGATCCGCTTCTCTCCGATGTCGAGCCCGAGTACCCGCACGTGTGTCGCCGCTAGCCGATTCCGAGCGCGTCTCGGGCGACTCGGAGCGCGTCGTCCATGGCGCCGACGTTCTCGCCGCCGCCTTGGGCCATGCTTGGCTTGCCGCCACCGCGCCCGCCGAGAACCTCGGACATCTGCTTGACCAGCACCCCGGCGTTGAATCCCGCACCGATGGCGGTATCGTCACCGGCGGCAAGCACTATCGGCTTGCCGCTTTCGGCGTCGGCCACGACAAGGACGATGGCGTTCGCACCACGCGTGCGCAGGACATCCCAGAGGCTTCGCATACCCGTCGGAAGCATCGGGTCGGCCCCGGACACGACGACCTTGTAGCCGATATCGACCGCCTGATCGAGCAGCTGTCCGATGTCACCGGCTGCCATCGCTTCCTTGACGCGGACAGCACCGGCCTCGATCTCCTTCAGGCGTTTCACCGTCTGGGCGGCCTTCTCACTCACGTCACGCGTCGGGACCTTGAACACCGCTGCGGCCTCGGCGAGTTCGGCCTCCTCGACGCGGATGTAGTCATAGGCGTCGAACGACGTGACCGCCTCGATACGGCGCAGATTGGCGCCGACGCTACTCTCACTGGCGATCTTGAGGAACCCGATCTCGCAGGTCCGACCGACGTGGGTGCCGCCACAGAGTTCCTTTGAGAAGTTGCCGACTTCGAGCACACGCACGAAGTCGCCGTACTTCTCACCGAACAGCGCCGTCACGCCGGCTTCCCTCGCCGAAGCGATGGACGTCTCGTAGGCGCGAGCGGGATGGTCCTCGAATATCTTGGCGTTCACCAGCCGCTCGACCTTGTCGAGCTGGGCGGCGCTCATCCCCTCGAAATGCGTGAAGTCGAAGCGCAGACGCTCGGGAGAGACGGAGGAGCCGGCCTGCTTCGCGTGCTCGCCCAGCACCAGCCGCAGCGCCCAGTGCAGAAGGTGGGTGGCGGTGTGGTTGCGGCGGATGCGCTCCCTGCGGAGGACATCGATAGCGGCGTGAACCTCGGCGCCCGCCGAGAACTCGCCACGCTCGACCACGCCGATGTGTGTGGTAACGCCCTGCCCGATCTTGGTGTTCTCGACCACGAAGCGGCACTCGCCCGACTCGATGACACCGGTGTCGCCGACCTGGCCGCCCTGCTCGCCGTAGAACGGCGTGCTCACCAGGACGATCTCGCCGGACTGCCCGGCCTCCAGCCGAGGAACCCTCTGGCCCTCCGAGACGACGGCGAGCACGATGGTGTCGGCCTCGTCGTGATCGTAGCCGACGAACTCGGTGGTGGTCCCCTCCTTGGCGATCTCGGC
Organism: uncultured Coriobacteriia bacterium; assembly: GCA_963789515.1. Taxonomy (GTDB): domain Bacteria; phylum Actinomycetota; class Coriobacteriia; order Anaerosomatales; family JAAXUF01; genus JBAXEO01. The sequence goes on along the minus strand of CAWBKW010000002.1, from coordinate 486,109 downwards.
GACCGCACCGCCGAACGTGCTCCACGAGTCGTCCTTGACCGCGGCCCGAGCACGTTCGCGCTGCTCCTCCATGGCCGCCGAGAACGCGTCGACGTCCACGGAAACGCCCTTCTCGGCGGCGATCTCGGCGGTGAGTTCGAAGGGGAACCCGTAGGTGTCGTGGAGCGCAAAGGCAGTCGCGCCGTTGAGCATGGTGCCCCCCGCAGCGGAGAGCGCGGCGAGTTCGGTCTCGAGGAAGCCGACGCCTTGGCGAAGGGTCGCGCCGAAACGGTCTTCCTCGCTGGCGACGATGCTGTTGATGAGCTCGCGGTGTTCGACGATCTCGGGATAGGCAGAGCCCATGAGCTCGATCACGCGGTCGATGAGGCGCACGAGGAACGGGTCCTCGACGCCGAGCAGCCGCCCGTGACGCACCGCCCTGCGCAGCAGTCGCCGCAGAACGTAGCCGCGGCCTTCGTTGCTCGGGATGATGCCGTCTGCGATGAGGAACGTCACGGCCCGGGCGTGATCGGCGATGATGCGCACCGAGGTGTCCGACTTCTCACCGGACCCGTAGTCGGCACCGGTGATCTCCTCGGCCAGCGACATGAGCGAGCGAAGGATGTCGGTCTCGAAGTTCGTCGGGACGCCCTGGAGGATCGCGGCGATGCGCTCGAGTCCCATACCGGTGTCTATGCTCGGCTTGGGCAACGGGTTCAGGGTGCCGTCTTCGGCGCGGTCGTACTGCATGAACACGAGGTTCCAGTACTCCAGATAGCGGTCGCAGTCGCAGCCGACGGCGCAGTCAGGGCTGTCGCACCCGAGTTCGGGACCCTGGTCGTAGTAGAGCTCGGAGCACGGCCCGCAGGGACCGGTCGGCCCCGCCGACCAGAAGTTGTCCTTGGCTCCCATGCGCACGATGCGCTCCCGCGGGAAGCCGACTTCATCGACCCAGATCGACTCGGCCTCGTCGTCGTCCTCGAAGATCGAGACCCAGATGCGGTCGGGATCGAGCCCGAGCACGTCGACCGAGTACTCCCACGCCCACGCGGACGCTTCGGACTTGAAGTAGTCGCCGAAACTGAAGTTGCCGAGCATCTCGAAGAAGGAGTGATGGCGTCCGGTAGTGCCGATGATATCGATGTCGGTCGTCCGAACGCATTTCTGGACGGTCGTGGCCCGCGTGAACCCGAGGCTCTTGGCACCGAGGAACACCGGCTTGAACTGAACCATCCCGGCCGTAGTGAGCAGCAAGGACGGATCGTCGGGAATCAGCGATGACGACGGCTGCCGGCGACAGCCCTTGCTCTCGAAGAAGGAAAGGTAGCTCTCTCGAATCTCGGCTGAGTTCAACTCATCGCTCCTCATGCGTTCGCGTGTCACACGGCCATGCCATCAGGCGATGCCGGGTCGGGCTCGGAATCGCCGCCCGGATCGCATCCCGGCTCCCCTGAAGAGCGCCCCGTCCTCACTGCCGAGCTGCCGCTGCGTGCGCCGCTCGTAGTAGTAGACGAAGAGCCCCTTGCCGGTCGCTGCCACGGGGATGGCGAACAGCATGCCAGGTATCCCGAACAGGGTAGCGCCGATGAGCAGGGAGAGTATCACGAGGATCGGATGGAGGTCGACCTGGTCCGACATCACCCGCGGCGTGACCACGGTATCGGTGAAGTTCTGGGCGACGACAACGACGGCGATCGCGGCAACCGCGGTCCAGGGGCCGACGAAGAACCCGACTATCCCCGCGATGAGACCCGTGATGAAGGGCCCCACATACGGGATGTAGTTCAGCACGAAGGCGATGATCCCGATGACCAGGGCGTAGGGCACGTGGAAGATCGTGAGCCCGATCGCCACCAGCGAACCGGTGACGAAAGACGCGATCGTCTGCCCTTTCAGGTAGCCGCCGACCACCTTGGTCACCGTACCGATGAGCAGCTCGGCATCGCCCTCGAACTTGGGGCCGGCGATGAGCAGGATCTCCTCGCGAAGCTTGGGGAGGTCCTTGAGTGCCCAGTACGCGATGACCAGCGCGATGAAGATGTCGAAGAAGCCGGTGGCCACACCGCCGCCCGCGCTGACCACCACGGTGGCGAGGTCGTTTCCGACACTCACCGCGATCTGCGATACCTGCGCGGTCGCGGACTGCAGGATGCCGTTGGTCCAGCTCGGAATGACCAGGTCGGTGAAGCGGCTCTGGACCTGAGTCGCGCCACGCTCAAGAGCGTTCAGAGCCGCAGGTGCTGACTGGGCGAAGGAGACAACCTGGCGCGACACCGGAGGGGCGAGCAGCGTGATCGCTGCACCGAGGACCAGCATGCCGAGGAGGAGACAGACGAGGACCGCTACGCCGCGCTTCATCCCCCGCGCGACCAGCGCGCTCACCGGCCAGTTGAGCAGGAACGCGATCACGAACGCCATAACGAACGGCACGAGCGCTGCCGAGATCTTCCCGAGCCCCCAGAACGCGACCGCAAGGAGAATCAACACACCGATCGCACCCCACACCGTGACGGCGGTGGTTCTCAGGCGTGCGTACCGTGCCTCGGGGGTGGTCACGAACGTCTCACTCCCTGACGATGTTCTCGCGCAGGATCTTGAGTGTCCTGCGCAGCAGGCGCGAGACCTGCATCTGCGAGATCTCGAGCTGACGGGCTATCTCGGTCTGTGTAAGACCCTCAAAGAATCGCAGGTACAGGACACGCTGCTCTTGAGGAGTCAGCTTCTTGAACGCCGCGGAAAGCGTGGTCCTGTCGTCGATGACGGCCATCAGCGCGTCGTCCTTGCCGACATACTCAAGAATGGAGAACGAGTCCGACCCGTCACCGCCTCGGTCTGTCTCAAGTGAGACGAAGTTGTACGCCTCACTCGTCTCCATGGCCTCGAGGACCTCCTCGGAAGTGACTCCGAGGTACTCACCGATCTCTGCGATGGTCGGCGAACGCTGGAGCCGCTGTGTCAGCGCGTCGATGGCCTGGTTCACCTTGAACGAGAGCTCCTGGAGGCGCCGGGGCACCTTGATGGCCCAGCCCTTGTCGCGGAAGTGCCGCTTCAGCTCCCCGACGATCGTTGGCGTCGCGTAGGTGGTGAACTCGACCTGGCGGTCGATATCGAAGCGGTCGATGGCCTTGATGAGGCCGATGGTCCCGACCTGGATCAGGTCGTCGATAGGCTCACCCCGGTTCCTGAACCGGCTGGCCAGGTACTTGACGAGGTTCAGGTACATCGTGATCAGCTCGTCGCGCGCTTCCTCATCACCGGTTGCCCGGTATCGGCTGAAGAGCTCCTTGGTATAGACCTTGTCCCAGGAAAGCTTGCGGGTCTGCTTCTGCGGGCTACGCCTGATCGGCATCGGTGCCCCCCGCGCGCTTGAAGAGGCGTAGGTGCGCGCCGTTCTCGTCGCTCGCGAACTCGTATCGGTCACAGACGGACTCAAGGATGAACGTCGCGTACGCGACACTGCGCTCCGAATCGCCCTCCGAGCGGGGCTCCTCGTTGCCGAGGCACACATCGATCTCGATCTCCCCGTCGCCGAGAAGGAACACGAACTGTATCTCGCCATCGTCGCGCAGCGTGTCCGACGCGTACACGAACGCCTCATCGGCGGCCATACGCACGTCTTCCACCTCGTCATAGCTCATCCCGATGCGGCTCACGAGTGCCGATGCCGTCATCCTGACCGTCTTGGCGTACTCGTTCTTCGCCGGAACGATGAGTGTGATCTGGTCTTTTGCCATGGGACTCAGAGATCGCCTCCTAGCGAGGGGGACACGTCTTCCGGAGCGCGCACCGGCTCCTGTGACTCGAACTCGGACTCGGACTCGGGCTCATCAGGTACGGGAACATCAACCGGTTCCCGCGGCGGCTGCTTGCGCGTCTTCCACGCCCGGCGGACCCGGTCGGCGAGGTCGTTGACGATCTCGCCGGGTGCGTTGGCGACCTCCTGCACGGTCCGCGAGGTGCTGTTGACCCGGTCGGTGACCTCCTCGACGCGCGTCACGATCTGGTCGATGCGCAGGAGCTCGGCGTTCATCGCATCGACGGTGACGTCTGCCTTATCGAGCAACGGCACAAGACGGGTGTCGAGGTCGTCGGCTAACAACCGGGCTGAGCGGACGGTCTTCACGGCCTCAGTGAGCGCCCAGATCGCCACTCCGCACAGAGCGCTGGCAAGGACGAGCAGCACCGCGAGCAGACCGGTCGTAACGGACACAAAGACCCCCTCGACAGGCGCTTCTCCGACGCCGTCAGTGTAGCAGAGCCGCAGCTTCAGACGGCGTGTCGGGCACCGTCAGCGACCGCCCGAGGATCCGCGCGAATCCGAGTCGTCCGTCCGCGCATCGCTGTCGGTATGCGGGCGTCGGATCGCATCGAGCCGAGCCCGCTGCTCGGCCTCCCAGCCCCGCGGCGATGCCGAGAAGAACGCGCCCCGGTCGATGCCTTCGGGCAGGTAGCGTTGCTCCACAACGGCATCCTCGAAGTCGTGAGGGTAGCGGTAGGGGCCGTATGTCTCGGCGCCGGGCCGGTGCCGGTCCCGGAGGTGACTGGGCACCGCACGCGCCGGACCGTTGCGCACCTCGGCGAGCGCAGCGTCGACGGCCGCGTAGGCTGCGTTGCTCTTCGGAGCCAGGGCCATGTAGATAGCCGCCTGAGCGAGGTTGATGCGCGCCTCGGGCCAGCCGATCGACTCGGCGGCCTTGAACGCCGCATGAGCCACGAGCAGCGCCTGGGGATCGGCGTTGCCGACGTCCTCGGAGGCGAAGATGAGCATGCGTCGCGCGATGAACTTGGGGTCCTCGCCACCGTTGATCATCCGCGCGAGCCAGTAGACCGCTGCATCGGGGTCACTCCCGCGCATCGACTTGATGAACGCCGAGATCACGTCGTAGTGAACGTCACCCGTCTTGTCGTAGGGCAGGATGCGCGTCGGTGACGCCTCGCGCACCGCGTCCACCGTGACCGTCCCCGCCGCACCCTCGACGCCGGCCGACACCATCGCCACCGCCAGCTCCAACGTCGTGAGCGCCACGCGGGCATCCCCGCCGGCGGTGAGCACGATGGCATCCTCGGCTGCGGGGTCGAGCAGGAACCGGCCCGCAAGTCCTCTCTCGTCGATCGCCGCCCGGCACACGATCTCTCGGACGTCCTCATCCGACAAGGGCTGCAGTTCGACAACGCGCGACCGGCTGATGAGCGGCGCGTTCACCTCGAAGAAGGGGTTCTCAGTGGTCGCTCCGACCAGGACGACGATCCGGTCCTCCACGGCGTGCAGCAGGGCATCCTGCTGGGACTTGGAGAAGCGGTGAATCTCGTCGATGAACAGAATGGTGCGCTGGCCCGTCAGGCCGAGCCTGTCGCTCGCCGCCGAGATCGCCTTGCGAATCTCGGCGACCCCGCCGGTGACCGCCGAGACCTCCTCGAAACGGGCCTGGGTTGCTGCTGCGATGATGCGAGCGAGGGACGTCTTTCCCGTGCCGGCGGGACCGTACAGGATCACCGACGACAAGGCGTCGGCGTCGATCGCGCGCCTCAGCCAAGTGCCTGCTCCGACTGCGGCGTCCTGACCGACGAACTCGTCGAGGGTTCGCGGACGCATCCGGGCGGCCAGCGGGGCGGCCGCCGCCCGCAGCCGGTCGGCGCTCTCATCGAACAGCGACTGCATACTCCACGCCCCTATCGTGCGGCGCGCTGCACCTCGCGCTCGAGGAAGGCCTTGTCGAGCAGGCCGCGGAACCGCCAGGTGATGTAGCCCTGCCCGTCGGTGATGACGACGAAGGGCGCCGACGAGACCCCCAGCGCCTTGGCCAGTTGGACCGCCTGGGTCGCGTTCGGGTCGTTGGCAAGTGCCGGGTCGACGGTCACCACTCCTGTGGGCGATGTCACCACGAACTTGCTGATGTCGTAGGTGTAGAGCCCCACGTCGCCGCGATTGTCGGTTCGAACCGCGTCGATGATCTTGCGGTTGGCCTTGCTCGTGGCCGATGAATCGTAGAAGAAGATGAGGGTGGGCTCCTTGGCGTCGATGGCGCTCTTGAGGTCTGACGGCACGAACGTCCCCCTGCGGGAACGCCTCGAAGGTCGAGGTGACGTTGGCCGAGCGGTCCCCGATCGTGGCTCCATCCGACAGGGGCTGCGGCGGGTGCCGGAGCTGCGGCGGGATCCGGGGCGGGAGCCTCGGCCGCTGGGTCGCCGCCGCAACCGGCGAGAGCGAGCGCCAGGACGACGACGATAAGCAGTGAGAGTGTTCTGCGCATGATGCTCCTCAGCGGCGGTGTTGCCCCGCCTTGACGTGGCCCGACGCGGTGAACCTGCCTCGGCAGGTGGGTGCTCGCACCTCGGCTTCAAGCTTCCCTCCAAGAGAGGGATACCTTTGGTCCTCGGAATCTAGAGCTCCCGTTGAAGAAGTGTTGGTTCGACCGTATGTGCCGAGCCACTATCAAGGCGAAGCTTAGACAGAGTGTAGCGCGCGCTCCTACACCCGCCAATATCGGCATGAACCGCCGCCTACGTTACCGATTAGTCCACACGCAGGTGGACGTCCTTAAGCTGCCGTGCCGAAACGGAACCCGGCGCGGCGGTCATCGGATCGCCACCCGAAGACGTCTTGGGAAAGGCGATGACGTCACGAATCGAATTGAGCCCTGCGAGGACCATGATGAGCCGATCGAGCCCGAGCGCGATTCCGCCGTGCGGCGGCGCGCCGAACGAGAGCGCGTCGAGAAGGAAGCCGAACTGCTCGCGCGCTGCCTCCTCGGTGTGGCCGAGACGCTGCAGGATGCGCATCTGGATGGCGGCATCGTGGATACGCAGCGTTCCGCCGCCGATCTCGAGGCCGTTCATCACCAAGTCGTAGCTGTGAGTGAGAACTGCGCCGGGATCCGTCTCGATGAGATCGGTATGTGCCAGATACGGCAGCGTGAACGGGTGGTGGTTCGCCTTCCAGCTCTCTTCCTCGGCGTCGTAGGTGAACATCGGGAAGTCCACGACCCACAGCGTCGCGAATCCCTTGCGCTCGATGCCGAGTTCATCCGCGAGCTTGAGGCGGATCACGCCCAGGACCTCGTTGGCGACCTCGCGCGCATCGGCCACCATGCAGACCAGGTCGCCCGGCTCGGCGGCGCATGCAACCTTGAGGGCCGCCATCTCGGCGTCGGTGAAGAACTTGGCGACCGGGCTCTTGATCTCGCCGTTGCTCATGAAGGCGACCCACGCCAGGCCCTTGGCCCCCGCGTCGATGGCCGCCTGGTTGAGCGCGTCGATCTTGCCGCGGCTCCAGTCACCGGCGCCCTTGGCGTTGAGCGCCTTGATCGCGCCCCCGCTTGCCAGCGCTCCCGAGAACACCTTGAACTCGCTCGCCGAGAAGACCGGCGACACGTCGACGAGTTCGAGACCGAAGCGCAGGTCCGGGCGGTCGGAGCCGAAGCGCTCCATCGCGTCATGCCAGGTGATGCGCTGCAAGCGGGGTCACGAGATCGACGCCGGCCTCATGCATGACCTCGTGCATGACGTCTTCCATCATCGCCATGATGTCGTCCTGGGTGGCGAACGACATCTCGATGTCGACCTGGGTGAACTCCGGCTGACGGTCGGCGCGAAGGTCCTCGTCGCGGAAGCAGCGCGCGATCTGGTAGTAGCGCTCGACGCCGCCGATCATGAGCAGCTGCTTGAAGAGCTGCGGCGACTGCGGAAGCGCGTAGAACTTGCCGGGATTCAGTCTGCTCGGCACGACGAAGTCGCGCGCGCCCTCGGGAGTCGACTTGCCCAGGATCGGCGTCTCGACCTCCATGAACCCGCGGTGTTCGAGCGACTTGCGAAAGCGCTGGGTGACCCGGTCGCGCAGCTGAAGCGCGGCGAGCACCTCGGGACGGCGGATGTCGAGGTAGCGCCACTTCAGACGCGTCAGCTCGTCGGTCTCGATGCCGGCCTCGATCTCGAACGGCGGCGTCTCCGAGCGGTTCAGCACCTCGGCGCCGTGGATGATGACCTCGACCTCACCGGTCGGCATGTTGGGGTTCTCGGTGCCGACGGGACGACGACGCACCGTGCCGCGCAGCAGCACGACCCATTCCGGCCGCACCGTCTCGGCGATGGGGAACGCCTCGCGCGAGGCCTCGGGATCGAACGTGCACTGGATGATGCCGGTGCGGTCGCGGATGTCGAGGAAGACCAGGCCACCGTGGTCGCGGCGTTTGGCCACCCATCCGGCGAGACGGACCTCTTCGCCGATCGCAGCGGCCGTGACGGCGCCGCAGGTATGCGAGCGCATTGAGTAGCGGGCGTCCAGCATGATGGCCTCTTCTGTTCCGGAGTGTCGGGATTCGCGTTGCCGAGTATACGCGATGGTGCTGCGCCGAAATGCCGCTAGCGGGAGAGCATCGCCGAGACCGCCGATGCGGCCTGGGTCAGCGCGACGGTCGTCTCTTCCTTCGTTCCCATGTCGCGCAGTTTCACCTGACCGGCAGCCACCTCGTCGGGACCGAGAACGGCAACGAGCCGCGCGCCGAGCCGGTCGGCCTGCTTGAACTGCGACTTGAGGCTGCGCCCCTGGTGGTCGGTCTCGGCGGCGATCCCCGCATCACGCAACGCCGAGACCAGCGCGAATGCAGCCCCACCGACGCTGGTGTCCACCCGAGCGACGTAGACTTCGGACTTGGGCAGTCCCTCGGCGATGGCGCCGCACGGCCTCCATCGCCAGCAGCGTGCGCTCGAAACCGAGCGCGAAGCCGAGACCCGGTGTGGCAGGGCCGTCGTACTCCTCCATGAGCCGGTCGTAGCGCCCTCCCCCGCCGATGGCGTTCTGCGAGCCGAGTCCGGCGTCGACCTGCACCTCGAAGACGGTGCGCGTGTAGTAGTCGAGGCCACGAACGAGCGAGGGGTCCTCGATGTAGGGGATCCCGAGCGCGTCGAGGAGGCCCTTGACCGCCGAGTAGTGCGCCGCGCACTCGTCGCAGAGCTCGTCACGCAGGAGCGGCGCTCCGCCCATGATCACCTTGCACGCGGGGTTCTTGCAGTCGAAGGCGCGCAGCGGGTTGGTGTCCGCTCGGCGGTTGCACTCGTCGCACAGGCCGTCGGCGTGCTAGCGGATGTACGCCGAGATCTTCTCGCGGTAGGCCGGTCGGCAGTTCTCGTCGCCCATCGTGTTGATGAGCAGCCGCATGCTGCTCGCCGGGATGCCGACGGCCTCGTAGAAGCGCCACAGCAGCGTGATCAGCTCGGCATCGGCGGTCGGCTCGGCGGCGCCGAGCATCTCGGCACCTATCTGCCAGAACTGGCGCATGCGCCCCTTCTGCGGACGCTCGTAGCGGAACATCGGGCCGCTGTAGTAGAGCTTGACCACCGGAGCGCCGCTCGGGACCAGGTTGTGCTCGAGTGCCGCACGAACGACGCTCGCGGTCCCCTCGGGACGCAGCGTGAGAGAACGTGGAGGGTTGCCGCGGTCCTCGAACGTGTACATCTCCTTCGAGACGATGTCGGTGGCCTCACCGATACCTCGGGTGAAGACATCAGTGTGCTCGAAGAGCGGCGTGTAGACCGGCTCGTAGCCGTAGCGGGCGAACAGCTCCTGCGCGGTCCGCGTCAGGTGCTCCCACGCGCGCGCGGTGGACGGCAGCATGTCGGCAGTACCTTTAGGTGCGCGCGCGTTCATCGAGACTCCGGTGATCGGGGTGTCTAGGGGAGTTCCTACTGTAGCGCAACTGAAGAGGGGCTTCCGCAGCCGTCTTCCATTGCCCCGACGCGCTAGGGGGTCGTCGAGTAGACGATGTTGGTGATCGCGGTACCCCCGCCGGCAATCTCGGCGCTCCACCAGGTGTTTCCATCACCGGGATCGGTGGTGTACTTGTTCACGCCCGTGAATCCGGTCCACGTCGCAATCTCGAGCCACCGTGCTTCCGACGGGATGGCCGCCGTCTCAGTGACCGGCCCACCCGATCCTCCCGGGCCCCCGAACCACGCGTCGTACGTGATGTCGATGTGGTGCGAGGCTCCGGTCGAAAGCGACCGTCTGGTTGTGTTGTTCCAGGTGGTGGGACCCGCCGGGTCGATGCTGCCGATCTCCACGTCATCCAAGTAGATTCTGTAGTAGCCGTACACAGCGCCGGGATCGGCTTCGCTTCTGATCGCCTCAAACTGCCCTGCGGCGTTCGGGAGAGGTATCGAGAAGCTTGGTCCCGTGGAATACATGATACCGGTGATCGTTGCCGGTGCCAGATACACGTAGGTGTAGTCGTTCTCCGGATAGCCCCAGTTGTAGCCGTCTGCGCCGTCGCCGCTGGTCAGGAGGGGGAACCCGCTCCATGTCGCAGCCTCGAGACGCGTCACTCCGGCCGGGAGATAGGTCGTGAAGGTGTGCGGCGTGTAGTAGTCGTAGACCTCTAGCGGGTCGGTGAACCCGACATCAGCCACGATGTCGATACGCGCACCGGAAGGAACGTCGGTCTGCGGGCAGTTCCAGGTGGAGGTGCCGTCCGCTGTCTTGGTCCCGATCAGCACGCCGTTCGCGTAGATGGAGAAGGTGCCCCACGGTCCCGAAGCACCGAGCCGCGCGTCGAACCACTCAGAGTCACCCATGTCCAGAGTCGTCGTCTGAGTGCCGCCTCCGCCACCGAGCACGAAGGTCGCGCTGATCGTGTGCGCTGTGACCACATTGGTGAACGTGTAGGTGCTGACTGCCCCCTGGTCCACGCCGTCAACGAGCACCTGCGAGATGCTAAAGCCGCTGTCCGGCGTGATCGTGAACACCTGGTTCGAGCCGCCGGAGACACTCACAGCGCCCGCCGGCGAGATAGAGCCACCTGCGCCCGCCAAGGACGTGATCGTGTAGCTGACGTTGACCGCGAAGTTGGCGGTCACGCTCTTGTTGGCCGTCACGTTGGTGTCGGTACGCGTCGCCGTCGTGATGCCGTCGGACCAGTTCACGAAGTGGTAGCCGGTGTTGGCCACCGCCGTGACCGCGGTACCGCGAGCCGTCGTGGTTCACCGTCTGCGGGCTCGTGCCCGTGATGGTGCCGTTGGCCCCCGCGGTGTAGGTGAGCGTGTAGGTGTTGACCGCGAAGTTGGCGGTCACGCTCTTGTTGGCCGTCACGTTGGTGTCGGTGCGCGTCGCCGTCGTGATGCCGTCGGACCAGTTCACGAAGTGGTAGCCGGTGTTGGCCACCGCCGTGACCGCGGTGCCGGAGCCTCCGTGATGCGACCGTCTGCGGGCTCGTGCCCGTGATGGTGCCGTTGGCCCCGGCGGTGTAGGTGAGCGTGTAGGTGTTGATCGCGAAGTTCGCGGTCACGCTCTTGTTGGCCGTCACGTTGGTGTCGGTACGTGTCGCAGTCGTGATGCCGTCGGACCAGTTCACGAAGTGGTAGCCGGTGTTGGCCACCGCCGTGACCGCGGTGCCGGAACCTCCGGATGCGACCGTCTGAGGGCTCGTGCCGCGTGATGGTGCCGTTGGCCCCCGCGGTGTAGGTGAGCGTGTAGTTCGTCACCGGCCCGCCCGTGGAATACACGATACCGGTGATCGTTGCCGGTGCCAGATACACGTAGGTGTAGTCGTTCTCCGGATAGCCCCAGTTGTAGCCGTCTGCGCCGTCGCCGCTGGTCAGGAGGGGGAACCCGCTCCATGTCGCAGCCTCGAGACGCGTCACTCCGGCCGGGAGATAGGTCGTGAAGGTGTGCGGCGTGTAGTAGTCGTAGACCTCTAGCGGGTCGGTGAACCCGACATCAGCCACTATGTCGATACGCGCACCGGAAGGAACGTCGGTCTGCGGGCAGTTCCAGGTGGAGGTGCCGTCCGCTGTCTTGGTCCCGATCAGCACGCCGTTCGCGTAGATGGAGAAGGTGCCCCACGGTCCCGAAGCACCGAGCCGCGCGTCGAACCACTCAGAGTCACCCATGTCCAGAGTCGTCGTCTGAGTGCCGCCTCCGCCACCGAGCACGAAGGTCGCGCTGATCGTGTGCGCTGTGACCACATTGGTGAACGTGTAGGTGCTGACTGCCCCCTGGTCCACGCCGTCAACGAGCACCTGCGAGATGCTGAAGCCGCTGTCCGGCGTGATCGTGAACACCTGGTTCGAGCCGCCGGAGACACTCACAGCGCCCGCCGGCGAGATAGAGCCACCTGCGCCCGCCAAGGACGTGATCGTGTAGCTGACGTTGACCGCGAAGTTGGCGGTCACGCTCTTGTTGGCCGTCACGTTGGTGTCGGTACGCGTCGCCGTCGTGATGCCGTCGGACCAGTTCACGAAGTGGTAGCCGGTGTTGGCGACCGCCGTGACCGCGGTGCCGCGAGCCGTTGTGGTTCACCGTCTGCGGGCTCGTGCCCGTGATGGTGCCGTTGGCCCCCGCGGTGTAGGTGAGCGTGTAGGTGTTGACCGCGAAGTTCGCGGTCACGCTCTTGTTGGCCGTCACGTTGGTGTCGGTACGTGTCGCAGTCGTGATGCCGTCGGACCAGTTCACGAAGTGGTAGCCGGTGTTGGCGACCGCCGTGACCGCGGTGCCGGAACCTCCGGATGCGACCGTCTGAGGGCTCGTGCCCGTGATGGTGCCGTTGGCCCCCGCGGTGTAGGTGAGCGTGTAGACGCTGGCGCCGACTGCGTAACGGATGCTGACCGATCCGTTGCCGACGTTGGCGCCAGGCGTGAGCGAACCCGTACCCGCAGCGATGTAGCTCGTGCCGCCCGTGCCTCCCCGGTAGGTGGTACTGCCGCCAGCGCCGGCGTTCCAGCCGCCGGCACCGCCGCCGGCACCGTACGGAGTCGCCGCAGTGCCCGTGCGATAGCCGCCGGGCAGGGTACCCTGGCTGCCGCCGCTTCCGCCTGCGCCGACAGTGGTGCTACTGCCGCCGCCGCCGCCACCACCCGCTTCAGCAAGCACGGTCGAACCGAGCCAGACGGACGACGAGCCGCCGCCGCCGCCGCCGTATTGGTTGCCGTTGCCACCGTTAGGCCAGCCGCCTGAACCGAAAGCGCCGTAGGGATTGCATGCGGCACCCGCGGCGCCCGTCCGCACGGTAAGCGTCGAACCCGGTGTCACCGGGATAACGGCGGACACACCGCCTCCAGCGCCTCCGATGCTGTAGGTGCCGCCAACGTGGACGCTGTTGCCGCCCGATCCGCCCTTCATGGTGAGGGAGATCGAGGTGACGCCGGCCGGTACGACGAACGACTGGGCGCTGCCGCTGTAGAGGAAGTCCCTACCGGCCAGCACCGAGAAGCTCACCGACTTGGTCGCCTCCGTGTTGCCCTTGCTGTCGCGCGAATACCAGTAAAGTGTGTGCGCTGCGGTCCCGGCGGCAGGCTCGGCAACCGGCACCGACGTTCCGGGAGTCCACGCACCACTCGTGCCGTCAAGCTGCCACCACGTGCCGGCGACGCTGGAGTGCACGTCTGTAGCGGTGAGCGTGAAGGCTTGGGGACCAGCGTAGGTCTGTCGCCGCAACGATGTTGCTCGTGGTCACCGGCGGGATGGTGTCTAGGTCGATGGTGAACGCGCCCGTCTTGTGTGGCAGCTCTTCAGCACCGGCGTCGTTGACCGACCAGTACTCGATCACGTGGGAGGCCGAACCGACCGACGGACCATCCACCGTCAGACTGCTGCCCGCTGTCGCGGCTCCGCCATCGAGCTTGTAGCGAGTGTAGTGGACGCCGCCCGCGCTGAAGTTGATCGTCGCCGAGCCCACGTAGGTCGGCTTGAGGTCCGACGTCGTCGTAGGGGCAGTGGCTCCGGCCGGGTCGTGGCACCACTCGCATGTCGAGTAGTAGACGTCCCAGTTGGATTCGTGACACGTTTCGCAGTTCTGACTCGCGATCTGAGTGTGCGCACCGTCGCCCAGCGAATGTTCGACCGTCGGGTGACATGCGCCCTGCTGGCAGGACTTGTTCCACGTGCCGAGGCTGTCAGCTGGCGCAGAACCGCTGTGGCAGGCCGCGCAGTCGTTGTCGTGGATCGTGAGCAGCTGGGTGCTGGCGTGGCACATCGAGCATTCCACGTCCCAGTCGACCGAGCCCCCTCCGTCGTGGTCGACGAAGACGTTCATCACGCCACTTGTCATCGTCGCTGTGTGGCTGGCCTCGAGGTTGGGATGCGGCGACGTCATCGAGTGGCACCCCGCGCAGTCCGCGGTCTTGCTCCAGACAACGGTTGAGGCGTGGCAAATGTCGCATGCAGCATTCGCCTGAGGGTGAGTGGCGTGGCAGCCGCCGCAGTCGGTCTGCGCATAGTCCGGGGCGCCGTGAATCTCCGGCAGGCTGGCGTCATGACACCCCGTACACGCATCGCTTGCCGCCGTGGGTGTGTGGAGACTCGTGCGGTCCTGATGCGGCTTCGGCTGTCCGACCGGTGCGCCGTGGTAGGCCGGATGGCACGAGTCACAGCTCGAAGTCGCCGACGAGAAGTCGATGCGCCCAGGATCGTCATTGTCGTGACACAGGTCGCACGTCGTGGCGTACTGAGGGTACTTGGCGGCAGGATTGCCGACGAACTCGGCATGCACATCGGGAAGCTCCCGCGAGACCGCATGGCAGCCGGACCCGAAGCACATCGACGTGCCAGACCTGTGGAGGGCTGCGTCGTAGGCACCCGCCCCGGGACTGTGCACGTTGTTGCCGCCGGCTGTGTAGTCGGAGCCGTGGCACACGTAGCACGAGGTCGCACCCGCTTGTGTATGCGCGTCCAGCGCAGGCAGCCTCAGCACTCCGCCGGTCCGGACGAGTCCCACGACCTTGTCGCCGGCCGCAACGGGGGTGTACGTGGCGGCTGAGCTGTCCCAGCCCTTCGACGTATCCGAGGTCACGTGACAGGTGAAGCAGAAGCCGCGGACGGCGTCGGCACTGCCCGTGGTTGTCAGGCTCCCGCCGCGCACATCCGAGATCATCGAGTCGTTGCCACGCTTCGAGCCGTGCGGGTTGTGACACTCGTAGCACGGAAGCGGTGCGCCGACAGGCAGCAGGCCGCCAGCGGTCTTGACGCGATGGCCCGAGGACGGCCCCGTACTCGTCACGAAGCTCCGAATGTCGACCGGCGCCGTCGCGAACCCGCTGGGTTTGACCCCTCCGTGACAGGTGAAGCACATGCGCGGCGTAGGTGCCCTGGGTCTGGTCCGAAGCGAGCGTGGCGGCCGTGGTCGGCCGGAAGGTCGCCTTGAGCCCGTCGTAGGCGTTGGCGCCGCGATGAGCGGCGTGGCAGTAGAGGCAGTCGCCCTGGTCGCGGCGAACTTCCTGGCCCGATCCGGCGGTGCTGAGTCGTCTCGGGAATCATGCCGATGCGCGTTGGTTACGCCGCTGTAGATGCCGGCGCCAAGCCAGGTACCGGAGACCGGGTAGCCCGCGGAGTCGGTCTGCGGCGCCGAGGACGGCGGGTAGGTCGGCCCGATACCACGAGTTGGCGTCGTCGTGACAGGCGAGGCACCAAGCGGTCCCGTTCGACGAAACCGCCTGACCGTTGACCTGCCGCCTCCGGAAGCATCGCCCTCTTGCTCGATGTGGCGTGAGGGTCGTGGCAGCTGGAGCACTTGCTCGTCAGACCGCCGGCCGAAGCAGAAGTGTCGAGAGCAGTGCCCGCTGGCCAGCGCAAAGGAGTCCTTGGCTCCGTTCGCCACGTTACCCGCCGAGGGGATCGTCCCATCATGGCAGGTCAGGCACGTTGCCGACTGCCCAGGTGCGGACGTCGCGACCTCGGTGCGCATGAGCGGGCTGGCAAGGGCCTGGTGCGGGACGTGACAACTCTTGCACTTGCTGGTTCCGGAAGTGGCCGCCACGTGAGCGTCGCTCACCCAAGCCGAGGTAACGGGCCCGGTGGGCTGCGGAGCCGGCGAAGACTGTTCGCCCTGCTCGTTGAGGGCTGCGACGCGGAAATAGTACGGCACGCCGCCGAGGCCATCCTTGAAGTCGTAGGAGGTGACCTGGGTCTCTCCGACCATTCTGAAGGGCCCGCTCGCCGTAGTGGCGACCGATACCGCGTAGCGCACGGCGCCCGAACTGGGGTTCCAAGTGAGCCGCGCGATGACCGGTTGGGCGCCTGGAACCGCGTTGAGGGAGGTTGGGGGGTCCGGGGCAAAGGCAAAAGCCACGACCGGCACGAGCGCCAAAGCCGCGACGAGCACTGAAGCGAGGATGGTGGTCCAGCTGGGCCGAAGAGCAGCCCTCCGAATCCTACTTCCCAAGCGTCATCCCCTATACGGAACGCGAGACCGAAACACGTACCTTACCCAAGGCTGAACTACTAGCAGGTAACGAGCCATTGCAGTGACCACCGAGAACTGACTCAGATTCGCTCATATTCTAGCATGCCGGAGCTGCCAATCGCCGAGATTGGAACCACCGATGATGTGGTCTTTCTGTGGCGCGAGGCCAACTGTGACGGCCGTCACAATCCGCGCGTTCATCCGGGTCGGAAGCGGAGGGCTCAAGCCCTCGGAAAGAACGGGTTCAGCCTGCGCTCGCGACCGATCGTCGTGTCCGGTCCGTGACCGGGGTGCACGATCGTTTCCGGCGCGAGCGGCGCCAGCACGCGGGCGATCGAGAGCGCGAGTGCGCGACCGTCGCCGCCCGGGAAGTCCGTGCGCCCCACACTGCCGGCAAAGAGCGTGTCTCCTGAGAAGAGCTGAGGTGGCTGGCCCTCGCCGCCGTCCCCGAGTAGGCAGATGCCGCCGGGCGTGTGGCCGGGTGTGTGAAGGACGCTCAGGCGCAGATCTCCGGCTTCAACGACGTCCCCGTCCGCGAGCAGCCGATCGGCCGGCGGCGAACTCACATGAAAGCCCCAAGCCGCTCCCCCGCTGCCAGTCGGAGTGGTGATCGACTCGGCATCGTCGGTGTGCACAAACAGCGGCGCGCCTGTCTCCGAGAGAAGCGCCTCCACCGCACCCAGGTGGTCGAAGTGCCCGTGGGTCAGGACCACCGCCGCCACACTGCGGTCCCCGAGCTCAGTCACGATACGAGCGGGGTCCTCCGCAGGGTCGATGACGATGGCCGGACCTCCGCACTCGTCGGAGACGATCCAGCAGTTGGTCTCGAGCGGGCCGAGAACGAGCCGCAGCGACCTGCATCAACGGTCTCCGCGCTTGCGCTGCGTGGCTTCGCCGGACATCATCCGTCGTGCCTCGAACACGCCTTCGGTGCCGCGGACCTCCCGGAGAACGGTGTCCAGCCGCGTGAGGTCGCCCAGTTCGAACAGGAATCGCATGTCGACCAACCCGTCCTTGTGCGTGGTGGTCGACGAAGCGAGGATGTTGACGCCGGATTCGGCGAGTGCGGCGGTCACATCCTGCAGGAGCCGCAGCCGGTCGAGCGCTTCGACGAAGATCTCCACCTGGAATGTGGCGTTCGTGCCCAGGTCCCACTCGACATCGATGATCCGCTCCGGCGCGCTCAACAGTTCACTTGCGTTGGGGCAGTCGATACGGTGAACCGACACGCCCCTGCCCCGCGTCACGAAGCCGATGATCTTGTCCCCGGGAACCGGGGTGCAGCAGCGCGCCAGACGCACGAGCACGTCGTCGATGCCTTTGACCTTGACGCCACCGCCGCTCTTGCGACGATGACTGCGGGGCGCCATCATCGGCTTGTCGAGCGTGAATTCCTCTACCTCAGGTTCAGGTTTAGCTACTGCCCCATCCTTGGCCATGAGCTTCAGGAGCTTGGTTCCCACCTGCTTCGCCGAGATCTTTCCGGCGCCGATGGCGGCGAGAATGTCGTCGGGATGGGCGTAGTTCATCTCCTTGGAGACGGCCTCGATGGCCTTCTCGGCGGTCTTGCTGCCGATGCCCAGCCCGTGCTTGCGCATCACTTTCGAGAGCTCGTCCCTGCCGCGAACCAGGTCGTCTTCCCTCGTGACCTTGGAGTAGTAGTTGCGGATCTTGCTCTTCGCCGAGGAGGTCTTGACGATGTTGAGCCAGTCTCGCGACGGCCGGGAGCTCTTGTTGGTAAGGATCTCGATGCGGTCCCCCATCTGCAGCTCGTAGCCGAGAGGGACGATCGAGCCGTTGACCTTTGCGCCCACGCAGTGGTTACCGACCTCCGTGTGGATCGCGTAGGCGAAGTCGATAGGGGTCGACCCACGCTTGAGGCTTATGACGTCACCCTTGGGGCTGAAGACGAAGACCTCCTCCTCGAAGAGGTCGATCTTCAAGGCCTCCATGAACTCCCGAGGGTCCTTGAGCTCGGTCTGCCATTCGAGCATCTGCCGCAAGCCAGGCGAGCCGCTCGTCGAAGGCGTCGTCCCCTCGCAGACCCTCCTTGTAGCGCCAGTGCGCCGCAACGCCGTACTCGGCGGTGCGATGCATCTCCTCGGAGCGGATCTGGATCTCGAGAGGGCTGCCCGAGGGGCCGATGACGGTGGTGTGCAGCGACTGGTACATGTTGAATTTGGGCATCGCCACGTAGTCCTTGAACCTGCCCGGCATCGGCTTCCAGATCGAATGCACCGTGCCGAGGGCGCCGTAGACGTCCTTGACCGAGTCGACGATGACTCTCAGCGCGATGAGATCGTGGATCTCGTTGAAGTCTTTGCC
This sequence comes from uncultured Coriobacteriia bacterium, assembly GCA_963789515.1. GTDB lineage: Bacteria > Actinomycetota > Coriobacteriia > Anaerosomatales > JAAXUF01 > JBAXEO01. The sequence goes on along the minus strand of CAWBKW010000002.1, from coordinate 467,639 downwards.
CTTCTGGCTCATCTTCTGGTAGACGCTGTAGAGGTGCTTGGGGCGTCCCGAGATCTTCGCCACGATACCGACTGCAGAGAGCTCCTCCTTGAGCTGTGCGATGACCTGGGCGAGGTACTCCTCACGAGCCTCTCGGCTCTCGGCGACCATGCGCGATACCTGGTGGAACTTGTGCGGCTCGAGGTAGTAGAAGGCCAGGTCCTCAAGCTCCCACTTGATGCTCGAGATACCGAGCCGGTTGGCAAGCGGGGCGTAGATCTCCATCGTCTCGCGCGCCTTGTCGTAGCGCCGCTCCTCCGGTAGTGCCGCGAGCGTCCGCATGTTGTGCAGCCGGTCAGCGAGTTTGATGAGGATGACGCGGATGTCCTTGGCCATCGCGATGAGCATCTTGCGAAGGTTGTTGGATTGCGCCTCGGAGAGCGACTCGAACTCGATCTTGCCGAGCTTGGTCACGCCGTCGACCAGGTCGGCCACTTCGTCGCCGAAGCGCTCGCGGATCTCGGCGAGCGAGACATCGGAGTCCTCGACGACATCATGCAGAAGCGCTGCCTTGAGCGTGGCGGTATCCATGTGCAGCTCGGCGAGGATGAGTGCCACCTCGATGGGGTGGTTGACGAACGGCTCACCGCTCTTGCGGCTCTGGCCCTCGTGCGCGAGCCCTGCGAAGTCGAAGGCGTCGTCGAGACCGGTCAGATCCGCGTCAGGGTTGTACGCCCTGACCTGCGCTTCTATCTGTTCGAGGGTCGCCGGCAAGCTCGTTCCTTCGCGCGAGGGTGTGGGTTCAGAGTGTTAGTGTACCGCGGTCGGCAGGATTGGCCGGTTGAACCTGGCGAGGAGCTCATCGGATTCCGCGGTGAGTGCCCACGACTTGAACTGCGCGAACTCGCCGATCTCCTCGAGTCCCTCGGCGTAGCGCACGCTGGACTCCAGCTCGACCTTGCTCGCGGATGGCGTGAAGGTAAGCCTTCGAAACGCACCGTGACCTTCCCCGACGACGAACGCCAGGTCGCGGAAGATGCCGAGCGCCGAGGATACTCCCCGCTCGTCGAGCGAGAACTTCGGCTGCGCCTTCTTGCAGCGCACGGCCAGCTCGGCGTTGGTGATCTCGAATCCCGGACCCTCGGCGGCGGCCAATTCCCGGAGGACGACATAGAGCGCGGCCATGTCGTCTCGACCGGGCGCCAGGCTCGACAGGATCATCTCGTTGATGCGGGCGTCCCGGCCACCGTACAGGAGGTGGATCCGCGCCTGCGCCCCGTCCCGGCCCGCGCGGCCGGACATCTGGTTGAACTCGACGTCGTTGAAGGGCAGATGGTAGAGCGCGACGTTGCGGATGTCCGGGATGTTGACACCCTCGCCGAACGCGCTGGTCGCAACGATCACGGACACCTCGCCGGCGCGAAACGCACGCTCGACGGCATGTCGCGCTGAGCGCGCCAGGCCTCCGTTGTAGAACGCCGTTCGCATCGCCACGTCGGGGACGCGCTTCCTGAGCATCCGCGCGAGCTTCACCGACTGCTCACGAGAGTTCACGTAGATGACGGTCTTGCCTCCCTTGGCCACAAGAGCCGCCAGGTAGCCGTCCTTGTCCTGAGCATCACGCTTGTCGACCACCTCGAGGTTCTCGCGGACTGTGGGGTCGAGCACCACCGCCGTGACTCCCAGGAGTTCGCGGATCGCCTGCGCGGTTGCGTCGTCCGCGGTGGCGGTGACGGCGAGCACCGTCGGATCACCGAGGATCGAAGCGGCCTCGCCAAGGCGGGCATACGCGGGACGATGCCCGGCGCGCGCCATTCCCACGTGATGGGCCTCGTCGACGACCAGGAAGCCCACCTTGCCCGCCGCCGCGAAGCGCTCCGAGTAGAGATGGAGGAACTCGGGAGTGGTCAGTACAACGTCGAGCGCGCCCGCCTTGAGCTCGGCGAACGCTTCGTCTCGATCGGGGAGGCTGCTCTCGCCGGTCACGGTGCGGACTGCGAGACCGACCTCGGCGAACACCTCCTCAAGGTGAAACGCCTGATCCGCCACGAGCGCTCGGAGCGGATACACGAACACGCTCGCACGGCCCTGCCGGAGCGCGGTTCGAGCGGCGTGCAAGTGGAATATCAACGACTTGCCGCGTCCGGTCGCCATCACGCACAGCGTACTCTCCCCCGCCGAGAGGTGGGCAAGTGCTTGGGACTGGGCGTCGTGGAGCGAGCGTTCGCCGATGAACGCGCCCGTGAGCTCGGTATCGAGCTCTTGGGCGGTCAACTCCGACAGCTGTGCTCGCCGTGCTGCGCGCTGCTCGGCGCGGTCCTCCTCGGCGCGGCTCGCGTCACGCCGCGAGACCAAGACGTTCACCCCGAGGGACCGGCCCTCTTCGCCCCCGGTCACCTCGGTGACCTCGACGTCGTAGGCAACCCCGGCATCGATCGCGGGCGCGAGCGCGGCGGCCAAGCGGCGATTGAAGAAGCCGACCTGGTCGCCATGCGGGTCGAACAGGGCGCATGCGTTGGCGTCGTACTCGTTGTGGGGCTGACGCTCGAGGCGCAGTGGAGCACCGGCCGTCAGCCGTTCAAGCGCGTCCTGACGGCCCTCGAAGGTCACCCCCGCGAGTTTCGTGTGGAAGGCCGCGGCCTCTTCGATCCCCGCATACTCCTCGCGTGCCAGGATCTCATCGGCCTTGGCGAACAGGTCCTCTACCAGCTCGTAGGCCGGCGCGTCGGTCCGGGCCACCCGCGGGTGCACATCGCGGACTCGGAGCTGCACGCGCGTCTTGCCTCGCCACTCGTCCACGGTGGCCTCGAAGACGAGGTCGACCGCGGTCTCGTGGGCGAGCAGATCGTCGATGTTGGGACAACGGAAGGAGATGGCCGGGACGCTCGCAACCCCGTCGTAGGCCATGAACTTGTAGTGGTTACCGAGCTTGCCGACCCGCTGACGGCCGTTCATGAAGACCCCGCAGGCGGCGAGGAGCGGCGTGCGGTTTCCATGACCGAACGGCTCCATGAGCGCGAACTCCGCACCCAGCTCAACGCTGATCTGGGAGAGCTCCACCTCGGCATCGACGCACTTCTCGGTCTCGAACTGCTCGGCGGGCAGTGCGTCGAGGTAGCCGAGCAGGCACTCCCTGAAGGCGTCCACCTGCTCGGCCGGAAGCGCGCAGCCGACGGCCGCAGCGTGACCGCCGTAGCGCGTCAGAAGCTCCCCGCACGCTTCCAGCGCCCGGAACAGGTCGACGCTCCCTTTGGAACGACCGCTACCGAGTGCCACACCGTCTTCGATGGTGAACACGATGGTCGGCACTCCGAACCGGCTGGTGAGGCGCGAGGCGACGATGCCCTTAACACCCTCGTGCCAGCCCTCGCCCGCCACCACGAGTGCGCGCTCGCCGTGAAAGGTGCGTTCCGCGAGAGCGATAGCGGCCTCTGCCAGGTCCGCCTCAGCGGCCTGCCGCAGCCGGTTCAGTTCGTCGAGCGTGGCAGAGAGTTCCTCGGCTCGCGCGGGGTCGTCGGTCATCAGGAGATCCAGCGCGATCTGCGGGTCGGCCATGCGGCCGGCGGCGTTGAGCCGAGGAGCCAGCACGAAGGCGACGTTGTCCGACGACAACGCATCGGGAGTGACGCCGCCGACAGCGGCGAGCGATGCGAGCGCCACCCGTGGCTCTTTCCGCATCCGGTGCACCCCGTCGGCGACCAGCGCGCGGTTCTCGGCGGTCAGCGGAACGATGTCGGCGACGGTGCCGAGCGTGGCGAGGTCGGTCAGGCCGCGCCACACCTCCGGGAAGCCGAGAAGCCCTCCAACGGCCTGGATGAGCTTCAGCGCGACGCCGGAGCCGGAGAGGTCGCAGGAGGGGCAGTTGTCCGGGTCGAGCTTGGGGTCGGCCACGGGGACTCCGACGGGCAGCAGGTCGCCGGGCTCATGATGATCGGTGATCACGACGCCCACACCCCGCTCGGCGAGCATCGTCACCTCTGCCGCGGACGATATGCCGCAGTCGACGGTGACCACGAGGTCGGGCTCGAGGAGGAGCAGTCGATCGATCGCCGCCGCCGAGAGGCCATAACCCTCGTTGAAACGATGGGGAACGATAGCGCTGACCTTGGCGCCCATGGCCGCGAGTCCACGAGCGGCGACGGCGCTGGAGGAGACACCGTCAAGGTCGAAGTCGCCGAAGACGACGATATGCTCGCCACCGCGCACGGCTGCAGCTACCCTCTCGGCTCCTGCGTCGAGTCCCGGGATGAGCGACGGGGAGAGCCAGTCACGGTCCAGGCTCGGCGACAGGAAGCGCTCGACCTGCTCCGCCGTCGCGATTCCGCGCGCCACGAAGACGCGTGCTGTGGTGCGCGACAGCCCGGTGGTTCGGGCGAGCACTTCGACCGCCGCCGGGTCGGCAGGCAGGAGGGACCACGGCGTCTCGGAACAGGGTTTCGTCATGCGCTCATCCTAACGGACGGGGCCGACACTGTGTGCCGGCCCCGTCATCACTTCTCATGGCTCAGACGCGCCGTGTCTAGGACGCCTTCGCGAACTTCTTGGCGAGCGCGGCGTACTTGGGCTCGCGCTCCTTCCACATGGCGAAGAGCGGAGCGGCGACACCGATCGAGGAGTACGCGCCTACGGTCAGACCGATCGTGAGAGCCAGCGCGTAGTCCTTGAGCGTCGAACCGCCGAAGAACAGCAGCACAAGCACGGGGATCAGCGAGGAGACCGTGGTGTTGAGCGAGCGTACCAGCACCTCGTTGATCGACTCGTTGGCCATGCTCATGAACGACTGCTTGACGAGACCCTGGGAGTTCTCCTTGATGCGGTGGAACACCACGATGGTGTCGTAGAGCGAGTAGCCGAGGATGGCCAGCAGCGCCGCGATGACGTTGGGGCTGATCTCCCATCCGACAAGGGCGTAGATGCCGAGCGTGATCAGGATGTCGTGCACCAGCGCGACGATGGCGGTGACCGCCATCTTGTATTCGAACCTCAAGGAGACGTAGAGCAGGATCGCGAGAAGCGAGACCGCCAAGCGCAAGCAGCGCCTTGTTGGTCACGTTCCTGCCCCAGCCCGGCCCGATCGTCGTGACCTGGAACTCACCACCGGGCAACTTGGTTATCGCGGCAACCTTGGCTGCGTCCGCATTGGCGACCTTGGGATCGGTGACCTCGGTGCGCACGATGAAGCCGCGGGTCCGGTTGATGGTGCTCTCCTGGACCTGCGCGTTGGCGATTCCGGCCTCCGCGAACGCCTTGCGCATGTCCTCGATCGTCACGTCTTTCGCATTGACGACATTGATGACCGTACCGCCGGTGAACTCGACGCCGAACTTCAGGCCGCGGATTCCGAGGGCGGCAATCGAGACGACGATGAGGACTGCTGAGACCGCGAACATGATGCGACGATTGCCCATGAAGTCGATGTTGAACTTATGCACGGACGGCACCCCCCTTCTTGGCAGCCGAGGAGCCGGTCTTGGTTACCTCTTTCGGAACGCCCCACAGCGCGGGTGACTTGGGGATGATGTTGTCGGCAAGCAGCATGACCACCGGGCGCTTGAACAGCAGCATCATGAGCAGGTCGCACACGATGCCGAGCATCAGCGTGAGGGCGAAGCCTCGGACCGGGCCGATGGCGACCGTGAACAGCGCCAGCGCGGAGACGAAGGTGACGAGGTCGGCGTCGGCGCTCGTGATGATCGCGTGCCGCGTGCCGGATGCGGCCGCCGAGCGATACGTCTTGCCCAGACCGATCTCCTCACGAACGCGTTCGTTGATGAGGATGGACGAGTCGGCCGCAATACCGATCGTCAGCACGATGCCGGCGATTCCAGGCAACGAGAGCGCGAAGAGCCCGAACATCGACAGCCCGGCGAGCAGTCCGAGAAACATCGATGCGAACACGAGGAGTGAGACGACCGAGATGGCGCCCAGCCCGCGGTAGAACGCGATGAGGTAGATCGCGACCAGCAGCAGGCCGACGAGGGCCGCGATCACGCCTTGGCGGAGCGAGTCCTGGCCCAGCGTCGGACCGACGACGCGCGTGTCGACCGGCTCGAGCGTGACCGGCAGCGCGCCGGTCTCGAGGACGGTCTTGAGGTTCTTGGCATCGTCGGCGGTGAACTTGCCGGAGATCGCCGTCTGCCCGCCCGTGATGGGCTCGTTGACCGTCGGAGCCGACTTGACCACGCCGTCAAGCACGATCGCCACCTGCTCGCCGGTGGGCGACTTGCCGCCCTTGGAGATCGGGGCCATGCGAGTCGTCGCCTCGGCCCAGGTCTTGGAGCCGTCGGGGCTCATCGAGATGTTGACTTCGATCTGGCCCGTCTGGGTGTTCTGCGACACCGCAGCGGTCTTGACGACTTCGCCGGTCATGAAGGGCTTGTAGGTGCCCGCCTTGAGCTTGACGTTGTCCTCACCGGTACGCAGGGCGGCCACGGCCGCGGTATCGGTGATCGACGCGACCTCGACGAACTCGAGCTGGCCGGTCGAGCCGATGACCTTGAGCGCTTCCTCGGCGTTCTTGATGCCGGGGATCTGCACGAGGATCGAGTCGCTGCCCTGGCGCTGGATGCTCGTTTCCGAGGCGCCGAGCTTGTCGACACGGTTACGCACGATGAGCTCGGCGCGGTCCATGTCAGTCGTGGTCAGCGACTTACCCTCGGCTGGCTTGGCAGTCAGGATGACCGAGAGCCCTCCCTGGATGTCGAGGCCCTGGGTGATCTTCTTGTTCGGGGGCACGAACAGCGCCCACGAACCGATCACGATGATCGCGCAGAGCGCGAGCAACAGGTAGTTGCGTTGCTTCGGGTCCATTCTCCTGCCTTCCTTGCCTGATCGGTCATCTCCTCGGCTAGAGGAGCTTTGTTCCGTTGATCACGAGCGAGAACTCCGCGTCCAACACTGTAGCGGCACGACGGCTCAACTGCATCCGTTCCAGGAAGATTTCGAAGTACTCCATGATCTGGATCTCCGTCGTGTCGATCTCGATCTCGAGCGTGAGCGTCCGCGTGTCAGAGTCGACTCGCAGGAAGCTGCGCTTCGCCGAGTGGTTCACGCGGTCGTGGATGTCGTAGGCCGACGGGTCCAGCAGCCGCACGCGCGTCTCGTGTACGTCGGCCTTGTCGGCGATCACGACGGCCGCAGCCGCAGCTGTCGCCGGGTCGGAGGCGTCCTCCTCGTGATTGCCCACCGCGTTCATGACGGTGGCCACCTCGTCGTAGGGCATGCCGAGCCGTGTGAGCGCCGCGCGCGCGATGAACGCGGACGAGATCCAGTGGTCGGACCGCGACACGCAGTTGCCGATGTCGTGGATGAAGCCGGCGACCGCAGCCACCTCGGCTTCACGCTCCGAGTAGCCCAGCCGCGTGAGGATGTTGCCCGCGATGTGGGCGGTCAGATTGGAGTGCCGCAGCCCATGCTCCGTGTAGCCGATCGCCCCGAGGTAGTCGTCACCCATCTGGAGGTACGCGAGGAGCTCGGGGTCGTTCTGGACGACCTCGAGGGTGACCCGTGGCGGGTGCATCGGCAGGACTGTGAGGGCCGCGTCAGACATCCGTGCTGGCGTCCTCAACGGCGGCCTTCGCGGGTTCGACGGCGGCAGCAACCGCTTCGTCGTCGCCCTCGGAACCGACGGCCTCGTCGGCGATCACGCCAGCGGGCTCGTCATCGTCCTCGTCGACCGGTTCAGCATCGGTGCCCTCGGGGGCCGTCGCTATGACCTGGGCGATCGCGCGCTTCGCCATGACCAGCTCTGAGCCGTCGGCCACCGCGATTCGCACCCGGTCATCGTCGACCGAGACGATCGTGCCGTAGATACCGCCGATGGTCAGGATCTCAGCACCGGGAACCAGGGTCTTCATCAAGTCGAGCTGGTCCTTCTGACGCTTCTTCTGCGGCCTGATGATGAGGAAGTAGAACACTCCGATGATCGCGACGAAGAAGATGATCGATTGGAAGTTCTGTGGCATGCGCGCTGCCTCTCTCCGGGAACCAGACCAGCCGCGTTCGTGCGGCCGACGCACCATACTACCCGCTGGAGCCGCTCCGTAGAAGTCCGAAACCCGCCGTGAGAGAGGAATCCGCGCTCGGCGTCGTCTCGGATTCGCCGAAGCTAGTAGTCGTCCGCCGCCGGCGAGGCGAGCCAATCGCCCATGAACGCACGGTACGAGCCACGTTCGACGGCCTCCCGCGCGCGGGCGGTGAGTTCAAGCAGAAAGTGCAGGTTGTGGATGGAGAGCAAGATCGATCCCAGCATCTCCTTCATGCTCACCAGGTGTCGCAGGTACGCCCGCGAGTACTGCGTGCACGTCGGACAAGAGCACGTGGGGTCGAGGGGGCCGAAGTCCCGCGAATACTGCGCGTTCTTCAGGTTCATTCGCCCCGCCGAGGAGAACGCGGTCCCCATGCGCGCCGTGCGCGTCGGCAAGACACAGTCGAACATGTCCACGCCGAGCGCGATGGCCCGAAGCATCGTCGTGGGATTGCCGACGCCCATGAGGTAGCGGGGCTTGTCGGCAGGCATGGCGCCTGTGACGGGCGCAAGCGATTCGAGCATCAGCTCATGCGGTTCGCCGACCGAGTAGCCGCCGATCGCGTAACCGGGCAGGTCGAGTTGCGCGAGCCGGGCCACGCTCTCGAGGCGCAGGTCCTCGAAGACGCCACCCTGGACGATGCCGAAGAGGGCCTGGTCCTCTCGGCTGTGTGCAGCCTTGCAGCGGACCGCCCACTCGGCACTGCGCTCGACCGCTGCAGCCACCAGCGCCCTCTCGGCGGGGTACGGCGGACACTGGTCGAGCTGCATCGCGATGTCGGCGCCGAGATCCTGCTGGATACGCATGTTGTCCTCGGGCGTCCAGAAGTGCTTCGAGCCGTCGAGTATCGAGCGGAACTCGACCCCGTCATCCGAGAGCTTGAGGGTGTCGGCGAGGCTGAAGATCTGGAACCCGCCTGAATCCGTGAGGATGGGACGATCCCAGTTCATGAAGGCATGCAGACCCCCGGCGTCACGCACGATGTCAGCACCGGGGCGCAGGTAGAGGTGGTAGGTGTTGGCGAGCAGCACCTGCGCCCCCAGATCATGCAGCTGTGGCGTGGTGACGCCCTTGACCGTCGCGCGGGTACCGACGGGCATGAAGACCGGTGTCTCCACCGGACCGTGGGCGGTTTGGAAGCGTCCCCGACGCGCCGAGGTGGAGGCGTCGCGCGCGAGGAGTTCGAAGTCGAAGAGGGCCATGCGAGCGATTGTACCTGACGGCCCGAGCCACCTTGCACGCAATTCAACGGTTACACTGTGTCGCGAACCATCCCACCTCCCCGCACGTCCAACGGAGCAAGATGCCCGACAGGACAACCGACGATGCGACACTCCTCGCGGCCGCTCGCGAAGGCGACCTCGACGCGTTCGAGGCGCTCGTCCGCGAGCACACGAGGACCGTCTACACGCACGCGCTCCGGTTCTTCGGTGACCCCGCGGCCGCTGAGGACACCGCGCAGGAGGTATGGATCAAGGTGTATCGATCCCTCGGCACCTTCGACGGCCGGGCCCGTTTTTCGACGTGGCTCTACCGCGTGACGCGAAACACCTGTCTCGATCAGGTGCGCGCCGGTGCCCGGCGCCCTATTCCGGTCGACCCGATCGACGCGATCGCGGTGCCGGGCGACCTCGCAGACGAGGTGGCGCTCACCGCTTCCGTGGAACAGGCGATGCGCGCGCTCGCTCCGGAGGACCGAGACGCGTTCTCGGCGGTCGCCCTCTACGGCCTCAGTTACGCCGAGGTCGCCGAGACGCTCGGAGTGCCGGTGGGCACCGTCAAGTCACGGGTGTTCCGGGCGCGCAGGTCCCTGGCGCACCTGCTCGGCTTCGAGAAGGGTGGTGCCTAGATGGAGTGCCACGACGCGCAAGACGTCATCTCACAGACGCTCGACGGCTCGCCACCTGACGCCGCCACGCTGGAGGCTGCCAAGCAGCACTGCCGCGAATGCAGCGACTGTGCGGGGTTCGTGCGTGCGCTCACCCTGGTCAAGCGCGCGCCCCTGCCCGAGGCTCCCGCCGGGCTGACCGACCGCGTGATGACCGCAGTCCGCAGGGAAGCAGCCGCCGAGCGGGCTCGCGCTGAGAGCGCGGCCGCCGCCGCGCTGGCGGCGAGCGGCAGCTCGCCCCAGGTGATCGACGCCGCCGATTCGGCGCAGACCGCCGGCACGATGCCCTCAGGCCCGCAGTCTGAAGACGAACTTGCCGCAGCGCTTCTGCAGCACGCGGGCCGCCGGCGCCCCGGCCGCGCGGCGCTCGCCGCCTGGATGGGCGCTGCTGCGGTGCTGTTGGTCGGCATCGGTGCCGCAGGCATCATCGGTGTGCGCGCGATGTCACAGGAGCAACCGGCCGCGTCTTCGGCAGCGGTCATCGGCCGGGTTGAAACGCCGAGCGATGCCGAGAGTGCCAGCGAGGCCGCGCCTCAGGTGGCGGACAACCTCGCGAGCGGCGCCACGAAGGGCGTCACCATCTCGGCGGGGCCGAACTACGTCGTCTTCAAGGAGGTCGCCTACCGGCTTGTCGGCCCCTCGACTCTGGAGAAGAGCCAACTCACGCTCCTCGGCACGACCACCACGTCGTTCGATGGAGGAGCGATGCGGGCGCGCGACGTGAAGGGCGCGACCGGCATCCCGGGGGTCTACATGGAGGACGACGCCGGAGAGCTCATGGAGTTCAAGCCGGTCGAGCGCGTCTTCGAAGGACGCACCTATCAGCTCCGCTCGGCCGATCTCGCCGCGTTCGGCATCTGGCCCGCGCTTCCCGCGGGCATCGCGACACCTTCGTCGTCTGACGGCTCGCCGACCTTCACGGCTGCGGGCGCCGATCCATCGGGCGTGACGATCTACCGTCGCACCTCCTCCACGGTGTCCGAAGGAATCGCAGTGGCACCGGGTGCGCCGTCGGGAGATCCGGCCAACGGGAACCCCAACTGGACCTGGTGGATGCTGGCCGCACCCTGATCGGCGACCGCTCTACAGGATGAGCATCGCGTCGCCGAAGGAGAGAAACCGGTAGCGTTCCTCCATCGCCAGGCTGTAGGCCGACAGGATCTGCCCGCGTCCCGCGAACGCACTCACCATCATCAGCAGGGTCGAGCGCGGAACATGGAAGTTGGTCACCATCGCGTCGACCACGTTGAACCGGTATCCCGGCAGGATGTAGAGCGAGGTCGAGCCCTCTGACTCCACCAGCTCCCCAACCGACTCGTCGTAGGCACTCTCCAGCGCCCTGACGCTCGTCGTTCCCACGGCGAACACGCGGCCCCCGCGCCGTCGGGCCTCGTTTACGACCTCGGCGGTCCGGCTGGAAACCCGGAAGTGCTCCCGGTGAATCCGATGACGCTCCGGGTCGTCCTCACTGACCGGCCGAAACGTGTCGATTCCGACGTCAAGCTCGATCGTCTCGACGCGGGCACCCGCCGCCTCGACGCGCGCCAGGAGTTCGGGGGTGAAGTGGAGACCCGCCGTGGGTGCGGCCGCCGAGCGCTCCTCGCGGGAGAACACCGTCTGGTAGAGCTCCGGGTCGGAGACCGGTTTGGTGATGTAGGGCGGCAGCGGCATCTGCCCGATGCGATGAATCACGTCGAGGAAGCTCCGCTCGCCCGCGCCGAGTTGGAACTGGACGAGACGGCCACCCCCCTCGTCGATCTGCTCGACCACCAGGGCGGTCATGGCGCCGTCCGCGAACACGATGTGCGCGCCCGGCCTCAGCCTGCGACCCGGCTTCACCAGGCACTCCCATGCGTTCTCGTAGCGCTCGCGCAGCAGGAGCACTTCGACCGCGCCCCCGGTCTCGTCCTTGAGGCCGAGGAGTCTGGCGGGAAGGACTCGGGTGTCGTTGACCACCAAGACGTCACCCGCGCGCAGGTACTCCGGCAGGTCCGAGAAGGTGCGATGGTCGGTCTGTCCGCTCGTGCGCTCGAGCACCAGCAGGCGGCATGAATCCCGCGGCTCGGCGGGCTCCTGGGCGATGAGTCCGGTGGGAAGGTCGTAGTCGAAATCCTCGGTCAGCACGGCGCTTGGCTTCTCCTTGAGTGGCTTGGGAGTGGTGAATACGAGTGTAGCGCAGAGTCCGCGACCGTCCGCGGGGTACTTCGGCCGTGCTGTAGACGCACCTGATGAGACCGCTGGCGACTCGGCTCAGGCGCCCCGAACGGCCCGGGCGGCCCGCTGGGCGGCGCGGTCGGCTCGGCGCACGGCCCTCGCCTGCCGCGCCTCGAGGTCGGAGAGCACACATCCACAGTAGTTCTGCCGATACATCCCCAGTTCGCGCGAACGGTGCGTCGCATCGGGGTAGGAGTCGCGAAAGTCACGGTCGAGCCATGCGAGACCCTCTCGGTGAGCAGCCGCCTCCCCCTCCAGCCGTATCGCCTCGTGGTCTTGATACGGGCTGACCGTCAGGGTCGTCGCGAGGGTGTCGTAGCCGTTCTCGGCGGCGTAGCGTGCTGCCGCTCCCAGCCGCAGCCGATAGCACGCCCGACACCGCTCGGCGCCTGCGCGAGCGAGCGGGCCGACCGCTTCGATCCAGGCAGCCGGATCGTACGTCAGCTCGACAACGGTCGCGCCCACACGCTCCGCGTAGTCGCACAGGGTATCTCGACGACGCTCGTATTCCTCCGCAGGGTGGATGTTGGAGTTCGTGAAGACGACGGCGAACTCGTCAGCCAGCGCCGAGAGCTCGTCGAGCGGCTCGATGAGGCACGGCCCGCAGCACGCATGCAACAGCAGTCTCACACGCGCCTCACCTAGTCGACGTCAGGACCCGGCTCGTCATCGTCGAACGCCTGGTCATCGTCGCCGATCGCACTCGACGGACGCTCCGAATCGGACTCATCGTCGAGTTCCTCCGGCGCCTGCGCACCGGAATGCTGGCGACGGAACAAGACGATCGTCACCACGACGGCGATGACCAGAGCCACGCCGAGCCCGATGAGCACGAGGTTCAGGTCCGAACCCGGAGCGGGTTCGACCGGCGGGATAGTGCTGTAGGAGATCGTGACCGTCTCCTTCTCGCCCGGCTTGTAGGCCTTCGGTTCGAGCGTGTAGAGCGATTCGCCGTCCGCGTTGTCGACGGGCTCACCGACGGGCTTCGGCTTGATCTTGACCTTTGAGATGTTGGACGGAAGCCGCACGGACATCGCCGTCAACGGGGAACTGACGGACTGCACGTAGTCGAGTGAGACGGAGACCTGGTCGCTGGAGACCTGAAGGGGGAACCCGATCGCATCGACCTGCCCGCGGCGGGACTTGGTCAGCTCGACCTCGGCGAACTGGCCGCCCTGACCCTGCACGAGCTTGTAGGGCCGTTCGATGTCAGATTCGGCAGGACCGCCGAGGATCTCACCGACCCATTCCACGGTGGAACCGGGTGTCACGGGGATTCGGACCGTCACCGGCAGCTTGGTCTTCGCATCGACCTCGACGACCGTGATGATCGCGGTCTTGCCGCCCTGTCCAGGCCATATCTGGAGGTCGATCGGCCCGCCGGCGCTGGCATCGACCGGCGTTGACGCCGAGCTCGACTGAGACGCGCCGGTTGCGGCCGGTGCCGCGAACGCCGGCGTCGTGAGCGCAACGGTCAGGACGAATCCTAGTGCGGCCGATAGTGCGAGTCGACTCGTACGCATGCCTAGCCCTCCAGTCCGGCCGCGCGCGCGGCGGCCTCGGCGGTGTTCATCACGAGCATGGCGCGCGTCATGGGTCCGACGCCGCCCGGCACGGGCGTGATCCAGCCGGCGACGGACTCGACGGCAGCGAAGTCCACATCGCCGACCATGCCCTTGTCGGTTCGGTTGATACCGACGTCGATGACGACCGCGCCCGGTTTCACGTAGTCCGCAGTGACCATCTCGGGCCTTCCGACCGCGGCGACAAGGATGTCGGCTTCTCGGCATACCGCCGCAAGGTCAGGGGTCCGGCTGTGGCATACGGTGACGGTCGCGTGGCGCTCAAGGAGCATGAGCGCCATCGGCTTGCCGACGATGGACGACCGGCCGATGACGACCGCTCGCTTGCCCGCCGGGTCGATGCCGTAGTGATCGAGCATCGCCATGACGCCCCATGGGGTGCAGGCGCGGGCGGCCTTGATGCCGCGAACGAGCCGTCCCATGTTCTCGGGATGGAGCCCGTCGGCGTCCTTCTCGGGGCTGATCAGCTCGAGGGCCACCTCCTCGTCGAGGTGGGCCGGAAGCGGGAACTGCACGAGGATCCCGTGCACCGTCGGATCCGCGTTGCACTCCGCGATGATCCGGTTCAGCTCCATCTGCGTCAGGTCAGCGGGGCGCCGGATATCGAGCGATCTGATCCCGACCTCGGCGCAGTCCTGCTCCTTCATTCGTACGTAGGAGTGGGACGCGGGATCGTCGCCAACGAGCACGACGGCGAGCCCGGGAGTGGTCCCGGTCGCGATCACCCGATCCACCAGTCGAGCCGCGCGCCCGCGAACTTCGGCCGCTACGAGTTTGCCGTCGATGATCAGCGCCATGTGTTCCAATCGCCTTCTCGAAATGCGCGTACGCCCCTGACGGGGCCCGAGAGCGGCTAGTGTATCACGCGTCCCGGGGGCGCCGGACCGCATGCGCACCGCGTCTCACCTCGCGCCGAAGACTCCCCGTCGTCACTCCTTGACGATGCGAAGCAGGTTCCTGAACTCGTCGGTCCCCGCCGTTCCGACGAGCTCGTAGAGGATCGATTCCGTCACGGTGACGACTGCGCCGGCGGCCCGCATTCTGTCGACAGCCGTGTGGTGAGCGTCGGCGTGACGCGAGCAGCAGGCGTCTGAGGAGACCTGCACCTCAAGGCCGTCTCGGACGGCGTGCAGTGCGGTTTGGGCGATGCAGATGTGGGTCTCCATGCCGGCAAGTACGATCTGGGAACGACCACTGGCTCTGATGATTCCGGTGAACCCGGGGTCTGCGAAGCAGTCGAACGCGACCTTGTCGGCCCGAAAGACGCTGTGCCCTGCCGCTTCGACTGCCGAGAGCGCCTCGGCGACCTTGGGGTCCGTGTCACCGAGCCCGTCGGGGTACTGCCGGGTCACCACGATCGGGACTCCGACGAGCGCGGCCACCCTGATCAGGCGGATGACGGAGGCGACGACCTCATCTCGGCGGTCCATCACCGCCGCCAGACGTTCCTGGATGTCCACGACGACGAGCAGCGCATCTTCTCGGCGGCAGACCGAGGCAGGATCGGGCATGTGCGGCTCCTTCATGAGTACCGTTTCCGGTGCTTGGGGTCCACGTGCGATTCTAGACTGAAGGACTTGGGGGTATAAACCATGCGGCCGGCGAACGGCCGGCGCAGGTCCGCGAACGACACGGAGGTAGCAACCATGAATGAGTCCCCCGTCTTGGGTGGCGTCCACACCGTGGAAGACATCGACGCAGCAGACGACTTCTCCAAGAAGCACGTGCCGTACATCGCGCTCGAACGCGACGGCGAATGGGTCACGATCACGGTCGAAGTCGGCCACTACGTGGCGCACCCCAACGTGCCGGACCACTGGATCGAGTACATCGCGATCCTCGCCAACGGAGCGCCGGTCATGACCGTCGATTACGCTGCCGGCGTGGTGGCCCCAAAGGTGGTCGCCAAGGCGATGCTGGATCCCGGCACCAAGGTCGCCGCGTTCGAGCGCTGCAACCTGCACGGCGTCTGGGTTGCCGAGGCCACTGTCTGACCGCAGCGCGCACTCCGTCGCACCGACAAGCGGCGTCGCTTCTTCGGGAGCGGCGCCGTGTCTGCGCCCTGAAAGAGGGGCCGCGCATGGGAAGCGCGAACGGTGGGCAGCCGAGTCAGTTCGCCCGAGCGGGGTCGATCGACTCCAGGACCGCGGTCACTTGCTCCCGTCGGATACCGGCCGCCACCAGCGACCCTTCGCTTTCGAGAATCTCCGCCTGCAGGCTCATCGCCTCGGCGAGCTTGACTACGAGACGGTCGTCGAATCCGGAGAGTTCGAGGAAGGAGACCATCGACTGGGGCGAGAACCGCAGGAACAGTTCGGGTTCGACGTCGACCACCATCTGGATCGCCTGATTCGTGACGTCGAGAGGCTCAGAGGAACCCTCTCCCTCCCGGAATCGCATGAACGCGAGCCGCATCATGGAGCCGAGCTGCTCCACCAGCCTCAGTATGTGATCGTTCTGGTACTGCATCTCTCGCTCCCTTCGCGGCTCAAGCTCCTTCGTCACCGCCCGTCCGCCGTGCCGTCTCGCGATCCCAAGCGCCCGGAAGCGGGCACGTGTTGGGCCCGGTGACCAGGGCCGTACACTCCCGTTCGATGCCCTTCAGAGTACCGTTGAAGACGAAATGGTGGAACGGTAGAACCGAGTACCAGTAGAGCCTCCCGAGGATCCCCTTCGGTTCGAATGTAGCCGTCTGTCTGACCACAGTCCCCTCATCGGCAGAGACCAGCTCGTACTGAAGCCATCCTTCGCCGGGCATCACCATCTCGGCCTTGAGGCGCAGCAGCCAGGGCGCCTCGACCTGCTCGACGCGCCACCACTCCAAAGCGTCGCCCTCCATGAGGGCGTACTGGTCGCGCCGGCCGCGTCGGCGCCCAGGACCCCCGAGCGCGAGGTCCATGAAGCCCCGGATGTCCCACAGCGTGTCGAACGCGTACCAACCGTTCTCGCCGCCGATGCAGGCGACCGGGTCGAACGCCGCTTCGGGCGGGCAGGAGACCTGCAGCGTACGCGAGTCCACGTAGCGACCCTCTCGCTCGAAGCTCGAGGGCACTCCGGCGGGCGTGTCGGCGAGCTCCTCGCTCCATCTGATCGATGCGAACGCCTCCTCCGACTCGGTGAACGCCCGATCGAAGGCGCACTCCGCGCTCACCGGGTGGACGTTGGGGAAGTCCCGGGCGGCGGAATCGTCGGTGACCACCGTCGGGTGGCGGAGCGACTCGGCCAGCTGCCTTCCGACCGTCGCCTGCTTGGGGGTGAAGAGGTAGAGCCACCAGCCCGAGAGGCCCGGCGACAGCACGGGCACCGGGATGACGAGTCTCCTGAGCCCCCGGTGATGCGCGTACATGCTCAGCAGGTCGCCGTACGTGACGATGTCGGAGCCACCGACCTCGTAGACCCGGTGCCGGCAACCGGCGTCCTCGGGAAGGCGCACCGCTGCTACCAGGTAACTCGCGACGTCGTGGATGGCGATCGGCTGGCACGGCATGCGCACCCAGCGAGGCGTCGTCATCGCCGGCAGTTTCTCAACCAGATTGCGGATCATCTCGAACGAGGTCGATCCGCTGCCGATGACGATCGAGGCCCGGAACTCGACGACCTCCACGCCGGTCGAGGCGAGCACACGCCCCACCTCGTGGCGGCTCGCCAGGTGCTCTGAGAGATCCTCGGCGTTGGCGCCGAGCCCGCCGAAGAACACGATTCGGCGCACGCCGGCGTCTGCGGCGGCCCGCGCGAATATCTCGGCGGCCTCACGGTCTCGCTTGGCGTAGTCAGCGCCCGCCCCAAGGGTGTGGATGAGGTAGAACGCCGTGTCCACTCCCGCAAGCGACGCGGCGACGGCCGCCGGATCGAACGCATCGGCTTGTGCGACGTCGGTGTTCGGCGAGACGATACCCGAGAGCTTGCGCGGCGATCTGGCGGCGGCGCGGACCCGGTAGCCCGCGGCCTCGAGCGGCTTGACCAGGTTGCGGCCGATGTAGCCGGTGGCCGCAGTGACAAGCATCAGAGGAACGAGACTGGGGGCTGAACGCGTCACGTCAGGAGCTGTCACTTCTGCGTCGGGCACTGAGGTCTCCGTTGGATCGTCTTCGCGGCACGTTCCTCAACGTATGTACCCGAGTCCGGTTGTCAGCCCGCCCTATGCGGCCGGCGGCGCAGCGTCCGATGCCTCCAGTGACGCCATGAGCCCCTCTACCCCCAGCACCTCGCAGAGCCTCTCGAACCGACGCCGCTCGGCCCGCTCAACCCTGGGCGTACCCGAGGTCGACGCGTAGAAGATGCCGTCGTAGGACTGATCGCCGTTCGACACGAAGTTCGACGAGAGGATCGCCTTTCTGAGCGCCGAGATCATCGGCGCTGGGTCCTTGAGCAACAGCATCCCCTCGGCGTCGGCCTTCTCGTAGCTCGTACGCTGCAAAGCCCTCCCCCACAACGTCACGATCCACGTCGCTATCAAGAGCGCCGCGTACGTCACCGCGATCACGAACGCGATGAACAGCGCGATGCCGATAGCGGCGAGGCATCCGCCCGCCGAGTCGCTGTCGAAGTCGGCAAGGTCGCCGATGTCGGAGCACCCGCCCGCATTCGCGCACCCGGGATCACCACAGCCCGGACTTGAGCAGCCCGCATCAGCGCATCCCGTCGCGGCCGCGCCGGCTCCCTTCCGAGAACCCCTCATCGCCTGTACCGGCCCCATGAGCGCGGCGAGTGCAGTCCCGAACATGATGTCGCCGGCCACGATGCGCGCGACGAGTGTCGCCGCGACTGCACGCTGCTCGTCTTGGGTGAAGTCGCGAAGCAGCCCCTCGGTCACGCCGACCACGGCGCGCTTGCGCGCCGTCCCCAGTGCGAAGGCGTTCTCGCCCTGCTCGGCGAGCACGATCACGCTCGGAGGACCGGCCAGGCCTGCCGCGAGCGCCATGTCGACCAGCGCCGATTCAAGCTCGGGCGCCTCCCCCGCCTGCAGGTCACGGCCGCTGAAACGGTTCCTCACCCAGTCCTCGGCGTTCGCCAGCTGCACTGCGGAGAGCAGCGACCCGAGCGCGAGCAGGAAGGCGACCGCGCCGGCGACAGTGAGCGCATATCCGGGCCAGTACCCCGATCCCGGGGTGGCAAGCACGAGGCCGATAAGGGCCCCCGGCACGGCGACGAGCGCTGCGGCCAGGAGCACAGCCGACCCGACCACGAAGAGGAGTACGAAGGCGGCCAGCTTGGTCCGGTTGGCGTCGACTCGTGCCCAGAGTGGCTGCATCCTCGACGAACGCTCAGCGCCGGCGGGCTTCGCCATCTCCTAGCCCGTCACGAGCCGAAACACAACGTAGGCGATGCCGGCCGCACCAACAGCGCTCACGATGATCTTGTTGCGTTGGGTGATGAGCCTGGTTCGCCAGAGGATGACGTACGCCAGCGGAAAGAACACCAGATAGGCCAGGACGATACCCATCCAGACGACCGGCAGGTCCATCTCCTGAGAAACACCGGCACTGAGGTCGGGTTCGAAGCTGTCTACCACCTTGAGCTTGGGATTCTTCTCGCCGAGAAGCCCCTTCACCTGATTGGGGGGCAGCTCGTCGAGCTCGCCCTTCGAGAGCTCACGGTCGAGCTGCTCCTCGCGGGTCAGCGGTGCTGTCGGCCGTGTGCCGCCTGCTGAACCATCCTGCGCCATCAGAACAGGCCCGCTTGCCCGGCCGCGTCGGATGGAGCTGTCATGCCGAGGTGCTCGTACGCGCGCGCGGTCGCCTGCCTGCCCTTGGGCGTGCGCGCCAACAACCCCAGCTGCAGCAGGTAGGGCTCGTAGACGTCTTCGAGGGTACCTGGCTCCTCGCCGACGGCGCTCGCGATCGTGTTGAGCCCGACAGGCTTGCCCCGAAACGTCTCGGCGAGCATGAACAGGATCTTGTTGTCCATCGCGTCGAGCCCGAGGTGATCGACCTCGAAGAAGGCGAGTGCCTCGGCCGCGATATCCTCGTCGATGCTCCCCTCGTGGCGCACCTGGGCGAAGTCCCGGACGCGCTTGAGGAGCCTGTTGGCGAGCCTCGGTGTCCCGCGCGACCTCCGCGCGATCTCGGCGGCGCCCTCAACATCGATGCTGACATCGAGGATCTTCGCGGAGCGCTCGACGATGGCCCTGAGCTCTTCGGCCGAGTAGTAGTCGAGGCGGAACGACATGCCGAACCGGTCGCGGAGCGGGCCGGTGAGCAGCCCGGTGCGCGTGGTCGCGCCGACCAGGGTGAACCGCGGGAGCTCCAGCCTGATCGAGCGCGCCGCAGGCCCCTTGCCGATGATGATGTCGAGGGTGAAGTCCTCCATCGCCGGGTAGAGGACCTCTTCTACGACGCGGTTGAGACGGTGGATCTCGTCGATGAAGAGGACATCGCGCTCCTCGAGGTTGGTGAGGATCGCAGCCAGGTCGCCGGGCCGCTCGACCGCGGGTCCGCTGGTCGTCTTGAGCTTGACTCCCAGCTCGTTGGCGATGACCTGCGCGAGCGTGGTCTTGCCGAGGCCAGGCGGGCCCGACAGCAAGACGTGGTCGAGGGGCTCGTCGCGCTGCCGCGCCGCGTCGATCAGGACGCCGAGGTTGTCCTTGACGCGAGCCTGACCCAGGTACTCATCGAGACACCGGGGGCGCAGCGAGCGATCGATCTCGAGATCGTCTTCGATGAACGCCCCGGTGACGAGCCGCTCGGCTTCGTTCGCGTCGCCTGCGTCGCCCGCATCAGGGGCCTCCCACACGGTGCTCATCGTCCGCTCCCCAGCCGCTGCAGCGCGTACCTGAGAAGCGCTTGGGGATCGCCGGCCGCTCCGTCGTATCCCTTGAGCGCAGCAGCGGCTTCCGCCGCGGAGAATCCCATGCCGAGAAGCGCGTCAGTCGCTTCGGCCGATGCCGTCGCGGCGGCTCCAACGCGCGGCATCGCGGCGCGCCCAGAATCCGCGCCGAGCTTGTCCTTGAGGTCGAGGATGATGCGCTGAGCCGTCTTGGCGCCGATGCCCGGAACGCTGGAGATCATCGCGGCGTCATCGGCGGCGACGGCGGCAGCCAGGTCGTCGGGGGACAGTGTCGAGAGTGCTGCCAGCGCGACCTTGGGACCGACGCCGCTGACCGTGATCAGCAGCTCGAACGCCTTCTTCTCGGCGAGGCTTTCGAAGCCGAAGAGCGAGAGCTCGTCCTCGCGGACGTAGAGGTAGGTGTGGACCGTGACGGTATCGCCATCGGGGGGCAAGGCGTAGAGCGAGCTGCTCGACATCGCGAGCCGGTACCCGATGCCGTGTACCTCGATCAGCGCATGTGTGGGCGACTTGCCGACGACGCGACCGGTGAGAAAGGCGATCATGCGGACTCCCGGGCCACTCGCGCGGTGGCGCGCTCGAGGGCGGCGCGGCCGCGCAGGGCGGAGTGGCAGATCGCGGCGGCCAGCGCATCGGCGCAATGGTCAGGCTTGGGTTCGTGGTCGAGGTCGAGGAGCGCGCGCACCATGTACTGCATCTGCTTCTTGTCTGCGGTGCCGCTGCCCGCCACCACGCTCTTGATCTGCACCGGGGAGTACTCGGCGATCTCGACGCGAGAGGCGGCGGTGGCCAAGCAGGGCGACGCCCCGCGCCTGACCGGTGGCGAAGGCGCTCTTCGCGTTGGTACCGAAGAAGACGCTTTCGACGGCGCACTCTGCCGGCTTGTAGCGCTCGATGACGGCCGCGATGCCGTCGTGGATGGCCGAGAGCCGCTGCGCGAGCTGCTCGTCGGCACGCGTGGTCACGCACCCGTAAGCGACGCACCGGCTGCGCGGCCCATCCAGCTCGATGACGCCCCATCCGGTGTTGGCGAGGCCGGGGTCGATCCCGAGAATGATCACGTCTCCCCCGCCTCCCTCGCACGGCAATCGAACATATGTTCAGGATAGCCGCCGGGGCCGACACCGTAAAGGCGACGCGCCTGGGCCGCATCGGCCGGAATGAGCGCTACGGGCGCTGGCTCACCACGAGTTCGGCGAACTCCGCGACACCCATCGCTCCGATGTCGCCCTGTGTGCGCTCTCGGACACCGACCGAATCGTTCTCGATCTCCTTGTCGCCGATCACGAGCATGTAGGGCACCTTCTGCTGCTGCGCCTTGGCGATCTTGACCCGCATCGGCTCGTTGTCGACCTGGAGCTCGGTGCGCACGCCGGCCGCGCGAAGCCGCTTGGCGACGGCCTCGGCATGCTCGATGTGCCGGTCGGAGATCGGGATGAGCATGGCCTGCACGGGTGCGAGCCACGTCGGGAAGGCCCCCGCGTAGTGCTCGATGAGGATGCCGAAGAAGCGCTCCATGCTGCCGAGAATGGTGCGGTGTAGCATGAACGGGACGGCTTCGGTGTTCTCGGCGGTGCGGTACGTCAGGCCGAAGCGCGCGGGGAAGTTGAAGTCGACCTGGATGGTCGAGCACTGCCACGTGCGGCCGATGGCGTCCTTGAGCTTGATGTCGATCTTGGGCCCGTAGAACGCGCCGTCTCCCTCGTTGAGCTCGAAGGGAACACCGCGCTCCGTGAGCGTCTCGATGAGCGCGTTGGTCGCGATATCCCAGTCGGCGTCGTCGCCGATGGACTTCTCCGGACGGGTCGAGACCTCAGCGGAGTACTCGAAGCCAAAGACGCCCATGACGTAGTCCACGAAGTCGAGCATACCGATGACCTCGTCATGGACCTGCTCGGCGCGTGCAGAAGATGTGCGCATCGTCCTGCGTGAAACCGCGAGCTCGCATGAGTCCGTGTACGACGCCGGAGAGTTCGTGACGGTAGACGGTACCGAACTCACTGATGCGCATCGGCAGATCGCGGTAGCTCCGCACGTCGTTGCCGAAGATCAGGACGTGACCGGGGCAGTTCATCGGCTTGACCGCGTACTCGTTGGTCTTGCCTTCGCCTTCGTCGATGTTGAAGAAGTACATGTTCTCGCCGTAGAAGTCGTAGTGGCCGCTGATCTTCCAGACGTCGGTCTTGTAGATGTGCGGCGTGATGGCTTCCTCGTAGCCGCGCTCGTAGAGCACGCCACGCAGCCACTCCTGCATGAGGCGCAGCACGCGCGCGCCCTTGGGGTGGTAGATGGGCAGTCCCGCGCCCGCGATCTCGTGGAAGCTGAAGAGGTCAAGCTCCTTGCCCAGCTTGCGGTGGTCGCGCTTCTCGGCCTGGTCGAGACGGTCGAGATACTCGTCGAGGTCCTTCTGCGTGAACCATGCGGTTCCGTAGATGCGCTGGAGCATGGGGCGTTCGTTGTCGCCACGCCAGTACGCGCCGGCGATCTTAGTGAGCTTGAAGGCGCCGATACGTCCGGTATCGGGCACGTGCGGACCACGGCACAGGTCGGTGAACGCGCCCTGTCGGTAGATCGAGATCGTCTCGGACTCGGGGAGCTCGGCGATGAGCTCCCGCTTGAGGCCCTGCTGCTCGAACTCGTCCCACGCCTCGAGCTTGTCGATCTCGGTGCGCCTGAAGGGCAGTTCCTCGGCGATGATCTGCGCCATGCGCGCCTCGATCGCCTCGAGGTCTTCCGGCGTGAACGGGCGCTCCATCCCGAAGTCGTAGTAGAAGCCGTCCTCGATCGCGGGGCCGATGCCGAACTGGACCATCGGGTAGAGGTCCTTGACCGCCTCGGCCATCACATGCGCAGCCGAATGACGCAGGATGTGCAGCGCCTCGGGGCTCTTGTTCGTGATGATCTCTACGGCGTCGCCGTCAGCCACCGTGGTGTTCACGTCGACCAGGTCGCCGCCCAGCTTGCCGGCGATGGCGGCTTGGGCGAGTCGTGGGCCGATCGCTTCAGCCACCCCGAGCACGGTGGACCCCTCCGGAACCGCCTTGGCGCTGCCGTCGGGAAGGTAGACGCTGATGTCCGGCATGGCTCTGTCGCTCCTCATCGATGCGAAGCCGCCCCGTTTCTTGACGGGGCGGAGCGGTTCGTGACAGCGGCGCGGGGCGCTACTGCTGGGTCTTGCAGTACGGGCAGACCTGCCAGTTGAGTTTGAGCGCCTTGCCGCACTCGATGCACGGCTTGCGCAGCTTCTTCATGCAGTGAGGGCAGATGAGGAAGTCCTTCTCGACCGGCTTGTAGCACGCCGGGCAGGTCTCGTAGTCGCGTGCAAGCTCGGCTTCGCGCGAGCGGATCTCGAGCTGTCGCTCGCGGGCATCCTCGACGAACTCGGGCGGGCGGACAACCAGGTACACGATCCAGCCGGCGAACGAGAACATGAGCGTCGCGAGCGCCCAGAACCAGCCCATCGCGCCGCGCCGGTTGGCGTCACGGTAGACCCAGAAGATCAGTGCGATGTCGACCACGACGATGAAGAGCCCGCAGAGGTTCTTCGTCAGGCCGAAAAGAGGATTGTTCAGAATCGGTGCTAGCAGTTCGCCCATGGATTCCCTTTCAGATGGACGGCGCCGAACCGACGGCGCACATGCGGGATTCTAGCAGAAGCACCCGCGCGCTGAGCACGTCGCGCCGGGTTCGATCAGGGCCGCTCGCGAAGCAGCCGCCGTGCCTGCCCTGCCGTCGTGAGGCTCCCGGTGATGAGCAGGCCGCCGTGCATATGCGGCACCGTCCCCGCGAGCGCCTCGGCGATGCTCGCGTAGGTCTCAGTCGGCCGGGTGCCGGTGACCTCCTCGACGATCGCGGCGAGCTCGGCCGCCGGTCGCGCACGCGGCGACTCCGGTTGCGTGACGATGATGCCGCTGACCACGGGCGCGAGCGCAGAGACGATGCCGCGCGCGTCCTTGTCGGCAAGCACCCCGAGTAGCAACAGCGGTCTGGTCCCCGGGAAGGCCTCTCGAACCGCCTCCGCGAGGACGGCAGCGGCCTGGGGGTTATGGGAGCCGTCGACGATGATGGGCGACTCTGCGCGGACCAGCTCGAAGCGTCCCGGGAAAGTCAGCGCCGACAAGGCGCCACGCGCCGCATCGGCGTCCAGCCCCCGGCCGAGGGCGGCTTCGGCGATCGCGACAGCGGTAGCAACGTTGCCCGCTTGGTAGCTCGGCGCCGGCAACGCGAGTCCCGCATACGCCGCGTGCACGCCGCGCACGTCGACCACGGTCGTTCCGCCGGGCCGATCGGGACGGGCGACGAGCGAATACCGAACGGTCAGGGCTTCGGCCACCGGCGAGGGCTCGTCGTCTCGGCGCACTGCGCGAGGGTTGGCTTCGACGGCCTTGGCGCGCGCGAGGAACACGCTCTCGACCCCTGCGGTTCCCGGTCCCAACACGGGCGAGGAGGCGGGCCGGATGATGGCGGCCTTCTCCGCGGCGATGGCCTCAACCGTGTCGCCGAGAATGGCGGTGTGGTCGAGCCCGACGCCGGTTATCGCGGCGACGCTAGGCGACACGACGCTGGTAGCGTCCCAGCGGCCGCCGAGCCCCACTTCGAGCACGGCGATCCGGATGCCCTCCTCGCGGAAGAGCCAGAGCGCGGCAGCGGTCAGCAGCTCGAACTCAGTGAACCCGGCGGCGGTCCCGACACCCTCAGGCCCTCGCAGGGCGCGGGCGGCATCGAGCGCCGCGCTGACCGCGAGAGCGAAGTCCGCATCGCCTATCACCGCTCCGTCGATCTCGATACGCTCGGGATAGCGCTCCAGCTCGGGGCTGGTGTACAGCCCCGTGGCGATGCCCTCGGCGCGGAGCAGCGCGGCGGTAGCGCGCGCGGTCGAGCTCTTGCCGTTCGTACCGGCGATCTGCACGGAGGCATAGGCGTTCTCAGGGTTCCCGAGTTCTGCACAGAGGGCCTTCACGCCATCGAGCGAGGGATTGATGCCGAAGACGAGCGCCCGCGAGAGCTCCGCGAGCGCCGCGTCGTACGTGAGTGTGGCCGACACTGGCTCGCGGCCCGTCAGACCAGCTCGGCGAGTTGCGCGTCCATGACGGCGATGCCTTCACCGAGCTCGGCTGCCCGCGCGCGGTCCTTCTCGACGATCTCGGGAGCCGCCTTGGCCAGGAAGCCGGCGTTACCGAGTTTCTTCTCGAGACGCTCGAGTTCCGTCGCCGCCTTCGAGCGTTCGTTGCCCAGGCGCGCACGCTCGGCATCGAAGTCGACCAGCCCCTCGAGGGGCACGTAGATCTCGAGGTTTCCCGCTGTCGCAACGGCCGAGTGCGAAGGCTTCTCGGCGGTCGGTGAGAAGGTCAACGAACCCACGCCGGCGAGCGAGCGGACCAGGCCGGACTCGCCCTCGAGCAGCAGCAGCTCGTACTCGGGCGCCTTGACGACGACCGTGAGTGGCGTACGCGGTGAGACGCCGTAGCGAGCGCGCACCGCGCGGATGGCGACGACGATGTCCTGCACCGCCGTGATCGACTTCTCGGCGCCGGGGTCGGTGAAGTCCGAGAGCGCAGCGGCGTCGGGCCAAGCGGCGACCATGAGCGAGGGTGCGGATTCGGACGGCCCCAGAGGCAGATTGGTCCAGATGGCGTCCGTGACGAACGGCATCATCGGGTGAAGCAGCCGAAGCGCCCGGTCGAGGACGAAGACGAGCGTGCGCTGCACCGCGAGCCGCTGCTTCGCGTCGCCGCCGTTCAGGCGGTCCTTGGCAAGCTCGATGTACCAGTCGCAGTACTCGTTCCAGAAGAAGTCGTAGAGCGCGCGGGCCGTCTCGCCGAACTCGTAGGTGTCGAGTCCTTCGTCGACGCGCGCCGAGAGATCCGCGAGCCGCGACAGTATCCAGCGATCCGCCACGGTCTGCGGCTCGGGGGCTCCGGGTTCGTAACCCTCCATGTTCATGAGCACGAAGCGGCTGGCGTTCCAGATCTTGTTGGCGAAGTTGCGGCTGGAGAGCAGCTTGTCCTCGGCGAACTTGATGTCCTGGTTGCCGGTGACCTGCAGCATGAGGCCGAAGCGCATGCCGTCGGCGCCATAGTGCTCCATCAGGTCGAGCGGGTCGACCCCGGTGCCGAGCGACTTGCTCATCCGCTTGCCCTCGGCGTTGAAGACCGTCGGGTGGATGATCACGTCTTCGAAGGGGATCTGCCCGTCGTTGAAGTACATACCGCTCATGACCATGCGGGCGACCCACAGGAACAGGATGTCGCGGGCGGTGGAAAGCACGTTGGTCGGGTAGAAGTAGCCGAGCTCAGGGGTGGGCTCCGGCCAGCCGAGCGTGGCGAACGGCCAGAGCTGCGAGGAGAACCAGGTGTCGAGCACGTCCTCGTCCTGGCGCATCGCGGTGCCGCAGGTCGGGCAGGCGATCAGGTCGTCCATGCTGGCGACGGTCATCTGGCACGCGTCGCAGTAGAACACCGGGATGCGATGCCCCCACCAGAGCTGCCGCGAGATGCACCAGTCGCGGATGTTGTCCATCCAGTGGAAGTAGACGTTCTCCCAGCGCTTGGGGTGGAAGGTCACGCGGCCGTCGTGAACCGCTTCGATCGCCGGAGCCGCAAGCGGCTTCATGTCGACGAACCACTGGTCCGAGAGCCACGGCTCGATGACCGTGTGGCAGCGGTAGCAGTGGCCCACCGAATGCACGTGCTCATCGGTCTTGACCAGCGCACCTAGGGCGTCGAGGTCCGCGAGCACGCGCTTGCGAGCCTCATAGCGGTCGAGCCCCGCGTAGGGCCCGCCGTCGGCCGAGATGGTCGCATCCGCGTTCATGATGTTGATCTTGGCGCAGCCGTGACGCTCACCGATGTCGAAGTCGTTGGGGTCGTGGGCCGGCGTCACCTTCACCGCGCCGGAGCCGAAGGCAGGATCGACGAAGTCGTCAGCGACGATCGGGATCTCGCGCCCCATGAGCGGCAGCACAACGGAGGCCCCTACGAGTGCCGCGTACCGCTCGTCGTCCGGGTGCACGGCGACGCAGGTGTCGCCGAGCATCGTCTCCGGACGGGTGGTGGCAACGGTCACGTGGTCGATTCCGGCGACCGGCTCCTTGAGCGGATAGCGGAGGTGCCACAGGTGACTGTCGACGTCCTCGTGCTCGACTTCGATGTCGGAGAGCGCCGTCGAGCAGCGCGGGCACCAGTTGATGATGCGCTTACCCTTGTAGATCAACCCGGCTTCGAACCAGTCCACGAACACCTTGCGGACCGCGACCTGGTACTCCGGGTCCATGGTGAAGCGCTCGTTGTCGTAGTCGCAGCTGCAGCCCATCGCCTTGAGCTGGCCGATGATCGTCCCACCGTACTCGCGGCGCCATTCCCAGCACGCCTCGATGAACGCCTCGCGCCCCACGTCATGGCGGGAGAGCCCCTCGGCGGCGAGCTTCTGCTCGACCTTGTTCTGCGTCGCGATTCCTGCGTGATCGGTGCCCACGACCCACACGGTCGGACGCCCCGCCATGCGCGAGCGACGCACAACGACGTCCTGGATCGTGTTGTTGAGCGCGTGGCCCATGTGAAGCGAGCCCGTGACGTTGGGAGGCGGTATGACCACCGAGTACGGGTCGACTCCCCCCACGGCCTGAGCCGAGAAGTACCCGCCCTCCTGCCATGAGGCGAACAGGGGGCCTTCGACGGCCTTGGGGTCGTACGCCTTGGGCATCTCGCTCACGGTGCGTCGCGCCTCTCATCGGATCGTCTGGTCTCGGTCACGCAATTCTAGCAGGAGCCCAACACGCGACGAGACCGCCCGCAGGCGGTCTCGAGAGGACGCTTGTCTGCTCGGCGCACGCGGACTCGGCCTAGGCCCCCGCGGCCTCCGCTTCCTGGCCGGCACCGTTGCACACGGTGGTCGGCTCGGCGCCATCGCGTACGACGGCCTCGGTGACCACGACTTCCTGGATGTCGCACCGGCTGGGCAGCTCGTACATGAGGTCCAGCAGCATCTTCTCCATGACCGAGCGTAGCCCGCGTGCACCGGTTCCGCGCTCGACGGCCTGCTCGGCGATGGCTCGAAGCGCGCCCTCCGTGAAGTCGAGTTTGGCGCCCTCGAGCGAGAAGAGGCGCTGGTACTGCTTGACCAGCGCGTTCTTGGGGACGGTGAGGATGTGGACCAGATCGTCCTCGGTCAACTCCTCCACGTGCGTGACGACCGGAAGGCGGCCGACGAACTCGGGGATCATCCCGAACTTGTTGAGGTCCTCCGGAAGCACCTGCGAGAACAGGACGCCGGCGTCGTGCTTGGCGGGGTCGGCGAGCTCGGCGTGGAAGCCGACGCCCTTCTTGCCGATGCGCTCCGAGATGATCTTCTCAAGCCCCACGAACGCCCCGCCCAGGATGAACAGCACGTTGGTCGTGTCGATGCGGAGCAGCTCTTGCTGAGGATGCTTGCGGCCGCCCTGCGGCGGGACAGCGGCCTCGGTGCCCTCCAGGATCTTGAGGAGCGCCTGCTGCACGCCCTCACCTGACACGTCGCGCGTGATCGAGAGGTTCTCGGCCTTGCGCGCCACCTTGTCGATCTCGTCGATGTAGATGATGCCGACCTCGGCGCGCTTGATGTCGAAGTCGGCGGCCGTGATGAGCTTGAGCAGGATGTTCTCGACGTCCTCGCCCACGTAGCCGGCCTCGGTCAGCGCCGTGGCGTCGGCGATGGCGAACGGGACCTTCAGGATCCGAGCGAGCGTCTGGGCGAGCAGCGTCTTGCCGCAGCCCGTAGGGCCCAGAAGGAGGATGTTGCTCTTGGCGAGCTCCACTTCCTCCTCACCGTCCGGCGGGGAGAGGTGGACGCGCTTGTAGTGGTTGTACACCGCCACCGACAGGACCTTCTTGGCCTGCTCCTGCCCGATGACATAGGAGTTCAGCGACTCGTAGATCTCCTTGGGAGTCGGCAGGTCCGCCAGAAGCGTCTCGACTTCTGCTTCCTCGGCGAGCTCGTCTTCGACGATGTCGTTGCAGAGTTCGATGCACTCATCGCAGATGTAGACGCCCGGACCAGCGATCAGCTTCTTGACGTGCCGCTGGCTCTTCGCGCAGAACGAACACTTCAGCGATTCGGGGCCGTCAGGGGTCTCGTTCATTCCGACTTCGCCTCGCCCTTGCGGGTCTGGAGCACCTCGTCGACCAAGCCGTAGGTGACGGCGTCGTCGCCGCCCATGATGTTGTCGCGCTCCGTGTCGAGATGGATCTTCTCGATGGTCTGGCCCGTGTGATGGGCGAGGATGCCGTCGAGCTCGGCGCGCATGCGGAGCATCTCCTTGGCCTGGATCTCGATGTCGGTCACCTGGCCCTGCGTGCCGCCCCACGGCTGGTGGATCAGGACGCGGGAGTGCGGGAGCATGTAGCGCTTGCCGGGCGCGCCCGCAGCGAGAAGGACCGCCGCCATCGACGCGCACTGACCGACGCAGATGGTCGAGACCTCCGACTTGATGAACTGCATCGTGTCGTAGATGGCCAGACCCGAGGTGACCGAGCCGCCCGGCGAGTTGATGTAGATGTTGATGTCCTTCTCGGGATCGGCACTCTCGAGGTGCAGGAGCTGGGCGATCACCAGGTTCGCGACGTGGTCGTCGATCTCAGTGCCGAGAAAGACGACGCGGTCGTTGAGCAGTCGCGAGTAGATGTCGAAGCTGCGCTCGCCTCGGCTGGTCTGCTCGACGACGATAGGTACGAGTGCCTTGATGTCAGGGGTCATGCGCGCTACTCCTCGGTGCTCTCGGCCTCGGCGGGTGCCTCGGCGTTGTCGTCGGTCTTGTCGGCCTTCTTGGATGCCTTCTTCTTGCCCTTGGGCTCAGACGGTGCCTCTTCGGCCAGGTCGGTCGGCTCCACCTCGACGACCGTCACGTTCTCCATCAGCCAGTTCACGGCCTTGTGGTGCATGACGCCCTCGCGGATGACCGCCATGAGGCCCATGTCTTCCCACTTCTTGCGCGCCTCTTCGGGGGTGGACTTGGTCGCACGGGCGATCTCGGCGAGCTCCTCGTCGATGTCGGCGTCGGTGACTTCCATGCCCTTGTCGCGGAAGAGCGCCTCGAGCGCGAGGTCCTCGCGGATGAGCTCCACGGCGTCCTTGCGTAGCTCTGCCTCGAGCACCTCGCTCGTCAAGCCGGTGGCGTTGCTGTACGCCTCGAGCGTGGTGCCCTGCTCCTGCAGGCGGCGGTCGAAGTCGGTGAAGAGGCTCCGCATCCGGCCTTGGATCATCGACTCGGGAATGTCGCCAGGTGTGCGGCGAGCGAGTTCTTCGCGTGCCGTCTTCTCCTTCGCCTGGATGTAGGCGACCTCTTTCTGCTGATCGAGGCGCACGCGAAGGTCCTGCTTCATCTCGTCGACGGTGTCGAAACCAAGCTGCGACGCGAACTCATCGTCGACGTCGGGGAGTTTCTTGGCCTTGATCTCGTGGACGACCACATCGAACTGGGCCATCTTGCCGACGTACTCTTCTTTCGACGAGGTGTCCGGGATCTCGAACTCCACTCGGGCCTCAGCGCCGGATTCCAGGCCGAGGATGGCATCGTCGAACTCCTGCGGCATGAGCCCGCGGCCCATCTCGTAGAGGTACTTGTCGACTTCGTTGCCCTCGTAGGTCTCGCCGTCGACGTAGCCGACAAACGAGATGAGCGCGAAGTCGTTCGCTCCGAGTCCGCGGTCCTCGACCGGCTCAAGCGAGGCGAACCGCTCGCGGAGCTCGTCGATCTGGGCGTCCATCTCGGAGTCGCTCACCGCGCGGGGCATGATCTCGATGGTGATGCCGTCAGCGCTCTCGAGAGACAGTTCGGGACGCGTGACGACCTCGGCTTCGAACGTGAAGTCCTCGCCCTGCTGCACCGTCTCGAGGGCCTCGGTTTCGGGGGACTCGATGGGGCGCAGGCCCTCGGCGTCGACTGCCTTGGGATAGTAGTCGTTGAGAACGGCCTCGGTGGCCTCGGCGAGGACGTGGTCGCGGCCGACGTAGTTGTCCACGACCGGGCGCGGGGCATGGCCCTTCCTGAAGCCGGGGATGCGCATCTTCTTGCCGACGGAGGCGTACGCCTCGGCGATGGCGACATCGACGTCAGCTGCGGGAACGGTGACGGTGAGCTTGACGGTGGTGCCCTCGAGACGCTCGACGCTTGTTTTAAGCACGGATGGATCCTTTCCTGGGGAACACGTGACCGGTGCCGGCCGGCGGTGAATCGACTGGTGCGGGCGAGAGGACTCGAACCTCCATGAGTTGCCTCACCGGGACCTAAACCCGGCGCGTCTGCCAATTCCGCCACGCCCGCGCGTGTAGACGGCTTCTCATCATAGCAAACGCACTGACATCATCGCCCCGCGGACCGCCCGATACTGCGCCTCAGAAGCCCCAAGGGACCGACAATGAGCTGACCGAGGGATTCTACCCCCGTGCTCTGGACAATGCGAACCCCGCACCCTAACCTATCGTCTATCGACGATTCACGATGATTGGACGACCTCGATGGACGATGCAGCCACGGCCTTGGTCGCGAAGGCCCTTTCCCATCCTGCGCGGCTCCACATCGTGCGGCTCCTGGCCCGAGAACCCGAGTGCCGAGGCGCCGACCTGTTCGCCGAACTCCCGCTCGCCCAGTCGACCGTCTCCCAGCACCTCGCGATCCTCCAGGATGCCGGTGTGGTCTCCTCCCATCCCGTCGGCCAGGGGCGGGTGTACTGCGTCGCTCCCGATCTTCTGCGCACGTTCGCCGCGGCGGTGGCCGCCATGGTCACCGACGTTGTCCCCTGTTCCGTCGAGTCCGAGGAGAACTGATGACCCAGTCCGTCGCCAAGAAGCTGAGCTTCCTCGACCGCTATCTCACGCTGTGGATCTTCCTCGCTATGGCGGCGGGCGTCGCCGCCGGGGCGCTGTTCCAATGGGTGCCGAAGTTCATCGGCCAGTTCACCGTGGGGACGACCAACATCCCCATCGCCCTCGGCCTGATCGCCATGATGTATCCGGCCCTCGCGAAGGTGCACTACGAGGAGCTCCCGGACGTGATGCGCGACCGCAAGGCGCTCACGCTCGCCATGATCATGAACTGGATCGTGGCACCGTCGGTCATGTTCCTGCTCGCGATCGGCGCGGCAAGCATCTTCCCCGACTACTACGAGTACATGGTCGGACTCATCATCATCGGCATCGCGCCGTGTATCGCCATGGTCATCGTGTGGAACGGTCTGGCCGAAGGTGACTGCGAGTTCGCTGCCGGGCTCGTGGCGCTCAACAGCGTCATGCAGGTGCTGTTCTTCGGCCTGTACGCCTGGTTCTTCGTGACCGTGCTGCCCCCGCTGTTCGGAGTCCCGGGTGCCGTCGTCGACGTCTCCCCCTCCGAGATCGCAGTGACGGTTCTCATCTACCTCGGCATCCCCTTCGCCGCCGGCGTCATCTCGCGCTTCGGGCTCATACGCCTCAAGGGCCTGGAGTGGTACGAGACCGTGTTCGTGCCGAGAGTCGGCCCCGTCACGCTTGTCGCCCTGCTGTTCACCATCTTCACGATGTTCTCGCTCAAGGGCGAGATGATCGTGGGCGTCCCGCTGGACGGCGTGCGAGTGGCGATTCCGATGCTCTTCTACTTCGCGATCATGTTCTTCCTGACGTTCTTCGTGGCCAAGGCCATCGGCCTGCGCTACGCCAAGACGACCACGCTCGCCTTCACGGCGGGCTCCAACAACTTCGAGCTCGCGATCGCGGTGTGCATCTCCGTGTTCGGCATCAACTCCGGACAAGCGTTCGCAGCGGTGATCGGCCCGCTGGTGGAGGTGCCGGTCCTGATCGGACTGGTCAACGTCGCCCTGGCGTTCAAGACGCGCTACTTCGCCGATGAACCCATGCCGACGGAGGTCGACCTGCTCACCGCCGCCGAGTTCGCTGAGGGCTCCTGTGAGGTCAGCGACATGCTGAAGGGCTCCTGACCGTGCGCCGGATCGCGCTCTTCTCGGACGTTCACGGAAACCTCGTGGCGCTCGACGCCGTGGTCGCTGACATCCGGGCGCACGGGGTCGAGGAGTCGTACTGCCTCGGCGACCTCGTCGGGTACGGTCCTGATCCGGCCGGCGTGGTCGATCGCGTCCGCAGCCTCGGGGTCCCCACGATTCGCGGCAACTACGACGACGGCATCGGTAACCGGCGCGGGGAGTGCGGCTGCTACTACGCCACGGAACAGGCCAAGGTCGACGGGGCCGCCTCCTACGCCTTCACGGAAGGCGCGCTGGACGACGCCGACCTCGCGTGGCTTGCCGCGCTGCCCGACGACCTCCGATTCGACCACGAAGGCGTCAGGGTGCTCCTCGCCCATGGGAGCCCCCGCAAGATCAACGAGTATCTGCTGCTCGACCGGCAGGAAGGCCAGCTGGTCCGGCTCGCCGAGCAGGCCGAGGCCGATGTGGTCTGCGTCGGCCACGTCCACGTCCCCTACCACCGGATGCTCGCCGGCACCAACGACGCTGCCATCCACTACGTGAGCAGCGGCTCAGCCGGCAAGCCCAAGGACGGCGACCCGCGCGCCTGCTGGGTCGAACTGGTGCTGGGCAGCCGCGACGAGGTCGCACGTGCAGCACCGGGTGACGCATCCGTCGGCCGAGCCGGCGCGACCGACGTCTGGATCGGGACGATCTCGCACCGCGTCGACTACGACATTGAGAACGTCGTACATGCGATGCTCGATGCCGGGCTCCCCGTCACGCTCGGAGAGTCGCTTCGCAGAGCCTGACGGCACTTGGCCGCAGAGCGGAAGGGCTTCCTGCCCCAAGGGCTACGGCTGCGGTGCCGTCGGAGCGCCGCCGGACGCGACCATGCCCGTGGGCGCAAGCGCCTGCCTGAGCGCGGCCTCTGAGGATGATGACTCGCAGTACCCGATGTCGATGCTCGCCGTCTTCCGGTTGTAGGTGGCGGTGGTCAGTCCCGGGATGGGCTTGATGGCTGCGAACAGGGTCTCGGCCGTCTTGCCCGGGTCGGCATCCGCGGAGACGGCGAGCGGAATGGTCGCTGTGGCGCACGCCTCACCGGAGGAGAACGTCTGGCTGATGGTATCCCCTGTGGCCTTGGGCTTCATCGTCTGCGCGCCGACGATGATCGCTGCAACGACCAAGCCTCCGATGATGGTCGCCGTGACCAGATTGCGTTTCGCCTTGCCGCTGAGCGGCGCCTTCGAGGAGTCGGCTTCTGCTGACACCCCCGCGTCTTCGCCATCGGCGTCGTCCATCTCGACGGCCTCCGAGGACGCCCGACCGCGCTTGGCTTTCGCGGGGGCGACATACGCCTCATCAGCTCCAGAGGCGCTTCCCGCCATCTTGCGGCGAACCGCCACGATCAGCCCGACGAATGCTGCGAGTACCAGGAGCACGAGCGCGATCGGCACTACCGATCGGCCGCCTGACGGTGCGGCGCCTGCGGCGGCTGCTGCGGCGACCGTCGGAAGCGAGTACGCAACCGCCAGGTCGAGCTGGTCTCCGGCTTTCACGTTCTTGACTGTCTTGGTGTAGAAAGCGTAGTTGGCGTCACCCGGCAGCAGCGCGGCTCCGGCTTGCGGTGTCGCAATCACAGCTGCCCGCGGCACACGGAGGTTCAACCGCACCTCGGGGACGTCTTGGGCGGCGGTCCACGCGACAAACGACGTGTACGTTGTTCCGTCGAAGGCCATGCTCTCCGTGAGGGGCACTTCGATCTGTGCCGTGCGCGACTTGGTCAGCGTGAACCGGTAGAGATCGTTGCCTTTGACCGTGGTCTTGGTGAACTTCAGCTCGGGATCGTCGGCCGACGCCCCACCGAGGATCTCCCCGATCCATTGGAGTCCAGAGCCAGCGGGGACGGAGAGCTGGGCATCCGCCGGAAGCGATGCTGTTGCCGGCAGCTCTCCGGAAACCAGCAACACCCCTCCGCCCTGCTCTGAATGCTGCGTGACATCGACTCGCTCCCACGTGGTGGGAGCCGCGAAGCCTGCGGTGACAGGCGAGACCGCGAGCGCAAAGACGGCGGCGGCAAAGATGAATCGAAGGGAA
Source organism: uncultured Coriobacteriia bacterium (assembly GCA_963789515.1). GTDB lineage: Bacteria > Actinomycetota > Coriobacteriia > Anaerosomatales > JAAXUF01 > JBAXEO01. The sequence goes on along the minus strand of CAWBKW010000002.1, from coordinate 432,136 downwards.
TGACGCATGAGATCTCCTGACCTGATACTCGACAACGACAAATGATGTGCCGTCGGCGTTCAGAGGCGCAGCGAGACCGTCATCACAGGCCGCGAAGCGGGGAGGAGCGACGAGACAGACGAGAAGACGCCTCTGGACGAACTCACGAAGCGCCCGGGCCCGAGCGAAAAGGTCGCCGAGAGCGTCCCGACGACACGTCGCGCGAGACGCCGCAGAGGATGCGAGCGGTCCCCACCCGGGCAGTGGGAGTGGCCGCACGCATCGCCGACACCCTCGGCGCACACCGAGAAGGCTACGACACTGATGAGGACCACCAGGCCTATGACGAGGTACTTGAGCAGCATGTTCATCTCGGATCGCACCCTCGCAAGTACCGTGCCTCCTTGGTCGACACGAGCAGTGTAGTCGAGCGGGTGGGGTTAACCTAGCAGTACCGAGGCGATGCTCAGCAGTCCGAACGCGATGAACAGGACCCCCGACACGCGGCGCATCAGCAGTTCGGGCATGTTCTTGCCGAGAAGTCGCCCGACACCGATCGCGATGGCATCGGCCACGACCATGCCTATGGTCGATCCCATCGTCACCGCCCAGAAGCGGCCCATCTGGCTCACGTTCTCGGGCGACCCGGCGGTCGCGAGCCAGCTCTGGACAGTCGGTCCGGCTCCCTTGAGGTAGGCCAGCAGCGCGCCGCCGGGGTCGACCGAGATGGTCAACGTCATGATCTGGGTCTTGTCCCCCAGCTCGGCGAGAAAGAACGCAACCGTCGTGGCGAGGATGGGTCCGAATCGCGCGCCCTTGTCGGCCTCGCCTTCTTCGACCTTGTCACCGCGCAGCGTCCAAACGCCGAATCCGATGAAGAGGACGCCGGTGATCCACGGGATGACTCCCTGAGGAATCGCCGCACCCAGGAACTGGCCCACAAGCGTTGTGAAGAAGTGGACGATGAACGTCGCGATGAAGATCCCGACGAGCACCTGCCATGCCTTGTAGCGGGTGGCGAGCAAGAGCGCGAGAAGCTGGGACTTGTCGGCGAGTTCGCCCACCATGATCAGGATGAACGCGACGAGGAAGATGTAGGTCACGCGGTTGCTCCAACCTGCTGGCCGGAGCTTCCAGGACGCTCCGGCGGACGACGCACCGATGCCCGGTGCTCTCTCGTTCCGCCGAAGGTCTCGCGTGGCACTCGAGATCAGTGCTGGTGCACCGGGGCTTGTCACCCAGTATGTCGATGCATCCCCCGTGACCCATAGGTCCCGGTTCGCTACTCCCCTTCGGGCTCTGCGAACCCTAAGTCATCGACTCGGTACGCGTCAAACTCGGAGCTCGAGGGGTGACCTGCGACGCGAACTCGCTGTGCGGAGATCGCCGAGACGTCGAGGGAACATAGTGGATGCGCCCCCGGCATTTCGAGAGCGAGGAGAGACCGATGGCCCGATTCGAGAACGACCACACGTCGACACATCCGATGGTCGCCCACATGGACGCCGGCACCTACGCCTGGTGCCAGTGCGGCAAGACCAAGGGCGTTCCCTACTGCGATGGCTCTCACGAGGGCAGTGGTATCGAACCGCTCATGTTCGAGGTCAAGGAGGCGGGCACGCTGGCCATCTGCAACTGCGGACTCACCAAGACTCCGCCGTACTGCGATGGGTCGCACGTCGGAATGGAGTAGAACGCGGTACCGGCGTCGAGGATCCCGCGGCGCATCGGTGAGGCGTCACTGACCCACACAGACTCGTTCAGTCCTTGACGAGGTCAACTCCTGAAGTTGCCATCTTGAACACACCGTAGCCGACGAACGCGCCCAGAAGGTCGGCGACCAGATCGCCCAGGTTGTTGAGGTAGTCGCCTACGCCCGTCGTCCCCACCAGGATGACCGCGGAGAACTCCAGAATCTCGACGAGGGCGCCGAGTCCGAGCGCCATGACGATGATGACGAAGCCCTCCATCGGGTGAAGGCGGAGCCCCGCGCCGCGCATGATGAAGGCGATGAGCACCGCGGTGGCCATCCCGTTGTACAGGTGGACGTACTTGTCGACGTAGACGCCGAAGTACTGCTGACCGTACAGGACCGTGTCCCCGATCCTCACGAACCCGCACGCGAAATGCAGCGCGACCCCGACGGTGATCAACACGAGCGGGAGCGGCGGCAGGTCGTAGGGGTGAAGCCAAGCTCGAAGCACCGGTAGAAGCGCGAGGAATGCTACGGCGTAGAGGGCGAACTCGTAGTCGCCGAGCGAGTACGCCCAAGCCGCCGACGCCGCCAGCAAGACCGCGTTGAAGAGCAGACAGACCGTCAGTGGCTCCATCCGACCACGCCCGGCGACGATGCTCTCGGCCGCGTGCTCCCGCTCGGCCATGTTCCGACTCCTCGGATCCTCGGCGAGGACTCAGGTCCGGCGGGCCGCCGGACCGACTGTCCGTCGCCGCTCATGATACGCCCATGGACACCGTCGTTCGCTATCGGTCTTGTAAGGAACGGATTCTGCCCCTGAGACCATGCGCTGCGCTCGCCGATCAGTTCCTTCTTCCGCGGGCACAGGCGTGGGACCGAGGGGGGTCCACGAGGCCCCTGAGAAACATGCAGGAAGCCCCCGGTCCGAGGACCGGAGGCTTTCGTAAGTGCGATGGTGGGCCGTATAGGGATCGAACCTATGACCTTGGGATTAAGAGTCCCCTGCTCTACCAGCTGAGCTAACGGCCCGTATGTGGCGCTTCGCCAGTGTACCTGCGCGTCGCGGATTATCAACCCATACTGGGGTGGGTAACGGGACTCGAACCCGCGGCCTCCGGAGCCACAGTCCGGCGCTCTAACCAACTGAGCTACACCCACCATGAATGGCTTGGCACGCCCGGAGGGATTCGAACCCCCGACCTAGAGATTAGAAGTCTCCCGCTCTATCCAGCTGAGCTACGGGCGCATGAGACGTCGCATCTGAAGGCTTGTGCCGCGAAGCGGTACGGTACCTGCGGCGACGCGTGTTGTCAATGGAGCGGTCGACGGGACTCGAACCCGCAACAATCAGCTTGGAAGGCTGATGCTCTACCAATTGAACTACGACCGCACGTGGTCGGGCCGACAGGATTCGAACCTGCGACCCTCTGCTCCCAAAGCAGATGCGCTACCAAGCTGCGCTACGGCCCGACACTACTGACCCTGACTCGACCACACCATGACGGTGGGGCCTCGTGTTGGGCGCGGCATAGTATAGCGCGAAGCGAATGTGCGGCAAACGGCGCTTGCCCAGCCGCACTTCCGCAGCCCACTCAAGCGGCAAGACCAGCCGCGGCCCGTCACGCCATACCTCGACAGCGGGGCTCTACTCCCCAACCAGCAGCGCGCGCAAATCCCGCAACGCCGCCCCGCGGTGGCTGATCGCGTTCTTCTCGGCGAGGGTGAGTTCGGCCATCGTGCGACCGGGCGCCGCGTCCGGGCGGAAGAGCGGGTCGTAGCCGAAACCGTGCTCACCGCGGCTCTCAAAGCCGATTCGGCCCTCGCAGGTGCCCTGGGCGACGGTCTCGACACCATCATCGGCGATGAAGACGATCGTGCACCGGAACCGCGCCGTGCGCTCAGCCTCGGGCACGTCTTGGAGCGCGAGCAGGAGCCGGCTGTTGTTCTCGGCGTCCGTGGCGCAGGGACCGGCGTAGCGAGAGCTGTACACGCCCGGCTCACCGTCGAGCGCGTCGACCTCGAGGCCGGAATCGTCGGCGAGCGCGGCGAAACCGAAGCGCTCGCGTGCCGCGACCGCCTTGATGCGCGCGTTGGCCTCGAAGGTCTCGCCGGTCTCGTCCGGGCTCGGCCACTCGTCGTCAAGCTCACCGGCAGCCGAAAAGCGCCAGCCGGGGAAGTCGAGTGTGGAGCGGATCTCGGCGAGCTTGCCGTGGTTGGAGCTCGACACCACGACCTGCGGGCCGGCGTCAGGACTCGAAGACATCCAGGTCCTCCTCGATGATCCGGTTCTGAATCGCGAGCAGAGCGTCGACTCCGCCGGCCGCGAGATCGAGCATCGCGTCGAGGCGCGCGCGGTCGAACGGCGTCTGCTCGCCGGTGCCCTGGATCTCGATGAAGCGGCCTTTGCCGTCCATGATCACATTCATGTCGACCTCGGCGATCGAGTCCTCGGAGTACTCGAGGTCGAGCAGCAGCTCGCCGTCGACCATGCCGACGCTCGTGGCAGCAAGTTTGTCGGTCAGCGGGATGTCGGCGATCTTGCCGGCGGCCTTCCAGACGACGAGCGCATCGTAGAGTGCGAGCCAAGCGCCGGTGATCGCCGCGGTCCGCGTGCCACCGTCGGCCTGGATGACGTCGCAGTCCACGGTCACACTCACCTCGCCGCCCAGCCCGCTCATGTCGACGACAGAGCGAAGCGAACGGCCGATGAGGCGCTGAATCTCCTGCGTCCGGCCCTTCGGGCCGCTCGAGGAGCTCTCGCGTCGCGAGCGGGTGTGTGTGGCAGCGGGAAGCATGGCGTACTCGGCAGTGACCCAACCCAGGCCGGAGCCGCGTCGCCACGAGGAAACGCCGGTCTCGATGTTGGCGGCACACAGCACGCGCGTGTCGCCGAGCTCGAAGATGCAGCTCCCCATGGCGTGCTTCATGTAGTGCCGCGTGACGCGCACGGGCCGCAGTGCGTCGTTCGCTCGGCCTTCGGGACGTAGGCTCATCTAGTGGTCCTCTCCGCCCGCTGGGGCGATGTCGAATGCGTCGAGCTCGGAGGCTACCACGACCGGGCGGCCGAACGTCTCGGTCGCGAGCCGGGCCATCAGTTCGCGGTCGTTCGTCGGCCACACATGGACGAGGACGAGTGCGCGTGCTCCCGCGTCTCGCGCCAGCTCGCCCGCCTGCGAAGCGGTCAGGTGCGGGGCTGCTCCGGCGTACTGCTCAGGCAGCGTCGCCTCGGCGAGCAGCAGGTCGGCACCGGCGGCCGCTCGATGGACTGCGCCGCACGGAGCCGTGTCGGACGTGTAGACGAACCGGGCCCCTTCAGCTTCGGCGACGAGCGCGAACGTCGGTTCGGTGTGTTCCACGGCGACGGGCGTGATGCTCAGGCCACCGAGCGTGACAGCGCTGCCGGGCTCCAGCGCGACGGGCACGAACGCCTCATCGAGTTCGGCCGCTCCACGATCTGAGAGCAGGCACTTCATCTGCTCGAAGAGCCCCTCGGGGAGGTAGAGCGGCATGGGAGCGCGCGGGCCGTCGGGCGCATAGCGCAACGCCGCATGCAGAGAGAAGACATCGGCGTAGTGATCGATGTGATTGTGGGTCACGAACACCGCGTCGAGCCCCAGCGGGTCCGAGACGCGGGCGAGGTTGGACAGCGTGCCGTTCCCGCAGTCGAAGAGCACTCGCGCGCCGCCCGCCTCGAGGTAGTGTCCGGCGCAGGCCTGACCCGGACCTGCGTAACTTGCCGAGCTGCCCAGTACGGTCAGGCGCATGTCGCCTCCTCGGCGTCGAGAGCCTCCATGAGCCCCAGCGCGGCGGGACTCGGGAGTGCGCTCAGGTCGGACAGCGAAACGGTCTGGACACGTTCGAGCGGCCGGCCGAAGACACGCGACCCCAGCCTCGCGAACTCGCCGGGATCGCCCGTCGTCGCGAACGCGTAGGCCGCAGGAGCGTCGGAGTCGGCGAGGTGTCCGCGGCGCGCGAGGGTCTCGGCGACCTCCCAAGCGGTCTCCTCGGCCGAGGAGATCAGCGTGACCCGCGGGCCGACGACCTGCTGGATTGCGGCGCTGAGCAGCGGAAAGTGCGTGCAACCGAGCACGAGGGTGTCGATGCCGCTGCGCTTCAGCGGATCGAGGTAGTCGCGGGCGATCTGGTGGAACGACGGCCGCACGAACACGTCGGCGGAGTCGGCCAGCAGCCCCTCCACCGGCCCCTGATCGAGCCTCAGCCCCTCCTCGACGATCTCCACCAGCCGAGGGGCCGCCGCCGAGAAGACCGTGACGCCCGCGTCCAGCACGCGGACCGCCTTGCTGTAGGAGCCGGACTGTACCGTCCCGACCGTGCCGATGACGCCGACGCGGCGATTCCGAGTCGCCATGACCGCGGCGCGAGCACCCGGTTCGATGACCCCGATGACCGGAACGCCGAAGGCGCGCTGCGCGAGCGAGAGCCCTGCGGCGGTGGCGGTGTTGCAGGCCACCACGATGAGCTTGACCGGTCGAGACTCGAGCCATGAGCCGATCTCGAGAACGAACCGCCGCACCTCGTCTTGGTCGCGCGGACCGTATGGGCAGCGCGCGGAATCGCCGAGGTAGACCAGCGACTCGCCCGGCAGCGCCTTAGCGATCTCGCGCGCGACCGTGAGCCCGCCGAGGCCGGAGTCGAATACGCCTATGGGCATGCGTTCCATGAGCTCAGTATATCCTTCGTGACCCGCGTGCCAGAGGCGTCGGCTCGCTCGACTTCAGCCTGTGGGAGCCTGCGCGACCATCTCGCAAATGGCCGCGGCCATGTCGTCTATCGCTACGATGCGGTCGACCGCTCCGAGCTCGATAGCCGCCCTGGGCATCCCGAACACCGTCGACGTCTCCTCGTCCTGCGCGATGGTCGCCGCGCCCGCGTCGTGGAGCCGCTTGAGCCCCTGCGCGCCGTCAGCGCCCATGCCGGTCAGCAGCACCCCGACCGCACTCTTGCCGCACGTCCGAGCGACTGATTCGAACAGCGTGTCAGCACTGGGAATGTAGAGCTGGTCGGTGCCGGGCTCTTGGAAGCGCATCGTCACCCCCGAGAGCACCAGGTTGCGTCCCGTCGCCGCGAAGTACGCGGTGCCCGGTTCCGGAACCATGCCCGCCTCCGCTTGCGACCACATGCACTTCACACGAAGCGTCGAGCCACTCCACAAGCCCGGGGATGAATCCTGCGGCGATGTGTTGCGCGACAAGGATCGGCGCGGGGAAGTCCCCGGGCAGGCGCTCGAAGACCGAGAGGAGCGCCGATGGGCCACCGGTGGACGAGCCGATCGCGACGGTGGACCGACTCGCGCCATCGGCGGGCATCTGCTTGGCACGGTAGCCATGATGATCCCGCCGACCACGGACGTGCGTGATGACCTTCACGTTCGCCAGTATCTTGACCTTGCGCAGGAGTTCGCGGCCGATGCGCTCCAGATCCGCCCAGTCCTTCGGCTCCGGCTTTCTGATGACCTCGAGTGCGCCTAGGGTGAGCGCGTCGAAGGCCCGGCCCATCCCTTCTCCATGTACCGACGACGAGACAACCAGGATCGGCGTGGGCGTGAACGCCATGATCCGTTCCGTGGCCTCAAGGCCGTCCATCTTGGGCATGTGGATGTCCATGGTGACCAGGTCCGGCCGGAGCCGTCCCACGAGCTCGACGGACTCCTCGCCGTCGTGCGCCTGGCCCACCACCTCGATCTGCGGGTCCGACGACAGGATCTGCGACAGCATCTCGCGCGCGACGAGCGAGTCATCGGCGACGACCACTCGGATCTTCTTGGGTGCCGACGACATCAGGTGCCCGCTTCCTTCATCATCGGATCAGGCGTTCGACGGTGTCGAGCAGCGTGTCTTGGTTGAAGACCGACTTCGTGATGTAGGCGTCGGCGCCCGCATCGACGCCCTCCGCCTTCTCCTCGTCGCGCTCGAGCGACGTCACGATGATCACGGGCGTCTCGGCAAGCGTGGGATCGCTTTTGATGGCCCGCGTGAGCTGGAAGCCCGTCATGTTCGGCATCTGGACGTCGGTTATGACGGCGTCGACACGCAGCCCCTCCTTGAGCATCGCGAGCCCCTGCGCGCCATCGTTGGCGGTCTCGACCACGTACCCCGCGGCCTCGAAGATCGAGCGCTCAAGTTCGCGCGTGGTGAAGGAGTCCTCGCAGATGAGCACCGACTGGGGACCCTCACGCTCGTCGCGCTGGACCATGCCGACGCGCTGACCGGAACGCGTGCGGGCGTGGGTCATGAGGTCGGGGACGTTGAGGATCGGCACGACCTCCCCCGCCCCCAGGATCGTGACGCCGGCGACGTTGGCCACCTTGTGAAGATGGCTGCCGAGCGGCTTGATCACGATCTGTTGTTCGCCGACGAACGCGTCCACGATGAAGCCCATCCGGTGCCCCGAGTAGCCGATGATCGCGACAGGTATCTTGGACGGCGTCGGCTCGGGGGTGACGCCGAGAATGTCCGAGAGCCGCACGAGGGGGACCGTTCTGCGCTGGCGGCGGATGACGTCCCTGCCTTCGACCTTCATGATGTCGCTCGGATCGACCCTCAGGGTCTCTTCGATCGAGGCTGTCGGCAGTGCGTAGACCTGACCGCCCACTCGAAGCATGAGCGCCCGGATGATGGCCAAGGTGAGTGGGATCGTGAGTTTGAAGATCGTTCCGCGGCCGACCTGGGAGTCCAGGTCGAGCGAGCCCTTGAGCTTTTCCACCACGAACTCGCGTACGACGTCCATGCCCACGCCGCGGCCCGAGATCTCCGTAATGATCGACGCGGTGGAGAAGCCCGCCTCGAAGATCATGTACTGGGCTTCGCGGTCGGACATGACCTTGGCTTCGACCTCGGTGATGTAGCCTTTGCGGACTGCGCTCTCCCGGACCTTGTCGGGGTCGATCCCAGCCCCGTCGTCGGTGACCTCGATGAGGATGCGGTCCCCCTCGGGCCGAGCCGAGAGAACGACCGTGCCCTCGGCCGGCTTGCCCAGGGCGAGGCGGGTCGCCGGATCCTCGATACCGTGATCCACGGCGTTGCGCATGATGTGGACCAGGGGGTCGTTGATCTCCTCGAGCACCTTCTTGTCGAGCTCGGTATCGCCGCCCTGGATGACGAGGTTGATCTCCTTGCGAAACTGCTTGGCGAGGTCGCGTACGGCGAGGGGGAACGCCTGGAAGATCGTGTTGGCCGGCAGCATCCTCAGGCGCATGCCCTGCTCCTGCAGGTCGTTCACGATCACCGAGCTGCGCGAGACGTCTTCGGCGTAGCCCTTGACCAGCGCCAAGGAGTCCCGTCTGCGGTCGGCGAGCATCGCCTCCAGGTCGTCCAGGTCCCCACCGAGCGCCTCGGCGGTCTCTTCGCCGCCGAGTGTCGTCAGCATCGACCTGATGCGCTGCCACGCCTTCCACGACTCGTCTGCGGAGGCCTGGGCCGCCTTCAGATCGCGTGATGCGTTGTTCGTCCTTGATCTGCGCGATCACGACCTCGCTGATGACGTTGAGGAGGTTGTCGACCTGGAGGGTTCGAATCCGAATGGTGTTCTGCACCTTCGGCTTGAGCTCTTCGTCACGACGGGCGCGCTCGGGCTCGGTCCGCTCGGTCGCAGATACCGCCGATGCCGCGCGCGAGGCGACCTCAGCGGCCGGCCCCGGCGTGGGCACTTGGGCCGGCTCCGATGCGCGCTCGTCGACCGCCTCCGGGATCCCTGAGGCCGCAATGAGCGCGAGTTGCGCCTTGAGCGCGTCCAGATCGATGGCGCTGTCCACGTTGACCCCGGCGTTGTCGGTCAGGTAGACGATGGCGTCGAGTGCCTCGAAGAACGGGTCGGACATCTCGGCCGTATAGGCAAGCTCGTGGTCGCGGACTCGAACCATGATGTCCTCGAGCCAATGCGCCACATCGGAGACCTCGATCAGCCCCACCATGCGAGAGGAGCCCTTCAGGGTGTGCGCGTCGCGCAGCATCGTGTCGATGACCTCGCGGTTGCCCGGGTCGGCTTCGAGCGCGATGACGCCTTCATTGAGGCGCTGCAGCAGGTCCTGCGCCTCCTCCTGGAACTTCACTATGAATGCGCTGCGGTCGAACTCGACCATCACTGCACTCCCCCGGCTCGGCGACGCACGTCGCTAGGCTCCGTCGACGATCTGGAACGCCGATCCGACCTGACTCGACTCGCGCGCCATGCCCGAAAGCGACTCGGCCGAGGACGCGACCTGCCGCGAGCCCGCCGCGGTCTGCTGTGCGACCGCCGCGACCTCGCGCATAGCCCGCACCACCTGATCGGTGGCGCTCTTCTGCTGTTGCGTGGCGGCCGATATCTCCTTGGCGGCCACCGTGGTCTGTTCGACCAGGTCGAGGATCCGATCGAGGCTCCCCCCCGTGGTGTGCGCGAGTTCGACGCCCGACTGCACCTGCCGAAGCTCCTGCTCGGTGGAGATGACCAGGTCGTTGGCCGAACTCTGGATCTCGGTCATGATGCTCGAGATCTCGCGGGTCGAGTCGACCACAGACTCGGCGAGCTTGCGGATCTCGATGGCGACCACCGAGAACCCCTTGCCCGCCTCGCCCGCGCGCGCGGCCTCGATGGCCGCATTGAGCGCGAGGATCTTGGTCTGGTCGGCGATCGAGTTGATGATCGCGAGCACCTGGCCGATCTGCTGGCTTCGCTCGCCCAGCGCGAGGATCTTGTTCGCGCTCGTCTGGGTGCGGGTCTTGATGTCCTCCATCGCGCTCAGCGTGTTGAGCACGGCTTGCTGGCCCGACTCGGCGCTGCCGAGCGATGCCTCGGCCATCTTGACGACCTGGTCGGCATTCTCGGCGATCTGGCGGTAGGTGCTCGCCAGCTCTTCCATCGTCGCTGTCGTCTCGGCGATCGAGGCGGCCTGCTCGGCCGAACCGGAGGCCTGCTGCTCGGTTGCCGCGAGGATCTCGCTCGACGATTGGGCGAGCCGACGCGAGGACTCATGTGTCTGCCTGATCAGGTAGACGATGAGGTCGAGTAGCTGGTTGTAGGAGGAGGCGAGCGTCCCGATCTCGTCTTCGGTCTCGATCTCGACCTTGCGGCCGATCTCCCCTTCACACGCGGCCTTGATCGAATCGACGACTTCGTTCAGCGGCTCGACGAATCTCCTCACCATGATGTTGGTGATGATCACGAAGGCCGCGAGCATGGCGACCAGTCCGGCGACAATGATGCCGGCATCGACCGCGAACCCTTCGGTCTGCTGCAGCTTGACCCCGACCAGCGCGTAGATGAGCGCCAGCTCACCGAGGCTCAGCAGGGCCCCGATCGCGGCTACGGCCAACGTGATGCGGCTCGCGAAGCTGCGCCGATACATCCCCAGGATCTTCATCTCGTCTCGCCCTTTCCCATCACGGCCGTGCCACTGCGCATGGTTCAAGTACCGATCGGTTCGAGCACACGCTCGACGTTGAGCAGCCCGACCATGCGGCCGCCCACGTACAGGGATCCCACCACGAACTCCGCCTGCGCCCTGTCGATGATGCTCACCGGCGGTTCGACTGCACCATGGGCGACTTCGACGATGTCCCCGACCTCGTCGACCACGAGCGCGGTTGCCACGGCTCCGTTGGCGATGACCACCGCCGGCGGTTCGACTTCTCCGGTCCGGGCGATCGATCCCAGCTGCATCATGCGCGCGGGATCGGTGACGGAGAGGATCTCACCGCGGATGTTGACCACGCCCAAGACGAAGTCGGGAACGCACGGAATCGGCGTGACTTCGTAGCCCTGGAAGATCTCACGAACATCGCCCGCCTCCACCGCGTACCACTCGTCCGCGATACGAAACAGCAAGAGCGACTGTCCCTCGGAGACCTCGGAGTCCCCCGTGAGGAGCGCGAGCGCCTGGGCGCGACGCCGCAGCGTGTCTTCGACGAGCGCGGAGAGATCGCTCTCTCGAGGCGTGTCATCCATCTTCGGGCTCCTCGCCGAGGAGACCCTGCGCAAGCAACCGGTCGACGTCGAGCAGGTAGACGAGCCCATCGTCGAGGCGGCAGACGCCGATGATCCTGCTGGAGAGCGCGTGCATCGGTGACGCCGCCTGAAGGCAACCGTCGGGTAGCTTCACGACGTCTTCGACCTCGTCCACGATCAGCGCCACGACGTGGGGGCCGGAGCGCGTGATGATCATCGGTGTCTCGAGGGTGTAGGCGAGTTCCTCCATGCCGACGAGCCGCCGGACATCGATCGCGGGGATGACCTCTCCCCGAAGGTTGACCATGCCGACGACCCCGACACCATCGCCGGGCACGTCAGAGAACGCGACGATCTGCTGGATCTCCTTGACGTGGTCGATCGGGATCCCGTAGCGCTGGTTCCCGAGATGGAAGACGACGGCCTGTTCGACCCACTCGCAGACTCCCGCATCATGGTTCGCATCCCGGCGCCGCTCGGCGGAGTCCGCGACCCCGGCACCGACCTCATACTGCGAAGGGCTCACGCCCGGAACCTCAGGACGCGATCGAGCTCGTCGACGCTCACCGCGCCGTCGCGCACCTTCGCGAGGCCCGAAGCGATCATGGGACGCATCCCGGCCGCGCGCGCGGCGGCCTCCAACTCGGCGCGCGAGCCATCGCGGGCGATCTGCGCGCGGACGGGCTCGGTGAACGGCAGGACCTCGAAGATCCCCGTTGCCCCTGCGAAGCCGCTCTTGCCGCAGTTCGGGCAGCCCGCGCCCTTGCGAGTGAGAAGGCCCTTCTCGGCACCGGGAATGAGGTCCGCGAGCGGGTTCTTCTCATCCTGAGCGCAGTCGGGGCAGGTCGTACGAACCACGCGTTGGCCCACTCCAAGCGTGAGCGCGCTGGCCAGTGACACGGGCTCTGCCCCCAAGTCGAGCATTCGACGGACCGCCGAGACGATATCGGCTCCGGCGAACGTCGCGATCACGAGCTTGCCCATTCCGGCGGCTTCGATGGCCAGATGCACGTCCTCGACGGACTGCATGGAGTCGATCGCCAGTACGTCGGTGTCCTGACGGATGCCGGCAGCGAAGTACGAGGCTGCCCCCACCGGAGACCCCGGATTGACCAGCACCTGAGCAACCGCCGGGATCTCATACTCGATCGAGCGCTCAACGGAGTAGACGGTCTTGCCGGCAGCGGCCGCATGGGACAACAGTGCGTAGTAGGTACTCGACCGGCCACCGGCCACGGGGGCGGAGACCAGCAGAAGCCCTCTGCCGCGCTCGGCCATGGCCTGGAGCGCTCGCGCCTCCGCGTCGCTCATGCCGAGCTCGAGGAAGTCGCGCGGCTCCGGGCGGGCCGGCGCGAGCGAGACCACGAGCCGCTGCCCGGCCACAGTCGGGACCGAGGACACGGTGAGTACCAGCTGCTTGCCACCGATCTCGGCGTGCAGACGACCGAGTGCCGGCGCGTCTGAAGGCACGTTGCCGAGCTTCGCGTAGCTCTTGAAACCTTCGATCAGGGCACTCTGAAGAGATAGCGGCGCGCTGGAGACCTTCTCCAACCGGCCGCCGATACGAAAGACCAGGAAGAAGTCGCTCTTGTACGGGAACAGATGGATCCTGTTGGCACCGCGAGCGACGGCGCTGTCCAGAATGTCGGCCACCAGGACCGCGAGCTTGCGGTCGTCCGCCACTGCGAGCACGTCGAGATCGATCGCGGCGGAACCCTCGGACGCGGCGACCTCGGCAACCGTTTGGCGGGGGCGCTGGTCCTGCGCCGCCTCGTCGGCCTGGTCCAGTCCGACCGAGACCGCCATCTCCTCGGCAGCCTCGACGGTCGCCTCAGCCTGTGCGCTGAGAACGTCCGTCACATCCACGGGTGCGTCAACCACTTCACGAGCGTCATCGGCGACCTCGAAGAAGTCCGTGGCGGACATCTCGAGCTCGTCACCGGGCTCGGGCTCCGCCTCCTCCTCGTCGAGAGGCAGCAGTATGTCGAGCGAGTCGACCTCATCGGACTCCGCGATGTAGTACTGCTCGATCGCTGCCGTCACGGCCTCTGACTCGGCGAGTACCGGCTCGACCTCGAGTCCGATCTCCAGCCCCACGTCGTCGAGAGCAAAGACGTCGGCGGGTTGACCGACGGCGACCGTGAGCATGCCCTCGATCTCGAAGAGCGGCAGCAGGTTCCGGCTGCGCGCGATGGCACCGGGCAGCAGGACGAGTGCCTCGTCATCCGGCGCATAGCTCGCGATGTCGACTCGCGGTATCCCCAGGTCGTCTTCAAGGACCGCCGACAACTGCTCCGGGGTCACCAGACCCTGTTCGAGCAACGCTCGGCCGGCATCAGCGTCGTCAGGAAACGCCTCGCGCACCCCGGCGACCTGGTCGCCGGTGATGAGCCCGGATATGACGAGCGCGTCGATGACGCGTCCCGCGATGGTCGTCGCTTCAGCCATGCACTCCCCCACCCGCTAGCTTTGGACCTTGCTCAGTTCCTCTGCCACCGCCGAGAGCAGTGTCTCGGGCTCGATCGGCTTGGTCAGGTACTGGTTCGCGCCGGTACGGATGCCCGTGACCATCGCCTGCTCCTCGGTCTTCGCCGTGAGCATGATGATCGGTATGCCCTTGTACTTCTGGTCGAACTTCAGAAGACGGCAGACGCGGTACCCATCGAGCTTGGGCAGCATCACATCGAGCAGGATGAGATCCGGGGACTCCGCGCGCGCCGTCTCCAGCGCCTCGGCACCGTCAACGGCGGTGAGCACGTCGTACCCGCCGGAGATCAGGATCGCCTTGATCATCTCGAGGATGGTCGGGCTGTCGTCGACCGCGAGAATTCGCGCGTTCGCCATGCAGGAACTCCCCTCGTAGTGAACGTGTCGTTCCTGTTATCGCCCTCTTGAGGTTAGGCCTTTAGGAGCGACTTGATCCCTTTCGACACTCTATCAGACTGCGCTCGCACGTCTGGGCCAGCAGGTCGGCGCTGAATCCCCCCAGAAACGCGGTCCAGGCTCCGTCCGGTGAGGCCCGGAGGGCGTCCAGCGTGCTCCGGTATTCCACGCACGCCTCATCCAACACGCCGCGGGCTTTCAGAAGGTTGGCGAGGTTGAAGTGCGCCAGCACGAAGCCGCCATCGACCTCGATCGTGCGCCTGAAGGACTCCAGCGCCGCGTCCGGGTCCCCCTGCCTCTGATGGATGAGGCCGAGGATGAAGTACGCCGCCGGCTCAGACGGATCGATCTCCAGGACCCTGCGTGCTTCCTCTACGGCCGAGTCCAGATCGCCTTCATCGGCATGCGTGTACGCACGAACGATCAGCGCAGCAACACTCGCCGGGTCTTCAGCGAGCGCGCGGTCCGCCGCATGCCGGGCCTCCACGGGCCTTCCCTCTTCCAGCAGCCGATAGGCCTGGCTGATGAACTCGACTGCGCTCTCGGACCCAGTGCCATCGTGTGCCGCGGCGTCACCACCCGCCACGGTTGAAGCCGGGGTGAGATCCGACGGCGCAGCGGCGTCACGCTGACGAACGGACCGCCCCGCACCGGTCGCGCCCCGGTCACGGGCCCGAGCTGCCAGGACCTCGTCGAAGGAGACCCGGCGTTTGGGACGAGGCTTCCGATACAGAAAGACCCCGTCGATCTCGACGACTTCGAAACGGTCGGAGATCGAAGTGAGCGTCTCGGAGTGGCCGACAAAAAGGTAGCCTCCGGGGTTCAGCGACTCGTAGAAGTTGTTCACGACGCGTCGCGTCGACTCGAACTTGAAGTAGATGGTCACGTTCCTGCAGAAGATGACGTCCCAGTTCCCCATGAGCATCAGCGGGTAGGGCTCCTTGATGAGGTTGTGGTAGGAGAAGTCGACCACGTCTCGCACGCTGCTGATAGGCCGACGCCCGCCGGGAACCGGATCGAACCACGTTCGAGCGACCTCCGCCGGAAGGCTGGCAAGCGCTCTGTCGCGGTAGATCGCCGCCCTCGCGCGATCAAGCGCCTGAGTCGACACGTCAGTGCCGAGAACCTCGGGGGTGATTCCTGCTTCCTTCAGCCCCGAACCCAGGAGCGACATCGCGATCGTGTACGGTTCCTCGCCGGTCGAACAGCCTGCCGACCAGGCTCGGAACGAGTGACTCATCGTGGACTTGCTTTCCAGGATCTCGGGCACGACCGTGCTGCTCAACGCCTCGAACTGACCGGGGAACCTGAAGAAGGACGTCTCGTTGATGGTGACGAGGTTCATGAGCTCCTTGAACTCGCCTTCGTTGTGTCTGAGCAGCGCGAAGTAGTCCACGTGGTCGGACAATCCCAGCCGCGTCGCGCGAGAGACGATCGAGATGCGCAAGGGGTCGAGCCGGCTGGAGCCCAGGTAGATGCCGGAGTGCCGATGGATCCAGTCGCGGAGCTCCTGGAACTGCTCGACGGTGAGGTCCTTGCTCAGCGCGCTGCCGGAGTCCGTCATGGCCTACTCCGCCAGAGGCTCCCCGGCGGGGCCGACCTTCACTACGAGTCCCTCGGAGTACATGTCATACAGGGTCTTCGCGGTGTCGAAGTCGTTGTAGCCGGTGAGTTCCGCGAGTTCGTCGACGGTGCGCCCGTCATGCAGGAAGCACAGGACCATCCATTCCCGAGGCTTCAGATGGATGTCGACCGGCTTGGCGCCGGGCTCGGACGCCATGGCAAAGCGCGTGTCGCCTGTGGGTATCCGCTCGCGTATGCGGTGCCAGACCTCGAGCCGCTTCTCAGCGTCGGCCAGTACCGTGTCGACCGGGACGGACAGGCCCAGATCGGCCTCGGCGCACGCCGCATCAGACTCGAAACGAAGCTCGCCCTCTTCCCACCGCATCAGGTCGAAGAGCGCGTCAGCGATCTGGTCGCGCACGGCATGCTCAAGCACGTCGGCTTCCACATAGCCCTCGTCCACCAGGATCTGACCGAGCTTGCGGTCGCGCTTGTCCTTCTTCTGGATCTTCATCAGCCCCGAGGCCTGGCGAAGCTGCTTGCCCGAGATCACCCCGGAGCTTGCCAGACGCTTGCCGACCGCCTCGCCCATGTCCCCTGACGACGCGAAGAACACCTCGCCGTCCTTGAAGCACACGAGTCCCTCGCCGCGGGCACCTTCGACGTGCAGCACGCCGGACTTGGATCCGGACGCGAGCAGGCTGAACATGTCGGCGAGTGAGAAGTCCTTGAGGTTGCCCTCGAGCGCCACAGATTACCTCCCGGGAAGATCCCGCGCGCGGGTACAGAGGCCGAGCCTCGGAATCCCGCTCCGCCATCCATCCTAGCACCAGGGTTATCGGCAGAGACCCGCCTCGCCCGTAGCAGCTTGCGCCCGAGAATCCTCCAGGCGAACCATCGCGTTCCACACCGGCCGATCGCAGGTGCTGTGGAGGCGTTCGACGGTCCTGGCTGCTACGCTGGGTGGGCAATCGGTGAAGGGACTCGGCGTGCGCAGGATCATCTCGATCGTGGCCATCGTGCTGGCGGCTCTCGGCCTCGTCTGGCTTGTGCGCCTCGCGAACCGCTCGGCTCAGGCACAGCCTCCCGCCGACGAGCGTAGCGACTCGCGAGACAAGGAGTCCGCGTTCGTGGTCGACTCCGAACGGCTCGCCGAGAAGCCCGCGCCGACACTCGGACGCATCGGCGGCACCCTACCCAAGACGCTCGTCGATCCGAGACTCCTCGCCGAGAAGTCCCGCCGCACGCTCACGGTCTTCTCGGGCGGGCGGCCGGTCAAGACGTACCGCATCGCGCTGGGAAGGGATCCCGTGAAGCCCAAAGAGCGGGAAGGCGACGGAAGCACGCCTGAGGGGGCGTTCTACGTCTGCCTCAAGAACTCCGAGAGCCGCTACCACCTCTCCCTGGGACTCTCCTATCCCTCCGCCCCGGATGCCGAACGTGGGGTTCGCGAGAAGCTGATCGGCAAGCGGGAGGAACGCGCGATCCTGGACGCCGTGCGCCACTACCGCAAGCCTCCTTGGAACACGAAGCTCGGCGGCGAGATCATGATTCACGGCGGAGGCACCAAGCGAGACTGGACAGAGGGGTGCCTGGCGCTGAGCGATGACGATGTGGACGAACTCTACCCGCTCATCCCGCTGGGTACGCCGGTCGAGATCCGGCCCTAGTCACGATGCGAGGCCCATCGCAGCCGCTGAGCGTCGAGCGATCAGTCGGCTGCCGGCGTCTTCTGCGGGCCGACCGAGAGCTCTGACCCCTCAAGACTGAACTCATAGACGCGGAGCGGCCGAGCATGGCGAGCGAACTCGGCGACGCTCTTGACCGCGCCGGTGAAGTCCGTCCATCGCACGACGGCGCCGTCGGTGAGATCGAACTGAGAATGGTGCACCGGGCAGGTCAGAACGGTCCCTTCGAGCGTACCCTTCGCGAGGTGTCCGTGGAGGTGCGGGCAGCGGGCGTCAGACACGAAGTAGTCACCACCGACCCGCGCGACCAGGAACTCGTGACCGCCCGCCTCGGCCTGCTTCATCTGTCCGTCGTCCAGACCATCGACGCTAGTGAGGTAGACGAAGTCGCTCATTGAGTGTCTCCTTAGGTCAGAAGGGGAAGTCTCGGTACTTCATGCCCGTTTCGGCCGGTCCTCCTGCACGGGTGACAAGGTCACGCGCGAAAAGCAGAGCGACGGTCCCTTTCGGGACCGCCGCTCTCGGTAAAGCTATGCAGCGAAGCAGTTCTACTTGGCGTAGACCTTCGTGGCCTGCAGCTTGCCGTTCTGACCGGTGGTGACGTCGAACGTCACGGCCTGGCCCTCGTCGAGGGTCTTGAAGCCATCGGTCTGGATCTCGGAGAAGTGGACGAACAGATCGTCGCCATCCTCGCGCGAGATGAAGCCGTAGCCCTTGTCAGCGTTGAACCACTTCACAGTACCTTCAGCCATTTGAAACTCACTCTCCTGCCCCGCAGGGCAAAAACCAAGCGACGCGAATACCGCACGTTGCGGAACTCACGCCGCAAAACGGGTCCCCTACGGACCCACGGACGCATGGTAACACACGGCAGACGGCTTTGGCTACCTCCGGGTCACCCGTCAGGCTCATGAGGGTTGTGCGCCGGCTCGCCTACCTGGTGAAGAACGGTATCAGCCCTACGACGAGCAGGAAGAACACCGCGATCGCGACGACGATCAGGACCCAGCGGGTCGTCGAGGCCTTGAACGCGCCCGTGAGTTCGGCCTGCTCTGCAGCCTCCATGCGCTCTTCACCGGTCTGATGAGCCTTCTCGCCCACACCCGAGACCTGATCCGAGCCGATGACCTTCTTGGCTTCGGCCTCATGCTCGCGGGGGACCTCGAGGACGACGCGATGCTCGTCATCGTGTTCGACCCGCGCCGGGATCTTGGCCTTGACCAGCTTGTGCTCAAGGGACTGCACGTGGGCCTTGGAGCCCTCGCCCCCACGGTGGATGACGACCCAGTCATGCGCGGCGTCGTGATGCTTCGGGTGCTGCGGATGTCCTGGTGCAGGCGGGACAGCGGGAGGACCCGGAAAGATGGGGTCGCCGACGGGGCCGTTGCTCATGAAGCTCTCCATTCGAGGCGCTCGTGTCTGAACATGCGGGCATCATGGTAGCAGTTCGCACCACGGGCGCGCACAGCCCAAGAAGTGCTCCGAGAGCGTGATGCTGGCAGTCCCCCTGATCCGGTGCCATGCTTGAACCGAAGTCCGGCGAGGAGAGGAGGCGGGGGTGAGAGGAGCGCCGAGCACGCGACGCGGCACCCGTGCGACCCCGCCGACCGGACGAATCGTGGTGGTCGGCGGGGCGAACCTCGACGTGTTCGGCTTCTCGGACGCGCGGTTCATCCCCCAAGACTCGAACCCGGGCAGGATCGAGGAGTCTCCCGGCGGCGTGGCGCGCAACATCGCCGAGAACCTTGCGCGCCTCGGGATCGAGACCCATCTCATCACCGCGTTCGGGTCCGATGCGAGCGGCCTCCACCTTGCCGAGGAGTGCCGCCGCGACGGCATCCTCGCCGACACCTCGCTGTCCGTCGAGCACGTGCCGGGCTCCCGCTACCTGGCAGTCCTCGACGAGGACGGGAACCTGGCGTCCGCGGTCTCGGACATGCGCGCCCTCGACGCTCTGACCCCAGCGGTACTTGCCGATCGGACAGAGCTGCTCGGCTCGGCGGACCTGATCGTAGCCGACACGAACCTGCCTCAGGAGTCCCTCCGCTGGCTGGCCCGGGAGTCCTCGGCCAAGCTGCTCCTCGATCCCGTGTCCGCCTCGAAAGCGTCTCGAGCCGAGGGCGCGCTCTCCCACGTTCACACGCTGAAACTCAACGCGCTCGAGGCGGGTGTGATCCTCGGCCGCAAGGTGGACCCCACGATTGAGAGCGAGGTCACGCGTGCAGGCGTAGACCTGCTCGCGCTCGGCGTGCAGCGCGTGTTCGTGACGCTCGGGCCGCTCGGAGTCCTCGCGCAAGACGCGGCGGCGACGGTGAGGCTCGGCGCCCCGTCCGTCCGCATCGCCAACGCGACCGGGGCCGGCGACGCGTTCACGGCAGGCGTCGCCCTCGGCACACTCCAGGGGATGACATTGCTGGAGTGCGCCGCATTGGGATCGGCTATGGCGGCAGCGGCTCTCGCGAGCACAAGGACCGTGAGTGAGTCGATCGATCTGTCCGCGATTCGCTCGGCGATGAAGGAGATCCTCTCGTGAACGACTACCTGTCCTGCTCGGCCGAGGTCCGCAGTGCCCTGGACGACGGTGGACCGGTGATCGCGCTGGAGTCGACGATCATCAGCCACGGATTCCCCTACCCGGCCAACGTCGAGTGCGCGCGGGAGTGTGAACGCATCGCCCGCGAAGAGGGTGTTACCCCGGCGACCATCGCGATCCTCGGCGGGCGCCTCAAGGTGGGCCTCTCGGGGTCCGAGATCGAGCACCTCGGGACCACGAAGGGAATCGCCAAGGCATCGCGCCGTGACATCCCGGTACTGCTTGCCACAGGAACCGACGGCGCCACGACGGTCGCCGGGACGATGCTGGCGGCGGCCCTCGCGGGGATCCGCGTGTTCGCCACGGGCGGCATCGGCGGGGCGCACCGTGGAGCCGAACTGACCATGGACATCTCGGCGGACCTGCTCGAACTGGGCCGAACCGAGGTCGCCGTCGTGTGCGCCGGCGCCAAGTCGGTGCTCGATATCGGTCTGACACTGGAGGTGCTCGAGACGCACGGGGTGCCGGTCATCGGCTTCAGGACCGACGACTTCCCCTCGTTCTACACGCGATCCAGCGGCTTCCCCGTCGACTGGCGACTGGACTCGACCGAGGAGATCGCGGCCGTGCTGGACGTACGGCGCGCGCTGGGCATCGGAGGCGGTACCGTCGTGGCGCAATCCGATACCGGCAGAGCACGAGCTTGTCCCGACGGATGTCGAGGCGTGGACCGCGACGGCGCTCGCCGAGGCGGCCGCTGCCGACGTCCACGGCAAAGCCGTGACGCCGTTCCTGCTCGCACGTATCCACGAGCTCTCGGGTGGCGCCAGCGAGGAGGCCAACAAGCAGCTGGTCTACCACAACGTGCGACTCGCCGCCCGAATCGCGAGCGCGCTCGTCGCCCGACCGGCATAGGGCAACGCACCGGGCAGGCGGCTCAGCGCTTGGACGAGAGCCCCCACACGAACATCGCCAGCCAGAGCGCCCAGGGCAGCGGGATGATCCGTGCCATCTTCGCGCCGAGCTGACCGTCCTGCTTGCTCCATGCGTAGGTTCCGACCGCGGCACTGATCGCCATCCCGGCCATCACGAGCAAGCGCCAGGGTCGTGTGGAGTGCGCCGGTGGGTGTGTCGAAATCCAAACGACCGATGCGCCACGCCATCGATGTCGTCGCCATGACGTCGAAGGCGAACCCCAACCACAACGTCACGACCTGCGTGACGCCGAACCCCTTCCGGCGAAACGCGGTCCAGGTGCCGACCGAGTACAGCACGAGTGCGACGAGCAGCGAGCCGAGACCGACGAGCACGTTGACGGGCATGAGTCCCCCTGCGGTTGTCTGCGGCTACGTCGCATTCAACCGAGTAGTACGACACCGGCAGCGCGAAGCCTGCCTCAGCTCCGCTCCTTGAGGTCGGTGAACGTGCCATCTTCAAGTTCCTGGAATGCCGCGCGTAGCTCCTCTTGGGTGTTCATGACGATGGGGCCGCCCCAGGCGACCGGCTCACCCAGCGGGCGACCCGAAACGAGCAGGAACCGAACCGGCGTGTCGCCGACCGCGCGGACGATCACCCGGTCTCCATCACCGAAAAGCACGGCGGTGCCATCGGCCGCGCACTCGGCCTCCGGGGCCGCGACGGGATCCTCGGCGAAGCAGGCACGTCCCGCGATCACGTAGGCGAAGACGGTGTGGCCGAGCTCGGTCTCGTGCGTGAAGGAAGCGCCCACCGGGACGGTCACGTCCAGATACTCCGGATCCGTGACGATTCCCTCTACGGGCCCGCGCACGCCGTCCACCTCGCCGGCGATGACCCGGATGAGGGTGCCGCCGCGCACCGCAAGAAGCGGTATCTGGTCGTCGGAGACGCCCTGGTAGCGCGGCGGCATCAGCTTGTCCGCTGCGGGCAGGTTCACCCAGAGCTGGAAGCCCTCGAGAACGCCGGCCTCGTCGCCAAGCGGCATCTCCTGATGCACGATGCCGCAACCGGCGGTCATCCACTGGGCGCACCCCGAGCCGATGACTCCCGCGTTGCCCATGCTGTCGGCATGCTCGACGTCACCGCGCAGGAGGTACGTCACCGTTTCGATGCCGCGGTGAGGATGCCAAGGGAAGCCCTTGCGGAAGTGCTCCGGCTCGTCCGAGCGGAAGTCATCCATCATCAGGAACGGGTCGAACAGCGGCACCTGGTCGTACCCGAACACCCGGCGGAGATGCACGCCGGCTCCTTCACGGGTCGGCCTGCTCTCGAAGCTGCCGGCAACACGTCGAATGGAACTCATCGCGGACTCCTCGGCTCACGGGCGGCGGTGCGATGCTGAGGCGCAAGAACCGCGCCAGCTCCTCCGGCTTCGCGGCGTGATCGCCGTTCGCGCTACGGGGTGTCATCTCCGCCGAAGGCGGCGGCCGCGGCGGCGGCCTTCGACTCGAGCGCCGAGACCCGGGCTGCCAGCCCGGCGATCTGAGCGTCGTCCATCGTTTCGGTCCCGAGACCGGGGGCCTCGGCGGCTGCATCCCGGCGCTGGCGAACGAACTTCACGTAGCCGAGCCCGAGCGTGACCACCAATGCGAAGAGGATGACGACGAAGCGCGCCGTCGAGTTGCCACTGAAGATCACCCATCCGACGCCGTACAGCATGATGAACAGTCCGCCCAACAACAGCCCGTTGGAGATGACGCGCAGCTGCTCGCTCAGAACGAGAGAGACGCCCATCACGAACGTGGCGCAGATCACCAGGATGATGCTCGTGTTCCGAGCCCACTGCTTCATCTCGGCATCGGTCTTGTCCTGCAGGGCGTTCTGCTGGTCCTGAAGGCGCGTCATCTGTGCCTGCTCGGTCGCGGTCAGGCTCCGATTCGAGGTCTTGACGTTGAGCGCCTCCATCTGACGTGAGATGGCCTGCTGCGCCTTCTGGTTCGTCTCCGAGGGCTGCGGATAGAACGTGTTCACGCCCACACCCACGAAGGCGAGGACCATGAGTCCGAGAAAGAACGAGAAGATCGTCTGCAAGCGCGTAGTGCTGACGGTCGGTGGCGGCAGCCATGGTGTCCTCCGGATCGTTCGATAGGGCGGTCGTGCAGATGCTACCCGCATCAACCGTGTCACGGACCGGGTCCCGCCGAACCGGCACGTCGGCTTCTCGGCGAAGTCGGTCGAGCACAGCCGACGCGAGGGACCTCGCGAGCAGGCTCCGACGCCGGCGCGTCCGCTGAGACGTTCACCAACCGCGCGCCCGGCGTTCACAGCGCATTCACTCGCGCCTCGGATAGTCGGACCTGTCAGAAGTACAGAACGATCGATCCAGAGGAGGTACGCACGATGACTACGAAGAGGATCGCTGCCCTCGTGGCAGCAGCACTCGTGATGGGCCTGGTGGCGGGCAACGTCGCTTCGAGCTTCGCAGCGACCGCGACGAGCCCGAGCGCCGGTTCAGGAACCGGACTCCGTCTCGGCGTCGCCATGCGCGACAGCGGTGGACGACTGCTCGACGTCGTCGCCAAGCTCACCGGTACGAGCACCGAGGCGGTGGTCGCCGAGCGCAAGGCGGGCAAGACCTACACGCAGATCGCCGCAGCCAAGAACGTCAGGGCCTCGACGGTCGTCGAAGAGGCGCTGAAAGTCCGCGGCTCGGTTCTGGCAGCCAAGGTCAAGAGCGGCGCGATCACCCAGGCGCAGGCTGACGCTGCTGCCGCCAACATGAAGACGCGGCTCACAGAGCGTGTCGGCTCGGTCAACACCTCTTGCGATGGCACGGGTTCCGGCTCGGGCGCCGGTCGCGGTATGGGTGGCGGCAAGGGCGGTGGCCGTGGCGCCGGTCGTGGCATGGGCGGCGGCGCGAACTGCACGGTGGCCCAGTAGCGGCTCGGCGAGAAGATTGAGCTTGAGCCGGCCCCGTCTCAAGCGTAGAGCACACCAGCGCGTCCCGGCCGTGGGATACTCACGGTCGGGACCGTGTGTATGTGTCCGATACCGGGTCATGGAGGAATGGGCATGCCGACTGTTCTGGTAGTCGATGACAACGAGAAGATCGTGGCCGTGCTCGCAGAGTACCTGCGCGCCGACGGCTACACCGCCGTCACGGCCTTTGACGGCCCCGCGGCGGTTGCGGCAGTTGCCGAGCATCGTCCGGACCTCGCGTTGGTCGACATCATGCTGCCGGGCATCGACGGCCTCGAACTGACCCGGCGCTTCCAGGCCGAAGGCATCCCCGTGATCCTCGTGACAGCGCGCACCGACGAGGTGGATCGACTCGTGGGCCTCGAGATCGGAGCTGACGACTACATCACCAAGCCCTTCAGCCCGCGCGAAGTGGTCGCGCGCGTGAAGGCGGTGCTGCGCCGGTGCACGCGCGATCAGGCCGGCACCGGCGTCCTGCGCGTCGGTGACCTGACCCTCGACCACGACCGCCGAGAAGTCCGGCTCGGCGACGAGGTGGTCGAGCTGACCCGCTCGGAGTTCGACATCCTCGCCACGATGGCGGCCCACCCGGGGCGCGTCTACTCCCGGCTACAGCTGCTCGAGGCGGCCTCCGGCGATGCCTTCGACGGGTACGAACGCACCGTCGATGCCCACATCAAGAACATCCGCCGCAAGCTCGGCGAGGATCCGAAGGCCCCTCGGCACGTCAGGACGGTCTTCGGCGTCGGCTACAAGGTCGAGGCGTAGAGGCGATGCGCCGACTGAGCCTCGTCTTCCAGATGTTCGTCTCGATCCTGCTGGTGGCGCTTGCCGCCGTCCTCGCAGTCGGGCTCATCGCGCGGGACGCCCTCGCCCGCGCGTTCGACACCTACCTCGCGACGCTGCCCACCCCGGCGGGTGGCATGCACATGGGCCGCGGCCGGGCGATGCTGGGCGCTGCCGAGCAGACCTTCGTCGCAACGGTCGACCGGAGTGTCTACCTCGGCGCGTTCGTCGCTATCGTCATCGCAGCCATCGCGGCGCTGCTTCTCGCGCGCTACCTCACTCGGCCGATGCTCAAGCTTGAGACCGCTGCCGAGAACCTCGCGGCCGGCGATCTCACTCACCGCGTCGAAGTAGCCGGACCAGCAGAGGTCGCGGCGCTCGGCGAGGCGTTCAACTCGATGGCGGACTCGCTCGAGCGGGCGGAGACCCTGCGGCGGCGGCTCGTCGCGGACGTGGCCCACGAACTGCGCAATCCCATAGCTGCCGCGCGCGCCCAAGCTGAGGGCATGGCGGAGGGAGTCCTTGCCGCCGACGCCGACAGGCTCGACTCCCTCGTCGAAGACCTGCAGCATCTCTCTGTTCTCGTCGACGACCTCCAGGAGCTCGCGGTCGCCGAAGCGGGCCGCTTGCACTATGAACGTGCGCCCATCGACCTCACCGCCTTGGCGCGCCGGGAGGCCGAGAGGGCGAGGACGACCGCGCTCGACGATGTGGACGTGCTCGTGGAGGTCTCGGATCAGGAGCAGTTCGTGATGGCCGACGAGCGTCGTCTCTCCCAGGTCCTGCGAAACCTCCTCACCAACGCCGCGAGGCACACCGCGCAGGGCTCGATCACCGTCTCGGTGGTGCGCGACGGTAACGATGTCGTCGTCGCGGTGACCGACACCGGAGATGGCATCCCCGAGGCCGACCTCCCCCACATCTTCGAACGCTTCTACCGCGCCGACTCGGCGCGCGCCGCGAAGACGGGCGGTGCGGGACTCGGCCTTGCCATCTCCAAGACGATCGTCGAAGACCACCATGGGTCGATGTTCGCCGAGAGCGCGACGGGACACGGTGCTACCGTAGGTTTCAGGATTCCCGTGCTCGACGCTGCCGATCACTAGAAGGCAGCGAGTCCAGGAGATGACGGAGACTGTTCTCACACATACCCCTTGGGGTATGATGAGCCCCTGGTGGACCGGCTGAGGAGCACCCGAATGCCGCACGAGAAGTTCGACATCGCCAAACTGGAACGTCTCAACGACGAGGCCCGATTCGAGTACCTCGACCCGGAGGTCATGTGGGCTGCCGCAGCCACTCCGGACCCACGCACCATCGTCGAGATCGGCGCGGGCACCGGGCTGTTCGCCTACCGCTTCGCCGAGCTTGCTCCGGCGGCACAGGTCTTCGCGGTCGATGTCGAACCGGTCATGGTCCGGTGGATGTTCCAGCACCGTCCGGCCGCGCTCTCAGGTCGACTCCACCCGATCCTTGCCGAGGAGACCAAGATCCCGCTCCCCACCGGCGACGCCGACCTCGTGCTGATGATCAACGTGCACCACGAGCTCGCCGACCCGCGTTCCAGCTACTGTGAGGCCCTGCGCCTCCTGCGGATCGGCGGCACCCTGCTCGTAGCCGACTGGCGTCTCGGCGACACCGGGTCGGGTCCTTCACAGGCCGCCCGCGCCAGTGCCGAGCAGATCTCCGAGATCCTGTCGGGTGTGGGGTTCTGCCGGATCGCGACACACGAAGGCCTGCCGAAGCACTCCCTCCTGACCGCCGAGAAGGCGGCGGTGTGCGGCACCGGTATCCCCTCCAAGTAGCGCCACATTCGGCGCCACCTCGCTCGTCCTCGAAAGGAGCACCACATGTCAGACGTGATACGCGTGGCCATCCCCAGCAACGGTGCAGGAGGCCTGGACGCCCCGCGCTCGGCCCACTTCGGCCACGCCGACTCGTTCACGATCGTCGACATCGCTGACGGCGCCGTGGTCGGCGACTCATCGTTCACGAACCCTCCCCACTCGCACGGCGGCTGTGGCCTGACCGTCGCCGGGCTGGCCGAGAAGGGCGTCAGTGTCGCCATCGTGGTCGGCATGGGAGGCGGTCCGCTCTCGGCCATGAACAACCTCGGCATCGCGGCCTACCACGACGATCAGTCGCCGACGCCCCGCTCCGCCGTGGCGGCCTATCTCGGCGGCGGACTCTCGCCCTTCGGCGGCTCGCACGTCTGCGCCGGCCACTAGCCGCCTCGCGAGCAACCCGGAACACAGAGAGAGGCGGGGCACCATGCCCCGCCTCTCGTCTTGTCGGCGCTTCGTCGCTCCGAGCTACTGGGCTTCGCCGAGCTCCTTGGCGATGAACTCCCGCACGTCGGTGTGCACGTCGAATCCGTAGACCGGCGCGAGGTCCTTGATCTTGACCTTCATCTCGCTCGGCTTGACGCCGAACTTCTCCTGGAACGTCGCCTCCGGGATGCCGGTGGCCTTCGAGATCTCGGAGAACGTCATGCTGCCCCTGATCTCCTCGACGTTGACCGTTCCCGACTTCTCGACCGTCTCGGAGAGCGTCGGGATCGTCCACGCGAAGCTCCCGGTCAGCGTGGTCAGGCCGATCACTCCGGCGATGAGCGCGACGACGATGCCCAGCACGGCCAGCGGCTGCAGCGCCTTGCCGCCGCGCGGCCAGCCGGAGGTAGAGACCTCGAGCGTGTTCGTGACCGGGCAGACGTTGACGCACTCGCTGCAGTCGATGCACTCGGCGTCATTCACGACCTGGACCGTGGACACCGTCACATTGACGGGACACACCTTGTCGCACGCTTTGCAGTCGATGCAGGTGCTCTCGTTGCGGCGCACCTTGAAGACCGAGAAACGAGAGATGGCGCCGAGGAACCCTCCCATCGGGCAGAGGTACTTGCAGAAGAAGCGGTCGTAGACGATCGATCCGACGAGCGAGATGCCGAGCACCGCTGCCCCGATACCGAACTCCGCGAACAGCTCGGGCGAGGTCAGGTGCATCCAGGCGACCCACGGGTCGTAGGGACGGATCATCAGGCTCGCGGCCTGCCACGTCCAGACGACGAACACGACCAGCACGACGTACTTGAGATATCGTGCCGGCTTGTCGATCGCGGCAGGCATGCTCGGCCGCTTGCCTCGGAAGATCGCGTGACCGATCTTGCCGAACAGTTCCTGGAGCGCACCCAGAGGGCAGATGTAGCCGCAGAACGACCGCCTGAAGATCACCGCGATGAGGAGCACCACGCCCATGAGGATGACGCTGGAGACGGCGATCCGCTGAATGAGCTGCGCCGACACGACCATCGACCAGAACGTCTCGATGCCTCCGAAGGGGCACAGCGCGTCGACGCCGACCACGGGGATGCCGAACCTGTGCGCCGTTCCGATCGCGGTCACGATGACGAGCCCGAGCGTGAGAACCACGAGCCTCACGGTCCGGTTACGCCGCTGGGCGGCGCGGTCACTCTTCCTGGCGCCCGTCGGCTGAGGCGCGGCCGGCGAGTTCGTTGTCTCAGACACAGCTTCTCCTTGAAGTCGAGTACGATACCCTCTGAGGTATACGCAAGAGACGTGAACGACCTGTGAACCTCTGTCTGGTTTCTGGTGAGAATCGGTCTAGACTATCCACGGCGTCGGAACCGGTATCCGCGCCGGCTGATTCGAGAGAGGCACCATGGCTGCGCCCTATGACGACGTGCTGTACACCGACGCGCTGGCCGCGTTTCTTGCACACAACCCTGGCTACGGCGCCGAGTCGGTTGACGAACTCCGCGGACGGGACTATGCGCGACTCGACCGGCTCGGGCAGGTCTACCTCGACTACACCGGCGGCGGGCTCTACGCGGAGTCCCAGATCGGCGAGCACCTTGCGCTGCTCAACGACTCGGTCCTGGGCAACCCTCACTCGAAGAACCCGACCTCTCTTGCGAGCACCCAGCTCGTCGAGGAAGCGCGCGCGGCGGTGTTGGAGTTCTTCTCGGCGGACCCGACGGAGTACGACGTGGTGTTCACGTCCAACGCGAGCGGCGCGCTGAAACTCGTCGGCGAGTCCTATCCGTTTGGCGAGGCCGATCGCTACCTGCTCACCTATGACAACCACAACTCGGTCAACGGCATCCGGGAGTTCGCGCGATCGAGGGGCGCCAGCGTCACCTACCTCCCCGTCTGCGACCCCGACCTCCGGCTGGACTGCCAGCTCGTCACCGCCGAACTGGAGCGGGTGTCGGCCCGCAACAACCTCTTCGCGTTCCCGGCACAGAGCAACTTCAGCGGCGTCCAGCATCCGCTCGAATGGGTCGAACAGGCCCAGGAGCTGGGCTGGGACGTCATCCTGGACTGCGCGGCCTTTGCACCCACCAACCGGCTCGACCTCTCGGCGGTCAAGCCCGACTTCGTGCCGCTGTCCTTCTACAAGATGTTCGGCTATCCCACCGGGACCGGTGCGCTCATCGCCCGCCGAGACAAACTCGCGAAGCTCAACCGTCCGTGGTTCGCGGGAGGAACCATCACGCTCGCCTCGGTGCAGGGTGAAGGCTGGTACCACCTCGCGCCGGGACATGTCGGGTTCGAGGACGGCACCGTCGACTACCTGGGCCTGCCCGCCGTCCGGATCGGGCTCGAGCACCTATCCGCCGTCGGAATCGACGCGATCCATGACCGCGTCGTCGCGCTGACCGGCTGGCTGCTCGGCGAGATGGGGCGCCTCACACACTCCAACGGGTCACCCATGGTCCGCATCTTCGGCCCGCGCGACATGGAGTTCCGCGGTGGCACGATAGCGTTCTACCTGCTGGATCCCGAGGGGTCGACCTACGACGTCCATCGAATGGAGGAACTTGCCGGCCGGGACAGCATCTCCCTGCGCACAGGCTGCTTCTGTAACCCGGGCGACGGCGAGGTCGCGCACAATATCACGCGCGACGACATGGCCGAGTGCTTCGTCGGCCACGAGGCGCCGGTGACGTTCACCGAGTGCCACGACATCATCCGGGACGCGAGCGGCAAGATGCCCAACACCATGCGCGTGTCGTTCGGGATCGCGTCCACTCTGGCCGACGCCTACCGATTCATGGCCTTCGCCGCCGGATTCCGAGACGTGCCTGCCGAGGCGATTCGCAGCTAGTGCGCCGCTACTCCCCGCGCTTCGCTTCCAGGTGCTCGATCTCGAGGACCAGCAGTCGAAACCGCTTGAGCGCCGCGTCGGAATCGAGCCGATTGCGGTCGAACACGGCCTGGGCGTCCGATGCCGACTCCAGTTGGCCGATCAGCACGCGCATCCCGGCGCGCACCTCCTCGGGATCCTCAAGCAGCCGCATCGCACCGGTCACCACGACCGATTCGAACGGATGCGCGCACTCACCCTGCTTGTAGCCGAGGTCCGCTATCACGGTCGCGCACGCCTTGGGGTTGCGCGCGATGATGTCGAGCTTGCGCCCCGAGTTGGCGACGTGGAAGCAGAGCCGACGGTTCGCCGCATCGAAGCCGCATGAAAGCGTCACGACGTAGGGCTGGTCGTCGTCAGAGAGTCCGATCACGGCCCACCGAGCTTCTGAGAGGAGGCGGTCGATCTGGGCAGCGTCGGTGATACGACGGTCGGTGCGGCGCATGGGATGAGCCATCTCAACAGACTCCTCATGGTGGCTACAGATACGCTTCCGGACGGCGGATTGCCCGAGGGTATCACGCCGCACCTCCGCGCGTTACCCGCGGGCGTACGCCTCACGCGCCGCATCCAACGCGGTCGCGTACGCTGCGACCTCCTCGGCGGTGGTGAGGCCTCCGTCGTCGCAGAGGATCAGCCCACCCGCGAGTGCCATGCGCCCCGCATTCGCGCCCAGCCGGTTCGCTCCGGCCGGCAGCTGCGCCACCTCGATCCCGCCCAGCACTGTCAGCCCGACCGAGCGCGCCGACACCATCGTGGCAGCGAGCACGTCGCCTCCAAGGCTTCCCGAGTGCAGGGCGCAGAACCCTGCTCGCGCGAGTGCGGGCAGAAGCGCGCGTATGTCGCCGTCGGAGTGGAAGACCGCCGGGATGTCGACCTCTTGGAGTTCCTCGGAGATGCTGCGGTAGCACGGTAGTAGTGCGTCAAGAGCGAAGTCCGGCGAAACCAGCGGGCCGGTCGCCCCGGCTAGGTCGTCCGCGACGAGAACCGCGTCTGTTCCCGCAGCGATGCCGGCACGAACAGATACGAGTGCCTGATGCAGCGCCTCGGCAAGCGGCGCTGCGAGCGCACCGGGAGCAGAAGCTGTGAGCCGGATCGTGTCGCTCCACCCGAGCTGCTCGCCGAGCCGTCCCAAGACCCCTGCTGAGGCCCAGATCGAGGCGGCGCCCGCCTCGTGGATTCGTTGCACGGCGTCGGGGGCCCAGGGTTCGTCGGCCGGAACGAAGGCGAAGTCCAGTTCGAGCGCTCGCACGACGGCTTCGAGCGACTCAGCCGGACCCTTGGCGCCCGTGCCATGGACGAGCGAGCTGAGCGTGTCCGCTGATAGCCACGCGATTCCGGAGCGGAGGCCGTCGGGTATCCCTCTGAGTGCGGCGATCGCCTCGATGCCACTCACGACAGCTCCTCGCTGGACTGAGCCGGCGCGCGACCCCGCTGCGGCGCTGCTCCATCAGCGGGTGCCGCGGCCGGCGCATACGAGTCCCACACCCGCACGGCCTCGCGCTCCCAGAACGCCGCTGCGGTCGTCGAGCGCCGGCAGCCCGAGCTGCTCCGCGGCGAAGATGAAGTAGCCCTCGCCGGGCATCCCCGTGTCGGCCCGGACGACAAGCGACGCGATCATGATGCCGTCATCGGCGTACGCCGCGTCATCCACCTCGCCGAGCATCACCATGATCGCCGACGAGCGCGCGCTGACTCGGCCGTCGAACACACGCCGGGCCACCTCGCCGTAGGTGATGGTCGACCGCGCGGCTGCGGTCTCGACAAGCAGCCGCTCGAGGAGGGTCCGCCGAGCCGACCACTCCTCAGCCGAGAACCCCCACCTGCGTTCGCTCACCGATCGCCTCCTGGCACCGATTGGAGTGTGTACGGCATTGTAGCGAAGGGCGACCTTCACTTGCGCTCCACCTCGCCGAAGCACAAAGACCCGCCAGCTCTGATGAGCCGACGGGCCATAACGGGAGTCAGCCTGCGGATCCCGATGAGAATTCTGGTGGAGGCGCGGAGAATCGAACTCCGGTCCACGATAGCACCCTGGGAGGCATCTCCAGGCTCAGTCACAGCTTGTGTCTCGGTCAGGACGACGCACCGTGACCGGCGTGTCCCTTCCCAGTCAGTTCAGTCTTTCGCTACGGCATACCGACTACGTCCGGAGCGGCAGTCCCCTAAGTTGCGCCTTGCCGGTGCTGGGGACGTGCACCGGGTCAGCGTCGCTGGCTATTTAGGCAGCGAGAGCGTAGTCATTGGTGCCATTTAATTGGCGTTTACCCCTGTTTAACGCGGCGAGGAGACCGCGACCTGCTTCCTCCCTCAGAACTATCGTGTCGAATCCAGTCGCCCCCACATGGGGTGGTATCGACCTGTCAAGGTGCCTGCGGCCCACCCGGACCGCTCGGAGAGTATACCCGCCGATGACGACGAGCGTACCAAGGAGTTGAGAGCGAAGTGCGTGCCGCGCGCATGGAAGCGATCCAGCGCGAAGGCGATGTGGATGCCGGACGATCCCAGCTAGCGAACGTCGATCCAGAGCGGGTTCGAGTAGAACCAGAGGCTCTTCCACGCCTTGTCCGGGGTGTTCTCGCCGGCCGCGTCGACAAGCGGGTTCCCTGCCGCATCCGTGACACCGGGGGTGCTCGGCGCGAGGTTCGTCGCTCGGAGGCGCAGGTACATCGGCCCCTTGACGTCCGTCAGCGCGTAGCTCGCCGAGTACCATCCATTGTCGAGCTTCTTGAGGCTCGTGCTATCGATCGTCCTGACGACTCGGGCAGTGGGGTTCGTCGCGGCATTCCAGGATGGATCGCCTTTGACCGCGGGACCCGTCACGTCACCGGCAATGATATCGAGGTGATCGACCTTGGGGGCGTCGCCGTGGCTGTTGAGGGCCGGCGTGTGGAAGCGGATAGTGACGACGACGTCCCCACCACGACGAACGGCAAGACCTTCGCGACCCATGGTCGCCTCGCCGTCTTCGCTCTGCGCCGAGAACTCGAGTTCGTCGACGAGACCGCCGAAAGACGAGAACGAGCGGCCGCCCTTGAGACCTGCAACGACCGAGTTCATGTCACCGGGTTGCGCGACGAACGTCCAGTTCTTGGCATACTCGCCGGGCCAGAAGTCGACCCTGGTGTCATGGAAGTCGGAGTTCGCGAAGACGTGGAAACGCGAGCCATTCGCGAGGAGCGCGTCCCAGACGCCACCCACCTGCGCCAGCCAAAGGTCTGCACCCTGGTACGTGAGCGCCGCCGGGATGCGCGATTCGTAGCCACCGCGCCAAGGCTCCTTCTGGTGACCCGGCATGCCTTCGAAGCCCGCAACCACATTCGGACCCGCAGCGAGGAAGTCCCGGACATCGCCCGGCTCGTAGGTGAGGGCCAGCGAAGGATGATTCAGGACGACGTAGGAGCTATCCGGGTAGTTCGTCTCGAGCCATTCGACACCCTGTATGGCATCGTGTGCGGACTTCTTGTCCTTGCGCGGACTGCCGGGGAACGAATTCGAATCGGAGTTGCGGTCGAAGCGGTAGTCAAACTCGGCGATTGCGTTGGGCTCGTCTACGGCGATGCCGACACTGGCGTGCCGATGCGCAGGAACGTTCCACTCCACTCCGTGGATGAGTGACTTGTTCGGAAAGCTCGGGCGAAGGTCGCGGACGACGGGCCAGGACCAGTTGATCAGGGACCACCAACGGGGAGTGGCGGTCACCGCGTTACCGCTCGCGTCCCAGGTGCCGACGCCGCCGTGATCGGAGTTGGCCATCCAGTCCAGGCCGTACTCGTTCAGGGCCTTGTGCGCCACCTCGAGCTGGGAATTCGACCCGCCGGTCAGGAAGGTATGGGTGTGCATGTCGCCCGCCGCCCATACTCCCCCAGTCTCCACCGGGGACCCGGCTTCGACCGCGCCGGCTGTTTCCACGGTGCTCGCCACGACACCGTCGCGAGGGGGTCCCGGCTGCGGCAGACTGTCCCGAACGCCGATGGCCCCGCCCACAACGATGGCCGTGACGCCGAGAAAGGCCGCCGTCAGCGCGAGTGAGCTGAGCGCTCTTCTCGTGACGAAGGCTTGTGTCCAGTGCCCGCTGCTCTGTGGGAGCCGACTCCGGCAACACCGGGCTCACAAGCGCGACGACGAACCGAAGCAAGACGAGCCCGCCGAGAATCAGCCCGGCGACGCACACGTAGAGCAGCTCTCTATCACTCAGCGCCACCACGGCTACTGGCCCTTCTGTCGCTCGCGCAAAGCGCGCTCGACATCCCGCTTCTGATCCTTCGCTGCGATGTCCGCTCGCTTGTCGTAGAGCTTCTTGCCGTGGACGAGGCCCAGCTCCACCTTCACCAGGTTGCTCGGAGAGAAGTACATGCGGAGCGGGATCAGGGTGCTCCCCTTCTCCTTGGTCTTGCCGATCAAGTAGCGAATCTCCCGCTTGTGCAAGAGCAGCTTGCGCGCCCGATCGGGGTCGAGATTCGAGCGATTGCCATGGCTGTACGGTGCGATGTGCAGCGCAAGAAGCCAGACCTCACCACGGCGTACCGTCGCATATGACTCGCGCAGCGAAGCACGGCTGTCACGCAGGGACTTGACCTCGCTCCCGTTCAGCTCGATGCCGCACTCGAAGACCTCGTCCACGAAGTAGTCGTGGTACGCCTTCTTGTTGGTGGCAATGACCCGCTCTTCGCGCGGCATGAAGATCCTCGATGTCGTGAACAGGAAGTCCTATTCTATCCGACCGACGCAACATCTCCGGAGTTCAGACTCCCGCTTCTCCACACACGAGGCCACGAGGGGTGCATACTGAATGAACGAAGCCAACGTGAAGGTCGTGCGCGATGATTGACAGCTTACTCACGCTCACAAAGGGCGGCGCGTTCTGGATGGGTGTGTTCTTTCTCGTCGCCGTCGGCATGGATCTGGGCATCTCCGCGATCATCGGCGCCCAGGAGCCCATCTTCCTGCTCTTCGCCCTGGCGATCGCGACAGCCTTCGTGGTCACCGGAACATACACGCTGTTCAAGAAGCTGCTCCGGCGCGGGTCGCCCCAGGACTCCAAGAGCGAACGCCGCTAGCCGCCCTGCGCAAACGGGCCGCCCCTTCGGGCGGCCCACGCTTCCGTCAGCTGCTGCCGGCGGCTCCCTTACGGCGTGAAGTCCGTCTGAGGCTTCAGATCGAGGACGAACCGCGTCAGGAGCTTCACCGCGTAGTCGAGGTCCTTGAGCGACAACACCTCGGTGGGTGTGTGCATATACCGCAGCGGGATCGAGACGAGCGCAGCGGCCTTGCCGCCGCGTGAGAGCTGGATGGCGTTTGCATCGGTTCCCGTACCGCGGGGCTCGGCGCCGAGCTGATACGGCACCTTCGCCTTGCCGGCCGCCTTCACCAGCAGGTCGAAGAGGGCGGGATTGATGTTGGGGCCGCGGGCGATGATCGGTCCGGCTCCGCAGGTCGCCTCCCCGTGCTTGCGCTTGTCGATATCCGGGTAGTCGGTCGCGTGTCCCACTTCTACGGCGATTCCCACCTGCGGATCGACGCCGTAGGCGGAGGTTGTGCCGCCGCGTAGTCCGACTTCCTCTTGGACGGTTGCTGCCGCCACCAGGTCACCCGGCGCACCACCGGCCCTCTTGACCTCCTCGAGGACGCGGGCCGATATCCAGGCCCCCATCTTGTCGTCGAAGGCACGTGACACCGCCAGGTGGTCGCCGAACGTCTCCATTCCGACATCGAAGGTGATCGGGTCGCCGATGCGCACCCGCTTCTTGACCTCGTCGGCCGACAGGCCCAGATCGATGAAGAGCTTGTCGATCTTGGTCACGTTCTTCCGCTCGTCGTCCTCGATGAGGTGGATCGGCTTGCGGCCCATCACGCCCAGCATCTCGCCGTCACTCGCGTGCAGCTTGACTCGCATACCGGGAAGTATCGCGGCATCCACCCCGCCGATAGCAGCGAACGACACGAACCCCTCAGGGCTGACGTAGTTCACCATCAGGCCGATCTCGTCGATGTGACCTGCCAGCATCACGGATACGCCGCCCTTCGTACCCTTGAGCAGCGCATGGACCGAACCCATCACGTTGGTCTCGACCTCATCGGCGACGCCGATCATGCGGTCGCGGAACACGATCGCGGCCGGCTGCTCGAATCCGGATGGGGACGGCGCCTCTACCAGTGCGGAGAGAAACTCCAGGTCCTTCTTCTGCATGAAACGACCTCCGAGTCGAATGTTGGGTGGCATTCAGTCTAGCCGTGCGTGGGGTGCACCACCACCTTGCTGTCAGCGCATCTCGCCTTCGGGTACATTCCCTGGAGGGAGCACGCCGAACGGACGGCCGCCCCCTCAGGAGATCTCGTCGCCGTCCCGGAGGAACTTCGATGAAGCTCTATTTCGTGCGTCACGCGACAGCAGCACGCAAGACAACCTGGCACACGGATGATGACCTGCGCCCGCTCACGCGCGCGGGGCGCTCCCGGTTTCGCATGGCAGCGGAGTCCCTCGTCGCTTCCGGCTCGCTCCACCCCGACCGGATACTGACCAGCCCGCTCGTCCGGGCCGTACAGACCGCCGCTATTCTCAACAAGGCGCTGGGCGGCGGGATCCCGATCGAAGAGGAGTGGCGCCTCGGCCACAGCTTCGATGTGAGCGACCTGCGTGCTCTTCTCGCTCAGAAACCGCGAGTCCGCTCGCTCGCGATCGTCGGACACAACCCGAGTATGTGCGAGGTGCTGGCCCAGATCACCGGTGACTGCAATCTCGACCTTCGCAAAGGGGCCGTCGCGCTCATCGAGATCACCGACGCCAAGATGCCGTCAGGCAAACTCATGTGGCTTGCGCCGCCGTCGATCTTCGGACCGTGCGCCTAGCGAGCGAAGCGAGTCGCAGGCAGCCCTGCGGCAGTCGACTTCTCCGGAATCGCTCCGAACCCACTGCGCATGATGAGCCGCCGGGTCGCCGCCCCATAGATCGCGGAGGACTTGAGCGCCTTGACGCCCACGTCAACCGCGAGGGGCCACGCCGCCGAACGGTACCGTGCCCCCGCACCCGCAAGGCCGGGCTCGAGAGCCCCTGCAAGTGCCGCTGCGCTCTTGAGCGCGTAGCTGATTCCCTCGGCGGAACTCGGGCTGATGAACCCCGCAGCCTCCCCTGTGAGAAGGATGCCCCCGGCTCCCGGGCATAGGTGGAGCAGGCTCGTGGGACGTGCGATCATGGCCGAGGACAGGTCGAGCCTGGTCCCGAACCGCATCCCGTGGCCGCGGAGGCGTTCAACGAACGTCTCGAACCGGGCCGCCGCTCCCGGCCCCGCCGGAAACGCGGCGCCGATCAGCAATGCATCGCCCTTGGGAATCGTCCAGCCGTAGAAGTCCGTGAGCGTCGCGTCGAAGATGGCGCCGTAGAAGGCGTCCCCCGACGAGGTCTCGTACACGGCCTGGATCGCAGAGTACCGCTGCGGCAGGGGGGTGTCTGCGAATGCGAGCCGCCGCACCAGCGACGACGCGCCGTCGGCTCCCACGACCAGCTTTGCTCTCACACCGGCCGTACCGCCTTCGGCGGTATCGAACCGCAGGAACGAGCCTTCGTTATCACGTTCAAGCTGCGTGAGCCTCCACCCGTAGCCCGACTCGACGCTACCGGGCACCAGGGAGACGAGCCAGCGGTCGAACATCTCACGGTCGACGTTGACGTAGAAGCGCTGATAGAGACGCTGGAGATCGGCGCCGAGATCGATCGTCCGGACGGCGAACAGCTGGGGTCCGACCACGACCCGTGAGGGCACGCCGAGCCCCTGCCGCGCGAGTTCATGCTGTGCCGAGGGTGCGAGCAGACCGCCGCAGGGCTTCTTGAGTGTCCTGATCGTGGGCTCCAGATCGAGACGGCGCCGATCCGCGAGAAGGACGCGATACCGGTCACCCAGCAGCCGAGCCAGGGTCGATCCCGCAGGTCCCGCTCCCACGATCGCGATGTCGTACATCGGCAGCCTCCCGCATTCCGGTTCCGGGGCACCCCGAGCATGCCGCGCCGACACGGCGCAATGCGGTTGTGTTGCAGGAGTGGCGAAAGAGGGTTGCCGAGGCGTTACCCCGTCTCAGAGCTCGGGGACTCGCCGATCAGCCGAGTTCCATGTCGATGCGCGAGTCCCCGAGCGACACGTTCACGATTCGAACCTCGACCGCTTGGCCGAGCCGGTAGCGCTCCCCGTGCTTCTCGCCGAAGAGCCAGTGCTTGGCGGCATCGTAGCGGTAGTGGTCACCGGTGAGGGAGTCGATATGGACGAGACCCTCCGCGGTGTTGGCGAGCTGGACGAAGAGCCCGAAGTTCGTCACGCCGGTGATGATGCCGGGAAAGACCTCGTCGATGTGCTGCGCCATGAGCTCGCAGAGCTTGAAGCGCACGGAGTCGTTCTCGGCCATCTCGGCCTCTCGCTCCATGTGGCTGGAGTGCTCGGCGAGCCAGGTGAGTTCCGGCACCATGCCCGCGGTGCTCGGATCGGTCTCGAGAGTACCGCGGAGCTGCGCCTTGAGGAGCCGGTGGACGATCAGGTCGGGATAACGCCGAATGGGGCTGGTGAAGTGCGTATATGCCTTGCTGGCGAGGCCGAAGTGCGGTGCGAGATAGTCCACGTAGCGCGCGCGTTCGAGGGCGCGCAGCAGGAGCGAGTTGATCAGCAGCTTCTCGGGACGGCCGTGCGCGAACTTCACAATCCGCTGAAAGGTGGCGGGCGAGGCTCCGTGCACGTCCTTGATGGGATAGTCGAACTCACGCAGAACCAGCGCGATCCGGTCGAGGGCCTCGGGGTCGGGGTCCTCGTGGATGCGGTAGATCATCGGCGCTTTGGCGTCTCGCATATGGCGCGCAACGACCTCGTTGGCGGCGATCATGGCTTCCTCGATCGAGTTCGTTGCCACCGTCCGCTCCCTGAGTACGACCTCCAGGGGCGTGCCATCGTCGTCGAGCCGAAGCTTGGCTTCGACCGTCTCGAAGTCCAGGCCCCCGCGGGCGACTCGGCGCTCCCCCAGCTTCGCCGAGACCTTCGCGAACTCCACCAGGGCATGCTCGCTCTGCTCATCCGGAAACGGTTCTTGGCCCGACAACCACGAATCGACCTGCCCGTACGAGAACCGGCGATCAGAACGCATGACCGACGGGAAGACCTTGTACTCCTCGACCGCACCGTCCTTTGACAGCGTCATGTCCACCGAGAAGGAGACGCGGTCCTCGCCCGGATTCAGCGAGCAGATCCCGTTGGAGAGCTCCTCCGGCAGCATGGGCAGGACCCGGTCGACGAGGTAGACGCTGGTGGCCCGCAGCCGCGCCTCGTTGTCGATCGAGGAGTCCCAGGGCACGTAGTGGCTGACATCGGCGATGTGCACGCCGAGCCGTACGCGGCCGTCGTCGGCGTACTCAAGCGAGATCGCGTCGTCGAAGTCGCGGGCGTCTGCGGGGTCGATCGTGAACGTGAACCTCTCCCGGATGTCGATCCTGTCCGGCTCGGAAGCGAGCGCCTCCTCTACATCGAGGCGGATGGCCGCGGCCTCCTCGGCGACTGAAGCGGGGAACTCGGTGCGCAGGCCGTGCTCGCGGATGATGATCTCGATCTGGATGCCGGGATCGCCCTCGCGGCCGACGATCTCCTCCACGAATCCCTGCGCCGAGTTCGTCCTCGACGGATAGGCGGTCAGCCTGACAACGACGACATCGCCGCTCTCGGCCTCGCCGATTCCGTTGGGAGCGACGAACACGTCGTGCCGGATGCGGCGGTCGACGGGCGACACGATGCCGATGGTCCCGTGCCGGTCGAACCGACCGACGAGTGTGGTGTTGGCCCGCTCGATGACCTTGGCGACCGCACCGGCGCGGCCCTGCCGCCCGCGATGCGTCTCGGGCCTGACCGCGACAATGTCGCCGTGCATCGCGCCACCGATGTCCTTGGCGGGGATGAAGAAGTCCCCCTCGGACGCCTCGACGAAGCCATAACCGTGGCGGGTCATCGACAGCCGACCCACGATCTGACCGTGTGGACGGGCCTTGGCCCCGCGCCTCTTGCCGCCCACAGCGCCCCCTTTGAAAGACCCGTGCGTCACCCCCAGTCTACCGCACAGCGTGCGCCCGGGCTCCGACGGCACGAGGGGTGCTACAATCCCTCAAACGAACCGCCCGCACTGCGCACTGGAGCCGCCTCATGGATCCCAACCGCGACCTCGCGCCCTGCCTGATCGGCAGCGGCACGCTCGCTCACCCTCGCGACATGCTCAGGGCCCTCGAGACCATCGAGAACCTCGAGTACTCGTTCACCGTGCACGGAGATATGGTCAGTCAGGGCCACGCGGCACTCGTGAAGCTGATGGCCGACCCGGAGTCCTCCACCCTCGTGGTCAACGGCTGCCTCTTCCTCAACGTACTCTCGTTCCGCTATCTGGACTTCGAGCAGCTCGGCGAAGAGAGCTGGGGCTTCACGCTCTTCGGTGACGGTTCCACGCTGCGGCTGGTGTCGCTGCCCGAGGCCGAGGACGACGCCGAGGACGCCAAGCGCCCTCATCTCCTGCTGGAGGAGACCATCCCGGACTTCGAGTCGATCATCGTGCTCGACGACGAGGACGACGAGGACTAGCGGCTCGACCTCCGCGTACCGACCCGCGCCAGGACTCCGAAGCCGAGAAGCAGAAATCGCGGCCCCTTCGTGCGGCCGCGATTCCGGTACTGGCATATGGGTGGGCGGATACCTGCTACTTGCCGGCCTTCACCTTCTCCTTGACGATCTCGAGGGCCTTCTGCAGCTGCGTATCGGTCTTGCGCTCCATCTGCTTCTCGCGGTCCATGACCACGATGACGTCGGGTGTCAGGCCGATGCCGTTGATGACCCGCTTCTTGGGTGTCAGGTAGTGCGCGATGGTGAACTTGACCGCGCCGCCGTCGGGTAGTTCCTCGATCGTCTGGACGCTGCCCTTGCCGAACGACTTCTCGCCCACGAGCACCGCTCGGCCGTAGTCCTGCAGTGCTCCAGCGGCGATCTCGCTCGCCGAGGCCGAGTCACCGTTGATGAGCACCGCCATCGGCGCGTCGGTGATCTTGTTGCCGGTGGCGTTGAGGACCTGCTCCGGCTTGTTGCGCTCATCGACACGAACGATCGCGCCGTCGGCGATGAACAACGATGAGACGTCGACCGCCTGGTCGAGCAACCCGCCGGGATCGTCACGCAGGTCGAGCACGAAGCCCTTCGCGCCCTGCTTGGTGAGATCCTCGACCGCCTTCTTGATGTCGTCCGCCGCCTTGGCGTTGAACTGCCCGAGCCTGATGTAGCCGACATCGCCGATCTTCTCGGACTTGATGTTGGGGTAGGTGATCTTCTCGCGCGTGATCTCGAAGGGGACGTCGGCAGGCGCACCGGCGCCGTCCTTGACGGGACGCGACATGACCAGCTTGACCTTGGTGCCGGCCTCGCCACGAACGCGCTTGACCACTTCCTCGCTGGTCCACTTGGCCCGCTTCACCCCGTCGATAGAGGCGAAGACGTCGCCCGCCTTCATGCCCGCACGCTGTGCGGGGGTGTCCTTGTAGACCTCGACCACGTAGGCCTGCCCGGCCTTGTTCTCGCCGAGAACGACTCCGATGCCGCCGAAGGCGCCCATCGTCTCCTCGTTGAACGCCTTGTAGTGCTTCGTGTCGAAGTAGCTCGCGTACTTGTCCCCGCCGCTCTCCAAGAGCCCTTGGATCGCACCGGCCGTTGCCGAGGTCTCACTCGGAGGCTCGAGCGCTCGCTCCCTGAGAAGCTGGTTGATCTCGTCAACGGCGGAGCCGACGTTGCTCCGCGCGGCGTCCGGAGAAGGGATGGGCGACAGGCTTCCCATCGCAGGCGAGATCTTGGACATGGCGAAGCCGCCGATGAACCCCACGGAGAGGATGATCACGCTCACCGCCACGGCAAGGATGACCTTGGTGGTCCTGTTCATGTAGCTATACCGCTTTCGTGTTGTTGCCCGAAGGGCAAACGGTCTAGACCTTCAGGTAGCGACTGAGCGCGAATCCCGAGCCAGCCAGACCGATGACGATTCCCGCGATGATGAGCGTCGCGGCAATCTGGAAGGTGGCGCCGCCGTCCATTCCCACGGGGAGGAACGGCAGGGCCTCTCCAAGCCGAGGCATGATCAGCCCTTGCAGTCCTACGATCGACAGGATTGCAAGGCTCGCGCCAATCAGAGACTGCAGCAGGCCCTCGAGCAGGAACGGCGTCCGAATGAACCAGTTGCTCGCTCCGACGAGGCGCATGATGCCGATCTCCTTGCGGCGGGCGTAGATGGCAAGGCGGATCGAGTTGTTGATGAGAATGAGCGAAACGATGGCGAGCATGGTGACGAAGGCGATCTCGAGCCAACGCAGAACGCGCGTGAACGCGAAGAGCTTCTTGACGATCTGCTGCCCGTACTTGAGGGACTCCTCCGGGTTGTCAGGGCGGTCGGCGACCTTGAGGAAGATGGCATTGGCCTTGATCTTGGCCACCATCTGCTCGACGGTTCGCGGGTCCTTGAGCGTGACGTCGAGCGACGCCGGCAGCGGGTTGCCCTCGAGCTGCTGGATGATCTCGGGGCTCTGCGCCATGTCCTGCTTGAACTTGGCCAGCGCCTGATCCTTGTTGGTGTACGAGACTCCCTCGACCAGCGTGTTCTCGGCGACCAGCGACTCCTGGAGCGCACTTACATCGGCGGTCGGAGCACCGTCCTTGATGAAGATCTGGATGGTGACCTTGTCTTCCACGGACTTCACGACGCTGTTTACGATGACGCCCGTGACGAGGAACACGCCGACGAGCAACAGGGACAGGTAGATCGTGATGACCGCTCCGAGGGTGATGGCCCAGTTGCGCCGGAAGTTCTGGAACGACTCCCTGGCAAAGTACCCGACGTTAATCGACATAGCCGTAGACTCCTCGGTCCTGGTCGCGAATGATTCTTCCGCCATCCAGGGCGATGACGCGGCGACGCATGTTGTCCACCATGTCGCGGTCGTGCGTTGCGACAAGCACGGTGGTTCCGGTCTTGTTGATCCGTTCGAGCAACTTCATGATGCCGAGCGAAGTCTGAGGGTCGAGGTTACCCGTCGGTTCGTCGCAGAGCAGCAACGGCGGACGGTTGACGAAGGCACGGGCGATCGACACACGTTGCTGCTCTCCGCCGGAGAGCTCGTCGGGGTAGTTGTCGATCTTGTCCTCGAGCCCAACCAGCCGAAGCACCTCCGGCACTTGGGTACGGATGACGTGCTTGGACTTGCCGATGACCTCGAGCGCGAACGCGACGTTCTCGAAGGAGGTCTTGTTGGGGAGGAGCTTGAAGTCCTGGAACACGCAGCCGATGTTCCGGCGCAGGTACGGCACCTTCCAGTTCTTCATCTTGCCCAAGTCCTGGCCGGCCACGATGATCTGCCCTCGGGTCGGCGTGAGCTCCCTGAGGAGCATGCGGATGAACGTGGACTTGCCTGAGCCTGAATGCCCGACAATGAACACGAACTCGCCCGAACCGATGTCGACGTTGACGTCATCGAGTGCGGGCTTCGTTGGGATGTAGTACTTGGACACGCCCTTCAAGGTGATCATCGAAGGGCCTGTACGCGGCAGAACCGCTGCGTCCGGCGCCACGGTGGCTGTCCGGGCGGACGCGTCGCTCATGTCAGTCAAAGGGATGCTCCATTTCATTGCGACGATTCCCTGACCACAGTTTAGCAAAGAGCGCGCAACGACACCCCCGCCGGGCATGGAGGTCGTGTGGAGATGCGCGGTGGCGCGTGCGTCCGAGACGTGCCTAACGGATGACCAGGCTCGACGCTGCCCGCGCGATATCAGCCGCCATCAGGCCGTAGTGAGCCATGAGCTCATCGGGTTCGCCCGACGTGCCAAAGACGTCTCGCACGCCGATTCGGACCATCTTGCGCGGCGCGTGCTCGGCCAGAACCTCGGCGACCGCCGAACCGAGACCGCCGATGATGCTGTGCTCCTCGCAGGTGACCACGACGCCGGTCTTGCGAGCGCTCCGCAGGATGGTGTCTTCATCGAGCGGCTTGATGGAGTACGCGTCGATGACCTCGGCGGAGAGGTCGTCGGCCGCGAGGATGTCGGCCGCGGCGAGTGCCTGGGCGACCATCACGCCGCACGCAACGATCGTGACGTCGGTGCCGTGGCGCAGCACGTTTGCGCCGCCTACCTCGAGCTCGACCTCGGCGGGATAGACCTCCGGAAGTGTCGCTCGGCCCAAGCGCACGTAGAACGGCCCCGGCGTTGCCGCAGCCACACGAATTGCGGCTTTGGCGGAATGGTAGTCGGCGGGGACGAGCACGCGCATGCCGGGAAGCACACGCATGAGAGCAAGGTCCTCGATCATCTGGTGACTACCACCGTCCGGTCCCACGGTGATGCCGGCGTGGGTCGGCGTGATCTTCACGTTGAGGCCGGCGTAGCAGACGGTATTGCGGATCTGGTCGTACGCACGACCGGTGGCGAACACGGCGAACGATCCGGTGAAGGCGATCTTGCCCGCAACGGCAAGTCCGGCAGCGACATCCATCATGTTGGCCTCAGCGATACCGACGTTGAAGAAGCGCTCTTCGTACTTCTCTTCGAGCTTGAACGTGGTGGTGGAC
Organism: uncultured Coriobacteriia bacterium; assembly: GCA_963789515.1. Taxonomy (GTDB): domain Bacteria; phylum Actinomycetota; class Coriobacteriia; order Anaerosomatales; family JAAXUF01; genus JBAXEO01. The sequence continues at coordinate 387,395 of CAWBKW010000002.1, read as the reverse complement.
TTGGAGAGATCGGCCTCGACGGCGACGACGTCGACTCCCTCGTCGGCGAGTTCGACGAGCGTTTCCCCGAGCGCCTCGCGCGTTGCCTTGTTACTCATGAGGCGCCCCCTTCGGTCAGCGGAGTGAGTTCCCCGACGGCGATGGCTACCTGCTCGGCCGAGGGTGCCTTGCCGTGCCAGCCTGCGTCACCTTCCATGAACGAGACGCCCTTGCCCTTGATCGTGTGGGCGACGATGACCGCCGGGCCGTCTGCATAGGCCTTGGCCGCGACCAGCGCGTCGTACACGGCCTCGACGTCGTGCCCGTCGACCTCGATGACGTACCAGTCGAACGCGCGGAACTTGTCGGCGACGGTGCCGAGGCACATGACCTCGGTGCAGGCCCCGTCGATCTGAAGGCCGTTGTGGTCGACGATCGCGACGAGGTTGGAGAGGCCCTCGTGGGCGGCGAACATCGCGCCCTCCCAGACCTGGCCCTCCTGCAGCTCGCCGTCGCCCATGAGGCAGAACACCGTGCGGTCGCCGTGCGACGGTTCGGGCACCTCGCCGCCACGCAGTCCGGCAGCAAGGCCCGAGGAGATCGAGAGCCCTTGGCCGAGCGACCCGGTGGACACCTCGACACCCGGAGTCTTGCGAGAGTCGGGGTGACCCTGCAGCATCGAGCCGAGTTTGCGCAGCGTCGACAGGTGGTCACGGCCGAAGTAGCCGGCCTCGGCGAGCGCGGCGTAGAGCACCGGACCTGCGTGACCCTTCGAGAGGATGAAGCGGTCGCGGTCAGGCCACTGCGGCTGGGCCGCGTCGTAGCGCAGCACGTCGCCGAAGTAGAGCGTCGCGACGATGTCAGCGGCAGACAGAGACCCGCCGGGGTGGCCGCTTCCGGCCTCGGCGATCATCTCGACGATGTCGATCCGCATGCGGGCGGCCTTGGCCCTGATAGCCGAGAAGTCCGGCATGGCAGCGCTCCAATCACGGGACGTGGGTGACGATGCTACGGGGTGGAGATTCGCGCAGGACACCCTCGAAAGGGCGGAGAAAGGATACCACTCAGCTCCCCTGTGGTGGCGGGGTCAGTAGCCGTACTTCTCGGCCATCACCTCGAGGGAAACCGGCTTGATCTTGCGCGCCCACCCTGCCGCGCCGAACGCCTCGTAGCGCCCGGCGCACAGCTCGCGGGTGGCCTGCCGGGCGGCCTTGAGGAACACGCGCGGGTCGAAGACGCCGGGGTCCTCGGCCATGGCGCGCCGCATGGCGCCGGTCATGGCGAGGCGGATGTCGGTGTCGATGTTGACCTTGCGCACGCCGTTTCGGATGCCCTCGCGGATCTCGTCGAACGGCACGCCGTAGGTCTCTTTCATCTCTCCGCCGAACTCGCGAATGACCTCGAGCCACTCCTGCGGCACGCTCGAGGAGCCGTGCATGACCAGGTGCGTGTCCGGCAGACGACGATGAATCTCGACGATGCGGTCGATTGCGAGGACCTCGCCGGTGGGGCGCTTGGTGAACTTGTAGGCGCCGTGGCTCGTGCCGATGGCGATGGCCAGCGCGTCGCATCCGGTCTGGGCGACGAAGTCGACGGCCTGGTCGGGGTCGGTCAGCAGCTGCTCGCGGGTCAGCTTGCCCTCAGCGCCGACGCCGTCCTCCTCCCCCGCCTCACCGGTCTCCAGCGAGCCGAGGACCCCGAGTTCGCCCTCGACCGAGACCCCCACGGCGTGTGCCATGTCGACCACGCGACGGGTGACCTCGATGTTGTACTCGTAGCTCGAGGGCGTCTTGGCGTCGGCGAGGAGCGAGCCGTCCATCATGACGCTCGTGAACCCGGAGCGGATCGACTTCTGGCAGACCGCCGGGCTGGAGCCGTGGTCCTGATGCATCGCGATGGGGATGTCGGGCCATTGCTCGACGGCGGCCTCGACGAGCTTGCGCAGGAACGGCTCGCCCGCGTACTTGCGGGCGCCCGCGGAGCCCTGAAGGATGACGGGACTGTCTGTCTCGGCGGCGGCCTCCATGATGCCCTGGATCTGCTCCATGTTGTTCACGTTGAACGCCGGCAAGCCGTAGCCGTTCTCGGCCGCGTGGTCGAGCAGCTGGCGCATCGAGATGAGAGCCATCGTTGGTTCCTTCCTCAGGCGTGCCCGCGGCGTCCCTGCCGCGGCGCGGGGACGGGTCCTACCGCGCGAGCGCCTTGCGGCGCCGCTCGGCCATGCGCGTGATGAACGGCGTGAAGATGAGCTGCATGGCGAGGTCCATCTTGCCGCCCGGCGCGACGATCGTGTTCGGGCGCGACATGAACGAGTCATGCAGCATGCTCAGAAGATACGGGAAATCGATGCCCTTTGAATCCCTGAATCTGATCACCAGCATCGACTCGTCCGGCGACGGTATCGTGCGGGCCACGAACGGGTTGGAGGTGTCGACGATCGGGACCCGCTGGAAGTTCACGTGCGTGCGGCTGAACTGGGGGGTGATGTAGTGCACGTAGTCGGGCATCCTGCGCAGGATCACGTCGGTGACCGCTTCGATCGAGTAGCCGCGGTAGCGGCAGTCCCGGTTGATCTTCTGGATCCACTCGAGGTTGATGACCGGCACCACGCCGATGATGAGGTCGGGGTACTGCGCGACGTCGACATCGCCGGTGACGACCGCACCGTGCAGACCCTCGTAGAAGAGCAGGTCGGAGTCCTCGTCGAGCGGCGCCCAAGGCGTGAAGGTGCCCGGCTCCTGGCCGAACGGCTCGGCCTCCTCGGCGTTGTGCAGGTAGTAGCGGCGGTTGCCGGCGCCGGTCTCGGCGTACGTACGGAACAGGGTCTCGATCTCGCCGAACAGGTTGGCCTCGGGCCCGAAGTGGCTCAGGTGGCCGCCTGACTTCTCGTCCTCGGCCATCAGCGCCTTCATCTCGGCGCGGTCGTAGCGGTGGAAGCTGTCGCCCTCGATCACGGCGGGGTTGAGGCCTTCTCGGCGAAAGATCTGCTCGAAGGCGGCCTGGACCGTCGTGGTCCCGGCCCCGGACGACCCGGTGATGGCGATGATGGGATGCTTGGCGGACATGGCCGACTCCTCTCAGCAGGTCAGTCGGGTAGGCGGAAGAGGCCGCGCGTGTTGAAGAGCGGCGTCTCGTCGTCGTCGTCGGGCTCGGTGGTGCGGTGGTAGTGCTCGATCATCTCGACTTCGGTCGCCGAGCCGAAGACGAACCCGATGCGCTGGTGCAGCGAGGTCGGCACGGCCTCCAGGACCGGTATCTCGCCGGTGCTCGCGCGCCCGCCCGCCTGCTCGATGAGCATCCCGATGGGGTTGCACTCGTAGAGCAGCCGCAGCCGACCCGGCTTGCTCGCGTCCTTGGTGTCCCGCGGGTAGAGGAAGACGCCCCCGCGCATGAGCACCCGGTGGGCCTCGGCGACGAGCGAGGCGATCCAGCGCATGTTGAAGTCCTTGCCGCGGGGACCCGTCTGCCCGGCCAGGCACTCCTCGACGTAGCGCCTCACGGGCGCCTCCCAGAAGCGGCTGTTGGAGGTGTTGATGGCGAACTCGCACGTGGTGTCCGGTACGCGTATATCGGTGTGGGTCAGCAGGAACTCGCCGAGCTCCGGATCGAGCGTGAAGCCGACGACGCCCTTGCCCACCGTCAGCACGAGCATCGTGGAGGGGCCGTAGATCGCGTAGCCCGCGGCGACCTGCTCGGTGCCGGGCTGCAGGAAGTCGGACTCGATCGGGTCCTCTCCCGGCCGAGGCGACCGGAGCACCGAGAAGATGCTGCCGACCGAGACATTGACCTCGATGTTGCTCGATCCGTCGAGCGGGTCGAAGACCAGCAGGTACTTCCCGCGTGGAAACTCGTCCGGGATGCCGAGCGGCTCGTCCATCTCCTCGGAGGCGACCCCCGAGAGCACGCCCTCCCACTCCGTGGCCTTCACGAAGATGTCGTTGGCGATGACGTCGAGTGCTTTCTGGCCCTCACCGTGTGTGTTGACCGTGTCGAGCTCCTGGCCGACTCCGCGAAGCGAGCCGTGGGCGACGCTTCGGGCTATGGCCTTGCACGCCTGTGCGACCGCGAGAATGAGGTCGTTGAACTCGCCGGTGGCTTCGGGGTGCCTGCGGCGCTGGCCGATCAGGTACTGCGTGAGCGTCGCACGGTACTTCATGAGCGGCATCGTCCTCAGCTCCCTTCGTCGCTCTCGTCCGGGTCGGGATCGAAGAGCCGGCTGTCGCGGACCTCGGACTCGCGGATCGTCTGCAGGTCCTCGACGGTCAGAGCGCCGTCGCGCTCGTCGAACAGCCGCAGCGCCTGGCGCAATCGGATGCGGTCGAGCGCGTTGCGCACGCTGCGCGCGTTGGCGAAGTGCGGCCGCTCGCGACGGACCTCGAGGTACTCGCGGAACGCGGCGGCGGCGCCCTCGTCGAAGCGGTAGTTCCACTCGGCGAGCATCTTCTCGGCGATCTCGAAGAGCTCGGCCTGCGAGTAGTCGGGGAACTCGACATGGTGGGCGATACGCGACGCCATGCCGGGATTGGAGCCGAAGAACTGCTCCATGCGGTCGCCGTAGCCGGCCAGGATGACCACCAGGTCGTCGCGCTGGTTCTCCATCACTTGGAGCAGTATCTCGATGGCCTCCTGGCCGTAGTCCTTCTCGTTCTCCGGACGGTGCAGGTAGTAGGCCTCGTCGATGAAGAGCACGCCGCCCATGGCGCGCTTGAGCACGTCCTTGGTCTTGGGCGCGGTATGACCGATGTACTGCCCCACCAAGTCGTCGCGGGTCACGGCGACCACGTGGCCTTTGCGCACGTAGCCGAGCCGGTGCAGGATCTCGGCCATCCGCATGGCGACGGTGGTCTTGCCGGTCCCCGGGTTGCCCGTGAAGCTCATGTGGAGCGACGGCGGACCCGCCGAGAGGCCCGCGCGCTCGCGGACGCGCTCGACCAGCAGCAGCGCCGCGATCTGCCGCACGCGCCGCTTGACCGGCTCCAGCCCGACGAGGTCGGTGTCGAGCTTGTCGAGCACCTCGGCGATGCCGGAGTGCTCGTACTCGGCGCCCGAGGTCGAACGTCGCCGGGGTGGCGGCTGCGGGCACTTCATCGCTGTTGGACGCTGCGTTGTCGGGAGTCGCGTCGTCGTCGGGCGCGGCGCTCAGTCTGGCTGTCTCATCCGAGGTGTCCATGTCTTCCACTTTCGCTCCGGTCGCTCATCAGGCGTCGTAGCGCTCTCCGTGCGGCGCGCGGTCCACCGCGTAGGAGATCAGGGTGTAGCGCTGAGTGCGCCCGGCGGACTCCTCGCGCTGGAGGCGGAAGCCGGGCTCCTCGGCGGGCCGGTTCACGATGAACGACAGCGCGATGGACTCCACACCGAACGTCGAGTCGAACGCGTTGACGCGGATGTACTCCTCGCCGTGCGCCGCTCGGCACTCGGCGAGCTCCGTCATGATCCCGGCGGCGTCGTGCAGGTCGAACATGGGGTGGCCCCACATGTCCCAGTAGGTGTTGCGCGGGTGCGGGTCGTCGGTGTGCTCGATCGAGACCGCCCACTTGTGGTCCAGGCAGTACTCGAGCTGAGCGCGGATCTCGTCGTCGGTCAGGTCGGGCAGAAAGGAGAAGGCTCCCTGTGTGATGCGCATGGCGGTCCCTCCTTGAGGTCGGCTAGATCGAGGTCGGCGTGGCGACGGTGTCAATCGTGTCAGTACTGGCGTACTCGAACGTGACCTCGCCCCAGGTGTCGAGCGCGGCACGGAGCGGCTTGCACCACGCCGCGGCGTCCTTGAGGATCGTCGGGCCTTCCTTCAGGATGTCGCGGCCCTCGTTGCGCGCCTTGACCATCGCCTCGAGTGCGACACGGTTGGCGGTGGCCCCGGCGGCGATCCCCTCGGGGTGGCCGATAGTGCCGCCGCCGAACTGCAGCACGCAGTCGTCGCCGAACAGGTCGAGCAGCTGGTGCATCTGCCCGGCGTGGATTCCGCCGGAAGCGACCGGCATGACCTTGCGCAGGCCGCACCAGTCCTGGTCGAAGAAGAGGCCATGCTCGAGGTTGGCGTGGTTGTAGCCCTCACGCAGCACGTCGTAGAAGCCGAGGACCGAGTTCTTGTCGCCCTCGAGCTTGCCGACGACGGTGCCTGCGTGCAGGTGATCGACACCCGCCATACGCAGCCACTTGCTGATGACCCGGAAGCTGACGCCGTGGTCCTTCTGGCGCGTGTAGGTCGAGTGCCCGGCGCGGTGCATGTGGAGCAGCACGTCGTTCTTCGCCGCCCACTTGCTCATCGACTGGATCGCGGTCCAGCCGATGACCAGGTCGATCATGATGACGTTGGAGCCCAGGTCGCGGGCGAACTCGGCCCGCTCGTACATCTCCTCCATGGTGGCGGCGGTGACGTTGAGGTAGTGGCCCTTGACCTCACCGCTCGACGCCTGCGCGCGGTTGACGCCTTCCATGCAGTAGAGGAATCGGTCGCGCCACGTCATGAACGACTGGCTGTTGATGTTCTCGTCGTCCTTGGTGAAGTCCAGGCCTCCCCGAAGCGCCTCGTAGACCACCCGGCCGTAGTTCTTGCCCGAGAGGCCCAGTTTGGGCTTGATCGTCGCGCCGAGGAGCGGCCGGCCGAACTTGTCGAGCCTCTCCCGCTCGACGATGATGCCCGCCGGCGGCCCGTCGAAGGTCGTCATCAGAGCGGGAGGTATGCGCATGTCCTCGAGCCTCAGCGCCTTGACCGGCTTGAAGCCGAACACGTTGCCGATGATCGAGGCCGTGAGGTTCGCGATGGAGCCGCGCTCGAAGAGCTCGAGGTCGTAGGCGATCCACGCGAAGAACTGGTCTTCTCGGCCGGGCACCGGCTCGACGCGGTACGCCTTGGCGCGGTAGCGCTCGCTCGCGGTCAGTCGGTCGGTCCACACGACGGTCCACGTGGCCGTCGAGGACTCGCCCGCGACGGCGGCCGCCGCCTCGATCGGATCGACACCTTCCTGCGGAGTGACGCGGAAGACCGCAAGCACGTCGGTCTCCTTGGGTTCGTAGTCGGGCTCCCAGTAGCCCATCTGTACGTACTTGAGCACGCCGGCACGGTAGCGCTCGCTGGGATCGCTGATCCGAGTGTCAGCCATGGCTGCCTCCTCCATCGGTGATCCGAGTAATACGGAGGAGTCTAGGGCCGCCGAGAGAGGCCACGGAACGAAGGTGCCGCAGGAGGGCGGAAGCGTGCTGTCAGCGGCGGCGAGGGTGCGGTGAGCGGTGAGGTGCTGCTTGCCGCCGGGCGCAAGGCGAGCCACGGCATCGTCCGAACTCAGCCGCCTTGCAGTCAGAGAAACCTACCCAGCCATCTCCTTGAAGCCCTCGCCGATGGCTTCGTGCACGTTGGAGATGATGACCATGGCGGTGGGGTCGAGTTCCTTGACGATCGCCTTGAGGTCGTCGATCTCGTTGCGCGCAAGCACCACGAACAGCGTGCCGCGCTTCTCGCCCGTGTAGACGCCGGTGGCCTCGAGCCGCGTCGCTCCCCGGCCCATGTCGTGGTTGATCGCGCTGCCGATCGCGTCGGCGAAGTCCGAGATGATCCAGACCGCCTTCTCGACCGAGACGCCCTCGAGGACCAGGTCGATGGACGCCGTCGTCACGAAGATCGCGACCACGCCGTAGAGTGCGAGATTGGGGCCGAACTGCAGCGCAGCCAGCACGATGACGAACGCGTCGACGACCAGCATGATCTGGCCGACGCCGAACGGGACCCGCCGAGACATGAGCTGCGCGACGATGTCGGTTCCGCCGGTGTTCCCGCCGCCCTTGAAGACCAGCCCCATACCGATTCCTGCGATCGCCCCGCCCCAGAGCGCCGCGAGCAAGAGGTCACTCGGCGGCCAGGTGTGGCGTGAACGGCGCCATGACGTCGACGAGCACGAGAGAGCCCGACGGCGCCGTAGAGCGTCTTGGCGAGGTAGCGCCCCCCGCGGACACGCCAGGCGACGAAGATGAGGACGGCGTTCATCACCAGCATCTGGGTACCGACCGGGAATCGTCAGCCCGAGCGTGCCTTTGGCCCAGTAGTAGATGACGGTCGAGAGGCCGGACACGCCGCCGGCAGCGATCTTGTTGGGGATGAGGAAGGCGTCAAGCGACCAGGCCGTCATCACGATGCCCGCCGTCATCAGCGCGAAGTCACGGATCCGCCTGCTCTTGAGCACGCGCTGGACTACCACGACGCGCCCTCCTCGGCGGGGTCGTCGGCCACTCCCACACGCCACCTGCGTCGAGCCGCGGCCGTTCGCGCTTGCGCCAGCAGGTGGTCGAGCACCGCGTCGGCCGAGCGGTTGACGATGCCGCTCCTCGGAGAAGCCGAGCTCCTCGGCGACGGCGAGCGCGGCGTCGAAGCGGCCGACGTGCAGCGCGTAGTGCGCGTCCGAGCCGATGGAGACCGGCGCGCCGCGCCGCGAGCGCCGCCTGCAGCGAACTCGCGCTCGCGCGCGGTGGACGCGACGCGCGAGCTGTGCGGATCGAAGCTGTGGTCGTTGAGCTCGAGGATCACGTTGTAGCGCACGGCGGCCGCGACCACGGCATCGAGGTCGAGCGGGAACTCGTCCTCGTTGCCGGGATGCGTGATCTGGTCGACGAGCGGGTTCGCCATCGACCTCGAGAAGGACCTCGGTGTTGCGGATCGCGGTCGGGCACGTCGAAGCCGGTCGTGGGATGGAAGCCGACGGCGACGAAGTCGAGCCCCTCCAGGATCACGTCGGGCAGGTCGACGCCGTTGTCGGATCCGGCCGAGACGTTGGCTTCGCAGCCCTTGAGCACGCGAACGCCGTCGAGCACGCTCGGCACCATCTTGAGGTTCCAGAAGTACCACGGGTGCGCGCCCTGCGGGACGCTCGGGCCCGTGATCGGTGATCGCGATGAGCTCGATGCCGCTCGAGCCTGGCGGCGCGGACGTTCTCGGTCACTGTCGAGTACGCGTGGCCTGACGCGATCGTGTGGGTGTGGAGATCGGCGAGGAGCCGCATCCGCTAGTCCTCGTCCGAGGCGGGCGCCGCGACCGGCGAGACGGCGACGCCGGCCCCTCGGCGTGGACGCGCCAGCGGTGGTAGCCGACCACGAACTCGTCGATGTCGCCGGAGAGCACCGCGTCGACGTTGCCGGTCTCGATGCCGGTACGCACGTCCTTGACGAGCTGGTAGGGGTAGAGCACGTAGTTGCGGATCTGGCTGCCGAAGCTGATCTCGCGCTTGGGGCCGCGCAGCTCGTCGAGCTCGGCGTCGCGCTTGGCCTTCTCGACCTCGTAGAGGCGCGAGCGCAGGATCTTCATCGCCGCGTCCTTGTTCTTGTGCTGCGACTTCTCGTTCTGGCAGGTCACGACGGTACCCGATCGGGATGTGCGTGATGCGCACCGCCGAGTCGGTCGTGTTGACGCTCTGGCCGCCGGGGCCGCTGGAGCGGTAGACGTCGATGCGCAGGTCCTCGTCGCGGATGTCGACCGCGATGTCGTCCGGGAGCACGGGCAGCACCTCGACGCCGGCGAACGTGGTCTGGCGGCGCTTCTTCTCGTCGGTGGGGCTGATGCGCACGAGCCGGTGCACGCCGGCCTCCGAGGAGAGCATGCCGTAGGCGTTGCGCCCGTGGATGGTGAACACCGCGCGGTCGAGCCCCAGCTCGACGCCCGGCGTGGCGTCGTTGACGTCGACCTTCCACTTCTTGCTCTCGGCGTACTTCACGTACATCTTGAAGAGCATCTCGGCCCAGTCCTGGGCCTCGAGGCCGCCCTGACCGGGCGTGATCGTGAGGATCGCATCGCCCGCGTCGAACTCCTCGGTGAACCACGAGCTGATCTCGAGCGCGTCGATGGCCTTGGCGAGCTCGACGAGGCCCGCCGAGACCTCGGCGGCCATCTCGTCGTCGTCCTCGGCGAGCGCGAACTCGTTGGCGGTCTCGACGTCGTCCAGCGCCGCGACGGTCGTCGTCGTACGCGGAGATCTCGTCGCGGAGAGCCGACGACTGCGCCATGACGACCTGGGCGTTGCGACTGGTCGTCCCAGAAGCCGGGCGCAGCGGCCTTCGCCTCGAGCGCGGCGAGCTCTGCGCGCTTGGCGTCGATGTGCAGGTACGACGCCATCTGGCCGACGCGCTCGGCCAGTGCTGCGATCTCTGGGGTGCGGTTCTCGGCCATCGTGCTGCTACGCGCTCGCGCCGTGGCACCGCTTGTACTTCTTGCCGCTGCCGCAGGGGCACGGGTCGTTGCGCCCGACGTCGGACCACGGGTCTTCCTTGTCCTTGACGACCGTCGCCGCCTTGCCGCTGCCGCCCGCCGCAGCCGAAGCCGCAGCGATCTGGTCGGGCGACGGACCGCCGACGCCGAACGTGTCGGCAGCGGCGGCCGCGCCCGGCGAAGATCGAGGACTCGCTGGGCGCCGAGTAGTTCGCCGCCGAGAACGACGGCGTCATCTGCGGCTCAGGCTCGAACACGACCTCGATGTGGAGCAGCGTGCGCAGGAAGTCCTCGTTGATGGCCGCCACGAGGCCGCCGAACATGTCGAACGCCTCGGTCTTGTACTCGACGAGCGGATCGCGCTGACCCATCGCGCGCAGGCCGATGCCGTCCTTGAGGTAGTCCATCTCCTGGAGGTGGTCCATCCAGCGCGTGTCGATGACGCGCAGCATGACCTGGCGCTCGAGCTCGCTGAGCCCGTCGGCGCCGAGGTCCTCCTCCTTGCGCGCGTAGGCCTCCATCGCGCGGCCGGTGAGCGCGTCGGCGAGCCTCGTGCGGGTTGTCGACTTCGCCGCGCAGCTCCTCGACGGCGCCGTCGATGCCGGTCAGCTCGCGGTACCACAGCGACAGCCCGTCCCAGTCCCACTCCTCCGAGTAGACCCGCTCGGGAGCGAACTCGAGCACGCCGTTGCTGATCGCGTCGGCCATCATCTCTTCGACGCGGTCGTGGATGTCCTTGCCGTCCAGAATGCGCGTTGCGCTCGCCGTAGATGACCGAGCGCTGCTTGTTCATGACGTCGTCGTACTCGAGGACGTACTTACGTGCGGCGAAGTTCATCGTCTCGACCTGGCGCTGCGCGCTCTGGATCGCCTTGCTGACCAGGCCCGCCTGGATCGGCATGTCGTCGGGGATGTCGGTGCGCTGCATCATCGACGAGATGCGGTCCATCCGGTCCCCGCCGAACAGCCGCATGAGGTCGTCTTCGAGCGACAGGTAGAACTGCGACTTGCCCGGGTCACCCTGACGGCCCGCACGACCACGGAGCTGGTTGTCGATACGCCGCGACTCGTGGCGCTCGGTGCCGAGGATGACGAGCCCGCCCGCCTCGACCACCGCGACGTGCTCGGCCCGGGTGATGGCCTTGGCCTCCTCGAGCGCCGCTGCCTTCTGTTCCTCGGTCGCATCCTCAGGCTGCGATGCCCTGGCCGCGCAGGATGTCCTCCCAGAGGATCTCCGGCATTGCCGCCGAGGATGATGTCGGTGCCTCGGCCGGCCATGTTGGTGGCGATGGTGACGGCGCCCGGTGCGTCCGGCCTGCGCGATGATCGCGCCTCACGCTCGTGGAACTTCGCGTTGAGCACGTTGTGCTTGATGCCGCGCTTGGTGAGCAGGCGGCTCAGCCGCTCGGAGTTCTCGATGGAGATCGTGCCGACGAGCACCGGTCGCCCGATCTCGTTGCACTCCTCGATCTCGACGGCCGCCGCGGTGAACTTCGCGTCGACCGTGCGGTAGATCAGGTCGTTGCGGTCGTCGCGGATCATGTCGCGGTTGGTGGGGACGACCATGACCGGGAGCTTGTAGATGTCGCGGAACTCGGCGTCCTCGGTCAGGGCCGTACCGGTCATGCCCGAGAGCTTCTCGTAGAGGCGGAAGTAGTTCTGCAGCGTGATGGTCGCGAGCGTCTGGTTCTCCTCGCGGACGTGCACGCGCTCCTTGGCCTCGATCGCCTGGTGCAGGCCCTCCGAGTAGCGGCGGCCGATCATCAGGCGGCCGGTGAACTCGTCGACGATCATGACCTCGCCGTCTTTGACCACGTAGTCGACGTCGCGCTTGAACAGGAACTCGGCCTTGAGCGACTGCTGCAGGTGATTGACCAGCTGGCCCGACGGGTCGGCGTAGATGTTGTCGATGCCGAGCAGGCCTCTCGATCTTGCGAAGCCCGTCTTCGGTCGCAGCGATGGTCCGCTTGGACTCGTCGAGCTCGAAGTCCTCGTCCGGACGCAGGCGCGGTACCACCTTGGCGAACTGCTTGTAGGTGTCGGCGGACTTGGTGCCGGCGCCCGAGATGATGAGCGGGGTCCTGGCCTCGTCGATCAGGATCGAGTCGACCTCGTCGACGATGGCGAAGTGGTGACCACGCTGAACGCGGTCCCCGGGCGTCACCACCATGTTGTCGCGCAGGTAGTCGAAGCCGAACTCGGCGTTGGTGCCGTAGGTGACGTCGGCCGCGTAGGCGGGGATGCGCGTGGACGGGTCCATCTGGGACTGGATCATGCCCACGTCCATGCCGAGGAAGCGGTAGATGCGGCCCATCCACTCGCTGTCGCGCTTGGCCAGGTAGTCGTTGACGGTGACCACGTGCACGCCCTCGCCCGGCAGCGCGTTGAGGTAGCCCGCGAGCGTGGAGACGAGCGTCTTGCCTTCGCCGGTCTTCATCTCGGCGATCTGCCCGGCGTTGAGCACCATGCCGCCGATGAGCTGCACGTCGAAGTGGCGCATGCCGAGCGCGCGCACGGACGCCTCACGCACGACGGCGAACGCCTCCTGGAGCAGGTCATCGAGCGGCTCGCCGTTCTCGAGTCGCGTGCGGAACTCGACCGTCTTGGCGGCGAGCTCCGTGTCAGAGAGCGCCTGCAGTCTCCGGCTCGAGCGCGTTGATGCCGCCCAGTCGCTGCTCGAAGACGCGGAGCTGCTTGCCCTCACCCATCGTGAGGAGCTTCTGGAAGAGATTGGCCATGAGTATCTACACCTCGAATTGGGGGGTTTCGTCGGGGTTGGAGCAGCCCGATTCTAGCACAGGGGGTGCCGTTTCCCGCCGCACGGAGGCACGCTCACACAACGCACAGAACCCGCCGAGCGACCCACGTGCGAGGACCCATCGGGCCCAGCCGACGGCTGTACCGGCTCGTTTTCGGTGCCCCTCAGGAACTCCCGCTCCTCACCTCGATGAGCCGTGCCGCCGCTTGCGACGCCTGGTTCCCCAGGAGCCCGACAAGCCTCGCACCGATCGGCTCAACCGAGCCGACTGCAAGAGCAGCGTAGCGGGAGGGTCTTACCGGAACCTTACCGCAGCGATCACTCTGGAAGGTGAGCTCGGCCCTACTCCGAGAAGGGGTCGAGCGGGATTGGCACGGGCCGGTCCTCCATCGCGAGGATCTGGTCGTAGAGCGCACGCGTCTCAGCCGAGGGGTCCAGACCCAAGTTCCTCGGCAAGCCTGTCCCGGCAGTGGAAGTACGTGTCGATGGCGGAGCTGCGCTGGCCCGCCTGCGATCTCGACAGCGCAGCGCGCATCTGATAGAGGTCCTCCCGGAGCGAGTCCGCCTGGATTGCACGCCGAGCAAAGACAAGCGCATTCCCGGGTCCGTCGCCGTCGACAGAGAAGCTGTGCTGCCCGCAGCATCGCGTCGACGAACTCAGACCGATAGTGGTCGCGGAGGCGGCGAACCAGTCGTCGTAGACGTCACCGGGCAGCAGATCGCCGCGATACAGGTTACGCGATACGCTCGTAGGCTCGATAGCGCGTCCGATGTCGCGAGTCGGCCTCTGCCGTCCGCGCCGCGAGTCAGGGCCTCCTCGAACTCGTCGATGTCCGATCGCACAATGGCGCGAACTGCGCTGACACACGCCGCCAACGCTCTCGACGTACGGGCACGGAGCGTCTCTGCTCGACGGTCGCCGCCCAAGAACCGACTTCATCGTGCTCCACGCAACGTATAGGTTGTTCCTGCACGCTCCTCGTCCATGTCCGGCCACAGGTACTCAAAGACCTGGTCGCGCGGAACATCGTGACCTCGCTTCGTTGCCAGCATCGCGAAGAGCAGTCGTGCCTTGCGCTTCCTCCAGTCACGTGTGCGAATAACCCGTCCCCCAACGGAAACCTCAAGTCCACCAAAGAGCCTCACGTGACACAACGGCAGACCTGCCCGGCTGAGGAATCGATCCATCTCCGGTCCACCGATCAGGCGGTTGCCGAGTTCGCGCCACACCCCAGTGTCGAGGAACCCTCTGGTCTCAGAGAGCATGCGCTCAGCGGATTCGGGGGGAATCATGCGCAGAAGGTGCTCGGGCAACTTGCCAGGACCCAGCGCAAGCGCGACCACACCGATCAACCCTGGGAAGGCCCTGCAGTACATCGCTACTTGCCAGTTGGGGTTTTCGGACAGCAGGTACTCTGATTGGCCGAGAATCAGGCGAATCGCGTCTTCAATACGTCCCTCTCGTCGCGCTACCTCCGCGAGAATCATCGTCGCGCGAAGAGCGTGGTGGCGATTGCCCTCGAAACCCTCGTCTACCACCGAACCCGCCCAAGCCGAGGCCGCCGCCGGATCGCCGATCGCAAGCAGGGAGGCAGCTACCTCAAGCGCGGCAAGCCGCCGAAAACTGCAAGCATCGGCGACGGTGAGCCTCTCGAATGCACGCTCGGCAACCACAAGGGATTCAGTCAGTTCACCGGACGCCCGTAGGATCGATTGCCAGGTGCACGCGGCTCTGGTCAGCGCCCTGCTCGTCACCCCCGGCGATAGAGGTCGCGATTCCCTCCTTCATCAGTTCGATGCCACGCGCGGCTTCGCCCTGTCCGACCTTGGCACAACCCAACACGGCCAAGTAGGCACCAGAATAGACGTCAAGACCAGCAGGCCTGGACTCGGCGAGTACCGACCTCAGCAACTGCTCACAGCGCGAGAGCCGTCCCGCCTCGCAGAGACATGCCGCGACATTCCCCTTGAGCACTACTCGATCAGTGAGGTACTGCTGACTCACCACGATGGCCGGCGCAAGAGCCCTCGAGGTGGCCAAGTAGTCTCCCCACGCAATGGCTGGAACGAGTGCCAGCGCTTGCCCGGCTGCGCGTCCCACATGCTCTCCGGCAGGGCTCGCGCTCGAAAGCCTAACTGCGTCCTCCAGAAGCTCACACGCCAGCACGTAGTTCGCCTGCATCACGGCGTTCTGAGCCCGACAGAGCATCGCTTCGGCAACCACCTCCTCGCTCACCTGCCCAGCCGGCGCGCGTAGAATGGCTGTCGCGAATCCTTCTGCCTCCTCGATGCGATTTGCACGACCGGCATACCGGGCACACAGCGCGAGTGCCCGGTAGGCAACAGGCATGTCACCAGCATGCTCGGCCAAGTTCCTCGCCGCACGGCACTTGGCCATTGCATCTTCGACCTGGCCCGTCTCGGCACACACTTCTGCCCAGACCAACAGAAGACGAGGCTGCGCCATCAGGGCGGCGACCGGAGCCCTGCTGATGATGCGGCTGAGTGAAAGGTAGTGCCCCTGCGCGACAGCATCATCACCGTACCGCAGAAGCCATGCGATTATCCGCTCAGATGTCCCCTGACGAGTGAGAAGCTCGGCCGCACGTGGGAAGTCCCCGCGCTCAGAGAGGAGCGCAACGGCGAGGGCCATCAGGCAATCGTCCGCCTCTAGATCGTCAACGCAACCGAAATCGTCCAAGTAGCCGTCGACAAGTTGGTGAATCCTGAACGTACGGCCCCCGTTGGAAGTGCGAGTACACGCCGCCAGCGGCATTGAAGCTGCCAGACCGTCCAGCGCTTCCACTGGCCTCTCTATGCCCAGTGACAGCAGGTCACGATCATCCCCCGTGAGCACTAGCGTGGCGGCAACAAGTGCCCGCTTCTGCTCTCCGGAAAGCTGCTCCAGGGCCACCTTGCGGAGCCACGCCTCGAGCGAAGGCGTTCTGGCCACTCGCGCCGCCAGGCCATACTCGGTCGCTTGGCTGGCCATGACCACGAAGAAAGCTGGGTGACCCCCGCACGCAGCACGCAGCTCGTCGCATTCGCCGAGCAGTGACGATAGACCAGCCTCCCCAAGGTACGCCACGGCTTCGTCTCTCGTCAGCGCAAGCTCGCCGGGACCGACAAGCGAGCATTCACAGAGAAGCGCGCTTGGCCACTGACTCACCCCACGCGACGTAACTAGGACTCGAGATCCAACGCGCCACAACGCGCGGACAAGATGGCGAAGACCGAGGATCTCGTCCGGTGAGAGTGGGGCGCCCAGGTCGTCGATGACTAGCAACACTCCGCTAGTTCGAGTGTTCGTCTGAATTGAGCGAACAAGGGCGTCAACCGCATCGACCAGTGCCAGGCCGTCGCTCTCCCTCGCTAGGCATCGGAGTGGCAGCGGCTCCCCGAGCGCCTGAAGTGCAGTCTGAGCAAGCCGATTTGCCGACAGGAACTCGCCTCCGGCATCCACCCAAATCGTGCGACTCTGAACGCTCAAGGCATACTGCGCAGCCGCAACTGACTTCCCGCATCCGGACGGCCCGAAAAGGACGCACGGCTTGTTGCCCGACTGCGCTATTCGCTCGACAACCCGATGTCGCTCAACCACAAGGCCGAATTCGGGTGTTCCCAAGGCCCCATCTGAGGCGCACATAGGTAACCTCCGTACTATGCGCGGCGAGGGGTGCCGAAGACGATGGATGACCAATCTAAACCCTCTGAATCCTGCGGCGCAAGATGCGCAGGTAGACGGTTCTCCTCTATCGCGTGAGCCCCGGGGATGCGGATGCGCCTGGAGCGTCAAGAGACATCCCATACACGATGACCACCGCAACCGCGACCATGAGCACGATATCGCCAGGGCTAACCAAGACAATGCTCCGGCCCATCGTGATCGGCATGGCATCGCCCAGCCAGTTGAGAGCATCTGCCTGTTGGGCCACTCGATAGAAGCTTCCAGTACCATGAGCGAATTCGGCTGCCGAGCGAAGGACCCGGTCTTGGCGCTCTCTCCGAGGAGCACTGGCATTCCGGCGTTCAAGAGCACCACGTCGACGTTCATCAGGACCCCGGTGGCGCCCAGCGCCATGCCCGGAATCCTCCAGTTGGCGGCCATTGCGAGGACCAAGAGGGACGACGCCACCACCCAGACAGCGAGCGACAACTGACTGGCGCCCACCATCCCCAGCAGCCGGCCGCGCGCCGTTGCTTGGACGACGAAGAGAACAAGAACCAGCCACTCGAAGCGAAGCTTGAGTTTGCTGAGTCCACCCAGCCGCCCCCCCGCCGCGTAGCCCAGGAGAATCCCGATAAGTACGGCGACGAGTGCTGGCATTAGCCGACCGCCGGAATCCTGTACCCCGAAGCAAGGGCGGCACCAACCACAAGCGCCTTCATCGACGCCGATACGTGAGGCGCGACACGGTCGATGGAATTGCCGAGGTGCGCCTCGGCAACATCGCTGTGAGCAGCCGCGTCAGCGTCACTAGCGAGCGCAACAATGAAGCCGGCCAGAACATCGGACTCTGAGGGTGGAGGCTCTCCGCCCCAATCACCGTCGCAGACTCGAATGATGGGGACGACGTCTTCGAAGAACCGGACGCCCTCAAAGACGGGAGACGTAGCGCCGGCTGCAAGCCCGTGCTCGCTCCCCTCATCGGGCGATCCCGTGCTCCTCAGGACTCCCGATCGCATCGACATCGTGCAGGAGTGCCGCATAGCTTATGCGTTCGATTTGACCTGATGCCAGGCCCATGTGGGTGCCAATTGTGCGCGCTATTGACGCCGTGCGTTCCGCATGACCCACGCGCCTTACGTCCTGGGCTTCAGCCGCCTCAACCAGCACCTCAACGGTAGTGCGGTACAGCTCGCGAATATCCTGCAGCATCGCGTACGACTGTCGGATAAGGAAGAGTAACGCTACGACGGGAATCAGGCTGTACGCTCCCATGCCGTTGTGAATGCCGTCGGGCTCCAAGGGCCCATGCCGTTGTAGGTAATCAGCAGAAGCACGGATGCCGACCACTGCGCCAAGAGGAGCGGGCCTGCATCGGGATGTTGCCGCGAGCAGACGGCCGAACGGACGTCCGGTGCCGACAGCAGCCACGAGCTGTGCACGCAACGAGTTCCGTCATCAAGAAGGCGCAGGGGCACCAGTGCCGCGGCGAGCAGCCCATGATACCCGGTCGGACTCAGCCTGTCAGCGCCCAGGAGACCAGGACGCGCGGCCGCTAGGGCCGACGATCGCGCAAACAAGGCGCCGATGACTCGACGGCGTTTCTCAGTTCCATGTCGGGCGAGATGCGTGACGAGGACTGATCCGATGCAGATGACAGAACGCCCAAGCCGGCCCAAGCAACAGGATGATGCCGCAGCGCTGACTGCGCCACTCACCCCTATGCTGTCACCGCGAGGGAGAGAGATATCGAACGAGTCCAGAAGCAGAACCGCTAAGAAGAACCACAGTACCGAGATACTGATGGCTCGCACTCGGAATCCGAACGCCGAGGGCAGGCGCGCTGAACGATAAGCCAGCACTACGCTCCGCCCCCCTGAGACGGGCGTGGGCACTACGGCGGCCGGCAGATCATCGCCGCTGCGGTCCTCCCTGCTCCGGCGCATCCCACGCGACCTTCAATGAAGCACTTACTAGGTCGGGATCGAACTGGCCGCCGCTCCGCCAATGAGCTCCGCGATCGCCTGATCATGCGTAGAGCGCGGGGCGGTACGAGCGAGTCGTGGTCATCGCATCGTAGGAGTCGGCTACACACAGGATGAGCGCAAGCTGCGGAATCTCCGGCGCCTTCGCCTGGAGGGGATAGCCACCGCCGCCATACCACTCGTGATGGTTGGCCACGAGTTCAGACAGGTCCTTCAGCGGCGGTATCTTGGCGACCATCTCCGCACCGCGGGTCGGGTGGAGTCGTATGACTCCATCTCTTCGTCGTCAGCGAACCGGGCTTCGTCAGCAGGCTGCCCGGCACCGCCAGCTTGCCCAAGTCGTGTAGGAGCGCCGCATACTCAAGTCGCTCGAGTGTGCCCGCATCCAACCCGACGCAGCCCCAAGTTCGAGCGCATATCCGGCAACACGCTCGGAATGACCTCGCGTGTATGGATCCTTGGCCTCGAGCGCACCGATGAGTGAACGAACCGTGTCCGCAGTACGCCGCCTTGAGGGCCGCATATCGCTGATACAGCTGACGTGCAACAAGCAGTGGCGCCACGAAGAGCGGAAGGCAAGCCAGCTGACCGCAATCACCTGCGCAATCAAGAAGCCCACCAACGCCAACGCAGAACTGCGACGGAATCAGCCACATCAGGCTCCGACAGCGAGAGCTCCGCAGCGACCTGGTGCCCATAGTGGCAATCGCAAGCGCCATCGCGCCACATTGCCGAGCGCGCATATCAAGGCCGACAGCAATCAGCGGCACCAGGAGCTGGGGATCGCCGCTAAGGGCCGCCCTGGACGCCACGACCGCTGCAGGAGCATCGACCGCCCAGAGCAAGGTAGCCCATCCGCCTGCGAGAGGAACCAAGAGCAGCTCGCCCACATTGAACCGCATGCGCTCGGCGCGGTCTTGTCTCGGATGTCCGCAACACTGACAGCAGTCACGACCGCAACCATCGCGGCGCTCGTGGGACCATCGAGGACCAATCGCCGCGATGGTCAAAGGATAGGCCAGCGAGACTGTGTAGCGTTGGAAGCGCCAGCGCGTAGTTCTCGCTCAGCACGGCCGCAATCGCGAGGAGCACGACCGGGATGAATGCCGAGGCGGTAGCTCCGCCAGACCACGACGAGCCAGACCCACGACGCCGAGAGCGAAGAATATGTACGAGAGGATGCTGAAGGGGCGGGCGAGGCCGCTAGAGTTCTTCCATTCGGCTCACCCGCCCCTTCGCAATTTGGACTCGACGCCATCGATGCTATCGGACTTTGATCCAAGCACCGCCCATAAGCACGACGGACGCAAGTGACGCGAGAACCAGATACATACGCTTCATGGTGAGAAGACCCCCTTTGTAGTGCAGGTTTGGTCTTCTCCCATCCCGCTAGTGATGGAAGAACGCTGTCCGCTCCGCTCATTTCAGTGCAAACAGTGTCTTTCGCGCGGTCATTCATGACGCCGGTCCAAACTGGGGATTCATTATTCAGTTGTCAGGTAGTCCATCCGGCGGTTGATCGCGTCAAGCGTGGCGCGCACCACCGAGTCATTATCGTTCTGACGCACCATCGCGGATCCTGAGAAGGTCTGCTCCCCCAGCCCGCTCACCAGAGCGATGCACGAGATGGCGGCCTTCTCCCTCCCCAGCTTCACGATCGCCACATCTTCGAGAGCGAACGACGTCTTGGCGTCGGAATACTGGCTCACCGCATCGAGCGTCGCCGTCGCAACCAGTCTGAGCCGGCCGGTCTGGCTTGCCGGACCGCTCGCAGTCCCGGTGTACTCCGCCCCACCGATCTCCAGCAAGACGCTTGCCGAGGCCTGGACTCCGCTGACGGTCGCGTTGATCGAGCAGATCCGCGGACGGATTGCCGAGGGACGCCTGAGGGCGTCGGACTCCGGCTTGACAGCGTCTCGGCCCAGAAGCGCGATGGAGATCTTCTTGTGGTCGACCGGGATTCCGAACTTCGCCATCAGACACGACTCGATGTCGCGCACGAGCTGCTTGGGAGCCTTGGTCGGCAGGGCGAGGACGTGGATCTCGGAGATGGCCCCGTCAGGCTCCACGACGACACGGGCCGCCTTGATCTCGCCGACTTCCGCGAGAGCAGCCTCGATGTCTTCGACCCTTACCTGGGATGCATTCGGTTCCACTTGGGAGCTCCCCTGCTACGACGATGGCTGCGACTACTCTACCAAGTGAACGGCGCACCGCGCTCAACGCCACCACGTATCGTAGGCACCCCGTCAGAGCACTGTCAATAAACTCGCGCCGCGTCGGTCCGTGGCCCCGAAACCAACGAGGAGCGCACTGGGCGCTCCTCGGCGGTTCTGGGTGGGGCGAGCGTCGCTCAGACGCGGGGCTGTATCAACCCGTAGTCGCCGTCGTTGCGCCGATACAGCACGTTGAGCACGTTGCTGTCGGCGTGGGTGAAGACGAAGAAGTCGTGCCCGAGCAACTCGAGCTGGAGCATCGCCTCTTCCTCCGACATGGGCTTCGCATCGACGGTCTTGGTGCGGACGACCTCACGCACTTCCTCCTCGGGCTCACTGATCTCAGTGTCGCCGGGCGCCGTCTTGACCACCTGCTGGCCGTGGTTGCGCTTGTCGATGATGCGGCTCTTGTACTTGCGCATCTGGCGTTCGGCCTTGTCGACGGCCAGATCGATCGCGGCGTACATGTCGACGGCCGCTTCCTCTGCGCGCACCACAGCGCGCTTCATCCGTAGGGTGATCTCGGCGACTGCCGGCACGGGATTGGCCGGGTTCTTCTCGACGTGGATGACCAGCTCTGCGTTCATCGGCTCGGCGTCGAATACTTTGGCGATGCGTCCGATCTTCTCCTCGGCGTAGGCTCGAATCGAATCCGTGACGTGCATGTGTCGTCCGGTGACGATAATCTGCATCGCGAACCTCCCTTTGCTTTCGGGGCGTATACAGAAGATACCCGTCGCCGCGCCTTGCTGACGCGATGATGGGTATCGGCTGTGTGAAAACCGTGTGGGCTAGGTGATGTGCCCCAGGAAATCCTTGGTGCGCTCGCTCTGGGGGTGGTCGAATACCTCCTCGGGCGTGCCCTGCTCGTGGACAACGCCCTCGTCCATGAACACGGCGCGATCGGCAACGTCGCGGGCGAAACCCATCTCGTGCGTCACGACGATCATCGTCATGCCGCCCTTCGCGAGCTGCTTCATGACGTCGAGTACGCCACGGACCAGCTCGGGGTCGAGCGCCGAGGTCGCCTCGTCGAAGAGCATCACGTGCGGGTCCATCGCCAGCGCGCGCGCCATGGCGACGCGCTGCTGCTGGCCACCGGAGAGTTGCGCCGGGAAGTAGTCGACCTTGTCTCCGAGCCCGACCTTCGTCAGCTGCTCCACCGCGATTCGATCGGCCTCGGACTTCGAGCGTCCCATGACCCGCTGCTGGGCCAGCATCACGTTGCCCTTGGCGGTCAGGTGCGGGAACAGGTTGAACTGCTGGAACACCATGCCGATCTTCTCGCGCAGCTTGTTGATGTCGGTCTTGGGGTCGGTGATCTCGGTGTCCTCGAAGAATATCTTGCCGCCGGAGGCCTCTTCGAGCCGGTTGATGCAGCGAAGCATCGTCGACTTGCCCGATCCGGACGGCCCGAGGACGACCACCACCTCGCCCTTTTCGACCTCGAGGTCCACGCCCTTGAGCACCTCAAGCGAGCCGAAGGACTTCACCAGTCCCTGAATGCGTACGATCGCGTCTGCCATGGGTTACCTCGACTCGTGTTCTGCGGCTGACGCCTGCAGGGTCGTCGCGGGACCGGCTGCCGCAGGCTTCCAGGGCCATCGGCGCTGCTTCTTCGGCGGAGCCGTGGCGCCTCCCTCAGAAATCGCCAGACGCAGCTCGAGCGTCTGCACGTAGCGGATGAGCGGAGTCGTGACGATCAGGTAGAAGAACGCCGCCACCACGTACGGCGTGATGTTGCCCGTGATGGCTGTCAGGTTCTTTGAGTACATCATCAGCTCGAACACGCCCACGGCCGACAGGAGCGCCGTGTCCTTGTACAGCAGGATGAACTCCGAGGTCGCCGTCGGCAGAATACGCTTCACCGTCTGCGGGATGATCACGTACTGCATCGCCTGCGCGTAGTTCATGCCGAGCGAGGACGCCGCCTCGAACTGGCCACGTGAGATCGACTGGATACCGGCCCTGAAGACCTCAGCAAGGTACGCCGAGGAGTTCAGCGCGAGCACGATGATGCCCAGAACGTACTTGTTCGCCTGGATGCCGATGAGCGGCAGTCCGAAGAACGCGATGTAGATCTGCAGGAAGAGCGGAGTGCCTCGGATGACGTTGACGTAGAACGACGAGATCCATCGCACGGGCGCGATCTTCGACATCTTCGCGAACGCGAGCCCCAGACCGATGGGAATGGCCACGGGGAAGCCGATCGCCACCAACAGCAAGGATACGATCCATCCCCGGAACTCGATGAACAGGCTCGCCACGATGAGCTGCGGCTTGAAGAACATGTTCAGGAAAGTTCACCGAGTTCCATGCGGCGACCCACGGCTGCTGGTCGAGCCAGAAGATGATGCGTTCCGGAAGGGTCATCTTCTTGACCACGAAGTCCTCGGCTGTCGAGGGGATCGGCACGACCCCCTCGGACGTCCTGGCAGTCGCCACGGATCGTGTAGGTGCCACCCTCGGAGGGAACACGAGGTTCTCGACCGTCACGCGGATGCTGCCCGGGGGATCGAGCGACGGGAGCGAAGGCCAGCACGATGTTGGTCCCCTCGACCACTGCACGAGCCGATACCGCGCCGCGCGTCAAGCCCCTTGAGCGTGATGACCTGGATCTTCGCCTTCGACAGGTCGGTGCCCTCGGGAAGCTTGAGCGTCAGTCCCTGTATGCTCGGATCGCCCTGCCTTCAGGCTCGCCTGCCAGGTCAGTCTCGTCGGCTTGCCGCCGTAGGTGTCCTGCCCGGCGAACCCGTTGGGCCGCAGGCTCGCCTGGTTGACGCTGAGCGCCCCGGCGATGGCTGGCGCGAACACCGCCACGGCGAGCATGAGCGCCAAGAGAACCGCGAACCTCGCCCTGAGCCGCCCTGTCCCCGTCTTCGTCCGCATCGTTCACACCTGACTGATAGGGGAGGCCCCCGGCGGGCGCCGGGGGCCTCGCAATCACTGCTTAGCGGCGCCGATCATACTCCTCGGCGTCTTCTGTCGAGAGCCTACTTCGCCGGCTCGACACCGAACCACTTCTGGTAGATCTTGTTGTACTCGCCGGACGCCTTGACCTTGTCGAAGGCGGCATTGATGGCGGCGATCAGGTCGGTGTTGTCCTCGCGATACCGATGCCGTACTGCTCACCGGTCGGGATCTCGCTGATGAGCTCGTTGCCCTTGTACGAGGTGTTGACCAGGTACGCGGAGACAGGCAGGTCGTTGACGACCGCGTCGACCTTGCCGGCGTTGAGAGCCGAGAAGGCGGAGAGCGTGTCGCTGAACGGCACGATCTGCTTGGCGCCCTTGATGTTCTCGGTGGCCCATGCCTGGCCGGTGGTACCGGACTGCACGCCGATGATCTTGCCCGTGAACATGGTGTTGATGGCGGCAGCGTCGTTGCCGTCGACCTTGGGGAACTTGCCGGTCACGACGGCGATCGACTGGTTGGAGTCGATGTAGGGCGTCGAGAAGGTGATCTCCTTCTTGCGGTCATCCGTGATCGTCATGCCCGACATGATGACGTCGAACGTGCCGCCGGCCTTGAGCTGCGGGATGAGCGTGTCGAACGTCTGGCTGGTGAAGTTGACCGTCAGGCCCATCTCCTTGGCGAGCGCATTCGCCAGATCGACGTCGAAGCCCTCGGCAACCGAACCGTTCATCGACTCGAACGGCGGGAACGCCGTGTCCGAGCCGACCGTGAGCACGCCCTCTTTGACCAGTTTGCCGTTCGACACCGGCTTCTCGGTGGTCGTGGTGGTCTCTGTCTTGGTCCCGCCACAGCCAGCGATTGCCACAACCGCGACAACCATGGCCAGAGCGAGCAGCAGCGCTGTGATTCTGCGAGCCTTCTGCATCGTTCCTCCTCGTCGTTTCCGACTTGCCCCCGCGTCGGCACCGTGGTGCCGACGCTCCAGTTAACTACAGTGCATAATGATACACCGCTTCTGCAAGCGTGCGAGCGCGTTTCATCGTATCCAGTGCAGGCGCTTGTGTATGCAGAATGCTCGTCCAAGCACGAACGCCAACCGATGTATGCGATACAGAATTTGCCCGCCGCAGCTAGGGGGTAGCGCTGGTCTCCGTGGACGAACTCGAGTCCGCGCTCTCCGGGAGCTTGAGCTTGGGCAGCGAGCCGACCCACTTCGCCCGGATGGCATCGAGCACACCGTCCGCCGCCAGCGAGTCCAGCGCGTTGCGCACGGCGTCGCCCAAGGCAACGTTGTCGAGTGCCACGGCGACTCCGAGCGGAACCGCCGGCTCGAGCTGCCCGGCGAAGTGGACGGTCGGCATGTCGCGGATGATGTACCCGGCGACGAGCGCGTCACCCGCCGCGACTCGGACTTCGCCGACGCGCACGCCGTTGAGAGCGTCCCGCAGCGTCGGATAGCCCACCAGGCTCTCGGCACCGAACTCCGTCTCAAGCCGCCAGAACGCCGGCGACCCTTCCTGCGCGCCGATCTTGATGGCTGGGAGAGCGTCGAGTGTCATCGAGGGAACCACGGCTGCCGTGCTCTCCGTCGCGATGAAGAACGCCGGACCGTCGGAGAGGTACGACCCCGCGAGAGACATCCGAGACAGGGACTCCTCACCGTAGGGGACCGAGAAGACCACGTCGGCCTTGCCCTCAGCCAGTGCGGTCGCGGCCTCAGAGGGCTTCACGTCGACGAAGGTCGTGGTCAGCCCGAGCCTGCTCGCAAGCGCTGCCCCGGCATCGAGGTCGATTCCGGCCTGCTTGCCGGCGTCGGTCCCCGCGAACGGTGGATACGACAGGTCCACCCCTATCTTCAGGGTCTTGGCCTCTTTGATCGCAGGCGGGGCGACTTTGGGCTCGAGTTTCGCCGACGGCGCCGCGCTGCATCCCACCAAACCGAGCAGGCAGGCTGCGAGCAGGGCGCACGAGGCGACGAACGTGGCGTGCGTCTGCGAGCGGTCTCTCATACTGCCCGATCCCCTCGGCGATCGTGGGCGCTCCCGCCCGGCTGACCTGGTCTTTGACCCCACACTCGCATACGGGGGCTTCCGCTTGATGCGATCTCACTACCGGCCCTCTCGCCCGAAGCCGCGGTATGCGGCTTTCATCGGACGGTACGACTTACCCCTAAGACGCGCCATGCTCGCGCGACGGACGAGTCCGCCGGCTTACGTGGATCCTTTCGGCCGCGTCTACCATGGACTAAGGCGCTCTCGCGCCCGCAACCACAGACCCGAGCGGGAGCGAGGAAGATTCTATCACGGGGCGGCGCGTCGGCTCCCCTCCTCAGCGCTTCACCAAGCGCGCGCTACCGCTGCAACGCGAACGGCGTCGGCCCCTGCCGAGAGCAGCGCGGCCGCGGCCGCATCGAGCGTAGCTCCGGTCGTGAATACGTCGTCGCACAGCACGACCCGCTCGGGCACACGCCGCGGCGACGCGAAAGGTGCCCGCGACGTTGGCTGCACGCTCGGACCGCCCCAGCGCGCGCTGGTCGCGGGCCGCAGAGCGCTGCAGCGCATCGGCGAGCGGGAGATCGAGCTCGGCTGCGACCGTGAGCGCGATCGCGCGCCCGTGGTCGAAGCCGCGGCGTCGCAGTGCGGCGCGCGTTGCGGGGACGTACGCCACGCTCTGCGCCCAGCCCGGCCATGCCGCGTCCACCTGCTCGGCGAGCAGCCGCCCGAACACCTCCCCGAGGCGTCTCTCACCCGCGTCCTTGTGGAGCACCACGGCTCTCGCGAGCGGCGCCTCAAGCGACCCGACGGCCACGGCGGCCTCGAACGCCCACTCGCGCGACCAGCACTCGGTGCACACGAGATAGCCGAAGGGCGCGCCGCAACGCAGGCAGGCACCGGCGGGGTTCACCCGCGGCAATTCGTCCCGGCATCGATCGCAGAGCACGGCGCCGGGCAGCTCACATCCGGCACATCGGGTGGGAAACACGAGTTCGGCAAGGCCCTCGATGAGTCGCATGGCTCCCCTCTCACGCCCGAGGGTCGCCGAGAGTCCCGGGCGGCTCCTAGCGAAACGCCACCAGCTGCAGGAGCGGAAGCGTCACGGCCGAGGCCGCGGTGGTCACGAAGATCGCCGACGCGATGAAGTCGGTGTCCAGTCCGAACCGCTCGCCCACCACAAGCGTGAGCATCATCGCCGGCATGCCGGCCTCGAGAGCGAGCACGCGCACTGCCGTGTCGGCTGTGCCGAAGAGCAGCCATCCCAAGCCGATCGCAATGACCGGGGCCACGATCAGACGCAGCACCGAGAGCACCGCGAGAGGGGTTCGCTGCGTGACCATGGTGCTCGCACGAAGCGAAAGGCCGACCGAGAGCATGATCAGCGGCGCCACCATGCTCGCAAGCAGTCCTAACCCGTCGCTTACCAGACTCGGAATCGCAACCGAGCGCAGGAGCAGGGCGACCAGCAGCGCGATGACCGCGGGGAAGGTGAACAGCTCGCGGAGCGGATTGATGCGTGCCTCGGCATTGGTCCCGTAGTGCTGCGCGACCAGCAAGCCGACCAGCGCGAGGGCGCACACCGTGCCGAAGACGTCGTAGAAGATGGCCTGCGGCAGGCTGCCCTTGCCGAGGAACGCCTCCGTGACGGGATACCCGATGTAGCCGGTGTTGCCCAACGCCGTCGCGACGATGAAGCCGCCGGCTATCTCGGCCGGGAGCCTGAGGACACGGGCCGCCAGCCAGCCGAGCAGGAGCATGACGCCGAAGACCATCCAGGCGATGAGCACCACGCGCCACAGGTCGACTCTCAGAGTCGCCCCGTGCACTGCGTTGAAGATGAAGGCGGGGAGCCCGACGTAGATGATGATGGCGTTGATGGGCCGAGCGTCTTCTCGGCGAAGAATGCCGGACGCGCGAAGTGCCGCCCCCACGCCGACGATGGCCGTGAAGGTCAGAATCGTGGACGCGAGGGCAGCGGCGCTCATCCGTGCGGATTACGCGTCTTCGGGAGCAGGTTCGTCCTGAGGGTCGACCAAGGGGACGTCCTCGCCGAAGTTCGCTTTCGGGAACGCCATCGCGCCCGCGAAGCCCTCGATTGTGAGCTCGTGCATCCCGCCCGACATCATGCACATCAGAGCGAGCGTGGTCTCGTAGTTCGGCTCCGGGCGGATCGGCCCGCGTTCGGTGATGATGGCCGTGATCAGCTCACCGGGCGTGACATCGAATGCCGGGTTGAAGACCTGGACGTTGGGAGGGGTGATGCGGAACCAGCCGTCGAAGCTGTAGCCCCCGCCCTTGCGCTCGATGACCATCTTGTGGCCCTTGGTGAGCTGCATGTCGTAGCTGCCGTCTTTGGTGAGCACGTCGAACGCCTTGCTGGCGTCCGAGGAGTCCGGCTCGAAGGTGCCCGAGACGGTGAAGCCCATCATCTCGCGCGGATCACGCTCCTCGATGACGATGTCCTCCCCCGAGTTGATGGTGAGATCGATCGTCGAGGTCGGCGCCGCCACGTAGAACGGGATTCCGTGGTGCTTGGCCAGCACGGCCAGGGCGTACGTTCCGATCTTGTTGGCGGTGTCGCCGTTGGCAGCGATCCTGTCCGCTCCGACGATGATCGCGTCGACCCACCCCTTGCTCATCACGAACCCGGCCATACTGTCGGCGATCAGCGCGAAGGGCACGCCCGCCAAACCGAGCTCCCAGGTGGTCAGCCGGCCACCCTGGTTGACGGGCCGCGTCTCGTCGACCCAGACGTGGGCGATCTTGCCCTGGTCGTGGGCCGTGAAGATCACGCCCAGCGCGGTTCCGAAGTACGCCGTGGCGAGCGAGCCGGCGTTGCAGTGCGTGAGCACCTTGGCCTCATCGGGCAGGAGCGCGGCCCCGTGCTCGCCGATCATCCGGTTGCGCTTCTCGTCCTCGGCCTCCATGTTGAGGGCCTCCTGTACGACGAGCGCCTTGAGCTCCTCGAGCGGCAGATCCATGTTGTCCATGGCGACGCGGCGGACGCGCTCCGCGCCCCAAGCGAGGTTGACCGCAGTCGGCCGGGTCGAGATCACCGCCATCGCCACCTCGGACAGTCCGGTGAGGTAGTCCTCGGTGTTCTCGATGTCGCCGGCCTCGTTCTCGGTCCAGAGTGCGAGCGCAAGCGCCGCCGCCACTCCGAGCGCGGGCGCGCCACGCACACCCAGTGACTGGATTGCGAGGCACACGCCCTCGGCGACGTTGCACATGAGAACGTCTCCCTGGAGCGGGAGCCGGGTCTGGTCGATCAGAAAGACCGCGGGCCGGCCGGTGGCCTCGTCTTCGCCCCACCAGATGGTGCGTGGGATGTTGTCGACGCCTGAAGTCGGGGTGTTCTCGTCAGCCATGGCGCTAGACCGTGCCTTCCTGCCAGCTCGCCAGATACTTCTCCTGCTCGGCGGTGAGCGTGTCGATCTTGACGCCGAGCGTCTCGAGCTTGAGCTTGGAGATGCTCTTGTCGATGTCGGTGGGCACACCGTAGACGCCGGGGGCGAGGTCGGCGGCGTTGTTCTTCATGTACTCGGCGCACAAGGCCTGGTTGGCGAAGCTCATGTCCATGACGCTGGCCGGATGACCCTCCGCGCACGACAGATTGACCAGACGGCCATCGGCGAGCAGGCAGATGGTGCGGCCGTCGGCCATCGTGAACTCCTCGACCAGCGGACGGACTTCGCGGCTGGACACCGACATCTCGCGAAGGCGCGGGATGTTGATCTCGGCGTTGAAGTGGCCGGAGTTGCAGATGATGGCGCCGTCCTTCATCGCGGCGAACGAGTCCTCGTCTATGACATTGAGGTCGCCGGTGACCGTGATCCAGATGTCGCAGAACGCGGCGGCCTCGACGGCGGGCATGACGCGGTAGCCGTCCATGTGCGCCTCAAGGGCGCGAAGCGGATCGACCTCGAGGACGATGACGTTGGAGCCCATGCCCTCGGCGCGGCTCGCGATGCCGCGTCCGCACCAGCCGTAGCCCGAGACGACCACGGTGCGGCCGGCGAGCAGCCGGTTGGTGGCGCGGATGACCCCGTCGAGCGTGGACTGGCCGGTGCCGTAGCGGTTGTCGAACAGGTGCTTGGTGTCGGCGTCGTTGACGGCCACGATCGGGTACTTGAGCGCGCCGTCGGCGGCCATGGCCGCGAGGCGGATGACGCCGGTCGTGGTCTCCTCGGTGCCGCCGATGATGTCCGTGAGCGCCTCGGGGAACTCGGCGTGGATCCGGCCGACGACGTCGGCGCCGTCGTCCATCGTCATGTGCGGCTTGAAGGCGATGGCCTCGTCGATGTGCGCGTAGTAGGTGTCGGTGTCCTCGCCCTTGATCGCGTAGGTGCGGATGCCGTAGTGCTCGACCAGCGCGGCGGCGACGTCGTCCTGCGTGGAGAGCGGGTTGCTGGCCGCCAGCACGATCTCGGCGCCTCCGGCCTTGAGCGTGCGCATGAGGTTCGCGGTCTCGGTGGTGACGTGCAGGCACGCACTGATGCGCACGCCGTCGAGCGGCTTCTCGGCCTCGAAGCGCTCGCGGATGCTGGCGAGCACCGGCATGTCGGCGTCTGCCCACTCGATGCGCGCCTTGCCGGCATCGGCGAGCGCCGCGTCTTTGATGTCGTGATTCATGGTGACTCCTTCTTCAACTCGAGGCCTGACCGGGATATGGTCCCTCAGGTCCGCTATGGCAACCGCAGAAGTATAGCAAGTGCGAGCGCGCGCATGCCCTCGGCGGCGAGCCGGCCGGTTTCAAGCACCTCCGCGTGGGCGAGCCCGACACCGGCAGCGGCGTTGGTCACGAGCGAGAGGCCGAGCACGCGCATCCCGAGAGCGCGCGCGGCGATGACTTCGGGGACGGTCGACATCCCGACGACGTCGGCTCCCAGCCCCCGGCACATGGCCACCTCGGCCGGCGTCTCGTAGCTCGGGCCGAGCAGTCCCAGGTACACGCCCCGGGGGACGAGTGCGACGCCGGTCTGCGCCGAGCACTCCACGGCGATGCGCCGCAGTTCGGGGTCGTAGGCGTCCCGCATCGGGATGAACGGGTTGCCCCCTTCGGGCCCCGGCCAGCCGACGAGCGGGTTGTCGCCCATCAGGTTCACGTGGTCGCTGATGAGCACGATGTCGCCGACCGCGAGTTCGGGCGCGATACCGCCGGCCGCGTTGGTGACCACGAGCGTCTCGGCACCCATGGCGCTCGCCAGACGAACCGGGAACGAGACCTCCCGCGCCGAGAAGCCCTGGTAGCAGTGGATCCTGCCCTGGAACGCGACGACGCGCTTGCCGCCCAGGTCGCCCACGACCAGACGGCCGCGATGGCCGACCACGTTTCGCTCGGCACGCGGGAAGCCGGGGATCTCGGCGAACGGGACCACCGTCGGCCGTTCGATGGCATCGGCGAGCTCGGAGAGCCCGGAGCCGAGGATCAGCGCGACCTCGACCGGGCCCAAGGATTCCAGCAACGGCGGTAGTGCGACGTGGAACTCGTCTGACATGAGCAAGGCCTCCTCGGCGGCTGGGGACGCTGTGATCGGTGCGCTGCTAGGGACTATGCCCGAAAGCCGCGTGGCTTCCAGCCGCCGCCCTCAGCCCCGGGCGAGCCGGTAGAGCTCGTCGAGGATCCCGCTGCGGTTCTCGACGATCCAGCCGCCCGTGGGCTGCTTGCGGACGAACCTCACGTCGGCGACTTCCTGCGCGTCGACGAGCAGTCCCCGCCTGATCAGATCGTCGTCGACCGCGCCCTGCTTTCCCGCGAACACCGTGTAGGCCGGAGTGCCGAGTACGGCGGCCTCGCGGTTCATCGTGCCGCCCGCCGAGACGACGAGATCGGCGCTGCTGATGAGCGACGGGCCATCCAGGACGCCGTCGGGCACGAACACGTTCTTCGGAAGCGTGGGTATGAGCTCCGCGGCCTGGGCCTTGGTGCGGGGCACGAGCACCCCGGCCACGTCGTCCCGCTCGCCGATCGCCGAGATGAGCTGCGAGAAGAGCTCGTTGCCGAAGCCGAGGTGATACGCGGACATCGTCGCGGGAGGCCGGAGCACGGCCAGCACCCGGTCGCCGGTGGCGCCGAGGAGCTCCCTCAGATCCTCGGCCGGAGTGTCCGGCCCCAGGTAGACGTGCTCCTTGAGCCCGGGGAAGTGACCGACCTTGGCGGGCCGTGCCCCGTGCGCGACGATCGCGGCCGTCGGAATGGCCTCCGGCACCAGGATGCGGGTCGCCAGACGGGCGTTGACCGCATACGAGGTCTTGGCGTGCTCGTAGTCGTGCACCACGAGGTGCGGGATCCGCAGGATCCAGGCCGCCACGGCCAGGTCGTTGGAGTTGTGGCTGAACGCGACGTCGAAGCGCTTGCCGCGCCCGTAGGCGATCAGCGCCGTCGAACGGCTCAGGAGCCCGATCGCCTTCGCCGACGCGTGGGCTCCGCGATGCCTGCCGATGAGCGAGTAGCGAGATCCGCTTCTGAGCGAGCAGGTCCACGGTCTGCGCGTAGTCCCGCGCGGTCACGGACACCTCATGCCCGGCGTCGGTCAGGTCGCGGATGATGGGGTCGAAGAAGAGCACGTGCGGCGAGTTGGTGATGTCGATCCAGATGCGCATCAGCTGCGAGCACACTCCTCGTAGACCCTGTGAACCTTGCGCAGCCTGAGCGGACTCACTGTACGGCAGAGCACTGGCACGGGCGGCCGCCGCGAGGGCCGAGCGCCGTTCGGGATCCTCGATCAGGCCTTGGATCGTGTCGGCGAGTGCATCGGGGTCGGCTGGTTCGACGAGTACACCGTTCTCGCCGTCGTGGACGATCTCGGGCAGGCCACCCGCCCGTCCCGCGACGACGGGCACGCCACAGGACAACGACTCGAGGCAGACGAGGAGACCGACGCCTTCGCGGCGTGACGGCAGGACGAACAGGTCGGCCGAGCGGAACACGTCGACGAGCATCGCATGCGAGATGACCGTGCGGAACTGCACGGTCTCGCCCAGCGGCTCGACGATTCGCAGGACCTCGGTCATCTCCGGGCCGTGCCCCAGCATCGTCGCGCGGAACTCCACTCCCCGCTCGGCGAGCTTGACGAGCGCGCGCGCGAGGTCGACGACGCCCTTCTGCTCGACGAAGTTGCCGACGAAGAGAAGGTGCGCGGCGCTGGCGGGAATCCCGGCCGCCGCCTTGAGCGAGGCGGCATCACCCGGAGTGAAGCGCTCGGTGTTGACCCCCATGTTGGCGATGACGAACTCGCGCCCCGGCACCTGCGCGATGCCGAAGTTCTCGGCGAGGCGCTCGGCGAGGAACTCCGACACCACGATGATGCCGCACGCCGAACGAAGCGCCCGCGCGATGAGCGGCCGCCAGGGCCAGACCGTCCCCGAGAAGATGTCGGTGCCGTGAGCGGTGAGGACGAGCGGCTTTCGCCGCAGACCGGCGGGAATGAGCGCGAAGGCGGCTACGGGCATCAGGTAGTGGGCGTGCACGATGTCGTAGCCGCCCAGAACCGTCGCCGAGAGGGTCTGCCACAGCAGCCACGCGTACTTCGCGAAGTTCGCCATACCCTCTCCGCGCCGCGGGGTTGCGATGAGCTTGATCTCGACTCCGAAGCGATCGGTCAGTTCGCGCTCCTGCCGCTGAATGAACGATCCGTAGCCGGGCTCCTCGGCCGACGGGTACATGTTCGAGAGCATGAGGACCCGAAGCGGCCTCTCGGCAGGTGCCCCGCTCATGAGGCCTTCCTCCGGGCGTCACGACTGCGGAACACGCGCGCATAGAGCCGGGGGCTGACCAGCATGAGCGCCAGGCCCGCCGCGTACATCGCCTGGGAGTTGTAGGCCGAACGCACACCGAGGTACTCCCGGCGCGCACCGGCGTACTGCCCGCGCTGCAGGCGTGCCTCGAGCTCCACGCGCGCGATCCGCGTGTGGAGCAGCTCGAGCTTCTTGGCGCACAACTCGCGCTGCGTCGTCGTTGAGTTCAGGCATCGCCGCAAGGCGCGTGAAGATGCCGATCTGCGTCTCGGCGTGCGCCATCCGGTGTCTTGGACTTGCCGCCCACCCGTTCCATGTAGACGGCCAGTCGCTGCGGGGTGTAGATCTGGCGGGCGCCGAGCGCGAGCGCTCGCAACCAGAAGTCGTAGTCCTCGGCGTAGCGGAGACCCGTCGTGAAGCCGCCGACACGCTCCCAAAGATCGCGCCGGACGACTGCGGTGACGTAGATGTGGTTGACGATGATGATGTCGTCGAGCGTCCACGAGGTCTCGCGCGAGTACGCCGAGCCCGAGAGGAACGGCTCGGACAGCCCGTCGGCCATGAGGCGCGTGCCGTTGCAGGAGTAGATGTCGAAACCGGGCCTCGCGTCGATGAATGCCGACATGGCCGACAGGTAGTCGGCCATGAGCCGATCATCGGAGTCCAGCAGCACGCAGTACTCGCCGCGGGCCGCCTCGAATCCCCGGTTGCGCGCAGCGGCGCAGCCGCCGTTCTCGGCGGTCACGACGCTGACCCGCGAGTCGGCGGCCGCGAGCGATCGAGCTACGGCGAGCGTGTCGTCGGTGGAGCCGTCGTCGGAGATGACGACCTCGAAGCTCGTCGAGGCCCTGCTCCAGCGCCGAGCGCACGGTCGTCTCGAGTGTGCCGGCCGCATTGTAGGCGGGCACCACTACCGAGAAGCGCATGTGATCCCCCCTGCGCGGGCGGCTCTCGCACGAGCCATCGGGTTCAGCCGCTCTTCCGGGCGTCAGAGCCGGCTGAGCCGAAGATCGCCCGCATGAAGAAGCTCGACTCGTACCAGCCGGCTTGCGGGCCGCGCGGGACGGCGAGCCGGGAGAAGGCGTAGCTCTGACGCCAGAACGTGTCGGTGGCACAGCGCACGCGTCTCACCCACGACGTGAACGCTGAGCCGCCGACAAGCCCCTCCTCCCGGATGACCACGCAAGGCTGGGGCCTGACGTCCGCCTGCCACAAGCCGGTGCCCAGGCCCGCCACGATGCCCGAGATGATCCAGAAGAACAGCGCCGGCTGAGGATGCTGGAACGTGTTGCTCGTGAACGTGTTGACGACGAACGCCGATGAGCCCGACGCTCAAGCCGAGAGCCGTGTACTTGACTTCGTGGCTGACGCCCTCGCGGGTTGCCACGAACAGCCCCTTTGTCGCGTAGGTGAGCGTCAGGACCAGGAACGCGAGCCCGCCGACCACACCGATCTCGGCGAGAAGTGCGAAGTAGGCGTTGTGCGCACCGAACCCCAGGTACCCGACGTAGAGATCAGCTCGCGTCGTGACGACCTCACGGTAGCCACGAAGGAAGTCACCGACTCCCACTCCGAACACGGGATGGCGCCTGATCGTCTCGCCGGCGACCTTCCACAGCCCCAGCCGGAAACTCGCGGTCTTCTCATTGGCGGTCGAGGCGGACAGACGAGTGAGCACTCCGGGTACCGCGACGACCGCCACGACGCCGCCTGCGGCGAGCAGAACGAGGTAGCGGATGTCGGTCAGAACGATGAAGACGACGAGGCCGACGGCCAACGCCAGCCAGCTGCCGCGGGTGTAGGTCAGGAAGAGCGCCACCACCCCGCCGATGCCGATGGCGCCGGCGATCAGCCGCCCCCATCGCTTCTCGGTCAGGACCAGCGCGATGACGACGCCCGCCATGAGCACCAGGTACTCGGCGTAGAAGTTCGAGTTGTAGAACGTGCCCGCGACGCGGGTCTTGATGTCCGCGCCGAGATACGCCTCGCCCGGAATCAACGGAGGAGGGTTCAAGAACTGCTGGAAGGCGAGCACCGCCGTCACCGCGCAGCTGAGCGCCAAGATCCACAGGATCAGTCGCCGGAACGCCGCGTCCTGCGTGACGATCGAGACGACGAACGCCAGCAGGAGGTAGGAGGCGTAGCGCACGACGGTCAGATACGAGTCCGCATTCGCACCGTTCCAGGCGACACTCAGCACGGCCCCCAGCATGAACAGGAGGGCGGCGGGGCCGAGCAGATAGGACGGCGCAGAAGCGACGCCTCGATACCGCACGTACGGTAGGCAGAGCAGGATCGCTAGCGGCACCCCCAGCACGATGGTGTCAGCCGACACCGGCCCGATCCCAATGGTTCGGCCGGTGGCGGTGACCGCGACGATGAGCAGGATCAGACCGATCGCCGCGACGCTCCGCGCATGGGACTCGGTCATCCGAAACGCCACCCGCTACTCGCCGTCGAACTTGAGGTCGGTCACGATTGCGGTGTCGCACTGAAACGTGGGGGTGACAGCTTGGATGAGTTCGTTGTTGCGAATCTGGGTGTTTCCCACACTCACGCCGGTCGCCGTCGGGTCCCCCTTCGCCTTCACGCGAATGTAGACGTCGGTGAAGAATGTGCTGCCGTACCCTTGGATCTGGCCGGTCTTGAGGTTGAACACATCGCCCGGAGTCGGGCTGGTCTCCACGGACACGATGTTCCCGATCGTGGCACCCGAGGTCTTGGTCGAGACCGGATCCCCGACCCGGACCATGCCGTCGGAGTAGTTGCGTATCGGGCTGCACATGATGGTGTACTCGACATCCTGGAGCTTGGCCACAGGCACTGCCGTGTTGCTCCCGCCCCACAGAAGCTTCCAGGCGACCAGGCCGGCCACGATCAGCGCGACGACGACGAGCAGGTCGATGGGGTTGATGATGCCGAACAGCCGGTACTTCCTGTCGAAGATCTGCACAAAAGCCTCCAGTGGAGAGTGTCAGGCGGACGTCGCACAGGACGTCCGTAGTGGCAATTCTAGGCGCGAGGCAATCCTCGTCAAGCGAACCGCACCGTTGGCGACCTGCCCGGGGACTCGGCGCCGCTCCGTGCGGTACTCACGGCGTGCCCCCTCGGGCCGTGACCCGAGCGTAGACGCGCTCGAGCTTGCCGAGGAGTGCAGGCTCTCCGAAGCGGGCGGCACATCTGCTACGGATGGCGCCGGCGTCGAATCCGATGATGCCGCCCTTCAGCTCCTCCATCGCAGCTCCGAGCGCACTGACATCGCCTACCGGAACCAGCACGCCGTCCCCGTCGACGATGACGCATTCGGGACCCCCGGAGCTCGTAGCGATGACGGGAAGACCGCATGCCAGCGCCTCGATCAACACGACCCCGAACGTCTCGAGGCGACTCGGCAGTACGAAGACGTCCGCCGCCAGCATCTCATCGCGAACAGCCAGGCGATCGAGCGCTCCAAGCCAGACGACCTGCTCGGCGATTCCGAGGGCCCGGGCATCCTCGCGCAGTCTCTCGCGCTCGGGCCCGTCGCCCCCGATGCGCAGTTCGACAGCCTGGTCGCCGCCAAAGCGATCCGCGAACGCGGCGAGGAGATCGGCGTGACCCTTCTTCTCATGGAGGAAGGCGACGTTGAGGAACCGGAAGGGACCGGGCTTCCGCTCTGAGCGGAGTTCCGCGTCGAGGAACGCCGAATCCACGACGTTGGGGACCCATTCCCACGGGCAGGCCGCCTCACCGACAACCTGCTCCATCGCCGCGCCGAGCTGAGGACTGACCACCAGCCGTGCGTCGGCGAGGACCAGCGCCGCACGCGCCTCTTCGAGCTGAAACTCGGGAATCGGACGTCGCTGGTACACGGTGCTGTGCTCGGTGATGACGAGCGGGATCCCGCTCTCGCGCTTCAGCTCCGCGCCGACGATGCCGGCCATGAACGTGGCATGCGCATGCAGGACGTCGGGCCGGCCCTGCTCGGCGAGGTAGCGAGCGAACAGCTTGCGGCCGGCCGAGATCCAGGCGCGGTCGTTCGCGGGCTTGAGGCCGGGCAGGAGCTGCGCGCCTTCAAGGCGGTACGTCGCGATGCCGTCGTCGTCCTCGAACTCGATGCCACGGGTCGCGCCGACGAGCCCCGCGGGGAGTTCGCGCACCGAGCGCAGGTTGGGCGCGATCACTCCGACACGATGCCCTGCGCGAGCCAGGGCACGGGCCTGCTCGCGGAAGAACGAGCCGCCGACCGGATTGGACGAGGTGGCGTACCACGAAGGGATGAGCAGGACGTGCGCCGGATTCTCGCTACCCACGTCCGTCCCCCCTTCTCCGGAACCTGTTCATGGCGATCACGCCTGCATCGCCGAGGAGCGCGAAGTCCTCACGCTGCATTATGAACAGCTTCCATGTCGGGAGGTCGCTGAAACGACGGTAGAGGACCGCCGTCGCGATGGAGTTGAAGGTGTAGGCGATCGTGGTCGAGATCGCTCCGCCGATCATGCCGAGCCGCGGGATGAGGATCAGGTTCGCGATGACGTTGATGACCATCACGACGATGGATAGGTACGAGTTGTAGATCGGCTTGCCGCGGGCCGAGAAGTCGTAGGCGACGATGCGGGTCGCGGCCCCCATCACGATTCCGGGGAGCAGCCAGACGAGTGCGTTGGCCGCCATGGTCGCCTCCGGTCCCCACAAGCTGGACGATCAAAGGGGAGAGCAGCGCGACGACCACGGCCGCAGCCGCCGTGAAGCAGAACACGAGCCGCGTGATGAGCGGTGTCAGCTCGAGACGCGTCTGCTCCTCGCCGTGGAGCTCCGCGAGACGAGGCAGCAGCACCGTGCTGACGACCTTCGAGATCATCCACATGCTCTCGCCCAGCTGGATGGCGATGTAGTACACACCGGCCGTGGCCGGACTGAGCATCAGGTTGACGAAGAAGAGGTCGACGCGGTAGTTGACGAACGCGACCACCGCCCCGAGGTGCTGCTTCCATCCATAGCTGACCGCGTGACGGCCGTACGTCCACCAGTGCTCGCGGACCTCGTCCTTGGGAGTCCTCTTCAAGTACGGCGCCAGGGCGATGACCGTGAAGAGCAGCGAGAGCAGCTGCCCGACCAAGAACGCGCCGAGCGCCGCGCCGACACCCAGATGGAACACCGAGGATGAGCACGGCCGAGAGAACCAGAAGTCGTCAGCTGCGACGATGACCGTGAGGTAGTTGTAGCGGCGGAAGTCCTGGTAGCCCTGGAGGATCGAGCGGCAGTAGAACTGAAGCAGATTGGGTGGGAAGGAGAATATCGCGACGATCATCATCGCGGTCGGGATGCCGGGGAACCACTGGGCGCCCTTGAAGTAGATGATGGCTCCGGCGGCGACCAGCCCCATCACCGTGACGAAGCCCCATATCCAGAGGTTGGCACGCATGACCTCGCGTGCGTTCACGTCACCTCGGCCGATGTAGTAGACATTGGCGTAGGTGATCCCGAACTCGAGCAACAACACCATCGTGTTGGGGAGCAGGAGCGCGAGCGCGTACGTGCCCAAACCCTGGGTTCCGAGCCCACGAGTGAGCAGGATCGACAGTCCGAACCCGATTCCCGCGGCCGCGAGGTTCGCGACGAACGTCATGCTCGCGTTGCTGCCCAAGCGCTTGAGTCCGAGCCCGCGACGCGGCGCCGTCTCCGCACCCACTAGGCGCCCGCCCTCGACGCGGTACGTCGGCAGGAGTCACGCATCGGCATGGGCTAGTTCGTCAAGACTTGGGCGACAGGGATCTTGCTCGCGTCCCAGTCCTTGCCGACAACGACGAGGATCTCCGTCGGGTAGGAGTACATCCCGCGGCTCTCCACGATCGACGATCCCCGGCATGAGCGCAGCCGCGACCTGCTCGGCTGCCGCCCGGTCGGTCTTGTAGACCACGAGCGTCTTCTTGTAGACGCTCTGGTTGGCGTTCCCGGTCTCGCCGAGCGGTGAAGCCTTTCGCCTTGAGGATCAGACCGGCCTGCTTGGCGATACCCGAGATCCCGGCGCCGTTGCGGACGGTCACCTGGATCGCTGCCGGCTTCTTCGCTGCGGCGCTCGCAGCGGCCTTCTTCTTGGCGGCCGCCGTGGACGATGCGGGGGCGGACGGGGTCGGCTCGAAGCTGCGACCCGCCTTGACGTCGGCGAGCAGCTTCTTCTTCAACGTCGCATTGGTGTAGATGTAGGGGCTCTTCCATTCGCCGTCGATCGTGGCGGTGTACATGTTGGCCGAGCCGGCGTCCTTGAGCGCGACGGCCGTCTTGATCATCTGCATGAGCGACATGTCGGTCTGGATGTAGGGGGCAGCCGCGTTGATCGCGCGAATGAGCTTGGTGAGCGTCGGTCGACTTCGCCATCTGGTCCGCGACGGCCTTGAAGAATATCTGCTGGTCCTTCATCCGAGAGATGTCAGCATCGGCGAAGTCGCGTGTTCGGACGAAGGTGAGCGCATGTTCGCCGTCAAGGAGCTGGTAGCCTGCAGGAATCTTGGCGGCACGCTGGTGGACGCTCTGGCTCGCCGCCTTCTTGTCGTTGATGGCGTGCGGTACGTTCACCCACACACCACCGAGCGCGTCCACTGCTCCCTGGAAGCCCTGGAAGTTGACCTCCACGTAGTGGTTGATGGGCACACCGGTGAACTCCTCCACCGTCTTGATGGTCAACTCGGGACCGCCCAGAGCATGCGACGCGTTGATCTTGTCGTAGCCGTGCTTGGGTATGAGCACCTGCGTGTCACGGGGAATCGACAGCAGCCAGACCTTCTTCTGCTGGGGGTCGATCTTGGCGAAGATGATGGTGTCGGTCCGGTACGCTGTCTCACCCTTGCGGTGGTCGGCACCCAGAAGCAGCAGCGTGAACGGCTTCATGGGCTCGGCCGGCTTGAGGGCGGGGTTGAGCTTCTGCTGCTTCACGATGGTGCTCTGCATGGTCTTCTGGATGTGCTGGGCGTAGGCGAACACGCCTCCGCCCGCGACCACGAGCAGCACCACGACGACCGCGACCACGATGGCAGCGATCCGTTTCGCACCTGCCCGGCGACGGTCGCGTTCCATCCTGAGGCGCGCCGGTGCCGCCTCCAGCGATCCCCTTCGCCGAGAAGCCGCGTCCTCAAGCTGGTAGGAGTCGGCACCGCCGCGCGCGCCCGCTGACGTGGTGCGCTCTCCGGGGGTGCGACGCCGCTCGGCAGGGACTCGGCGCTTGCCGCCGTCGGAGCCCCTGCGTCTGCCCTCGCCCCCCGGAACGCCAGACGCGCCTCCTGGTGTGTGCTTGCCCATGCATCTCCTGTCGATACCCTACGCCTCGACGGCATACCGTGCCGCCCGGCTGTCTCTATCTTACCGTGTGCCGCATGCCGCGGGTACGCCCGGGCAAGTCGCGGAAGCCATCTCCTGAGCAAACGAGGTGCCGCGGGAGCTGCCAGGCACCCTCCCGCAGTCGGGGCGTGACCTACTCGTTACCTCGTCGTCGCGCCGCACGGACGCCCCGCGGACACTGGCGGGCGCGACGATCTCGCCCCCGGCGATTCCCACACCGGGCGCCACGAAGGCTCCTGAGCCTACGATCGCCCCTTCCCCGATGCTGACTCCACGCCCCAGGGTCACCCCCCGCTCGATCCGCACGTCGTCTCCGAGAACGCATTCCTCGGCGATTCCGGAGTTGTCGCCTACCTCGCACCCTTGACCCAGGGTCGCGCCGAGCTGAATGACGACGTGGCTCCCGATCGCGGAACCCGCCCCGATCGAGGCGCCGGTAGGAAGCTCCGAGTCGGTCTCGCTGTCGCTCCAGCGGTCCGGTTCCTTGCCGACGAACGCGAAGTCCGAAACGACGACGCCATCGTGCAGCTCGACTCCGGCACCGATGGTCACGTGGTCACCGATGACGCAGCCCTCGTGGATGCGAGCACCCGCGTGCACCCGCACGAAGGAACCGATCCTGACGTCGGCGAAGATGGCCGCGCCTTCGTCGATGATCGTGAACGGCGCGGGCACGAAGCCCGGATTCACGAGCGCGGTGGGATGGATGTAGGCGGTCATGCTAGAGACGCACCACCTTGACGTCGTCGAAGGCCTTCAGCGCGTTTCGCGTGTCGAGGATCAGCTTGCTCGCCTCGACGACCAGGGCGTAGTCCACATCCGAGTGGTCGGTGACCACGACAACGGCATCGATCTCGGCCAGGCTCTCGGCGGTGAGCTCGACCTGCGGGATGCTGACGCCTCCTACGGAGAACTCGGACACGAAGGGATCGTGGTAGACCACGTCGGCCTCTTTGACCAGAAGGAGCTCTGCGATCTTGATGGCGGGCGACTCACGCATGTCGTCGATGTTCGCCTTGTAGGCGATGCCGAGGATCAGCACTCGACTTCCGGCGAGCGGCTTGCGGTGAGTGTTCAGTGCGCTCGCAAGGCGCTCGACCACGTAGTACGGCATCGCCTCATTGGTCTTGCCAGCCAACTCGATGAATTCGGTGTGCATATCGAACTGCCGGGCCTTCCATGAAAGGTAGAACGGGTCGATCGGGATGCAGTGTCCGCCCAGACCGGGCCCGGGATAGAACGGCATGAAGCCGAAGGGCTTGGTCTTGGCCGCGTCGACGACCTCCCAGATGTTGATGCCCATGCGCTCGCTGACCAGCAGGAGCTCGTTCATGAGCGCGATGTTGACGCAACGGAAGATGTTCTCGAGCAGCTTCGTCATCTCGGCGGTGCGTGTCGAGGACACCGGGACGACCGTGTCGAGGAAGCGCTCGTAGAACGCTACAGCGACCTCAGTGCATTCCTTCGTCACGCCTCCGACCACCTTGGGCGTGTTCTTGGTCTGGTAGACGGGGTTGCCGGGATCGACGCGCTCCGGCGAGAACGCCAGATGAAGGTCGGTTCCCACCTTCAGGTCGAAGGTCTCCAGGATCGGCTGCACGATCTCCTCGGTGGTACCGGGATAGGTCGTCGACTCGAGCGTGACCAGCATCTCCGGGCGCAGGTACGGCGCGATCTGACGGGCGGCGGACTCCATGAAGGACGTGTCCGGCTCCTTCATCTCGTCGAGCGGCGTCGGGACGCAGATGACGATCACGTCGCACTCCCCTGCGCGCGAGAAGTCGGTCGTGGCCTCGATGAGTCCATCCGAGACCATCTCGGCGAGTTCCTCGGAGGGGACGTCGGGGATGTAGCTCCGTCCAGCCGATACCTCGGCGACCTTGCCCGCGGCGACGTCGATGCCGATGACGTGATGCCCGGAACGGGCCATCTCCACGACCAGAGGCAGACCCACGTAGCCGAGGCCCACGACGCCGAACACGGCGCTGCCATCACTGAGACGCTGCAGAAGGGACATGTTCGACGTTCTCCCAATCAGTCAG
Organism: uncultured Coriobacteriia bacterium; assembly: GCA_963789515.1. Taxonomy (GTDB): domain Bacteria; phylum Actinomycetota; class Coriobacteriia; order Anaerosomatales; family JAAXUF01; genus JBAXEO01. Next base: position 344,601 of record CAWBKW010000002.1, on the reverse strand, counting down.
GGGCGCTCACGCGAGCTTCCCTCGGAACGAACCACGACGGCCGAGCGGTAAACCCCGCTATTTTATCGCAAACATGAGTTCGCCCGAACACGCCAGTTCGCCCTCGACGGTCGCCCGGGCCTCGCCGAAACCGATGGGCCCCCGCATGCGCGTGATGGCGCAGTCGAGGCGGAGCGTCTCCCCCGGCACGACCTGACGCTTGAAGCGGACCTTGTCGATGCCCGCGAAGAACGCGAGCTTGCCCCGGTTCTCTGCGAGCGAGAGGAGCGCCACGGCGCCGACCTGCGCGAGGGACTCGACGATCAACACGCCGGGCATCACGGCATAGTCAGGAAAGTGGCCGGGCACCCAGAAGGCGGAGTCGACGACGTCGAGCTCGCCGACCGCCGAGACACCCGGTTCCATCTCGAGCACCCGGTCGATGAGCAGGAATGGAGCGCGGTGCGGAATGATTGCTTCGATAGCGGCGCGATCAAGCATGATGGTTCGAGTCCCCTCTCCAGCTTCTGGCGCGTCTACGTCGACGCACGCTTGATGTCAGCCCCGAGCAGCGAGAGCTTCTCCACGAACCCCTCGTAGCCGCGGTCGATGTGGAAGATGTCGCCGATGACCGTCTCACCGTCGGCGACCAGGGCCGCCAGCACGAGCGCCGCACCTCCACGCAGGTCCGGGCACTTCACCGGAGCCGCAGACAGCCTCGCGACGCCCTTGACCAGCGCGTGATGGCCCTCGATCCGGATGTCGGCACCCATGCGGGAGAGCTCGTCGGCGAACATGAACCGGTTCTCGAAGACGTTCTCCGTGATGATGCTGTTGCCCTCGGCGATGGCCATGAGTGCCATGAACTGAGCCTGCATGTCCGTGGGGAACCCGGGATAGGGAAGCGTCTGGACGTCGACGGGGCGCGCGGCCGTGCGCCGCTCGACCGTGACGCCGTCGGCCAGGACGGTGATCTCGCAGCCGGCCTGCACGAGTTTCGCCAGGACGAGTTCAAGGTGCGCGGGATCGAATCCGGTCACGGTGACCGGTCCGCCGGTGATCGCGCCGGCGACGACGAACGTGCCCGCCTCGATACGGTCCCCGACGACACGGTGCTCGACGGGGTGCAGCGACTCCACACCCTCGATGGTGAGGGTGGATGTACCCCCGCCGCTGATGCGCGCACCCATGCCGTTGAGGAAGGCGATGAGGTCGACGATCTCGGGTTCGCGCGCGGCGTTCTCTATCACCGTGGTACCATGCGCGACGCTCGATGCGGTGAGCAGGTTCTCAGTCGCCCCGACGCTCGGGAAGTCGAGGACGACGTGCGCCGCGCGCAGGCCTCCGGCGGGAGCGATCGCGTCTATGTAGCCGTGCCCGGTGCGGATCTCGACCCCCAGCTCGGTGAGCCCCCTGATGTGCATGTCGATCTTGCGCGAACCGATGTTGCAGCCGCCGGGCATCGCAACGTGCGCCTGACCGTAGCGTGCCACCAACGGGCCGAGCACTGAGATGGAGGCACGCATCGCGGCCACCATCTCGTACGGCGCCTCGAAGCTGGTGATCTCGGTCGCGTCGACGGTCAGGGAGTGGTCGCTTCGCACCACCCGCGCGCCGAGTCCGGCGAGCACCTCCGCCATCATCTCGACATCGGCGATGTCGGGGACGTTGGTGATGCGCGAGGACCCCGGAGCGAGCAGGGCTGCGGCCATGAGTTTGAGCGCGGAGTTCTTCGCACCCTCGACGCGGACCTCGCCGGAGAGTGGCCGGCCGCCGCGGACTGTGATGGATTCCATGGGTGACAGGATAGCGCACCTTTCCGAGAGGCCCTTCGGTCGTCATGCTCCCGTGAACCGGGGCGACGACCGCGCGCAGCGGGGGCGGACCCGCTTCACGCGAGTCCGCCCCCGGTAGTACGTGCCGGTTCGTGGTACTAGCCGCGTTTCTCGGCGACGCGCGCCTGGACCTCTGCCCAGTTCAGGTCACGAAGCAGGTTGTCGCGCTCCTCGCTCTCCGCGGGAAGCTCGCCGAGGCGCTCCTTGATCAGCGCCGCCGACTCACGCGCTCGCGCCGCATCGATCTGTGACACGGGGATCGCCGCGTCGGCAAGGACGATGACCTTGTCCTCGTGGACCTGCAGGTAGCCCCCGTTGATGGAGAAGAACTCCCAGTCTGCGGCGGCGTCTCCAAAGCGCAGACGGACCTCGCCCGCTGCGAGTGTGGTCACGATGGGCGCATGGAGCGGCAGAATGCCGATCTCGCCCTGCGCCGTTGTGGCGACGACCATCCGCACCTCGTTGGTGTAGAGGATGGATTCGGGAGTGACGATCTCGCAGAGTAGTGTCCGGGCCATGTGTCGACTCCCCTAGACCGTCGCGGCCATCTCGGCGGCCTTTGCGAGGGCCTCCTCGATGGGGCCGACGTAGCGGAACGCCTGCTCGGGGATGTCGTCGCACTCGCCGTCCGCGATCATCTTGAAGCCCTTGATCGTGTCCTCGAGCTTGACGTACTTGCCGTCCATGCCCGTGAACTGCGAGGCGACGAAGAACGGCTGCGACAGGAACTGCTGCATCTTGCGTGCGCGGGCGACGGTGAGCTTGTCCTCTTCGGAAAGCTCGTCCATGCCGAGGATCGCGATGATGTCCTGCAGGTCCTTGTTGCGCTGGAGGATGCGCTGCACCTGCAGAGCGACCGCGTAGTGCTCTTCGCCGACGACCGACGGGTCGAGCGCGCGCGACGAGGACTCGAGCGGATCGACGGCGGGGTAGATGCCCATCTCGGCGATACCACGCGAGAGAACCGTGGTGGCGTCAAGGTGGGTGAACGCCGTAGCCGGCGCCGGGTCGGTGAGGTCGTCGGCGGGAACGTAGATCGCCTGAACCGACGTGATCGAGCCGGTCTTGGTCGACGTGATGCGCTCCTGCAGGTCGCCCATCTCGGTGGCCAGCGTGGGCTGGTAGCCGACGGCGGACGGCATGCGTCCGAGAAGCGCGGAGACTTCCGAGCCCGCCTGGGTGAAGCGGAAGATGTTGTCGATGAAGAGGAGTACGTCCTGGCCCTGGTCGCGGAAGTACTCGGCGGCGGTGAGGCCGGCAAGGCCGACACGCAGACGCGCTCCGGGAGGCTCGTTCATCTGACCGTACACGAGCACGGTCTTCTCGATGACGCCCGACTCCTTCATCTCGATCCAGAGGTCGGTGCCCTCTCGGGTACGCTCGCCCACACCGGTGAACACGGACGTGCCACCGTGCTGCAAGGCGAGGTTGTTGATGAGTTCCATGATGATGACGGTCTTGCCGACACCGGCACCGCCGAACAACCCCGTCTTGCCGCCCTTGATGTAGGGCTCGAGCAGGTCGACGACCTTGATCCCGGTCTCGAAGATCTCGGTCTTGGGCTCGAGTTCGTCGTAGCTCGGCGCCGGGCGGTGGATCGGATACGTCTGCTTGACTTCGACGGTCTCGCCGTCGATGCAGTGACCCGTGACCGACCAGATGTGGCCGAGCGTCTCGGGACCCACCGGCATCTGCATGGGGGCGCCGGTATCGACGACGTCCATGCCGCGCGTGACTCCGTCGGTGGAGTCCATCGCGACTGCGCGGACGACCCCACCCTCGAGGTGCGCCTCGACCTCGAGCACCAGATGGATCTCGCCCATCTCGGTGGTGCCGTCGACTTTCAAGGCGTTGTAGATGGCCGGCATGCTCTCCGCCGGGAACTCGGCGTCGATGACCGGGCCTACAACGCGAATGATGCGTCCTACGTTCATAGCTGAATCCTTCTCTGTAGCTGCCATCTAGCCCTTGTCCTCCTGCGCTGCCGCACCGCCGACGATCTCGGCGATCTCGGTCGAGATCGCGTCCTGACGAGCGCGGTTGTAGCTGCGCGTCAGCGTGGTGATCATCTCGGAGGCGTTGTCTGTGGCGGACTTCATAGCGGTACGACGGGCACCCTGCTCGGCGGCCGCCGACTCAAGCATCGAGCGGTAGATCAGCGCCTCGACGTACGTCGGGAGCAGGTCAGCGAGCACCTGCTTGCTCGACGGCTCGAAGAGATACTCGAGGTTGCGACCGGCGGCCTGGACGCCCGCTTCGGCAGATTCGAGCACCTCGTGCTCGATCGGCAGCAGCTGATGCATCTCGGGAACCTGGTCGGCGATGTTCTTGAAGCGGTTGAACAGGACGTAGACTGCGTCGACTTCGCCCTCCTCGTACTCCTTCATCACGTGGTCGGCGATCGAACGAGCCTCCTCGTATGACGGCTTGTCGGAGTTGCCGACGAGCGAGACCGACGGCTCGACGCCCCGATAGCGGAAGTAGCCGAGGGCCTTCTTGCCGGCGAGGATCATCTCGACGTCGACACCGTCGGCAGCGAACTCGGCCATGGTGCGCTCGGTCAGACGGATGATGTTGCTGTTGAAGGCACCCGCGAACCCTCGGTCAGACACGATCGAGATAAGCGCGACACGCTTGCGCTCCGGGTGCACCTCGAGCAACGGGTGGCTCACGTTCTCGACGTAGCGGACGACGTTGCCCAAGACCTCGGCCATCGCCAACGCGTACGGGCGCGCGTTCTCGATGCGCGTCTGCGCCTTCTTCAGCTTCGCGGTGGAGACCATCTCCATGGTGCGGGTGATCTGCCGGGTCGACTGCACGCTGCCTATGCGGTTCTTGATATCGCGCAGGGTCGCCATCCAGGTTCCCCTACTCCGTCGAGCTAGCGTCGACAGCGCCGGTCTCGGCCACAGGCTCGTCCCCGACGACATGCTCCTCGGTGAAGATCCCCTTGTACTCGCGGATGACCTTGTGGAGCTTGGCCTCGGTATCCTCCGAGATCTTCTTCTCGTCGACGATCGTCTTGAGGACGTCCGCATGGGAGCTGTGGACATACTCGACGAGCCCGTCGCGGAAAGCCTGGACCTTATCGACGGCCAGGTCGTCGAGGTAGCCCTTGCCACCGGCGAACAGCGCGATGACCTGGTTCTCGACAGGGACCGGAACGAACCGTCCCTGCTTGAGCAGCTCGATGAGGCGGACGCCGCGGTTGAGCTGCGACTGAGTCGCCTTGTCGAGGTCCGAGCCGAACTGCGCGAACGCTTCCAGCGAGCGGAAGGCGGCGAGGTCCAGACGGAGCGTACCTGCGACCTGCTTCATGGCCTTGATCTGCGCGTCGCCGCCGACTCGAGACACCGAGATGCCGACGTTGATGGCCGGGCGGACGCCCTTGAAGAACAGATCCGAGGTCAGGAAGATCTGGCCGTCGGTGATGGAGATGACGTTGGTGGGGATGTACGCCGACACGTCGCCGGCCTGGGTCTCGATGACCGGCAGTGCCGTCATCGAACCGCCACCGAGCTCGTCGTTCATCTTGACCGCGCGCTCGAGCAGGCGGCTGTGCAGGTAGAAGACGTCACCCGGATAGGCTTCGCGGCCCGGCGGACGGCGGAGCGTGAGCGACATCTGGCGGTAGGCGACGGCCTGCTTGGAGAGGTCGTCGTAGACCAGCAGGGTGGCGCTGCCTGGGTTGTCCTTGCTCGCGGGCTGACCATCGGCGCCGGTGTACATGAAGTACTCGGCGATGGCCGCGCCCGACATGGGGGCGAGGTACTGCAGCGGGGCCGAGTCGGCCGCCGTGGCCGACACGATGATGGTGTAGTCCATCGCGCCGAACTGCTGCAGCGTCTCAACGACTGCCGCCACCGTGGAGGCCTTCTGGCCGATGGCGACGTAGACGCAGATGACGCCCTTGCCCTTCTGGTTGATGATCGTGTCGATCGCGATGGCCGTCTTACCGGTCTGGCGGTCGCCGATGATCAGTTCTCGCTGGCCTCGCCCGATCGGGACCATGGCGTCGATGGCCATGATGCCGGTCTGGAGAGGCTCGCTGACGGGCTGACGCTCGACAACGCCGATCGCCTTGTGCTCGACGTTGCGGTATCCGTCTGCCGTGATCGGACCCTTGCCGTCGAGCGGGTTACCCAGTGGTCCAACGATGCGCCCGAGGAAGCCCTTGCCTGCCGGCACCCGGACGATCCGCCCGGTGGTCTTGACGGTGTCGTTCTCCTTGACCTTGATGAAGTCGCCGAGAAGAACCGCACCGACCTCGCGCTCGTCGAGGTTGAGCGCCATGCCCATGACCGTCGAGCCCTCGGAGGTTTCGAACTCCAGAAGCTCTCCGGCCATCGCACCGCGAAGTCCCTCAACGCGGGCGATACCGTCGCCGACCTCGGCGACGGTGCCGACCTCGCGGGACTCGACGCTCGTGCTGATCGCGTCCAGCTGTGACCGCAGGACCGCATCGATGTTACTGGCGGTGATCTCCGCCATCTACGCTTCACCTCCAGTATGTGCACTAAGCACCAGACGGGCGCTTTCAAGCTGCGACGCCAAACTCGCGTCGATGCGGTGCCCGTGCGTGCTGATGACGATTCCGCCGATGATCGAGGGGTCGACCGTCTCCCGAAGGACGACGTCCTTGCCTAGGTCCGCGGCGATCTTTGCCTTGATTGACTCGCGCAGGGGGTCTGAGAGCTCAACGGCCGTCGTCACGTCCACCGCGATCACGCAGCGACGCTCCTCGGCGATCTCGTCGAATGCATCCACGAGGCTGGGAAGCAGTCCGAAGTCATCGCGCTCGACGAGCACGGCGATCGTGGCGACGAGCGAGGGCTGCAGGCCCGCGAACACCTCACGGGCGACCGCGGCACGCTGCACTCCGGGAACCGCGTCGTCAACCATGGCATCACGCAGCGGGGCGTGACTGCGGACCAGTCGGCGCGCGGCGTCCAGCTGCGCGTAGACCTCGTCGACGGCGTCTGCCTGGTCGGCGGCGTCGAAGAGCACTCCTGCGTACGTTGCGACGACCTGCTTTGCGAGCATCCTGCTAGTTGGCATTCAGGCTCCCCGCCTCGCTGACGTACTTCTCGATGACCTTGAGCTGGTCATCTCGCGTGAGCTCACCGGCGATCAGCCTTCCTGCCACGGCGATCGACAGGTCCGCAACGGACTTCTGAAGATCTGCGATGGCAGCGCGCTTCTCGCCCTCGATCGCCTCGCGGGCCTTGCCGATCATCTCGTCGTACTCAGCAACCGCCTTGGCCTGCGCTTCGGCACGGGTCGACTCGGCAGCCTGTTTCGCCTGCTGCAGGATCGTTCCGGCCTCCTTGCGTGCGTCGGCCATGGTGTGCTTGTACTCCTCGAGCAGACGCTCCGCCTCGACCTTGGCTGCCTCGGCACGCTCCAGTGACTCGCGGATGTTGACCGCTCGCTGGTCGAGCATGTCCGTGATCGGCGGCCACACGAACTTGGCCGAGACTAGGAGAATGATCGTGAAGGATATGAGAGCTGGGATCAGCTCGTTCAGCTTCGGTATGAGTAACTCCACGCCTGGTACCTCCGATTCGGCTTAGCGAGATGAACTAGCCGACGACGATCTTGGTCCAGAGAAGGATAGCCATGACGAAACCGAGGATACCGAGTGCCTCAGCCATGCCGGCGCCGACGAAGAAGATCGTCTGGACCTTGCCGGCGATCTCGGGCTGGCGAGCCATGGCCTCAGTGGTGCCGCGGGCGATCATGGCGATCGCAAGGGTCGAACCGACGACTACGATCGCGTACATGGTGCCGATACCGAAAAACTCCACTTTGTCCTCCTTGGTTGTGGTGGGCCCCACTCCGGGACCGCGCCTGCAACATCAGCCGGCGATTCTCGCCGGGCAGAAACCGTGTCTAGTGCTCGGCGACGGCGAGCGAGATATACACCGTCGTCAGCAGGGTGAAGATGTACGCCTGCAGAATCGCGACGCCGATCTCCAGAAGGTAGAGCGCCGTGAGCAATCCCATCCAAGCCACCATGCCGATACCGCCGACGGCGATGTCCATCACGCCGGCGTTCTCGATCCCGTGGATGATCTGCTCGACCGCGATCGAGGTCAGAATCGAGAAGATGCCGAGCACGATGTGCCCGGCATACATGTTGGCGAACAGACGGATGGAGAGCGTGAAGGGCCGGACGAGCATCGAGATGACCTCGATGACCCAGATGACCGGCCACAGAATCCCGGGAACGCCATGGGGGACGATACCCTTGATGTAGCCGCCGACCCCTTTCTTCTGCATGCCCGCGGCATTGAACATCACGAAGGCGATGAGTGCGAGCGCCACCGTGACGCCCATCGTGCCGGTACCCGGCTTCCCACCCGGCAAGGTCCCGATCAGGTTGTTGATGAGGATGAAGAAGAACACGGTGCCCAGGAACGGGAAGTAGCGCGCGCCGTCGGGACCGATGTTCGCGATGGCGACGTCGTTGCGCACGAACTCGACCAGGAGCTCGACGAGATTGTAGAAGCGTCCCTTGGGGATGAGGGCGGTCTGGGCGCGGGCGGCGAAGGTGACGACCAACATCACGACGATGGCGATGAAGAGGAACACGAGGTAGTTGGTGAGCGGAACTGCGAAACCCTCGATGTCGTTTGAGCCCAGGAAATGAAGCAGGTGTTCGATCTCTGCGCCGAAGTTCTCCACCCTCGAATCTCCCTTGCTGGTCGCGGTATTACTGGCGCCAAAGAACGACGCTGAACACGCCGAGCCCGATCACAAATCCCGCAGAGAGCGCCAGCCCGAAATACAGAAAGCCGCTCGGTGCAGCGAACACGTACGCAACAAGAACCGCGGAAGCCAACAGCATCCCGCCTGTCATGAACGCCATCATGACGGCGATGCTGTCCATCGCATCCTTGGACTTGGGGAGTTTTCGGCTCCATGCGGTGGCCCCGATCAGGCCGACGCCGATCAAGAATCCGAGCACTACTGCGACTACCGGCGTCGCTAGGATCTCTCGCAGCTGCACGGTTCTTGCGATCCCCGTTCCTTACCCTCAGTCCCCTGGCCCCTCGGGACCAGAACCAGCCTCTCGGCTGACGAGCAGAGCCATCGTACACGACCGCTCGGAGGGCAACAACCTACATTCATACCTATTTCGACGTCTGATGGCGTCTGCCTTCTCTGACCTTGGGCGCATCCATGTCCTCCGGATGCTGCACGGCCTCGAAAAGGCCCAGCCAGTACGCCATGAACCCCGTGATGACGAAGAGGGCGACGAGTGCGACGACCTTGAACGGCCCACCCGCCCAGCGCACCGTGTAGCCTGCGACGGCAAGCGCCGCACACCACACGTAGATGATCAACACCGTCTGAGTCTGGTTGAATCCGCGCCCGAGGAGCCGATGATGGATGTGCCCCTTGTCGGCCTCCTGGATCGGGCGGCTGTGCAGAAGCCGCCGTACGATGGCCGATGCGGTGTCGAAGATCGGCACACCGACTATCAGCAGCGGCACGGCAAGCGCGATGGTCGCCGAGGACTTCATCACGCCCATGAGCGAGATCGCCGACAGGGTGAAGCCCAGGAAGAGCGCGCCGGAATCCCCCATGAAGATCGATGCCGGGTGGAAGTTGTACCGAAGAAACGCCACACACGCCCCGATGACAGCAGCGGCCAACGCGGCCGCATCGAGCCGGTTCGCCTGTGCCGCGAGAAGCAGCAGGCTCACGGCGGCGATGGCGGTGACACCCGCCGCAAGGCCGTCCAGGCCGTCGATCAGGTTGATGACGTTGGTGAACCCCACGATGTAGATCAGCGTGATCGGCGCGGCGAGCAGCCCGAGCGACACGAGTCCGCCCCCGAACGGGTTGCCGATGTAGGCGATCTTCAAGCCCGAGGCGACCGCGATCCCGGCGGCCACGACCTGGCCGAGGAGCTTGACGCCGGGAGACAGCGTCACGAGGTCGTCGATGAGCCCGACGAGGAAGATCACCGACATGGCCACCAGCACGCCGAGGATGCGAACGCGGGCAGTCCCGCCGTCGACGAGCGTGCCGCCCCAGTCCAGGAAGTACTCCCCCGCGGCCTGGACTGCGACCGCGGTCATCACGCCTGCGAAGATCGCCACGCCGCCGAGTCGGGGGATCGGGGTGCTGTGAACCTTGCGACCGCCCGGAGTGTCGACCAACCCCTTGGCGATGGCGACGCGCCGCACGATCGGGGTCACGACGAAGGTCACCGATGCGCCGACAGCCACGATGAGCAAGTAGTGAAGCAGGCTCACGCGCTCGCGACCTTGAGCTGCCGAGGGACGACGCCGGCCTCGGCGAGGATCTCGGCCGAGAGCGGATCGGGATAGTCATCGCGGTAGACGATGTCCACGACGCCGGCATTGAGCAGGATCTTGGCGCACAGGACGCATGGCTGATGCGTGCAGTAGGCAGTCGAGCCGTCCATGGCGATTCCGTGCTTGGCGGCCTGGATCACCGCGTTCTGCTCGGCATGGATCCCACGGCAGAGCTCGTGATGGCTTCCCGAGGGGATCTGGCGCTGCTCGCGCAGGCAACCGACCTCTTCGCAGTGTGCAAGCCCCTTGGGGACGCCGTTGTAGCCCGTGGCAAGGATGCGCTTGTCCTTGACGAGGACCGCACCCGTCGCGCGACGCAAGCAGGTCGACCGGCCGGAGACCTGCTCGGCGATCGACATGAAGTACTCGTCCCAGGACGGTCGTGGCATGTGCTTGAGCTCCCGTTGTGGCCGGCGCTACTTGGTGCCGAAGATGCGGTCACCGGCGTCGCCGAGACCGGGCACGATGTATCCGTGGTCGTTGAGATGTGAGTCGATCGAGCAGGTGTAGATGTGGATGTCGCCACAGTGCTCGAGGACCTCTTCGATACCCTCGGGAGCGGCGATGATCACGAGCAGGTCGATGTGGCGGGCGCCCTTCTCCCGCAGCAGCTGGATGGCGGCGGCGGCAGAACCACCTGTGGCGAGCATCGGGTCGACGATGAGAACGTCGCGGTCGGCGATGTCGTCGGGCAGCTTGCAGTAGTACTCGACCGGGCGCAGGGTCACCGGATCGCGGTAGAGCCCCACATGGCCCACCCGGGCCGCGGGGATGAGCTCGAGGATGCCGTCGACCATGCCGAGTCCCGCGCGCAGGATCGGAATGACCGCGACCTTCTTGCCGGCCAGCACGTAGGAGGTCGTCTCGGTGATGGGCGTCGTGACCGACGTCTCGGCGAGCTGGAACCCGCGCGTCGCCTCGTAGGCCTCAAGCATCGCGAGTTCCTTGACAAGCTCGCGGAACTGCTTCGACCCCGTCTTGACGTCGCGCAGGATCGTCAGCTTGTGCTGAACCAGCGGATGATCGACCACCGTCACGTTGGGATACGGACTGGCCTCGGGCATGCTCGGCTCCTCTCGCGCGGCGGCGCGGCTTCAGGCGGACTGGTGTCTAGAGTTCCGGGTACAGCGGGTGTGCGTCGAGAAGTCCCCGAACCTGCTCGCGAACGTCGGCCAGGCGCGCCTCGTCGTCGCGGTTGAACACGGTCTGGGCGATGAGGCAGCCCACGGTGTGTGCCTCGCCCGCGGTGAATCCGCGCGTGGTCATGGCCGGCGAACCGACTCGGATGCCGCTGGTGACGAACGGGCTCTCCGGGTCGTTGGGGATCGCGTTCTTGTTCGTGGTGATGCCGACGTCCTCGAGCAGGCGCTCGGCGTCCTTGCCGGTGATGCCGGCGGGCCGCAGGTCCACGAGCAGGAGGTGATTGTCGGTGCCGCCCGAGATGAGCCGCAAGCCGCACTCGACCATCGCCTCCCCCATGACCCGGGCGTTGACGACCACCTGGTCGATGTAGTTCGTGAACTCCGGCTTGCTCGCCTCACCGAACGCAACGGCCTTGGCGGCGATGATGTGCTCGAGCGGCCCGCCCTGTAGGCCCGGGAACACCGCCTTGTCGAGCTTGACCGCCCACTCCTCGGTGCACAGCACGAAGCCGGAACGCGGCCCGCGCAGCGTCTTGTGGGAAGTCGACGTGACGAAGTCGGCGTGGGGCACCGGCGAGGGATGTGCGCCCGTCGCGACGAGGCCCGCGATGTGTGCCATGTCGACCATGAGCACCGCGCCGACCTGCTTGGCGACGTCGGCGAACCGCTCGAAGTCGATGACCCGCGGATATGCCGAGGCTCCGGCGATGATGAGCTTGGGACGGTGCTCCTTGGCGAGCCGCTCCATCTCGTCGTAGTCGATCGTCTCGGTCTCCATGTCCAGGCCGTACGGCACGACGTTGAACCACTTGCCCGAGTAGTTGACCGGCGACCCGTGGGTCAGGTGACCGCCCATCGCTAGGTTCATGCCGAGAACGGTGTCCCCCGGATCGAGCGCAGCGTAGTAGACCGCGAGATTGGCCTGAGCGCCTGCATGCGGCTGCACGTTGGCGTGGTCGGCCCCGAACAGCGCACACACGCGGTCTCGCGCGAGGTTCTCGACGATGTCGACCTTCTCGCACCCGCCGTAGTAGCGCTTGCCGGGCAGTCCCTCGGCATACTTGTTGGTGAGCACGGTTCCGGCGGCCTCGAGCACCGCCATGGAAACGAAGTTCTCAGATGCGATGAGCTCGATGGTTCCGCGCTGTCGCGCGAGCTCGGCGTCGATCGCCGAGGCGACCTCGGGGTCCTGCGCGGGGATGTACTTGAGTGACATGCTCACTGCCTTCCGTCAACTGCCGCACGTGCGGCGCCTGCCCTGCCCGCCCGCGCGATCGCGCGCGGAGTGAACCTTGCGTTCAGCCCGTCGGATGCTCCGCCGCGGTGATCTTCGCGACCCGGCCCGCGTGGCGACCTGCCGCGAAGGGCGTGGCCAGAAAGACGTCGACGATCTCCTGGTTGATCTGCGTCGGCACGAAACGGGCGGAGACGGTCACCACATTGGCGTTGTTGTGCTCGCGCGCCAGCCGTGCGAACTCCGGGTCGGTGACATTGGCCGCGCGCACTCCGACGACCTTGTTGGCAGCGATGGCCATGCCGATGCCGGTGCCGCACACCAGCACTCCGAGATCGGCCTCGCCGGAAGCCACCTTCCGTGCCGCGCGGATCGCGAAATCCGGGTAGTCGACGGACTCCTCGCCGTCTGTGGTGCCGACGTCGATGACGGTGACGCCGGTCTCGGCAAGGTGCTTGGCGAGAAGCTGCTTCTGGTCGAATCCTGCATGGTCGCTGCCGATGACGACGCGCATGAAGTCAGCCCCTCGGGTCTCGCTGGCGTTGAGTGTCGTGATTGTACCGCAACCGTGCCCGGCCTCCGCGGGGAGACCGGGCACGCATGAGCAGTCCGTGAGCCACGGGGTTCGCTCCCCCGAAACGCTAGTTGCCGCCAGCGGCCGTCGCGGCGATCTGGTCGGCGGGAATCGCTCCCTCGCGAAGCACGACGGGCTCCGCGGCGGTGCAGAGAACGACAGTCGACGCCTGCTGGTGTGCCGTCTCACCCCCGTCGAGGGAGAGGTCGGCGGCCTGGATGATCCGGTGCTCGACTTCCTCGAAGCAGCCCGGAGCGGGGTTGCCGGTGGTGTTGGCGCTCGTGGCGATGATGGGTCCGCCGGAGGACTGTATGAGCTCGATGACCACCTCGTGGTCGGGCGAGCGCAACGCGACCGTGCCGTCAGGTGCTCGGAAGTCTCGGCCGACGCGCTCCGAGGCCGAGACCACCAGCGTCAACGGCCCGGGCCAGTACGCATGAGCCAATCGATGCGCGTAGTCAGGGATGTCGACACCGTACGTGTCCAGAGCGTCCTCGTTCTCAACGAGCCAGGGCAGGGGCTTGTCGAGCGGTCGGACCTTGACCTCGAAGATCTCCTGCGCGCCAAACTTGGAATCCGCCAGGGCGCCGATACCGTACACCGTCTCTGTGGGAAAGACGACGAGTCCGCCGTCACGGAGAACCGTGGCGGCGAGGTTTATCACTTCTGCGTTCGGGCTCTCCGAATCAACGCGGTACGTCTTTGACATGACGAACGCCTCCCTTACATCCCTGCCCGGATGGGTATCAGAGTCGTCCTGGAAGCCGAGCGCTGACGATGCGGTCGCGACCGGCGAGGTCTGAGACGACTCTGACATCTTCATACCACTCTACCGCTTCCGCGGCCGCTTTCCGCACCATTCTTTCGTCGAGTTCGACCGCGAGCAGTCCACCCGGACGCAGCCACTCCCGCGCCCCGGCAAGAATCCGCCGGTAGACGTCCAGACCGTCGTGACCGCCATCCAGGGCGAGGTGCGGCTCGAATCCGGCGATCTCGGCGGGCAGCTCCGGGACGTCGCCCGAGGGGATGTACGGAGGGTTGGAGACCACGACGTCGAGTGTCCCGAGCGAGCCGGCCGGCAGCGCCGAGAAGAGGTCTCCCGACAGCGTCGTCACCGTCTCCGCCAGCCCGAGTCGCGACGCGTTCTCGGCTGCGACCTCGACGGCCAGCGGAGACACATCGGCGGCGAACACGGCGGCCCCGGGACACTCCGAGGCGATCGACAGCGCGATGCAGCCCGAGCCGGTGCACAGGTCGGCGACGAGCACCTCGGCGCGCTCCGCGAGCACGCGGCGTACCTCGGGAAGCACCGTGTCGACGAGCACCTCGGTCTCCGGACGCGGAATGAGCACGCCGGGGCGCACCTTGAGCACGAGGTGGCGGAATGCGACTTCGCCGGTGACGTACTGGAGCGGCTCTCCCGCGGCGCGCCTGCGCACGCTCTCGCGCAGGGTCGTGCGCTCGGAATCAGACAGCGGGCGATCATGGAAGGCGTAGAGCTCCACCCGGGACAGCCCCGTCGCCGCGGACAGCAGCCACTCGGCGCTCCGCCGCGGGTGCTCGTCCCCCTTTTCGGCAAGGAACGTGGAGGTCCAGTCGAGCGCCGCCTTCACGCTCCAGACCTGGTCGTTGGCCATCCGGGTTCCGGCCGGCTAGACGGCAGCCGCGAGGCGCTCGGCGCGGTCGGCGGCGACGAGCCCGTCGACGAGCGAGTCGATCTCGCCGGCCATGACCGCCGGGATGTTGTGGACGGTCAGGCCGATGCGGTGATCGGTGATCCGGTCCTGGGGGTAGTTGTAGGTGCGGATCTTCTCCGAGCGGTCGCCCGAGCCGATCTGGCTTCGGCGCTGATCGCCGAGCTCGGCCTGCTGCTTCTCGAGTTCGAACTCGTAGAGGCGTGCGCGGAGCACGCGCATCGCCGCCTCGCGGTTCTGGAGCTGCGACTTCTGGTTCTGCGACTGCACCACGACGCCGGAGGGCAGGTGCGTGATGCGCACCGCCGAGTCGGTCGTGTTGACCGACTGGCCGCCGGGGCCGCTCGATCGGTAGACGTCGACGCGGATCTCGTTCTGCTTGATCTCGATCTCGACGTCCTCGACTTCGGGCAGCACGGCTACCGTCGCAGTCGAGGTGTGGATGCGGCCCTGCGCCTCAGTCGCCGGAACTCGCTGTACGCGATGCACGCCGGACTCGAACTTCATCTTCGCGAACACCTTGTCACCGCGGATGCGGAAGGAGACCTCCTTGAAACCGCCCGAGTCACTCTGGCTCGAGTCGATCTCATCGACCTTCCACTTCTGCAGCTCGGCGTAGCGGACGTACATGCGGTACAGGTCGCCCGCGAAGATCGCCGCTTCGTCACCGCCGGCCCCCGCCCGGATCTCGACGATGATGTCCTTGTCGTCGTTCGGGTCGCCGGGGAGGAGCATGACCTTGAGCTCGTCTTCGAGCACCGGGAGCCGGGCTTCGAGCTCCTTGATCTCCTCGGCTGCGAACTCCCTCATCTCGGGGTCGCTCTCCTGCTTGAGCAGCTCCCGGGCCTCGTCCAACTGCTCCGCCGCCTTCAGGTACTCCCGCGCCTTCTCGGCGAGCTGTGCCTGGGAACGCTGCAACTTGGCCAGCCGCGTGTACTCGGTCTGGTCGGACGAGGATCGCCGGATCGCCGAGCTTCGCGGTCAGCTCGGTGTAGTTGTCGAGCATGTTCTGAAGCTTGCTGCGCATGAAGGCAACGCGTCCTTACGTCAGGGTGTCTGCAGACAGAGATTCTAGCACTGGGCCGCGAGCGTGCTTGACGCCGAGAGCGGCCAATGCCGTCGATCGGCGCTACTTGGCGGCGCGGGAATCGTCGGCGACGAGCTGGGACAGCGTGACCGGGTGAAGCCCCTTGCGCTCGAGCTCCTTCAGGATGGCCGGCAGCGCGAGCACCGTGTTGGGGTTGGTCTCGTGGAGCAGGATGATCGATCCCGACGTGGCGCCGCTCGTGGCGTTCTTGACGATCTGGTCGACCGACGGGCTCGGCTCGACGTCGTTGGAGTGGATGCTCCAGTGGGCGAGCACGATCCCGCGCGACTTCAGGTTGGCCATCGCCGTATCGGTGAACGTGCCGCCCCTCGTCCGAGCGAAACGCGGCGCGCGGCCGGTGAGGCCGGCGATGAGCTTCTGCGTGCGATCGAACTGCTTGGCCAACGCGGACTCGCTCACCGCACCCGGCTCGGGATGCGTCCAGGTGTGGTTGCCCACCTCATGCCCCTGCGCGACCATGTCGCGGATCGAAGCGGTGTGCTTGGAGGCGCGCCGCCCGACGACGAAGAACGTGGCGTGGGCGTCGTGTTCCCGCAGGATCTCGAGCACCTTCTCGGTGTCCTCGCCCGGACCGTCGTCGAGGGTCAGGGCCACCTCATGTTTGCGGTTCGGCACGACCTTCAGGGGCTTGCCCAGATAGCGTTTCGCCGAGAACTCCGCCAGAGGAGGAGGCGTGGGCACCGTGGGCGCGACCGGAGCGCCAGCTTGTGCTGCGTTCGAAGGCGAGTCCTGTGCCGTCGTCCGTTTCGAGGCGGCCGGTGAGACGGGCACGGGCGATGCGACGGCCTGCGGCGTCGGATCGGGGCGCTGGTCGGCCACCGCCGGGTCGGACGAGCGGGAGGCGCGCCAGATCGCGAATCCGGCGACCACGCCGACGCACAGCGCGAGGGCGACCACGGCGAGCACAACCGTCTCGGCACGGCGGGGGCGAGCGTGTCGGCCTCTGGCCATCAGCTCAGACCTTCGGGCAGCACATCAGTCGCAGTCCCTTCAACGGCTCCCACTGTCGCCGCCGGCACGAGCTCGGCGACCGGCATGTCGGGCACCTCCAGGATATCGGACGGAAGATCGCCTTCTGCGGGCTCGCCCTTGGCGATCCGCTCCTCGCGCTCCTCACGGGCGATGATCGGTACCATCGCCGCCACCGCCACCTCGACCATGTCGTCGGTGGGCTCGCGGGTGGTCATCCGCTGAAGCTGCATCCCCGGCCACAGCAGGATCTTCACGATCGGGTTGGTCGAATGGTTGCCCGCCCACTTCACCGTGACCTCGTAGGCGAGGCCTGCGACGAGCGGGAGGAGGAGGAGACGCGCCAGTATCGCGATGGTCGTGATACCGATACGGCTGGTCACGCCGAGATTCGCGGCGATGAGCCTCACCGGCACGAGCGAGAAGACGAGGATCGCGAGGATCATGACCATGAGGAGGAACGACGTCCCACAGCGTACATGCAGCGTTTCATACCGCTGGATCAAGTCGGGTTCGAGCGGAAGGTTGTGCTCGTAGGCGTGGATGGTCTTGTGCTCCGCACCGTGGTAGCCGAACACCCGCTTGATGTCCTCCATGCGCCCGATCGCCCAGATGTAGCCGAAGAACGCGACGACCCGCAAGACGCCGTCGACCATGTTCCAGGTGAACGGTTGCTCGGTGGCCTTGATGCGGAAGCCATACGTCGTGATGAGGGCCGGCAGCACGATGAAGAAGAGGATGGCGAGCCCCGCGCCGAGGATCATCGTGATGCTGATCTCCTTGGCCGAGAGCTGCTCCTCTTCGGTCTCGCCCGCAAGCGAGGCCGACACCGAGAAGGCCTTCATCGCCAGAGAGAGCGTCTCGACCATCGCCACGCATCCACGCACGATGGGCCAGCGCATCCAGCCCTTCTTCGCCTTTCCGGACTCAAGGTCGTGCTCTTCGAAGTGAATACTCCCGTCCGGCGTGCGCACGGCGACCGCCCAGTTGTACCTGCCGCGCATCATGATGCCCTCGAGTACGGCCTGACCGCCGATGTGCGTATGGGTGATCGGACCGTCAAGCGGCGGCATCTTGGCCGTTACGTCAGTCACGTCGGGGCGCCTTCTCGTAGGGTTCGCCGCAGGTCATCTTTCCCTCGCGGCAGGGACCGCGCCGGCACGAAGCTCCGGCGTCCATGAATATGTAGGGGGCCGTGGGCTCTGCAAGTTGCAGCATGGAGAGTGCCAGCTCTCGTATCTCCCACTGCGCACGCTTGCAGCAGCGCAACTCGAAGAAGTGAAGCAGCTCGCGGATGTTCATGGTGACGACGATCTTGGTCTCCATGGCATTGGGCAGCAGGTAGCGCGCGTCCTCGGCCGGAACACCCGAATCGAGCAGCCTCCGGTACGCGATGAACGACGCTGCACACGAGTCCAGGAACGCCGACGCAACCTCAGGGTCCGCGGCCACGTCCGGCGGAACGATGAACGCCGGCTCATCAGTGTAGGAGACGTAGCGCTGCGACTGTTGGTTGTAGCTGGCAAGACGATGCCTCACCAGCTGGTGCGTCAGTGCTCTGGACACGCCGTCTATCGCGAAGGAGTAGCTGGCGTGCTCGAGCGCCGAGGTGTGCCCGCTCGTGATGATGGTCTTCAGGACTTTGAGGACCGCCTCGTCGCTCATCGTCTCGAGGAGCTCGGCCGCACCCACCGGCGCGTAGCACAAGCGTGCAGCGGCGGCGATGGCCCGCTGGGGATCTGGTGTGTGCGAGAGCAGTCGGACGTCCATGAACGAGCAGGCCTCCAAAGATGGGCCCATTCCCGGGCCCGGGAGAGAAACAGATGGGGAGACGAGTCGCCTCGCCTCCCCATTCTAGTCAGCGCGTGCGTTCAGTGCGAACTACTCGGCGACCTCGACGTCGGTCTCCTCGATGATCTCGGCGACGACCTCGCCGGTCTCGGCGTCGGTGACGACGGTGTCCTCGACGATGATCTCCTCGACGACTTCCCCGGTCTCAGAGTCGGTGATGACGACATCTTCGATGATCGTGTCGGCGACGAGCCCATCGGCCTCATCCACTTCGACGATCTCGACCGCGCTCTCCTCGACGTCGAACTTCTCGACGCGGGTCTCACGCTGTGCGGCCTTCTCTTCGCGAGTCGCCTTGACCTTCTCGGCCTCCTTGGCCTTGGCGGCCTTCTCGGCCTCCTTGGCCTCGCGGGCGACCTTGGCGGCGGCTGCTGCCTCGTCGGCGGCCTTCACACGAGCGACCTTGTCAGCGGCTTCCTTCTCGCGAACAGTCGCGGCTGCGTTGCCGAACTTGTCGCTGAAGCGCTGGACGCGACCACCCGTGTCGACGAACTTCTGCTTGCCGGTGTAGAACGGATGACACTCCGAGCAGAGTTCGATGTGCAGGTCCGGCTTGGTGGAGCGGGTCTTGAACGTGTTACCGCATGAGCAGTGGACGGTCGACTCCACATACTCCGGGTGGATTCCTTGCTTCATTCCAAACACCTCCGATAACGGCCTGGTTTCCGACCAGGCCCGGGGACAACCGCGCTAGTGTAGCACCGCCGATGCCAGCGGAGAAGAGGCTTTCGCTACCGGGATCGCGCCTACTTGGCCGACGGGACGCGGAGGTGCCGGCGCAGTTACGCAGAGGAGCCGCCCCAGGGCGGCTCCTCGAGTATGTTTGAGCACGGCGCCTCCGCGTCCCGTCGGCCCCACTTAGAAGTCGATCCCGTTGCCCTTCTCGGAGGCCTTGCGGGCCATCTTGGCGAGGAACTCCATGTTGCTGCTGGTCTGCTTCAGGCCCTTGATGAGCATGTCCATCGCCCGCTCGGGATTGTCGATCCCATGCAGGATCCGGCGGATGCCCCAGACGAAGGGGGCCTCGGCCGGATCGAGGAGCAGTTCCTCTTTGCGAGTACCGGACGTGATGACATCGATCGCCGGGAAGATGCGCCGGTCGGCCAATCCGCGATCGAGGCGCAACTCGAGGTTACCGGTGCCCTTGAACTCCTCGAAGATGACCTCGTCCATCTTGGACCCGGTATCGACCAGAGCCGTGGCGAGGATGGTGAGCGACCCGCCGAACTCGATGTTGCGGGCCGCGCCGAAGAACTTCTTCGGGCGGGTAGAGCGCGGCCGAGTCCACACCACCGGACAGGATGCGTCCGGACGCCGGCGACGCCAGGTTGTAGGCGCGCGCAAGGCGGGTGATCGAGTCGAGCAGGATGACGACGTCCTGGCCGCTCTCCACAAGGCGCTTCGCCCGCTCTATCACGAGTTCCGCGACCGCGATGTGCTGTTCCGAGGGCATGTCGAACGTCGAGCTCACCACTTCACCGTGGATCGAGCGCTCCATGTCGGTGACTTCTTCAGGCCGCTCGTCGACGAGCAGGCACATGAGGTAGACCTCGGGGTTGTTCGCCGAGATCGCGGCGGCAACGTCCTTGAGGACGGTGGTCTTGCCCGCCTTGGGAGGCGAGACGATGAGACCGCGCTGGCCCTTTCCGATGGGGGCGACCAGATCGACGGTCCGCGCCGTCAGGAACTCCCGGCCGTGCTCCATGCGCAGGCGCTCTTCAGGATAGATCGGCGTGAGGTCGGCGAACTTCGGCCGGCCCCGCGAGGCGCCCGGGTCGCGGCCGTTGACCGCGTCGAGACGCTGCAGTGCCGGGTACTTCTCGCTCTCCTTGGGGGGGCGCACCTGACCGCGGATGAGGTCTCCCCGTCGAAGCTCGTTGCGGCGAACCACCGACATCGAGACGTAGACGTCGCGATCTCCGGGCAGATAGCCACCGGTGCGAACGAAGCCGTAGCCCTCGGGCAGGACGTCGAGGATCCCGGATATCTCCACGAAGCCCTCGGACCTGACCTTGGCCTCGAGGACCGCGTCGATGATCTCGTCCTTCTTCTTCAGGGCCTTGGTGTCCAGGCCTATCTCCGTGGCCATCGCCCTGAGTTCGGCGACGGTCTTCAGCGCGAGGTCTTCGCGCTTGATCGAAGGCTGTGGGGCCTGCTCCTGTGGCGGCTGACCGCCACTGCCGCCTCGGCGGCCGCGCTTGCGGGGACGTGCGCTCATGCGTTCTTCACTTTCTCCCAGTCGGCCAGGAACGATTCCAGGCCCCTATCGGTGAGCGGATGCTTCACCAGGTTCTTGAGTACCGAGAACGGTACCGTCGCGATGTCGGCACCCATGAGCGCCGCCTGCGTGACGTGGTTCGCCGAGCGGACCGATGCGGCGATCACCTCGACCTCATGGCCGAAATCGTAGTTGCCGAGCGCCACGACCACGTCGGCGAGCTGCGCGATGCCGTCCTCGCTGATGTCGTCGAACCGACCGACGAACGGCGAGATGTACGATGCGCCGGAACGGGCTGCCAACATGGCCTGCGGCACCGTGAAGCACAGGGTCATGTTGACCTTGATCCCGCGCTCGGACAGGGTCTTGGTGGCCGCCAGGCCCTCGGGCATCGTCGGCACCTTGACGATGAGGTTCGGCGCTATCGCAGCGAGCTCTTCGCCCTCGCGCACGATCTCGTCGCGGGTGAGACCGACGGTCTCGCCGCTCACCGGGCCATCGACGATGTCGCAGATGCGCTTCAGGTGGTCGTGGAAGCCCGAGAGGGTGCCGCCGACCCGTGAGTACAGCGTGGGGTTGGTCGTGACTCCGGAGAGCACACCCCAACTCGCAGCCTCTTCGATCTCGGCGATGTCCGCCGTGTCCAGGAAGAACTTCACGTCGCCTGTCCTCCAACCTTTCCGTGGTGCCGGATCACCCGGCGCTAGTCCGTGTCCATGGCTGTCGCCACGACGTGCTCGAGCACCTCTGCCACCGTGCGGTCGAGCTGGTGGCTGTAGATCACCGGGATGTCGTGTTCCCGGGCGAGATCCTCGATGTAGCTGCCCAGCGTCCGGATGTTGGCGAAGTTGTCGCGGTAGCGGGCGTTGGGCCGGTTGCCGTCCGTCTGGGCTTCTCGGATGTAGAAATGGCTCAGGTGGGATTCCTCGTCGTCGACCCCGATGACAAGCTGGACCACCCGCGCCGTGCCGAACTTTCGGGGGTCAAGGTATCCCGGGACGAGGTGGATTCCCTCAACCACCATCGACATGCCTTCGAGCACCGCGCGCTTGATCAGCGCGTTGATGCCGGTGCTTACGACGGCCGTCTGCTCGCGAAAGCCGACGATCACGGGATTGGCGCCCTGCGGCGCCGGGACTCTCAGACCCCGCCACGCGTTGAACGCGCTTTCGTGAATCGCGGGCATGAGGTCTTTGGTGAATATACCACGCATGACTTCCCGGATGGAATCCGTCGACGTGATGCGGTTGATCCCGAGCCTGTGCGCCACCTCCGTGGCGATCGTCGACTTGCCGACTCCCGTGGTGCCGCCGATCAGAACGATGAGGGGGCTCTCGCGTCGGGTGACGTCACGCAGCTTCAGGTAGCGCTCCGCGTACTTGTCCCCTGCCGAGCGCTGCAGGTGCTGAGCTGCGATCGAGCGGACCCTCTCCGAGGAGATCCGCGTCTCCTTGTGCTCGCGCAGCTCCTCCTCGATGGACTGGGCGATCGACCAGGCCTTGCTCGGCGCGAGTCCGGTCGCCGTGAACGACTGTGCGAGCAGGCCCTTTGAGAACGGCAGCCCATGAGCCTTGTCGGTGATGATGATGGTCTTGGGGTCCGTCACAGCGTCACTCCTTCACGGGACCGACCGCGAGCGAGCGCGGTGCTGGCTATGGCGTCCACGCACCCGTCAAGGTCCACACCATCCACGGACACGGGAACGTTGTCGCAGAGCACCGTCGGCACCCCCCACTCGTCACCGGCTGCAGCGACCACATCGATCGCGGCCGCCTTGAGTTCGGTGAGCAGCAGGTCGAATCGACCAGCTGAGGCGGCCATCTCGGCGCGAAGCAGCGAGCGGTTCGAGAGGTTGGCGCTGGAAGCCACGACTTCACAGCCGTACTCCGCCTCAAGGTGCGCGACGAGCGTCGGCAGGATCGCCGGGGGCGCGGTGCTCGCGAAGAAGACCCGCTGTCCGGCGACCGGCTCGATGGGAGCCGGGCGAAACGTCGTCGCGACGACGGGCAGGTCGGGCCGGATCGACCGGATCGCATCGCGAACGGCCACCACGTCGGCCGCCGTCGCGACGGGCGCTTCAGCCGTGGCGATGATCGCAAGGTCGGCCCGGGCGAGACGGTACGGTCCGAAGTAGTCGCGCACGTAGGTCTCGCCCCGGCCGGCGCCGATGACCAGCACCGTCGCGTCGGCCGCCACGGGGGGTATCGCCGAGCCGGAGCCCTCGAGGATGAGCAGCTCCTTGCCGAGCCCATCGGCGAGGAGCGCTCCTTGAGGCACGTTGCTGAAGAACGTCTCGCCAGCCATGCCGCCGCCGCAGCGGCGGCAGCCCACCGTGGTGACACGGCTCATCACCGCGTCCTCGTAGTTGTCGCTGGAGGCGTGCACGCCCTCGCGCGCAAGCGCGAGCAGGTCAGCTGTCGTGAGCGCGACGCGCTCACCGAAGATGAGTTCGGGCTCGGCCGGGCCACCTCGGCCCATCGCCAGAACAGCGACATCGACGCCCGCCGCCTTGAGCTGCCGGGCGATGAACGCGCTGATCGCCGTCTTGCCGACCCGCTTGCCGGTTCCGATGATCCCGAGCGCGGGCGTTGCGGTGACCACCTGCGCCTTCGGAGGCGTAAAGCTGAAGTCGGCCCCACGGTACTCGGCCCCGAACGAGAGGGCGATCGATGCGAGTTCGAAGCGCTCGGCCGAGGTCAGCACCGGTTCGTCGGAAAGGTCCACGACCGCATCCGGGCCGAAGCGCTCGAGCGCCGTCGAGAGCGCCTCTGCGGCCGAGGGCGCGGTGACGAGCGGCACTCCGTAGGCGTCAAGCCCGGCGTCGAGGTCGATCTTCTCAGTTCCGCCGAGGAAGGCCGCGGCGACCACCTCGTGCTCGCGTGCGAGTTCGCCGAGCGCGAAGCGGACCACAGGCGGATAGTGCTCGCCGTCGATGAGCGCGATGATGCGGCTCATGCCTCAGCCTCGGCGATCTCCAGGTCTACCGCCGGGGTGTCGCCGCCGGGACCTCCGGAAACGTACGTGCCCGGCCTCCAGCCGCAGACATGCTGGTGCAGCCCGCGGTAGTCCCCCACGATCTCGGCGTCGAGGTACGGCTCTTTGCGCAGGATGCGCACGTTGGTCTTGTCTCGAATCTCGATGATGTTGTAGGAGGGGCGGACTCTACCGCGCAACCGGTGCGTGCAGCACGTCCCGGCGTTGATGATCAGCATGTCCTCAAGGCGCCACACGTTCGGAACGTGTTTGTGGCCGCAGAGCACCAGGTCCACGCCGTTGTCGGCAAGCACGCGAAGCAGGTCACCGGCATCGTGGACGATGTTGCGTTCACGCCCGGTGCCCGGCACGGGTACGAGGTGATGGTGCATGGCGACGACCTTGAACTCATCTTGGTCGATCGCGAAACGCTCCTCGAGCCAGCGGTACAGGTTGCGCCCGATGCGCCCCGAGTCGAGATCCGGTTCGCTCGAGTCCAGCCCGACGATGCGCACTCCCTCGAGCTCGAGTTCGACGCGCCGCGCGCCGAACAGCTCTTCGAAGTGGACATCGCCCACGTTGCGGGCATCATGGTTGCCGATGAGTACGGCCTTGCGCTCGCACTCGATACGCTCGATCAGTCGGTGCGCCTGTCGGAACTCAGCGCGAAAGCCCATGTCGGTGAGGTCACCGGTCACGATAACCGTGTTCGGTTCGAGCTCGTTGAGCTCGTCCACGACTCGATTCGCGAGGCTGGGGATGTGGTACTGCGACCCGCAGTGCAGGTCCGAGATCTGCGCGATGACGAGGGGTTCGCTCATGCCGACCGACCATCCTGTCTGGAGAGCCGCCGCCTACTTGGGGATGGGTACGCCCCCACTCTTCCCACTCAGCTTCCCGGCGGCGTTGAGGTTGCCGAGCTGATTCTCGATGCCCAGGAGCGTGTTCAGGAGCGTGTCGAACCGCGCCTCGTCGTAGCGGACCACCTGGTAGTCACCGGTGATCCCCCCGAGCTTGGCAGCGGCCTTGAGAGCGTCCTCGTAGGTGCCGAGCTCATCCACCAGCCCGAGCGTCTTGGCCTGCGCACCGCTCCATGCCCAACCCGTGGCCAGACTCTCGACCTCGGAGCGCTTCATCGAGCGACCCTCGGCGACGATGTCGATGAACTGGCCGTAAACCTCGTCGACCGAGCTTTGGATGAGCGCGGTCTCGGTGGCGGTGAGCGCGCTGAACGGGCTTCCTGCGCCCTTGTACTCCCCCGCGGTGATCGTCACGAACTGGATGCCGAGTTTCTCAAGGAGCCCGTTGACGTTCGGAATCTCGGTGATGACGCCGATGCTACCCACGGCCGAGCCCGGCAAAGCGATGATCCTGTCCGCCTGCGAAGAGACCATGTAGGCCCCTGAGGCGCCGACGTCTCCCACCGAGACCACGACCGGCTTCTCTGCGGCCTTCACGTACGCGGCGATCTCCTCGCTCGCGGCGACCGTCCCTCCCGGCGAATCGACGCGCAAGACGATTGCCTTGACGCCCGAATCTTGCTCGGCCTGGTCGAGCTTGTCGAGGAACTCCTCCGGCGTGACGATCCCGCCCGCCGCCGAGCCGGTCCCGGCGATAGCGCCATCGATAGGGATGACTGCGATGCCGTTGCCCATCACGAGACCGTCGGCCTCGCCGCCAACGAGCAGCCAGGTCGCCCAGGCGCACGAGCCGATGATCGCCGCGAGGCTCAGAGCGATCACGAGCACCCAGAGCCACGCGCGGCGCTTCCGCGGTGTCTCGGCAGCGCTCGAACCCGCTGCCGACGATGCGGCCTGTGCCCGCGGGGCGGGGTCGGCCGGGGCGTCAGTCGGACTGGAGGCTTCGGGGCCGATTCGGCGGGTCTTCGAGGGACATGTGTGCCTCCGAGCTTGAGGGTGGGGTGCGGGAACGCGGAACGCGAGGGATTGAGAGGTATCTTCCCCTCGCGAGCCCGAGTCGGTCAACTGAACACGGGGCAGTCCGATGCCGGCGACCACCCGGGCCCGGGGCTAGAGGAGCCGGGCGCCCTGCCTGTCGATGCGGACCGCCTGCGGTGCACGCCGCGTAGGCAGCTCGCGAACACCGTCGGCCGCGCGCTCGGCGACCTCGATCGCGAGGGCATGCGCGGCCTCGTCCGTGTCAGCAGCGACCAGCCCGATGAGTGTGGGCCCGGCACCGGACAGTGCCACACCGGCGGCGCCGGCGCTGCGCAGGATGTCGTGAACGGCCCTCAGGTCGGCGACCGCCGACGCCCGGTAGGGCTCATGCAGCCGGTCGGCGAGCGCCGCCCCCAGAAGCTCCGGCCGGCCGGTCGCGATCGAGGCGGCGAGCAGCCCCGCGTGGGCGACGTTGAACGCGGCGTCCGCATGGGGCACCGCCTGAGGCAACATCGCCCGCGCCTTCGAGGTCGCCAGCTCACCAGTCGCCACGACTACGACGGCCGCCAATCCGCGTGCCGGCTCGAAACGGGCGGTCCTCGGCCTTCCGGCGTCGGTCCAGCAGACGGTGAACCCGCCCAGGATAGCTGCAGCGGCGTTGTCGGGATGCCCCTCCATACCGGCTGCCAGTTCCAGGATCCGATCGTTCGAGGGGTCCTCGCCGAGCAGCCGGAACCCCAGCATGAGACCCCCGACGATGGCCGAGGAGGACGATCCGAGACCGTTGCCAAGCGGAATGGCGTTGACACACCTGATGTGCGCCGCCATCTCGGGGCGACCGACTTCCTCGAACGCGAGCCTCATGGCGCGAGCGACCTGATTGCGCCCGTCGGTCGCCAGAACGCCGGAGCCTTCCCCATCAACCTCGACTACCCAGCTGTCGGCCAGCTCGGCTTCGAACTCGTTGTGGAGGTCGAGCGCCAAACCGAAGGAGTCGAATCCCGGGCCGAGGTTGGCCGAGGTAGCGGGTACGGATACGCCGGCTCCCATGCGTCAGAGTTCCTCGACGCGGATGACCGCCGCGACGCTGGTCACGACATCAAGCGACTCGATCTCAGTGAGCGCCGAACGCACATCGGCCTCGCGCGCAAGGTGGGTCACGTAGACGATCTGGGCGACGCCACCCTCCGCGCGCTTCTGAATGACGGACCCGATAGACACCCCGTGTTCACCGAACACGGTGGCGACCGCTGCAAGTACGCCGGGCTGGTCGGCAACGGCGAGGCGCACGTAGTACTCGGTCTCGAGATCGGCGATATCACGCACGGGGAGCGTCTCGGTGCAGGTACAGCCCACGAGCGGCGCGCACCCGGTCTGTATGCGGCGTGCCTCCTCGATGAGATCGCCGACCACCGCCGAGGCCGCCGGAAGCGAACCCGCGCCTTCGCCGAAGAACATCGTCTCGCCCACCGCGTCGCCGACCACGTAGATCGCGTTGTAGACGCCGTTGACGCTCGCAAGCGGGTGAGCGTTGGGGATCATCGTCGGATGCACGCGCACGTCGACACCCTCGGGAGTGCGGCGGCCGATCGCGAGCAGCTTGATGGTGTAGCCCATCTCGGCGGCATAGGCGATGTCGTCGGAGGCGATTCCTCGGATACCTTCGGCCGGCACCTGGCTCATGACCACGCGGCTGTTGAATGCGATGGAACACAGGATCGCGATCTTGGCGGCGGCGTCCAGACCATCCACATCGGCCGTCGGATCGGCCTCGGCGAAGCCCTTGGCCTGCGCTTCGGTCAAAGCGGTGTCGTAGTCCAGGCCGTCAGACGCCATGCGCGTGAGCATGTAGTTGGTGGTCCCGTTCACGATTCCCATGACCGTCTGAACCTCGTTGCTGGTCAGGGAGTGCTTGAGCGGGGCGATGATCGGGATGCCCCCACCGACGCTCGCCTCGAACAGAACGTCGACGCCGTTGGCCTCTGCAGCCTGCATGACTTCCTCGCCGTGGCTCGCGAGAAGCGCCTTGTTGGCGGTGACGACACTCTTGCCCGCGTTCAAGGCGGCCAGCACGACCTCCCGAGCCACCCCGGTCCCACCGATGAGCTCGATGACGATGTCGATCGAGGGGTCGTCGATGACCGCCTGGGCATCGGGGACGCACTGCTCGGGCGGCAGACCGAGGTCGGTGAAACGCTGCGTGTTGCGGTCCGCGAACACCGCGAGCTCGATGTCGACGCCGGCGCGACTCCGGAAGTCGTCCCTATGACGGTGCAGGATCTCGATCACGCCGGATCCGACGGTGCCGAGTCCGATGAGCCCGACTCTCACAGTGCGCATGAGTACCCTCCGAGATCGATTGATGCCGCACAGGCCCGTGCGATGCGGTGCCTATTGTAGCCGAGCCAGCCAAGACACCATGGTGGCGGCCCTATGAGAACACCCTCAGAAGCGTCTCATCGTCGCATAACGCCGAGCCCTCAGAGTCGCACCGACCCCCTGGTGACCCGCATCGATGCGCGTACACCGAACACGGAAGCAACCCTGGAGGTGCTCCACTTTGATGAAGAAACGTCTCGCACTACCGATAGCAGTACTGGCGCTGTTCGGTCTCATGACCGCATTCGCGTCGACCGCACTGGCATTCCCGACCAGAACGACGCCGTGTAGCGGGTGTCACAGCGGCCCCAACGTTCCGGTCGCAGCCACCCTCGTCTCGGTGACCCCCTCGCTCGCCATCTACAACGTAAGCGCACCTACGGCGAGCGCTATCGCCGTGTTCGACGGCGCGACGAAGGTCATCGCCTTCTCGGCCAACAGCGCTCAGTTCTCCGTGGCCCCCGGCAAGACGTACAACGTCTTCGGAGTGACCGGGCCTGGAACATCTGACGGCGTGGGACAGACCAGTGTCTCGCCGGTGGCACCCGTCGCTGACACGACCGCTCCCGCAACGGTCTCCAATGCCAAGGCCACCTACGTCTCGACCGCGGCCATCAAGCTCACCGCCACGGACAACGCCGGCGGCTCGGGCGTGGCTGCGACCTACTACAGGCTCGATGGAGCCGCCCAGGTCTCGGGCACGTCGATCAACGTGACCACGGTCGGAGCGCACACGCTCGAGTTCTGGTCCGTGGACGTGAAGGGCAACATCGAACCGCACAAGACCGCCGCCTTCACGATCACAGCCCCGGTCCCCGATACGACCGCGCCGACGACGACGTCTAACGCTGTCGCCAACTACTACAACTCCGCCACAGTTCGCCTGACAGCCACGGACAACGCCGGCGGCTCGGGCGTGGCTGCGACCTACTACAGGCTCGATGGAGCCGCCCAGGTCTCCGGCACATCGATCGCCGTGACCACCGTCGGCGTCGCACACCATCGAGTTCTGGTCGGCTGACGTGGCCGGCAATATCGAGACCCCGCACAAGACCGCCTCATTCGAGGTGACCGTACCCTCCACTCCTCCCACGCCCGTCTATCGCTTCTACAACAAGCGGAGCGGCAGCCACTTCTACACGGCCTCCGCGGTCGAGCGGGACACCCTGATCGCCAAGTTGTCCGCTGCGTACTCGCTGGACGGTGTTGCTTTCACGGTCAACACCCTCAACCCCGACAACAACACGCCGCTGTACCGCTTCTACAACAAGGAGAACGGCAGCCACTTCTACACCGCGTCGGAGTCCGAGAAGGCCAACATCATCGCAACCATGTCGGACGACTACGTCTACGACGGTCCTGCGTACAACGTCTCCACGACCAAGGTGGCCGGAGCCACCACCGTCTACCGCTTCTACAACAAGAGCAACGGCAGCCACTTCTACACGGCTTCCGAGGCCGAGAAGGCCAGTGTTCTCGCGCACCTCTCGGCAACGTACTCGCTTGACGGTGTGGCTTACTACCTCGCCCCGTAGTCCGCGTTGACAGATTCGGCAAGGAGCACGGGCGCCCTCATGGGGCGCCCGTGCTTCGCTTCCTGCCACTGTTCAGACACTGCCTCGCGGACCGATGAGAGAACGCTCAGGTCCGTCTCACCATGCACTCACGTCCGATGCCGATGCTGGGATAGACAAACGGCGGGCGGATCGACACCCAGCCCCAAGCGGAGCCCGCCACGACGCACTCTCGGAGGTGCTGCATGAAAAGAAGGTTCATGGTTCCTGTCGCTGCAGTCGCGCTGTTCGGCCTCATGGCCGCATTCGCGACGGTAGCGCAGGCTTTTCCGACCAAGACGACCGCATGTACCGGTTGCCACGGCGGCGTGAATGTCCCCGTGACTGCGACTGCCGGAGCCGCGAGCGGCACGACGGTGTCGTATCAGCTCAACGCTCCATCGGCCGACGCGATCGCGGTGTTCGACGGCGCGACGAAGGTCGCCGCACTGGGTGCCAGCGGTGCATTCTCCGCAACCGTCGGCAAGACCTACGCGGTCTACGCGGTCACCGGGCCGACCACCGGTGACGGACTCGGAAGCACGTCGTTCACCGTTGCAGCCCCCGTCGTCGTGCCGGCCGCACCCGCGGCCCCGGTGCTCAACGCGACCTACAACACCACGACCGGCAACGTCACGATCGCGTGGACCGCTGTGAGCGGCGCCACCGGTTATGACTACCAGGTCGGCACCGGCGCCGTCACCAGCACCACGGGCACCTCGGTGTCCCTGACCGGGCTGGCCGTCGGCAACACCGCCTTCAAGCTGCGCGCCACCAACAGCGGCGGCCCGAGCGCCTACGCGGCCTCGACGATCGTCTACACGGTCCCCGTCGTCGTGCCGGCCGCACCCGCGGCCCCGGTGCTCAACGCGACCTACAACACCACGACCGGCAACGTCACGATCGCGTGGACCGCTGTGAGCGGCGCCACCGGTTATGACTACCAGGTCGGCACCGGCGCCGTCACCAGCACCACGGGCACCTCGGTGTCCCTGACCGGGCTGGCCGTCGGCAACACCGCCTTCAAGCTGCGCGCCACCAACAGCGGCGGCCCGAGCGCCTACGCGGCCTCGACGATCGTCTACACGGTCCCCGTCGTCGTGCCGGCCGCACCCGCGGCCCCGGTGCTCAACGCGACCTACAACACCACGACCGGCAACGTCACGATCGCGTGGACCGCTGTGAGCGGCGCCACCGGTTATGACTACCAGGTCGGCACCGGCGCCGTCACCAGCACCACGGGCACCTCGGTGTCCCTGACCGGGCTGGCCGTCGGCAACACCGCCTTCAAGCTGCGCGCCACCAACAGCGGCGGCCCGAGCGCCTACGCGGCCTCGACGATCGTCTACACGGTCCCCGTCGTCGTGCCGAGTCCCGCCGGCTACCCGGTGAAGATGCATCTCGACGTGAAGCATCGCTACACCTCGCGCCTGACTGCGACCCTCACCAATCAGGTCACGGGTGCGAAGTTCACCGCCAAACTGGACGGCGAAGGCAACGTCTCGTTCGCCAGCGTCCCGGTCGGCACGTACACACTCACGGTCACGGGCAACAAGCACGTCAAGTTCCGCGCTCGGACGATCGTGGTCTCGGCACCCTCGTCACCGCAGAGTGACGATCACGACGACGACTAGACCGACCAGCGGTCCACCGCACGCAACCAAGCAGGGCGCTCCCGATGGGGCGCCCTGCTTCTCTTCTCTGTCAGGTGGAGCAAGCGCCCGGTGCGCCTACCCGACCTCGCACTTCATCAGGTCGTCGTAGGTCTCTCGGCGAACCACCCAGCGCCACTGGCCGTCTCGAACGAACACCACGCCGGGCCGGACCTGCTTGTTGTAGTTGCTGCTCATCGACTGACAGTACGCCCCGGTCGCGCAGACGCAGAGCACGTCCCCGACGTCGACGTGCTGGAGCGGCGCATCGTTGACCACGATGTCCCCGCTCTCGCAGTGCTTGCCGGCAACGGTGGCGACCATCTCACGCGGCTGGTCGGCCTTGTCGGCGATGAGGGCCTCGTAGTGCGCGTCGTAGAGCGAGGTGCGGATGTTGTCGGACATCCCCCCGTCGACCGAGACATAGGTGCGGATGTTCGGGATCTCCTTGATGGACCCGACGGTGTAGAGCGTCACGCCGGCGTTGGCGACGATGCTCCTGCCGGGCTCGACCGCCATTCGCGGCACGCTGAGGCCGTGCTTCTCACACTCGTCCTTGATGCCGTCGACGACGACCTTGCCGTACTGCTTGATCGTGGACGGCTCGTCGGGAATGCCGTACGCGATCCCCAGACCGCCCCCCGTGTCCAGCATGCGGACCTGCACGCCGGTCTCGTCCTTGATCCGGGCGATGAACCCCACGATCACCTCGATGGCGCGCGTGAAGCTGTGGAGCGCGAAGATCTGCGAGCCGATGTGGATGTGGAGTCCCTCGAAGTCGAGGCCCGGCAGCTCGATCGCCCGCTTGATCGCCTTCATGGCCAGTCCCTCGTTCATGCCGAAGCCGAACTTGGAGTCCTCCTGGCCGGTCTGGATGAAGGTGTGCGTGTCGGCGTGGATGCCCGGAGTGACGCGGATCAGGATCTTCTGCGCGACTCCGCGGTCCGCGGCCATCGCCGACAGACGGTCCATCTCCTCGAAGCTGTCCACGACGATGCGCCCGACTCCGGCATCGAGACATTCGGAGAGCTCGGCCGGCGTCTTGTTGTTGCCGTGTACGTAGATGCGTTCCATGGGGAATCCCGCCCGCAAGGCGAACGCGAGCTCTCCGCCACTCGACACGTCGAGGCAACAGCCCTCCTCGGCGACGATGCGGCACATCGCGACGCTCATGAACGCCTTACCCGCATAGACGACGTCAACGTCCGCCCAGTGAAACGTCGTCCATTTCACGTAGTCGCGCAGCTGCGCGCGGACGGACTCCTCGTCCATGACATAGAGTGCGGTGCCGGCCTCATGCGCGAGTTCGACCATGTCGACGCCGCCGATCCAGAGGTGCCCGTCCTTGACCTCGGCTGTCGAGGGTAGAACCGGCGCAAGGTCGGCCGCCGTCTTGAGGTCGGGTGCAGCAGGGGGCCGGGATGCGGCAGGCGAACCCATGGCCGATCTCCTCTCCTATCGAGCCGTGCGCGCTTGGCACCGGCGATTTCGACTACATCCGCTCCGGAGCGCTGACGCCCAGGAGCGCGAGCACGGTCTCGAGCACCGACCGCGTCGAGTCGACCGCGTACAGACGTGCGGTCGTCAGAGCAGGATCCTCAGTCATCACGCGGCACACCGTGTAGAACTGGTGGAACACCGCCGCGAGCTCTTCGGCGAACCGCGTCAGTCGATAGGGCGCAAGATCGGTTGCGGCGCCTTCGACGATCTCCGAGAACTCCGAGAGTTTGCGCATCAATGACAGTTCCGCGGGCTCCGAAAGCAGGGAGAGGTCGGCGTCGCCCGGGACGAACTCCGCCGAGAGGGCCGCTACGCTCGCGTGGCGTGCCGCCACCTCATCACCGGCCGCCTTGCGAAGGATCGAGCAGATTCGCGCGTGCGCGTACTGCACGTAGAAGACGGGGTTGTCGGCGGACTGAGTACGCGCGAGCTCGATGTCGAAGTCGACAGGCTGGTCGGTGTTGCGGCGCAGGAACCAATAGCGCGCCGCGTCGGCTCCCACTTCGTCGAGCAGCTCCTCGAACGTGACCATCTCACCGGTCCGCTTGCTCATGCGGACCGCTTCGCCGTTGCGGAAGAGATTGACCAGCTGGCCGATGACCACGTCGAGCTGGCCCTCGTGACCGAGCGCAGCGGCGGCGGCCTTCATGCGGGCCACGTAGCCATGATGGTCCGCACCCCAGATGTTGATGACGCGGTCGAAGCCGCGATCGAACTTGTTCTTGTGGTAGGCGATGTCAGCGGCGAAGTAGGTGTAGTCGCCGTCGGCCTTGACCAACACGCGGTCCTTGTCGTCGCCGAAGTCGGTGGAGCGGAACCAGAGCGCGCCGTCGAGTTCGTAGATGTAGCCGGCCTCGCGAAGGCGGTCTATGCCACGCTCGATCGCCGTAGGCCCGCCGGCGATCGGCTCGTGCAAAGTGCGCTCCGAGAACCAGACATCGAAGTCGACGCCCATCCCGTGAAGCACCTGCCTGAGGTGCTCGAGTACCGCGACGTACGCGGTCTCCTTGAAGTGCGACTCGCGTTCCTGGGCCGGGCGGTCAACCCAGACGTCACCTTCGGCCGAGAAGATCTCGCGGGCGATCTCGGCGATGTAGGAGCCCTGATACCACTCCGGCTCGAACGTGACGGTCCGCCCGCACAGCTCCAGATAGCGACCGGCGACCGACTTGGCGAAGATGTCCATCTGCACGCCGGCGTCGTTGACGTAGAACTCGCGCTCCACGCTCCAGCCGGCGTGTTCGAGCACGCGCGCCATGCTGTCGCCGAGCGCCGCCCACCTTCCATGACCGACGTGCATCGGCCCCACCGGGTTCGCCGAGACGAACTCGACCTGGACGCGGCGTCCGGCACCCAGGCCGCTTCTCCCGAAGGCGAGCCCGCCGTCCCGCGCGTCCCGAAGAACCCGCTGCAGCGCTGCCGGCGACAGCCGGATGTTGATGAACCCCGGACCCGCGATCTCGACGGAGTCGACATCCGCATGCCCCGCGATCCTCGCCGAGATGATCTCGGCGACCTGGCGGGGATTCATGCCGGCGGCCTTGGCCGAACGCAACGCGACCGAAGTCGCCCAGTCGCCGTGCGCCGCCTCGCGCGGACGCTCGAGCGCCGGGTCGGGCACCTCGGAAAGCGGCAGTTCGCCCGCTTCGATCGACTCGGCAAGTGCCGCGGTGACAAGCTGGGAGATCGCGTCTTTCACGGTGATTCGAGGCCTCCGGGTATCAGGTCGAAGTGTGACCTGCAAGGATACCCGATGCGGGAAGACGCGGGCAAAGCAGCCTACTTGTGGTACGGCTCGCCTCGGCTGATGCGGAACGCGCGGTAGAGCTGCTCGAGAAGCACGATGCGCGCGAGGTTGTGAGGAAGCGTCATCAGGCCGAGCGACAAGCGGGCGTCCGCGCGCCCGAGAACGTCGGCCGACAGGCCCACGGAGCCTCCGATCACGAAGACCAGATGGCTCGAACCGTGCAGCGCGAGATCGTCGATATCCGCCGACAACCCCTCGCTGCTGAGCTGGCGCCCGCCGGAGTCCAAGGCGACCACGTACGAAGACGCAGGTATCGCGCGGAGTACGTCGGCGCCCTCCTCGGCGAGCGCGCGCGCCGCATTACGGCCGGAGTCCCTGTCGGCGATCTCGACGACGCGGACGTCCGCGTAGGGCTTGAGCCGCTTGAGATATTCGTCGGCCGCCTCACGCCAGAAGCGCTCCTTGAGGCGGCCGACCGCAACGATCGGTGAGTTTCACTGACGGCTGGCGTCGGAGCCGAGCGTCACGTCGATCGTGATGGTCTGGTCGCCACGTACCACTTCGAAGGGGACGACCTCCCCCACCTTGTGCTCGCGGATCGCGGCGAACACCTCGGCGACGCTGCCGATCCGGGTGCCCCCGATCTTGACGATGACGTCCGACCTCTGGACGCCGGCCTGCTCGGCGGGCCCGCTGGGTGCGACGAACCGGACGAGCGCGCCGGACTTCATGGGCAGGCCGTACTGCGCCGCAAGGTTCTCGTCGACCGTCTCGGTGGATATCCCGACGTAGGAGTGGGTGGCCTTGCCGGTCGAGATGAGCTGGTTCGCGATGTCGATGGCGAAGTCGACGGGTATCGCGAAACCGATGCCCGCTGACTGTGCCGCTCCCACGCCACCCGAGGGCGACTGGATCAGGGAGTTGAGGCCGACGAGCCGCCCCTGGCCGTCAACGAGCGCTCCACCGGAGTTCCCGGGGTTGATGGCGGCGTCGGTCTGGATGAGATTGGTGTAGGTCGTGATGTCGTTCGGGGTCTGTCCCTGTGCCTGCTCCGAGCGCTGCAGTGCCGAGATGATGCCACTCGTGACCGTCTTCTCGAGTCCGAACGGGCTTCCGACCGCCATGACGAACTGACCCACCTGCAGGTCCTTGGACGAACCCGCCTCCACGGCCGGATAGCCGCTGCCTTCGATCTTGAGCACGGCGAGGTCCGTGGAGGGGTCGACCCCCACGACGGTGGCCTCCTTGTCCTCGAGCCCCACGGTGACGACGACACGGTCGGCGCCCTCGACCACGTGGTAGTTGGTAAGGATATGACCGTCGGACCGGATGATGACCCCGGATCCCGTGCCTGCTTTCCGAAACGCCCGGTTGCCGTTGAAGTCGGCCACAGCCTGCTGAATGGTCACGCTGACGACCGACGGCACGACCTTCTTTGCGACGGCCGTCGCCACCTCGAGGTTCTCAGCGGCCGGCGTGATCGATATCTTCTGTGCGGCGCCCTGCAGGGCCGCCTGCGTGACCGGGGCCACAGGGGTGCGCCCTCCGGGCATCATCCCGAACGCCCATGCGGCAGCTGCGGCGACGAGCAGTCCGCCTGTCACGGCGCCCACTGAGGCGGCAGTGACGACTGCCGCACTCGACCAGCGCTTCTGCCGCGCCGGCTCCTCGCAGGCACCGTCGTCCTCACCGGTGTAGTCGCACACGGGAAGTGGCTCTTCGGAATCCGCCCACTCCAACCGCGGCTCGAACGGCTCGGGAGCCGGCTCCCACGGCGGGGGCGGCGGGGATGCGTAGGTGGCGTTCGACTCGGCGGGTGAGCCCGGCACGGTGGGGGTCAGATCGTCGTCCCCGGGTGTGCGGCGCACTGCGTCGTTGCCCGTCGTTCCCGCGGGCGTCCACGGCGAATCGTTGGTCGGCTCGTCAAACATCGGTACACCTCGAGTTCATCATCAGCGTATGCGTCTGCCAGCACCTCAGAGCAACGATACTGCCGAGATGACGACGTTTGGCCCGCGTACACAGAACGCACATAACGCGCAGGTAGGCGGCCTAGCGAAGCACGGCGCCGATCGAAGCCAGAACGGGGCCCGCGGCGAGGCCCATCACGACGACCGCGACAACACACGCGGCGATCGCCGTTGCGGCCGAGCCGCTGCGGGCGACACCCACGTGATCGACGGACTCCTCGGCGAAGAACATCGCGCGCACGATCCGCAGATAGTACGCCGCGGACACGACGCTCATGACCACCGCGAGCACGACGACTGCCGTGAACCCGCGCTGCAGGGCGGCCGTGAACAATGCCAGTTTGCCGAAGAACCCGATGAGCGGCGGTATGCCGATGAGCGAGAACAACATGACGACGATCGCCCACGCGGTTCCCGGCCGACGCTGGATCAGGCCCCCGAAGTCAGTGACCCGCGAGCCCTCCTCGGCGGTGACCAGCATGATCCCCATCGTCGGAATAGCGTAGGCGACGGCATAGACGACCGCCGCCGCCGAGCCGGGCCGCGAGAGCGCAGCAACGCCAAGCAGCAGATAGCCGGTGTGGGCTACGCCGGAGTACGCCATCATCCGTCGGACGTCGCTCTGCGTGAGCGCGCCGAGGTTGCCGAGGATCATCGAGGCGGCGGAGGCGACCAGGAGTACCGTACCCGCGGCAGCGACCCCGGGGGCGACCGCCGAGACGAGCCTGACGATCGCGACGGCACCGGCGATCTTGGGGACCGTGGAGACGAAGGCAAGGGTCCACGGAGTCGCTCCGGCGTAGGCGTCGGGCGCCCAGTAGTGGAAGGGGGCCGCTGACAGCTTGGCCAGCAGACCGACGAGCGCGAACATCAGCGCGAGAGCTCCCAGCAATCCAGCGCCCTTGAGGTCCATCCCGCTGTACCGAGTGGTACCACTGAGGCCGTAGAGGAATGAGAACCCGTAGAGCATGATGAGCGTCGTCAGCATGGAGAGCAGGAAGTACTTGAGCGCGCCCTCGAGCCCCCGCAGGTCGTTTCGCCGGTAGCCGATGAGCACGTAGGCCGGCATCGTTGCGAGCTCGATCGCCAGCATGAGGGTGATGAGCTCGCGTGCCTCGGACACGAACATGCCGCCGAGCAGCGCGAACAGCGCGAGCGCCACCGCCTCGCGCACGCGGCCCTGCCCGCGGCCGGCGGTCCAGAGCATCCAAACCGCAGCCAACCCACACATGGCTATCCGAGCCATTCGCGCAGGGCCATCGAAGGCGAGCAACCTTGAGAAGGGTGCGTCGGTGGAGACCACCGGAGACAGTGCGACCAAGACCGCTGCCGCCGCGCTCGCGAGCGCACCCACCCACGCCGCGCCGCGGTCGGTCCCGGGCAGGCGCTCGGCGAACAGGGCCCAGAGTGCTCCGCCTAGGACGAGGACCTCGGGTATCAGCAGCGCGTAGCCGGTCACCTAGACCCCCATGAGCTTCACGAGAGCTCGCGCGGCCGGGTCCACGTACTGGAGCAGCAGGTTCCAGTCCAGCCCGATGGCGACGATCAAGACGACCAGCGGAGCCACGACGAACAGTTCGCGCGGAGTCGCATCGGGGCAGTCGGCGATCACGTACGACGGCTGGCCCATGATGACGCGCTGGATCATCCAGAGCATATAGGCCGCACCCAAGAGCACGCCCAGCGCCGCAACGAAGACCATCCAGTGCGGCAGGTTGGAGGCCCAGGCCCCGAGCAGTGAAAGGAACTCGCCCACGAAGCCCGACAGGCCCGGGATGCCGAGCGATGCAAGCGACGCGAACCCCAGCAGGCCGGCTATCACCGGCATCTGCGCCGCGAGGCCGGAAAGCTGTGAGATCTCGCGGGTGTGGGTCCTGTCGTAGACCATGCCGACCATCAGGAAGAGCATGCCGGCGATCAGTCCATGGCTGAAGCTCACCGCGACGGCGCCGTCGATACCGATGGCCGTGCCCGAGGCGATACCGAGCATCGCGAAGCCCATGTGCGAGACCGAAGAGTATGCGACGAGCTTCTTGATGTCAGTCTGGGCGAACGCGACCGCCGCACCGTACACGATGGAGATGGTGGCGAGCAGCGCGAGGAACCACTGCCACGCCTGGAAGCCGGCGGGAAGCATCGGAAGCGACACCCTGAGGAAGCCGTACGTCCCCATCTTCAGGAGCACGCCCGCCAGCAGAGCGGAAGCCGCAGTGGGCGCCTCGACGTGAGCGTCAGGCAGCCAGGTGTGCAGCGGCCACACCGGCACCTTGACAGCGAAGCCCAGGAAGAACAGCAGGAAGAGCCACCACTGCAGACCGGCCGGCAACAGGTGCCCGATGCCCGCGAGGCGCACCATGTCAAACGAGCCGGTCTTGAGGTAGAGCGTGACGATACCGACGAGCATGAACACCGAGCCGAGCAGCGTGTAGAGGAAGAACTTGATCGCCGCATACTCGCGTCTCGGACCGCCCCACTGGGCGATGAGGAAGTACATCGGGATGAGCACGAGCTCCCAGAACATGTAGAAGAGCACGAAGTCGAGGGCCAGGAACACGCCGTTCATGCCCACCTGGAGCAGCATCAGCATCGCGAAGTAGAACTTGGGCTTGGAGTCGACCTTCCACGAAGCGACGACCGCCAGGAACGTGAGCAGAGCCGATAGCACCAGCATCGGCAGCGATATCCCGTCGACGGCCATCGAGTAGTTGATATGGAACTGCGGTATCCACGCCGCCTTCTCGGCGAACTGGCGGCCTCCGCCGGGCACGAAACGGTAGACGACCCATGCCACCAGGGCCAGGTCGACGGCCGAGAAGGCCGCAGCGACCCACCTCGGCCACTCGCGCCGGCCCTTGGGCAGGAGCGCGATGGCGGCGACTCCGATCAGCGGCAGGAACACGATGAGGGTCAGCACGCGTCAGGCCCCTTTCACCACGACGTAGATGACGAGACAGAGCATGAGGACGACGACCGCCGAGAACACCAGCTGCTGGTAGCTCCGCAGCCGACCGGATTGCAGTCTACGCAGGCCGCTGCCGGTCCGCCGAGACACCGAAGCGACCCCGTTGACCGCGCCGTCGATGACGCCGGAATCGAAGCGCCAGCTTGCCGAGCTGGCAAGCACCCATCCGCGTGCCGCACCGTTGACGACTCCGTCGATGACGCGGCGGTCGAAGACCGCGAGCAGGCCCGAGGCGACGAAGTACGGCTTGATGACCAGCAAGTCGTAGGCGGTGTCGAAGTAGAGCTTCTGCCTGAGCGCCCCGTAGAGCACCCCGAGACGCTCCTTGTAGACGCGCGTGTTCACGACCACCGAGCGTCGGCCATAGACCCACCAGCCGGCTCCGATGCCGGTCCCCGCGACGCCGACCGAGATCGCGACGAGCAGGAGCGTCGGCCACTCCCCCTCATGACCCAGGAACTCGGCGAAACGGACGGTGCCGAAGCCGATGACGCAGGTCACCGCCGCGAGCGCAACCATCGGGGCCGTCATCGAGAGATGTGCTTCGTGGAGGCGCTCGTCTTGCTCGGGGCCTTCGAATACACGGAAGTACAGACGCGTCATGTAGAAAGCCGTGATGAGCGATGCCGATATCATCACGGCGAACGCCCAGTAGTTGTGGCTGTGCAGCATGACTGCGAGGATCTCGTCCTTGCTGAAGAAGCCGGACAGCGGCATCACTCCGGCGAGCGCGAGCGAGCCGATGAGGAAGGTCGCCCATGTGATGGGCATGTGCTTGCGAAGCCCGCCCATCTCGCGCATGTCCTGCGTATGTGAGGCATGGATGATCACGCCTGCCCCAAGGAAGAGCAGCGACTTGAAGAATGCGTGCGTGACCAGGTGGAACAGCGCGGCACCCACGCTCGCGGCTCCGAGCGCCATGAACATGAGCCCGAGCTGAGAGATGGTGGAGTAGGCCAGCACCTTCTTGATGTCGTGCTGCACCGTGGCCAGCAGCCCGCCGACTATCGCGGTGATGGAGCCGATGACGAGCGTGGCCTGCAGCACCGAGGGCGCGGCGAGGAACACCGGCATCATGCGGGCGATCAGATAGACGCCCGCGGCGACCATCGTCGCGGCGTGGATCAGCGCGGAGGCCGGCGTCGGGCCGGCCATCGCATCGGGCAGCCACACGTGAAGCGGGACCTGGGCGGACTTTCCCATCGCGGCGATGAGCAGTCCGACGGCCGCCGCGGTCGCGACCCCCGGGGCCCAGCCGGGCACGGAGCTCAGGACATCGGCGAGCTCCCACGTTCCGATCGCGTCGTAGATGATGAAGAGCGCGAACAGAAAGCCCACGTCGCCGACCCTGGTGACCAGGAACGCCTTCTGCGAGGCCTTTCTCGGCGCCTCGAGCTGATACCAGAAGCCGATGAGCAGGTAGGAGCAGAGGCCCATCAACTCCCACATGACGAAGAGCAGCAGGAGGTTGTCGGCGAGCACGAGTGCGAGCATCGCGGCCGTGAACAACGACAGGACAGCGTAGTACCAGCCCTTGCGATCGTCACGATGCATGTATCCGACGGAGTAGATCTGGACGCAGGTGGCGACGAAGGTGACCGTGACGAGAAGGATCGCTCCTACGGCATCGAGTTGGAGGCCGAGTTCGAAGGGCTTTCCGTCGACCACGGCCAGGAGCCACGAATAGTTCCACTCCGCCGTCGCGGCCTCGTGCCCGCCCGGCCACACCTGTAGGAACGCGGCTATCGACAGGACCGTCGAGCCGAGAATCGCCCCGATCGGCAGCCAGAGCACCTTGTTGCGCTGCGCACGCGGAAGCGCGAGCAGCACGACGAACGCGATGGCGGGGAGTGCCGGTATGGCGAGCAGCCAGTTCATCGGCTAGCCCTCCAGCTCGTGGAGGGTCGTGACTTCGCTCGACTTGGTGCGCCTGAAGATCGCGATCATCAGCGCAAGGCCGAGGCCCACTTCGGCGGCGGAATCGACCATCGTGAAGATCGCGAAGAACAGGCCGTCCATGGTGCGCGGCGTCTGGAAGCGCGCGAGCGCGATCAGGTTGATGTTGACGGCGATCGCCATCAGCTCGAGCGACATGAGCACCTGTACGGTGGCCTTCTTGGACAGCGCGCCATACATTCCCAGAGAGAACAGGACTGCGGCGAGCATCAGGAACGCTTCGACCCCGACGCGCATCACTCGTCACCTTCCCTCGTCCACCAGACCGCGCCAACGAGCGCAGCGGTCAGCAGCACCGACGCGATCTCGAAGGGCAGCGCCCATCCCCGCACCGAGAACAGCTGGCGGCCGATGGTTGCGATGTCGTAGGGCGTCCCGACGCTGCGAGTCTGCGCGGGGAAGCTCGCGAGCAGGAAGAGCATGATACCGCCGAAGATGACGCAGGTAAGCGCGGCAACGGGAGAGAAGTCCCGCGGCCGGATCGCGTCCTCGAGCCTCCGCAGCGTGATCATGACCGTGAACAGCATGAGCACTGCGACCGCGACGGAGTACACCAGCAGCTGCACGAGAGCGACGTAGTCGGCACTGAGCAGGAAGAAGATCCCTGCGGCGGCGACCGACACCTCGAGCAGCCAGAAGGCCGCGTGCACGACGTTCTTCGAGGAGAGCATCCCAAGGGCACCGCCGACGCTCAGCGCGGCGAACATCCAGAACGCGAGACCCGAAACCGTGCTAGGCATCTGCGCCCCCTGTCGTCGGACCGTTCTCGGCGGTCGAGCCGGGCTGCGAACCGGCGAGCTCTTCCGGAGCACATTGCAGCGAGGCCTCGAGGCGTCGCTTCGGCTGTGCCGCAGCGACGTCGGTCAGGAGGTCGACCGTG
Source organism: uncultured Coriobacteriia bacterium (assembly GCA_963789515.1). Taxonomy (GTDB): domain Bacteria; phylum Actinomycetota; class Coriobacteriia; order Anaerosomatales; family JAAXUF01; genus JBAXEO01. The sequence goes on along the minus strand of CAWBKW010000002.1, from coordinate 302,197 downwards.
AGCGAGGCCGGATCGATCCGTGCGAGCTCGTACTCGTGGCCCATCTCAATGGCGTCGAACGGGCACGCCTCGACGCACAGCCCGCACATCATGCACGCGCCGATATCGTAGCGCCAATGGTCGATGTGCTTGCTTCTGTCCTCGGCCGTCGTCACCTCGATCTTGATGATGTAGTCCGGGCAGGCGCGCTCGCAGGCGATGCACGCGGTGCACTTCGGCTCGCCGTCGTCGTAGTACTTCTGGGTGACGGCCCAACGGGCGCGCTCGGGCAACACGAGTTTCTCGTGCGGGTACTGAACGGTGATGGGCGCGCGGAAGAAGTTGCGAAACGATATCCGAATGCTTCTGAGGATGCCGCTCCCGTAGATCCGGCTCATCGCGGACCTGCCCACGTCTGACCGATCTTCAGCAACAGACCGGTGATCATCACCCACGCCAGTGATGTCGGCAACAGTACCTTCCAGCCGAGAGACAGCATCTGGTCGACCCGAACGCGCGGCAGTGTCCCGCGCACGACCATGAGCAGGAAGATGGCGAAGTACGTCTTCAGCATGAAGATGATGGGTGCGATCGGCTGGATCAGGTCACCGGGCACCCACGGGAGCTGCCACCCGCCGAAGAACAGCGTCACCAGGAGCGCCGAGAACAGGAAGAGGTTGCTGAACTCCGAGAGGAACAGCAACCCGAACTTCATCGATGCGTACTCCGTGGCGTAACCCGAGACGAGTTCGGACTCGGCCTCCGCCAGGTCGAACGGGGTCTGCCCGCTCTCGATGAGCCCGGCGATCAGGAAGAGAACGAACGCCGGGAAGTTGAGCACGTACCACTTGGGGACGATCCAGAGCACCGTGCCCGACTGCGCGTTGACGATCGCACTGAGACTGAGCGAACCGGCCATCATCACCACGGGAAGCGCCGCCAGCAGCATCGGCACCTCGTACGTCACCTGAGAACCGACGGCGCGCATCGCGCCGATCAGCGACCACTTGTTGTTCGATGCCCAGCCGGCGGCCAGAACTCCGAGCGGCACGAACGCCATGACGGCGAAGACGAACAGCAGGCCGTAGGGCAGGTCGGCGATGACCCAGGTCCGGGAGAACGGCAGCACCATGTAGGCCATCAGCGATGGGACGAACACGATGATCGGCGCGAGGAAGAACAGTCCCCTGTCGACCGCGGCGGGCGTCGGATCCTCTTTGGTGAGCAGCTTCAAGACGTCGAAGACCGTCTGGAACATGCCGTACGGCCCGTTGTCCATCGGGCCCAGACGGATGTGCAGCCGACCGAGCACCTTGCGAAGCATGTAGATCATGACGACGCCGTTGAGCAGCATGAGCCCGAGCGCGGCCAGGAACCTCAGGACGATGGAGAGCCAGGGACTCATCGGTCCACCTCGCCGAGGACCAGGTCCATGCTGCCCATCAGCACGACGGCATCGGCGATCAGGAGGCCCGGCAGGTAGGCCTCGCCGGCCTGGAGCGCGTAGAGCGCGGGCGGACGGTAGCGCATCCGGTACGGGGAGTCGGAGCCGTCCGACACGAGGTGGATTCCGAGTTCACCCCGAGGGGACTCGACGGCGGCGTAGGCCTCCCCGGCGGGGGGCCGCGGCACCTTGGCCACCTTGGCGGTATGGTCGCCCTCCGGAAGCCCATCGAGACACTGGCGGATGATCCTCGCCGACTGGCGCATCTCCTCCAACCGCACGGTGCACCGCGCATACACGTCGCCGGCCTCGGCGATCGGCACCTCGAACTCGAGCTCATCATAGGCCGCGTACGGACGCTCGCGCCGGATATCCCAGCTCACTCCCGACGCCCGAAGGTTGGCGCCGGTGAGCCCGAACGACAGCGCGCTCTCTCGGCTGAACACCCCTACTCCACGGGTCCTCGCCTGGAAGATCTCGTTGCCCATGAGGAGCTCGGCGTTCTCCTCAAGGTAGCCGTCGAAGGTGTCGAGAAACGCCCTGATCTTTGCCTCGGCGGTCGTGGTGAGATCGCGCACGACACCGCCCGGGCGGACGTAGTTGAACATCATCCGCGCACCGGTGATGTCCTCGAGGATGTCGAGCAGTCTCTCGCGGTCGCGGAAGACGTACAGGAAGGCCCCCATCGCGCCCGTGTCCAGGCCCATGGGCCCGTACCAGACCAGATGGCTTGCGATCCGGTTGATCTCACCGAGCATGCTACGAAGATAGTGTGCGCGAGGCGGGACCTCGATCCCCATCAGTTCCTCGGTCGCCAGAGCGAACGCGAGCTCGCTGTGGATCCCGGAGGTGTAGTCGCCCCGGTCGAGCAAGGTCCCGACAGCCGAGTACCTTCTCGACTCCGCGAGCTTCTCGATGCCCCGGTGCAGATAGCCGATCACGGCCTCGCCCGAAACGACCTCCTCGCCGTCGAGCTCGAGAATGAGCCGGAGCACGCCGTGCGTCGACGGGTGCTGCGGTCCCATGTTGATGGTCAGGTGCTCGGCCCGGGCAAGGTCCACCCCGCAGGGGACACGCTTGAGGTCGGCCGGCAACGTGGAGGGCACCGGCCACTCAGGGGTACCTTCGGCGACGTCGCCGTCGAGAGCGCCCGCCGGAGAGCAGTAATCGGCCGAAGCCGGCGCGTCCGTCAAGCGACCGGTTGTCCGGCTGGGTCTCGAGGAATCGACAGTCTGCAGCGCCCGATCGCGAACCTCCTCGGCCCCACGGACCTCGACGTCCTTACGCAGGTAGGGAGCGCAGCCGTCGGTGGTCAGAAGCCGTTTGGGGTTGGGATGCCCCAGCAGCCGAAGTCCGAACAGCTCGCACAGCTCGCGCTCGGGCATGAGGGCGGCGGGAAACACGTCCCAGACGCTGCGAAGCTCACCGTCGTAGGCATGGGCCGCCTTGACGACGATCTCTTCGTCTCGCGTGAGTGACCTGAGCCTGTAGACGACGTCGACTTCGGCCCCGGTGTCGATTCCGAACACGTCGACGAGGAACCCGAATGCGAAGTCGGAGTCGCGCAGAGCCACGACCGACTCCCGCACCTCGGCGGCCGGCACGCGGCATACCACACCGAGGTGCTCCATGCCCTCGACGTTCGCCGAGAGCCCCGCCCTGGCCAGGAGGCCTCTAACGACTGTGATGTCCGGCAGCTGCAAGCCGTGCCTCCGTCTGGGCCTTGATCTTGTCCATGAGGACCATGAAGCCGTACTGGACCGACTCGGGACGGGGCGGGCAACCCGGGATGTAGACGTCGACGGGAACGACCTTGTCGACGCCCATGATCACGTTGGGATACTCGCGGAAGGGGCCGCCCGTACAGGCGCACGCGCCCATCGCGACGACCCACTTGGGTTCGGGCATCTCGTCGTAGAGGCGGCGAACGGTCTCGGCCATCTTCCAGTTCACGGTCCCCGCGACGATCATGACATCGGCCTGACGCGGGCTGGCGCGGAAGAACACCCCCATGCGGTCGAAGTCGAACCGCGGGCCGGAGGCGTGCATGAGCCCCTCGATGGCGCAACAAGCGATGCCGAACGCCATGTACCACAGGCTCTTGCGCCGGGCGACGTCGAAGAGCTGTTCGCTCCGGATGAAGAGTGCGGAGTGTTCGCCGGTCGCGCGGTCTAGCGCCACGTGAGCGCACCTTCCTTCCACGCGTAGGCGAGACCGCCGGCGAGGATGGCCACGAAGAGCAGCATCTCGACGAAGATGAACCAGCCCACGCCCTTCTGGAGGAACGCCAGGGCCCAGGGATACATGAAGACGGTCTCGATGTCGAAGATGACGAAGAGGAGTGCGTAGACGTAGTAGCCGGCGCGGAACTGCACCCAGGGCGGACCTACGGGTGCCACACCACACTCGTAGGTCTCGGACTTGGCGGCCGAAGGCTTCTTGGGGCTCAGGAGCCACGAGGCGCCGAGCGTGACGACCACGAACAGGGCCCCGAGCACGACGAACGCTCCGATGATCATCCTGTCCATGCCTCGTCGACCTTCCCTACCCCGGCACGAATGGCTCGTGTCCCACGCCCGAAGAGCCCCCTATTACGGCGCTCCGGCAGGGGCAACGGTTAGCGGACTCTATCATACGACGACACCCGAAGCGCCACCCGAGCGGGCGATTCTTTCGGTGAACGGCTGTTTGGCGACGGCGAACGGAAGCAGATGTATCAACGTCGTCCAGGCGCGCTATCGTCCGACGAGCCGAACGAGCGCTTCGACACTCCCGGACATCACGGCGATGAGCGTCTGCGGGTACACCCCGACGAACACGATGAGGATGCACAGCGGCGCCATCGAGAGACCTTCGCTCAGCGTCATGTCGGCCATCCCGGCGCGCTCCTCGTTCAGCGGCCCGAACGCGACCCGCCTGAGCATCCACAGAAGGTATCCGACCGTCAGCATCACGGCGAATGCGGCGATCACCGCATACACCGTGAACTCGGGCAGGGCCCCGACGATGACCATGAATTCGCCGACGAACCCGCTCATGCCCGGCAACCCCAGCGAGGCGAAGGACGCGAACACCAGTGTGCCGGCCAGGATCGGAACGACCTTCGCGATTCCGCCGAAAGCCGAGATCTCACGGGTGTGAGCGCGTTCGTACACCGTCCCGACCAGCAAGAACAGCAGGGCGGCGATCAGGCCGTGTGAGAACATCTGCACCTGCGCGCCCATGAATCCCGCCGCGGTGCCCGCCGAGATCCCCAACATGACGTATCCCATGTGCGATATGGACGAGTACGCCACGAGCTTCTTCATGTCGGTCTGGATGAGGGCGAGCGCGGCGCCGTACACGATCGAGATGACCGCAAGCACCGCGATCAGCGGGAGCAGCGCCTTGAACCCCTCCGGCAGCAGCGTGGGACCGAGTCGAAGGAAGCCGTAGGATCCCATCTTCAGCAGCACCCCCGCCAGCAGCACGGAGACGGCCGTGGGTGCCTCGACGTGCGCGTCAGGCAGCCAGGTGTGGAGAGGGAAGATCGGGACCTTCACCGCAAGACCCACGGCGATCGCGACGAAGATCGCGGTCTGCACATTGACGGGGAGTCTCGAGGAGCGCGCCGCCAGCTCAAGCATGTCGAAACTCTGCGCGCCGGTCGCGAGGTACAGGGCGATGATGCCGCCCAGCATGGCCAGGCTCCCGGCAAGCGTGTAGATGAAGAACTTCACAGCGGCGTAGGCCCGGTTGGCGCCTCCCCATATCGTGATGAGGAAGTACATCGGGATGAGGACGACCTCCCAGAACAAGTAGAACAGGAGCAGGTCGAGCGACACGAACACGCCGATCAGGCCCGCCTCGAGGAGCAAGAGGAGCGTGAAGTACTGGCACACCCGGTCGTCGATGCCGCGAGAGGCGACAACGGCCAAGACGCTGAGGAGCGCGGTCAGAAAGACCATCGGCAGGGACATCCCGTCCACTCCCAGATGAAACGCCGTGCCGAGTCCCGGAATCCAAGGCAGGTTGAGCTGGAACTGCATGCCGGGACCGGGAAGGAAAGAGGCCCACAGCCACACAGACGCGACGAGGACGGCGCCTGAGATCACGAGCGCGGCCTTCCGAGCGAGGTGGCCCTGCGATGCCGGGATGAGCGACAAGGCGATACCGCCGACGAGCGGTACCACGACCATCGCCGCCAGAATCAACTGCATCACATGCCCCCCTATCCTCGGAACAAGACGGCTGCGGCCCGGGTCGCCGCGACTATCGCGGCTTCCGGGAAGATGCCGAGAACCATCACGCCGACAGTAGCTATCGACAGAGCGATCGCCGCGGGCCGGTCGACGTGCATCGGCTTCCTCGGCCCCTCTCGAACGTAGACCTCGAACGCGACGCGCAAGTAGTAGTAGACCGATATGACGCTGTTGACGACGCCGATGGCCACGAGCCAGACGAGCCCGACCTGCGCCGCCGAGAGGAACACATAGAACTTGGCCATGAATCCGGCCATGAGCGGGAGGCCCGCGAGCGACAGCAGCGCGATGGTCAGGCTGAGCCCAACAAGTGGGTTGCGCTTCGACAGGCCCGCGTAGTCCCTGATGAGTTCGGTGCCTGTCGCGTTCGAGACGATGATCACGACCGCGAAGGCGGCGAGGTTGGCAGCCGCATACGCCAGCATGTAGAAGAGAAGCGATGAAATCCCCGCGAGGCTGAAAGCCGCGACCCCGACGAGCAGGTACCCGGCCTGGGCGATGCCCGAATACGCCAGCATCCGCTTGATGTTCTTCTGTCGGATCGCCCCGAGGTTGCCAAGCGTCATCGAGATGGCCGCCATGACGCCGAAGATCAGGTGCCAGTTCAGGGGGACGGCCTCGGCTGCCGAGATCACACGAAGCGCCAACGCGAATCCGGCGAACTTCGAGCCGACCGAGAGGTACGCCGTGACCGGCGTCGGCGCGCCCTCGTAGACATCGGGAACCCAGTAGTGGAACGGGGCGGCGGTGATCTTGAAGGCGAAGCCCGTGAGCAGAAGCACCAGGCCCATGGCTACGATCGGATCGACCACCTTCTCGGCGGCGAGCGCTTCAGCGATCTCGGACAGCGTGCTGGTACCGAGCGAGCCGTAGATCAGGCTCATGCCGTAGAGGAGCACGGCCGTCGACACCAGCACGAGGAGCAGATACTTCAGCGCCGCCTCCCCCGAACGCGGATCCCGTTTCGCGTAACCCACCAGCACGATAAGAGGCAAGCTTGTCAGCTGCAGCGAGAGGAAGATCGTGAAGAGCTCGGCCGCCGAGGCCAGCAGCATGCTGCCCAGGATGGTCCACAGCAGCAGCGCGTAGAACTCGGCGGTCCACCTCGTGAACTTGGGCACGGCGTTGACCGACATCAGGATGACCAGCACTCCGATGCCGAGGAACAGCAGCTTGAAGAACGTGCCGAGCGGGTCGATCTGGATGATGCCGTTGAACAGCGTCTCAGTAGCCCCTGAAAGCCGGACGGTGGCCACGGCGGCGACCAAGAGCCCGGCGATGGCGAGATACGCCGGCCACGTCCGGCTCCGGCGCGTTTCCGAATCGTAGGCCGGCCAGATGAGATCGGCGACGATAAGCAGCCCGCCCATGAGCGCGACGATGATCTCCGGGAGGAGATAGAGGTAGCTCGATGCGGGGACAAGCACCACGGCTACCCTCCCGCCAGCTTCTGGACGATGGGCAGGACGCTCTGCGAGATCATCGTGTAGAGCGAGGCCGGGAAGATGCCGACGAACATGATCAGCCCGGCCAGAATGGCCATCGGAGCGAAGCGCAGCGGCGGGGCGTCGTGGATAGGCGCGACCGCAGGGGACGGCTCGCCGAGCAGGATGCGGCTGAGCATGCGCAGCACGTAGGCGGCGGTGACGACCACGCCCACGAAAGCGGCTGCGGCAAGCCACGGAGACTGGATGACCAGCCCGACGTAGACGAGCAGCTCGGCGACGAAGCCCGCGGTCGACGGCAGGCCCATGCTGGACGCACCGGCGATGACGAAGCACGCCGCAACGAGCGGCGTGCGACGCATGAGGCCGCTGATGTCGGCGATCGCGCGGGTGTGCGTCTGCTCGTAGATGAAGCCGATGAGTGCGAAGAACAGGCCGGTCATGATTCCGTGGGCGAACATCTGGAAGACCGCGCCGCTCATCCCAAAGCGGTTCCCGACCGCGAGGCCCAGGATGACGTAGCCCATGTGGCTCACGCTCGAGTACCCCACCACGTACTTCAGGTCGGTCTGGCTCATCGCGCAGAACGCACCGTAGACCACGTTGATGACGCCGATGACGGCGAGAAGCATCCGCCAGTCCGCCCATCCCAAGGGAAACATCACGAGGCCGAGCCGGATGAGGCCGTACGCGCCGATCTTGAGCAGGACGCCTGCGTGGAGCATCGAGACCGCCGTCGGCGCAGCGACGTGGCCGTCAGGAGACCACGTGTGGAGCGGCCAGATCGGGATGAGCGCGCCGAACCCCAGGACGGTCAGCAGGAACACCCACTTCTGGAACGCCGCGCCGAAGGTGTGCTCGGCCCACACGCGCATGTCGAAGGTGTGCGCTCCGACCGCCCAGTACGTGAGGACGAGCACCACGACCAGCATCGCGCTGCCGGCGAAGAGGAAGAGCGTCAGCTTCATCGCCGAGTAGTCCTTGCGCGTGCTCCCCCAGATGGCGATGAGCAAGTACATCGGCAAGACTGCCATCTCGTAGGCGAAGAACAGCAGGAACGCGTCTATCGCGGCGAATACGCCGAAGACTCCGGTGACGAGGAGCAGCAGGAGCGCGAAGTACTCGCGGGGCCTCTCGGTGACGTTCCACGAGACGAGAACGCCGGTGAAGACGATCAAAGACGTCAGGACGAGCATCGGCACCGAGATGCCGTCGACTCCGAGTGCGAACCGGGCGCCGATGGAGGGGATCCAGGGCACGGACTCGACGAACTGGTATCCGGCCACCGCACGGTCGTACGTCGCGAAGACCCACAGCGAGAGCCCCAGGCTCACGGAGCCGGCGACCAACGCTATCGCCCGTGGGGCGTTTTGCCCCCGGCCGAAGAGCGCGATCAGCAGCGCTCCGGCTATCGGGGCGAGCACGATGATCGCGAGCACCGGAACGGCGTTCATCGCGCGAACACCAACAGGAGCACCACGATGGATGCGGCAAGGAGCAGCAGGTAGGTCTGGACGTTGCCGGTCTCGATGCGGCGGGTCTCTCGGCCGCCCTCGACGACGGCGTTGCCGAGCCCGTCCACCGCGCCGTCGACGACGCTGCGATCGAACCTCGCGAGCAAGGTGCTCATGAACATGCCCAGCCGGCCGAAGACCCCGACGAACCCGTCGATGATCTCGGCCTCGATGCGGCGGAACACCGCCGATATCGCCAGTGTCGGCTCGATGATCGCGCGCTGGTAGGTGTCGTCCACCCAGAACTGCCTCGTCAACGGAAGACCGGTGCTGCGATTGCGCAGGTACCAATCGGGGTTGGCCTTGCCTCGCTGATACATGAGCCACGCGTACCCGATGCCGGCAAGCGCGGCACCGACGGCGATACCGGCCAAGATCAGATTGAACTCGCCCGCGACGTGCTCGCCCAAGTACTTGCCGAACGCGTAGTCGGCCAGAGGCGAGCCGATGAGACCGGCCGCGAGCGCCAGCGTCGAGAGGATGACGAGGGGGGCGGTCATCACCCAGGGCGATTCGTGAGCGTGCTCGCTCTTGCTCAGCGGGCCGGGTTTGGAGAAGAAGGCCAGGAACGTCACGCGGCCCATGTAGAAGGCGGTCAGGGCCGCTACGACGAGCCCCGCGACCAGGAACCCGGTGTTGCCCGAGGTCCACGCTGCGAGGAGGATCTCGTCCTTGCTCCAGAACCCCGCGAGCGGAGGGATGCCGGCGAGTGACAGCGCACCGACGACCCAGGTGAAGGTGGTCCACGGCATCTTGCGCCACAGGCCACCCATCTCGCGGACGTCTTGGGTGTGCGTGCCGTGGATCACGCTGCCGGCGGCCAGGAAGAGCAGGGCCTTGAAGAAGGCGTGGGTCATGAGATGGAAGACCGCGGCGGTCCAGCTTCCCACGCCGAGCGCAAGCATCATCAGTCCCAGTTGGGAGATGGTCGAGTAGGCCAGGACCTTCTTGATGTCGTCCATCGCGAGCGCGATGAGCGCGGCCAGGACCGCGGTGATCGTGCCGATGGTCGCGACGACCATCAGCGTGGAGGGATTGGCCTCGAAGAGCGGATACGACCGTGCGACCAGGTAGACGCCTGCGGCGACCATCGTGGCCGCGTGGATGAGCGCCGAGCCCGGAGTGGGGCCCGCCATCGCGTCAGGCAGCCAGACGTGGAGGGGGAACTGGGCGCTCTTCCCCATGGCCCCCATGAACAGGAGCAGCGTGGCGACCACGAGGCTCGTTCCGGCCCAGCCCCCGCTCTCGACGAGCCGGAAGACGGGCTCGAAAGAGAAGCTCCCTGTCGAGATCCACATGATGGCGAGCGCCAGACCGAATCCCACATCGCCGAAGCGCGTCACCACGAAGGCCTTGCTGGCGGCACGGGCCGCAGCGTCGGTCTCGAACCAGAAGCCGATGAGCAGGTACGAAGCGAGCCCCATGACCTCCCAGCACATGTACATGAGAAGCCAGCCGTCAGAGATCACCACGCCGATCATGGCGGCAGTGAAGAGCGAGATCGCCCCGTAGTACCAGCGGAACCGGTCCTCGTCCTCCATGTACGCGAGAGAGTAGACCTGCACCAGCAGGCTTACGAACGAGACCACGACGAGCATCAGGGCCGACAGCGGGTCGACCAGGATGCCGACGTCGATGACAACGTCCTTGAAGTGCATCCAGGGGACCTCGGCCTCGAACCGCGCGCCCTGGGCGACAGCCCACATGATCGCCATCGAAGCTACGAAGACGATGCCCATCACGGCGATGCCCAGGCCGGCGATCAGGTTCCGCGGCGCCTTGCGTCCGGTCGCGATGACGACGGCGAAGACAGCCAGCGGCAGCAGCGGGAGAAGCCAGGTGTAGGCGAGGATCTCGCTCATCCCTTGAGCCTCCTGATGGTGTCGATCGCGCCGATGTCGTTGGACCGGTTGAGGGAGATGATGATGGCCAACGCGAGACCGACCTCAGCAGCGGCGACGACCATCAGGAAGATGACGAAGTTCATCCCGACAGCCTGCTTCGGCGCCACGTATGCCGAGAACGCCGCGAGGTTGAGGTTGACCGCGTTGAGGATGAGCTCCACGCAGATGACGACGCGAAGAGCGCTCTTCGAGGTCAACGCACCGAACAGTCCGAGTGCGAAGAGCGCGGCGCCGAGGATGAGGAAGTGGTTCAACCCGATCACGGTGCATCACCTTCGTCCTCCGCACGCGCAGATTCAGCGATGGGCACCACGAGTTGCGAGGCATCGTCGAGCACGTCGTCCTCGCGGGCGATGACGACCGATCCGATGAGAGCGATCGTCAGCGAAAGCCCGGCGATCTCGAACGGAAGCACGTAGCGCGAGAACAGGATCGCGGCGATCGAAGCGGTGTCGTGCGGATGCGGCGGCGAGACGTGCCACTCGGTGCGCCACAGCACGACCGTGACGGCGACGAAGAACAGCAGCGAGACGACTCCGGCCAGCCAGAGGACAGCTCGCCTGGGAGGTTGAGGAAGACTGACCGCAGGCCCGGCGAGCATGAGCCCGAACAGCACGAGAACGGTGATGGCGCCGCCGTAGACGAACAGCTGCATCGCGGCCAGGAACTCACTGCCGATCACCAGGTAGAGTCCTGCGATGGCCACCAGCGTCGCGAAGAGCCCCATCGCGGCGTGTATGAGGTTCCTCGCGGTCACGAGCACGAAGGCCCCAGCGAGCGCTATCGCGGCATAGAAGTAGAAGAGGACCGAGGCACTCACGAGTCGGTCCCGTCTTCGCGATGCGTGGTGCCGAATGTGTCGGCGACCTCCGCCAGCTCTGCGGGCGTGGACTCGCACAGAGCCGCCTCGGTTCCGGCGGCACCGGGTTCAGCCGCATACAGCACGAGCAGTGTCCCGGCGCGCTCGGTCACGTTGTTCTCGAAGTCGCCGGTGTGGTGAAGTCCGTCGGTGGAGCACTGCTCCACGCACATCCCGCAGTACATGCAGCGACCCAGGTCGATGGTGAACTTGGTCAGCACCCTCCCGGGTCCGTCGGCTCGCTTCTCGGACTCGATGAGGATCGCGTCGTCGGGGCAGCTTCGTTCGCAGAGCAGGCACGCCTTGCACTTGGGGTCGCCACTCTCGTCGCTCGCCATCGCGAAGGACATCCGCGCGCGCTCCGGAAGCTGCCGCTTGACGGCGGGATAGAGCTCGGTGACCGCAGGGTGCAGCATCCGGCCGAAGATGGTCGCCATGCCCTTGCCGATGCCTCTCATCGACCCACCCCTGCCGAAACCGGAAGCGGAGGAACGTCGATTCCGGCGCGCTTCCCGAGGCGAGAGACGAACCAGATGAACCCGACGAGAAGCACGATCTGCAGGCCTATGAGGACCCAGATGCTCGTGACGACACCGAGCGCGGTGAAGAACATGTTGAGCAGCGCCGCGGGGATCAGGACCTTCCAGCCGAACGCCATGAGCTGATCGACGCGCAGCCGCGGAACGGCCCAGCGGACCCAGATCACCATGAAGACCATCGCGTAGGTCTTGAGCAACAGCCACACGAAGCCGAGTGCCGCAGGGAACGGTCCGCCCCACCCGCCCAGGAAGAGCAGCGAGGCGAAGAGCGACCAGGTGAACATGTTGGTGTACTCGGCGAGGAAGAACATCGCGAAGCGCATGCTCGAGTACTCGGTCATGTAGCCCGCCACGAGTTCTGACTCCGCCTCGGGCATGTCGAACGGCGTGCGGTTGAGCTCGGCGAGCATGCAGATGAAGAAGAGCAGGAACGCGAAGGGCTGGGTCACCACGTTCCAAAGACCGGCCTGGGCGTCGACGATCGCCGAGAGCTTCATCGAGCCGGCCAGCATGATGACGCCGAGGACCGCGAGGATCATCGGCACCTCGTAGCTGATCTGCTGGGCTGCGGCCCGGAACCCGCCGATCGTGGCGTACTTGTTGTGGGATGCCCAGCCTGCGAGCAGAATCGCGACCGGGAACAGAGCGGCGACCGCGAACACCATGAAGATGCCGGTGTCCAGGCTGAAGCCCGCGAACTGCTCCATCCACGGAGTCGCGCAGTAGATCAGGATCGACGGCATGTAGGCCAGCACCGGAGCGATCACGAACAGCGTCTTGTCCACGCCCGCGGGCACGAAGGCTTCCTTGCCCAGCATCTTGAGGGCATCGGCGAAGGGTTGCAGTACCCCGTGCCAGCCGGTCCTCATCGGCCCGAGGCGCGACTGCAGGTGCCCCGCCCACTTGCGCTCGCACCACATCACGACGACGGTGTTCAACAACACCACAACCGCGATGACGACGACGCCGAGCAGCAGCTTGAGGAGGGTCATCGATCGATCTCCCCCATCACAACGTCGACCGAACTCACGATGGCGATGATGTCGCTGATGCGGCGACCGGGTAGGACGGCGTTCGTGACGTGGAGGTTGGAGAAGGCCGGCGAGCGGATCTTCATCCGCCAGGGCTGCGCACTGCCATCGCTCTCCAGGTACACACCGAGCTCGCCCCGGGGGCTTTCGACACGCCGGTACGCGCACCCGGCGGGCGGCTTGAGCGCGCGTGGCACGCCCGAAGCCACGAAGTCGCCTTCCGGCATGCCTTCGAGAGCGAGCATCGCTAGCCGTGCGGACTCTCTCATCTCGGCGATACGGACGGCGTACCGGTCGAAACAGTCGCCGACCTTGCCAAGTGGCACGCGTACGTCGAAGTCCGCGTAGGCGGCGTACGGCTCGTCTCGGCGAAGGTCGATGTCGACGCCGGAGGAACGAGCCATCGGCCCGGTGACACCGTAGTCGACGATGGTCTGCGGAGAGATGACGCCGATGCCGCAGGTACGGTTGCGGAAGATCTCGTTGGACGTGAGCAACGCCTCGTAGCCGTCGATCGACGCCGAGACGGTCTCGAGGTACGCGTGCAGCCGCTCGGCACACCCGGGCGGAAGGTCGTCCTTCACGCCGCCGGGGCGGAAGTAGTTGAACATCATGCGGCCGCCGGTGATCTCCTCGAAGAAGTCCAGGATCGCTTCGCGGTCGCGGAAGGAGAAGAGCATCGGCGTGAAGGCGCCCACGTCGATGCCGCACGCGGCGAACCAGGTGGTGTGGCTCGAAAGGCGCACGAGCTCGCTCATGAGCACCCGAAGGTACTGCGCTTTGGGCGGCACTTCGATCTCGGCGAGCTCCTCGGCGGCCGAAAGAAGTGCCAGCTCCGTGTGGAAGCCCGAGACGTAGTCCGCACGGTCGACCAGCGCCGAGCACGCTCGATACGAGCGGCTCTCGGCGAGCTTCTCGATGCATCGGTGCAGGTAGCCGTGCGTCACCTCGGAGGCCAGCACCTGCTCGCCCTCGAGCGCGAGCCACAGATGGAGGACGCCGTGCATGCTCGGGTGCTGAGGTCCCATGTGCATCAGGGACCGCTCGGAGTGCAGAACCGGATCGCCCGGAAGGGCCAGCTGCTCGGCCACCGACGGGAACGGGAGCGGGACGGTGTGCGCGGGGTCGCTGTTCTGAGGCTGGAGTGCGGGACCGTCGTCACCGTGGCTCGAGAGGCCCCACGCGAGGTCGTCGGCGTCCACGCCGCCCGGCGTCATGACGAAGTCCTTGCGCAACGGATGACCCTCGAAGTCGTCGCGAAGCACGATGCGTCGAAGGTTCGGGCTTCCCTCGAAGACGACACCGAACAGGTCGTAGACCTCGCGCTCGAGGGGCAGGGCACCCGGCCACAACGCGACGATCGTGGGCACTCTGAGAGACTCCTCGGCCAGTTCGACCGAGACCACCACCGTGGTGTGGTCGGCGCGCCGCGTGACGGCGTAGACCATCTTGACGCCCGGAGTCTCCGCCGGTCGCTCGGCGGCGGTCAACAGAGCGAGGTGTGTGAAGCCGCGCTCTTCCTTGAGGGCGGTCAGCACGTCGATCAGATGGCGGGGCATCGTGTTGCCGTGGGGCAGACCCCCCGGTCCGAGCAGCCCGACCTCAAAGACTCCCGCGATTCCATCGAACGGACGGGCTTCTGACAGGGTGGCCGACGGCGTGGTCACCGTGCCGCCCCTTCCGCACGCCGTTCCGCGGCAAACACCTCAGCTGCGGAGGGAATACCGGCCGAGTTGCGCTCCATGACCATGAGAAGCGCGTTCATGAGCGCTTCGGGGCGCGGCGGACAACCCGGCATGTAGACGTCCACGGGCAGTATCTGGTCGACGCCCTGCACCACGTTGTAGCCGTCGGCGAAGGGACCTCCGCTGACGGCGCACGACCCCATGGCGATGACGTACTTGGGCAGCGCCATCTGCTCGTAGAGCAGCTTGATGCGCGGCGCCATCTTGAGATTGATGGTGCCGGCGACGATCATGCAGTCGGCCTGACGCGGTGAGTTGCGGTAGAAGATACCGTAGCGCTCGGTGTCGTACCGAGCACTGCCCGAGGTCATCATCTCGATGGCGCAGCAGGCGGTACCGAAGGTCAACGGCCACATGGAGTGACCGCGGGCCCAGTTCATGAGGAACTGCAGCGGAGCGACGAGTACCTTGCTCTCCTCGTCCACGCGTACGCCGCCTAGTGCCATTCAAGCACCCCCTTGCGCCACGCATACGCGAGCCCAAGCGTCAGGATGCCGACGAACACGGCCATCTCGACGAACCCGTAGAAGCCAAGCTTGCGCATGATCACGGCCCACGGGTAGAGGAAGACGGTCTCGACATCGAAGACCACGAAGATGATCGCGATGATGTAGTAGGCGACCCGGAATCGGAGCCAGGGTTCGCCGATGGGAAGCTCGCCGCACTCATAGGTGCTGGCCTTGGCCTCGCTCGTGGCATGCGGCGCGAGGAACCGCGGCAACGTCACCAGGAGAGTCGCCAGCACGGCGCCCACGAGCAGAAAGCCCGTGAACACCCAAGCGGCCACCGCCATGCCCCTACCCCCGTCCCAGGTACGCTCGGTCGAAACGCGTATCTGTGAGGGACATACGACTCAGTGGGGTGGAATCCTGCGTGAATGGCTATTCATGTTTGCCGAGGAAAGGACGTTGTCGGTACCCCGACTCGGCGCGGCAACGACAAAGCGGGGACCGAAGTCCCCGCTCGCAGTTCGCGTGGCGTACGCGGTCAGTCGCCGCGCGCGATCGTCGACGTCTGCTCAGCGCACCGCCTGGGAGAGCGTCCCGTTGACCTCGACCGTGTCGATGCCGACCCAGGCGGCCGAGCGCACCGGCCCTTGCCCTGCCCGGTGGCCTCCACCCTGACCGTGTGCGGGCCCGGGGCGAAGCCCCATGAGCTCGAAGTGCCGTGGCCTTGAAGTCGTAGCCGGAGCTGTAGAGATCGACCTCGAAGGGCGTGCCGCCGTCCACGGTCACCGTGGCGATGCCGCTGTAGGGGTTGCGGTAGGTGGTCCACTTGAAGGCGGTGCCCTCGAAGGCGATGTCGAGGGCCGCGCCGGCCGTCCTCGTGCGCTTGAGCGCGCCTGAACTCGATGTCTGGCTCGGCTCGAGGTCGACCAGGTCCCGGCGTAGAGCAGGCGGCCATCGGTCTCCTCGTAGGCGTGGATCGGCGAAACCGCCTGGGAGAGCGTCCCGTTGACCTCGACCGTGTCGATGCCGACCCAGCGGCCGAGCGCGCCAGCCCTTGCCCTGCCCGTGGCCTCTACCCTGACCGTGTGCGGCCCGGGGCGAAGCCCCATGAGCTCGAAGGCCGTGGCCTTGAAGTCGTAGCCCGAGCTGTAGAGGTCGAGTTCGAAGGGCGTGCCCCCGTCCACGGTCACCGTGGCGATGCCACTGTACGGGGTTGCGGTAGGTGGTCCACTTGAAGGCGGTGCCGTCGAAGGCGATGTCGAGGGCCGCGCCGGCCGTGCTCGAGCGCTTGATCGAGCCTGAACTCATGTTCTGGTGGCTCGACACCGACCAGGATCCGGCGTAGAGCAGGCGGGCGTCGGTCTCCTCGTAGGCGTGGATCGGCGAGACCGCCTGGGAGAGCGTCCCGTTGACCTCGGCCGTGTCGATGCCCACCCAGGTGCCGAGCGCTCCAGCCCTCGCCCTGCCCGTGGCCTCTACCCTGAACCGTGTGCGGGCCCGGGGCGAAGCCCCGGAGCTCGAACGCCGTGGCCTTGAAGTCGTAGCCGGAGCTGTAGAGGTCGAGTTCGAAGGGCGTGCCGCCGTCGACGGTCACCGTGGCGATGCCACTGCACGGAGTTGCGGTAGGTGGTCCACTTGAAGGCGGTGCCCTCGAAGGCGATGTCGAGGGCCGAGCCGGCCGTCCTCGTGCGCTTGAGCGCGCCTGAACTCATGTCTGGCGTAGCTCGAGGCCGACCAGGATCCCGGCGTAGAGCAGGCGGCCGTCGGTCTCCTCGTAGGTCGGCAGCGGCAGCCATGATGACTTCGACCGCGTGCGCCGTTCCTACTCGCACCTTGAGCCCAGATGCCGTCAAGCCGCCAGCTCTTGGACGCCTTGCCATCAACTGCTGACTCTCACGTCTCTGAACAGCGCGGGGTCGCCGCTCGGGGAGGCAATGTCGACTGTGGTGTTCGGGTCGGCAGCCCCACTCAAGTTGAGCGTTGCGTTGAACCGTCCATCGGACCCCGGGCCGGTGACTTGCGGCGTCATGACGACTTGGTCGCGCTGCTTCCACCAGTTGTAGATCGAAGCAGCGTCCGTGAACCACACGTCGCCCTTGGACTGAGCCCGGGACAACAGCGACTCAAGCTTCGTATCGTTGCCGTAGTAGGGATGGCCGTAGAGGTTGATGAGCCCGCCGAAGCTGTAGAAGAAGTCGACGACGTCGGGCATCTGCTCCTCGGGAATCAGCTCCATGCGCGCGCGGTCGTCGGCGCTGGTCGCACTGCTCGGCAGCCACTCTGAGGTGGGGATCTGGAGGAGATCGTAGTGGGTGCCGGGCTTGGTCATCGAGAGGGTGAAGTGCGGGAACGGGCCGAAGTTCTGTTCCCCGGCGGTCTTGATGCCCTGCGCCGCAACGACCTCGAACGAGGTGTCGAGGATCGAGCGATACGCCGGCGCTACCCATACGTTCGGCCTCGACCCGGTCCACGCCTGCAGCTTGTCCAGCGAAGTCGAGAGGTTCGCCGCAGCGGCAGCCGTGGTCTCGACGTCAGGCCCAAGGTGGATGTCGTTGTGACTGCCGAAAAGTGCGCCCCTGTTCTGGGCCACCTTCAGCGTGTTGCCATCGTCATCCACGAGCCCGGTGACGACGAAGTACTGTCCGTGTACCCCGTACTTGCGCTCGACGTTCGCAAGCGCGGAAATGCCACCGTCGTAGAAGTCGCAGTCCCAACGCGTCTGGAGCGCGGCCTGGTACGGGTACTGCCATGCGGACAGCCTCACGAGCGGCAGACCGGCCGACTTGAACGCGTTCTCGATCGCCCGACGGAAGAAGAGGTACTCAGATGTGTCGGGGGCGTAGCCGCCCCAGCCGGCGAGCGGTGCCATCTCGGCGCTGTAGATGAACTTGCCGGCGCCGTACGCCTTGGTTGCGATGACCGGCACCGTGGAAGACGGATAGTCAAGTAGCTCCGGTGAGTGGACGAGCACCGTGGCGGGGTCTGTCGACGTCGGCGTTGTCACCCACGCGTTGTGGGACCCGTTGTCATCGAGGACCATGCCCGCTGCGTCTGTGTTGTACTTCTCCGGCAGAGGCCAGAAAAGGTCCTGACCGGTCGTGATGTGGCTGACCAAAGAGTCATCGCTGTCACGACGAATCGTGTTGATGTGCCCCCAGGACCAGGTGCCGCCGCCCGGCTTGTCCCCGAGCGGGACGCTCTCGAGGCCCATCTCGCTGGACAGAGCCATCTCGGCGTGCCCCGACGAATCCCGATAGGTGCCGTCAGCGTTGCGTATCCAAGAGGACCCGCCCGCGAAGACCTGCCCGCCCGCGTTGGTGTAGTCGCGGATCTGACCGACCTCTGCGTCGGAGACGCATTCGGCCGCGAGACTGAACAGGATCGGGTACTTCGGTGCGCCGCCGGACATGAGTGCGCCGCTCTCGATATCGGCGTCGGTCACTTCGACGTACGGCGTGCCGTCGGCTTTGAGGGCATCCTCCAGCATGGCTGTGACCTGGAAGTGCCAGAAGCTGTCGTAGTACCAGCCAGTGGGAGCGTCGGCTGGCGTTGCGGGGTCGTCCGGCATGCCCTTGAGCGCGTTCGTGTAGGCACTCTTGTGAATCGCGACCACCGGCTGCATCGGCGGAGCATCAGCGACTGCAACCGTTGGCAGCGAAGGATGGCATGCTGCAAGTTGCCAGCAGGAGGGCGAAGACGAGAAAGCCCGATACGGACGGATACTTGGACCTCATGACGTTCCCAGCCTCTCCCCGGTTCGAACGTTCACATCATCGCCGAGAACCTCGCACCGCCAAGCATCCTACCTCCGCCAACGGGCCATCCTCGAGTCCGTACAGTGAGTCTGAACAGTCACTTCTCCGCTGAGGTTACAAACATTAACGGCACTTGTCGAGCGATGAGGGCCTTACCGAAACCCGTCCCGGGCAGGACGGGCAGAATCGTACTGTCTGCAGTGAGTATCGGACGGAGATGGGGGAACCTCAAGAAGGCGGCCTCTCGCGTCTGCCAGCAGAAGGTCGACTGCTCGCCATAGCGAGAGTCAAAGCGCATAGAATGCGGGACACAAGATCGAACCTCGCGACCCGTGGGGCGCGCTCGGCCCTCGGGCTTGTCACGTACCGACTGATTGGACGTCCATGAAGTGCGAATCGTGCGGTGCGGTGCTCGGCTCGGATGGGCACTTCTGCTCACAGTGCGGAACCCAGGCTCCTGAGCCGCCCCGCGAACCCCACGCCTCGACGGCCGATGTCGCCGCGTTGCGCGAGCGCATCGACGAGCTCGAAGGTCGGATGGAGCGTCACATGAAGGAGTCCGAGCTGGCCTGGCAGCGGATCCCGCCGCTGGAAGACTCGGAACGCCGACACCGCCGGATTCTCAACAGCAGCTCTCTGTACACCGACATGTTCGGCACGCGGCTCGTCACGATGGTGGGTTACGGGCTGCTTTCCGGAGTCGTCGTCAGCGCGATCCTGCTGCTGATCGCCTTTGCGGCGGGAGTGCTTCGCTTCTAGACAACACCCCGTGACGCGTCGCGCCCGGTGAAGGCCACCAAGACACAGCGGGGACCCGAAGGTCCCCGCTGGAGGTTCGATGGAGCCGACGAGGGGATTCGAACCCCTGACCCCCGCATTACGAGTGCGGTGCTCTGGCCAGCTGAGCTACGTCGGCGTATTCACTTGTCAGCCCTGCGGCGCGTCTCCGCTGCCGCCCGAGCCCGGACGGCGCCTGCGGCGCTTGCGTCCTCCCGGCTTCGCCGAGCCCTGCTCCCCGCCTCCGCCTGCCGAGGAATCCGGCTGGCTCGCGGTCGCACCTGTCGCGTCGCGCCGACGGCTGCGTGCCCGCCGCGTCGCCGCCGCCCCTGCCTCCGCCACGCCGGCGGCGCTTGCGACCGCCCTCGCCCTTAGGCGGTTGCGGCGCCTGCCCGGCCGAAGCCGGCCTCGGTCGACGCCTGCTCCGCCGGCCGCTTCTCCGACGAGCGCGGTTCGCGCCGCTCCGAACGTTCACGCCGCTCGCGCGGCTTCTCGGCGACCACCGGATTCGCCGCGGCCTCGGTCTCGCGATCGAGCGCCGCGAACGCCAGTGCCGTGGTCGTGCTGCCCGTCGCCTCGAGTGCCTCTCGGCTGACCGGGCAGGGGCACCCGGTGCCTTTGGAGCAACTCATCTCGGCGAGCGGGACGTTCACGCGCCTCCCGTCCTCGAAACGAAGTCCCACCGTCTCGTGCGGGGTGTTGAGGTCGGCGACCTTCGCCAGCCCCAACGGTGTCTCGATGATCGCGCCCTTCTTGGGTGCTCGGCCCTTGTAGTCCTTGTAGGCCTCGTACTCATAGCGCAAACAGCACATGAGTCTGCCGCAGAGTCCCGAGATTTTCAAGGGGTTCAGCGGCAGGTCCTGCTCTTTGGCCATCCGGATGGAGACGGGCTGGAACTCGCCGCCGAAACGGACGCAGCACAGCTGCTCGCCGCAGTGGCCGAGACCACCGACGATGCGGGCCTCGTCGCGAACGCCGACCTGGCGCATGTCGATGCGGGCGTGGAACCGGCTGGCCAGGTCCTTGACGAGCTCGCGGAAGTCGACGCGCTCCTCGGCCACGAAGTAGAAGACGACCTTCTCGCCGTCGAAGAGGTACTCGACCTCGATCGGCTTCATGTCGAGCTTGTGCTGGGCGATGAGCTCGCGGACGACCGGCATGGCCGCCCGCTCCTGGACGCTGTACTCCTCGACCCGTGCGAGGTCCTCGGCGGTGGCGACGCGCAGGATCGGCTTGAGCGCCGCGCGCAGCTCCGAGTCGGGAACCTCGTGCGGCGGCTTGGTGACGAGTCCGATCTCGGTGCCGCGCTCGGTCTGGACGATCACAGAATCGCCCTCGACCGGCTCGGTGCCGGCGGGGGCGAACATGAGGGACTTCGGTGCGAATCTGAGTTTGACTCCCACTACCGTGGGCATCGCAACACCTCTCGAATATCGAAGAGCATGGCCTCGACGGCCAGCTGGGGGCTCACATTGTACGATATGCGGCGCCGGGCCTCGTTCACCGCGGCCAACGCCGATGCGGCAGCGGACGGCGTGATGATCGCCGCGACGCCCGCGATGGCATCCAGTTCATCCGAGTTGACGACCAGATCGTCCATTCCGAGCGACAACACCAAGCAATCCCGAAGCCAGCTCTCCGCCACGTTGAGCACTTCGGCGATTCCCTCGCGCTCGCGAGCGGTCAGCTCGCGCTTGTGCCGGTCCTCCAGCGCCTTGTTGCCGGACCTGCCGAGGAAGTCGGCCTGCTCGGCCGCTTCGAGGCTCTGAGAGGCCTTCACGTCCTCAAGCGGCGCCTTGACCGCGGCGAGCAGCTCTTTGGCCGCGACGAGCACGTCGAGGTCGTCGGCTGCGGCAAGGTCCTTGAGCGTCCGCAGGATCATCGCGCGGGCTTCTCGGCGGGGCGAACTCGCGAGGAAGTCGCGAGCACGGGCGACGACACCTCCAGCCGCGGCGAGCGCCATCGCCGCCTCTGCCGGGTCGGCGCCGGTGATCGACACGAGCATCGCCGCTGCGTCCTCGGCGGGGATGCGGCGGAACCGGACCACCTGGCAGCGCGAGGCGATGGTGGGGATGACGGCGTCGAAGCTGTGGGCCATGAGGATGATGACGACGTCATCGGGCGGCTCCTCGAGCGTCTTGAGCAGCGCGTTGGCCGAGGAGTCGTTGAGGAGGTCGGCGTCGGAGACGATGTAGATCTTGTAGCGGCCGTCGATGGGAGCGAGGCTCACGTCGTGGGTGATCTCGCGGACCTGCTCGGCGAGGTAGCCCGCGGCGCCGGCCGGCTCGATGAGGTGGACGTCGGGATGGCCGCCTCGGCGGACGCGGTAGCACTCGGCGCACGCGCCACAGCCGTTGTCGTCGCACAGGAGCGCGCACGCCAGGGCGCGCGCCGCGGTCGCCTTGCCGGAGCCGGGTGGCCCCACGAACAGGTACGCGTGGCTCACGTGATCGCCGTCGGTGACGGCCCGCAGGAAGCGTGCGACGCGGTCCTGGCCGACGATGTCGTCCCAGACGCAGCGCGTCATCGCCCGCCGCCGAGCCAGGGTGCGAGGGCCGGAAGATCTGCCAGCGCATCAGCCACGCGCTCAGCGACCTGTTCGGCGCTCCCTGATGCATCGATGACCCGCACGCGTCCCGGCTCCTGATGCGGCGATTGCCAGAAAGCCGTCGCGCACGCGAACGTGGAAGCCGAGGTCCTCGGCCTCGAGCCGGTCGGCGCTCTCGGCGGTCGCTCGCCGGATCCCGATCGCCGGGTCGATGTCGAGTACCAGCGTGCGGTCGGGCACCAGGCCGCCGGTCGCCGCCGCGTTGAGCGCGTCGATGCGCGCGAGGTCGATGCCTCGGGCGTAGCCCTGGTAGGCGGTCGTGGAGTCGAAGAAGCGGTCGCACAGGACCACCTCACCGGCCTCGAGCGCGGGTCGGATGACTTCGTCGACGAGCTGGGCGCGGCTCGCCTCGTAGAGCAGGATCTCCGTCGACACGCCAAGCTCGGCGTGGTCGGGATCGAGCAGGATGCGGCGCACGGCCTCGCCGACGACGGTCCCGCCGGGTTCGCGCAACGCGCGCACGGTCAGACCGGCAGCCTCGAGCCGTTCGGCCAGCAGGCGGATCTGGGTCGACTTGCCGGTGCCCTCCCCGCCCTCGAAGGTGATGAAGGTTCCCGTTGCGGTGGCGCCCGCCGAGCGATCCGCGGCGTTCATCGGATGCCGCCGTCGGACAGAGGGCTGCC
Organism: uncultured Coriobacteriia bacterium; assembly: GCA_963789515.1. Lineage (GTDB taxonomy): Bacteria > Actinomycetota > Coriobacteriia > Anaerosomatales > JAAXUF01 > JBAXEO01. Next base: position 279,284 of record CAWBKW010000002.1, on the reverse strand, counting down.
ATCCCCGCCGCGCTCGGCGCGCCATGCCGCCGGAGCGTCCGCGTACAGGTCGTTGCCGCGTGCGTCGATGGCGACGAACGCGGGGAAGCCCTCGAGCGTCATCCGCACGAGCGCCTCGGTCCCCAGGTCGGGCCACGCGACCGGCTCGGCGGCGATCACGTGCGTGGCGAGGAGCGCCGCGGCGCCGCCGACGGCGGCGAAGTACACGCTGCCGGTCTCGGCGAAGACGGCCCGGACGGCCTCGGATCGTGCCCCCTTGCCGATGGCGGCGACGATGCCGGCGCGCAGCAGCGCGGGCGTCGCAGCATCCATGCGCTTGGCGGTCGTGGGGCCGACTGAGCCCACCGGTCGGCCGGCGGCAGCCGGCGTGGGGCCGGCGTAGAACAGCGTGGCGCCCTCAAGTCCGTGCGGCAGCTTGCCCTCGGCGGCCAGAGCCCCGAGCAGCAGCTCGTGACCGGCGTCGCGCGAGGTGTAGACGGGTCCGAAGAGCCTCACCTCGTCGCCGGCCCGCAGCTCGGCGAGCCGCTCGCGCGAGACGGGAAGATCGATGCGCACGGGCTCAGACATCGGCGGACACCTCCGCGCCAACGGGCGCTCCTGGCTCGCACTGCGGCTCTTCGCACGCACGCCACTCGAGCGTCTTGAACGCGTAGACGGCGGCGCCCAGCACGATGAGCGAACAGATCTGCAGCGTGATGCGCGAACCGGTCGTGGTGACACTGCTGGGCGCAAGCCCGTTGCTCTCCACGAACCCCTGCACGAGCTTTCCGATGAAGTCGGCCAGCGGCGCCATGACGATCATCGAAAGCAGCAGCGAGACCCTGATGACCGACTCGAGCGCCGTGAAGACCCGGCCGCGCAGCGCATCGGCGGTGGTCCGCACCACGTAGCTGTTCCCTGCGACGGTGACCGTCGCGATGCACGCGCCGGCGATGATTGCGAAGATGCCCGCGAGCCAGTAGTAGTTCACGCTCGCGAAGCCGAGCATCGCGAGGCCGAAACCGGCCACACTGCCCGCGAAGAGCAGCTGCAGCTTCACGACGTGTTCGAGGCGGGGCACCAGGAGCGCTCCGACCACCATGCCGAGCGCCATGAAGACGAGCATGAACGTCGCCGGTGAGGCGGTGAGCTCCTGGAGGATCTGGTACTGGTCGGCGAAGGGAAGCGCGCCGATGAGGTTGTCCTGCACGTAGTTGAAGCCGACCGGGATGATCGCGCCGCCGCCGAGGATGGCCAGCCCGATGGTGACGAGCAGGCCGCGCAGCTCCTTGTGCGCGCCGAGGAACCGGAACGACTCGACGACGTCCTTGCCGATGAGCGACAGGTCGAGCGCGCGCTCGCCCTCGGCCAGCTGGCTCGGCCGCGCCGCGACCTTGATGGTGAACACCATCGCCGCCGAGAAGAGGAACGTGAAGACGTCGAGGACGACGCCCGGCCCGCGGGCCGAGGAGCGCCGGAGCGAAGAGTCCCGACGAAGCTGCCCACGATGGGCAGGTTCGCGGCGAGGAGCGCGCGAACGCCGGCCTCGAAGCTCGCCAGGATCGCGGTGGCCGCCGTCAGGCCGATGAGCATGCTCGCCTGCTGCGTCGTGTAGGACAGCCCGTTGGCGGCGGTCATGTCCTCCTCGCACGAGCGACGGGATCAGCGCGTTGCGCGCGGGCCAGAAGAACAGCGACGCCGTCTCCATGAGCACGACCACCAGGTAGATCACCCACAGCGAGTTCGTCGTCACCAGCACCAATGCGAGCGCGGCGCGCACGAGGTCGGCGGTGATCATGACCTTGCGCCGGTCGAACCGGTCGACGAGCACGCCGGTGAGCGAGCTGAAGATGAGCGCGGGGATGATCTTGGCGATCAGGATGCCGGCGACCGCGAACGACGAGCCGCCGGAGAGCTTGTGACGAGCGGCATGAGGAAGCCGATGACGAGCCAGTCGCCGATCCCGCTGACGAACTGCGCGTACCACAGCCGCCGGAACTGCTGGTTCTTCAGGATGCGGCGGTAGGCCCCCGTCGATGCGGGCGTCGCCTCCTCGATCACGCCGCGGAGCTCGTTGCCCTCGCGGATCTCGCTCACGCGCCCACCTCGAACGTCGCCGAGCGTACCGCCGAGCAGCCCAGGTTGACCGCGACCGGCAGCGCGGCGATGTGGCAGGGCGCGGTGAGCACGTGCACCGCGAGCGCGGTCGTGTCGCCGCCGAGCCCCGCCGGGCCGATGCCGGTCGCGTTGACCGCAGCGAGCAGCTCGGCCTCGAGCGCCGCGACGCTCGGGCCGATCGGCTCCTCACCGATCGGCCGCAGCAGCGCCTTCTTGGCCAGCCCGCCGACCTTGTCGAAGGTCGAGCCGACGCCCACGCCGACGAGCAGCGGCGGGCACGCGCCGGTCGCTCCGGCCTCGACCGTCTCGAGCACGACCCGGCGCACGCCCTCGATCCCGGCGCCCGGCGGCAGCATCTCGACGCGGCTCGCGTTGTCGCTGCCGCCGCCCTTGAGCATCACGTGGACGGTCGCGCCGGTGCCCGGCCGCGCGGCGTGCGCGACGTCGACGAAGGCCGGCGTGTTGTCCCGGTGTTCGTGCGGTCGAAGAGCGCGTCGCGCACGACGCTCATGCGCAGCTTGGCGTCGCGGTACGCCACGGCGACGGCGGCGTCGATCTCGGACTGCAGGTCGCCGCAGAGGCACTCCTCGGCGCCCAGCTCGATGCGGACCCAGACGGTGCCGGTGTCCTGGCACAGCGGCACGCGGTCGCGCTCGGCGATCGCGGCGTTGTCGAGCAGCTGCTCGAGCACCGCGCGGCCGCGCTCGCGAGCGCTCCTGCGCCGCGGCGGCCCTGAGCGCCGCGAGCGCGTCGGGGCGCAGCGACGTCGGCGACGCGCGGGATGGCGGCTCGGACCGCCTCGGCGATCTGTGAGGCGCTGAGCACGCTAGCCCCGCAGCCCGAGCGAGTCGACCGCCTCGGCGATGGTCTCGGCGGAGGCCTGCAGCGCGTCGAGTTCGCTCTCGGCGAGCGGGAGCTCGACGATCCTCGAGCACGCCGGCGCGGCCGAGCCGGGCGGGAACGCTCATGTAGACGTCGGAGATGCCGTACTCGCCCGACAGGTAGGCGCAGACGGGCAGCGTCTCGCCGGTGTCGCCGAGAACCGCGCGCACCATCGAGACGACGCTGGCGGCGGGCGCGTAGAACGCCGAGCCGGTCTTGAGCAGCGCGACGACCTCGGCGCCGCCGAAGATGGTGCGCTGCACGAGCTCGTCGACCTCGGACTCGGGCAGCAGGTCGGTGAGCGAGCGGCCGCCGACGGTGGAGAAGCGCGGCATCGGCACCATCGCGTCGCCGTGCGCGCCGATGGCGAGCGCGTCGATGTCGGCGATGGGCGCGCCGGTCTTCTCGGCGATGGCGTAGGCGAAGCGCGCCGAGTCGAGCACGCCGCCCATGCCGAACACGCGGTTGGTCGGCAGGCCGGAGACGTTCTTGGCGAGGTAGGTCATCACGTCGAGCGGGTTGGTGACGCAGATGATGATGGCGTCGGGCGAGGCCGCGACGACCTGCGCGATGACGCTCTCGACGATCGCCTTGTTCGCGGCGAGCAGGTCGTCGCGGGTCATGCCGGGCTTGCGCGGCAGGCCGGCGGTCACGACGACCACGTCGGAGCCGGCGGTGTCGGCGTAGTCGTTGGTGCCGACGACGGTGGGGCCGAAGCGCTCGACCGAGCGCATGTGCATCATGTCGAGCGCCTTGCCCTGGGGCAGGCCCTCAGCGACGTCGATCATGACGACGTCGGCGATCTCGTGCAGCAGCAGGAGCTGGGCGGCGGTCGCGCCGACCTGGCCGGCGCCGACGACGGTCACCTTCGGGTAGCCCATGAGTCCCCTCTTCCGTGCGAGAAGCGCCGCGGCGAAGCGTCGCGAGGTCTTGAACGAGCGGGCTGAAGCCAGCGTGATTCTACCACGGGGCATCCCCGGAGCGACCCGCCCGCGAGGCGCTATCGCCGTGCCGGAGCAGCGTCAGGTCAGCTCGGCCGGATAGTCGGTGGGAGCCTGCTCGCCGCGGTGGTGCGCGACGCGCTGGGAGAGGATCGCGGCGATCTTCGGCATGCGGCTCGGGCGGCTCGGGCCGGCCGAGCGGCAGCTCGATCTCGGCGTAGAGCATCTCTTCGTCCTGGCCATCGCCTCGGCCACCACCTCGCCCAGATAGATGATGGCCGAGCCGCCGTGGCCGACGTCGCCGGGCTCGGCTCCGGCGCACTCGGTGACCACCACGAGGCTGGCCAGCGACTCCGACAGCCCGATCGCGAGCTCCATGACCGCCTCGGCCTGCAGGTCGTTCTCGCTTCGCGGAGCGAGCACCGCGACGTTGGGCGCGTCGCCCAGGATGCGAACGAGCTCGAGCCCGGTCATGCAGGCGTCGCCGGCGAGAAGCGCGATGCGCCCGAGCCCCTCGAGCCCCTCGAGCGGAGGGGCGGTGGCTGCGAAGCTGTTGACGCCGGGAGCGGTACTCGGGATGAGGCGGACCCCCGGCAGGCCGTCGAGCCCCGCGAAGAAGCGTTCCGTGGCGGCGCCATCGCCCATCAGCGAGAGCGGCTCGGGCATGAACACGACCTCGGCGCCGCAGATCCCGGCCGTGGCCGCCGCGCGCTGCAGCGCCTCGATGTCGCCATCGACGCTGCCGCGCAGGCGATGCTGGATGACTGCGATCTTCACGTGCCACTCCCCCACTCTCGTCAGGTCAGTACCTACCCGCACGGGCTCGTTGTGGTGCTCTCGCCTAGCCGACGGTCGGCTTGGGGGGCGTCCGTCTTCGCCGACCGGCCCTTCTTGGCCGCCGGCTTCTTCCCGCCCGCCGCTGCCGCGGCGGCCTTCTCGGCCTTGGCCGGGCAGTTGGGGTCGACGCAGATGCGCCACGGCCCGCGGCCGGTGTTGACGACGACCATCGGCGCGTCGCACGCCTCGCACGTCTCGCCCGTCGCGGTGAGGTCGCCGCGCTGCGGCAGCGGATAGCTCACGCCGCACTCCTCGTAGTTGGTGCAGCGGACGAAGCGCTTGCGTGTCGCGCCGCGGCGCACGGTGAGGTCGCCCACGCGGCCGGCCTCGGCGCACGTCTTGCACGCGCCGATGCTGATCTCGGGCTCGTAGTTGGTGGAGCACTTGGGATCGAGGCAGATGGTGATGGGCTTCTGCCGGAACTGGATGACCTTGACCTGCGGCGTACCGCACACCGGGCACACCTCGTCGACCGCCTCGATCTTGCCCTGCGGCAGCGGGTAGGTGACGTCGCACTCCGGCCAGCCCGAGCAGCCCACGAACTGGCCGCGCGTCTTGATGGCGGTCTTGATGAGCAGGTCGTGCCCCGACTTGGGGCACACGCCCACCTTCGCGTCGTCGGCGCCGGCGGCCTTGAGCATCTCGCCGAGCTCGGGCGCTTGCTCGATGAGCGTCGTCCATGACGTTGGCGAGCAGCTGCCGAGAGTGGCCGACGACCGTCGTGCGGTCGGTGCGGCCGTTGGCGATGGCGTCCATCTCGGCTTCGAGCTCCGACGTCATGTCCGGCGTGGTGATGCGCGGAGCGAACGTCGAGAGCGCCTCGATGACCGCGCGGCCGAGGCAGGTGGGCTCGAGCGGCTCGTTGATGGCGTAGCTTGACCTCGATGAGCCGCTCGATGATCGCGTGGCGCGTGGCCTTGGTGCCCAGCCCGCGCTTCTCCATCTCCTGGATGAGCTTGCCCTGGCTGTAGCGCGACGGCGGCTCGGTCTGCTTCTGCGCGAACTCGGCGCCGAGGAAGTCGACCGAGTCGCTCTCGGAGAGCGCGGGAAGCTGCTCGTCCTTCTTCAGGCCGTACGGGTAGATGGCGCGGAAGCCCGGCGAGGCGAGGATGTCGCCCTTGGCGACGAACGGCTCGCCCGCCACGTCGATGGTGACCTTGGTGCCCTCGATGACCGCCGAGTCCGACAGCGTCGCCAGGAAGCGCCGCGCGACGAGGTTGTAGAGCTTCCACTCCTCGGGCCTGAGCTTGTCCGGGTCGGCGGCCGCGGTCGGGTGGATCGGCGGGTGGTCGGTGGTCTCCTTGGCGCCGCGCGTCGGGTGCAGCGGGCCGCCCTTCCTGATCCGCGCGATGTGCTCGCGGTAGAACGGCACCTCCGAGAGCGCCGAGAGGATCGCGCCGATGTCGAGCGAGGCCGGGTAGACCGTGTTGTCGACGCGCGGATAGCTGATGAGGCCGTCCATGTAGAGCGACTCGGCGATGCGCATCGTCCGCCCGGGCGTGATGCCCTCGGAGGCCGCGGCGGCCTGCAGCGCGGTGGTGTTGAACGGCGTGGGCGGCGCGACCTTGCGGCTCTTCTTCTCGGCGGTGGTGACGGTGCCGGTCGTGGCTGCCGAGATGGCCTCCATGACGCGCTTCGCCTCGGCCTCGCTCTTGAAGCGGTCGGTGGCGTGCCCGGCCGAGAACTCGGTTCCCTTGGCCTCGCCGCCCTCGGACCGGAACGCGCCCTTCACGGTCCAGTAGTTCTCCGGCACGAACGCCTCGCGCTCGAGCTCGCGCGCCACGATGAGCGCGAGCGTCGGGGTCTGCACGCGGCCGGCCGACTTCACGTTGCCGAAGCCGGAGAACTTGGCCATCGTCAGGTAGCGCGTGAGCACGGCGCCCCAGACCAGGTCGATGTCCTGGCGCGACTCGCCGGCCTGCGCGAGGCACTCGTCGACCTCGACGAGCTCGGCGAACGCGCGCTCGACCTCGTCCTTGGTGATCGCCGAGAACCGCGCGCGCTTGATCGGCGCCTTCTTGTTGACGTCGCGAACGAGCGCCGCGGCATCGCTGCCGATGAGCTCGCCCTCGCGGTCGAAGTCGGTCGCGATGACGATCTCGTCGGCCTTCTTGGCAGCGCTCTTCAGCGAGCGGATGAGCTCACGCTCGGCGGGCATCTTGCCGACCGGCGCCCAGACCAGGTACGGCAGCGACGCGAGCTTCCAGCCCTTGAGGTCGATCCCGTCGACGGTGAACGGCTTCTTGCGCTTCTCCCACGGGGGCGTGGGAAGCGCCGCGGGGATGGTCGCGGGCATGGCGCGGTGGTCCTCTTCCCACACGGCCTCCCACGTCCCGTCGGCGAAGACCAGCTGCGGCGGGAAGTCCACGCCGAGGATGTGGCCCTTCAGGCCGATGGTCATCCAGTCCTCGCCGTCGGCGCGGAACGTGTAGACCGGCGTGTTGTAGACCTTCTCGGTCTTGGGCTTGCCCACCGCAAGGATCTCGGCGAGCTTCTTGGCGGCGATGTTCTTCTCGGTGACGATGAGCTTCAACGCGAAACGACCTTCCCGGGGCGGCGTTTTGCAGACGACTATACACAGGTGCGTCAAGCCCCCTTCCCTGCATGAGGGCTTGCGGGAATCCGGATGGGGACGAAACGAGCAGCTAGATGCGCCTGTTTTGGACCCTAGAGCCCGATCTCGGAGGCACGGGCCTGCATCGCGCCGAGCGCGAGCGCGAGGAACTCGTCGCGCTCGAGGCCGATCTCGGCGCAGCCGGCCATCTGCTCGCGAGAGGCGCCCTTCGCGAACGCCTTCTCCTTCCAGCGCTTGGTGAGGCTCTTGAGCTGGACGCCTGCGATGTCCTTCTCCGGCCTCACGAGCGCCGCTGCGACGATGAAGCCCGTCGTCGGGTCCGCGCACCACAGCGCGTGGTCCATCGGCGTCTCGCGCGGCGCCTTGTCGGCGTGCGCCAGGATCGCATGCAGCATCTCGTCGTCGACGACGCCGCGCAGCTCCTCGGCGGTGACCAGCCCGTGGCGCGCGGGGTCGTCGGCGGTCTCGGCGTAGTCGAGGTCGTGGAGCAGGCCGGCCAGCGCCCAGCGCTCGGCGTCGACCTCGGCGAGTCCGAGACGCTCGGCGAGCGCGCGCATGATGATCTCGGTCGCGACGCAGTGGTTGACCAGGTTGCGCTGCGGGATGCGCTCGGTGACCAGCGCGTAGGCCTCGTCGCGCGCGATCACGAGGCGGCGCCCGGCTCGGCCTTCGCGGCGTCGATGCGGGCAGCGAGCCACTCGGCCCACTCCTCGACGCCCTCGCCCTTGGTCGCGGCGATGCGGAAGATCGGCGCCGTGGGGTTGAGCGACTTCACGACACCGGTGAACTCCTCCTCGTCGAAGTCGAAGACGGGCATCGTGTCGACCTTGTTGAGGATGACCGCCTCGGAGACCTGGAAGATGCCCGGGTACTTGTACGGCTTGTCGTGGCCCTCGGGCACCGACAGGATCATGACCTTCGCGTTCTCGCCCAGGTTGAAGTCGGTGGGGCACACCAGGTTGCCGACGTTCTCGATGATGATCAGGTCGAGCTCGTCGAGCGGCAGGGCATCGATCGCGCGCTTGATCATGTCGCTCTCGAGGTGGCAGGCGCCGCCGGTGTTGATCTGCACCGCGGGGATGCCGTGCGCCTTGACCTTCTCGGCGTCGACCTTGCTCGCGATGTCGCCCTCGATGACGGCGATGCGGTAGCGGTCGCGCAGGGCGGCGATGGTGGCGAGGATGGTCGAGGTCTTGCCCGCGCCCGGCGAAGCCATCAGGTCGAGCACGAAGACGCCGGCCGCGTCGAACCGCGCGCGGTTCTCGGCGGCGAGGCGCTCGTTGCGGTCGAGGATCGGCTTGCTCAGGTCGATTTCCACGCTCACTCCTCAGAGGTTTCGACGGTCTCTTCTGCGCGGGTCGGCATCCGCTTCGCCGAGAAGGTCGCTGCCGTCGTCGGCCTCGATGCTGTCGATCCGCAACTCCCTGCCGGTCAGCGGTTCGACGTTGAAGCTGCCGCACGCGGGGCAGAGCATCTGGAACCGGTCGTGATCGTACTGCAAGCCGCACTCACGGCAGCGGGAACTGGGGGCCACCGTCGTCACGACGAGCGTGGCGCCCTCGGCCATGGTGCCCGGCGTCAGCGCCTGGAACGCGAAGTCGAGCGCGAACTCCTGGATCTCGGTCAGCTCGCCGACGGTGATGCGGATCTCGGTGATGCGGTGCGCGCCGGCCTTCTCGGCGGCGTCGAACGACGCCTCGAGGATGCCTTGCGTGATGCCCATCTCGTGCACGTGAAGCCCTCCCGGATGCGGTGGGTCAGAGGTGTCAGTCGTCCTCGGCCTCGGCAAGCTCGGCGCGCTTCTGGGCGGCGATGCGCTTGCGCAGCGTGACGCGCGCGAGCAGCATGCTGCCCTCGTAGAGCAGCACGAGCGCGACGTAGAGGCCGCCCATCGTCTACGGCGACCAGTCAGGCGTCGCCGCGGACGCGACAAGCATCAGAACGACGTAGACGACGCGCCAGCTCGATCGGAGCTTGGCGTACGGGACGATGTTGAAGATGACGAGGTAGAAGACGATCACCGGCAGCTCGAAGCCGATGCCGAATCCGAGCAGCATCATGATGACACCGTGGAAGTACTTGGCGGCGTCCGGGGTCTGGCCGATCGAGGCCCCGCCCTGGGCGAAAATCCAGGTGAACGCGGTGCGGAGGATGACCGTGTAGCAGAAGGTGACGCCAACGATGAAGAGCGCCACGAGAGCGATGAACGTCGGGATGACGTAGCGGCGCTCCTTGGGCTTGAGGGCCGGGAGGAAGAACGCCATGATCTGCCAGATGATGATGGGACCGCCGACGACGATCGCCGCGTAGAACGCCACCGTGAACCGCAGGCCGAACGTCCCGAACGGCGTGAATATCTGCCACTTCATGCCGTTGAGAAGCGGCGCGATCGGCGCCATCACGAAGTCGAAGATGTCCCAGCCCCAGTAGTACAAGCGCCATCGAGCCCACGACGATCGTGACGGCGATGACGATGATGCGCCGCCGGAGTTCGGCGATGTGATCGAAGAAGGGCATGCGTGAGGGGGTAATCGGCATGGATGCGAGAGGAGGCTACTCCTCTTCCTCCTCGTCGTCGTCATCGTTGGCGGCGTAGAGCGTCGAGGCCACGGTCGCCGCGGCTGCCTTGGTCTCGTCGGGCGTGGCGACGGCATCGGCTCCCTGCCCGTCGCCGGTCGTGGCCGGTCTAGCGGGATCGGTAGACCACATCTCGGCCTTGATGAGCCGCTCCGTGTCCTCTTGGACGCGCTTGAACGTCGCCATGGCCTTGCCGACCGTGCGTGCGATCTCGGGAATCTTGTCCGGCCCGAAGATTATGAGAACGAACGCCGCGATGATGACGAGTTCCGTCCCGCTGATTCCGAACACAACCCCACCCTTTCGCGACGCTTTCCATGCGGAGGCACGCAACCGCCGTGCCGTTGCGGCGGTGCCGGCCGCCGATCAGGGGCCTGCTAGAACTCCCGGGCCTCCGTGGCGTCGGAGAAGATCGGAAAGACCTTGTCCAGACCGGTGATCCGGAAGATCTTCAGGACGCTGTCGCGCGTGCACACGATGCGCACCGCGCCGTCCCGTTCGCGCGCCCGCCGAAGCGCGCCGACGAGCACTCCCAACCCCGAACTGTCGATGAACGCGACCTTGTCCAGGTCGACGATGATCCTGACGCACCCGGCGTCCAGCAGCTCGACAAGCGTCGCCTTCAGGCGCGGCGCGGTGTAGACGTCGACCTCGCCCTCGAGGGTGACGGTGCAGACGCTGCTGTCCTGATCCGTGCGGATACCGAGTTCCATGGATACCGGTGCTCCTCGTCGTGTCGGAGGGCGATGGTCGAATTGTAGCGCTCGCACCACCGTGCTCCAAGAGCCGCGTGTCTGGGTAACAACACAGGGAGCCACTTTCGAGGAAGGGTCAGGCATGGCGCTCACGCTGGATCTGGAGAAGGAACCGACGTACTGGCGGCTTTCGCTCTCGGGAGACCTCGACTACGGTGAGTGCTCTCAGTTCCGCATGTCCATCGATCGAATCCTCATGGAAGCGCCGCGATCCGCCGTTGTGGACCTGAGCGGAGTCGAGTACCTCGACAGCTCCGGACTCGGCCTTCTGCTCTCCATGTCCAAGGAGTACGCACTGGTAGGAGGACGGCTCGTGCTGGTCACCAACGAGACCGTCGACAACATCCTGTCGCTCACGCGGCTCAACGGCATCTTCGCCACCGCCTCGACCCTGGACGAGGCGCTGCAGGTTCTCGGAGACGACGCGCCGGCCGGATAGCCTCGGCGTCTCGCAGACAACGAAGAACGGACACCCGTGGGTGCCCGTTCGATTCCTGTTCGCCGGCGTCGTGCGAATCAGCGTGCGCGCTAGGGGTTGGTCGGGGCGGACTTGAGCGCCTTGATCTGGTCCTGGGCGAACGCGACGTTCTGCCCCTTCGGATCGAGCTTGAGATAGCGCTCGAAGGCAGCGATCGCCTTGGCCGTCTGACCCGAGCCCGCGTAGAAGACGCCGAGATTGAGCCAGGCCTGGGAGAAGTCGGGCTGGGCCTTGGTCGTGCGCTCGCCTATGACGATCGCCGAGGTCGTGTCGCCGCTGTAGTACGTCACGATCGCGAAGTCGGTCTCGACGGCGGGGTCGCCCGCCTTGATCTTGACCGCTTTGGCGTAGGCGTCCTTGGAGGAAAGCCACAGCGGGCCCGCCGCAGCCATGGCCGCCGTCGTGATCTGGCTGGCACCCTCGGCCGGCGTCGACAGCGTCTGTGCCCAGTCGAAGTACGCATTGCCGAGATTCACATGCGCCGTGTAGCTTGTCGGGTCGCTGGCCGCAGCGGCCACCAGGGCGTCAACACCCGGCTTGAAGTTGGCGTTGACCTGTTCGACCGAGACCACCGTCGTGGTCGGGGCGGTCGTCTGCGCGGCCGGCTGCCTGAAGAGGTCGACGATACCACCGAGGCTCGCATAGCCGATCGTCCCCACGAACGCGATGATGAGGATGATGATGAAGCCCTTCATCCACGGTGATGTCTTTGCCTTGTTGATCGCCACTGCGCTCTCCTCCAACGGTATGGTCGCAAAGAGGGCCCGGGTCAGCCTTTGAGGCCGAACGCCGGGCCCTTGAACTCTGTTGATCCGGTGCTAGGGCGCGGGGGTACCGGTCGCGGCGCCGCCGATGGACGGGTGCCCTGCCGGCAGTTCGCCACCCTGGAGCTGTTCGGGGGTGAGCTGCGGGGCCTGCTGGCCGGTGGTCGTTCCGCCCGCACCCGGGAGGACGACAGCCGGAGCGGCCATGCTCTTGCCGACGAACAGACCGATGACGGCGCCCAACAGGATGCCGATCACGCCGATCAGTATGGCGACGGTCATCGTGACTGTCTGGGCCGCCGGCGCCGGCGCTGCTGAGCGCGGTGCCGGGGTCGAGGTCTTCTTGGCGGTATCCTTCCCGGCTGACTTGGCCGGCTTGTCGTCTTCATCGAAGAAGAAGTCTTGGTCGCTCACGTGCGATCCTCCTGGTGTTACGGACGGGAGCCGTGCGCGCCCGGCCTGAGCCTGCCTGAACCTCGCGTAGTATAGCAGACGCATTTGCACTGGAAACGCGCCGCGATGCACCATCGGAACAGCAACTCGCCCGCCAACTCACTCGGAAACCTGAGCGATCGTGAACGAGCCGCGAGAGGCCCCGCGAGCGCACGGCATCGGCTCCCGAGCGCGGAACGCCTAGGCGCGGAGCTTCATCCGCATCTCCTCGGCGCGTGAGAACACCCGCTCGTGGTCGACGGTGCCCCACACGCGGCCCTCGTAGACGATCTCGCCTGCGACCATCGTCGCCAGGATGTTCTCCTGGTTGGCGGTGTGGACGAGCGTGCTGTAGGGATAGTGCGTCGGGATCTGGTGCGACTTCGAGAGGTCGACGGCGATGAGGTCGGCCTGCTTGCCGGGCTCGAGCGAGCCGAGGCGATCGTCGATGCCTCAGCGCGCGAGCGGCATCGAGCGTCGCCATCTTGACGAACTGGCGGGCGTTCATGAAGTGGTGCTCGCCGAGGGTGGCGCGCTGAACGAGCAGCCCGATGCGCATCTCCTCGAACACGTCCATCGAGTTGGAGGCCGCCGGCGAGTCGGTGCCGAGCCCCACGCGGATGCCCGCGCGGAGGAACTTCTCGATCGGCGCCGTCGCCCATCCCCAGCTTGGCCTCGCAGCGCGGACAGTGCGCGATGGAGACGTCGTGGTGGGCGAGTATCTCGATGTCGCTCGTCGTCGACCTGCGTGCAGTGCACCGCCATGATGTTGGGCACGTCGAACAGCCCCCACTGCAGCACGTAGCGCACGGGGCTCACGCCGGTCGGCAGCCATGCCGGGGCGTCGGCGTCGTAGCTGTCGCGCACGTCGGTGGCGAGCATCGAGGAGCCGTACTTCACGAACTGGTACTCCTCGACGCTTCCTGCGAGGTGGATCGCGACGGGCGTGCCGTCCTGCGGCGTACTCGGCGACCCGGCGGAAGAGCTCGGGGTGGCAGGAGTACGGCGCGTGCGGGGCGATGCCGATGGTGATGCGCGACGGGTCGCTCGTCGAACGCCATGCCTCGATGTCGGCCGCCGCCCGCTCCATGACCGGCCCGACCTTGTGCTTCTCCATCGTGGCGACTTCGCGGTAGACGTGAGCCCGCAGGCCCGCCGCCTGCGCAGCGTGGCCTGACGCGCCCGTCTCGGTGATGTCGGCGACGGTGGTGATGCCGGACTGCAGCGGCCTCGAGCGCGCCGAGAAGCGCCGAGTCGTCCCAGTCCTGGCTCGAGAACAGCCGCTCCTTCTGCATGAGCTGGAGCTTCCACTGCGAGTACGGAAGGTCGTCGACCAGGCCCCGCATCGCCGAGTACTCGAGGTGGGTGTGCAGGTCGATGAAGCCGGGCATGAGCGCCGCGAGGCCGAAGTCGCGCACGGGCTCGTCCGGATGCAGAGCGCGCAGGTGCTCGAAGTCGCCGATCTCGACGATCTTGTCGCCTCTGACGAGCACGGCGCCGTACTCGATGTGGGGAGCGGCGACGGGCAGCACGTAGCGTGCGGTGAGCAGCATGGAAGTCCTCCGGTTTCGGGATCCTGCCGATTCTACCGCAGCCGGGTGCCGAGAGCCTCGCACCCCGTGGAGGGTGTGGCTACTTGACCGCGGTGTGCAGCGCGACGATGCCGCCGGTGAGGTCCTTCCAGGTGATCGTCGTGAAGCCGGCCCCGCGCAGTTCGGCCGCGAGCTGGGCTGGGTGGGAAACTGGCGGATGGAGTCGTTGAGGTAGACGAACCCGGCGCGGTCGCCGGTCAGCACCCCGCCGATCGCCGGAATCGCCTGGCGCAGATAGACGTGGTAGACGCCGCGCCACGGAGCGAAGCCCGGGCGTCGAGAACTCGAGGATCACGTAGCGCCCGCCGGGCTTGAGCACGCGGAGCACCTCGGCGAAGTTCCGCTCGCGCTCGGGCAGGTTGCGCACACCGAACGCGACCGTGACGACGTCGAAGCTCTCGTCGGCGAACGGCAGGTCCTGAGCGTCGGCGACCGAGAAGAACACCGGCGTCTCGGGCCGGCTGCTCGGCGGCCTTCTTCTCGGCGACGGCGAGCATCTCGGGAACGAAGTCGGTGGCGACGACCTCGGCGGGGCGGCCCTGCTCGGCGAGCGCGAAGGCGACATCGCCGGTGCCGGAGCACAGGTCGAGCACGCGCGAGTCGGGGCCGAGCGCGCAGGCGCGCACGAGCTCCCGGCGCCAGCCGCGGTCGATGCCGAGCGAGGCCATGGCGTTGAAGACGTCGTAGCGGTCGGCGATCGACGAGAAGATGCCCTGCACGCGCTCGGTCGTCGGACGCCCGGGCGTCGGTTGGGTGTCAGTCATGGGCGCTTCAGACCTCCGGGGCGTCGGCGATCTGTGGGCTTGGCAGCGGGCTGCTCCGACGTGGCCGGAGACATCTCGCCCCGCCGCCGGCCATGATGTTCGCGACGTTCTCGCGTAACGAACAGACCGGCGCACGCCGCGACGTGCTTGAGGGTGGTGGAGCGCGGCCAGTTCAGCTCGTTCTTGTCGGCGACCGTGGACTGCGAGAGGCGGTCGAACTCCTCCTTCAGCCCCTTGAGCGCCGGCTCGCGGGCCGCCTCGGGCCCGGCCATGATGGCGTCGATGCGCGCCATCGCCACGCGGGCCTCGCTGATGCGGGTCTCGGTGCGGGTCGCGGTCGCCTGGTCGATGATGCCGGCCTCGGCCTTGACGCGGTTGATGCCGATGGCCGCGTCGTAGGTGGCGTCGACCATCTCGTCGGGGCTCATCGAGTGCGCTCTCGTAGTTCATGATGTGCTTCCACGACGGCAGCACGAGGCGCTGGCGGTGCTCCTCGAGCGTCTTGGCGCGCAGCGTGTAGCCGTGCTCCTCGGGGTTGTCGAACGCGATCGAGCCGGGGTCGAGGAACGGCGCCATGGGGCTCGTGAAGCACAGCAGGCGCTTGTCGTGGCCGACGACCTCGTAGAGGTGCCGGACGTACTCGGTGGTCTCGCGCACGGACGCGGCGGTCTGCGACGGGATGCCGGTCATGAAGTACAGGTCGAAGCGGCTGCACCCGTTCTTGAGCGCCGCGACGACCGTCTTCTCGACCTGCTCCATCGTGTAGTGCTTCTTGCCGAACGCCGCGCGCACGCCGTCGTCGTGGCTCTCGACCGAGATCTCGACCGAGTAGTCGTTGAGGTTCTCGTTGAGGAACTCGTAGAACTCCTCGGCGGGCGGCTTGAAGAACTCGAAGCCGATGGGGTTCTTCATGTTGATCTTCTTCAGGCCCCGCACGAAGTCGCGCGTGTACTCGCGGCCGGCCTGCAGGAAGTCGTTGAGCACGAACATCGGGCCCGGGATGTACTTCTGGATGTGCGCGATGTCGCGGACGAGCAGCTCGGGATCGCGGAAGGCGATCTTGTCGCGGCCGAAGTGCTCGCGGAACGCCGTCGCCGAGCCGCCGCACGTCACGCAGTCGTGCGTGCAGCCGCGGCACGTGAGCGACGCGCAGACGGGGTACTGCAGCCAGTCCTTGAACGGGACGTCGCGCCCATCATGTCGCGGTAGCGGATGACCGACTTCATCGCGAAGGAGTAGTCGAGCGAGATCGCGTTCATGTCGCGTGGGCACCCAGGACAGCTCGTTGACGACGACCGCGCCCGAGGCGTCCTTCCAGCGTCACGTTGGGGATGTCGGCGAAGCCGCCGCCGCCCTTGAGCGCCCACATCAGGCGCGTCATCGGCTCCTCGGTGGAGTCGCCGCGCACGACGAAGTCGACGGCGTCGTAGGTGATGAGCTCCTCGTGGAAGTAGCTCGCCGAGAGCCCGCCGAAGATGACCGGCGTGTCGGGATGGAGCTTCTTGACGACGCGCGCGACCTCGATCGAGCCGTGGGCGTGCGGCAGCCAGTGCAGGTCGATGCCGAACGCGACCGGATCCAGCTTGGCGAGGTACGCCTCGACGTCGAAGTCGGGCTTGTTGAGCATGAGCACGGCGAGGTTGACGATGCGCACGCGGAGGCCGTGGCGCTCCATGTACTCGGCCATGGTCGTGAAGCCGAGCGGATACATCTCGAAGATGGGCGTTGAGGGCACCATGTCCGACACGGGTCCGAACATGATGGAGCGCTCTCGGAAGTCGTAGACGCTCGGAGCGTGCAGCAGCACGAGATCGACTCGCGACATAAACCAGGCCCTTTCGGTCGTAGGTACGACCCCTGAACGGCACCGCTGCCGTTCCCCCGCGCTGCGTGCCGGGCAGGCTGCGCAGCGCATCGGGGAGTATACATCCGGGCCGAACCGAGCAGCGGCCCGTCGTGAGAACTGGAGCAGGAAACACACCAGCGCGGTGCGGGCCGCTCGCCCCCACCGCGCTGGATCAGGATCTACGGCTACTTCTGCTTGCCGGGACCGTTCACGTGGCAGTTGGCGCAGTAGGTCGGGTTGTGGCACTCGAAGCATGCCGACGCGCCGACCTGGTTCACGACGACCGGATGGTGCGTGCTGCCACGGAACCGCGGCGTTGTACGGCACGTCCATCGCCGTGCCGTGGTGGCACTCGTTGCAGAAGTCGTCGCGTTTCCGTGGCACTTCGCGCACAGCTTGGGATCAGCCTTGCCGAGCTTGCCGTGCTCCTTCATGAAGGTCGGCGGGTGCGGCATCGGCAGCGCCGTGGCAGTCGATGCAGAACTTCTGCGCGTGACAGGTCGAGCACTCGTTGATCTGCTCGACGGTCTTCAACTCGGCCCGATGCCTTCCTCGGTGCCCGGGGCGTTCTCCTCGTTGGCCTCTTCGACCTGAGCGCTGGTCTCACCGGAAGCGGACTGGAACCATGCCTTGCCGCCGGCCTTGACAACCTCTTTGTCGGCTTCCTTGGCGAGCTCGGCGTGACCGGCCGGGCATGAAGCCGGTGGTCTCGTGGCTCGGCGGCTTGAGCTGGAACTCAGGCGTGTGGCACGCCTCGCACGCGCCGGTGGGGGCCTTCTCCGCGTCGGCGTCCCGAGGCACACCGGACGCGTCCTGCGAGTGGCAGCGGAAGCACGCGGTCATCTCCATGAAGTCCTCGTGCTTCTTGCTGGGCTGCACCGTCGGGGTTCTTGAGCGTGAGCTGGAAGTCCTCGACGTGCGCGGTGCGGTTGTGGCAGAGCGGGCAGGTCGACTTCCTTGTCCTGCGTGGATCTGGTGGTTGATCTTGATGCCCGGAGACGGCGTGACGTTGCGCGTCTTGAGGTCGTGGCACTGCGTGCACTTGTCCTCGACTTCATCGTGAGCGCGACTTCGCTCTCGGCGTTGAGCGGGAGCTCGTACTTGTCGGTCACCGTCTGCACGAGTTCGCCCAGCGCCTCGGCCTTGTGGATGAGGAAGACGACCGGGTTCGCGTCGACCGGCATGTGGCAGGCCATGCAGCTGATCTCGGAGTGCGCCGAGTGCTCGTAGGCGGTGATCGTGTCGTCCTGGACCTTGTGGCAGCCCTCGGCGCAGAACCAGCGGGTCGAGGTGACCCCCAGCACCGGAATCATGACGCCGGCGATGATCAGGACCGCGACGACCGCCCACATGATGTAGCGGGGACGGCGTGACCGGATCCTTGAACCCGTTGAATGAGATGCGAGCCATCGAGAACGCCCTTCACTAGCCGCTAGTAGTAGATGCCGACGGTCTTGTGGCACTGCAGACACATGCCATCTTGCTGGGAGTTGTAGTTCTTCAGCATGTATTGATATTGCGTTCCGTGCGGATTGTGACATGACGACGTGCACGTGAGGCCCTTTTTCGAGTGCACATCGAAGAAATTCTGGCTCGACCGGATGCTTGTTCGGGCCCTCGAAGGTGGGATGGCACTGCAAGCACAGGTCCGGGTTGCTCGGCGACGAGCATCGGGCGCGTACGTCGAGCCGTGCGGCGTGTGGCACCGGATGCAGAGCATGCCGGAGTGCGCCGACTCTTCATACGACCGCCTGCTTGTCGCCGTGGCATTCGTAGCAGAACTCGTTGTTCTGAGCGTTGATGAGGCCCGGATACTGCGCCGCGTGCGGGTTGTGGCACGAGGCGCAGGTCAGGTCGAGGCCGATCGGGTGATGGCTCGGCTTGCGCGAACTGGTTCTGAATCGCGGGTGGCACTTGTAGCACAGCTCGGGCTGGGCCTGCACCAGCAGCGGCGTGTAGTCGGAGCCGTGCGGCTCGTGGCACCCGGTGCAGTTGTCGTTGAGGAACGGCTGGTGCTGCACGGGCATGTCCGCGAGGGCCGCGACGGACGGGTGGCAGCGGAAGCACAGCTCCCGCTGCGCGCGCGACCAGGATCCCCTTGTTGTTCGACGCGTGGGGGCTGTGGCAGTCGGTGCACCAGCCCTCCTTCGCGGGCGGATGCGCCTGCATGCGGTTGAGTTGCGCGCCCATGGGGTGGCAGGTGAAGCAGAGCTGTGTCGGGCGCCTGCGTGAGCAGCCCCGATAGTCCGACGCGTGCGGGTCGTGGCAGGTGCCGCACTGCCCCTGCTCGAAGGGCGGGTGCTGATACTCGTCGTCCGAGCAGCGGCTCCGATGCTGCCGTGGCACGTCCAGCACAGCTTGTCCTCAGGCATCGTGAGATGGGAGACCCCGCCCTGGGTGTCCTTGGTGGTCTTCGAGATGACCTTGCCGCTGCCCGTGATGACGACCGAGGCTGAGGCCGAGCCGCCGGTCAGGTTGTCCCACGCAGTGAACCAGAGCCGCAGCGGGAGCCACTGCACGAGCGTCGCGAAACCGCTGGCGCTCCTTCTCGGCCCCTGGGTCACGATCGAGGTGACCTGCTTGCCGTGGGGGGTGTGACAGATCGTGCATTCCCTCAAGCGAACGGCGGTGCACGACGGGGCGCGAGAAGTCCGGGATCAGTTCGGTGTGGCACTGCAGACACGCGAGGTTCCGCGCGACGAAGCGCGCCTGCTCGGGACCGCGCGTGATGACGAGGTCGGCCGCCGTGATGCCGCAGCACAGCAGGAGCAGGAGCAGGAGCACGACAATCAGGAAGCCGTACCACGGCCTCCTGGGCTGGTCGTCCTTCTCTACCGGATCGGAATCCGCGCCGGTGTCGACGTCTTCGACGTCTGCGGCTTCAGGATCGGACAAAGATCCTCCTTGGCGCCGCGCGGGCAGATGGACACATTCGCATGAAGGCGCGGCGCGCGTCTCACCGGTCAGTCTACATGCGAGAGCACCCTGCTGAACATACCTGAGGCGTCGCTCAGGGTCCGACGAGCTTGACCGCCTGGACCCGGTTGTTCTCCTTGTCGGCGATCAGGATCGAGGCCTTCGCGCGCCGCGACCCCGTTGGGAAAGTTGACCTGACCGGGCTCTTCGCCGCGATCGCCGTACTTGAGCACGAGCTCGCCGTCCTGGTTGAGCTTGATGAGCTGGTGCGCGAGCGGGTCGGCGACCAGGATCGAGTGGTTCTCGAGAATCGTGATCCCGCGCGGAAGCACGAACGGGCTGGGGCTAGCCGTCGTGAGCGACGTGATCGGGCTGCCGGTGTTCCACAGCACCGCACCGTCGGGAGAGAACGCCGTGACACGGCTCTGGTTCGAGTCGGTGACGAAGATGCGCCCCTGCTCGTCGACCGCGATGCCGTTGGGATGGTCGAGGCCGTCCGGCCCCGCGCCGGGCCTTCCGAACTGCTGGAGCAGCTTGCCCTGGGTGTCGAACACGAGGACCTGGTAGGCGTCGGTGGCGTACACCTTGCCGCCGCGAGACGGCGACGGCGGTCACGGCGATGCCGGTGTTGCCCGCGCCCGAGCTGCCGCGCCCCGTCGGGCGATAGGGGTCGGGGAACCGCCGGAGGAACGTGCCCTCGTCGTCGAACACCGAGATCGAGTCGTTGTTGAAGTCGGCCACGTAGACGTCGCCGTTGGTGTCGGTGGCCACTCCGGTGGGGTAGTTGAGTTGCCCCGGCTTCCACGTGACCTTGGTTCCGGCCGGAGGCTTGGCGATGCCGAACCCGCCGAACTGCCGAAGGTAGCGGCCGGAGCGGTCGAACACCACGATCCGGTTGTTCTTGGAGTCGGCCACGTAGATGCGGCCGCCCGGGCCCCACGCAGCGGCCATCGGCTTGTCGAACAGCGGCTTCTTGCCACGCCCCGGACCGTACATCGCGAACACCGGCTCGATTCCCGCCTGGGTCTCCCCGCCGCGCTGGGTGATGTCGGCCGGCTGCTCGAGCCTGAGCAGCATCACGAGCAGGACGACGAGTACGATCAGCAGAACCACGAGCACCACGAGGTAGAAGCGCATCGCGTTGGGCATGCGGCTCTCGCCGCGCGCTGAGCGTGACCGGGTCGGCGGCGCCGCTTCCTCGCCGCTCACTTGCCCTCCCCGACCCGCTTGAGCCCCTCCTGGGCCTCGGTCAGGTCCGGCGCGTACTTGAGCGCGAGCCGGTAGTACGCCGAGGCGGTCTGCGGTATCGCCGAGCTTCTCGTGGGCCATGCCGAGAAGGTACTGCAGGTCCGCCAGCTCGGGATGCGCCTCGGCCGCGGGCTTGACGGTGGCGATGAGCGACTTGTACTGCTTCTTGCCGGCGTAGTAGTCGCCGAGCGCCTTGGCGGCGAGCTCGTGCGTGGGGTCGATGTCGAGCACGGCCCACATCGACTTCTCGGCACGATCGTTCACGCCGAGCTTGAAGTAGATGTTGCCCGTGTTGTAGAGCGCGGCCGTGTCGCTGGGATTGGACTTCAGGACGATCGCGTACTGCTCGAGCGCCTTGTCGTAGCGCCCGTCGGACTGGTAGGCGTAGCCGAGACCCAGGTGCGTCTTGGGGTCACTGGGGTTCGCCGAGACCCGCTGCGTCCAGGTCCGGATCTCGATCTCCTGCCGCGACATGGGCGCGCTGATCGCGAGTGACGAAGCCCCGGATGACGAAGCCGGCCGCGACGAGCACGGCAGCGAGCAAGCACGAGCACGAGGACGGCGAGCCACCGCGGGACGAGGTCCTCCTCCGACGGTTCGCGCGGGTCGATGCGGGCGGAGTCCGGCGCAGGCTCGGGCGTCTCGTCGGATGCGCGCGAGCGGCTCGGAGTGCTGCGTGGAGTTGTCGGCTGTGTCCACCGGGGCCTCGCCTACGGCGCTTTCGGAGGCGGTGGTCGCTGAGGACTCGCGTTGCCTTGACGATGCGGGCCGCTTCGGGCGTGCTCGGCTCCGGCGGTTGCCACGCCGCGATCCGCCTTGTAGATCCTGAGCGCTTCATCGGAACGGCCCAGCGCTGTCGTAGATTCTGGCGAGCAGCATCAGCGGCCTCCGTGTAGATCGGATCCATCTTCACCGCGAACTCGGCGTCCTTGAGGGCCTCGTCAGGACGGTTCAGAGCGACGAGCGCCCGGGCGCGCTGCACGCGAAGAGCGGGTCCGAACGGCTCGACCTCGATGCCCTTGTCGGCGATCGCGACGGCCTTCTCGTAGTACGAGGGGTCGAGCATCTGCCCGGCGACGTTGTAGAGGTTGGAGAGGAAGACGTAGTTGTCGTACTCGGCGGGCACGAAGGCGATCGTGTCGAGCAGCGCGGCCTCGGCCTGCTGGAACTTCAGCTGCATCGCCGCCATGGACGCGGCTCGGATCCTGACCCTGGGCCTGGGCAGCCTGGGCGGCACTGTAGGCGTCGAACACCTCGTCGGTCAGCGCAAGCCCCACCTCGGCGCGGTACATGTCGTTGAAGGGGTTGAGCGTAACGGCCTTGCAGCGCCGCCGCGGTCCTGGCCGGACCCGTCGCGCCGATGCGAGACGTGAGGTACGCCCTGTCGGCAGCGATGATGACGAACTGGTAGCCGATGCCGACCGCGATGAGGAACATGCAGCACGCCGGCGGCGACGTTGCCCCAGCTCGGGCGCCTTGAACTCGACGATCGAGGCCGTCGGCGCAAGCACGACCGCCATCGCGGCCCAGAGCAGGAACGTGTTGCCGGTGACCGACAGGCCGGCCATCAGCTGGAGCAGGTAGCCCGCGCGAAGCGGCCCAGAACGCGCCGACCAGGATGCGCTTCGTGTCGTCGGTCTTGTTGAAGACGGTCCCGAACGAGCGGACCGCCGCCCATCCGAAGACGCCGTACATCATCAGCACGCCGGGGATGCCGATGCCCGCCGCGAGCTGCAGCGGGTAGTTGTGCACGTTGTCGGCCACCGAGAGGTAGCCGGCGTCCGCGACGTACTCGATCGGCTTGTACTTGGGGAAGACGAGCCGGAAGGTGTCGGCGCCGAACCCGAAGATCGGCCGCGCCTTGACGGCCGACGATCGCCGCCTGCCAGATCTCGGTCCGGGTCTTGTCCGCTGCCCGTGTCGAACTGCGAAGATCGACGCGAAGCGCTTGCCGAAGTTCATGACGTCGTTGGGGTTGGACAGGCTGCGAACGATCGCCGAGACGCCGAACGCGCCGGTCACTGCGACGACCAGCCAGTCGATCCAGTCCAGCTTGGCCGAGTGGCGCCAGGCGATCACGATCATCACCGCGATGCCGAAGACGCCGCCGATCCACGCGCCGCGGGTGAACGCCACGATCCAGCACGAACACGTTGATGCCGAAGCCGACCCAGTACACGAGCCGCATCCACAGCTTCTCCTCGGCGAGCGCCAGTCCGAGCGCGATCGGCAGCGAGAACATCAGGAACCCGCCGAGCAGGTCGGGGTTGCCGTAGGTCGAGAACGGCCGGAACTGCTCGAAGGGCAGCTGGCCCCACTGGACCGGGTCGAGGCCGACGCGCTGCAGCACGCCGTAGCCGGCGACCACGATGCTCGACCAGAAGAGCGACTGGGCGAGCGTCTTGACGCGCGAGGGCCGGTCGGCGAACTGCAGGACCAGGAAGTAGATCACCGCGTAGTTGATGAAGGAGAGCAGTCCCTCGAAGCGGCGGTACTTGCCGAAGAACGCGGTGGCCGGGTGGATCGACGTGATGGTCGTGATCGTGACCCAGGCGAGGAACGCGAGGATGAGCCAGTCGACCGGCGTGCGGCGGATCTTGCCGCCCTTGGTCAGGATGTCCCACGACCATGCGCCGAGCGCGACGAGCGTCAGGACGCGCTGGAAGAACACCTTCATGATGTCGAACTGGTCGTAGGTGAACGGCAGCGTGGCGGGAAAGCCGATGCGCGAGAGCCACGTGGCGTTGCTCATGGCGACCGGCACGACGAACACCATCGCCAGCAGCGACCACCAGGCGATCTTGCGCGCGAGACTCATGTCGTCGCGGGCTTCGCGGCTGCGCGCGGCTTCTTCGACGCCGTCGAGCCCGCCTTCGAGTTCGCTTTGCGAGAGGACGTCTTGGAGGCGGCTTTCGCCATGTCGAGGTGCTCCTTATCTTGCTCCGCGCCCGGTGAGCACCACGCGCAGAGTCTCGGCGACGATCTGGACGTCCATAGCCAGGTTCTGATGATACATGTAGATCAGGTCGTACTTGAGCTTGCGCTCGGGCGTCGTAGCGTAGCCTCCGCTGACCTGCGCGAGGCCCGTGACGCCCGGCTTGATGCTGAAACGCTCGCGGTAGCCGGGTATCTCGGCGACGAACTGCTCGACGAAGAACGGCCGCTCGGGCCGCGGGCCCGACGAAGCTCATCTCGCCGGACAGGATGTTGAAGATCTGCGGCAGCTCGTCGATACGCGACCTACGCAAGAAGCGTCCCACCTTGGTGATGCGCGGGTCATCTTCTTCGGCGAGCACCGGGCCGGTGAGCTTCTCGGCGTCCTTGATCATCGTGCGGAGCTTGTACACCGAGAACGGCTTGAGGTTCTTTCCGCTGCGCTCCTGGGAGAAGAGCAGCGGGAATCCGTCGGTGAGCGACGATCGCGATGGCGGCCAGGATCAGGATGGGGCTCGTGATGATGAGCAGGAACAGCGCGCCGACGAAGTCGATGCCGCGCTTGGCGGCCGCGTAGTAGCGCGGGACCGTGGAGCGCGTGATCTCCATGAGCGGCACGTCGCCGACGATGGCGTCGACGGTGCCGATGAAGATCTCGTAGAGCTCGGGCACCACGTCGACGCGCACGCGTGACCTCGTCGGCGAGCACGAGCGACTCCACCAGTTCGCGCAGCGCGACGGGGCTGACCACGATGACGCGGTTGGCGCGGGTCTCGGTGCGCGATGCGCGCGATGTCGGCGGCGCAGCCCAGCACCGGGAAGCCGCCGATCTCGCGGACCGCCGTCGAGCACGACTCGACGCTCGGGTCGATCAGGCCGACGACCCGCCATCCCCACTTGCCCCTGAGCTGCGACCTGCTCGGCGAGCTCGACGGAGCTGGCGTTGATGCCGACGATGAGCACCTTGCTGCTCGGGCCACTTGAGCCGCCCGAAGCGCAGGAACACGAGGCGCCAGCCCATGAGCAGCACCAGGTCGAGCACCCAGGCGAGCAGGATGGTGGTACGCGCGAACGACGCGGTGCGCTCGCCGCCGAAGAAGGCGATGGCGGTGGTGACCAGCGCGCCGAGCGTGACGGCCGCCGCGACGCCGCGGGCGACCAGCCATGCGGTGTCGGAGCGCTCGGGGTCGTAGAGGCCGTAGGTCCACGCGCCGGCGATGTAGAGCACGGTGATGAACGGCGCGAGGAAGAGGTACGCGCCGAAGTTGAAGGCCGGGAGGTTGCCGCCGAAGCGGAGCAGGAACGCCAGGACGTAGCCCGCGTTGACGAGCAGCGCGTCGAGCACGATGGAGAGCGCGATGAAGCGGTTGCGAGACACCTACGCCCTCCCCTTCTTGGCCGCGTGGATGCTCGGCGGCCTCGTCGTAGACGGCGAGCATCGACTCGACCATGCGCGGGATCGTGAACTGCGTGAGCGCGCGCTCCCGGGCCTGCGCGCCGAGGCGCTCGCGCAGCGCGTCGTCGCGCGAGCAGCCGGTTGAGCGCCGCCGCGAGCGCGGGCACGTCGCCCACCGTCGCACCGTGAGCCCGGTGACGCCGTCGAGGTTGGCGTAGGGCACGCTCGTGGGCAGGTTGGTCGAGATGGCGGGCGTGCCGGCGGCGTGCGCCTCGATCTGCACGAGCCCGAACGCCTCGCTGTTGGCGACGCTCGGCAGGCAGAACACGTCGGCGGCGCGGTAGTACGCCGAGAGCTCGTCGTCGTCCTGCGGCGGCAGGAAGCTGATGCGCGAGGTCACGCCGTTGGCCACGGCGATCTCGCGCAGCTCGCTCTCGAGCGGCCCGGTGCCGAGGATGACCAGGTCGGCGTCGACGCTCGGCCATCGCGCGGACGAGCACGTCGGCGCCCTTGTAGTAGACCAGCCGGCCGACGAACAGCACGATCTTGCGCCCGGCGTGCTCGGCGCGGATCTGCTCGGCGCGCGCCAGCACGGCGGCGGGCGGCTCGGCGATGTCCTCGACGTGCAGGCCGTAGTCGACGATGCGGACCTTGTCGGCGCGGCTCGACGAGGAACGGCGAGTTGTCGCGCAGGTTGGGGCTCGAGGTGGTGATGAGGTCGACGCGGTCGAGCACGCGGTCGAGGAAGGGCTTGTAGGCGGCGAGCATGCGCTTCTGGCGCACGATGTCGCTGTGGTAGCTGAGCACGGTGGGCACGTCGGGATGCGCCTGCAGCCACGCACAGCTCGCCCCACGGGTAGGGGTTGTGCAGGTTGATGACGTCGGGCGGCGTGTCGGAGCGCATCTGCCGCGTGAGCTCGCCCGCCATCCCCAGCGCGATGGGCGCCGAGGAGAGCGCGAACTGCCGCGGCATGCCGGATGACGTCGACGCCGGCGATGGTCTCCTCGGCGCGCGTCCTGGCCTCGTTGCTGACGACGGCGCGTGACCTGGGCGCCGGCGTGCTCGACGAGCCCCTCCGACAGGTAGCGGACGACCGTCTCCACGCCGCCCAGATGCGGCGGGTAGTAGTACTTGTTGACCATGGTCACGCGCATGGGGCGGTCCTGCGGCATTCGCGTGTGATCGGTCTCCCCTAGCCTTCGACCAGCGCGCGCCCGGCGGCGAGCAGGTCGTCGACGACGCCCGCCGAGGAGGCCTCGGCGTAGACGCGCACGAGCGGCTCGGTGCCCGACGGGCGCAGCAGCAGCCACGCGTCGTCGGCGAGCAGGAACTTCACGCCGTCGGCGCGCACGATGTCGAGCACCGGCACGCCGGCGATCTCGGCTCGGCGCGAGCTCGACGGCGCGCGGGCCAGGAACGCGTCCTTGACCGCGGGTGCGAGCTTCATGTCGTATGCGGCTGTACTCCATGGGGCCGGTGATCGCGAGCATGTCGTCGACCAGCTCGCCGAGGCCCTTGCCGCGCTGCGCCATCATCTCGGTGAGCATGAGCGACATGAGCAGGCCGTCGCGCTCGCGCACGTGGCTCGGGATGCCGATGCCGCCGCTCTCCTCGCCGCCGAGCAGCACGTCGCCCTTGACCATCTCGTTGTAGATCCACTTGAAGCCGATGGGCGTGGTGGTGACCTCGAGCCCGAGCGTGGCGGCGTAGCGGTCGACGAGCACCGACGTCGAGAGCGTCTTGACCAGGCGGCCGGTGAGTCCCTTGTCCTGCACCAGGTGCGCCGCGACCAGCCCGATGATGCGGTGCGGGCTCACGAAGTTGCCGAGGCGGTCCACGGCGCCGATGCGGTCGGCGTCGCCGTCGGTCACGAACGCGGCGTCGCGGCCCTCGGCCTTGACGAGCTCGGCGGTCGAGTCGATCCACGGCGGGATGGGCTCGGGATGCAGCCCGCCGAAGCCCGGGTTGCGCTCGCCGTGCACCTCGAGCGACGTCGACGCCGAGCGAGCGGAGCGTCTCGGCGAGGTAGGTCTGGCCGGCGCCGTAGAGCGGGTCGACGACCACGCGCAGGTTCGCGCGCGCGGATCGCCTCGGCGTCGACGAGCGCCGCGCAGGTTCTGCGAGGTACGGGCCGACGAGGTCGACCGTCTCGAACTCGCCGCGCGGTGTCGGGCGCCTCGGGCCGCAGCTCGGCCTCGACGCGGTCGGTGAACTCGACGGGCGAGGCGCCGCCGTCGGCCATGCGCAGCTTGAAGCCGAGGTACTCGCTGGGGTTGTGGCTCGCGGTGAGCATGACGCCGCCCACGGCGGCGTCGTCGCGCGCGACCGAGAAGCACAGCGCGGGCGTGGGCAGGTAGCGGTCGCGAGACCTTCACCGTCAGGCCGTGACCGGCCATGACCTCGGCGGCGGCGGCGGCGAAGCTGCCCGCCTCGAAGCGCGTGTCGTAGCCGACCAGGATGGTGCCGCCGGGGTTGTCGGCGCGAACACGCGACCGGCGGCGTCGGCGACGCGGCGGAGCGACTCGTAGGTGAAGTCGTCGCCGATGACCGCGCGCCAGCCGTCGGTACCGAAGTGGATGTCAGTGGTCATAGCGCGCTCAGGCCTCCATCGACAGAGTCGGGATGCGTCAATAGTGCCCGAAAAGGGGGCTTGCGGCTACCGCAGGGAGCCAGTCGATGCGCAGTCGAGGTCCACTCTTAGGGGACGAGCCGTCCCATCTTGAAGGAATAATGGAATTCTCTATGGTGTTGTCATGGTGAAGAAGAAGACAACCGTGTACCTCGAAGAAGATGTCCTGCGCGGCGCGCGCGTGATGGCGGCGCGCACCGGCAAGAAGGACTACGAGGTAGTCGAGGATGCTCTACGCGCCTACCTGGGCATGGAAGTGCTTGGCCGGGCTTGGGCATCCGCGGACATGGACGAGGACGAGGCCCTGCGCTTGGCCGTCGATGAGATTCACCGCTTCCGCACTGGCGCCGAGTGATCCGAGCCGTCCTGGACACCAACGTCTACGTCGCCGCCGTTCTGTCTCGTACCGGCTCCCCATCTCGGCTCATGAGCGCGCTCGCGGAGGGTCTGTACGACGCGGTGGTGTGCCCACTGCTGCTCGATGAGCTGGAGTCGGTGCTCGCACGGCCCAAGATCGCTTCGCGAGTCTCGGCGGGAACCTCGCGGGACTACCTTGACTGGCTCAGCCGCGTGGCCGTGATTGAGGTCGATCCCACGCATGTCCCCCGAGTGTGCGCCGACCCCGAGGATGACTACGTGCTTGCCTTGGCTGTGAGCGGAAGAGCAGCAAGTGATCGTCTCCGGGTCGATGAGCGCATCTCCTGAGACCTGGTCGGGCTTTGAACCGCGTGTGATGTCGCCGACCACGTTTGCCGACCTGGTCGAGTCGCTCGCGCTGAGGCGGCCGCCGACAGGGCGCACCTGCCGATTCAGAACCGTCTGACCTTCAGAACCGCCGTGGGCGTGAACCAGCGCTTTGGCTTTGATGCCGCTTCACCGCGGCGGTCCGTCATAGGCGTGATGCTGCATCCGACCAGCAGCGGCGCGCACGCAACCTACCCGGACCTTCCACCGACCCAGTCAAGTTCGTCGATTCCGCTGGACACGATGTCGTGCACTCTGCCCGGTTCAGATCTTCAGCAGACTGTCTCCCATCGAGTCGACGCTTGCGAGCCGAGCCCTACTCGCCTCAACCCGATCCAGGAAACCAATCAGGCTTTGGGCGTACAGCGCCGGGTCGAAACGCGCGGCAGCATACGCGTACGTTCTCTGGCCGACCCTCAGTCGCAGGTCCTTGTCGAGCACGAGCGGCGCCAGCGCTTCTGCAATCGCTTCCCCCTCGTCGGCGGGCGGCGTTCGCACGAGCGTGTCTTCCGGGAATGTCGCGTAGAACCCGATATCTGAAACCACGATGGGCGCAGGATACGCGAGCTGTTCGACGAGCGAGCCACTGCCTGACTCTGTCGAGGGAAACCGCAGGTTGACGAAGATGTCGGCGGCCCTCAACCATGCGTGCAGTTCCGCCTCTGGCAAGAAATCGGTGATCCGCACGTGCTCACTCAGTCCCAGTGAGCGCGCCTGGGAGAGCACGCGATCGACGACCGCCGGATGAGCTCCCCCGACGATCACGAACTGCACGCGCTCGCGTGCCGCGGCAGGGAGCAGCGAGAGCGCACGCACCGTCTGCTCGATCCGCTTCGACTCCCCTATGCGCCCATGCGACACCACCAGCACATCGTCGGGGTCGATGCCCAGCGATGCCCGATGTGCGCTCGGTTCGGAGGATTCGGTGGGCAGGTAGAAGGGAAGATCGATGCTGGTCACGGGCATCAATCCGGGATAGCGGTCGACGAGCGTCAGTGCGTCCTCGGAGTGAACCACCACGCCCGTCGCGTTCCAAAGACAGGGCTCCAAGAGCGGAACATCGCCTATCTGGCCTTCCAGCCCGAGAATCTGCCGATACGCCCGCGCGCCCACTTCGGCCCCACAGTAGTAGGCCAGCAGATCGCTGTACCGGCGAGGGTCGGAGTGCAGTACCGTGTAGTAGACCCTCATGAAGTGCGCCATGGTCTTGTCATGCAGAATCACGACGCCTGGGTTGCGCGTGTACGCGTCGAAGATGTCGGCGTGCATGTTGGGGTTGTTCCCGAGGTTGTACACGACGTGGTCGTAGCCCGACAGATCGGCGACCGCGTTGGGGTCGCTCAGGTCGCGCACGGGCAGACTGGTCCGGAGGTCGTCCGCGCGCGGCGTGGTCCACACATCAACATCAGCCAAGCGCGAGACCGCCAACGCCGCGGACAGCGAGTACTTGGATATGCCGGTCTTGGCAGACAGCGGCGTGAGCCACGCGATGCGCACGTCACCCACCTGACTTTCGAAGCCACGTGAACGCACGGTAGGCGACCGCGCCAAGAACCGGAATCGCCTTGATTCGCGGCCACATGCCCAGCGCCTTGCTCGCGACGGCCGCCCTCAAGCTGGAACGACGGCGCGTGCCGATGAAGGCCGCGCGAGCATCGTCCGTGGCGAGGTTCACGTACCGGTCTGACAGTCGTCGCTCGACGGCTTCGCGAGCTATGCGGTCGACCCGGTCGTTCACCGTAGTCCCAGCTTCCGGAGGGTATTGCCCATGAGGCGACGGGATTCGTAGTAGGGATAGCGTAGTCGCTCGTAGCGTTCGATGCCCCGCAACGCACGGGCCTTCGCCTGGTGCTCGCTGCTTTCGACAGGATGCGAATCGTAGAACTCCCGAACCTCGCCAACGAAGTCAGCCCGCTCGACCATTCTGCGCCGTTCAGCCATGTCGCGCTTCGCTTGCTCGCCGAGTCGAACCCTCAGTGCCGGGTCGTCGTAGAGCAGGCGCATCTTGGCCGCGGCGTCGTTGACGTCGGCCTCCGCCCAGGATTCAAC
This sequence comes from uncultured Coriobacteriia bacterium, assembly GCA_963789515.1. Lineage (GTDB taxonomy): Bacteria > Actinomycetota > Coriobacteriia > Anaerosomatales > JAAXUF01 > JBAXEO01. The sequence goes on along the minus strand of CAWBKW010000002.1, from coordinate 248,827 downwards.
CGACGACATGACCCTCTGCCCGTACGGACTCGCGGGGTCGACATCGATCGGCTTGAGCTCGTAGTCGACCAAGAGCGAGTTGTCGGAGGTGGTGAAGTCCATGTTGCCGGACCAGCCCGTGGCAATCACGGGCACGCCCATCGTCATCGACTCCATCATGCCCAGGCCGAGTCCCTCAGAGCGATGCAACGACACGTAGACGTCGAGGCTCGCGTAGAGCGACAACACGTCGCGATAGTCGAGCTTCTGCTCGGGAATGATGACCCGCTCGTCGTGCTCCGCGTAGTCCCTGAGCTTGTCCCAGAGCGGACGGGGATCGGCCACGTCGCCGGGGCTGGCCCGCACGACGAGCCGCACATCCTGCTCGGTGGGGAACGCCTGGCGGAAGGCCTTGATCGTCGCCCAGGGATTCTTGCGCTCGATGACCGCCTCGGCGGCGAAGCTGGTGCCGTAGATCAGGGCGTCCTGCCGGGAGACCGAACCGATCGCGGTCAGGCCGGATGTCGTCGGGGACATCCACCCCTTGCGGGATGAACCTGAGCGGAAGATCGGGCAGGTCGGCGCGCACCGCGTCGGCAACGAATCGCGTCGGTGCCAAGACAAGATCCATGTTGCCCAGCACCGGCAGCCAGAAGTCCGGCACCCGAGGAAGTTCCCAGAACGGCACGCAGACGTTGAGGCGGTCCTCGAAGCGCGGATCCTCGTGCGGGAAGGCAAGCGCAGCGCGGAACTCGTAGGGGTTGATGTGGAAGAGATTCACCGTTCGTCCCGCGGGCAGCGGGGGTCCCGCGCTGATCACGGAGCGTCTGACGCTATGCTGGCGTACGCGCTCCCACGCTCGGCCAGATGGCGTGCGCTGTTCTCGGCACTGACCTTCAGCCCGCAGGGGATGTCGAAATGACCGTAGAGCTCGTAGTTGAGGGTTTCGCCTGCATCTGGGGCGATTCGGTCGAGCCGGCCCAAGGCGAACGCTAGCTCACGCGCGCAGCCGTGACAGGCGATTCCGGTGATGAGTGCGCGCATGGTCACGCAGTATCCCTTGCTCAGCGTTCGGTCGGAAGAATATAGCAGAGCACCGCTGCAGGATGCCCGCCCAGCGCGTTGCAGCTCTGCAGCGACGCCACTATCACCGACGGTCGCTAACCGGATGAACCGAGCCCGTTGGGGCCCGTCACGACCGGGTCGATCGGGGACCTCTCGTCGACAGGCGCTGGAGGCTTCAGCCGCAGTGTCCGCAAGCCGGCCACTACCTTGCGACGAACGGCCTCGCGGCGACCAGCGGCCAAGAGCGCCTGGCGAGCGCGTTTGTGTCGCTGGCTCGGAGGCATCTGCTCTGCTACCGCGCGCAGTTGCTCGAACACGGCGCCGCCCGAATGCGCATCATTCACCTCCAGAGCTTTCGCTCTTGCAGACGCACCTAGACGGTCGCGGAGTGCCGCGTCTCGGTACAGCTTGCGCATCGCGGCTGAACCCTGATCGATATCCGGCTCCGCCCACTGCTGGTTCTCACCCACTACGGAGAGGTCGTAGGCGCGGCTCGGCTTTACCGGCCGACCAACCGGTAGTCCCACGAGCACTGCTGTGTCCTCGTCCATGAAGTCCATGTTGCCTGAATACGCCGTGGCGATCACCGGCTTGCCCAGCGCCATCGCCTCAAGCATTCCTAGGCCAAGTCCCTCGGCTCGATGGAGGGACACGTAGACATCCGCACTCGCATAGAGCGACAGAACGTCGTCGAAGGAAAGAGGTCCAAGAAGGAGCTGGACGGCGCCGCCAGCCTCCCGCTTCAGAGCCTCCATGTCGCTCTTGAGATTCGCACTCTCGGCATGGTTCACGCGGACGATGAGTCGCGCGGCGTCGTGCTCTCCAAAAGCCCTACGGAACGCTGCAATGACTCCGAGAGGGTTCTTGCGCGTCATGTCGCTTTGCAGGTCGAAGCTGCAAACGAAGACTACTTCGTCCGCGCCCATGCCCCACCGTCCGCGGTCGATACGAATGTCTCGCGGAAGATGAATCCCCTGCGGAAAATGCAGCACGGGCATGTCAGACATGGTGCGTTCGACCATGCGCTGCAAGAACAGGCTCGGGGCCAAGACGGCATCCATGGCGTCAAGACAGTCGACCCAGGACGGAGGAAGCTCGGAAAGCTCCCAGAACGGCACCGCGGCGTTGAACCGCTGCAGAGGTATCGAGGCAATGCTCGGACTGTTCAGCAGGCTTCGGATCTCTGGGGGGTTCGTGTGGAACAGGTTGATTCGTATCTCGGCCTGACGCCCGCCTCCAAGACGTGTAGAGTCAGCGCCCATGGGCTGCTGGCGAGGCGGGGGCATTGACACCACGTTCACTGTATCGAAAGGTATCCCCAAAGCGCCAAGAGCGTGGGCAGTATTCCGAGCCGCAGCTCCGAGACCGACGCTAGAGCTCAGATGCCCGTACAGGTTCAGCCCGCGCTGGATCACCTTGCTCCCTCCGATCCCTCGGTCACCTGCCGTGGACCTCAGATCCCGGCGTTCCTACAACCGTCTCGAATCGCTCATCTGTCCTACCGCCGTGCAATGAGGCCGTAGTCCATGTAGTTGCATTCGGGCGCTCCGGGATACGGTACTCGACAGGGCACGGAGAGGTGTACACGACCTCGAACTCCGTGAATCCTAGCTGCGACAGGTAGAAGCGCAGAGTGTCAGCGGGATAGAGCCGGACATGCGTCAGGTCGTTGAAGAACGTCCCATGCACGGCCAGACACCTCGGGTTGGGCGTCTCGACTATGAATGCCGCCTTGACCGGACGGAGCTTGCGGGCGGCCAAGTCAAGCAAGTCCCTCAAGTACCCAACCTCGACGTGCTCGACCACCTGTAGGGTTGCGAGTGCGGCAAGTGACTCGTCCTCGCACGATGAGAGGTAGCCGTTCGCGTCCTCCAGCACGACGTTGAAGCCATCCTGCCGAAGGTTCTCGACTTCCTGCCGGTTAATTTCAACTCCGACTGCCTCGATGCCGGACGCCCGCAGGATCCGCAGGAACTCACCGCGACCGCAGCCCAGGTCGACTACTCGAGCGTCTGAGCCCTCAGCAAGCAGCGTCTCGAGATACGGCAGGTACACAGTCTGCTTCTGCGCCACGACGTCCGTGTCGTAGAACTCGTCTTCGAACGCGAGGTAGAGGGCGTCCGGCCGGCGAAGTTCATCGGGGCTGACTCGGTGAGGAAGACCATCACAGATACAGCGAAGGAAGTGGTCACCGGTATGTCGGCATCGGTCCTGTGCCGAAAATCGTGATCCAGCGCTGTCAGTCGGGCCCCGTCAGCTCCAAGCCGTATGAAGGCTCTCAGCCAATTGTACACAGCGCGAAGGCCGGGGACCTTGGCGGCGCGGCTTCGGAACCTTCCCACTGCTGCCCTCCTCCACTCGCATTCGACGCTTCCAGCCCGTCGCTGGTGCCAACGTCCATCGACGCGCTTCTTGTACACTCACTCCTGCGGTTCGCTCAGGATATCATTCGGGGCTTGAAGTCCTCGGAAGACAGCGCGGGTTGGGCGCCTTCGAAGACCCTCTGGCAGGCACAAGATGAGGAGTGTGACGTGAGCGAGAAGCGGCGAATCGTGCTCAACACTCTCGCGAACGGAATCGCGCAGTTCACAGCGATGGCTTCAGCGTTCGTGTTCATGCCCTTCTTGATCCGCGCATTCGGGCTGACCGACTACGGCCTCTACCTACTCGCCGGTTCGGTCGCTAGCTACGCAGCCCTCCTCGACTTCGGCGTGGGGACCGCCCTCGCCAAACTGGTTGCCGAGAAGTCCGCCAGCGAGAACCACGAGGACATCGCGGTCCTCGCCTCAACGGCACTAGCTTTCTACGCCGTTATCGGCGTGGTGATTGCCTCGATCATGGTCTTCATGGGCGTCTACGGAGGACAATTCTTCCACGTGGATGCTGCGGGTGCAGCTCTTCTCCGAAACCTGTTCTTCGTCGGCGCGATCTTCCAGCTGTGGCTATGGCCGGCGGCGACCGCGACGTACGTTCTTGTTGGGTTCCAGAAATACACCTTCATGGCCAAGGTGGGTCTGGGAGTGACACTCGGCAACGTGGCAGCCATCGTCCTGGTGCTACTCACGTCATCAAGGCCCGGTGGTCCTGATGGCCCTGAGCGGCCTCGTGGGAGTGACGGGAACGCTGTTCTCAGTTGCCCGCGCGCGGCGCGAGTTGCATGGGGTTTCGGTCTCACCCTTGCGGGCGAGAAGACACGCGCTGCGTTCGATCTTCATGTTCAGCTGGGCGATTTCTGCTATCCAGATCGCCGGCGTGATCGTCTATCAACAGACCGACCGGCTGGTGCTTGGAGTCTTCGTGGGGGCCGCGTCCATCGCCCTTTATGAAGCGGCAGGGAAGTTCCAGGGGTTCGTCGCCCAGCTGACCGGATTCGCGACGTCCGCCGTAATGCCCATGGCCTCACATCTTGATGCCAACGACAGACAGGATTCCCTGCAGTCGCTGTTCATGCGGGGCACGAAGTACACCGTCGCGCTGATAACGCCAATCGTGGTGACTCTGATCGTCCTGGCCAAACCGCTCATTCTCCGGTGGCTTGGACCTCTATTTGTGACGCAGTCACTCAACGCTCAGATCCTGATTCTCCCGCAGCTGTTCATGGCCACCGCGACACTCGGCGACAGCATCATCACAGGAAAAGGAAGGCTTCCCGAGCGGCTGCCCTATGTATTGGCGATTACGCTCGGGAATCTCGTGCTGAGTCTGCTACTGGTTCAGCGCTTCGGCATACTCGGAGTGGTATTGGGCACTTCAATCCCCTATCTCGTCGACTACCCGTTCCACGTGAGGATGCAGCTCAGGATAGTCGGGATATCAGCCGGCCGGTGGCTCAAAGAGATAGTCTTGCCCGCCTACCCGCTTCTGGTCATCCCCGCCCTGGTCGGTCTGATGCTCCGAGAAACCGTGCTCATGAATCGGCTCTTGGGAGTCGCCGTGCCGGTACCGTCTGTGTGGGGCTGTACTGGGTCGCATTCTTCAGGTTCGGCCTAACTGGCGATGAACGCAGCGAGGTCACTGGGGGGCTTCTCGCTTCCGTTCGCCGGGTCCTGCCCCGCGTCTGATCGTCCGGGTGGGCCGCTGCAGGTCGCGACCCACCTGCTGCTCCCCTCGCATGTAGCGAGCAGCCCGAAGGTGGTTTCTTCCAGATGAGAACCGGGGTCACTCAACGCTTCACGAGCGCAATGAAGAGAGAAGTGACAAGTGACTTGCCACTGTGGAGCCACAGATGGGGGAAGAACCCATCGGTTTCCGGCGATGGGGTCCACGTATCGAGATCGAAGACATTGAACGGCGCGTCGCGGACCTCGAAGTCTATCGGAGCGTCGAGCTCGAACGGGGTCGCGTCGATGAGGTACTTGGTGATCTCTCGGCGCGTCAGGAACTCGCCCAGCATTCCCTTCCTGCGTTGCCGCGGTATTGGGAGGGGCTGGCTGTACAAGTAGTCGACGGAGAAGGCATAGACGCCGCCAGGCCGCAAGACCCGATAGGCCTCTTTCATGGACCTCACAATCTCTTCCCCAGACCCAAAGTGCTCGATGGAAGAGCAACTGAAGGCAAAGTCGAACGACTCATCTCCAAACGCGAGTGCTCGCGCGTCCATGTTCGCAACGACGAGGCGTGCGCGGTCGAAATCCTTGGAGTAGAAGGACGTCGGATCTTTGAGCATTGCCGGGTCGGCCTCATCGCCACTGAATTGAGTTCCGCCGTAGAGATCAGTGGCGATGATCATGCGCATGCGTCTGGAGAGTTCGAACACCGGCGTTTCATGCCCACTGGCGATGCCAATCGCGCTCTTATCGCGGCTTAGCATGCCGTAGTCGCGCGCCGCCTTCATGACCATTGCCCATTCCCACCACTTGCGGCAAAGCAGCGCCCAGTCACTCTCAGGTAGGCCCAACAAATCCAGGGCGACCGAGGTCAGATCTTCGTCGCTGAAGTGCGCTGGTCGTGGAGTGCAGTTGCCGACCATTTCCGCTCCAATGAGAAGGAGAAGCGAGTCCAGGATTCTACCATCTTGCGCAGCGGCCGGTCTGCGGCCCCGTTCTTGGTCGGTGTGATCCTTCAACTGCGATCATGGCAGGGGTGGCATTCGCCACGTCCGTCGTGTTGCCCATGGTCCTCAGCTTACTGCTGCTTCAGCGCCTGGGCATCGTCGGCGTCGTTGCTGTTGGTGCCCTCAGCGTCTGACCCGCCGGGTCGCATTCTCCTGTTCGGCTTGACAACCGGTGAGCGCGCCGAGGTTGGGACTGGACTCCGCACCGCTCTTCACAAGACTACGCCGACCGGTTGGCCGGCTTGAGTCGGTGGAAGCAGCCCGAGTCCCCCAGCTACGGCGCCGTGCATTCCGCGCGCCGCCGTGGGGCCCTGGCCCGCGGATGACCAGATCTAGAGCGAGCCCGGCCTTTCCGGCTTGAACAGGACGAGGAAGATCGACGTGAACATAGAATCGCCCCACCTCAACCACACGTGAGGCGAGAGATCACCTGTTCCGGAGCCCATGTCTGTGTGTCGAAGACATTTGTTATCTCCGACTCGTCGACCGCAAAATCGATCCCTTCCGCCAGACCAAAGCCTGCCCCGTTGATGATCAGGTCCATCACTTCCACGCTTGTGAACACTTCACTGAGGATTGCCTCGCGCGAGTCCCGCTTTCGCCCGCACGACGCGTCGTGGAAGAGATACTCAGTCGCCAACGCGTAGGCCCCGCCCGGCCTGAGGACTCTATACGCCTCTCGCATAGCCTCCAGCAATTCGCGCGGACCGCCCGAAGTGCTCAAGTGAAGAAGTGCTGAAAGAAAGTCGAAGCTCCCGTCGGCAAACGGCAGAACGCACGCATCGGCGTTCGCCACCAAGAGGCCGCGGCGGTCGTAGTCGAAGACCGCGAGGGCGCTGGGGTCACGAAGCATCTCGGCACCGGCCTCGGCTGCAAAGTGCGTCTGACCATACATATCGGTCGCGACAGTCATGCGGAGCTCATTGGCGAGCGCATACAGCAGTGGCTCGTGCCCAGCGCCAATCGCAAGGGCCGTGTAGTCCTTCCGCAGGAAACCGTAGTGTCTGGCCGCCTTGAGGACCATCGCCCACTCCCACCACTTGCGATGGGTTGATGACCACACGACCTCGGGATATCGGCTCAGGTACTCAGGTGACTCGGCATCCATCATGCGAGCGCAAGCTGGCTCAGCTCCGGGTCCTGGAAGTCCACGATATGCGGAGTGCGGTTGAATTGAGTCACTGTTACTCCCTGCTACTGCACCGACGCCCCCGGGGGAAGAGTCAGATTCCCTTTGCTGGCCCGTAGGCGCGAACGTGCCCTGTCTTCTCACCGAGCAGGAAGTACCGCGCCGGCTGATATAGGCTTTCGGCTGTGAAGGGGCCAGCGAACTGGTCATCGACGAGATCGTCTCTGACGAAGAACGCATTGGTCCCGGCAAGCGCGCAGGCCACAAGTGTGTATCCCTTTCCGCTGGCAAGACTGCGAGGGACTTCAGACTCGCTCCGAAGTAGCTGTTTGCCTGCCACAGATGCTCCGGGTTGTACTCCATCACCCAGGAGCAATCGGCTGGGAACATACTGTTGTATTCGACTTCGACGACGCGGGGACGATACGCCTCCATGGCGTTCCAGACCCAGTAGTCATTCCCGTCGATGTCTATCGACAGTAACGCAGGCTCTTCTGGGACGCCGCCCTCAACGAACAATGTCTCGATGTTCTCCGCAGTTATGAACGAATTCAGGATTCTCAGTCTCGCTGCCGCGACTGGTTCCTTGAAAGTATCGGAAGCGCACGCGACACTCTCGACATCGCCATCGATCCACAGACCACTCCAGCCCTGAACGACCAGAAAAGCTGAATTGTTCTCGAGGCCGTTCCCGATGCCGAACTCAACAAAGTACCTTGTTCCCTCCCCAACCCGCCGGAAGATTTCACGCAGTATTCCGTCCCCGCCGTCTTGCGAGTACACCTTCTGTTCGTATCTGTTGAGCGCACGCGGATCCGAGTATCGGGGCAGCAACAGTTCTTCACGGCGCCACGCGTCAATCTCCAACTCCAGGGAATTCTGAAGACTGGCTGAGACCGACGCATTCAGTGCGGTCGACACGTCGAGATATCCACTGCCTTTGGCAGCCAGCGAGCGAGCCCTATGGAATACGTTCCAGCCATACCGTTCCTTCCGAAAGGACCAGCCGAATTGTGCGTCCGGCCCGGTTCTACGCCATCAACTGGCTCTCGAACAGCTTCTGATACGCCCCCGCCTGGGCGACCAGCTCCTCGTGCGTTCCCCGCTCGACGATCTTGCCGTCGGACACCACCAGCAACTGGTCGGCCTTGATGACGGTCGCCAGCCGGTGCGCGATGACGATGATCGTCTTCTTCCCGCTCAGTTTCGCCAGCGCCTCCTGGATGAAGACCTCGGACTCCGAGTCCAGCGCACTGGTCGGCTCGTCCAGAATCAGGATGGAGCTGCCGTCCAGCAGCACGCGCGCCAGACCGATCCGCTGGCGCTCCCCGCCGGAGAACCGCACGCCGCGGTCGCCCAGCTTGGTCTCCAGGCCGTGCGGCAGGTCGTAGACGAACGTGGCGTACGCGCCTTCGAGCGCGTCGCGGATCTGCGCGTCGGTCGGCTCGAAGTCGAGGCCGTAGATCAGGTTCTCCCGCACGCTGTCGTTGAACAGCATCGCGCTCTGAGTCAGATAGCCGATGCCCTTGCGAAGCGAGCCCACGTTGAACTCCTTGACGCCCACCCCGTCGAACGTGATGGAGCCGGCGTTGGCGTCGCGCAAGCGCGGCAGCAGCTCCACGAGCGTCGACTTGCCGGCTCCCGAATGGCCCACGATCGCGGTGAACGAGCCCACCGGGATCGTCGCCGACACGCCCCTCAGGACCGACTTGCCCTTGGACTGGATCGTGCCGTCGGGGAAGTAGCGGTCCGGGAACTCGAACTCGACGTCGGTCAGAACGATCTCCTGCTTGAGCGCCTCGAAGGGCACCGGCCCCGACCGGATCGTGTTCGAGGCCTCGGCATCGGCGGTGGTCTCCCTGACCAGCTGCAAGCCCGGCCACGTTCGTGGAGATCGCGTTGCGCCCGTGGTTGAACTCCTTGACCTTGGCGTTGAGCCGGTTCAGCACGAACAGCAGCAGGCCGAGCTGCGCGAGCGTCATGCCCAGCATGGCGATGCCCACGTAGAGCGTCACGAACACCGAGAGCATCAGCACCGGATCGGCGGTGACCTCGATGTTGGCGCCGAGCCGCGCCAGCTTGACGCTGATGTCGCGCATCGTCTCGGAGAAGTCCTCGATGCGCTTTGGACTCGACGCGCTTCTGGTCCCGGATCTTGATGAGCCGTGATCATCCCGAACCGCTCGACGATCTTGCCCATCATCTCCTGATTGACCCGGGCCGACACCACGCGCGAAGTCGCGCGTCTTGGTCAGGCTCGACTTGACCACGATCGAGACGACGCCCGCGAACACCACGGCGATCAGCGTCAGCGGCACCGAGATCGCCAGCAGGATCGCCACGTACACCGCGATCAGCAGCGCGATCGACAGCTGCTTGATGACGGCGAGGACGGCTTGCCCGGCTGCCGTGGTCTGGTTGATGACGACGCCCACCAGGTCGCCCACCGCGTGGCGCGAGAAGAACTCCGGGTCGGCCGAGAGCGTCGCGTCGAGGGTCTGCATCCTCATCCGCAGGCCGATGCGGCCGGCGACGACCGCCGAGTACCACGCGTTGTAGTAGAAGACCACTTGCCGCAGGAGGATCGGGATGAACGCGAGAAGGAGCAGCACCGCCAGAGTCTGAGGGATGTGAAGGTACGCCAGCACCGAGGCGGCCGTCCGCCAGAAGATGCCCGAGCTCTGAGTGAAGGCCGTCTGGCCGCCGGCGCCCGGAGCCGCGTACGCGGCACCTTCCGCGTACTGCAGGATCGGCAGCAGCAGCGACAGCCCGATGCCCTCGAAGAAGGCGAAGGCGACGGCGAAGGAGACGAGCCCGAGGATCTCGCTCTTCTTGACGTCGACGATGGTCAACATGCGGCGAATCGCGTCGATTCGCAGGGTGTCGTTGATGAAGCGGGAGATCTTCTTGAGCAACTCTGAGCATCCCAACGTCGAACTGAAGGTGCGCATCACACAGGATACCTGAGCGCGCACTCCCCCGCTGAGGCGCGCAGCGGGAGCCGGCGGGCTCCGCAACGCTCGCAGCGGCGCCTAGCTCAGGCGGCCGGCCGCCTGCCGGTACACGTCCACCGTGGCAGCCGCCGTGCGCGCCCACGTGAGCTCGCTCGCCCGCGCCAGCCCTGCCGCGCTCATGCGCTCGCGCAGGTCGGCGTCGTCGAGCAGCGACTCGATCGCGACTCGCGAGGGCCCGGGAGTCGCCGGCGGCGAAGGTCAGCGCGCCCTCGCCCACGACCTCGGGCAGCGATGCCGCTCGGCGACCACCGCAGGCGTACCGAGCGCCATCGCCTCGAGCGGCGGCAGGCCGAATCCCTCGTAGCGCGACGGGAACACGAACACGGCCGCCCCGGCCATGAGCGCGCGCAGTGCCCCGTCGTCGACGCGGCCGGTGAAGGCCACGCGCTCGCGGACTGCCGGGGCCGCATCGGCGAGGACGCGATCGAGGTAGCCGGGCTCCTCGGCGCCCACCAGCAGCAGCCGCAGCTCGGGTCGCGCCGGCGCGATGGCCGCGAAGGCGGACAGCAGCGTCGGCAGGTCCTTGTGGCCGCGGGTCGAGCCCATCGAGAGCAGGTAGGGCTTCTCGGCGAGTGAGCGCAGCGGCTCCGGGAGCGGACCCACGGGACCGGAGGCGAAGTCGTCGACGCCGAGCGGGATGGCGGTGATGCGCCCGGCGGCGGCGGGGAAGACGCGCTCGATCTCGCCGACGGTGAACGTGGCGTCGGTGATGATGCGGTCGGCGACACGCACCGCTCGGCGGTTCCACCAGCGGTACCCGGCGCGCCTGGCCGCCGAGGGCATGATCCCCGGCACGACCAGCGGGGTCAGGTCGTGCATGGTGACCACGAGCGGGTGCGGACGGCGGCATCGGCGTCGGGAAGTGCGGGCAGTGGATGACGTCCGGCGCCGACCTCGCGCGCGAGGCGGGCGAGCTCGCGCGCGCCGCCGAGCGAGAACGGGCTCTTCGACGCCGCGAGGGGCTCGGGGACCGAGAAGGTCCCGGCGTCAGCGTCGGAGTGCGTGCGGGCGGCGACCGGAGGCGCTTCGCCGGCGGCCGTGACCTGGATGAGCTCGACTCCCTCGATGCCGGCGAGCGCGCGGGCCAGCCCGGTGGTGTAGCGGCCCACGCCGGTCCACGTGGCCATGCGGCAGTCCAGCAGGACGCGAAGCCGTCCGTCCATCAGCGGTCGCGCCCCGTCGCGCCGACGCAGCCACGCGCAGCAGGTTGACGGCGGCCTGCAGCCCCCAGAGTCCGTACAGGTCGCAGTAGTGGTCGAGCGAGTCGCGGTACGCCTGCGCCACGAAGCCGACCGGCGCCGCCGACACCCCGCGATAGTGGACCACCGAGGCCGCCGGCTCCACGAGCACCTGCCAGCCGTGGTCGTGCATGCGGTGGCACCACTCGGTGTCTTCCCAGTAGATGAAGAACTCCTCGTCCATCATGCCCGACGTCCTCGATCGCCGCGCGCCGCACCAGCATGCACGCCCCGGTCACCCAGTCGACCGGCTTGGTGTGTGTCGGGATCCTCGGCGACAACTGCCGGTTGCCGCGCACGCGCTTCGCGAAGCGCCAGACGCGCAGCCAGAGGAACGACCACAGCGACGGGAAGCGTCCCCACGCGTTCGCCTGCGCCGAGCCATCGGGGTTGAGGATGGCCGGCCCGATGATGCCGGCGCGCGGATTGCGCTTCGCGCTCTCGAGCAGCGCGTCCAGCGCGCCCTTCCGCAGCACCGCGTCCGGATTGAGCAGCAGCACGAACGGCGAGCTGGTCAGCTCGATGCCGCGGTTGTTGCTCGCCGAGAATCCCTTGTTCGGCACCGCACGCAGGTGGCCCGGCGGGATGCTGCCGGCGATCGCAGCGGCGCTGCCGTCGGTACTCTCGGCGTCCATGACCCAGACCTGGTCCATCCCGGCCTGCGCGACCGCCTGGTCCACGACCGGCCGCAGGAGTTCGCCTGCGTTGTGGACGACGATGACCACGTCGACCTCTGGACTGGATGGTTGGCTCATGCGGCTGATTCTACCCGACTTCAACCGGCGCGACGGACGGTCTAGCCCGCCAGCGCGCCTGATGCCGCGAAGCGCCCAAGGCGTCCGGCCACTCGGGCATCGTGACGCCGAGCGCGGCCGCCTTGGAGCAGTCCAGCACCGAGTTGAGCGGCCGCGCCGCCTTCATGGGAAACGCGTCGCTCGTGACCGGCTCGAGCGTGACCGCGCCCAGCCCCGCGAGCGCGAGCGTCGCGCCGCGCGAGCTCGAAGCGCGAGCACGAGCCCGAGCCCGCGAGGTGGTAGAGCCCGCTCGCGCCGGCGTCGACCAGGCCGAGCAGCCCTGCAGCCAGGTCCAGCGTGTAGGTGGGCGAGCCGACCTCGTCGGTGACCACCGAGAGCGACGGCCGCGTGCGCGCGGCAGCGACGATCTTGACCGGGAAGTTCACGCCGCCGGGGCCGAAGACCCACGCCGTGCGCGCGATGATGGCCTCCGGGATACTCCTGCTCGACCGCGAGCTCGCCGGCGAGCTTGGAGGCGCCGTAGACCGACAGCGGGTTGGTGTCGTCGGCCTCGGTGTAGGCGCCCTGCTTGCGGCCGTCGAAGACGAAGTCGGTGGAGACGTGGACGAACGCCAGCCCCTGCTCGCGCGCCTCGCGCGCGAGCAGCGCGGGGCCGTGCGAGTTGACGAGGTAGGCGAGCTCGGCGTTCGTCCTCGGCGGCCTCGACGTTGGTGTAGGCGGCGGCGTTGAGCAGCACGCCGCGCGTGCCCGGCGCGAGCCCGGCGGCGAAGTCCGCGACGCCGGTGGCGCACGGCGACCGGGTCGGTGATGTCGAACTCGCCCTCGGCCGGGCGCCGAGAAGACGCGCGCCGCGCTCGGCGAGGACGCGCTGCAGCGCGGTGCCGAGCATGCCGCCCGCGCCGGCGATCAGGTAGGCGCGCGCGTCGCGGCGGGGTGGAGCGGTGCTAGGCACGGTCGTCGTACCAGCGCTTGCGCCAGTCGGCGAAGTCGCTCGTGGTGCTTGAGCTTGCCCCACCACTCGCCGTTGTCGCGGTACCAGCGGATGGTGTCGCGCAGGCCGCCTCGAAGTCGACCGACGGCTGCCAGCCCAGGTCCTCGCGCGCCTTGGCGCAGCGATCGAGTAGCGGCGGTCGTGGCCGGGGCGGTCGGTGACGCGCTTGACGGTCGCGTCGAAGTCCAGCCCGAGCTCGTCGAGGATGATCTGCGGTGATCTCGAGGTTGGTGCGCTCGTTGCCGCCGCCGATGTTGTAGACCTCGCCGGGGCAGCCGTGCAGCAGCGCCGCCTCGATGCCGTCGGCGTGGTCGTCGACGTGGAGCCAGTCGCGCACGTTGAGGCCGTCGCCGTAGAGCGGCAGCTTGCCGCCCTCGAGCGCGTTGGTCACGAACAGCGGGATGAGCTTCTCGGGATACTGGTACGGCCCGTAGGTGTTGGAGCCGCGCGTGATGATCGCCGGCGTGCCGAAGGTGGTGTGGTACGCGAGCACCTGCAGGTCGCCGCCGGCCTTGCTCGCCGAGTAGGGACTCGACGGGTGGATGCGGTCGGTCTCGCAGAAGGAGCCGCTCGTCGATGGAGCCGTAGACCTCGTCGGTCGAGACCTGCACCATGCGGCCGATGCCGCGCTCGCGCACGGCCTCGAGCAGCGTGTGCGTGCCGAAGATGTCGGTGCGCAGGAACGACTCGGGGTCGTCGATCGAGCGGTCGACGTGGGTCTCGGCGGCGAAGTTCACGATCGCGTCGACGCCGCCGGCGCCGTCGATCGCCGCGTCGCACGGCGGCCGCGTCGCAGATGCAGCCCTGCACGAAGCTGTAGCGCGGGTCCTCGGCGACCGGCAGCAGGTTCTCGAGGTTGCCGGCGTAGGTGAGCTTGTCGTAGCAGACGATCTCCCAGTCGGCGTGCTTGGCGAGCATGCGCCGGACGAAGGCGGAGCCGATGAACCCGGCGCCGCCGCATACGAGAAGCCTCATCCGTTCTTCACGCTCCAGTCGTAGCCGATGGACGGCGTCGTCGGCGGGCAGGCCGGTACTCGTCGGGCTCGTCGTAGTTGTAGAGCTCGGTGGGGACGTTGACGATGAACGCCGGCTCGGTGCCCACCGGCGTGAAGCCGTGGTAGACGCCCGGCGGGATGATGACCATGCGCTGGCGCTGCCAGCCGATGACGAACTCGTTGGTCTCGCCGTAGGTGGGCGAGCCCTCGCGCGTGTCGTGGAGCACGACCTTGGCCATGCCGCCGACGCACACGAAGTGGTCGGTCTGCAGCTTGTGGTAGTGCCACGCCTTGACCACGCCCGGGTAGACCATGGTGACGTAGACCTGCCCGAACTTCTGGAAGTCCGGGTCGTCGCTGCGGAACATCTCCATGAGCAGCCCGCGCTCATCGGGCATCACCTTGAGGTCTTTGACCTTCACGCCTCGATCATCTGGCGTCTCCCTATCCCAGGTCGACTTCGGAGTTGTCGCCGATCATCAGCCGCGTCGCCGAGACGAGCCCCGGCGTGTGCCGCACCACCGCGTTGACGCCCAGCAGCGAGTCGGCGAGCCGCGAGCGTGATGTGCTCGACGCGGCTGTCGCGCAGCAGGATCGAGTGCTCGATCTCGCTGCCGAGCACCTTGCAGCCGTCGCCCACCGACGTGTACGGCCCGATGTAGGCGTCGCGGATCTCGCAGCCCTCGCCGATGATGGCCGGGCCGCGCACCACGGAGTTGACGATGGTGCGTCCCCGCGCCCACGCCCACGCGGCCGTGGAGCACCGCGCCTTCGCCCGGCTCGGAGAGCTGCACCGGCACCGATCGCGTCGAGCATGATGCGGTTGGCCTCGAGCATGTCGTCCAGCCGGCCCGGTGTCCTTCCACCATCCGTCGATGACGAACGGCCGCACGCTGCGCCCGTTGTCGATGAGCCACTGGATGGCGTCGGTGATCTCGAGCTCGCCTCGCGGCGAAGGCTCGATGGCGTTGACCGCCGAGAAGATCGACTGCGTCCGAACAGGTAGACGCCCACCAGGGCCAGGTCGCTCGGCGGGTTCTCGGGCTTCTCGATGAGCCGCACGATGTGGCCGTCATCGCCGAGCTCGGCGACGCCGAACTGGTTGGCGTTGGGCACGTGGGCGAGCAGGATCTGCGCGTCGCAGCCGCCCGCGCGGAACTCGTCGGTGAAGCGGCTGATGCCGTTGGCGAGCAGGTTGTCGCCCAGGTACATCACGAACGGCTCGCCGGCCATGAACTCCTCGGCGATCTTGACCGCGTGCGCCAGGCCGAGCGGCGCCTCCTGCGGGATGTAGGTGATCGAGACGCCCCACGTGCTGCCGTCGCCGAGCGCGGCGCGGACCTCGTCGGCGGTGTCGCCCACGATCACGCCGATGTCGGTGATGCCCGCATCGCGGATCGCCTCGATCGCGTAGAAGAGGATCGGCTTGTTGGCCACCGGCACGAGCTGCTTGGCGCGCGTGAAGGTGATGGGGCGCAGGCGCGTGCCTTTGCCGCCTGCGAGAATGAGTGCTTTCACTGAGGGCCTCCCCGGCGCTCGTACGGGCACGAGCATGATAGCAGGACGAGGCGTTTCCTTAGCACCTCGCCCGCGCCGCCACACGCTATCATGGAGCCCGACAACCGCCGACGAGGGGCCGCTCTTGCACCAGACCGCAGACAGCGCATCGCCGACCTCACCCGGCATCAACCTCATCGGGCACGTGACCGGCAACCTCGGGCTTGCCGTCGCGGCGCGCAACACGCTGTTCGCGCTCTCTCGCAGTGACGAGCCGTTCGAAGCGGTCGACATCGACCCGGGCGGCGGACGCGGCGGGCACGACGCCACCTACGCCGGTCATATGCGCGAGCCCGCGCAGGCCGAGTACGGCATCAACCTCTTCCAGATCAACCCCTCCGATATCGCCTACATGGCGCAGGACTCGCCGCCCTGGCTCTCGCTACCCGACCGTCTCAACGCCTGCGTGCCGTTCTGGGAGTTGCCGCGGTTACCGGTGAAGTGGGGCTGGATCGAGCTGCTCGAGGCCGTCGACGTGGTGCTCGCGCCCTCGCGCTTCGTCGCCGACGCCGTACGCGCCTCGGCGCCTGCCGCGACCGTGTGGCACTACCCGCAGGCGGTGTTCCTCCCTGACGACATCGAGCCCGACCGCGCGCGCTTCGAACTGCCCGAGAAGCGCCGTGCTGTTCTACCTGAGCCTCGACATCACGAGCGACCTCGCGCGCAAGAACCCGGTCGCCGCGCTCGAGGCGTTCGAGCAGGCGTTTCCTGCGGGCGACGACGCGCCCGACGTGCGGCTCGTCGTCAAGCTCAACAACTCGACGCTCGTTCGCGTGGGCCGACGATGCCGCCGCGCGCATCCGCGAGCTGCTCACCGGCAACCCGCGCATCACGATCATCGACCGCTCGATGACGTACGAGGAGGTCCTGACCCTCAGCGCGTCGTGCGACGTCTACGTGTCGCTGCACCGCTCGGAGGGCCTGGGGCTCAACCTGCTCGAAGCCATGTCGCTCGGCAAGCCGGCCATCGGCACCGCATGGTCCGGCAACATGGACTTCATGACCGCCGAGAACTCGTGCCTGGTGGGCTACGACCTGATCCCGGTCGTCGCCGAGCACGACGCCTACCAGCCCTCGGCGATCGGTCCCGATCAGACGTGGGCCAACCCCCGGGTCGGCGAGGCCGCCGAGTGGATGCGTCGACTCGCCGGAGACGCTGAGCTTCGCGAGCAGCATCGGCACGAAGGCCGCCGAGGACATGGCCGCACTGCGCGAGCGGTTCCTGCGCGGTGAGGTGTTCGCGAAGCTCGAGGAGGCGCGCGCCGAGACGTTCGCCCGCGAGAGCGCGGCCCAGCGCGAGGCGCGATGGGCGCGGCTGCGACGCGTGTCGGTGCCGATGCGCGCACGGCGGCTGGGCGGGCGCGTCCTGCGCAAGCTCGGACTCAGGCAGTAACCGTGACGACCGCCCTCGGCGACAAGGCCGCCGTCATCATCGTGAACTGGAACGGCTGGGAGGACACCATCGCGTGCCTGGACTCCTGCGCCGGGCTGGACTATGCGAACCGCGAGATCGTGGTGGTCGACAACGGTTCGACCAACGACTCGGTCGCGCGCATCCGCGAGGCGCACCCGTCGGTGACGCTGCTGAAGACCGGCGCCAACCTCGGCTTCGCCGGCGGCAACAACGTCGGGATCCGGGCCGCGCTCGAGAGCGGCGCACGCTTCGTGTGGCTGCTCAACAACGACACCACCGTCGAGCCGCGTGCGCTCTCGGCGCTGGCCGAGGCCGTCGTCGCCGACCCGGACGCAGGCATCGCCGGCTCCAAGATCACCTACTTCGACCACCCCGACGTGCTGTGGTACGCGGGTGGCGAGTTCACGCCGGCCGGGCCCGTGCGCCATCGCGGCCTCGACGAACCCGACACCGGCCAGTACGACCGCCCCGAAGAGACCGGCTTCGTCACCGGCTGCTCGCTGTTCACCACCGCGGACGTTCTCGAGCGCCTCGGCCTGCTCGCCGAGGAGTACTTCCTCTACTGGGAGGAAGCCGACTTCGATTGGCGCGTGCACGCTGCCGGCTACAAGCTGCTCTACGTGCCCGGGTCGGTGGTGCGCCACAAGGTGGCACGATCGCTCGGCGAATCGTGGGGGACCACACAGACCGCGTACCTCGTGCGCAACATGCTGCTGTTCTACCGCCGAAACCAGCCGGAGCGGGTGGGCGAGATCTACCGGAAGGCGTTGCGAGACGGGTTCGGGCACTTCGCGCACCGGCGGTTCGGGCTCGGCAAGGCGACGTTCGCGGGGCTCTGGATGTTCACGACGGGGCGGTTCGGGCCGATCGCGAGCTAGGCCGACGGCGCCGAGTCGGGCGTGCCCTCGAATGCCGCCGCCAGCCCGAGCCAGCCACCTCACTCGCCCGCTGCTCCCACTCCCCGCCCCGCTGCCGCTTGCGCACAGCTCGACCGCAGCCGCATCCACCCGGGCCAGCGATTCGCGCTCGGCCCCCGTGCGCTCGACGAACTCCACGATCGCCTCGGCGTAGCGGTCGGGCGAGAAGTTCGCGGCGGCATAGGCGGTGGCGGCGGCGCTCAGTCGCGCGCGCTCCTCGGGGTCGTTCATGAGGCTCAGCAGCGCCGCGCGCAGTGAGCCGGCCTCGTCGGCCATGTCGACCTTCACGAGCAGGTCGTCGGGGAACTCGTCGTAGACGCCGACGCGCGTGACGATGGTCGGGCGCCCGAAGTAGAGCTGCTCCACCAGCGAGGCGCTGCCGGACTCGATCGAGGGATAGCGCAGGTTGATGGCGATGTCGGCCGCGCTGATCAGACTGTGCATCTTGCGGTCGTCGGGTTCGACCACGAAGCGCACGCCCTGCTCGATCCCGAGGTCCTTGGCGAGCCCGCGCAGGTGGGCGACGTAGTCCTCCTGTCCTCCGCCCGCGATGACGAGCAGCGTGTTCTCGCGCAGCTCCGGGTCGGCGGCGATGACGGTCAGGGTGACGTGCAGCCGCTTCTGGCTGCCGAACCGGCCCGGAGCGACCAGCACGGTCTTGTCGGCAGGAAGGCCGAGCTCCTCGCGCGTCAGCAGCGGCTTGCCGGCGTAGGCCATGTCGTAGATGAAGTGCGGGAGTGCGAGCTCCAGGCTCGGCAGCAGGCCGGGATAGCGCCCGTCGACCAGTGCGATCGTCTCAGCGGAGTGCGACACCACGCCGGTCGCGTTGAACAGGCACGGTTCGAAGAGCGGGTAGGACTCGCCCGCCTTCTCCCAGAACGCCGAGGACTGTCCCTTGAGCAGCCCGTCCACCGCGAAGCGCTGGGCCTCGGGGCCGTACACGTAGCGCATGAGCCGCACGTAGTAGAGCGGGTCGTGGCGCATCTCGTTGGCGAAGCCGAAGAAGAACCCCTGCATGACCTTGTCGTGGAGCACCACGAAGCCCGGCACACGCAGGTAGTACTCGTAGATCTCCGCGTGGTTGAAGACGTAGTTCCCGAGGTTGTAGAAGACGGCGTCGTATGAGGCCAGATCCGGGTGCCCGTCGCGATCGAATGCGCGCGCTCGCGCCCACGGGCACTCGAAATCGTCGCCGGTGTCCGGGTACCAGACGTCGACCTCGACGTCGTGCAGGGCACTGAGCGATCGCACCACGGCGAGGCTGTAGCGCGAGATCCCGCTGGTGCGGCAGAGCGGCGTGAGCCAGGCGATCTTCATCGGCCGAACCGCCTGGCGCGCACGATACGCTGGTAGACGCCGCGCGCAGCCGGTCCGACGACCGGGAGGTTCTTCAGGAATCGCCGCGTAGCCAGCTTGCGTTCGAGCCGCGCGAGCTCGGCGGTGTGATCGGATTGAGAGCTGCACAGCTCGGCGAGGCGCGCCTCGTCGAGGGCGCACTGGTCGAGCAGGCGGGTCCGGATCGCGCGGTTGAGGTCCTCGGCGCTCAAGGGGCGGTTCCCATCGCAGAGTCGGGCGGCGGTCCTGCACGGCGCAGGCCGAGGCCGGGTTGCGTGAATCAACGGTATGATAGCCGCACCGGGGAGGCGACGCACGGGAAGGGGCCATCACGTGGGTGTACGCGGCAGGCAGTTCCGCGTCGTCGGCTACGTGAGTTCGGCCTTCGGGCTCGGCATCGCCGCAGCCAACACCGTGAACGTGCTGCAGAGGCGCCGGGCTGCCCGTCTCGGTGGTCGACGTCGATCCGGGCGACGATCGCAGCGGACGCGACTCCTCGTTCGCCGACCTGCGCGCCACGGCCAAGGGCGGCCGGGGCGTCAACCTCTTCCACATGAATCCCCTGGAGATCGTCCGCTTCCAGCAGCAGTGGAGACGCCACGTGAACCTCGTGCGCGGGCTCAACGCGTGCGTCCCGTTCTGGGAGCTCCCCCACCTGCCGGCCGAATGGGTCGAGGTCCTCGACGCCATGGACGTGGTCCTGGCCCCGACGCGGTTCGTCAAGGCGGCGTGCGATGAGGTGCTTGCGCGGCCGAGCGTCCACTACCCGCAGGCCGTGTTCGTACCTGCCGACGTGATGCCGGACCGCGCGCGCTGGGGATTCGGCGACGAGCAGTGCGTGTTCCTGCTCGCCTTCGACCTGCAGAGCGACCTGCAGCGCAAGAACCCCCACGCGGCGATCGAGGCGTTCGCGCGGGCGTTCGGAGACGATACGGGGGCGCTGCTGGCGATCAAGCTCAACACCGCGCGGCTCGAGGGGATCGCAAGCCGAGTCCCTCGCCGCCCTCAAGGCGCTCGTCTCGGAGCGCGCCAACGTCGTGCTCATCGAGGAGCACCTGAGCTACCGCGACGTGCTCTCGCTGTACGCCTCCTGCGACGTGATGGTCTCCACGCACCGCTCGGAAGGCCTCGGGCTGCACCTGATGGAGGCGATGAGCCTGGGCCGGGCGGTCATGGCGACGGCCTGGTCGGGCAACATGGACTTCATGACCGAGGAGAACTCGGTGCTCATCCCCTACGAACTCGTGCCCGTGAGCAGCGAGCACGCGGAGTACGCGCCGCAGGCCGGGCCGAGGCGACCAGCTGTGGGCCGACCTCGACGTGGGCGTGGTGAGCGATCTGATGGCCCGGCTGCGGGCAGGACCGCGCGCTTCGCGAGACCCTGGGCGAGCGCGCGGCCGCGTCGACATGGCGGCGCTTCGCGAGCGGGTGTCGCGGGCCGAGCCGCTCGAAGCGCTCGGCGCACGTGTCGGCGAGCGCCGGGATGCCGGGCAGCGCGCGCGCCTCGACCAGCTGAAGGCGCGCCTCAAGCAGGCGCGCATCGACGACCCGAACGACCCCGGCGGAGATCGAGACGGCGGTGGCGGACACGAAGCGCTGGATCGTCACCACGCTGCGGCGCGCCGGGCTCTACCCGCCGGGCGAGTGAGGGCTGACGCGCTCTGACGCCCCGGAGCGACGCCGCTTCGGAGCCGGAACTCGATCCGGGAACCCCTGAGGCGAGAGGTGGGTCTCGTGCTCGAGCCGTGCCACCGTGGCCCGCAGCCCGGTCACCTCGGCGCTCAGCGCCGCCAGTGAGGCGTTCAGGCGCCCGTCGAGTTCCTGCTGGCTCCGGCTGAATGGCAGCAGGACGCGAAGCAGCGGGCCCCGCACGAAGCCGAGGCGGACCCCCGGGCGCATATCCCACGCACCGAGTGGATCCGGTTTGGGCCGGTCGGTCTGGCCGACGTCGAACAGCTCCACCCCAAGGCGATCCCGGTCCTCCCACGCGATGAGCTCACGGCCGAAGTCGGACTCGGTATGGACGGCACGTCCCATCCTGGAGCGCCACTTGGTGCGGTAGGGCTCGGGGAAGTGCTCGGCGTAGTACCGGCACGTGTTCTCCCACTCCTCGACCGAGACCGCCTTGCCGTAGTGACGCACCCAGCCGACCTCGACGATCCGTGCGTTGGGCGGAAGGTTGGTCTCCCGTTGGTCCGGCTGGTCATAGCCCATGCCGGGCATGTTGCGATAGAGCATGATGATCCGCCGGTATTCGGGCCCGAGCCATCGCCGCTCGCTGTAGTGCGCTGTCGACGTCCTCCTCGGTGATGTAGAAGTCGAACAGCTTCATTCGCACCGCATCACAGGTGCTCCACGGCACCTCCTGCAGATCGACCTCGACGCGCTCGTCGGCGTCGAAGTACAGGAGCCACTCCGGATCGTCGAGCAGTGCGCGCTCGAGGAGCGCCTGCCGGTTCTCGTGTTCGGCCTCGACCCGGACCGGATTCCAGTGCTCGCCTTGCACCACGTCGATCACGGCGGGGTGCCGGCGACAGATGTCTGCGGTGTCGTCGGTGGAGCAGTCGTCGTAGACGTAGATCCCGGCGTCGCAGAAGGCCGCGTGGTGGTCGAGCGTCTCGGCGATGAGGTGCGCCTCGTTGCGCACGCGCGTCAGCCCCGCGATCCGCGGGACGCCGGGCTGCTCGGACGACGTGGTGCTCCTCGCCCGATGAGTCTCCGAGCCCGGAAGAGCCCCGCTCTTGGCGGCCTCGTCTGCGCCCAGCGCTAGCACTCCGTCGTGGTCAGCCGCTACGATGTCGGCGTCGACCATCATCTCGACGAGCTCGTCGAAGCGGACCTTGGGCTCCCAGCCCAAGACCGTGCGCGCCTTGGTCGGCGTCGCCGTAGAAGATGTTGACGTCGACCGGCCGGAAGAACTCGGGGTCGACCACCACGAACTGCTCGTAGTCCAGGCCGAGGCGGGCGAACGCCGCCGCGCAGAAGTCGCGGACGGTATGCACCTCGCCCGAGGCGACCACGTAGTCGTCGGGCGCCTCCTGCTGCAGCATCAGCCACATGCCTCGACGTAGTCACCCGCGAAGCCCCAGTCGCGCTGGGCGTCGAGGTTGCCCAGCCGCAGCTCGCTCGCCAGCCCCAGCTTGCATGCGCACGGCCCCGTCGGTGATCTTGCGCGTCACGAACTGCAGCCCGCGCAGCGGCGACTCGTGGTTGAACATGATGCCGTTGCTCGCGTGCATGCCGTAGGAGTCGCGGTAGCTGCCCACGATGTGGAACGCGTACGTCTTGGCCGCCGCGTACGGCGAGCGCGGGTGCAGCGGGGTCGTCTCGCGCTGCGGCATCTCGGCGGCGTTGCCGAACATCTCGGCCGAGGACGCCTGGAAGAAGCGGGCGCTCGGGCGCGAGCTGGCGCATCGCCTCGAGCATCCGCAGCACGCCGACCGCGTTGACCTCGGTCGTGGCGACGGCCGCGTCGAACGAGCTCCCCGACCGAAGACTGCGCGGCGAAGTTGTAGACCTCGTCGGGCTGTGGACGCGTCGACGGCGGCCAGCAGCGAGTCCATGTCGGTGAGGTCGGCGTCGATCGGGTGCAACGCGGCCCTCGTGCTGCTTCGCCCATCTCCAGGAACAGCCGCCGGGATAGGGCCCGACGACGCCCCAGACCTCGTAGCCCTTGCCGAGCAGGAGCTCGGAGAGGTAGGTGCCGTCCTGGCCGGCGACGCCGGTGATGAGTGCGCGCTTGGTCATGTCGCCCCCATCGCCTCCGCCCTAGCGGGCAGTGCGCTCCATGTCGGCGTCGACCATCATCTCGACGAGCCCCTGGAAGCGTGACCTTCGGCTCCCAGCCGAGCTTGCGTCTTGGCCTTGGTCGGATCGCCGAGCAGCAGCTCGACCTCGGCCGGGCGCACGAAGCGCGGATCGACCACGACGTGCTGCTCCCAGTCGAGCCCGACGCGCGAGAACGCGATCTCGCAGAACTCGCGCACCGTGTGCGTCTCGCCGGTCGCAGCGACGTAGTCGTCGGGCGTGTCCTGCTGCAGCATCAGCCACATCATCTCGACGTAGTCGCCGGCGAAGCCCCAGTCGCGCTGGGAGTCGAGGTTGCCCAGCCGCAGCTCGGTCGAGCTCGCCGAGCCTTGATGCGCGCGACGTGATCGGTGATCTTGCGCGTGACGAACTCGAGGCCGCGGCGCGGCGACTCGTGGTTGAACAGGATGCCGTTGGAGGCGTGCATCCCGTAGGACTCGCGGTAGTTCAGCGTGATGTAGTAGCCGTAGACCTTGCCGACGCCGTAGGGCGAGCGGGGGTGGAACGGCGTGGTCTCGGACTGCGGGACCTCGTGCACCTTGCCGTACATCTCCGAGGTGGCCGCCTGGTAGAAGCGCGCCTCCGGCTTGACCCGGCGGATCGCCTCGAGCATGCGGGTGACGCCCAGCCCGTCGACGTCGCCGGTCGAGAGCGGCACCGTCCACGAGTCGCCCACGAAGCTCTGCGCGGCGAGGTTGTAGACCTCGTCGGCCTGCGACGTCTCCATCGCGTCGATCAGCGAGCGTCTGGTCGGTCATCTCGCCCACGACCAGCGTGATGCGGTCGAGGATGTGCTCGATGCGCGAGCGTGGACGGCGTCGAGGCGCGGCGGACGAGGCCGAAGACCTCGTAGCCCTTGTCGAGCAGCAGCTCGGCGAGGTAGGAGCCGTCCTGGCCGGTGATCCCGGTGATGAGTGCGCGCTTGGTCACGATGCTTCTCCTCGGGTCATTTCTGAAGCGGTTTCCCGCTGAAGTCTACCAGACCCCCATGCCCGCTTTCGGGCTCTCCCGCAGCGGCGAGCGCCTCGCTGCTGTAGCATTGTTCGGGCCTGAGTGAACGACGAGGGGATAGCGCCGTGCAAGAACCCGCTCGACCCGACGGACCCCCTGAGACGGGTGCGTCCGCTCCGCTGCTGAGCATCGGCCTTGCCGTCTACAACGGCGAGCGCCACCTCGCCCAGGCCATCGACTCACTCCTCGCGCAGGACGTGGAGGACTTCGAGCTCATCATCTCGGACAACGCCTCTAACGACGCCACCGAGGCAATCTGCCGAGAGTTCGCGGAGGCCGACCCCCGCATCCGCTACATCCGAAACACCGAGAACATCGGTGCCGCAGCGAACTACAACCGCGTGTTCGAGCTGTCGGCCGGCCGGTACTTCATGTGGGGGTCCGACGACGACGTCTGGGACCCGCGCTTCGCGAGCGCGTGCATCGCCAAACTGGAGGACTCTCCGCTTGCCGTGCAGTGCACGAGCCGGATCGCGCTCATCGGCGAGGACGGCGGACCGGTGTCCGACACCTACGAGCCGCTCGACACCGAGGGCATGCCGGTCGAGGCGCGGGCGCACGAACTGGTCTCACGCATCCGCTGGTACGAGATCTACAGCGTCTTCCGGCCGAGCATCCTGCGCGAGACGGGCCTGTTCCGCGCTGAGTTCGGCGGCGACGTGTGCCTGCTGATGGAGCTCTCGCTGCTCGGCGAATTCGTGACGGTGCCGCAGACCCTGCTGAGCTATCGGATCCAGGACACCCCCAAGACCGCTGAAGAACTCGTAGCCGAGATCGGCTCCCATGAGACCTCCAAGGCGGCAATGCCGCCGACTCAGGCGTGGACCGGCCTCGCTCGAGCGCTCCTGGGCGTGGTCGCTGACGCCGACCTTGATTCAGCGACGATCAGCCGCATTCGTGAGGACATCGCGAGCACGCTGAGTCTGGAGAACCACGAGTGGCGGACCATCCTGCTCGACGAGGGCGGCCTGAACGAGAGTGAGCTGCTGCGAAACGGCACCATGGAGTCGGCGATACGAGAGCGGCTGCAGCTCGAGCCGGTGGATGGGGCCTTCGCCCTGGCAGAGATCCGGCCGCCGTGGCGCATGCGGGACGGCGTACGGCTCGCCGCGATCCGGCGAGCGCTGCTCAGGCTGCTGCAGCCCTTCGGCGATCGGCAGAACGAGGTCAGCGCGCGGCAGGCCGAAACGGCCGAGCGCCTCCGTTTCGAGCTCGAGAGACTCGAGCGCCGTATCCGGGAGCTTGAGCGCCGGGCCTAGGATCTCCGGACTACGGCCCCTTCACGAGGGCGATCGCGAAGCCGTTGCCCACCTTGTCGTCGACGTCCTGGACCTCGGCAATGCGCCAGTTGACGTACGTCTCGCGCATCATCCACTCGACGAGTTCGACCACGTCCTCGGTCACCCATGCGTGCTGGTGTTCCCAGATGTCGGTGCTCACCGTGCCTTGCTCGTGATCGGCGATCAGGTGCGCAAGCGTCGTGCGCTCACGGTCCTTGTCGAACGTCCGCTCCTTGTGGGGCACGATCATGTAGATGGCACCGCCGGGCCGCGTCACCCGATCCCATTCGAGGAGCGCGCCGATCGGGTCGCCGAAGTGCTCGAGGACATGCGACGACACGACGAAGTCCTGGCTTCCGTCCGGCAGAGGCAGATCGTCGCCCGGAGCGACGATGTCGACCCGCGCGACCTGACCGCACATGCGCATCTGCTCGAGCTGACCTTCACCCTCGTCGGTGATGTCGATGTTGAGGGTCTTCAGTCCGAACGGGTTGTGAGCGGCGGCGCCTATCTCGATGCCACTGCCCCTGCACCAGTTGTGGGCTGCCGGCGACTGCCGGTAGATGACCATGCCATCGTCCGTCGACTCGCCGCCTTGCTCGCCTCGGCCGTCAGCGGCGGCCACGATCCTCGACGTGAAGAGTCTCTTCAGGCGACGAAGCCCTCGCGGGGGTGCGGCGGCCCGCACTGGCTCGTGCGCTCCCGCCTCCCAGGAATCAGCAGCGGAGGCGTGAGCCTCTCGCATCTCCGAGTCCAATGCGTCAAACACCTCGAAGTAGCGGTCGAACACCAACGAGTTGCTCTGGTCCCCCCTGCGGAAGATATTGGGTGGAGTCCGCCATTCCGGCTTCGGGTACTCACCGTCCCACGTGACGAACCAGCAGCCGAGCCCCACGTGCTCCGCGAGTCGGGTGATGGACGAGGGACTCGCTTCGAACTCGTAGCGGTCGTCGAAGGTGCGCACCTGCTTGGGATACGCGCGGATCAGCATGGGGTCACACCAGAACGCGGTCGTCCGGATGTGAGGGTCACGTTCGTAGGAGGCCGACGACCCGTACAGCCCGTCGCCGTGCGCTTCGACCGACTCGATCATCCGACGGAGCCATCCTGCGCGCTTGAAGTGGCTGTTGGTCCCTAGGCACACGATGAGGTCGCAATCGATCTCCCGGGCGGCCATCTGGAACGCGCCGATGTCCCAGCCGGTGTTGTCGTGGCGGTGGACCTCGATGTCGAGGCCGTCGAAGACGGCGAGGTTGTCAGCTGAAGGCGCGGCGCCGTTGAAGACCACGTGCAGCCTGTGGTCACCCAGCGGCGGGAAGTCGCGGTAGGTGGAGACGAAGCGTCGTGCGCTGAAGTCGTGCTCGGCGTGCCCGGCGATCGGATACACGTAGACGACGGCGACCACCGGCTCCATCGATGTACGTCTCCTGCGCCGGCGCACCCGCTTGGCGACCTCGACCTGATAGCGCAGCCAGAAGGCGGCTCGCCGCCAGCGCCGGTTGGCCGGGCGGGTCACGGCGTCTCGCCCTCCCGCGGGGCGGGACTGCCCGGCCGATGCTCCTGCGTCCACGAGCCGATCGTGGCCGCAAGGCCGCTGTCCAGGTCGAATCGCGGAACCCACCCGACTTCTCGGCGCAGACGCGTGGTGTCCCCGACGATGCGTGACCCCTCGGGCGCAACCGCGCTGCAGTCGACCAGGTCGGGCCGGCCCATCACCTCGGCCAGCGTCGCCACCAGTTCCCCGACGGTCGTCGGCTCGCCGGATGCGATGTTCACATCACCTTCGACCTCGGAGCCGAGCAGGGCGACGAATGCCCCGGCCACATCCTCGACGTGCAGGAAGTCCCGCACGTCATGGGGGTGTTGGCAGACGAACGCCGTCCCCTCGCTCAAGGCGCTGATCACCGACGGCACGAGGCGGCTGGGATGCTCCCGCGGGCCGTAGAGATAGAAGATGTGCCCCCATGCATGGCTCACACCCCGCTCTTCGAAGTACGAAGACGACGAGAGATGCAAGGCGGCCTTGCAGGCGCCGTAGAGCGTGGTTGGCCGTATCGGGGTGACGCCCTCGCCCAGCGGTTCGTCCGACGGCGCGTACTCGACGCAGGTCCCGGCCATCACGGAGCGCTCGCCGCCGGCATCCGCGAACGAACGTGCAAGATCGAGCCCGGCCTGCAGCCAGCGCAGGTTCTCCGGCGACCTCCAGAACTCGCCCGGGGCGACGAACCAGGCCAGGTGCAGCAGGTGCGTCGGACGCACCTCGCCCACCAGCCGCTGCACCTGATCGCGCTCGAGGAGGTCGGCCGTGTGCCACGTGACGCCGCCGGCCTGGAGGCTCGACGCCTTCCGGTACGACCCCGTGTACGTCGTAGCCCGCCTCGACCAGCAGCGGGACGCAGTGCGAGCCGATGAAGCCGGATGCGCCGGTGACGAGCACGCGGCTCATCGGGGTACCCCGAAGTCCGCCCAGGTGCGGTCGCGCTCGCTCATGACCGAAGGCGTCGACGGCCAGTCGATGCCGAACGCCGGATCGTCCCAACGCGCACCCCGTGCGGCGTCGGGATGATGGGGCTCCGACATGTGATACTCCACCACCGAGCGGTCCTGCAGCGTGAGGAAACCATGGGCGAACCCGGCCGGCACATAGAGTACGAGGTTGTTCTCGGCAGTCAGCTCGATCGAGAACCACCGCCGATAGGTGGCAGAGGCCTCCCGAATGTCGACGATGACGTCGAACACGGCGCCAGACGTGCATCGCACCAGCTTGACCTCGGTGTGCGGCTCGACCTGGTAGTGGAGGCCCCTGAGGGTGAGTGCCTTCTCGTTGAAGGAGACGCTCGACTGCACCCACGCCGACTCCATGCCACGCTCTGCGAGCTCCTCAGCACACCAGACCCGCGCGAAGTAGCCCCGCTCATCGCGCGAGGGCTGCGGCTCGAGGACCGTAGCGCCTGCAAGGGGTGTCTCGTGGAAGAGCACGCCTACGAACCCTCGCTCCCCGGCTCGCGGAGGCCATCGACGATCGTCGGTGTCGGCACCGGAACGATGAACTTGCCGCCCCTGTTCCAGATACTCGGCCTGCTGGCGCAGGATCTCGTCGGCGAAGTTCCAGGTGAGCAGCAACACGTAGTCCGGCATCGCGTCGAGCAGGTGCGTCGGAGCGAGTATCGGCAGGTGCGTCCCGGGAGTGAAGAGGCCCTGCTTCACCGTGCTGCGGTCGACGACGAAGTCGAGTGTGTCGCTGCCGATGCCGCAGTAGTTCAGCAGCGTGCTGCCCTTGGCCGAAGCCCCGTAGGCGGCGATCGTCTTGCCCTGCGCCTTGAGCTCGCCAAGAAGCGCACGCAGTTCGGCACGCAGGCTGGAGACCGAGTCGGCGAAGCCAGCGTACACGGCGAAGTCGCCCGCGCCCCATGCGGCCTCCTCGGCGAGCAGATCGACGACACGCTGCGAGCGCTCGGCCGGCGGTGCGCTCGTCGGCGCGGTGGGACTCGCGAAGACCCGCAGCGAGCCTCCGTGGATCGGGAGCCGCTCCACATCGACGATGGTCAGCCCGTGACGGGCGAACAGCGTATTCAGCGCGGTGAGCGAGAAGTAGCACAGGTGCTCGTGGTAGATGGTGTCGAACTCGATGCGGTCGATGAAGTCCACCAGGTAGGGCGCCTCGACCACGACGACGCCGGTGGGCTTGAGCAGCTGCGAGAAGCCCTCGACAACACCGTTGAGGTCGGGCACGTGCGCCAGCACGTTGTTGGCGTGGATGACGTCGGCGCGCCTGCCCTCGTCGACCAGACGCCCCGCCAGCTCCTCGCCGAAGAACTCCACCAGCGTCGGGATGCCGCGCTCGGCCTCGGCGACCGCCGCGATGTTGGCCGCGGGCTCGATCCCCAGGACCGGCACGCCCGCCTCGGCGTAGTACTGCAGCAGGTAGCCGTCGTTGCTCGCGACCTCGACCACCAGGCTGTCGCTGCCCAGACCGCGCTCGCGCACGAGCCTCTCGGCGATGGCCGAGGCGGACTGCAGCATCGTGTCGGAGAACGAAGAGAAGTACAGGTAGTCCCCGAAGAGGTCCTCGGGGGGAACGGACTCGGTGATCTGGACCAGCGAGCAGGCCGGGCAGAACACGAGGTCGAGCGGGAACGTCGGCTCGGGTTCCGAGACCTGCTCGCGCGTGAGCAGCGAGTTTGCCAGTGGCGTCTCCCCCAACGAGAGGACGGGCATCAGGCCGGTTGCGCCACACGAGCGGCATTCCGTCGTCGTGCTCACAGTGCGTCTCCCAGCGCGTCCCGGTACCACGCGATCGTCCGCTCGAGACCCTGATCGAGCGTGAACATCGGCTCCCAGTCGAGCAGCTCGCGCGCCTTGTCGGCGCTGAGGTACTGGTCCCTGATCTCGTTGGTCGCCTCGTTGCGCACCTCGGGACGCAGGTCGGAACCCATGAGGCCGAGGATCTTGTCGGCGAGCTCCAGCACGGTGACCTGGCTCTCGTTGGAGAAGTTGAACGCCTGTCCGTGGAGCTCCGGGTTGGCCGCCATCTTCTCGGCGAGCAGCAGGTAGGCCGCCGCGCCGTCCTCGACGTAGAAGTAGTCCCGAACGTACCGGCCGTCCGAACGGATCACCGGCGGTTGGCCGCGCAGCACCGAGCGGATCGTCCCGGGCACGAGGCGGTTCCAGTTCAGGTCCCCGCCTCCGTAGAAGTTGCCGCAGCGCGTGATGCCCACCGGCAGGCCGTAGGTCTGCGCGTAGGCCTGCGTGATGAGGTCGCCGCAGGACTTGCTCACGTCGTACGGATGCCGCCCCTGCAGCGCGAAGTCCTCGGTGTAGGGCAGCGTTTCGTGCTCGCCGTACGCCTTGTCCGACGATGCCATGACGATCTGCTTGACCTGCGGGCTCCGCCGGCACGCCTCCAGCAGCGCCCAGGTGCCGGCGATGTTGGTCTCGAAGGTCGAGACGGGATTGCGGTTCGCGATGCCCACGATGGTCTGCGCAGCCAGGTTGATGACGGTGTCGGTCTCGTACTCGCCGAGCACCCGCTCCAGCACCGCCTGATCGCGCAGGTCGCCACGCACGACGTTGGTCGACTCGATCAGCCCCGAGCGCACGAGCTCGCTTTCGGGGACCCAGTCGCGGACCAGACACGTCACGTCAGCGCCGAGCGCCGACGAGCCGCCTCACGAGCCACCCGCCGACCAGGCCGGTGGCACCGGTCACGAAGGTGGGCCGGTCAAGCCAGAACTTCTTCGACTCCGCGCTCATTCCCAGGTCTTCCATTCGGCCCTGCCCTCCTTCCAGAGACTCTGCAGCAGTTGAAGGTCCCGGATCGTGTCCATGCACTGCCAGAACCCTTCATGCCGGTACGCCATCAGCTGGCCCTTCCCTGCGAGCGTCTCAAGTACGTCCTTCTCGAGCACCGTGGAGTCATCCGGCGATGTAGTCGAAGACGCCCGGCTCGAAGACCATGAAGCCACCGTTGATCCACCCTTCGCCGATCTGGGGCTTCTCGGTGAACTCGGCGATGCCGTCGCCCTCGAACACCAGGCCGCCGAACCTCGACGGTGGGCGGACGGCAGTGACCGTCGCGAGCTTGCCGTGAGACCGGTGGAACTCGAGCAACGCCGTCAGGTCCACGTTGGACACGCCGTCACCGTAGGTGAGCATGAACGGCTCGTCGCCGAGCGTCTTACGCAGCCGCAACACCCTGCCGCCGGTCATGCTTGCGGCGCCCGTGTCGACGAGGTGGACGACCCACGGTTCGCACTCGCTGTTGTCGGCGGTGACTTCGCCGGTCGCACAGGTCGATGGTCAGGTCCCCGAAGAGCGGATAGTAGTCGAGGAAGTACCGCTTGATCATCTCGCCCTTGTAGCCCAGCGCGACCACGAACTCGTTGAAGCCGTGCTCCGAGTAGTGCTTCATGACATGCCAGAGGATCGGCTGTCCGCCGATCTCGACCATGGGCTTGGGCTTGACGCCGGTCTCCTCGGCAAGTCGGGTGCCGAGTCCTCCGGCAAGGATGACTGTCTTCATATGGACCGCCCCTGGTGTCGAGGGTTGGGCATCTCGGAAGCTCGGCTGCTTCGCGCTCCGCTCCGGCTGTGTTGTCGTCACACGCACGAGCACCGCAACGATACCTGAGCACGGGTGCGCTCGCTACCGAAGACGCTCCTTTGCAGCCCTCGGCCACGCCGCGAACCGAGGCTCGAGCCCCGCAGTTGATGCTATGCTGGCGCATCGGAAACGCCTCACCGTGGGCCCGTCGAAAGGCTTCCTTGAAGCGCAACACCTCGGCCGACTCCCTGCGCGGCCTCGCTATCGTCCTCGTGGTGCTCGGCCACTCGATCGTCTCGGTGGCGTGGGTCTATCACGCGGGACCCGGGCTCACGATGCTCTCGGACGGCCACTGGGTCTCCGACGCGATCGCATTCAATCCCCTCCTCAACATCGTCTACGCGTTCCACATGCCGCTCTTCGCTTTCGTCAGCGGCCTGGTCTCCTGGCGCCCGAAGCTGTCTCCGGCCCTGGGGCAGATCCGATCGCGCTTCCTCGGCCTGATGGTGCCGTATTTCGCATGGGTGGTCGTGTACTACGTGCTCACGGCGCGGCCGATCGTGCTCGATGGCCTGCTCCGCGGGCTCCGAACGGCGGCTGCTAACCCGTGGGGCGGCCTCTGGTACCTCTACGCGCTCTTCGAGTGCTACCTCCTGCTGATCGTGATCCAGCGCCTGCCGTTCTCGAAGTGGATTCTCGCGGCGACCGCGCTGGGCGCTGTCGCGCTGAGCGCCTCCCCGCTCGGCGGGTCCCACTTCCTGGGCGTAGGCGACGTGACGTACATCTATCCGTTCTTCGTCGGCGGCTACCTGCTCGCCGAGAAGACCGACGCGGTCAAGTCGCGGCGCTACCTGATCGCCGGTCTCAGCCTGGCGGCGTTCGCGGTGCTCCTCCTGGCACGGGGGCCGATCTGGCGACCGGACATGGGCTGGGTCTCGCACACGGCGAAGACGGCCGCCGCGTTCATGCACCGCACGTGGCACATCCGGCGCTCCGACCAGATCACCAACTTCATCGGCCCGGTGTTCGTCCGCTACGCCTCCTCCTTCGCCGCCATCGTTGCGCTGACGGCGCTCTACAGCGGGTGGAGCGGGAGGCTCATGGACTGGCAAGCCTGGCTCGGTCGGCGCACGCTGGGCATCTACGCCATCCACCAGATACTGCAGGTGGGCCTCTTCGCCCTCGGCGTTACCAACTGGGTCGCGATGTTCGCCCTCTCACTGAGCATCTCGATCGGGCTCACACTGGTGCTCGAGAGCATCCCCGTCGTGCGCGGACTGCTGCTCGGCCAGTGGAAGAGACCGACCGCCAAGCGCGGCCCCGACGGCCCCGAGGACGAGTTCGCCGCCGAAGGCGACGTTCCACCCGAGCCGAGCGACCCGGCCCCGGCCGCACCCCTGCGCTCGGAGGCTGCGGCACACTGAGCCGGCTGGGCCTAGCTGCGTTCGATGAGGTCCTGCGGCGGGACCTCGCCCACCTCGAGCGGGACGCGGAACGTGAAGTACTTGTGGCCGAGGTAGCTGAACACCGTCGCGATCACGATGGTGACGAGCTGCCCGATCGCCGGAGACAGGCCGAGCACCTTGACCGTGAACCACAGGATCACCGACGAGATGCCCTGCGCGGGCAGGTAGACGAGGTACGCGCGGCCGATCTGGTGCAGCAGCCGGCCCTTCGACCTGAACGCGAAGTACTTCATGGTCACCGTGCTGTTCACGACCATCACCACCCACACCGCCCACTGCAGCACGAGGTAGTAGTAGTGACCGATCCAGCCGAGCAGCCCCGGGCTGCCCGACAGCGCCTGAAGCGGCGGGCCGAGGTACTTGAGCGCGAGCAGGAACACGACGTAGCCGAGCGCCGTGTTCCAGACACCGACCAGCAGGTAGCGCAGCTTCTCGCCGTGGCGGTCGTAGAGCCCGCCGAGCGTGCCGCCCGGAGCCGGAGTGCCCGCCACGTGCGCTACCACCGTCCTGTCAGGAATCGTCTGCCGAGCGCCTAGATGTGGTGGCTCGCGTTGCGCGCGTCGTAGCCCTCGCGGTTGGCTTCCCACCACGCGACGGTGCGCTCGATGCCCTCGTCGAAGGGCACCTCGGCCTCGAAGCCGAAGTACTCGCGAGGCCCGGCTCACGTCGAGCTTGCGGCGCGGCTGGCCGTTGGGCTTGCTCGTGTCCCAGACGATCTCGCCCTCGTAGCCCACGTGCTTGGCGATGAGCTCGGCGAGGTCCTTGATCGAGATCTCCCAGCCGGCTCCCAGGTTGACCGGCTCGGCGCCGTCGTAGCGCTCGGCGGCGAGCACGATCGCCCGCGCGCAGTCCTCGACGTAGAGGAACTCGCGCGTGGCCGAGCCGTCGCCCCAGAGCACGACGGTCTCGCCCGCGTCGCGCGCCGCGATCATCTTGCGGATCATCGCCGGGATGACGTGGCTCGACTCGAGGTCGAAGTTGTCGCGCGGGCCGTAGAGGTTGACCGGCAGCAGGAAGATGCCGTCGAAGCCGTACTCCTGCCGGTACGCCTGGCACTGCACGAGCATCATCTTCTTGGCCAGGCCGTAGGGCGCGTTGGTCTCCTCGGGATAGCCGTCCCACAGGTCTTCCTCGCGAAACGGGATCGGCGCGAACTTGGGGTAGGCGCAGATGGTGCCGAGCGCGACGAACTTGTCCACGCCGGCGAGGCGCGACTCCTCGATCAGCTCGATGCCCATGATGGCGTTCTCGTAGAAGTAGCTTCCGGGATTGGCCATGTTGGCGCCGATGCCGCCGACGACCGCGGCGAGGTGGATCACCACGTCGGGCCGGGAGTCCGCGAGCATGCGAACGACGTCCTCGCGCTTGGTGAGGTCGTATTCGGCGTGCCGCGGCACGAAGACGTGCCCGGCTCCGCTTCGCTCAAGCTCCTCGACGACGAACCCGCCGAGGAACCCGGCCCCGCCCGTCACGCACACCCGCTTGTCAGCCCAGAACGACATCGATGCGCTCCTCGTTCCTTCGCCCGACGCAGGGCACAGGCTACTTGCTGTCCCGCGCCCAGTCGTCCTCGAGCCGCACGATGTCGTCCTCGCCCAGGTACTCGCCCACCTGCACCTCGATGAGCTCAAGCGGCACCTTGCCGACGTTCTCGAGCCGGTGAACGCAGCCGACCGGCAGGAAGATGCCCTCGTTGGCGTGGACCTCGATGCGTCTCGGCATCGCGGGTCACCATCGCGGTCCCGCTGACCACGATCCAGTGCTCGCTGCGGTGGTGATGCTTCTGCAGGCTCAGCCGGCAGCCCGGCTTCACCTCGATGAGCTTGATCTGGTAGCTGGGGTTCTCCAGCAGGCTCGTCCACAGCCCCCACGGCCGAAGGCTGACCTTGGGCTGCGTGACCTCCGGCGCGCCGATCGCCTTGAGCGCGTCGACCACCTGCCGCACGTCCTGCGCGCGCTCCTTGGGGAGCACGAGCGTCGCGTCGGTGGTGTCGACGATGATGAGGTCCTCGACGCCGATGGTCGCCACGAGACGGTCGCCCGAGTAGACGATGGTGTTGCTGGAGTCGATGTCGACGCCGCGGCCGATGCGCACGTTGCCGCACGTCATCGGGCTCGGCGACGTCGGCGAGCGCCAGCAGCGACCCGACGTCGCTCCACTTGAGCGCCGCCGGGATGACCGCGACCCGGTCGCTGCGCTCCATGACCGCGGTGTCGATCGAGAGCGACTCGAGCGCCGCGAACCGCTCGCGCGCCTCGGCGCCGTTGCGGTCCTCGGCGGCTGCGCGGCGATCCAGCGCGCGGCGTCGGCGATCTGCGCCTCGGCCCCGCCGGCGCGGTCGAGCTCCTCGAGCACCTGCGCGGCCTTCATCACGAAGATGCCGGCGTTCCAGTAGTACTCGCCGCACGCGACGAACTGCTCGGCGCGCGCGGCGTCGGGCTTCTCGACGAACTCGGCGACGACGTGCGGCACCGCCGAGCCTACCGTGAACTGCGGAAGCGCCTCGGCGGCGCGGATGTAGCCGTAGCCGGTCTCGGCGCGGGTGGGCTGCGATCCCGATGGTGACCAGGTAGCCGTCGGCGGCCACGACGCGCGGCCGCGTTGATGCAGTCGGCCCACACCTCGCCGTCCTCGAGCAGGTGGTCGCTCGGGAGCACGACCATGATCGCGTCGGGGTCCTCGGCGACGAAGGTGGCGGCGGCCAGCGCGATCGCCGGCGCGGTGTTCTTGGGCAGCGGCTCCTGGATGTAGCGCACCGCGTGGAGCTCGGGGTCGGGCTGCGCGGTGAGGTGGTTGCGCAGCTCGTCGAAGA
Source organism: uncultured Coriobacteriia bacterium (assembly GCA_963789515.1). Taxonomy (GTDB): domain Bacteria; phylum Actinomycetota; class Coriobacteriia; order Anaerosomatales; family JAAXUF01; genus JBAXEO01. Next base: position 212,965 of record CAWBKW010000002.1, on the reverse strand, counting down.
GGCGCTCGTTGGTCGCGACCACCACCGACGAGCCGCCCTCGGCGAAGGGCAGGATGCGGTGGACGGCGGCGGCGATGAGCGACTCGGTGCCGAACATCGAGAGCAGCTGCTTGGGGTTCAGTTCGCGCGACAGGGGCCAGAAGCGCTGGCCGCTTCCGCCGGCGAGGATGGTGGCGTACAGGTGAGAAGGCGACGCCATGAACGCTCCTTGGTAGGTGACGAGGTGCGGCGCATAGCATACCAGCGGCGCCCGCGAGAGGCACCCCGGATGCCCTGCGGCCGGATCCTGAACGACGCCTCGCGTGCCGGCGGTGAGTCAGTCGCCGTTGCCGTTGGCGCGCTCCGGGTGGAACATCGCCAGCAGGCTCTCGCGCAGCGCCGGACCGTACTCCTCGCTCTGCATCGCGAGCGCGATGTTGGCCTCGAGCCACGCCAGCACGTTGCCGGTGTCGTAGCCCTCGTCGGGCTCGATCACCACGGCGTAGATGTCCTCCTCGGCCAGCAGCGCGACCAACGCGTCCGTGAGCTGGATCTCGCCGCCCTTGCCCGGCGGCGTGACCGCCAGAATCGCCATGATCGCCGGGGTGAGCAGGTAGCGGCCGAAGATCGCGAGGTTCGTGGGCGCCTCGCCGACGGGGGGCTTCTCGACGAGCCCCGTGACGCGCCACACGCCGTCGGCGTCCGGCTCGCCGGCGATCACGCCGTAGCGGTCGACCTGCTCGTCGGGGACCGGCATGACCGCGATGACGCTGGCGCCCGTGCGATCGTGCACGGCCTTGAGCCGAGGCAGGATGCCGCAGTCGGGGACGAGCACGTCGCCGAGCATCACGTAGAACGGCTCGTCATCGGTGAACGGCGCTCCGCACCCGACCGCGTGACCGAGTCCGCGAGGCTGCTTCTGCCGCACGTAGAAGACCTCGGCGAGTGCCGAGATGTCGCGAACGAGCTCGAGCTCCTTGAGCTTGCCGTTGGCCTCGAGCAGCATCTCGAGCTCGACCGAGTGGTCGAAGTGGTCCTCGAGCGCGCGCTTGCCTCGGCCGGTGATCATCAGGATCTCGCTCGCACCCGCCGAGACCGCCTCCTCGACGACGTACTGGATGACCGGCTTGTCCACGACCGGCAGCATCTCTTTGGGCTGGGACTTGGTCAGCGGCAGGAACCGCGTTCCGAGCCCGGCGGCGGGGATGATGGCTTTCATTCGGTGGTGTCCTCCAAGTCGGTGCGGATGCGGCTCACATGGTAGAGCAGACGCAGCAGGTCGGTGACCGCCCTGGCCATGTCAGTGGTGTCTTGTGACGATCGGTCGCGCCTAGGCGCTCATCCCTGCAAGCACGTCGCCCGCAGCCGCGAGGAACGCGTCGATGTCCTCGTCGGAGTGCGCGAGCGAGACGAAGCATGCCTCGTACTGGCTCGGCGCAATGGTGAAGCCCGCGTCGAGCATGCCGCGGAAGTAGGCGCCGTACAGCTCGGTGTTGCTCGTCGAGGCGCTGGCCCAGTTGGAGACCTCGAGGTGGGTGAAGAACATCGTCGACATCGAGCCGACGCGATTGCACGACGTGTGGATCGCGGCGTTGCCGGCTGCGCGGCACAGCCCGTCGGCGAGGCGCTTGCCCTTGCGCTCGAGCTCTTCGTACACGCCGGGCTTGGACAGCTCGCCGATGAGCGCCAGGCCGGCCACCATCGCGACCGGGTTTCCGGAAAGCGTTCCAGCCTGATAGACGGGGCCGACCGGAGCGAGCGAACGCATGATCTCGGCCTTGCCGCCGAACGCGCCGACCGGGAAGCCGCCGCCGATGATCTTGCCGAGCGTGGTCAGGTCGGGCGTGACGCCGTAGAGCTCCTGCGCTCCGCCGAGCGCCACCCGGAATCCCGAGATGACCTCGTCGAAGATGAGGATGACGCCGTGCTCGTCGCAGGCGTCACGCAGGCCCTGGAGGAAGCCGGGTTGCGGCGGGACGACGCCCATGTTGCCGGCGATCGGCTCGACGATGATCGCAGCCACGGTGCCTCGGTTCTCCTCAAGGCACGCCCGCACGGCGTCGACGTCGTTGTAGGGCAGCACGATGGTATCGGCCGCTGCGCCCTTGGTGACGCCGGGCGTCGAGGGGATGCCGAGCGTCACCAGACCGCTGCCCGCCGCGACCAGCAGCGCGTCCGAGTGGCCGTGGTAGTTGCCGTCGAACTTGATGAACTTCTCTCGGCCGGTATGTCCGCGCGCGAGACGGATAGCGCTCATGGTCGCCTCGGTGCCGCTCGAGACCATGCGCACCATCTCGATGGACGGCACGACCTCGACGAGCTTCTCGGCCATCTCGATCTCGACCATCGTCGGGGCGCCGTAGCTCGTGCCCTTGTCGAGCTGTACGCGCACGGCATCGAGCACGGAGTCGGGCGCGTGGCCCAGGATCATCGGGCCCCAGCTGCCGACGAAATCGATGTACTCGTTGCCGTCGGCGTCCCAGACACGGTCGCCCTTGGCGCGGTCGTAGAAGACCGGGTCGGTGCCGACCGACTTGAATGCGCGCACGGGCGAGTTGACGCCACCCGGGATGACCTGCTGGGCGATCTGGAAGAACTCCGAGGACTTGGTGTGATGCATGGGATCGTCTCCGTTCACGGCCGAGAGGGCCCCAGCTGGCGCTGAAGCGTTCGCTGCACATCATAGCGCGAGCGGAAGAACCTCTCACTCGCCTCCGGTCGACGCACTGCCCGGCGGCCTCTGACGCATGCGCCCGTGTAGTAGAATGCGGCGAACCAGAAGCCCGTCATGGCCGGGTCGGCGCCCATCGTCCGTCCGCCGAGAGCCCGCACAACGCTGTCACCTTGAGGGGGCACTGTGAGCAGCACCGAACTGCACTCAATCGTGGTGCCCATGTACAACGAATCCCAGGTCGCCGAGGAGTTCATCAGGCGCGCCACGGCCGCCGTGTCGGCTCTCCCGGACTACGAGATCGTCGTCATCGATGATGGAAGCAAGGACGACACGTTCGCGATCGTCTCCGCCCTGGCCGATCAGGACCCGCACCTGAAGCTGGTCCGCTTCGCGCGCAACTTCGGTCATCAGACCGCGACGACCGCCGGCATCGACCTGGCGACCGGCGACACCGTGACCGTGATCGATGCCGACCTCCAGGACCCACCGGAACTCATCCCGCAGATGGTGGAGCTGTGGCGCGGCGGTGCCGACATCGTCTTCGCCGTTCGCGAGTCGCGGGCCGGCGAGAGCGCCTTCAAGAAGGCCACGGCCACCGCCTACTACCGGCTGTTGCGCCGGACCGCCCGCGTCGACATACCGCTCGACACCGCCGACTTCCGGCTGATGAGCCGCAAGGCCACCGAGGGCCTCAAGGCGATGCGCGAACGCAGCCGCTACATGCGCGGCCTGGTGGGATGGATGGGTCTCAACCGCGCGTCCATCACCTACAACCGAGACCCGAGGTTCGCCGGAGAGACCAAGTACCCGCTCCACAAGATGCTCCGGCTGGCCGCCGACGGCATCATGTCGTTCTCTACCAGCCCGCTCCAGCTCGCGACCGTACTCGGGCTAGCCTCGGCCGCGCTTGGCTTCCTGGTGGCGCTCGGCGCCGTCCTCACCAAACTCACCGGTGGCTACGTAGTCCCCGGTTGGACCTCCACCATCGTGGCGGTGCTGTTCGTCGGCGGGGTGCAGCTGATCACGCTCGGGGTGATCGGTGCCTACATCGGCCGTGTCTACGACGAAGTCCGCAACCGGCCGCTCTACCTCATCGAGGCCGTCCAAGGGTTCGATGACGAGACGTCCGAGCACTTCTCCCACTCGCCGCTACCGAGCCTGAAGAACCCGTCGTGAGGTCGCAGCGCATCTCCTGGCCCGTGCTGCTCGCCGCCTGCGCTCTGGGAGCCCTGCTGCGCGTGCTCTGGATGACGAATGTGCACTCGGTGCCCGTCAGCGACTTCGCGTACTACCTGAGCAAAGCAGCGGATCTCGCGAGTGGCCGGGGATACGCCAACAACGGCGTGCCGACGGCGTTCTGGCCGCCCGGATACCCGATCTTCCTCGCGGGCGTCTTCAAGGCGTTCGGCGCCTCGCTCGCCGTGGCCAAAGCGACCAACATCGCGCTCTGGACAGCGACGACCGTGCTGGTCTACCTGCTCGGCCTGCGGCTCGACGGACGCGCGACGGCCGCCGTGGCCGCCTTCACCGTTGCGCTGTTCCCCGAGTTCATCCTCTTCGCGAACCTGACGAGCTCGGAGAACCTCTTCATCCCACTCGTTCTCGGAGCGGCGCTCGCCTTCTCCCCCAAGCAGAAGATGTCAGGCCCGCCCAACTGGAGGCGCAGCCTGCTCGCGGGGCTGCTGCTGGGGTTCGCGGTCGTCGTGCGCACGACCGCGGTGTTGCTGCCGCCGCTCATGGCGCTCGTGCTCGTGCTCTGGTACCGCTCGCGGCCGGCGTTCATCTCGGCGTGCCTGCTGCTGGCGGCGTTCGCGATCTCGCCCGCGGCCTGGGTCGTGCGCAACGCCGTCGTGATGGGCTCACCGGTCCTGTCGACCAACGGCGGCATCTCGCTGTGGACCGGCAACAATCCGCTCGCCACCGGGGGGTACCGGCTCAAGGGCACTACCCCGCCCACCGACATCTCCACGCCCGAGAAGGAACTCGCGTCCAACTCGGAGTACACCAAGGCGGCCATCACGTTCGTGGTGACGGAGCCCGGGCAGTTCATCGCGCTCGTGCCCGAGAAGGCCAAGCAGCTCTTCGCCAAGCCGGCGACGCTGGGATGGAACACCGCCCAGAACGTCCGCGGACCCTCCAGCTCGTACAGCCAGCGGGTCCTGACGGCCTCCGAGAAACGCGCAGTCGGTGTTGCAGCGGCTCTGCGCGCGAACCGGTCGATATGGATGAGGGCGCTCTGGCTCGTCGGACTGATCGGCCTTGGCATCGCGATGCTCCAGCGCAGGAGCGTCGGCGTGTGGATCGGGTCGATCGTGGGGTACTGGCTGCTCTTCCACGTCACGATCGGCAACGGCCAGCCGCGCTATCTGGTCAGCGTCGCACCTGCCGTGGCCGTGTGCGCGGCGTTCCTGGTCGTGGCGGTCGTGCGGTGGACCGCCGGAGTTGTCGGCTGGGGACGCAGAAGCCGATAGACCGTGCGTCGGTGCGATGGGAACGGCAGCGAGCAGGGCGGCGCTACGCGGCCACTGCGGCGACTCTGACGACGGTCCCGTCGGCGATCCACTCGCCAAGGCGCGTGAGCACCCACTCGGCGGTCCGGTCGGTACCGCGGAGCTGCAGCTGCGCGGCGACCTCAGCGTAGGGATGCTCGCCCGTCGGCAGGTCGGTGCTCACGAGGATCGCGAGGTCGGCGTCGTCCTGCGGCGGCTGCCGCCACGAAGGCGTCGAAGTCCGCGAACTCCGCAGCGATGCGGTCGACGCGGCCGCACTCGCGCAGCTCGAGAACGGCCGAGAGCACGTCGATCTCGATCGCGCCCAGCGATGCCGCCAGGTCGCAGTAGGGCGACTCAGAAACCGGGAAGCTCACAACGACGCGCGCGAAGACGCGGTCGCTCAGGTCCGTGGGCCCGCTCGTGCTCATGATCTCCCCCTCGAATCACGCGCGCCCGGCCGTGTGGCCGGGCGCGCTTACGATCAGATGTCGGCCGTCTCGACCTCGCACTCGCCCTTCCAGGCCGGCGGTTCGTAGATGCAGTACGGCTCGGACTCGAGGTAGTCGCCGGTGACCTCGAGGGCGCGGGCGCGGCAGCCACCGCACACCGCCTTGAACTCACACGCGCCGCACTTGCCCTTGAGGAGCGAGTAGTCGCGCAGGTCGTTGAAGACCTTGGACTCGGTCCAGATCTTCGAGAACGGCTGCTCCTTGACGTTGCCGAGCTGCATGTCGAAGTAGCCGCACGGCTGGATGTCACCGGTATGGCTGATGAAGCAGAAGGTGATGCCGCCGAGGCACCCGCGGGTCATCGCGTCGAGGCCGTACTCCTCGCGCGTGACCTTGCGGCCCTCTTCTTTGGCCATCTGACGGATGATGCGGTAGTAGTGCGGCGCATCGGTGGGCTTGAAGTGAAGCGGGCTGGTCTTCTGCCGCGTGTAGGCCCAGCGAAGCACCTTCTCGTACTCCTCGGGCGGAAGCTCCTTGTCGAGCAGATCGCTGCCCCGGCCGGTCGGCACCAGCATGAAGATGTGGAACGCGTCGATGTTGAGCTCCTCGGCGAGGTCGTGGACGGCCTCGACCTTGTCGGCGTTGAGCGTGGTGACGGTCATGTTGATCTGAACCCCGACGCCGTGGCGCTTGGCCATCTTGATGCCCTCGATGGTGGCGTCGAAGGCGCCCGGCTGGCCGCGGAACGTGTCGTGCTCCTCGGCGGTCGGGAAGTCGACCGACACCGAGATGCGCGGGATGCCGTGGTCGGCCATCTGCTGCGCGATCTCCTCGGTGATGAGGGTGGCGTTGGTGCCGATGACCGGCATGGCGCCCTTTTCGTGCGCGTAGTCGACGATCTCCCAGATGTCGGGGCGCATGAGCGGCTCGCCGCCGGTCAGGATGATGATCGGATTGGAGATGGTGACGATGTCGTCGATCGTGGCCTTGATCTGGTCGAGCGACAGCTCGCCGTGGTAGTGACCGAACTCGGCGGCGGCACGGCAGTGAGCGCAGCTCAGGTTGCAGCTGCGGGTGATCTCCCACGCGATGATGCGCGGCGCCTTGATGCCGGTGAGCTCCTGGTAGTGGATCGCCTCGGGACCGCCGCCGGGGCGGAAGCCGACCGAGCGCGCGCCGCCGTGCCGCTGACGATCCATCGGCACGCCTGCGGGATGACCGCCGGGGCCGCCCGGAACGCCTGCCGGATGCCCTCCGGGGTGGCCGCCGGGGCCACCGACCGGGAACGCCGGCGGGGTGACCGCCTGAGAGCGGGATGCCGACGCCGACGCCGCCGCACGGCGCCTCGGCATCCGCGATCTCCTGCTCGGTCAGCGTTCCCTCTTCCTCGCCGAACTCGTCCTCGAGGTCGAGGTCGGGACGTCCGTCAGAATTGCCTACGTTGTCAGCCATACGTGGACTCCTTATCACGACGGTCGCATCTGCTCGGCGACCGGCCACTGCATCGGGCAGCACGATTAATCGCGCATCTTGAGGTCGAGACGGATGAAGCCTACCGAGTCTAACAGCGGATCAGTCGGTGCGGCATCACGGGGCTTCTGCAGCTTTCGTGCCGCCGGAGTCGGGCTGCTCGGCCACGACGAACACGGCGGTGCCGTACGCGACGATCTCATTGGTGTTGGCTGCCAGATCGCTGCTGTCGAATCGCATCGCCAGCACCATGTTGGCACCTAGGTGCAGCGCATGCGCCTCGAGCCGTTCGAGTGCCTGGTTGCGGCTGAGATTCGCGAGCTCGGTATACATCGTGATCTCTCCGCCCCCGAGCGTCTGAAGCCCTGCGACGAACTGCCCGCCGATGCTCCGACTTCGCACGGTGATCCCCCAACAGGGACCGAGGATCGAGTGGATCTTCCACCCGGGGGGCGGGTCGAAGGTCGTTACGACCGGGATGCTGGGGTGATAGATCTCGTCGGACATCGGGTTCCCCCTTCGTTCGCCGATAGGCGCAGCCGACTCAAGAGACGCCGGTCCGCTCCGGCCGCTCTTTGCTCATGCCCGCGGCGAATCGTGTCGCAGGACCCGCTTCGCGGCCGCGCGAAACTCCTACTCCGCCAGCCACCTCGCGGCGTCCTTGGCGTGGTAGGTCAGGATCAGGTCGGCGCCCGCGCGCTTGAAGCCGAGAAGCGTCTCGAGGACGACTCGTTTCTCGTCGATCCAGTCGTTGGCGGCGGCGGCCTTCACCATCGCGTACTCACCGCTGACGTTGTAGGCCGCGGTCGGGTAGCCGAACTCGTTCTTGACCCGCCAGATCATGTCCATGTAGGCGAGCGCGGGCTTGACCATCACGATGTCAGCGCCCTCGTCGATGTCGAGCGCGGCCTCACGCAGGCCTTCCTCGGCGTTGGAGGGATCCATCTGGTACTGCTTGCGGTCGCCGAAGGTCGGCGTGGAGTCGGCGGCGTCGCGAAACGGCCCGTAGTAGCCGCTCGCGTACTTCACCGAGTAGGCCATGATCGGGATGTCCTGGAAGCCCTCGGCGTCGAGTGCCGCGCGGATGGCGGCGACCCTGCCGTCCATCATGTCGCTCGGGGCGACCATGTCGACACCGGCCTCGGCGTGGGAGACGGCCTCCTTGGCGAGCAGCTCGATCGTGACGTCGTTGATGACGCAGCCACCCTCGTCGATGATGCCGCAATGGCCGTGGCTCGTGTACTCGCACATGCACACGTCGGTGATGACGTAGAAGTCGGGGTCGTGCGCCTTGATCGTGCGGATCGCCTGCTGCACGATGCCGTCCTCGGCGTACGCCTCACTGCCGACCTCGTCCTTGGCAGACGGCAGGCCGAACAGGATGACGGCCGGGACGCCCAGGGCCTTCAGCTCGTCGATCTCGGCGGGGAGCATGTCGAGGCTGAGCTGGAACTGGCCCGGCATGGACTTGATCTCGTCCTTGAGGCCGGTACCGGGCTTCACGAACAGCGGGTAGATCAGGTCGCTCGCGGAGAGGCTCGTCTCGCGCACCATCTCGCGGATGGTCTCGTTCGCGCGCAGGCGCCGGGGGCGGTAGGAAGGGAACTGCATTGGCAGGGCTCCTTACTCGACGAACTCTTCGACTGACACGGGCTCGTCGGCAACAGGCGTGCCAGCGTCACCCGAGTTGCGCATGACGAAGTTCACATAGCGGTTGAAGGTGACTGCCGCCCAGACCGCAGCGACGCCCAGGACGAGCCAGAAGGCGAGCTGCCCGACGAAGGCGACGATCTGACCGTTGGCCATGATCCATCCCACGAATCCGGTAGGTGCGGCGGCCACAGTCGTTGGGTCCATGGGTATCTCCCCTTCTTCGGGTCCTGCTCGGTGGTCAGGCGTGAGGTTCGGTCGCAGAGAAACAGCCGGGGCGACCAGATGAATCTTGGCCGCCCCGACATTCTACCCTGTGGTGGAGATGAGCGGATTCGAACCGCCGACCTCTGCCTTGCGAAGGCAGCGCTCTCCCAACTGAGCCACATCCCCGTGGATCGCCCGCGCGGCCTTGCTCGCCGCCAGAGCAGACAGTAGTTTGCCGACCTGCTCCGCCTTTGTCAACGCGTCGGACATACTAGTAGAATCTACCTGCAAGAGAACGCGCCCGGAGGGGGCGCTCAATCGCCCTGAGGGGCCTAAGACCTGGAGGTACCAATGGCTGACACTGCCGCAAGCCCTGTGGCCGCACGAGCCGCCTACCCATGGTGGGCGACGCTCATTCAAGGAATCGCGACGCTGGTCATCGGCGGTCTGCTCCTCGCCAGGCCCGTGTCGACCACCGTGCTCTTGGTTCTCATCATCGGCTGGTTCTGGCTGATCAGCGGCATCATCGACATCGTTTCGCTGTTCTGGGACCGCGCCCAGTGGGGCTGGAAGCTGTTCAGCGGCTTCCTGGGCATCGTCGTCGGCGGATTCATCATCGGTTCACCGTTCATCGGTGCTGCCGCCCTCCTCGGCGCCTACGCCCTGCTCCTGGGCATCGGCGGCATCGTCTACGGTATCGCCGCTATCGTCCATGCGTTCCAGGGCGCCGGCTGGGGCCGGGGGATCCTCGGCTTCTTCAGCGTGATCTTCGGTCTGGTCATCGCCTTCAACCTGGTGCCGGCGGCAGCAGCCCTGCCGTGGGTCTTCGGCATCCTGGGCATCATCTTCGGCATCGCAGCCATCGTGATGTCGTTCCAGATCAAGAAGGCGCAGTCGTAGCCTGACGCTACCCCGCACGCACGAAGGCCGGCCTCGTACCGAGGTCGGCCTTCTGATTGTCCCGGGGCTAGCGACCGGCCGAGAAGCTCTCCGCGATCGCATCCACCAGCGAGCCCATGGTCGACTCTGCGGCCTCGACATCCACGACGTAGCCCATCTCCCGGATCGCATCGCTCGTGACCGGTCCGATGCTGACGACGCTGAGGTGCCCGAGCACCTGCCCGGCATCAAGCCCGGCCGCCAGCAACGCCGAAACGAAGCCGCGAGCGATGGCGCCGCTCGTGAAGGTCACGGCGTCGACGGTCCCCGCCTGCAAGCGTTCGACGACCGCGGGATCGGGGGCTGCCGGCTGTGTGCGATACACGCAGACCACGTCCACGTCGCATCCCATCGCCCGCAGCTCGTCAGGGAGAATCTCGCGGGCCTCCTCGGCACGAGGGATGAGCACGCGGCACCCGGGTCCGGCCCCCATCTCGCGAAACGCCTCGACCAGACCCTCTGCACGAAAGTCCTCGGGTACGAGCGCGGGCGGCAGGCCGTGCTTGGCGAGCTTCTTGGCGGTCGCCGACCCGACCGCGGCGAACCTGGTGCCGAGGATCGCGTCGCGCGGGCCCGTGACCGCCCGGAAGCGCTTCAGGAAGCGGTCGACGCCGTTGGTGGACGTGAGCACGACCCAGTCGTAGGTCGCGAGGTTCGCGATCGCGGCGTCGAGCGGTGCCCAGTCCTCCGGGTCGACCGTCTCGAGCACCGGGAACGCGAGCACCTCGGCGCCCAGCGCCTCAAGCGGCTCCACCAGCGTGTGCGCCTGTGCGAGTGTGCGCGTCACGATGACGGAGCGCCCGCTGAGGGGCGCTCCGGTGGGCGCTGCGGTGTTGTCGGGAGGATCCGTCGTCACGATTGGGTGCTCCCCGTCTAGGTCTCCAGCAGGTCGTCGACGTTCGAGGCACGTATCGCCTTGAGGATCTCTTCGGCACCCATCGCCTTGAGCTCGGCGACCATCTTCTCGCCGAGACCGACCGGATCGCTCGCGGGGCCTTCGAGGTGGTGGCGCAGAATCGTCGACCCGTCGACGGAGCCCACGATCGCATCCATCACGAGCGTATCCCCGTCGAGGCGTGCGTAGGCGCCGATAGGCACCTGACAGCCGCCGTCGAGCTGCTTCATGACCACGCGCTCCGAGGTGACGCACGTGAACGTGTCGGCGTCGCAGATCTTCGCGCACACGTCGCGCATGAACTCGTCGTTCTCGCGGATCTCGATACCGATCGCGCCCTGGCCCACCGCCGAGACCATCTGCTCGGTGGGGATGTAGCCGGTGATGCGGTCGGCCCAGCCCATGCGCGTGATGCCGGCGCTCGCGAGGATGACGACGTCGACCTCGCCGGTCTCGGCCTTGCGCATGCGGGTGTCGAGGTTGCCACGCACGTCGACGATCTCGACGTCGGGGCGCAGCGCGCGGACCTGCGCGACGCGGCGAAGCGAGCTGGTGCCCACGCGCGCGCCCTGCGGCAGCGTGTCGAGCGAGTAGCCGCGCCCGCTCACCAGCGCGTCACGCGGATCGACTCGCGCCGGAGTCGCCGAGATGTAGAGGCCCTCGGGAAGCTCCGTGGGGACGTCCTTCATCGAGTGGACGCACAGGTCGACCGTCTCGGCCAGCAGCTCGACTTCGAGCTCCTTGGTGAACAGACCCTTCCCGCCCACCTTGGCCAGCGGCACGTCGAGGATCTTGTCGCCCGTGGTCTTGATGATCTTCAGCTCAACAGGAAGGCCGGTGATCTCTTCCACCAGCCCCTTGATGTACTCCGATTGCCAGAGGGCGAGCTTGCTGCCCCGTGTCCCGATCACCAGCTTCTCTCGGCTAGATGCCAACTGAATCTCCCATCTCGTTCTTCTTCGCCGAGGCCTTCTCGGACCTGCCGAGAAGCGAGCGCAGCAGTCCGCCGCGCTCCTTGGGGGCCTCGCCGTCCAGTGCGTACAGGTATCGCGCAGCGGCCACGTAGGAGTAGCCGTCCTTCGTCGACGAGACGTCCTTGAGGCGGCTCGTCGGGTCGTGAAGCATCTTGTTGACGATCGAGCAGGTGAGCGCGTCGACGGTAGCCAGTTCCTTCTCGGAGAGTCCCCCGAGCCGCTTGATGGCCCGCTGCATCTCCGCGGTGCGGATCGCATCGGCATTCGCGCGCATCGCGGCGACGGTCGGCACCACGTCGAGCGATTCGAGCCAGCGCTCGAAGGCGTCCATCTCCTCGGCGATGATGACCTCGGCGCGCTCGGCCTCACGCATGCGCTCCTCGAGGTTCTGCGAGACGACTCCGTTGAGGTCGTCGATGTTGTAGAGGTAGACGTCGGCCAGGTCGTTGACGGCCGGATCGATGTCACGCGGCAGCGCGATGTCGATGAAGAAGAGCGGGGCGCCCCTGCGGCCCTTGCGCGCCGCCGCGACCCGCTCCTTGGTGACCACGTAGTGGGTGGCGGCGGTCGAGGAGATGACGATGTCGGCCTCGCGCATGCGGTCGAACATGTCGTCGTAGACGATCGCCTCGCCGTCGAACTTGGCGGCGAGCTCGGCGGCGCGTTCGTAGGTCCGGTTGGCGACGAGTACCTTCTTCACGCCGTTGCACACCAGGTGCTTGGCGGTCAGCTCGCTCATCTTGCCGGCGCCGAGGACCAGGATGGTGCGGCCCTCGAGCGTGTCGAACACCTGCTTGGCGAGCTCCACCGCCGCGTAGCTGATCGAGACCGCGTTCTCGCCGATCTCGGTCTCGTTGCGCACGCGCTTTCCGAGCTCGAAGCTCTGGCGGAACAGCTTGTTGAAGATGCGCTGGCTGGCGCCGTTGTTGAAGGAGAACTCGTAGGCCTCCTTCACCTGCCCGAGGATCTGCGCCTCGCCGAGCACCATGGAGTCGAGCGACGCCACGACGCGGAACAGGTGTCGCACCACCGCCTCGCCCTCGGAGATGTAGAGGTAGCGGACGAGTTCGTGGCGGTCGAGACCGTGGTAGTCGGCGATGAAGTCGATGACCGCTTCGGGACCGTCGACACCTGATGCGGTCACGCAGTAGATCTCCGTGCGGTTGCAGGTCGACACGATGACCGCTTCGTTGACCGCCGGAGTCGAGGTGAGCATCGCCAGAGCCTCTTCCTGGCGGTTTGCCGGGAAGGTCAGCTTCTCCCGAATCTCGACGGGAGCCGTCTTATGGCTCAGACCCACAAGTGTGAGATGCATTCGGTGGCAGCTCGCCTCACAACGTTTCAGACATAGAAGCGCCCTCGCCGGAGCGGTGCGTGTTGTTCAGGCAAGCAGGCCCGGCGAGGGCGGTGTCATACGCTCTATGTGACGCACCTCTGCTACTGCCTGAACGCTCGGATTCTACCACCGAGGCGCTCCCCTCGGCAATGAACCGACGCACGCGTTAAGGAGAGCAAAGGCGGTGCCGAGAAGTCGCGGGCCGCGCCCGGGCGTCGCGCGGGCACCGCTTGAGCCGCGCGCCTGCGCATCGAGGCGGTGACTCGAGGGCACCCGGGACGTTCAGGCCTTCGACTTGCGCGCCTTCTTCACGTCTGCCGTCGACGATCATGAAGAACAGCTCGGGCAGCAAGCCCTTGAGCCGGAAGTAGAACGCGCTGAGCGCGTCGGGGATGATCAGGTACTTCCCTCGGTCGACCCCGCGAACGATGGCCGCCGCGACCTTCTCGGCAGGGATGGGCTTGATGTTGCCGGCAATCGCATCGGTCTCGGGCGGCCTCAGTGTGCGCTCGAAGGTGAGCGCGGGGGTGTCGGTGTCCGGCGGACAGACCACGTGGACCGAAATGCCTTCCGGCTTCATCTCGAAATGGAGCGCCTCGGTGAAGCCCATCACCGCGAACTTCGCCGAGGAGTAACCGGTGTAGCCGTAGATGCCGAGGTAGCCGGCGACGGAGCTCACGTTGACGATGTGGCCGCTGCCCCGCGCCAGCATGTGCGGGACGGCTGCGCGGCACGGGTAGACCACACTCCAGTAGCCGTTCGTGAGGTTGGCCTCCAGGTTCTCCAGCGGCATCGTCGCGAACTCCCCCGGCACGATGACCCCTGCGGAGTTCACCAGGATGTCGGGTGCGAAGCCGTCAGCGACCAGCGAGTCGATCGCGGTTCGCGCCTGCCCGAAATCGCTCAGGTCGGCCTGGCGGGTCACGACGAGCTGACCGTCGTCGGTGGCGATGCCGCGCAGCTCCGCCTGCGGCCGCCGCGAGCCGGTCGGCATTGCGGCCGACGATGGCGACGTCACAGCCGCGAGCGGCATACAGCTTCGCGGTCGCAAGCCCGATGCCGCTGCTGCCGCCGGTCACGATGACGCTGGTGCGCTCGGTCACGCGTGCTCCTCGGGTTCCGTCGGCTCGTCCGCGTCGTCTGCGACCGCCTGCGGAGCGAACTCAGCGAGCACCGATGCGGCGTCGAGCTCCTCGCCGTCCGCTATGCGCGAAAGCAGGTCGGAGGCGGCCACGTCGGCCAGGATGTCATCACGCACGGCAGGGTCGGGGATGCGGTCGATGGCAAGCGCGCGAATCGAGCCGAGCATGGTGACGTAGGTGCCCCACTCCTCGCCGTAGCTCGCCTTGATCTCATCTCGCAGGCGCTTCGCGACCGATGGTGCGGCGCCACTCGTCGAGATCGCGATCTGGAGCGGACCGCGACGGAGCGATGTCGGGATGAGGTAGTTGCAGAGCTCGGGCGCCCCCCCGACGTTCACCGGGCAACCCCGGGCGTCGGCATCGCGATAGACCGCCTTGCTGACCTCACCCGATGCGCCCGCACAGACCACGAGCGCTACTCCTTCGAGGTCGCCGCGGCGGTATTCCCGAGGCTCGAGGACGATGAGACCGTCTGCCTCCATCTGCCTGAGCCGGTCGGTCGCCTCGGGCGAGATAACGACGACGTCGGCCCCGTAACGGAGGAACGCCGAGGCCTTGCGCTCGGCGGCAGTGCCGTCGCCGACGACCACCACACTGCGCCCGGACAGGTTGAGATACATCGGGTAGTGAGGTGCGGGCGCGTCAGCCGGCACGTCGGCAGCCTACAGCCCGAAGACGTGGAAGCCGCCCTGGACCGTGCGCGCGATGATCGCCAGGATGACCACGAAGACGAAGCCGACCACAGCCACCCACGACGAGGTGCGGGTCGAGACGTTGTGACGATAGACCAGCACGAGGTAGACGCCGAAGATGAGCCAGACGAAGCCTGACATCATGATCCGCGGATCGAACCACCACGCCGGTACGCTCTCCTCGATGGCCCGGATGATGCCCATCAGAAGGCCTGCGGTGTAGACCGGGAACGCGAAGGAGATCGAGCGGCGCGCCACCGTCTGGAGCGTGGCCAGAGACGGCAGCCTGCGCGTCACGATGCTCGAGCGGTGCTTCTTGAGCTGCCCCTCTTGCCACAGATAGAGCGCGGCCGAGACGGCCCCGAACGCGAATCCCGCGTTGGCGAACACGATGAGGGCGACGTGGAACGCGACCCTCCAGCTCGCCAGCTGCATCTGCTGTGCTGCCGTGAGTTCGGTCGGGCCGGTCAGCCCGCCGATCACCTCGGATGCGGCCATGAACACCACGGCCACCGGGATCAGGAAGGTGCCGTAGATCTTGATCTTGATGAGATGCTCCATGATGAAGTACAGGAGCACGAGTGCCCATGATGCGAGCATGAGCTGGTTGGGCCCGTTGAGCTGGGTTCCGCCGGTGGCAATCGAGTGCGCACCGATCGAGAGCGTCTGGCAGATGAACCCGGCGCCGGTGAAGAAGCGCGCCCACCAGCCGACCGAAGACCGCTTCAGAACGAACTGGTAGGCATAGAGCACCGTCGCGGCGATGTAGAGGGCGAGGGCGAACCAGAACAACACGACCGACGCCTGCTCCATGTTCGTCCTCCTCTCAGGTCAGATGCCACTCAGCTACATGCTAGCGGAATGCACGGCGCGTACCTCAGAAACGTCGTACATCGGACGAGACGCTACCGGCGCGACATCGCCTCTTCGAGTACAGCGATCTGCTTCTCCAGCCCGTTCATGCGGACCATGACGAAGGCGACGTAGCCGAACAGCCCCACCCACAGCAGCACGTACGCGGCGAGCACGTAGGGAGCCGCGCCCAGAACCGTCTTGTATATCTCAGCGAGTACGGGATCCATGTTGCCTCTCCTGTCCTAGCCCTCGAGGGCTTCCTTGAGCGCGTCGATGCGTACCTTTGCGAACTCCTCGCGGAGCCTGAGCTGGTAGATCGCCCACGAAGTGAAGAGCATCCCGAACAGACCCAGGAGAAACGCCGTGAGCTGCGAGCCGGTGAGCCCACCGCCACTCCGGAGCACCACGGGATGGATCGACGTCGGGATCAAGCGCGTGATCAGGAACGATATGGGAGCGTCGAGCCAGGCGATGATGCAGAACACCGCGCCGTACGTGGCTCTCCGCTCGTCGTCAGAGACCGCCGCGCGCAAGACGAAGTACGCCACCACCAGGAGCGCCATGATCGCGTAGGTGGTCAGCCTCGGCTCGCCGAAGGCCCACCAGACGCCCCACTCGAAGCGCGTCCAGATGTCGCCCGTGATCAGCGTCAACATGACGAGCAGCAGGGTGACCTCCATGCCGATGCGAGAGCGGACGTCGTACTTGGAGTCCTTGCGGATCAGAAAGAGCAGGGCGTAGGCGGCCGCGAACGTGAACACCAAGAACGACCCGATCGCGACCGGAACGTGGAAGTAGAAGATCTTCTGGGAGAACAACAGCTGCTGGCTCACCGCGATGCCGCCGATGGTCTTGGTCCCGCCCACGCCGGCGCCGTAGACGATCGGGGTGTAGTAGAACGCGAGTATGAAGTCGATCGTCGTGAGCACAGCCCCGATGCCGAGCATCACGAGCGTCCAGGCATTGCCTGTCATACCCAAGAACCTGCGTTGCGTGATGCCTTGTTCGGCCACGCGCATCCGCCTCCTTGCGACGAAGAGACCGGCTGCGAAGGGGGTTCCCTAAGCGCCGATGATGAACTCATAAAGGCCGAAAGCGGCCAGAATCATTATCACATCGTAGCCCGCTCCGAGTGCGAGCGATTTCCAGAACGCGTCATAGAAGCTGATCCCCGCAATCGGATCGGAAATCAGCACCGCCGACGTGGCCGCGACCACCGCGAACAGGAGCGGGAACATCACCGGGATGAACAGCACCGCCAGAATGAAGTCCTTGCCCGTCGTGTTCACGGACATAGTCGCAAGCAGCGTGCCGACTCCTGCGATGCCGATCGATCCCACGATCAGCGGCAGGATGATCAGCCAGAACGGGGCTCCCATCGGCCTTCCCGCGAGGAACAGGAAGTAGAAGAGCGGCAGGATGATCACCTCGACGATGGACAGGAAGATGAGGTTGCCGGTCGCCTTCGCGAAGAAGATGATCGGCCGGTCCACAGGGGAAAGGAGCAGGGCGTCGAGGCACCCTTGGTCCTTCTCATGCACGAGCGAGCGGTTCAGGCCGAGCATCGACGTGAAGAGGATCGCGAGCCAGAGCAGTCCTGCGGCGATGCGCTGTACGTCGAAGGACGATCCCGCCTGCGACAGCGCGACACCGTAAACGATGAGCACGAGGACGGCGTAGAGGCCCATGGACGTGAGCATCTCGCCCGTACGCAGCTCCATGACGATGTCTTTGCGGAGGATCGCCTTGTACTGCCGGGCCGAGGATATCTTCGCCATGCGCTACGACACCCCCATTCCCACCGTCTGGCGGTAGGTGGCCGCGAAGACGTCGGGGTCGATGTCGTCCTTCTCGGCGAAGAGCACGACCTTGCCCTTGGCGAGAATGAGTGCATGGCTGCAGAGCTCGAGGCCCTTTGGTCAGGTCGTGGCTGATCATCACGAACGTGTGCTGATCGCGGACCTGGGCTATCAGCGAGTCCAGGATGTCCATCGCGTGCGGATCGAGGCCCGAGTAGGGCTCGTCCAGGAAGATGACTTCGGGCTCGTGCAGGAGCGACCGGGCTATCGAGAGCCGCTGGATCATGCCCCGGGAGAACGTACGCACCGGATCGAGCCGGCGATGGTCGAGCTCGACCGCGGTGAGCAGCTCGTGGATCCGGTCCTTGGCGTTGTCGATGCAGTAGAGGTCGGCGAAGAACTCGAGGTTCTCCTCGGCGGTGAGGTCGGGGTAGAGCAGCGGATTGTGGCTGATGAAGCCGATCCTGTTGCGAAGCTCGACCGCATCCTGCACCACATCGAGTCCGACGACCTTCGCCGAGCCTTTGGACGCGCCGGTGAGGGTGGAGAGAACCTTGAGCATCGTCGTCTTGCCGGCGCCGTTCGGCCCGAAGATGGACAGGAAGGCGCCTTGCGGCAACTCGAAACTCACCTTGTCGAGCGCTTTTCGCACGCCGAAGGTCCGGGACAGGTCCCGGACCTCCAATGCCAGTTGTGTCTTGGTCGGCTCCGCCATCAGCTAGCGGGTCGCCGGCTTGGGCTTGGGCCGCTTGGCCGAGCTCTTGACGGCGCTCTTCGGAGGACCGGCGGGGGCCGCGACCAGTCGGGCGCCCTTCTTCGGCCACATCGCCAGAGTGGTACCGATGAGCATGAGGATGAACCCACCCCACGAGAACCAGATGAGCGGGTTGATCTTGACGTTGATCACGGCCTGTTCGTTCTGGACACCCTGGAACACCACAAAGATGTCGCGTAGCGGTTCAGACAGAACCCTTGCGTCCAAGCGGGTCTGCTGCTGTGCGACGAACTCGGTCTGCCCGGGCTTGATGGTTCCGACGCTCTTGCCGTTGCGTGAGACCGCCAGGGTCACGTTCGTCTTGTTGTTCCCATTCGCCAACGTCTCCTGATTGCTGCCCTGATAGGTGAAGGTGTACTGATCGACCTGGAAGCTCGACCCCGCCTTCACCGGGACGTTGTAGGTCTGATCGAGCACGAACATCGCCGAGCCCACAAGACCGATCAAGATGATGCCCATGCCGATGTGGGTCAGATAGCCGCCCGACTGGGTGCGGGCGTTCATGAAGATGGCGCCGAGCGCCGAGAAGAAGTTCTCGCCCTTGGCCGCCGCACGCTTGCGCGCGCCATCGATGAAGAGCGAGGTTTGCGTGGCGATCAGCAGCGCGGCCACGAAGAGGCCGAAGATGGCGAGTCCGTTGTAGTACCAGGACGGCCCGGCACCTGCGATCTTGAGCCCCGCCTCGTTCCCGGTCGCAGCGAGCGCGACCATGGTGTTGTAGATGGGGCGCAGTGTCGAGACAAAGTCGATGAGCAGCAGACCGAAGAGCACCGCCGCGCCCACGAGCGGCCACTTGATGCGCTTCCAGAACGTGGGCCCGTCGGTGCCGCGCCACGACAGGATCGGGCACACGGCCAGAATCAGCAGGTACAGAATGCCGACCGGGCGGGCGACCGAGTCGAACGTCGTTGCGGGAATCGACTTGCCGCCGAACGGCAGCCATGCCGGAAGTGCCGAGGTGATGGTGAGATAGGCGACCAGCACACCGGAGACCAGCATGATGACGTTGTTGAAGTAGTAGGCGGCTTCCTTGCTCGTGAGCGACTCGAACTCGTCGTTGCCGTCGAAGGTCTTCCAGCGCATCAGCAGGCCGATGCCCGCCGCCGCCAGCGAACCGACGATCATGCCGAGGAACAGCCAGAGCGAGACCGGGTCGGCCTCGAAGGCGTGGACGGACTGGACGATGCCCGACCGGGTGATGAACGTGCCGAGGATGACGAGCGCGAAGCTGAACGCAGCGAGCATGATCGCCCAGCGCTTGAAGCCGTCTCTGCGCCGGTAGACGGTGAAGGAGTGAAGCAGGCCGACACCGGTCAGCCACGGAAGCAGGCTGGCGTTCTCAACCGGGTCCCACGCCCAATAGCCGCCCCAGCCGAGCACGACGTACGCCCAGATGGAGCCCAGACCGATACCGATTCCGAGAAACAGCCACGAGAACACCGTGATGCGGTCGACGATCTCGACCCACTTCTTGGACCCGTCATTGACGATCAGGGCCGCGATGGCGAAGGCGAAGGGAATCGTGAGGCCCGCGTAGCCGATGAAGAGGGTCGGCGGGTGGATGATCATCGCCCAGTGCTGAAGAAGCGGGTTCATCCCCCACGCGGTGGCCTCGCCCAGGAGCTTGCCCGTGGCCGGGTCGACGAGCGAAGCGGGAGTCGTCTTGAACGGGTTGTTGGGCTCCGAGAACATCATGCCTGCGGTGAAGAGAGTCAGTACGATGTTGGTCACCATCAGACCCATGTTCGAAAGAGCATCCGTGAACTCAAGTCGCTTGTAGGCGACCCATGAAGCGAAGAGCGAGAGCAGCCAGGCCCAGAAGAGGAACGATCCCTCTCGGCCGGCCCACAGTCCGGAGAGCTTGTAGAGCCACGCCAGAGGCGAGACGTCGGTGCTGTGGTTCTGCGCAACGTAGTAGAAGGTGTAGTTGGGCGTGAAGAACGCAACCACCATGAGGAGGACCGCCACGGTCAGTGCTGCCATGGCGGCGAATGTCGCGAGATAGCCGACGTTCGTGATCGAGTTGCCCTGCTTCGGGCCGAGGGCGTTGCCCCACAGGAGCGCCCCGATAGACACTATCGCCGAGACGAGCGCCAGCCCCAGCATCACACTCCCCAGCGTTACCATTCATCGACTCCTGTCGTCGGACTTGCATGCGTAACCCCGCGCCTGAGAGCTTCAGACGCGGGGTGTCACTGACGCTACTGCTGGCTCTGCTCGAGCGCGACGCTGGTGGCCGTGAACTTGCCGGCCGCATCGAGCTCGCCTGCGATGACGACCTGTGAGCCGTCCTTCATCCCGGATGGCAGCGCACCGGAGAACGACACCGCCACCGTCTTGCCGGTGCCGTCGGCGCTCTGCGCGACCACGAAACGGTCGGCGGCGCCTGCATCGGCTATGGTTCCGGCCTTGACGTAGCCTGTCGCACGAACCGGCTTGCCGTAGACCTCTTCACCCTTGAGCAGCAGATCGGCGACGGGTATCGCTCCCTGCGCCGACTCGTACTTCGAGGGGCACTTGGTGATCATCTCGGTGGCCTTGAGCGTCTGGCCGTCCTCGAGCACGCCCGTGACGATCGCGACGACACCGTCTCCGAACGTCGAAGGAGCTGCGCCGGTGTAGATGACCTTGATGGTCGGGCCCGAGCCGGTCTTGTCGGCCTCATCGCGGACCACGAACACCATGGGATTGGACTTCTTGTCCCACGATCCCTCGACCACGGTGCCGCCGACCTTGACGCGCTTGCCGATCAAGGAGGCGTCCTCCGTGACCTTGGGCACGGTCGAGTAGACGGCGCCCTGCTTGTTGCCGGTCAGGAGCACCACCGCAGCGATGGCGATGAGGATGACAGCGGTGACTCCGATGAGGCGCGTTCTGGCGCGCTTGTTCACGTGCACTCACTCCTTAACAGCGGCCGATCGGGCCGCACGTGCCGCAGGAGAGTGACGCGAGGTGCGCGATCCGCGCCGTCTCGCTCCGCTTTGCCTGCCGCTTGCCTGAACAGTCGGATAGTAGCATTCGCCGGGGTCGGATGCCACATAACGCAGACACCGTGACTCCGAGCGAGTATCGCCCGTGTGGCGCAACCCTTATCCGAACTGAACGGGAGCAAAGCAGGTGCCGAAGCGTCCCTCAAGCGCGGGCAATCCTGACCGACTTTGTCAGACTTGTCGTTGCAGCCACAGAACGTCAGGCCGAAACCCCACAGCATCCAGCAACTCGCGGTACCGCGCGGACGACAGCTCGCCCTTGGCGCCGTCGAGTGCGACCATCGTCGCCTCGATGACGTTGGTGCCGAACGAGCGGCCCTCAAGGCGCGGTGTCGACGTCACCAGGAGTTCGACCCCGTGACCGCGCGCAAGCTCGACGTCGGCCGGTGTGGTGGTGTTGGTGATGATCCACTTGCCGCCCATGTCCTCGGGCATGAACTTCTTCACGAACTGCCAGTCACCGGCGATCACGTCGGCCCAGGAATAGAGCGCCGCCATGCGCGGGTTCGGCTTGGGCGCCTTGTCTTGGGCGGATCCGGTGGGGTACAGCACCGAGAACGGCAGCTGGGACGCGAGTGGCGTCATGACCCGGATCAAACGGCGCAGCGAACCCCACCTTTTGATCAGGACAGGGATGTCGAGCGCGTAGATCAGATCACCGAACACCTGCTCGCAGCCTGCATTCTGCAGCGCCTCGGTCATGCCCCAGCGGTCGACCGCCGAACACGTGAGCACCTTCTTGCCGGCGAGCTCCAGGCCGCACTCCCTGACGAGGAAGTCGACCGTCGACCCCTCGACCGGACCCTTCAGCCCCGAGCCATCGACGATCGGGGTCGTCCGGACTCCCTTGATGAGCTTCTTGGCGTCCCGGAAGAAGTACTTGCGGCCATCGGCCCTCAGATAGATGTCGATGCCGCCCATCCCGAACGCGTCGACAGTCCCGTCCAGCTCGGCGAAGCGGGCAGCCGCGGCATCGAGGTCCCCGTTGTGACCCTCTCGGCGGATACGGAACCGCTCGCCGAGCAGATCGATCTCGACCTCGTGGTCCCGCGTCGACGAGCCGATGGAGACGCTCACTACTTCCTTCACGGCTTCCATCTCCCGGACAGGTCGGCAGCCTCGTCGAGTGCCGCTCCCCTCCGCCCGTGGGTGGCCCTGCCGCGGCGGGCGGAGAGCACGGTGGTCAGGACGCGGTCGAGTTCGCGTAGATCGACCGGGACATCGGCGCGCAGCGGCGACGCCCCCAGCGGCATGCCGATGACCTCCGTGCCGAGGATGCGTTCCATGGTGCGAATGCGCCAGTCGCTCGCGATCAGCACGAGAGTGTCGTAGTCCTTCAGCGCGGCGACGGTCTCCAGCAGCTGATTGAACACCCTCGTGGCGTCTCCTGACTCGATAGACTCGCGTTCGTCTTGCGACAAGACGAGCACGAAGTCCAGCGAATGGGTCTCCGCGAGGCTCTTGACCTCCTCGGCGTTGGCGATGGGAAAGCCGACCAGCGCGACCTTGTCCCCGCGACGCACCTCGCCGAGCGTCTCGAGGAAGGACACGAACGACCGCTGCACGCCCTGAGCCCGGGCGGCGTCCTCCTGCGTGACCCCCGACTCCCGGGCTTCGAGTATCGCGGTGATGGCGTCGTGAAGCTTGCCTTCGCTCACCACCTTGTCGCCGATCCGGTAGAGCCTCACGTGCCGCCCCTCTGCTTCGTGGCCAGCGTCGATCAGTGCGTTGGTTCTTGCCGCAACACGGTCCGCGATGGCCGTGGCAACCCCGGGCATCAGCGTACACAAACATGTGTACAGGGAGTATACGCCGCGGCTCACCACAGAGACGGAGCCGACTGCTGCGCCGGAGAACGCGGCCTCGGTGTCGAGAACGTGCGCGGAGCAGTCAGCGGGACCACGTGTGGGCCGATCGCATGCGCGCGTATGATGGGCGTGACTCGCTATCGGCGCCGGGGAGGTAGCCATGGGCCAGATGCATGAGGTCATCGAGCGAGTGTCCTCGATCGTCAGCCCCGTCTATCTGGTCGGAGGCTCGGTACGCGACGCGGCGATGGGCAGGGAATCGACGGACTTCGACTTCTCCACCCCTCTCGACCCTGAGCTGATCGAACAATCGGTTCGCGCCGCAGGGCGGCGACCGTACCTGATGGGCAAGCGCTTCGGGACGGTCGCGTTCAGACTCGAGGGGCTCGAGATCGAGGTAACCACGTTCCGCTCAGAGCGCTATCGCCCGGGTTCTCGCCAACCTCGTGTCGAGTTCCTCCCCGACCTTGCGCAGGACCTCGGCCGACGCGATTTCACCATCAACGCCATGGCACTCCACGGCGACGAGCTCATCGACCCCTGCGGTGGTCGGGCGGATCTTGAGTCCCGGCTGGTCAGAGCGGTTGGGGATCCCGTTGAGAGGTTCTCGGAAGACCCGTTGCGCATGCTGCGCGCGGCACGCTTCGTCTCACAGCTCGACTTCGACATCGAAGGGGGGACCCGCGAAGCGATGTCGCTCCTGGCCCCCAGCATTCTCTCGGTCGCGCGCGAGCGATGGGTGGCGGAACTCGACCGACTGCTCGTAGGCCCGGGCGTCGAGCGAGCGCTGCACCTGGTTGCCGACACGGGCCTCATGGGCTACCTGCTGCCCGAGATCGGGCTCCAGACCGACATCGCCGACACCTACTCGGAGGAGCGTGGCCGCTCCCTGTTCGCCCACACGGTGGACGCTGTCGGATCGGCGCCGGCCGAGGTCACGAGTCGCTGGGCCGCGATGATGTTCGATGTCGCCGCACCCTACATTCCCCGCCGAGCGGGAGAGGACAGCGAGACCGCACGGGCCTTGCTGGGAGCTGAGCTCGTCGAACGGACGGGGCTGTACCTCAAGTGGTCGAACCAGCGGCGGGAGAGCGTGAAGCGGCTCGTGGTCGGCGCCGGAGGACCCGGCGAGGAATGAACGAGACTAGCGGTTGAGGTCGTAGATCATTCGCAGGCCCTTGAGCGTGAGGTCCGGGTCGGCACTTCCGATCGTGTCGCACAGCGGCGCCATCCGCTCGGCGAGCCCGCCTGTCGCGATCACCGGTGTCTCGACGCCCAGTTCAACCCAGACGCGTCGCACCAGCCCGTCCACCATCGCCGCCTCGCCCAGCATCAGCCCCGCCTGCACGCTCTCGCGCGTGTTGGAGCCGATGACGCGTGGCGGCGCGACCAGATCGACCTTGGAAAGACGCGCGGCCTTGCTGAAAAGCGCCTCGGCACTGGTCTCGACGCCCGGCGCGATCGCGCCGCCCAGATAGGCGCCGTCCTCTGCGATGACGTCGATCGTGGTCGCGGTACCGAAGTCGACCACGATCACCGGACCGCCAAGCAGTGCGAAGGCGGCCACGCCATTGACGATGCGATCTGCGCCGACCTCGTGAGGATTCGCATACCGGATCGGCATGCCGGTCTTGAGCCCCGGGCCCACGACCAGGAGCTCGGAGGCGCACGACGCCTCGACGGCCTCCTCCCACGCCGAAGTGACGCGGGGCACCACCGACGCCAGGATCACCCCACGCACGTCGCTCCACGACAGACCGTCCAGCGCGAGCAGAGCGGTCACCGAAGCGCGGAGCTCGTCACCGGTGAGGGATGCGTTGGTGGAGATGCGCCAGTGGGCAGCGACGCGTTCGCCGTCGAAGAGGCCGAGCACGGTCTGGGTATTGCCGACGTCGACTGCGAAGAGCACGGGGACCTCCTGGCGCACATGTGGGGCAGGTGACGGCGCGGTGACGCAGCCGCGGCCACCCCCGAACCTGATGCTATCATCGGGCCGAAGCACCAGGCTCGCAACCCTGGCCCCGACGCCGGCGATATGCGCTCGTCGACCGCCCCACACTCGGGAGGCCTCCTGTGACCGACACACCCGCGCGGATCCTCGTCGTCGACGATGAGGCATCCATCACCGAGTTCGTCAGCTACAACCTTCGCAAGGAGGGTTACAGCGTGGCTGTGGCGATCGACGGTGACCAGGCGCTCGCTCTGGCCAAGTCCGAACCCTTCGATCTGGTGGTACTCGACGTCATGCTCCCGGGCATCGACGGCTACGAGGTCTGCCGCCGCTTGCGTGCGGAGTCGAGTGTCCCGGTCTTGTTCCTGTCTGCGCGCGACACGGAGCTCGACAAGGTCGTAGGACTTGAGATCGGCGGAGACGACTATCTCGCCAAACCGTTCGGGGTACGCGAACTGCAGGCGAGGGTCAAGGCACTGCTGCGGCGGGCCCCGTCGGGCTCGAGGGAGTCCGGCATAGCCGGCGAACACATCGAGCTCTGCGGAATCATCCTCGACGAAGCCTCGCATGTAGCCGAGTCCGACGGCACTGTCATCGACCTCACTCCGCGCGAATTCGAGTTGCTCGCTTGTCTCATGCGCCACGGTGGCAAGGTGCTGTCTCGCGACCAGCTCCTCCGCGAGGCATGGGGCTGGGAGTACCTCGTAGAGACCAAGACGGTCGACACGCACGTGAAGCGATTGCGGGACAAGCTCGAGGCTGCCGGGGTCGATCCCACCCTGGTGGAAACGGTCCGCGGATACGGCTACCGCTTCCGCACGACGTAGGTCCGGCATGCGCAGCGCACTCCGCACCCGCATCGCACTCATGCTCGCCGCGTTCGCCACGATCGGTGCCCTGAGCGTCGGGGCCTTCGCGCTCCTGCTGCCCACACCCTCCGCCGCGGCCATAGCAGCCGTCGTGGTCGTGATCGTCGTGGCCTCGTGGGTCGTGGGGCGCATGGCGGCCCGCTCCTTTGTGGCGCCGCTCGAGCGCCTCGGCGCGACCGCCGCCTCGTTCGCCGCGGGCAGTCACGGCGTGCGCGCACAGATCGAAGGGCCGCGCGAGACCCGCATCATCGCCGAGTCCTTCAACCAGATGGCGTCCCAAGTGGACTCGGCCATCGACGAGCTCAAGGCGGAGGAGCGGCGCAAGACCCAGTTCGTCTCGGACGTGAGCCACGAACTGCGCACCCCGCTCACCGCCATCCGTGGCGCCGCCGAGACGCTGCTCGACGGGGACGTCGAACCCGACGACCAGCAGCGGTTCCTCACCACCATCGCACTCGAGGCCGAGCGGCTGGGACGCCTCGCGAACGACCTGCTGACGCTCCAGCGCATCGAGGGAGCGACCGGCGAACTCCCGCTGACCCGGGTCGACCTGAGACTGGCGGCCGACCGTGCCGAGGCGATGCTCGAACCCCTGCTCGAAGATCGCGACGTCACGCTGACCGTCAACGGTCGCGCGCCGCTCGTGCTCGGCGACGTCGACCGCCTCCAGCAGGTGGTGCTCAATCTCGTCGACAATGCGAGCCGGATCGTCGGCGAGGGCGGCCATGTGGTCGTGGAGCTCACAGCCGAGGGAGACCGCGCGGTGCTCTCCGTGATCGACGACGGTCCCGGCATCCCTCCCGAGGACCTGCCGCGGCTCTTCGACCGGTTCTACCGCGCCGACACGAGCCGGACCCGGTCGAGCGGGGGCGCCGGCCTCGGCTTGGCGATCGTTCGCGCCATCGTCACGGCGCACGGGGGGCGTATCGAGGCGGCCAACCTCCCCGCAGGCGGTGCGCGCATGACCGTCGTGCTCCCGGCGATCGCCGAGGAACCGCCCGTCGGCTAGAGCCTCACGCCCGAGACCCTGACCGCAGAGGCTATGGCGATGGCGACTGCGGCCTTGACGGCATCCGGCAGAACGAACGGCACCACGCCGACCAGGAACGCCTTCAGCAGCCCCATGTTGGTCACCGCGGCCAGCTGCAACCAGCCGATCAGATAGACGACCGCGATCACCGTCGCCGCCGAGCAAGCGTCGGCGAACAGCTGCTCCATCCCACGACGTTCGAGGGTCTGCCGGATCCAAGCGCCCGCAGGCGCCGCGAGCGCGAAGCCGATCACGTAGCCGCCGGTGGGCCCGAGGACCACGCCGAGCCCGGCCGTCCCCAGAGCGAACACCGGGACTCCGGCCGCACCCAAGACGAGGTAGATTCCGAGCGCGACGGCCGCCCACTCCCATGACAGCAGGAGCGCCGCGAGCACGACTCCGAAGATCTGGAGCGTGACCGGAACGGGACCGACCGGTATCGCTATCCATCCGGTCGCAGCCATGAAAGCAGCGATGAGCGCCGCGGCCACCAGGTGCCGCAGGCGCGAGGAACTCGTCGGCGTGGATGATCGGGTCACCGACACGACCTGGGGGGTCGCTGGAGAATCAGGAGAGGGCTCAAAGCGAGACAAGGGGCCTCCGTTAACTGTCGCATGGCCTCATGGTTAACGGTACGGGGAGCCAACCGGCGCGTCAAGCACGCAGAGTCACCTCGCCGGCCGTGACAGCCACGACGCCCTGCTCCGACTCAACCAGCAAGCGGCCTTGTTCGTCCACCCCGTGCGCGATGCCCTCGGCGATCACGGACCCATCGAGATTGCTCACGCGCACGGGAGAGCCCGAGAGCGTGAGCCGCGACTCGTAGCCGGCCCGCAGGGGCTCGAAGCCTCCGTCGAGCCAGCGCCCGTAGGCGGATGCGATCCCATCGAGCAGGGCCGCGACCACTTCGGGCACGCTGGCGCCGATCGACTCGCGCAGGTAGGCGGCGGTCGAAACGCCTGAACCCCGCGGCATCGGACGGCACACGTTGACCCCGACGCCTGCCACGACCCAGTCGACGCGGTCTGACTCGGCCGCCATCTCGAGGAGGACGCCGGCGACCTTTCCATCATGGACCAACACGTCGTTGGGCCACTTGACCGAGGGATCGCAGCCGAGCGACTCGAGCCCCTCGGCGATTCCGAGGGCCACTGCGAGCGCGAGGGAGGCGACTTCCGCCGGCGAAACCGGCGGCCTGAGCACCATGGAGAAGTACGCGCCTCCGTCGGGCGATTCCCAGATGCGTCCGAGCCGTCCTCGGCCCGCCGTCTGTCGCGACGCCAGTACCACGGTGCCTTCTCCGGCTCCAGCGCGAGCGAGCGAGCGGGCATCGTCGTTGGTCGATCCGGTCTCCCCGCCCCCCGACAGATCCGACCAGAACCCCGGACGGAGCAGCCGCTCCACCTCGAGCGGAAGTGGGGCATCGGGTACCGATACCAGGGTGTAGCCGAGTCCCGGCCGGGCCTCGATCGCGTAGCCATCCGCGCGTAGGGCGCTGACGTGCTTGCCGATCGCCACCCTGCTGACACCGAGGGATGCCGCCAGTACCTCCCCGCTCAGCCCCGCGCCGGCCGACTCGCGAAGCGCCTCAAGCACCGCCTCACGCGTGGTCATCGGCATCGTCCCCCGCCGGTTGAGCCAGACGACCCCCGTGCTCGGACTCGAAGTCGGCTGCTCCTGCGGCGAGCATCCTGCGGTCGTGCCGCCGCTTTGCGACCCACAACATGATCCCGCCGACGAAGATCACCGCAAGGACCAACCAGGAGAACGCACCCAGATAGGCGAGCCCTTGGCGGAAGTTCGAGCCCAGGAACCAGCCGATCCCGACCAGAATCGCGGCGTAGCCGACCGAACCGACGAAGCTGTACACCTCGAACCAGAACAGGTTCATCCGGGACGCGCCGGCGATGGCGGGCGCGAGGTTCTTCATCACCGCCACGAAGCGGGCGATGATGATGGTCTGCGAGCCGTGGCGTTCGAAGTACTCCTCGCCTGCCTCGATCGCCTCGACCTTGACGCCGAAGCGAGGACCGACGCGCTCGATGAGGTCACGGCCCCCGCGTCGGCCGATGAAGTAGCTGATGTTGGTGCCGATGAACGTGCCGAGCGTCGCAAGGGCGAAGATCACGAACGGGTTGAGCCCCTGCCCCTGCGCGGTAGCGGCGGTGAACGCGGCCGCGGCCGTGAGGACGTCCCCGGGGGTGAAACTGCCCACGATGAAGAGATTCTCGAGCACGGTGGCGACGAAGACGATCAGGTAGCCCCAGGTCCCGAGCGCAGAGAGAGCCCACTCGAGAATCGATTGCAGGAAGTTCACGCGCCGGCACCCCCGCCCGGCTCGTCGTCCAGACCGAAGTCGACGACCGGCGTGCCCATGGTGAGCGTACTCGTGCTCACCCGGTCGACACCGGAGTCTCGAAGCGCACGCGCGCGTGAGAGTGTCATACCGCCCGAAGCCTCGATGAGCACCTCGCGGCCGGCCTGTCTCGCGGCCGTCCGCACCTCGGCGACCGTGCTCTTGAGGGAGGCGTCCTCGTAGTTGTCGAGCAGCACCAGGTCCGCGCCCGCTGCGACCGCTTCGATCGCCTGGGACAGCGAGTCCGCCTCCACCTCCACGAGCAGCTCCGGCCGAGCGGCACGCGCCTTCTCAACCGCGGCCGTGATGCCGCCGGCGCGTCGGATGTGGTTGTCCTTGACGAGCACCATGTCGTAGAGCCCGAGGCGGTGGTTCAAGCCACCTCCCACCCGAACCGCATACTTCGCGAGTGCGCGGAACCCCGGCGGCGTCTTTCGGGTATCGCAGACGTCGAAACGGCCTCCCGCAGCTTTGACCCACTCGGCCGTGTGCGTCGCGATGCCCGAGAGCTGCATCAGGAAGTCGAGTGCCGTGCGCTCGCCCGCGAGGACAGCAGCCGCGATCCCTTCGACCTCCGCGACGGCGGTGCCGACACGCACCCGCGTGCCTTCGGCGACGAGCGGGAAGACCTCGACCGGGTCGATGAGCCCGGCCGCAGCAGACAGCGTGTCATAGACCTCGGCGACCAATGGGAGTCCCGCCACGACACAGGCCTGCCGGGCGACGATGGTTCCGGAGAAGCGGGCGTCGAGGCCGATGGCCGAGAAGCTCGTGACGTCGCACTCCAGCAAGGCCGGATCGCCCTCGGCACTCGGGCCGAAGCGCTCAGGCGCGACGCCGAAGTCCTCGGCAAGCGCGAGTGCGATGATGTTCGAGCTGTCGGGTGACACGAACACGCTGGGCCGCTCCCTAGTCGGTCTCTGACCACGCGGTGGGCCGTAGCGGCGTTTCGCGCTCGCCGAGTGACCCGTCCGCCCCGCTCCACCGCATGATATGTCCCTCGACGCCGATTCGAGCCGGCGCTTCGCCGCGTTGCTGCACGATCCGCACACGCCACGACTCATCGCGACGGGAGGGGTAGTCGCGTCGGAAGTGGCAGCCACGCGACTCCGTGCGCAGCCACGCTGCATGAGCGATAAGGGTGCCGACCGTGAGCAGATTGGCCACCTCGAGTTCGGTGGCCGAGTCGCCCTCCGCCTTGTCCAGCGAGCCGAGCGCCTCCAGATCAGCCGCGGCGCTGGCAAGCCCTTCATCGCTGCGGCTCATCCCGACGTGCCGCTGCATGACGTCCTTGACTGCCGCCGAGACGAGGGCGGCCTCGCTTCCTTGGCGAACGTCGAGCACCTGCCTCGCCTCCGGAGCCGACCACGAGATGCGCCGGCGCAAAGGGGGTTCGCTCGACTCCTGAAGCGCGCGGGCGATGCGTCTGCTGAAGACCAACCCCTCGAGCAGCGAGTTCGAAGCGAGCCGGTTGGCTCCATGAAGACCGCTCGCCGTGACCTCGCCGGAGGCGTAGAGCCCGGGGAGGCTGCTACGGCCGTCCACATCCACGAGCACCCCGCCGACGAGATAGTGCGCTGCGGGCGCGACCGGCAGAAGGTCACGCGACAGATCGTAGCCGGCCTCCGCACAAGCGTCCCAGATCGTCGGGAACCTGCTGCGAAGGTACTCCTCGCCCAGATGCCGCGCGTCGAGCCAGACGTTGCCGCGCCCGCAGCGCGCCATGACCGCTTCGATCTCGCGGCTCACCACGTCGCGCGGTGCCAGTTCTGCCAGAGGATGCACGCCGAGCATGAAGCGCTCCTCCGAGCAGTCGAGGAGGTAGGCCCCTTCTCCGCGAAGCGCCTCGGTGATCAGGAACCGGGGTGCCGCATCGTGGTCGAGCGCGGTGGGATGGAACTGCACGAACTCGAGGTCCGCGACGCGCGCCCCGGCCCGCCACGCGGCCGCAAGCCCGTCACCGGTGGCGATAGCGGGGTTGGTGGTGACGCGGTATGCCTGCCCGGCGCCGCCCGTCGCAAGCACGACCGCATCCGCCCAGAAGACCTCGCGCGCACCCGTCGCAGTGTCGACCACGAGCGCGCCGACACACCGCTCGCGTTCCGTGAGCAGATCGACGAGGAAGCGCTGCTCGAACACCTCGACGCGCTCGCTCGCGCGAAGCGCATCGGTGAGCGCTCGCTGGATGGCGGCACCGGTCGCGTCGCCCGAATGCAGCACGCGCGGGAGGGAGTGGCCGCCCTCGCGAGCGAGCGCAACCTCGCCCCCCTCGGCGAGGTCGAAGTGCACGCCGTAGTCGCGAAGCCCCGCGAGCGCCTCGGGCGCCTCACCGACCACGGCGCGGACAACGGCTTCGTCGCAGAGGCCCTGACCGACGACGAGCGTGTCGGCAAGATGCAGCTCGACGCTGTCGGCCTCGCCGACCGCACCGGCGATGCCGCCCTGGGCATACCAGGTGTTGGTCTCCGTCAGTCGGCCCTTGGTGACCAACGCGACCCGGAGCGTCTTCGATGCGGCGAGGGCCGCGGTCAGACCCGCGATGCCGCTTCCCACGACCAGAACGTCGCACTCGTGCGTCACGCACGAGTCGGTGTCGAAGTCGATCAGGAACCGGCGCGAAAGAGCCGCCGGGAGTATCCCCGCCCTCGGGCGCCCCGTTGGCCTGCCGCCGTCGGCCCCCGATTCGGCGATGTCGCCCGGCAGACCGTCAGCCAATTGCGACCATCCGCTCGACGGCGAGCAGAGCGCGCTCGCGGGTATCCGCGTCCACGGTCACCGCTCCATCCCCCCGGAGCAGGCAGTCCCGGACCTTGACGAGCGTCGTGAGCTTCATGTTGGGGCACAGCATCCGAGGCGACAGCTCGAAGAACCGCTTGTCGGGCGCGGCCTTCTGCAGCGCGTGCAGCAGCCCGGCCTCGGTGACGACGATGAACTCGCTAGCGGGGCCGTGCGGCCGCGAACGCGAGCATCTGCGACGTGGAGAGGACCGCGTCAGCGAGGTCGACGACCTCCGGGCGACACTCGGGGTGCGCCATCACGAGCGCGGCGGGGTGCTCGGCACGCGTTGCCGCCACTTGCTCGACGGTCACGTCGTCGTGCGTCGGGCACCAACCGTCCCACAGGAGCACCTCTACGTCGGGAAGCGACCGCGCCACCCAAGAACCGAGGTTGCGGTCCGGTGCGAAGAGGATCCTCTCGGCGCCGAGCGCTCTGACAACGGCCACGGCGTTGGCGCTGGTCACGCAGACGTCACTCTCGGCCTTGACCT
Organism: uncultured Coriobacteriia bacterium; assembly: GCA_963789515.1. Lineage (GTDB taxonomy): Bacteria > Actinomycetota > Coriobacteriia > Anaerosomatales > JAAXUF01 > JBAXEO01. The sequence continues at coordinate 180,365 of CAWBKW010000002.1, read as the reverse complement.
CCGCCGAGGAGTTCACGTAGGTCACCACGGCGACGCCGGGGTGCTCGGCCTTCCACGCGACCAGCTGCTCGCCGGTGAGCATGTCTGCCATGGGACAGCCCGCCCGGGGCTCCGGGAGCAGGACGGTCTTCTCGGGGGCGAGGATCTTGGCGGTCTCGGCCATGAAGTGAACGCCCGCGAACACGATCGTGGTCGCAGAGGTCTCCGCCGCCTGCCTTGAAAGGCCCAGGGAGTCGCCCACGAAATCAGCGACGTCCTGTACCTCGGCGCGCTGGTAGTTGTGGGCGAGGATGACGGCGTCGCACTCGCGTGCGAGCTCGCGGATCTCGGCTGACAGGGCAGGGATGTCGATCACGACGCACGCTCCGACGGAGTGAGTGCGCAGTTGTCGAGAAGGCGGGTTGTCCCCACGCGGCCGGCGACGAGGGCGCGGGCGGGTCCGTCAAGCCGCTCAAGCGGCTCCAGGCTGTCGGGATCCACGACTACCGCGTAGTCGAGCAGCAGCCCGCCCTCGGCGTGCGTGGCCGCCACCGCTCGCATCTCGGCTTCGATGGTGCCGACCTCCGTCTCACCCCAGGCGACGAGTCGAGCGGCCGCCTCGAGCGCCTCGGGCAGCCCCAGCGCGGTCGCATGCTCCGCGGCGGGGAGGTTGACGCTGCGGCTCGACAGGGCAAGCCCGTCGGCATCCCGGATGATGGGACACCCGACGATGGTGACGCCGAAGTCGAGCTGCCGCACCATTCGGCTGACCACCTTGAGCTGCTGGTAATCCTTCTCGCCGAAGAACGCCAGATCGGGCGAGATCAGGTTGAGGAGCTTGGCGACCACCGTCGTCACTCCCGCGAAGTGTCCGGGACGAAGCTGACCCTCCCACCTTTCGGCCAGCCTGCCGGGGTCGACGACGACGTCGGTCCCGTCCCGGTACATCGAGTCGGCGCTCGGGACGAAGCCTATGTCGGCCCCCTCATCACCGAGCAGCTCCAGATCCGCATCGATGCGGCGCGGATAGCGGTCGAGGTCCTCGGCGGGACCGAACTGAGTCGGGTTCACGAACACCGACACCACGACGAAGTCGGCCCGTGCCCGTGCCGCACGAACGAGCGAGAGATGCCCCTCGTGCAGCGCTCCCATCGTGGGCACCAGCGCGATGGTCCGGCCCTCTCTGCGCGCCTCGGCGACGGCCGAGCGGACCTCGCTCTTGCTCGCGATCCGCTCGATCACGCGAGGTCTCCGTCGAACTCGTCGCCAAACTCCGCGGCGTACAGGATCTCGGCTTCGGCGAGCACTGCCCCGTCCATGTGGGTCGACTGGCCCTCTCCCGGGAATGCCCCCGAGCGGACCTCTTCCGCGTAGGCGGACACGGCGCCCTGGATCTGGTCGCCGAGTTCGGCGTAGCGTTTCGCGTGGCGTGGCAGGAACTCCCCGAGGCCGAGCAGATCGTGGAAGACCTGGACCTGGCCATCACATCCCACTCCAGCGCCGATCCCGATGGTGGGGACGGTCACGAGTGCGCTGATGCGCGCGGCGAGCTCTGCGGGAACGCACTCAAGCACGATCGCGAAGGCGCCCGCGGCATCAAGCGCGACGGCGTCGGCGATGACCTGGGCCGCGGTCGGGGCGACGTTGCCCTGAGTCCGGTAGCCGCCGAGAACATTGACCGACTGCGGGGTGAGCCCGACATGACCCATGACCGGGACGCCGGCCGAGACGAGCCCTCCGACGAGCGCGATGGTATCGAACGAGGCGCCCTCGAGTTTGACGGCGTGTGCCCCTCCTTCGGAGAGCATGCGGCCCGCGTTGCGCATGCCTTCGGCATAGTCGGCTTGGTAGGACATGAACGGCATGTCGGCGATCACGAGCGCGCTGGAGACCGCACGCGACACCGCCGAAGTCGCCCGGACGATGTCGTCGACGGTGACAGAGAGGGTCGACCCGTGACCGAGGACGGTCATGCCGAGCGAATCGCCGACAAGCACGGCATCCACTCCGGCTGCGTCGACGAGACGGGCTGAGTGGTAGTCGTAGGCAGTCAGCATCACGATGGGTCGCCGCGCCTCCTTCATCACGCGCAACGATGCGGCGGTGATGCGGGGAGTGGGACCCGAGGGGGTCTGTGCACTCATGGGTTCTCCTTTAGCGGTTCGCCGTCGCAGCCGAGCCTTCTGCATCGGTCCACGCGGCGCCTCCGACGGGGAGCACAGTATAGCGCTTGGACGAGCGTGCGCTGTCGGTTCAGTCCTCCTCGAGCTGATCCGCGGGGAACTGCGGTTCGGCTGCCATGACGGCCGCGATCAGCTCCACCGCCTTGTTGCGATAGCCCTCGGGGACCAGCAGGCGGAACTCCATCGGCAAGCCGAACGGGTCGGTGGTCGCCTCCGGCTCATACGGATCCCACCGGTACGGTATCTCGGCCTGCTCGAGGACCTCGCGGACCAGCATGAGCTGCGGATCCCAGCCGGCGACCACGTCTTGGTCCCGGCTGCCATCGGCGACGTCGACCCACTCGCCCGGAAGCACGGGGTCGTTGTGGAGAGCACCCACATCGGGGACCGGGCCAAGGTCGCCGACGACCGTCCCCACCGTGGCGTTCTGTCTTGAGACGCGCGTCCCATCGGGGAGATGGATCCTCGGGGCGATCTCGAGCAGCGGGGTGACCACGAAGTCGCGCTCGAGCATGCGCGGATGCGGAACGGTGAGATCGGGGCTCTGCAGGTCATCGTCGCCCACGAGCAGGATGTCGAGGTCGATCGAGCGCGGGCCGTTCTCGACCTCACGGACCCTGCCCATGCTGTCCTCGATCTGTCGGACGTAGGCGAGCAGCTGCTCGGAGTCCAGATCGGTCTCGATCGCCACCACGGCGTTGGCGAAGAGCGGCTGCTGCTCGAGATAGGCGGGCTCAGACTCGTAGGCACGCGATACTGCGATGATCCGGGTCTCCGGGAGCTCGGACAGGGCGTCCACGGCTCGACCCAGATTCAACAGGCGGTCTCCTTCGTTGCTTCCGAGCGCTAGGTAGGCGGTAGGCATCGTCACATTCTCCTTCTCGGCCGTGCGGAGCAGGCGCGCCGCTGCATAGGGTGTATTCCCGCTCGGCGCGCATTGGCAATCAGGCAATGACACGGCCCCCCGGCAAGAGCCGGAGGGCCGCAGTTGAAGCGATGCTTCGTTCTCTAGCCTGCGAGGAGAACGAGAAGCGGGACCAGCAACAGAGCGACGATGTTGAAGACCTTGATCATCGAGTTGAGCGCCGGACCGGCGGTGTCCTTGTAAGGATCGCCGACCGTGTCACCGGTGACAGCGGCCTTGTGGGCCTCGCTGCCCTTGAGGTGCTTGACACCGTCCTTGTCGACGAAGCCGTCCTCGAAACGCTTCTTGGCGTTGTCCCACGCACCGCCGCCCGACGTCATCGAGATGGCGACGAAGAGCCCGGTGACGATGGTGCCGACAAGCGCGCCGCCGAGCAGGAGCGCCGTGAACTCGAAGGCGTTGGCGAAGCCGAAGGCCTTCAGCACGAAGCCGAGAGCGATGATGAGCACCGGAACGCCGGTGGGGATGAGCGCGGGGAGCGTCATCTCCTTGAGTGCGGCCTGGGTCACCAGGTCGACCGAGCGAGCGTAGTCCGGCTTCGCGGTGCCCTCCATGATGCCCGGGATCTCGCGGAACTGGCGGCGCACCTCCTCGACGACCGCACCGGCGGCCTTACCGACCGCCGTCATGGCGAGCGACGCGAAGAGGAACGGCAGCGCAGCCGCCGATGAAGAGACCGACCAGCACGTAGGGGTTGGAGAGGTTGAACACGAGCGTCGGGACCTTGGGCATCACGGCGGTCGCCTCGGTGATGGCGTGCGTGAAGTCCGCGAACAGCACGACCGCCGCCAGGGCGGCCGAAGCGATCGCGTAGCCCTTGGTGACGGCCTTGGTGGTGTTGCCGACGGCGTCGAGCGCGTCGGTGACGGTCCGGACCTCGGCCGGCAGGCCGGCCATCTCGGCGATGCCGCCGGCGTTGTCGGTGACCGGGCCGAAGGCGTCGATCGCGACGACGATGCCGGCCATCGAGAGCATGGAGAGCGCGGCGACGGCGATGCCGTAGATGCCGGCGAGCGAGAAGCTGATGATCGTCGCGAGCGCGATGGCGATGACGGGAAGGCCGGTCGACTCCATGCCGACCGCGAGGCCCTGGATGACGTTGGTTCCGTGGCCGCTGACCGACGCCTGGGCGATGGTGCGAACCGGGCGGAACTTCGAGCCGGTGTAGTAGTCGGTGATGTAGACCATCGCCGCCGTAAGGCCGATGCCGACGAGGGCGCAGAACCAGACGGTGAGCGGGCTGGGACCGACCTCGGCCCCGACGGCCACGAGCGTCCTGCCGATCTCGGTCAGCTTGAAGACCTGGACCGAGGGCGTGAGCCACACGATGACCGGATAGAACAGGATGGCGGCGAATAGCCGCTGCGGCCCACAGGCCCTTGTAGAGCGCACCCATGATCGTGCCGTTGGGGCTCATGCGAACGAAGAAGGTACCGATGATCGACGCGACGATCGAGACGGCGCCCAGCGCGATCGGCACGCCGAGTGAGAAGGCCATGCCGGTCTCACCGAACGCAAGGATGCCGATGAGCATCGCCGCGACGGTCGTGACCACGTAGGTCTCGAAGAGGTCGGCGGCCATGCCGGCGCAGTCGCCGACGTTGTCGCCGACGTTGTCGGCGATGACCGCCGGGTTGCGGGGGTCGTCCTCGGGGATGCCTGCCTCGACCTTGCCGACGAGGTCGGCGCCCACGTCAGCGGCCTTGGTGAAGATGCCGCCGCCGAGACGAGCGAAGACCGAGATGAGCGAACCACCGAAGCCGAGGCCCACGAGCGCCGCGGTCGGGGCGATTCCCATCGAGACCAGGATCGCCATGATCGACACCGACAGGATGCCGAGCCCGACGACGAACAGACCGGTCACGCTCCCGGCCTCGAAGGCGACCTTGAGCGCCTTGGGCAGACCACCGCGCGCGGCCTCAGCGGTCCGCACGTTCGCCCGAACCGAGATACCCATGCCGATGAACCCGGCTGAAGCGGACGCTGCGCCGCCGAGGATGAAACCGACGGCGGTCCAGATGCCGAAGCCGGGGACCCCGAAGAACCCGGGGATCGCGAGTGCGATGGCGATCACCACCGCGACGATCGCAACCACGCGGTACTGCCTCCCCATGTACGCCATCGCGCCCTCTTGGATCGCTCCTGCGATCTCCTGCATCTTCTCGTTGCCGGCCGGCAACTTGTTGATCCTCATGATCAGGAAGCCGGCATAGGCGGCGGCGACTACGCCGGCGAGTATGCCAAGGTACAGCGGCAGAGTGGGCATTTCTCCTCCAGATTCGACGGTGTGGCCGTGGTTCGGCCCGCACCCCTCCCAAGACGCGCACATTCTACCAGAGTGGAGCGTCAGTCCATGAGGAATCCGCTCGCACGGATGAAACGACTCCGCCATGCGGCTGGAACGGGTCGGCAAACGGCGCGAAACCTGCCGGAACGCAGTCGCCTGGCTCGCCGCGCTATCCCTCGATCGCCCGCCTGACGGCAAGTGCGTGCGAGGTCGCTCCGACATCGTGCATACGCACGACCGCAGCACCCCGCTCCACTGCCCAGAGCGCGGCTGCGATCGAACCGCCGAGACGCTCGGAAGGTTCGGACACGCCGGTGATGTCCCCCAGGAACCGCTTGCGCGACACGCCGACCACGACGGGATAGCCGAGTTCCACGATCTCGGGAAGCCGGCGGAGCAGCTCGAGGTTGTGCTCCAGGGTCTTGCCGAAGCCGAGCCCGGGGTCGATAGCGATGCGCTCGCGCTCGACCCCGGCGGCCTCAAGGACCGTCGCCTGCGCAAGCAGATAGCCGCCGACCTCGCGGACCACGTCGCCGTAGCGCGGATTGATCTGCATCGTCCCGGGCTCGCCGAGCATGTGCATGATCACCACGCCGGCATCACTGCCCGCAGCCACTTCGACCATCCCGCGGTCACGAAAGCCCGAGACGTCGTTGATGATGCTTGCTCCGGCATCGACGCACGCCTTGGCGACCTCCGCGTGGCGTGTGTCGATCGAGACCGGCACCGGATCCCCGGCGAAGCGGCCGACGACCGGCCGGACGCGGGCGAGCTCGGCCTGACCGCTCAGCGGCTCGGCCCCGGGCCTGGTTGACTCTCCTCCGATGTCGAGGATCGCCGCCCCTTCCGCGATGAGCCGTTCGCCCCAGATGACGGCGCTCGTAGGATCGTCGTGCTGCCCGCCGTCGGAGAAGGAGTCGGGTGTCACGTTCAGGATGCCCATGACCAGCGGTCGCGCGAGCGAGAGCTCGAAGCTGCCGCAACGCCACACGCCGCTCATCGGCGGCTCCGATCGGTGATGAGCGACATGGCCTCCGCGCGCGTCGCGGCGTTGCGCTGGAAGATGCCACGCACGGCGCTGGTGATCGTCTCCGAACCGGGCTTCTTGACGCCGCGCATCGACATGCACAAGTGCTCTGCCTCGATGACCACGATCACTCCCGCGGGCTCGAGGTGCTCGACGATCGTGTCGGCGATCTGCGAGGTCATCCGCTCCTGCACCTGCGGCCGCTTGGCGAACACGTCGACCACCCGTGCGAGCTTTGACAGCCCGCAGATACGCCCGGACTTGCCCGGGATGTACGCGACGTGTGCGCGACCCATGAACGGCACCAGATGGTGCTCGCATACCGAGTACAGCGGAATGTCGCGCACGAGCACCATCTCCTGATGGCCCTCGTTGAAGGTCACGCAGAAGTGCTCCGCCGGGTCGGCGCCGAGACCGGCGAATACCTCCTCGTACATGTCCGCGACACGGCGAGGGGTGTCCAGCAGGCCCTCTCGACCGGCGTCCTCTCCGACACCTTCGAGGATGAGGCGGACGCCTTCTTCGATCTTCTCGCGATCCATCATCGCGTCCTTCCGGCTCAACAGTTGCGGGTGCATGCGACCGAACTTCAGGGTACTCGATTCGCGCAAGCATCCGGCCCCTGCAAGTGCAGGCTGGCAGGAGCGCACGGCTCGATCAGGTCTAGGGGTCGAGTCGGATCACGCCGAGTCTGACGCCCTCAAGCACGGCTTGCGTGCGATCCACCTTTCCGAACTTGCGCAGAATGTGGCTCACGTGGGTCTTGACCGTGGTCTCCCCGATCCACAGAAGGCGCCCGATCTCCTTGTTCGAGCACCCCTGCGCCATCAGCTGCAGCACTTCCATCTCGCGACTCGAGAGCTGATCCGTCCCGTCTGCGGAGGTCGGCTCGTCCCTCCCGGATATGATGCGGCCAGCCACACTGGGGTCGAAGACGGTCTGACCGTCGGCGACGGATCGGATCGCACTGACAAGATGCTCCGGCCGCGTGTCCTTCAGGATGTAGCCACAGGCTCCGGCGCTCAGGACGCCGAAGACCTCCTCGTCCTCATCGAAACTGGTGAGGACGAGAACCGAGGTGTCAGGGCACATGACGCGCACCTGTCGGCAGACCTCGACGCCCCCGGAGCCCGGCATCCGCAGATCGAGCAGGAGCACGTCGGGGTTGGTCTCGGCGCAACCGGAGATCGCACCCTCGCTGTCGCCCGCCTCTCCGACTACGTTGAGATCCGGCTCGGCTTCGAGCAGCTTCCGGAGAGCGAATCGGACGAGCTCGTGATCATCGGCTATGAAGACGGTTATCGCGGTCCTGTCCATCGATGCCTCCCGGCTTCAGCTCTACAGTGATCGTGGTGCCGCCGGTCGGCGCGCTCTCGACTCTGAGCGTCCCACCGGCTCGTGCGACACGGTCTCGGATGCTGTGCAGGCCGATTCCTGCGCCTCCCCCGTTGACCGCATGGATCGGGTCGAATCCGCGCCCGTCGTCTGAGATGACCAGGCGGACGAGGTCGGGCATTCCGACCAGTCTCACTTCGAAGTGGCCGGCCGACGCGTGCTTGACGACGTTGCTCACGGACTCCTTCGCGACGCGGTAGAGACACGCCTCCTGCGCCGGCGACATGAGTGGAGCCACCCCCTCGACGACAAGCCTGCCCCGCGCGTCTCTGCCCATCGTGACCTCGGTGATCCAGTAGTCGATCGCGCCCGCCAGACCGAGCTCCGCGAGCTTCACGGGACGCAAGTCGTAGACGAAGCGGCGGATCTCGACCATCGCCACGTTCAGCTGGGTCTGGAGTTCGTCAAGTCGCACGACAACGCCGTGAGGATCGCGGCTGACCTGCTTCTTGCAGAGCTCCAGGGCGAGCGAGACCGAGAAGAGCGACTGCAAGACGCCATCGTGCATCTCACGAGCGATCCGGTCGCGCTCGCTGGCGAGCAGCACGTAGCGACTCTGTTCGGTGAGACGCGCGTTCTCGATGGACGAGCCGGCGAACGCCGACAGGACAGCCAGGAAGTCCGTGTGGACGTCGGAGAACGGCCGATCCGCTGAGTTGATCGCGCACAGCACTCCGACGGGGCGATTCTTGACGTGGATGGGAGACCACAGGAGCCAGGCCGCTTCGTCGGCGTGGTACTCCAGGGCGCTATCCGGCGTCTCCCACAATCGATCTCCGAGCGACTCGAGCCGGTGCTGCCACCATTCCTGCAGGTGCTGGTCGCGCCGACCGCGCACGATGATGGTATCGATGTCGAGCTGACCGTCATGCTCGTCGGCAAGGATGATCGCGGCCTTGTCGGTGTCGGTCACCCGCTTCGCGCGCTCGACGATGGCGCGCATCGCCTCTTCGACACTGAGAGCCGATGAGACCGCCTCTGCGACCTCGTTCAGCGTCCTGATGAGCTCGCCTTGGCTGATGCGCCGTCGCCTGGCACGAGTGAGGCCGGCCGAGAGACCAGCCAGGCCATCGCGCCACGACGGCGCCGCGCCATTGCCGGCGCTACTGTCCTCCGACAAACCTTCACGCGTCGGCTCCATGCCACCCCCCGTGGTACGAACCGTGCCCGACCGACCGTTGCCACGCCACCGCTAGCTGCGGCGTTCCCCGTCGCGCGCAGTGCCGTGCCGCCCTCTATTCTACGCGTTGAAGGCTGGAGGCGTTCCCGGTGCCATCGGCGGGTCCGGCATGACCTCGGGCTCCTCGGCTTCCGCGGGCGCCTCTTCGACCATGACCGCGGCACTTGCATCGTTGTCATCATCGCCCGGCGGCTCGTTGGCGACGTACTCGTCCCAGCGGTCCTCGAGCAGGGCCAACAGCTCGTCCTTGCCGATGGTCTCGCGCTCGATGAGCACGGCGGCCATCTGATCGAGCTGCGAACGACGCTCGGTCAGGATCGTCCGCGCCTTCTCGTAGGCGTCGTCGATGAGCCGCGAGATCTCCTTGTCGATCTCGTAGGCGACCTCGGGCGAGTAGTCCGCGTTCGCCGAGAAGTCCCTGCCGAGGAACACCTCGTGGTTGGCCTCGCCGAACGTCTGCGGGCCGAGCTTCTCGCTCATGCCGAACTGGGTGACCATCTGCTTGGCGAGCTTGGTGGCCCGCTCGATGTCGTTGCTCGCACCGGTCGTGACGTCGCCGATGGCGATCTCCTCGGCGACACGTCCGCCCAGGAAGCTTGCGAGGTCGGCGAGCATCGCCTGCTTGGTGCCCAGGAACTTCTCTTCCTCGGGCAGGTGCCAGGTGGAGCCGAGCGATCGACCACGAGGGATGATCGTGACCTTGTGGATCTTGTCAGCGCTCGGCAGCACGTGCCCGATGATGGCGTGACCGGACTCGTGATACGCGATGACCCGCTTCTCGTCTTCTGAGATGAGGCGGCTCTTTCGCTCAGGACCCGCGACGACACGGTCGATGCCCTCTTCGAGCTCGAGCATGTCGACCTTCTTCTTGCCGTGGCGGGCCGCCAGCAGCGCACCTTCGTTCACGAGGTTCGCCAAGTCGGCGCCGGTGAAGCCCGGGGTGCGGCGAGCAAGGACCTCGAGGTCCACGTCGTCCGCGAGTGGCTTGCCGCGCGCATGGATCTTGAGGATGCCCCAGCGGCCCTTCAGGTCGGGCCGGTCGACGACGATCTGGCGGTCGAAGCGGCCCGGGCGAAGCAGTGCCGGGTCGAGGATGTCGGGGCGGTTCGTGGCGGCGATGAGAATGACGTTGTCCTTGTTGTCGAAGCCGTCCATCTCGACGAGCAGCTGGTTCAGGGTCTGCTCCCGCTCGTCGTGGCCACCGCCGAGGCCGGCGCCGCGCTGGCGGCCGACCGCGTCGATCTCGTCCATGAAGATGATGCAGGGGTTGGCGGCTTTTGCCTGCTCGAACAGGTCGCGGACGCGACTTGCCCCCACGCCGACGAACATCTCGACGAAGTCAGAGCCCGAGATGGAGAAGAACGGCACGGCGGCCTCGCCGGCCACGGCGCGGGCGAGCAGCGTCTTGCCGGTTCCCGGAGGTCCGACGAGCAGCACGCCCTTGGGAATCTTGGCGCCCAGCGCCTGGAACTTGCCGGGGTTGGCCAGGAACTCCTTGATCTCCTCAAGCTCCTCGATCGCCTCGTCGACGCCCGCCACGTCCTTGAACGTGATCCGAGGCTGGTCGCGCGTCATTCGTTTCGCCTTGGCCTTGCCGAAGTTCATGATCTTGGAGTTGCCGCCCTGCATCTGGTTCAGGAAGAAGAACATCACGAACACCAACAGCAGGATGGGCAGCACCGAGGAGAGGATCGTGATCCAGGGGCTCGGTCCCGAGGCATCGACCTTGTACGTCACCCCCGGATGCGCAGCCATGAGTTCGGCAAGGGTGTCCGCGCCCACGTAGGTCGAGGTGAACGCCTTAGGCGTCTCCTTGGCCTCCTTGGCCTTCACGGTCTCCCAGTACTGCCCTGCGAGCTTGCTGTCGCGAACGACGTAGGTGACCTCTTGGACCCGACCGGTCTTGACCGCGGTGACGAACTCGCTCGTCGCAAGTGCCTTGGGCTGCCCGTCGGTGCCCTTGTTGAGCTGTACCATGACGACCCACACGAGTACTGCGAGGAGCACCAGATACAGCAGCACGGTTCTGAAGTTCTTGTTCACGGTGACCTAGTCTCCTCGGGAATGAATCCGTTGCGTCGTGCGTCTAGTCTGCGTATATCGCGGGCTTGAGCACGCCCACGTACGGGAGGTTCCGATATCTCTCGGCATAGTCGAGACCGTAGCCGACGACGAACTCGTCCGGCACGGCGAAGCCGACGTACCTACAGCTGATTGGTACCCGCTGTTTGCCCTCTTTGCTCAGCAGCGCCACGATCTCAAGGGACTTGGGCTTGCGGGAAGCCAGGTTCTTGAGCAGGTACTTCAGTGTCAGGCCCGTGTCCAGAATGTCCTCGCACACCAAAACGTTGCGCCCCTCGATCGTCTCGTCGAGGTCCTTGAGGATGCGGACTACGCCGGAGGACTTGGTGGAGGAGCCGTAGCTTGAAACCGCCATGAAGTCGAGCTCGACCGGCGAGGACACGGCCCGGGACAGGTCCGCCACGAAGATCGCGGCGCCGCGAAGCACGGCGATCATGAGCACCGACTCATCGCCGTAGTCGGCGCTGATCTCCGCGCCCAGCTCGGCAACGCGCGTCTGGATCTCGTCTTCCGAGAGGACTATGTGTGAGATGTCGGGATGAAGTTCCATGGATTCCGAGACGTCCCTTCGTCATCAACGCCGAACTCAGTCGCCCGCTTTTCGATCCCAGGTGAGCCTCATGGCCCGCTTGGTACCCGGTACCACTCGGTACTCCTCACTCATGCGCACTCCCGCGAGCCACACGATCCGGTCCCCGTCCCTGACCACGGGAACCGTCCCACGCGTCCGTCGCGGCACCTTGGTGTCCGTGAGGAGATCGGAGAGCTTTCGCGATCCGGACATCCCGAACGGCTGCATCCTGTCTCCGGGATGAACCGCGTCGACCACGAACGTGCGTGCGTTCCCGGCATCGATGGTGACCGAATCGGCTTCGCCGGCGATGTCCGCGGGGTCGACCTGCTCGGCTACGATGCTCCCGGCTTGACCGAGGTCGGCGTTGCCGGGTAAAGGGAGCAAGCAAGGTGCCAGCACGGGCGGCTCTGTTCCCGCTCGCGAGACGACCAGTTTACCGTACTCCGTCTCGGCTCGCAGTCCTCCCGGCAGGTCACGCGCGAACGCCTCCGCCGAGAGTCCCCCCACGAGGGCCTCGATGTGGGAGGCTTCCAGCCGAGAAGCCTCGGGAAACGCATGAATCAGGGCCGCCCGAACGGTGCGCCGCGCCATCGCGGGGTCGAGGGTCGCCATGAACGCCCGGTCGAACTCGACCCGCCCCTCGGCGGTGGTCCGGGCGAAGTCCACCGAGAAGTCGTCGGCGAGGCGAGACAGGAGCGCATCGTCACCGGCGAGGAGGTCGATCGAGCGCGCGAGTGTCGCTCGGAACGACGGGTTCACCTGCTCGGCGACGGGCACGATACGTGCGCGGACGAGCGCCCGGAGCCGGGATTCGTCGGTGTTGGAATCATCCTCGCGCCACTCCTGTCCGAGTTCGCGCAGATAGGCGCGCACCTCGGCGCGGTCGCAGTCGAGCAGCGGGCGCACGATGCGGCCTCGGACGTAGGGGATCGACGACAGACCCCCGGCGCCGGAACCGGTGATCGCGCGCATCAGAAACGTCTCGACCCGGTCGTCTCGGGTGTGCGCGACAGCGATCCGTCCCCGTCCCGGCGGCACCCGGGCTGCAGCGCACGCGGCGTCGAGCGCCTCCTCGGCGAAACGGTACCGCACCCGTCGACCGGCGTCCTCGAGGTTGAGGCGCTCGGCGGCGGCGTACGCCGCGACGTCGAAGCGCACGATGAGCACCTCGACGCCGAGCGAGGCGCACAGCGCGCGAACGAACTCCGCGTCTGCATCAGCTTCGGCCCCGCGGAGTTGATGGTTGACGTGCAGCACCGAGAGGCGGCCGGTCTCGCCGAGCACGCCCGCTGCGAGCAGCCGAAGCAGACAGACCGAGTCGGCTCCCCCGCTCACGAGCGCAAGCACGGGCGCGCCGTCCGGCAGCATGCCGAGACGATCGCTGGTTGCGCGGGATGTGCGGTCCAGGGGCTCCATGGGTTCAGAGTAGCGCAGAGGCCGGATGAGAGCGCTCACGGGCGATGGCGGTCCGACGGGTCCGCGGTCCGGCCGGAGAGGAGGCGCTAGAGGCGGCCGCTCTCCTCGGCGATCTCGACCACCCAGCGAGCGCACCGGCCCACGAGGTCCGCGCAGTGGGCCCAGCGCTCGGGGTCGTCCATATCACCGATGCGCTCGACGATGGCATCGCAGGTCTCAGCGTCCTGGTCGGCGACGAAACGGCGGCGCAGCTCACCGGCGAAATCGTAGACCGGCTCCCAAGCGTCCTGAGGACCGCTGCGTCCGGTCAGCAGCCCGGCGGCCATGACCGATCCGGCGAGCGCACCGCACGTGCAGCGCGAGCCGCCGAAGCCTTCGCAGAAGCCGGAGGCCAGCCTGGTGACGTCGCCGGACAGGGGCTCGGCGGCGAGGTCGTTGATCGTCTTGAGCACCGCCTCACCGCACCAGTAGCCGGTCTCGTAGAGCGTCGATGCGGAGAGCTCGGCCTGGTCCGCGGGGCTCATCGGCTCGAGTGGGAGCACCAAGCGAGCGGCGAACGGGGTCGAACCCGCGCCCGTCAGATCCCTATCGCGTTCGGCACAGCCCACACCGCACTCCGTCCCGTCGTGACCGACGAGACAGTTATATCACGTTTGGTTATGTGATTACTACGTTGTCTTGATTCCGACGCTTTGTGCCACGCCCTTCTCGAGCGCTCCGAGGTAGGCGTCGAGGATCAGCGCGAGGGCCGCGGTGAGCACGGCGCCCTGAAGGGTCACCGCGGGATCCGAGTTGACGAGACCGGAGATGATCGCGGCGCCCAGACCGCCCGCGCCGGCCACCGCACCGATGGTGGACGTCGCGACGTTGATGATCGACCGACACGCGGATTCCCGCAAGGATCACCGGGGATGCGAGCGGGAGCTCGATGCGCCGAAGCGACTGCGACGGACCCATTCCCATGCCCGCCGCGCTCTCGATGACCGCCGATGGCAGCGCCTGCATCCCGGCGATCGTGTTCTGGAGCACCGGCAACACTCCGTAGAGCGTGAGGGCGAGCACCGTGGGAAGGACGCCGAAGCCGAGCAGGGGCACCGCGAGTGCGAACACGGCCACCGGGGGAAAGGTCTGGCCGAGGTTGGTCAGGTCGACCACGACGTCGTGGAAGTCGGCTCCGGCCCGGTGCGTGACGAACGTCCCGAGCGAGACGCCCAGGACGACCGAGAGCGCGCTCGAGATGGCGACCAACTCCAGGGTCCGGCCGATCATCTCGAGCATGCGTCGCCTGCTGGTAGAGCACGCGTATCTCTTGCGGGAACAGCGCGTGCAGCACCGCGCTCCAGAGGCCTGGCATGGCGGCGAGGGCCAGGTAGATGACGAATGCCACCGTCGGCCAGAGGAAGAGCCGGGCTGTCAGGCCGCGTCTCACAGAAGCGGCCGCTTGAACCGGTCGACGATGCTCTCGATGCTCACGCTGCCGACGACCGCGCCCGACTCGTCCGTGACCCCGACGACCGGGACGCCGTACTCGATGATGCGTGCGAGCGCGGTGCGCAGCGACGAGTCGAGCGGCACGGTGGCTCGCGCGATCGGTCACGCCGTCGGGCGGGTCGAGCGCCTCGCTGATGGACGCGAGCGACAGACGCTTGAGCGCCCGCTCCGCCCCCACGAACCCGGCCACGAAGTCGTCTGCGGGGTAGGCCAGGATGCGCTCGGGCGTGTCGTACTGCACGAGGCGGCCCTCGCGCATGATGGCGATGCGGTCGCCGAGTTTGACGGCCTCATCGATGTCGTGGGTCACGAACACCACGGTCTTGCGCAGCCGGGCCTGGATGGCCACGAACTCGCCTTGCAGCCGCTCACGCGTGAGCGGGTCGACCGCCCCGAACGGCTCGTCCATCAGCAGGACGGGCGGGTCGGCCGCCAGCGCCCGGGCCACGCCTACGCGCTGGGCCTCGCCTCCCGAGAGCTCGTCGGGGTACTTCTCGGCATAGGACGACCGTCGAGCCCCACGAGTTCGAGCATCTCGGCGACGCGCTCGGCGATGCGCTCCGGCGCCCATTCCAGCAGCCGCGGGACCACGCCGATGTTCTCGGCGACGGTGTAGTGCGGGAACAGTCCGACGCCCTGGATCGCGTAGCCGACATGACGGCGCAGCTCTTCGGGCGGGAAGTCGCGCACGTCGCGGCCGTCCTCGGAGACCGCGCCCGAATCCGGCTCGATGAGCCGGTTGACCATCCGCAGCGTCGTGGACTTGCCGCAGCCGGAGGGCCCGATGAGCACCACCGTCTGCCCTTCGGGGATCTCAAGCGACAGGTCGTCGACGGCAGGATGCGTGCCGCCCTCGTAGCGCTTGGTCACGTGATCGAAGCTGATCACGGAAGGCTCCCTTCGCTGCTCGCGGAATGCGTTCTGAAGGCCCGCCGCTGGACGATGCGCAACGCGCCGTCAGTGAGGACGGCGATCAGGACCAGCGCGATCGATCCGAGCATGGTCAGATCGGGGGACTGCTCGGCGAGCCCCTGGAAGATGAACCGCCCGAGTGTGATTCCGCCGACGAACGCGCCGAGTGTTGCGTTGCCGATCGTCTGCACGGTCGAGGTCCGCACTCCCGAGAAGACCACGGGCATGCCGAGCGGCAGCTCCACCTTGCGCATGAGCTGGCGTTCGGTCATGCCCATGCCGCGGCCCGCATCGACCGTCGCCGGCGGCACGTTGCGCAGACCGGCGAAGGTGTTGCGCACGATCGCGAGCAGGGCGTAGAGGGTCAGCGCGGTGACGATCGGCGCCCAGCCGATCCCGCCGACGCCCAGCCTGCGCAGGAACGGCAGCGAGAAGGAGACCGCCGCGAACGGCGCGACCAGCAGGCCGACCATCGCCAGTCCGGGAATCGTCTGGAACACGCTCACCGTGGCGAAGACGGGGCGCTCGAGACGCTTGTTGCGGAAGGCGAGAATGCCGAGGTAGATGCCGATGGCCGTCGCGATGGTCACCGAGACGGCGGCGAAGAGCACCGTGTTGACCGTCTCGATCCAGAAGCGGTCCGACACGTTGGCGTACTCCTTCATGATGCCGAGGTCGTCGAGGAAGCCTGAGAGCAGCATCACGACGATGGCCGCCGGCGCCAGCACGCCGATGAGCACGCCGAGCGTGCTCCGTCTGCCGAGAAGCCGGCGGCTCGCGAGCACGAGCGCATAGGCCGCGATCGCCGACACCCACGCTCCCCCTCCGATGGAGACCCGGGCGAAACGCCCGACCTGCGGGCCGAGCTGACTCGCTGCGAGGCCCGAGAGCGCCACGAGTGCCACGATGATTCCGGCCCCCGAGGAGCCCTCGAGCCGCCGCGCGCCTCGGCCCGCCCTCGCGGAGCGAGAGCACCGCCACGACGAGCCAGAGCACCACGAGCAGCGATCGTCAGCGCCGGTCCGACAGCCGCCCACGGCGGCACGCCGACACCCGTCGCGATGCGGCTGCGCCGAACCGTGGCGAACGACAGCAGCAGGAACGACGAGAGCCCGATGACCGCCGCGGCGACTCCGACCTTGTAAGGTCCGTTCCCGCGCGTCATCGGGCTCCCGACTCGTCTCGACGTATGGCCGGTGCTGGCTACTTGATGAACCCGCCGGACTTGAGGAACTCCTCGGCCACGGCCTGCGGCGACTCGCCGTTGACCTGGATGCGGGCGTTGAGCTCCTGAAGCTTCTCGAGCGTGAGCGCCTCGAACACCGGCTTGAGCTCAGTCGCGATCTCAGGATACTTCTCGGCGACCTCCTTGCGAATGGTCGGCGTGGGCCAGTAGACGAGCTGGGCGTTCTTGTCGTCCGCGAGGACGATCAGACCGAGCTCGGAAAGCGCACCGTCGGTGCCGTAGGCCATGCCGACGTTCACGCCGTTCGTGCCGTCCGCGACGGCCTTCTCGGTCTGGGCGGTATCGCCGCCGGAGAGCACGACCCGGCTGTCCTTGGGGATGTCGAAGCCGTAGACAGCGGCGAAGGCAGGCCACGCGTCGGCGTTGTTGAAGAACTCGTCGGACGCGGCGACCTTGATCGGCTTGCCCGCCTTCACGTAGGCGGCCAGGTCGGTCATGGTCTTGAGGTTGTTGGCGGTCGCGAAGTCCTTCTTGACCGCGAGCGCCCACGTGTTGTTGGCCCGCGCGGGCTCAAGCCACACGACTCCGTTGGACGCGTCGTTGGACTGGTTGGCCTTGTAGCCGTCCTCGCCCGCCTTGTAGACGGCCGCGTCCTGGTTCGGGGAAGAAGATGAGCCCCGAACCGGTGTACTCCGGATAGATGTCGATCTCCTTGTTGAGCAGTGCCTTGCGCACGACGTCGGTGGTGCCGGTTCCGCTCTTGTCGGTGACCTTGAAGCCCGCGTTCTCGAGCTTGGCCAGGATGATGGCGCTCGAGCAGCTTGCCCTCGGTGTCGATCTTCGAACCCACGATGATCGGGCCCTTCTCGGCGGCCGGGGTCGTCGTGCTCGGCGCCGAGGCGCGTGGAGCAGCCGACGAGAGCGATCGACGACAGCGACAGCTGCGAACACCGCTGCCGCGCCCTTCCATTTCTTGCGCATGATTCCTCCTCATGGACGGGCGGCTGCGCGGTGTTCACTGTCAGCCGCCACACGACTTGGTTGGGTCTTTCCCAACTCACAACGAGGCATACCATTCCTCGTCTTCGATTCCATTATGCATCACTATAGATCGTATAGCCCGCAGACACGGCCTCGAGAATCGCCCGTCCCGCCCTCTCTGGCACGTTGCCCGCGCGGGGCATATCCTTGAGGGGCTGTGCCCGCGTCCATGCCTACCGAGGAGTCCACCCGTGACCTCCTTCAACCTCACCGACCCCGCCCTCTCCCCCATCGCCGAGAAGGTCGCTCGCCGGAGACACGCCTCTCGCGTGAGGACGGCATCGCGCTCTACGCGAGCAACGACCTGCTCGGCATCGGGCAGCTGGCCGACTTCGCCCGGCGCCGCATCAACGGCGACCGCGTCTACTTCATGGTCAACCGCCACATCAACCCGACCAACATCTGCCGCAACCGCTGCAAGTTCTGCGCGTTCGCGCGCGACGCCGGCGAGCCCGGCGCCTACGAGATGACGCTCGACGAGGTCGCCAAGGCCGTCGGCCGAGGGCGCCGCCGACGGCGCCTACGAGATCCACATCGTCTCGCGGCCTGCACCCCGACTGGAGCTACGAGTTCTACATCGACATGGTCGCGCCGCACGCGCGCGGCGGTACCCGACCACGTGATCGTGCAGGCGTTCACCGCCGTCGAGATCGAGCACATGGCGATCATCAGCGGCAAGACCACGCGCGAGGTGCTCGCCGACCTGCAAGGCGGCCGGCCTCGACGCGCTGCCCGGCGGCGGCGCCGAGATCTTCAGCGACCGCACCCGCATCGCCGCGTGGGACAAGAAGACCAAGTCCGACGTGTGGCTGCGCATCCACGGCGAGGCGCACGAGCTCGGCATCGCCACCAACTGCACGATGCTCTACGGCCACATCGAGACCGCCGAGGAGCGCGTCGACCACCTGATCCGGCTGCGCGAGCAGCAGGACAAGACCGGCGGCTTCCTCGCGTTCATCCCGCTCGCCTTCCACCCCGCCAACACCGAGCTTGCCGACCTGCCGGCCACCACCGGCTTCGACGACCTCAAGACGCTCGCCATCGCGCGCCTGATGCTCGACAACATCCCGCACGTCAAGGCGTTCTGGATCATGCTCGGCCTCAAGATCGCGCAGATCTCGACCGCGTTCGGCGTCGACGACCTCGACGGCACCGTGGTCGAGGAGCGCATCACGCACATGGCCGGCGCGACCACGCCCGAGGCGCTCTCCAAGGACGACCTGGTCGGCATGATCGCGGAGACCGGCCACGTCGCCGTCGAGCGCGACACGCTCTACCGGATCGTGAAGATGTACGACGCCGAGTCCGAGGCCGCACCGCTGGAACGCCGGGCCGATCGGCGCGCCGCCGCTCGTCGGCGTGTTCCCGAAGGATCGCGGGTAGACGCGCGCCATGCAGAAGCCCCGTCTCGGCCATATCCAGTTCCTGAACTGCCTGCCGCTCTACTACGGGCTGGTGAAGAACGATGTGCTCCTCGACGTCGACCTGATCAAGGCCGACCCCAAGGACCTCGCGGTCTCGCTGGTGACCGGCGACCTCGACATCGCGCCGATCCCGGCGATCGAGTACGCGCGTCACGCCGACGACCTCGTCCTGCTCCCGGATATCGCCATCTCCAGTGACGGTCCCGTGCAGTCGATCCTGCTGCTCTCGAAGCGTCCCGCCGAGGAGCTCGAGGGCGCGACGGTCGCCCTCACCAGCAGCTCGCGGACCTCCCAGGTCCTGACCCGCATCCTCCTCGCCAAGCGCTGGGAAGTCTCGGCGAGCTACACCGAGATGCCGCCGGATCTGGGCGCCATGCTGCGCGATGCCGACGCCGCCCTGCTGATCGGCGACGATGCCCTGCGCGCTTACTGGGACAAGCCGGACGGCGTACTCGAGTACGACCTCGGGACCGAATGGACCGCGTGGACCGGCCTGCCCATGGTCTACGCCGTCTGGGCGGTGCGTCGCGAGTTCGCCGAGACGCAGCCGAACGCCGTGCGCGAGGTGATCGGCCAGCTCGACGGGTCGCTCGGCTACTGCCGTGAGCATCTCGACGACATCTCCGAGTACGCGGCTCGCTGGGAGTCCTTCCCGCCCGAGCATTTCCGGAGCTACTTCGACGCGCTGCAGTTCCGCTTCGAGCCGCGCTACCGAGAGGGGCTCGTGCGCTACCTGCAGGAGGCGCACGCCATCGGGCAGCTCGATGCGGTTCCCGAGCCCATCATCTTCGACGCGCGAAGCGGGCGCCGCAGGGGCCGCTCGATGACGACGCCGCTTGGGCCCCGCGAGGCCGCCGCCGCAATCGCGAACTCCGCCGCCGCAGGCACGTTGCGGCTCACCCCGGACCAGGCGGTCATGCTGCTGCGCGACGGTGACCTGCTCGACCTGGGTGCTGCCGCCTCGGCGATGCGCCGCCGGCTTGTGCCGGGCAACGAGGTCACCTTCATCGTCGACCGCAACGTCAACTACACCAACGTCTGCGTCTCCGGCTGCCGCTTCTGCGCGTTCTACCGCTCGGCCGAGGACTCCGACGCCTACGTCCTCACGCGCGAGGAGCTCGCCACCAAAGTCGCCGAGACCATCGATCTGGATGGCACCGCCATCCTGCTGCAGGGCGGCATGCATCCGGACCTGGGAATCGAGTGGTACGAGACGATGCTCGCCGACATCAAGGCCGACCACCCGAGTATCCACGTGCACGGCTTCGGCCCTCCCGAGATCGTGCACATCGCGCGCATCTCCGGCATCACCACGCGCGAGGTGTTGTCTCGGCTGAGCGCGGCCGGGCTCGACTCGCTGCCGGGAGGCGGCGCCGAGATCCTGGTCGACCGCGTGCGCGGACACGTGAGCCCCAAGAAGGCCACCAGCGATGAGTGGCTCGGCGTCATGCGTGAGGC
Source organism: uncultured Coriobacteriia bacterium (assembly GCA_963789515.1). Lineage (GTDB taxonomy): Bacteria > Actinomycetota > Coriobacteriia > Anaerosomatales > JAAXUF01 > JBAXEO01. The sequence goes on along the minus strand of CAWBKW010000002.1, from coordinate 159,805 downwards.
TCATCAACTCGACATCTCCACCACGGCGACCATGATGTTCGGCGGCGTTGAGACGGTCGAGGAGCGCGTCGAGCACATGGCGCGCGTTCGCGAGGTCCAGGACGAGGCGGTCGCGGCCGGCCACGTCGGCTTCCGCGCGTTCATCCCGTGGAGCTTCCAGCCGGGCAACACCGCGCTGGCCGAAGACGAGTACACCGCGAGCGGCGAATGGATGACTGCGGCCAGCGGCTGGGAGTACCTGCGCACACTGGCGGTTTCTCGGCTGTTCCTCGACTCGGTGACCAACATCCAGGCGTCGTGGGTGACGCAGGGCGCCAAGGTGGGGCAGGTCGCACTCGCGTTCGGCGCCAACGACATGGGCTCGACGATGATCGAGGAGAACGTGGTCGCTGCAGCCGGCACCAAGTTCATGCTCGCGCGCGAGGAGCTCGTGCGCCTCGTCGCCGACGCCGGCTATACGCCCGTGCAGCGCGACACGCTCTACCGAGAGGTTCGGCGCTTCTAGCCGGCCGGAGTCCGTCGCGCGACCTGTGCCAGATCGAGCGCGAGACGGATCGGCTTGACGGCGCCCGAGCCGCCGTCATCGGTCACGATCGCGGCGTCCCAGCCGGCGGTGAACGCCATCAGCAGCCAGTGACCGATCAGCGACTTCGTGCTCGCCGCGCGCGGCGTGGCCGGCACCTGTGCCCCACGGGCGAAGTCCTCGGCGGTCACGCGGGTCGCGAACAGCGCGAGCGCAGGCATGTCGTCTGCGACCACGCCTACCACGCTCAAGCCGTCATCGGTCGCGAGCAACCAGAAGCGCGCGTCGGCGTCGGCGTCGATCTCCCCCAGGTCAGGGACGTTGAGATTGGCCCACCCCTCCAGCGCGATGGTGTGAGGCTCGAGCTCGAGTTCGGCTGCGACATCGCGAGGCTCGTCGATGAAGGTGCGCAGGTCGCGCGCGACGCCCGCGGCGCCGACAAGCCGGTTCTCGCCCGGTCCGGGGAAGACCGCCACGCTCAACTCGTTCTCGGCAAGGGCCGGCAGTGTCTTGTCGGCGAGCTCAAGGGCGCTCAGCGCCAGCGGCATGGGAACGACGGCTGAACCCCCGGGCTCCTCGCCATCCGCACTGACGCCTTCGGCCAGCGTGCGGTACGGCCAGAGCGGCATCGCCGAGGTCCCACCGGCGTCCATGATCGCGATGTCATCACCCGATGCCAGGACCCAGCCCTCGCCGGAGCGTGCCGATCTCGGAGAGCGTGAGAACGTAGCGTGCCCACGCGGGAGCGTGCTGGATGACCGCGGCGAGCAAGGCGTCGTTCATGGGGATTCCTCTCCTCACCCCGAGCCATCCGGCCCCGGGTCGCATTCGGGTAGCCTACCGCTCGGCGAGGTTCCTGCGCCAGAGCCCGACCTGTTCGGGTAACCTCATCAGCGAAGGAGGTCTCATGCCCAACTCACAGAACGTGCCCTCTGCCCGGTTCGGTGTCTGCGGTGGATCCGGTTCCCTGAGCTTCGACTTCCCCGCGGCCCTCAACGACCCCCGCGTCACCGTACTCGCCGAGGACCTCGTCTTCGACACGCCGTTCGGCACCTCCCCGGCGTTCACCCACTTCCGCGTCGAGGGGCCCCGCGGGCCGCGCGAGGCGCTCGCGGTCAAGATGCACGGCTGGCGGCGCGGCGTGAAGCGCGCAGACGCCTCGCTCCAGGTGTTCTGGGTCTTCCACGAGGCTGGCGTGAGCAAGGTGCTCGCCGACGGCGGCGTGGGCTCGCTCAATCATCTCCTCGACCCGCGCGACATCGTCATCCCCAACGACTTCATCGACCTGTCGATCAAGCAGGACATCTACGTCCGGGGAGACCACCTGCTCATCATGCGCGAGCCGATCTGCCCGGCGCTGTCGTCGCACCTGTACGCCGGCGCCAGCGAGTCCTTCGCGCGGGTGTTCTCGCGCGGCACCTACCTCGTCACCGACGGCCCGCGTTTCGAGTCGGTCGCCGAGGTCGACTACATGAAACGGCTCGGCGGCGACGTCATCGGGCAGTCGCTGGCGCCCGAGGTCTTCCTCGCCCGCGATATCGGCGCCTGCTACGCCGGCATCTACATCGTGGTGAACTACGGCGAGGGCGTCGTCCGCGAGTGGGAGCACTCCGAGCTCAAGGCCGTCTTCTTCGACGAGTCCGAGACCATCGCGCGCGTCGTACTCGATGCGGTTGCCGATGCCGACCTCTCGCCGGGAGCCTGCCGTTGCGCCGACTTCCGCAAGCCGAGCCTTCTCGGCCTGCCCGACGAGCGCAAGCAGTAGCCGGTGCTCGTTTCAGCCGACTGGATCGTCCCCGTCAACCGTGAACCCATCCGCGACGGCGCCGTGGTGACTCGCGGCGACGTGATCGTCGCTGTCGGCCCACGGAGCGAGCTCGAAGCAAGCTACCCCGCGGAGACGCGCTCCCACTTCGCCGGCTGCGTCATCTCGCCGGGCCTGGTCAACGCGCACACGCACCTTACGCTGACAGCGCTCGCTGGCGTGGTTCCCTCGCTCCCCTTCGCCGAGTGGCTGCCCCGATTGGTGGCGGCCCTCAAGCCGTGGGAGATCGCCGACCACGAGGCGTCGGGCGTCGTCGGTGCCGAACTCTCCCTCACCGCGGGCGTCACCGTCGTGGGCGATATCGCGTACGGTGCGGCCGAGGTCGCTTCGGCTTCACGGGCGGGACTCGGGGGCGTCTACTACTGGGAGGTGCTCGGTCTCGACGCGCCCGGCCTGCCAGCCGAGCTGACCAGACTCCGCTACCCGGAGTCGCAAGACGCGTTCGGAGCTCGCGTGGTGCCCGGGCTCTCACCCCACTCGCCGTACACCTCGGGTCCGGGCCTGCTTCGCGCGGTGCACGACACGGCGGAGCGGTTCCGTGCCCCGGTCGCCATCCACGTCGCGGAATCGACCGCCGAGTCCGAGCTGATGCACCTCGGTACCGGCCCGCTCGCGCCCGTTGCATCGCGTACCGCGGCCGGATTCGCGGCCCCCGGCATCGGGACCGTGGCCTACCTGAGCAGTCTGGGCGTTCTCGACGGAACGACCGCCGTGCACCTGTGCCAACTTGAAGACGGCGACATCGAGCGACTCGCGGCCACAGTCCGCGGAGCGGTGACGTGCCCGCGCTCCAATCTCTACCTGCACAACACGCCGCCACTCGTCTCGCCGCTGCTTGCCTCCGGAATCGCGGTGGGGGTGGGAACGGACTCGGCCGCCAGCAACGCCGACCTGGACCTTCTCGGCGAAGTGCGGGCCCTGCATGAGGCCGAGCCGGGGATCGCGGCGCGGACCTTGGTCGAGATCGCGACCGTGCGAGGTGCAGCGGCCATAGGCGTGGGTGATCGCTTCGGTGCCTTGGCCGCCGGGCTCCAGGCCGACCTCGCCGTGTTCGCCGTCGGTCCGACCAGTGAGCCCGAGCTCGCTCTCGTCGAGCGAGGGGGCGTCGACTGCGTACGCGCGGTGGCAAGTGGAGGGATCTGGCGCGTGCTCGAAGGCGAACTGGTCGCGCACGACGCGCTTGCGGCATCCCGCGCCACCCGGGCAAGGCAGGCCTCGCTCGATGCGCTCGGCCTGACCTAGCGCCCGAGGAGACGAACAGGGCGCCCCTTCTGGGACGCCCTGAGACCAATTCGAACCTCACGCTGCAGCGGTGCAGCCCCCACGGACTACTCGCCCAGATACGCCTTGCGGACGGCCTCGTTGGTCAGGAGATCCTGGCCGGTGCCGGTGAGTTTGACCTCGCCGGTCTCGAGCACGTAGCCGCGGTCAGCGACGGACAATGCCATGTGCGCGTTCTGCTCGACGAGCAGGATGGTGATGCCGGCCTCGTGCAGCTTCTGGATGTTCTCGAAGATGAGTTCCACGACCACAGGTGCCAGACCCATCGAAGGCTCATCGAGCATGAGCAGCTTGGGATTCGACATCATGGACCGGCCCATGGCGAGCATCTGCTGCTCGCCGCCGGAAAGCGTCCCGCCCTTCTGGCTGAGGCGCTCCTTGAGTCGCGGGAACATCTCGAAGACGTGATCGAGGTCGGCCTTGATGCCTTCCTTGTCACTGCGCAGGAAGGCGCCCATCTCGAGGTTCTCCATGACCGTCATGCGCGAGAAGATGCGCCGGCCCTCGGGAACCTGGATGATGCCGCGGGCGGTGACCACGTGGGCCGGGATGCCGTTGATGCGGGCGCCCTCATACTCGATGGTGCCCGTCTTGGGCGCCAGCTGTCCGGAGATGGTCTTGAGCGTGGTGGACTTGCCCGCGCCATTGGCTCCGATGAGCGTCACGATCTCGCCCTCGTTGACCTCGAGCGACACGCCCTTCAGTGCGTGGATCTTGCCGTAGTACGTGTTGATGTCGTCGACCTTGAGCAACGGATTAGCCATTGTTCTGGCCCTCCTCAGGTGCGTCCGGCATCGCGTCTACAGCCTGATCGACCGCTGCCACCGGTTCGGCGGCGGCTTCCTCGGCGGCTAGGGCTTCCTCGGCCGCGAGGGCGGCTTCGGCGTCCTTGCCCAAATAGGCTTCGATCACCTTGGGATTGCGCTGGATCTCGGCCGGCAGGCCCTCGGCGATCAGTTCGCCGAAGTCGAGGACGTAGATGCGGTCGGCGAGGTCCATGACGACCTTCATGTCGTGCTCGATCAGAAGGATCGTGACATTCAGAGCGCGCACCTTGCGCACCAGGTCGTTGAGCTGCTTACTCTCCTGCGGGTTCATGCCGGCCGCAGGCTCGTCGAGCAGGAGCAGCGTGGGCTCGGCTGCGAGTGCCCGCGCGATCTCAAGACGCCGCTGGTCGCCGTAGGGCAGGTTCTTGGCGAGCTCGTTCGCCTTTTCGCCGAGTCCGACGAACTTCAGCCAGTCGAAGGCGTGGTCCATCGTCTTGGCTTCTTCGGCCTTGAAGCCCTTCGAGCGAAGCACGGCACCGAGAGCGCTCGCCTTGGTGCGCGTGTGGCGCCCGACCATGACGTTCTCAAGGGCGGTCATGTTCTGGAACAACCGGATGTTCTGGAACGTCCGGGTGATTCCGAGACGCGTTATCACGTGGGGCTTCAGGCCCCCCACGGACTTCTCCTTGAAGGTGAGCGTGCCCTGTGTCGGCGTGTAGATACCCGTCAACATGTTGAAGAACGTCGTCTTGCCGGCCCCGTTGGGACCGATGAGCGCGACGATCTCGGCTTCGTCGATATGCATCGTCACGTCGTTGACGGCCTTCAGGCCGCCGAACTGCATCGTGACGTTCTGTGCATCAACCAGATGTGCCATCTGTGCTACCTCTCTCGCGCCCAGGGTCCTCTCAGGCTAGAACTGGCCGCTGTCGTGCTGGGCGTCGTAGAGCGTCTCGCTCTCTTCGTCTCCCATTTCGTCGGTGTCGGGTCTCAGCTCGGCGGCGCGACGCTTGGACGGGAGGATGCCCTGCGGTCGCCACGCCATCATCATGACCATGACCAGGCCGAAGACCAGGTTGCGGTAGTTGCTTATCGCCGAGACCTGCTCACCGGAAAGCGGGATGATGCCGGAAGCCGCAAACCCGCGGATGATCTCCGGAGTGCCTTGGATCAGCAGCGCGCCGACGATCGCCCCGGGAATGGAGCCCATACCACCGATGACCACGGCGCACACGACGAATACCGACTCCATGAAGGTGAAGGATTCGGGGCTGACGAACTGCTGGAAGTTCGCGAACGTCAGACCGGCGATGCCGCCCCAGACCGCGCCCAGGGAGAACGCCCACAGCTTGGCCTGCATGATGTTGACACCCATCGATGACGCCGCGACCTCGTCCTCGCGCATCGCGGCCCAAGAGCGACCGAGCCGCGAGTCGTCAAGACGCTGGACGACGAAGATCGTGAGCATGCAGAGCAGCACGATGATGTAGTACCAGTAGACGTTGGATGAGAATGAGAAGTTGAACCCATTGGCACCCAGGTTGGGGATGGTGAAGTAGGTGTTGTTCTGGAGCCACACCAGTCCCAGAGGTTTGGGAAGAAACACCCCCGCGCGGGGCAGGCCCGCAGCACCGTTGGTGATGCCGAAGGCGTTGTTGTTGATGATGATTCTGACGATCTCGCCGAACCCGAGCGTGACGATAGCTAGGTAGTCGCCGCGAAGTCTCAGAACCGGCGTGCCGAGCGCGAGACCGGTCAGCGCGGCGAACGCCGCCGCTACCGGGATCATCATGAAGTAGGTGTACGGACCAAGCGCCGGAAAGCGCATGAAGACCGACGACCCGACGATGACGCCGGAGTACGCGCCGATCGCGTAGAAGGCGATATAGCCCAAGTCGAGCAGCCCTGCGTAGCCCACGACGATGTTCAAGCCGAGAGCAAGCATGACGTAGAGCCCGACGAGCGCCAGGATCCTCGTCATGAACAACATGCCGAAGCCCTCGAAGAAGATCGGCATCGCGATGAGCGTGAAAGCCAGCAGCACATAGAGCGCGGTCGTCCGCGGCGTCCTCTTGCCGGTCGACACCGCGGTGTTGACGTCCATCTTTGTTCCACCCATGACTACACCTTCTCCACTACGGACTCGCCGAGCAGGCCGCCTGGGCGGAAGATCAGCACGAGGATGAGGATGGCGAAGGCGATGACGTCCTTGTACCCGGTGGAGAGGAACCCGGATGCCAGCGACTCGATCATCCCGAGCACGAACCCGCCGAGCATGGCGCCCCGAAGGTTACCGATGCCCCCGATGACTGCGGCCGTGAACGCCTTCATGCCCGGGAGGAATCCCATGTAGAAGACGATCGAGCCGTAGTACATTCCCGAGAAGATTCCTGCCACAGCCGCGAGCGCCGGACCGATGAAGAAGGCCAGCATGATCGAGCGGTTGATGTCGATACCCATCAATCCCGCTGCCTCGCGGTCCTGTGACGTCGCTCTCATCGCCTTGCCCATACGGCTTCGCGACACATAGGTGTCGAGAGCGACCATGAGCGAGATGGCCGTCACGATGATGACCACCTTGAGGGTGCTCACCTCGACTCCGGCTATCGTGAGAGCGGTGGTGTTGCCGAGCGGATTAGGAAACGGTACCTGCTTGGAGTCGATCCAGAGCAGGACCGCATTCTGCAGGAAGATCGACACGCCGACCGCCGAGATAAGCGGGGCGAGTCGCGGGGCATGACGAAGCGGCCTGTAGGCAAGACGCTCGATCGTCACTCCCAAGAGGCCGACGGCGACCATCGACACCAGGAACACGATGGCGAGCATACAGACCACGCCAAAGGGGCTGCCGGTGAAGAACTCCTGGGCCGGTGCCAGCCAACTCAACCAAGGGAAGCGTTCTATCACGCTGGGGTTCGTGAGCAGTGTCATGACGCCGAGACCGACGAACGCGCCGACCATGAACAGCTCCGAGTGGGCGAAGTTGATCATGAGCAGAATGCCGTAGACCAGGGTGTACCCGAGAGCGATGAGCGCGTACATGCCCCCGAGCGTGAGACCGTTCACGAGCTGCGCGATTATGAGATTTAGCACAGCGGGCTTTCCTGTCTATCCGGGATGCCGTCCGAGGCCACTTGCGACCGAACGTGGAATCCGGGCGGGCACCCTTCGATGCCCGCCCGGACCGTTGTCCTATTCAAGGACGGCGGTGCTGGTGTTGCTCTACTGAGGAACTTCCGTGGCCTTGGTGGTCCACTTGCCGCCGGAAACGATGTACAGCGTGATCGCCTTGTTGTTGGTGTCGCCCGTCGAGGTGAACGAGATCTCACCGGTGACGGCCTTGGGGTCGTTGGTGGCTGCGACGCCCTTGATGACGGCGGTGCGACCCTCGGGACCGGTGATCTTGGCGACCCCGACCTCCTTGGTGGCGCCGACGATGGCGTTGATGATCACGTTGGTGGCGTCATAGGCGTACGCGTCGTAGGCAGCGATCTCCTCGCCGGGGAACTTGGCCTCGTATGCGGTCTTGAACTCCTGACCGGCAGGAAGCTTGTCGATCGGCAGGCCAACGGAGGTGCAGAGGTCGCCCTCGGCGTTCGCGGCACCGGCAAGCTCGATGAACTGCTGGTCGTAGAGACCGTCGCCACCCATGAGCGGCGACGTCATGCCGCCCTCCTTGGACTGCTTGGCGAGAAGCGCGCCGGAGTTGTAGATACCGCCGTAGTAGATGACGGCCGGATTCGTGGCCTTCATCTTGGTGACGAGGGCGTTGAAGTCCGTGTCCTTGTCAGACGTCTTGGCGGTGCCGACAACGGTGCCGCCGAGGGTGGTGAACTCCTTGGCGAACTCGGAGGCGAGACCCTCGCCGTACGGCGTGGAGTCGTCGACCACGTAAGCGGTCTTGAAGCCCATGGTCTTGAAGGCGTACTGCGCACCGGCCGGACCCTGGACCGCGTCGGTGGTGCAGACGCGGAAGACGTTGGTCAGGCCCTGCGCGGTCAGCGCGGGGTTGGTCGACGCCGGCGAGATCATGACGATGCTCTTGTCGGAGTAGACCTTGGAGGCGGGAATCGAGACGCCTGAGTTCAGGTGGCCCATGACGCCCAGAAGCGCCGGGTCGGACGCGAACGTGTTGGCGACGGTGACGCCGGTCTTGGGGTCGCCCTGGTCGTCGCCGGAGACGGCAACGAACTTGATGCCGGCAGCCTTCACGGCGTCCGACTCGTTGGCCTGCTCGATAGCAAGGTTAGCGCCGCGCTCCATACCCTTGCCGAGTGCGACCGCGCCAGCGGTCAGCGGGGCACCGATGCCGATCTTGATGGTCTTGACCTCTTTGTTCGCATCGGACGTAGCGGCGCCACTACAACCTGTTGCGACCATCGCGAGTGCCATGAGCACCGCGACGGCAGCGAGCATACGCTTCTTGCTCACCTTCATGGTTCCTCCCTTGCTCCCTGAACGAAACTGACCTCAATAGGATCTGCGGGCATCCACAACTGGCGCTACGCAGAGACCGCAGCCATCCCACCGCGAGTCTCTGGGAGTGTATCAGAAGCCTCCGGTATGTAACAGATTGTCTAACTGATGCATTCGGGCTTCAGTCAGCGTGCGAAATACGCTGTCTAGCTGCGGTTTTGAGAAAGCCTCCGCTTTGACCGACGTAACAGGCGGGACCAGGGCGCGAGCATCCGCCTCCTAGATCCAGTACATCGTGGCGGCGGCTCCGTCGATGTCGCGCTGCCGCCGCGCCAGCTCGGCAAGGCTCACCGCCGAGAAGAAGCCTCCCAGTTCGGCCGCCGCTTCGGCCCAAAGCTGCGACGCAGCCGAACCGGTCACCCTGGGTACGTCGAGCACGTCTCCCTGGACCGCGACAACCACATCGAGCACGGTGACCTCGGAGGCGGTTCGCGCCAGCGCGCAGCCACCCGAGGCGCCTCGCCGGCACGCCACGATGCCTGCCCGAGCGAGCGACGTCACCTGCTGCTCGACGAATCGCCGAGGCATCCCGAGGCGCTCGGCGAGATCGCCGGCGGCGACGTACTCTCCCTCGGGCTGCAGCGCCAGGAGGACGAGTGCCCTGAGCGCATAGTCGAGCCTCTGCGGAATCCGCACGGCTAGCCCAGCTCTTCCCAGAGCTTGGTGCTCAGGTACCGCTCGCCGGTGGACGGTGCGACGGTGAGAATGACCTTGCCCTCGTAGTCCGGCAACGCCGCCAGCCTCAAGGCGGCAGCCACGTTGGCGCCACTCGAAATGCCGACCAGCAGGCCCTCGCTGTCGGCAAGCAGCCGAGCGGTCGCGATCGCCTCGTCACCGGTCACGTGCTCCACGCCATCGAGGATCTCGAGGTCGAGCACGTCGGGGATGAAGTTGGCGCCGATGCCCTGGATCAGGTGCGGGCCGGGCGTCAGGTCCCGACCGGCGAGGCGCTGCGAGATGATCGGGGACTCCGCGGGCTCCACCGCGAACGCCTTGACGCCGGGAAAGCGCTCCTTCAGGTAGCGGCCTACTCCCGAGATCGTCCCGCCGGTGCCCACGCCTGCAACGAAGGCCCCGAGCTCGAGCTCGCCCAGATCGGCCGCGATCTCGGGTCCCGTCGTCTCGTAGTGTGCCCTCGGGTTGGCAGGGTTGATGAACTGTCCGGCGAGCCACGCATCGGGGGTCTCGGCCACGATCCGCTCGGCCTCCTCCACCGACCCGGCCATGCCGAGCTCCTTGGGCGACAGCACGAGTTCGGCACCGTAGGCCCGGAGTAACTTGCGGCGTTCGATCGACATCGACTCCGGCATCGTGAGGATGACCCGATACCCGCGAGAGGCGCCGATCATCGCGAGCGCGATGCCCGTGTTGCCGCTCGTCGGCTCGACGATGACCGAGACGCCGGGAGTGATGACCCCTCGCGCTTCGGCATCGTCGATCATGCCTCGGCCGATCCGGTCCTTCACCGAGCCCCCGGGGTTGTGCGACTCCATCTTCACAGCCACCCGGCCCGGAAGGTCCTTGCCGAGCCGATTGAGGAACACGATGGACGTGCCACCGATGGTCTCGTCGATCGCGGTCTTGATGCCGGACATCATGCCTCCAAAGGATCGTGTGGCCTCTCCGGCTGCATGCTAGACCCATACTGACGGACTCGGCTAGAGGCAAATGCGCACTATCTGTATGCGTTTACTGCGCTTTAGAAGTACGAACAGGGGATTCGTTCGGCGTGCGGTGAAGGCGTCGGATGGCTTACGCTTGTCGCGCACGCCCGCCCGCGCGAGACGTACCCGAGGAGAGGAGCGAGAGCCGCCGTGAACCCGTGGTTCTGGGGTTGGATATCCCTCGTCGTCGTCTTCGCGCTTGGCGAGGCCTTCACGGGAGGTCTGCTCATCCTTCCGTGGGCATTCGGCGCTGCCGTCGCCGCACTGCTCGAGGCGCTCCGCCTGCCCATCGCTTGGCAGTGGATCGCCTTCATAGCTGTCTCGTTCGTCCTCACCGTTCTCGCGCAAAGGCTCATCATCCGGCGAGACGAATAGTTGAGGGGCGGTCCTTTTCGAGACCGCCCCTCGATTCCAACGCGGATCGCTTCGACCGTGAGCCTCGCGCTCTTCCGACAGCGCCCGATCGATCACACGGCGATCCAGTGGTTCTCACTGCGAGCGCAGCGCCTCGATGGGATCGAGCTTCGCAGCGCGCCGCGCAGGGTAGTACCCGAACACGATGCCGATAGCAGTCGAGACACCCACTGCCAGCAGCACGGAGTACATGCTCACAGCCGTCTCGTACGAAGTCAGCGCGGCGATGAGCCAGGCGATCGTCCAGCCGAGAGCGATTCCCAGCATCCCGCCGACGAGCGTCAGGGCGACCGCCTCGGCCAGGAACTGCGATGTCAGGTCCGAGCGGGTCGCGCCGAGGGCTTTGCGCAAGTCCGATCTCGCGAATCCGTTCGGTGACTGTGGTGAGCATCATGTTCATGATCCCGATGCCGCCGACAACGAGCGAGATGCCGGCGATCGTGCCGAGAAGAACCGTGAGCATGTTGGTGATCGTTGAGATCGTGGACGCCAGGTCCGCCGAGTTCTGGATCTGGAAGTCGGCGTCGTCGGGGCTGTCGATCCTGTGGCGAGACAGGAGCAGTTCGGTGGTGTCCGCTTCGAGTTGTGTCATCACCTCTTGCGTGGTCGCTTCGACGTACAGGGCGCTGATGCCCGACGCGCTCGAGAGGTGGGCCTCGAATGTCTCAAAGGGCACGTATACGGCCTCGTCCGTGTTCCCGAAGCCGCTGCTGCCCTTCGACTTGGTGACACCGATCACGGTGAAGGGCTGCCCGGACACCCTGATGCGCTCTCCCACCGCACTGGAGGCGGTCCCGAACAACGTCGACGCGGTGTCGGGCCCCAGTAAGGCCACCCGGGCTGCAGCTGACTGCTGCTCGGCGCTGAACCAGCTGCCGTACTCGACGGTCGTGTTGCGCATCGCCGGATAGTCGGTCGTCGTACCGGTGACCGTGACGTTGGTGTTGCTGGACTCCGCCGAGACGGTGTAGGAGCCCTGGGTCACCTGCGCCGCCGACTTCACGCCTCTCACCTGTGTTGAGATCGCGGAGACATCTCCCGTCGTGAGCGACTTGGTGTTCGAACCAGTGCCGCCGGCCGTACCCCCTCCCGAAGAACCTCCGGGGGTGATGGTCAGGAGATTGGCGCCCATCGACGAAACCTCGGCGGTGATCGAGGCTTTCGTGCCTTGTCCGAAGGCGACCATCACGATGACGGAAGTGATTCCGATCACGATGCCGAGGATCGTGAGGGCCGAGCGTCCCTTGTTCGCAGTGAGGGAGAGAAGTGTCTCGCTCAGGAGGTCCCGGATCATCATGCTGCGGCCCCGTCCTCGACAGTCGTCGGTGATGAGGCCGTCTCGAACGTGAACGATCCGGTCCGCGTGCGCCGCCACGTCAGGCTCGTGAGTGATCAGAACGATGGTGTGTCCCTCTGTCCGGAGCTTCTCGAACGTCGCGAGGATGTGGTCGCCCGTGACCGTGTCCAGGTTCCCGGTGGGCTCGTCGGCGAGTATGAGCGCCGGACTGTTCACGAGCGCGCGCGCTATCGCGACGCGCTGCATCTGACCTCCCGAGATCTGGTTGGAATGCTTGTAGTAGAGATCCGGAGTGATCCCGGCCGCGGTCATCGCAGCGACCGCCTTTTCCTCACGCTGGCGGCTCGGAGTCCTGGCGTAGATCAAGGGCAGAGTGACGTTGCGCATGATCGAAGCACGAGGGAGGAGATTGAACGACTGGAACACGAAGCCGATCTCGCGCGCGCGCGCCTCAGCGAGTTCCGTGTCATCAAGCGATGACACGTCGACGCCGCGTATCCGGTATGTGCCGCTCGTCGGCGTATCGAGCAACCCGAGAAGGTTCATCAGAGTCGACTTGCCGGAGCCGGAAGGCCCCATGATGGCCAGGAACTCGCCTTCCTCGACCGTCAGTGACACGCCTTTCAAGGCATGAGTGAACGCGTCTCCGGTGACGTACGTCTTGACCAGATCGTGGACTTCGATGATCGCTGCCATCAGCTGCCGCCCGGTCCGCCGGGGTCCACCGCGCTCCTCGCGGAGGCATCATCGGATTGCCTGACTTCACCGAGCTCTCGACCGCAGTCGAGGAGTCGTCTGGTGGAGACGGTCATGCCCTCGGTAACGCCGGTCTTCACTTCTGTGTAGGTGTCATCGCTGACGCCGACCGTGACCGTCTGCTTCTTGATCTGACCGTCGGCCGCGACGACGTTGACGTACTTGGTCGATCCTTCGTTCTTGACGGCGACGTTCGGCACGACCAGTACGCTCTGTGCCACCAGCGTCTTGATGTCGGCGGTCGCAGTCATGTCGGGCCTGAGGCTCGGGTCCAGCGTGTCGAGGTCGATGTCGACCGTGTAGTTGACGACACCGGACGTGGTGGTGCCGTTGGGCGAGACGGCGCCGACCTTGCCGCTGAACACCTGACGCGGAATGGAGTCGAAGCTCACGACCGCGCTCTGCCCGGCTGCGACCGTCGTGATGTCGACTTCGCTCACCGCTATCTGCACCTTGATCGAGGACATGTCTGAGATGGTGATCGCACTGCCGGAGCTCGCGGACGCCGAGGACGTTCCGGACGTGCCGCCACTCACGTCTGAGGTCCCTCCACCGGAACTCGCGCTCGAACCGCCCGAACTTGCGGAGCTCGTCGAGCCTGCAGCCACCTGTGACCCGACCGATATCGGGAGAGCCGTGATCACGCCGGTGATCGGAGCGGTCACCACGGTGTGCTTGGTGTCGGCCACGGCATCGCCGTAGGACTTCTGCGCCGACTTCAGATTGGCGTTGGCGGTCTGAACGCCCTGCTGAGCGGCTTCCTGCGCGACTTGGGCTGTCTCGACACCTTGTTTCGCGCTCTTGAGCTGGCGCTCGGCGATGGTGACGTCATTCGCATGGTTCGGGGTGGTCGCCGGCTGACTCTCCAGCTTGTCGAGGTTCTGTTGTGCCTGGACCTGCTGGGTCTTGGCAGAGTAGACCTGACCGTCCGCCTGCTCCTCGGCTTGGAGTGCTTGGGTCTTGTTCTGCTTGGCCTGAAGGAGAGATGCCTTCGACTTGAGCAGCTGCGCCTCCACGTCCGAGCTCGAGATCGTGTACAGGTCGTCCCCGGCGGTGACCGTCTCGCCGAGACTGACGTAGAGTCGCTCGACCGTTCCGCTTATCTCCGGGTTCACGTCGACCGAGTCGGCCACGACCGTCTGCCCGGTCCCGGATACGAGTACGGTGATCGTCTTCTTCTCGGCTGGCGCAGTCGCCAGCGCCTGTCCTCGCATTCTTCGGTCTCATCAGGGTCGCGGCGGTGACTCCAACGACCAGAACCACCAGGACGACCGCCGCGACGATCGCCCAGCGGGTGCGCTTCTTGCGTGCCGCAGATAGCGGCGCCGCTTCGGCGCTCATCGGGACACCCGGCCAGGCGTACCGTGGCTGGTCGGCGCATGGCTTGTGGAAGCCAGCATCTTGGTTCCTCCTCGGAAACGGTTGGTCTGCGCTCTCGACACTACCGTCGGAGAAGGAGCGAATCGTCATGCCGGGGGATACACCTCGGCGTACTCCACTCGGCGTACGCCACACGGCTGCTACGCGTTCGAATCGCCCGGGGTCACGAAGCCGCTCTCGTATGCGAGCGCGACCAACTGAGCGCGATCTCGCGACTCGAGCTTCATCATGATGCGGCTCACATGCGTCTTCGCCGTAGCGGGGCTGATGAAGAGCCCTGTGGCGATCTCACCGTTGGAGAGGCCTTTGGCGACCAGTGCGAGCACCTCGCGTTCGCGCTCCGTGAGTTGCTCCAGGTGTGGCAGAGACGACCGGGTTTGCGCGGGGCGTTTCGCGAACTCGGCGATCAGCCTGCGTGTCACGGAGGGCGCAAGCAGCGCATCGCCGGAGTCGACCACCCGTATGGCCTCGAGCAGTGCGTCCGGGTCAGTGTCTTTGAGCAGGAAGCCACTCGCTCCCGCCCTTAGGGCGTCGTAGACGTACTCATCGAGGTCGAACGTGGTGAGGATGATGATCCTGGTCTGAGCGTTGGCCGGTGCGGACACGATGGCCCGGGTCGCTTCGATGCCGTCCATCGTGGGCATGCGGATGTCCATGAGCACGATGTCAGGGCGGAGTTCGCGCGCCAGTCGCGCGGCCTCGGCCCCGTCGGCGGCCTCGCCGACGACCTCAAGATCGGGCGCCGAATCGATCAGTAGGCGGAATCCGCCCCGGACGAGCGCCTGGTCGTCAGCGACGAGCACGCGGATGATCGTTGGGTCGCTCACGTGTCGGCCCTCGTTCCGAGCGGCAGATGCGCCATGACGGTGAACCCGCCGCCCTCCCGGACGCCGGCTTGGAAGCTGCCGCCAACCGCGATCGCCCTTTCGCGCATGCCGGTGAGCCCGTGCCCCGTCGCCAGATCGGTGTCCGAGGGCGAACGTCCGTCATCTTCGACCCGCACGAGCAGCTCCTCGGGGCCGCGGTCCACGCTGAGGTCTACTCGGCACACGCCGGCGTGACGCACCACATTGGTGAGCGCCTCCTGGACGATCCGGTACGCCGAGAAGTCGACCACTGCAGGAAGGTCATCGATGCTTTCAGGGACGTCGACCCTGACGTCGTAGCCGGCGTCGGTCAAGGGGCCCACCAGGTCGGCGATTCGGCCCAGCCCCGGTACGGGTGCCAACGGCGCGTCCGGGTCACCCGGGCGGCGCAGAACGCCCAGCATCGCGCGAAGCTCGTCGAGCGCGTCCTTGCTGGTACGCCGAATCGCCTCCAGCGCCTTGCGCGCCGCCGCGGGATCGGTGTCGAGCACGTGGAGCGCCGCGCCCGACTGCACCGCGACGATCGACAGCGAGTGCGCCGTGACGTCATGCAGCTCCCGAGCGATACGCAGCCGCTCCTCGTCAACTCGCCGGCGCGCCTCCTCCTCGCGGTTCAACTCCGCGTCGGCTGCGCGCTGCTCCACTTCGGCGACGTAGGCTCTACGGTTGCGGGTCGCATCGCCAAGCGCGGCAGCGACTCCATACGTGGAAAGGATGCGGACGATGTTCGGCCAGAAGTTGGCGCCCGCGATTCCCGGAAGCGTGACGCTCATCGCGACGAGGGCCGAGAGCGCGCCGGCGATCGCGAGAACCCGACGATCGCGAAGTGTCCCCACCGTGTAGAGGGCCACCAGTGGTGCGACAAAGACGATGGACGGCGGGTTGTTGCTCAGCTCGTAGACCGCCGAGGCGATACTGACGAACGCAAGAACCGACAGTGGAAAGCGACGTCTGAGTGCAAGGGGTAGGAACGCCGCCGCCACGAGAGCGAACGCACCCGCCGGCGGCCGAGGATACCGAATGATCGTCGGCTGCATGCTCGCTGGCTCGGGACCGGGGCCCGGACCGAAGGTGGGGCCCGCGACCAGGCTGGCGAACGCGGGGATGGAGAGCAGGCCGGCGAACAGCCCGTCCTGTGCCAGCGATGATAAGCGGCGGAAGCGCGATGTGACGGTTTCGACCATGCCGCGATACTAGCCCCTCGGCCGACACGGCGCATGCACCCCAGGGTGTATCCGTGCTACGCCTGAGGCGTTAGCGAGGCCGCCCCGCGATGCCGACTTCGAGTGCGTCTAGCGCGACCGCCCGACCGGCACGGACACGAGCACCTCGCCGTCGCGAACCGTCACCGGGAACGTCGACACATCGGCGTTGGGATGGTCGGTCGTGCCGTCGCGGACGTCGTAGCGCCACCCGTGCCACGGGCACAGGAGCGAGTAGCCGTCGACGAACCCGTCCGACAGTGGGCCGAACGCATGGCGGCACAGGTTCGAGAGGGCGAACACCTCGTCACCCACCCGCGCGACCGCCAGGTCGCGCTTGCCGATCTTGACGTGGCGCACGCTGCCCGACGGCAACGCGTCGAGTCGGGCGACCGGCACCTCCACGAGCGTCCCCGCCTCCGGCTCCTCGATCACGCCGATGAGGTCGGCGCCATCCTCGACATCGGTGCGGATGAACAGGCCGCACCAGCACTTCTGCATCGCGGCGAACTGGTCGGCATAGAACGGGATGCAGGGACAGATGATCTTGAGGTCTTCCTTGGGATCGCCGGTACGCATGCGGCACGGGCAGTAGACGTCGCCGTCGCGTTCGAGCACGACGAGCTCGCTCTCGAGCACGTCATCGACGAAGTCCGATTCGGTGTTGAACTTGTAGCCGAGTTGCCGGGCGAACGGTCCCATGTAGGCTTTGAGGTCATCGGTGGTTGTGCCCGGCCCGAACATGCTGCGGGCGGGGCGCTTCTCGGCGGTCATCGACGCCCGCCTACAGGCCGAGGAGCTGCGTCATGCGGCCCTTGTTGAAGCCGACGACGACTTCGTCTCCGACCACCAGCACCGGGAACGACGTCCCTCCCGAAAGACGCTTGACCTCTGCGGCGGCGGCGCCCTTGGGCGTAGCTTCGTCCTTGACCTCGCCGTCGAGCAGATCGACTTCGGTGATCTCGTAGGCGACGTCGTGCTCGTCGAGGAACTTCTTCGTCATGCGACAGTAGGGGCACGTGGACAAGGCGTAGAGGTGGACGCTCATCGTGTCTCCTTCGCGAAACGCGTTCGGTGTTGGTTCGGCCGGGACGGCACAGCGGTACATACTCGTGGAGAATGTATTCCCAGAAACCGTCCGGTCGTCCGGCAACGATCGGTTCGAGCCACCGAGGCGAACCAGAAGGTCGTGCTGTTGATGAGTCTACCCGCCGTCGCCTGTCCTCCAACCGACCCTGAGCGCCGCATCGTCATCATCGGCGGCGGCTATGCCGGCACCACCCTCGCCGTCCGGCTCGGGCGCGCGCTCAAGAGACGGCCGCGACCCGGCGTCGAAGTGTTGCTTCTCGAGACCAGCCCGTGCCAGCAGGCGCTCTCCGAGCTCGACCTGGTAGCGGTCGGGCCCGAGCGCCCGGAGTTCTGCGAGCTGTGGCTGCCGGCCGTACTCAAGGACCTGCCGGTTCGCACGTGCTTCAACCGGGTCGAGACCATCGACCCGTCGCGTCGGGTCGTCACCATAGCCGGGTGCGAAGAGGTCGAGTACTGGCGCCTGATCGTGGCCACCGGCGCTGTCCCGTTCGTGCCGCCGGTGCCGGGCCTGGCCGAACGCGCCATCACGATGTGGTCGGTCGCCGATGCGCAGAAGCTCCAGAACCGCGCCCGCGAACAAGCGAAGGCCGCGGCCGGAATGCCCACCGCCGCGCTCCGCCGAGAGGCCCTCTCGTTCACCGTGTGCGGCGGCGGAGCGACCGGCGTCGAAGTGGTCGGCACGCTCGGCCAGCTTCTGCCGAAACGTGCGGCCGAGGTGGGACTGGACCCCGGGGACCTCAACATCCACTTGGTGGAGGGCAGGGCGGACATCCTCTACGACTTGCGAGCGCCGCAACGGGCCAAGGCACGTGCCCGGCTCGCCAAGATGGGCGTCGAGGTGGTGACCGGCTCGATGATCGAACGTGTGAACGACACCAGTCTCACCCTAGCTGACGGTCGCGAGGTGCCGGCGGCCACGCTCGTATGGTGCGGCGGCGCCAAGGCCGACCCTCATGCAGCGGGCTGGGGGTTCTCGCTGGACAACGTCGGGCGGATCCCTGTCGGTACTGACAGCAAGGCAACAGGCTTCGACGACGTGTACGTTCTTGGCGACGTCGCGGCCTTCCGTGACCCCAAGGACAACCGTGTGCTGCCGATGCTGGCCCAGTTCGCCATCACCTCGGCCGAGCATGCCACCGGCAATATCCTGTCCGAGATCGACGGCGGAACGACCACGCCGTTCGTACCCAACCAGCACGGCGAGTTCGTCAGCGTCGGACCCAGCTGGGGCGTGGGCTGGATGTTCGGTGTCGGGCTGTCCGGGGTGCCCGCCATCTTCATGAAGCGGCTCACCTACGTCCTGTACTGGTGGCAGGTCGGCGGTCTCAAGCTCGCTTGGAAGCGCGGGCGCGAACTCCTCGCGATGCAGCGCTAGCATGGGCGTGCCGCGGCCCGGGCGGCGCCGGCGCCCCGCCTCGTGCGAGCCTGTCACGGCAGCGGTGTACACTTCCCGCATGTCTCAAGCACCCTCTTTGCGCGTGGTGGTTCTCGGGTCAGGTTCCGGCGGCAACGCTGTCGCCGTGACCGACGGCGCCACGACGCTCCTGGTCGACTGCGGGTTCTCGGCGCGGGAGACGGCGCGCCGCATGGCGATCGTCGGCCTCGACGCGGCCCGGGTCAGCGCCGTCCTCGTGACCCACGAGCACTCCGACCACATCCGCGGGGTCGAGGTCTTCGCCCGGCGCCACGGATGCGCCGTGTACGCGACGACCGGGACCCGCCGTGCGGCAGGACTCGACGCGATCGCCGCTGACGTACGCGGGCTGGACTGCGGCGAGCAATCGCGCATCGGGAGCTTCTCGGTGGTGCCGTTCCGCATCTCGCACGACGCCGCCGAGCCGGTGGGCTATCGCTTCGAGACGGACGGCGGCGAGCGGTTCGGCATGGCCACCGATACCGGCGTGCTCACGGACGAGGCGGCAGAAGCGCTCCGCGACGTCGACATCCTCGGCCTGGAGTCGAACCACGACCTCAGCATGCTCGCCAACGGGCCCTACCCGCAGTTCCTCAAGACGCGCATCCGCTCCGACCGCGGGCACCTCTCCAATCCCGACGCCGCCGAGGCGCTCGAACAGCTCGCGAGCGCCCGTCTGAAGCGCGTCTTCGCGCTGCATCGCTCCAGCACCAACAACTCCGCGACGATCGTGAAGCGTGCTCTGGCTGCGCGCTCGCAGGCCATCGGCCTGTCCGTCCCCATCGACGTGGCGCGCCAGGACTCGCCGCTCGACTCCTCCCCTCCGCAAGGCGCGCTCTTCGCCGCCGAGAAGGACGTCTCATGAGCACACAGCTGCGCGGCCATCACCTCATCTGCCTGCAGTTCTACCGCGGCCAGGGCTACTCGGACGACTTCGTCGCCAACCTCGACAGGGTTCAGAAGTCGGCCGCAGAGACGCCGGCGCTCATCGTGAGCGGGCCCGACGACGTGTGCGCGGCATGCCCGGGGCTCGGCGCCGACGGCACCTGCCAGCATCCTGACACGGGCGAGGCCGAGGCGCTGCGCATCGATGCACTGGCGCTCCAGCTGCTCGACGCGGCGATCGGGGAGACGCTGTCGCTTTCGGAAGCGCACGCCCGGCTGTCCGGCGACGCGGCGGCGGTCGGCCGCTGGCGCGCCGAATCCTGCGGCAGCTGCCTGTGGGAGAACGCGTGCGATGACGGGTTGCGCAGCCTGCTGGCCGAGTAGCGCGGACGGCACCATCGCCGGCCGCAGGCGGACCCTGTGCGACCGATGGTTGCGGCGAGTGACGGGCTACGCCCTGTCGGCCCCGCCCAGCGCCTCGGCGAGCGCGCCCTCGACGGCGTCCGCGTGGTCCACTCGCGCGGCCCCGGCGGCGAGCGCCTCGGCCCAGTAGCTCGAGGCGGCTCCTCCCGCGAAGTCCCTGCCTGCGATGTCTCCCACAAGCACGAGCGGCTTTCCCGAATGGACGGCGACGAGCAGGTTGTCCACGTTGCCGCGCCCGAACGGCACCTCGCACACCACGATGGCGTCGGCGGCATCGGCGAGCTTGGCGGCGGTGATCGCCGCCTCGGAGTCCATCGGGGCGAACGGCGGGATTGCGGCGTACTCGACGCGCAGTGCCTCCGCGATGACCTGGTCGGCGTCGCCGATGTTCAGCGCACCCGAGCTCACCTGCCAGCCTTCGAGCACGAGCCGACGCATGAGCGGCGCCGCGACACCCGACCCGCCGATCACCATGACCCGGCCGCGTGGTTCTCCCATCACCGATTCCTCGCGCAGCACCGGTGTCACGCTCACCGCACCCGTCACGGGGTCGGTACCGACCACGGCGCGAACTCCGAACACCTCGCGCAGAGCGTCAGCGGTGATGATGCGTTCGGGTGACTCGGCGGGGCCGATGCGGCCATCGGCGACGATGGCTATTCGGTCGGAGTAGCGGGCGGCCAGGTCGAGGTCGTGGAAGACCGCGAGCACCGCCATCCCTTCGTCGGCGAGCGAACGCGTGAGGTCGAGCACCTGCATCCGGTGGTTCAGGTCGAGGTGGCTTGTCGGCTCGTCCAGCAGCAGCACCCGCGGCTCCTGGGCGAGCGCCTGGGCGAGCGCGAGCCGCTGCAGGTCGCCCCCGGAGAGCTGGTCGGCGGGCTGCTCGGCGAGACGCAGCGTATCGGTGAGCGCAAGGGCGCGCTCCACGACCGCGCGGTCACGGGCGCTCGGAGCCGAGAAGCGGGCGACGTGCGGGTGGCGGCCCATCGCGACGAAATCGCGGGAGGTGATCGAGAATGCGGCGCTCACCTGCTGCGTCACGACGCCCACGAGCCGAGCGCGCTCGAGCGGGGGCAGCGCCCGGGTGTCTCGCCCGACGAGCTTCAGCGTCCCGCCGAGCAGCTCCGCATCGCCGGTCACCGCGCGCAGCAACGTCGACTTGCCCGCACCGTTGGGCCCGACGAGCCCCACCACCTCGCCCGCGCGCACGACGAGCCCCGCACCGTGGACCACCGCCGCCCGCCCATACCCCACATCGGCATCCTGGTACGCGAGGAGCACCTCGCTCGCCGCCGGCGGCGCGTGCCGCTGCAGCGAAGACTCCGCAGCCGCGGCGCCCTCCCGCGGCGAGGACCCTGAGCGAAGTGGCGCGCTGCCGCCGGCGTCAACCCCGGCGCTCATCGCGACCGCTCCCCTCGGACGAGGATCCAGATGAAGAACGGACCGCCGATCACCGCGGTCACGATACCGACCGGGATCTCGATGGGCGCGATGATGGTGCGGGCGATGAGATCGGCGAGCACTAGAACGATCGCGCCGACCAGAAGTGATGCGGGAAGCAGCCGTCGGTGGTCCGGTCCGAGTACGAGACGCACCATGTGCGGCACCATGAGCCCCACGAAGGCGATCAACCCCGCGACCGCGACCGCCGCCGCCGTGAGCAGCGACGCCGCCGCCAGCATCAGGAGCTTGAACCGCTCGACCGAGAGCCCGAGGTGTCCGGCGCGCTCATCGCCCAGGAGCATCAGGTCGAGCTCGCGCATCGAGAGCAGCGGCACGAGGATGCCCAGCAGGAACATCGGGGCGATCATCCAGACGTAGCCCCACGTGGCCGCCGAGAACCCGCCCATCATCCAGTACACGATGGCGGCCATCTGCTCGCGTGCGAGCACCATGACGAAGGAGGTGACCGCCGCCAGCGTGTATGACAGGGCGACCCCGGCCAGCAACAGCGACGTCGGATCGAGGCGCCCGCGGACGTTGGCGAGGCGGACCACCAGCAACATCGTGAGCATCGCGCCGGCGAACGCGGCGATGGGAACGACCCCGTAGCGCAAGGCCGTCGCCCCGGCGGTCGCCACCAGGGCGATCATCGCCCCCAGCCCGGCACCGCTCGAGATGCCGAGGATGTAGGGGTCGGCAAGGGGGTTTCGGAAGACCGCCTGGTAGAGCGTCCCCGCGCCGGCCAGCGCCGCGCCAACCAATGCGGCGAGGAGCACCCTCGGAAGACGTACGTCGAGGATGAGCGTGCCCGCCAGCCCTGTCGGGAGCCCGCGAAGTGCTCGGCCGATGGTCGTGATCACCTCGGCCGGCGGAACCGAGACCGCACCGAAGGCGGTGCCCGCAACGATCGCGACCAGGAGCGCGACGGTGAGGAGCGCCATCACCGCTGCGGGACGCATCTGTGCGCGGGCACCGCTCATGCGCGCGCTACTTCCCGGCGAAGGCATCGGGATGGAGCCCCTCGGCGATCTGCTTGAGCCCCTCCACGACGCGGGGACCCGGGCGCGAAACGAGATTGTCGTCGAGGATGATGACCCGGCCGTTCTTGACCGCAGCGAGCTTGTCGAATCCGGCGCGACTCTTGAGAGCGTTCGGGTCGCTCATCGATCCCTTGGTCGCGAGATAGACCTCCGGATCGGCGGCGATGAGCTGCTCGGCCGAGTAGGCGACATAGCCGGGCTGCGTCACGACGTTCTTGCCTCCGGCCAGCACCAGCAGTTCGTCGATGAGCGTGCCGGTCCCCACGGTGAAGAGCGGGTTCTGCCCGATCTCGACGAAGGCGGTGGCCGGCGCGGCGCCGGCGACGGCCGTGCGGACCGCTTCCACAGTCGGCCTTCATGCCGGCCACGAGCTTCTCGGCGGACGCGGTGGCTCCGGTGACGGAGCCGACACGCTCGATGTCGGTGTAGAGGCCCGCGATGTTCTGGGGGTCGACGACCACAACGGTCGCACCCAACTCCTCGAGCTTGGTGACCACGTCGGCCTGCACCCCCGACGTCGCGAGGACGAGGTCGGGCTTGGCCGCAGCGATCGCTTCGATGTTGGGACTCGAGAAGTCGCCGACCTTGGCGATACTCGTGACCTCCGCGGGATAGTCGTCGTAGGTGGTGACTCCGACGACCTTGTCGCCCAGGCCCAGTGCGAAGGCGATCTCGGTGTTGGCAGGCGCGAGCGAGACGATACGCTGAGGCTCGGCCTTGACGGTGACGGTGCGGCTCGAGTCGTCGGTGATGGTGACCGGGAAGGCGGGGGTCGAGCCGGCCGTCGGACCTGCGGGCTTCTCGGCGGCGGTAGAACCGCAACCACCGAGCGTCAGGGCGAGCAGCGCAACGCCGAGCAGCAGGGCGAGGGTGACAGGGGCGCTGCGGCAGGCGATTCGGGCGGCCGGGCGAGTCGAGTCTGAGTGCGTGATGCGGGTCATGCGTCCTCCTAGGGTGGGATCGGTTGACGCCTCCCGGACACACCAAAGCCCGCTACCCCGAACGCGAATCCGGTGAGCGGGCCTCTGAAGTGAAGCGGAGCGGTTCGGGGAGTCGGCCCTCACGGAGAGCTGCCGGTTCCGCGAGCCGGCCTTTTGTCCTCGAAGGCCGCGTCGCGCATCATCCGGCAGGTCTCCTGACTTCAGCGGCCAGACTGCGGCTCGCTTCACAGTGGCGGGCACCGTCCCGGATTCGCACCGGATTCCCTATTCTCCCGCGCGTGAAGCGCGGGCACCGAATGACGCCTATTCGATTGTCAGTGGGGCGAGTGTAGCGAACGCTGTCGTCCACCGCCACCGCCGCGGGCGTGGCCGGCTAGAACAGCTCATCGATCGCCCGGCTCGCCATCGCGGCGCCATGATCGGCAAGGAAGTCATCGACCGTGAGATAGATGGTCGGCTGCAACGGCCAGCCGAGAAGCCCGAGCGCCTCAAGCACTGCGTCGAGAAGGATACCGTGACCCACGAAGAGCGCGAGCATGTTCCGGTCGAGATCGCCGTCGCCGGTCCTGAGCGACCGCCGCGCCTCCGGGGTATGCACGGCGATCTCGGAGCACCAGTGGCCGCCTCCGACGAACTCGATGCCGAAGACGCCCGAACCCGCCTCGAACAGCCGGCGGTAAGAACGGCCGGTGTCCTCGTAGCCTCCGGCGCGGGACAGCAGATCGAGCGCTTCCCCGGTCCGGAAGGGCATCGGCGGCAGTTCAGCGAGGACCTCGCGCAGGTTGGCGAGTAGAGAGCAGCTCGCGGTCGTCGATGGTTCCGCGCAGGAGAGTGAAGGCGATGGCCGCCTCGGACTCTGAATCAGCGATGAGCAGGCTCCTGACGAGTTCGGCGTCAGCACCGCAACCCTCGAGGGCATGCATCACGCGCCGGGTGTCCGCCACCGCTACGACGCCCCGGCGAGTCGATAGTCGTCGATGGCGGCATCCGTCTCCGACTCCCGCTCGAGCATGTCGACGAACGCCTGCGAAACCCTTGCGTCGTGCTGGCTGCCGGCCACCCTGAGGAGCTCCCGAATCGCCTCCTCGCGGGTCAATGCCTTGCGGTACGGCCGATCGGTCGTCATCGCCGAGTAGGCATCAGCCACCGCGAGGACGCGGCCAAGCAGGGGTATCTCTTCGCCCCGGAGACCGCGGGGATAGCCGGTCCCGTCGTAGTTCTCATGGTGGCCGGAGACGGCACTGAGGACCTCAGGCAGATTGGGGATCTCCTTGATGATGAGTTCCCCGAGGTTCACGTGCTGCTTGACGGTCTCGAACTCCTCCTTGGTCAGCGCCGCGGGCTTGCGCAGGATGTGGTCCGGGATACCGATCTTTCCGACATCGTGGAGTAGCCCCGCGATCCTCAAGCTCCGCTGCGTCTCGGTGGAAAGCCCGAGCTCATGGGCCAGAGCCACCGAGTACTCACACACATCTTCCGAGTGCTGCCGCGTGTAGTGGTCCTTGTGGTCAACCGTCGTCACGAGCCCCTCAAGTACCGTGAAGGTGTCTCCTGTCTGGAATCCGTCCTGCGCCTCACGATCAGGACCGGTGATCCGGTCCCCTCCGTTCGTCTTCGAGTGATACAGGTTGGCGTCCGCCGCCGCCAGCACCTCATCGGCGCTTCGCCCTTCACCCGGGTAGCTCGCTATGCCGTAGCTCATCGCCACCGGCAGGTCTGTGCCGGTCCCCATGCTGAGCGAGTGGCGGACAAGTCCCTCACGGATCCGTTCGACCAACCGCACGGCAGCCCCGGCGTCGACGTCGGGCAGCAGCGCAAGAAACTCGTCTCCGCCGTACCGAGCGACCACATCGGACTGTCGGACTGCGCCCGCCACGATCTGCGACACCTCCAGCAGTATCCTGTCTCCGACGGCGTGTCCGTAGGTGTCGTTGAACAACTTGAAGTGATCCAGGTCCATCATCACCAGCGAGTAGGGGCGGCCCGTCCTCTGGCTTCTGGATACCTCCTGCCTGATGCGTTCGTTCATCCCGCGATGGTTGAGCAGGCCGGTGACGTAGTCCCTGTCGGCGAGCCGACGGGCTTCCTCGAAGCTCCGCGTGCTTTCGAGCGAGACGGCCATGAGCGCAGCGATTCCTTGGGCCGTCGACAGCGCGGCGAGCATGCGCTGGTCACCCTGCGCGCCGACGAGACAGAGGGCTCCCAGGGATCGACCCCGCGACATCAGCGGAATCGCGGCCGTCGTCTTGGCGCTGGCCTCGCCTTTTCCTTCGGGCGAGAGCAGCATCACCCCGTCCCGAGCCTGGGCCTTCTCGGACTCGAGAGTACCGCCCAGCGCGCTCAACAACTCTCGTCGATCGCTGCTCGCCAGACCGGAGCAGGCCGCGAAGCGTCCCTGCGAGTCCTCGGCCGGAAGCCAAACGGCAGCCGCGTCGCAGCCCGTTCCCCTCTTGGCCAAGTGCATGCCGGCCCGCATCACCTGCCGGGGCGTAGTGCACAGCCCGAACACCCGCGCCGCTTCATTGAGCAGCAGGAGCTGTTGCTTCTGGACGGTGAGCCCATGGGCCCTGGCAGCCGCACGCATCTCACGCTCTCGAGACAGCCGGACAACCTCGCCCTGCAGTCTGGTGTTCTCGACGATCACAACCAGCTGGCGGACGAGCACGAGCACGATGAGGAGCAGTGCTCCAACGATGGCAATGATGCTCCCCGTCGGGTCGACCGCGCGCCGTGAGATGAACTGGGCGTAGAGAACGAAGGCGACCACCGGAACGATCGCGTAGGGAAGTGCCGTGCGCACACGGCTCATCCAGCTGGCGAGAGGTTGATTCTGGAAGTACGCGCGCTGCTCTCCCGCGGCCGGAGCGCTGAGGAAGGCCAGCGCGCCGAATCCCATGAGGGCATACGCGAGCGGCCAGAGGGGGTCGATCCAGCTGGCGGTCGTGTACGTACCCGCGGCTTCGGCCAGAAGGTACGCGAGGTCCGCCTCGATGTTGACCAGGAATCCCAGCGCGAGCCATGGCACGCCTCTCGGAACGCGCGCCTTCGAGGGCATCAGTGCCAGCGAGGCAACCGCGGCGAGAAGGAGTACGTCTCCCACGGGGTAGCCCAGGGTCGTGAGGTTCACCACCCAACCGACCGACAAGTCGAGCCTTGGCAGGACGATGAACTGCCAGATCACCAAAGCGGAGGCGACCGCGAACAGGAGTACGTCCAGGACCATCGTCCACGCCGCATAGCGGTCGGTGCCCCGAGACGGGACCAACTGCAGAAACGCCGCAACAGCGAGCGGATAGAAGCACAGCCAGAGCACGTCAGCCAGTGACGGATAGGGCGCCTCGACGTGCAGCACCAGTTCGTACCAGGCCCACGTCGCCTCTGCCGCTGACGACAGGAACAAGGCGAGGCTCATCAGTAGCCAGAACCTGCTGACGCGCCGATCCCCGGCCTTGCGCGAAGCGAGCAGGCAGGCGATCCCCGCGGCAAGCGGTGTGACTATCTCCATCAAGTCCAACGCGATCATCCGTGGAAAGCCCTGAGTGCTCACCAGGACGAGAACGAAGACGACGGGGAACGCGAGAAGGAGCCAAGCGGCCAAACGCTGGCGTCGAACGGGCGACACGCGCGGCTGGACGCGTGGTCTCACGTCGCTCATGCCGTCCTCTCCTCACCAACAGACGATTAGTGGCTACTAATGGCACTTGTATCGGCTGATGGCGCGGAGCACTTGACTCCTGTGGCGCCGCATCGTCGCAGTGAGCAAGCGCGCGAGAGACAAGGCGCCCAACGATGCGCTGCGATTCGCGACGTCGTCTTGGCCCCGCGGAGTCGGCCGCCCGGTTCGGCGCCCACTCCCCCGAGCTACTCTGTCGCGGCGGGAAGCGCTGTCGGCGGCTCGGCGGGCTCGGGACGGACGTAGCGGCTCACGAGCCACGAGAGCAGGAGGGTGATCGCCAGGATCGACAAGACGATCCCAAAGAACGGCCCCTTGATCTCGAAGCCGGAGTTGAGGACCGGGCTGTCGGGATGCAGAGCGCGCTTGGCGGGGTCGAGGAAGATGTCGCTCAGGAGAACGACACCGAAGATGACGAAGATGATGTCGGCGATCGCCTTGTGTGAGCGCTTCTCAAGTACGAGCCAGTCCAGCAGCAGCAGCATGGCGACGCCGAGGAGTATGAGCATCTGTGCGACCAGCCGGGGGTCCTGCATCACCGCCGAGAACGGCGACTCCTTCGAGCCGGTGAAGTCCCAGGTGTTGAGCGCCGCGATGAGGCCGAGCACGCTGTTGATGAGCCAGAGCGGGGCCGCGATGGCGCGCAGGCCGACCTCCCACGCGTAGACCGAGTCGCGCCGAGTAGCCAAGTAGGCGACGGCCGCGATCCCCATGAACACGAAGAGCATGAGGTCGACCCAGGTGGAAGCGCCGTGGAACAGCGGCAGCTTCACCTTGTCGCCGAGCCCTTTCACTGCCGGGATGGTGTAGAGAAGATAGGCGACCAGTGCCGAGAGGACGGCCACGGCAGCGATAACGATACCGACGGTGGCCGAGGAGGGCTTCGTGTTCATCGGTGACTCTCCAAGCGTGTGTTGGGTGCGCGGGTCCGAGCCAGTCTACCAGCACGTCCGCGAGTTCCGCAGCCCTCGCGATGGAGTGCGACGCACGCCTGCGACGAAACGTAGGCACATTGCTACGATGGCGTTCGGTGCGCTTGAGCCCCGACGTCCGCAGATACGAAAGGCATCCCCATGGACGAGATCGACCGCGCATTGCTCTCGGCACTCCAAGACGATGCTCGCACCTCCTACGCCGAGCTCGGCCGGCACGTCGGGCTTTCGGCTCCCGCAGTCGCAGAGCGGGTGCGGCGCCTCGAAGCAAGCGGCATCGTCACCGGCTATCACGCCCAGGTGGACCTGAAGAAGGCGGGCTACGGGATCGTGGGGTTCGTTCGGCTCTCCTCCCCCCAAGAGCTCGCGCATCAGCTCGAGCGGCTCGCCGTGGAGACACCCGAGGTGCTCGAGTTCCATCGCGTGACCGGCACCGAAGGCTTCGTGATGAAGGTGGGCGTCACGTCGATCGAGCACCTCGAGCGCATCGTGGTGAAGTTCCTGCCGTACGGGCAGACCACGACGTCGATCGTGCTCTCGTCGCCGGTGACGTGGCGCAAGTTGGAGGTCGGGACCTAGGTCCGAGAGCGCTATCCGTCCCCCGAGCCGCGCGAGAAGAGCGGCGGCGCGAGGCTTGAGGCCCTCGCGCCGCCGCGTGCGCCGTCTGCTTGGGGGAGACGGCTGATTCTGCTTCCCAGAGGATGGATGGGTGGTCCGATCCTCTGGATTCCTCCGGCTGTCGGCGGGGGACCAACGAGTGTGTGCCGGAGGCCGTGCTTGGGGTCCGATGCAGCGACTCAGCGCCGCACCAACATCTTCATCGCAGGCTCCGGCGGCGTAAAGACGTAGCGACGATGTGCCTGTGACGTCCATCACTTCCCCGCGATCCAGCCGGCGCGAAGCGAGTGCTTGGCGCTGCGAGCCGGCACCGCAGACACTCGGCATGGGGGTCGCTGGGCTCAGTCTGTCAGCTACACCGAGGAGTGCGCGATGACCCAGTCGGACCCGGCGACGCCCAGAGTGCACGTCCGACGCGGCGTCGTCCCGATAGTGGTGGCTCTGGCGGTGCTGCTAGCCGCGCTCGCACTCCATCTCACGGCCGTGGCGGCCTCTCAACGTGCGCAGGAACCCGGCAGCTTGGCTCGCCAGGCTGAATCCGCTCGGCTCGCGGCCAAGCTTGAACCCTGGAACACCGAGTACGCACGGCGTTCTCGGGTTCTGGGACTTTGGGAGCTCGGACAGCGGCAACTCGACGCCGGCGACTACAACGGCGCGGTGGACTCTCTTCGCGTCGCCTACAGAAACGACGTCGGCAACACGGCACTCCTCGCGCTCTTCAAGCGGGCGCAGGCCACGCAGACACTCGCCACGAACCGAAAGGCGCACCTTCAGCACGGGCATGAGGGACCGGGCGGTACGCTCACACCTGAAGACATCGAGCGCTAGGGGGCTGCCGACTGCGTGCGCTTGTCGGCTCGCCGGCGACGCCACCGCAGGATCGCCCACACCGCGAACGCCAGCCCCGCCGAGACCAGCAGGAACGTCAGGAGCGGAAGAACGAACGCCATCACCGAGACGCCTGCAGCACCGACGTCCTCGGCCGTGGACACGACCGGCGCTCCGACCCCACCGGTGACGGCGTTGATCACCGGACGCGCGGTCGCCTTGACGGCGTGAACGCCGCCAGCGATCAGGACGCCCGCCACGAGCAGTAGCCACGGCTCCACGCGACCGTTTCCGGACGACGCCACGGCCACCAGGCCGCCGGCGGCCGGCCGGACGAACGTCTGTATCGCGTCGTTGGCGTGATCGACCGCTGGTACCTTGTCGGCCACGAGTTCCACCACGAGAAGCACGGCCACGAGCGCGATGAACCACCACGATCCGAGCAGGTCGAAAGGCTCGCGAAGCTGGACCCAGCCGAACCGCTCGGCGAGCGCCACGGCCAGCAGCGGGATGTAGGCGTTGACGCCGGCGGGCGCAGCGAGCGTGATGCCGGTCAGGACGTCCACGCGACCTCCAAGCGGAAGCGAGCCGGATGACGGTCCCGCGAGGGACTGCTCTGCGGCACATTCTACCTGCTCAGTGGTGCCTCGTCGCGTCGCGCGGCGTACAGTGGTCGCGAGGCCCGCGAACGGCGACGGGCGGCGACGAGACGGAGGGGCTGGGGACGCTGGTTCGCGAAGTGACCGACGCGTGGATCCCCCTGTCGGACGGCTGTCGGCTGTCGGCACGGCTGTGGCTTCCCGACGATGCCGGTGCGCAGCACAGAGTCCCGGCGATTCTCGAGTACCTCCCCTACCGCAAGGACGACGCGACTGCCGCCGAGGACGCGAGCCGGCATCCCTACTTCGCGGCGCGTGGGTTCGCCGGCGTGCGGGTCGACCTGCGGGGAACCGGCGACTCCGACGGCGTGTGTCTCGGCGAGTACCTCGCGCAGGAGCAGGCCGACGCGCTCGAGGTCCTGGCGTGGCTTGAGGCGCAGCCGTGGTGCAGCGGCGCGGTGGGAATGATCGGCTACTCGTGGGGCGGCTTCAACGGGCTCCAGATCGCGGCGCTTCGGCCGCCTCAGCTCAAGGCGGTCGTGACGCTCTACTCGACCGACGACCGCTACGCCGATGACTGCCACTACGCGGGCGGGTGTCTGCTCGGCGGCGACATGCTCAAATGGGCGTCGTGGATGCTCGCGTTCAACGCGCGGCCCGCCGATCCGGCCATCGTGGGTCCCGGATGGCGTGAGAGCTGGATGAAGCGTCTGGATGCGACCCCTCCCTACCTCGAGGACTGGGTCGCCCACCAGCGCCGCGACGAGTTCTGGCGACACGGTTCAGTGGCGGAGGAGTACTCGGCGATCGAGGTGCCGGTGCTCGTGGTCGGCGGATGGGCCGACGCGTACACCAACGCCGTCCCAAGGCTGTTGGAGAAGCTGCCGGGCCCGCGGCGCGGGATCATCGGGCCGTGGGGCCACATCTTCCCGGAGCGCGGTGTACCCGGCCCCGCCGTGGGATTCCTGCAGGAGTGCGTGCGCTGGTTCGAACGGTGGCTGCTCGGCACGGACAGCGGCGTGATGGACGAGCCGCTTCTGCGCGCGTGGATCCAGGAGTCGCTTCCCCCCGCCGAGTTCTACGCCGACCGGCCCGGCCGCTGGGTCTCCGAGCCATCGTGGCCGCCGCCGAGCGTTAGCTCCGCCCTATTCGCGCTCACGCCGCCGGCCAGCACCGGCTCCGTCGGTGGCCTCGCGCGTGCGACGGCGGACCGCACGCCCTCGACGCAGACCTCGGCGGCCGCCGGGGACACGCGGCTCTCACTCGAGCCCGACCAGAGCTGCGGGCTGGCCGCCGGCGTCTGGTGCGCGAACGGACTCGCCGCCGAGATGGCGACCGACCAGGCCTACGACGACGACCGGTCGCTCCTCTTCGAGACACCGGCGCTGGAGAGCCCGCTCGAGCTGCTTGGCCGCCCCGTCGTGCGGCTGACGGTCGAGTCAGACCGTCCGCAGGCGCTACTCGCGGTGCGGCTCTGCTCCGTGACCCCGGACGGCGCCTCGACTCTGCTCAGCTGGGGAGCGCTCAACCTGACCCATCGTGACGGCCACGAGCACCCGGTCGCCTTGGCGCCGGGCTGGCGATACGGCGTGGAGGTTGCGCTCAACGCGATCGGCGAGCGGCTGCCCGCGGGCAGCCGGCTGCGCCTCGCGGTCTCCTCGGCGTACTGGCCGCAGCTGTGGCCCTCGCCCGAGCCCGTTCGGCTGTCACTCATCGCGGACGGCTCGAGCGTACTTGAGCTGCCGGTCCGAGACGCCGGATCTGACCGGGCCATGCAGACGCCGACCTTCCCGCCTGCCGAGCACTCAGGCCCGGTGGTCGGCGACATCGTTGAGTCGGCCGAAAGGACGCGCGAGCGGGCCATCGACCCGCAGACCGGCGTTGTCACCATCGAGGACCGGCAGTCGTATCACGCGGACATCTCGGCGACCGGGACCGCCTATGAACACGCAGGCATCGATCGCTGGAGTGTCCTGCCCGATGACCCGGGCTCGGCGCGCGCCGAATGCCTACGGACCGTTACGATCGACCGCGACGGCTGGCATGTTCGCGTCGAAACCCAGAGCGCGCTTTCCTGCGACGCGACGACGTTCTTCCTCGAGAACGAAGTCGTCGCATTCGATGGCGACGCGGAGGTCTTCCGGCGCACGTGGTACTCGGAGATCCTCCGCGACAACGTCTGAGCCGGCGCTACACCCGCTCGCACTTCCAGTCGGCCAGGGCCCTCGCAGCCGCGTCCACGGTGAGTTCGGGCTCAGGCGCGCCGGGATCGAGCACGCGGAGCCGGGCGAACATCTCGGCGAGCAGCGGAGGACGGATGTTTCCGCCGGCGAGCACATCCGGATGCGCGAACACCTCGGCGGGCGTCCCCTCGAGCACGATGGCGCCCCCGCTCGCGAGCACGTAGCAGTAGTCGGCGAACTCGGGCACGGTATCGATGTCGTGCGTCGACATGATCACGGTGCCGCCCTCCTCGGCGTGTTGGCCGATGAGCGCGATCAACTCGGTACGTGAGGCCGGGTCGAGCCCCTCGAACGGCTCGTCGAGCACGAGCAGTTCGGGACCCATCACCAGCGCGCCGGCGAGCGCCACCTTGCGCTTCTCGCCGCCGGACAGGTTGTGCGGGACACGCGC
This sequence comes from uncultured Coriobacteriia bacterium, assembly GCA_963789515.1. GTDB lineage: Bacteria > Actinomycetota > Coriobacteriia > Anaerosomatales > JAAXUF01 > JBAXEO01. The sequence continues at coordinate 126,835 of CAWBKW010000002.1, read as the reverse complement.
CGAGAGGTGCTCGATCCCCAGGCGCGACAGCACCGCCGAGACCCGCTCGCGGACCTCGGGCTCCGGCACGCCGTACTGCCGAGGAGAGAAGGCCACGTCGTCGAGCACGCTCGGTGCGAGGATCTGCTCGTCGACGTTCTGGAGCACCACGCCGATGCGCTTGCGGACGTCCTTCCACCGTCGCGCGGGGTCTACGCCGAACACCTCGACGATCCCCTCTTCGCTGCGGAGCAGGCCGAGCAGGTGGAAGAGCAGGGTCGTCTTGCCCGAGCCGTTGGGGCCCAGCACGGCCACGCGCTGTCCCCTGCGGGCGACCACGTCGAGGCCGCACAACGAGACCTCGGTGCCGTCCTCGTAGCGATGCCTCACACAGCTGACGCGCACCACCTCGTCAGGTGACGAGCCATGGTGGATGTGTGGGTGAACGTGCACACCGACCGCCTCGCTCATGCCGAGTCCCTTCTGAAGGCGCGCCCCAAGAGCGCGCCGGCGAGCAACACGACCGCCACCAGGGGCGGGATCCACGCATACGGATTGAGCACGGGCCACCACATGCGCCACGCGACAGCAACCACCGCGACGAGCACTCCTGCCAAGGCGACGCTGCGATCCAGACCGGCCGAGACCGACGGCTGGGGCGTCACGACGAGCCGTCCGTCGTAGCCGCGCAGGTGCATGACGTCGTGCGTGCGCTGCGACAGATCGATCGAGTAGAGCAGCACTCCACCCAAGGACCGCGTGATGGTGGCCGCCGACCGGACGGGGTTGGTGCCGACGAGCCCGGCGCGCAGCTTGACCGCGGTCAGCGTGTGCGCGAACTTCTCGAGCAACAAGAACAGCGACCGGTAGGTCATCAGGAGTGCGTCGCCGATGACCGTCGGCATCACGCGCTGAATCGGAGCGAAGACCTGGGGATAGGGTGTCGTGAACATGAGCAGCACTGCGGCAAGCGCCGCCGTGACCGCCTTGGCGATGATGAGCGCCGCCGTGAGCCAGCCGGTCGCAGCGGCGAAAGCGTAGAGTGCGGCGAAGATGCCGGGGTAGGCGGCGAGGAGCAGCATCGGCCGCCACGGGAGCCGCTGTCCCACGATGACAGCGACCAAGGCGACGGCCGTCGCGCCGACCACGAGCACGTTCGTGCTGACCACCACAGCGGCGAGCACGAGTCCGAACGCGAGCAGCTTGGCCCGCGGCACTGTGCGGTTCAACGCCGAGGTGCCTCTGGTCGCTGATGAGTCGACGCGTGCGATGTCCACTAGCGATGCGTCCCCTCGTCACCCAGCGGCTCGCGCGGGGCCACACCGGACGCACCCTCGAAGACGAGTCCCGGCCTTACGCGCGCGACGAACCCGACTATGAGCGCCGTGATCAGCGCTTCGAGCACCCACCCGATCGAGCCGAGCACGAAGACCATGGTCGCGAACCGCTTCACCGAGAGTTTCTCGGGCTGCTGTTCCTCGGCGCCGGGCACAAGGACGGCGTTGGTGACCACCCCTCCACTGAGCGGGTTGGAAAAGGAGAGGGTCCCGGGGTCGAACGCGCCGGATTCCCTCGCGGCAGCCGGGGCGCCGCCGAGCGCGACGATCACCACCAGCAGCGTGGTCGAGAGCGCCAAGGCCAGGACCGTGGCGACCGCTGCGGAAGCGGACGGGTGCCGCCGACCGAACAGCCGCACGAACTGCCCGAAGAGCAACCAGCCGACGATCATCTCGGTGGAGATCACCAGGGTGTTCAGGCCGATGACGGTGACACCGCCGTGTCCCAGCAAGGCGAGCATCACATTGACGATGACGGCGGTGATGATCGAAAGCCACGGCCCGAGAAGGATGCCGGCGAGCACCGTCAGGTTGATGTGGTACGCAATGGGGATGACCTCGCTCGACATCGCGACGAGCATGAGCGCGGCGACGGCTCCGACGAGCGGGACGCGGCGACTCAAGTCGAGCGCCGAAGCACGACGAACCGCCAGCGCCACCAAGGCGGCAAGGACCACCCATCCGACGAGGACGAGCCAGAGCGGCAACACCCCGTCAGGGATGTGGATGTGTGACACCCTAGCCCTCCCCCCTGGAAGCGCACTCGGGACAGATACCGTAGAGCGTGACGTCGTGGCCGGTCACAACGAAGCCGCTCGCCGTCGCAGCGTCCTCAGCGGCGGTCCCGAGCGGACAGCTGGCAGGCTCCAAGCGGCCGCAGCCGGTGCAGATCAGGTGATGGTGGTGGTGCCCTGAGGCCGGGCAACGCGCGTACAGTGCGCTGCCGGACCGCTCTCCCACGCGCTCGAGCCAGCCACTCGCCTCCATCGCCGAGACGGCCCGGTACACGGTGGCGAGCCCGAGCGACACGTCGCGCACTCGAACCGCGACGGCGAGGTCATCGACCGTGAACGCACACCCCATGAGGTCGGCGGCGTCGATGATGGTCGCGCGCTGGGTGGTCATGCGGCCTGAGCCGAACGCCCGCTGATTCTGCGGCAGCTCTGCGGTCATGAAGCACACTCCGATAATGAGAACCGTTATCACTTACGGTTGGAGTGTACCCCAGAATTGGCGTTGTCGGCTGTGCCCCTCGACCGGGCGCCTTCGCGGTGCTAGCTGAAGTCGGTGAAGCCGGGCCTCGCCGCGACACCTGCAAAACCGATGGGCGGCCGTCTGCCCGCGATCACCGAGACGGCGAGGAGTGTCTCGCTCGGCGGCGCGCTGAAGCGGGCCGGCGACAGGCCGAACGGTTCGAGCATCACGAGCGCGTCAGTGACGGTGAAGGTCGCGGTCTGTGTGGCCTCGACGTTGCCGGCGTTGTCGACCGACCAGAACTCCAGCGTGTGCGCCCCGATCGCGTCGGTGATCACCACGCTACCCGTCGTGTCCACTCCCCCGTCCATACGGAACCAGGTCGCCGCGACGCCCGAACCGCCTGCTTCATCGGCTGCCGAGAGACCGATCGTCGCCGTTCCCGCGTAGCTCGGCAGCGCATCTGACGTGGTGAGCGGAGCGGTGCGGTCAACGTAGAAGATGGCCGTGTTGGTCGTCTCGACGTTGGCGGCAGTGTCGGTCGACCAGTACTGCACGGTGTGGGTGCCTTCGGTCGCCGCGAGCACCTGCGTGCCCACGCTGAGGTCTCCGCCGTCGAGGGTGAAGTAGGTGACGTCGACGCCGACGCCGGTGTCAGTCGCGACCAAGGAGATGATCCCGGCCGGGGCCGCGGTCAGGTCAGCGGTGGTGACCGGTGCGACCGTATCGGAGGCGATGGCAGCGACACCCACAGGAGCCTCCAGTCCCGAAGAACCGGGGTTGTGCACGTTGCTCCCGCCCACCGTGTAGGCGTTGCCGTGACATTCGTAGCACGAGGCCGAGTCACCCTGCGCGTGGCCATCACGCGCCGAGAGGTGCAGCACGCCGCCGTCGCGCGCGATTCCCACGACCTGCTCAGCGGATGAGACGGTCGCGTAGTCGCCGGCGGCGCTGTCCCAGCCCGTGGCAGTGCCGGACGTGGTGTGGCAGGTGAAGCAGAACCGGCGGACCCCGGTCGAGGTCGAAGTCTCCAGCGAGGCTCCACGCTCGTCGGAGATGAGCCGGCTGTTGCCGCGGTTGGAGCCGTGGGGGTTGTGGCACTCGAAGCACGGCAGAGGAGAGCCGACCGGCAGCAGGCCGCCGGACGTGACGATCGTGTGTCCCGCCGAGGGGCTGCTGGATGTCGCGAAGCTCTCGATATCCGTGGGCGCCGTCGCGAACCCGGCGGGCTTCACGCCGCCGTGGCACTCGAAGCAGAGGTCGGCGTAGGAGCCGTCGGCCTTGTCGGCGGATAGGGTCGCGTCGGTGGGCACGGTGAAGGTCGACAGAAGGCTGTCGTAGGTGTTGCCGCCCCGGTGCGAGGCGTGGCAGTAGCGGCAGTCGCCCTGCTCGCGGGGTTGGGGTGTCCCGGCACCGACTGTGACCGTGGTCTCGGGCAGGAGGCGGTGGGCGTTGGTGGAAGAGGCGTAGGTCGCCGGGCCGGTCCATGTGCCGGAAACCGGATAGCCCGCCGCGTTGCGCGTCGGAGACGCGGTCGAGGGGTATCCCGGACCGAACCATGAGTTGCCGGCGTCGTGACAGGCCAGACAGAGCTGGGGACCGGCGGAAGTGACGGAGACACCGTTGATGGTCTTGGCCGGCAGCATGCGCCCATCGTCAGCGACCGACCCGTGGGTGTAGTGACACGTCGCGCAACCTTCGATCTTGGCGCTGCCCGCAGTCGGCTCCGTCAGGGAGTGCCCGCTGGCCAATGAGAACGAGTCAGGTGTCCCGGTCGTGATGTTGGCGGCCTCCGGGTCGCTGCCGTCGTGGCACGCCACACAGGCGTTCACCGGCTCGCCCGCCACTGAGATGCGACGAAGCAGAGGCTGGGCGCCCGCGGCATGCGACGAATGGCAGGCTGCGCACCGCGAGGTGTCGACCTCGGACCGGATGTGCGGGGTGTCGGCCAGCGCAACAAGGGGCGTGAACGGGATGAGGAACAGCGCGCCCACGATCACTCGTGCTGCAACTGTGACCCACCCCGTGGGGCGTATATGGGTCTCGCGGTACAAGGTCCGTCCAATCTGCGGGTGAATGAACCCGCCGGACCCCCATATCGCAAGCGCCGTGCCGACAGGAAGGTTAAGGTGAGTGGATTGTGTGGAGAGCGGGCGAAACGAACGCGGTCGCCGAGAAACCGCTGCTCACAGGTCTGTTCGCCCCGAGTCTGGGGTGGCTCGGCCGCCGAGATTCTTCACCCGCCCAGATGCCGCATGATCTCCGCGTACTGTTCCGGGGTTATCTCCCCGCTGGCGAGCCGCTTTCGGGCAATTGCCACCGCCTCGTCCTGGCCGTCTGCCGGCGGCAGCTGCGTCACTTCGGCCTGAGTCGCCGTCCCGGCCGGACCCTGGTGGTGACCTGCGGCATGACCATGGCCGTGACCCGACGAAGCGCGCACCGCCCAGACCACAAGCAGGACGATCCCGACAATGATGAAGAACCAGAAACAAAGGACGAGGCCGGCGATGAACCAGCTTCCGCCGCTCGCCAGGGGCCCGTATCCCCCGTACCCGTGACCGTATCCACCCATCATGGAGAACTCATCTCCTTCGAGGACTCGCCGCCCGCTCGAGAGGCGGCACGAAGAGAGTGTTCCCGAGAACGTCCATTCGCGACTCAGTTCTCGGCCGCGATCGTTGCGAGGAACACGGTACCGTACCGCTCGAGCTTCGCAGCCCCTACCCCATGGCACTCGAGGAACTCCTCGGCGGTCGCGGGTTTACGCGCCGCCATGTCGGCCAGCGAACGGTCGGCAAAGACAACGTAGGCGGGTACGCCCTGCTCGGCGGCGAGGACACGCCGCAGCTCGCGCAGGCGGTCGAACAGCGACTCGTCGACGTCCGTCCCCTCGAGCGCGCTCGAGCGTTTGGCCCGCTTGGCCCCCGCCCCGCCCCCGGTCGCCTTCGCTCGGGCCTTGGCGAATCTCAGCTCCACCTCGCCCTGCAGCACCGGGCGCGCAGTGTCGGTGAGCTTCAGAGCCGAGAACGAGGCGATGTCCTGTCGCAGGTAGCCGTGATGGATGAGCTGGCGGATCACGGCGGTCCAGTCGTCTGCAGAGGACTCCGAGCCGACACCGAAGACCGAGAGCCGGTCGTGGTCCCACTGGCTGGTCTTCTCGGTGTCATGTCCCCTCAGTACGTCGATCACGTGTCCGATGCCGAATCGCTGTCCGGTCCTGTACACCGCCGAGAGCGCCTTTTGCGCGTCGACGGTGGCATCGTAGAGTCTCGGCGGGTCCAGACACACATCGCAGTTGCCGCAGTCCTCCAGGAGCGGCTCTCCGAAATAGCCGAGGAGGACCCGTCGCCGGCATGTGGTCGCCTCGGCGAAGGCGATCATGGCATTCAGCTTGTGCAGCTCGATGCGAACCTGCTCGGCACTGTTGCCGTTCTCGATGAGCATCCGGGCGGTCACGACGTCCTGGAGCCCGTAGAGGCAGAACGCTTCGGCGGGGAGCCCGTCTCGGCCCGCTCGGCCCGTCTCCTGGTAGTAGCCCTCGATGTTCTTCGGCATGTCGTAGTGGACCACGAAGCGTACGTCTGGCTTGTCGATGCCCATACCGAAGGCGACCGTCGCCACCACGACTCGAACCTCGTCACGCAGGAACGCGTCTTGGACGCGGCTTCGCTCGGGCGCAGGCATGCCCGCGTGGTAGGGCTCCGCAGCCACGCCCGCCGTCTTCAGGCGAGAGGCCACCTGCTCGACGCGCTTTCGGCTCAGGGCGTAGACGATTCCCGAGTCACCGGGGCGCTCGGCTATGAATCGCTCGAGTTGCTGGGGGGCGGAGCGCTTCTCGGCGACCGTGTAGCGGATGTTGGGACGGTCGAAACCGGCAATGAAGATCGGCGACTCGGTGAGGTTGAGCCGCTGTCGGACGTCCTCACGCGTCTGGTCGTCGGCGGTCGCGGTCAGCGCAATGAACGGAATCCCCGGGAAGAGCCCGGGAATGCGCCCGAGCTGCACGTACTCCGGCCGGAAGTCGTGCCCCCACTGGCTGACACAGTGGGCCTCGTCGACGGCGAACAGGGCGACGGTCACCGAATGCAGCAGGTCGAGGAAGCCGTCGAGCATCAGGCGCTCAGGCGCGACGTAGAGCAGGTCCAGCTCGCCCGAGCGAAGCGCGCTGATGACGCCGGACGACTCGGCAGCCGTGAGCGACGAGTTCAGGTAGGCGGCGGCAACACCGTTCGCGCGCAACGCATCGACCTGATCCTTCATGAGCGAGATGAGGGGCGAGACGACGACCGCGGTTCCCTCGCGGAGCAGCGCCGGGACTTGAAAGCAGAGGGACTTGCCGCCACCGGTGGGCATGAGCACGAACGCGCTGCCACCGCTGATGACGTGGTCGATGATCTCGCGCTGGTGCGAGCGGAACTCCGAGTAGCCGAAGACCGCCGACAGGGTCTCGAGCGGGAGGTCGACGGCGGCGGAACGTGCCTGCATGCGATGGGCCCTTCGATCCGCGGTGGGTGGATACGTTGTATCGACATCGTATCACTCTGAGTGTATCATTGTTCTACCAGCCCGTCCCCTTGGCCAGGAGGCGTCATGATCAAGAAGCTCGTGCGCCACGGCAACAGCCGGGCGCTCATCATCGACAAGCCGATTCTCGAGCTCATCGGGGCAAACGAGAACTCCGAGTTCACCATTACCACCGACGGCACGTCACTCACGATCAAGCCGGTGAACTCCGCAGAGGAGGAGCGTCGGCTGGCCTTCGAGTATGCCGCTGAGAAGGCCCTCGCTCGCTATGGGACAACGTTCGGGCGACTGGCGGAGTAGTTGTTGTGGAGGAACCCGCCTTTCTCACTGTGATTGAAGTCCTCGAGCTTCACGACATCCAGATCTCCGCATTTGGCGGGCCGACAGGGCATTCGGGACCACGGACTCCTGGAGTCGGCGGTCGCCATGCCGCAAATGGGATTCGGAGCCGAGTACGCCCACGCAGACCTGGAGGAGATGGCAGCCGCCTACCTCTTTCATCTCGTCAAGAACCACCCGTTCATCGACGGGAACAAGCGGGTGGGGTTTCACGCCGCGTACGTCTTCCTCGCGCTCAACGGCATCGTGTTGGACATGCCTGATGACGAGGCCTACGACCTCGTGATCGCGACCGCTGAGGGCCGCGCCACCAAGCCGGAGATCGCGCAGGCCTTCAGAGACGCGGCGGCCACCCGAGAGTAGGCGGCCGCCGCACGACTTGCCGAGCTGCCCCGCACCCGCAACAGCCGGGCTAGGCGCTCGCCTGATCGCCCTTCTCGCCCAAGTGGCGCTTGCGCTCCTCGGCGCCCATCGCCGTCCATTGTGCTGCGTCGATAGCGCCGAGCCTGTCCATCTCCTCCGAGAAGAACAGCTCCCGCTTCTTCTCGCCATGTCGGCGGTGAGCCCTGACGTTGTGCGAGGCACGCAGCAGGACGTCACGCGACCCCTCAGGAGATGCCGCGTAGTCGAGCGTCCGGCCTTCGCGCAGCCCGATGCCTTGGCCCACCGCGAAACTGTCCTGGTTGGCGCCAAGGTAGATGAACTCGTACTCGGCGAGGTTCTGGCGGTCCTGGATCATCTGGAAGATCCGGTCGCTCGAGAACTCGCGACTCGCGTTCTCAGCCCCGTCGGTCATGATCACGAACAGCACCTGGTCAGGCTTGTTCGCGGCGACGAAGTCGTCGGTCAGGCGCATCGTGTGACCGATCGCATCGTAGAGAGCGGTCATGCCACCCGGAGCGTACCTCTCGGCGTCGAGGTCAAGGACCTCACGAACCGGCACGCCGTTACACACGGTGTGAAACGTCGTGTCGAACAGCGTCAGCGTGAAGAACGCTTCGCCGTCCTCTGATGCCTGGTCGTTCTTGAACTCGTTGAATCCGGAGATCGTGGCCTCGCGGACACACTCCATCGAGCCCGACTTGTCGAGCACGAAGTTGATCAGGATGCTCCGCTTCGCCTGATCGTCACTCGGCTTCTTGGCTTGCTTGGTCATCGGTACCCACCTCTTTCTTCGACGGCGTCAGTCTGACGCGAGGGTCTGACATCCGAGCTCTCGTGCGGCCGTCGCGAGATCGCTGGGCAAACCCGTGCCGAGACTATACTCGGTTGTATACTTTACTGTCAAGTCAAACTACGAAGTGGTATAGTCCGCAGATGGAGGAGGTGTTTCGGGTGGAGCCGACGATCGGTCACGTCATCAGGCAGGCACGTCACGAGCAACAGCTCACGCTGGAAGACGTCGCGAGTCTGGTGGGCATCACCGCAGGCGCGCTCTCTCACATCGAGAGCGGCCGGCGCCTTCCGAACGCCTCGAACGCCGCCCGCATCGCACAAGTCCTCGGCATCCCGCGCGAGACGCTCCTCACCATGCTCGACGACGAGCATGCGCAGCGGCGGCGCCACACCGCCGACACCGGCAGCAGCCGAGGGTACGGAGCTGGACCCCGGTTCGACTCGGCGACTCCAGAGTTACGAGACTTCTCGTCACAGATGCCGGCCTACTCGGAGCGCCCGATCGAGGATCTCTTCGAGCCGGCAGCGGAGTCCCTCCCCTCGCGCATGGCGAGACGCGACGCCGCACTGGCCGGCCCCCGCACGCCGTCGGTCGAGTCGATGCGCAGCACCGCGCGATGGTCGGAGGACACCGCGAGCGCCTCGCGGCGCTCGAGCGCCTCGCCGACTCGGCCTCATCATCGATCCGGACACTTCGCGGGATGCTCGCCGACGAGAACCCCGACATCCGCCGAGAAGCTCGCCGGCTGCTGGCGGAACTCGACGTTCGGCCGACTGAGGAGTAGGGACGCTGCGGGGCGAGACTAGTCGGCGAGCCCGTCCTCGATCACGCTTATCTCGCCGCTCTCGATCACGGCGTAGCGCACCGGCACGGGCGCGCCGTACCTGAGGCGCGCGAGCCATCTGCGCACAAAAGGGTCGATGAGGTACAGCCCTCGGGCCGCCCAGGCCTGCGCGGGGTCGTGGCAGCCCATGATCTCCGGAGGCGTGTGACCCGCCACCTGCGCAATGCCGGAGAGCGGCGGCGGCCGGCTGCCGGGACGGAACCAGAGCGGCCCCTCCTCGTGAATGACACCCTCAGTCGCGATTCCCGGCCCCATCGCCACGGCCTCGGCGAACTCCTTGTTGAGCGCATCGGCAAACCGCCCGACGTCACCACCGGCGGATGCGAGATCCGAGGTGAAGCCGCTGCAGACGCCCGCGTGCGTGATCAACACGCCGTCGGCATCGGCCGCGAGCACCCAGTCACCGGCGTCGATATGTCGTGTGACGGCGGACTGAACGTGCGCGTCGAGCCTGTCGAGGCTGTCGAGCTCGATCGGGCAACCGTCCCACGCCGCGTACTCGTGGTTTCCCACGAGGAACTCGACGTCAAGTTCGTCGAGGAGCTCGAGGCATCCCCATGAGTCGCTTCCGACCTCGATAGCGTCACCGGCGAAGATCAACCGATCCACACCCGGGCGATAGCCGCTGTGTTCGACGACGCCGCGAATGATGGAAGGCTCACCGTGGACGTCGGAGAATACGATGGTTCGCACGCGTGGACCCCCGTTCGACGAGACGTACGTTCACTACAAGGAATACCACGCAGGACTGACATCCCAGGCTATCGGCGATGCCTCCGCACTAGCCCTCTGCTCTCGCTCCCTTGACGCCTTGGTACGACAGCGAGCAGGCGCGGCCGAAGACGACCAGGAGCGCGACGATCTGGGCCAGCAGGAGGACCATTGCGAGAGTGCCGACCTGCCTCATCAGCTGATCGTACGCAAAGTTGCTCATGGAGCCCTCGAACACCTGGGTGTAGTACCACGCGTCCCATGCGACCCACTCGACAAGAAGGAGAACGGCGAGCACCGAGGCGCCCGCGAACCACTTCGTCGCGACGCCCGCCCACCGTCGTGACAGTATCGCGACGACCAGCACGAAGAGCGGCATCAGGTCGCCGACCGGAAAGACCAAAGTGGCGACGACCAGCGCGAGGATCTCGAGCGCGATCGCGATGGGAAGTGCGAGCTTCAGGAGCCCCGGGGCCCATGCAGGAGCGGTCTTCAAGCCCCTACTCCTTGTTGCGGTGCATGATGTCGGTGATCGTCCTCAGCTGCGCCGCCTTCTTGTCGTGATCCTTCTTGACCTGCTCACGCTTCTTGGGGTCGAGCGTGTTGGCCACTCGCTCGGCGAGGTCGCTCGGCGTGAAGGGCTTGACGATGTAGTCGGTCGCGCCCTCGTTGAGGGCCTGGCGCTGCTTGTCGAAGTCGCCGACCGCCGAGAGGTGGATCACGGGGATGTCCTTGGTCGCCGGATCCGCGAGAAGCCGCTTGCGGACCTCGGTGCCGTCCATCCGCGGCATCATGATGTCGAGCAGGATGAGGTCGGGCTTGTGCAGTTTCGTCTGCACGAGCGCCTCCTGCCCGTCGTAGGCGACGGCGATGTCGTATCCCCGGGCCTCGAGCGTCGTCTTGACGAGCTTCACGATCGAAGGCTCGTCGTCTACCACCAGGATCCTTGCGGCCATAGCGTGTCCCGCTCCCTTCCCCTTCGTTGCCTAGTCGCCGAGAAACGCCTGCACTTGGGCGACCAGGTCTTTCGGCGTGAACGGCTTACAGATGTAGTCTTGCGCCCCACAGTCGAGCCCGGCCTTCTGCTCGGAGAGCTGGGTCTTGGCCGTGAGCATCACCACCGGTATCTCCTTGGTCGCGGGGTTGTCCTTGAGGCGCCGACAGGACTCGAACCCGTCGAGCACCGGCATCATGACATCCATCAGGATGAGGTCGGGCTGCTCGGCCTCGGCGATCTCGATCGCGGAGAGCCCGTCGCTGGCTTCGATCACCTCGAAGCCGCCGGCCTTCAGTGAGAACGAGACGAGCTTGAGGATGTGCGGCTCGTCGTCGACGGCGAGGATGCGCTTCACGTCGCGACCTCCTGGCCCATACCCGAGATGACCGACTCGACCTCTTGCGCGATCAGCTCGGGCGAGAACGGCTTGTGCAGCCGGTGCGCGGCGAGCTCGAGCACGTCGATGCGACTGCGGTCGATGCGGTGCGCGGTCATCACGACTACCGGGACCTCGGCCCACTCGGGCGTCTTCTTGACGCGCTGGATGAGATCGTAGCCGTCCATCTTGGGCATCCTGAGGTCGGTCACGATGATGTCGGGGATCCGCTGCTCCAGCGCCGCGACCGCCTCGCTTCCGTCGTAGGCGGCGACCACCGCGAACCCCTTCTTGCGCAGTGTCTCCGAGAGCACCCTGACCACGTCGCGGTCGTCGTCGACCACCAGAGCGACCGGCGAGGAGATCGACCCCACGATCTCGTCGATCATCTTGAGCAGCCGACCTTGGTCGATGGGCTTCTCGAGATAGTTCGCCGCACCCATACGGCAGCTCTTTCCTTCGTCACAGACGATGGAGAGCACAACGACCGGGATATCGCGCGTCTCGGGGCGCTCCTTGAGCCGGTGCAACAGGTCGAAACCGTCGCCTTCGTGCAGGATCACGTCCAGCGTGATCGCACGCGGCTGCACCTTGAGCGCCATCGCGAGCGCCTCGTCTGCGGTGTGCGCCTGAACCACGTCGTAGCCCCGGCGCCGCAGATAGGTCTCGATCAGGTCCGCGACCTCGGGGTCGCGGTCGATCACGAGCACCGTGCCGCCAACCTCGTCCGGCCCTTCGAGCGAAGGAGTCCGAACCATCTCTTCCGGTGCGAGCGGCAGGCTGAACCAGAACGTCGAGCCTATGCCGGGCTTGCTCGTGCAGCCTATCTCGCCGCCGAGCAGCTCGATGATCGTCTTGCAGATCGAAAGCCCCAGGCCGGTGCCGCCGATCTCGCGCGTCATGGCCGTATCGACCCGGTAGAACTTGGTGAACAACCGCTTCTGGTCTTCTCGGCTGATACCGAGGCCCTGGTCGGTCACCGAGACGACCACGAAATCGCCTGAATGGTGCGCGGTGATGGAGACCTGGCCGCCGCCCGGCGAGTACTTGATCGCGTTGCTGATCAGGTTGATGAGCACCTGGCCCACGCGGTCGCGATCGGCGACCACAAGCGGCAGGTGCTCGGGTACCTTCACGTCGATGGTGCGGTCGGTCTGGGAGAGCACCGCGCGGAAGGTGTCCAGGGCGCCGTCGATGGACTCGGCGAGATTGAGCGGCTCGACCTTCAGGTGCACGCGCCCCGACTCGATGCGCGAGATGTCGAGCATCTCGTTGATGAGCTCCACGAGCCGGTCGGAGTTCTCCTTGACGATACCGAGGAACTCCTCCTGGATCTCGCTGATGTCCCCGGCGCTGCCGTCCAGGATCAGGTCCACGTAGCCCTTGATCGACGTGAGCGGCGTTCGGAGCTCGTGGCTCACCGTGGAGACGAACTCGTTCTTCATGTCAGCGATCTCGCGCTCCGCGGTCACGTCCCGAAGCGCGAGCACGCGGCCGATGTAGTTGCCGTTCGCATCCACCACCGCGCTGACGCGGGCCTTCACCACCAGCTCGTGGTCGTCGCTCTTGAGCTCCACTTCGCTGACGGCTTCTGAGTCCAGCGGGTCGAACGCCTCGGCATGGGCGCGATGGAAGTCGCACTCCTCACACTCCGTGCGCTTCTTCTCGAACGTACAGGGGCCCTCTTCGGGATGGCACAGCGTGCCCGATATGAGCCAACACCGGAGCTCCTCCGCCTTGTACGCCGGGCACTCGGTCTGGCCGCAACCCATCACCTCGTTGCAGTGCTGCTCGGCCTCGTCGCGCGTCTCCGGCTCGATGCCGAGCAGCGCGTCGATCGAGACCACTTTGCCGAGCACCTTGCGCCGGCTGACGTTCAGCATCGTGCATGCGGCAGGGTTGATGTAGGTGACGGAGTCCGCCGGGTCGAGAAGCACCAGCCCGTCGGCGGTCGCCGCCAAGACGGCTTCGTTGCGGTCGCGCTCGTCGATCAGCTCGGTCTCGTCACGCAGCGTCATCGAGAGGGTGTGCTCGGCGCCCCTGCGGCGCGTGATGCGGCCGGAGAGCGCCCGCCCGCCGATCTCGAGGCCGAACCGGGCGGCGGAGTGCGACGCTCCACCGAGTGCGCGCTCGATGCGTTGCTCCAGCTCGGGGACTCCCATGGCGTGGTACGAGGCTCCCACGAGTTCGCCGGTCTCGCCGCCCAACAGCACAAGCGACGCGCGGTTCGCGAAGATGACGGTGCCCTCGGCGTCGAACGCTATGAGCCCCTCCTCGGCCGAACCGAGCAGCGCCGCCAGAGCTTCGTCGGAACAGGTGACAGGCCTGCTAACCGTCATGGTTTCCTCCGAGACGGCAGATACGGGCGCAACATGTCTAGGTTCGCCACGAATCGTGCGGTTCCCTGCCTGACTCGTGGGCGCCCGAGCTTACGCCACCACACTCCAGACCCAGAACCCGCCGACCACCCCGGCGATCACCCCGAGCAGGTTCGCCCAGCCCCACGCTCCCCGGAAGCCGCGCCACGAATCCGGCATGAGCAGGAGCAGAAGGGTGGGCAGCGCGAAGAGCGCGAACATCACGCCTAGGAAGATCCACGTCCACGACCTGCCCCCGCCTGGCGCGTTGAAGCCGTAGCGGAAGAACGGTATCGCCATGGTGCCGAAAAGCGCCGTCCAGAAGACGAGGATCAGGCTGGGCCGGTTGAAGTGACGGGCGACGAAGAAGTTCACCATGGTCGCCCACACCATGAACGTTGCGCCAAGCGTCGGAAGCCAGATCCAGTCCTCGGCGGGATGCGCGATCACGTACGGGCCACCCGAAGCAACGAAACCTCCAGCCTCCATGACCGGACCCGATGATTGCCACAGCCAGACGATGCCGGCCGACATGAATGCCGCACTCAGCGCGATGACGATGAGTGAGCCGATCCCCGCGGCGCGGGGCTCAGCGGTTCCAAGAATGCCACGCGATTCGAGGAGGTCCTGCAGCTGCTGCACCTGCCGAGAGACGTCGGCGTCATCGATGTCCATGCCGGTGATGGTGGCGCTGACACCGAAGTCGGGCGAGAAGTCACCGGCCCCGGCCGATTCGGCAGCCCGGAGCTCGGCATAGCCGCAATCAGGACACACAAGCGAGATGAGCGACCCGCTCTCGCCGCCGCCCGCGAACCCGAGCGGCGTGCCGTCGGAAGCGGTCAGCGCGTGCTCGCCCATGGTCGCGCCGCACTTGGGACACTGTGGCGAAGCGGTCATAACACCCCCGGCTCACTACCCCTCGAGGCGGTTCATACCCAGACCTCGGGCCGACGCGGACGTGAAGAGGGCGCCACTCCGTTTGGAGCGGCGCCCTCCGGTCACTCGCTCGGGCCGGCAGGCACAGCGCCTGTCGTTCCGAGATCGCGTCACGAATCCTCGTCTTACGGCGCGATGTAGAACCCGGGGCCGTCGAGCGAGTAGGTCGCCCCGAGGTTGGCCTGCACGTTGGCCTTCTCGGCCGGATTGGCGGTGTAGAAGTGCGAGCCGTTCTTCTTGTTGTAGAAGCGCCAGACCGTCGTCGTATTCGGGGTCAGGCACACGTTGTAGGCCGGGCCGTCGTAGGCGTAGGTCGCCGACAGGTTCGCCTGCACGCTGTTCTTCTCGGCGAGCGACGCCGTGTAGAAGTGCGAGCCGTTCTTCTTGTTGTAGAAGCGGTAGAGCGGCGAGCTGTTCAGCGCGTTGAGGGTGTTGATCGTGTACGCCGGGCCCTCGTAGGCGTAGGTCGCGCTCAGGTTGTCCCTCACCGAGTTGCACTCGCTCAGCGTCGCGGTGTAGAAGTGCGAGCCGTTCCTCAGGTTGTAGAAGCGCCAGACCGGCTTCACCGTGGAAGCAGGGGTGATCGTGTAGGTCATCGAGTAGGCTCCGGCGCCGCTGTAGGCGTAGGCCTCGAGGATAGTAGAAGCCCGAGGACGGTGCGAGGTAGTCGAACGTCTCCGGATAGACGTCCCCACTCGAATCGGCGACCGAGTCGTCGACCTCGACCGATGTCGCATTGGGGGCATACAGGTAGATGTCGAAATCCGTCCCCGCGGCGCCGCTCATGGTTACCGAGAGCGTCTGGCCCGCGTTCAGCCACACCCTGTAGACGTCGCTCCAATCCGTGTTCTCGTCCAGCGTGCCGGCGATCGGGCTTGCCGGCGCGCCGACGCCCGGGATGTCGTCATCGGAAGCTGCAGCCACCACGTAGACCGAGCTGCTGGCTGCCACGTGCGACACCCTTGCGGAAGCCTTGGCCTCCGCTCCCATGGCACTCCCCGCCATGGCGAAGAACAGCACGCAGGCCAGAGCCACCTTCGAAAACGTCCTCATGGTCCCCCCTCGTTTCATCTCGGCACCATCGCGGATTGCGAGGCAGGTTGCTTCACGATCAGCGAAACGTATGGCGCTTGCGCAGCGACCCGCAACGGTATCGGCGTGGTGTCCACGACGCATGGCCGAGTCACTAGGCTGTGTGGGGACATGCTACCCGAAAGCGTCGCTGCACATCACGAACGGAGCCGCGCCAAACGCGTCAGTGCCCGCGTCTGGCGCGGGCACTGACGTCGAGCCGACGAACCATGTGCTAGGGCCAGATGTAGAACGCCACTCCGTCGAGAGCGTAAGTCGCCCCGAGGGTGTCGAGCACCTTGTTCTTCTCGGCAGATGAAGCGGTGTAGAAGTGCGACCCGTTCTTCTTGTTGTAGAAGCGGTAGACCGATGTCGAGCCCGGCCCCGGCGTTGATGAGACCTTGTAGGCCACACCGTCGTAGGAGTAGGTCCCCGAGAGCTTGTTCAGAACGTTGTACTTCTCGGTGAGAGACGCCGTGTAGAAGTGGCTGCCGTTCTTCTTGTTGTAGAAGCGGTAGAGCGGTGAGGCGTTCAGGGCGTTCGAGGTGTCAACCTGGTACGCCGGGCCCTCGTAGGTGTAGATCGTGTCGAGGGTGTCGATGACCTTGTTGCATTCGCTCAGTGTCGCCGTGTAGAAGTGGCTGCCGTTCTTCTTGTTGTACAGGCGGTGGACCGGCTTCACGGTGGACGCGAGCGTCGTGCTGTAGGTCAGTATGTACGGCCCGACGCCGGTGTCGGCGTAGACCTCGATGTAGTAGAAGCCCGAGGTGGGCGCGGTGTAGTCGAACGCCTCCGGATACGCCCCGAGCGCAGAGTCGGCGACCGGATCGTCCACCTCGACCGATGTCGCACCCGGTGCGTACAGGTAGAGGTCGAAGTCCGTTTCCACGGCGGCGGTAAGGCTCGCTGAGAGCGTCTGGCCCTCCTCGAGCCACACCCTGTAGACATCGTCCCAGTCCGTGTTCTCGTCCAGAGCGCCGGTGATCGGGCTCGCCGGGGCAGCGATGCCCGGGATGTTGTTGTCTCCGGCGCATGCCACCGAGTACACATTGCCGGCCGCCGCGGGCGACTCCCCGCTCCTGTCCCTGGCGCCCTCCGCCCACGCACTTCCCGTGAGCGCGAAGAAGAGCACGCACGCAAGGGTAACCTTCGAAAGCGTCTTCATGGCCTCCTCATTTCCTCTCGATACCATTGCCGTTCACGAGACGCTTGTGCGTCGCGATGACCGATGCAGATGCTGGCTGCCGACAGAAGGCCGCCGGTCAACCTCAGCGGGCCGCCGAGTGAGTGTCTCTTGCTCGCCGATCGGCTCATTCGTCCTCTCCTACGGAGCGATGTAGAACCCCGGCCCGTCGAGCGCGTAGACGGCGCCGAGGTCCTTGATCACGTTGTCCTTCTCAGTCGACGACGCGGTGTAGAAGTGCGAACCGTTCTTCTTGTTGTAGAAGCGCCAGACGGTGGTGCCACTCGGCGTCGGGCATACGTTGTAGGCCGGGCCGTCGTAGGCGTAGGTCGCAGACAGGTCGGCCTGGACCCTGGACTTCTCGGCGAGAGACGCAGTGTAGAAGTGCGAGCCGTTGTTCTTGTTGTAGAAGCGATAGAGCGGTGAGGCGTTCAATGCGCTGCGGTTGTTGACCGTGTACGCCACACCCTCGTAGGTGTAGATGCTCGAAAGGTCGGCCCTCACCCTGGACTTCTCGTCCTCGGACGCCGTGTAGAAGTGAGACCCGTTGTTCTTGTTGTAGAAGCGGAACACCGGGCTCACGGCCGGGGTCTCCGTCATCGCAACCACCTTCGTGGTGGTCGCCGCCGAGGAGATCGTCACGCTGAGCGTCTGGCTCACGTAGCCGCTCTTGGCGAAGGTGACGTTGTAGGTGCCGGGCGCGATGCCGGCCACCGAGTACGTGCCGTTCGCGCCCGTAGTCGCCGTCGCCGTCCCGGGTACTGAGATCGAGACTCCGGCGAGCGGGCTTCCGCCTGCGCTCACGGTGCCCGCAAGGGTGCCCGGAGCCACCGGCGCCACCGCCGCCTGGGACATGAACTGCGTGCGGTAGGAAATGGTTGCGGGCGTCCCGTCGGCCTTGTTCGTCACACCGCCGGTCAGGGTCACATCGAAGGCGTCGCCGGCCTGGTAGCCGCCGACCGATGCCGGATCAGGTCGGAAGATGAAGCAGTTGGACACCCCATAGCCGCTGGTCTCGAAGTTGAAGTACTCCCCGCTCTTGTTGGTGTCGGCGCTCGTGAAGGTCCAGACCTTGCCGTCGCGCTCGCGGCGCAGGGTGATCGTGTGACCGGCGGTTCCGGTCGTCCACGAGTAGAGCGTCGGATTCAGGGTGATCGACCAAGGGACGCTCGAGTCCAGCATCTCGACCGGGAACGGTCCGGCGCACGGCCACTTCACGCTGTCGTACGTGACGGCCGGAGTACGGCTCCAATCGAACACCCAGGTGTCGGTTCGACTCGAGGCCATTCCCATGCCCACCTTCTTCAGCGGCGGGTTCAGCAGCCAGCGACGATGACCGACGCGGTCGATGTTGCCGGTGTCCTCATCCCCCATGCACGAGATGTTGAAGTCCCACAACGAGCTGTAGCCCCAGCCGATGTTGCTCGAACTCGTCGCATTGTTGGCGATCGTGTAGAAGCTCGTATCCATCGTCGCGGGCTGCGGCTGGGAGTGCGCGAACTGGCCGACCGCAAGCAGCACCGCACCGTGCTGGGCGCGATCGGTGTACGTGGAGTCCAGCACGACGTCGTCGGGCAGCCCAGCGAGATAGCGGGCGTAGTTGATGGAGTTCAGGCCATCTTGGAGGAAGGCGCCGTTCAACGACCCCGCCGCGAACGGCGCAGACAGCGTGGGCGCGACAAGGTAGGGCGATCCCGAGAAGACGGGCTTGAGCTGCCGCCAGCGCGACTGGATCTCGGCGGCGGAGCGCGTCGAGGTGTCGACGGCACGCGCAGGAGGGACCGCGGTCAGAAGGCACGCCGCGCAGAACGCGACCACAAGACCATACCTGACCCGCCGAGCTCGGAGCGCCTGGATCATCGCCGTGTTCCTCTGTGTGTGAACGAAAGGGCGCTGCGCCGAAGCGGGTCGGCTCGGTAGGGCGAGAGCTAGCCACACTCCGTACCTACGTTGTATCGGCACTCTCGGGCGGATACTGAATCCCCGACGGAGGGAATCCTGGCGCGCATGGCGTAGCCCCTCCCCTGCTATCCTCAGAATGGGATGAGGAGTGGCGAGTTCATTTCATTGTGGAAGGAAGACGATCATGAAAGAGCTCCGCACCGAGATCGAGATCCAGGCCCCCGACGAGCGCGTTTGGCAGCTCCTCACGGATTTCGCCAGCTTCCCTCAGTGGAACCCCTTCATCCGCTCGGCGGAGGGCGAGGTCAAAGCCGGTGCGCGGCTCGAGGTGCACATCCAGCCTTCCGGTGCCCGAGGCATGACGTTCAAGCCCAAGGTCCTCAGGGCCGAGCCGAACCGGGAACTCCGCTGGCGTGGGCACCTCTTCCTGCCCGGCCTCTTTGACGGCGAGCATATCTTCAGGCTCGACTCTCTGGGAGCGCGAGGCGTGCGCTTCACTCAGCGAGAGGTCTTCACGGGGCTGCTCGTTCCCCTGTTCGCACGTGGCCTGGACACGGATACGCGGCGCGGATTCGAAGAGATGAACCTCGCGTTGAAGGAACGGGCCGAACAGCACTAGGCGGACGTTCTCCCGTGCTGGCTGCCCGGAGCCTTTGTCTGATGGCTGGTTGCGGCGCCCTCTCCGCGCTCAGCTCCCGATCCCGTGCTTCGCGCAGAACTCGTCGATGACGGAGTCGAGCGTGGGCGCGGAGGTGTCGACCACCCGATAGGTCACGCGCACCGACGGGTGCCGGATCTCGATCAGCCTGCCCAGGTCGATCGGTGTACCGATGGCCACCACGTCGCACGGCGTCGCGTTGATGGTGGCTGCGAGGTCGTCGAGCTGCTCCGCGGAGTAGCCCATGGCCGGCAACACCGCGTCCATGTGCGGATAGGCAGCGTAGGTGTCGGCCAGCGAGCCGACGGCGTAGGGCCGGGCATCGACGAGTTCGGCGGCGCCGGCAGCCCGGGCGGCAAGCGCTGCAGCACCGTACTGCATGCCTCCGTGGGTCACCGTCGGGCCGTCCTCGACGGCCAGCACACGCTTGCCCGCAAGGGCGGCCGGGTCGGCGGCGGTGATCTCGCTCGCGGTCAGGACGAGCTTGGCGCCGGGGTTGTAGGTCGCGGCCGCCGCGACGAGGTCGTCGACGGCGTTTTGCTGCGCGGTGTTCACCTTGTTGATAAGGAGCACGTCGGCGCGAAGGAAGTTGACCTCGCCGGGGTAGTAGGCGCGCTCGTGGCCGGGCCGGTGAGGGTCGAGTGCGACGATCTCGAGATCGGAGACGTAGAACGGCCAGTCGTTGTTGCCGCCGTCCCACACGATGACGTCGGCTTCCTTCTCGGCCGCGCGAAGGATCTGTTCGTAGTCGACGCCCGCATAGACGATGGCGCCGACCTCGACGAGGTGTTCGTACTCCTCGCGCTCCTCGACCGTCACGCCGAGGTCGTCGAGGTCGGCCACGCTCGCGTAGCGCTCTACGCGCATCACGTTCAGGTCGCGGTACGGCATGGGGTGGCGGATGTCGACGCCCTTCAGACCCCGATCGCGCAGTCGCTCGAAGATGCGCCGAGAGATGCCGGACTTGCCGACACCCGTACGCACGGCACAAACGCTGATCACCGGCTTGGTCGATCGGACCATGGTCGCCGTCGGGCCGAGCAACCGGAAGTCGGCGCCGAGAGACAAGACGAGCGAGGCCTTGTGCATGAGGTCGACGTGGGCGACGTCGCTGTAGGCGAACAGCACTTCGTCGATGGCATGCTCGCGTACCAGTCGGGGAAGCTCCGACTCGGGGAAGATCGGAATGCCCTCGGGGTAGCGGGGCCCGGCCAGCTCGGCGGGGAACCGGCGACTGTCGATACCCGGGATCTGCGTTGCCGTGAACGCGATGATCTCGACGGTCGGGTCGTCGCGCAGCGCAACGAGAAAATCGTGGAAGTCGCGCCCTGCCGCTCCCATGACGACGGCTCGGCGAACGCGCGCACTCCCTGTGCTGACCTCTGACATGGTGGCCCCTTTCATCACGGGTCGCCCCAATCGCCGACCTCGCCACAGTGCATAAGATTCCCAAAAAGGCGCATAGGGACTCGCTCGCGAGCGCACAGCGCCTTCCGGCCCGTGTCGGCCCCCTTATGCGTGGGTATCACAAACTAGGAATCGCTGTCTCTGAAGGGGGGAGAGATGCGCAGATTCGTCTGCTTGGCCATCGCGCTCGCGCTGGCCTTCTCACTGGCGATCACGGCGACCGCATTCGCAGCCGAAGCAACGGACTACCAAGGAACCTACGTGGGGTCGGTCCGCACTAGCACGAACAGTGAGTTCGGCGCGTGGGTGCAGGTCTACGACCTGGGGAACGGCCGTCTCAAGCTGGTCGTCAAGGTCGGTAGCGGCCCGACCCTTCCCCTCTGGCCCAAAGTGCAGTGGAACGGGCCGGATTCGTTCACGGTTTCGGCGACCGTCTACGTGCCCAACCCTCTGGGAGGCTTCCTGGGGGGTGACGACAAGCCGCTGGTGGACGGGAGTGGTACCGCCACCTTCGTCAGGAGCGGTAGCGGCTGGACGGTCACCGGCAACGGAAGCGGTGAGGCCCTGGGAACGCCGGGGTCCGCCACAGGCGCCGGCACGAAGGTCTCAGATGACTTCGTCGCACCCGTCTTGAGCTCCGGCGCCGCGACCACGACGGCCGCTGCCCCGGCAAGTCCCGTCGACAAGATACTGGTCGGCGTGGCCGTCGCCGAGAAGCAGCCCGAGGTGACCGACGGGGAGAAGGCCGCAGCCGGAGGAATGAGCGCTGCCGCCGTCATCGCCGCTCTCATCCTGTGCATGGCTCTGGGAGCAAGCATGTCAGGCAGCGAGTTCGCCGACCTGTTGCTGGCGAAGTAGGGGGCCCGTGATGAACACTCAGTACGCGCAGTACCTGCAATGGATCGGGGTGGGATGCACCGCCATCGTGGGGCTCTGTCTCATCATCGTCGCATTGCTTCAGAGCAGACCGCGTCGCATCCGGGCATGGGCGCTCGTCGCGGTCGCCGTGCTTGAAGCGGTGGCGGCCTACCTTCTGATCTCGACGCCCGGCATCACGCTCAGTGTCGTTTGGATGGCCGTGCTCGGCATCATCGGCCTGGTTCTCGGCTGGTTCACGGGCCGCATGACAAAGACCGCGATCAAGGACGGGCGAGTGTACGCGAAGCTCTCGCCGATCGCGCCGTGGGTGGTGGTGGTCACCTACACCGCCGCAGTCGCCGCACTGTTCTTCGGCTCGGTGGCGCTCTTCTCGGCGATGGCGGTTCTCGTGGTGTTCGCTGCGGCGCTGACACTCAGCCAGTCCGTCTCGGCGGTACTGGTCATCTCGTCGGCGAAGTCCGCGACGCCGATGGCGAAGCAGCCAGCGCCGACGAGCGCAGGACCCGCGGCCGGGTAGAACCCAAGCGGCCGCCGACACCGGCCGAACACCGGGAGATCAGGACGGGAGGCCCGCCTCGAATCGAGACGGGCCTTCGCCATGTCGTTCTGTCGGTGAGGCAGCACTGGCCACTGATGCCGGAGACGTCGCTCGGCATCTTCGAGCGCTCAGTACGTCGAAACACACTCTATGGCGCGATGTAGAACGCTGGGCCATCGAGCGCATACGTCGCTCCGAGGTTGTTGATCACGTTGTTCTTCTCGACCAAGCTGGCTGTGTAGAAGTGGGAACCGTTCTTCTTGTTGTAGAAGCGCCAGACGGTCGTAGCGCTCGGTGTGAGACATACCTTGTAGGCCACGCCGTCGTAGGAGTAGACCGCCGCGAGGGTCGCCTGCACGCGGTTCTTCTCGGTAAGCGAGGCGGTATAGAAGTGAGAGCCGTTCTTCTTGTTGTAGAAACGATAGAGTGGCGAGCCATTGGCCGGGTTGTCGGTGTTGACCGTGTACGCCACGCCGTCGAGCGCGTAGATCGCGCCCAGGGTGTTGATCACGGTGTTCTTCTCGGCCATCGACGCGGTGTAGAAGTGGGAGCCGTTCTGCTTGTTGTAGAAGCGCCAGACCGGCATGAGGGTGGCTACCTTGATAGAGACGGTCACGGTGTTGGAATCAGAGGTGCCATCGTTGGCCCTGTACGTGAACGAGTCGAAGCCGACGTAACCTGCCGTAGGCGTGTAGAGGAACGAGCCATTCGCGTTGAGCACGAGGGTGCCGTGTAGCGGATCGGCCACGGGACTTGCGAATAGAGCGTCTCCCTCGGCATCAGTGTCGTTCTTCAGAACGCCGGGGGCGGAAACGTTGAGCGCCACGCCCTTCGGCGTCGTGTAGGAGTCGGCCACGGCTACCGGGGCTGAGTTCGACACCTCCCATCCCAACTCCGTCGAGTCCCCGTCAGTGTCGAACTGGGCTGTCATCCCGCTGTTGCCCCCGGTGATGTCCCATGTGCGCTCCTCATCCGGATCGCCGGTGTCGCCCGGCTCGGAGAAGTCGGCGGTCCACACGCCCGCGCCGTTCGCGGTCACCGTCCTTCTAGGATCTGGGACACCCTCATCGGCGAACACGAAGACGTCCACGTCGCTGCCGGGCGACGCCGTGCCCGAGACGGTGTCGGCTCCGAGGTCAACTCCGGTCACGGCGAGACCGGTGACGACGTGGGTCTTGGTCGTCGCGCCCTGTGTGACCGTCACCGTGAAGCCGGCCTGTACGTCGTACCCGCCGGTCGACTCTCCGAACTCGCCCCACTCGTCGGTGGGCGCGTCGAACTCGAAGTCGGGCAGTGCGTCGGCATCGAGGTCGTCGATGGCGACGTGGACGCTGTCGTCAGGCACCCACTCCCGGCCCCACACGTCGTCGCCCTCCGGACCGACCGAGAAGGTCGGGTTCGGGACGTTCCAATCGACGCTGGTCGAGTCTCCGTCGGTGTCGAACTGCTCGGCTCGGCCCTGGCTGCCCAGCACGAGGTCCCACGTGCGCTCCTCGTCCGGATCGCCGGTGTCGCCCGGCTCGGAGAAGTCGGCGGTCCACGCGCCTGAGCCGTTCGCGGTCACGATACGCAAGGGCTCCGCCAGTCTCGTCTTCGCTGTAGGCGCGGACCTCGACCTCGCTTCCGGCCGCCGCGGTGCCCGAGACGTGTCGGCGTCAGGATCGACACCGGTCACGGTAGATCGCGGTGACCTTGTGGGTCTTGGTCGTCGCGCCCTGGGTCACGCTCACGTTGTAGCCGACTTGGATGTCGTAGCCGATGTCCCACTCGTCGAACTCCCCCCACTCGTCGGTGGGTGCGTCGAACTCGAAGTCGGGCAGTGCGTCGGCATCGAGGTCGTCGATGGCGATGTGGACGCTGTCGTCAGGCACCCACTCCCGGCCGGCCACGCCGTCACCATCCGGCCGACCGTGAAGGTCGGGTTCGGGACGTTCCAATCGACGCTGGTCGAGTCTCCGTCGGTGTCGAACTGCTCGGCTCGGCCCTGGCTGCCCAGCACGAGGTCCCACGTGCGCTCCTCGTCCGGATCGCCGGTGTCGCCCGGCTGGAGAAGTCGGCGGTCCACACGCCTGAGCCGTTCGCGGTCACGATACGCAAGGGCTCCGCCAACTCGTCTTCGCTGTAGGCGCGGACCTCGACCTGACTTCCGGCCGCCGCGGTGCCCGAGACGATGTCGGTGTCAGGATCGACACCTGTCACGGAGATCGCGGCGACCTTGTGGGTCTTGGTCGTCGCGCCCTGGGTCACGCTCACGTTGTAGCCGACTTGGATGTCGTAGCCGATGTCCCACTCGTCGAACTCCCCCCACTCGTCGGTGGGTGCGTCGAACTCGAAGTCGGGCAGTGCGTCGGCATCGAGGTCGTCGATGGCGATGTGGACGCTGTCGTCAGGCACCCACTCCCGGCCGGCCACGCCGTCACCATCCGGCCGGACCGTGAAGGTCGGGTTCGGGACGTTCCAGTCAATCTGGGTGGAGTCATTGTCGTTGTCCAGTTGGCGGGCCATACCCTCGCTGCTCGCCACCAGATTCCATGTGCGGTCCTCGTCCGGATCGCCGGAGCCGGGGTCGGCCGGTTCTGAGAAGTCGGCGATCCACACCCCCGAGCCGTTCGCAGTCGCCACACGCTTCGGTGCCGCGACGCCCCCCTCGTCTGTCCAGGCGTAGACCTCAACCTCACTGCCGGCAGCGGCGGTGCCCGAGACCGTATCGGCGTCAGAATCCACATCGGTGACCTCAAGCACGGTGACGACGTGGCTCTTGTTCGTCGTGCCCTGGGTCACGTTCACGCTGTAGCCGGCCTGTATGTCGTAACCGATGTCCCACTCGCTGAACTCGCCCCACTCGTCGGTGGGAGCGTCGAACTCGAAGTCGGGCAGTGCGTCGGCGTCGAGGTCGTCGATGGCCACATGGACGCTGTCGTCAGGTACCCACTCCCAACCGCCTACGCCGTCGCCGTTCGGGTTGACGCCGAAGCTGGGTGCGGGGATCGCACTCACCTGGGTATCCGCCGTAGCCAGCTCAGCGGTACTCGTGGACGGACGCCGTAGTGCAGATCGTCGTGATGCGCTTGGCGCGGCGTCGCGATCCATGAGTCGGACTGTCGCGTGACCACTCGGTTGCGCCGCCTCTTGGTCCAAGACGCCCCGCGCGCGCGTCGAGCGGCTGAAAGCGGCCCCCGTCGACGGGAACACCATCGCCATCGCGAAGATCAGAACGAGTAGAGATACTCCGAAACGTGACTGCGCAGATTTCCTCACCGCAACGCGCCCCCCTCGTGTCGCGACCCAAGCGACGGGCACCGCGAGCGAGGGCGACCAACCGCTGGGGTCGGTCTCACCATTGACTAGACGTCGGGTCCGGTGACCGATAGATGGCCCGACGCGTACGCCCCCTCAGACGTTCGTTGCCAGCAGATGGGCAACATTCATCGCGTTACCCAAGAACGCGACATTCCAAACACAGGACCGGCGTAGAGCTGCGGCCCAGACCATCCCGCCCCTGCCTCCTGCACACCCTGCCCCTCGGTCCCTCGCCCGAACAGAATCCTCGGAATCGGGAAGGAAGTTCACAACACCCGTATTTCGATGACCTGTCAGGGGGGCGAAGATATGCGAAACACTCGAAGAGCTTCAGTCCTGGTACTTGTGTTCATCCTCGCTATGGCACTTGTGGCTCCGTCGGCGCAGGCTGCGCGGCCGCTCATGCCAAACCAAGTGGGCGTCCTTGCGTACTCCTACGTAGAGGCCCTGTCGCGGGTGGTCAACCCCGACGGGTCAGAGACGCTGATCAAGCGGGTTGCAAACACCCCGGCCGAGCTTGCCGCGGCGAACCAGATCAAGGGCTGGTTCACCGACGCAGGCATCCAGGCGACACTGCAGCCATTCACGTACCGGGGGACCCGGAACTCACAGAACGTGGTGGCGGTACTGCCGGCTGCTAAGAAGCCGAAGATCAAGCCGACCCCACTGGTCATCGTGGGCGCGCACTACGACGCCAGCTCCGCAGGCGCGGGTGCCGACGACAATGCGTCCGGTGTCGCGGTCATGCTCGAGACGGCGGAGCGTATCGCCAAGTACAAGCCCGAGTACGACATCGCCTTCGTGGCCTTTGGTGCCGAGGAGGCCGGACTCGAGAGGCTCGGCCTACTACGTCAGCCAGATGTCTCAGGCGGACCGCGACCGCACGATCGCGATGATCAACTTCGACTCGCTCATCGTCGGGGACAAGCTCTACATCCATGCCGGCGCGAACGGCAAGACGGAGCCGCGGGACGAAATGCTGCGCCTCATCAAGCTGCGCAAGCTGCCCATCGAGATCCAGCCGGGGCTCAACCCGGACTACCCCGCGGGGTTCACTCCCGATGGCTTCAGCGACTACACCGCCTTCAACCAGGCGGGAATCCCGGTGGTCGCCTTCGAGTCCACCAACTGGGAGCTCGGTGACCTCGACGGCTACGTGCAGACCGAGCAGTACGGCTCGTTCTGGCACACGCCGAATGACACGATAGCGACCATCGAAGAACTGTTGCCGCTGCGGCCGATCGTGCGGCTCGAGGCGTACACGGAACTGACGTTCGAGTACCTCAAGCACCTCAACCCGTAGACACCGCAAGGGCGCGACCCTGCTCCGGGGACTTCCTCGGAAGCAGCGCAGAGGGCCCGCCTCGTCCGGGGCGGGCCCTCTGTATGGCGCGGGACGAGCGCCCGCGTCCTCAACGCTCGCGCTATCCTGTCCCCATGCCCGCCGCCCGCGTCCCCCAGTCCGACCGCAGAGCGACCCTCGGCGCCGCACTGCTCGCATCGGCGGTCTTCGTGCTTGCAGCGCTTCGGGCGTCGGTGGGGTTGTCCTTCTACGACGACAGCTACTACATCGCGGTCGCCCTCCGCCTCGCTCGCGGTGCTCGGCCCTTCGTCGACGAACTGTCGATGCAATCGCTCGGCGAGCTCGTGTCGGTGCCGTTCCTGAGACTCTACGAGTCGCTCGTCGGGCTGGCCGGCGTGGCCCTCTTCACGCGCGAGCTCTACGTGGTGCTTGCTGCGGTCGCGGGACTGATCGCCTACCGGTTACTGCGTCCCAGTGCACGCCCCGCAGCCGCGGCGATCGCGGTGATCCTGCCCCTGCTGGCACTCCCGTACCACCTCTTCGCGCCCACCTACAACACGGTCGCACAACTGTGCTTCACGCTCTCGGTCGTCTTGGGCTGGGCCTCGATCCGAGATCGGCGGCGCACCCTTGCGGCGGCTTCGGGGGTCATGCTCGCCTTCGGCACGGCGGCGTACCCACCCCTCGCCGGGGCCGCAGTCGTGCTGCTGGCGACCTACGCGGTCATGGCTCGCAGCCGAAGGCTCGCGCTCTCGGCTCTGGGGGGTGCCGCGCTCGTCGGCGCAGCGATCGCGGCGGCCCTCGTGTTCGGCCTCTCGATCGACGACCTGCGCCGCAGCCTCGCGTTCACGACTGCCAACGCACGCGGGGTCCGTGCGCCAGTCGGTCGACTGCGCTGGTCGCTGGGAAACCTCGTCGGCGCTCTGGCGAGCCCGTGGCTCTGGCCCATGTGGACGCTCGCGCTTGTGGCATCGATTCCGCCACTTCCCAGGCGCCTGCGCGCCGCGGCTCTGGGAGCGATCCCGCTGGCCGCAGCGGCGCCGGGCGTTGCCGTGCTCGCGCGCTCCGACACTCTGACGTTCGGATCGGCGACCTCGTCCTGGATGATCACGCTCACCGCCGGCATCGCGGTTCCGGCGCTTCTCTGGGCGTGGCGCTCCGGAAGCCGGGACCATCTGCAGCTGGTCGCTCACGCGACACCCTTCGCGCTTGTAGGGTTCGCGAGCGTGGCCTACGCCACCAGCTCGTCGTGGAACCGTGGTACGGGTTCGATCGCGCTCGCACCCCTGACGCTCGGACTGCTCCTCTGCTGGTCGACCGCCCTCGCCGAGGAATGGGGCCCCTCCCTTCAGTGGACCGCCACCTTGGTGACGCTGCTCGTGGCGTTCGGCCTGCTCACCACCAATGTCTTCGGCGACCCGGTCTCCTCGACATCGTTTACGCTCATCACCAAAGGACCCTACGCGGGCATCACGACAAGCGCCGAGCGCTACCGCGAGATCCGCGCCCTCGAAGCCGCGGCCGAGAACTGGGTCGGGCCCGAGACGCGCGTCACCTTTCTCGGTGAGCGTGACGCATACCTGGTGGTGGGGGGCGTCTGGGACACGCCGGCCGTCAGGTTGCTGCCCGGGCCATCGGACCGCGCCGCCGTCGAACGCTACGAACTGCGGGGGCGACCGGCTCAGGTCGTGTTCGTCGACGAGCTCGCCCTGGCGCGCAGGCGCGGGTACCGCGGCGGCCCGATCGACGACCCGCTGCTGGCCTACGTGCTCGCGAACTACCGCAAAGTCGATTCGGCCGCCGACTTCAGCGTGTTCGTTCTCAAGTAGGACCCCTTGCGTTGGGACGCGGGCGGCGGACAGTACAACTCGAGCCGCACAGGTTCTATGCTGATGAGGTAGACCAGCGCAGTCACCTCGATGAAGGGAGTCTCGTGGAGCGCCGCGAGTTCTGCCGCTTCCTCGGCATCTGCGGCCTCGCGGCGTGCACCGGGGGGTCTGACCGGGTGCGCACGGGCTCTCCAGTGGTCCGAGGCGCAGCACGCACGCATCGTGACTCGTGAGTTCGGCGCAGCGCCCCCGTCCGCAGGGGAGACCCCGTCGGTCGAACCAACCTCAGCAACGTCGCCGAGGCTCCTGCCCGATATCGCGGTGGCCACCGGCAAGGACCCGGCCGCCAACACGCGGCTGGCCGTGGAGATGCTCGGCGGCATGGGCCGGTTCGTGAAGCGGGGCTCGCGGGTGGTGATCAAGCCGAACATCCTGACAGCGCGCGAACCCGAATTCGGGGTGACGACCAATCCTGAGGCCGTGTCGGCGACTGTGAAGATGTGCTGGGAGGCGGGCGCCGCGTCGGTCACGGTCTTCGACAACTCCACAGCGCCGCCCCGCCAGGCGTACACCGTGAGCGGTATCCAGAGGGCGGCCCAGTCGGCGGACGCGGACATGAAGGTTCTCTCGAGCCGGGACTTCGAGCGTGTCTCGATCCCGAAGGGCCGCGTCCTCACCTCATGGCCGCTGCTCACCGACGTGTTCGACGCCGATGTGCTCATCAACATGCCCTGCGCCAAAACGCACGGGCTGGCCGGGCTGACCCTCTCGATGAAGAACCTCATGGGGGTGATGGGCGGAACGCGGGGCCTGATCCACCAGGAGTTCGCGCAGAAGCTCGTCGACACCAACACGCTCATCAGGCCACAACTGACCATCCTCGACGCGTATCGGCTGCTCTTCCGCAACGGCCCCACCGGCGGTGGAATGAAGGACGTCAAGATGGGCTACACCTGCGTAGCCGGTACGAACCAGGTGTCGGTGGACGCGTATGGCGCCACCCTCTTCGGCATGCAACCCAACGACCTCGAGTACGTCAGACTCGCCGCCGAGCAGGGCCTTGGCGTTGCCGACCTCTCCAAGCTTCGCATCGAGAAGCGGGGAGCGTGATGGCCGCTCGCGCCTCAGCACCCCGCGCACGGGGCGTCCACCGGTTCCGGCGGGCTTGTCAGATCGCGTTCCTGGTGCTGTTCTTCGCCCTGCTGACGCTCACGGTGTGGCCGCTGGGGACCGTGGCTCTCGGCGTGTTCCTGGGCGCCGACCCGCTCATCATGCTGAACTCCGCCATCAACGGCGTGTGGCTCTGGCCCGGGTGGATCGCACTCGGCCTGCTTGCGCTGCCGCTGGTTGCCGGCCGGGCGTTCTGCGGCTACGTCTGCCCGACGGGGACGATCGTCGAGACCATGACGCCGAGCGCCGGTCCCGGGCGCCTCGCCCCTGCCGCCCATCGGCGCCTTCGCGCCCTGCCGGTCTTCGTCCTCATCGGCTGCGCGGGTCTACTGTTGTTCGCAAGCGGCGCCTACCTGATCCTCGACCCGCTCTCGATCCTCACCCGGACGGCCACCTTGCTCGTCTACCCGCTCCTCGATCGGCTGCTGCGGCTCTTGGGCGATGCAGCCTACCTCGCGTCCCCGCTGCGCCCCGGAGTCGACCTCGTGACCGGCCTGACCACGGGCAGGCTCATCTTCGCACGCCCGCTCACCTACGGGCTGCAGCTCGCCGTCCTCGGCATGTTCACGGCGATCCTGGCGATCTCGTGGATCGAGCCGCGAATGTGGTGCCGCCACGTCTGCCCGCTCGGCGCGCTACTCGGAGTCGTGGGCCGGCTCGCGGTCGTGGGCCGCGTCGTTGACACTGACGCGTGCATCGCGTGCGGAAGGTGCGCGAAGGCGTGTCCGATGGACGCGGTCACCGACGACTTCCTCGCGACCGATACCAGCCGCTGCCAGGCCTGCTACGCGTGCGCCGATGTCTGCCCCGTGGACGCGATCGGTCTGGGCACGCGCCCCAGCCGCCAGCTCTACTCCCCCACCCGCCGAGAGGCCCTCACCGCCGGCGGCCTTTCGCTGCTGGTCGGCTTCTTCGCATTCACCGGCCTTTCGAGGCGCCAGCGAAACGCACGCCTGATACGACCTCCCGGCGGACGCGTCGAAGACGAGCTGCTGGCGCTCTGCAGTCGATGCGGCCAATGCCTGAAGGTGTGCCCCACCAACGTGCTCCAGCCAGCGGTGAGCGAGGCAGGATTCGAGGGCGTGTTCACTCCACACATGGACTTCCGCGTCGGCCCGTGCGAGTGGTCGTGCAACGAGTGCGGCAAGGTCTGCCCGACCGGTGCCATCCAGCCGCTCCTGCTCGAGGCCAAGCGTCGAACCGTGATCGGTCGCGCTTTCATCGACCGCAATCGCTGCATCCCTTGGGCCGACTACAAGACCTGCCTGGTGTGCCAGGAGCTGTGCCCCGTGCCGGACAAGGCCATCGTCATCAACACCGCCGAGGTCACCGCTCCCGGCGGCAAGCGCGTCCGCCTCGGCCGGCCCGAAGTAGTGGCCGAGCGCTGTATCGGCTGCGGCGTGTGCGAGAACGCCTGCCCGGTCGCCTACCAGGCGGCGATCGAGGTGTACGCGACGCGGCCGAACAGCTGATGGTGCACGCAGGCATCACCGACCCACCGCGACCCGCCGACCAGGACAGAAGGATCCGATCGCTTTGACCGACTACCAGAGCCCACGCAAAGAGCGCGAGGACCGCGCCAACCGCATCCTGCTCGCCGCGGTGGTGGGCTTGGTCGTGCTGGCTGTTGTCGCGGTCGCCTTCGCGAGCCTGAGGCCCGCCGGCAAAGTGAGGACCCCCGCTCGAGAAGAGAACGCCATCGTGGTTGCGCCCCGCACCCAAGCCTCCGGCAGCCGCCCAAACGATGAACTCGCCGGACCTCGCGCTGACAACGGCTCCGGTCACAGCACAGGCGCCGAAGCCGAACACCCCGACGAAAGCCGCCCCGATGGAGACGACCGTCCCCGAGAAGATGGCCTCGCTCCCTGCCGGCACCCGGCAGATCATCATCGTCACCGGCGACAAGATCGGATCGAACAGCGGGCGCCTCGCCCTGTACAACAAGGCGGGCACCGGCTGGACCGAGGTCATGAACGTCGCCGCGAACTTCGGCAAGAACGGCCTCGTCGACGGCGAGAAGCGGCGGCAGGGCAACCTGCAGACGCCGACCGGTATCTGGACGATCGGCAGCTTCCTGTTCGGACTGCACCCTTCACCGCCGGCCGGCACCCTGATGCCCTACCGGCCGATCACGGCCGACTCCTACTGGAGCAGCGTGCGTGACTCGACCTACAACACCTGGGTCGGCCACCGCGTTTCAGGTGAGCACCTGATCGACGCCGACCCACAGTATGAGTATGCCTTCAACACCGGCTACAACAGCCCACCCAACGAGCGGGTGATCGGCCGAGGAACCGCGATCTTCATCCACTGCTTCGAGCCGCCCGACAACAACCTCGGCAAGTACACACACGGCTGCGTGGCGATCTCGCGCGAGAACATGATCAAGCTGTTCACGACGCTGGACCCCACCCAGAATCCCACGTGTGCGATCGGAACCCTCGTAGAGGGGTCACCGACGTCGATCTGGGCGTACTAGGGAGGGCGACTCGCCCCTATGGGGTCAGCCCGTTGTGGGGAAAGACCGCCGCGCGCACTTCCCTGACTCGCTCGGCGGTGAGCTCGAGCACACGCTCGGCACGCTCGGCCGGCGAATCGAAACGGTCGCGCTCGCCCATGCTCGTCGGCGGCTCGCACTCCATTCGGGAGCGCACGTGCAGGCGCCAGGTCTCGGGCACGTCGTCGCCGAGTTGCACCCCACCGAGTTCGGCCAGCAGCCACGTCCAGGCCAGAGGCACCACTTCGCAGATGTGGTATCCCCCTCCGCCCAGGGCCGCGAGGCGACCGTCGCAGAGCTCGTCGGCGAGGCCGATGATCCCGCGCACCAGGGAGCGATAGCCGGGAATCGTGAGACCCAGCTCCGTCTGCGGATCGTCGTGGTGCGCGTCGACGCCCAGCTGCGCGACGATGAGGTCCGGCCGAAAAGCTCGGGCCAGAGGAACGACCACTTCGTCGAAGGCGAGCGAGAAGCACTCGTCGGTGGCGTAAGCAGGCAGAGGGACGTTCGCGGCGAACCCTTCGCCCGGTCCGTAGCCGCTCTCGCCAGGGAAGCCGGTCCCGGGAAACGTGTAGAGGCCGCTCTCGTGGATGGAGATGGTCAACACCTCGGCCGAGCCGGCGAACGCTTCTTGCACGCCATCTCCGTGATGAGCGTCGATGTCGAGGTAGAGGACCCTCAGACCCGAATGCCTCTGCCGCGCGACGGCGATTCCGACCGCGGCGTCGTTGTAGACGGAGAAGCCAGCCGCCCTGCTCCGGTGTGCGTGGTGCATCCCGCCGGCGATCGAGAACGTACGCAGCTTCCTTCCGGAGAGCACCTCCTCGATCGCACGCATCGTGCTTCCGCACGTCAACGCCGCGATGTCGTGCATACCGGGGTAGACCGGGTTGTCCTCGGTACCGAGGCCCATGGCCATCCTCGTGCCGAATCCCCAGTCGCTCGCCTCGCGCACCGCCTCGATGTAGCCGATCGTGTGCACCAGAAGCAGTTCGTTCTCAGTCGCGGGGTTCGGCGTGATGACGACCCCGGGACTGAGGAGGCCGAATGCTGACATCAGCTCGACTGAGAGGGTGAGACGTAACGGGTTGAGCGGGTGGGCCTCGCCCAGGTCGTAGGCGGCCAGGGCCGGATCCCACATCAGTGCCGCTCGCTCCAACTCCGCCTCCTCATACCTTGCGATGTGCGCGCGTTCCGTCGTCTGATTGTGCCCAATACCTGCTGCCTCGTACATGCCCGGCAGCCGTACTTCGCCGGCGGCCAACATCTCGGAGGGCAAACAGGGAAAGCTCACCCTGGAGGTGCTTTCCGATGCGCAAGATGCTTGACCCCAGAACGATCGCCCTGATCGGGGCGACTGAAGCAGAGGGAACGGTCGGCAGGACCATCATGGAGAACCTGATGCGCTCCGAGGGACGGGCCCTCTTCCCGATCAACCCGGCGCACGAGTCCGTCTTCGACATCGGGTGCCTGCCGAGTATCACAGCGGTACCGGAACGCGTCGACCTGGCGGTCGTGGCCACGCCTGCCAACACCGTCCCGGACGTGTTGCTCGAGTGCGCGAAGTCGGGAGTCCGGGGGGCCATCGTCGTGTCGGCGGGCTTCGGAGAGACCGGCAAGGAGGGCATGGCCCTCGAGAGACGGATCAAGCGGATCCTGCAGGACCACCCCATGCGCGTCGTCGGACCGAACTGCCTTGGCATCATTCGCCCGAGTGTGGGCCTGAACGCCTCCCTGCTGCACGTCGCGCCCAAGCCCGGAGACATCGCGCTCATCTCGCAGAGCGGGGCGCTGGGCACGGGGATGCTGGACTGGGCCGTGAGCGCGAACGTGGGGTTCTCCCTCTTCGCATCGGTCGGCGGCATGGTCGATGTCGACTTCGCCGACCTGGTGGACTTCCTGGGCGAGGATCCGCACACGCGGAGCATCCTGATCTACATGGAGACGATCGGGAGCGCGCGCCGCTTCATGAGCGCAGCGCGCAGCTTCGCGCGCAACAAGCCCATCATCGTCCTGAAGCCGGGCCGCTACTCGACGAGTACGCGAGCGGGCTCGCCGCATACCGGCGCGATGATCGGCGATGACGACGTCTACGAGGCCGCCTTCAAGCGCGTAGGAGTCCTGCGCGTGCGCGAGGTCGCTGACTTGTTCCATGCCGCCGAGGTGCTTGACTCTCGGCGAGTGCCCGTTGGACCCGGAGTCGCGATCGTCACCAACGCCGCGGGCCTTGGCGCCATGGCCGCCGACTCGCTCGTCGAACACGGCGGGCGCCTTGCCGAGCTATCCGAGAAGACGATGGGACTGCTGGATGCAGCGCTGCCCTCCTACTGGAGCCAGGCCAACCCTGTCGACGTGCTGGGCGACGCGACCAGCGACCGGTTCGTCGCGGCGGTCAAGGCGTGCCTTGCCGACCGCGAAGTCAACGGGGTCATCCTGCTGTACACGCCTCAAGGCACCGCGCGTCCCGACGAGATCGCGAGCCTCGTCTCCGGCCTGGCCAAAGGCTCCCAGAAGCCGGTGATCAGCGTTCTCGTGGGCGGCGACAGCGTCGCCGCCGGGCGCGAGATCTTCAAGTCGGCCGCGATTCCCTGCTACAACACTCCCGAGGAGGCCGTGCGCACCTACATGAGCATGTACCAGTACGCACGCAACCTGGAGCTGCTCTACCAGACGCCCGCCGAACTCCCGATCGACATCGCTCCGCCCAAGCACAACCTGCAGGCCATGCTCCGGCGGGTCGCCGCGAGCGGCCGCTCCGTGCTGACGGAGCAGGAGTCAAAGCGGTTCGTGACCACCTACGGGTTCCCCGTGATACAGCAGATCATGGCCGAGGACGTGGGAGAGGCGCTCGCGGCCGCGCACAAGATCGGCTACCCGGTCGTACTGAAGATCGTGTCGCACAACATCACGCACAAGAGCGCGGTCGGGGGCGTCGAAGTCGGAGTCTGCTCCCCTGCCGACCTGGAAGGGGCCTACGCCCGGATGCTCAAGCGCGTCAAGAAGAGCTCCCCGAAGGCGGTGATCGAGGGTGTCTCGGTCCAGAAGATGGTCCGCGAGGTCGACTTCGAGCTGATCCTCGGCATGAAGAAGGACCCGCAGTTCGGCTCGGTGATCGTGTTCGGAGCCGGTGGGGTCGGCGCTGAGGGCCTGGCTGACTTCGCGGTGAGCCTCCCTCCGCTCAACCAGACGCTCGCGCGCCGCATGATGGAGGAGACGCGGATCTTCAAGACGCTCATCAGGCCGAGACGCGGCGTCGTCGCGCCTGACGTCTGCGAACTCGAAGAGCTGCTGACGATCCTCTCCAACATCGTGGTCGACTTCCCCGAGATCGCCGAGATCGACATCAACCCGCTCGTGATCGCGGACGGTAAGGCATGCGCCGTCGACGCTCGGATCGTCATCGACAAGAGCGTCCTGAAGGGCAAGCCGAAGTACCCGCACCTCGTCATCACACCGTACCCGACGCGCTACGTCACGCCCTGGCGACTCGCCGACGGCACCGAGGTGATCCTGCGCCCGATCCGGCCCGAGGACGAGCCGATGGAGTACGAGCTGCTCACGACCACGTCAGAGGAGACGCTCCGTGCCCGCTTCCTCGGCAACCTGGTGAACATCTCTCACGAGATGCTGGTGCGCTTCACCAACATCGACTACGACCGCGAGATGGCCATCGTCGCCGAGCTGACCCAGGGCAAGAGGAAGCGGATCATCGGCGTGGGCCGTCTGATGGGCGAGGCCGATCGCGGACGCGGCGAGTTCGCCGTTCTCGTGCACGACGACTTCCAGCGTCAGGGGCTGGGCTTCAAGCTCACCGACATGATCATCGGCATCGCGCAGGAGAAGGGGCTTCGGGAGATCAGCGGCTTCATCGACGCGAAGAACCGCCCCATGCTGCGGGTGGTCGCCGAGCTCGGCTTCAGCATCGAGGAGACCGTCGATTGCGTGACCACCGTGCGGCTGCCGCTCGGGTAGCGCCGCGGCGCGCGAGGGCGCTCGGGGCGGGTATAGTCAATGCGTGCGTGGGGAGCACGCAGGGGTCTGGCGCGGGTTTGGGGGACGAGCATGAGACGTCCATCGGCGATGATGGTGGCGACCGCGGCGCTGGTATGCGCACTTGCCCAGCTGGGTGTCCCAACGGTGACGTTCGCCGTAGTGCCGGTGACCCTCACCGTCGGAAACACGGCGGACTTCCAAGACCTCGTGTCGGCTCAGTACGTGACGGGCCGTGTCTACAACCCCGTCACCAGTCCCGTCACCGATGTGACCCTCAGGGTCACATTCAAGAACGCCGCGAACTCACCTATCGGATTCCAGCAGCGCCCGGTCGGCGTCCACGTGCTCGACGACCACACATGGACCTGGTTCTGCCAGCGGGTATCTCCGCCCGCAGGGACGGTGAGCTACGCGTACTCGGTCACGGGCTTCCCCATCTCAACCCATGCGGCCAAGACGCAGATCACCCCGCTCCCGCCCCAAGAAGACCTCGCCGGACTCTCGCGCCGGTATGTCGGCACCATCCAGGGCGACGCCTTCGAGACCAAGACCGGGCTGCTCGTCTTCGGCGAAGAGTGGATCGAGCCACCGTCGTTCTACGTGGCGGCGGTCGACGCGAATCAAGTGACCACGGTGATTTCCCCCGGAGCCTCGCAGCCCTACACTGCCTTCGCCCGTCGGCTCACGATCCAGGACGTCCACCTGGACAGCCTGTGGTACGAATGGGTGGACTACTCACCGAGGGCCGTGTACCGCTTCTATCAACAAGCAGAACGGCACGCACTTCTACACCGCTTCCGAGGCCGAGAAGACACAGGTGCAGAACACGCTCGGGCAGATCTACACGTTCGAGGGGCCCGCCTACAGCGTCAATACCGCGTCGCCCTCCAACCTGCATCCGCTCTACCGCTTCTACAATCGGCGCAACGGCACCCACTTCTACACCGCGTCGGAGGCCGAGAAGACGCAGGTGCAGAACACACTCAGCGGCACGTACACCTACGACGGCCCGGCGTACAAGGTGTCGACGTTCCCTTGGTACTCGAAGGCCGTGCACCGCTTCTACAACAAGGCGGCAGGCACGCACTTCTACACGGCGAGCGAAGCCGAGAAGGCCAACGTCATCGCCACGCTGGGCTCGATCTACTCCTACGAAGGCCCGGCGTTCTATCTGGCGTACTGACAGATGGGCCGCGCGTGGACGCCCTACGGCGTCACGTAGAACGCAGGCCCTTCAAGCTTGTACGTCGCCGCGAGACCCCGGAGCACGGCCGCCTTCTCGGTCACGGATGCGGTGTAGAAGTGGCTCCCGTTCTTCGTGTTGTAGAAGCGGTAGACCGGCGCCGATCCGGGCGCCGGCGCGGTGGTGACGTCGTAGGCGGGGCCGTCATACGCGTACGTCGCACCGAGGCTCTTGATCACGCTGTTCTTCTCGGACTCCGACGCGGTGTAGAAGTGGCTCCCGTTCTTCTTGTTGTAGAAGCGGTAGAGCGGAGTGGTGTAGGCGGAACTCGCCTTGTAGGCGGGACCGTCGTATCCGTAGGTCGCTGAGAGCTTGCTCTGGACGTTGTTCTTTTCAGCCTCACTCGCCGTGTAGAAGTGGCTCCCGTTCTTCTTGTTGTAGAAGCGGTACACCGGCAGGTACGTGGTGGGCGCGAACGTGGCGCCGATGGTGTGGCCGGCTTTCACGTCGGTGAACTTGTAGGTCGCGACCCGACCGACCGATGCGCCGTCGACGAGCACGTCGGTTACGTGATAGCCGGCGTCAGCGGTGATGCCGAAGGTCCGGTCGGAGCCCTCGTCGACGGTCTGCGGCGTGTTCGGTGAGATGCTGCCGTTGACGGTGGCAGACGGCGTCAGTGTGAAGGTGACTCCGCTCTTCTGGGGCTCGTAGGTCACGGCGGCGCCGCGTCCCTGTGCTGCCGCTATCGTGACCATCGTAGGCGAGCCCGTGGTCAGAACGAGGTAGTTGTAGGAGAGGCTCAGAGAGGTCAGCGCGCTCAGCGGATCGACCGAGGCGATATCGGTGATCCGATTGTCGGCGAGGTCCAGTGACGTCAGCTTGGTGAGCCCAGCCACCGGAGTGATACCGGCGATCTGATTTCCGTCGAGGTCAAGATCGGTCAGCTCGGTGAGCCCCGCCAGTGAGGTGATGCTGGTGATCTGGCAGCCCTCGAGTCCGAGGCGCTTCAGGGCCTTCAGTCCAGCCACGGGGGCGATGTCGGTGATCCGGTTGTCGGCGAGATCCAGTGACGTCAGCTTGGTCAGCCCCGCCACCGGGGTGATGTTCGTGAACTGGTTTCGGTCGAGCAGCAGCGTGGTCAGATTCGTCAGACCGGACACGGGGGTGATGTCCGTGATCCTGTCGCTGCTGAGCCAGAGGTCGGTGAGACCGGTCAGACCCGCCACCGGCGCGATGTTGGTGATCGGATTGCCGATGAGGCCGAGCAACGTAAGCTTGGTCATCCCGGCAACCGGAGTGATATCTGAGATCTGGTTGCTGTTGAGCCGCAGCGCCGTCAGTTTGGTAAGGCCCGTGAGAGGGCTGACGTCCGTGATCTTGTTCCCGTCGAGGTAGAGGTTCGTCAGGTTGGTGGCGCGCTCGAGACCCGAGAGCTCCGAGATGCCCAAGCCACTCGCGCTCAGAGTCGTGAGCGTCTTCATATCGAAGTCGGTGATGCCGCCGCTCGGCTTGCCGAGCGTGGCCCTGATCACGGATTCCAGACGCGGGTCGGGGATGCTGATCGCCGGCTCGCCCATGGGATCGCCGAAACGCGCCAGATAGATGTTGTAGAAGTTCGTGTTGCCGCTGATGCTCGGGTTGTACACGTAGAGTTTGTAGGTCGCGAGCGTGCCCGGGTGAAGCGTCTTGTGCGCGTAGATGTCCTCGAAGCTCATCCCCGGCACGTAGAGCGGGATCGTCGAGCCGTTCTTTCCCTCGCCGTAGCCGTCCAGAAGCCGCGCGCCGTGCCACATCTGGTTGCCGAAACCCGGATACCTGTTCGAGGTCCCGTTGGGGCACCCGGCACCGATCGCACGGGCGAGCGTCGTGGAGGTCAACGACGTTCGCGTGAGGAGGCTCTGCTCCTTCTGGAGCATGGTGAGCATGACCATGGGACTGATGTGCCACTGCTGGCACGCCTCCCATATGATCTGCGAGGCGGGCTTCGGCGCTTCGCCGGTGTCCGGCGTCATGTTCACGTTGACGTGACTGGAGCTCAACGTGATGACCTTGTCGTAGTCCGACGTCACGAGCGACTTGAGCGGCCCCGGCTGCGTGTTCAGGTAGGCTTGGATCTGCGCCACCGTCATGGAATTCTGCGCCCTGAGGTTCGCGTCCGACAGGATGAGGTCGGGCGGCGCGGCGAAGGCAGTGCTCGCGACGGCGCAGAAGATGAACGGCCGCGCCGAGCGCGATGACTACGCGCCGAAACGAACCGGCACGCTGTACCGTGGCTGTGATAGTTCCCGGACTTGCAGCAATTCGATTCCGCATGTTCTCCCCTGACGGCTACCGGTTCCTCGCTAGAGGCTATCACGGTCATGTGAAACTGCTCGGCGGTACGGCACCTCGGACTCGAATCCGAGAGGCACGCCGAGCGAGCAGCTGCGCAAACCCTTGTCATTCAGCAACGAGCACGCCATGTCCCAACCCGCTACCAGGTGCTGAGGATGTCCGCGTGCACGACGTTGACCGAGAACCCTGGACCCCCGGGGCCTCGGGCGAGAATGACGGTCAGGGAGACCGAGCGGTGGTGGCGCGCGTGCGACCGACTTCACAACTGCATCGGCGCCTGAGCAAGGTGCGCCGGAGAATGCCTGTGATGAATGTCACGCACGGCGACACCGGGTGAAGGGCATCATGTACAGCGCACAACAGAACGACTGCGAGGGACGCCGAACTCATCGCGCCACACTTCAGTGGGTATATAGGAATCTCAATGCATCTACCTTTGGAGGGGTCGCTATGAAGTTGTCCGCACGCAACCAGATGCGAGGC
This sequence comes from uncultured Coriobacteriia bacterium, assembly GCA_963789515.1. Classification (GTDB taxonomy): domain Bacteria; phylum Actinomycetota; class Coriobacteriia; order Anaerosomatales; family JAAXUF01; genus JBAXEO01. Next base: position 86,334 of record CAWBKW010000002.1, on the reverse strand, counting down.
ACGGTCTCGGCCATCAAGGAGGGGGCTGTAGAGGCGCAGGTCACCCTCGACGTGGGCGGTCAGAAGATCACCTCGGTGATAACGATGGACGCCCTCGCCGACCTCGGCCTCGCCGTCGGCTCGCCAGCCATCGCAATCGTCAAGGCGGACCACGTGATGCTTGGCGTCGACTAGACGGCGCGTCGAACTCCGAGTCTGAACGGGGAGTCGTCGTGAGTGGCGGCTCCCTGCTATCTTCTGACCATGTCAGACGTCCACCACATCCCCGCTGATCGGCTCGACGAGTATCAGCAGCTTCTCGAGTTGCTGATGGACAACTGCGCCACAGCCGACGATGCGACCCTGGTGCACGCACGATGGATCGCGCGAAGCGCGCTTGAGCCGGGTCATCTGTGGCGCTCGATGGGGCTCGAGAGCCGAGACGAGCTGCGACGGATGATTCGCGAGTCCTTCCCAGCGCTCTACGCCGCCAACGACAAGGACATGCGGTGGAAGAAGTTCCTCTATCGCCGTATGTGCGGCTGGGCCGGGTTCAGCGCTTGACTGAACCCGAGCTGCGCCGGGTGCAGCAGCTACGATGAGTGCTTCGGGTCCGAGGAGTAGGCTGACGGCCGATGCTAGCCATCGGCTTTAGCGCCCTCCTCGCCAGGACGAGTAGCGACCGCATTCCAGCGCCCCTCACCGTCCCAGAGCACCGGGACAGCTGGCTCGTGCCCCCAGAGACGCGGTCGAAGCCAGTCGTGCGTGTCCACGACGTCGTCCGGCGCAGGAACCCCGACGTTGCGATCGATGGCGAGCACGCGGATACCCGCCGCTTCGATCTCCGCGACACTCGCCTCACGTGCGAAGTCACGCAGCGGCACTCGGTACTCGATGAGCCGGCCCGCCCACCCGTACGCTGTGAGCCCGACGCCGGCCGCCGCACCGATGATGCCGTCACCGGTACCTCCGTGCTCCGAGAGATGGACTCCCGCCGCCGCCTTGCGGGCGGCCGCCTTGTCGGTGACGACGACAGCGGCCATCCGCCCGAACGCCTGAAGCCTCATGAGTGTCTCGAGGTCGGCCTCGGTCGCCACACAGAGCCCCGGGTCGCTCCCCTCTATGAACTGCTCCTCGATCAGCGCTGTCGCGATCGCCACGAGCTCGTCGACCACGCTCGGATCGGGGACGTCGAGTACCGCGCAAGCAGCACTGTTGTGCGATGTCATCGGGATATCGGGGTGGACGAGCAACTGCTGGCGAACCACGCCCCAGCCGGTGCAACCGTCCGGAAGCCGCTCCAGCATCCAGCGACCGAGCTTGCCGGTTCCCCTCCCGCAGTCGAGCGTATCCGTGTCGTCGAAGCAGACGTAGGCGCGCATGATTGCCTCTCCCTGGCCGACAGCCCCCGTTCGCCGGCTACTGACCCGGCGCGTTGGGCACCCAGATCATCTCTCCCGACTGCAGGCGGTAGACCGTACCGATCGCAGTCCCCGGTCCTTCGGTCTTGTCCCCGGTCTGCTGCAGCCTGGTTATCTTACCGCCCTTGCGCGTGATGATCTCCATGTCCGGCTTCCCGGGGTTCTTCACGATGGTAGTGTCGGCGTTGGTGAGCAGGTCGTTCAATCCGAACGAACTGAGCGCCATGATGAGCAGGCCGATTCCGATGAGCAGGGCGATGTCAAAGAGATTGCCCATCATCGACATCGGATCCTCTTGATGGATGGGGTGTTTCAGGCTCCGGCGACGCAGAAAGCTCCGTCGCTTCGAAGAGAGTCTGGACTCGTTCCGTTCGCCCGACATCGCTCATTCCTCCATCAGTTCGAGGGCATACTCGATGTCACTGATGTCTTCCAGATAGACGCGCTCCCTGAAGAGCGAGATCACGAACGCCATGCCACTCACGAAGAGCGCGATCACTGTGGTCGAGAATGCGATCACGAGGTTTGCCGAGAGCACCTCCAGGTCGCCTTTGGCGAGCGCAACGAGCGCCGGACTGATCGGAATCAGCGTCGTGATGAGGCCGATGATCGGCCCGAGCCGAATCCACAGGCGCGTTCGATCGAGTCGCTTGGTGGCGAGCATCTCTGCGTCGATGAGGTGCTTCGAGAGGCGTCTCGCGGCTCAGATCCGCGCCCGAACCGAGCGACTTCACGAACTGCACGACGAGCCAGTTGTCGCTGATACGACCCAGGTCAAGAACCGCCTGCGGGGTATTGCCCGCCTGGATGCTGATCCGGGCGGAAAGGGCCGCGGCCTTCGTCCGCCCGAGCGATCGCTTGCGGTCGCGGCGAAACATCTCGAGCGTGAACACACCGAACTCGAACACGATGTAGAAGAGCGCCCCGGTGAGCAGGAGCAGAATCGGATAGAACAGCGCCGTGGAGACGGTGTACATGATGGCTTCGGGGTTGAACGGACCGCTTGCGACTCCTTGGAGCATCACGCCTCCTGTACGACTTGATTTCGGTGTGGTCAGTGTGGCAGAACCGCGGTCATCAAACGCGTGAGAGCGCGCGAACCGGGGGACCATGCAACGCCCAGGATGTAGACGGACAGCAGAAGGGTCGCCGCCGGCACCGCGGTCGCACTCAGCTCGCCAGAAGCGCCCGGGCCCTTGGCGGAGCTCGCGGCCCCGGCCCAACGCACGTCGTCCTTGGTCTCACTCATGACCCAGCCGCTCATAGTGGTCTGTGCCGTGGCGCCGTTCGCGGTGTCACCACTCGAGCCGGCCACCCCCGACGCCACGGCTGTTCCCGTACCGGGAGCCGCGCTGTTCGTCTGCTGCGATCCTGACCCACCGCTACCGGAGCCCGTGTTCGTTCCTGCGCCGCTGCTGGAAGTGCCGGTCACGTTGCCCGTGGTCTTCGTCGATCCGGTGGTGCCGGTCTTCGGGGTTGTAGCGGGCGTGGTGACTACCCAGGTGATCGCCACCTCGCTGACGCTTGGGGCAGCGCTTCCGTCGCCGGTCACCACGTGCAGCCGATACCGGATTGCTGTGCCGGTCGCGGTTGCGGGCAACACTCCTCCGGCCGGCACGTACTTCCACGTGCGGTTGTCGGTGGTGTACTCGGCGCGAATCGCGGTGCCGACGGGCGCGCTCCCGCTGACCACGATCTTCGTGAACGCCTTGAACTTGCCGACTGCTGGGTCAATGAGCGCGGAGGTTGCCACGTGGTCCTTGTGAGGCGCGTAGCCGTAGCGCGCAAGGCGCATGTTGCCCAGATCGGCGATGATCGTTGAACCGTCCGAGAGACGCAGAGCCGCCCGAGGGTTGTCGATCGCTCCACCTTCAGGAATCCGACCGGAGACGCCGTATCCCTGGACGACGGCGCCGGATGGGCTGATTTCGAGCACGCGAGCGTTGTCCGAGTCGCTGATCAGCGTGTTCCCGTTCGAGAGTCGTACTGCGGAATTCGGATTGGCGAGCTGACCGGGACCCGAGCCCCGCGTCCCGGAGCCGTAGGACCAGACGATGTCCTTGCCGGGATTGACCTCGATGACCCGGTGGCTTTCCGCATCGCAGATGAGCGTGTTCCCGTTGGTGAGACGCTGTGCACTGTGCGGCCTGACGAGCAACCCGGGTCCCGAACCCGGGACTTTGTACGTCCCGTAGGACCAGACGATCGCGCCGCTCGCGTCATCGACCTCGATGACGCGGTATCCGAGACTGTCGGCAATGAGGATATGGCCGTTTGCCAGCGGCTCGGCAGTGAAGGGGTCCCAGAGCTGCCCTGCGCCGAGCCCCGATGAGCCACCGAACTGCCACACGATCCGGTCCGAGGCGTCGACTCGGATGACGCGTCCGTTGCCGGCCTCAGTACCGCGGTCCACGACCAGCATTCCGCCGTCTGCCAGCGGGAACGCATCGAAGGGGCGCTGCTCACCAGGAGGCCTGTCCGAGGCCCAGAAGGTATGAGTAGCGCCATCGGGGTAGATGCGCAGAACGTAACCGTGTTTGCCGCATGCCACAAGGAACGAGCCGTCTTTGGCGACCCTTATCGACCGCGGCTCGAACTCAAGCGACTTGCCGTCAAAGGTCGTGGCCGCCTTGTAGGGAGCCGTCAGGGAGGGATCCCTGTTCGCATCCGTCGTGACTAGTAGGCCCCCGCTGTCCGTAAGGCCGAAGGGAGTTGCGACGGTCCCCTCTCGCCATTCAGCTGCGACGGCGATCGCGGGCAGCAGCGCGAACACGAACGCCAACAGGAGCACGGCTGTTGCTCGGCGCATCTTCACGACTCGTCCCGTTGCGCCACGTCGGCCATCTGTGGAATCTGAGCGCGAACGAGCACACCCACGATCTTGGCGGCTATCAGACCGCCGAGCGCCCCGAACGCGATGTGAAGCGTCAGATCGAAGGTGAGACCGGCGAAGAGAACGGACCGCGGGATTCCGAGCGATCGAGACCCTGGACCAGGTCGACGAGCACCTTGCTCGCATGGGCCGCCCCCCCGGCGATCATGGCCGGCAGAACCTGATCGAAACGCCCGCCGAGCGGGACGGCAAGCACGTCGAGCACGATGCCAGGCAGGACGTACTTGGCGATGGTAAGCGCGAATCCTGAGGCGCTCGGCTGGAAGATCGCGACGAGAGTCCCACCGAGAAGCCCCATCAGTGTGGCCGCGCCGCGATACCTCACGGCGCTTCGCCCGACCATCAGTGCGGCGATCCACAACACGCCCGCGTGGCCGGGTAGCTTGATCGGCATGCGAAGCACGGACTTGGAGACCAGTATCAGGACGGCCACGAGCGCGATGACCGTCATGTCCTGCACTGTGGGTCTGGTTCTGCTCTGCTGGTTCATTTCACTTGGATCTCTGTGATGTCCCGAACCCTCTTGTCACGAGGAATGGATGGTCCGGCGACCTTGACCGTTCCACGCTTCGCGATGTCGAGGACTGTCTCCGGCCCGACCTCGGACGAGCTCAGGACGAGCCGGCCGCTGTCGCGCTGGCCCGTACCGACGAGCGTGAGCGACGTGAACCGAGTGACGCCCGCTCGGCGAAGCACCTCAAGGAGCGCAGGCCCCTCCTCCGTACCGCCTTGGACTACGACCTTCTTCACTCCGACCGCCTTCAAGGCCGCGATATCGAAGGACGCCAACTCCCGGCCGTCCCGCGTTACGCGCACCTGGTAGGCACCAGTCGCCCCTGATGCAGCGGGTGGCGAAACGCGGTTCTCCAGGAACCAGGCGGCCGTCACGCCCGCGACGAGCGCGAGCGCGACGGCCGCCAACAGTACGCGGACCCGCGTGGACACAGGACTGCTACGGCGCTAGGTAGAACGCCGGACCGTCAAGGGCATAGGTGGCTGTCAGGTTGTTCTGCACGTTGTTCTTCTCGGCTTGATCCGCCGTGTAGAAATGGGAGCTGTTCAGCTTGTTGAAGAAACGCCAGACGGTGGTCGAGCCCGCCGGCGGGGCGACGCACACGTTGTAGGCGGGACCGTCGTATGAGTAGGTAGCGGACAGGTTGGCCTGCACGCTGTTCTTCTCGGCTAGGGAAGCGGTGTAGAAATGCGAGCCGTTCTTCTTGTTGTAGAAGCGGTAGAGCGGCGCGTTGTTGGCGGGGTTGGCGGTGTTGATCTTGTAGGCCACTCCCTCCAGCTTGTAGGTCGCCGAGAGGTTGGCGACCACGCTGTTCTTCTCCGCCTCGGATGCGGTGTAGAAGTGCGAGCCGTTCGTCTTGTTGTAGAAGCGGTAGACCGTGGTCGCGGCCAGTGGAGCGGCTGTCGCCGTCGTGGACCGAGGCCCGACATTGCCTGACGCGTCGAATGCGCGCATCTCATAGAGGTACGTCATGCCATTCGTCAGACCGCTGTCAGGGAAGCTCGTCGCGCTCCCCGCGACCGCGGCGACGCGTGACCGCACTGGCGAGTAGGCCGCACCCACCGGCGCCGGAGACCAGCGGTACACGTAGTAGCCGGCGATGCCGTTGGCGTCGGTGGCGGCGGTCCAAGAGACCGTGGCGATGCTGTCTCCGCTGACGGCCGACGCGGGACCGGGCGACGACGGTGCGGCCGTGTCGGACGCCCCGATCGAGAGGTCGACATCGGCGGGACCCGAGAGGAATCCGGTCCCGGGAGCCCACACCGATTGGTTGAGGTTGATTCCGAGGAGCGTCGCGATCGGCACGCCCATGCGGAAGTCGCCGGTGCTCCCGGCAGGGCCGTAGTTCTCGTCATCGACGACGCCATTGGTGTCGTCATCGACCAGCTGCATCTCTGTCTTTTGCAGCGAAAGGACGGTCGTCGCGGCGACGTCGGTGACCGCAGCCCGCTTGGAGTCGAGCTTGCCAGTCGCGATGCCGTTGTGGACCCAGCTGCCGTCCGTCCGCGGGTCGAGCACGGTGATTGTCGGCACGAACGACCCGTTGAACGTCGACGCGTCGCCCGTGGCGGAGAGCGAGATCATGATGTGGTACTCGCCGGACTTGGTGTCATCACCGAACTTCACGAACGTCCAGCCTGCGTTTGACGAGATCGCACCCGACGCATCGGTGCTGACGGTCGGGAACAAGGTCCAGTCCTCACGTTCCTGGACCCAGCGCTGGGAGACCGGATTCCAGGTGTATCCGCGATTCGTGAGACCCGAGGGCGCCGTTCCGACGGTGTAGCGCACCTTCAGGTAGTAGCTCGAACTCGGTGCGAGGCCCGAGTCAGCGGCGGCCGTGAAGTGCACCGCGACCGGCGTGTGGTCGTTGAGCACGTAGACGGGCCACTGGTCGGGCCCGCCACTGAACGCAGACGCGGCGGCGAATGCCGCTGCGGGCACGAAGACCGCCACCACCAACGCGGTCATCAAGAGCAGTCGAATCGTCCGTCTGTACGTTGAGTTCATCTGAACCCTCTCCTTGTCGCACCGAAGCTTCGATCCGAGACGACCTCGTCCCGGAGCCCTTCCGTTCGCCTACACCGCGAGCCGGCGTCCTTCGCCTGTGTGGCCCGCGTCGTAGCCTCTCAACTTCCCGACCTCATGCCGGAATCGTCGGGTGTCGAGGTGATCCCATATCCGTGCGAGCGACTCCTCGTCCGCTCGCGCCGCGTCGATGACGAGGTCGTAGCGCTCCGTGAAGAGCGGCGTGAACTCCAGTCCGAACTCCTCGGCGGCTGCACGAACAACGAGGCCGACGTCAGCGGCGCCCGAAGCGACGGCGACAGCGACGTCACCGTGCGTGCGCAGCTCGGCGTCGTAGCCAAGAATGCGATCGTGCGAGATCTCGAGCTCACGCAGGCGTGCGTCGAGCCAGACCCGGGTGCCCGAACCGGCGTTGCGATTCGCGAACCGGAGTCCCGAATCCGCAAGATCGGCGAGATCTCTGACGCGCCGCTGGGCGCCTGCGGCGTGGACGAGACCCTGCTCCCGATATGCAAGGGTGATCACGTCGACGGGGCGATCCGGGAAGAGGTGTCGCAGGTAGGGCACGTTGTACTCATCGGTCTCAGGATCCAGAAGATGGCATCCCGCCATGTCAGCAAGCCCCTGGCGCAGGGCGATGAGACCGTCGAGGCTACCTACCGAAGACGCCGCGATCTGGTGGCCTCCAGGTTTCTCGTTGAGTTCTTCGGCGAGGAGCTGGAGAGCGAAATCGTCACTTCCCAGCGCCACGGTCAGTTGCCGCGAGCCCGAATCGGCGGCAACGAGCATGTGGACCGCGAACGCGTCGGAAGAAGCGCGATAGAACTTCTCGGTGTAGTTGCGCGTGGTCCGTTCCCCCGCAGGCTGCACCAGACCGACGGCCTCAAGGGCCTTGATGTGGTGACGAATCCAGGCCGGATGCCGGCCGAAATCGCGGCCGAGACGCGAGATGGTCGAGGGACCACACATGAGTCTGCGCAGCAAAGCCAGGCGATGCTCGTTGGAGAGCGCCGCGAGTTCATCCTGCCGGTTGATGACTCCGAGGGCCTGCATTGTGGCCAGCCTAAGTCTGTGCTTAGCGTGCGGACATTCACTGTACGGCGATGCAGGCAGGAGGGTCAATGGTGCGGCCGAGCCGCGACCATGCTCGACGACAGGGCGTCGAGCATCCGGGCATGCGCTGCGAATCGGTGGCCTGCGGTCGCGACGCCGCCGAGGTCACGCAGACGACGACGTCATCACACACCGCTAGCCGGACGACGAATCCGACCTCCGGGCAGTCCGAATCGCCTCGGCGAAATCGGACGCGTTGATCTTCAGCTCGTCGAGGCAGGGCTCCGCCGCGTCCGCACGAACGAGGGATTGAAGGTCGAGGGTTCGCCGCAGACAGTTGTACGCGGCCTCTCTCGCCACGAAGGCGATATCGGCGCCCGAGAACCCTTGGAGCTCGCGTGCGAGAACGCTGAGGTCGACGTCATCGTCCAGGGGACTGTCCCTGGTGACGATGTCGAGAATCCTCCCGCAGCCTTCGGCGGTCGGCTTCGTGACTTCGATGGTGTAGTCAAATCGTCCCGGTCTCAAAAGCGCATCATCGAGCAGCTCCGGTCTGTTGGTGCTTCCGATGACCGTCACCCTGCCCCTGTCGGTGATACCATCCATGAGGCTGAGCAGCTGGTTCAGAAAGTCGTCCTGATGGCGAACGCTCTCGCCGCCGGTACGTGACTGACCGATCGCATCGATCTCGTCGAAGAAGACTATGGATGGCTCCAACCGCTCAGCCGCCTCGAACACAGCTCGCAGCCTCTCCTCAGACTGTCCGACATACCTTCCCATGAGCTCGTTGGCGGAGACTGAGATGAAGTTGGCGCCGATTTCGCCGGCGATCGCCTTGGCGATGAGCGTCTTCCCGCACCCTGGGGGCCCGAACAGAAGCACACCTCGGTGCGGCTTTATGCCCATGTGAACGAATAGCTGCGGCTGTCTCATCGGCAGCTCGATGACCTCACGAATCGTCTGCACGATGTCGTCTATGCCGCCAACGTCGTCGAAGCTGACTTTGGGAACGTGCCTGTCGGCAGTCTGTTGTGGAGGAGTGAGCCCGCGGTCGGCGGCGGACTGCTCGGACACGGGCCTGACCCCCACCGCGCATCGTGAGATCGAGCCACCTTCGGCGCGGTCCTCGAAGACGATTTCCCATGTACTCGAGGATGGGGGATCGATCACGTCAGGCAACGAGTCTACCGAGGCGGACACGCGCTGAAAGTCGTAGTGCGGACAGAACGAAAGCCCTGCACGAGCAGCCTCCTTCTGAAGGGTCTCGCGGATGTGATCCTTGCGGATGACAAACTGCTGATCCGAGTCGAAACTGCCGAAGTCCCACCATCCTGTCGGCGGCCGCCCGAAGCCGTAGCGAGGAAATATGGGCTCGCGTTCGATAGCGGACAGATAGCGGCAGCCCCAGCCCTGGCCGCCCGCATGAGACTTCTCGCAGTATCGACTCGGCTGCGGGGAGACATCTCGCTTGTCGGCGCATTCTACGTAGCGGACGAGAGTGTAGAGGTCGTGGAACTCGCTTGGCCTGCCGTCAACGAGGAACTCCGCGGTCTTCCACCCGGACACGGCATCCCAGAGACGGCGGAGATGCTTGTATTCCGCGGACAGTTGGGATGCTTCCACCCGTACCGAGTTGTACGGTTGATCCGGATTCGTCTCTTGGAAACCACCGAACTGCTGCGCCGCTCTGAGGGCCTTTGAGTAGCTGGCGGACGTGGAATGACCGAAGCGAATCTCGACGTACCCAAGCATTTCGGCTCCTTGGCGTTACGCCCGCAACAGTCGGAACTGTGCGGCTGACGAGCATGCTACCTGTCGAGCTCGGGGAACGCGCGTAGCACCATGTCGATCAGCCGTTCCGGCGATCGGGTGAGCGCGTCGGTGACCGGGATGCCAAGCTCGAACTCGTAGAGCTTGATGGCGTCGGTGACCTCGGCTTCAGTCATCTGCTCGTGGTTGATGGTGAGGCCGATGACCTTCGTGTCGGCGAAGGTCTGGATGAGATTGATCTCGCTCGCGGCGGTCGGCATCGGCACGTCGGCGAAATCGCCCAACCATCGGCGTGCCGGCGCGTGCTGCAGAATCACCCCCTGAGGCTGGCCGCCCCGAAGGATGAAGCTCGATGTCAGGTAGGCCGGATGGCTGAGCGCCCCCTGCCCTTCGATGATGATGACGTCCGGGCGCTCGCCTTCGAAGGCCTCCACCACCGTGGCTTCCATCTCGCCCGAGCAGAACTGGCACGGGATCGCATCAAGCGCCACGCCGTAGCGGGCGCCCTGCATGAGGCCGGTCTGCCCCGTGCCGACCAGGACCGCCTTGATCCCACGCTCGTTGAGCGCCCGCGTGAGAATCGTCGCGGTGGTGCGCTTGCCGATCGCGCCGTCGGTGCCGAGCACGGCGATGCGCGGGCAAGTGACCGTGGCGATGTGCCCGCTGAACATCCTCAGGTTCTTCTTGTCCCGCGGGCGTCGCACGTCCAGGATCGTCACCTTGTTCGCGGTTGCGGCCGCCGAGAACTCCGGGTCGTCGTTCAGGAACTCGTGCAACCCGTTGACGACGCTCATCCCCCGTTCGATCGCGTCGAGCACGACGCGTCGTTCCACCGGCGAGAGCATGCCGCTGGCGGGTGCCATCCCCAGGATGAAGAAGTGCGGAACGTGTCCCGCAAGGGCGATCGCGGCAGCCAGGTCGGAACAGATGGGAATCCCGTTCGGCCCGTCGCCGAGCACCTCGCCGGTGTCCAGGCCCGACTTCTCACTGTCGATCACCGAAAGGATCTCGTACTTCTCGGAGTGGCGTACCAAACCGTTGGCGGTCTTGCCGTCGGGGGCCCCGAAGTTCGCCTCGCAGTAGACGACCGCAGTGCTACCGATCGGTGCCGGCTCGGGTATCCGGCCCGGCCTCGACCTGCGGATACGCCTCGGAGCTGCGGGGGCGGCTGGGTACATGGCACTCCTCGATAGGGTCGCGCTCTCGCGCATGGTGGACGCAGCGGAGCCGCGCCTACTTAGTACTCATGTTCCCCGGGAACCTCCCGGTTACGCCTTGAGCGGTAGCTGGGCGCTCAGGAAGTCGTAGGCGTTAGTGAACGCGAACTTCTCGGCCAGCTGCGAGCCGTACGTGGTGTCGACCGCGTCGACCAGCGCCACGAGGGACTCCGGGGTGCCAAGCTCGCCCATGGCGGCCACACCCCAGTCGCTGCCGATCGACACGGCGTTCTCGCCGGCCAGAGCGCCGATCCGGTCGATGTGGCGCAGGGCCTCGTCGACGGATCCCTGACCAAGGAAGTCAGGGTCGAACGCCAAGCCTACCAGACCGCCGTGTTCGCCGAGCGCTCGCAGCTGCTCATCGGTCAGTCCCCTCGGGTGGTCCCCGATGGCCCGGCAGAACGAGTGCGTGACCAGCACCGGCGGCGTGTAGCTGTCGAGCGCGTCGTAGAACCCACCCTCGTTGAGGTGCGCCAGGTCGAGGAGGAGCGGGCTCTGCTCGAGCGTGCGGACGAGTTGTCGGCCGACCGGTTTGAGCGGTGCTGCACCGTCGTCGTAGCAGCTGAAGCCGTAGTCGGTCTCGTGGTTCCACGTGAGCGCCAAGCTGCGCAGGGAACGTTGCGCCCACAGCCAGTCCAGCACCTCGGGTTCGGTACCCGGAAGCGACAGTCCCTCCGAATGGGGCAACACGCCCGTCCGAGGGTCCTCGGCCTCCAAATCCTCGACAGTCGTCACCAGGCGAAGGGACGCCCGATGGGCGCCGAGCAGTTCGTCATGCGCGTCGAGTTGGCTGAGAAGCGAGGTCTCGGAATCGTGAGGGTACAGAGACGAGAAGACCGCCGCCGTGTGAGCCGGCCCGGCGAGGTAGGTCGAACCGTAGTCCGAGAAGCCACCGACAAGCCTCGCCACACCAGAGAGCATGTCCTGGTGAAGGTCGATGATTCTCGTCTTCTGAGGCACGCTGTGAGCCGGCAACGTGGGCACCTACGCACTCTCTCGCGCCTGGACGTGGCTTGGATCTCGTAGAGCAGATGTGAAGCGGGACCTTGTGCTGGATCGAGCGCCGAGATGATGTGGACCACGCGTCCGTACAGCGATCCGATTGCACCGCGTCCTAGCGAATACGGTTCCAGCCCGTACAGCGACTCTTTACGAGAGTGAGGCCGGCGCGCACGCCGGCCTCACTGGTGTGGAACGATTGCCGGCCGACGACCTACGGCTGAGGAATGACCGTCGTGGTTGGTTCGACCGTAGACGTGGGCTCTACCGTTGACGTCGGCTCAACGGTAGAAGTGGGAACCGTCGGCAGCTTGGGAATCGTCGTCGGATCCACTCCGAGCCAACCGGCGAACTTGAGCCAGACACGGACGAGTCCCGGGGGCAGTTGCTTCTTGCGGCCGTCGGCCACCTTGGCCACGGCCTTCTCGAGATTCGCGGTGATGCGAGAGAACGCGTTGTTCACGCCAGGGCCCACCACGCGGGTTCCCTCGACCGAGTCGCTCGCCTCGTACGAACCGTCGACCTCGTCCGCATCTTCATCGGCGTCCACCGAGCGGCTCGCCACAGCCGCAGCTCCGGCGAGACGACCAGCCTTGCTGGCCGCCTTGTCAGACCCGCGCTGCAGCTTCTGAGCTGCGCGCTCAGTCTTGCGCTCGACCTTTGCCGCAGAGCGCTCCGCCTTGGTCGCATGCTTCTCGGCAGCCTGGCGCGCACTCGGCTTGCGTGCGCTCGACTTTGCACCCCGATCTCCGGAGTTGCCCGAGCCGTTCTTCGCGACTGCGACTGCGGGCGCAGCAAGAGCGGCAACCATGGCGCATGCGAGCAGCAGCGTTGTCAGTCTCTTCATATGACCCCTCCAAAGATGGTGATGTGGTAAGGGTATCGGCATCGGCCCACACAAGGTACAGGTCTTCGGCCATTGCTCTGTGACCACCGTCACGACCGGCCTCCTTGCCGGCCGGGCGCCACGAACTGAGCGAGGTCCGAGAAGGCCGCCGCCGCATGGAGCCGAGATCTACTACGGCGCCACGTAGAACGCCGGACCGTCGAGAGCGTAGACCGCCGAGAGTGTGGCGAGCACGGTGTTCTTCTCGGCCTCAGAGGCGGTGTAGAAGTGGCTGCCGTTCTTCTTGTTGAAGAAGCGGTAGACCGTCTGCGAGCCCGCTGGAGGTGCGGTGCAGACGTTGTAGGCCGGGCCGTCGTAGGCGTAAGTCGCGGACAGATTGGCCTGCACGCTGTTCTTCTCGGCCAGCGATGACGTGTAGAAGTGGCTTCCGTTCTTCTTGTTGTAGAAGCGGTAGAGCGGTGCGTTGTTGGCCGCGTTGAAGGTGTTGACCGAGTAGGCCACGCCGTCGAGCGAGTAGGTGGCCGAGAGCTTCGAAAGGACGTTGTTCCTCTCGGCCTCAGACGCGGTGTAGAAGTGGCTTCCGTTCTTCTTGTTGTAGAAGCGGTAGACGGGCGTCATCCCCGGAACCGCCGTTCCCGCCTTCCATGAGTTGTACGCCGCGTTGAGCATCGGTACGAACTCACTCGTGGCGACCTGGTCGCCGGCGGCGGACGGATGCGAGTCGCCCGTCGGGAAGGCGAGGTAGTTGGTCGCGCCCGCCGAGTGCTCGACGGCTCCCCCGACGATGCGGTGGTGCCCGCCGGTCAGCACGGTGTAGTAGTCGAACACGAAGACGTTGCCCGCGCTGTACCCGCCGAGGTAGCCGCTAGGGTCGGTGAGCCAGTTGGCGAGGTAGCGCGCATTGGCGGCCTGGGACGCATTGGTGTCCGCCGAGCGGAGCGGGGGCGAGACGATGAGCACGAAGAGCTTGTCGGGCCGGGTCTTGAAGTACTCGAGCAGATCGAGGTAGACGCCCTTGGCGTTGCCCACCGTAAGAGGGGAGCTACTGCCTTTGAGCGGGTTGCTGCCGATCGCCGGCACGGCGTCGGCAGGGCTGCCGCCGACAGAGCTGTTGGGGAAGCAGGACTTGAACATGACGATGGTGTTCTCGCCGCCCGGGTTCGCGAGCGAACGCGCGTAGCTGGAGTTGATCCCGGCATTCGCGTAGAGCGCTGTCGTGTATGTCCCCGCCGAGGGGCCACGGAACCACGTCCACCAGTGCCCGATGTCGGTCGAGTCGCCGATGGCGCCGGGGCCCCAGCCGTAGTTGGTGTCCGAGACGAAATAGTTGTTGGCCCCGAGTACCGACGCGAGGTTGCCGTAGCCGTCCTGCAGCCATGCGCTGCCCGTCGAGTGATGGACGAACACGATCTTCGTCGTGGCCGAGGGAGGTGCGGCGTTGGGGGCCGCCAGCGCGGCCGTGGGAAGCGCGGCAAGCAGCACGGCGGTCGCCAGAACCGCCACGCACAAGACGATGGATGAGCGAGCGGATCTCATGGCTGACATGACGCTTCCCCCTGGTCGGACGGAACTGCGAAACTCCTGCCCTCGCAACAGGTTATAGCCCCTCTCGGGGAATCGCGATGTGACGGCTACCACAAAGCGTGAGGGGACCCAAGCGGCGTGGCCGAACGGCCCAAGAAGAACCACCCCAACGTGAAGGGGCCCGCCCTCTGCCGAGGCGGGCCCCTTCACACAAGGAGGGGAAGAAGAGTGGCTACTGCCGGTTCTGCCAAACCGGGCGCGTCTCATCTCTAGAGCCATAGTGCGACACGCCGATGAACATCCGATGACCGGCTCGTGCACATCGCGTGGCCGAGACGTGGAGATGCCGTGTACGCGAACCGCCCGCCACGAGCGAGGGAAAGATACCGCTGAAGGACAAGGACGATCCCACCGCGGAGGGGAGACCCCGATGAGCAAGATCGGTACGTGTCTCTGGTTCGACGACCAGGCCGAGGAGGCCGCCAACTTCTATGTCTCGGTGTTCCGGGACTCACGGGTGGTGAGAACAGCCCACTACCCTGAGGGAGCGATGGGACCGGCGGGATCGGTGATGACGGTTCAGTTCGAGCTGGTCGGACAGGAGTTCGTGGCGCTCAACGGCGGCCCGCTGTTCCAGTTTTCGCCCGCCGTGTCGCTGGTCGTCAACTGCGAGTCCCAGCAGGAGATCGACGAGTACTGGGCCAAGCTGACCGCGGACGGTGGCGAGGAGAGCCAGTGCGGCTGGCTCACGGACAAGTTCGGCGTTTCGTGGCAGATCGTCCCGCGGGAGATCGACTGGCTGTTCGGCGATGCCGAACCGGAAGCGGCACGACGCACCTACGCGGCGATGCTGCCGATGAAGAAGCTCGACATCGCCGCCCTGCGGCGCGCGTACGAGGGCACCTGAGGGGCTCCGGCCGGAACCATGAGCGGGAAGCCGTCGGGTTCTAGGGCCTGCACGCTCCGGCGTAGTCCCCGCGACTCGAAAGCCGCGTGATACGGACTTCGGCCCCCGTGTACGGAGCCTCCAAGAAGGCGCCGCCTCCCACGTACATGCCGACGTGGTGGATCGGGCTGCCGAAGAAGACCAGGTCGCCCGGTTGCAGGTTCGAACGCGAGACCCGCTTGCCTTCCTTGATCTGCTGACCTGAGTAGTGGGTCAGCTCGACGCCGACCTTGCCGTAGGCGAAGAGCATGAGTCCGCTGCAGTCGAACGTGTCGGGGCCGTCCGCGGCCCAGACGTAGGGCTTGCCTATCTCCTTCTCGGCGTAGTAGACGGCGGCGGCGGCCTTCTGGCTCGATGGCTTGCCCCCGAGGTAGACGCCACCCGTTGCGGCAGTGCGCTGCTTGAGCAGGAGCTTCATGGTGCGCGCCTGCTCGGGGGAGCTCTGCGCGGCGAGCCTGCGGGCCACCAGGGCCTGGATCTCGGCGGTCAGACCGGCGAGAAGGCGCTTCCGAGCGGCCAGCTGCGTCTCCACCGCCTTGGCGTTGGCCGCCATCGCGTTCTTCTGACGTCGTGCGTCTTTCTGCGCCGCGACGAGCGTCGCGCGGGTCTTCTTCACCTCCGCCTTCGAGGCCTTGAGCTGGGCCACGGTCGAGGCGTCCTTCTGGTTGAGCGCAGCCAGCACGCGCGCCGTGCCGTCGAAGTCCTCGAACGAGCGAACGCTCAGCAGCACCGAAAGATAGCCGTGCGGACCCGTGCGATACATCTCGCTGACTCGGGTGTTGAGGTGCGACTGAAGGTAGCGCTGCTGCTTCTCGAGCTTCGCGATCCTACGCTCTGCCGCCTTCACCTTGGTGGTGAGGACGTTGTAGCGCGCCCGGGCCGCGTTGTACTTCTCCGAGGCGATCTCGGCCTTGGTGTTGAGCGATTCGACCTGCGCCTGCGCGCGAGCTGCCTCCGCCTTCTTGACCGCGAGGGAGTCAGCGAAGGCAGGAGCACAGACGAAGGCGGAGATGAGGAGAGGGAGTACGAAGGCAGCCAGAAGGCGGCTTCGGTTCGAATGCATGGCAAGTCACTCTCATGTCGCGGCGCTGAGCGCTGGCTACGAATAGGGCTACGATTTCGCGAACAGGAGGTATTGTCCGTCGGAGGCGGCGGAGAAAGCAAGTGGGGCCGCCGGGCAGCGTCGCCGCCTACCAGGTTCGGAGGATGTCCCGGTGTTCCAGGTTGACCGCGTATCCCCGCGCCTTGAGGTCCTCGGCGAAGAGTAGTGCCAAGGTGACAGAGCGGTGGTGCCCCATCGAGCACCCGATCGCGACCCGGTCGCCATCCTTCAACGCGGGAGCCCACTGTGTGTCGAACACCCGGAGCCACTCCTGCGCGGCACTGGTGGCCATGACGCGCTCGCGGACCGCGGGCATCAGACCCGTCTCGCTCGGCAGGAAGGGGCCGGCTGAGATGTTGCGCACGTCGGCGACGAATGCGCACCCCTCAGGGGCTCCGCCGAAGCTGTAGCCGAACGTCTCGATCGTGATCGTCTTGGGCGTCCGCGGAGTCGGGGATGCCAGGGAAGCGACTGCCACGGAAGGCGCGGTTACCCCGACGGCGTCCGCTCGGGGCACCTTCACGGGGCGCATGGTCGCGGACGGCCTCGGGGCGATGGCCTGGGACACGACCGCCTCCGCCCTGATGGCCGACGGCGCTTCGCCTCGGGGGCCCGCCTGCACGCCGGGCACGGTCGCGTCCGACTGACTCGCAGCCGACGTCCCGGCGCCTCGATGCTCGCCCAGCGCGGCAACCGCCCCTGAGAAGCCTCCCGCCACACCGCGCGTCCCAATGCCCGAGGCCTGAGAGGGCGTCCCAGTCGGGGGCGGCGCCACACCGGCCGCCGAACCGAAGCCCGCTGCGAGAACCAGGACGACGACGAGGGAAGCGACCGCGAGTGCTCTCATGCGGCTTCGCCATACGCGCTCCGCACGCGCGGCCATTCTGCTGTCACACCCTGGCGACCCACTTCGGCCGAACCGTCGTGTCCACGCCGATGAACCCGCGACGAAGCCTGCGGGTTCCGGGCACTCGGCGTGTGAAGACGCTCGATCCAATACGTGCATGAGGTACCTCCGAGAGTCACGCCGGTCGGCCCGCCAGTGCATGGGAATGCCCATGCGCACTCCAAGGCGAGCGAACGACGAGACGGAACCGGACTCGTCCGATTCTTCACACGTGGTATCGGCAGTCTCGTGCGATCGCCGTAGGGCCTGCGACCGATTCACCGGTCCCGCGGGCGATTCGGGTACCCTATGTACACAAACCGCGACGGCGTCCGCCAGGCAGCACCGGGCCAGGACCCTCGCAGACGAAAGGACACCCATGGCGCAGAACGACGACGCCACGACATGCGGGCCGCCGGTTGAAGTCCCGAGCGGCCGAGACACGGCCCTCGACACCTGGACGTCTATCGCTGAGAAGCAATGCCCCGTCGATCCCGGCCTCTACGTCGAGTACGACGTCAAGCGAGGTCTCCGCGACCAGACCGGCAAGGGCGTACTCGCCGGGCTCACTCGCATCGGCGACGTGGTGGGCACGAGGCCCGAGGGCGATCAGCTGGTTCCGGCCCCTGGCCGTCTGGTGTATCGCGGCATCGAGATCAACGACCTGGTTGACGGGTTCGTCGCCGAAGGACAGCCCGGATTCGAAGAGACCGCCTACCTCCTCCTCTTCGGTGCCCTCCCCAACAGTGCCGAGCTCGACGAGTTCGACGAGTACCTGTCGGGCATGCGCAAGATGCCGCGCTCGTTCCTCCATGACGGGATCCTGCGCATGCCGAGCCGCGACATCATGAATGCCATGATGCGAGGCGTGCTGGGCCTCTACACCCTCGACCCCTACGCGGACAACATCACGACGCGCAACGTGTTGCGCCAGAGCTTGCACCTGATCGCGAAGTTCCCGATGCTCGCCGTCTACGCCTACCAGGCCTACCTCGACGAGTTCCACGGCAAGAGCCTCGTCATCCATCGGCCCGAGCCCCAGTACTCGACCGCCGAGAACTTCTTGCACATGCTCCGCCCCAACAGCAGGTTCACGGAACTCGAGGCGCTGGTCCTCGACATGACGCTGGTCCTTCACGCGGAGCACGGCGGCGGCAACAACTCGTCATTCACCACGCACGTCGTGTCATCCACCGGCACCGATACGTACTCGGCGATCTCGGCATCCCTCGGCTCGCTCAAGGGCCCTCGGCACGGCGGTGCGAACCTCAAGGTCGTGGGGATGTTCGACGATCTCAGAGCCAACATCACCGACTGGGAGGACGACGAACAGATCGCGGACTACCTGCATCGCGTGCTCTCCAGGGAGGCGTTCGACTGCGCCGGCCTGGTCTACGGAATGGGCCACCCGGTCTACTCGGTCTCAGACCCCCGTGCGGTCATCCTTCGTGGCTACGCCGAGAAGCTCGCCGAGGAGAAGGGCTATGCCGAGGAGTTCGAGCTGCACAAACGCGTCGAGCGGATCGCGCCGCTGGTCATCTCCGCACAGCGCCGCGTGTACAAAGGCGTCAGCGCCAACGTCGACTTCTACTCGGGCTTCGTCTACCGCATGCTCGAGATCCCCGCTGAGCTCTATACGCCGCTCTTCGCGATCTCGCGTGTCGTGGGCTGGAGCGCACACCGGCTCGAGGAGCTCTCGAGCGGAAGCAAGCTCATCCGCCCGGCCTACAAGAGCGTCTCCCCGCTCCAGCGCTACGTGCCGCTCAGAGACCGCTAGACCCTCGGGTCATGTCCCGCCCTATGCTTGGGGCCTCGGTCTGAGGCGCGTCTCGAAAGCAGGAAAGGCCCTCGCGCTGTCTGCGGCGAGGGCCTTCGTCGGTTCTGCGGTGCGATCTAGTCGCGGATGTAGACCGGGATACCGATGCTCACTCGATTGAACAGGTCGGCGACGTCGCTCGGCATCATCCGCATGCACCCGTGACTCGCCGCCGTCCCGATGCTGCTGTACTCGCTGGCAGGAATCCCGTGCATGAAGATCCCGGAGTAGTTGATGCCGATCTTCCTGACGCCCATCGGGTTGTTGGGTCCGGGCGGGATCGAATCGGGCATGCCCTTGGCCCAATCGGAACCGGGATTGATCCAGGGGGCGTTGGCCAGCTTGGTGACCACCTCGAAGTCGCCCGTCGGCGTCGGGAAGGCCGGACGCCCGGGCGCGCAACGGTAGGTCTTGACCAGCTTCATGCCATCGTACAGGCGGATCTTGCGCTGAGAGATCGAGACGATGATGGCCTTCTTGAAGCTGGACTCCACCACCTTGGGTTTGGCATAGCTGACAGGCAGGGTGACGACACGGCTCGCCGAGGACAAAGCGGCGTCGGCCGTGAGAGCCTCGGATATCCGTGCCACCGCTTCGGGCTGGATGACCGTGGCGCCGGGGGTCGACGTCGTGACCTCGAACTTGTACTTCACGAGCTCGCGCTTGGCGTTGACGGGCTTGCGGTCCACCTGTGTGGCCGCTTGCGCGACCCACGTCGCGACGGCCGTGGAATCGACCGTGTATGCCGGCTTGACATCGGCGGGAAGCGGCTGGCCGGCGAGCTGGCTGTTCAGACGCGCGGCGAGTGTGGCTGCCCGGCGCGGTGAGTATGCCGCGGCGACCATCGCATCGGAGTCCACGGTGACGATGCCCTTGGGATCCAAAGTCCAGGTCTTGCCATCACCGGTGATCGTGATCGTACGCATCATCGGGGTGGAGACTGCATTCTCGATGGTCGCCCGCGCCTGCTCCTCGGTCATTCCGCCGAGATCCTGCCCTGCGACAGAGACGCCCGTGGGCACCAGGCCGCGCGACTGGTAGTCGACGACCACTCCCCAGGCCAAGGAGGCCGATGCCAGGAGCAGCAACGTCGCCAGGAGGACGATCAGGATCCGGCTTGTGAGGGTCCGCGCCTTCATGTGCTTCCACTTCGACGATGCTAAGGATAGGGGCTGGCTGGAGTATATGCTGAGCACGAGCGAGCGCGCTACAAGAAGTCGACCATCGTTGAATGCACGTTGACTTGCCGTCGGTCAGCAAGAAGCAGACCGTGCGCATGCGTGCCGGTTCGATGCGTACTACCAGCGCTCCTGGTGCACCCAGTCGGTCTCGTAGCGGTCCACCGCAGGTTTCTCCTCGGCGGGTCGGCCGACAGCGACCAGCGAGTGCGGAAGCACGTGCCGCGGGGCGCCGATAGCGCGGCGCACCGCGTAGACGAACGGCGCAACGGGATGTACCCCGATCCACACGCCGCCGAGCCCGAGCGAGTGGGCGGCCAGCAGCAGGTTCTCGATGGCAGCGGCGCAGTCGATGATCGGGAAACCGGCGTACTTCGCCTCGCGCTTGTCGGCGCAGACGACGATGCCGAGCATCGCACGCTGCAGCGGCTTGGCGTAGAGCGTTGCCTTGGCAAGCCGGTCAAGCGCCTCGCGTTCGCGCACAACGACGAAGCGCCACGGCCGCTCGTTGCTGGCCGAAGGTGCCGCCATCGCTGCGCGCAAGAGCACTTCGATCTCCTCGTCGGTAACGGGCTCGGCTGTGAACTGCCGAATGCTGCGACGGGTCATGATCGTTTCGAGCGCGTCCATCATCTCTCCTCGTTCTTCCTGCTGGCTGCCGGCCTACTGGTGCGAAGAGTGGCCCATGAGATGCGACATGCCGATGCGCAGCGCGTACGACCAGCCGATTCTGTCAGACGCCGCCTGGGGCGAGCCGGAGCTCGAAGGCGCGGGCCGGGCCGCAAGCGCACCCTCAAGGAACCGAATCATCTGGGACCAAGCCTGGCCCTGCACGCCTCCGGCCTTGATGGTGTCGACCGTCTCGATGAAAGCGTGCGGCTGGTCGGGATAGACGGTCACGGTCGACTCGACGTTCGCCTGCTGCAGCGCACGCTCGAAGGACGCGACGTCGGCAAGCGGAATCGACTGGTCGGCGCCCCCGAAGATACCCAGCACCGGCCCTTGCAGGGCGCGCAGGCGCTCGGCGTCGAGCGGCGGGTTGCCATAGAAGACCACCGTGCCTTTGAGCTTCGGGTTGTGAAGGCTGTAGAGCATCGCCGAGCGGCCGCCGAAGCAGAAACCGACGATTGCGGTGCGCGCGGCGTCGACGTCGGGCTGGGTGCCGAGCCACGCGTTGACCGAGTCCAAGTCGGTGTTGATCTGCTCGGCGGGGGTGCTGGTCACCTGGTAGATCGCACGGGGAATCCAGCTGGTGGTGCTCCCGCGGAAGACGTCGGGTGCGACGACGACGTAGCCCTCCTCGGCGAGCAGGTCGGCCTTGCGTGCGATGTCCTCGCGCAGTCCCCAGAACTCGTGGACCATGATCACGGCAGGGTGAGGCCCGGGTCCGGTAGGCCGTGCGACGTACGCCTTGACGTCGGGGCCGCCGACCCCTGGGATGGTCACGTTGGTGACGGCGTCGAGCCGGCCCCTCGAGCCGATGCGCGCGAGGGGGACAGAGAGCGCGAGCAGCGCGATGAGGCCCACGATGACAGCCGCGGTCCAGAGCACGATGCGGATCGATACGCGCAGCCAGCGTGGCCTTGTGGCATCCATGGATGGGTCTCCCTGGTCAGCGGTCACACCGGGTCATTCCCCGCCGAGCCGGGTGCCTCACACCCAAGCGGCTCGACCCCCGCCCAGGTTCTGCCCTGTGAGATCGCCTGGATTGTCGAGGCCGAGACGCCGAACTCCGCCGCTATCCTCCGAGAAGACCCGCCCGCGAGCAGGCGCTGCTTGATCACGGCGACCTGTTCGGCAGTGAGCGCCTTGCCCTGTCGCGGCCCCTCGGCGAGACGCGCGGGCAAGTCGGGGTCGAGCGCCGACCACGCCTTGCCGTGCTTGATCGCGCTGACCATGCTGGGACTGATGCCGAACTCCTCGGCGATGGAGCGGCCGGAGCGACCGGCTTCGAGCGCCGCCATTACCTGCCGCGCGGCGTCGGGGCTGAGGGTCCGGGCGGTCGAGGAGCCCACCATCCTCTCACGGAGCTCATCGTCGATCGCGCCGGCCCACCGCTTGCCGCTCTTGATCGCGCGGACGGTTTGGGCGGAGACGCCGAAACGCTCGGCGATCACGGTGTGGCGCTCGCCTGCCGCGATGCACTCGGCGATCGCGCGGACCTGGTCGGGCTCGAGGTTCTTCCCTCGCTCGCCGGGACCGCCGGAGCTACCTTCAGGCACTACTGGCTCCTTCGACCGGTCGGCGCGACTCCTCAGGTGTCAGTGTATGCGCACCCGGTCGCGGATCTTCAGCATCGAATTCGCCCGAGCGTGCCTCGGAGCGGGTACGCTCTTCCTGTCCGGCAAGGAGGGAGCGCCCCATGCGTACTCGGATCGCACAGCTCGTAGGCGTCCTCGTCATCTGCCTCGCACTCGTCGGCTGTACGCCACCCTCGGGACCGGGTCCCGGCTCGATCGTCGGGACGGCCAAGGACAACGCGAGCATCGTCACCTGCAAGACGAATCGCGCCCAACTCGCTCAGCAGTACACGATCGTGCTGAGCGGCGCCTCCGACGGTTCGGCCGACTTCGACGCACTCGTCACCGAGCTGGGTGTGAAGTGCCCGTCGGACGGCACCTACAGCTGGAACGCTGGCACGACCAAGGTCGTCTGCTCGGTCCACGGGGAGTAGGCGGACTACACCAGTCCTCGGACCTACTGGAACGTACGGCCGTCGCGCTTGAGCCAGCCCGCCTGATGTTGGCCGTCCGGGTCACGATGCGTCCAATGAATCACGCCTCCCTCGGAGTTCCATTCGTACTCCCCGTTGAACTGGACCGAGTCGCCCGGATTCAGTGGCACGACTCTCGGGGCGAGATCGATGTTGTGCGCGACGAGCAGCGTCTGCCCCGATGCGAGGCGCAGGATGAAGCGCTGGTGGCGGCTCCCGTCGTTGTCGTCCGACAGGACCTTCGTGACGGTGCCTTCGCCCGTAACTTGGACGCCGCTTCGCTGCGCCTTGAACGCACTCGCAACCGCATCGTCGCCGGACGCCGAGGCCGAAGCGTTCGGCGCAGCCCGAGTTCCCCCGACCTGACCGCACCCAGCACAGAGCGCGACCGCCATCACCAGCGCCAGCAGCAGCGCCGGGATGGCGAGCGCGAGGGGCATCCGCCGAGCACCGCGGCCGTTGAGCGCACGGACCCTGGCTACCACCTGCCGGCGCGAAGCCTCACTTGGTCGTCTTGAGCATCGGATTCCCATCGGTGGAGCGCTCGCAGTGCGACATCCTACTCTCTCCAATTCTCGGCACGAAATCGAACTCTCCCTCCCTCGCTCGCATCTCGGCGAGCCGATCGGCACGCCCCGGGTCGAGTGTGCCCGGTGTCCGGATCGCTGCGCCGCCTCCGGCCTCTTCGGTGCGTCTGGCACGTGGCTCGCTTGGTATCGTGACCGCTCACGATATATCGCTCAACCACGAGAAGGAGGCCCCGAATGCATCATCAAGGCTGGAAGACCGGACCGCACGGGCACGGAGGCTTCGGCCACCTCGGCAAGCTCATGGGTATGGGAAGCCCGGTCCGCCGCGGTGACGTGCAGCCATCGGTCATCGTCCTGCTCAAGGAGCAGGACATGCATGGCTACCAGATCATCCAGGAACTGACCGAGCGCAGCGGAGGCACCTGGAATCCAAGCCCCGGCTCCATCTATCCGATCCTTCAGATGCTCGAGGACCAGGGCATGGTCACGAGCGAGAGAGTCGGCGGCAAGCGCGTCTTCTCGCTCACCGACGCCGGCCGAGAGTATGCTGAGACGCTCCCCGACCAGGCACCGTGGGACGCGGCGACCAGTGACTGGGACTCCACCCGGCGCCTGCGCGAGGTGTTCGGAGGCCTGATGGCGGCGACGGCACAGGTCGGTCGCAGTGGCGACCCCGAGCAGATCGCGAAGACGGCCGATATCCTCGGCGAGGCACGCAAGCGCATCTACAAGCTGCTGGCCGACGACGAGTAGTCCGCTCCACCACGGAGGACGCATGAAGAGCTCTCAACTACGGGCCCGTTACTGGCGCATTGTCTTCTTCTTTGGGCGAGTGACCGCCAGCTTCATCTATTGGGAGATCTTCCTCCCCCGCATCGGCCTGGGCGGCTGGAGTGCGCGCACACGCTCCGAGCGCTACCGGCGCATCGCGGTGCGCTTCCGCGCGCTTGCGATACGTATGGGCGGCCTGATGATCAAGGTCGGGCAGTTCCTCTCGGCGCGCCTCGACGTGCTGCCACCCGAGATCACCAACGAGCTCGCCGGGCTGCAGGACGAGGTTCCCGCCGAGGAGTTCGCCGCCATCCGCGAGAAGGCCGAGAACGAGCTCGGCGAACCGCTCGCCGAGGCGTTCGCCTGGATCGACGAGACGCCGATGGCCGCTGCGTCCCTCGGTCAGGTGCACCGGGCGCGGCTGTGCGCCGAGGAGGCCGAGATCCACGGGTTCGAGGACGTGGTGGTCAAGGTCCAGCGCCCCTACATCGAGCAGGTGGTCGAGGTCGACCTCGCGGCCTTGCGCCGCGTGGGCGGCTGGCTGCAGCGATACAAGCCGGTCAGCAAGCGGGCCGACGTGCCCGCTCTGGTCGAGGAGTTCGCGGCGACCACGCGCGACGAGATCGACTACGTGGCCGAGGCCAAGAACGCCGAGACCTTCGCCGACAACTTCGAAGGCGACCTGCGCGTCCACGTTCCCAAGGTCGTCTGGGACCTGAGCACCCGTCGCGTGTTGACGCTCGAGAACGTCGCCGCCATCAAACTCGGCGACTACGAGGCCATCACCGCCGCCGGCATCGACCGGTCGCAGGTCGCCTCGGCGCTGCTCGACGCCTACATGCAGCAGATCCTCGAGGACGGCTTCTTCCACGCCGACCCGCACCCCGGCAACCTGTTCGTCACCCCGCGGGAAGGCACCGACGAGAACGGCAACGCCAACTGGCAGCTGACCTTCATCGACTTCGGCATGGTCGGGCAGGTCCCCGAGAACCTCCGCGACGGCCTGCGCGAGGTGCTCATCGCCGTCGGGACCCAGGACGCGGCCCGGCTCGTTCAGAGCTACCAGACGCTCGGAGTGCTCCTGCCGAGCGCCGACCTCAAGCTCATCGAGATGGCGAGCGCGCAGCTCTTCGAGCGCTTCTGGGGCATGAGCATGTCCGACCTGCGCTCGATCGACCACGCCGAGGTGATGCGCTTCGGCCTGCAGTTCCGCGAACTCGTGCTCGACCTTCCCGTCCAGCTCCCCGAGAACCTGCTGCTGCTCGGGCGCACGGTCGCACTCCTCTCGGGCATGTGCACCGGGCTGGACCCGGACTTCAACCTGTGGACCTCCATCTCGCCGTACGCCACCAAGCTGATCTCCGACGAGGGTGGCTCGACCCTGGACACCGTGCTCGCCGAGGCGACCAAGATCTTCCAGGTGCTGATCGGGCTGCCGGCGCGCACCGACCGCGTGCTATCGACGCTGGAGCGCGGCGAGCTCAACGTGCGGACTCCCCTGCTCGACATGCAGGTGCGTCGCCTGGACCGCTCGGTGAACCGCATGACCGGCGGGCTGGTGTTCGCCGCGTTGCTCGTGGCAGGCGCGGTGGTCTACCGCACGGATCCGGGGTTCGGCAAGCTGCTCATGGGCGCCTCGGCGCTGCCGCTGCTGTGGGTGATGTTCGGAGGACGAGGTGGGCACGGGCGCCGCTGAGGGCGACGCCGCCGAGTCCCCTCTCGCCGCAGCCGTATGATGGCTCCAAGGCATCGAGCATCCTCGAGGAGCTGAGCCGCCATGCCGAACCGCCTGATCACCGAGTCCAGTCCCTACCTTCGGCAACATGCCGAGAACCCGGTCGACTGGTTCCCTTGGGGCGACGAAGCGTTTGAGAAGGCCCGCCGAGAGGACAAGCCCGTCTTCCTGAGCGTGGGCTACTCGGCGTGCCACTGGTGCCACGTGATGGAGCACGAGAGCTTCGAAGACGAGGCCACGGCGGCGCTCATGAACGAGTACTTCGTCTCGGTCAAGGTCGATCGCGAAGAGCGCCCGGACGTCGACGCCATCTACATGGACGCGGTGCAGGCGCTGACCGGCAGCGGCGGCTGGCCGATGAGCGTGTTCCTCACACCCGACGCGGTGCCGTTCTACGGCGGCACCTACTTCCCGGATACCAGCCGCTACGGGATGCCCTCGTTCTCCGAGGTACTGAGACAGATCGCCGCGCTGTGGGCGAACCGGCGCGACGAGATCCTTGAGGCGGGTGCCGCACTCAAAGAGGAACTCGAGCGGCAGGCCTCCAGCGGCACCCCGGCCGCGAACGGCATGCTCGAGCGCGAAACGCTCGATGCGGCCGTACGCGGTCTGTCCCGCGTGTTCGACCGGAGTCAACGGCGGCTGGGGCGGCGCACCCAAGTTCCCCCAGCCGGCGGTCACCGAGTTCGTCCTTCGACGCCACCAGACGACGGGGAGCCAGCAGCTGCTGGAGATGGCGACGTCCACGCTCGACGCGATGATGCGTGGCGGCATCTACGACCAGCTCGGCGGAGGGTTCCACCGGTACGCGACCGACGAGCGATGGCTCGTTCCGCACTTCGAGAAGATGCTCTACGACAACGCACAGCTGGCGCGCCTCTACCTGCACGCCTGGCAGATCACCGGCAGCGAGTCCTACCGCCTTGTGGTGACCGAGACCCTCGACTACGTCGCGAGGGAGTTGCTCGACCCGGACGGTGGCTTCTACTCGGCGCAGGACGCCGACTCGGAAGGCGAAGAGGGCCGGTTCTTCGTCTGGACACCGGAACAGATACAGGCGGCACTCAAGGAAGCCGCACCCGGCTGGACCGGTGACGCGGAGACGCTCATGGCCGTGTACGGCGTGACGCCCGGCGGCAACTTCGAGGGCAAGAGCATCCTGTTCGTGGCTCAGACGCCCGCCGAGAGAGCCGCCGTCGCGGGAATGCCGGAGTCCGACGTCGTGAGCGGCCTCGACCGCGCCCGGCGGGCGCTCTTCGAGGCTCGTGAGTCGCGCGTGAAGCCGGGCCTCGACGACAAGGTGATCGCCGGCTGGAACGGCCTGATGCTCGGCGCGTTCGCCGAAGCGGCCCGCGTGCTCGGCCGAGACGACTACCGCCTCATCGCCGAGAAGAACGCCGAGTTCGTCCTGTCGCAGATGCGCACACCCGCAGGGCGGATGCTGCGCAGTTGGCGCGGCGGACGCGCCAAGGTCAACGGCGTTCCTCGAGGACTACGCGCTCTACGCGGAGGGCCTGCTCGAGCTCTACCAGACGACGTTCGACCCCCGATGGTTCGACGCCGCGCGCGAGCTGGCGGATGCGATCCTGGATCACTTCGCCGATCCGGGTGGCGGGTTCTTCGACACGAGCGATGACCACGAGTCGCTGCTCCTGCGTCCGAAGGGGACGCAGGACGGAGCCATGCCTTCAGGCGGAGCGGTCGCCGCCGACGTGCTTGTCCGCCTGGCCGAGTACACCGGGGAGCGCCGCTACGCGGATGCAGCGACAGATGCCCTCGCACACCTGCAGGGGGCGATGGCTCAGGCCCCGCTGGGGTTCTCGCGCTGGCTGTCGGCCCTCGATCTGGTGCTCGCACCTCCCGCAGCCCTGGCGATCGTGGGCGAGAACGCCGAGCCGATGCTCGGGGCCGTTCGCTCGCGCTACCGGCCGAATCTGGTCGTCGCCGCGGCGGCGTCGGAAGAAGCCGCGCCCGCAATCGAGCTGTTCCGAGGCCGCGAGTCGCTCGGCGGGCAGGCGACCGCCTACCTGTGCCGGCAGTTCGCCTGCGATCGGCCGGTGTCGACGGCTTCGGAACTCGAATCGCTGTTGGACGGGCAGCGACCAACGAGCGGCTGACTCACTTCGTCGGGATCAGTCGGCAGGAGGAAGACCCATCAGGTAGTCCTCGATCTGGCCGATGGTCGCCCCTTCGGAGAAGCGTCGTTCACCGGATGCCTGCACCAGGAGCATGTAGAGCGAGGGTTCGACGTCTTCGGGACCCAGCTCGGCGGCCAAGTACCCCTCAAGTTCAGCTTCGGGACCGGCCTCTTTCGCCCTGACGAGTACGAACCCCTGTCGCTGCGCCATCAGCTTGATCCGGTGAAGGTAGGACCACCTGACGTGGTCCATCCACTCATCACTCACTGACGCCCCCTTTGTCCCCCGATGAACCCTCCCGACGACAGTCTACGCCTCAGTCGGGTACGTGGTTATGTCGGCACCCCCGGCCCTTTCGAATCCCGGGAGAAGGCGTGCCCCGGCGCGGACACGAGCCTCTGGAATGTTCTTGCATGCGAGGAGTAGCCACCGGCCGGACTTGGGTACCTTCCAAGCAGTGAGGAACGGCCATGTCGCAGGAGCACGACGCGAGTGCTGCGAAGCTGAGGGCGTTCGATTGTTGTCTGGTCCGGTCGGTCGGCAAGGGGCACTGCGGCACCCCGGTACGATTCGGCCACAGGATGGGAGGCAGTCATGCGCGTGAAGAAGGTACTGATCTGGTGCATCACGGCGGCGCTCATCGTGGGTGTAGTTGCGGCGCTCTCGGGCTGCGGCGGTCTCCACGACCAGCACCGGGGAGACCACCGCGAAGAAGCTGAAGATCGCGCTGCTGCTCCCTGAGACCAAGACGGCCCGCTACGAGACCCAGGACAAGCCGCTCTTCGAGGCGAAGGTCAAGGAGCTCGCGCCCGACGCCGAGATCCTGTACAGCAACGCCAACCAGGACGCGGCACTGCAGCAGTCGCAGGCTGACGCGGCACTGACCAACGGCGCGCAGGTGCTCGTGCTCGACCCGGTCGACTCGGCCTCGGCGGCGTCGATCGTGGAGAAGGCGGCGGCGGCGAAGGTGCCCGTCATCAGCTACGACCGGCTGATTCTCAACGCTCCGGTCAACTACTACATCTCGTTCGACAACGAGAAGGTCGGCGCGCTGCAGGGGCAGTCTCTGCTCGACAACGCTGACCGCCGGCGGCAACGCCGGCAAGACGATCGTGATCATCAACGGATCGCCGACCGACAACAACGCCACGCTGTTCAAGAAGGGCGCCCACAGCGTCCTCGACGGCAAGTTCATCATCGGCGCCGAGTACGACACTCCTGACTGGAGCCCGGACAAGGCCCAGACCCAGATGGACCAGGCCATCACGAAGCTCGGCAAGGACGGCTTCGTGGGCGTTCTCGCAGCCAATGACGGCACCGGCGGCGGCGCCATCGCAGCCATGAAGGGCGCGGGCATCAACCCGGCGACCAGGCCGACGACCGGCCAGGACGCGGAACTCCCCGCCATCCAGCGCATCCTGCTCGGCGAGCAGTACATGACCGTCTACAAGGCCATCAAGCTCGAGGCCGAGGCGGCCGCAAAGCTCGCCGTCGCCCTTGCCAAGGGCGAGGCCGTTCCTTCGGACATGACGCTCAGCAAGGTGAACAACAAGCTCAAGGACGTCGACTCCGTGCTCCTGGCACCGGTCGCCGTCACCAAGGACGAACATCAAGGACACCGTCGTCAAGGACGGCTTCTGGACGGCTGCCGCGATCATGAACTCACCCGAGCTCCAGGCGGCAGGCGCCAAGGTCGGCCTGCAGTGATCGAAGCTCCAAGTGCGACTGGTGCGAAAGCACCGCTTCTCTCGCTGAAAGGCGTGAGCAAGTCGTTTGGCGCGAACCAGGCCCTCACCGGCGTCGACTTCGAAGTCGGCGCCGGTGAGGTGGTTGCGCTCGTCGGCGACAACGGGGCCGGCAAGTCGACGCTGATCAAGGCGATCGCCGGCGTCCAGCTCTGCGATGAAGGCGAGTTCCACTTCCGCGACAAGCCGGTGAAGATCTCGAGTCCTCAAGACGCCACGGCGCTCGGCATCGCAACCGTCTACCAGGACCTCGCCTTGTGCGACAACCTCGACGTCGTCGCCAACCTCTACCTCGGTCGCGAGCTCTTCGCGAAGGGCGCTGCCAGGGCCGCCTACTTCATCGACGAGACGGCCATGGAGCATAACGCGCTTGAGTTGCTCGATTCGTTGGCTGTCACAACGATCAAGGACGTCCGGGAGCCCGTGGGCTCGATGTCCGGCGGTCAGCGGCAGGCCGTCGCGATCGCCCGCTCGCTGCTCGGCGACCCGAGCGTGGTTCTGCTCGACGAGCCTACCGCCGCTCTTGGCGTGTCGCAGACGGAGCAGGTGCTCGAACTGATCCACACACTGCGCGAGCGCGGGCTTGGCGTGGTGGTCATCAGCCACAACCTCGAGAACGTCTTCGCCGTGGCCGACCGGATCGTCGTCCTGCGGCTCGGCCGCCGCGCCGCCACGTTCGACGTCCGCGGCGTCAGCCGCGAAGACGTCGTCTCGGCGATCACCGGGGCCGAGTTCGGCCTCGGAGCGAACATTCCCAAGGAGCCCGCATGAGCGCGGACAACGAACGGCCGCTCTCCACTCGCGGCCCCGGGGCATGGTTCCGCGAGATCGGCCGCAGGCTCGCCTACGGCGAGGCCGGCACGCTTCTGGTGATCCTGATGGTCGGGGCGATCTGGACGTTCTTCCAGCTCCAGAACGGCCGGTTCCTGAGCCCCGGCAACCTCACCAACCTGATGTTGCAGCAAGCGGCCGTGGCCACCATCTCCATCGGCGTCGTGCTCTTCCTGCTGCTGGGCGAGATCGACCTGTCGGTGGGCGCGGTGAGCGGGTTCTGTTCCTCGGTGATGGCCGTGCTGATGGTGGAGCGCAATGTCGCCCCGGTGCTCGCGGTGCTCGCGGCGCTCGGCCTCGGCGCCCTGGTCGGGCTGTTCAACGGGTTCATGATCACGCGCTTCCGCATCCCCTCCTTCGTCGTCACGCTGGCGGGTTCGCTCACGCTGGTGGGCCTGCAGCTCCTCGTGCTCGGCCAGACGGGGACCATCAACCTCAACGAGAAGTTCGTGACCGGGTTGACCTACACGTTCCTCCCGCCCTGGGCGGGATGGGCCGTGGCTGCGATCGCGGTCGGGCTCACGTTCGGTTTCGCGATGCTGGGACGCGCGCGGCGCAAGGCCGCGGGGCTGCAGGTCGGACCGATGCAGGGAGTCCTGCTCCGCGTCGGCGTCATCGCAGCGGCGTTCATCTCGCTGATCTTCATCGTCAACCAGGATCGCGGGCTGCCGCTGGTCGTGGTCATCGTCTTCGGGCTGGCGCTCGGGTTCGCCTACCTCACCGAGCGGACACGGTTCGGCCGCTACATGTTCGCTGTCGGCGGCAACGCCGAGGCGTCACGGCGCGCCGGCATCAAGATCGACCACGTGCGGATCATCGTCTTCATGCTCGCTTCGACGCTCGCTGCGGCCGGCGGCATTCTGGCGGCATCGCGGCTGATGGCGGTCAACCAGTCGTCTGGCAGCAGCGACCTTCTGCTGATGGCGATCGCCGGCCCCGTCATCGCGGGTACGAGCCTCTTCGGCGGTCGCGGCTCTGTCTGGTCTGCGCTTCTGGGTGCCGTCGTGATCGGCTCGATCGCCAACGGAATGAACCTGCTCGCGTTCTCGTCGTCGGTGAAGTTCATCGTCACCGGCGTCGTTCTGATCGCCGCGGTCACGATCGAGTCCGTCACCAGCATGCGCCGGCAGGGCGAGACCGGCACGTAGCCGATCGCCGCGGCGCTTCAACCCCGCATCACCTCGGATCGGCTGCTCCCGCATAGAGCTCGAGGATGCGGTCCATCTCGGCGTTCACTGCCTCGTCGACGGTTCGCCGCGCCGCGTCGGCCGAGAACCACTCCAGCGTCCGGCGGATGCCGTCTCGGAACAGCACCGTGGCCTCGAACCCGGGCACGAACGACTTGATCTTGCTGTTGTCGAAGACCACGCTCCACGTCTTGTCGCCCAGCAGGCTTCCCGACATGATGCGGCGCGACCTGCACGATGAAGTCCGACGGGACGTGCACGATCTGCGGCACGACACCCAGCGCCTCGGCGATGGTCCGGTAGATCTGATCCCACGTCAGCACCTCGTCGGTGGTGATGTGGAACGCCTGCCCCAGCGCCCGCTCGTTGCCAAGCAGGCCGATGAACCCGTTGCGCGAAGTCGTCGGCGTGCGTCACGACCCACAGCGACGAGCCGTCACCATGCACGATGATCGGCCGACCGCGCATGAGCCGGTCCGCCAGCGTGTAGGTGCCCCACCCGCCCAGAGCGATCGGGAGGTTCGTGTCGTACGTCATCGAAGGGCGCACGATCGTCGCGGGGAAGCCCTCGTCGCGGTACGCCTGCATCAGGCGCTCTTCGCAGGCGATCTTGTCGCGGGAGTACTCCCAGTAGGGGTTGGAGAGCGGTGTGGACTCGGTGATGAGGTAGTTGGACGGCGGCTTCTCGTACGCCGAGGCCGAGCTGATGAAGACGTACTGCCCGACCCGGCCCCTGAACAGTGCGAGGTCGCGCTCGACGTCATCCGGCGTGTAGGCGATCCAGTCGACGACGACGTCGAACTCCAGGCCCCGCAGCGCCGCATGCACGTCATCCGGGCGGTGGATGTCGGCGGTCAGCGACATGAGCGCCGGGCAGATGGACGGGCCGCAGCCCGCGGTTGAGCACGAAGAGCTCGTGGCCCTCGGCGATGACCCGGCGACTGACCGCCGTGCTGATGAAGCCGGTGCCGCCGATGAAGAGCACCTTCATGTCGAGCGCTTCCTTCGTCTGGCCGCTTCGTGCCGCGACACGCCGGTCGATCAGGGCGCATCCACACCTTCGACGAGTTCCTTGCCGATGGAGTACGCCTTGCCGACCGAGTCCCCGACGGCGTAGTACCCCCCTGCCCCCATCATGTACATGATCGGAGCGAGCTTCGCCAGGTCGATTCCTCCGCTTCCGTCGAGCACGGACTCATCGACCTTGACGTCGCGAATCTCCCCGATGAACTGCGTGTGGAGCCCGAGTTCGTGTACCGCCACGACCGCACACTCGAGAACGAGCGGGAACTCCGCGATGTAGGGCGCGTCGACGAGTTCGCTGCGAATCGCCGTCAGGCCCAACTCCGCGAACTTGTCGTGGTCGCGACCCGAGACCACGCCGAAGTAGTCGGCCTGGGCGGCGTTCGCCTCACCCGGCAGGCTGATGGTGAAGGCCTTGCGGGCCATGATGTTGCCGTGGGACGCGGTGGCGGCGCGAAGCGACACCGACACGCAGGGCGGCTTCGAGCACGCGACGCCGCCCCACGCAGCGGTCATGGCGTTGGCGTTGCCGTCGGCGTCGTAGGTGCCGACCACCAACACCGGCGTCGGATACAGGATGGTCTTGGCGCCCATCGACTTCTTCATGGCGCTGCCTTTCGGATCGGGTGTGCCGCGGCTTCGTATCGGGGATACCCACTGCGCGGTGATTCGAGTCCTCGGACCGAGGCCGGTACCCGATGGGCGGTGGGGCAACGCCAAACCCGCACGCGAGGTGCATCTCCGGCGATGGGACCGTTTCGAACAATGCCCCCCGGGGTATACCGAGACTGCGGCTGAGAGTAATCCGAGTGTGAACAGCAGTAGTGGCGTCAACGAGCCAACAGCTAGCGTTGATGGAAGGGGCACATCATGTCAGGAATCCTGGAAGGCAAAGTCGGTCTCGTGACGGGCGCCGGTTCCGGCATCGGTCGTGAGGTTGCTCTGCTCATGGCAAGAGAAGGCGCGAGGGTCGTGGTGTCGGATGTTGTCGACGATCATGGCGCTGAGACCGTCTCGATGATCCAATCCGACGGAGGGCAGGCGGCCTACGTGCACGCGGATGTCTCCAAGCAAGCCGACACAGAGACAATGGTAAGGTTTGCGGTCGACACGTTCGGGGGGCTCAACTTGGCTGTCAACAACGCGGGCATCGGCGGCCCCGCCGGCCCCGTTGGTGAGTATCCGGTCGATGGCTGGAACAGCGTGATTGGCATCAACCTCACGGGCGTGTTCCTCAGCATGCGGGCCGAGATTCCCGCGATGCTCGATGCGGGCGCCGGCTCGATCGTCAACATCTCATCGATCCTCGGTTTCGTCGGCTTCGCGTACTCGAGTGCATACGTAGCGGCGAAGCACGGCGTTGCGGGTCTTACCAAGACCGCCGCGCTTGAGTACGGCAGCCAGGGCATACGAGTGAACTCGGTCCATCCCGGTTTCATCGACACCCCACTGGTGTCGGCCGGGGGCATCGAGAAGGACGGCGACGTGTGGAACATGATCGCCGACAAGCACGCCATGGCTCGCTGGGGCCAGCCCGAGGAGGTCGCCGAGCTCGTCCTCTGGTTGCTCTCCGACAAGGCCTCGTTCGTAACCGGGAGTCAGCACGTCGTCGACGGTGGCTATCTGGCTCAGTAGCAGGGTACAGCCCCCACTTGCGAAGGCACCCGGACGCCCGTACCCCTGTGGGGACGGGCGTCCTCGGCGGTCGGAGGTGAAGAGCGACGGGCCGACGCTGACGCCGCTCCACCGGGGCTACTCGAACGAGCCCGCGAATGCGTACACTCTCTTGACGGACTTGGGTGGCGGCCACGGATACGAGTTCGTCTCCACGACCTGGTCCGAGGAGATCTCGGACACCTTGAACTCGTAGAACTCCTGCGTCTTGCCGTTCGCGTCCTTGCCCTCTACCAGGTCCACCGCTTGCACTTCAGCCCCGCCCTTGAGCACGACGACCTTGTTGGTCCCCCCGGCGGTGCTCGCCTTCTTGCGCAGCCACAGGCCACCCTTCACGTTCTCGGGCACGGTCAGTGTCTTCGGGAACTCGGCCTGTGGCGTCTCGGGCGCTACCACGACCGCCGTGGCCTCCTGTGCCGCGGTCTCGAGCACAGCGCCCTGCGACGACGGATCAAGCGCCCCTCCCGGGCCCGTCACTGACGTCGACGGCTTCGCGAAGAACGCCATACCTACCAGCGCCAGGAACGCGATCAAGATCCACGCCGACATCACCCACAGGAAGATCCTCTCGGCGCGCAGCCCGCCGGACGTGTCGTTGTTGGCCGCGATGATCGGGACAGGCTGGACCGGCGCGGGTGTGGCGACCACCGGCGAAGGGGCGGGTGGTGGCGGCGGTGGTGGAGTCGGCGTGAACAGCGACGAGTCGGAGCTCCAGAGCGCCACCGTCACGCTGCTGTCCGGCTCGGACTTGGTGGCCGCCTCGGCGAGGCCCGCAGCCGCCACGCGCGCATCACACGCCGCGCACGAGATTCCTAGGATGTCCGGCGCGCTCAGTGCGGCGGAAGCAGCCCGTCCACTCAGCACGACGACGTCTCCGGGGTTCAGGTCGACCGACCCGACCTCGATGTCGACGCCCTCGTGTCCCAGAACGGTCGCAGCCTTGTCGGCCGGCGCGCTCTCCGGAGCCTGGCCCTCGGACGGCGCATCGGCGGAGACCGCATCTGCCGATGCCGGCTCGTCGACGACAAGCTCGCGCGCCTCGTCGCCGCGAAGCAGATGGGCCCGGCCTTCTCCAACCTGCCCGAACCACGCCTTGTCCGCCGAGACGAACGCCCCGACGAACGTCGCACCCATGCTTGTGCCGCCCGCCTCGGCGGTGGCTCTCATGATCGCGCTGTTCGCCTCGGCGACGATGTCTTTGAGCGCGAGGGCGGGCTCGACCTCGAGCGTCTTGCCTGAGGCGATGCGCAGGAGGATCGAACCGAGATACGAATCCGCCGCCTTCACCGCGAGGTGGGCTGCGGCGTCCCCGCTTGTGTCGTCACCGATACCGTCGCTCACCATGATGAACGCCTTGAGCCCGCCGAGTTGCGTCTCGAAGACGGTCAGGTCCTTGAGCAGGTAGGCCCCGTCGTCGCGCTGATTCCGGCCCGGAACAGAGACGCCCCCGAGTTCCATCTGGCACCTTTCTGGGTGATTGGACGCGCGTTTCGCATTCCCGGAATCCAGTATGCACACTGTTGGCGCGCAGACCAGCCCGGAGCCTGAAGCCGGCGCCGAACAAGCGCCGCCGCGCCGAGCGGCTCACCGACGTCCCTGCGCGATCACCACGCCCGCACGTAGTGGTAGGCAACTCCCTCGTACCGGAACGTCTCCCCGAGTCTGGCGACGACCATGTCCCTCTCGGCGAGGCTTGCCGTGTAGAAGTGGACGCCCTTCTTGAAGTTGTAGAAACGATAGACGGGCTGGCCGCCGGTCGGAGTGAGCGAGACGTTGAAGGCCACCCCCTCGTAGCGGTAGACACTGCCGAGCGTGCTCTGGACGCGGCTCTTCTCGGCCTCGGAGGCTGTGTAGAAGTGGACGCCGCGCGTGACGTCGTAGAAGCGGTGCAGCGGGGCGCTGTTGGCCGGTGCCGAGGTGTCCGGGGCGTAGGCGACGCCCTCGAACGCGAAGGTCGACGAGAGCCTGGCTGCAACGCTGTTCTTCTCGGCCTCGGACGCGGTGTAGAAGTGGACGCCGGTCTTGGGGTTGTAGAAGCGATACACCGCTTGCGGCTTGGTGCCGGCCGCTCCCACCACCAGCCACGTGCCCACCTCCGGGCTCCACATACCCTGGCCGCACATCCCCTTCAGGAAGATGGCGTGTATCCCGGGCGAGAGAGCGTGCGCGAACGAAGGCCTGGTGTCGAGGGGTCCGTCGAGGGTCGATCGCCACTGCCACGCCGTGATGGTGTGCCCGGCGGAGTCGGCGGCATGGCCCGCGAAGGTCACCGGCGTGTCGGTGGTCGCGGGGCTCGGCGAGACCGAGTCGATGGCGGCGGTGACGTGGTGCACGGACGCGAGGTAGTCGACGATGCCGTTCGCCATCCCATCGGCGAGGGCTTGTTGGTAGCTCGACGTGCTCAGCTTCCGGTCTTCGGTGGCGTTGGTCATCACGCCCATCTCGACCAGGATGGCCGGCACCTTCGACCAGTTGAAGCCCGTCAGGTCGGTGCGCGCCGTGGTCCCCCGATCGGAGGCGCCGGTCGCCTTGAGCGTGGACCTGCCGACCATGTCGGCCGCCGTCTTGCTCGGCGCCACGATCGGCCCGGTCCACTGGTTCGATCCCGGGCGCAGCATGAGCAGGCCATGGACCGAGGAGGTGCCGACACCGTCGCAGTGCAGCCGGACGAACAGCGTCGCGTGGTTGTCATTGGCGATCTGCGCGCGCGCCGAGTTGGAGATGTTGACATCCTGCGTCGTCCGAACCATGACGACGTTCACGCCACGGGCTTCCAGGGTCTTCTGCAGCTTGAGTGCGACCTCGAGGTTGATCCGGCTCTCGGGCGCGTGGGTGACCACACCCTCCGTGCCGCTGTCGACGCGAGGCTTCGTCTGCGACGAGCCCGGGACCGATCGGCTCTGAGCGCAGGTCGGCATGTGCCTGATGCCCGGCGTCGATGACGACGGTGCCCAGCCCGGTCTGTACCGCCGAGGGGACGGAGGTCGTGGCGAGCACCGAGCTCGGCGCGGCGAGGACGACGCACAACGCAACGGCCGCGACGCCGAATCCAGGAGTGCCGTTCGCCTGATCAAGTTCTCACTCATCGGTTCGTCCCTCTCGGTCGGTGTCGAAGAGGTAGCACGACACGAAGTGGCCCGGCGAGACTTCGACGAGCTCGGGCATCTCAGTGTCGCAGGCGCAGCCGACGCAGCCGCTCTTGGCGTAACAGCGGCTGGAGAACCGGCAGCCGGGAGCAGGGTCGATCGGGCTGCCCACGGTGCCCTCGAGCAGGATGCGGTCTTTACGGTGCGCCGGATTCGTGACCGGGATCGCCGAGAGGAGCGCCTTGGTGTAGGGGTGCAGCGGGTTCTGGTAGAGCTCGCGCTTGGGCGCGACTTCGACGAGGCGTCCCAGGTACATGACGCCGACCCGGTCGCTCACGTGCTTGACCACGTTCAGACCGTGGGCGATGAACAGGTACGTCAGGCCGAACTCGCTGCAGAGGTCCGAGAGCAGGTTGAGCACCTGTGCCTGCACCGACACGTCGAGCGCCGAGACCGGCTCGTCGCACACGATGAGCTTCGGCTCCATGGCGAGCGCCCGGGCGATCCCGATCCTCTGGCGCTGCCCGCCCGAGAACTCGTGCGCGTAGCGGTTGCGGACGTTCGCCGACAGGCCCACCGCGTTGAGAAGATAGCTGACGCGTTCGTCGACCTTGTTCGCAGGCTGGAGCTTGTTGACGCGGATCGGCTCGGAGATGATGTCGCCCACCGTCATGCGCGGATTGAGCGACGAGTACGGGTCCTGGAAGATGAGCTGGATGTCCCGGCTGACCGCTCGCCGGTCCTTCGACTTGAGTTTGGTGAGGTCGTTGCCCTGGTACCAGATCTCGCCCGCCGTGGGCTCGTACAGGCTCACGAGCATCTTGCCGACGGTCGTCTTGCCGCAGCCCGACTCCCCCACCAGCCCGAAGGTCTCGCCGGGGTAGATGTCGAGCGAGAGGTCGTCGACGGCCTTGAGCACCGAGGTGGTCCGGCCGAACAGGTTGGTGTCCACCGAGAAGAACTTCGACAGGCGCCTGAGGCTGATCAGCGGTTCGGTCACGCGCGCGCCACCTCCTCGGCGGGCGCGAACAGGAAGCAGCGCAGCTTGCGGCCCTCGGCCTCATACAGGTCGGGGACCTCGCGCGTACAGCGGTCCATCCTGCGCTCGCATCGGTCGGCGAACGCGCAGCCTGCGGGCAGGTTGAGCGGGTTGGGCACCATACCCGGGATCATGTAGAGCGGCTCGTCGTCGTCGACGTCTTCCATCGTGGGGATCGAGCGGAGCAGGCCGAGCGTGTAGGGATGCAGCGGGCGCTCGAAGAGCTCCCGCGCAGTCGTCTCCTCGACGACGCGGCCACAGTACATCACCACGACGCGGTCGGCGGTCTCGGCGACCACGCCGAGGTCGTGGGTGACGAGCAGCACAGCCATCCCGATCTTGTCGCGCAGGTCGCTCAGCAGCGCGAGAATCTGAGCCTGGATCGTCACGTCAAGCGCGGTCGTGGGCTCGTCGGCGATGAGCAGCTGCGGGTCGCACGAGAGTGCCATCGCCGTCATCACGCGCTGGCGCATGCCGCCCGACATCTGGTGCGGGTAGTCCTTGATGCGCTTCTCAGGCGACGGGATTCCGACCAGCGCGAGCATCTCGACCGCCCGCGCATGTGCGGCCTTGCGGTCGAGCTTCATGTGCGTGCGAATGCTCTCGGTCAGTTGGTTCTCCACGGTGAAGACCGGGTTGAGACTGGTCATCGGCTCCTGGAAGATCATCGAGATCTGATTCCCACGGATGCTGCGCATCTGGTCTTGGGAAAGCTTCAGCAGGTTCTCCCCGCGGTAGAGGATCTCGCCGGCGACCACGCGCCCCGGCGCCTGCAGCAGGCCCATCACCGAGAGCGATGTGACGCTCTTGCCGGACCCCGACTCGCCGACGATCGCGAGCACCTCGCCTTCGCGGACGTCGAAGCTCACGTCGATGACGGCGTGCACCGTGCCTTTGTTCAGCACGAAGTCGGTGCTGAGGTTCTTGACCTCGAGCAGCGCCTGCACCTCCGTCGACCCCGTTGCGCCGCCGTCGGCCGTGTGTTGTGCGTCCGTCATCAGCCCGGCCCCTACTTGATCCGCGACTTGGGGTCGAGGGCGTCGCGCATGCCGTCGCCGACGAGGTTGAACGCGAGTACCGTCAGGGTGATCGCCAGGCCCGGGTACAGCAGCGTGTGAGGCGCCTGGAAGATGAACCCGCGCGCCCGGCCGAGCATGTCTCCCCACTCGGCCTGCGGCGGTTGCACGCCCATGCCGAGGAAGCCGAGCGCGGCGGTGTCGAGTATCGCCGCCGAGATACCGAGCGTGGCGCGGACGATGATCACCGACATCGCGATGGGCAGGACGTGCCTGAAGATGATCCGGAAGTCGCTGTTGCCCGAGATGCGCGCCGCCGAGACGTAGTCGTTCTGTTTGATCGACAGGATGTTGCCGCGCACGAGCCGCGCGTACTCGGGGATGGAGACCAGGCCGATCGCGATCACAGCCTTGTCGATGCCCTTGCCCAGGGCCGCCATCAGCGTGATCGCGAGCAGGATCGAGGGAATCGCGAGCATCATGTCCATGCAGCGCATGATGATGGTGTCGGTCTTGCCGCCGGCGTAGCCCGAGATCGCTCCGAGGATGAGGCCGATCGTGAGCGCGATGGAGACGGCGAGCAGGCCGACCGTGAGCGAAACGCGGGCTCCGGCGATCACTCGGCTGAAGATGTCCATGCCCAGCTGGTCGGTGCCGAACCAATGCTCCGGGCTCGGGGGCTTGAGGGTGTTGGACATGTCGGTTTCGATGGGGTTGTACGGCGTGATGTAGGGACCGAAGATGGCCAGGAACAGCAGAAAGACGAGGAAGAACATGCTGACCATCGCGGCTTTGTTGGCGACCAGGCTGCGCCACATCTCGAGCCAACGGTTGTCGGCCTTCTCGTGGAAGGTCTCGTCCGCCCCGGGCACGTGAGCGAAGGGAAGGGACTCCCCGAGCGCCATGGCCTCATCGGCGACGAGGCTCTCCGAGGGCGGCTCGCCGAGCGACGTGGGTGGGCGGGGATCCAGCTCTCTCATCGCGCTACCCCTCCGTCTTCGAGGAGTACTTGATACGCGGGTCGAGGAAGGCGTAGATGAGGTCGGCGACCAGGTTGACGGTGACGAAGACCACGGCGACCAGCAGGACGATCCCCTGCACGATCGGGAAGTCCGACTTCATGATGGAGTCGACCGTGAACTTGCCGATGCCCGGCCAAGAGAAGACGCTCTCGGTCAGCAGCGCACCGCCGAGCAGCGCACCGAACTGCAGGCCGATGACGGTGATCACGGGGATGAGCGAGTTGCGGAGCGCATGCTTCCCGATCACCTTGCGCTCGGTGAGGCCCTTGGCTCGCGCCGTCCGCACGTAGTCCTGGCCGAGCGTCTCGAGCATGCTCGAGCGCGTCATGCGCGTGATGATCGCCATCGAGTACATCCCGAGCGCGAGCGCCGGGAGGATGATGTGGATCCCGGCGTCCTTGAACGCCGCCGTGTTGCCTTCGAGGGCCGCGTCGATCATGTAGAAGCCCGTCACGTGCGCCGGCTCGAGCAGCACGTTGATGCGCCCGCCCGACGGCAAGAGGTGCAGGAATCCGCTGAAGAACATGATGAACAGGATGCCGAGCCAGAAGATCGGGATCGACACGCCGACAAGGGCGATCATCGTCCCTCCGGCATCGAAGATCGAGTTCTTGTTCACAGCCGCCACCACACCGAGGGTGACCCCCACGATCGAAGCGAACGTGATCGCCGCGAGGGCCAGCTCGATCGTCGCGGGGAAGCGGGCACCTATCTCCGCGGAGACCGGCGTGTTGGTGTAGTACGACGTGCCGAGGTCACCGTGAAGCGCGCCCTGGATGTAGGTGAGGTACTGCTGCACGATCGGCTCGTTGAGGCCGTTGCCCTCCCGCCACCTGCCGATCTGCTCCTGCGTGGCGTGTTGGCCGAGCACGATCGGTGCGGGATCGGGAGAGAAGACCCGCATCAAGGCGAAGACGATGATGGACACCCCGATCATGACCGGGATGACCATCAGGATCCGCTTGGTCAGGTACTTGAGCATGCAGTCGGACTCTCTTGTCGGTCAGCCAGCGTACAGCCGGAAACCACGCTGGGTGGCTCCCGGCTGCACGGAGGCTTCTGTGTTGCCTGAGACTACTGCTTCACAACGTTGGACAGGAACACACTGCCCGTCACGTGGTACACGAAGTCCGAGACGTTCGGCCGGTAGGCGGCCTGCGTCTTGGCATGCGAGAAGGGCAGCCACACCGAACGCTCGGCCACGTACTTCTCCATCGCGGCGTACTGCGCGTCACGATCGGGTCCGTTGGGAGTGGCGAGCGCCTTCTTGATCATGTCCTGGTAGGCCGGATCGTTGAAGCGGGCGATGTTGAGGTTCGGGTCCTTGTCGGCGAGCAGGTTCATGAAGTTGTCCGGGTCGCCGTTGTCGCCGATCCAGCCGTAGTAGGCGATGTCGTAGTCGCCACCCTTGACCTTGTCCTTGTAGGTGGTCCAGTCGTAGGTGTCGATCGTTGCCTCGACGCCGACCTTCTGCAGGTAGCCCTGGATCGCAGCGGCAAGTGCCGAACCGGTCGCGGCGTTGTAGGGGCGCGGGTTGGAGTAGGTGATCATGTGGACCTTCTTGACGCCCGCCTTGGCCAGACCGGCCTTGGCGGCCTCAGGATCGTAGCTGACCTGCTGAACAGTGGGGTCAAAGCCCGGCATGAAGGTCGGCAGGATCGTCGTGGCCTTGTCGGAGTAGCCCTGATAGAGGCTCTTGACGAGCTCTTCGACGTTGACGGACTGCGCGACGGCCTTGCGTGCTTCCGGGTTCTTGAACAGGGGAGTCGTGGTGTTGAACGCCATGTAGTTCACGTTCATGCCGGGGGCCTCGTAGAGCTTGTTGCCACCCTCCTTGACCTTGTCCACGACGGTGGCGTCGATGCCGTCGATCATGTCGACTTCACCGTTGTTGAGCGCCAGAACGCGCGCGGAGTTGTCGGCGATGATGCGGAACACGACGTTCTTGGTCTTGGCCTTGTCGCCCCAGTACTCGTCGTTGCGCACCAGGACCACGTTCTCGCCCTTGTTCCACTTGACGAACTTGTAGGGGCCGGTGCCGACCGGCGTCTCCATGACGGAGTTGTTGTTGTCGGCGAGGGCCTTGGGGCTCACGATCGGCGCGGCGATACCCATCGCGAGGTTCGCGAGGAATGCGGTGTTGGGCTGGGTCAGGTTGATCGTGACCGTGTTGGGGTCGACGACGACGACGTCCTTGACCGTGCCGAAGGTGAAGCTGGCGTACGGCATGTTGTCGTCCACCTTGGGCGGGAGCTGCCGGTCGATGTTGACCTTGACCGCCTCTGCGTTGAAGTCGGTGCCGTCGTGGAACTTGACGCCCTCGCGCAGCTTGAAGGTGTAGCTCATGCCGTCCGGGCTTACGGTCCACGACTCTGCGAGGGACGGCTCGACCTTGGTCGAGTCAGCGGCGTACTTGGTCAGACCCTCGTACATGTTGACGATGACCTTGCCGGACTCCAGGTCGTCCACGCGCGCCGGGTCGAGACCGCGGGGGTCGGCACCCTGGGCGAACGTGAACGTGTCATTGGCGGTGTCGGCGCCAGTGGATTCCGTGCTCGTGCTCTTCTGGGCGCAACCCGCCAGCAGAAGCGCGGCGCACAGCGCACCCGCGAGTACGAGTGTCAACGGACGTGCGTACTTCCTCATATCCCCACCTCTTCCACGCCTAGTTGGCGGCCCGCGCGGACGTGAGAACTCCGCAGCAAACCATGACTGAGACAGTGTATCCCAGCACAGGGATGGGTGCGTAGAGGAAGCGCTGGGCGAGTGACGGCCGACGCCGTCGCTTACGGCACCGTGACCGAACGCGGGATCCGCGCGCCGTCGACTTCGGGAGCGAAGGTGAACGTGTAGCCGGTCGAGCCGGGCGCCACCTCGTAGATGAACGCCGTCGACGTGCCGTACTTGGGCTCAAGGGGAGACATGTCAAGGGCGTTGTACGCCTGGCGTCTGCCGAACGGCTTCACGGGCGCACCGGACGAATCCGTCATCGAGAAGTCCTCCGGCTTCACCGCGAGCACCGAGGTGCCGTTGTTGCTGAAAGCGATACCTGCACGTACATGAACTCCTTGCCGGCCGCCGCCTTGACCATGCCCGGCGCCTCGCCTTTCGAGTAGACCTCGCTCACCGAGACGCCCCACGGTCCCGCCGTGAGCTGGTCGCCCACTTTGGCCGGTCCCGATGACTCGGACTCCGCGGAGCCGCCGTCAAGCTCGGCGGTGCCGGATACGGCCGACGAACTGGTCGCAGGGCCCGAACTACCCTCGCTCACCGTCGTCTGAGGCTTGCTCCCACACGCGCTCAGCGCCAGCACCACGCTCACGAGCAGGGCGGCGGTAATTGTCCGACGCAGCATCCCGATCCCCTCCTAGTAGGCGAGAAAGTAGCCGATCCCCTCGTAGTTGTAGGTCGCAGTGAGGGTTGTTCCGACGCGAGTCGCCTCGGCTACGTCGGCGGTGTAGAAATGGGTGCCGTTGATCCGGTTGTAGAACCGGTAGACCGGCTTCGAGAACCACTGGAACGTCGACACGTTGTAGGCGGGTCCGTCGTAGCTATAGGTCGACGAGAGCGTGGCGATCAC
The DNA here is from genome assembly GCA_963789515.1 of uncultured Coriobacteriia bacterium. GTDB lineage: Bacteria > Actinomycetota > Coriobacteriia > Anaerosomatales > JAAXUF01 > JBAXEO01. Next base: position 42,071 of record CAWBKW010000002.1, on the reverse strand, counting down.
GCGATTCCTCTCGGCTTGGTCGACGGTGTAGAAGTGGGAACCGTTGCGCCGGTTGTAGAACCGGTAGAGAGGCCGCATGTTCGACGGGTTGGATGTGTTGAGCCGGTACGCCGGCCCGTCGTAGGAATAGATGTGTGAGAGCGTGGCGGCGACCCGCGCGGCCTCGTCCGCATCGGCGGTGTAGAAGTGCGATCCGTTGCGCTTGTTGTAGAAGCGTTGGACCACCTGGGGCGTGTACGGCACCCAACAGGCCCCACCGAACTGGAACAGGAACGGAAGCGCGGTCGATCTGAGCCCTTCCAGCCGCATGGGCAGAGTCCGTCCCGGCCCGTAGGCGGCGTTGGCGTGAGAGACATCAGTCATGCTGTTGAGGAAGAACGCCGTGCCTGTCGCGTCATCGACCGTGTTCCCGCTCTCCTTGCCCGCGACGATGAGGCTCGAGATCGAGCCGGAGCCGGTCGAGAAGTTGGCCGTGTAGATGCGCCGACCGGCCGCGTCCGTCGTACGGTCCCACGCGGGGATACTGCCGAGGTAGGTTGCGGTTGTCGACGCGCCGGTGACGCTCATGTCCCAGTGATCCGTCCCGGTGGGGGGATAGACCTGCAGGTGGAAGAATTGGGAGTTCCCCGCATTGAGCACGTGGACCGGGAGCGGGAATATCAGCGTGGTCAGCGCGACGTCGGAGCTGTTCTTGGCCACCGCAGTGACCGCGATGTCGGTGCAGTTGTTGCCGGGGTCGGCGCCGTTGTAGACCCACCCGTCCAAGTAGTGAGCGGTCCCGCCGATTCCCACGTAGTAGGCCCGCTGCGCCGGTCCGGTGATACCCAGCTCAACGTCACCTGCGAAGGCGAGCGCCGCCGAGAACACGGTGAAGATCACGACGCCGATCGCCAGCACGAACGAAGCCGCGCGTTTCATCGAAGCCACCCCCCGGCTGCGCTGTACGGCGCAGAAAAGGCCACAGGGTAGATGTACCCACCTGCCTAGCCGGTGTCTGACACCAGATGCGTCTCGCGCATCTCGAACCCCACTGCACAACACACGTGACGCAGACTGTCCCCGGGCGTCGACTGATAGACTCGGCGTCAGATCTGGGACACTGACCGTGAGGATCGCTCATACTTGAGATGGCGTCAGAATGACCGGACTCGCCCGAATCATTCGAGGCAACCAGCCGGCGAACAGCCGAGGCGTGGACGGCCGTCACGCGTTGACGGCGCTTTGCTCGCGCGGAGGTGTGGCTCGATGAGGCAACCCCCGGGTTGGCAGCGACTCAGAGCGGCCGTAGTCCAGGCAGCGGCTTGGCCATACCAGAGCAAGAGCCTTCCGCTGCACAGTCTGAGCGCGAGCGCGCACTTTCGCTTGGCCGAGATGCGGATCCACGGCGGACGCCCAAACGAGTCACCAGACGAGATCGCCCAGGTCACAGTCGACGGATCCATACCTCCGCTCGCTTGGTGCGCTCGTACCACGCCGACCGGCTGGGTGTTCACCGCGGGCACCGGGGTTGAACACTCCGCTCACGGCATGTTCGAGGGGGTATGGGCAGGTCCCTTCGCTGACTTCAGACCCGACCTTTGCCCGTACGCGTTTGGCACCGGTGCCGTCTGGCATGACGCCAAGGTGGTGTTCATTCCTCCACGCCATCTCGAAGAGTGCGTCTACGTGTTGCACCACGCATCCAACAACGTGACCTGGGTGAGCAACTCCCTTGCGTTCATCTTCGTCGAGAGCGGTCTGACCACGACCTCTGCGTTCTTCGCCAACGTGTCAGCACGGCTCAAGCAGCACGCATATGTCCAGGGGAGGAAGGGCGTGGACCGGGTCTGGCCGATCATCGCGGCCGATGACGAGCACGTCCTCTACCAGTGCAGCTACTTCAACTTCACCGTAGACTCGAAAGGACGACCACATCGGGCTTGGTTGCCTGCACGTCAGGAGTTCACGTCCTACACGGAGTACGTCGACCTGCTGACGCGGACCTCCGCAGACCTATTCAAGAATGGCAACGACCAAGCCAGGCGGCTGACGCTAACACCGGTTGTAGCGCTCTCGCGCGGATATGACTCAGCTGCGGCTGCGGCCATCGCGAGTCGAGCGGGTTGCAGACAAGCGCTGACGCTCCGGGCCAACGTCTACGGGCACGATGACAGCGGCACTCATGTCGCTGCCTCACTCGGACTCGCCGTGACCGAGCGAACACACGTGCTTGGTCCGACCATCAGCACGCTCGACCTTGACTCCGGCGACCACCTGCTGGCGGAGGCGGCGGAGTTCATCGCCACCTTCGGAATCGGCGACGATGTGACCTACTTGCCCTTCGAGAACGATCTGCCCGGAACTGTGCTGGTCACGGGAACCTGGGGTGACAGCATCTGGGCAAGAGAGCCCGGTGTCTCATCCGGGCTTCCGTTGAGCATCTTGTTCGGCAAGAGCCTCACCGAGTTTCGTCTTCGTGTTGGATTCGCGCACTTCCCCATGCCCTTTGTCGGCGGGCGCTTCGCAGAACCAGCTCGCAGGCTGTCGGTCAGCGAGGAGATGCTCCCCTACTCCGTGGGTGGTGGGTATGACCGGCCCATCCCGCGCAGGATTGCGGAGGAGGCGGGCGCGGCAAGGGGATCGTTCGGCGTACAGAAGTCCGCCACGGCGCCGTGGCTCAAGAACCATCAGGATCTCTTTGCCGAATCCATGACGCTGGTGATGGCCAGGTACAGGCCGCAGTAGCACCACGAGGGCGCTCAAGCCCGGCCGGGTCTATGCCGACATCACAGCAGAGGCCCCGTCGCCGCTACCCCTGCCTTCCCAGGCAAACACGCAGCGATGGGGCTTCGTATCCCCTCGCTGACCGCTCGCTGAAGAATCTCAAAAGAATTTCAAAGAATTCGCTAAAGTCCGAGCGGCGTGGTGCCGATAGGTAGTGAAAAGCCCCGTCGTCGAGTCCGGCGACGGGGCTTTGTGTCGCCCTTCTGGCGCGCAACCGCTCGGGTTGGACTAGAATCGCGGTGGGGGTAGCGAAGCGTGGAGTCTGGGAGCAACGGGGCTTCACCCTTTCGGGACCAACCTCGGCTGGTCCGCCATGCGACCCTGCCCCGGCGCCTCCGAGCGATAGCCCTCGGGGGTTCAGCGCCGAAAAGAGGGTCACGCCGAGAGCGATAGGGACCGCGCCATGGGGACGGTCCCTTTTGCTCGACTGGTGTGAATCCCATCCGGGACCGATCCACGGAAGCAGCCCCAGCGATGCCGCAGCGCGGGAATACACTCCCTGTGCGATCGGGCTCGAGGGATGGAGGCCGCCTGTGGAGCGCCGAGCACTCCCACTGCCGAGCGAATCGCTCGAGGCCCGCGTCGCCTGGTATGCCGCCTGGCTGAGCGTGCTGCTCGCAGCTGTCGCGCTGCTGCCGTCCACCCCGCTGCGCGTGCTCGTCATGCTGACCGGCACCACCGCCTCCGTCGCGGTCTTCTCGGCCTACCGGAGACGTGCCACGCCGGTCTCGAGTCTGGTGATCACGGTGGGTGCGGCCTTCCTGTCCACGGCCGCCGTGATCCGACTCTCCGGACTGCCCTGGCCCGCGGGCGCCTCATTCAGCCAGGCAGGTGGAGTGGCGCGACCGTCCGCGTGGCTCCTCACGACCACGTCCTGGTGTCTTGCGACGGGACTGCTTGCGTCCGGGCGTCTTGTGGTGCGCGAGGGCTATCGCCGCGGAGCGTTGAGGCAGCGGGGGTTCCGGGTGGCATCGCTGCTACCGGTCGTCTCGTTCCTGGGCTTCCTCGTCGTAGGTGCCTTCCAAGTGGGAGGTTCTCGCGCCCCGGCCCTCATCCATAACCTCGCCGCCTGGATGGCCATGGGCGCGTTCTGGGTCGGCATGCTCGCGTCTCCCTGGCTGTCGAGTCTCTCTCGAGCGCTGCGGTACTACTCGGCAGGCGCCGCCGCAGTGGTGTTCGCCGTCTGGCTGCCGTGCGGACTGCGGTTTCTGGGCGTCACGGAGACCTCGCCTGTCTCCACGCTCCAGATGGAGCTGCTGGTCTTCGCACTATGCTTCACGTGGCTCGGCTGGCTCGCTCGGGAGTGGAGCGGCGGCCCGAAGGATTGAGCCGACACCCACGCCCATCTGGATTGATTTTCTTGATGTTGCCACTTGATTTATTTAAGTCTGCAAGGGTATACATAGTATGTGAAGTGAGCTAAGGAGGAAGATTTCATGGCGAATGACTGGCATGAGCTGACCGACCTCACCGGCGATCGGCGCTTCCTTGTGACCGAGGTGCGGATGGACACGGGCATCTCGATCCAAGGGGAGTTCGACCTGCCGCCGCTGGCGCGCCTTCGCTACGAGGACCAGGTGTTCGTGAGTGAGTTCGTCCGCAGCCACGGCTCGATCAAGGAGTTGGAGAAGGCGTTCGGCATCAGCTATCCGACGGTGAAGAACCGCCTCAACCGCATCATCGACCAGTTGCAGCTGGTCGAGGTCGGCTCCTCGCCCGCGCCGGATGACGCGCTCAACATGCTCGAGCGCGGAGAGATCTCGGTGGACGAGGCGGCCGAGAGGCTCCGGCGATGAACGTCCCGCCGGCGATACTCGACTTGCGGGTCGTGCCCGCCGACGGCCGTCGCCCGGTCCACCTGTGGCTGCCGCTGTTCCTGTTGTGGCCGCTGGCCCTGGCCCTCGGCGTCATCTCGCTCGTGTTCACGATCGTCGCCGATGCGCTGCTGCTCGCCGTTGGCCGGCGCTACCACCACTACACCATCCTTCTGCTCCGCTCGTTCGGCGCACTGTGCGAGACACGCGGAATGGTCATCCGCGTCAACGACGACAAGGCATCCGTCGACATGACGGTCAAGTGAAAGAGGTGTCAACGATGAGTGAGGACCGCATCCGAATCCTGAACATGCTCGCCGAGGGGAAGATCACCGCCGAGGAAGCCGAGCGACTGCTCGACGCTATCGGCACGCATGCCAGCACCGCAGCAGCAGCCGGGCCGGCCATCACCGGCGACCCCGGACCTCTGATCGAAGCGCTGCCGAAGTACCTCTACGTCAAGGTCAACGCGGCCAACGGCGACAACGTGGACGTCAAGATCCCCATTGCCCTGGTGCGCTCGGGTCTCAAGCTCACATCGCTCATTCCGCCGCAGGCGATGGACCAGATCAACGACTCGATGTCCGATCACGGCATGTCCGTCGACTTCAACAATCTCAAGCCGGAGGACATCGACGAGCTGGTCGAGGCCCTGCGCGAGATGGAAGTGAACGTGGACGCCACCAACGGCGACAAGGTGCGGGTCTACTGCGCGTAGAACAGATCCAGCCCGCGACTTGCCGCGTCCCCCCGGCGTTGAGCCGGCGCACGCGGCTGCGATAGACTCGGTGCTCCCGACTGCATCGAACACGAGGCCCCGCTTGAGCTCACCATCTTCGCGCCGCCCCCTACTACCGCTTGTGTTCCTGGGCGGGGCGGTGCTCTTCTGGGGCACGAGCTTCGTGGTCATGAAGACGGCGCTGGACTCGTTCACGCCGATGACCGTGATCTGGCTTCGAATGGCGATCGCCTCCCTCGTCTTCGTCCCCGTGTGGCACAGGCTGCCTCGGCCCGACTACCGCCGCGGTGACTGGAAGATCCTGCTTCTCGCCGCCGTGTGCATCCCATGCCTCTACTACCTGTTCGAGGGGTTCGCGGTTCAGTTCACGACCTCGAGCCAGGCCGGCGTCATCTCGGCGATCGTGCCGCTCCTGGTCGCCGGCGGTGCGTGGCTGTTCCTGCGCGAGCGCCTGAGCTGGCGCGGCGCGGTGGGAATCGGGCTCTCGCTCGTGGGGGTCGCGGCTCTCTCCTTCGGAGGCTCGGCCCAGGAGAGCGCATCCAATCCGCTGCTAGGCAACTCACTCGAGCTGCTCGCGATGGTGGCCGCAGCCGGCTCCATGCTCGCGATCAAGCATCTGAGCGTGCGCTACGACCCCTGGCTGCTGACCGGCATGCAGGCAGCCATCGGAACGCTCTTCTTCGCGCCGATGGCCTTCGCCTCCGGGCCCGCGGCCTGGCTCGCTGCTCCGCCCGTCGCCTGGGCGTGTGTCGCCTATCTCGGCGTCGCGGTGAGTCTCGGCGCGTTCGGGCTGTACAACTCGGCGCTCGGTCTCATGCCCGCCAGCAGGGCCTCACTCGCCATCAACCTCATTCCGGCGGTCGCACTCCTCGCCGGCTGGGCGTTTCGCGGTGAGTCGCTGTCGTGGGTGCAGTTCGCGGCGTGTGTGGTGATCGTCGGCGCCGTCGTCTTCGCCGAGAGCGGACCCGATCCGGTGCCGGTGGAGGAGCCGCTCGGGTAGCGCGGTCCGTCGACTGCCGAGCCGCCTACGCCAGGCGCTGAACGCCGACTCCGATGAGCCCCAGGGCTGAGCGACAAACCTGCACAACCGCATTGTCCTCAGTCGATGTGACTCCTAGAGCGGTGCGGCCGGGTCTAGTATGACCACGGTAATGCTCGCCGAGGCCGAGTTGCCAGCGATGTCGTACGCGGTCACATCGATGGTGTGCGGCCCGGGCTCCGCGCCGGACGAGTCCCAGTCGGCGATGTACATGTAGCCACCCCAGGCCGTGTAGAAGAGGGTTCCATCGGCGCGAAACTCGACGCGCGAGATCCCGGAACCCGTGTCTCCCGCACCCACTCCGAACCACACCGTCCCCGACACCACGGCGCCGTCATCAGGAATCATGATGCTCACGGTGGGTGGAGTCGTATCCACGGCCTCAAGGTGCCGGCGACGTCGAAGGCATCGACGTAGGCGTTGCCGCCCGAAGACGACGGGTTCCTTCTCGAGGTGACGGTCAGGCGCAGGGTGTGGGGACCTGCGGAGAGTCCCGAGACTCCCCAGACCTTGCGCTTGTGGCTCGTGCCCGGGCCGTAGAAGTCGACGTCGGCCGGTGCTCCGCCGTCGACGGAGATCGTCGAGATGCCGCCGTAGGAGGACAGGGTGCCGATGAGGTCGGATGCGGTGCCGTCGAAGCGCAAGCACCATGACGGCTCCGGTGGTGCCGGCCGCGTAGCTGCCGCCGGAAAGCGAGGTGGAGCTCGTGGTCGTCCAGGGACCCGAGAAGCCGATACGTGTATCGGTCTGCTGGTAGCGGGTCGGTGCCTGGAGCAAGGGTGCCCGAGATGTCCAGGGCATCGACGTAGGCCATGCCGCCGAGAGAGGCGGGGTTTCGTCTCGTGGTGACGGTCAGCGCGATGGTGTGGGGACCGGCCGACGAGTCCCGAGACCCCCCAGACACGCCGCTTGTGGCGAGGTGGCCGCTCCGCCGTAGAAGTCGGCGTCGACGGGTGCCGCCCCGTCGATCGAGACCTCGGCGATGCCGCCGTAGGGGGACAGGGTGCCGATGAGGTCGATGGCGGTGCCGTCGAACCTCACGAGCATGATGGCACCGGGACCGGCACCGGCATAGCTAGCCGCCGGACAGCGACGTGGACGTGTTGGTGGCCCAGGAGCCGGCCCAGGTGACCTTGGGGTCGGCCTGCTGGTAGCGGGTCGAGGCCTGCAGGAGGCGTGCCGGCGACGTCGAAGGCGTCCAGGTAGGTGTTACCGCCGACCGAGGAGGGGTTCCGCCTGACCGTGGAGGAGATCGCCACGGTGTGGGGGCCTGCGGACAGGCCGCACGCACTCCAGATGACCTGCTGGTGCGCGGTGGCCGGAGCGTAGAAGTCCACGAGGGTGTAGGCTCCGCCGTCCACCGACACCTCGGCGATGCCGCCCCAGCGGCCCTTGGTGCCGATGAGGTCGATGGCGGTGCCGTCGAACTTCACCAGCGCGGTGGCCGTGGCGTAGCCCGAGGCGTAGGAGCCGCCCGAGAGCGAGGCGCTCGAGGAGGTGGCCCAGGGGCCGGTGTAGGTGATGCGCGAGTCGGTCTGCTCGTAGCGAGTCGGTCGAGTCGTGAACATCGATTCGTACGCGCCCATGTCCCAGCCGCTGCCGACGGGTCGCGCCACACCGTCGAGGTCACTGACGATGGTGAGTCTCGGCCGCGCCCGCATCGATGCACGGAGAGGCGGTCGCCAGGTGGTAGTCCGCTGCGGGATCGACGAACCGCGGGTCTGCGTCGATGTTGCCGGCACCTGCGTATCCGCCCTCAACGTCGGAGTAGCTGATCGTCGCGACGGTCCCGGAATCGATCTCGGAGCCCGGGTTTCGCAGGATGCTGTTCCTGACCTCGACTCTGAAGGACCACGTCGGTGCTGAAGCGGCCGATGCCGGCGGGTCCGTTGTCGGCGATCGTGCAGTTGACGATCTTGGTCGCGGCGCTGTTGATCCCGGAGATCGCGTAGTCGCTCGACGTTGTTGCCCGCTATCAGGCAGTTCTCGAGTACGACGCTGCCCGAGAAGCACGCGATCGCACCGCCCTTTCCTCCGCTTGCCGGATCGGCCGAGTTGCCTTGGATCACCGTCTCGGTGATGCGCGGCAGGCAGCCGCTCTCACTGAGGATCCCGCCACCCATGTGAGCGGAGTTGTTGCGGATGACGTTGTGAGAGATCGTCGGATTGGCATTGAGGTTGACATCGATGCCGCCGCCGCCTTGGGTCGCGACGTTGTGCTCGATGGTGTTGCTCTCGATTCGCGAGGAGTCCGCGTCCTCGATCACGATGCCGCCGCCGTAGGTCGCGGTGTTTCCTCGGATCAGCGTTGTTGATGATGAGCACGTTGCCGGACACGGAGTGGATTCCTCCGCCTGTGAGACCTCCCGTGTTTCCGCTGATCACATTGTTTGAGATCGTGAGCGCCGAGTCGGAGGGTCAAGGCCCGGGCTGCCACCGGTGATGGTGAACCCGTCGATCCTGGCGGAGGATCCGATGCCGGTTGCCTGGATCACCGGGGCAACACCGTTGCCGAGAAGGGTCACGGAGCCGGATCGGCTCCCTGAAGCACGCCGTCGATCATGTGCAGTGGGAAGACCTCGCCCGTGCTCGCGGTTCCGTAGAGGCCGGCAGCGACGTGGACGGTGTCACCCGCCAGGGCGGCCAGCGTCGCTCGCGTGATGCTCCTGAACGGAGACGCCGGCGAGTTCCCGGGGTTCGCGTCGGAGCCGACCGAGGCGTCTCACGTACCAGTCGGTGTTCGCCTGCCCGCCCCGACCGTGAACCGGTACGACGCGGCACCGCCAAGAGCGGCGGAGTCACCGCCGGCACCCTGGTCCGAGCTGCTCGAAACGGCCAGCGCCTGATCCATCGCAGCGACTTCGATGTGTGTGCGGCCTCTGACAGCGACCCGCTCGGGGTGGCCTGCCACCTCACCGATGGCGTACCTGCGCCCGTCGACGATCTGGGCGCGATGCCACGTCTGATCGGAGTCCATCCGATAGAACACCGCAACGATGTTGGACTGTCGCGGCGCCCTGGAGCTTGCGGCGATCCCCGAGAACGCCGGGGACGTCGAGCTCGTCGTGTTGCCAGACAGCGAGTCGATCGTCACGCTGACCGGGCCTGCGTCTCCACCAGGCGGGTCGATGATGGTCACGTTGTTCGCGCCCCAGTTCGCGCTGTAGACCTGATGCGAGGCGAGGGCCTCGTCGATGCCCAGCGCGTACGGGCGATAGCCGGTGGCGATGGACGTCGCGACCAGCGAGCTGTCGATCATGGTGACCGAACTGCTCCCGTAGCAGCTGACGTAGACCTTCCGAGACGAGCGGTCGACCGCAATCGCCATGGGCTGCACGCCCGTCGCGACGGTCGCCACAACCGACAACGTGTCGGCGTCGATGACCGAGACGGAGTTGCCCGCGTAGTTGGCGACGAACACCCTCCTGCCCGCCGGATCGACTGCCACACCTATCGGATTGTCTCCGACCGGAATCGTGGCCGCGACCTGGTCGCTGGCGTCGATCACCGTGACCGTGTCGCTGGCAGGACTGGTGACGTAGGCGAACCCGCGGTTGGGGTCGACGGCGATCACCTTGGGATCGGCACCCGTCGGCACGGTGGCGACGACCGAGTCGGTGTTCCCGTCGATGATGCTCACGTTGTTGCTGTAGCGGTTCGCCACATAGACGCGCCTGCGTGAGCCGCTTGCGAACACGGCGATCGCCCGTGGCGAGTTGCCGACCGGTATGTTCTTGACGATCGCGTCCGTCGAACCGTCGATCACGCTCACGATGTTCTTGCCGAATATGGCCGCGTACACCTTGGGAGTGGCTCCCGAAGGGTCTGCGGCGAGCGCCCGGACGCCGCTGGCGTGCGACGCCGGCGGCGAGATCGTCGCCACGACGCTGAGGGTCGAGCCGTCGATCACCGACACGTAGTTCGACCAGAAGTTGCCGACGTACGCCTTGCCGCTCAAGCACGTCGACGACGGCCGCGATCGGCACGGCGATGTTGCCGCCGGTCGGCATCGGGATCGTCGCCACCGCGCTGCGCGTGACTCCGTCGATGACGCTCACGCTATCGCCGTAGTAGTTGCCGACGAAGACGTTGTGCGTCAGAGGATCGACGGCCACGACGGCCGGACTGGCGCCCACAGGCACCGTTGCTACAGGGGTGTCGGCCGCAAATGCGGTACCGAACGAGGATAGGACGACGATAGCGGCGGTGAGCGAAGCCCACAGGATTGGTCGAGCCAATCCGAACCTGAATCGTCTCGAGAAGAGCTTGCTTGGAGTGGTCACATGAACCACCTCCTGAACTCCTGACGCTACGCTCATAAGGAGGTGCGGTCAAACGCGTACTGTGACGGCCGTCACAGTTTCAGGCCAGGCGCTGAACGCCGATTCCGATGAGGCCGGGACCCGTGTGCACGACGAGCGCAGGGGTTATCTGGCCCTCGATGGCGATGCGGTACTCCGGGCAGCTGCTCCTTCAGAGACGCGAGCACCTCGTCGGCCTCGGCCTTGGCGGCACCGTGCATCACGGTGATGTTGTACTCCCTCGGCACCCGCCGACGAACTCGACCGCCTTCTCAACAGCGAGCTCGAGCGACTTCTTGCGCCCGCGCGCCTTGGCCACGGTGTAGTAGATGCCGTCCTCGTCGCACGAGATGACCGGCTTGAGGTCGAGCATGGTCCCCACCATGCCCGAGACGCGACCGATGCGGCCGCCCTTCACGAGGTACTCGAGCGTCGAGACGCAGAAGAAGAGCCTCGTGTCCCGCGCCACCGCCTCGACCTGACGACACACCTCGGCGAACGGCAGGCCCTGCTCGATGAGCTCGCCGGCGCGGATTGCCGAGAAGCCGCTGCCGATACCGATGTTCTTGGTGTCGATGTAGCGGGTCTCGAGTCCCTCGGGCGCGGGGCCGAAGCCGCTGACCATCTCGAAACGTGCCGCTCAGTCCGCTCGAGATGAGGACGGCGATCACCTTGTCGTAGCCGTCGGCCTTGATCCGCTTGAAGATGTCCGCGACCTCCGAGGGGTTCGGCAGCGACGTCGAGGGGATCTCCTCCGAGAACCGCGCGAACACCTCCTCGGGCTGGATGTCGATGCCGTCGCGGTACTCGGCGTCCTTGTAGATGATCGTCAGCGGCGCGACGTACATGTGGTACTCGTCGCGGTACTCCTTGGGGACGTCGGTGCAGGAGTCGACCAGGATCGCTATCTTCTCGGCAGCCATGTCGTCCCTCTGTTCGTAGCCGGTCCCAAGGCCGGGCGGTCATGCGCGGGGAGGAGACCCGCCGCGCCGTGAACGGCATTCCTTGGCGTGAGTAGAGGCTAGCGGAAGTCGGTGCGGATGGCACGGTAGGTATCCTTCGTGCTCCCTGCGATGCGATAGTGTCGTTCGTGTTCGCCGGCTGCGAGGATCGAGGTTCGCCGCAGTGGCATATCTGCTCGGATGCGAGAACGTCCATCTGGAGTACCCGACGAAGAAGGTCTTCGACTCGGTCACGCTCGGAATCGACGAGGGCGACCGCGTCGGCATCGTCGGCGGCAACGGCGATGGCAAGTCATCGCTGCTCTCGCTCCTCGCGGGTTCAGCTCGAGCCCGACGCCGGCCGCATCATGGCGCGCGGCGGGATCACCATCGGAACGCTCGCGCAGACGGACGCGCTCGATCCGGAAGCGACCGTCGCCCACGCGGTCGTCGGGGACGTGCCGGAGCACACCTGGGCATCGGACGCCCGCATCCGCAAGATCATCGGCGGCCTCATCGCCGACATCCCCTGGGATGGCCGGATCGGCGACCTCTCCGGCGGACAGCGTCGCCGCGTGGACCTCGCCCGCGTGCTCGTCGGCGACTTCGACGTGCTCATGCTCGACGAGCCCACCAACCATCTCGACGTTCACGGCATCGCGTGGCTGGCCGACCACCTCAAGAGCCGCTGGCCGAAGAAGTCAGGCGCGCTCCTGGTCGTCACGCACGACCGCTGGTTCCTCGATGAGGTGTGCCTGAGCATGTGGGAGGTGCACGGCGGGCAGGTGGAGCAGTTCGAGGGCGGGTACTCGGCCTACGTGCTCCAGCGCGTCGAACGCGCCGAGGCCGCCCAGACCGCCGAGCAGAAGCGCAAGAACCTCATGCGCAAGGAGCTCGCCTGGCTCTCGCGCGGCGCCCGGGCCCGAGCGACCAAGCCGAAGTTCCACGTCAAAGAGGCGCTCGCGCTCATCGCCGATGAACCGCCCATGCGCAACTCCCTCGAGCTGAAGCGGACGGCGGTCTCCCGTCTGGGCAAGCAGGTCGTCGACCTTGTCGGCGTGACCGAGCGGTTCGGCGACAAGACCGTCATCGACGACGTCACGTGGCTCATCGGCCCGGGCGACCGGTTCGGCATCCTGGGCGAGAACGGGTCGGGCAAGACGACGCTGCTCAACCTCATCCGAGGTTCGCTCGAGCCGACGTCGGGCCAGCGTGAAGATCGGCAAGAGCGTCAAGTTCGCCGTCCTGTCGCAGCACCTCGACGAGCTGAACGAGCTGGGCGAGCTGCCGCGTCCGCGAGGTCCTTTCTCGCTACAAGACGCGCTACGAGATCGACGGCAAGGAGCTGACCCCGGCCCAGCTCTTGGAGCGTCTCGGGTTCGAGGCCGCGCAGCTGTCAACGCGGTCGTAGCCGACCTGTCCGGCGGACAGAAGCGCCGTCTGCAGCTGATGCTGATCCTCCTGGACAAGCCGAACGTGCTGATCTTGGACGAGCCGGACAACGACCTGGACATCGACATGCTCGCGGTCGTCGAGAGCCTGCTGGACACGTGGCCCGGCACGCTGCTGCTCATCACCCACGACCGGCACCTGATGGAGCGCGTCACCGACGACCAGTTCGCCGTCGTCGACGGCAAGATCCGCCACGTCCCCGGCGGCGTCGACGAGTACCTGCGGCTCCTGGACGCGCGCGACCGAGCGCGCGCGGAGGCGAAGCCGAGAAGCCGAAGGCCGGCGCGGCCGAAGCGCAGGCGGGCAGCGGGATGCGAGTTCCGCCGGCCGTCCAAAGACAGAGCGAGCGAGCGACGCGAGGCGGCCCTCTCGAGGGCCGAGGAGTACAGCCTGAAGAAGGAGCTCGCGTCCACCGAGCGCAAGCTGGACACGCTCGGCAAGAAGGCCGACGCGATCCGTGCCGAGATGAAGGAGACGGACCCTTCCGACTACGTGGCGCTGCTGGACGTCCAGGCGCGGCTCCGGGCTGCCGAGCAGCAGATCTCCGAGCTCGAGGACACGTGGATGGAGCTGTCGGACCGGCTCTCAGCCCGACCGTAGCGCTGCGACAGCGCGACCTCCGACTGCGGTCGGCGCCCGGCACAGGCTGTGGCGTCTGACGTCATGCCGCGAGCTACATCCTCTCGACCCACTCGGAGCGCCACTCGGGCGGATCGAAGAACGGCGCAAAGAAGTCCACGCGCTTGACTATCTTGCCGTCCTGGTAGGACGAGAAGGTGATGATGTACCAGTCGGTCCCGTCGGGGTATCTCGCCTTCACGTAGCTCGACAGCTCCTCACCTGTGCCCTGGAGCTTCACGAGCGTGAACGTCGGCGTCATCACGTATCGCTCGTCGCCGCCTGAGATGTGGGGGGTGCGGTCGATGGTCAGGTGCGGCCGTTCGCCGGGAAGGTTCTCAAGCGTCTTGCGGAAGTTCTCGATCCCGACCACCCGTTCACCGGACTGCGGAATCTCCTGCACGAAATCCGGATGCAGCACCTGATCGAGATCGTCGAGCTCGCCGTCTGTGATCATGTCGATCAGCCGCTCGAAGACCTCGCGGTTGTGATGTGTCGTCGTTGGCTCGGTCATGATGGATCCTCTCACCGGTCTTGTCGCGGTCCGGATGCGGCAGCGATGAGCTGCGCCTGCTGGGAGCTGGTGTACCTGCCGAGCGACTCGACCTCCTCGGCCGAGAACACTCGGTCACGCAACAGGTCAAGCGCCACGCGGTGGGCACTCAGGAGCGCATGCAACGAGGTCTCGAGCGCCTCGTCCGGAAGGCTCTCCTCCTGGGACACCTGCGCGTACGCACCCTGCCCGAGGTAGGCCAACGCAAGCGCCTGAAGCTCGTCGGCGGGCAGCCATGTCGCGAGCTCGGGCAGCAGCTGGTCGTAGGACGCCCGGCTCAACGGACCGAACATGCGGTACTCCAAGGCCGTGAAGATCGCCAGGAGGTTCGCGCCAAGCTCGAAGTAGACGGCACGCCCCGCATTTCGCGCCCGCCGGCGCGCCTCTCTTCGTTGGATGTACATGCCAACGAACAGCCAGCCGATGACGCCGACGATTGCGCCGGTGATGCCGACGATCAGCTGTGGGACAGGTATCAAGCTCCTGCGCTCCTTCTGCATCCGAGCACGTGTCGCTCGGTTGTCCTTCCTACTCCCCAGTGCCCCCTTCGCACCGAGCCGTGATCTTCGACGCGATGTACTCGGCGTCTTCCCCGACGCCGACCAGCAGTCCCGACTTCTGCCGGTACAGCCACGGCATGCCCACGAAGAACAGCCCCGGATAGTCGGTCACGCCCCGGTTCTGGATCGGGAAGCCGTCGGAGTCGAAGACCGGCAGCCTGACCATCCCGAAGTCGAACCCGTAGCCCGTCGCCCAGACGATGGTCGTGATGCCGGCGGACGCCAAGTCCAGCTCGGTGATCTCGTCTGCGAGGTATCCGTCACGCAACACCGGCAGGTCTTCGAAGGGGGCATCGAGACCGGCCTTGGCCACGTAGGCGTCGACGAACCCCGTGACCCGCAGCTCCGCTTCGTCGACTGCGGCCAGGCTCTCTCTGAGATCCGGGGCGAGGTGGGCGGTGCTCCCGCTCACGCCCCGCAGATGTCCCAGCAGGACCACGCCGTCACGGGCGAACTGGTGGAGATTGAGCGTCTGACCCCCATCTCGGCCGGACAGGTGCGGATTGCCGGCGAATCGGGCTTCGGCGACGGAAGGTCCGCCACCGTCCTGTCGAGGTAGCCCGACAGGTTCAGCCACTCGAAGATGTCGCGGCCCCGGTAGCGTCGGGGAATCCGGCCGGCACTGCCGACGCACAGATACACCGTGCGCCCGTGCTGGTACAGCTCTTGAGCGATCTGACAGCCCGACTGAGCGGTGCCGACGACGAGCACGGCCCCGTCAGCCAGGGCCGCAGGATTGCGGTACTGCCCCGAGTGAATCTGCTCGATCGTGGCGGGGATGTCGGCGCTCATCGCAGGCAGCTTGGGCCGCTGGAACAGACCCGTGGCGACGACCACGTTGGCGGCGTCGAAGGCGGCATCGGCCGTCTGCACGAGATAGCGTCCGCTCTCGGCATCGTGCATCACTGAGGTGGCCGCGACGCCGAAACGAACCGGCAGGTCGAAGTCCTCGACGTAGCGCTCGAAGCGAGCGACCACCTCGTCACGCGGCATGAAGCCGTCGGGTTGACCGTCCTGATACTCGGCGCCGGGAAGCCGGAAGGACCAGTTGGGGCTGACCAGGGTGAAGGAGTCCCATCGACCGTCTCGCCAGGCACTTCCCGCTGCGGCCGCCTGCTCCAGCACGAGGTGCTCCACGCCTGCCATGCCGAGGTGGTAGCTGGTGGCGAGACCGGCTTGGCCTCCCCCGATGACGACGGTGTCGATTCGCGCGCTCATGAGTGCGCCCCCGTTCGCCGGCTCAGCACCTATCCCAATGACTGTCTACCCAGATCGGCGAGCCCGTCCGGGATGTCCTTCGGCCCGGGCTTCTCCACGGGCGCCACACCCGATAGGCGCCACATCCGGAACCCTGGGTACGTACTACAGTGGAAGCATCCGCACGAACGAGAACCGTGTCGCCGTAGAGAGGTGGGCCCATGCGCGCGCTCTCCGCCAGGACCGTCGTCGTCGCATCACTCGCGCTCGCGGCGATCGTGGCCACCGGATGCACTCCGACTCCCAACGTGAGCAGCGAGAGAACTCCGGCTGGCGATCGAGACGAGCGCGTCGTCGGATGGTACGGCCGCGGTTCCGAACGCCGCGGAGTCAAGCGCGGCTCCAACGACCACCCCGATCACGACCACGCCCGCGCCGGTGCCAGCGCCGGCGCAGCCCACGCCGAAGCCCGCGCCCAAGGTCAAGCTCGGCCCGAAGGATGCGGCAGTCTCGTGGGCCTACCTGAAGGACATGTACAAGAAGGACGGCTACTGGTACGTCGTGGTGGACTACGTGCAGGTCGTTGGTCCTGAGGAGACCATTCACTTCGTCAACGAGAACCCCCGGCTGCGCACCTTCCCCTTGTCCAGGGTGTGAAACTGCAGCTGCTCAAGAGCCCCGGAAGTCCGGTCTACAAGTCGGTGAGTGTGGCTCAGTTCAAGGCGTTTGAGAACAAGTCGGGCGACGAGGTCGTGGAAGTGACGCCGAAGGGCGGCTACGCGATGAAGCTCAAGCAGTGGTGGGCTCCGTAGCCTGGCCACTCGAGCGGCGCGCCACAGTACCGTGGAGCCTGGCTCGAGCGGCCGGCAGATCGCTGACATCTGACACTGAGCCGACTGTCTCGACGGGACACACCGAGCGACGAGAACACGGGGGTCGGACGAGATGACGAGCCGGATCAGCGGTGATCGAGGGAGACATCACCCGCCTCGAGGTTGACGCCATCGTCAACGCAGCGAACAGCTCGCTGCTCGGCGGAGGCGGTGTGGACGGGGCGATCCATCGCGCGGCCGGCCCCGGTCTGCTCGACGAGTGTCGCCGTCTCGGCGGGTGTCCCACCGGGGAGGCGCGGATCACCGGCGGCTACAACCTCCCGGCCCGTCACGTGATTCACGCCGTCGGTCCCGTGTATCGGGATGGCCTCTCCGGCGAGCCCGAGCTCCTGCGATCCAGCTACGAGAGTTCGCTCAAGCTGGCCGCCGAGGCAGGGGTCGCCTCGATCGCGTTTCCCTGCATCTCGACAGGCGTCTACGGATACCCGAAGTCGGAGGCGTGTGAAATCGCGGCAGCCACGGTGGAAGAGTGGCTGTCCTCTCACGATCTGCCAGCTTCGGTCGTCTTCTGCTGTTTCGACGAGACAAGCGCAGGGCTCTATCGGCGGCGACTGGGAGTGGCCGGGTAGCCGATCGGGGCACCTCGGGGGATCGCGAAGCCGTCGATGGCGCTACTGCATCAGGTGGGGCGGATACCGCACCTCAGCCGCCGGCGTGTAGGGCGCGTACGGTACCTCGCGCACCACCGGACCCGCTGTGTACGGCGCATACGGCACTTCCGTCACGGTGTAGGGCGCGTAGGGCGGCCCGAACCCGCCGCCGTCGACGTACACCTGCGCGAATGCCGACACTGCCATCGCCAACAGCAGCATGAGGGCCAGCACGAACACCGCCGAGCCCTTCCGTGGGGCAGTGGCTGTGGGCGACCGTCCAGTCTCGTGTGACATCTCTATCCCTCCCCTCGAGGCGTCAGAGAAACCGCCTAGCCCAGTTGATTGCCGTTGCGATTGAACCCACGGGCAACGTTCGCTGAACACTCAGCAACGGAGGCGAGGATTCCGAGCGCGCACGTCGCCACAACGGTGCCGGGACACGACGGAATCACGTGCGTTCTGATACCCTATGGGGTATGTACCATCCAGACCGATGAACGCATTCTGAACGGCGCCACCGAGCGCGCATGTCAAGGGAGGTTTTCGCATGGACGTGGTCAATGCCCGCTGGACGCAGAACCGCCAGTTCGTCGGGTGGGACTCCAAGCGGCACGGCATCGTCATGGACACGCCCGCCGACGGCAGCGGCGAAGGGACCGGATGGCGTCCGGTCGAGCTGCTTCTTCTCGGCATGGCCGGCTGCACCGGCGTCGACGTCGTATCGATCCTCGAGAAGAAGCGCGAAGACGTGCGCGGTCTTGAGATCGAGGTCAGAGGCGAGCCGTTCGTGGACGGGTTCCCTCACTACTACGAGACGATAGAGGTCGTCTACACCGTGACCGGGGTCGGCGTGAAGCCGAGTTCCGTGGCTCAGGCGATCGAGCTTTCCGAGGGGAAGTACTGCTCGGTCAAAGGGTGCCTTGGTCCGCAGTGTGTTGTGACGACGAGCTTCGAGATCGTCGAGTTCGAGCCTCAGGTGGGGCCGAAGACACGTGAATGACCGTGATTCGCTCAGAGCGTCGCATCGCCTGAGGTCGGTCGGGTCGAGGAGGTAGACGGTGCCCGAGTACGCATACAAGTGCACAGAATGCGGTCGCGAATTCAGTGTCACGAAGCGCATCGCCGAGGCGACACGCGAAGAAGCCTGCCCCGTGTGCGGCTGCAAGCCACGACGGGTCTGGTCGGCGCCTGCCATTGCGGCGCCCAACTGCGGTGACGGCGGTAGCAGCAGCGGGGGCGGTTGAGGAGTGAGCTACCGGGCGTGACCCGGTTAGTTCCGCGTCGGGTGCCCTACCCGATGGGCATGATGCCTTGTCAGACCCCTGCGCTATCCTCGTCCCAGGAGGTGCCGACATGGCGAATCGCCTGTCCAAGTCGAGGTTCCAGACCGGCCTGCAGTGCCGCAAGGCGCTCTGGCTGTCCACGCACGCGCGCGAGCTGGCCGATCCGACGCCGGAGACGCAGCAGCACATCTTCGACACCGGCAACGCCGTCGGGGAGTTGGCGCGCGAGCGCTTCGCCGACGGGGTGCTCGTCGCCGAGGACTACACCCAGTCCGCGCAGGCGCTCGAGACCACGCGCCGACTCCTCGAAGACCCGCCGAGCGCGATCTTCGAGGCCGCGCTCGAACATGGTGGCGTATTCGTGCGCCCCGATGCCTTGGTGCGCGTCGGTGAGAACCTCTGGGACCTCTACGAGGTCAAGTCGGGCACCAGGGTCAAGGACGTCAACATCACCGACGTCGCGGTGCAGACGTGGGTACTGGAGGGCGCCGGCGTGCCCATTCGCCGCGCCTTTCTGATGCACCTCGACAACACCTATGTCTACGACGGTGGGGACTACGACCTCGAGCGGCTCTTCGTCGCCGAGGACGTGACCGCCGGCACCCGCGCCTACCTCCCCCAGGTCCCCGGACTGGTCGCCGAGATGCTCGCCATGCTCGACGCAGCCGAGCCGCCTGCGGTCGCGATCGGCAAGCAGTGCGACAACCCCTACACCTGCGCGTTCTACGGCCACTGCCACGCCTTCCTCCCCGGCCGAGCGGTCACCGAGCTGCCCAGGATCAGCGAGGCGCTGCTGGACTCGCTCATCGCCGACGGGATCTTCGCGATCGAGGACGTACCGCTCGACTACCCGCTACTTTCCAGCGCGCAGCGCGAAGTCTGCGAACTCGTGCGATCGGGAGAGCCGCGAATCGTCGGGGATGTCGGCCGCTCGCTGGCGGGGCTCGACTACCCGCTCCACTTCCTGGACTTCGAGACGTTCATGACGGCGCTGCCGCTCTACCCGGGCACCCGCCCCTGGCAGATGATCACGTTCCAGTGGTCGGACCACATCCTGCACGAGAACGGCGACCTGGAGCATCGCGAGTTCCTCTACGAGGGTTCCGGCGACCCGCGACCCGCCTTCACGCAAAGCCTGATCGAGACCCTTGGCGACGCGGGAAGCGTGGTCGTCTACTCGCCGTTCGAGAACTCGCGCCTCAGAGAACTCGCCTTCGCCTTCCCCGAGCACGCCGAGGCGATCGCCGGCATCCAGTCGCGCGTCTTCGACCTGCTCCAGACCGTCCGGGCTCACGTCCGCCATCCCGAGTGTCTCGGCGGCGCGAGCATCAAAGTCGTCCTGCCGGCACTCGTCAAAGACCTGTCCTATGAGGGCCTCGGCATCGCCGACGGCAACATCGCCTCGATGCGCTACTGCCAGGCCGCTACCGGCGAGCTCACCGACGAGGAGTGCGCGACCGTCTACGCGGATCTGCGCGCGTATTGCGGCACCGACACGCTCGCGATGGTGCGGCTGTACGAGGTACTCAGCGCGGGTTAGTGCACCTTGCCCCGAGGGACACCTCGGTGGCAGACCTAAGCGCCAGTCAGCGCGGACGCTATCGCTGGCGCGGTCTCGGCGTCCGGTGCATACCCGTCCGCACCGACGCGCTGCCACAGATCTGGCGCGGTGTTGAACGGGTAGCCTCCCACCAGGACCTGCGTGTCCGCGGTCTCGGGGTCGGCCCTCAGCAGAGTGATGATCTCGGCGAGGTCCTTGACGTGCGACGTCAGCGTAGCCGAGAGGGCCAGAACGTCGGCCTCGGATTCGCGCACAGCGCTGACGACTGCCTTGCTGGGCGTATTGGCTCCGAGGTAGCGGGCATCCCATCCGTCCATCTCGAAGAAATCGGAGACCATCCGTGCGCCTACCTCGTGCTGCTCCCGGCCCACGCATGCGGTGACCACGGTCTTGCCGAGCTCCCGCGCGGCTTCCATCCGGTGATGGAGACGAGCCATCGCGACCTGCGTCGCGGCGGTGACCCCATGCTCCTGAGCGACGGACACCTGGTTTAGTTGCCACAGCCGTCCCACTTCGCGCTGGACCGGCTGGAAGACATCCAGGTAGATTTCGCGCACCGTGGTCCCGGAATCGACCGCGTCGGCGAGCATCAGGACCGCGTCACCCTGCCTGCCGTCGAGCGAGGATCTCAGATAGCGTCCTGCCAAAAAGCCCAGCGGTGAGCCGGGGACGATGAACGAGGTCGTCTCGGTCGACGCCGTGCGAAACGTCTCAAGCGCGATCTCGATGTAGCTTCGAGCAAGCGCCGCCTCGGCGCGCGGCAGGACGGCGTCGATCGCCTCGGCGATGCATTCCATGCTGCCGGTGAACCACTCGCCGGGCATGTTGAGATTGGTGAACAGGACCTTGCACCAGACGGCGTAGTCGTCGAGGAGCACCTGCTCCTCGAACCAGAGCGACGAGGCGATGTACTCCAGATGGTAGCGGGTGTCCTCGGCTGCCTTGGCCCGCTGCTCCGCGGTGAACCGCTCCTTCATGCCGGGCCAGCGCGCCCACTGCCGTTCGAGCGCGACGCCGACAAGCACGTCGAGATTGGTCCGAATGCTCGCACTGGCGAACTCCGCTACCCCACTCATCGAGCGCCCCCTCGACCGTTCTTGGCTTTCTCTGCCACAAGAATGTACCCCATGGAGGAAGCGGCTCAGGGGCCGCTCCTCCGCCGGATGCCTTTGTTCGATGCCGCGGTCAGCGGCCTAGAGCGATGTCGATCCCGTACAACACGAGGTCGAGCTTGGCTGACGGCAGGCTGTCCACCCGCTCCGTCAGCGAAGCACGATCGCGAGTCACTGGCTGAGAGACGTTGGCGACAGAGTCCTTGGGGAGTCCGGTCGCTCGGTGGCCGCATAAGCCGTGCGCCTGTGGCCTACAGCTTGTAGCCGATCGTGCGCAGTAGTCCTCTGCGCCACGCCACGCCGTCATCGTCTTCCACGCCGAGGGGCGACGCACCGTCGACCACGCCGAGGACTCCGCGACCCGCATCGGTCTGCGCGACGATCACCTCGACAGGGTTGGCGCTCGCGCAGAAGATGCCGACGACCTCCGGCACCGCACGAAGCGCGGGGAGCACGTTGATCGGGTAGAAGCCCTCGGCGAGCATGAGCACGAAGCGTGTGGCCCGCCCCGATGGCGAGCGCATTGTCGGTGGCGAGCCGCTGCATCTCGTCGTCGGTGCCGGACACGCGTACGAGCCGCGCACCCGACGCCTCGCAGAACGCGACGCCGAACCGGATCCCGGGAACCGAGTTCACCATGGCCTCGTGAATGTCTTCGACCGTCTTGATGAAGTGAGACTGGCCGAGGATCACGCTGGCCGTCTCGGGCTTGCTGATGGGCACTGCCGTGAGTTCCATGATGCCTCCTGATCGGGCCGACAGAGGTGTATCTGCCCAGCGCGCGGGCGTTCGTGCGCTCGCTCGGGGACCCTCAGACGCCGAGCCTCACGCTCTCGTGCTGCGGTGCGACGGGTATCGGTCGCGCTCGAGTCGGTGCTTGTTCCCGGATTCGGGTGCGCATGAAGGTATTGAACGGGACGACGAGGTACGCCAGCAGGGCGACGATCAGAAAGAGAACGCCGACGGCCCTGAACACGCCCGCGCGAGCTGAGAGCGCGGCGTCGGGTCCGTCTGCGGGTGCCTCGATTCTCTTTGCCTCGTCCAGCGAGTCCGGGTAGTGAACACACCATCCTGCAGCCCATGGATCAGGACAGAGGGCACTGGCGGACTCCGCATCGTGAATCGTGATCTGCTCCGGCGTCATGGCGTGGCCCGGTTCCATGGGCAAGCTATACCGCCCCGAGGGCGGCAATCCCCAGAGGAACACCCACCAGAACGGCGATGACGGTCATGGCCCAGTAGACAGCGAGCCGCCTGCCGGACATCTCGGAATGCGACCACCCAAAGAGGCCCTGCGTCGCAAAGTAGGCCGCGACGGATCCGAGCCCGACCAAGAGGAACACGCCGCCCATGATGAGCCAGCCCCAGGCCAGGCCGTTCCCGTGCGGTGGATGAAGCCCGTTCCAGAACGTCAGTCGCCCCGACTGCCGTCCACAAAACACACCACATGGCATAGATCAGCCCAGGGGCCTTGATGCGCCACGCGAAGACGGCGTGGGCGAACGAGAAAGCGAAGAGCCCGCAGAATGCGAGTGGCTGAATCCAGAAGCCTGTAGGGACCGGATGCGCGATCTGATACGGACCACCGGACGCCACGAAGCCGCCCGCGTCCATGATCCGCTGACCCGCCCAGCACGACGATCGTCAGACACGCACTGATTCCGAGCGCGCAGATCCCAGCCCCGATCCACGAGCCGATTCTCGGCCCGACCGGCTTCTCCTGCACCTTCGCAAGCCACTCATCAGCCATGGCCACCCCCCGTTGCGCTCACGAAGCGTCCGCTCGGCTACTCTGCTTCCCAACCGAGCACGGCTCGCGGGCGCACGACGGCAAACGGTGCGTCGAACTGCGCGCACTCGGGACCCTCGAGAACGGTTGAGACGTGCAGGTCGACTCCGACGAGGATGCTATTGACGTACCCGCGGCCATCGGCCATGAGCGTGCCACTCACCATATACGGGCCGATGTAGAACGTCCCCCTGTACGGCGTGCTACAGCACTTGTAGGATTCCCAGTCCCTGAGCCGAGCGGGATCCACGTCAGGAACGAGGACTGCCGCGTGCCTGGTATTGACCACGAACCGGTCGCACGTCCTCGACGACCGGCTGCCTCAGATCGATGCACGTGATGGTTGCGGACGAGAGCTCCAGCCTGTCAAGGATGTCGGAGTCCCCGAACATCAGCCTCGCATCTCCCGCCGCCGTCCCCTCGACGACGTGTAGGGCCGAGAGGACCTTCAGATTGAATGGCTGGAGCGGCTCGCTCTCCTTCTTGCTGCCGAACATGTCGGCTCCCCTTCCACGTTGCGGGGCTGACGCGCGACGATGCTCCGCGCGACCCGTGCGCCCCCCGCTGTCGATTCTACTCCGATGGCAGCAGCTCAGACCGACGCGGCCAACTCGGCATGCTCGCGACTCGTCCGCCTGGCGAATGTGCGCGCCCCGCAAGACGAGAACCGCTCGCGCGCGCGCTCGAACGAGCTGTCGGACTCCGCGTCATGCCCCTTGGCGTGCTGGAGCTCGGCGATGCTCAGCCAACACTGCCCGGCGAACCCATCGGCACCGATCTGGTCGCAGCGTCGCGCCGCGTCCTCGAGGTACTCGTAGGCCCTGCGCTCGGCGAAGGGGGCATGGCCGAGGACGAACCTCGGGTTGCGCAGGGCCGTACCGATGCTCACGGCCGCCTCCCCTCGCGCGACGATCGCATGCAGCTCCCCCAATATGTAGAGCGCATTGATGTATGCCCATACCCGCTCGTCGTCGCGTAGCCGGCGCTCGGACCGCTCGAGCATCGCTATTCCGCGGTCGAGCGACCCGGTACCGGCGAGCGCCGCACCGAGCAGCCCGGTCGCCGGGATGCTGAGGGTCTCGGCGCCACGCTCGGTGCTGTACTCGACGACCTCCTCCAGCAGCGGCAACGCGCGACCGAACTCGCCGTTGAACACGTTGCAGATCGCCGAGAAGAACTTGGGGAACTGGAGTAACCACGGATCGGCCGATACTCGGAGCGCCTCCTCTATCTCGTCAGTTGCCGCTTCGAAGTCGCCGTCGTTGAGGTACGCGAGCGAGATCACCCAGTGCCCGAAGGCGGTACACCGTATGTTCGTGTGCGCCGTGCCGTAGGCCAGCAGCTCCTCTCCGGCACTGCGGGCCTCGACCACACGACCGGTGCACCAATGCGTGTAGCCAGCGCCGCCGAAAGCCTCCTCCCACAGGAAGGCGTCGGCATCCAAGAGCCGCGCCGCCGCGCACGCTCGCTCCGCGTACTCGTTCGCCACGACTAGCTCGCCAAGATCGGCGTGTGTGTACGCGAGTTCTGCTTCCGCGAGCGCAACCAGCGCGGTGTCGGCGGACTCCTCCGCGAGCGCCCGACCGCGCTCGAGGTGTTCGCGCGCTCGTGACAGGCGCTGCCGGTGCCAGAACACCGTGCCGAGCCACACCTCATAGGTGGCCCGGAGCTCGGGCGTCACCGACTCCAGGCTGTCGTAGTGCAGGAGCAGCAGCGATTCGAGCTTGAGGAAGTTGCCGAGGTAGTACTCGACGTGCGCCCACCGGACGAGAAGGTCCGCGAGCAGCGTCGGGTCGTTCGCAAGCGCAGGATCCTCCATCGTGAGCTCGTACGCCCTGCCGAAGTACCGGGAGGCCTGACTGACGGCGTAGCGTTTCAGGCTCTTCTCGCCGGCACCTATCAGGTAGCGCACCGCCTCCCGCCCGACCTGGCCACGCTCGAAGTGGAACGCGATCGTCTCGTAGAACTCGGGAAGCCGATCGCTGTAGAGGTCCACATACGCCCGGGCCGTGAGCTCGTGCAGCGCGCACCGCTCTTCGTTCAGAAGCCCCTGAGCGATGGCGTCCTGTGTGAGTGCATGCTTGAACGCGAAGGTCCGGTCCTCAGGATCGCCGACGGGGATGACCAGTCCGAGACGCTCGATCTCGACGAGCGCCTCAACGACATCGCGGTCCTGTGGAGCCACCCGCTCGAGCATGTCCGCCGAGAAGACGCGGCCCATGACAGCCGCCGCTTGAATCATCCGCTTCGATTCCGGTCCGAGCAGGTCGACGCGCGCGTCCACTGACGCGGCCACCGTCAAAGGAGCCCCCATTCCCGCCAGTGGCTTGGCAAGCCGCCACCGTTCACCCTCAGGAACCAGCACGCCGGTGTCCACGAGCGCGTTCATCGATTCCTCGACGTGGAAGGGGTTACCGCCCAGCTCGAGCCTCAAGAAGCGCTCGAGATCCGGCGGCAGCTCCTCTGCGCCCAGCAGCGAACACGCAAGTGCGACCGTCTCATCAGGCGACAGGTCATCGAGCACGATCTGATCACGGCGCCAGCCCTCGCCTCCGATGTCCGAAGCGCCGAACGGCGGCCGATACGTGCCGAGAACGATCACCGGCGCGTGAATCCGCCCGAGCACGTAGTGAAGAAGCTCCACCGACGCGTCGTCAGCCCACTGGAAGTCCTCGACAAGCAGCACCGTCGGGTTCAGGAAGGTGATCGCGTCGAAGACGCGAGCGAGGTCTTTGTAGACCTGCGCACGCCACGATTCCGGGTCCACGCCGTCGAGCAGCGGGTTCTCTATCCCCCACAGCCGCTCGATGCGTGCCGCCGTGACGCCGTCCTCCCCGACCACCCGCTGCAATCCATCGTGAATCTTGGTGTGGACGTGTGCGCGCGTGTCAGCCTGGTCGATGTCCCAGGCCCTCCCGAGCAGCTCGAGAACCGCACTATAGGGGACGTTCGCGGCGTACTCATAGCAGTGGGCCTCGCGCCAGGTGAACTGTCTCCCGATCTCCCCGGCCCGGAACTCCGTCACGAGGCGGCTCTTGCCGGTACCCGCGGCGCCGGCCACTCCGACGAACGTCGAGGACCCGCGAAGCAGTGCCTTGGCCGCGGAGTCCAATCGAGCGAGTTCTTGCTCGCGACCCACGAACTCGGCGCAGAGGCCGGTGAGCCTGTGCAGCGTCTCCGGGTCCCGCTTGGGCCGACTGAACCTGAACGCCTGGACGGAGGCCTCCCGCCCGCGAACGTGAAGACTGCCCAGTGGATCGAAGTCGAACTGCCCACACGTGAGCGCATGCGTGGCTTCTCCAACGACGATCTCCCCGGGCTTCGCGAGCTCAGTCAGCCTTGAGGCAACGTTGACCGTATCGCCGAGAACGATGTCGCCAATGCCTTCGGCGTCGGTGCGGCTCACGACGACCAAGCCGGTCGCGATGCCGGAATGCATCTGCAGGGGCGCTTGGCGTCCTGACGCATCCGGCATCGTGATGCTGGCGGCTCGGCGATGGATCTCGCGGGCAGCGCGGACCGCTCGTACCGCGTCGTCTTCGTGCGCCTGCGGCGTACCGAAGAGCGCCATGACTGCGTCACCCACGAAGTGATCGACGTGACCGCCGAGTTGGGTCACCGCCAGGGAGGCCTCGCCGAAGAGCCTCCCGAGCAAGGCTCGCAGCTCCTCCGGATCACACCGTTCGGACATCCCGGTGAACCCCGAGAGGTCCGAGAACAGGACTGTCACTTGCCGGCGTTCGCCAGCGAACGCATCCGCGACCGTCGATAGCTCACGTGGTGACCACGCGTCCATGCACCCCGCGGGCGCGCTCCATTCGTGCGTGCGCTCGCCCGCTGTTCATCTCCCTGTCTGTATGTACCCGCGCCGAATCGTTGCAGCTCGCGAGGGAGTCCCTGCCGCGCGAAAGCACCTCAGGCCTGCAACCCGATGGGCACCGGCCACGCGCGCGCTTGACCCGATGGTCACGGGGCCCGCCTGGGCGCAGTGCCCGGTCGACCTACGACCGCGCGAACGCCAACAGCAGCGCGTAGTCGAACTCGCGATCCGCCTGCCGCAGGGCCTCTAGGTACGCAGCACGTGCAGTGCCTTCCTCGCTCAAGTCCCGAGCCCCCCAGGTGAATGCCGGCTCGCCCAGAAGCTCGACGAGCAGGTCTGCGGCCAGACGCGCGTGTCGGCCGTTGCCGTTGGGAAAGGGGTGTATCGCCACGAGCCGATGATGGAAGCGCACGGCCAGCTCGTCGGCGGCCCACGGCATGTTCGCCCGATCCGACGTTTGAGCCGATACGTCCTCCAGCAGTTCAAGGACCTGTATCGGGACATAGGGCCACGGCGCGCCCATGTTCGTGTCGTGCCGCCGGTACGAGCCGGCCCATTTCCAGACGTCGCCGAACATGCGCCGATGGAGACCCCGCATCATGCCCTCGGTCATCAACGAATCGACCGACTGAGGGCCACCCCGTGAAGACGCCCACGCGATCGCCTTGGCGATGTTCTCCTGCTCCGCACTGTTCAGGTCGGCCCTGGTCGCCACCCACGTCGGGATGAGTCCCTTTGCGTCGTCCGGATCGATGGGAGTGGCACCGGCCGGCTCCTCGAACAAGTCCCCGGTTGTCACTTCTTCTCCCCGCGTCCCGACCAAAGCCGAGTCGAGTCGACTATCGCTTGAAGCTGCGTCTCCACCGCCGAGGAGCGCATGTCGCTCTCCTGTGCTTCGAGTGCCATAGTCTGGCGTGTGCGGCCCATCTGCTCGTCGAGGACGCGCTGCGCCTGCCGGCGGACCGTCGCCTCCAGACTCGTGTTGGGAACGAAGGCGTACACCAGCGTGCACTCCATCGCCTCGGCGGCGCGCTGAAGAGACGAAAGCCGGATCCCGCCGGTCATCTCCTTCTCCTCGAGCGATCGAACCGAGGCGCCGCTGATGCCCATGCGAGCCGCAAGGTCGGCCGCAGACATGCCCAGTGCATCTCGAATGCCGCGGATCCACCCGAGCCGCGGCGGCGCGTAC
The DNA here is from genome assembly GCA_963789515.1 of uncultured Coriobacteriia bacterium. Lineage (GTDB taxonomy): Bacteria > Actinomycetota > Coriobacteriia > Anaerosomatales > JAAXUF01 > JBAXEO01. The sequence continues at coordinate 13,854 of CAWBKW010000002.1, read as the reverse complement.
TGCGCTGAGGGCTGCATCGACGCGAGCCTCCGGTCGAGCATCTCTCGAGCCTGTCTGGTTCCGCTACGCGTGACCATTAGAGACTTCTTTCTCTATTGCGAATACTCTAATAGCGATTTTAGTCGCTATTTCGTTGGTGTCAATAGCGACTATATTCGCTATTCGAGAGGTGCACTGGCGGCTGCCTGCGGCGCTCGACGCGGTTCGAGACGGCGCTGCCGGCCGGCGCCGCGCCGATCTCGAGTCGCAAGACCGCCCATCGCCAGAAGGCGTCCGTCCAGCATTCAGAGTGCCCGCTCGTCGCATCGATGTCGCCGTTCGAGGTTTTCGCCCCGAAAGCCTCTTGCATTCTCCCTCCGTTCGGGCAGAATGGGTCCTGCGAGGTCGTCAGGAACTCGAAGGGGCAGTAGCCGCAAGGTGAATGTTCGTTCGGGGGATTGGCGGCCTCGCACTTTGCGTGCGCTTCGCTCAGTCCCCCGCTTGGCTCGCGAGCTATCGCGATCCGCCCCGGCGGTCAGCGACTAGAAGCCGACGTAGTAGCCCACGCCCTCGTAGTGATAGTACTTCGAGAGACTGGCGTCGATCTCCGCCATGTTGGCCGTGTAGAAGTGCGCGTTTCGCGCGGGAGCGTAGAACCGGTGGATCGGGATGCCGTGGCTGTCGGTGTTCACCCGATAGGCGACACCCTCATACCTGTAGCGATCCGAAAGGTTCGCCTGCACATTGGCCCTTTCGGCCTCATTGGCTGTGTAGAAGTGAACACCGTTCTTGAAGTTGAAGAAGCGGTAGAGCGGCTTGGTCGGATACGGAGGGGTGATGTCCACGCTGTAGACGACGCCGTCGTAGTGGAAGACGTTGGCGAGGGTGCCGTAGACGTTGATGAACTCGGCGTCGGAAGCCGAGTAGAAATGCGTGCCCGTCCGCATGTTGAAGAAGCGATAGACCCGCTGGCTGGAGCGGAAGGGAAGCTGGAAGTTCAGTGTGAGGGCGGGTGCGGGAGGGACAGCGATTCCTTGACTGATCGGGGTCCAGCCCGGCGCGGCCACCTCGAACGAGTACGAGTCCGACGGCAGAGCGATGGAGTACCTGCCCTGGAAATTGGCGTTCGCAACGCCGATGTAGCTCACCCCGTGGTAGACCTCCACCTGCGCGAACGGGATCGGGACACCCGTCGAAGCGCTCGTCACGACTCCAGACACCACGCACGGCGGAACGGCCAGAGCCACCGTCGGCGCGAGCACCAGGCCGAATACGAGCACCAGCATCAAGCCGAGAACACGCCTTCTCCCCCCGAGCATGATCCCTCCTTCGTCGTAGCGTCACGAAGTGGGCCCCGGGACGACTTCCTTCACTCCGCGGCCGTCCGCGTTGCCCGTCACTGATACGCTACCCTACCGGGCTGCTCAGCAGACATCTTCTAACGGGAGGGCGAATCCGGCGGCCGGCGGGAGCATCGCCACTACTCCAGCTCCTGGAATCGTGAGTCGATGAACACGTGTGTCGAGTTCGGCGCGCCCGCCCGCAGGACCGAGTACATCTGAGCTCCCCCGATGGGATTGGCGGTGTGGATGGCGATGACACGTGGCCAGGCCGTCAGGTTCTCTGTCATCCAGACGGCGAGGTCGTAGCCCGTTTCCTCATACGCGGAGAGGTCGTGATCCAGCGAGACCTTGTCGTACTCAGTCTCGCCGAGAGCGCGCACAGCATGGTCGTATGTCCTCGCAACGGCCCAGGTATCATCTGGCGCGTCGCGTTGATCGTCGACCCACAGCTTCACTCGATCACCCTCCTTGTGTCGCCACCGCACCGATGCATCGACGCCTCCTACGGAATCTCCCGCAGCAGCTCCCAGGCGCGATCCACGCTCTCGCGCGACACCTCATACCGCAAGTAGCTCGGGTCCAGGTCGCCGAGCCGAACGCGGTCGAGCCCGTCGGCGTCCTTGAGCACGCGGAACACCCGCAGCGCCGCCTCCGAGTCGACCCGCTCCCGCTCATCGACCCGTCGTCCCGCGCGCCCGGTAGCGCACCCGCCCTGCCGCGCGCTCGCCGTGCCCCTCGTCGCCGCAGTGGTGGGTCACCGCGTAGAGCGCGGTCTCGTAGACCCGCGGCTCGATGCCGCGATGCAGCCCGAGCGTGACCGCCTTGCCTGCGCTCTTGGCGCCGTGGTAGTAGTCGGCCCGGTCGTTGGTGCGGCCGATGTCGTGCCAGAGCGCCGCGCACGTGAGCGCCTCGCGCTCCCACGCCGAGAAGCCCGAGCGCCTCGGCGAGCTCGCGCGCGTGAATGAGCACGCGCCGCGTGTGCCCGAGCCCGTGGATGGTGCCCGCCGCGTCGAAGCCGTTCGGCCGCACGAACCACGCCGGGTCCGGTTCCGGCGCATGCCGCTCAAGCGCCAGCGCGTCCTTCGCGTCCAGCCCGGTCCCGTCGACGGGCGCAAGCTCGAGACTGCCCTCGCCACGACTCGTGCACCAGCATCACCAGTCGAGACAGGCTCCGCGTCGCGGCCACGTAGAGCAGCGACCGCACGCGCTGCTCGTCGGCCCATACGCGCGACGCCGGGTTGATCTCGTCGATGTCAGTCACCACGATCGCGGGCGCCTCTCGGCCCTTGAAGCGGAAGATCGAGTCGTAGCCGGTGTGCGTGCCGCCGGCCTCCGAGAACGGCCGCAGTCGGTCCTTCCACGGGCCCGTGTCGACCGTCGCCGCGCAGCAGTGCTCGGCGTTGCGGCGCGAGAGCACCACGATCTCGCCGGGCTTGAAGCCCTCGGCGTGCAGCGTGTCGAGCGCGTCGACGAGCGCCTTGCGCTGCGTCTTGGCGCCGTCGTAGTAGACGATGCGAGGGTCGAAGCCGTCGTCATCGCGCAGGGTCGCCGTCGATCGCCGATCTTCCGCCGAGAGTCCCGCGACCTCGCTCGCCAGATGTGCGACTCGAGGCAGGTTTCGGCAGTTCTGCCGCAGGCGCACCAGCGGCGGCTCGAAGCCGATCGTCGTGGACGAGCACCACCTGGGGCGACTCTCCGAACCGCCCGAAGATGTCCTGCTGGAAGAAGTCGCCGAAGAAGCGCCAGCGCCCGTGCTCGAGACCCTGCGCGAGGACGGTGTCGAGCACTGACAGGAACGCGTCGTTGAGCAGGATGTCCTGCGCCTCGTCGATCACGAGCTCGTCGAACATCTCCGCCTTGCCGTCAGCGGCCAGATCGGCCAGCTCACAGAAGACCCGCTCGGGAAGCTCCTTGTCCCAGTACTCGGAGCCCGAGCCCTGCAGCCCACTTCTCGCCGACGACGCCCTGCATGAACTCGTGGATCGTGCAGGTGCGGCAGGCCTCGCCGAGAGGGGCCGTCTGCTCGGCGAGCCACTCGGCGAGGAGCCGATTGAAGCAGAGGAAGAGCACCCGACGGCCACTCTCGACGGCGCGGCGGGCCGACTCGATCGCGAGCATGGTCTTGCCGGTGCCGGCAAGGCCGTCGATGACGAGTCGCGGGTTGTCGGCGAGCTGGTCGAGCACGCGGAACTGCTGCGGCGTGAAGCGGCGGACCTCTTCGAGCTGCGCGTCGATGCGGGCGCGGGGACTCACGTAGCACTCGACTTCCGAGCGCAGGATCTGCACGATCCGCTCGGCCTGCACCGGCGTGAGCGGTGCCGGCGGGTTCGTGAGCTCGGCGCGCTGCGCAGTCGAAGGCGTCGCAGACGATGTGCTCGAAGCTCCTGGCGAGGAACCGCGAGCGGTCGACCAGCTGCCAGGGCGCCCAGTCGATGTGGTCCTTGTTGTCCACCTCGATGTCGGGCACTACCACGATCGATGCCGAGAGCACGTCCGGCATGTTGTGGGCGCGGATCCAGTCCATGATCCGGTGCATCGCGCCGGCGGCCTGCTGGAACGGACTGCGCGCCTGCGGCTGGCCCGTGGGCGACGTGAGCCAGAGACCGTCCGGCTGTTCGCGACAGATAGGTCTTGGCCTCGACGCACAGGATTCCGTAGCCGGGCGCGATCACGACGAAGTCGGCCTCGCCGAACGGCCCGGTGCCGCGCCGCGCCAAGTCGAGCGAGTGCAGCACGATCCAGTCGGACGGGCAGCCGTGTTCGAACTCGTCGAAGAGCTTGCGCTCGGCCGCGGACTCGGTCTTGACCGGGATGTGCAATGGGATCATGCGGGCCATCGACTACGCTCCCCACTCGAAAGGACCGTGTGGAGCGTAGCATCCGGCAGCGTGTCCAGGGGTTTCTCTACCGGCCGCTACTCCCCGGTCCCGAAGAACACCCCGTGAAGGATCGCGTCATCGAAGGTCAGCATCGATCCGGCGATACCCGAACCGGTGAACCGGTGGCTCACCCCGTCGCCGGGCGACTCATGGACCGTCTGCTCGACATCGGAGAGCGAGACCAAGAACTCCTTGGCAGTGCGCAGGTCGTCGGCGCCGGTGCTTCCCGACTCGACGAGAGCGTCGATCGCGTAGGAGCGGACGAGGCGTTCGTGCAGCCGTGCGTAGACCGCCGGCGTTGCCAGGACGTCGAACCCCACGACCTTGGCGTCCCAGAGCGCGAGCAGCCCGGACTGCCCCGGCTGCGCCTTGAATGTGGCCTGGCGAAGGCCGACCCGTCCCTTGCGCTGCTCGTAGACCTCGCGCATGGCGCCGGTCTGGGAGCTCACGCCGTGGCGGTCGTGGAGCATCGCGACCTGGTTCCAGACCTCACCTTGATCGGACTGGAAGTCGCCCATTCTGCGCACGTTGCGTGTGACGGACTCGTGCGCCGCCCGGCGCACGGCGCCTGCGGCCACGTACCCCGAGTCGGAGAAGCGCTCCGAGACGTAGCGCCACCGACCGTGTTCGGTGCAGCTGACCGGGACGGTGATCTCGCGCCCCGGTGCCAGGTAGACGGAGGTGTTGAGCACGCGGTTCTGCTTGGCGCCCGCAAGTTCCTCGCCGTCGAGGATGAGGACGCCTACGTCGCCGCGGTTGGTGGCGCGCAGTTCACGCACCGCGCCGCCCGCGTCGATCTCGGTGACGACAAGCGTCCCAAGTTCGAGCGCCTCGCCCAATGTGATCAGTGGCGGCGCGTCATCGAACTCGGCGAACACGGGGATGAGCGTCAGTCCCGCTTCGCTCACCGGTTCGCCCAGTCGGACCTCGCCGAGCAGTTTGGAGATGGTGGAAACCATGTCGAGCCCCCTTCGTCGTGCCGCGTGTTTCAGCGACACCTGAGTATGCGAGGAGGGTCTGACATTGGAGGGGGTCCGGCCCCATCGCGCGAAGGCGAGCGCACCAGCTCGGGGTAGCCGCCCGATGGGCACCCGCCCCGGCCCCAGCAAGACCTTCCCTCCACGCAATCGAGCTCTAGAGCTTTTGTCACCTCACGACACCCGCTGACGCCTCCATGCGCGCGAGCAGGACCGGTCGCACGGCGGGGCGATATTCGTGTCACCGATCGGCTGCCAGCATCGCTCCACCGTAACTCATCGATGACTCCGCGCGCCTCGAACGCTCGATTGCGTCTCCAACGTTACCTGCACTAGAATGCCGGCATCCACCAGCCAGCGATCGCCTGGTTGGCTTAGGCTTACTTCTCCCGAAGCTCCATGGCTCTGTTCACACTCGTACCTGCGTGCCAGGCAACAGCCCAAGAGCCGGTCCACTGATGATCCGCTGCGTACTCGTCCAATCCGTTCGCGCCACTCAATCTCCAACTCCTGCACCGTTGCTCGAATGCCGTCGCGTCATCGACCGCTGCTCGACACAAGCTGCCGCGAAGAAGCCCACACACGCATTAGCGCCACTTCTCAGGCGATAGCGCACGGCGCTCGTTCGGAACCTAGCTCGTTCATCGATGTAGCTGCCGCGAGCGTTCCAGAATCACCGAGATGCGCCTGCCTCGCTCGAGAGGCCCCTCCTACTCACCGTCAGGTCGTATCAGCGCATGAAGCCCGTTCGCGTATTGCCATCTCGCCAAGGGTGGGTGGTCTCAATTGGCGTGCACATCGCGCCTTCAAGACCTCGGCGCATGTCTGGTTGCGAACTCCCAAGCTCATCAGAAGCCTCTTCACCTCATCTTCAGTGGTAGCACGTAGAACTCGACGTCAAGGATTGTACGCGTCCCCATCCCAAACCGGAAACTAGATGTGCGCACGAGTCCGGCGTACTCCCGCAGCCGGGTGTTCTCTAGAAGCGCCCTGTGAATCTCCATCAATTCTCGCCATTGATCGTTCACCGAAACCTCCGAGAACTCCAGGGCCAGACCCATCGCCCTCGATGTTGCCCAGGATCTCTTCAGCACCTACGTCGCTTGCTCCCGCGCCCCTCTCGAGCGCGTCCTCCACGCGTATGAGTCTCCTCGGCCCGATCTCAAGCCCTTCTATTCGCGACGAGGCGACGGACTCCGCACGCAAGAGCAAGCGCGCCAGGGCCTCGGTATCCGTCAAAGCTGCCGCGTTGACCTCAAGTCGACCAATTGCGGGCTCCGCGTCTGCGACATCGGCGGCCACATCTCCGTCGCGCTGGAAATTCCGGTCGGCCAGCGCGTCCGGAACGTAAGCCTGGTATTCGCACGATCTGCCTGTCAGCGCGCGCACGCCGCTCACCGCCTCCGTGACCCAACGTCGAGAAATGAGTCTTCCCATTGCGAATCTACCTCCTTAGTAAGGTTTGATCGCTAAACCAATCTAACGCGTCAACTCGTGACTGGTTGAGGGCGTCACGAGTTCTGCCTTCTCTGCGCGACGAGGAGGCCGGTAAGGTCTCGACCGCCCAACCTTCGCCGAGCGCCCCGGCTATGGGCCGGACAACACGAAGGCGATCCTGCCTCTTGACAGAACCGCCGATTTATGCTATTCTTGATAGCGCACCATGCGCGTCTGAATCATTCGATGTGTGCTTCTATGCATATCGTGACGTGCTCATGCGTTCCTGTCAAGCCGCTATCTCTTCCGAAATGCGAAGGAGGTGTCATCGCCATGCCCGAGTCGAGGGATGAGAGACCGTTGCCCGGCCAGAGGCAGCGCCGAGGGTCAGAACCGTGGAGTCTCCCACCATTCTCACCATCGAGGAGATTCTCGAACTCGGTGGGATCACCGCGGAATCGCTCCCTGGCACGTTCGAGGGAGAGGGGACCTGGCTGGAGCGATTCAGGCCGAATCCCGCGTTCATCGAGTTCTTGCAGGGTGTGATCTGCACTGAAGGCCCCAGCGATCCCGATCTTCAGGCCGCGGCCCGCAAACAGGGTGAGGGATCGGTTGTCATCAGTGATGGCAGGAGACCCTATGACCCGAGCAGATGGATCCCGCCCGAGGACATCTTCGGGGGCTTCAGAGTGAAGTCCGGGCAGGTCGTCCCGGCCTCCTACGTCCGCTGTGAGAAGTACCAGGTCTACACGACTCACGGCCTGACACAGTTGCCCCCCTTCCTGCGAAGGGCCTGGGTGCGCGAACTGAGGCTTCTGGCTGAACGCCGTCGCGGCAGGGCCGAGGCACAGCACATGAACTAGCCCGACGAACCAAGCATCCGCTTTCGCCTCATGGTCTGAGGACCCAGGTGATTCACGATTCCGAGGAGACACAATGCCGAACGCGATTCTCACCATCCACCCGTACAAGTCCACTGGTCTCTGGGTCTTCGACGATCCCGCGGTTGGGCTCGAGCGCGAGCCGTTCGTCTCCGGGGCCGACACGATCATCGAGTACTTCGCCAGCCGGATCCCCGACGCCGGTTCGGGCTTCAACCTGGTCTTCTCGGGCCAGCCGTTCCCCGGATACGACGCCGAGTTCGACTGGGTGCGCGAGGAGTCGGGCGGCAACTGGTACCGCCTGAGTGAGCCGCCGATGGAGGGCTGGCTGTGTCCGGCGTTCTTCAACTACTTCGACGAGGCCCCTCCCCGGCTCTACGCCCAGTTCCTGCCGAGGGAGGCGTAGCGCGAGATTCCGACGAGACACACGGTTTGCCGTCCCGACGACGGCACGCGGGATTTGAAGTGCAGCTTGCAGCCGCGAAACCAACTGCTAAAGCGCCTCGGGGCGAGCCGTGGCGGAAAGGAAGATCGCCATGAGCGAGCGCCTTGAGGATCACATCGACGAGTACCTGCCGCTCCGCGTCACCTGCGCGGTCAGCGGTCACCAGAAGGAGAAGCGCATCTTTCGATTGCGCGACGACGAACTTGGGGGTCTCCGTAAGCTCGGCGGTGCGTCGGTGCCGTTCATCGGCATGGCCATAAACATGGCCTTCAACCGCGTGCCGGACTTCTATGACCGGGTCGTCGGGTATCGCCTCTGCAACGACCGCATAGCCGAGATGGCGCAGGAAGTACTGAAAGAGCCCTACTTCACGATCGAGTTCTTCGAGCTGGACGTGCCCCTACCGCCCCCGCGACGAGCCGATGCCCAGGAGCAGAGCTTCCAGCGCGTCCGCAGCGACCAGAGCCACGAGGCCGTCGACTTCACCTTCACTACCTCATCGGGCACGTCCAAGACCATTGGCGCCATACCCGAGGAGGGCTTGGGTGGCTATCGTCGGCTCGGAACGGCCACGGGGGCGGATCTCGCAGCTGCCTTTCGGCAGGGGACTCTAGGTATCCCTGAGTTCGCTGAGCGTGTTGCGGGCTACCGTTTCGACGGCAACAAGCTGCGCAGTTTCACGGCAGAAGAACCGCTGATCAGGTACGTATCCGTCACGTTCTATGAGCTCGTGCCTGAATGACAGGAATCGATTGAAGGCTCAACGGCGTCCACCAGCACCACACCCTAGCGATTGGACAAGGCACATGAGTGTCAGACCCTCTGGCAATGCTGCGACCATGCAGCCAGGACCTCAGTTCATAGACAACACGTTCAAGGCCTGTCGAGCCGAGGGGCGAGCGGCGCTCCTCGTGTGCGTGCCACTCGGCTACGAGCCGGGGTGGGCGATTCGCGCTGCCCGCGCCGCGTTCGAAGCCGGCGCCGATATGCTCGAGTTCCAGACTCGCTACCCGATGCACCCGAGCGTCGCGCTCGCGACCGTTGCGGACGTGAGCTCGTTTGCCACGGGCCCGGTCATCCTCTGGGCTGACGATTCGACGATCAGGGACTTCGGTCTCGTGCACGTCGGCGACTACCCGCTCGCCGAGAAGTGCCTCGAGGCCGGGGTCTCCGGCGTCGCGGCGCCACTTCGCTCGCCGCTCATCGATCGGTGGGCCGACGAGTGCGGGGACCGTCTCGCGCCGATCTTCTTCGTCGGGCCGGGGATGAGCGCGGCGGACCTCGGTCGCGCATCCGCCCGCGGTCGCGGGTTCCTCTACGGCATCGGCCTGGAGACGAGTCCGCCTGCGTCCCCGGCTGTGGCGGCTGCCCTGACCGACTTCGTGGAGCCCCTTCGCCAAGACAGCGGTCTGCCGATCATCGTCGGTGCCGGCATCGCAACCCGAGAGCAGGCCGCGCTCGCAGCCACCGTGTGCGACGGTATCGCCGTCGCCAAGGCCGTGTTCATGGCGGTCGAGGTGGCGCGCGGCCGAGGCGACGATGGCATCGACGACCTCAGGCGGGTCGTGTCGGGATCTGCGGCAGGCGATCGAAACGAGCGCGCCGACGGCCTAAACACGCCGGACTGATCTGCCCTCACCGCTGCTCCGGTGTCAGACGTAGTGGGTACACTCTGAATTGTCAGTTGTCGCCACTGATGGCGACACGCGGGATTTGAAGAGCAGCTTGCAGCCGCGAAACCAACTGCTAAAGAGCCGCGGGCCATCCCGTGGCGGGACAGGAGCGTGCGCCATGGGAAAGAGCACCGCCATCGTTCGATTCGCCGACGTCATCGTCAGCCGCGATACCCAGCATGCCTGGGTCCTGCGCTCCAACCTCGAGACCCTGAACATGGAGTGCGAGTGCCTGCGCTGCGGTCGCGTCGAGACCCTCGTCTCGATCGACTCGTGGAACAAGGCCAACAAGGCCGGCGGCGGCTGGATCGTCATCAAGCACGGCGGCGCATGGAACACCGTCACCGAGAAGTGCCCGAACCCCGATGCTCGGGTCTCGACCGAGGGGCTCGTGCAGGGTCCGGTGATCGCGGTCCACCCGCTGGAGCAGTGACCGAACCGGCGACAAGACGCCCGTCCCGGCGACGCGACCCGGACTCGTCGCCGTGCGCGCGCAGTTGCGCGCTCGCATCGCTCGTGGAACGCCGTCACCGCTCCACAGCTTCTCCAAACGCAGTTCATTCGGTGTGCGCACGAGTGTCGGATAGTGGGGTTGCGACAGAGGCCCTTGGACAAGGCCTAACGCGAAGAGAATAGCTTCAACCTCCCCCTCCTTGTACGAAGAAGCCCGGTTTGGCAGAGCCGGGCTTCTTCGTGTTCTGAGGAGGCTGAGGGATACGGGAGACAGTCGTGTACGTTGCCGTGAGATCCGGGCGTGGCACCGGCACTTGCCGCGCGCGTGCTACTCTCGATGTATCCAGTGACACTCCCCGATCGCTCCCGCGCTGTCCGTTCGCCAGGGTCCCTGCCCGGCTTCGTTGACTCCGCGCCATCCCTCGAGAGTGCCCGTTGAAGTCCCAAAACGGGAGGCTCAAGTCATGCAGAGGTCGTCCCAGTACTACCGACACTCCAAGACCAGTGCCGAGGTAGACCCCGTCTTGTACGACGACGGCGGCAGCGGCCTTCTTGAGGCGTGCCGAGATCGATTCGCAGCGTCGGGTTGCGAGATCACGTGCGACGCGCGGCACTCGGTTTGGGTCAGGCGTGCGGACGGAACCCGCTCGGTCGGCCTGGCTGGTTGGCTGCTCAACCGCTACTCCATGGAGGAGTTGCTGGACAGCGTCGAGGAGCGGCTCGGGCTTACTGCGAGTGCGCGCTGACTGAGGCGCTCGTGCAGGGCCCGGTGATCGCGGTCCACCCGCCGGGGCAATGACCTGGCTCCGGATGGGTCGTGTGCCTCGCTCGCCCACCGTGGGTGCGCGTATGCGTCATCCATCGGTTCAACCCGGATGCTACGGGGCGAAATCCGCAACCGCGTAGTTGATCTTGCCGTCCGCCAGCTTGATGAAGCCGGCCTTGCGCATCGCGGCGACGATCGCCGAGACCTCTTGGTCGCTCAGCTTCTTCTGGTAGAACGACGCAATCGCGCTGGCGAGCGTCTTCTCACTGCCGGGTTTCGTCGCTTTCGGCCGGCACACGCTCGCCATGAACTGACGTGCGCGGGCATCAGCACTGGTCTTAGGACTCGCCGGCTTGGGCTTCGACTGCGGCACTTGAATCGGCTTGAGGACGGGGCTTCGGAGCACGCTGATCTTCTTCGCCTTGAGGTGCTTGATCAGTGGATCGAATCCCGTGTCATTCGAGATGATGTGGAAGCATGCCGTCGGGTCCTGCGCTGAAAGCTGGCCGATGTAGTACGCGATGTGGAAGTCCAGCGCGTTGGGCCCACTGCCTGCGATGCGGATGTAGTCCGCCCGTTCCCCAAGTCGCTGCATTGCTGCAGCCAACTCAAATGGCAGCTTCTTTTGTGTCGCGCCGACGAAGACCAAGATCCTGTGGTCCTCCTGGTCGAGCGCGGCGAGTGACTCGGGTTGGACGTTCTCGAAGTCAATCAGGACGATGTTCTTGCGCACGGGTCCCCCAGGGTCGTGTGTGCGAGCGGAAACCGTTCTGCATCTGGCGCGCAACCCGAAACGCACGGGTGCCACCCTGTTCATCGGCGTGTCCACTCGGTGGCTCAAGCCGCGCCGCGTGAATGCGCGCATGTGCAGGTGCGCGACTGGGTTAGGCTCCGAGCTTCAACTGCATTCCGGTCTCGCTGAACGAGGTGTCTGCATGCTCACCTTCGCCTCTTCATGTCGCGCACGATCTTCGCCGCCACCCCTCGTGATTCGCTTTCCCCGCAGCTCAGATATGCCGATGAACCCATTGGCAGGTCATTCCGGTTCCAAGGGGGAAGTGTTGAACTACGACCAGGCGAGCGCGATCGGAAACGTTGGGGAGCGTCGCGTTGGCGATTCGCTCCGAACCGAAGCGGCGGCCTTGGGTTACCGGCTCATCGACAACCTGTTGCTCATCGACGACCGCACCACCGCGCAACTCGACCACGTCATCGTCGACCGATTCGGAATCCTCGTGGTCGAGACCAAGAACTATCACGCTCTCATCAAGGGGAAGTCCGACGAGCAGTTCTGGACCGCGTGTTATTCGGGCAAGCAGCGCCGGCGGGAACGCTTCCAGAACCCCCTTCGCCAGAACGACCGCCATCGGGAGATGCTCCACCGAGTGCTCGGAGCATTCGGCACCCATCTACCGCCCGGCTACCTTCAGAACCTGGTCGTGTTCGCCGGGGGCAACATCTCACAGATGAATCTGGACGAGGCGGATTCGATGCGCGTCATCCCCGACCGCGGAATCGCCGACTACCTGCGCGCCCGCTGCGGCGACTTCCCGCCTAACCCCGGAGCTCTCGACGCCGAACAGGTCACCGACCTGATCTCTGTTTTGAAGTCGGCCAACCAAGCAAGCAATCCCGACGTGATCGCGCTGCACGCCGAGAACGTGGGCCGAGCGACGAGACGGTTCGGCGACAGGTTCCGGGGCAGCCGACCGTCCCCGAGCCCGTCCTCGAACACGAGCCCCTATGGCGCTCCGACGATCTACCACCGCGGCGTGCGCTACCCGGATGGGTCGCAGAGCGCACCGGCGAGACGCCCTCCGGCGTCGAAGGTATGTTCCTCGCCCTCCTCGCCGCCGTCCTTGTGCTCACGGTCGGCTGGTGGGCCTTCGTGGGTGGAGGCCTGATCTCGCTGGCGAACTTCGGAGCCGTGCTCTCATCGCGAGGCCTCGCCGGATTCGGCGCCGAGACGACCCCGAACGGGGCCGCACCCGCGGCCACTACGGGGGTCGTGGCCTACGACGTGAATCTGGCACTTCAGCGACTCACCGAAGCCTCCCCCGAGATTCGCCAGCGCCTCAGCAAGGCGTCGCAGCCGCAACTCTCGGTCACCAACGGCATGGCGACCTACACCTGGGAGTATGTGAGCAAGTCGACTCAGAGCTCGGCGAGCGTCGCCCGCATCTCGATCACGCTCGATTCGAGTGGGCAGATCGTCGGGGTGACCGGAGGGCCGTAGAGTGTCGCTGCCGGGAATCGCCCAATGAGAGTACGGGTGGCCTCGCTCGTTTGAGATCGTCCTGCCGTGCATGTGTTCACCAGCGGGAGTGAAGTCCGATGTGCTGGCTCCCGCCGTGAACGGCCCGACGTTCAGGCCCCTTCGCTAGCCTTGGCTCTGGCTCATCACGACCAGAATGACCGCAAGCAAGCCGCAGTTCACGACTACTGCCAGCCAGAAATAAGTCCTGAATGGCTGCTTGTGAGTCTTATGGCGAAAGCGATGCCGTGCGATGTATGCGCCGGGCCACCCCCCGATCGCTGCGATCCCGATCAGAGCTGTCTCAGAGGTGCGCCACTCCCCACGCATAGCGGCAACCTTGTCCCGCCAGTACATCGCGAACGCGATGACGCTCACAAACAGATAGAACCCAAGGACGATCGGCGGAATCACCTGCGTCGCAGCAAGCACCAACAGAACCAACCCGAAGACTGCCGGCACGGCGAGCTCGAGGGTGCTCAGCGGCGCCGTGTCCTGATGACGGGCATGTGCAGGCGCCAGGAATTCCACCGCGTGCGCCTGGAGCCTGTTTCGTTCATCGCGGCCGACGTTGTAGGTACAAGGTCTGTCGCCATCGGCCTGCGCAGAACCTTCGGGAACTCGCTGATGTGTGCGAACACGCGTGCTCCGCCACCGAGCGGCTCGATGAACCCGAAGCCGCGCTCGTCATTCCACTCAGTCAGTCGGCCCTGTTCTCGCATTCGACCCTCTCTGAGATGGCTTCAGTATCGACAATCACCCTCGGA
>CAWBKW010000001.1:0-173445 GCA_963789515.1 uncultured Coriobacteriia bacterium | reverse complement strand
TGCGGCACTCGGAAAGAGCATAATGCTCGACGCCGAGGGAGCCGAATTATCCGCAGAAGGCGCTGAGGAACTCGGCTACACGAAGTAGCCGCGTGTGGCGCGTCTGGTTTCGCGTCCGAGCCGGGTGCGTTCGATGGAGGGTCCGAAACCGGTTAGAGTGCACGCGCTTGGGGCAAGTCTCGGGGGGAATAGGCCGCCCCGAGCGCGCGACATGACCGCAAGGCGCCTTGGGGGGCGAGCACTGGTGGAGCGCGCGAAGCGTGTGTTCTTCGACAACTTCGAGCTCGTTCTGGTCGCCGTGCTCACGATCGCGGCTGCCTACACGGTTCTCATGGCGAGCAACAAGCTCGCATTCCTCAACTTCTTCTACATCCCGGTGCTGCTGGCGGCGTTCTTCCTGGGTCGCCGGCGCGGCGTGCTTGCGAGCGTGGTGGCGGTCCTCCTGATCGGCATCTTCGCCGTCCTCGACCCGGACCTCTTCGCTCGAACGACTCGGTGGAAGCCCGCGCTCAACATCTTCCTGTGGGGAGCCTTCCTGATCGTCACCGCCTACGTGGTCGGAACGCTCTACGACCTGAAGACCCAGGCCAACCCGACCTGAAGCAGGCCTACGAGGGCATCCTGGAGATCGTGGCCAAGTTCATCGATGCCGTCGACGGCTACACGCAGGAGCACTCGGTGCGGGTCTCGCGCCTTGCCTGCAAGATCGCCGAGGAGATGGGTCGAGGCCGACGCGTGCGAGACCATCCGCGTGGCCGGGCTGCTCCACGACATCGGGAAGCTCGACATCAACCTCGAGGTGCTCGACCAAGGCGAGCGCGCTGACGCCGACCGAGTGGAAGCACATGATGACGCACACGAACAAGGGCACGGCACTGATCGAGCCTATGGGCGGCCTGCTGCGCGACGTGCTGCCCATCGTGCAGTACCACCACGAGTACTTCGACGGCACCGGCTACTACGGTGTCGCCGACGAGGAGATCCCTCTGGGCGCGCGTATCCTCGCGGTCGCCGACAGCTACGACGCGATGATCACCGACCGCCCCTACCGCACCGGTCGCACGCCGAGAGAGGCCAAGAACGAGATCCAGCTCCGCGCGAGCCAGCAGTACGACCCGCGCGTGGTGGAGGCGTTCCTCGTGGTGATGCGCAACGAAGTGCAGATCGACTAGAGCGCCCGGCAATGACGAGGCCCGGCCGTCTGTGCCGGGCCTCTATGCGATGCTGTGGTGCCCCCGAGACGATTCGAACGTCCGACACCAGGTTTAGGAAACCTGTGCTCTATCCCCTGAGCTACGAGGGCGTTTGGTGCGTTTGCGTCGTCGAGAGAGCAGCAACTCGCTTCCGTCCGACCGGGAAGGGGCGGTGGCTGCCTTCCGGCCACTCGTGAGACGTCTGAGGCACCTTCGGAATGCCCCTCTGCGGCGCAGTCGGTATTGTAGCGCGAGAGCCTGGAGTCCGTGGATGCGATCCGGCCAGCGCGGCACGTGAGTCGAATGGACGGTGAGGTGCTGCATCGAAGTACTCGACGCTGGTTCGTGATGCGGGAGCCGCGGGCTCGTGCTGCGGTCACCGTCGGCTAGCCTGTGGACCGGGAGACTGTCGAGCTCCCGGTCCCTTCCGCGTGGGAGCGCACCTGTATGTCGGCACCATGATGCGCAGTGCAATCGCGAAGGTGCGTCGCTCCCGGCCGCTCGTCCGCTTCAGGAGGCGTTCGTCAGCAAAGCAACGAGGCCGGCGGGGTTCCGCCGGCCTCGCTCGTGAACTCAGAGATGAATGGCCTAGAAGTGCGTGTGCGCGGTGCCGCCGACGGTGGACCAGCCAGCGGATGCTCCGCTGTCACCGGTGACCGTACCGCTGGCGTCGATGGCGTAGCCGAGCTGCGTCTTCGGGCAGATCGGGGCGACCTTGACGAACGTCGGGACCAGATCGGCAACGGAGGTCGGAAGAGCATCGTTCTCGGCGTTGTAGGTCTGGGCGCTGCCTTCGATGGTGCGCTGGTTCGCGAAGCACGACTTGCGCTGCGCGTTTGCCTTCGCGGCGTTGAAGACCGGGATGGCGATTGCAACAAGGATACCGATAATGAGTACGACGACCATGAGTTCCACGAGGGTGAAGCCCTCATCCTTACGGAACATCTTCATGACCTCGCACCTCCTCTCCCCCGTTTGGGGACATCGAGAGGGGCCTTGTGCCCCCCTGCTGCTGACGGTTCTTGTATCGGCGCGTCTCTCAGTGGACTTGAGAGACCCTTCTGAGGAGCTTCTCGCCGCACCCCGGTCACCAAGAAGCACTCAGTCGCCCCGCCCGGGGAGCCTGTGCCCCATGCCCTGATGCAGCGCATCCGACCCGGACGTGTCCTCAACGCTTCTCGGACGCCACCAGCGCCGTGTGATGGTCGTCACCGGTACTTCTCCCCTCTGTGTGGTGCGTCGCCTTGGCGCCGCCGATACATGCGACTACCGAGGCGTTCGCCCGGTCGCAGTTCTCTGTCACATGAGGAGCGGAAGATGCAGATCAGTGTCCCCATGAAATCATCGTCCATGCAGTGCGCCACAAGGTCCGGTATCAGGCGTCTTCATGGTCTCCGCAAGCGAAGCGGTCGTATCGCGCGGCGAACGCTGGCCGTGCTCCTGGTCCTCCCTCTGCTCGTGACCGGTCTGCCGTTCGCACCCGTCAGCACCGCGATCGCGGCCGGCTCCGCCTACTACGTGTCCCCGACGGGGTCTGACACCGGCGCCGGCACCCAGGCCGCCCCGTTCAAGACCGTCCAGAAGGCGGCGGACACCGCCAAGGCCGGCGACACGGTCTACATCACGTCGGGCACCTACAACGAGCGCGTCACCTTCGCCGGCTCCGGTACCGCCGCCGCCCGCCTCACCTTCCGGGGATACGGCACCGACCGGCCCGTGATCCAGCAGGGCATCGCCGTGAGCGGAGACTACGTCGACGTGTCGCAGTTCGCGCTCGGGACGCTGTCGACGCTGAGCAACCGGTCCTCGGGGGTGGCCGTCTCCGGAGACCACAACACCGTCTCGGACTTCACCATAACGTCGGCCACGGCGGGGCACGGCCCGACGTGCAGCGGCACCGCGTCGTACAACACCATCAGCGACTTCCAGATCACCGACATCCCCTGGACGGGCGCGAGCTTTGACAGTGAGTCGAGCCACAACACCATCAAGGACGGGTTCATCCACGGCTTCGGCGACAACGTGGCCATCGGCAACCTCGACGGCTCGTACAACACGCTGGAAAACGTCGAGATCACCGGTCCCGGAGGGTGGTCCGACCCCGCCAACACCGACGGTGACGGGCTGCACGTCTACGGCTCGAACAACACCGTGCGCGGCTGCAGGATCTACGGACTGACCGCCAGCGGCCCGAACTCCCACACCGACATCTTCCAGTGGTACGGCGCCCAGGCCGCCGTGTTCACCAACCTCACCATCGAGAACTGCGTGCTGGGCAGCTTCGACCCGGCCGTGGGCTACTCCGACAAGCGGTTCACCGCGTTCTTCATGTCCAACGGCAAGACCGACGGGCTGACGATCAGGAACAACGTCCTGCTCGGCCCGTACCAGGACTCCTCGCCGTTTTACTTCTGGTTCGACAGAAACGACGCCGACGGCGCCATGACGAACACGAGGATCTACAACAACACGATCGTGTGCCAGGGCAACCTCAGGTCCATCAAGCTGACCGGGGACGCGACGGCCTCGCAGTGGGGCAACGCGCAGTTCAAGAACAACTACCTCGTCACCGGGATGGGCAACACCTACGGCTACGACTTCTCCCGCATCACCTTCGGCAACAACGGCTGGGAGAGCAGCGTGGCCAACCCCTACGACGTGCCCAGGGTCAGGGGGACCCTCGCGCAGTGCTTCGTGAACCCCGACGTGAGCTCCAAGACCAACTACGGCGTCAACGCCGACTGGCGGCCCAGGGCCGGCAGCCCGCTGATCGGGGCGGGCCTGGGCTCGTCCGCTGACCCCAACGTGCCGACGACCGACGCCGCCGGAAACGCCCGCTCCGCCACGGCCCCCTCCATCGGGGCCTACGAGTACGGCGGCGCCCCTCCCGCGCCCGACACCACCCCGCCGAGCGTCTCCCTGACCGCGCCGGCCTCCGGCGCCACCGTCTCCGGCAGCGTCGCCATGGCCGCGACCGCTGCCGACGCCGAGTCAGGCGTGGCCCGCGTCGAGTTCAGCGTCGACGGTGTGCTCCTCGGCACCGACCCCTCGTCGCCCTACACCAGCACGTGGAACGCCTCGGCGGTGACCCCGGGCGCCCACACGATCCGGGCCCAGGCGTTCAACGGCGCCGGGCTCTCGAGCGCCTCGAGCGTCTCCGTCACCGTGCAGGCCCCCGCGCCCGACACCACGCCGCCGACCGTCTCCCTGACCTCGCCGGCTAACGGCGCCACCGTCTCCGGTAGCGTCGCCATGGCCGCCACGGCCTCCGACACCGGCTCGGGCATGGCCCGCGTCGAGTTCCGCGCCGACGGCGTGCTCCTGGGCACCGACACGACCGCCCCCTACGCAGGCACCTGGAACGCCGCGGCCGCCGCAGTCGGCTCCCACACGATCCTGGCCACCGCCTACGACGTGGCCGGCAACTCGGCGAACTCGAGCGTCTCCGTCAGTGTGCAGGCGGCACCGCCGGCGCCGGGCGGGACCAACGTCGCTTCCGCCGCCAACGGCGGGTCCGTGCTCGGATTCTCCAACCAGTTCGACTCGCGCGCCCTGGCGGGCTACGTCATCGACGGCAAGAAGGCGTACAACACCTTCTACACCGCCTGGTGGGTCAAGGCCCCGGCGGCCAGCGAGTACGTCACGGTGGGCTTCGACACCACGAGCCTCGTCAGCTCCGTCAACGTGGTCAACGACGGCGACTTCGGCGCCCGCACGGTGGCCCTGTCCTACTCGGCCGACGGCGCCACCTGGAAGCCGATCGGCACCTACTCCGGCCTGGACGTCACCGCCGGTACGCCCAACGACAACCTCATCACCTTCGCCCCGGTCCTGGCCAAGGCCGTCAGGTTCACGGTGTCTGATCAAAACGACCCCGAGTGGGTACAGCTCTGCGAGGTCGAGGTGTTCGGCACCAAGGTGAGCGAGCCCCCCGCCGACACCACCCCGCCGACCGTCTCCCTGACCTCGCCGGCTAACGGCGCCACCGTCTCCGGTAGCGTCGCCATCGCCGCCACGGCCTCCGACACCGGCTCGGGCATGGCCCGCGTCGAGTTCCGCGCCGACGGCGTGCTCCTGGGCACCGACGCGACCGCCCCCTACGCCGGCACCTGGAACGCCGCCTCCGCCGCAGCCGGGCTCCCACACGATCCTGGCCACCGCCTACGACGTGGCCGGCAACTCGGCCGAACTCGAGCGTCTCGGTCACCGTGCCGGCACCCGCCGACACCACCGCCGCCGACCGTCCTCTGACACTCGCCGGCCGCCGGCGCCACCGTCTCCGGCAGCGTCGCCATCGCCGCCACGGCCTCCGACACCGGCTCGGGCGTGGCCCGCGTCGAGTTCCGCGCCGACGGCGTGCTCGTGGGCACCGACGCGACCGCCCCCTACGCAGGCACCTGGAACGCCGCCTCCGCCGCCGCGGGCAGCCACACGATCCTGGCCACCGCCTACGACGTGGCCGGCAACTCGGCGAACTCGAGCGTCTCCGTCACCGTCCCGGCACCCGCCGACACCACCGCGCCCGTCGTCTCGCTGACCTCGCCGGCCTCCGGCGCCACCGTCTCCGGATCGTCGCCATCGCCGCCACGGCCTCCGACACCGGCTCGGGCATCGCCCGCGTCGAGTTCACGCGCCGACGGCGTGCTGCTGGGCACCGACGCGACCGCCCCCTACGCAGGCACCTGGAACGCCGCCTCGCGCCGCAGCGGCTCCCACACGATCCTGGCCACCGCCTACGACGTGGCCGGCAACTCGGCGAACTCGAGCGTCTCCGTCACCGTACCGGCACCCGCCGACACCACCCCGCCCGACCGTCTCGCTGACCTCGCCGGCCTCCGGCGCCACCGTGTCCGGCAGCGTCGCCATCGCCGCCACGGCCTCCGACACCGGCTCGGGCATCGCCCGCGTCGAGTTCCGCGCCGACGGCGTGCTCCTGGGCACCGACGCGACCGCCCCCTACGCAGGCTACCTGGAACGCCGCCTCCGCCGCAGCCGGCTCCCACACGCTCCTGGCCACCGCCTACGACGTGGCCGGCAACTCGGCGAACTCGAGCGTCATCCGTCACCGTGCCGGCCCCCGCCGACACCACCCCGCCCGTCCGTCTCGCTGACCTCGCCGGCCTCCGGCGCCACCGTCTCCGGTAGCGTCGCCATCGCCGCCACGGCCTCCGACACCGGCTCGGGCATCGCCCGCGTCGAGTTCCGCGCCGACGGCGTGCTCCTGGGCACCGACGCGACCGCCCCCTACGCCGGCACCTGGAACGCCGCCTCCGCCGCAGCCGGCTCCCACACGATCCTGGCCACCGCCTACGACGTGGCCGGCAACTCGGCGAACTCGAGCGTCTCCATCACCGTCCCGGCACCCGCCGACACCACCCCGCCCGTCCGTCTCGCTGACCTCGCCGGCCTCCGGCGCCACCGTGTCCGGTCAGCGTCGCCATCGCCGCCACCGCCTCCGACACCGGCTCGGGCATCGCCCGCGTCGAGTTCCGCGCCGACGGCGTGCTCCTGGGCACCGACACGACCGCCCCCTACGCAGGCACCTGGAACGCCGCCTCCGCCGCAGCGGGCTCCCACACGATCCTGGCAACCGCCTACGACGTGGCCGGCAACTCGGCGAACTCGAGCGTCGCCATCACCGTCCCGGCACCCGCCGACACCACCCCGCCCGTCGTCTCGCTGACCTCGCCGGCCTCCGGCGCCACCGTGTCCGGTAGCGTCGCCATCGCCGCCACCGCCTCCGACACCGGCTCGGGCATCGCCCGCGTCGAGTTCCGAGCCGACGGCGTGCTCCTGGGCACCGACCAAGTGAGCCGTATGCCGCGACTTGGGACTGCATGAGCGTAAGCACCGGTTCTCACAATCTTCAGGTGCGAGCGATCGATGCGGCCGGCAACGCCGCCGACTGCAGCGCCGCCGTCACGGTCCCGGCCCCGAGCGGAACCACCAAGCCGGTCTATCGTTTCCACAACAAGAAGAACGGCAGCCCATTTCTACACGGCGTCGGAGTCCGAGAAGAGCGCAGCGTGATCGCGGGCCTCTCGGCGACCTATGCACTATGACGGTCCGGCCTACAACGTTGCCACCACCAAGACCGCAGGGACGGTTCCGGTCTACCGCTTCTACAACAAGAAGAACGGTTCGCACTTCTACACCGCTGCCGAGGGAGAGAAGGACGACGTCATCGCGCGCCTCTCTTCGACATACCGCTACGACGGCGTGGCCTACAACGTGTTCGCGGCTCCGGGCGATGGGACGACACCGGTCTACCGCTT
Organism: uncultured Coriobacteriia bacterium; assembly: GCA_963789515.1. GTDB lineage: Bacteria > Actinomycetota > Coriobacteriia > Anaerosomatales > JAAXUF01 > JBAXEO01. The sequence goes on along the minus strand of CAWBKW010000001.1, from coordinate 165,977 downwards.
CTACAACGGGGAGAACGGCTCACACTTCTACACCGCGTCGGAGTCTGAGAAGAACAGCGTGCAGGCGAACCTATCAGCAATCTACTCGCTCGACGGAATCGCATTCTACGTCGCTCCCTGACAGTCGCCTGTACATGCCGATCGACAGCCCCAACAGAGAAGGCCTCGCCGCACTCACCGTCGGCAGGCCTTCTCGTGTTGCGGTCGAGAAGCACCCCCTTTCGAGACCACCGTCCCCAAGGCAGTTTCCGCTCGCGCCGCAGGGGGGCGCAGTGCCTCCTCTGAAGATGGCGTAGACGCGACGCGGTTCCACGCGCGAAGCGTCGCCTCCAGGTATTGCGGGTATACAAGGAACTCAGCCGCATCCGGTCATCCCGCGCCCAAGGAGCACCTGTGAAACGCATCGGTTCGCTCAGCGCCCTGTGTCTCGCGCTTGCCCTGTCGCTCTTCGGCTGCACGTCGAGCCGGGTAGCGAGCACGCAGGAGCCCGCCCCGGCCCCACCTCCTTCCAGCGCGGCTGCCGAGACCCCCGCCGTCGAGCCCAACCCGGCCCCACCCGCGGCCTCAACGATCGCTTGGCTCGACATCCCGCTCACGGATGCCGTGACAGGCAAGCAGTTCCGCCTCGCCGACTACAAGGGCAAACCCGTGCTGCTCCACCCATTCGCGGCCTGGTGAAGCACGTGCAAGCGCCAGCAGGCCATTCTGGATGGGCTGCTGGCCGAGGACCGCGGGACGGTCCTGGTGGCCATCGACATCGACGAGAACGAGGACGTTGGCTTGGTTCGCGACACGTGGAAACAGCGCGGTCTGTCGGGGCCGGTGGCGATCGCGCCGGCGAAACTCACGGAGCAGTTGGTCAACAAGTTCGGGCCGGAGATCGTCACGCCTCCGCAGGCTCCGATCGTTCTCATTTCCGCCGACCAGACCTCCGCTCGCCTGCTGCCGCGGGGCCTGAAGAACGCCGAGAAGATCAAGGCCGAGCTCGCCAAAGGCCGCTAGGTGGACACGCTCAGGTTCGTCGGCACGAGCTACATCCTCGGACTGCTGACTCCGCTGACCGCGCTGTGCGTGATCCCGCTCTACCCTGCTTTTCTCGCCAGGATGGCACGGCTCGCCAGTCATGATCGCAATGATCGGGCGGTGCTCGCCTGGACGGGGCTCGTGGTCACAGCCGGTGTCATCAGCTTCATGGCCTTGCTCGGGATCGTGTTCACGACCCTGCTTCAGGAGTCTCTACAGCAGGTGATCGGCATCGTCTCGCCGATCGCGTTCGCGATTCTCGCCGTTGTCGGCATCATGATGATGGCGGGGGTCGAGATTCGACACAAGGTCCGCCTGCCGGAGCCCAAGAACCCGCTCCTGGCAAGCTACCTGTACGGCTTCTTCTTTGGCGCGATCGTCGTCCCCTGCAACCCGGCATTCATCGCTGCGTTCCTGGCCAGGGCCGCCCTGATCGCCGATCCGGCGGCGAGTATCCTGAACTTCCTCGCCTTCGGGCTCGGAATCGGAACACCACTCATCGCCTTCTCTCTGGTGACAAGATCGGCCAGTCGACGGATGGTGAACGTGCTGGTCGAGCGTGAGAGAACGCTGACGTTCGTTGCGGGAGCGGTGATGACCGGCGTGTCCCTCTACTACCTTATCGTGGTATTCGAGATTCCCGCCCGCCTCATGAATCGGTGAGCCCGCGCAAGGCTTGCGCCCGTCCATCCGCCGCATTCGTCACCAGCAGCACCGCAACGAGACGATCAGGCGCGACCGGCTCGGCGCCCTACTACGGACCAGAGCCTACCGCAGTGAGCTCCTGCCAGTGAGCCGGCTTGGTACCCGCCCATCCGTACAGGCTCGCGCCGATGCAGCGCGCCTCACGCACTCCGCGAACGAACGCCGCCACCTCGGCTGCCGAGGACTTCTCGGCCTCGCCCCCGATCATGTGGATCGGAACCGCCGAGCAGCCCTTCTGCGCGCGAAGGATCCGGGCGTTGCCGAGCGTATCGGAGAGGGCGAGCTTCGCGCCGTCGCCGTGGTAGGTGTAGTAGCCCATCGGAACGAAGACGTCGTAGATCCGCGCGAGATCCGAGTAGGGGAACGTGCTCCAGTAGCTCCCCTTCCTCGACAGGCCCACAGGAGACGGGATGATCGCCCCGAGTGGATACGCCGGGCCGACCGAGTCCCGGATCCGCGTTGACAGCGTCAGGAGGGCGCGGTTGCGCTTGCTTTCCGGGGTCACCGCTCCCGACTCTATGTCCAGCTCGAACGAATCGAACTTCTGACCGTCGGAGGTCGTGAGCTTGATCGCCGCGTCGATTCGCCCGAAGTCCTTGTCCAGGTCCTTCAGGTCCGGCAGGTACCACGCCACGACCCTCATGTCGCGAGCGTGGGCCTCGGCGATGAACTGCTTCAGCTCTGCCGGCTTGAACAGTTCTCCGGACGACCGCGAGTTGCCGGTCTCGATATGGAGTGTCCGTACGCCGTGCTTCGCCATGTCCGCGACCGTAGCAGCCGGATCTCGCCAGGCGCTGTCGTCGTAGATGTCGACCCAGCTTCCGAGTCCTTGGTATGCAGCGAGTCTCGTGCTCGCCGCCGCCGCGGGAGGAGGGGAGGCTGCGGGCGGGGTCGCGATCGGCTTGGCGGGTGGGGAAGCCGTCGCCACGACCGAGGGGACAGTCGTCGAGGACCAGCTCGGGGGCGGGCTGCCCGGCTCAGGTCTGGTGGCCGAGATGACCGCGCTCGCCGCGACAGAAGCGGCAACCACCGGCTTAGGCGACGGGACGGACCTGCTCTGTGCGAAGACGAAGACGCCGGCTGCAAGAAGCACCATCCCCGCGACGAACAGCCCGCCGCCGATCAACAGCAGGTGGCGACCCGAAAAGCGATCCGGCGCGGGCATCGAGCCTCCTCGGTGGCGGCATTCGAAACGGTGCGGCATCTGGCGGCCGCGCATCGACGCGAGCCCCCGAACGCAGGATTCGCAAGCGGGGTGCCAATGCCGACCGGCTCGGAGCCCAGGCGCGGCGAGGCCCGCCCTTCCGAGTGATTCCCCACGAAGGAGTTGACATCCCCGCAGGCAGGCAGGTAGTCTAGGCAAAGCAAGTAAGCACTTGCACGCATGACCTGGCCAGTCCGTCAGCAAGAAGGAGCGCGTCATGAGGTACGTCAGGTGGTTTGCGGCAGCACTCGGAGGGGCGCTCGTTCTGGGCTTCCTGGGTCTTCTCGCCAAGCCGAGCCAGTTCGCGGCCCCGATCACGTCCGACTCGGCGGCGCCCGTCCGGCTCGTCAGGATCCCCGACGGCCTGCCCGCACCGGTCGACCGGTGGTATCGCGCCGAGTTTCCCCAGGGGCTGCCTGTCTACGATAGCGTCGTCATGCGCGGCACCGGCACGATGCGGATAGCCGGCGTCACGCTGCCCTTCCGCCACCTGGTCGAAGTAAGGCCTGGCCGAGGCTTCTACCGCAAGATGGACATCACGTGGTTCGACATCCCGTTCCTGCATGGTCTTGACACCTTCGTCGACGGAACGGGCGTGATGAACACGCCCGTGGGCCGGGTGGACGGTCCCAAGATCGACCAGGGCGCCAATATCGTCAGCTGGCTCGAGCTACTCGCTGTTCCCGGCGTTCTGGCCGAGACGCCCGGGGTGCGATGGGAGCCGATCGACCAAGCCTCCGCCCGGCTGATCGTGCCGTTCGCGGACACGGAGGACAGCATCGTCGTCGGCTTCGACCCTCGCACGGGAGAGCCCACGACCGCTCGCGCGAACCGCTACCGTGGTGCCGATTCAGCCGAGAAGACCGGCTGGGTCGCGACGATGTCGGATCGCCGGCGACTTCCCGGCGGGATGGGACGGCTCGCCGCGAAGATGGACGCGAAGTGGGACAACGACACCAGGCCGTGGGCAACATTCGAGTACGAGGCCGCATGGCCGAACGCTGCGACGCCCGGCTTCGACGCAGCGGTTATCGACGGCGGCGTGAAGATCGGAGCGGCACGATGACGCAGGAACACCGAAGACCGCATTCTCGACGCCGCGCAGCGGCTGTTCGCCGAGCGGGGCTACGCCGCCACAACTACACGAGCGATCGCGGAGACCGCCGGAGTCAACGAGGTGACTCTCTTTCGTCGGTTCGATAACAAGGCCGGGATACTTCGCGCGCTCGGAGCACGCTGGGCGGCCAAGCAAGCGGGTCGCGCCGTCGCCACGTTGCCACATCCTTCCGACACCCGAGGCACGATCGAGGCGCTCGCGCGCATGGAGATCGGCAGCGCGCTGAGCGATGGCGGGGCCGCGATGCGCCTGGCGTTCGACGCCCGTACCGTGCCTGAGGTCGCCGACTTCATGGGCGATGGCCCCGGGCAGAACCTGCGCGGGCTCTCCGCGTACTTCGCCGAGCGGCAGGCGGCGGGGGACCTGCGAGCGGACATGGATCCCGCGCTGATGGCCGAGGCGTTCTTCAACCTCACCTCGACCGCGGTCATGGCGCGGCAGCTCCTCGGTCACGCCGGCGCGGCAGCCGAACTTGGGAGCGATGACTCGGTACGGCAGATCGTCGAGCTGTTCTGGGGAGGTATCAGGACAGGGGATCGCGCTGAAGGAAGCTGACACAAGGCAGCGCTGGACCGTGGGCGCGCCGCTCACGGGCAGCCGGTGTGGGCGCCCGCTCAGGACGCCCGCGCAAGTCGCCCGGAACCGGGCGGCCGAGCAGAACGAGAGGAGACAGAGCCATGAAGGTACTGGTTGTGTACGCAACGAAGTCCGGATGCACTCAGGGAATAGGGGAACGAATCGGGGCGGACCTCGCAAAGCACGGCGTCACGGTCGACATCGTCCCGGCGAAGGCCGCGGGCGATCCCGTCGGCTATGACGTTGTGGTGCTGGGCAGCGGCGTTCGCGCGGGCCGGTGGCATGCGGATGCCAGGAAGTGGGCCGAGGCGCACGGCGGGGCCCTCAGGGAGATGCCGGTAGCGTTCTACACCTGTGGCCTCACCATGACCGACAAGGGCAAGTCCGATGAAGTCCGCGCGTACACCGATCCGATCATCGCTGCCACCGGTATCAAGCCGGTCGACATCGGCCTGTTCGCAGGTTGGAACGAGCCGGAGAAGTTCGGGTTCGCCGAGCGCACGGTCATGTCGCTCATGAAGGCGCCCGAGGGCGACTTCCGCGACTGGGTTGCGATCGACGCCTGGGCCGAGACCGTTGCGTCGGCGACGGGGATCGACGGCTGATCGGCGTCACCGAGGCGCGAACCCGTCGGGCTGATTGCTCGTCAGACGAGGCGAAGACCATTCGACTGCGGAGGCCCCCATGATCGGACGCATCGTCTCGGCACTACTCACGCTCGCTCTCGCAGGCTCGCTTGTCGCGTGCGGTCCGGCCGGCGTCACCAGACCAGCCGAGAACCCCGGCAGCATCCCGGCAACCTCGGGGCCGCCCACTGACGGCGCGGCGGGCACGAGGCTCGCGCCCGGGCTCTACGAGCTCGCGGACGGGAGCGCGCAGGCGCTGGGCACGCTCGAGTATCGCGATCTGGAAGGCGGCGTCTGGGTCATCGTCGGGGGGACCGAGGCAGCCGGCGATGTGGGCAAGACCGTCGCCGTCATCGCCAATGCCGGCGAATTCGCTGCGCGACTCGATGAGCTCAAGGGCACGACGGTGATCGCGACCGGCAAGAAGCTTGAAGGGCCCTCAGTTCGTATGGCCGGGCCCGAGATTGCGGTCACCAGCATCGAGAAGGTCGCGGACACGGTCGACCCGGCGCAGTAGCCCGATCGGCCGCCGGCCGGCCGACGCAGCCGAGCCCGGTGCGGGTACATCCTGAGGGACCCGTCGGGAGGTGTGTTCATGACCTGCTACCTGCGTCAGATGCATTGGCTGTTCGATGCGCTCGACCTCGACGACGACAAGCCGAACCGCCAGCGAGTGGATGTGGCGATTCGCGCGGAGCTCGAGATGCCCGAGTCGGCCAAATGCCCGGAGGTCTGGGCAGCCATCAAGGCGCTCCCCGACGCGCAGCGGGAGGCTCTCATCCCTGAAGTGGGGGCGAGACTACGCTGAGCGGGACCCCGTCGCCGTCGGCCCCGACAAACGGTTCAAGACACGAAAAAGCCCGGCTCTGCCAAACCGGGCTTTCTCGCACAAGGAGAGGGATTAGCTATTCGTTTTGGGTTCGGGCCTTGCCTAGGGGCCTTTGCCGCAACCCCACTATCGGACACGGGTGCGAAGGCGAAATGAATCGGGTTTGGAGAAAGTGTGGAGAGGCCGGCTGATGTCTGACGCTCCGTGGTGGAGAGGCACGCGCGGGGAGTGGTACGTCGTCGCCCAAGGCCTCCTGTTCGCCCTCGTCATCTTCGGCCCACGCTCGCTGCCAGGGCAGCCGGCCTGGAGCGCACCGTATGCCGGAATCGCGTCGGCGGTCGGGGTCGTGCTCATGGTCGCGGGTGGTGCGCTGGCTTCGGCAGGGCTCCTCGGGCTCGGGCGCAACAACCTCACAGCGCTGCCCTACCCGCTCCCGGAATCGACGCTGGTGGTCACCGGCCCCTATCGGATCGTGCGCAACCCCATCTACAGCGGGCTCATCTTCGGCGCCTTAGGCTACGCACTCCGAGTCAACGGGGGCCTCACCCTGGGCTATGCGCTGCTGCTCTTCGTCTTCTTCGACGTGAAATCACGCCGAGAAGAGCTCTGGCTGGTCGAGAAGTTCCCCGAGTACACCGCGTATCAGCAGCGGGTCAAGAAGCTGATCCCCTGGGTGTATTGATCCGTCGTCGAACCGGGCGAGGGCGAGGGCGTCAGTCCCGGAAGTAGCTCAGGAGCCGCAGCATCTCGAAGTAGAGCCAGACCAACGTTGCGAGCAGCCCGAACGCCGAGAACCACTCCATCGACTTCGGTGCGCCCCCGTTCACGCCCTGCTCGATGAAGTGGTAGTCGAGGAACAGATTGAATGCCGCGACGGTGGCGGTCACCCCGCTGATGGCCAGCCCGACCCAGCCCGAGCCCAGCGCATTCACGCCGAAGAACTGGAGAACGAACAGCGCGAGGTACAAGAAGAGGACGCCGAGCGTCGCGGCCATGACCACCTGAACGAATCGGCTGCTCACACGCACGATCCTGAACGAGTAGAGCGTGAGTGTGACAAGCATGACGGTCACCGTCGCCAGAAGCGCCTGCAAGACGATGCCGTTGAACTGGGCGTTGTAGACCTGGGAGATCGCACCGCCCCAGAGGCCGGAGACCACGGCGTACAGCGGCCCGAGCACGATGGCGATCCGGGGGTTCTTGGCCGCGAAGAAGGTCATGCCGATCAGGCCGATGTAGACGACCAGGAATATCAGCGAGTTCGCCGGCGTCAGTATCGTCCCGACGTTGTTCCAGCCGACGGTCCCGGCGGCGAGCGCGATGGCGACGAGCAAGGCGGCCTTGGCGCTGGTGCCGCCGATGGTCATGGTGGCCGCGCCGGTCTCGGCCCGGACTCCCGCGCTGGCGGAGCTCAGACCGATGTCGGCCGCTGCCGCCCCGTCGGCTATGGCGAAGGTCTTGTCGTTCAGCATCGCGTTGGCCATGGGTCTTCCCTTCGAGTCGGATGAGGTCGGTGTTGCGAGCCGATCCTTCCTCGTGCCGTGAGTCCGCCGCTCAGGACTCGCGGTTCTCGGAGTAGCGGGCGATCTGCACGTCCTCGACGATCACGAGGCCGCCCGAGAGCATCTCGTCGATGCGAGGCATGAGGGCGTCCACGCGGTCGGCGGTGTCGGCGAAGATCACCATCACGGGCAGGTTCTCGGAGAGCCTGAGGATGCTGGAGGTGTGGATCCGACTGTTCTTCCCAAAGCCCATCACGCCCTTGACGACGGTCGCGCCCGCGCAGCCCTCTGCCCGCAACAGCTCGACGATCGCCTCGTAGAGCACCCTGTGGCCGAACTTGTCGGACTCGCCCAGGTGGATCGTGACACGCTTGCCCGGACCTTCGATGTGCATGATGCCCCCTAGACCAGCCGGCCGACGAGGATGCCCGCGAACACGGCGGCAAGCCCCGCCAGCGCCGAGCCGAACATGTTGAGCGCGCCCTGCATGACGAGTCCCCGCTGCATGAGCGCGATGCTCTCGTAGGACAGTGTCGAGAAGGTGGTGTAGCCACCGAGGATCCCGACGCCGAGGAAGAGGCGCCATGCGGGCGGAAGTACGCCGCGTTCCACCGACAGCGCCATGACGACGCCGAGCAGGAACGCGCCGGAGATGTTGACCACGAAGGTCCCCCACGGGAACGATGCGCCCCCGCGCTCGGCAACCCAGCCGCCCACGACGTAGCGCAGCGCGCCGCCGATCCCGGCCCCTGCTGCCACCGCTGCGACGTCTGTGGGGTTCACGGCTCGGCCATTCCGACGGGTTCGTTCGCGCCGTCCACGAGGGTTCCCCGAGGCTCGGCGCGCTTGCCCCGTCAGCATAGCGCACGCTGCGCGGGGGGTGGCACTCGCACCGACCGTCGGCAGCGAACAGCCGGCACCTTGCGGGACCCGCCCCTTGGCGGGTACTGTTTCGACAGCCATCGAACTGCCGAAGGAGCCACCCATGACCGGCGTCGCCGAGCAGACCACGCGCACCGACCTGCTGTTCAAGGCGCTCGCCTCAGGCGTCCGGCGCGAGATAGTGAAGACTCTGGCGGCCAGCGCCTGCGCGGGAACCGACCGTTGCTGCGCCGACGAGGTGTGCGCCTGTACCTTCGCCGAGCAGCTGGGCCTCGGCGCACCGACCGTCTCACATCACATGCGGATCCTGCAGGACGCCGGGATTGTCGTCGCCGAGAAGCGTGGGCTGTGGGTCTACTACCGGCTGGCTCCGAGCGCACTCGACGACATGGCCGACGCCGTTGCGGCTCTGGGTCCGAGACCCGGCTAGCGGGTCGAGTTCAGGTAGGTGACGACGCCGTCACTGATGCCGGTTGCCAGCTTGTTCTGATAAGACGCGCTTGAAAGCAGCCGGTCTTCTCGGGCGTTGGACATCAGGCCCATCTCGACGATGACCGACGGCACTTTGCTCCAGTTGAATCCGGTCATCTCGGCTGTCGAGACGATGCCCCGGTCGCGCGCACCCGTGGACTTGAGCGCGGCGGAGCGGATCGCCTTGCCCGCCTTGGCCGACGGGGCCACGATCGGGCCGGTCCACTTGTTCTTGGCGGGGACCATCGTCAGCAGCCCGTTCAGGCTCCCGTTGCTCGCGTCGTCACAGTGGATGCGAAGCAGGAGGTCGGCGCCGGCCTTGTTGGCGATCGCGGCCCGCTCCGAGTTGCTGATGTTCACGTTCTGAGATGTGCGCACCATGATGACTTTGACCCCGCGTGCCTCGAGCGCCTTCTGGATCTTCAACGAGACCTCGAGGTTGACGAGCGATTCGGGCCGCTTGGTCACCGAGCCGGTTGCGCCGCTGGTCACCGAGGGCTTGGTCGTGCTCGAACCGGGGCCGATCGGCTCGGGCTTGTTGCTGCCCTTGCCTTGGTGCCCGGGGTCGATGACCACCACGAACTGGTCGCTCTGTGCTTTCGCGACGGGAGCGGGGCTCGGCGCCGGGGCCTTGGGTTTCGGCTTCTCGGCAGGTGGCGCCGCCGCTATCGTCGGGGTGGGGTCCACGGCACGCGTTGCAACGACGGTGGGCTTCGGCGGCTGAACGGCCGGCTTGGCGATGGGCTCCTCGACGGTTGCGGTGGTGTCGGGACCGACGAGTGCCCCTGCGAACGCGAACACGCCCCATCCGACCAGCCCGACCGCCACGACGACGCCGAGCAACGTGAGCACGATCCGCGTGATCGAAGCGGAATCGTCCCTGCGGCCTCGGTAGGTCTGGTCAGTGCGGGCCATGTTCCTCCGTCGGAGCGGGCGAATCAGTGTTTGCGCGGGTCCCGTGTCCAAGTGCGCACAGACATCGACACAGAGAACCCTGTGCCAACGGCCGTGGCGTTGCGGGCGGGCGGTGCTACGGCGTCGGAGGCGGGCCGTCGAGCGTGATGGTCACGGTTGAGCCGACGTCGACTCTCTCACCGGCGATCGGGTTCTGCTTCGTGACGTTGAGGGTGCCCGACCCGGCCTCGGTCACCACGGTGACCTTGAAGCCGGCATCCGACAGCTTCGACTTCGCTGTGGATTCGCTGTCGCCGACGACCGCGGGCACCTTGGCGGTGCTCGGCCCGCTCGCCACGGTGATGCTCACCGTCGAGCCCTTTGCCACGGAGACTCCGCCCGGCGGGTTCTGCGACATGACCGAGCCCTTGTCCACCTTGTCGCTGGTCGACTCTCTGACCGAGACCTTGAAGCCGGCCTTCTGAAGAGCCGAGGTCGCCGAAGACTGGGACTTGCCGGTCACGTCCGGGACCTGCACCAACTCGGTCCCTCGGGACACCACGTAGCTGACGGTGCTGCCCTTGACCGCCTCGGTGTCGCCCTCGGGGGTCTGCTTGAACACGGTTCCGGAAGGAACGGTCTTGTTGAACTCGGAAGGCAGCGCCTGCGGGCTGAAACCTGCGGCCTCAAGCGCCTTGAACGCGTCAGATTCGGTCATGCCGGTGACAGTCGGCACCGTAGCCATATCGGGGCCCCTGGAGAGCGTCAGTGCGACGGAGCTGCCCTTCTTGGCGCTCGAGTTCGCAGCGGGCTGCTGGCTCATCACGACGCCGGCGGGCACGGTGCCGCTGAAGTCCTCGTTGACCATGCCGACCACGAAGCCGGCCTCGGTCAGGATCGCCTGCGCCTCCGCGCGTGTCTTCCCCATCACGTCCGGCACGCTGGCGCTCTTGGGACCGAACGCACCCATGCCCCAAGCCACCCCAAGGCCGGCCAGGGCGAGCAGCACGACGGCGAGGATCCAAGGCCAGACGGGGCGTTTCTTTGGCGCGGCGCGACGCGCCGGCGGCTGGCCGTAGCCGTTCGGTCCGTCGGCGCCGACGGTGGGCAGCACGGAGGTCTTGTCCATCCGCGCTGCCGCCGCGGCTGCGGAGCCGCCAGCGACCATCGCGCCCGCAGCGGCCGAGGCAGCCTGCACCGGCTCGCCGCTGACCACGCGCAACAGGTCCTTGCGCATCTCGTCGGGGGTCGAGTAGCGGTCGGGCGCGCGCTTCTGCATCGCCTTGACGATGATGGCCTCAAGCCCCGGGTCGATGGTGTTGTTCACGGCGCTGGGGGGAAGTGGCTGCTCGTTGACCTGCTTGAGCGCCACCGCGACGGGGGTGTCGGCATCGAACGGAAGCGTGCCGGTCACGCACTCGTACAGAACGACGCCGAGAGAGTACAGATCGCTCGCGCCCGTGAGTTCACGGCCCTGTGCCTGCTCGGGGGAGACGTAGTGCGCGGTGCCGAGCACCGAGCCCGTCTGGGTCATCGTCGAGTTGCCCGCTCGGGCGATGCCGAAGTCCATGACCTTGACCGAGCCGTCGGGTTGCACCATCACGTTGTGCGGCTTGATGTCCCGGTGGATGATGTCGTACCCGTGAGCCACCGACAGCGCGGCCGCGATCTGCGCTCCGATATCGGCGACCTTCTTGGAGGGCAGCGCGCCCTTCTCGAGGATGATCGACTTCAGGTCGCTTCCGCGCACGTACTCCATGACGATGTAGTAGGTGTCGCCGTCGGCGCCCCAGTCGTACATGTTGACGATGTTGGGACTCTGCAGGTTGGCCGCGGCTTGGGCCTCCTGACGGAAGCGGGAAGCGAAGGCGGGGTCGGCTGCATAGCGCGCGTGCATCACCTTCACGGCGACGGTGCGCCCGAGCGTCTGGTCGACGGCTTTGTACACGTCGGCCATCCCGCCGGTGCCGATCTTCTCGGTCACGCGGTATCTGCGGCCAAACACCAGATCTTCCACGTAGTGCCCCCGTGCTCGTCACCTGCGGGACAGATTCCCCGCTGCCGATATTCTAGTCCACTTGGCGGCCTCATCGGGCCGTTGACTCCGCGTGTTTCCGCAGCGTTGCCTCAGGACGTCGACTCCTACTTCCCGCTCTGTGCTCTCAGGGCGGCTTCGAGCACCGGCTTGGCCGCCGGCGCCGCCACCTGACCGCCGATACCCCCGCCCTCGATCATGATGGCCAGGGCGACCGTGGGGTTGTCGGCGGGGGCGAATGCGATGAACCACGCATTCGTGGGCTGTCCCTTGCCGACCTCCGCGGTTCCGGTCTTCCCGGCGACCTTCACGCCGTCGATCTGCGCCCGAGCACCCGAGCCGCTGCTCACGACCTTCTGCATGATGCCGTTGACCTGTTCGGCGGTGGCCGCGTCGGTCGCGGTCGTGAACGCCTTGGGACGAGATCCTGCGAGTTCCCGGCCCGCGCGGTCGCGCACACTGCCGACCACCTGCGGCACCATGACGACGCCCTTGTTGGCGATCCCGGCGGCCACGAGCGCCATCTGCAGCACGGTCGACTGGGGACCGGCGGGGCTCTCGTGTTCGCCGACCGGCTGGCCGACGCCCGCCCAGGCGGTCTCCCACGTGGTCATCTCGGCGGGATCCGGCATCAGCGAGGTCTTGACGGGCAGCTCGTAGGGGACCTTGGTGTCGAAGCCGAACCGTTCCGCCTGCTTGACGAGCGCCGGGGCGCCCATCTGAACCGCGAGCTGTGCGAAGACCGTGTTGACCGACTTCATCGTCGCCCTGACCAGGTCGATCCGGTCGTAGCTCCCGCCCTCGAAGTTGGTGACCGGGGCGTTGCCGATGTCCATCGAGCCGGGCCCGGGCAGGACGGTCTCGGGCGTCGCGACGCCGCTGGCGAGCGCCCCGGTCAGCGTCACGACCTTGAAGGTCGATCCCGGGGCATAGAGCGCGAGGCGAGCGCGGTCGATGAGCGGGGCGCCGGAATCGGGCGCTTGGAGCTCCGTCCATCGGGCGCCGATGTCGTTGGGGTCGTAGTCCGGGTTCGCCGCCATCGCGAGCACCGCACCCGTGCGCGGGTCGAGCACGACCACCGCCCCGCGCCGGCCGTCGAGCGCCTTGATGGCCGAGGCCTGGACCTTGTTGTCGATGGTCAGCAGCACGTCGTTGCCGGGGACCGAGCGGCCCACGGCTGCATCGAACGCGTCGCCCCACGTCGCGAAGGTACGTTCGCCACCCGAAAGGACGTCGTTCTCGGAGGCCTCGATGCCCGCGCGCCCGTACTTCGGACTGAAGTAGCCGACGGTGTGCGCGGCGAAGGAACCCTTGGGATAGACGCGCTTGTAGGTGCCGTTGCCGACGGGGTCCGACTGGGCGAGCACCACCCCGTCGCGCGTCAGGATCGCCCCGCGGTCGTTGCGGGCCTCGGCGGCGAGATTGCGGGTGTTGGCGGCGCTGTTGCGGAGCGTCCGCGCGTCGATGACCTGGATCCAGGTGAGGTTGACGATCAGGGCCACCATGAGCACGGCGATGAGGCCGGTCACGCGGGTGAGCCGTCGGCCGAGAGCGAGCCTGCCCAAGACCCCCAGGTCCGTTGAGGTCAGCTGCATCTCGGTCTCGATGCCGGTGCCCTCGTCGCCCGCGCGGAGCAGGAGCCCGAGCGCGATGAAGCTCGACAGCAGCGACGATCCGCCGTAGCTCACGAACGGCAGCGTCACGCCGGTCAGCGGGATGAGCCGCGTGACCCCGCCGATGATCACGAACGCCTGAAGACCGATCGCCGCGACCAGTCCGGTCGCCGTGAAGGCCGCCATGTCGGTCTTCGCGCGCGAGGCCGTGGCCAGCCCGCGCACCGAGAAGATCAGGAAACAGATGATGACGGCCGACGCGCCGAGCAGCCCGAGCTCCTCGCCGATCGCCGAGAAGATGAAGTCGGTCGCCACGAACGGGATGCGCGTGGGCAGACCCATGCCGAGCCCTGCGCCGGTCAGCCCGCCTGCGGCGAGCGCGAACAGCGACTGGAGGAGCTGGTAGCCCTTGCCGGCAGCATCAGCGAACGGGTTCAGCCAGATGTCGACGCGCGTGTGGACATGCGTGAATGCGAGATAGGCGGCTGTGGCGCCGACCCCGAAGAGCGCGAGTCCCACCACGACGTAGGCGACACGGCCCGTGGCTGTGTAGAGCATCACGAGGAAGATCGCGAAGAACAACAGCGAGGAGCCGAGGTCGCGCTCGAAGACGAGCACGAACAGCGAGACGAGCCACATGAGCAGCAGCGGGCCGAGCGTCCGGGGCTCAGGGATCTTGATGCCGAGGAACCGGCGGGTGGAGACAGAAAGGAGCTCGCGGTTCTCGGCGAGGTAGGCGGCGAGGAAGAGCACGATCAGTATCTTGGCGATCTCGCCCGGCTGGAACGACAGTCCTCCGACGCGGATCCAGAGTTTGGCGCCGTTGATCTCGCGGCCGATGAATGCGGGCAAGAGCAACAGCCCGAGGCCGGTGACCATGAGCGTGTACTTGTAGCGCGCGAGGCGTTCGAGTGAAGGCACCGCGATCAGCGTGAGCACGAGTGCGGCGACGCCGATGAAGAGCCACACCACCTGGCTCGCGGCCAACTTGGGGTCGAGCCGGGTGACCATCGCGAGCCCGATCCCGGAGAGCACGTAGGTGACCGGGAGCAGTCCCGGGTCGGCCCCGGGGGCGAAGCGCCGGACCGCGAGGTGCGCGATGAGAAAGGCGAGCAGAAGTGCGCCCGGCACGAAGAGGCTGGCGGGCTCGAGTGACTTGAGGCGCTGGGCGTCGCCGAGCGCGAAGATCAACAGCACCGGCGGGGTGGCCGCGAGCAGGAGGAGCAGTTCGGTTGTTCGGCGAGGTCTCATCGGCGGTCCCTAGGGAGCCGAGGGCACGGCGTCGGGGGAGGCGGTGGCAGGTGAGGAGACGGGAGCGTTGTTGTCGGCGATGGTCTGTCGGTAGCTCTCGACGGCCGCTCGCGCCTCCTCCAGCGAGGGCATCGGCAGCCCGGCCTGAAGCCGCGCCCGGAGCGCGAAGTCGAGCTCGTCGACGGCGACGGTGGTCTCCTCGGACCGGCGTGACAGCGTGATGCCGGCGAAGCTGCCGGGTACGCCCTGGTAGATGACCACGACGCCGTTCTCGGCGGCCAGATACGCGCGGGACTCCGCCACGCGATACGCCGAGAACACCACCCCGCCGACGATCAACGCGAAGAGCAGCAGCCAGCCGATAAGGGCGAGCCAGCCACGGCCGCGCCGCGCGCCGCTGGGGTCGACCGCGGCGCCTCGGACGGCACTTTCGCCGCCCACGTCGACCACGATGACGGAGATGTTGTCGTGCCCGCCGGCGTCGTTGGCCGCGTCGACGAGCGCCCGCGCAGCGACCCCGGGGTCGGGGTAGGTCACCAGCGTCTCGGCGATCATCGCGTCCTCGAGCATGCCGGTCAGGCCGTCGGAGCACAGGAGCAGCCGGTCACCGGCACCGGCGGTGAACTCGTAGGTGTCGGCGTACATCGTGGGGTCGGTTCCCAGCGCCCGCGTGATGACGCTGCGGTTGGGGTGGTAGCGCGCCTCCGCGTCGGTGAGCTGGCCTCGGCGGATCATGTCGGCGACCATCGAATGGTCGTCGGTGATCTGCTCGAGCCGGCCCGAGCGCAGAAGGTACGCGCGCGAGTCGCCCACGTGAGCGATGGCGATCTGTGTGCCCTCCACGATGGCGGCGGTCATGGTCGTGCCCATGCCCGACTTGCCGTAGCCTTCGCGCGCCGAGCGGATGACCTCGCGGTTGGCGGCCTTCACAGCGCGGGCGAGCGACTTGGCGTCGGGGCGCCGGGGCGCGTGGTCGCGCACGGTCTCGATCGCTATCGAGCTCGCGACCTCTCCCGCCTCGTGACCACCGAGGCCGTCGGCGACCACGAACAGCGGCGGCTGCGCCAGCACGCTGTCCTCGTTGTGGGTGCGCACGCGGCCGATATCGGAGAGTGCCGCCCAGCTCTGCTTCGAGCGCGGGGTCACGAACGGTCCACCTTGAGCTTGACGCTGCCGATGTCGATCGCGTCGCCCGGACGAAGCTGCTGAGGGGCGGTCAGACGTTGTCCGTTGAGCACGGTGCCGTTGGTCGAGCCGAGGTCCTCGATGACCGCTCCGTCGCCGGCCGGTGAGATGCGCGTGTGCTTCGCGGAGACGAAGTCGTCACCGATGACGATGTCGGCGCCGGGCGAGCGGCCGATCACAACCGGACCGTTGACGGGCACGGTGATGCCCATGAGCGCGCTCGGCCCTTGGACGACTCGGACCGTCCAGGCGCCGGCGCCCTTCTTGC
Organism: uncultured Coriobacteriia bacterium; assembly: GCA_963789515.1. GTDB lineage: Bacteria > Actinomycetota > Coriobacteriia > Anaerosomatales > JAAXUF01 > JBAXEO01. The sequence goes on along the minus strand of CAWBKW010000001.1, from coordinate 149,796 downwards.
GTTGGCCGGCGACGAGTCCGATCCCCGCCTTGACTGCGGCGAACAGGAACAGGTAGAGGAGCGCGAGGAGCAGCAGCCGGCCGGCCAGCAGCACGACATCGATCATGCGGTCAGCCTCGGCTCGTGAAAGACGAGTTCGGTGACTCCGACGACCACGACGTCGCCGTCTACCAGCCGTAGGAGCTCGACGCGCTCGCCGTTGACGAGCGTGCCGTTGGTCGAGCCCAGGTCCTCGACGGCCCAGCCGGCGCCGTCACGCACGAACGCGGCATGCTGCCGCGAGGTGTTGGAGTCGGCGAGGCACACGTCGCAGGAGGCGAGGCGTCCCACGACCATCCGATCGCCGCGCAACGCGATCTCCTGCCCGATGCCGCGGATCGTGATGGTCGCCGGAGGGACGGGGGGTTCCCCAAGGCTCCCCGAGGCCGCCCAGGCACTCGTCGCGTCGCTCATCTCGGCCTCGGCGTCGTAGAAGAGGCCCGGCTTCACCACGGGCACGACCTCCGCCAGCGGCGGTGCGGATGCGCGCGCGTCGGCGGAGTCGGCCGGCAGGCCACCGCTCGAGATCGGGAGCTCCTCGTTGAGCTCGGCAGCCATCTCCTCGGGCGAGAGCAGCTCGCCGATCACGTCGAAGCGTCCCAGTTTCAGGTCGTCGTCGATGAGGAACCGCACGACCGGCCGGGTCGCCAGCGCGTACGAGCGTTCCCGAGCGACACCCACCAGGTACGTCTCGAGTTCGCCTGCGAGCGTCTCGGCGAACCCGCCGAGCTGCGCGTCGTCGGCGGGGGAGAGCAGCACGTTGTAGAGGGTCGGCGCGAAGACCTTGCCGACGCCGACGACCTTGCGCCGCTCCATCTCGCGCGCGAGTTTGCGTGCGATCTCGGCGGGCTGGACCGGGGAGCGGAAGACGCGCGCGAAACCGCCCTCGACGACGTTGCCGATGCGGTCCTCGAAGTCCGAGAGAATGCTCATCTAGGTCTTAAGCCTCTTCCCACGCATCGTCGTCCACAGCGGAAGAGCCGAACTCGTCGGCTGCCTCCTCCTCGGCGCGCAGCGGTGCGCCGAGCGCCGCGACGAGCCCCACCAGTATAAGTGAGCCGACGAGCGAGACGAGGAACGCCTGCCCCGTCCAGACCGCGGCAGCGCCCTGACTACCGGCCGCCCACTGCGCCAGAGCATGCGTCGCGTAGATGACAGCGCCTCCGAGAATCGCTCCGATGAGCGCGGCGATGCGCGAAGCCCGCCGTGCGAGAAGCGACATCACGAACGCGCTGAGCGGCCAGCCGGCCAGCGCGATCCACGTGGGCGGCTGGCTGAACGCCGCGCGCACGAAGTCGCCTGCGAGTACGAGCCGCTGCGGGTCCGCGAAGAGCAGCGGGTCCACGGCGATGTACGGTGCGGCCGTACCGGACGCGGAAGCGGCGAGCAGAGCGAGCGCGCCGCCGACGGCGGCCGCGGCGGCAGCTTGCAGGGGAGGGAGTGCGAACCCCGCCAGGAGGGGCATCGCGTAGGGCACGCGAGCCGCCGCCAACAGCGGCGCCGAGAGCGGGAGCACCGCCGCGCCGCTGCGCTTGCGCGCGACGAACCACCACCATGCGACGGCACCCAGAGCGAACACCGTCGCGATGAGCCACAGCTGTTGTGCATACAGGCCGATCGTGAAGGCGATCAGCCCCATCGCCGTGCCGAGCGCGGGCGCGAACCCACCGGCCACCGCCGCCGCCCCCGCCGCTGCGGCCAGCGGCAGCGGCTCGAGGCCGAGCGGCAGGAGTCCCGCCCACGTCAGCCAGGCCGACTCTACCGCCGCCAGGCCGCGGAGCAGTCCGACACCGAGCCCGCCCCGGAGCCGGTCCCAGAGCCCGACGCGGCCCCAGTCGGGGTCCCCATCGGTCTCGGGATCGATCTCGGAGTGCGCCTCGACCAGTTCGCCGAGGGAATCGAGCCCTGTCGCAGGGTCGCCGAGATGCGGGAGCAGGGCGTCTGCGAACGATGCGACATCCGGATAGCGGTCGTCAGGGTAGCGGCCCGAGTCCTGCCAGCAGGATGACGTCGACCGCAGCTCCGAAGCCGGGTCCGTAGGCGCTGGTCGGGGGCGGCTCGAGCGTCTCGATGCGCGTTCTTGCCGCCTCGGCGGTTGGCGCCGAGAAGGGATTCGCGCCGGTGAGGCACTCGTAGGCGAGCAGGGCGAGCGCCCATTCATCCGTCGACTCGCTGACGGTCCGCCCCTCGAGCTGCTCCAGCGGCATGTACCCGATGGTCCCGCCGCCCGCGATCCCGTGCCCCGTCGCAGAGGAGAGCGCCGCCATACCGAAATCGGCGACCTTGATCCGGCCGTCCCGCGCGATGAGGACGTTTCCAGGCTTCACGTCGAGGTGCAGCACGCCGTTGCCGTGTGCGAACTCGAGCGCGTCCGCCACCGCCCCGATCACCGCGGCGGTCTCGTCGGCGTCGAGCGGCCCGCGTATCCGGTCCAGCAGGACGTCGAGCGAGCAGCCGTCGACGAACTCCATAATGAGGAACGCCTCGTCGGCGTCGGTGGCGAAGTCGTAGACCGTGACGATCGCGGGGTGATTCAGCAGCGCGGCCGTGCGGGCCTCGGCGAGGCCGGGCGGGTTGTGGAGCACGCCGCCGCGAGCGTCGAGGGGCAGCGGGAGGCGCTTGATGGCGACGCGACGCTGCATGCGCGTGTCCCAGGCCAGGACGACGGTGGCGTAGCCACCCTCGCCGAGCTCTGCGAGGGGGCGGTAGCGGTCGAGGATGAGCTGCTGCTCCACGCGCCTCCCGATCTCGCCTTCGCCCGGTGTCGTCACGCTGCCCATTCTAGCCGAGCAACCCGTACCCCAATCCCCGGGGGCTGTGCGAGACTGGTCGCAGCCCGCTATGCCGACCATTCACGAGGACCCGATGCCGCCTACGCTCACCGTCGTCATCCCAACGCTCAACGAGTCCGAGCGGCTGCCGGACCTTCTCGGCGCCCTCGAGCGCCAGACGCAGCGCCCGGATCAGATCGTCATAGCCGACGCCGGCTCGAACGATGACACCCGTGCTGTGGCCGAGCAGCACGGCGCGCAGGTGGTCGACGGCGGCAAGCCCGCGGCCGGACGTAACGCCGGCGCGCGCGTCGCTACAGCTGAGCTGCTCCTCTTTCTCGACGCTGACGACGAGCTCGACGACGATTTCATCGCGTCGGCCGTCGGTGAGTTCGAGGCGCGCGGGCTCGGCGTCGCCACCACCTTCGTCGATCCCATCGAGCGTGAGGCGCGCAACGTCTTCGCGTGCGAGGTCGTCAACATGTACCTCGACGTCATGCAGTATGTCTCGCCGCATGCGCCGGGCTTCTGCATCCTCATCCGCCGAGAGGTCCATGAGGCCATCGGCGGTTTCGACGAGACCGTCGTGCTCGCCGAGGACCACGACTACGTCCAGCGCGCGGCCGAGCAGGCTTCCTTTCGCATACTGCACGACTGCATGGTGCGCACGTCGATGCGGCGTATCGAGAAGGAGGGGCTTGTGCGGCTCGCGTTCAAGTACCTCTACTGCGAGCTCTACGTGGTCACCGGCCGCCCCATCCGGGAAGTGCCGTTCGACTACGAGTTCGCCGCTTTCGCGCCCGGAGAGCGCCCCGGGTTGCGTGCCGACCTCGAGGGCCTGGCGCAGCGGCTCGGCGAGGTCGCCGACGCAGCGTTCGCGACGTCCGTCGACGGGCTCGCGGGCCTGCGCCGGCTTGGTTCGAGGGACATGGAGCCTCTGATCTTCGATGAGGCTCTCCGCCTTCTGAGCGCCCGACAGGTCGTCAGATTACGTCGCTACGTGGGTGCGCGCGTCCGACTTGCCAGGCGTGGACCGCGCCGGGCGATCACCGGGTTGCGGGAGTTCGGCGCGGCGGTCTGGCGTGGGGTGAGCGGCGAAGGCTGACACGCATCATCGCAGGCTGCGAGGGAGTATGCTGGGTGGCACCATCCCTAGGATCGTGTCGGGCCGGGTGCCCGGCGGCGATTCCTGCGGCGAAGGGGCGTGTGAGGGTGGACGACCAAGGCGACAACACCGAGCAGCCATCCTATTGGACTCGCAAACGAGCCGCGGTCGGCATCGGCGTGCTCGCCATGGTCCTCGTGCTCTCGGCTGCCGGATACGTCGGCCTGGGATGCGACGCAGAGGAACACACCCGAGAACGCCGTCTCCGGGATCGCGTCGGCCGCGATGAAGGGCGATGCCGACAAGGTCGCCGCTTCTCTCGACACCTCGGCGATCGTGAACTCCGCCGTGGACGAGGTGTTCTCTTCCACCGCAGAGACCCACGCCGTACTCTCGGAATACCTCAAGACACACCCTGACGTCACCGAGAGCCAGGTCAAGGCGAAGGCCCGGGCCTCGCTCGATCAGGAGATCCGCGAGCACGTGGAAGCGGGCACGCTCCCCAAGCGCATCCCGCTCGGCAGCAGCTCGCTCAAGGCGCTCGCAGCACAGGCTTACGCGCGGGGGTCGGTCCGGTCGGTGAAGCGTCGACGGGGACATCGCGCACGTGGTGGTCGCCGTGCCGTACAAGGGGAAGACCCTGAACGTCAAAGTGCGGATGCGACGCGCGGGAGAAACCTGGAAGGTCGACAAGATCGAGAACCTCGCGGCCGTGCTGAAGCAGGCGGGGTACTAGCCGCCGCCCGCGTACCGCGGCCCGGCGGAGCGACCGTCCGCTGCCGCTGCTACAATCCTGCAGACGGTCAGGGGATCGATGCGTGAGGCGGAGCGCGTGGGAATGGGACTTGGGCCTGAAAGTACTGCCGCCTCCTTCAAGGCAGACCCCCAGCGAGCGGCTTGGCTTGCGCTCCCGAAGCGACTCTTCCTCGCGCTCCTCGTATTCGACACGCTCTTCGTGGCGGTGTACTTCGCGTGGATCGCCTTGGGATGGAACTCCTCGAAGCTGTTCGAGCTGTTCAACCTCGACATCGAGGCCAATCTGCCTTCGTGGTACGCCGGAGTCCAGCTCTTCGTCATCGCCATCGGCTACCTCGTGCTCGGATCACGACTGGTGCCCGACCGGCGAAAGACCGCGGTCCTGAGGCCGCTCTGGCTTCTGATGGGGGTCGGCTACACGCTCCTGTCAGCCGATGAAGTCGCGGGATTTCACGAGCGGATGGGCAGTGCGCTCTATCGCATGAAGGTCTTCAACATCCGTTTCACCGATCAGTGGATGGTCCTCTACCTCCTGATCGCGGCGGGCCTGGCCCTGGTCTTCGGCAAGCAGCTCCTCAGGGCCTGGCGTGAGTGGCGCTTCGAGGTGCTGCTCTTCGCGCTGGGGTTCGTCGTTCTGGCCAGCGGGGGGTTCCTTCTGGAGGTCGCGCAGATCTACCGCAAGTGGCAGGGTCTCGGGCGGCTCTTCGAGATCGGGATCGAGGAATGGCTGGAGATGCTCGGCGCCACGATCATGGTCCTGCCGGCGTACCGGATCCTCTCGTACGCGATGACGGCGGATGATGAGTCGGAAGAGGGAACCGGCCGCACGAAGTAGGTCGGTTCCGGACCCTGGCGTGCGCTGACGACTTCCGGCCACACCCTCAAGACGCTCATGAGGATTCGTTCGAAGACCCGCGCTGCGCACTCGGGTTCCTCTAGGAGCCCTGTGGGCAACGTCGGCCGGACAGAGGCACTTGGGGCTGAGCGACCCGACAGGTATACTGCTCGCCGAAGGGGAGTAGTCGGCCGAGCATCGCTCGGCGGTCCGTTCGTCATCCACGGGTGAACACCCCGGGCGGACCTTAAGTGACCAGACCTTCGGCGCGAGTGCGTGCCGAGGCGGTCCTCTACCCTCGCATGGTGCCCGGTACCCTGGGCATGCTCGCGTCGCATACCGTCTGGACACACAGGAGGAAGCGATGCCGAGAACTCGACCAGAACCGGTAGCCGTTGACGAAGCAGTCGCGGCGCTCTGGTACCAGCTGGACGTTGCCGAAGCGCTGCGACGCACGGGAACGTCACCCGACCAGGGACTGAGCGCCGCTGAGGCGGAGCGACGGTTCGACGCCGACGGCCCCAACGAACTCCCGCCGCCCCCTCGGCAGTCGCGAACCAGGATGTTCCTTTCTCAGTTCAACGACATCATGGTGTGGCTCCTGATCGCTGCCGCACTCATCGCCGCCGTCGGACGCGACTGGGTGGACGCCACCGTCATCCTCGCGATCATCGTGCTCAACGCCGTACTCGGCTTTCTGCAGGAGAACAGGGCAGAGCAGGCTGTCGATGCGCTTCGCGAGATGTCCGCGCCGCATGCGACCGTCATTCGTGACGGCCGCAAGGAGCAGTTGGTCGCCGGTGGGCTGGTCGTGGGGGATATCGTCGTTCTGGCGACGGGCGACATCGTTCCCGCTGACCTTCGGCTCGTCGAGGTCGCCGATCTGCAGGTCGACGAATCCTCTCTTACGGGCGAGTCGCTGGCGGTGCTCAAGAGCACCGAGGCGATCGAGGGCGCCAGTCTGGTCCTGGGCGACCGACGCAACATGGCGAGTCTGGGCTCGACGGTCCAGCATGGCCGAGCGCTCGGCCTGGTGGTGGCGACCGGGGAGCGAACGGAGCTCGGCCGGATCGCTGAAGTCGCCAGCGGGCAAGAGCAAACCACGCCGCTTCAGCGCGAGCTCAAGCGCGTGGGCCGCTTCATCGCGGCATTCGTCGTGGTTGCCTCGACGATCGTGTTTGCCGCCGGGGCCGTTGCGGGCCGTCCGCTCGACGAGATGTTCCTTGCCGCGATCTCGCTCGCGGTTTCGGCGATTCCCGAGGCGCTGACCGCGGTTGTGACCATCACGCTGGGCGTCGGCGTCAAGCGCATGGCTGAGAAGCGAGCGATCGTGCGCAAGATGCACTCGGTCGAGACGCTGGGTTCAACCGACGTGATCGCCACCGACAAGACCGGCACGCTCACGCTCAACCAGATGACCGTGGTGGCGCTGGAAGCACCCGACGGGAGTGCGATCGGTGCAGCGGATATGGGGCCACGGGCGCCGGAGTGGGCTAAGCGGCTGCTCAAGGCGGGCGTCATGGTCAACGACGCCGAGGTGGTCGACGGTCAGGCAGTGGGCGACCCGACCGAAACGGCGCTTGTGTTCGCTGCGCAGCGTGCCGGGCTTGAGAAGTCGGACGCTGAACAGCGGGCGCCCCGTCGGCACGAGGTCGCGTTCACTTCCGAGCGCAAGATGATGACGACGCTGCACCAGGAGCCGGGCGAGTGGGTCGCGTACACGAAGGGCGCGCCCGAGAAGGTTCTGCGCCTCTGCGTACTCGAAGACGGCCAGCGTGCCGAGGTCGAGGACACGATCGTCCGGATGGCCGCGAGCGGTCTTCGCACGCTCGCGGTCGCTGAGCGGCGGTTCGAGTCGCGCCCCGAGAGCCTCGAACTCGCCGAGGAGCACCTCACCCTGCTCGGCGTGGTCGGGCTCGTCGATCCTCCCCGGCCGGAGGTTCCGGAGGCCATCAGGATCGCGCAGCGCGCCGGAGTACGCGTGATCATGGTGACCGGCGACCACGAGGTCACCGCTCGTGCGATCGCCACCGAGGTCGGCCTGCCGGACGGTGGCCGCGTGCTTGAGCGGTCCGACATCGAGCGCATGGATGACGAGGAGCTCGCGGACGAGCTCGCCGATACGACGGTCGTCGCTCGGGTCGATCCGCTCCACAAGATGCGCATCGTCAAGGCCTTGCAGTCGCGGCGGCACGTGGTGGCCGTGACCGGCGACGGAGTGAACGATGCGCCGGCCCTCTCGGCAGCGGACGTGGGCGTGGCGATGGGCATCACGGGAACCGAAGTCGCCAAGGACGCCTCGGACATGGTGCTTGCCGACGACAACTTCGCGACCATCGTCTCGGCGATCCGAGAAGGGCGCGTGGTCTTCACCAACCTCACGAAGTTCATCCAGTTCCTGCTCTCGGCCAACATGAGCCAGGTGCTGCTGATGTTCCTCGCGACCGTGGGCGGCCTGCCGGTTCCGCTCTACCCCGTGCAGCTGCTCTGGACCAACATGGCCACCGACAGCCTCCCGGCGTTGGCCCTGGGCGTCGACCCCGCCGAAGAAGGCATGATGGACCGTCCTCCGAGAGGCCCCGACGAGGGCATCATGACCCGGCAGTCACTGACCCGAATCGTCGGGCGTGGGTTGGTACTCATGGTCGGGACCCTCAGTGCGTACCTCGGAGTGCTCGTGCTCCACGGGGTGCCGCTCTCGCATGAGGCGTTCGCTCCGCAGTACGACGCCTCGGTGATGTCGGCACAGACGGCCGCGTTCACGGCGCTGGTGCTGCAGAAGCTCCTCTTCTCACTCACATTCCGCTCGCAGGAGCATTCGATCTTCTCCCGCGCGACCTTCGCCAACCCGCTGCTACTGGGCGCGATCGCGATCGGTGCGGCGATGCAGATGGTCGTCGTGTACTTCCCGGGAGCCGAGCAGATCTTCAGAACGGTTCCTCTGGGGCTCGCCGAGTGGAGGATCATGGTACCCGCGATCGTGATTCCGGTGTTGGTCATCGATGCCGTCAAAGTACTCCGCGCGCGGCAGGTATCCCGGGACGCAGCACGTGCCTGACGGTCAGGCGCCTACTCCACGACGAGGCATCTCAGCAGGTATTCTTGCCCTGCCCTACCTGCCCTGATAGTATTTCCTTTCGCGCTACGCGGGTGTGGCGGAATGGCAGACGCGCATGGTTCAGGTCCATGTGGGGGCAACCCCGTGAAGGTTCAACTCCTTTCACCCGCACCATACGAACCACCTGTGGCTTCGCCGGATCCGTCTGGCGGGGCCGCTTCGCTTCTCGGGACACGCATGGGGTCGTCCGACTCGAGCCGGGAGGGGCTGTCCCCTACCGCTGGAGTGGACCTTGCCACGATGATGTGCCACCGGTGACGTTGCGCACCTGGGTGAATCCAGCCTTCATGAGTCGCTTGGATGCCGTGACGCTCCGATGCCCGCTCTGGCAGATCACGAGGATCTGAGCGTCGTGGTCGAGCGCGGCCGCTGCTTGGGGCAAGCTGCCGACGGGCATGTTGATCGCGCTCGGCACGTGGCCGGACGCGTATTCGTGAGGTTCGCGCACGTCGATCACGAGGTGTGAGCCGTTCGCGACGGCCTGGCGAAGTTCATCGATGGTGGCGTGCTGGACTCGCGGTCCAAAGAACATCGAACGCTCCTCCTCGGGTGGCGGGGTCACCATTGTCGCAGACACGCACGCACGGCTTCCGCCGTCGTACATACTGGTACATGGCACGCACCGCAAGGCCTCTACTCGAGGGGGGATCCGTGGGAAGGGCGCCCGGTCAACGCAACCTGCTCGTGGATGCCCTCAAGTTCTTCGCCATCGCGCTGGTGCCGGCGCAGCATCTCCTGAGCCTTCGATCCGAGTTCATGCATCTGCCGGGCGCATCCTGGCTCGTCGCGGTCATGCTCTCCTTCGACATGCCCCTGTTCACGTTCCTCTCGGGCTACGTCCTTCCGGGCCGTGAAGGGACGAATCCCGTGCGGTTCCTCCGGACCAAGGCCCTGATCCTGCTGGTGCCCTATGTCATGTGGGTCGCTTTGGTGATGCCTTTGCGGCACGTGCCGCCTTCCGGCTGGATTCCGCGGCTCGGCTCGGCGTTGGTCGATCCGCACCGTGGTTTCCAGATGTGGTACCTCTGGGTGCTCTTCGCCCTGTTCGTGGTGTTCACGTTGGCAAGGCTGGTCAGCCGCTCTGACGTGTGGACCGGAGGCTTCGCGCTCGCCATGGGCGCGCTTCTCGCACTGCCGTTGCCCCAGACGCTCGGTATCGACAAGATCGCCTGGCTCTATCCGTTCCTGATACTGGGCTACCTCTGCGGAAAGCACCGGGCTCGCCTGCGGCGCTTCGACAGGTGGTTCGCAGTGGGAGGGCCGACGGTGTTCGTCTCGCTCACGGCGCTACGCCCGGGAGGTGTCCCGGCGCTCTTCGCCGTTGGGATGGGGGGGATTGCCGCGAGCTGGGCGGTCTTCCGACTGCAGCCCTCAGGCCTGATCGGCGCTCAAGCGTGGGTCGGCCAGAAGACCCTGGGCATCTACGGCGCACAGATGCTGGTGCTGCCGTACGTCATGGTCGGCTCGGGCTGGCCGGGTGCGATCCTCTCAGAGATCACCGTGATGACGACGGCGACCCTGATCGCGTGGGCACTCGGTCTCAACACGGTGACGCGTGCCCTCTTCCTCGGGCAGTGGCCGAGGAAGGCGTCGGTCCCTGCGGTCCCGCAGCGGCCTACAGAACGCGAGAGCTGAGTCGCGCGAGCGCGTTGCGAAGGCGCTGGAGCCGGCTGATCCCGGTGGCGTCGGCGAGGGTGTACTCGGCCGAGTTCGCGAGATCCTCCTCGAAGATCGCGTCCTGAGAGGCAGCGACGTCCTCGTCGTAGAAGACGATGCTGAGCTCGTCGTGGAGCTCGAAGCTGCGGATGTCGAAGTTGGTCGTGCCGATGACGGCAACCGAGCCGTCGATCGTCATCGTCTTGGGGTGGAAGAAGCCCGCACGGTACTGAAAGACCCGACCGCCGGCGCGCACGAAGTCGTCGAGGTAGGTGAACGCCGCCCACCAGGGGATCCGTTTGTCCGGAACCCCGGTCATCATGAGTCGCGTCTCAACGCCGGCGAGTGACTGCGAGACAAGGGCGTCCTCGATCCCCTGGTCGGGGATGAAGTACGGCGACTGTATCTGCACCCGCTTCTCCGCCGAGGCGATCGCGATCAGGAACGCGTTGCGTACCGCCGCCCAGCTGCTCTCAGGCCCGGAGTTCACCACCTGCGCCCAGACGGTGTTGGTGGCGACCTCATCGTCGAGGTTGGGGAAGTACCGCTCCGAAAAGACGCTCTCCCGAGTGGCGCGCAGCCATCTGATGGCGAACAGCCGCTGCAGGTCGGCTACGAGCGGACCCCCGAACCGGACGTGCGTGTCGCGCCAGGAGTCGTAACGCGGCTTGCCGTCGATGTACTCCTGGCCCATGTTCATGCCGCCGGTGTAGCCGACACGGCCGTCGATGACCGCGATCTTGCGGTGGTTCCGGTAGTTGAGCTTGGTCCACTTGGTCGCATCCGCTGCGACGCCGGCGCCGGTCTTTCGAAGCCCCCTGAGTTGGCGCTTGCCGTACGAGATCGAACCCGCCCAATCGTAGAGCACGCGCACGTCCACGCCCTGACGGACCTTCTCGGCGAGCAGATCGCAGAATCGGCCCGTCAGAGCGTCCTGCTCCCAGATGAAGTACTCAAGGTGCACGTGGTCGGTGGCCGCCTGGATGTCGCGAAACAGCCGCGCGAACTTCTCGGCGCCGCTCGGGAAGATCTCGAGGTCGATGCAGGGGAGTGGCTCGGTGCCGTCCTGCGCGCGGATCGCGGTGACGAGCCTGCCGATGAGCGGGGGGTCGCGGCGTGTCAGTTCGGCGATGCCTGCCGTATGGCGCGCGTAGATCGGTGCGAGGATCTCGGCGCCGAGCCGCAGGGCCTCGATCCGCCGGCGGTCGGTGCGGGCGATGAGGCGCCAGTTGCGGCCGAAGACCACGTAGAGAATCACGCCGACGCCGGGGATGAGCACGAGGACCAGCACCCACGCCAGCGTGGTCGAGGGATCGCGCTCCTCGTAGATGAGCGTGAGCATCACGCCGACGACAACGGCGTAGAAGAGAACGCCGAGGAACCCGAAGTTCTGGATCGCCGAGAAGCTCATACGCCTGAGTCTACGCTTCAGTGACCTCGACGAGTTCGATCTCGAACGTGAGGTCCTGTCCGGCGAGCGGGTGGTTGAAGTCGAGCGTGACGGACTCCTCGCCGACCTCGACGACTACCGCGGGGACGCGCTGCCCCTCGGGACCGGAGAGCTCGACGGCCCAACCGACCTCGGGAGCGGACGGAAACGCGTCGAGCGGGAACTGCTGCAGCCCCTCGTCGTCATGGTCGCCGTAGGCCTCAGCGGCCGGAATCGTCACGGTGACCGAATCGCCGGGCTCGAGGCCGAGGACCGCTCCGTCGAAGCCCGGGATGACCTGGCCGGAGCCGACGGTGAACTCAAGCGGCTCGCGCCCCTCGCTGCTGTCGAACTCGGTGCCGTCGGACAGGGTACCTCGGTAGTTCACACGGACGGTATCGCCGGGCTTGGGTGCCATGGGGTGCCTCCTTGAGGCCGCGGATGCGGAGCGTTTCTCGCGACACTGTACCGCACCCTCGAGCGTGCGTCGCGCACGCGCGGGCGTACGTTCGCATCGGCGAGGGAACAGTGAGGGGAGGGCGGCTTCCCGAAACACCCTTCGGCTGACGTCGCCGAAGGTGGCACAATGGCATCAGAAGTGCCGGTCGATCCGCCGATGCCCGGCAACGGGGACCGTCCGCGCCCGGCAGGGACCCAGGCGAGCGGCTCGACCGGGACCCATTTGCAACAGCGACCGAACGAGGCGTTGCATGGAACGAGATCCGTACGCGCCCATCAAGGGCAAGTGCATCTGGTGGCGTGAGTTTCCCACCCAGGAAGACCTGTGGGACGTCCGTCTCAAGGAGTCCGAGAAGACCGTCGCGTGCTCCTGCTTCGTCGAGGGCAAGGGCTGGCTGTTCACTCGGGCCGAAGTCCCGGTCGAGTGTCCTGACTTCAGGGCCTGCCGCTACTACATCAAGAACGTCTGACGCCACTACTGTGCGCGACCTTCTGCGATCCCGATAGGAGTACGTCCGTATGCACCTGCGCGACCTGCCCCATGGCCGCAAGCTCGCCATCCTGTCCGGCGTGCTGCTTGCGATGCTGCTGGGAGCGCTCGATGCAACCATCGTCGGGCCGGCCATGCCCACCATCGTCCGCGAGCTGGGTGGGATGGCGCTGCTGTCGTGGGTGTTCACGATCTACTCGCTCACTTCCACGATCACCATCCCGATCGTCGGCAAGCTCTCCGACCTCTACGGGCGCAAGTGGTTCTACCTGGGCGGCATCACGCTGTTCCTCACCGGGTCGGCGCTCTCGGGAGCCGCGGGCGAGCCGTGGCTGAACTCGATCTTCACCTCGCTGACCGGGGCGCCCCAGCAGATGTTCCAGCTCATCCTGTTCCGCGGCATCCAGGGTATCGGCGGCGGCGCGATGATGGCCAACGGCATGGCGATCATCGGCGACCTGTTCGAGGCGCGCGAGCGCGCTCGCTACCAGGGGCTCATGGGGGCGGTGTTCGGACTCGCGTCCGTCCTCGGTCCACCGCTCGGCGGATGGCTCACCGACACCTTCTCGTGGCGCTGGATCTTCTACATCAACATCCCGATCGGCATCGTGGCCCTCGTCGTCCTCGCGACGACGATGCCGCGTCCCGAGCCCGGCCAGCAGCACCGCGTCGACTGGTGGGGCGCGGCTGCGCTCACGACAGGGCTGGTGCCGCTGCTGCTCGCGCTCAACTGGGGCGGGTCGGTCTACGCGTGGAACTCGCCCACCATCCTCGGACTCCTCGCCTTCGCCGCTCTCGCGCTTGTTGCCTTCGTCTTCCGCGAGCTCCGCGCCTCCGAGCCCATCCTCGACATGACGCTCTTCACCGACCGCAGCTTCTCCGCGAGCATGACGGTGCTCTTCCTTTCAGGCGTCGGCATGTTCGGCGCCATCATGTTCCTGCCGACGTTCATGCAGGTCGTCCAAGGCCGCAGCGCCTCGAGTTCGGGCAGCCTGCTCATGCCGATGCTCCTGGCGATGATCGGCTCATCGATCGTGACCGGACAGCTCATCTCCCGTACCGGACGCTACAAGGTGTTCGGGCTCCTCGGCATGGGAGCTGCGGCGGTCGGCATGTTCCTGCTCTCGCAGCTGGCGCCCGACACGAGCAACCTCATGCTCGCGACCGAGATGGTGCTGCTCGGCCTCGGCATCGGCGCCACCATGCCGCTCTTCACCATCTCGCTGCAGTCGCAGTTCCCGGCGCGCATGGGCGAGGTCACCGGCGCGATGCAGTTCTTCCGCTCGATCGGCGGCACGGTGGGCGTGGCCCTTCTCGGCGGCGTCATGAACGCGACGTTCGCCCGCGAGCTGGGGCTGTTGCTCACCGAGCAGAGCGCGCGCTTCGGGGACGCCCTCCCGACACTCGCCAAGCTCGCCGAGGAGCCCGGCAAGCTCCTGAACTCCGGAGCGATGGCGGCGCTGTCGGCCTCGCTGCCCGCGGCGGCCCGGCCGTTGCTCGAGCCGTTCTTCGCCGACGTGAGGCTCGCGCTCACGACCGGTATCGCAGAGGCCTTCCTCTGGGGGAGCCTGATGATGGCGCTCGCCTTCGTCGCGATGTGGTTCGTCCGTGAGATCCCGCTGTTCGCCAAGCCGCACCTCGACTCGGCCGCCGAGATCGGCGCCGAGCTCTTCGCCGAGGAGGCCGTGCAGCCCTCGGAGCACGAGCCCCACGCCATGGGCGAGGACTCCGATGGCGACTGATACCGCCCTCGAGGAGTTCGTCGCACTCGTCGCCGAGAAGGGGCGCGAGCTCTACCGCGACTTCCCGTGGCGCCGGACCCACGACCCGTACGCCGTGCTCGTGAGCGAAGTGATGCTGCAGCAGACGCAGGTCTCGCGCGTCGAGCGCCGTTTCGACGAGTGGCTCGCCGACTTCCCCACGCTCGAAGCGCTCGCAGCGGCACCGCTCGAGGCCGTCCTCGAATCGTGGCAGGGGCTCGGCTACAACCGGCGCGCGATCGCGCTCAAACGGACCGCCGAGCAGGTGGTGGCCGACTCCGGCGGCGAGGTGCCCGCCACGCTTCCGGCCGATGAGGCCGCTTTGCGCGCACTGCCCGGCATCGGTCCCGCGACGGCGGCCGGCGTGCTCGCGTTCGCTTTCGGGCAGCCCTCGGTCTACCTGGAGACGAACGTGCGCGGCGTGTTCCTGCACGAGCTGTTCGCCGACCGAGACGGTGTACCCGATCGCGAGATCGTGCCGCTCGTGACCGCAGCGGTGGAGGAGGCCGCGCGCCAGGGGGTCTCGGCGAGGGAGTGGTACTACGCGCTTCTCGACTACGGCGCACACCTCAAGCGCACCCTGCCCAACCCCTCGCGGCGCAGTGCCCATCACATGCGGCAGTCGCGCTTCGAGGGCTCGCGCCGGCAGAAGCGCGCATGGCTGCTCCGAGGGGTGCTTGCCGACCCGGGTGCGGCGACCGACGAGCACGCCCGAGCACTCTCACGCGCAGAGCGCGAGGCCGGACGCGACAGCGTGCCCGTCGACGAGGTCGACGCGATCCTGCGAGCGCTCGCCGACGAGGGCTTCATCGCCGAGCGCGGAGGCGGCTGGTTCGTCGCCTGAGGCGCCGCCGGGGCCGCCGCGCTCGGCCGCTACCGGTCGACGGACCCAAGCAGGTCGCGCGCGGCTTGCGTCGCGCGTCGCGCCACGTCCGCGTACGAGTGCCCGGTCTCTCGGGCGATGCGCGCCACGTCCTCGTGCTCGGGCCGGAGCCTGCCCGCGCCCGCCTTCACCCTCACGACTCCCCACTCGGTGGGGACCTCGAGTACTTCGCGCGGGGCGACGAATCGCTCCGCCGTTCTCACTCGCACGCCGAGCGACCCGGTCAGCTCGCTCACGCGCGCAGCGAGGCGCGGTGCGTCCGCCTCGGCGGCGAGCACCGAGAGCACCACCGCGAGCCGGCCCTTCTTCATCACGACCGGCGTCTGCCACACATCCAGCGCGCCTTCCGCAAGAAGCTCCTCGCAGGCGAACGCGAGCTCCTCGGGGGAGAGGTGGTCGAGGTTGGTCTCGAGAACGGCCACCGATTCGACCGCAAGACCGTCGCTGGGCTCGCGGTGTGCGACGAGTGACTCCTGGCCGAGGATGAGGCGGCAGACGTTGGGAACGCCGATGTCACGGGTGCCCGCGCCGTAGCCGATGCGGGTGACCGTGAGGGGCGGCATTGCCGAGAACCGCTCGACGCATGCGGCGAGAAGTGCAGCGCCGGTGGGCGTAGTGAGCTCGCCCGAGGCGGGGCCGGTCACGACGGGGACTGCCGCAGTCTGTAGCAGCAGCGCGGTGGCGGGCGCGGGGACCGGCAGGGTGCCGTGCGACGTCTCGACCGTGCCTGATCCCACCGCGACCGGAGTGGCGAGGAGCGAGGTGATCCCCAACGCGTGCAGGCCGGCGCAGGCGCCCACCATGTCGACGATGGAGTCGATGGCTCCGACCTCATGGAAGTGGACGTCGTCGACCGTGGTCCCATGGACGGTGGCCTCGGCTTGAGCGAGCGCGCCAAATGCGCGCAAGGCCATCTCGGCGACCGGCGCCGGCAGGTCGGCGGCTCCAATCGACGTGCGGATCTCGGACCAGCTGCGCGAGTGCGGCTGCTCGTCGGCGAGCACGCGCACCCCGAGGGCGCTCACGCCGCGAGAGCTGACGCGCTCGACCACGACGCGGGCCTCAGGCGCGAGCTGGGCCGTGATGGCCGCGAGGTCCTCGGCGGTGAAGCGTCCGTCGGCGGTTCCGGCATCGAGCAGCGCACCGAGGAGCTTGTCGCCGGAGACGCCGGTGGAGCAGTCGAGGTAGCCGATCACGGCGCGGTCTTCTCGGCGGACGGCGCAGGGGCCGACGGACCGTCGGCGAATCGCGCGGGCGGCCGGTTGATGCGGGCAGCGAGCACCGCAGCTCCGAAACCGTTGTCGATGTTGACTACGCCGATGCCGCCGGCGCAGGAGTTGAGCATGGTGAGCAGCGCAGCGACCCCGCCGAAGTTGGCCCCGTAGCCGACACTCGTGGGCACCGCGATGACCGGGACGTCGACGAGCCCGGCGACGAGGGACGGGAGCGCGCCCTCCATGCCGGCGACGGCGACGATCGCGCGAGCCGAGCGCAGGGTGTCAGTGTGGGCGAGCAGCCGGTGGACGCCCGCGACGCCCACGTCGAAGAGGCGCGTGACGCGGCAGCCCATCACCTCGGCGCACACGGCGGCCTCTTCGGCGACGGGGATATCGGCGGTGCCGCCGGTCGCCACGACCACGTGGCCCTCGCGAGGCGGCTCTGCTCGGCGGTCGACGACGATGACGCGGGCGTCCTCGTGCCACACCGCGTCCGGAGCCACCTCCCGAATCGCCGAGACCTGCTCGGGCACGGCGCGGGTCGCGAGCATGACGTCACCGTGAGCGAGGAGTTCGGCGGCGATCGCCGCGACCTGCTCGGCGGACTTGCCCTGGCACAGGATCACCTCGGGAAAGCCGGTGCGCACGCCGCGGTGGTGATCGACGCGCGCCGAGATGGTGCCGTGCGCGGAGCCGGCGTCGATCTCGGCGAACGGCAGTGCCGAGAGTTCCTGTGCGGCCTGGTCCGGGGAGAGTGCTCCGGCGGACACCGCCGCAAGCAGGTCGATGAGGTGCTGCTGGTCCAATGCGACTCCCGTTGGGCTGGCTCGTGGAACGGTCTGAGCACGGGAGGTGCTCGGCTATACTTGTACCACGACAGCGACGGGAGCCTGACGCATGCCCAGATACGCGTACCTCGGACCGGCCGGGACCTTCTCGGAGGAGGCGCTCCTCACCCTGGGGATCGACGACCTCGAGGCCGTGGCATGCGGCAGCATCGGAGACGTGTTCGAGGCGGTGGAGCGTGGTCAGGCCGACGCCGGCATCGTCCCGATCGAGAACTCGGTCGAAGGCTCGGTGCCGGCCACGCTCGACGCGCTCGCGTTCGACACGTCGCTCGAGATCCAAGCCGAGGTGGTCCTCGACATACACCACGCGCTCATCACGGCCCCCGGCGCCGACTTGGCCCGCGTCGAGACGGTGACCTCGCATCCCCAAGCCACCGGCCAGGCGCGTCGCTGGCTCGCACGCAACCTCCCCGGCCGCACGGTCGTGGCCGCGAACTCGACCGCCGAGGCGGTCCAGCGCGCGGTCGCGGACTCCACTGTGGCCGCCGTGGGAACGCGGCTCGCCGCCGAGCTCTACGGAGGAGAGATCCGCGAGCCCGCCATCGAGGACTACGCGGGCAACCAGACACGCTTCGTCACGATCGGGCGCGGGCTGCGGGAACGCACCGGTTCCGACAAGACCTCACTCGCCCTGTTCCTCAAGCGGGACAAGCCCGGCGCACTGCTCATGATCCTCTCGGAGTTCGCGTACGGCGAGGTCAACCTGACCAAGATCCAGTCGCGGCCCACCAAGCAGGCGCTCGGCGAGTACATGTTCTTCGTGGACTTCGCAGGACACGTCGATGACGCCAACGTGAAGACGGCGCTCGACTGTCTGAGGATGAAGCTCCGAGAGGTGCGCGTGTTGGGGAGCTATCCCAGAGCGTAGCTACCGGTACCGGCCGCCGAGGGCAGGTTACCGCTTGGTGCTGTAGACCCGGCCGGCATCGTAGACGCCGTTGAGTCCGGACAGGATCCTGACCACGGTCTCCTCGGTGCCCGGCGGGACCGTGACGACGTAGCGGCCACCGCCCATGTCGGTGATCGTCGAGTCCTCGAGGCCGGCGATCCGCAGCACGCTCGAGATGTCGCCGTCCGTTGCGACCCACGCCGAGACCACACCGGCCTCCGCCGTGAGGCCGGCCACCGGGACGATCTCCTTGCCGCCGGACGCGCCGGATCCGCGGCTTGCGCTCGTGTCACAGCCGCGGAAGAGCAGAAGCATGAGTGCCACGACAACGATGACGATGATGACGCCGACAAGACCGAGCATGCCGCGGTTGGAGCGCGCGCGGTCATCCTCGGCGTGGACGTTCGACTGCCTGATCGGCTCGTCGGCCAAGACCTCCCCCTTCGGGCGGCCCCCCAAGGCTGCCCCAGCTTCTTCGTGAACTCGCCGCTCTCTCTGAGTGGCCGCGAATGCGGTGCTTGCGCTTCGCGGAGTCGCGAGTCGTCGGCCCGCCAAGTATATCTCACGCACGGCTTCGGGAGGGGCCGCTGGCGGATTGCATCCCGGTCAGCACTCACGGCTGCTCCGGGCTACTGCGCGGTGCTCCTCTCCGCGGCCCGGACGCGCTTCGCTTCGTACATCGCGATGTCGGCCCGCATGATGAGTGAGCGAGCGTCGTCGTTTGCCGTATCGAACAAGGCCGACCCGATGCTCGCGGTGACCTCCAGAGAATCGCCATCGATGACGACAGGCTCGCACAGTCGCGCGTCGAGCTTGCGGACGACTCGTTCCAGGTCCTTGTCCGACGAGAGCTCCGGAAAGAGGACCACGAACTCGTCCCCGCCGAAGCGCGCCGCAGTGTCGATCTGGCGAACGCTGCGCTCGATCCTCTCGCCGAGTGCGACGAGCACCCGATCGCCCACATCGTGGCCGAAACGGTCGTTGACGGCCTTGAACTCGTCCACGTCGATGTATGCGATGCCGAGAATGTGGCCGTGCCGCTGCGCCCCGGCTATCGCGAGACTGAGGCGGTCCTCGAAGAGCGCTCGGTTGGCGAGGCCCGTGAGCGCATCGTGGAATGCCTGGTGCTTCAGGATCTCCTCGGCGCGGATCTGGTCGGTGACGTCATGCGTGACGGCCACGATGACCGGTTCATCGCCCTCGTTGCCCTCCACGTAGCGCGCGTGTACCTCGGTGGTTCGGAGCTCGCCATTGTGAGTGCGGCTTGAGCGGAAGACCATCGAGCCCAGTTCCTTGAGACGCGCCGCTCTCTCGGCGCGCTCCCCGGGGGCATAGTCGCCCGAGAACCCCCAAGGGGGCATCGCTGCATACTCTTCGCGGGTGAGGCCTCGCTGTGCGCAGGCGACGTCGTTGAAGAACAGCACACGGCCATCCACGGTATGGACCAGTATCGCGTCCAGGGAGTTGCGAAGCGCGATGTTAACGATCTTCAACTGACGTTGGAGTTCGTGCACGTCGTTGCTCGTGCAGTCGTGCTCCTCGGGCTGCATGAAACGGGTCCTCCTCCCCATGGAATGCGTGCTCTGTAGCCTGTACCCATTCTTGTATCGGCGGGCGAGCGGCGTGTCGTGAGTCCCGTAGGAGCACCGCAGCGTGTCAGCTGCCGTCGTCACGTCCTCCGCCCAGGTTCCCCCACAGCCAGAGGCTCGCCACGCTCCGCCACGGCCGCCAGCGTTCGCCGCGCGCCTCGAGTTCGTCGCGTGTCGCCGAGCGCCCCAGACCCATCATCGTGCCTGCGCTGCCGCGCAGGCCCATGTCGTCAAGCGCGAGCACGTCGGGGCGACCGAGCGCGAAGATCAGGTACATCTCGGCGGTCCACGGGCCGACCCCGCGGAGGCGGACCAGCTCTGCGATGACCGCGTCATCCTCAAGCGAGTCGAGACGCTCCCAGTCGATCTCGCCGGCGAGCGTGCAGCGGGCGATCGCCTGCAGGTACTCGACCTTGCGGCCCGAAAGGCCGGTGGCGCGCAACGTGTCGACGCTGGCGCTCGCGAGCAGGTCAGGAGAGGTGCCGACCTGCTCGGCGACGCGCCCCCATATCGTGGAGGCGGCCTTCTCGGAGAGCTGCTGCGAGACGATCGAACGAGCGATGACCGCGAATCCGCCGCCCTCGAACGGGGCGTCCACACGGCGTACCCGGTCGATCAGGGCCCCGAGCTCGGGATCGGCTTGAGCGAGCGCCCGCGAAGGCGCGTCGTCGCAGGTGTAGGTGATCGTGGACGGCATAGGCAGAGTGTACCGCGCTACGGCTCAGCTGCTAGGCGAGCCTGCCGGCGGTCTCGGCCAGCTCCGCAAGGTACTCTTCCCAGCCCGAGACACCGTCTTGCTTGGCCCGGTACATCGCATGGTCGGCGCGGGTGATGAGCTCGTCGGTCGCTTCGCCTTCGCGGTAGACCGCGAGGCCGACGCTGGTCGTCACGGTGATCTGGTGCCCTCTGATCTGAATCGGGACATCGATGCAGCCGGAGATCGACGCGGCCACGGTGGCGAGGGCGGCAGCGGAATCGAGTCGCGGGAACAGTGCGACGAACTCGTCGCCTCCCACGCGCGCCACGGTGTCCGACTCGCGCATGCACGAACGCAGTCGATCGGCGACGATTCTGAGAACCTCGTCACCTATCGTGTGGCCGAGCGTGTCATTGACGGGCTTGAAGTCGTCGAGGTCGGCGTAGACGACGCCGACGATGTCACCATGCCGATCGGCGTTCGCCAGCGCTTGCCGCATGCGTTCTTGGAGCAGCCCTCTGTTGGGCAGGCCCGTGAGTTCATCGTGCAGGGCCATGTGGCGGACGCGCTCCTCGGCGAGCACCCGGTCGGTCGAGTCGTAGACCGCAGAGACGACGATCTCTCCGTAGCGGGAGGTCGTGCAGATGCGTGAGCGGACTTCGGTGAACATCGTGTGGCCGTCTTCGTGAGGTGGCCCGAAGCCGGCGAAGACGGTTCCACCGGGCTTTCGGATCTCGGCGATCCGCCCGGGGATCAGGTGGCGTCCGTGGTCCGGGATCCATCCCCAGGGGCCCAGGTTCTCGAACTCGCTGCGACAGAAGCCGTAGAGCTTGCAGGCGGCCTCGTTGACGTAGATGATGCGCCCATCGAGGGTGTGGGCCAGCACTCCGACGCCGATCGCCTCGAGGATCGACGTGCGGAAGTCGAGTTCCTCTCGGCAGTTCATCGACGACGTCGCACCGTCCGGCGTCGCCCCGGAGTTCGGTTCGACGTGGTCGGCTAGCCGGTTGTCCCCCCGGACGTCCATTGCGGTCGATTCCCCCTCTGCTCGGCGCCTCGCGGTGCCCCCTTGATAGGTATCGGCAGCTGCGGACGGTTCGTGAGCAGCTTGTGCGCGAGGCCGTCCGCGAGTTTCCGGCAGCAGCGCACTGGCCGCTTGTCGACCGCTGCCGCGGGGCGCGCTTCGGCTATACTTCCAGCGTCCGGCCGACCACTCCGCCGTGCTCCTGGAGGCCTCATGCTCGACGCCCGATTCGTCCGAGAGAACCCCGAAGCCGTACGCACGGCGATGGCGAACCGCCACTGTGAGTGGGACATCGACGCGTTCCTGTCACTCGACGAAGAGCGGCGCAAGCTGATCGGTGAGGTCGAAGCGCTTCAGGCGCAGCGCAATGACGCGTCCAAGGCGATCGGCGCGCTCATGAAGGATGGCAAGCGCGACGAGGCGGAGGCCGCAAAGGAGCAGGTCCGGCTGGTCAACGAGCGGATCAACGGGCTCGAGGCGCATCTGGAGGCGGCCGAGGCGGACGCACGCTACCTGCTGATGACGGCGCCCAACCCGCCGGATGCGTCGGCCCCGTGGGAGTGGACGAGGGCGACAACGTCGAGGTCAAGCGCTGGGGCACTCCGCCGGAATTCGACTTCGAGCCCGCTGCACACTGGGACCTCGGCCCCGCCCTCGGCATCCTGGACTTCGAGCGCGCGGTCAAGCTCGCGGAGTCGCGCTTCGTCCTGCTCGGTGGGATGGGGGCGAAGCTCAACCGCGCTCTCATCAACTTCATGCTCGACACGCACTCCGAGGCGGGCTATCGCGAGTGGGCGCCGCCGGTGCTCGCCAACGCCGAGACCCTGACGGGCACGGGCCAGCTGCCGAAGTTCGAGGACGACCTCTACAAGACCACCGATGGGCTCTACCTGATTCCCACCGCCGAGGTCATGCTCACCAACATCCATCGCGACGAGGTGCTCGAGGGCGAGACGCTGCCGCGGAACTACACCGCGTACACGCCGTGCTTCCGCGAGGAGGCCGGCTCGGCGGGCCGAGACACCCGCGGCATGATCAGAGTCCACCAGTTCGACAAGGTCGAGCTGGTGAAGTTCACGCGCCCCGAGGAGAGCTTCGACGCCTTGGAGGGCATGCTGGTCGATGCCGAGCGCATCCTGCAGAAGCTCGGGCTTGCCTACCGGGTCATCGTGCTCTGCACCGGCGACATGGGCTTTGGTGCAGCCAAGACCTACGACATCGAGGTGTGGTTGCCGAGTTACGGCGCGTACAAGGAGATCTCGAGCTGCAGCAACTGCGTCGACTTCCAGGCGCGGCGCGCAGCCATCAAGTACCGCTCGGCAGGGGAGTTCAAGGGCTCGCGGTTGGTGCACACACTCAACGGGAGCGGCCTCGCGGTGGGCCGGACACTTGCGGCAGTCCTGGAGAACTACCAGCTGGCCGACGGGTCGGTCGAGATTCCCAGGCGCTCAGGCCCTACCTGGGCGGCGTCGAACGCATCACCGCCGAGGAGATCTAGCAGCGGGAGCTCGGCGCACCGCGCTCGAGGTGCAAGACGTCGGCAGCGCTAGAGCGAGCTGGGATTCGCGACGACCATCGCCCCTTGGACGACTCCGTCGACGACGAGCGGGTGAGCATCGACGACCACGTGCCGAGTCTGTCCGTCGAGCCCGATGAGCTTGAGCGGCACGTCCTTCAACGCGCGCGCGCAGTTGAGTATCAGTTGGCGGCGCTCTCGGCCGGCCGCGTACGCATCGGGGTGGATGATGACGTCGACCGGCCTGCCTTCGAGGTCCTGCGGGCGCCTCCGCGGCGAGGAAACGCCGGCACGCGGCGTTGGCGAAGAAGATGTGCTCTTCATCATGGATGAGCACGAGGTCGGGGTGCACCTCGAGCGCGGCCTCGAAGAGGCTGCGGCGGCTGGTGCCCGTGCCCGAAACCGTCGCGCTCATGAGGCGTCCTCCACGACACACGTCGGCCCGTAGAAGAAGACGATCGCGGTCTCCCCGTCGAACTCGATGGGGTGGGCGTCCGCCACGGCCGAGATGGTCGAGCCGTCGCGTCCGACGAGCTTCACCGGCAACTTGGAGAAGACGTGGCGTGATTCGGTGATGAGCTGCCTTCGCATCGCAGCGGTGTCGTGGATGTCCGGATGCAGGATCTCATTGAGAGCGAGCCCGATGAGCTCGGAGGCCGAGGTGGCCCGCAGGCTACGTGCGGCCGCTGCGTTGACGAACAGGATCTTCGTCTGGTCACCGATGACCACCGGCCGCGAGAGCACGTCGAGAGCGGCCGAGCACAAGTCGGCGAGTCGGGGGTCGCTGAGGTCCGGTCCATCCACTGATGTCTCCGTTGGCAGACGAGAGATCGATCGCAAGCTGGTCCAGTGCTCGGCATGTCCCGGGAAAGCCCCCGCCAGCGGCTGGCCGCACTGCGGCGTAAGCGAGTGCCGTGCCCGAACCGCTGATCCGAGCGAATTCCAGCGAGTCTAAGCCATCTACTCGGCCAGGAGCCGCTCGGCATTCCCGCCGAGAACGGCCTCGATGACCCCCTCGGCGAGAGGGAGCGAGCGCAGCCAGGCGATCTCGGCGGCGGGGTCGGTCCACGGCCCGTCGCTGCCGAACAGCACCTTCTCGGCGCCGTGCGCGTGCACAATCTCGACGAAGTCGGCGTCGGGCAGATGCCCGAGCGTGTAGGCCGTGTCGAGGTAGACGTTCTGTCCGACGAGCACTTCGGCGACCTCGTTCCACACCCGAAACCCGCCGAGGTGGGCGAGGACGACTCGCATCCGCGGGAACGCGGCGAGCGCCGCGGAGAATGCGTGAGGTGTCCCCCGAACGGTCTCGTGGAGCTCGTCAGCGCCGGCGTGGAAGAAGACGGTCATGTCGTGTGCGATCGCGGCCTCGTAGATGGGGGCCAGGCGCGGTTCGTCCGGTGCGAAGGACTGGTGTTCCGGGTGTAGCTTCATGCCGCGCAGTCCGAGGGAGGCCATCCGAGCGATCTCGGCGGCCGGATCCTCCATCTCGGGATGCATCGCACCGAACGGCACGATGCCTTCGCGGGAGATCGACGCGGCCCAGTCGTTGATGCCCGGCACCTGGCTGGCCTTGGTGGCCACCGGCTGCACCACCGACACCGACACGCCGCTTCGGTGCATGATGCCGAGCAGCCCGGCGACGGTGCCGTCGTAGTAGGCTTTCAGCGTCCCCATGCGCTCGAGCGACGCGATGGCGTTCGGGGCCACGGTCTCGGGCCAGGCGTGAGCGTGGATGTCGATGATCTTCAAGGTGGTGCTCCTCGACGGTCCGGTAATGGGAATCCTCTTGTAGCGTACCGCTTTGGAGTCTTGGAGGAATCACTCATGGCTGAGCACCATCCTGCACGACTTTCGCCCACGATCCTGGTGGTCTTCGGTCCGACCGGAGATCTGATGGCGCGCAAGGTCGTGCCGTCGCTCTTCTACCTCATGGGAAAGGGACTCCTGCCCGAGAAACTCGTGGTTGTGGGCTTCGGCCGTCGCGAATGGGGCGATGCGGAGCTTCAGGCACACGTGAGGGGAATCCTGGCGGAACGCGCGGCCACCGCCTCCCCTGAGGACGTCGAGACGTTCCTGTCGCTCTTCCGCTACCAGCGCGGCGAGTTTCGACGACTCGGCCGCCTACCACGACATGGCCCATGCCCTCGGTGTGATTCAGGAGAAGTGGGGCGTGTGCTCCAACAAGGTCTTCTACCTGGCCGTGCCGCCGAGCGACTACGAGCTGATCTTCCGCCAGCTCGCGTCGAGCGGGCTTACGATCGAGTGCTCCGATGACACGGGATGGACGCGGGTCCTGGTCGAGAAGCCCTTCGGTGACGACCTCGATACCGCCCGCGAGCTCGACTCCCTTCTCGGCAGCCTCTTCCGAGAGGAACAGATCTACCGCATCGACCACTACCTCGCCAAGGAGATGCTGCAGGGCATCCTGAACTTCCGCTTCACCAACAACCTCTTTGAAAGCGAATGGAGCCGACAGGCGATCGACGCGATCGACATCACGCTGCTCGAGGAGATCGGCGCCGAGAAGCGGGGTGCCTTCTACGACCACGTCGGGGCGCTGCGAGACGTCGGCCAGAACCACCTGCTCCAGATGCTTGCGCTGGTGACGATGGAACAGCCGGCGTCGCAGTCGGCCGACGACATCCGGGACGCACGCGCCGAGCTCATCGAGTCGCTGACGCCGATGACCGCAGGGGAGGTCGCGGACAACACCTTCCGAGCGCAGGTCGAGGGGTTCCGCGAGATCGCCGGCGTGTCCCCGGACTCGCAGACCGAGAGCTACTTCCAGCTGCGGACGCGGATGAAGGGCCCGCGGTGGGCCGGCGTCGGCGTGACCATGGAAGCCGGCAAGTGGATGGGCGAGGCTTGCAAGCGCATCGTCGTGACGTTCCGCCATCCCGAGCGGTGCATCTGCGGGGGCCAGGAACACGTGGCGAACAAGATCGTGTTCACCATGGAGCCCAACGACCAGATAGAGATCTGCTTCTTCGCCAAGCGCGTCGGCTTCGAGGACGAGGTCGAGGAGCGCCGCTTCACGTTCTTCCTCTACGAGAAGACCGAGAAGGCCCAGTACGTCGAGGAGTACGCGAAGCTCATGTTCGACGCCATGCGCGGCGACCAGACGCTCTTCGTGTCGACGCGCGAAGTCGATGCGGGCTGGAGTTTCATCGACCCGATCGTAGACGCATGGGAGGCGGGCGCAATCCCGCTCGACTACTACGCGCCCGGCGACGCCGAGGTGGTCAAGCGCGCCGACGAGGTCTTGTCGGCGAGAGAGCCGGCGCGGCCAGGTGGGCGTTGCGGGACTCGGCAAGATGGGTGCCGGGCTGGCACTCAACCTCATCGACAGTGGCTGGGAGGTCGTGGGCTTCAACCGCCATGCTGACGTGGCGCGTGCCATGGCGGCGGACGGCCTGGTGCCCGCCGAGACCCTGCGTGACCTGGCTGCAGCGCTGCGGCCGCCGCGTGTCATCTGGCTCATGGTCCCGTCAGGGGCTCCCGTCGACGAACTGCTCTTCGGCACCGACGGCACGGGTGGACTCTCGGCGCTGCTCGCTCCCGGCGACACCGTGATCGACGGCGGCAACACGTTCTTTCGCGACGACGTGGTCCGCGCGGAGCGCCTCGCCGAGATCGGCGTCCACTTCCTCGACTCCGGGACCAGCGGGGGTCCTGCCGGTGCCCGCGAGGGGGCGTCGCTGATGATCGGCGGCGATCCCGAGGTCTTCTCGGCGCTGGAGGGCATGTTCGCCGATGTCGCGGTGCCCGGCGGCTACAAGTTCTTCCCGGGCCACGGAGCGGGGCACTTCGTGAAGATGGTCCATAACGGCATCGAGTACGGCATGATGCAGGCCATCGCCGAGGGCTTCCAGATCATGCACGACGGGCCGTACGACCTCGATCTGGAGGACGTCACGGACGTGTACCAGCACGGCAGCGTGGTCGAATCGCGGCTCGTCGGATGGCTCGGCGAAGCGTACGCGGAACTGGGTAGCGACCTGGAGGGCGCGAGCTGCGTCGTCGGACACACCGGCGAGGGCGAGTGGACGATCCGCGTCGCCGAGGAGCTGGGCGTCGCGGCGCCGATCATCGCCGGCTCGCTGCAGT
The DNA here is from genome assembly GCA_963789515.1 of uncultured Coriobacteriia bacterium. Classification (GTDB taxonomy): domain Bacteria; phylum Actinomycetota; class Coriobacteriia; order Anaerosomatales; family JAAXUF01; genus JBAXEO01. The sequence goes on along the minus strand of CAWBKW010000001.1, from coordinate 122,608 downwards.
TCCGCGTGGACTCCGAGGAGTCCCCCAGCTACGCCGGGCAGGTCCTCACGGCGCTCCGCAACGCGTTCGGCGGGCATGGGCTGGGTCCTGGCGGCGGGCCGCGGCGGTAGCGAGGAATGCCGCACCGGGGCCGCAACGGCAACCATCTTCTCCGCATCGGTCGAGACCGCCTGCCACCTGCTGCCGGCGGTAAGGCGATCGGGCTGCGGTGGCTGATCCGCCACGGGTTCAGGGTTCCCGACGCATGGGTGCTGCTTCCGTCCGCCGCGGCGCCGACCGGCTCTGAGCTTGAGGCGGCTCTCGAGTCGGTGATCGAGCCCGGCACCCGCTACGCGATTCGCTCCTCGGCGGATGTCGAAGACGGTTCGGCCCGTTCGTTTGCCGGCCAGTTCCACTCCGTGCTCAACGTGGCAGGGACCGAAGCGGCGGCGGAGGCGGTCCAAGAGGTGCTCGAAGCCGCGGCTGCCGGCTCCGTCAGTTCCTACTCGCCCGACGGAGAGGCCCGCGAGCAAGGCTCGGCGTCGATGGCCGTGGTCGTTCAGGAGATGGTGCAGCCGGAGTTCTCGGGTGTGGCATTCTCGGCCAACCCCATCACGGGCTTCGCCGAGACGATCATCGAGGCGGTGCCCGGGCTCGGCGAGGGGCTGATGCAGCATGGCGAGACGCCGGAGCGCTGGATCAGGAAAGCCGGGGCGTGGCGTTCGAGGCCCGACGCCCCCGAGTTGGCCGAGAACGTGGCCGAGCAGCTCGCAGCCGATGTCGCCCAGATGGCGCGGGCCTACAAGCGGCCCATCGACGTGGAGTGGGTGCTGGCCGACGACCAGCTGAGCTACGTGCAACTGCGTCCCGTCACGGGCATCGGCGAGATCACCTACTACTCGAACCGGTTCTCGCGCGAGATGCTGCCGGGCATCATCGTCCCGCTTGTGTGGTCGGTGAACATCCCGGTCGTCAACGGTGTGTGGATCGGCATACTCGACAGGCTGGTCGGGTCCACCGGTCTCAAGCCTGATGATCTTGCCGCGCGATTCTACTGCCGTGCCTACTTCAACATGGGTACCTTCGGCGCAATCTGGGACGAGCTTGGGCTGCCGAGGGAGTCGCTCGAGATGATGCGGGGCATGGAGCGCTCCGGCGGCGGGCGGTCTGCCATGCGGATCACCTTTCGTACGCTGACGAAGCTGCCGCGCGCGCTGGCGTTCGCGACGGGGCTGCTCGGCTACGAGCGCAAGGCCAGACGGCTGCTTGCCGCACACAAGGCCGCGTTCAGCGGGCTTCTCGGCAGCCTCGACCTGAGCACTGACGACCCCGCCCATCTCGTGCAGGCACTCGACGAGCTGCGACCGATCTCTGCGGGGGTGGCGCAGCTCAACGTGCTGGCGCCACTGTTGTCCGAAGCGCACAATCATCGGCTCTCCCGACGGCTCACCAGAGTCGGGATCGAGTACCAGAACGTGGACTTCGCCAACCGGGATGAGGGCGACGAGGGCAGGGACCCCACCGTGGCCATCTGCGGGTTGCATGACGCCGCGCAGCAACTGCCCGCGGACCTGCAGGAACGGCTGGAGCAGAAGGGCGTTGAGGCGCTGCGGTCTGACCCGCGCGCCCAAGGGTTCGTGCGGCCGTTCGACCGGTTCATCGCGACGTACGGTCACTTCTCGGACTCCGGCAACGACTTCTCGCACGTCCCCTGGCGCGAAGACCAGGCGGCTGTCGTCAGGCTCGTCGTGGCCCAGGTGGCGCCACGGTCCTCGGCGGTGCGGGTGACACGCGAGGACATCGCGGCCCGACCCGGAGGCGGGCGCTGTCTGCGGGCGTTCGACCGGGCAGCACGCTTCCAGGTGCTGCGCGAGGAGATCAGCTCGTTCTTCACGCTGTCCCACGGCTACCATCGGCCGCTCTACCTGCGCTTGGCCGAGGTGTGCGGAGCGGCTCAATGGCCCCCGAGCGGCAGGGCTGTGTTCTACCTCTCCGACGGCGAGGTCCGCCTGCTTGCCGCCGGGCAGCTCGACTCCGATGAGGCGAAGCGACTCGTCTGCGAGCGTTTCGAAGAGGAGGAGCAGGTGCGCGACGCCGCCGTGCCCGACGAGATCTTCGGCGACAGCCCGGGGCCGCTTCGCACCGAGACAGGCGGTACCCTGACCGGCGTAGCCACTTCGCCGGGTCGTCACACAGGCCGAGCGGTGAAGATCTCGTCGGCCTCGCAGGCCCCGGAGCTCGCGGAGGGCGACGTCATCGTCGTACCGTACTCCGACGTCGCGTGGACGCCGCTGTTCTCGCGTGCCGGCGCGATCGTCGCCGAGTCAGGCGGGTTCCTGTCCCACACCTCGATCGTGGCGCGCGAGTACGGGATTCCGGCGGTCGTTTCGGTCGATGCGGCGATGTTCGCGATTCCGCAGGGGGCCCAGGTCGTCGTCGATGGCTTCGCGGGCACCGTGACGGTACTGCAAGACGAGCGGGCGGAGTCCCCCTCCGATGAGACAGGAGCGACAGAATGAACTGGGCACTCATGGGCGCGGCAGCGCTCGTCGGCTACCTGTGCGGCTCGATCTCGTTCGCACGGATCATCGTCAAAGCGCACGGACACGATGCGGTCGAGGTCGTGAGCCTGACCTCACCGGATGGCGGCGCGCAGATGACCTCCGATGCCGTGAGTGCCACTGCGGTTCGTCTGATGCTGGGCGCAAAGTGGGGGCTGCTGTGTGCGGCCGGTGACATCCTCAAGGCGACGATACCCACGCTCGTGTTCCGGTTCGCGTTCCCGGGCGAGCCGTACCTGTACGCAGCGGGCCTGATGGCGATCGTCGGCCACAACTTCCCGGTCTACTACCGCTTCAAGGGCGGTCGAGGGCAGTCGCCGATGCTCGGAGCGATGCTGGCGATCGCTCCGGTAGGTGCGCTGGTGTGCAGCGCAGTCGGCTTCGTGGTGGGCTACTACGTGATCAAGGATGCCATGGTCTCGGACAACCTGGGCCAGGTGCTCTACATACCGTGGGTCTGGGCGGTGGGACTGGGCGCATGGGCTGTCGCATGGGCGATCGCAGCCAACGTCGTCTTCTTCGTCTCGTACGCCGGAGAGATCCGGCAGTACTGGGAGGGGCGCAAGGCGGGGCACCTCAAGGACCCCGACGACGTCATGAAGATGATGCAGATGGACTATGAGTGGATGAGTCCGAAGAAGAAGGACGAGGAGGGCTGAGCCTGTCCCCGCTACTCCATGACCTTCGTCGCCTCCGCCAAGTCGAGGCGGAAGATCCTTCGCACCGGCGGGATCTCGGACAGCAGCAGCACGGCGACCATCAGCAGGCAGATGCGCGCAACGCTCTGTGGGTAGATGTAGGCGCGCAATGTGTAGGACTCGGTCTCGAACGACGAGAAGATCGCGTCGGTCGCCCGGATGCCGAGCCACACGCCCAACGGCAGAGCCGCGAGCGCGATGAGCAGGTTCTCGAGCGTGATCATGATGGTGAGGCGGACGTTGTCCTCGCCGATCGTGCGCATGGTGGCGATCTCGCGGGTGCGCTCGGCCACGTTGGCGGTGAAGGTCGTGAAGACCACCACGAAGGCGAGTGCCGCGCCAAAGAGCAGCAGCACGGTTCCGAAGACGTTGAACAGCTCGAGCAAGTCCTTGAGCCGTCCGACGAGACCCGCCTTGACCTGGACGCTGGCGACTCCGGGCATGTCGTAGATCTCGTCTTGGATCCGGTTTCCGCGGGTCGGGTCGGCGGTGATGTACAGCGCGTTGTATCGATTGACCTGGCCACCCACGAGGTCGGCTGCAGTATCGAGTGACACGAATCCGGGCTGTCCGAGCGTCTCGTCGGAAAGCGCTCCGATGCTCAGCGTCACGGGATCGTCGGTGAGCGGAGATTCGACTTCGACCTTCGAGCCGGTCCCGACCCCCAGTTTGCGCGCGGTCGAGGCGGCCAGAATCAGGTCGCCGGCCTCCAATGCGTCTGCCGGCGCCGCGCCTGTAGCGGCGAGGAACCCGTGGAAGTCGGCGTCTGGCGGCATAGCCGTGAGCGAGACGTTCTCCTCGGCGTCGCCGAACCTCACCGTGACGGGTATGACGAGTGCCGGCTGGATGCGCTCGACGCCGTCCAAGCGCTTGATCTCGGAGATGCGAGCATCGCCCACCGGCTCGTCGAAGTAGGCCGCGACATCCCAGCGCTCGACTCGCGAGAACGTCTCGTCGAGCAGGTAGTCGATGGAATCGAACATGGAGATCGTCACGACCGATAGCACCATCGCGAACGCGATACCGAGCACCGTGTAGAGAGTCCGCCTGCGCGCTCGGAACAGGTTGCGCAGCGGGATGCGGAACGTGAAAGAGCGGGGCAGTATCGGACCCAACAACCGTTCGACAAGCGGGATCCTGCCGCCGGCGAGGGACTTGTTCGGGTCGGCATGCATCGCGATCGCGGGGGCGAGCCGCGCCGAGTTGAGTGCGGGCACGAGCGCGGCGGCGATGCATGACACCACCGCGATGCCGGCAGCAACGAGCAGCACCCCCGGGTAGAACCCGCTCTCAAGGAACGGGATGCCGAGGATGCTCGTGTAGCTCAGTGCGATGCCGCGCGCGCCGAGCAGCCCGAAGAAGACCCCGAGAATGATCCCCCCGACGGCGATCACCAGTGCGAAACTCAGGTAGTGGAGCAGGATCTGACTGTCGCTGTAGCCCAGTGCCTTCGCGAGCCCGATCTCGCCGCGCTGGGCCGTCACGAGCCGTGAGAGCGCGATGAACAACGACATCGAACTGATCAGCAGCACGAGGACCGGCAGCGTGCGGGCCATCACGCGATTCTGGTCGAGCTCGGACCTCAAGCCGTCGTAGCCCGGCTGCTCGGCGCGCGGGACGCTGTCGATGACGGTGTATGGCCTGAGCTCTCGCTCCACCTCGTCGATCAGGTCGTCGATATCGGTGCCGGGGGTGACGCGCACCGCGATGTCGTTTCCGTACCCCGACGTGCCGAGAAGCGACTCTGCGGTCGGCTCGGTCATGAAGACCACCGCGAACTCGCCCGGTGAAGGGATGTCTCCGGCGGTTCGCAGCGGGTAGAGGTATTCCGGGTCAGACGCGATGCCCACGACCCGTACGGTTTGCCGCTCGCCTCCCACGCGCAGGGTCAGGGTGTCGTTGACGCCGATGCCCGTCTCTTGCGAGAACTTGGGGTGTAGGAGGGCCTCGCGTCGCGCCCCGGGCGCGGGGAACCGGCCCGCCTCCACGTAGACGCCGTTGACGGCCGATTCCGGTGCATCGGGGATCGTGATGATTCGCGCTGTGGCCTGGCGTCCGCCGTTGTCGAACTCGAGCCCGACATCTTGGATGTTTCGCACGCGTGCGGCCTCGACGCCGTCGAGACTCTCGACGTCCCTCGCGGCGGCGAGGGGCATCCGCTCGACGCGTACGGTGAAGTCCGCGAAGTGGAGGCGGCTGTACGCCTCTTCGACCGAGGCGAGCAGGTCGTAGTAGCCGTTCTGAAAGGTCACGAAGCTCGTGATGCCGAGTGCCACGAGCACGATGAGCGCGATGAACTGACCCTTGTGTGCGAGGGTGTCGCGCCAGGCCTTGAGCGTGAGCATGCTCATGGCATCCTGCCCCTACCAGCTGACGTCTTCTGGGTCGAGCGGGTGCTCGTTGAGGTGTTGCTCGACGATTGCCCCGTCGCGCAGCTGAAGGACCCGGTCGGCTATCGCTGCGAGCGGCTGGTTGTGTGTGACGAGCACGACTGCCGCGCCCTCCTCTCGGTTCACCTCGCGAAGCGCCGCGAGCACCAGCTTGCCGGTGCGGAAGTCGAGGTTGCCGGTGGGCTCGTCGCCCAAGATGAGCTTGGGCGCCTTTGCGAGGGCGCGCGCGACCGCCACGCGCTGCTGCTCGCCGCCGGAGAGCTGTGAGGGGAAATGGTGCGCCCGCTCGCCGAGGCCCACCTTCTCGAGCAGGTGCGCGGGGTCGCGGTCGGGCGGCACGCCGTCACGTGAGGCGAGCTCGACAGCGAAGCGCACGTTCTCCTCGGCGGTCAGCGTGGGGATGAGGTTGAAGAACTGGAAGACGAAGCCCACGTTCTCGCGGCGAAAGAGGGTGAGCTGCTTGCGGTTGAGGTTCGAGATCTCGTCGCCATCGAAGGTGATGGACCCGCTGGTGGGGGCGTCGATGCCGCCGATGAGGTTGAGCAGCGTGGTCTTGCCCGAGCCCGATGGGCCGAGGATCGCAACGAACTCGCCGCGCTTGATGGTGAGCTCGTCGACGTGCAGCGCCTCGACCTCGACTTCGCCCATCTTGTAGATGCGGCGAACGTCGCGCATGACGATCAGATCGTCGCTCACGGGCTGCATGGGTTCACTCCCGCTCATTCTTCCGGTCACGCCCCATCATGAGAAGGCTGTCGTGCGAGGAATCGTCTGACCTCCGACAGCGCCTCGTCGGGTGTCTCGGCGTCGACGAGGCTGCCGCTGCCGTAGTACGCCGCGAACTCCGCCCCGAGCGGGAAGCCGAGAAGGACCACCGGTCGTCCGGCCTTGAGAGCGAGCGCGACTTCCGAGATCGTTCCCGCCCCGCCCGGCAGTGCGACGACCACGTGGCTCGCGAGCACGTTGATCGCGTTGCGCGCGTCGCCCATGCCGGTCGGTATCACGATGTCCACGTCGGGAGCGGCGCCGTGCAGGGAGTCGCCGGGCAGGACCCCGACCACGAGCCCGCCGGCATCGTGTGCACCGGCCGACGCCGCGGCCATCACGCCGCAGTCCCTGCCGCCGGTCAGGAGCACCCAGCCGTTCTCGAGCGATCAAGGCGCCTGTCAGGCGCGCGTTGGCGAGCGCCTCGCCTCCGGCGCTCGCTCCGCCCATGACCCCGATCACCGTTCGCATGACTCCGCCCCGCCTCGGTGCTAGCCCCGCTTCATCTTCCCAGTCATACCCCACCACGCCATCTTCGCCCCTCCGCGTGCCACTTTGCCGGGCGAGAGCATCGCGTAGATCCTGCCGGTGGTCCGGCCGGGCTTCTCGGCGATGAGCGCGACCGCCCGGCGTGCGACTTCGTCGAGAGGGGTGCCGAACGCGTCCAGAGCGAGCCGGACGTTGCCCGCAGTGGCTGCGAGCCGAGGACTCACCACCATGTCGTCGGCGTAGAAGTCCGTGTCGACCATGCCCGGCGTGAAGGCGTTGATGGAGACGTTGGTGCGGTCGCGGTTCTCCTCGGCGAGGGAGCGCGTCAGCGAGGCGATCGCCGCCTTGGATGCCGCATAGGCGGCGGTATAGGGCGTGGCGGAGCCCTTCCAGCCGCGCCCGCACATGTTCATGAGGTAGCCGCCGTGCTCGCGGAAGTGCGGGATCAGCGCCTTGGCGCCGTAGATGTGCCCGAGCACGTTGATCGTGATCAGGTCGTGGAGCGCACGGTTGTCCTCCTCGTCGAGCGGCTGGTAGCCGTCTGAGACTCCGGCATTGCTGAACCACACGTCGATGCGTCCGTGCGTATCGAGCGCGTGCGCCTTGAGCGCCTCGATCTCCTCCCAGTGGGCGACGTTCGCCGAGATACCCGAGACCGCCACGCCGGCGGCCGCAAGCTGAGCGACCGTCTCTTGCACCGCGTCTTCCGAGCGCGACGAAACCACCACGATCGCGCCCCTGCGGCCGGCCTCCTCGGCGACCGCTCGGCCGATGCCGCGTGTCGAGCCGGTGATGACCACTACCTTGCCGTCGAGACTCACGAGCGCTCCTTCGGTGTCACGCGCGATCCGGGGCTCTGCTGCGTGACCTCAGGATACCGCCTGGCGCAGGTTGGGGACGGCTCGCACCGTGCTCGCTTCGCGTGGCATGGCTCTGCGCGGCGGTTTGCCCGATACTGAGGCGCCACTGCTTTCGCGCAGGTGAGGCGCGTGTCGACCGGGGGTCGGCAGCTCGGCGCGGCGCGGTCGATGATGGGGCCGGAAGGGGGTCATGTGAAGCCTGGCGTGTTCGCTCCGCTCCGCGTGGCCAACTATCGTTGGCTCTGGATCGGGCAGTTCGTCTCGATGATCGGCGACAAGATCAACCAGATCGCGATGGCGATGATGGTCTACGCCGTGACGGGCTCGATGTTCCAGATGGGTCTCATGCTGGGGATCACCCTGCTGCCGGCGGCGCTGTTCGGACTCCTCGCCGGAGTCTATGTCGACCGCTGGGACCGGCGTCGCACCATGATCTGGGCCGACCTCGCTCGCGCGGGGCTGGTCGCCGTCATCCCGTTCGTGGCGCGGTTCGGCATCGGCTGGGTGTACGCGATCGCCTTCATCGTTTCGACCGTCTCGCTCTTCTTCGTCCCGGCCAAACGCGCGATCATCCCCGACCTCGTTCCCGCCGACGAACTCATGGCTGCGAACTCCCTCGACGACACCGCCGAAGCCGTTGCGGAGTTCGCCGGGCTCGCGGTTGGCGCAGCGCTCGTAGCGCTGCTCGGGCACGCGATGGCGTTCGGCGTGGACGCGGTCTCCTTTGTGTTCTCGGCGGTCATGATCGCCCGCATATCCCTGCCCCGCAGGGTGGTCGAAGCCGAGGAGGGCGCTGGCAGCGTCTGGACCGAGGCTGCCGACGGACTGCGCTTCATCTGGAACAGCGCCGTGCTCCGCGACCTCATCGGCGTGTACGCCTCGGCTGCGGTGTTCGCCGCCGGTGCAATCGCTCTGAGCTACGCGCTCGCGCTGCAGCGCTACAACGCAGGGGCGCCCGGGGTCGCGCTGCTGGATGCGGCGGTGACCGCCGGGACCATCCTGGGCGCTCTCGCCGTCGGCAGGAGCGGCGCGGGGAGAGCCGGGGCGAAGTTCCTCTTGGGAATCGCGGCGTTCGGGCTTTCGCTCTTCGCGATCGCATTCACTCAGACGATATGGGCAGCGGTGCCGTTCCTGGTCGCGTGCGGTGTGGCCAACATGTGGTTCGTCGTCCCTGCTACGACCATCCTCCAGGCGCGCTCGACCGGTCCGGTGCGCGGCCGTGTCATGGCGGCCTCCACGAGCGTCAACCGCATCGCCATGGTCGCAGGGGTCATCGCCGTGGGTGCGCTGGCGGACTCGGTGTCCCTCGAGTGGGTCGTGGCGGGGGTCGGAGCCGGTGCGATGCTCGTTGCACTCGCGGGCTCGCTGCAGGTCTCGCTCCGCGAGGCCTGAGGGCCGCGACCGAGTGTTGCGCGTGCGAGCGAACGGGCACAATCCGATGCAGTGAAGCCCCCAGAGGGGACCGACTATCAGAAGGGACAGAGCGATGGATCCGAACTTGGTACTGTACGTGGCCTCCTACGCCGACACCGACTCAGCTGAGGCGGACCTCAAGTCGCTCAAGGACGCGCAGGACAAGGACTTCGCCATCGTCGGAGCGGTCGTCATGACGCGCGATGCAGACGGCAAGGTTGAGGTCAAGGAGCACGGCGCCACTCCCGTCTCGGGGGGCGTTCTGCTCGGTGGCGCCGCCGGCATCGCCGTAGGCCTGTTCGCGCCTCCGCTGCTCCTGGCGACCGCCGCCGGCGCCGCGATAGGCGCCGGGATCGGCGAGCTCGTGAAGCGTCATGAGGAGAAGGAGCTCGGCGTCGACATGGAGGAGTATCTCGCGCCCGGAACATCCGCGGTCGTGGTCGTTGCCGATGACCTGTACGCCGACCGGATCGACAAGGCCCTGGCCAAGTCGGACAAGAAGATCAACAAGGCGATCGACTCGGGAGACTACGACAAGCTGAACAAGGCTCTGTCGGAAGCCGGCTACGATATGACCAAGGCCGTGGATTCGTACTAGCACGCGCCCGTCACACGGCAGGCTCCAACATGAGACCCCGGTCACCCTGTCTCGGTGGCCGGGGTTTCCTCATTGCGTCGTCGTTGTCTGCGTCGAAACGCAGACAGCCTCCCCGAGGGGAGGCCGCCGTGAGTGCCGTGGTGCGGATGGCAGGACTCGAACCTGCAACCTTCTGATTCGTAGTCAGATACTCTATCCATTGAGCTACATCCGCATTGCCGCCCCGAAGGGCTTAGGTATCCTGCCACCAGCGTTCTGCGCTGTCAATCTCGCAGTTCAGGCAGCACGAAGGATGTCAAATGGCGGAGAGCGAGGGATTCGAACCCTCGAAGGGGGCTTTACCCCCTTACTCGCTTAGCAGGCGAGCGCCTTCGACCGACTCGGCCAGCTCTCCGCGAACGCACGACAACGAAGTCCCCGCGCGCGAGTGGTAATAGTACCCGCGCGGCCGCCGAGCGTAAAGCCGCGCAACAGGCGCTCCTGCCAGCGTCGGCGGGTGCGCCCGATCCCGGCTCGGCGCGCTGGCGGAGGGGGAGGGATTCGAACCCTCGTACGAGTTGCCCCGTAAGCAGTTTTCAAGACTGCCGCAATCAACCACTCTGCCACCCCTCCGCTCCAGCGCACGCAGGAGAGTATAGCGTGCGGTCGGCTAGACTGAAGCTACACGACGCGTATCGAGGGCACGAGCGAGGGGACGAATGCGGTCGGACGAGACCTACATGGCGCTTGCGCTGGACGAGGCCCGCCGCGCTGCGTCGCTCGGGGAGGTCCCGATCGGTGCGGTCGTCGTGTGCGACGGGGCGCTCGTTGCGTCGGGCCACAATCGTCGTGAGATCGACCATGACCCGGCGGGCCATGCCGAGTTCCTCGCGATCCGCTCGGCGGCGATGGCGCTGGAGCGCTGGCGGCTTTCAGACTGCACCGTGTACGTGACGCTCGAGCCCTGCCCCATGTGCGCCGGCCTGATGCACCAGGCCCGGATCGCACGCTGCGTGTTCGCTGCCGACGATCCCAAGGCGGGGGCCCTCGGCACGCTCTACGATCTCTCGAGCGACGAGCGGCTCAACCACCGCTTCGAGGTCACTTCGGGAATACTCGCCGATGAGTCCGCAGCGTTGCTGCGCGACTTCTTCAGGCGCCTGAGAGAGGAGCGGTCGTGAACGCACATCCGGCAGAGCCGACGCACCCTTTGGATGGTGCTTCCGTTGCTCGCGCTCGCCCTCGGCCTCCAGCTCGCCCTCGCGCTGCCGGCGCTGGCCAAGAGCTACACCATGGGCCCCGTCGTCATCGAGGCGCAGCTCAAGCCGGACGGGTCGATGTCGGTCGTGGAGCAGCGCTCGTTCGACTTCAGCGGCGACTTCTCGCGGGTGTACTGGGACCTCGCGACTCGGAGCGGTCAGGCTGTCACGGTGAACGCGGTCGAGGAGGTCGTGGACGGGCAGGCTCGCCCGCTTGCCCCGACGGATACGCCCCCGGGGGGCGACCGGCCGCCCGGCACCTACTACATCGACACGTCCGGTGGGCTGACGTCGGTCAGCACCTACTTCCGCAAGTCCGACCAGCAGGCGACGTTCCGGCTGAGCTACGACGTGGCGAACGCCGCGCAGCGCTACCAGGACACCTCGGAGCTCTACTGGCAGTTCATCGGCTCACAGTGGACGGTGCCGACATCCGACGTCTCCATCACCATCAAACCCCCGGTCCCGCTCTCCAAAGACCAGGTGCAGGCCTGGGCGCACGGCCCGCTGACCGGCAAGGTCGCGATCGGCCCGGACGGCGTCGTCACCCTCACCGTGCCCAGGGTCCCGCCGGAGACGTTCGTCGAGGCCCGGGTCCTCTATCCCGCGTCGGCGTTGCCGGCCGCACCCGTCATCGACCAGCCCCGCAAGAAGACCGTGCTGGCCGAGGAGGCGAAGTGGGCCCGGGAGGCAAACCTCACCCGCATGAAGGCTATCGCCCTGGTCGGATTCGTGGTCGGGGGGCTCGGGCTCTTGTCGCTTGCAGCTCTCGCCTTCGCGATCTGGGCGTTCCTCAAGCATGGCAAGGAGTTCAAGCCGCAGTTCCAGGGCCAGTACTTCCGAGAGGACCCCGCGCCCGAGCTTCCGCCGGCGGTCGTCGGTGCGCTCTGGCGCTTCGGCAAGGTGCAGGACTCCGACATCGCCGCGACGCTGATGAACCTCGCCGACAAGCGCGTCATCCGCATGGAGCCCGTCGTCGAGACCACCACCGGGTTCTTCGGCGGCAAGGACAACAAGACGTACGAGCTGTCGATAGCCCCGGAGGCGCAGGCCGGGCTCACCGGCCTCGACGCCACGCTCACGCGCATCCTCTTCGACGATATCGGCGAAGGCGGGCCGGTGCGCCTCGATGACATCAAGGACTACGCGAAGGACAACCCCAAGTCGTTCTCGGAGGCGATCCAGGGCTGGAAGGACGACGCCACGGCCGAGGCCGAGCAGCTCGGGCTGCTGGATTCCGCGAGCGGTGGGTGGCAGGTCGGGCTGTTCGTGCTCGCCACGGCTGTGGTGGCCATCGGCTGGGTCGCCTCGTTCGCCTCGCAGGTCTACCTCGGGCTGGTGCTTCCGATGATCTGTGGCGCCGTCATCGCGGTCCTCGCGATGTTCATGTCTCATCGCACGCGGAAGGGCGCCGAACTCCAGGCTCAGTACGTCGCGCTGCGCAACTTCCTCAAGGACTTCTCGCGCCTGAACGAGGCGCCGCCTGCGTCGGTGGTGCTGTGGAACCGCTTCCTGGTGCTCGCGGTGGTCTTCGGGATCGCCGAGGAGGTCATCGCCCAGCTCAAGGTCGCGGTGCCGCAGGTCGTGCAGGACCAGGGCTTCGCGATGACCTACTGGTGGGTCTACGGCGGAGGGAGCTACGGTAGCTCGCCGATATCCTCGCTGCAGAGCGGCTTCGCCTCGGCGTCCTCGGTCGCCGCCAGCCAGATGTCCTCGTCATCGGGCGGCGGTGGTGGGTTCTCCGGCGGTGGTGGAGGTGGTGGCGGCGGAGGCGGCGGAGGCGCCGACTAGCCGCGACGGCACCCGAACAGGTAGCCTCCACCTGTGACGCAGGTCACAAACGCGTGAAAGCGTCGCTATAAGGCCCGCCTCACGATGCCGATGAAGAGAGAACCATCGCCGCCGCGTTGCTCGGCGGCGGAGCAGGGGCGACCGTTATCCGGAAGGCTTGGGGCATGAGACGAGGTTTGACGATCGCCGGCGTCGTCGGCGCTACTGTGGCCGTGCTGCCTGCTTCGGCGTACGCATCGGACGAGATCCCGGCGTCGGTCTTCTACCCGCACATCGGCGTGAGCCTCATCGGGCTGGCCGTCGCAGGTACGCTCCTCTTCCAGGCGGTCGGCGTGCGCAAGATCGCGCTCGGCGGTGCGATCGCCGAGAAGATCAGCTACGTCATCCTCGCGATCCTGTGCCTGGCCGCCTCGGCGATAACCGAGTGGGCGGTCAACTTCACCGACGGGCGTCTCGCTGGCGCAGGCACAACTCGCCCGCGAGGTGCTCGTCATCGTCGCGATGGCCCTGCTGGCCGCGTACTTCTACAGCGTCCGCGCCGCCATGAGCGCGTACCTTCGCACCGTGACAGGCAGCGTCTCGGCGACGGCCGACCCCGCTGACGGCAGCGAGGGCGAGCCGTGGCTAACGCACTCGCCATGCGCGTCGAGGAGACGCTGCGGCCGGTCATCGGGTCGGTGCTCGCGTCGGTGTCGGTCGACGTCGAGAGCAAGCGGATCGGCAAGACGCCGGACACGCTCGAGCAGGCCGACCTGGGCAAGATGTCCGAGAACCTGGTCAGCGCGCTGCGGCTGGTCGTCGGCAAGGACCTTGCCGAGGCGGCCGCCCGCAAGGTGAGCGAGCTCTCCTAGTCCGCCAGCGAAGCCTGCCCGGTCGCCGACTCCTCGGCTGACCGGAGCACTCGTGAGCCGGCAGCATGGTCCGGCAGATCCGCCCAGGGGTCCACGCCCGTCGGTCGCCCGCTCCAGCACGCGCCCGGGCGTGAACGCGCGGATGTCGAGTTCGTCGGTGAGCTCGTCCCACGCGAGCGGCACGGCGCAGGGTGGTCCGGGAAGCTTGCGCGTCGAGTACGGCGCGACGGCGCTCGCTCCCTCGGCGTTGCGCAGGTAGTCGAAGTAGATGCGGCCGGTCCGCTCGGACTTGGCCATCACCGTGGTGAGCGCGTCCGGGTGGCGCGAGGCGATCCGATCGGCGATCGCCTTGGCGAGCGCGCGGATCCGCGCGAACTCCCAGACCGGCTCGATCGGCAGGACGACGTGGAGCCCCTTGCTCCCGGTGGACTTGACGTAGGGCGTGAAGCCCGAGCGCGCGGCACTCCTCGGCGACGAGCAGCGCGGTGATGCGGATCTGCGGCCAGCCGACTCCGTCGCCGGGATCCAGATCGAAGACGATGCGGTCGGGGCGCGTGGGCGCGTCGGTGCGGGACAGCCAGGTGTGCACCTCGACAGCGCCCATCTGGGCGAGCGCGACGAGCCCCTCGGCCGAGTCGATCACGAGCAGCTTCACGGTCTCGCCCTTGAGCGTGTGGTCGAGCGTGTGGATGTGCTCGCTCAGGCCCTTGTCCGGGTGACGCTGGTAGAAGCAGTCGCGGCCGTGGCCGACGGGGCAGCGCACCAGCGTGAGCGGCCGGTCCGCGGTCTCGGCGAGCATGAGCGGCGCGATGGCCGCGTAGTAGTTCGCGAAGTCGGCCTTGGTGAACGCCGAGTCCGGGAAGAGCCGCTTGTCCGGGTTGGTCACGCGCACGCCGAGAACATCGGTCGGCGGGGAGTTGGCTGCGGCGGCATCGGCGGGCGCGGGTTCGGCCGCGACCTCAGCGTCGCTGGACGCGCCCTCGTCCGGGCACGCCGCTCGGCTCGGCGACTTCGCGGACGATCTCGCGCGGCGCCTTGTCCTCGCGGACGCCCAGGAAGACCGGCTGGCGCAGGTGGCCCTCGGCGGTCCACTCGCGGAAGGCGACCTCGATGACGAGCGACGGCTCGATCCAGTGCAGCACGTGTCCGGTGACGTGGGGCGGCGACGCGAAGGGCGACTCGGGCCGTTCGAGCCCGTCGAGGCGCGTGCGCAGGGTGGCGAGCGTCGCGTCATCGAAACCGGTACCGACTCGGCCGGCGTAGACCAGCCGGTCGCCGTCGTAGGCGCCGACCATCAGCGAGCCGAAGCCTTCGCGGGAGCCGGCGCCCTCGGTGAAGCCGCCCACGACCAGTTCCTGTGTGAGCCGGCACTTCACCTTCTGCCAGTCGCGTCCGCGGCCGGGCCGATAGGGGCTCTCGGCGCGCTTGCACACGATGCCCTCCAGCCCGGCGAGGCACGCCTGGCGGTAGAACTCGTCGGAGGCGTCGACGACGTGGTCGGCGAAGCGCAGAGGCGAGTCCGGCGGCAGGTCGCCCAGAACCGTCGCGAGCAGCTCCTTGCGGGTGGCCAGCGGCAGCTCGCGCAGGTCTCGGCCGTTGAGGTAGAGCAGGTCGAACACCACGAACGACAGCTTCTCCGGCGCCGAGCCGAGCGCGTTCTGCAGCAGCCCGAATCCCGAGACGCCGGCCTCATCGAACACGACGACCTCGCCGTCGAGCACCGCCGAGGAGACCGGGAGCGCCTCGACCGCACGCGCGAGCGGCGCGAAGCGGTCGGTCCAGTCGGCATGGCTGCGCGTGAAGGCGCGCGCGTGGCCGTCGACGAGCGCGATGGCCGCTCGGTAGCCGTCGTACTTGACCTCGGCGAGCCAGCCCTTGGAGACCGGCGGCCGCAGCACGAGCGTCGCGAGCTCGAGGCCGATCTCGGAGTCGATCGCGGCCTCGGGGGCGGACGGCGCCGTGGCGCGCGTGGCCGTCGCGTCGCCACCGGCCGCAGGTGCGGGTAACGCGGGGTCGGGCTCGTCGGCCGGCGGCGCCTCCTCGGCGGCGACTTGCTCGAGCGAGCGGCCGGTGACCGCGCTGTCGGGCTGCTCGGCGATGACGTCGAACTCCTCGCGCGGGCGCACGAACTCGTCGCGCTCCTTGATGAGCAGCCACATCTCGCGCTTCTCGCCCGGTCGCGGCTTCATGTGGACGAGCACGTAGCGGCCTTGCAGCTTGGATCCCGCGGAGGTCGAACTTGAGGTCGCCCTTCGCCAGGCCGGCGTGCGGGTCGCCGACCGGCTCCCACGTTCCGGTGTCCCAGACCATGACGGTGCCGCCGCCGTACTCGCCGGCCGGGATGGTGCCCTCGAAGTCGGCGTAGGGGATCGGGTGGTCCTCGACGTGGACCGCGAGGCGCTTGTCGCGGGTGTCGAGCGACGGGCCCTTGGGGACCGCCCAGCTCAGCAGCACGCCGTCGAGCTCGAGTCGGAAGTCGTAGTGGAGCGCCGTCGCGGCGTGCTTCTGGACGACGTAGCGCAGCGGCGTCTCGGCGGCGGCGATCGGGCGCGGCCTCGCCGCCCGGCTCGGGCGTGTGCGTGAAGTCGCGCTTGGCGCGGTACTCCTCGAGCGGCGCCACGGCCGCGGTGCCTAAGCGCCCGCCGCGCGCGCGGCGCGGGCGTCCTCGACGCTCTTCTTGAGCAGCTCGACGATGTCGACCACCTGCGCGGTGGGCGCGTCGGGCTCCTCGGCGACCGCGATCGTCTCGCCGGCGGCCTTGCGGTCGATGAGCGCCAGCAGGTCGTCTCGGTAGGTGTCGTGGTAGCTGCGCCGGGATCCCAGGTGCCCTCGATGGTGGCGACCAGCTGGGCGGCCAGAGCGAGCTCCGCGTCGGTCACGCCGAGCGCCTCGAGGTCGCGCCCGGGCAGGTCGAGGTCCTCGGCAGCGCGCAGCTCGTAGGGGTAGCGCAGCACCTCGAGCAGCAGCGCGTCGCCCTCGGGCACGAGCGCGCAGAGGCGCTGGCGCGAGCGGATCACGATCTGCGCGATCGCCACGCGGCCTGCTCGGCGCAGGGCCTCGCGCAGCAGCGCGTAGGCCTTGGCGCCCTGCGGCTCGGGCGCGAGGAAGTACGGCGTGTCCCAGTAGGTCGCGGGAACCTCCTCGGCGCAGACCGCGCCGAGCACGTCGATGGTGCGCGTCGCGCGGACGTTGGCCGCCGAGAAGTCCTCGTCGGTCACGGTCACCCAGCGTCCGTCGGGCAGCTTGAAGCCCTTGACCACCGACTCCCACGGGACCTCCTCGCCGGTCGACTCGTTGACGCGGCGGTTCTTGACCGCGGCGAAGTCGCGGCCGTCGAGCAGGTGGAAGCTCACGTCGCGCTGGGCGACCGCGCTGAACAGGCCCACCGGGATCGTGACCAGTCCGAAGGAGATCGTGCCTTTCCAGATTGCGTGCGCCATGGCGGTGGTCCTTCTTCGAGTGGGCGCTAGGTGCGAGGAATCAGGTTGAGCCAGACGCCGCCGTAGTAGCCGGCGACGGCGACGACGCTGTTGAGCACGGTGCCCCAGATCATGTCGATGATCGTGACGTTGACCGGCCAGTTCGCCAGCGTCGAGAGGTTGGTCAGGTCGTAGGTGGCGTACGCGACGAAGCCGAAGAGCGCGCCGCGCCACAGCGCCGCACCGACGTTGCCGGCCTGCAGGCCCGGTATCACCGCGAGCGCGATCAGGCCGACGAGGTAGACCAGGTAGAACGCGGCCGCGACCGGGATGTTGGGCTTCTCGAGCAGCAGGTAGGGCGCGCGCTTCCCCACAACGCCGAGCGCCGGCTGGTAGATCCGCGGAACCGCGGTCGAGAGCCAGATGAAGTCCATCGCGAAGAAGGTCGCCGTGCAGATTCCGTAGAGCGCCAGCAGCTTGCCGAATGACATGGGATGCCTCCGTGGTCGCGGACTATGTCGTGGCATATTCCCCTTCGCCGCTCCAACGCCGCGCAGATTGGGAAACAACCTCTCTTGAAGCATTCGCCGCGCGACGTGCGCGGGCGGTTCTACGACCGATGCACAGGGAGGCGCCATGAGTACGCTCATCGTCATCGGGTATCCCGATGAGACGACCGCCGACAAGGTGTGGGAAGACCTCAAGAAGGCCGAGTCCGACTACATCGTCGACCTCGACAACGCCGCCGTGATCATCCATCACGAAAACGGCAAGTTCGACGTCCACACGGGCTACCACATCGTCGGCACCCAGACCACGTGGGGCTTCTTCTGGGGGGCGCTCTTCGGCCTGCTCTTCTTCGTGCCGCTCTTCGGCATGGCGATCGGCGCCGGCATGGGCGTCATCATGGGCGCCATCGAGAAGTCGAGCATCGACAAGCAGTTCATCGACAAGGTCCGCGACCAGGTCGTTCCGGGCACCTCGGCGCTGTTCATGGTCCTGCACAGCGCCACGCAGGACAAGTTCATGGCCACGATCGAGCCCTACGGCGGCACCGTCCTGCAGACCTCGCTCTCCGAGGAGGACGAGAAGAAGTTCCAGGACGCGCTGCACGCGCCGGCGGCCTCGTAACAGGCACCGGTAGCCGGAGGAGGGTGGGCTGGGCTCGAGACGACAGCCTCCACCCACTTGAGCTGGGTATAGTGAGTCCACCGGGTTGGGGCGGGGAAGAGGTGATTGCGAATGGCGCAGGCTACCGCGAAGAAGAGCGCCGGGAAATGGCGACTTCCCGTTCTCGAGGGCATTCTTCCGCTCGACCGGAAGCGGATCCCGACCGATCTGATCGCCGGCGCCACGCTGGCGGCACTCGCCATCCCCGAGGTGATGGGCTACACGAAGATCGCCGGCATGCCGGTCATCACCGGGCTCTACACCATCCTGATCCCGATTGCGGTGTTCGCCCTGCTCGGATCGTCTCGGCATCTGGTGGTGGGAGCCGACTCCGCGACGGCGGCGATCATGTTCGCCGGTCTGACGGGGCTCGCGGTGGCGCCGGACTCCGCCCAGTGGGTGGCGCTTGCCGGCTGGTTGGCCATTCTGACCGCGGGGTTCCTGATCCTCGCCCGGATGCTGAAGCTGGGGTTCCTCGCCGACTTCCTCTCGCGGTCCGTGCTGATCGGCTTCCTGACCGGCGTCGGCATCCAGGTGTCGTGCGGTCAGATCGCCGGCATGCTCGGCGTCGAGAAGACGGGGAAAGGCCCGATTGCGCAGGCGGTCAACGCGATCCTCGCGATTCCCTCGGCGAGCATTCCGACGGTCGCCGTATCGGCGGCGGTGCTCATCGTCATCGTGGGCGGAGGGATGCTCAGCAAGAAGATACCGTTCCCGCTCATCGCGGTCGTCGGGTCGATCGTCGCCAGCGCGTGGCTCGGCTTGGCGGCCATGGGCGTGTCGACTCTGGGCACCGTGCCGAGCGGCCTGCCGGCATTCGGCCTTCCGGCGATGCCGACGGCCGGGCAATGGGGAGCCCTTGTCGCCACGGCGGGCTCGCTCTTCTTGGTGATCCTGGCGCAGAGCGCGGCCACGTCGCGTGCCTACGCCACCAAGTACGGCGACCGGTTCGACGAGAACGTGGACCTGGTCGGGCTCTCCTTCTCGAATGTCGCCGCGGGGCTCTCGGGCACCTTCGTGGTCAACGGCAGCCCCACCAAGACCGAGATGGTCGACGAGGCCGGCGGCCGCAGCCAGATCTCCCAGCTCACGACGTCGGTGATCGTGCTGCTGGTGCTGCTCTTCTTCACCAGGGCGCTCTCGTTCATGCCCAACTGCGTGCTCTCGACGGTGGTCTTCATCATTGGCGTGAAGCTCATCGACATCAAGGGCATGCGCTCGATCTTCGCCCAGCGCCGCGCCGAGTTCTGGCTGGCATCCCTGACGGCGGCGATCGTGGTCGTGGTCGGGGTGGAGCAGGGCATCATCCTGGCGATGCTGCTGTCGATACTGCTCCACATGCGCCACTCCTACCGCCCGACCGACCTGGTGCTCGTGCCCGATGTCGGCGACACGCTTGCGGTTCGCGCCGCTCGACAGCGGAGGCCAGGTCAAGCCGGGAGTCGTGGCCTATCACTTTGGGGCGAGCCTCTACTTCGCCAACGCCGCGAGCTTCTCGGAGGAAGTGCTCAAGCTCGTGGCCGACGCCACGCCACCGGTCGAGGTGCTGCTGTTCGACTTCTCCGCGGTGGGCGACGTCGACTTCTCGGCGGCATTCATGCTCAAGATTCTCCTCGGGACGCTCCATGACAAGAAGATCGACGTGCTGCTCATGAACGTCACGCCACCGGTTTCGGCGGAGTTGCAGCGGTCCGGACTCACCGAGCTTATCGGTGCCGAGAACATCTTCGAAGACGTCGCGGGGCGATGGAGGTCGTGGAGAAGCGGACTTCCTAGGACAGCCGCTTTGACGGGGTCGGTCAGTAGGGTAAGAGCACTGGTAGCGGGTCAGTAAGGCCCGCGCGCAGTGCAGAAGTCGTCGAGCGAAGGAGTTCTACCCATGGGTTGCTGTCTGTTCGCCATCGTTCTTGCAGGTGCACCGCGATTCGCCCTGTTCTTCTGGTGGCTGCTCCAGACGGGCGTACGTGACCCTTGCCTTCAAGGGGAATGAACTGTGGGGGCTCCTCGGCTTCCTGTTCCTGCCGTGGACGACGCTCATGTGGGTCATCGTGTATCCGGGCGGCATCAGCTTCGTGAACTGGATCTTCCTCGGGCTGGCGTTCGCCATCGACATGGGCACCTACTTCGGCGGCGGCCGAGAGGGACAGCGCCGCTACGCGTCGTAGCGCCGCCGGTAGGAGTCGCAGCACCGACTCGCACAACCGCAAACGACAGGACCGATCCGATCGACCGGGTCGGTCCTGCGTGCTGTTCGGTTCCCGCTTGAGTCGGTCGCCGTTGCTTCGACGACTAGGATGCCTGAGAGGATTCCGCTGCCGCGTCCTGCTCGGCATACTCGGCGAGCAGCTTCTGCTCGGCATCCTTCTTCGGGAACATGAAGAAGACCAGCGCGGCTCCGAGCAGCACGGCGATGAGTCCGGCGAGGTAGGCGTACTGGTCACCGGCCAGGAACGAGGTCTTGGCGGCAGCAGTGATCTGTGTGGCGTACTGCGGGTACTGTGCTGCCACCGTCTGAGCGCCGGCGTACGACATCTCCATCTCGCTGGAGACGCTGCTGGGGACGGAGCCGGCCTGCGGTGATGCGGCGATTGCTGCCGCGAACGGCGGCGGCATAGCCGGCCGCGAGCAGCGCCCCGAAGATCGACTGCATGATCGCTCCGCCCAGGTCACGCTGCAGGTCCGCCGTTCCTGAGGCCATGCCGGCCTTGGTCACAGGAACGGATCCCGTCAGGGAGTGGGATGCGGGAGTACCTGCGAAGCCGACTCCGATTCCCATGAAGGCGTATCCCAGTCCCGACGATCCAATAGGGGATGCCTTCCTTCCACAAGAGAAGCATCGTGGCGAAGCCGAGGAAGACGAAGACGTATCCGGCCAGCAGGGTGAACCGGGCGCCTCGCGACTCGACCAGCTTGGCGGACCGAGGGGCCACCAAGATCATGAAGAACGCCGCCGGCAGGATCGCCAAGCCTGCGTTCAGCGTCGAGTACCCGAGCACGTCTTGCAGGAACTGCTGGCCGATGAACATCGAGCCCATCAGCGAGCCGAACACGATGATGCCCGCGACCGCAGCGACCCAGAAGGTCCGGCGGCTCGCGATCTCCAGGTCGTAGAGCGGGTTGGCCGGCGCGGCGCTGGCGCAGCACGAAGAGCACGAGCGCGATGGCCGCGACGGCGGACAGCCCCAACACCAACTTCCTGGCGCCGGGGACCGGCGCGAAGTTGATGGCCATGATGAACGTCCCCACGAGCACCACCGAGAGGATGCCGCCCAGGTTGTCCACGGACTCCTTCGTTTCGTGGACGTGGGCGGGAACGAACAGAATCGCCATGATGAACGCGAGCAGGGCGAGCGGCATGACGGCGAGGAAGACCGAGGGCCAGGAGTAGTGCTCCAGCAGCAGTCCCGAGAGCAAGGGACCCAGCGCGCTGATGGCACCGCCGATCGCGGCCCAGAGAGCGATCGATCTCGTCCTGCCCGGCCCGGTCCAAAGCGCAGCGATCAGTGCGAGCGTGGTCGGGTAGGCCATGCCCGCAGCCAAGCCGCCGAAGATGCGCGCGCCGATCAGTACCTGGATCGTCGGCGCGAACGCAGCGGCCAGAGCGGCCGGAACCGACAAGGTCACGCCGAGCAGAAGCATGAGCTTGCGGCCGTAGCGGTCACCCAGGGCGCCGAGCCACAACACCGAGCAGGCGAGCCCCAGCGAGTAGCCGACGGCAACGAGGTTGAGCTGCGTCTGCGACGCGTCGAACGCGGCGCCGATCGACGGCAGAGCGACGTTCGCCATCGCCAGAGGCATGTTGGCCACGGCCGCTCCAAGGATGAGCGACGCCAGCACCAGACCGGCCCGCTTAGGAGCTTCACCGGGCGCTTCAGCCGTTGCCACTGCAGTCGGTGGCTTTGCGGGCGGAGCCGCCACTTGGGCCATGCGTGTTCCCCTGTCCTCTACGCGTCTGCCTAGGCCGACCCGCTCGACTCCTGGAGCTTCGCCAAGACCCTGTCGAGGTTGAAGCTCGCCGGCTTCTGGCGCGGTGGGAAGGCGATGATGTCCTGGATGGCGGCTGCCACGACCGCCTGGGCCCAGACGACCAAGAACACATGGTCGAGGAACCAGTCCCAGTAGGTGTTCGAGTTCTCCGGCGCGCGCTCGAACGGGTCACGCCTCAGATTGAAGATGATCGGCGCACGGAGGTCGACGAACGGCTCGAGCCACAGCTTCAGCTGGTGGCCGCGCTGCTCCTTGAAGACGAACTTCCAGTCGCCGACACGAAGGCGACCAGCTCGGCATCGTCGTTGACGTAGAAGAACTCGGTGCGCGGGCTCTCGTCGGTCTCACCGGCGAAGTACGCGTTCATGTCCTTGCCGTCGAGCGCGACCTTGAACGTCTTGCCCATCGACTCGTAGCCGACCCTGCACTTGGCGGCGATGTCAGGCTCGCCCGCCGCAGCGAGGAACGTCGTCGCCATGTCCTGGAGCGCGACGATCCCGTTGAGGGTGGTGCCCGCCTCGTAGTGCCCGGGCCAGCGCATGAAGCACGGCACGCGGTAGGCGCCCTCCCAGTTGGTGTTCTTCTCGGAACGGAAGGGCGTGGTGGCGGCATCCGGCCACGAGTTGTAGTGCGGGCCGTTGTCCGTGGAGTACATGACGATGGTGTCGTCGGCGAGTCCCAGTTCGTCGAGCTTGTCGAGGATCATGCCGACGTGCCGGTCGTGCTCGACCATGCCGTCGCCGTACTCGTCCTGGCCGCTGATGCCGCGCAGCTCGTCCTTCACATGGGTGCGGAAGTGCATGCGCGTGGCGTTCCACCAGAGGAAGAACGGCTGGTCGCCGCCGGCCGTCTCTTCGAGGTACTCGAGCGTGCGCGCGACGGTCTCGTCGTCGATGGTCTCCATGCGCTTCTTGGTGAGCGGGCCGGTGTCCTCGATCTTCTGCGTGCCGTCAGGCTGCGCCCAGCTGTGGATGACGCCGCGCGGTCCGAAGCGCTCCTTGAACGCCGGGTCCTTGGGGTAGTCCTCGAGCTCGGGCTCCTCCTCGGCGTTGAGGTGGTAGAGGTTGCCGAAGAACTCGTCGAAGCCGTGGTTGGTCGGCAGGTGCTCGTCGAGGTCGCCGAGATGGTTCTTGCCGAACTGCGCCGTGGCGTAGCCGAGCGGCTTGAGGAGTTCGGCGATGGTCGGGTCCTCGGGCTGCAGTCCGAAGTTCGCGCCGGGCATGCCCACCTTGGTCATGCCGGTGCGGAGCGGGTTCTGGCCGGTGATGAACGCCGCGCGGCCGGCGGTGCAGCTCTGCTGGCCGTAGAAGTCGGTGAAGGCGACGCCTTCACGCGCGAGCCGGTCGATGTTGGGCGTGGTGTAGCCCATCATTCCGCGGTTGTTGTGACTGATGTTCCATGTGCCGATGTCGTCGCCCCACAGGACGAGGATGTTCGGTTTGCCGTTGGGCATGCGCATCACCTGGTTTCTCGCCGACGATGAGTGTGAGCGCCTCGTACCGAGCGCCCGAGAGGTCTATACCCACTCAGAGACGGCCAGCGGTGGCTACGCTTCGCGTACCATGTGCGGCATGACCGAAACCGTGCCCCAGGCATTCCACGTCATGGCCAAGCCCACCGGGTCGCGCTGCAACCTGCGCTGCGACTACTGCTTCTTCCTCGAGAAGTCGGCGCTCTACCCCGGCAGTGACGAGCGCATGACCGACGAGGTCGCCGAGGCGTTCGTCCGCCAGACCATCGACGCGCAGCAGGTGCCGTTCGTGACGCTCGCCTGGCAGGGCGGCGAGCCCACGCTCATGGGGCTCGACTTCTTCCGTCGCGCGCTCGCGGTCGAGCAAGCGGCGCTGCCGCCCGGCTGGCAGGTCGAGCGCACCATCCAGACCAACGGCACCCTTCTCGACGACGAGTGGGCCGCCTTCCTCGCCGAGAACAACGTGCTCGTCGGCCTGAGCATCGACGGCCCCCGCGAGCTGCACGACGCCTACCGCCACGACGGCGCCGGGCGACCGGTGTTCGACCAGGTCGAGGCCGCGGCCCGCCTGCTCCAGAAGCACGGCGTCGAGTTCAACGTGCTCTGCACCATCAACGCCGCCAACGCGTCGCATCCGCTCGACGTCTACCGCTACTTCCGAGACGAGCTCGGCGCGCGCTACCTGCAGTTCATCCCGATCGTCGAGGTCGCGACCCCGCCGGCCGACGGCGTCGCCGGCACCGTGACCGACCGCAGCGTCGACTCGCTCGCCTACGGGGAGTTCCTCTCGGCGATCTTCGACGAGTGGGTGCGCCACGACGTGGGCGAGATGTTCGTGCAGTTCTTCGACGGCGTGCTCGCCGCCTACGTGCGCGGGGTCTCGTCGCTGTGCATCCTGCGCCCGACCTGTGGCGACGGGGTGGCGCTCGAGCACAACGGCGACCTGTACTCGTGCGACCACTTCGTGGACACGCCGTACCTGCTCGGCAACATCATGGAGACGCCGATGGGCGAGCTGGTGCGCGGGGAGCAGCAGCGGGCGTTCGGCGAGGCGAAGCGCGAGACGCTGCCGCGCTACTGCCGCGAGTGCGAGTTCCTCTTCGCGTGCAACGGCGAGTGCCCCAAGAACCGCCTCCTGCTCACGCCCGACGGCGAGCCCGGCCTCAACTGGCTCTGCGACGGACTGAAGTACTTCTTCGCGCACACCGACCGGCGCATGAAGATGATGGCCGCGCTGCTCCAAGAGGGGCGCGAGGCACCCGACATCATGCGGATCCTCGCCGAGGAGGCCGCGCGGACCGGGCGCAACGACCCGTGCCCGTGCGGGAGCGGCCGCAAGTTCAAGGCGTGCTGCGGGGGCTGATCGGCGCTGACCTTGTAGGGGGACTACGCTCTTTCGTTCCCGGCGCCAAACGCGTCGTCGATCTCGACCTTTCCGGGCGTTACGAGGATGAACACGCTCAAGAGCGCGACCCACGCGGGGAACAGCATGATGAGCAGTTGGAAGTAGCGAAGACTCAAGAGCAGTAGAACCGCGATGACGTAGCCGACGATGGCTACCCAGCTCGGCACCGACCGCGTGCGCCAGGCGATCGTCGAGGTGACGATCATGAACACCCCCGCTGTACGCGCGGCGTATACGTACAGGAATGCGTGGGTGAGGGCCAGAGCGAACTGGAGCACTCCCGCATTGATCGACGCGACCGAGAGCCCGACGTCGGCGCGAAGCGCGATGGCTGAGGCGCTGGCCGCGGCAGCGAACAGCATCGCCACGAACAGCAGCCCACTGCCCAGGAACACGGTCGAGAAGAACCGGTCCTCGCGATGGCCGATGCGGTCGTTGACTACGCCGATGAACCAGAGGAACGCGATACCGGCGAAGGGGATGAGGTACAACCCGACGACCGAGACCGTCGCGCGCGCGGTGTTCGTGTACCACGCGATCAGCTGAAGATCGGAGGCGAACAGCGGCGGCCTGAGCAGCCAGAGGGCAGCTGCGAACAGGAGCGCGAAGAGGAGCCCCGCGATGCCGGCGGCCCGTGGCGCGCGCAACTCCCGCTGGGCCAACTTGGCGGACGGGGCCGCGTCGAAATCCGGGATGCCGGGACTACCTGCCACTGTGGTACGCGCCGCCGATCGTGCCTCGCGGACCCATGGTGGTGCTCCTAGCGTCGGGGCTCGGTGAAACTCGTGCCCTCTTCTATACCCCTGCAGGTCGGCGGGCACTCCCGCGGGGCGGCAGGGTGCGCTTGGCGGTATGGTGCGAGGTATCGCGACCGACCCCGCGGGTCGCTGACTGAAGAGGCCACCCGTTCGGGGTGGCCTCTTCTCATGTGCGATGTCGAATCGTGCGACGTGCCTAGACCTCGTCGATCTGCTTCTTGATGTCGTCAGCCTGGGCGTCGACCTGCTGCTTCGCCATCTTCTTGGCGCGCTTCATGAGCTTCTCAGCGCCCACATCGAACGTAGCGTCGGCGACCAGGATCACGCCGGCCTGGCCGGGCTCGAGCTCATCGGCGACCTTCTTGACATCGCCGCTCATCCAGCCCTTGGACAGGTTGCCGGCAACGGCGCCCACACCGGCGCCGACCGCTGCGCCCATCAGGATGCTCGGCGGGAAGATCAGGGCGAGCACGCCGCCGACGATGGCACCGACGGCAGCGCCGTCTTTGCGCTGGGTCGCGTCGGTATCGAGCACCTTGACTTTGCCGTCCGCCGTCTTCTCGAACAACGCCGCGTCGTATGTGCCGATCCAGCTCTGGCGGTGAGCTTCCTTGATGACCTCGAAGTCGGCCTTCGCGTCCTCGACGTCGGCGTAGACTCCTGCGTATCCGATGATGTCCTCTGACTCTGCCATGGTTCCTCCCGGGAATCGAATGATGACTACGGGCGAATACTTACCCTTTGGGAGAGTTGTACAACCGCATGCGCGAGCCAAAGAGTGCGGTAGTGGCCGAGCGCACCAGGGGCCGTTCGTCTGTCGTGACGGTGATTCCGAGAGGCACCAATACCCGGGGAACGGTACTATGTGGGTGTCCTGCTCAGCGGGAGAGTCGGCCTACTCGCCTCGTCCGCGGTAGCGTGGCTCCGCAATGACGAACCGACACCACGGCCCTGTCGACCCCGGAGGAACCCCCATGCCCGGACTTGGAGATCGCATACGCACGGCGGGAGAGCAGCTCTCGGCCGGTCCGTCCGCCATTCCCGGCTGGATGACGACCGTGGGAATAGCCAGCTGGCTGATCGTCGGCATGGCAGGCGTCATCGCGCTCACGGGTTGGTTCTTCACCGTGTCGGCGAGTATCACCATCCCGCTCATCATTGCCGCGGTGATCGGGATGATCGCCTACCCGCTGTGCGAACGCATGATCGCCCACAAGGTGCCCAAGTCGGTCGCGGCGCTCATCGTGATCCTGCTGCTCATGGTCGTCGCTCGTCGGCGTGGTCTGGATCGTCTTCGCCGGCGTGATCTCTCAGATGCCGAACATCCAGGCCCAGATACAGGCGGGAATCGCGACGCTGACCGCCGATCTCAAGGCGCAGGGCATCGATGCAAAATCGGTCAATGCGGCCCTGACGAGCAGGCCAAGAGACTGCGAAATCAGCCGCCTCGGGCGGCGGCCTCGTGTCCTCGGTCGCCTCCACCCTCTCGTCGAGCCTGTCCAGCCTCTTCTCGGCGGCGTTCGGCGTGTTCATCGCGTTCATGCTGCTCTACTACGTGCTGTCCGACTACCCCACCATGACGGGGTGGCTCAGCGGCCACATGGGGCGCTTGCCGGTTGAGTTGGCCGAGGGGGTCATCGAAGACGCCGTGCAGGCGATGCGCGGCTACTTCCGCGCCACGACGATCACCGGTTTCGCGGTCGCCACCGTCATCGGCGCCACGATGCTGATCATGGGGGTCCCCCTGGCGATCACGGTGGCCTTGGTCACGTTCCTGACCTGCTACATCCCGTTCTTTGGGGCCATCATCTCGGGCGTCTTCGCATTCTTCGTCGCCTTGAGTTCGAACGGGCTGCCCACGGCGATCGCGTTGCTCGTAATCGTGCTGCTGACGCAGAACGTTCTGCAGACCGCGATCAACGCGCGCGTGATGGGCGACTCGCTCAATCTGCATCCACTCGTGATTCTGGTCGTCACGATGCTGGGCGGGATATTCGCCGGCATCCTGGGAGCTGCCCTCGCCGCCCCTCTGACGGCGCTCGTCCTGAATGCAGGTAGGCGACTGTCGGCGGCGTATCAGACAGGATTCGACGAGGCCAGCTAGGTGGCGGCAGTACGCGTCGCTCGGCCCATCGCCGTGCAGAGGCCGCGCTAGCTGAGCAGGTTGTAGACGCCCTTGCTCGCCAGCATGATGCCGAGAACGAACAGCGCGAGCTCCATGATGACCGCGGCGCGCGCCGTCACGTTTCGCTTCCAGCGGGCCAGAATCGGCTCCGCCCGTTCACCCGAGACGAAGAGCAGGGCGACCGGCGTCACGATCGTCAGGCTGGCGACTGCCACGTACAAGAGACCCATCTCGACCCACCACTCGAGGGAGTTGCTCGAGCTTCGGATAGCGAGTCCGGTGGTGATGGCGAGCGCGAGGTTCTTGGGGCTCGTGAGCGGCATTCGAGAAGGCCACTACCGCCCCGCCAAGCGGCGAGAGTCCGTCAACCGCGTCGACCCACTTCGGCGTCGCGGCGGGGTCCTCGGTGCGATACCTGCTCCTGCGGGACAGCCATGCGGTGACAAAGAGCCCGAAGCCCAGAAGCAAGGCACCCAGGCCCTCAGCGGGCAAGTCCAGCCCCAGCGGCGGTGGCGTCACTTTGCCCGCAAGGGCTATGGACAACGTGATGGCCAAGGCGTTACCCGCCAACCACGCCGCGGCGAACACGAGACTGCCCACGCGGGCGCGCTTCGTCAGAAGGATGATCAGAACCGCGACTATGGGCAATGGACTCGCGGCCACTGCGAGCCCCGCGACGATGACTTGCAGCGTCAGACCGTCCACAGGTTCGCTCCCGCGAAGACGTGTGACGGAGATAGCCCCGTCGATTTGCTCAGACACGTGCGGTTGTGGCACGTGGAGGGCTACAGCACGTCGGCCATCAGCCGGTTCGTCCGCTGGTTGAGGCGCTCGCCCCACGTGTACGCCTCGACCTCTTCCAGCGTGATCTCGCGGCAATCCTTCTTGTCGGCCTCGAAGACCGCCTCCAGTTCGAGTGCGGCGTCCTTGTCGTAGACCCACGTCATCATCTCGTTCTGGAGGAACAGACTGCGACGATCCAGGTTCATGGTGCCGACCGCGATCGCTTCGGAGTCCACTGCCATTGTCTTGGCGTGGAAGAAGCCCTTCTCGTACATGAAGACTCGGACTCCGGCGTGAAGCAGCGCCGGGAAGTACGACTTCGCGGCGTTCCAAGCGCTCTTGTGGTCGGGCCAGCCAGTCATGATGAACTGGACGTCGACACCAGCGAGGGCGGCGTTGAGCATCGAGTCGTAGAGGCTGACGCTCGGGACGTAGTAGGGCGACGAGATGCGCAGCGTCTTCTTTGCCGCGCCAATGGCGATCTGGTGTGCCCGCCGAGACGACCACCACGGGTCGTCGTTGGACTGCGCAACGACCTGGATCATGATCGGGTCGGCCTCCAGCAACTCAGGCGCCGTGGCCGGAAGGTACTTCTCGGTCATGAGGTCTTCTTTGGTATGGGCGAACCAGCGGAACGAGAACCACTTCTCGAGTTCGGCAACGCCAGGACCCGTGATGCGCATGCCGGTGTCGCGCCAGGCCGGGTAGGCCTTCCCGCCATCGATGTACTCCTGGCCCACATTGAAGCCGCCGGTGTAGCCGATCTCGGAGTCGATGACGGTGATCTTGCGGTGGTTCCGGTAGTTCACGCTGTTGAGGCGCTTGAAGTCGGCGATGACGCCGGCGCCTGCGGCCTCCAACTGCTTGAGCTCGTCCTTCTTGTAGGTGCTCGAGCCCGAGCCAGTCGTAGATGATCCGGACCTCGACGCCCTCCTTGAGTTTCTGGAGCATGATCTTGGTCATCTCGGCGGTCAGCTCGTCTTGCTCCCAGATGAAGTACAGGTGGTGGATGAAGTGCTTGGCGTTGCGCATGTCCTCAAGCATCGGCGGGAAGAAGAGCGAGCCGTGCGGGAAGAGCTTGTAGGTCTTGACCGGCAGCGGATCCGCGTCGTTCTGCTTGGCGATGCAGGAGACCACCTCGGGGATGATCGTGCCCTCGGCTGCGTCTCGACGAGCCCGTCAGCGAGTGGCTTGTACTTCTCGTACACGGGCTTCATCGCCGGCTGGATGAACTCCTCGCCCTGCCGCCACTTCGAGTTCATCGGCGCGCGCCAGTCACGTCCCACGAAGAAGTAGAGAAGGCCGCCGATGCCGGGCAGCATGAACAGAAGCACAAGCCACGCGAGGGACTGCTCCGGCTCCTTGTTGTCCATGACGATGAAGACGAAGACGAAGGCCCAGTAGAGAATCAGGCCGATCGGGCCGATCACTCCCCATATGAATAGCGACATCGTGTCCTCCTGCTAGGTCAGTTGCCTGTCAACAACGAGGGCAGTCGACCGGAATTGCTCGACTGCCCTCAGGTTACCTCTACGAGCGGGAAGCGCCAGATGGAACCTACGACGCGAGTATCTGCGCCTTCTGCTGCGCGAACTCCTCGTCGGTGAGGATGCCCTGCGCCTTCAGATTGGCGAGACGCTCGAGAGCGTCGATCTTGTCGGTCTCCCCCATGGCTGCGGGAGCGGCCGGAGCGGGGGCTGCGTACACCGGCGCGGGAGCGGGGGCCGGCGCCTGCTGCTGCTCGTACTGCGCTTGGGCGTTGTCGTAGGCCGCGACGTTCTTCGAGGCCTGACGACGGTTCACCGCGTTCGATGTCGCGGTCGCGGTGCCTGCAATCGACGGCGGTACGCGCGACGGCTCTCATGAGTCCTGGCATGTCGTCCTCCTCTACTGACCGAGCGCCGCGAAGGCCTCGTCGACGATGGGCGCGGGGATTCTCGTGTGCATCGCGATCTCGACGCCCGCGGGTTCGAGCGAGTTGATGAACTTCAGGGCCCACACGTTCTCGACGGCAAGCGCAACGACCACCGAGCCGGGCACCATGCCCTCCCACAGCATGTCGGCATCCTGGCATCGAAGAGGCCGCGCGTCCCGGTCTCGATGAAGCCGAGCGCCGCCTTGGTCTCCGCGTCCAGATCCTCGATGTCGACGCTGACGCGAATCCCGTCCGGCGTCATCATGAGCAGCATCACGTCGAGCACGCGAATCGTCTCCGGACTCAGCCAGGCGCTCGAGCTCGGCCAAGATGCTCCCATCGAACTTGGGCGCGCCGCTGGCGAGAATGACTACGTCAACAGGTCCATGTTCCATAGTGTCGCTCCCTTCCTTCCTGCTTGGTGTTCGGTCTTTAGCCTAGTGTTCCGTATTCCCAACCACTGCCGTGAGCTATCGCCCGCGCCGGTCGGGGACCGGCTCGAGTAAGCTGCGACCCAGCATGTTACCTGTGTTCGAGGCTGTCGGGTAGGAGCCGTGCGCTGTTCTTGTCCCGAGGCGAGCGCCAGCCGTGGCGCGCGGACGCTGGGGCGGCGATTCGGGTACAAACCGAGGCCAGTGTCGAGGCGCTTCTCGAGGCCGGCATCGCACTTCATCGTTCACCGAGCCGCGCGGAATCAGGGAGGCAACATGAGCAAGACAGAAGCAGATGCGACCCCAAAGCCGAGGGTAGTCGCCCAGACGCCCAGGCGCTCGGCGGACGAGAAGATAGCCCACCTCTCCCGCGACGAGCACGCGGATCGGGGCAAGGCCGCGCGCAAAGCCGTTCCGCGGAGCAGTCACGCAGCGTGGGCTCCGCCCGCGGATCGGCCGAACCCGGTCGATCTGCTCGAGGAGCAGTCCGCCTCGCGTGTGCCCGAACTCGTTCCGATCCGCTACGGGCGCATGCTGGTCTCGCCGTTCACCTTCTACCGTGGCGGTGCCTACCTCATGGCCTCGGACCTTGCGCACACGCCGGTCTCGGGGCTGAACGTGCAGCTGTGCGGTGACGCGCACCTCTCCAACTTCGGCGGCTTCGCTTCTGCCGAGCGACGCATGGTCTTCGACATCAACGACTTCGACGAGACGCTTCCCGGGCCGTGGGAGTGGGACGTCAAGCGTCTCGCGGCGAGTTTTGAGATCGCCGGACGGGACCGCGGGTTCTCCGATTCAGAGCGGCGCGAGGCGGTGCTCGAGGCGGTGCGCTCGTACCGCGAGGCGATGGCGATGTTCGCCGAGCAGCGGGACTTGGACGTCTGGTACGCGCATCTCGACATCGAGGCGCTGCTCCCCAAGATCGAGCAGGCCGTGGGCGCGAAACAGCGCAAGAGCCTCGAGCGTAACCTGGCCAAGGCGCACACCAAGGACAGCATGAAGGCCTTGGCGAAGCTCACTCATCTGGTCGACGGCCAGCCGAGGATCCTGAGCGACCCACCGCTCGTTGTGCCGATCGCCGAGGTGTTCCATGAGATGGAAGCCAAGCAGCTCGAGACCACGCTCAGGAAGATCCTGCGCCAGTACCGTGCGAGCCTGCAGAATGACCGCCGCGTCCTGGTGGAACGGTTCAGGTACGCCGACGCGGCACGCAAAGTCGTGGGCGTCGGCAGCGTGGGCACGCGGGCGTGGATCCTGCTCATGCTCGGCCGGGACGACCAAGACCCGTTGTTCCTGCAGGTCAAGGAGGCGGACACTTCAGTTCTCGAGTCGTTCGTCGGCGCCAGCGCGTTCAAGAACCACGGGCAACGAGTGGTCGAGGGCCAGCGGCTCATGCAGGCGTCGAGCGATATCTTCCTGGGCTGGATCAGCGTCACCGGAATCGACGGCGTGAAGCGGGACTTCTACGTTCGCCAGCTGTGGGACTGGAAGGCCTCGGCAGATATCGAGGCGTTCTCGCCCAAGGAGACTGGGCGTCTACGCCCAGATGTGCGGCTGGACGCTGGCCCGGGCCCATGCGCGCTCGGGAGACCGGATAGCGATCGCCGCCTACCTCGGCTCCGGAGACGACCTTCGACGAGGCGATCGCGGACTTCTCGGCCGCCTATGCGGACCAGAACGAGGCCGACTACGCGACCTTCAAAGCCGCTGTCGACGACGGGCGGCTGCAGGCGCAGACCGGGGTGTGAGGGCGGGGACCGCACCGGCCCGGCCCGCCGGCTGACCGAGAGGGTCATGCGGTCGTACTATCGGTACGAGCTCACGGGAGGTTCGAGGGGGTGCGGCTCATCTAGGTCGCCTCGTGCATCGCGACGCGCTAAGATGACTTGGAGCATGCTTGCAGCCCGCCATGGGCCTTCAGCGGACGATCAGGTGGGGGACACGGGTCTGATTCCTTCTCGGAGGACATAGTGGGCGAGACCATCACGCCGAGGACGTCCAAGACCGACGCCCTCATCAAGGGCGCCGCGTCGGCGGTCGAACTCATCCCCGGTTCCTATCGGCGCATCACGGGCCGTGACCTGATCGCGGGCTTCACCAACGCGATCGCCAACATCCCGGACGCGATGGCCAACGCCACGCTCGCGGGGCTGAATCCCATCCACGGCCTCTACTCGCTCGTGATCGGCACGCCGGTCGCCGCGCTGACGACGAGCTCGAAGCTGATGACGGTGGCGGTCACCGGCTCGATGGCGCTCATCGTCGCCGACACGCTCAGTTCAGTGCCGGCCGACCAGCGCGCGGTCGCCCTGATCTCACTCACCCTGATGGTCGGGGTCATTCAGCTTCTGCTCGGCGCGCTGAGAGCCGGCACCCTGGTCAGGTTCGTCTCGAACTCGGTGATGCGAGGATTCCTCACCGGTGTGGCCGTCAACATCATACTGTCGCAGGTCAGCGACGTGACGGGCTACAAGAGCGACCTGAGCAACAAGACGTTGCGCCTGGTCGACACCGCTCCTCCACCGCAGGTCCATCAGCATCCCGACCGTGCTGGCGGCACTGCTCACCGTCGGGATCATCCTGGGCGTCGAGCGCACCAAGCTCAGCACCTTCTCGTTTCCCATCGCGCTGGTCGTCACGACCCTGGTCGTGAAGTTCGCGGGTGCGGGCATCGCTCTCGTCGGCGATGCGGCCGAGATCCCCTCGGCGCTGCCGAAGCTCGTTCTGCCCCAGTTGGGTGCGCTGGTCAACTACATCGTGCCCGCGCTCTCGGTGGCGATCGTCGGGCTGATTCAGGGAGCCGGAATCAGCAAGGCGGTTCCGAACCCCGGCGGCACCTACTCCGACATCAACCGCGACTTCATGGGCCAGGGTGCGGGCAACGCGGCCGCGGCGTTCTTTGGCGGAATGCCGGTCGGCGCCTCGCTCTCGAGCACCGCGCTCAACGTCCAACTCGGAGGGCGTCACCGCGTCGCCAACTTCATCATCGGGCCGATCATCGCTATCGTCCTGCTCCTGCTCGCCCCGGCCGTCGAGCTCATTCCCAGGGCAGCGCTCGGCGCGATGCTCATCGTCATCGGCGTGCGCGCCATCGACGTGGCCGCCATTCGCTCGGTCTGGCAGACGAGCGTGCCGACTCGCACGATCATGCTGGTCACCTTCATCGGGACACTCGTCATCCCGGTGCAGTACGCGGTACTCATCGGCGTCGCGCTCTCGGTCGTGCAGTACACCTTCAGCTCCTCCCTGGACGCGCGGGTCGTGGCACTCAAACGCGACGATGAAGGCCACTTCATCGAGGGAGACGCACCCACCAAGCTTCCCGACGACTCCGTGACGATCCTCGACGTGTACGGCAGCGTGTTCTACGCCGGCACCGATGTGATCGACCGCCTGCTTCCCGATGCACTCGGGACGCGCAACACGGTCGTGGTTCTCAGGCTGCGCGGACGCGCCGACGTCGGCAGCACGTTCCTCGAGCTCATTCGCCGCTACAGTGCGCAGGTCGCCGAAGGGGGCGGGTACCTCGCGCTCGTCGGCATCGGGCCGGCGCTGCTCGACCAGCTCGAGCGCACCGGAGCCGCCGATGTCGTCGGCCGCGATCACATCTACCTCGCACAGCCGGCGCTTCTGGCATCGGTGGAGGAAGCGGTGGCCGACGCCGAGACGTGGCTGAGCTCGACGAACGGACGAGACGCCCTGACGCCAGCTGCCCCGCTCGGAAGCATGACCGCCGATAGGAGCCGCACGAATGGAAGACCCGCGCATACTCGTCGTCGCGATCGCGATCCTTGTGTACGCGCTCTTGTCCCGCGTGCTTGATCAGCGGTGGATGAGCATGCCGGTCGTCATGGTGCTGGTCGGCTATCTGGTCGGCGCCAATGGGCTCGGCCTCATCGGCATGGACGTCCAGAGCAGCACCGTCAGGACCATCGCCGAGATCACGCTCGCGTTGATGCTCTTCCACGACGCGGTCCGCATCGACCTTCGCGCACTGCGCCGAGGGTACAGCGTGCCGTTGCGGCTGCTCGCGATCGGGCTACCGCTCATGATCGTCATCGGGACGCTCGTGGCCTGGGGCATGTTCCCCGCGGCGGGATTCGTGGGCGCTCTGCTGATCGCGACCATGCTGGCACCCACCGACGCCGCATTGGGCGCCGCCGTCGTGAGCGACGAGCGGCTCCCCATGCGAATCCGCCAGGGGCTCAACGTCGAGAGCGGGCTCAACGACGGCCTCTCGGTGCCGGTGTTCCTGGTGGCCCTGGCGCTCGCGGCGGATCCGACCGCGTGGCACCTCGGGTCGCTCGGCGCCGAGCTGCTCAGGCAGATCGGGTTCGGCATTCTCGGCGGGCTGCTGGTGGGCGGGCTCGGCGGGTTGGCCTTCCGCCTCGCCGCACGACGCGGCCTGATGCACGACTACTGGCGGCGCCTCGCCATTCTCAGCGTCGCGCTCGGCTGCTTCGTGAGCGCGGCGGCGCTCGGCGGGAGTGGGTTCATCGGCGCCTTCGCCGGCGGCCTGCTCTTCGGGCTCGCGTCGGAGGCTCGTTCGCCCTCGGACAACGCGCTGACGGGGTACCTCGGCTCCTTCTTCGACGCGGTGAGCTTTCTGCTGGTCGGGGCGATGCTGCTGCCGCTCGCACTGGCTTCTCTCACGTGGCAGATCGTCACCTACGCCGTGCTGAGCCTGGTCGTCATCAGAGCCGTGTCGGTCGCGGTCGCGATGCTCGGAAGCAAGGCGCGCTGGCAGACCGTCGCGTTCATGGGATGGTTCGGCCCTCGCGGTCTGGCGACGGTGGTGTTCACCATTCTGCTCATCGACGCCGCCGTGCCCAACGGCACCACCATCGCCTCGGCAGCCATCGTCGGGGTGACGCTCAGCGTCTTCGCGCACGGGTTCACGGCCCCACCGCTCGTGGCGCGGTATGCGAGCTGGTGGTCGTCGGTGTCAGCCGCGCCGGGAACGCCGATGGAGGCGCACCAGGTCGCCGAGCATCCCGTGCGCCAGGAATCGGTTCACGCGCGAACGAGGTCGAAGGCATGAGCGGACCGTCGGCTACAAGCTGCGAGCCGCTGTGATGCCGGAGCGCCTCGCATGAGAAGAGGCCGCCCGAGTGGGCGGCCTCTTGTGCTCCTGGGTGACTCCGCTCGCGCGCGAGCTACATCTCGTCGATGGCCTTCTTGACGTCAGCTGCCTGCGCGTCGACTTCCTGCTTGGCCTGCTTCTTCGCGCGCTTCATGAGCTTGTCGGCGCCGGCATCGAAGGTCGCGTCGGCGACCAGGATGACGCCGGCCTCGCCCGGCTCGAGCTCGTCGGCGACCTTCTTGATGTCGCCGCTCATGAAGCCCTTGACGAGATTGCCGACGATTGCGCCCGCGCCCGCGCCAACTGCGGCACCCACCAGCAGGCTCGGCGGGAAGATCAGAGCGAGCACGACGCCGGCGATGGCGCCGACCTTCGCGCCGTCGCTACGCTGGGTCGCATCGGTATCGAGCACCTTGACCTTGCCGTCGGCGGTCTTCTCGAACAGCGCGGCGTCGTAGGTGCCGATCCAGCGCTCGCGGTGGGCGGCCTTGATGGCTTCGAAGTCGGCCTTCGCGTCCTCGACGTCGGCGTAGACGCCTGCATAGCCGATGATGCCGTCTGAATCTGCCATGGTTCCTCCTCATTGGTCGGCATACGGGAAGGGGCGATGTGTCCCGCTGGAGTTGATGCCCCTCCGCATCGCTGCCGAATCACCGTTCGCCTGCGGCCACGCGTGATCGCCGACGGAGCCGGTGCTAGTAGTCCCAGAGGTTCTCTTCCTGGGGCTCCGGAATGAAGATGGACAGCAGGAAGCTCACGACGCTGATGACCAGGCCGCCCCAGAATGCGGGCCAGAAGCCGTCGACGTGGAAACCGATGCCGAACCAGTTCTGAGCCATCCATGACGAGAGCCACAGCGTTCCGGCGTTGATGACGAGCATGAACAGCCCGAGCGTGACGATGATGCAGCCGCAGGAGAGGAACTGCAGAACCGGGCGGATGAACACGTTGACGGTGGCCAGGATCGCACCGACCGCGACGATGACGATGATGGTGTTCGAATCCTGAGCGACGGTGATTCCCGGAACGAGCAGGACAGCCGCCGCTACCGCGATTGCGGTTATCAGCCACCGGAACAGGATTCTCCACCACATGTGCCGCGTTCCTCTCATGGTGCCCAGGCGCTGACGCGAAGTCCCTCCCGCGCGAAGTGTCGGCGATTGGCTGGTTCCTGACAATCCCACCGCTCAGAAGCTATATGCTGATGCCAAGCACAGGGGAGTTGGGAATACTAGGTACTTGAGGCTCGCGCGGGCTGCGCGCGGTCCGAACGGATTCGACCTGCACCACCGTCGGAGGGGAAACCATGAGCGACACAGCGTCAGGCCCGAACCCTGAGGAGACTCAGTCGGCCGATACCGAGGCGGCGGCCGAGGCCTCCACACCGGCCAAGCCCGCCCACAAGCCGGCCGAGAAGCCCGCGGCGAAGCCGGCCGAGGCGGCGGACAAGCCGGCGGAGCACAGGCCACTGGCCGCCTCGGACGAGGAGGCAGCGCCCATCGCGGACGACCCCGCCGACCTCACCGCCGAAGTCGAGCGCCTCCGCGCCGAGAACGCTGAACTCGTCGCCGCGAAGTCGCCGTCGACGTTCTGGCGCAACGCCGGCGGCGGGCCTGTTGATCGTCATCGGCGTCCTGCTGGTCTCGCTCGCCATCTCGGCTGTGTGGCTCAACCGCACGATCATGGACGAGAACCGATGGGTCGACACGATGGCGCCGCTCGCCCAGAACGTCGCCGTTCAAGACTACGTCGCCAAGTCGGCGTCCAGACGCCATCTTCGCCAACGTCGACATCGAGCAGTACGTGGCTGATGCGCTCGCCACCAAGCCATTGCCGCCGCAGCTGCTGCTGCTCACGACGCCGATCACCAACGCCATCCAGAACTTCGTTCGGGAGGCCGCCACCAAGTTCACGCGGTCGCCGCAGTTCGCCGTGGCCTGGGAGAAGACGCTGCGGCTGACGCACAAGGCGTTCATCGTGGCGATCACCGACAAGTCCACCGGGGTCATCACCAAGCAGGGGGGCGAGGTCACCCTCGATGTGAGCGCGCTCGTGACCGAGATCAAGCAGGCCTTGAGCGACCGGGGCCTCGGCTTCGTCAACAGCATCAATATCCCGATCTCGAAGCAGCAGATCACGATCGTTGACTCCCCGGCGCTCGCACAGCTGGGGTACATGATCCAGCTCATGAACGCCATGGCTTGGTTGCTGCCGCTGCTCGCCCTGGCGATGTTGGGCGGCGGCATCGCGATCGCCGCCAACCGACGCAAGGCGGTGCTGTGGATGGGAATCGGCATCACGCTGTTCACGGTCATTCCCGGTGCAGGCGATCTACCTGGGCCAGATTCCGTTCGCCAACGCAGCCTTGAACCTCGCGAACATGCCCAGCGAGGCCTCGCAAGCGGCGTACACGATCCTCTTCCGGTATCTCATCACCGCCAACCAGCTCGCCTCCGTGCTCGGACTGGTGTTCGTGGTAGGCGCCATCCTTGCCGGGCCCAGCAAGTGGGCCACCTCGCTTCGCAACGGGTTCCGTCACGGCCTGAACAACATCGGCCCCGACTGGGACTTCGGCGTGGTGGGCCAGTGGATCCACGACCACGAGTCGGGGATGCGCACCACCGGGATCATTCTCGCGGTCGCGATGCTCTTGGCCACGCCGACCAAGTCGATCTGGACCATCGTCTGGCTCGTCGTCTTCGTGGTGGTGTGGGTGGTGGCCGTGACCTTCTTCGGCCGCCCGCGCCCGGCGAAAGCGCTCGATGCGGCTCCTGCCGACAAGCCCGAAGACGGCGCCGAGATCACCGCTACCTAGCGGCGCCAGGGCTCATACGAAAGCAGCGAGGGGGGCCGACGGTGTCGGCCCCCCTCGGCGTCTGCTCTTGGCGCGGGTGCTAGGCGGTGGAGTTCTCCTCGGGCGGGCGACCCTCCGCAGCTGCCTCTTCGGCAGCGGCCTCAGCCACGGCGGCCTTGACCGGACGCACCCGGCCGAGGTTGGCAACGAGCAACGAGACGACGATCACCAGATAGAGCTGCCCCATGAGGGCCTCGGTCACCGAGAGCATGCGGCCGATCTGGGAGGAAGAGGTCAAGTCGCCGTATCCCACGGTGCTGAGCGTCGTGTAGCTGTAGTAGACGAAGTCACTGCCGACCGGGGTTCTCGACGCGATGAAGAAGGCCTCGGCGGCGGTCTGCGATCCGGTGCGGGCCAGGTCACCTATCGCAGCGTACACGGTGGCCCAGAAGAGTCCGAAGATCAGGTAGATGCTCGCGGCGCCTGTGATCGTGCTGATGTTCACGACAGGGTGCGACAGCAGTCTGCGGACGATGACGACGGGGGTGACCACGATGAGGGCAAGCATCGAGGCGCCGTACGCGAGGCGTGCGATCTCGTAGTTGCCGGTGAGGATTGCGAGCGAAACGCCGACCACCGCCAAGCCGGCCACTATCGCCGCCAGCCGCAGGGACTTGGGGCCCGCATCGGAGGTTCGCAACGCGAGCAGGAGAGTCGCCGTCTGAAGCGTCAGCGTGATGATGAGGCCCCAGGACGCGCCGTTCAGGAACGCGGTGCTGATCATCGTGGCGAGGATCATGCAGAACACCAGGAAGTAGCTATCGCGGCGGAACAGCTGCCTGCCGCCCTCGACGAGGTTCGCTGTTCCCGGATCGGCCTTCCTGTGCGCCCGCTCGGCCCTCATCGCGCCCCCTGCCTACTCGGCTTCTGCGGCAAGCATATCCCACTCGCGGCCGTCGTTGCCGCCCCGCGTGCAGGTCGCTATACTCGCAATGCGTTCCACGGCACCGGCTCCGGCCGCTACGAGGTCCGCACGGAGAGCTGACCGAGAGGCTGAAGGTGCACGACTGGAAATCGTGTGTGCGGCTTTAAACCGTACCCAGGGTTCGAATCCCTGGCTCTCCGCCACTGACTGACCCGCGGCGCCCGGCGCCGAGCACGCGGCATCCACGCCGAAACGACCGAACGCCGCGAGCCGACAAGGCCGCGGCGTTCTCGTTGGTGCGGCACTCCGGCGCAATTGCCCCTGCCCACCGACCTCGCTATACTCCGTACCTGCCGCTCCCGCGCTGTCGGGAGTGCTGCAACCTCGCGGAGAGGTGGCAGAGTGGTTGAATGCGGCAGTCTCGAAAACTGTTTAGCGGGTATCCCCCGTTACGAGGGTTCGAATCCCTCCCTCTCCGCCATATGGGCAAGACGACGCCCGCTCCTCAGATTCGAGGGGCGGGCGTCTTGTCTACTGGATCGTTCGTAGACTCGCGACGCGACCAGGTGCTACTCCGTGTCAGCAGGTATCGTGACAACGCCGCGGTCGTTGCGAACGATGCTCACGAGGACGGCGATGCCCAGCAAGAGCGTAATCCCTGCCGAGGGTAGCGCCCAAATCGTTGCCCACGAGTACGCTGCTTGGCCCGACGTGAAGGTAGAGATGTCCCACACCCCGTGCGCCACCATTGCAGGCCAGATCACGCCCCACTGACGACGCCACGCGTAGAGCATCAGACCGCTGAATGCCGCCAGCACCAGTTGAGGCAGCGCCCATGAGGCCCGTTCCCAGAAAGAGGTTCGGCAAGTGGAACACGCCGAACGCAGCAGCCGTCCATATCGCCGCCGCTATCTCCGACCGACCACCCGCGCGCATGCCGCGCAAGAAGATACCGCGGAACGTCAGCTCCTCAGCAAAGCCGACGAGGACCCCGGCCGCAAGGATTGCTGCGAGAAGCGGCAGCGGTATCTCGCTCCACTTCGTGCCCACGAATCGGATCGCCGTGAGTATCACGAATGCGACGAGCGCGACCTTCATCGTGATGGTGGACTTGAGCCGGATCGGGATCGCTCCACAGGTAGTCCCACCGCGAGAGCAGGGCGAACGCGAGCATGAACACGCTGCCGACGGCGAGCGGGATGATGGCGGTTCGGAGCCCGTTGCTCGCAGAGGCAAACCACTCGGTGTACGGGATGCCCGGCAATGCGGCCAGCCCGTAGAAGACCACCTCGTAGATCGCCCACGCGATCAGCGCAGCGAGCACCGACGGTCGAAAGAGCGGTGGGCGCTTGTTCGGTCGGTCGGCACTCATCGTCATGCTCCTTTGGCTGGTGTCGCTTTGGATACTTTGAGGTCGAGCTGCATCTGTTCCAGAGATGCTTACCCGAGGTCGGGGGCGGTTAAGCGCCCGAGCGCTCACGGCCGGCATGCTCCCCTCATGGGCCCACGTTCTCAACAGCCGGAACAGCCGTGTTCGCTTGTCGGCCCGCTGCGACACGGCGGAAATAGACGAACGAACCGATCGTGAGCGCTGACCAGTGCGACCGTCGCCGCTGCACTCCCCTCGATGCCGAACTCGCCGCCCGAGAGCCACCATGCAGCGCCCTTCGACGGGTCCGAGGGCGAGAAGCGCTACATCGCGCGGCAGACCGCTTACGGGCACGCCGAGAAGGTTGCCCTGCGCCCAGTTCCAACCGATGTGGAATCCGGCCGCCGCCCAGATCGAGCCTTGCGCGAGCGACAGGAACGACAGGAACAGCGCAACCAGTCCCACGTTGATCATTGCGAACGGGTTGGCCGCCGGGTGCATGGCCGCAAAGCACGATCGCACCCAAGAGCAGCGCGGGCCAGGCGGGGATCTGCGAGCCGGTGACCTGGAGCAGGTAGCCGCGGAACACGGCCTCCTCGGTGGTCGCCTGCACGCCGACCGTCACCAGGAGGATGAGCGTCGGCAGGAGTGCAGCGACGCCCATGGTGGTCGGGTGCGATCCCCCGAACTCGAAGGCGCGCATCCCTACCAGCGCGAATCCGATCGCAGCCATCGTTCCGACGCCGCCGAGCAGCCCGAGCAGCAGGCGGGATACCTGCCGAGGACCGCGAAAGCCGACTGAGCTGAAGGGCCGTTTCTCCTTGACGACCACCCAGAGGGCCAGCAGGCCGAGCGTGATGCCGAACGGGATGATCTCGAGCGCCTCGGCGAGGAACGATCCATCCTTCGCGAACCGCGACACCAGCGGCACGACGGTGAAGACAGGTGCCATGGCCGAACACGATGGCGACCGGCCAAGCGAGCCACCAGCGCGTCGGCCGCTTGGCCTCGACCGCGCCCTGAACGAGCGGTGACGTCTGTGATATTCACAGGAGCTCCTCCGCAGTACCGAGCTTGTCAGCTCAACAGGATAGCTGAAGCGCGGGTCGTGTCAGACGTACTCGGCGGGCTTGCCGAAGAGCTCATCTTCCGGCCGATGGCGCACATTGCGAATACGCTTGCAGTGCAACAGCCGGGCGTTCTCGTGTCGACTCGCGCACTCTACCCGGCAATCGGCCCAAGCAGCGAGAACACCGCGCCGGCGGGGTCGGACAGGACCGCGAACGCCATCCCCTGACCGATCCCCATCGGGGGCGCGATCGTGGTCGCGCCGAGCTCCTCGGCGCGGGCTACACCGCCCTCGATGCTGTCCACCCCGAAGTAGATCGTCCAGAAGGGACGAGCATCCGGCCCCATCATCTCCGGCATCGGCATGATGCCGCCCTCACCCTCGCCGTCGACGCTGAACTGCCAGTACGGCCCTGGATCGGTCATGGTTGTGACTTCCCAGCCGAGCAGCTCGGTGAAGAAGTCGGCAGCAGCTTGCGGGTCACGGGTACTCAAGTCGGCCCAGGCGATCGTTCCGGGCTCGCCGAACGTCTCGGCGCCCTTGTGGTTGCGTGCCTGCCAGAAGAACACCGCGCCACCTGTGGGGTCGGCGATGGCGACCATGCGGCCGCTGTCGAGCACGTCCATGGCCGGCATGATGACGGTGCCGCCGAGCGTCTCGGCCTTGGCCACGGTGGTATCGACGTCGGGCGTCGCGATGTACACGGCCCAGAACGACGGAGCGCCCGACGCCTTCATGTCCGGGCTCATGTGGTTGCCGCCCGCGACGACTGCGCCGTCCTTGTAGAACATCCGGTAGTCGGGATAGCCCTCTCCGGTGGGCATGTCGGCATGGGTCCAGCCGAAGAGGCTCTCGTAGAAGGCGGTCTGCGCCTCCATGTCGGTGACTTGCAGGTCGGTCCAGGCGATCTCGCCGAGCTTCAGGCGGTCCATGGCGGGCCCTCCGTTCAGAGATGAGTGAGGCTGGTTGAACAGCGTGTCGAATTGGTACCCGGCGACGGTTGACGAGAAACGCTGGGTCTCGTGCGAATCTGCGATCACCGAGTAGAGAAGTAAAAAATACTTGACACGATGTCTGAATCGCTTTACAGTCGGGTATGTCAAACATATCTGACATCAAGGAGGCAGTCATGCCGTTCGAGGAGAAGGTCACCTGGGTGGAGCGCGGTCGTCTTCGCGGTCGTCCCCGCCGTGTACTTCGTCGATCGTCCTGGGCCAGCTGGGCAGCGTGCCGGCCAGTGAGATCGCCTACCAGAAGCCGATGCTCATCGCGATCGGCATCTCGATCGTCCTGACGATCGTCGGCTCGATCGCTCACGGGCATCGGCAGCGGCATCTCCGCCGAGATCACGGAGCCCGGCTCCGGCGCGCGACATCGGCCGGATCGGACGAGCGGGACAAGCAGATCAGCCGGCGCGGCGAGCTCGTCGGCTACTACGTCTCTTCGGTCGGCGTGGTCGGAGCGATGGCGCTGACGATGTTGGAGTACGACTACTTCTGGATCGCGAACGCGCTTGTACCTCGGCGTTCGTGATCGCGGCGCTCGTCTCGGCGGCGGTCAAGATCGTCGCGTATCGCAGGGGCTTCTAGCCATGGTCAAGCCGACGAGGGTGACCAACAGTATCCGGGCGCTTCGGTTCGCCAACGGCGAGATGACCCAGGCCGAGCTGGCCGACAAGGTCGGCGTCACTCGGCAGACGGTGATCGCGATCGAACAGGGCCGCTACTCGCCGTCGCTCGAGATGGCGTTTCAGATCGCCAAGGTGTTCGGAGTGCCGCTCGACGAGGTGTTCCAGTACCCGAAGGGAGGAGTCATGAAAGCTCGCACAGAACGGAACGTCAGCGATCGCGGCAGGCGTGCTCTACATCGCCGCTACGGTCGCAGGGGTGTCGTCCATGGTCGCGGCAGGGTCCTTGATCGGAGGTCCCGGCCTCACCGGCGACCTGGCAGCGAACGAGACCAAGGTGGTCGTGGCCGCGTTCTTCCTGTTCATCATGGCCGTCACGGGGCCCGGCGTCGGCCTTCATGATGTATCCGATCCTGATGCAGGATGCCAAGACGAAGGTCAAAGAGGGCTTCGCCGCGTGGTACTCTGGCCAGCAGGATCACCGAGGGCGCCGTCTTCGTCGTCGGGCTGATGGGGCTGTTCTCGCTGCTCGCGCTGAGCAAGGAGATCGCGAGCGCCGGAGTCGCGAACGCTGCGGGTTCCAGGTCGCAGGCATCGCTACTGTGGACGGCGTATGACTACGCGTGGATGCTCGGGCAGTCCGTCTTCTGCATCGGTGCGGTCATGTTCTACTACCTGCTCTTCGTCTCGAAGCGCATTCCCCGGTGGCTGTCGGTCTGGGGTCTGATCGCGGCACCGCTGATGCTGATCGGCGGGCTTCTCGCTCGTCGTCACCGGCGACCCGAACTCGACGTTCTCCAGGTGCTCTACGCTGCCGATCTGCCTGCAGGAGATGGTCGCTCGCGGTATGGCTGATCGCGCGCGGATTCAACCCGCCCGCGAAGCACCGACCGGAGGTGGCCCAGTGACGACG
Organism: uncultured Coriobacteriia bacterium; assembly: GCA_963789515.1. GTDB lineage: Bacteria > Actinomycetota > Coriobacteriia > Anaerosomatales > JAAXUF01 > JBAXEO01. Next base: position 77,731 of record CAWBKW010000001.1, on the reverse strand, counting down.
GAATCAGACGGTGCTTCTTGTCGGCGGCACCGGACGCACCGGCGGCCGGGTCTTGCAGCAGCTGCTGGGCCGCGGCGTCAACGTGCGCGCGATCGTGAGATCTGCCGAGAGGCTGCCCGCCGGGGTCGCGACGAACCCGAGGCTGACGGTGGTGGAGGCCGACCTGCTGTCGCTGAGCGACGAGGACCTCCAGCGCCACGTTCGCGGCTGCGACGCCGTCATCTCGTGCCTCGGCCACGTCCTGAACCTGCAGGGCATCTTCGGGCCGCCGCGCGACCTCGTCACGCAGGCCACGACGAGGCTGTGCCGTGCCATCGAGGCGGTGCAGCCCGGCCGAACCGGTCAAGTTCATCCTCATGAGCAGTGTCTCGGTGAATCGCCCGGGGCGGCTCGACACGCGGCGAGGGACGTTCGAGAGAGCGGTCCTTGCGACGATTCGGGCCTGCTCCCGCCCGCGAAGGACAACCAGCGAGCGGCGGACTTCCTCTGCGGCGAGATCGGGGCGGACAACCCGTTCGTTCAGTGGGTGGCGGTTCGTCCGGACACGCTGCTGGATGGCGACGTCATCGGAGTACGCGCTGCATGAAGGACTCGTGAGCAGCCTCTTCAAGCCGGACAGCACCAACATGGCGAACGTCGCGCACTGCATGTGCGAGTTGGCCACAGACCCGAAGGTGTGGAACGACTGGAAGGGCAAGCTGCCCGTGGTCGTGAACGCCGGCACTTCGGCAGCCTGACCCCGCACTCCGCCCTCACCTAGGAGGTGCATCATGGATAGCAGGTTCCGTGTTCCGATCGGCAGCATGCTCGCGGGATTGGCGCTCTGGATCGTCTCCCTCGTCTGGCTCGCGACAGCCGGCGGCCAGGCTTCGGCTTGGCCGTCGGCGGCCGCGGGGCTGTGCTTCGTGGCCGGCGGCCTTGATCGTCTTCTCGGGATTCACGTGACTCCGCGCACAAGGGCCGGCCGTGGGCCAGGTCGTGCGGTTCTTTCTGCTGTTGGTCATGGCGGCACTCACCTGGCGGTGGGTTGGGAGCACCCCGGCGGCCGTGCTGCTGATCTCGGCGCTGGTCGGCAGGCCGCTCTCGCCGTCGTCGCGTTCGGCCGACGCGGTCGGGCAGTGTCGGCGGATGGGGTGCGCTGAAGACGCGGTTCCGAATGCCGCGACAGGACATGACGACGCCCGCTCCTCGTGACGAGGGGCGGGCGTTCTTGTCGCTGCGCAAGGCCGCGAACCCGCCCCTACTCGGTCTGCGCGGCTCGGAGCGCCTCCTCGACCGCGTCTGCGTCCGCGTCGATCTCGACCGCCTGCTGTCGGGTGGCGCGCTGAAGCAGCGCGCTCGAGTAGGCGGCCTCGATGTCCTCGACGACCACCAACACACCGGACTCGCCGGGAGCCAGAAGCTCCGCAAGCCCTTTCGCATCGCTGCGGCTGAGTCGCTTGTTCATGTCGTTCGCGATAGCCCCGGCTGCCGCGCCGGCAGCGGCGCCCAACAGAATCGAGGGCGGGAAGAGCACCATGAGGGCGCCTCCGGCGAGCGCGCCCTTCCACGCGCCGGTGCCGCGCTCGGTCGCATCGAGATCGATCACCGTGACGGACCCGTCGGACTTCTTGTTGATGGCCAGGGCGTCGTAGCGTCCGATGTGCTTGCCGTGGTGCAGCTCCTTCAGGTGCTGCAGGTCGGCTCGTGCGTCGTCGGCGGTGGCGTACGCGCCGCCGTAGAGGTAGAGGCGCTTGGACTCGGGCATGGCATGAATCCTCTCGTCAGTGAGATGAGACGTCCTGCTCATGGATACCCATTCACGCTCGCGGCGTCCAGACCGCACGGCTCGATCATGCCCATGTCGCCTGCGGGGCGGGATGCACTAGCGGGCAGGGGCTCAGCATCAGACCCGTGCTTGGGAATCCAGGCCGTGTTTGGGAATCATCCCCAAGGGGCCCGGTTGTGAACTCGAGCAATCTGGGTCGATCCACCTTGGGGGGTGAGCACCGGTCACGTAGCCGACTGTCCTGTCGGCCACAGCCCTGTCGGCGACTTCGGGATAGAGAGGTGAATCATGAAGTGGCACAGACGATTCGCGCAGTTCGCATTGGCCGGTTTGATTGTGGCCACTCTCGCTCCGGCACCTGCAGCTGCGGTCGCCGCGGGGAGCTGGGGCTACACCGGGGACATGGGCGCGAGCCAAGCTCGCTACCGGGGGTTGGCGGTCACCCTCCCGACCGGCAAGGTGCTCGTGTCCGGGGGCGGAAACTCGACCAACAACCTCGCGTCGGCGTTGTTGTACGATCCTGCGCTGGGAACCTGGGCGGCCACAGGAAGCATGAATTCGAGCCGCATCGTCCACACCGCCACGCTGCTCCAGAACGGCACGGTACTCGCCGCCGGCGGCGTGAATGACGACTACGACATGCAGGCGTCGGCGGAGCTGTACACCCCTGCCGCGGGCACGTGGGCGCCGACCGGCAGCTTGAACCAAGCACGCTACTACCATGCCGCTGCCCTGCTTGACGATGGCAGGGTGCTCGTTGCCGGCGGCATCAACCAATCCATGGCGTACATCGGCTCGGCCGAGGTGTACAACCCTACGACGGGCGGCTGGACGGCGACCTCCTCCATGGCCGTGACGCGTTCCGGGCTCACCCTCACCGCTCTGCCGAACGGCAAGGTCCTGGCTGCCGGCGGTTACGGTGCCCAGGGCGCCTACCTCGCGTCCGCCGAGATCTGGGATCCGGCGACCGGTCAGTGGGCCCCGGCCGGCAACATGAGCGTCAGCCGCCAGTACCACACAGCGACCTTGCTGCCGAACGGCAAGGTGCTCGTCTGTGGCGGCCTGGCAGGCGGGTCCTCGGCCGACCTCTACGACCCGGACACCAACACGTGGGCTCCGACAGGCGCCATGGGCGCAGGGCGCGACGGGCATACCGCGACGCTGCTCGCCGACGGGACCGTGCTCGTCTGCGGTGGCGAGAGCAGTAGCGTCAGCATCTCCTCGGCGGAGGTCTACGACCCGGCGACCGGTATGTGGACGATCCACAGGCAGCCTGAATACCGCTCGGGTCCTTCAGGGCGCCGCGCTGCTCCCCAGCGGTGCGGTCCTGGTTGCGGGCGGTCTAGGTCCGAGCAGTGCCTATCTCAGCAGTGCAGAACTCTACACGCCGGGAGAGCCGCAACCGACCACCAAGTTCCCCGTCTACCGCTTCTACAACAGGCAGAACGGGGCGCACTTCTACACCGCATCCGAGGCCGAGAAGAACTCGGTGATGGCGAAGTGGCCGAGCATCTTCACGTTCGAAGGCGTTGCGTACGAGGTGAATCCCGAGACGAACCACGACCCGCTGTACCGCTTCTACAACAAGCTCAATGGCTCGCACTTCTACACGGCCTCGGCCGCTGAGAAGAACACGATCATGGCTCAGTTGCCGGACGTGTATCAGTACGAGGGTGTGGCCTACAACGTCACGGCGACCAACGTGGCCGGGAGTTCGCCGATCCACCGGTTCTACAACGTCACCAACGGAAGCCACTTCTACACCGCTTCCGAGGCCGAGAAGGCGATGGTGATAGCACGCTGGCCGAACGTGTACACGTACGAGGGCATCGGGTTCTGGATCGCCCCGTAGGAAGAATGTGCGTGACCGAGCACGAGTAGCGGTCGAAAGCCGGTGACGTGGCCGGTGGACTCCGCGAGCCGCCATGCATGTGGGACGCCCGCTCCTAGCTCAAAGGGGCGGGCGTCTTCCGAGTTGGACGGCGGGCTCTTCAGGCAGCGCTACGCCCCTTCACCCTCGGCGAGAACGCGGATCACGACCTTGCCGCTCGCGTGCCCGGTTCCGACGTAGCCGAGCGCTTCGGGTGTCTCGGCCAGCGGGTACGTCCGGTCGATGACCGTCCTCAGCTTCCCGGAGTCGACGAGCTCGCTCAGGGCGAGGAGGTCTTCACGGTTCGGCATCGAGAGGTACATCCGTCCCTGCTGGTGCACGAAGAAGGATCGGATCAGTCCGCCGAGCATGCTGCCGACGCTCACTCTGCCGGCGTTGGGTTGGAGAACCCCGTCGGGGGCAAGCGCTCGCCGAAGTTCCGAGAAGGGGCGATTGCCCACGTTGTCGAGTATCAGGTCATAGGTGCTGCCCGCCGTTCGCGAAGTCCTCGACGGTGTAGTCGATCACGTTCTCGGCGCCCAGTCCGCGCACCATCTCGACGTTGCGCGTGCTGCAGACGCCCGTTACGTGGGCACCCATGGCTTTGGCGATCTGCACGGCGTAGATGCCCACGCCGCCGGACGCTCCGTTGATGAGGACGCGCTGCCCCGGTTGGACCTTCGCCGCTTCCCGCAGTTCGTGAAGCGCCGCCAACGCGGACGTCGGAAACGCGGCGGCCTGCTCGAACGTCAGCCCCGCCGGCTTGGCCACCAGGGTGTTCTCGGAACCGAGCGCGTACTCCGCGCAGGCGCCGTGACACTCCCCGTACACCTCGTCACCCGGCTTCAGGCCGCTCACCTTCGCACCGACCGCCTCGACCACTCCGGCGGTCGACAGGCCCGGCACGAAGTTCTTCGGCTTGGGCCATCCCGCCGCGAAGCGAGCGGGGTAGGGCACGCCGAGCAGTAAGAACCAGTCGCCGGCGTGCAAGGAGGTCGCGTGCACGCGCACCAGGACCTGATCGTCGCCGGCGGTTGGCATGTCGATGTCGGTCAGAGTGAGCGCGTCTACCGAGCCGTACGCGTTCTGGACGATCGCCTTCACGGGACCCTCCTTCAGTTCGCCAGCCAAAGCTCTGCCGATAGGCGTGTACCCGCTTGGGGAGCGAAGCAACCTGCACGGACCCCTTCCGCCGGGCGGGAGGGCATGCGTGACCGCTGACTCGCACGGCATTTGCTCCCGTCATTGGGGAATCATTCAGAAGGGTGCGGTGTCTTGAATCGACTCGGTCGTCTGGTAGCTTGCGTGCTCCTCCTAGCGGTGTTGCTTCTTGCGCTGTTACTTTCGGGTTGCGCGTCGAAGGACGCATCCAAGCGCGACGGCCGACGTGTCGGCACGACCGTACCGACGAGTACTGTGGGAGGCGAGGGCGTGGCTACCATCTATCTTGCAGGCGGCTGTTTCTGGGGCGTCGAGAAGTACATGGCTTCGGTGCAGGGTGTGCTCAATGCTGAGGCCGGGTACGCGAACGGCACGACCGCCTCTCCGACCTACGGAGACGTGTCGTCGGGCCGCAGCGGGTACACCGAGACGGTGCGCGTCGACTACGATCCCGCAGTCGCGCCGCTCCCGTTCCTCCTCGAGCTCTTCTACAAGGCCATCGATCCGACCTCGGTCAACCGGCAAGGCAACGACGTGGGCACGCAGTACCGAAGCGGCATCTACTACAGCGACCCCGCGGACCGTGCCGTGATCGAGCGCTCGCTCGCGCAGCTCCAGAAGCAGTACGACCGGCCGATCGCGGTCGAGGCCGAAGCCCTCACGAGCTACACCCCTGCCGAGGAGTACCACCAGGACTACCTCGACAAGACCCCCGGCGGATACTGCCACATCGATCGAAACCTGTTCGAAGAGGCGGCCGCCGCGGTGCCGGATCCGTCCCAGTTCTCGACGCCGACCGACGCAGCGCCCTAGCCCCTAGCACTCTGGCGAACCCTCTATCTGCCCGAGGCGAGGGGCCACCGCCACTGCACACGACAAACCACGCGACCTTCTTCTCAGGTTCGCGCTCGTGCGCGCCGATGATGTAGCTACCTTGTACCGACCGTGCCGTCTCGCCGAGGATGGGCCTCATGGAAGTCACAACGCGCCTGTTCAAGTCCGTCGTCGTACTGATCTTCACGCTGCTCGGCGTCGCCACCCTGCTTGCGCCTGTGCCGCTTCTCGGCGATATCGTTCCGGCGCAGACGGCCCTTGCGGCCGGGATGCACGATTACTTGTCGTGGAGCGAGTACCCCTCGGCATGCCGAGACTGCCATCCGGCCGCGTTCGCAGACGTCTACCAGGGCGTTCACTATCAGTGGCAGGGCAGGGCATCGGACAACGTCAACAGGCCCGGCACCTCGCAGGGCAAGATCAACGGCGCCATGAACGCGTACTGCATCAACCCGCTCGGCAATTGGACCGGGTGTGGGAAGTGCCATGTAGGCCGCGGTCCCCAGCCCGTTCCCAGTCTCAGCCCCACGATCAATGAGCTCTACAACATCGACTGCCTCGTGTGTCACAACGAGGCCTATGCGATGGCGCGCGTCCGCTTGCCCAACGGCAGGATGGGGCCGCCGGCCGGCACGCCCAAGGCGGTGCTTGACGGATACGTGATGAACATCGCCAAGCCCACGCGTGCCAACTGCCTGAAGTGCCACGCTTTCGCCGGCGGCGGCGACGGGGTCAAACGCGGTGACCTGTCGTCCATTCAGACGAGAACCGCCGATGGCAACTTCGACGTACATATGGCCACCACGCGCGGCAACCTCGCCTGCCAGGCCTGCCACACGTTCGGGCGTCATCGGGTTACTGGCAAGGGCTCTGACCTCGTGGCCACCGACGACGCGTCCGAGGTCAAGTGCGCGACGGACCGGTGTCACCCTGCAATGCGGAACGGGGGCCACGTGACTGCGGCGGTCAACAGTCACGTCGCGCATGTCGCCTGCCAGACCTGCCACATTCCCGTCTACGGCAAGACCGCGACCGAGATCCAGCGCGACTGGCGCACTTCTACGGGGTCCGTCGGCAACTACAAGCCGTCCCAGACAAAGGGCAGCAGCCTTAAGCCGGCCTACAGATGGTGGAATCGCAAGACCGAGAACTACCTGCTCGGCGACTCGGCTGTCCTGGATCAGGCGACCGGCGCCTACAGCATGGAGCGACTGCGGGGAGGCGTCACGGGCGATACGACGAACAAGATCTACCCCTTCAAGTACAAGACTTCATATCAGCCGATGCGCACCACAGGCAAGATCCTGATCGCGCTGGACACCAATGAGTACCTCAACGTCTCCGGGAACTACGGCCTTTCCGTCTCCAAGGGCCTGGTCAACATGGGCTTCGGTTCATCCGATGCCTACACGACCGTCAAGACCGACACGTACCAGCTGCTCAACCACACCATCGCCGACGCGCAGTCTGCGCGCGGCGTGCTCGCGTGTTCCGACTGTCATGGCAGCACCAGCCGTATCGACCTCAAGGGCCAACTGGGCTACGCACTCAAGGCCCCGCAGTCGACGACCTGCGGTCTGGGAGAGGACGAGGGCTGTCACGATCGTGAGTCGTGGCCGGGTTACGCGTCAGGTCACCGCGAGCACGTCACGAATGAGAAGCTCGACTGCATCTACTGTCACACGTTCTCGCGACCCGAACGAGGCCTGAAGGGAGCAGTCGCGTATCCCGTGGCTGTCGGTGGTCTTGCGGGGACCGTTTCGTCCGGGAGCGATGCGTTGGCTGGTGTCACCGTGAGGGTGCTCGGCCGTGCGCCGATAGTCACTGCGGCCGACGGCTCCTACAACGTGACCGCGATAGCGCCCGGCACCTATAGCGTGACGTATGACAAGCCCGGGTACACGCCGAAGACCGTGAGCGTGGTGATCGGTTCAGGGAGCACGACGACAACGAACGTTTCGCTTGCGGCAGGCCCGGACGTGACGCCGGTCTACCGCTTCTTCAACAGGGCCAAGGGCGTGCACTTCTACACCGCCGATGAGGCGGAGAAGAACCGCACGATCGCGAATCACTCTTCGATCTACACCTTCGAAGGCGTTGCGTTCCGACTGGATTCCGACAGCCCCGACAACGCCGCGCCGCTCTACCGCTTCTACAACCGGCGCACCGGCGTTCACTTCTATACCGCCAGCGAGGCGGAGAAGAGCGCCACCATGAAGGACCCCTCGGGGGCCTACATCTTCGAAGGCATCAGCTACCTTGTCTGCGGTGCGGCTTCGCCCGGCTCAAGGCCGGTCTACCGCTTCTTCAACAAGCGCGCGGGCGTGCACTTCTACACTGCCGACGAGGCCGAGAAGAGCGAAACGATCGAGCGCCTCTCGGCGACCTATGTCTACGAGGGAGTGGGCTATAGCTTCGTTGCGGCGCCCTAGGCCATGTCGGTAAAGCGTCGCAGCGCGGCGTGATCCGCAGGTCCCGCCCCCCGCGCCGTGCATCTGCGTTGCGGTGAGGGCGTGCTTCGGCTGACTGCGTCCTCGGCCGAGCTGCGTGGACAGCTCACCGCATACTCCCGCGGCGCTCGTGCTTGGTGTACGGTGTACCCGCGCTCACGTTCGTTGCGCCGTCGCGCACAGTCGCGACGTCTCTGCCAGCTTGAACTTCAACGAGGGGGAGTCCATATGTTTGGAAGCAGCACTGCCTTCAGCCAGAATCCGGTTCTGGAGTTCTTCTGGTGGATGTTCATGTTCTACCTGGTCTTCATCGTCATCTGGATGTTCGTCAGGATCTTCGCCGATATCTTCTCTCGCGAGAACCTCTCGGGCTGGGGCAAGGCCGGCTGGATCCTGCTGATCTTCATCGTGCCGTTCATCGGTATCCTGATCTACGTGATCGTGCGCCCCAAGAACACCGAGCAGGACCAGCGCATGATGGCTGAGGCGCAGGCGACGCAGGCGCGACTCGCGGGCGGCTCGTCCGTCGACGATATCGCCAAGGCCCAGGCGCTCCTCGAGAAGGGCTCGATCACGCAGGCCGAGTTCGACGCCATCAAGGCCAAGGCTCTCGCGTAGCGTTCTGCCCGGCATGACCGAGGCACGGCCCGAGTCGGGTCCGGTGCCTTGCGGATCAACCGTTCACAGACAGGAGCCCTCAGCGATTCGGCTGGGGGCTCCTGCGCGTATCGAATGGCGTGTGACCCCGTGGAAGCCCATCCCGCACGCCGGCGAAAGGCCTCGGCCGCACCGGTGATACCATTGCCCGAGTCTGATGAATGCCGAGCGGGCCGAGGTGCGACGTGGACGACTACAACGCCTATCGATCGGCCGAACTCGCCGAGCTCTACGATGCCGTCTACGCCGATTGTGCTGACATCGCCTTCTGGCAAACGGTTGTCCCTGCAGTGAGTGCGGGGCCGCTGCTCGAACTGGGCTGCGGAACCGGGCGCGTGCTGCTGCCACTCGCGCGGGCCGGTCACGAGGTGGTCGGCATCGACCTGTCCGAGCCCATGCTCGCGCGTGGCCGCGTAAAGCTGCAGGCGGAGCCACCGGCGGTTCGCGATCGCGTGACGCTGCTCGAGGGGGACATGACCTCGTTCGACCTCGGGCGGCGGTTCGCGCAGATCTACTGCGCCTTCGGCAGCTTCCACCACCTGCGCACGGTGGAGGAGCAGCTGGCGTGCCTCGAGCGGTGCCGCAACCATCTGCTGCCGGGGGGAACGCTCGTGCTCGACCTCATCAATCCAGATCCCGCGCCCAGCAACGTGGCCGCTGACGAGTCGGCCGACAACGGCACGAGCGCCGGAACTGCCGAGTGGACGGGTGGCCGGGAGGTCCGCAGCTGGGCCACCGTGCTCGGCTGCAACCGCTCACTGCAGTGCAATGACTGTCAGGTCACCTACGAGATCGTCGAGGCGGACGGTACTTCTCGGCGGGTCACCGAGACGTTCCCCATGCGCTTCGTGTTCCGATACGAGCTCGAGCATCTCCTGGCTCGCACCGGCTTCCGCATCGCAGCCCTGTACGGAGACTACGACCGCTCGCCGCTCGCGGACGAATCACCCGGGATGATCGTCGTGGCCGAGCCGCTCGGCGGCTGAGAGGGGCACCGGTGGGTCGGGGCTCGCGGCGCGCAAAGCTACGGGCCGTTCCGCCTAGCGCTTGACGATGCGGTACCGCACGGTGTGCACGCCGTTGAACCCGAGGGCCCGCACTATCCCGGGACCCAGGTCGAAGGAGCGCCCCGACGAGTAGGGACCCCGGTCCTCGACGCTGGCCACCGCGCGCTTGCCGTTGTACTCGAATTCGATGAGCGTGTGGAACGGCAGCGTCTCGTGGGCGACCATCATCGAGTACGGGCCGATCCTCGCGCCGCTCGCGCCGCGTCCGGTGAAGGTCTTCGAGTAGTGCGAGGCGACACCGGACTTCCAGGCGCCGGACCCACTGAGCTGCGGCGTCGCATCACCCTTCTTGGCGGCCGCGGCCGGCTTGGCCACCTTGGCGGTGCGGGCCTCGTACTCCCTGAGTGCGGATTGGCTCGCCGCGAGTTCCTTGCGCGCGCGCGTGGCTTCCTTCTCCGCATCATCGACCGCGCGCGCCTCTTCGGCCTGCAACTCCATCACGGACTTGGCCGATCGCTCCGCTTTGGCGCGTGCCGCCTTCAGTTCGAGAAGGTCAGCGGCGTCCTGCCGGTTCATGCGGGTCAACAGGTCCCAGCGCGAGGTGAACTGCTCGTAGGTCGTGGCTCCGAACAGCACCGAGACGTAGGAGGTCTCGCCGAGGCGGTACATCGTGAGTGCGCGCGAGCCGAGCCGGTCGCGGGCTTTCTGCTGGTCTGCCAGCACGCGGTCCAGCTCAGCGGAGGCCTGCTCGGCGCGCGCGGAAAGGGCCGCAGACCGCTTCCGGGCCGCCTCCAGCTTCTTGACTGCGCGATCCACGCGTGCGCGGTCGGCTGACGTCTGGGCGGCCGAGGGCGCGCCGGCCGCAGATGCCACGGGAAGCCCCACGAGACCTACCGTGAGTGCGATGACCAGCGCAAGATTGATTGTTCGCTGATGGGACATAACGACTAGTGTACCAGCGGCGCATGCAGAGCCGGGTTCGGGGAGCACGGACGGGGAGGGAACGGGCAGCTATCACCGTCGTCTGATGGGCCCGACAGCTAGGGCTTCGGCCGGTGTGACCTAGCCTCGGTCACCCTCCGTGCGATCCTGCGCGAGTGCCAGGCATAGCCGATCATCGAGATGCCCGAGACGATCAGATACCCCTCGAGGACGTAGACGAGAACTCGCACGCTCAGTTCCGGGGCGAAGACGATGAGCCCTACGAACGAGAGGGCCAAGACACCCTGGAACACCAGCCACCACCGGGCGACGGGGGCACGGTCGACCTGCCACGCGGCTATGAGGTCGAACGTTCCGACGAAGAAGGAGCGGATGGCGACCACCAGCATGATCAGGGCGATACTCAACGTCTTGTTCAGCAGCAGGTACACGCCCGCCACCACACCAACGAGGCCGATGAGGCCGAAGCTGATCCAGGCCTTCTTCGCGCTGCGCAGTCCGATGGCTCCGACGATCGTCTGGGCGCTTTCGAAGAGAACGTAGCCGGCCGCGAACAACGCGAGTAGGCGCGACGGGAACGTGTGCATCGGGATACCGGTCAAGGCCACCAGGACGATTCCTGCGGCGAGCATGAGTATTCCGCGCGTCATGATCGCGATGTCGGCGCTCTGGAGGATCTGTACCGCGCTCGCCCCACCGACCCACCACTTGTTGTTCTTGGTCGCCTTGACCGCAGCGTCCACGACGGCCTCAGACACGCTCGGGTCTATCGCCCTGAGCGAAGACGCGGGCTGAGTCACGGGGAGGTTGCCGTTGCCCGGCAGTTTCACCGAGGTCACGTTGTCGTAGGCGGTCTCCAGCGCGGTGATGAAGTCAGGCACGACGGTCGCGTCGTTCTCGGCGTAGACGAACTTGACCGGCACGCTGACCGCGTCGAGCAGCGCCGGCACGTCCTGTCTTCCCACGATCTCCGAGATGCTGCGAATGGCAGGCACTGCGCGACTCGCGTAGGCGTCGCCGCCGATCCTGCTGGCGAAGTCGCGATCCAGGGTGTCGTTCAGTCGAGCGTGCACCGCGTCGACAGCGGCCACGATCTCCTCGGCCGAGGCCGAGCCACCGACGGCCGTGGGAAACCGTTTGCGCTGCTCATCGTCGAGCATGACCGGCATGTCGAAGAGCGTGAGGTCGACCACGTGTTCCGGGTACTTGGCTGCGTAGCCGAGTGCGACGAACGCCCCCAGAGCCTGACCCACGAGGCGCATCGGCTTGGGGCTGAAGCGGGTCGAGAGAGTGTGGTGCAGCAGCCGCACGTGGTCATCGAGCGAATACGAGTACGAGATTGGCTTGGGAGAGGCGCCGAAGCCGAGCAGGTCCACCACGGCGACGTCGTTGTCTCCAGCCAAGGCGTTCGTGAACGGCATCCAGTACTGCGACGATGCCGCCTGTCCGTGAAGGAGCGCCATGGGCTGCCCGGCGCCGAAACGACGGGGGAAGTGCAGCCGGTTCACTTCGTCCTTCATCACCTCGCGACCCACCATGTCCGGGATGTTGAGGAGCATGAAGTGGTTGGCGTTCAGGCCTTGGATCCGCCGGATCTCCATGTCCGGTTTGAGCCGCCGCAGTGCCGGCACGAGGTCCTGGCGCACGATGGGGTCACGCACGCCGAGAGCGAACACGGTAGGCATAGTGATCCTCGGCAGGTTCCCGGGAAAGTCCACACCTTGGATCGCGTTGTTGAGCTGCTTGCCCATGATCGTCCAGGCGCGATCGACGTCAGAGGTGCGCATCACGTTGGCAGCAAGTTCGTGGAGCGCCGTGCCTTTCGTGTCCATCTGGTTGAAGAGCCTTGAGAAGTCGTCCGGAACCGAGCGCAGGACCCGCCAGGCCCACTCTTGCAGACTCTGTTGCACGTAGTGGAAGGAGAAGCTCTTCTTCTCGAACTCCTCCGCTGGGAGGTAGAAGGGTGCCGAGAGCATGAACAGCCGGCGGACCTCCTCGGGGTGGGTCGCCGCGTAGTTGAGGGCGATATCGCCACCGAGGGAGTATCCGACGAGCAGGAACTGGTCATCGAGATCGAGCTTGGCCAGCGTGTTGTGAATGGCCGCTACGTGATCGGCGCAGCTGTAGTCGATATCGACGGGCTTGGGAGACTCGCCATAGCCCAACAGGTCGACAGCGATGATCCGATAGTCCATCGGGAAGTCGTCGATCACGGGCTGCCAGTCGGTGGCGTCCGAGTTCAGACCGTGGAGCAACACGACGATCGGGCCGTCCGTGCGCGTATCGATCCGCACGGCGAGTTCGTAGTCGCTGGCCCGCTTGCCCTCCCATTCGGGATAGGCGCCCGGTAGTGGAGAGGGGACCTCGGGGGCGGCATCTGCCACGGGCGTTCCTGTTCTGACCGGACGCGGATCGAACTCGACTTCAGTATGCCCGATAGCGGACGAATCCTCGCGGCTGGTGTGCCGAAAGAGAGGCGGCTGGAGCCGCAGTCTACCGTTCGGCATCGGACGTTCGGCGGCTTCGTGCACGCGGGTTCACCCGTAGTGCTGATCGGTGCCGCGAGGGTCAACCGCGGGCCCGCCGTTCGGCGAGCGGGCGGATGCGAACGACGCCGGGCGCGCCCTCTTGGCTCCGACGGTAGGCGATGTAGAGACCGATGAGCACCAGCGGGATCAGGAAGTCGAGATACAGAATGGGCCCGGCGTTGCCCACGGCAGCGTTCCCGCGTCCCGTGAGATCGACGATGTGCGCCACACCGGCAGTCCAGCCGAAGATCGCCTTGGCGATCAGGTACGGCAGCCAGAAGTCCATACGCCAGAATCCCAGGAATCCGATCAACCCGATTGCGAGATTGGCGCCGGCGACCTCGAGCTGGAAGAGGTTGCCCGCCGGCCAGCCGATGGAGCGTGCAACCATCTCACCGAAGAACGCATGCAACACGAAGTTCGATATCTGGCTGAAGCCGGTGATGCCGATCGAGTACATCAGCACGATCTCGAGGTCCAACGCCCGGGATCGGTTCTCAGTGCGTGCGATGGTGTACGTCGAGAAGACCACGATACCGAGCAGATAACCTATCGAACTCAATCCGGGGATCCTGATGAGCGCGGACACGGGCGATCCTCTCCACGGGGCACTCCATGAGGATTCCCCCCCGGGGGTCGCGAATCCCCACAACGCAGAGGGCCGGCTTGCGCCGGCCCTCGAAGTGTCGATCAGTGGTGCGCCTGCGATCAGGCGATGGTGCTTCTCGCGGAGAAGACGAGTGCGAGCTGGGGACGGAGCGCCGTCGCGTGCTCGTAGGCATCCTGGTCCCGGCGGGCGAGCCAGAACAGCGCGGCAGCGGTCACCATGGGGCCGATGAGCGCGAGCGTCATGATCATCCACACGCCCATCTCGAACTGGTACACGACGCCCCAGACCACGACAGCCAGCGAAGCGGCCAGCAACAGTACGGCGGTGGCACGCTCGAAGTACCAGCCGACCACGAGGGTCGCCGCGCATGCTGCCAGAACGATGAACGCCGCGGTCAGTGCGTCGCCAACGCCCGACTGGCGGAACGAGTAGAGACCGGCGAAGCTCGCGACAGCCCAGAATGCGCCGCCCAGCAGATACGAACGCCCGGGCGACTCCCGCGCTCGACGGCGATGCGCGTGCTCGCATTCTCCGTCTGGACAGGCTGGTCGGTGCGTGACGTCACGACGTCGTAGGCCATCAGCCCGAACGTCAGCGGAACGAGAACGATGAGCGCCAGCGCGCCGACGAGTCCGCCGATCACGAGGACTGCTACGAGGGCGAGTGACATGGCCCTCTACCTCCCACTGTCTGGGCCGCATGGCCCTCGGTTACTCCCAAGGAGACTATCGCCCTCTCCGAGCCGGGGCAGGTTCGTGGGCGGTTGCGGTCTCGTTAGGGTTTTGTGAGCGTGTTCGCGCTCGGCTCGCCGCTCGGTGCTCGTCAGGCGGGGGGCAGCGCGAAGCTGAAGGTCGTTCCCGCACCCAGGGTCGAACGGACGTCGATGCTCGAGCCGTGGGCCTCGACGATCTCCTTAGCGATGGCGAGTCCAAGACCCGTGCCCCCGCCTCCCGCGCGCGCCGTGTCGGTCCGGTAGAAGCGCTCGAAGACGCGGGAGACCTCCTCCGGCTCGATGCCCGGGCCCTCGTCGGTCACCTCCAGGAGAACGGAGTCCCCCGCGCGCTTCGCGCACAGGTGGACCGTCGCGCCGGAAGGCGAGTGCTTCAGCGCGTTGTCGGTGAAGCTCAACAGCACCTGCACGACCCTGTCCCGATCGGCGAGCACGCGCACGTCTTCGTCAGGCACCTCGACGGAGAGCGTCACTCCGGCCTGCTCGGCAAGCGTCTGCATGACGCCCGCGACATCGCCGAGAAGGTCGGTGACGAACTCCGATGTGACCCGAAGCCGCAGGCTCCCCGACTCGAGCCGCGCGAGCGTGAGCAGGTCGGCGACGAGCCGGCCGAGCCGGTCCGACTCGACCTGCATCGTTCGGATGAAGTCGTCCCTGACCTCGGGCACGTCCTTGGCTCCGTCGGCCAGCAGCTCGAGCATCCCCTTGAGCGCCGCGATCGGCGTGCGCATCTCGTGGCTCGCGTCGGCGACGAACCGGCGCTGCGCGTCCTCGACGCGGTGCTGCTCGGTCACGTCGGCGAGCAGCAGCACGGCGCCGTCCACTGCGGAGTCGGCGTCGAGCAGGGGAGTGCAGTGGAGCAGCACGATGAACTGGCCGAGCGACACCGTCTCCGCCGCGCTCTCTCCGGCCAGTGCCTTGCGCACGACCTCGAGCACGGTCGGCTCGGCGGTGATCGTCTCCACGGTCGTGCCCAGCAGGTCGCGGCCGGATGCGGCGAGCAACCGGACGGCCTCCGGGTTGGTGACGAGCACCACTCCTGTGGAGTCGAATGCGACGACTCCCTCGGCCATCGACTCCACGACCGCCGCGATCTGACGCCGGCTCTCCTGGATCGCGCCGAACGCCTCGCCCAGGGTGGAGGCCATGGTGTTGTACGAATCGGCGAGGTCCTGGACCTCGTCGGGGACGAAGCCGGCCGAAAGCCGCTGCTCGAAGTCGCCCGCCGCCATCGCCGCGGCCGCGTCGGACATGGCTCGGATGCGCCTGCTGACGAGCTCGGCGAATCCGAACCCGAGAAGGCCGGCGACGACGAGCGACACCCAGAACGTGACCCAGAGCCGGTCGCGAACCGCCTGCATGATGGCCACCGACAGGTCGACGTCGCTCGCTGTCACGACGGTACCCTCCGGCTTGCCGCTCGGACCACGCAGGGGCTTGGCCGCGACCACCCAGCCGTCCGCTCGCAGGTCGCTCGCCGCATACGAGGCGCTCTCGTCGAGCCCGCCCAGCCGCGCTGATTCGAGCACGGCGTTCGTGGGCGCACTGTCGTAGGCCGACTCGAGCAGTTTGCCTTCGCTGTCGTAGATCCAGATGCCGCCGCCGTAGATGTCGCGGTACTCGGTGACCAGCTCGCGCACGCCGGTCATTCCGTTGACGGCGAGCGGGAACTCGGGCTCCAGCCGCCGCGCGAGCGCCGAGACGTTTCGTAGCTCGCTCGTCTCGGCCATGCGGGCGAGGGTGACCTTCAGTCCCGCCGAGAGCGACCCGGACAGGATGAGCATCGCCACGACGATCACCACGAGGAACAGCTCGGTCTGCCAGAGGCGGATCGAGCCTCGTCGGCGCTGCGGCATCTGCCTACGGCTCCCTCAGCCGGTAGCCGAAGCCGCGCACCGTGAGAAGGTACGTCGGGTTCTTGGGGTCTTCTTCGATCTTCTCGCGGATGTTGTGGATGTGCACGTCCACGGCCCGCTCGTCACCGACCGGGGACTCGTCCCACAGCGCCGAGAGGATCGCCTGCCGCGAGTACGCCTTTCCGGGGTGTCTGCGCGAGGAGCAGCAGGATGCCGTACTCGGAGGTCGTGAGGTGCAGGGGCTGGCCGAGAAGCTTGACCTGCCGAGACAGCGTGTCGATCTGCAGGTCGCCGATCTCGATGCAGGCCTTCTCGGCGGATCCGCCTTCCACGCGGCGCAGAATGGCGCGTACCCGGCTCACGAGCTCGCGCGGGGAGAAGGGCTTGGTGACGTAGTCGTCGGCTCCGAACTCAAGGCCCAGGATGCGGTCGACCTCGTCTCCGCGTGCGGAAAGCATGATGATGGGTACGTTCGACGTGGCGCGCAGGTCGCGCGCGACGTCGAGGCCGGACTTGCCCGGGAGCATGACGTCGAGGATGACGAGATCGGGCCCGATCTCCTGGAACATGAACTCGGCACCGGGGCCGTCGATCGCGGTGTGAACCTCGTAGCCGGCTTCGGCGAGGGCGTAGTCGACCACCTTGAGGATGGATTCCTCATCATCCACGACCAGGATCCGCTTCACGGACGCCCGCTCCCCTTTGCTAACGGCGAGTCACTTCCCGCTAGAATAGCCCACGGGGCGCAGAACGGCGATTAACACAACCCTAACATTACGACAATAGTGCGCGAATCGCGGTGGTCAGAGGGGGTGCTACTGTTGGCTCCGGTATCAATCCCAGTGCACAGAGGTGGTGTGAGCGCCATAGAACCGACACAACTCGCACAGGGTGTCCGGGCCCGTACGGTCCGCCACCCCCTCGCAACGTTCAGCCGGCGCGCTCGCAGTACTCCTTCTCATGATGCTCACGTTTCTCTCATTCGCGTCGCTCGCGTACGCCGGGCAATGCGTCGACCGGGGAACTTGCGTTCGATCCGTGCACCAAGTGCCACCCGGTGACCCTCGGCCCGGACGGCAAGTCCACCAAGCCGCTTCCGAACGGGTTCAAGAAGCACGAGATCAAGCTCGAAGCTCACGACATCCTTGGCAAGGGCAACCAGGCCTGCGTCGTGTGCCATGATGACCCGACGAAGAACCCCGGGATGCTGCTCGCCGCCGACGGCACCAGGGTGTACGTCACCGGTGACGTCTCGCGCGTCTGCCAGCGATGCCACTTCGAGAAGTACCGGGAGTGGCAGGCGGGGATCCACGGCAAGCGGCAGCCCAAGTGCACGTCGGCCGGTTGCCACGACCCGCACACGCCGTCCTGGATCTACGTCGCCGCCCTGCCTCCGTTCCAGGGGACCGGCGTCGAGGTACGCGCTGTTGGCGAGCGAGAGCCCTTCAAGCCGATGGCCTCGCCGCCCGTTCAGCCTCCGGTCTACACCCCGATCTGGCTCTCGATCATGGCAGCTCTCGGTGTGGTCGCCGTCGGCCGGCATCATCGGTTTTCTGGTTCTGGGAAGGCGCACGCGATGAGTAAAGACGAAGAGATGGTCCGGGCCGAGGACGAGGGGATGCTTCCCGCCGGATGCACCCTGTCGCGACGGCGGTTCCTGACCGGCCTCGGAGCGGCGGCGGGCATCCTGGCAGCCGGTACCGCACCGGCACTCATCTCGGCTTCGGGCGTGACCGCCGTGGCCTCGGAAGCCGAGACCCCCTCCGTCGGCGATGGTGGGATCGGCTGGGTCACCGAGGAGGACCAGCCCGTCAACTACCCCGGCCACACGGTCTCCTACGCACCGCCCCCCGGCAAGCAGAAGTGGGGGATGGTCATCGATGTGAAGGCCTGCATCGGCTGCCGAAGGTGCGTCTACGCGTGCGTCAAGGAGAACAACATCGGCCGCGACTCCGGCTTCACCTACATCCAGGTGCTGGAGATGGAGCTCGGCAAGGTCGACATCGAGAGCTCGGTGCTCGACTACGAGGAAGGCGGCAGGCCCGACAAGTGGTACATGCCGGTCCAGTGCATGCACTGCGCGAAGCCGACGTGCGTCTACGGATGCCCCGTGATCGCCACGTGGAAGGATCCCGACGGGATCGTGCTCATCGACTACGACAAGTGCATCGCGTGCCGCAACTGCATGGTGACCTGCCCCTACGATGCCCGGCACTTCAACTGGGTCGAGCCCGAGGTGCCCAAGGCCGAGGTCAATCCCGACGTCCCCCTGGAAGAGAAGGCGGGCGTCGTCGAGAAGTGCACGTTCTGCGTGCAGCGGGTGCGCAATGGCAAGACCACCGCATGTACCGAGGCGTGCCCGGTGGGCGCGCGCAAGTTCGGCGACCTCAACGACCCCGACAGCGAGGTCTCGCAGCTGCTCCGGACGCGCCGAGTCTGGCGACTGAAGGAAGAACTCGGTAACGACCCACTGATCTGGTATGTGGGGTGATGACGATGACTGACGTCTCGGCCCCCCGTCCCGGGGTGAAGCGCTTCATCGGCATCGACTTCAACTTCGGCGCGCTCAAGACCGCGGGTGGCCGCTACTGGGCGTTCGTCGGACTGCTCGGGATCTTCCTCGTCCTGGGCGCCATGGCGTGGGCCGCGATGCTCGCCAACGGCGGCTCGGTCGTGGCGATGCGCAACAACTACCCGTGGGGCCTGTGGTTCACCAACTACATGTACTTCGTCGGCCTGTCGGCGGGTGGACTTGTCGTCTACGCGAGCGTGCACCTGTTCGGCGCCGAGCAGTACCGGCCGCTGTCCCGGCTCGCGGTGCTGCAGGCCGGCGTGCTCGTGATGATGGCGCTGCTCGGCATCGTCACCGACATGGAGCGGCCGTGGCGGGCGGTTTGGATGCTCCTGACCCCCAACCCCACGTCGCCCTTCATCTACACCGGCAGTGCGGCCAACATCTACATGATCATCTGCTTCATCGACCTGTGGGTCCTCATCACGCGCAAGGGGGGCGAGAAGCTCGCGTTCACGATGACGCTGATCGCGCTGCCCTTCGCCATCTACCTGCACACGACGACGGCGTTCGTGCTCGCGCTCAACAAGTCCCGCGAGCTGTGGAACACGGCGGTGATGGTGCCGATCTTCCTGACCTCGGCGACCGCGTCCGGCATCGCGCTCCTGCTCATCTGCGCCTACATCATGCAGCACTACAGCGTGCTCAAGTTCAAGCCGAGCATGTTCCGGAGCCTGTCGACGCTGCTCGCGACCGTCATCATCATCGACCTGTTCCTGCTGTTCGTCGAGATCATCACCGTCTACTGGCCGACATCGGCCAAGCCGGGTCACACGATCCGCTTCGACGAGTTCATCACCGGCGGGTACTCGGCGGTGTTCCTCCCGGTGCTCTTCCTCGGCATCACGGCGTTCGCACTGCTCGCCGGCCGTAAGACGCGGCATCTGCCCGCCATCCAGATCACGGCCTCGGCGATGTACGTGGTGGCCATCTTCCTCAAGCGCTATGTCGCTCATGGCGATGGGCTTCGCGATCAACCCGCTCGGCCAGTACACGCCGCCGTACTTCCCCAGTCTCACCGAGATCCTCCTCGCGCTCGGCATCCTCGCACTCGGACTGATCATCATGACGCTCGGCGCCAAGGTCCTTCCCCTCGAAGTGCCCGAGGAGGAGCACGGCGAGGGTCATGCGGCGTACTCTGACGAGATCGCCACTGAGCGCGCCTTCGAGGCGGGATGATCCTCAGGTGACCGCGAAAGAGCCGGGATCCAAGTCCAGGCCCCGGGCCCTCCGAATCATCGTCATCGCGGCAGTGGTCGGCCGTCGTGCTGCTCGTTGGTGGCGCTGGCCGTCCCGCTGGCCGTCTCCTCCACGCCGCAGTTCTTCTCCCGCTACCACCTCTTGAACCGGCGCTTCGTCAATCTCGAGAACTCGGCCCACGAGGGCATCGCCTGCCGGCAGTGTCACCAGACGCAGCCCGTAGGCAAACGGTATCTCGCTCGTCGGCGACTTCTATCGCAGCTTCGTCACCACCGATACCGAGAGCACACTGCGCTACTTCAAGTTCGCTCCGCCGACCAGGGAAGCGTGCCTCAAGTGCCACGAGGACGACTGGAGTGACGACGCGAGGCGTACCAAGCGGATCCCGCACCCCGCCCACCTGCGCGTGGCGAGCGAGACCCGCAACTGCGTGGACTGTCACAAGTGGACCGCGCACTTCGAGAAGTACATGGAGAAGCACAAGAAGATGCCGTTCAGCGGTGTCTGCGTCTCCTACGGGTGCCACGTGGGAACCAAGAAGACCGACCAGTGCTACAACTGCCACCACGTGCTTCACGAGTCCGGCGACCAGTGGAAGACGGAACATGCGTCCGTCGTCGCCACCACGGGTGAGAGCGCATGCCTGGAGTCGTGTCACAAGGTCGAGCAGTGCCAGCAGTGCCACACGACAGGGGTCAAGCCCAAGTTCAACGGGCTGCCCATCGAAGTCGGCATGAAAGCGATAGAGGCGCTTCACGTCAAACCCGAGTGGACGAGCCGCTACCACGGCGCTGAGGCTCTCAAAGACAAGGCGAAGTGTCTGCTCTGCCACCAATCGGTGGGTGAGTGCGACGAGTGCCACCTGCAGCGCCCTGCGTTCCACGGCGCGACCGCGACGTGGATCGGCCGGCACAGCAAGCAGGCGAAGGCCGTGGACGATCCGCGCTGCCTGGCGTGTCACAAGAAGCCGTGGTGCGAGGAATGCCATCAGCAGTTCAAGGAGATGGAGTAGGTGTCCCCCCGCGTGCTCAAGTGGGGCGCGATCGGTCTCATGATCGTTGCGGTCGTGCTTCTGGTGTTGCCTGTCGTGTCGATGCTGCAGCCCGGCTACTATCGGCGCTACCCGGCGATGGGTCAGCGCATGGACCACTGGGCCACTTCGACACACTCGAAGATCTCCTGCGCGCAATGCCACATGGAACCGGGTGCCAAAGGGTTCCTGACCTTTGCCGCGGCGTCGGTCCCGGCCTTCTACTCACAGTTGGTCCAAGGTCCGTCGAGCACGAACCTGTTGAAGGCTCCACGCAAGGAAGCGTGCCAGAAGTGCCACACGAGCTATCGGCGGGTGGCCCCGAGCGGGGACCTGCTCATCCCGCACCGAGCGCACGTTGAGACGCTCAAGCTCGAATGCGTCGCCTGCCACAAGGACCTCGTGCACTCGCTCAACCGGCGGGGATTCAACCGGCCCGAGATGGAGGGGTGCCTCGCGCAGTGTCACAACGGGGACACGGCGAGCAACCAGTGCGTCGACTGTCACACCCGCAAGGAGACGCCCGCCACCCACAAGAAGAAGGACTGGCTCGAGGTCCATGGGCGCATGGCGGCTACGGAAGACTGCGGTTCGTGCCACGACTGGACGCCCGAGTACTGTGCCAAGTGCCACGAGAAGCGGCCGCCCTCTCACGTCGGCAACTGGAAGAAGGAGCACGGGCCCCTGGCCAAGCAGCGCGGTGACGGCTGCCTCGTGTGCCATGGCGGCGAGAAGTTCTGCAAGGAGTGCCACTGATGGTTGACCTGCGGCGCAAGAGATACCTATTCGCCGGCATCGCGGTGCTCGCGCTCCTCCTCCTTGTCGTGCTCCCGGGCTTTCTCGCGTCACGTCCCGCGTTCTTCGGCCGCGTGCCGAGCCTGAACAAGAAGTACGAGGCGTGGTCCACGTCGACCCACGTCGGGGCCGGCTGCGAGGGGTGTCACGTGCCGCCGAACACCGTCGCCCGGGCGACCTACCGTGCGCGGATGGTTGGCGAGTTCTACCTGTCGCTCGTCTTCCGCTCGCGGGAACCGAGGGTCTTCAGCACACCGACCAACGAGTCCTGTCTGGCCTGCCACAACGACCTGCGCACCGTCTCGCCGAAGGGCGATCTGCAGATACCGCATCGCGCCCATGTCACCGTGCTGAAGATGAAGTGCGTCGAGTGTCACAACTACGTCGTTCACGACAAGAGTCCCGAGGGCAAGCACACTCCGCCGATGTCCGGCTGCCTCCGCTGTCATGACGGCGACACCGCCAAGAACGGCTGTACGGTGTGCCACACTGCCAAGGCGGTACCTGCCACGCACAGGGCGGCGGACTGGGACATCGTCCACGCGAAGAAGGCGGCCGATCCTGAGTGCGACAGCTGCCACAAGTGGACCGAGAACTGGTGCGTGGACTGCCATGCTCGTCGGCCGCGCTCGCACACGGCCGACTGGCGCGCCACGCACGGGGCGCAGGTCGCGAAGCACCGCAGCTGCGAGGCGTGTCACGACGCCGCATTCTGCGTCAAGTGCCATGGCGAGCTTCCCACGAAGAACTTCGATCCGACCCTCGTGATCGTCAAGTAGGTGAGGCTCAGTGGACACCGAGCAGGATGACAAGAAGCGCAGCCCCCGCAGCGTGAACAAGTGGGTTCTCGTGGCCGTCGCGGTGGTTCTCGGCGTGGTCGCGCTTGCTGTTGTGATCGATCTCGCCACCGCGTCTCCGAGGCTGTGCGGGTCCTGCCACGAGATGGCGCCGAGGACTGAGACCTGGTCGCACTCGGCGCACGCGGAGGTCGCGTGTGTGAAGTGCCACCAGAAGCCCACCAAGTGGTATGCGATGCCTCAGCGACTCGTCGGTCGGGGTCAGCTGCTCGCGCGCGACGTCGCGGCGCACGCTTCCGGCGACTACACGGACCCCGTCGACCAGAGGGTGCCCGGGAACGAACCGGTGCAGGACGAAGTCTGTCTGCAGTGCCACGATGTGAATCGAAAGGCGACCTCCGGCTTCCGGATCACCCTCGATCACGCGAAGCATGCCGAACTCAACGGGTCGTGCGTCTCCTGCCACGTCAGGACGGCCCACCCGATCGAGACGCGCGGCAACGCCATCTCACTCATGTCGCAGTGCTTCACGTGCCACGGCACACCTGAGCAGCCCAAGGCGTCGGCGGAGTGCGGTGTCTGCCATCCCGCCGACTACGAACTGCTCCCGAAATCGCACACGGCCCCCACGTGGAAGAAGCGGGAGCACGGAAAGGTCGCGAAGTCGGATCCCAAGCAGTGCGAGATGTGTCACACGAAGGCCTTCTGCAACGACTGCCATGGGGTGCAGATGCCGCATCCGAAAGGATGGGCCAAGGGAGCCACCGGTCATGCCGCCACCGCGCAGCTGAACCGCGCCACGTGCGCGCGCTGCCACGGCGAGCGGCTCGACATGTGCACGATGTGCCACCACAAGGCCTACGACCCGGCGAAGGGGACGTGGCTCAAGCAGCACTTCATCGACGCCGAACAGCGGGGCGTCGCGCAGTGCCTGGACTGCCACTCGCCGCTCTTCTGCGTGCGGTGCCACGTGCAGTAGGGCGGATGTCCGCCAGGCCGAGCGCCCGACACGAATGCGAAGGAGCGGACAGTCCATGGCTGATGTGCCATCCGGTGACCCGCTCCATGGCGTGACCCTTGAGACGATGCTGCGCAAACTTGTGAACAAGTACGGCTGGGACGGGCTCGGCAGGCGGATCGACATCAACTGCTTCAAGAGCGACCCGAGTATCAACTCGTCGCTGAAGTTCCTTCGCAAGACGCCGTGGGCGCGCAAACAGGTCGAGGACCTCTTCGTGGCATCGAAGTTCTGGACCCGCGACTGACGCCCGGGCGTCCCGACGCTCGGTGGCGAATCGGAGCCCACTCGTCCTCGCGCCGTTGCCGCTCGCTAACGGCGCTTGTTGACGCCCATGCTCCCGAGAAGCCCTCGGGTGATCTCGCGACCCGCAGCGCTTCCCATCGAGCGGATCGCGCTCGTGCCGAACGCCGCCAGCAGCCCGCCGGCGACACCCGCCGCCCCGGCAAGCATCGTGTTGCCGGAGGACTTCTCGTCTGCGCTCTTCTTCTCGGACGGCGCAGCCGGCTCGGCGGCTGCGACCGACGGCGGGGTGAGTGCCGCCGCGACGACGGCGCTCTGCGCACGGGCGGCAAGCTGCTCGTAAGCGCTCTCGCGGTCCACGGTCGTGGCGTAGATGCTCGCGACAGGCGACCCGGCCCGAAGCGCCGCGAGCTGTTCCGGCGCGGGAGCGCCGATATGCCCGTGGGGGGGCACGACCCATGCCCGCTCGACGGGCATCGGTGCACCGGTCGCATCGAGCGCCGAGATCAGCGCCTCACCGACGTTGAGCTCGGTCACCGCCGAGGCGACATCGACGGCGGGGTTGGGTCGGAACGTCTCGGCCATCGCTGCGACGGCCTTCTGGTCCTTGGGCGTGTAGGCGCGCAGCGCGTGCTGCACCTTGTTGCCGAGCTGGCCGAGAACGTCGTCGGGAATGTCGGTCGGGTTCTGCGTGACGAAGTAGACGCCGACGCCCTTCGACCGGATCAGCCGCACGACCTGCTCGACCTTGTCGAGGAGCGACGGGGGAGCGTCGTCGAAGAGCAGATGGGCCTCGTCGAAGAAGAAGACCAGGCGCGGCTTGTCCACATCGCCCACCTCAGGAAGCTTCTCGAACAGCTCCGAGAGCAGCCACAGGAGGAGGGTCGCGTACACGCGGGGGGCCTGCATGAGCTTGTTCGACGCGAGGAGCGAGATGTAGCCGCGGCCGCTCAGGTCCGTGCGCATCAGGTCGTTCAGGTCCAGCGCCGGCTCGCCGAAGAAGCGGTCGCCCCCTTGCTCCTCGAGGGTCAGGAGTGAGCGCTGAATCGCGCCCACGCTCGCGCCGCTCACGTTTCCGTAGGTCGCCTGCAGCTCTGCAGCATGCTGCTCGACGTAGGCGAGCATCGCCCGCAGGTCCTTCAGATCGAGAAGGAGCAGCCCGTTCTCGTCGGCGGTACGGAAGGCGACGTTGAGCACGCCCTCCTGGACATCGTTCAGCTCCAGCATGCGCGCGAGCAGCAGCGGCCCCATCTCGCTGACCGTCGCCCGGACGGGCTGGCCTTGTTCGCCGAAGACGTCCCACAGCATCACCGGGCAGGGCGTCGTGTCCCACCCCGCCGACAGGCCCAGAAGGCCGAGCCGCTCGTCGACCTTCGGGTTGCCTCCTCCGGCCAGGCTCAGGCCGGACAGGTCGCCCTTCACGTCGGCGGCGAAGACCGGGACGCCGGCGCGCGAGAAGCCTTCGGCGAGCGCCTGGAGCGTGACCGTCTTCCCGGTGCCGGTCGCCCCTGCCACCAGGCCGTGGCGGTTCGCCATCGGGGGAAGCAGAAACACGTCGGCGCCGGCAGCGGTCTTGGCGACGAGAATCGGTTCACTCACGGGAGTCTCCTCTGGTTGGCGCGGCTGCTCAGATGCTACCCAACGGCTGGTGTTTGCGCGCTGCTGGCCGTCGCACAGCGCGCCGAGCGCTCCGCGAGCCCGCCCGCGTCATCGGGCGGCCAAGGTCAGCACGAATCCCCGGTGGGGAGTAGTGTTGGGGGGCACAGGCAGGCGAACGTGTCCGCACTTCTCCGAGGGGGCCCAGCTGCGCTCTGGGATGTTCTCCTGAACAGGCGCAGATCCGAGGGAACCTCATGTCTCGAATCGACGATCTCATCGAGCAGATGCGCGGGCTCGAAGCTCAGACGCAGGTCGAGTTCGACAAGCGGCGCGGAGACTTCGCCTTCACCGTGGAGAAGCGGCGGATCCGCTTCAGCGAAGAGGTCTCTGAACTCCAGAGAGGACTCAAGACCAGCGTCTTCAAGTACGTCACCGGCTCGACACTGCTCAAGGTGATCACTGCCCCGGTCATCTACGCGGGCGTCGTGCCGATGCTGCTGCTCGACCTGTTCCTCTGGGTCTACCAGACGATCTGCTTCCCGGTGTACGGAATCCCCAAGGTGAAGCGCTCGGACTACCTCGAGCTGGACCGGGGAGATCTTCCCTACCTCAACGCCATCGAGAAGATGAACTGCGCCTACTGTGGCTACGCCAATGGGCTGGCGAGCTACTTCAGGGAGATCTCTGCCCGCACCGAGCAGTACTGGTGCCCGATCAAGCACGCGCGCCGAATCCAGTCTGCGCACAGCCGCTACCCGCAGTTCTTCGAGTACGGCGATGCCGAGAGCTACCGCCTGGGGCTTGAGCGCCTCAGGGCCTCGCTGGCCGAGGCGGACCAGGAGCAGTAGCCGCCTCGGGGTGCTCCCCCGGGAGCCGTCAGACGGTGGCCCGCTACTTCGCCGACACCCAACGGCCGAACTCCATCTTGGCCTTGAGGCCCTGGCCGCCCGAGTCGTTCTTGGCTGCGCGATAGTCCTGGCTCTTCGACCAAGCGGTGACGGCCTCCTCCGACTCCCACCACGACATGGTCACGATCGTCAGGGGGTCGAGGACGTCTCTGGCGACCACCAGCCGCTCGAATCCCGGCTGCTGCGAGTAGGCGGCGGTCATGCCGCGAGCCATCCCCACGAACTGCTCTGCCTCTTCATCGGTGGAGACGGTGTAGAGAGCGGTGCTCAAGACCGACATGCGGATTCCTCTCTCGAGCGACCCGTCGGGGTGCTCTGCGGCAACTGAGCGGGTCGGTGCAGGCGCGCCTCTGTTGGGGAATAATGTACGCCAACTGGTGCAGCAAAGCGCACCACCCTTCACCTCATGATAGGAGCAGCCATGGCAAACCAGCCCGACCAGAGCCAAGGACAGATGCAGGGGCAGCAACCCGCCGTCTTGGCCGGGTCGCGCGTGGTGCTACTGGTCTCCAAGGGGCCTTCGGCGGTACCCTCCCCGAGCTACCTCGCCGTACCGGACGTCAGCTCGAAGTCGCAGGGTGATGCGCTTGCGAGCCTGCAAGCGGTCGGTATGACCGCCCGGGTCTTCGATGAGCCCAGCGAGACCGTGCCGCACGGGCACGTGATGGCGCAGACCCCCCGCGCGGGGCAGTCGGCCATGGCGGACGCCGAGATCGTGCTACTCGTCTCGAGCGGCAAGCCTGCGCAGCAGACCGGGTACGTCGTGCTGCCGATCGTGGCCGGCGCCGCCGAGACGGATGCTGTCGCGAAGATCCAGGCAGCCGGACTCTCGGCCCAGACGGTCCACGACTTCAGCCCGACGGTCCCGGCCGGCATCGTCATCGATCAGGTCCCCAACGCCGCATCGGTCAGCGCTCCGGTCAAGAAGTCGCTGCTCTGGCTCTGGGTCCTGATCGCGGTGCTGGTTGTCGCTGTGATCGCGGGCGGCGCCTACATGTACCTCAACCGCACCACCGCGGTCCCGGATGTGGTGGGAAAGCCGCAGGCGGAAGCGCAGGCCCTGATCGTCGCCGCCGGCTTCAAGGTCGGCGCGGTCGACACCACCCAGACCGCGGATGCCTCCGAAGTCGGCAATGTCGTGGCGGAACAGCCGCTTCCGGGCACACAGCAGAAGGTCGGCAGCCCCATCAATATCGTCGTCTCCGGCGGCCAGGCACTGATTGCTGTGCCCAACGTCGTCGGCATGACGCAGGCAGCCGCTGAGACTGCGCTTACCCAGGCGGGACTCACCGCGGCGGCGCAATCCGGCAACAGTGCGACGGTCGCCAAAGGCGAGGTCATTTCTCAGTCGCCTCCTGCCAGCCAGAAGGTGCCGGCCGGCACCAGCATCGGTATCACCGTCTCCCAGGGTCCGGCGAATGCAGCGGTGCCCAACGTTGTTGGCCAGACCCAGAGTGATGCCACTGCCTCTCTCAAGAGCGCCGGGCTCGGAACCAAGGTCGTGACCAACTACAACGTCGACAACCCCAAGGGCGAGGTCTACTCCCAGTCGCCGGCTGAGGGCACGCTCGTTGCGCCGGGCACGACGGTTCAGATAGTGGTCTCGAACGGTCCGCCGCCTGCGCCGGCGACGGTGGACGTCCCCAACGTCATCGGCAAGACGCAGTCGGACGCGACCACGACGCTCCAGGATCTCGGCTTCAAGGTGGCCGTGAGCGAGATCGCTACCGGCACCGCCGGGAAGGTCGTCTACCAGGCCCCCAAGTCGGGCACCGCGGAGCCAAAGGGCTCGACGGTCTCGATCACGGTGTCGATCAACCCGTAGGGGTATCGACCCGTCGGAATCGTGCCGACGGGTCGCGGTACCGATACGACGCTTGACCAGGAAGGGCGCCTCGACCGGAAACGGGCGGGGCGCCCTCGCGCGTCTGCACCGATAGCGCGGTCAGTGGCTCGAATGACCAACGAATCGTAGGTATCGCCAACAGAAGAACACGGCATATGCCCGATAAATGCCGTCGAAACCTTGCATCGCCCGTTGTCTCGCGGGCTCCCTGAAGTCAAGAATGGAGCGGTCCGATCAGAGTGAAAGGAACCCCACCATGACCAAGCGCACCAGCTGGGCCGAGCCTTGGAAGATCAAGGTCGTCGAGTCCATCAAGATGACCACGCGCACGGAGCGCGAAGTCGCCATCCGCGAGGCCGGCTACAACACGTTCCTGCTCAAGTCCGAGGAGGTCTACATCGACCTGTTGACCGACTCAGGCACCAGTGCGATGTCGGACTACCAGTGGGCGGGCATGATGCTCGGCGACGAAGCCTACGCCGGGTCGCGCAACTTCTACGCGCTCGAAGAGGCCGTGCAGAAGTACTACGGCTACGAGTACCTCATCCCCACCCACCAGGGCCGCGGCGCCGAGAACATCCTGTCGCAGATACTGATCAAGGACGGTGACTGGGTCCCCGGCAACATGTACTTCACCACCACGCGCCTCCACCAGGAGCTCGCCGGCGGCACCTTCCGCGACGTCATCATCGACGAGGCCCACGACCCTGCCTCCGAGCACCCCTTCAAGGGCAACGTCGACCTTGCCAAGGTGGACGCTCTGGTCAAGGAGGTCGGCGCGGACCGCGTCCCCTACATCACCGTCGGTGTGACGGTGAACCTGGCGGGCGGCCAGCCGGTCAGCATGGCCAACCTGCGTGAGGTCTCGGCGTACTGCCGCGAGAAGGGCATCCTCACCATCCTCGACGCCACGCGCGCCGTCGAGAACGCCTACTTCATCCAGCAGCGTGAAGAGGGCTACGCCGACAAGACCGTCGCCCAGATCCTCCGTGAGCTCTGCGACCTCTCCGACGGCGCCACGATGTCGGGCAAGAAGGACAGCCTGGTCAACATCGGCGGCTGGCTTGCCGTGCGCGACCCCAAGATCGCCGAGCAGGCCCAGAACCTCGTCGTGGTCTACGAGGGGCTGCACACCTACGGTGGCATGGCCGGTCGTGACATGGAAGCAATGGCGCGCGGGATCGTCGAGTCGGTTCAGGACGACCACATGCGCTCGCGCATCGGCCAAGTCGAGTACCTCGGCCAGAAGCTGATCGACGCGGGAATCCCTGTCGTGCACCCCATCGGGGGCCACGCGGTCTTCCTCGACGCCACCGCGATGCTGCCGCACATCCCGCGCGAGCAGTTCCCGGCGCAGGCGCTCGCTGCCGCGCTCTACGTCGAGTCCGGCATCCGCGCGATGGAGCGCGGTGCCGTTTCGGCTGGTCGTGACCCGCAGACCGGCGAGAACCGCTACCCCAAGCTCGAGCTCGTGCGTCTCACGATCCCGCGCCGCGTCTACACGCAGGCGCACATGGACGTGACCGCCGAGAGCGTGATGGAGGTCTTCGAGGAGAGAGACCGCGTGCGCGGACTCGAGTTCCTCTACGAGCCGGAGTACCTGCGCTTCTTCCAGGCCCGGTTCGGCACCGTGGGTGGCGACGGGATCTTCGCGTAGGCATCGTGGGTTCGCCTATCGCCGGCCAGGGTATCTAGGCTCCAACGGAGACGTGCGATTCTTGGAGGAATGCGATGGCTGCCTGTAAAGACACCAAGCTGGGCGAAGTGTACGTGTGCGAGAAGTGCGGCTGGGAGTTCGAGGTCAAGAAGGAATGCGCGTGCGGTTGCACTGACGATGTCCACTGCTGCGGCCAGTCGATGACCTTGAAGAAGGCTGACGGGTAAGGCGCACGGTCAGGTAGGGGCGCCGTACCCGTCGTCAGCCGTGCGCGCCGTCACCAGGCTGAAGTCGAACGCGAAAGGCCCGCTCAATCGAGCGGGCCTTCGGCTTGATGTCGTGTCTCGGGACTAGGGCGCCCCGACCGCCCAGGGCGGCTGGAAGTGGTAGGCGACGCCCTCGTAGCGGAAGGTCTCGCCGAGCTTGGCGACGACCATGTCGCGCTCGGCCAGGCTCGCCGTGTAGAAGTGCACGCCCTTGACTGAAGTTGTAGAAGCGGTAGACGGGCTGGGTGCCCGGCTCGGGCGTGAGCGAGATGTAGGTCACGACCCCGTCGTACTGGTAGACGTCGCCCAGGGTGGTGAGGACGGTGTCCTTCTCGGCCTCAGAGGCGGTGTAGAAGTGCACGCCGCGCTTCCTGTCGAAGAAGCGGTAGAGCGGCGAGCTGTTGGCCGTCGCCGAGGTGTCCAGGGCGTAGGCGACACCCTCCAGGGAGTAGGTGGAGGCCAGCGTGGTCTGGACCGTGCGCCGCTCGGCCTCTGACGCCGTGTAGAAGTGCACGTTGGTCCTGCGGTTCAAGAAGCGGTAGACCGGCAGCGGCTTGGTGCCCTGCGCTCCCACCACGTACGGGGTGAACGTCTCGGCGCTCCACTTGGGGCCGTTGCATCTCACGATGAAGTAGATGTTGTGGATGCCGACCTTGAGCGCCGAGGTGTTGAAGGCCGGCACGGTGGCCAGGGCGCCGTTGAGGCTCGAGCGCCACCGCCACTCCGCGATCGTGTGCAGCGGGTCGGCGCCGTGGCCGGCGAAGGCCACCGGCTGGTCGGAGGTCGACGAGCTCGGGGAGACCGAGTCGATGACGGCGGTGACGGAGTCCGCGTCGTTCTGGGCGCTCTGGATCAGGTCGGCGAGCCCGTTGACCCCGCGGTTGAGGTTGTGGCCCTCGATGTCCTTGACCGTGGAGTTGAAGCCGTGGGCGTGGTAGGCTGTTCACCAGGTCGGAGTAGTACGCGTGGGAGGAGTTCGCACACGCGACCGTGAAGGCTGACGGGTCGGAGCGGTACTGGTAGCCGTCGTCTGAGATGTAGCCGCTGAAGCTCGTCTTGCCGGCAGCCGCCTCGAGGTTGGTGTGCAGGGCGTTGTCCTCGGTGGCGCTTTCCTGGGTGTGCAGCGGCCCGTTGATATCGATGAAGTAGTGGGAGAGGTACCCGAAGTTCTTGCTGGCTTCCTCCCGGTCTCCGCGCTTCAGGGCCGAGACGGTCAGGTCGTAGTAGTGCTGCACCTTGCCCTGAGGATTGCCGAAGCGGTTGCCCCACGACTTGTTGTAGTAGCTGGGGTACGAGCCCCACCAGTTGGCGTTGTGGTCGATGTTGTCGTGAAACACCGTGTCCGGATAGCCCGACCTGCCGACAGCGGTGCTCTTGTTGAGCCACGTCGAACCGCGAGCGGCCGCCATGTCTGCCGCCTTGCCCATCGCCCACCCGTGCGACCCGCCCGAATAGCCGACGGCCCACTGGGGCTCGTAGATGTCCGGAATGGCCGGTGCGGGCGCAGCAAGTGCGAAGACGAACGCAAACGTGCAGAGTGCGGTGATCATGAACCCGATTCGACGATCTCGCATGATGCCCCCGTATCGCGGCTTTTCGGTCCGTCTATGCTCGGATGGTATACCCCTGGGCCGTCGTGCGCCAAACTGATTCGCTCTCAAGGCTTCGTACCAGCTTCGGCAGAACGATAGCATAAGCTTACCACGCGAATCCCGCGTTTCGGTCAAGGGAATCATCTCTAGGAAGGGGTTCTGTTCTGGGGGGTGTCTGGCATGTTGCGTACTTCGGCGCGACCGCTCGTGCTCGTGGTCCTGCTCGCACTCATGAGCGCGGTGCTCGGATGCGGTGGTGCCCCCGCTTCGTCGGGCGGCTCGACGCCGATCGGCCGGCGGCAGGCCGACAGTTCGCTTGAGGCCTGGCCCAAGGCCGAAGCGGAGATGAGGAAGACCGCTGGGGATGCGTTACTGCTCGGCGTCGGAACGAGCGGTCTCGCTCTCGCCGACGTGCCCGACTCGTGGAACTTCTCCTTCTTCTCGCCAGCCAAGAACCACATCTATGCGGTCTCGGTCGAGCACGGGAAGGCGGAGGCTCCGAGGGACCTGGGCGCGGCGAGGCCGGACACGACAGTGAGTACCGCGACCGAGATCGCCTCGATCAAGGTGGGGGCGGCCCAGGCGGTCGTCAAGGCTCGGGAGTTCGGAGAGAAGTCGGCAACCGTCCCCAAGAACGTCGTCGTGGCCGGATCGTTCGCCAAGTCGCCCCAGCTAGCGGCCCTCGGCATCAAGACCGGCGTGTGGACGGTCACGTTCGCGTCAGGCACCGACATGGCGGACGCCCAGGAGTACGAGGTCGACATGATGAGCGGGGCGGTCACCGCGCCGAAGAAGTAGGCGAGACCCAAGACGCTTACGGGAGGGAATACTCATGTGTGTGGGCGGGACAGCTGACGGCCCACGGACGGTGCTGAGCACCACTCGAGACGAGAGGTGGAGAGGTATGCCCGACAAAGGTAAATGGCCGTTCGACAGCACAGACGACAAGAACAACAAGGCGGAGTTGGACCGCGTGACCGAACAGGAGCACGCACGCCTGGCAGCAGAGGCGACCCATCGACAGCGCCTCCGCCACGATCGCCTGATCGTGGGCGGCAAGGCCCACAACAAGAAGCCGGGCCTCAGCTAGGGAGGGCACGCGGCCAAGCGTGTCCGGGGCGTGTCGTTGGTGTGCGCTCTCGTGACGACAGGTCTGTGCGCTCCCAGGGCGATGCCCCACGGCCCGGAATCAGGCAGGCAATCCCGGGTGCTCTCGCTGCCGGGTTTGGGTACCATTGGGGAACACCGACTCCCACGCAGACTGAGGAGCACCGTATATGAGCATCTTCGAGAAGCACGACCATGCCCCGGAGCACGCGGAGTTCATGGGCCTGGTGCTGGACGCCGGAGTCCTTACGACGCCTGCGGGTCCGATGCCGGTCGAGGGACTCACCCAGGCTGAGTTTCTGCGCACGTTCAGCGAAAGCACCCCCGGACCTGAGGAGACGTCGGTTCCGGCCGTCGTGGGCGGTGCCGTCGTGGGTGGGGTCGTCTTCGGCGCTGCCGGTGCGGTCGTCGGCGGCGTGCTCGGCTCGACCGTCAAGGAAGAGGGGCCTGCCAAGCCCCGGCAGTCCTCGGCGCATCTCAGTTTCGCCACGGATGAGCTGAGTTACTCGATGGACGTGCCTCGCGATCAGGAGGGTGCGGCCTACACCTTCTCCGAGACCGTCAAGAAGGCCATGAAGCAGCACTAGGGGACGCGGGCTCACGCGGCGCCGACCCGCCTCGATTATCGGTATCGCTCGGCGTGGGTCGTCCCGCTACGGGGAATGAACCAAGTAGCTCGCACGCATCACCCTTGGGGGGCGGGAACGATGGCCGGTCGACTCGGCTACTACGCGCACTACGCGTGGAACGCCGTGGCGCGTCGGCGTCCCGGGCCCCTCATCTTCGGCGTGGCGATCACGGACCGGTGCAATCTCTCGTGCCGTGGATGCAAGGTCGCCAACACCGGGCGTCCCGACATGACCTGGACCCAGCTCGACGACCTGTTGCTGGACGCGTACGCGCGCGGTTTCCGCGAGGTCTACTTCTCGGGCGGCGAACCGACGCTGTGGCGGGACGGACCGCACACGATCGAAGACGCCATCACCTTGGCCCGCGGTATCGGCTTCTTCCACGTTCACCTCTACACGAACGGCACCCACGGGCTCGACAGCTCGGCGGACTTGGTGTGGGTCAGCGTCGACGGGCTCCCCGGAACCTACGAGCTTCGCCGAGGCGATCACTTCGCCGAGGTCGAGGCGGCGATTCGCGCGCCGGGCCATCCGAAGACCGCGATCATCTATGTCATCGACCGCAACACCGCAGACGGCATCGAGCCGTTCCTCGAGTGGGTGCGCGATTCGCGGCCGCCGGTCATCGGCGTCATGTTCTACTTCCAGACTCCCTACTACGGCCGAGACGAGCTCTACCTCGATGCGGCCGAGCGAGCGCCGATCATCGATCGGCTGCTCGCGTCGCGGCGTGCCGGACTGCCGGTGCTGAACTCCCCGGCCGGTCTGCGTGCGCTCCAGTCCGGCAGGTGGACCCGCCGGCCCCCGGTCGCCGTGGTCGCCGATGTCGACGGCGAGTCGGTGTGCTGTCGCGCACCCGACGAGTGCTGCGAGGACTGCGGGTACGCAGCGTGCACGGAGATCGTGGAGGCGCTGCGGCTGCGGCCGAGTGCCGTGCTCGCGATGGGGCGGTACTGGTGAGCGGGCCCGGCAGCGGGCTCTCGCGGCTCGCCACGACGACCCTGCGCCGCCACCTGGTCGGTCCGGAGCAGCGGTGGGAGTTCGTGCGCCCGGGTCCTGAGTGGGCGCCGTCCCGGCTCGAGCGGACCTCGCTCTACCTGCACGTCCCCTTCTGCCGCAACTGCTGTCCCTACTGTCCCTACACCAAGGTCCCCTATCGGCCCGAGCTCGTGGAGCGGTACACGAGAGCCGCGCTCGCCGAGGTCGACCGATGGGCCGACGAGGTCGGGCCCTGCGAAGTCACGAGCGTCTACGTAGGCGGCGGTACTCCGACGCTCGCCCTGGAGAGCGTCGCGTGCGTCCTGGGGCGAGTCCGGGAGCGCTTCGACCTGACGGGCGACGTCTGCATCGAGACCAACCCCGCCGACGTCGATGCCGAAGTCGTGCGCGGGCTCCACGAGATCGGCATCACGCTCGTCTCGCTCGGCGTGCAGTCGTTTCGCCCGGAGCACCTCGACACCATCGGGCGCCGCTATCCGCCCGAGGTCGCCGAGCGTGCCCTGCGCCTGCTCACCGATGGCGGATTCGCGTCGGTCAACGCCGACATCATGTTCGCGCTGCCGGGGCAGAGCGTCGAGGACGTGCTCGGGGACCTCGAGCACGCTGCCGAGCTCGGCGCCGACCAGCTCACCACCTACCCGCTGTTCACGTTCCCCTACACGCAAGTGGGGGAGTACCTGCATCTCTCGGGTGTGCGGATGCCCGACCTGCGCGTGCGTCGCGAGCAGTACCGCGCGATCGCGGGCTGGTGCGCAGGTAATGGCTTCGAGCGTGTCTCGGTGTGGGGCTTCAAGCGCGGGGGTGCGCCCCGGTACTCGTCGGTCACCCGCGACGGCTACATCGGCATCGGACCGGGGTCGGGCTCGCACCTGCCCGACGGTTTCGTGCTCAACACGTTCGACCTCGAGACGTGGGAGCAAGCGCTCGAGGCGGGTGAGTCGCCGATCGCGCTTCGGATGCCGTTCGAAGGCGAGATGGCCGGCTGGTGGTGGCTGTACTGGCGCTTCTACGACACGCGCATCCCGATGGGCGTGCTCGACGAGGAGCTCGGTGACGACGCCGACAAGGCGCGCCGGTGGCTCTCGGCGGTACAACACGCCGGGCTCGCGCAACGGGTCAACGGCTCGCTCGAGCTCACCGACTCCGGTGCGTTCTGGCTGCACTTGGCGCAGAATCATTTCGCGCTGTCGTACGTGAACACGCTCTGGACCGCCGCTCGGCAGACGCCGTGGCCTGATGCGGTCCGGATCTAGCGGTCACGACCGCAGGCAGGGGGGTGTCGGAAATGGACGAGGCACAGCAGGAGGACTCCGTAGCTGGCGCACGGATACCGCTCGTCACCGAGATCATGGCCTATCTCGGCGGCATCCTGGCGGTGGCCGGCGTGGGGGTCCTGATCGGGATGTTCTGGGAGCAGCTCGGCGTCTTCGGTCAGGTGGGCCTGACCGCTGCGACGGCCGCGGCTTGTCTGACCGGCGGCGTGCTGATCGGCCGGATCGACGATCCCGGCGCGCACCGGCTCCAGGAGTTCCTGCTCTTCATCGGAGTCGCGGTTACCGGGGCTGCCATCGGGATCGCGGCATTCCACGTCGCCGACCACTCATCGCGACTCCTAACCCGGCGTTCAACATGAACCCGAAGCCCGGCGCGAACGAGTGGGCCATGCTCTTCGGATTCCTCGGGGCGGCTGTCGTCGGCTCGGTGGTCTACTGGCGCTACCGTTTCGTGCTGCAGCAGATCGCGTGTCGCCATCGGCGTCTTCGTGTTCCCGGTGTTCGCGATCCAGCTGGCGGTCCAGGACTTCCGGGTATCCGACTGGGCCAACTCGATCCTGTGGGTCGCGCTGGGGATCGCCTGGGGCGCTGGCCGGGCTGCGCAGGCTCCTGGCGCCCGGCGAGAGCACTGCGCTCGCCATCTCGGGCGCCGGAATCCTCATGGGCCTGTTCGCCTTGGCGTCGTACAGCCCCAACTACGGTCCTGAGCAGCAGCCCATCTGGCCGACATGGCTCGCCCTGGGTGGCGCGCTGCTCCTCCTTCTGGCGGGAGTAGCGCTCAAGAAGATCATCTTCACGGGGTTCGGTTCGGTCGGGGTCGATGGTGTTCGTCACCATGCTCCTTGCCGAGCGGTTCCAGGACTCCCTGATCCTTCCCCTTGCGTTCATCATGCTCGGCGTCGTGCTCATGGCGGTCGCCGCGTTCGTGGCGGTGCAGAAGGCAGCGCAAGCTCGCTGTCAGCGACGCCTGAGACCGCGCCGGAACCGGTGGGGCCTGCCGGGCCGGCGAAACCCCCCAAGCCGCCCTCGGCTCGTTCCGGTCGTCTCGGAGATCCTCGGCTACATCGGCGGCGCGTTCGCCTTGGGCGGCGGCCTCGCGCTGATCACCGCGTTCGCCGACGAGATCGGTGCGTTCGGTCAGATCGCGGTGTGCGCGATCGCGGCGATCGCCGGACTCGTCGGCGGGTTCATGATCGGCAGGATCGACGACAAGGGGGCCAAACGGCTCGAGCAGTTCCTGCTCGCCGTCGGGGTGGCGGCGTCCGGTGCGGCGGCCGGTCTCGGCGCCTATCGGCTGGTGCTGTCGGGCGTCCTCGGCGCGGGCGGCATCCTCGCGGTCTCGACCGCGGGTGACTGGGGATTCTTCGTCGGCTCCGCGGTCGCAGCGGTCGTGGGCGGTGTGGTGTGGTGGTTCCGCCGCACGTGGCTGCAGGAACTCGCCTTCGGCATCTCCGTGGCGCTCGCGTGTGTGACGGTGCTGGCGATACCGCAGACCGAGGGACCCGACTGGGTCGTCGGGGCGGTCGTGCTGGCGCTCGGCGTGGTGTGGGGGGCGCTGGGGTACCGAGGCGTGATCGAGCCCGTCAACGCGGCGCTCGCACTCGGGTCGCTCGGCGTGATCGCGGGATTCCTTGCGATGGCCGGCATGGGTCCGCAAGCGCCCTACGTCTGGGCGCTGTGGTCGGGTCTCGCTGCCGCTCTGGGCCTCCTCGGCCTCGGCCTCGTCACCAAGCGCTACGTGGTGGTGGGTATCGCCGCGCTCGGACTGTGGCAGTTCCTGCCGGCCATTCTGAGCGAGGTCTTCCCTGACTCCATCGCCGGTCCGATCGTGGTCATGATCCTGGGGGTCCTGTTCATCGGCGGCGGGGTGGCCGTCGCGATACGCGCTCAGCACAAACGGGCCGGTCAGGGGCTGGCAGCACACTGACTCGTGGTTCGGCTATCCCAAGTCCAGCCGCACCCGCGTGACGCCGTCCTCCGTCGACACCGCCGAGAAGCCCAGCTCCTCGACGAGATCCAGCATCCGCTGGTTGTCGGCGCTGATCGTTCCCACGAGCCGCTTGAAGCCGCGCTCCTCCGCGATGCCGATGACGAGGTCGACAAGCTTGTAGCCGAGGCCCCGCCCGTGGAACTTGTCATGCACGATGACGGTGAACTCGCCTTCTCCGCGCTCCGGGTCCCCGATCAGCCTCCCGACACCGATGATGCGCTTGCCGCCCTTGGTCGTGAGCTCGGCGATGATGGCCAGTTCGCGCTCGTAGTCGATGTTGGTGAAGCGCACGAGCCGGTTGTGCGTGAACTCGGGCACTCCCTCGTAGAACCGATCGTGGAGGGACTCTTCGCTCATCGTGGCGAGCATCTCGGCGATCATCGGCTCGTCCTCTGACTTGATCGGCCGCAGCAGCACGTCGGTGCCGTCGGTGAGTTTCCACGGCGAGACGAAGCGGGTGGGGTAGGGCGTGATGACCAGGTGCGGGGTGTCGGGCGAGCCGTCCAGGACCGACTGGTCGATGATGATGCGCGCGTCGACCGCGACCGGCTTCCCCTGCGAGATGACGACCGGGTTGATGTCGATCTCGGCGATCTCGGGGAAGTCGACCACGAGGTTGGACAGCTTCGTGATGAGCTCGTCGAGGGCGGCGAGGTCGGGCGGGTCGACGCCGGTGGGCGGCTCGCTCAGCGACCGGTAGATGCGGGTGTCCTCCATCATGCGACGGGCGAGGACGGGGTTGAGCGGCGGGAGGCTCACCGAGAAGTCCGCGAGCCGTTCCGCCCCCACTCCGCCGGATCCGAAGATGATGACCGAGCCGAACTGCTGGTCCTTCTTCATGCCGAGGATGATCTCGTAGTCGATGTGCCTCACCATCATCTGCACGGCGACGCCCTCGATCTCGGCGTCGGGCGCGCGCAGTTTCACCCGCTCGAGCAGCTGCTCATACGAGCGCTCGAGGTCCTCCGGCGAGCAGATGCCGACCTCCACGCCGCCGGCTGCGTTCTTGTGGGTGATGTCGTGAGAGACGACCTTGAGCACCACCGGATACCCCAGGGCCTTGGCGGCAGCGAGCGCCTCCCCGACGTTGCGCGTCGTCTCCTGGCGTACGACCGGAAGGCCGTACGTCGTCAGGAAGCGTTTCGACTCCTCCTCGGTCAGCACGAGCCGACCGGTCTTGGCGATGCGGCGCAGCATCGCCTCGAGGTTGTGCCGGGGCGG
Organism: uncultured Coriobacteriia bacterium; assembly: GCA_963789515.1. Taxonomy (GTDB): domain Bacteria; phylum Actinomycetota; class Coriobacteriia; order Anaerosomatales; family JAAXUF01; genus JBAXEO01. Next base: position 38,575 of record CAWBKW010000001.1, on the reverse strand, counting down.
CGCGATGTCGATCGCCAGGTCGGCGGGCGTCTCATAGAGCAGGTCGAGGTTCGCCGAGTAGCGGTACATGCCGAGGTAGGTCTTCACGGCAGCCTCGGGCGTGTCGTAGGAAGGGATTCCCGCGTCGCTGAAGATGCGGCGGCCGTTTCGCACGGTCGCGCCACCCATGAGCACGGTGATCAGCGGCTTGTCGGAGCCCTTGACGAGCTCGGCTACCCGTTCGGCCATCTCGTCGGGGCGCGCGTTTCCCTGCGGCGTGTAGATGAGCAGGATGCCGTTGACGCCGTCGTCTTCGAGGCACGCGCGGACGGCGGCCACGAAGCGGTCGCTTCCGGCGTCTCCCAGCACGTCGATGGGGTTGGCGTGGCTCCAGTACGGCGGCAGGGCCGCGTCGAGCGAGGCCATCGTCGCCTCCGAGAGAGGGGCCAGACGGCCGCCGTACTCGACGATGGAGTCGGTGGCCATGACGCCCAGACCGCCGGCGTTGGTGATGATGGCGACGTCGCGGCCCTTGGGCAGCCGGTGCGAGTCCAGGACGGCCGCCGCGTGGAACAGGTCGGCGACCTCATGCACCCGCAAGACGCCTTCTCGGCGGAAGGCGGCCTCGTAGATCTCGTCGCCGCCGGCCATGGAGCCGGTATGCGAGAGAGCGGCGCGGGCGCTTTCGGCGTAGCGGCCCGGCTTGAGCACGATGATCGGCTTGTTGCGTGCGAAGCCGCGGGCGGCACTCATGAAGCGGCGCGCGTTGCCGATCGTCTCCATGTAGATGAGGATGCTGCGCGTGTGCTCGTCCTCGCCGAGGAAGTCGATGAGGTCGGCGAAGTCGACGTCGACCATCCCGCCCACCGAGGCGAACATCGAGAAGCCGATCTGCGCGTCGATCGCCCAGTCGAGCATGCCGGTCCCCAGCGCCCCGCTCTGGGAGATGAGCGCGATGTTGCCGGCCTCCGGGTTGATTTGGAGGAACGAGGCGTTGAGCCCCACCGTAGGCCTGATGACGCCGAGGCAGTTCGGTCCCACCACGCGCATGGGGCTGTTGCGCAGCACCTTGCGGATCCGCGCATCGAGACGAGCGCCCGCCTTGCCCGTCTCCGAGAAGCCCGCCGACACCACGATCGCGCCGTGTACGCCGGCGGCCGCGCACTGCGCGAGCACGTCGGGCACGGTCGCCGCCGGCGTAGCGACCATCGCGAGGTCGATCTCGGCACCGACGTCGCCGATGCTCGGGTACGACTTCAGGCCGAGGATGGTGTCTCGGCGAGGGTTGACCGGGAACACCTCACGACCGGCCGAGGCCAGCGCGTTGTCCATGATCGTCCTGCCGACCGAGCCCTCGGTCTCCGAGGCGCCGATGACGGCGATCGTCTTTGGATCGAGCATTCTGCGCACGACTACCAGCTCCCTACCACCGAGTTCGCTACTTGGGTTCCTTGGGAACACCGCTCGAGACGGTGTAGAGCACCGTCGAGCCGGCCGCGGCCTTCGCTCCGCCCGCCGGTCCCTGGCTGATCACGGTACCCGCCGGTACTTCCGCATCCGGCTGCGCGGCAGCCTGAGGGACGAGGCCGACGGCCTTGATGGCCGCATCCGCGTCCGTCGAGGTCTTGCCGACGACGTTGGGAACGGTCACCGAGGTGTCGGGCCCGAGCGACACAAGGATGCCGACGACGGCACCGTTCGCCGTCTTTGAGCCGGCAGTCGGGCTCTGGCCGGCGACGATGCCCTTGGGTACCGACGGATTGACGTTGAGGACGGCGCTGGGGACCAGGCCCGCGGCCCTGAGTGCCGCCTCGGCGTCGGCTTGGCTCTTGCCGACGACGTTGGGCACGGAAATCGATTGCGCGCCCTGGCCCAGCGACACCACGAAGGTCACCTTGGAGCCCGGCGCCATCGACGCGCCGGCAACCGGGTTCTGCCCGGTGACGATGCCCTTCGCGACCGTGTCGCTGTATGCCTGATACGGTGCCGGCACGAGTCCGGCGGCTTTCAGCGCCGACTCGGCGTCCGCCTGCTTCTTGCCGTTGATCGCGGGGACCTTGGCCTGGGCGGGGGCCGGGCCCTTCGAGATCACGAGATTCACGGTGTCACCCGGGTTGATCGGCTCACCGGCCGGGGGCGCCTGCACGATGACCACTCCCACGGCGACCGCGGTGCTGTAGTCCTGGGCGATCGCGGGTTTGAGCGAGAGCGTGGCGAGCGCGCTCTCGGCCTGAGCCTGCGTCTGGCCGACAAGGTCGGGAGTGATCAGGGAAGCGAGCGGCCGGACCACGGTGAGCGTGACCGAGCCATTGCGTTCGACCGTGTTCCCTGCCACCGGCGACTGCCGCGCCACCAGGCCGGCGGTGGCGTTGTTGGAGAAGCCGTCGAGCGTGTCGCCCAGCTTGAAGCCGTCGTCCTGGAGCGTCTTCACGGCCTGTTCGTAGGGCATTCCGACGACGTTGGGAACCTCTCGTCCTCGGATGCATCCCGCGGCGCCGACCAGGACCAGTCCGGTCAGCAGAATTGCACTACGATTCTCCGAGGCCTCATCCGAATTCCCTTCCTTTGCGTGGCAGCCGCGACGAGCCGGCCGATGCGGTCATGTTCAGTCGCGCCCGACACCGCCGCCCCGCGGCGGGCGGTTCGGCCATCATCACGAAGATGCCCAACCGCGGAGTGATTCAGCGAATCGCACGGATCTTGGCGCGCGGCTCCCTTGTCGGCGGGCATCGGCTACCATCGGTTCTGCGGGCAGAATGGCCCGCACCTGTCGAACCGCGGAGGCCTCTCGTGTCGAAGACGCGCGACAATCGTTTGCTGGTGCTCGCCATAGCCGTCGGAGTCGTCGGCGTGGCCCTTGTCGGCATCGTGCTGTTCGCGCTCAGACTGGCCGTTGTGCCCGACGTGACCCTCAAGTCGGTCGCCGAGGCGACGGCCCTGGTGGAACAGGTGGGGCTTACGCTCGGCACGCCGGGCAAGATAGCCACGGCCGCCGTCGGCCCGGGACTGGTGGCCGAGCAGAGTCCCGCCCCCGCGAGCCGGGTACCGCGCCGCTCGTCCGTGGAGGTGACCGTGGCGGTCGCGTCAGCGATGTCGCCGGTACCGGACGTGACCGGGCGCCAGGTTGCGGAGGCCCAGCAGCAGCTGACGGACGCCCTGTACCTCCCGCTGAGCGTCGACATCTTCGGAACGACGACTCCGCGCGGCGTCGTGATCGACCAGGCGCCCTCGGCAGGAACGAGCTGGATGACCGGTCGATCGGTCGCGATGGGCGTTGCCGCGGGCCCGGACGACGGGACGGGTGTCCCGGTACCCGATCTCACGGGCGTGCCGCTCGAGGCAGCCATGGCGACGCTGGGCAAGGCCGGGCTGGCGGGAACCGGTTTCCTGGTCAACATCACGACGCCGGATGCCAACATCGTCGTCGACCAGCTGCCCGAGGGCGGTCTGGTCGTTCGCCCCGGGACGACGGTCCTCATGCTCCTCAGGGCCCCCTAGGTGCGAGCGGCTCAGAGCCGGCCCGAGTCACGCAAGTTGGCCGACGAACCCTGGGTCCCCGTTGCGGTCGCGCTTGCGCTCATGGTGGTCTGGGGCGGCACACCGCTGTTCACCAAGGTAGCCGCGGGCCAGATCGACCCGCTGCTCGTCGGCATCCTGCGCACCGTGTTGGCCGGCTGCCTGGCGCTCCCGCTCGCGCTCGCGACGCGCCAGCCGCTGCCCACCGATACCCGCGGACGGCAGCTTCTCGCGTTCTCCGGGTTTGCGGCGTTCATCGCGTTCCCGCTGATGTTCACCATCGGGCAGTCGACGACCTCGGCGATGCACGGCGCGCTGGTGCTCGCGACGTTGCCGGTGTTCACGAGTCTCTTCGGCACCCTCATCGAGCGGCGGCGCGTCTCGAAGACGTGGGTCGCGGGATGCGTCATCGCGCTGTCCGGGGAGGCCGTCGTCATCGTCTGGCGTACCGCCGGGGCCACGCAGGGCTCGAGTCTGCGCGGCGACCTCATCGTGCTCGCGTCCTCGGCGATCTGCGCGCTCGGGCTACGTCGCGGGCGCCCGGCTGACGCAGAGCGGCTACGCGAGCGTCCCGACCACGCTGTGGGGCGCCGCCGGGGCCGCCCTCGTGCTGCTGCCACTGATGGCGTGGCAGCTCCTCAAGACAGGAGCGCCCCAGGCCGGCGCAGCTGCGTGGGGCTCGATCCTGGTGCTCGCGCTGCTGACGTCCGTGCTCGGCTACATCGCCTGGTACTGGGCGCTCGCCAAGGGCGGCATCAGCCGCATCGCGTCCATCCAGTTCACGCAGCCGCTGTTCGGCATCGCGCTCGCCGCCATCGTACTGGGCGAGCGCCCGGCGCCGATCACCGCCGTGGCCGCCGCAGCCATCCTGCTCGGCGCGTGGATGGTGCTCCGTGCAGGCTCCCGCGGAGGCCCCGCAGCCGCCGCCGAGACCGAGTCGATCGCCTAGCTGCTCCGCTAGCTCACCCGCTCCAGCATCGCCGAGAACTACCGCAGGAACGGGATCTGATCGGTGACCAGCACCCCTCGCGCTGTCCTTCGCCTTGGAAAGGCCAGGTGACTGTCCAAGACCCGCGATCGGCGATTGGGATGGGCTGGTCGGAGTGGGATTCGAGTGCCACCATTGATGAGCTCGTCAAAGCCACTGGCAACCCTTGGAGGTCGTTTCCTTGCTCGGCAGTCAGCCGCTGAACTTCTGGATGCTCTTCGACATCGCAATCCTGATCTACTGGGTGGCGGTCGCCGTGCTCATCATCTCGGAGGACCGCGAGCCCACGGAGTCGCTCGCATGGCTCCTGGTGCTCTTTGCCCTGCCCTTTCTTGGTCTGATCATCTACTTCTTCTTAGGCCGAGACTGGCCGCACATCATCCGGAAGTCCCCAACCACCATCCGCCTGCGAGCGATCCTCGCGCGGTTCATGCCCACGGTCTATGCGCCGTACTCGAGACAGAGCGCGGCGTTCAAAGACGGCCTCGAGCCGGGCTACCCCGCCCGTATCGCCGAGCTCGTCGAGCAGAAGGTCGCTGCGCCTCCGCTCCCGGTGCGAACGTGCGACGTCTACGGCTCCGGAGAGGAGTACTTCGAAGCCTTGATCGACGACCTGGCCTCGGCAAAGCGCTTCATCCACATGAACTACTTCATCTGGGAGAAGGACGAGCTCACCGCGCGGATCACCGCCGTGCTCATGGACCGCATCGCCGCGGGCGTCGAGGTCCGGATACTCAACGACCTGCTCGGCTGTTTGGAGTACTCGAAGGTCGAGCTCAACGCGCTTCGGGATGCCGGCGCGCAGGTCGGGTTCGATATCACACAGCTGGCGCGGATCAACTACCGCAACCACCGCAAGATCACCGTGGTCGACTCCGAGATCGGACACAGCGGCGGCTTCAATATCGGCCAGGAGTACATCGACGGCGGCAAGAAGTATCCTGCGTGGCGCGATACCGGGATTCGGATGACCGGTCCTGGCGTCGCGGACCTCGAGAAGCTGTTCGACATGCGTTGGTATGAGGTCTTTGGCGAGGACCTGTTCGATCCGTCGTACTATCCGGATCCGGAGCTGCCGCACGGGGAGATCATGGTCCAGACGGTCCACCAGGGCTACGACGACCCGTGGAACTCCGTGACGCGCTCCTACCAGCTCGCCATCTCGGGTGCGAAGGAACGGGTTCAGCTTCAGTCGCCGTATATGGTGCCCGACCCGACCACGCTTCGACGTGCTCATCAATGCCGCCGCGGCCGGTGTCGCGGTCGACTTCATGACTACCGGTTGGCCGGACAAGAAGTCACCTTGGTGGGCCGCCGAGTCCTACTTTGAGCCACTACTCGCCGCTGGCGTGAGGATCTGGCTCTGGCAACCGGGGTTCTTCCACGCCAAGACGCTGACCGTCGACGGCGAGCTGTGCGCCGTCGGCACGCTGAACCTGGATATCCGCAGCCTGCGGGTGAACAAGGAGCTCATGGTGTGGGTCTACGACCGTGATGTCGTGGCGACTAACGAGCGTCTCTTCCTCGACGACCTCAAGGACTGCCGAGAACTGACGCTGCAAGAGGTGCGCGGCTGGACCCGCCGACGCCGCTTCAGGAACTCCACGTTCAGACTGCTGTCGCACCTGATGTAGCCGGAGCAACGAGCTCGCGCGTCGGCAGACCCGTGGTGGTATTCGAGCTGCTTGGACGATCACCACTCGCCCGGCTCGCCCAACTCTTCCTCGCGTCTCCGCCAGTCCTCGCAGCAACCTCGCCCGGAGCGGTCTCAGCGCTGCGAGCAGCCGGCCGCCTCGACCATGTCGTTGACGTAGAGGAGCGGCTCACGCTGCCCACACACGGACGACCTCCCGTGCGACGTCGGCGCGGATCTCCCAGCGCAGCCGCTCCTCGGTGGTGACGTCGACTTCCCTGCCCAGGACGCGCCGCAGGTACTCCGCCAGTTCGCGGGTGTCCGCCGAGGAGTCTTCGAACTCCACCAGGCAGTCCACGTCGGAGTCCTCGGTCTGGCGGGCGTCGGCGAAGGAGCCGAACACGCCGAGCTTCGACACGCCGTAGCCGTCGCGGAGCTCGACGCCATGCGAGCGCACCCGCGCGACGATATCGCCCAGCTCGCGCACGGGAGTCTGGACAGCCACGGCGCAGTCGGCCGGCGACGCTGCGGCTGTCTGTTGTGAGCCGGACGGCGCCGTCAACGATCAGTGCGTCAAACCCGAGCGCGGCTGCAACCTGGCTCACGCGCTCGAGACTCGCCGAGCGATACGCCTGCGATTCCCACCGCTGCACCTGTTGCCGCTTCACGCCCAAGCGCTCTGCCAGCCCGGCCTGCGTGAGACCGCTCGCTTTGCGCGACTCGACCAGCGCCGTGCCTATGTTCGCGAGTGTGTTCATGAGGCGAGTATGCTACTCATGAGTTGCCGAAGCAACACGAGAGTTGTCAGCGGCTACCCAACCCGCTCCAGCGTCGCCGAGAAGTGACGCAGGAACGGGGCCTGCTCGACGATTCGGTACGCCGGCAGTTCGGCGCGCATCTCGAAGACCTTGGTGACGACCTCGATCACGTAGTCCATGTGGCTCTGCGTGTAGGTGCGGCGCGGGATCGCGAGGCGCACCAGCTCACGCGGGCCCGCGACCTCTTCGCCGGTCTCGGGGTCGACGTGGCCGAACATGAGGGTTCCGATCTCGCAGGCGCGCACGCCGCCCAGCTCGTACATCGCCACCGCGATCGAGATGCCGGGCAGCTGGACCGGCGCCAGGTGCGAGGCGAAGCGGCGGGCGTCGAGGTAGATGGCGTGACCTCCCGGAGGCCACAGGATCGGCACGCCGGCGTCGCGCAGGTGCTCGCCGATGTAGCGCGTCGACATGATGCGGTAGTGCAGGTAGTCCTCGTCGACGGCCTCCTGCATGCCGATGGCGAGCGCTTCGAGGTCTCGTCCGGACAGGCCGCCGTAGGTGGGGAAGCCCTCGGTCAGGATCAGCAGGTCCTTGTGCTGGCGGGCGAGCTCGGGGTCGCGCGTGGCCAGGAAGCCGCCGATGTTGACGATCGCGTCCTTCTTGGCGCTCATCGTGCAGCCCTGCGCCAGGTCGCACATCTCGCGCACGATCGCGCGAACGGTGCGGTCGCCCTGGCCGGGCTCGCGCTGCTTGATGAGGTAGGCGTTCTCGGTGATGCGGCACGCGTCGAGGTAGAGCGGCGTGTCGAACTCGCGACACACGGCGGCGACGGCGTGCACGTTGGCGAGCGAGACCGGCTGGCCGCCGCCCGAGTTGTTGGTCACCGTGATCATCACCAGCGGGATGTTCTCGGCGCCGTACGTGGCGAACGTCTCACGCAGCCGCGCTACGTCCATGTCGCCCTTGAACGGGTAGTCGGACTGCATGTCGGCCAGCTCGGGGCTGGGCAGGTCGAGCGCGACCGCACCCGTGAACTCGCAGTTGGCGCGCGTGGTGTCGAAGTGGCTGTTGTTGGGCACCACGTCGCCGGGCTTGCACATGACCGAGAAGAGGATGCGCTCGGCGGCGCGCCCTTGGTGGGTGGGGATGATGTGCTCGAATCCGGTGATGTCGTGCACCGAGTCGCGGAAGTGGAAGAACGACGGGCTGCCCGCGTAGGACTCGTCGCCGCGCATGACGCCGCCCCACTGGTTGGAGCTCATCGCGCCGGTCCCGCTGTCGGTGAGCAGGTCGATGATCACGTCTTCCGAGCGCAGGGCGAAGATGTTGTAGCCGGCATCGCGAATCATCTGTTCGCGCTGCTCGAGGGTGGTCATCTTGATCTGTTCGACGGTCTTGATCCGGAACGGTTCGATGATGGTCTTGAACATGGCGCCTCCCGGTGCCTGTATGCGCCGCTCGATCTGAAAAGCGGTCGCGGTCCGAAGAGGATTCTAACCGTTCGGAGCCGCGGATTCTGAGGCATCTCTAATTCAAGTCGGCGTGGTTCGCTTCCGATGTACAGAGTGAGGTTGCGATGGAAGCTGAGGCCTCGATCGCGACACTGATACGACCTGACACCGGGAGGTTCGTTGACCCGAGAAGAGGAACAGCGCGTGCTAGCCCGAGTCTCTCACCTGACCAGCCACCAAATCGCCGATCGCATCCTTGCGACCGACTTGGCGGTGCTGCTCGACAGCCTCGGCTACTGCGACCGCAGGGTAACCTGGGTCGACAGATGTGCCGAGAACCAGTCGGACTCGCGAGCTGCCTGCGCCAACGAGGTACGGCATCTCTAGGCACCGAATGCACCCGATTCGTCTTGAATCCGGCGCCTGTTTGGGCGCCGGATTTGTGTTGCGGGACCGTCGCTAATGCTTCGCAAGGCGCGTCGCGGCGGTCGGCCCCCGCGTAGCTGTGATGCGAGTCACATGAGCAATCAGGCCGGCCGTCACGGCGGCGTTAAGGATTGGGCGCGCACACCCGAAACCCTGACGAACAGCGAGCCATCGTGAGAACAGCGCCCCCACTCCGCGGCACCGGGCGAACGGCTCGTCCCCCTACCGGCAAGGAGGAGTTTCGTGAACAACGTGAGAAGGCTCAAGCTGGGCGTGGTTCTCGCGCTGGCCGCAATGGCGGCAGGCGCCGTGTTTGCCTCATCGGCAGTCGCATTCCCGACCAAGACATCGCCGTGTAGCGGATGCCACGATGGTGTCAACGTGCCCGTGACCGCCACGCTGAAGTCGGTCACGGCCGCGGCCGCGACCTACAGCGTGAGTGCGCCCTCGGCCGACGCGATCGCGGTGTTCAGCGGTTCGACGAGGCTCTTCGTCTTCTCGGCGACGAGCGGGCAGTTCTCGGTGGCCCCCGGCAAGACCTACAGCATTCAGGCGGTCGCGGGACCGGGCACGTCCGACGGCTGGGGCTCGACGAGCGTCTCGCCCGTCGCTCCTGTCACCGATACCACCGCCCCCGTCACCACGTCCGACGCCAAGGCGACCTACGTGTCGAGCGCCGCGATCAAGCTGACCGCGGCCGACAACGCTGGCGGCTCCGGCGTCGCGGCGACCTACTACAAGCTCGACGGCGGCGCCCAGGTCACCGGCACTTCGATCGCCACCACGGTCCTTGGCTCACACACTATTGAGTTCTGGTCGGCCGACGTGGCCGGAAACATCGAGACCCCGCACAAGACCGCGGCCTTCACCATCACTGCCCCGGTCCCGGTCGACACCACCGCCCCCGTCACCACGTCCGACGCCAAGGCGACCTACGTCAGCAGCGCCGCGATCAAGCTGACCGCCACCGACGCCGGTTCCGGCGTGGCCGCGACGTACTATCGGCTCGACGGCGGAGCCCAACTCACCGGTACTGTCGTCAACGTGACGACAGTCGGAGCGCACACGCTCCAGTTCTGGTCGGTCGACGTCGCGGGTAACGTCGAGCTGTTCAAGACCGCGGCCTTCACCATCACCGCCCCGGTCCCGGTCGACACCACCGCCCCGGCCACGACCTCCGACGCCAAGGCGACCTACGTGTCGAGCGCCGCGATCAAGCTGACCGCGGCCGACAACGCTGGCGGCTCCGGCGTCGCGGCGACCTACTACAAGCTCGACGGCGGCGCCCAGGTCACCGGCACCTCGATCGCCACCACGGTCCTCGGCTCCCACACCCTCGAGTTCTGGTCGGCCGACGTGGCCGGCAACATCGAGACCCCCCACAAGACCGCGGCCTTCACCATCACCGCCCCGGTCCCGGTCGACACCACCGCCCCGGCCACGACCTCCGACGCCAAGGCGACCTACGTGTCGAGCGCCGCGATCAAGCTGACCGCGACCGACAACGCTGGCGGTTCCGGTGTCGCGGCGACCTACTACAAGCTCGACGGCGGCGCCCAGGTAACCGGCACCTCGATCAGCCTGACCACCGTGGGCTCCCACACCCTCGAGTTCTGGTCGGCCGACAAAGCCGGCAACATCGAGACCCCCCACAAGACCGCGGCCTTCACCATCACCGCCCCGGTCCCGGTCGACACCACCGCCCCGGCTACGACCTCCGACGCCAAGGCCCAGTACAACTTCCTCGCCGCGATCAAGCTGGCCGCGAAGGACAACGTCGGCGGCTCGGGTGTGGCGCACACGTACTACCTCCTGGATTCGGCCGCGCAGGCCGAGGGCACCATGGTCAGCGTCACCACCACGGGCACCCACACCCTCGAGTTCTGGTCGGTGGACAAGGCGGGCAACGTCGAGTCGCCGCACACGAACGTCTCGTTCGAGGTCATCGCGCCGGCTACGCCCCCCACGGTCATCTACCGCTTCTTCAGAAGGAACGGCGCGGGCCACTTCTACACGAGCTCGCCGGAAGAGCGGGACGCACTGCTCGGCAAGTGGCGCTCTGCGTACACGCTCGACGGCGTGGCCTTCACCATCAACACGCTGAATCCCGACAATGGCACCCCGCTGTACCGCTTCTACAACAAGAAGAACGGCAGCCACTTCTACACGGCCTCCGAGTCCGAGAAGGCCAACGTTCTCGCGAAGCTGTCGGGCACCTACAGCTACGACGGGCCTGCCTACAACGTGTGCATGAAGCCGGTCGACGGAGCGACGACGGTCTACCGCTTCTACAACAAGTGGGACGGAAGCCACTTCTACACGGCCTCCGAGTCCGAGAAGGCCCAGGTGCTGGCCAATCTCACGGCTAAGTTCTCGCTGGACGGGCCGGCATACTACTTGGCTCCGTAAGCCGAGCGGACAGCGCGGCTGACGAAGAAGGGCGCCCCGAGGGGCGCCCTTCTGTTGCGTCTTCACGCGCCCGCAGCCGCAGGCGGCTCTGCCGTCTACCCCTCGCCGAGAAGAACCCGCTCCCAGGCGGCCATGAGCTCCCGGGTGATCGGGCCGACGGTACCGTCCCCGATGACGCGGTCGTCGAGCTGCACGATCGGGACGACCCCGCGCGTGGTGGAGGTCAGGAACGCCTCGTCGGCGCCGTATGCGTCCTCAAGCGACACCATGCCGAGAACGACCTCGTGGTCGACCGCCGCCAGTTCCAGCATGAGCGATCCGACCGTGCCCCAGAGCACGTCGCTGTGGGGTGCGCGCACGACCCCATCGGTGACGATGTAGAAGCTCGCGCTGGCTGCCTCGGCGATGAACTCGCCGTCGTGGTAGAGCAGGTCGAGCGCCCCTTCGTCGGCCGTCTCCGCGCGGTGCCGCAGCATGGTGAGGTAGTTGGTCGTCTTGGCCTCGGGGACTTCTCGGCTGTGGCGCTTGGTGAGCAGCTTGGCGCCGGTCTCGTAGACCGAGGCCGGGGGAGGCGTGAGGTCGTGCGTGAGGATGAAGAACGTGGGCGTCGCCGGATCGAAGTGCATGCCGTCGGGCGACGGGCCGCCGGTCAGGACGAGCCGCACCGTCGCTTCGACGTGGCCGTTCACGGACAGCAGCTCGTCGATCGCCGCCGAGATCTCGTCGTCGGTGTAGGGCACCGCGAGGCCGAGCAGGTCTGCCGAGTGGCGCAGGCGCTTGAGGTGCTCGGCGAGGAGGAACGGCTTGCCGTCCACGGTCCGCAGCAGGTCGAACACCGCGTAGCCTCGCAGCAGGCCGATGTCGAGCGGGGAGATCGAGACCTGCTCGGCGGGCAGGACACGTCCGTTGAAGAAGATGTACGGGGAAGCCATCGCTGGGTTCTGACCCACTTCCGGTCGACGTCGGAGCGCGTTGTACTCGCACCTGACACGGTACCCCATCCCGGCTCGGGTGAGGTACGCTCGGTCGGCGCCGGCGCTTCCGTTCTTGACCCGTTCGCGGCACACTGTATCGTCTGCATAGTTACAAAGCGTTTCTGCATCTTCTGGAAGAGGAGTCCGCATGATCAAGGTCGCAGTATGGGGTACGGGCATGATGGGCCAAGGGCTCCTCGGCTACATTCTCGATCGACCGAACCAGATCGATCTGGTCGGCGTCATCGACCGCCATCCCGAGAAGCACGGGCGCACCGTGGGCGAGACGATCGGGTGCGACTGCGACATACCGGTGACCGCTGATCACGCCAGCGTGCTGGCCAAGAAGCCCGACGTCGTATGCATTTGTACTGCGAGCAACCTCCACGAGATCGCCGACCAGGTCACGGCCGCGGTCGAAGCCGGCGCCAACGTCATCGGTATCGCCGAGACGCTCGCGTATCCGGTAGCGAGCGACCCCGAGTGGACCGCGGAGTTCGACGCGCTGGCCAAGAAGCACGGCGTCAGCATCCTGGGCACCGGCATCAACCCCGGCTTCGTGCTCGACGCGCTGCCGATCGCGATGAGCTCGATCTGCCTCAAGATCGACAGATCGAGGCCACGCGCGTCAACGACCTGGCGCCGTTCGGCCCCACGGTCATGGAGTCGCAGGGCGTGGGCACCACCGTCGAGCAGTTCGAGGCCGGAGTCGCCGACGGAAGCATCGTCGGCCACATCGGCTTCCACGAGTCGATCGGCCTGATCGCCAGCGCGCTGGGCTGGGAGATCGACGAGATCGTCGAGACCCGCGCGCCCATCGTCACCGGCGTGGAGCGCCAGACCGCGAGCGCGCACGTCATGCCCGGCGACGTCTGCGGGTGCCGCCACACCGCGAACGGGTACAGCAAGGGTGAGCTCAAGATCGAACTGATCCACCCGCAGCAGATCCGCCCCGAGCTCGAAGGCGTCGAGACCGGCGACTACATCAAGATCTACGGCGATCCCGACGTGAGCATGTCCAACAAGCCGGAGATCCCCGGCGGCAAGGGCACGTACGCGAGTGTGGGCAACTACATCCCGCTCATCGGAGCGGCCAAGCCCGGAATCGTGACGGTGGCCGACCTGCCGCTTCCGCGCTTCTGGTCGCCGGCCAAGTAGGAGGGCACGGACGATGGCAGACGTAGCACGTTGCAGCGTCGGCGAGTGGGTCGAGGTCGAGCGCGTGCTGCTCGAGCCGGCCGAGCGCTCGGCGAACCTTCCCGAGGACACCGCGGCCCAGCCGCTGATGACGTGGGTGAAGGGCTTCGCGCTCGCCCCCGCCGACATGGGCGGCGAGGTCTCGGTCACGACGATGACCGGCCGCACGGTCACCGGGACGCTCTCGGCGATCAATCCGGGCTACTTCCACACCTTCGGCCAGCCGATCCCGGAGCTGGTGCACGTGGGCGCTGACCTGCGGGCACAGACTCGCCGAGTACCGGGGGGCGGGTGGTCCGCGTGGCTAACCGCACCGACGCGATCATGGCGCGCAAGGGCGAGATCATGGTGCGCGCGCTGGGGATGGACTACAGCGCAGTTCGAGCAGAGCCCCATCGCCTTCGACTACGAGGCCATGATGGCCTCGCACGGCTACAGCCTCGACGACATCGTCGGCATCCAGACGCGCGGCGGGGTGGGCAACACGCCGCTGCTCGAGCTTCGCAACCTCACCGACCTGGTGCGCAGCTACGCCGAGCCCGGCTTTGGTGCGCGCATCTTCGTCAAGGACGAGGCCGCCAACATGGCCGGCTCGTTCAAGGACCGCCGAGCAAGCGTGTCCATCCACGTGGCCGCCGAGCAGGGCTACGCCGGCGTCATCGCCGCGACGTCCGGCAACTACGGCGCGGCCGTGGCGAGCCAGTCGGCGCGCAACAACCTGAACTGCATCATCGTGCAGGAGGCGTTCGACTCGCGGCACGTCGGCCAGCCCGAGATCATCGAGAAGAGCGCGCATCTGCGAGGCGTTCGGCGCCGAGGTCGTGCAGCTCACGGTGGGTCCGGAGCTGTTCAGCCACATGCTCGAGCTGCTCGACGAGACCGGCTACTTCGCCGCGTCGCTCTACTCGAGCTTTGGCGTGTCCGGCATCGAGACCCTCGGCCTCGAGATCGCCAACGAGATGCGCGCGGTCACCGGCAAGGACCCCGACGCCGTGGTCATCACGCACGCCGGCGGCGGCAACACCACCGGCACCGCGCGCGGCCTGAAGCGCGCTGGCGCGACCGGCACGCAGATCGTCGAGCGCCAGTGTCGACCTGAGCGGCCTGCACATGGCCAGCGACACCGACTTCAACCGCAAGAGCTTCACCACCGGCCACACCGGCTTCGGCGTGCCGTTCGCGACGTGGCCCGACCGCGCCGACGTGCCGCGCAACGCCGCGCGTAGCCTGCGCTACATGGACCGCTACCTCACCGTCACGCAGGGCGAGGTCTTCTACGTCACCGAGGCGATGTGCAAGCTCGAGGGCCTTGAGCGCGGGCCGTCGGGCAACACCGCGATGACCGCGGCGATGTCGCTTGCGCGCACGATGCCCACCGACGCGACCATCGTGGTGCAGGAGACCGAGTACACCGGCGCCGGCAAGCACCACTGGGCGCAGCTCAACTTCGCGCGCGAGAACGGCGTCGAGGTGCGGCTCGGCGACCCCAAGGAGAACAAGCCGGGCCAGGCCATCGTGATCCCCGAGCACCCCGAGCAGATCGAGGCCGTCGACTTCGACCTCGCGCGCATGCGCAAGAGCTACGTGCGCAACGCGCTGTCGCACGCACCCGAGGGCTACGCGCCCACGGCCGACGACATCGAGTTCCTGGCCGCCGACACGCAACAGCGACGCGGCAACGGTCGAGGAGACGATCGCGGCCCTGCGACGAGGCGTGAGGTGATGACGTGGACGACACGCGCCCCGTGACCGTTCGCATGATCGCGATGCTCGACGGCTACCGAAGGGAGCGAGGGCTCCCGACCACGCTGTCCCTCGAGCTCCCCACGGAGCCGTGCACCGCCGAGGAGATCGCCCAACGGCTGGACCTGCCGCTCGACCTCATCGACGGGGTCTTCCTCAACTACCGCGGCGCCGGACTCGACGTGGTGGTGCGCCCGGGGGACCGGGTCGCGTTCGTCCCGCGGGGCACGCCGGCATCACATCCGGCGTTCTTCGGCCCGTTCATCACGCGCGGCGAGTATCACAGAGCCAGCTGATCCGGCTTAGGCTCCAGGGCCGGAGCGGGCTTGAAGACGAGCCACATCACCGCTGCGGCCAGGGACAGCGCGAGTGCCCCGGCGATGCCTACCGGCACGGCGACCAGCGTCGAGCGGCTGATGACGAGGAACAGGAAGAAGCCCGCGAATCCGTTGAACGCACCGTGGATGATGGCCGGGGCCACCACGGAGCGGCTGAACTCACGCGCGCGCCACAGGATGAAGCTGAGTGGCGTCATCACGACGCACATCATCAGGATGCCCCAGAGCCGCTCGGCGCCGTAGTTGAAGCCGAGCAGGATCACCGGCGCGTGCCAGAAGCCCCACATGACGCCGGTGAGCAGGTTGGCCTTGAACGCTCCGAGCGGCCTGAGTTCGTCCATCAGCACGCCGCGCCAGCCGTACTCCTCGCCAAACGCGAACAGCCCGTTGATGGTGAACCCGGCCATGATGCCCACCAGCGGTCCCAGCACGTAGAGCAGCGCGACGGGCGGCGCGCCGGCGGTGTTCATCTGCGCGCGACCGGCAGGGACTGCTTGATCGCCGCGAACATCTGCGCCTGTGTCGAGACCAGCCGGCCGACGCCCGGAATCCCCATGACATTGCCGAGCAACAGCGTCACGCCGAGATTCGCCAGGTAGATGATGATGGCGGCCGAGAACGAGACCAGCGCCACCCTGCCGATGTTGCGGAGAATCGTGCGCTTCTCCACGCCCAGCAGATATAATCGAGTCGCCCATCCGCTGGGGTGACTATCCGACTGAACGCGGTGTAGTGTGCGGCTCGTTGAATGGTCTCGTCGTCAATGCGGAATGGCTTGCCCCGCCCACGAATCCGTCGGCCACCCCGCTTCCCCCAACTCCGGATCCTGGAACATGGACCCCGGCTCCCAATTCGTCCCGCACGGCCGTAATCCCCTTCGGCCCCTACGGCTATACCACCGCCGCCGGGCTCAGAGATCTCAACCCCGATTCGAACACCGGCTCAGGGGTGTTCTGGGCACGAGTCCCGCCGGGCAGGAAAGCGGTGGTTACCAAGGTCAAGAACCTGGCGACGAAACCGGCTCAACTAACCATTGCTGTGAACGGGGATTCCTCCAGCAGCCCCAGCCTGATCGCCGCCGGCCAAACCGTTGATCTTCGCTCGCCACTTCCCTCGGACCGCTCCGACATTTCAGTGCGCTACACCGGCACCAAAACACTCGTGCTCCTGGAAACCAGCTTCGAATGAAGAGGGGCTGCTACGCTACCCCCCCTCGAAGCCGGACGGCCCTATCGCGTGCAGGCGAACAGCGTTCGCCACAGCAAGTCCGAATGCAGCGCCACGGAGCCAGGCCAGCCCCGCAGCAGCGGCGTGAACATCATCCACTGCAGCCACCGCGCCCAGGCGAGCCGCCGCGCAAAGGCGCGGTCGCAAGCCGCGGCCACGCTCTGCCGCGCCTCGCTCCAGGAACTTTCGCCGCGGCTGTAAGCGGCCAGCGGTCCGATGGCCATCTCGGCGGCCTCGAACGCCATGGACATGCCGTTGCCGGTCACCGGCGGAATCATCGTCAGCGCGTCGCCGATGCAGCACTCGCTTCGCGCGGCGGCGCGCCACGGTCGCAGCGATAATCCGGCGACGGAACAGAATGAGTCCTCGTCAAACACCGCTCCTGCGAGGCGCTCCCACAAGCGGCGTGCCCGGCTGGCCGCGCAGAACATCTGTCCAGGGCTGCGGAACATCCGGTTTGCCGGCGCGCCGGCGGAACAAGCCGCAGACATTCACCTCGCCGTCCTTCAAGCGGCAAAACCCGACATAGCCCGTTTGCGAGCCGTGCATTTCGAGGTCCGCCGCCAGCGGCACGTTGCGCGCGTGGACCTTGAGACCAAACCAGCGGCCGCCGTCCGCGCGCGGCTGCAGGCGCCGGCCACTGGCGCGCACGACGCCCTCGCCGAAATCAGCTTCCCGCCAGCGCGCATTCTCGCGCAGCTCACCGCCCAATTCCCGGAAATGGTCGGCCAGAAGGGCGTCCATGGCAAAGCGCGACAGGCACAGCGCGGGTGTGGACAGTGGCCGCGCGGGCGAGCCGGCCCGGCCCAGATAGAAAGCCGCCGTGTGGGCGTGAACTGATCCCGCCTGGCGAAACAGCTCCAGCAAGCCCAGCCGCGCCAGGACGTCCTGGCCGCGACCGCTGATGAATTCGCCGCAGACGCGGTGGCGCGGATAATGGCCCGCCTCCCACACGGTGGCGGGAATCCCCCGTTGACGCAGCCCGATCCCGAGCGTCAACCCCGCCAGGCCGCCGCCGACGATGGTGATGGGTTTCGGTGCCGGCATGGCTTATTCCCTCCGCTGCGCAACGAACAAATGACTGAACCAGCCGCCGGCCGCTCCTGCAACGTCCAGCCTGGGTCAGCCGGCCACAGCCGCGACAGCTCGCGTCCGGCGAATCCGGCCCGGACGCTCACCAAAGCATCATGCCGCGTCACCTGGTTGCAGCCGATGAGCCGAAGCCAGCGGCTGAAGAAGAGGCCGCGCGCCGAGCGCCGCGGCTCGACGGCGATGAATACGCGGGCTGGATCGCGCCGCCGCGCGCAGCAGTCCCGCCAGTTGAGCTTCGTGGAAGTGGTGCAGGAACAGATTGGCAAGCATCACGTCGCAAGCCGGAGCGGCGGGCCTGCGCCCAGCCATTCCAAAGCGTCTGCCTCGAGAGATTTCGATTCGCCAGCCCAATGCCTCGAAGCCCTGGCGGGTTTCCGGCGAGATGATCTTCAGGCGATCCAGCAGCACCGCGCTCGTGCCCTGCCAGCCAGGAGACAGCCGCCGCGCCACGCGCAACAGGAATCTCCCATCCCCGGCACCCAGTTCGACCATGCGCCGCGCCCCTCGTCCGTGGCAGGTTGAGCGCAATGCCCGGGCCATGATCCCGCAGTTGCCCATCCAGGCGTTCACCCGCTGCAGGTCCTCGCGCGACCGCACGGCGCGCGGGTCGGCCGGCGGCAGTTCATCCAGCAATTCCGGTTTTACACAACGTTCCATTCGTCGATCGTGCGAGTGGCCGGGCAGCGTCGTGTGCGCACGGCCACGCTCACGCTTCACTCCACTTCCAGCAGCGCGCCATGAGAACTGAACCCGGCGCCAAACGAGGACAGCCACCAATAGCCGCGGGGCGCGGAGTCGCCCAGCGCGGCTTGCAGGACGAAGTACACCGACGCGCTGCTCAGGTTCCCGAACTCCCGCAGCACCGCGGCGCTCCAGCGCAGGTCGTGCTCGCTCAAACCCAGCCGCTCGCGCAGCGCCAGCAACACGTCCCGTCCGCCGGGATGCATCACCCAGCCCTTCACCTGCGACCGCCGCACGCCGGCCCGCGCCAGCACCTGCTCGAGCACCGTGGCGGCGTGCTGCGCCGCCACCGCGGGCACCTGCGGCGTCAGGATATTCCGCAGCATGCCGGCCTTGTGCTCGAAGCGCAGCAGGTCCCGGCCTTTCGGCTGCAATAGGAAACCGCTTGTCCTCCACTGCACGGGCCGCTTCCCGCCGGGGGAACTCGCCAGCACCGCCGCGCCCGCGCCGTCGCCGAACAGGCAGGCGCTGATCAGCACGCCCGGATCATCATCGAAATAGAGCGCGGCGCTGCACACTTCCACGCAGATCGACAGCACGCGGCTGGCAGCGGCCGGCCGCCAGCAGCGCCTCGCTCGCGCAGAGGTTCGGCAAAGCGGCCACACAGCCCTGGCCGACGAGATCGAGGGACAGCACGTCCGCCCGGCAGCCCAACTGCTCGCTCACGTAGCTCGTCAGCCCGGGGCACAAATAGCCCGTGCAGGTGCTGATGACCAGGGCGTCGATCTCGCCCGCGCTGGTTGCCGGATTCGGCCAGCGCGCGTTCCGCCGCCTGGGTGGCGAGCAGCGGTGCGTTTCGAGCGAAACGGGCTTGCAGCACGTCGGGCGTCAGCTCGAACGCCTGGCCAAGATTGTCCAGTGCCAGGTGGCGCGTGGCGATGCCGTTGCTCCCATTCAGGACCTTCTTCAGGATCGCGCGCGAACGGGGGCGGAGTTCGTGAAACCGGGCCGATTGCAGAAGCGCTTCCCAGCATTCCCGTTGCGTGTAGCGCTGCGGCGGTACCGCCGTCCCCAGGCCCGTGATGTACATGGCTGAAAGTAGCGCGCCTTGCCGCCGCCTGCCAGTCGCAATGGCGCCAGGCTCGGCCGCGCGCGAGCGCCGGTCAGTTGAGAATCATGGGTTGGGCAAGCGACCTACCCGGTAGAACCGCAGGCTGCCGACTTGGAACGTGTCAATCACTTCCACGCTGTTGCTGACAGCGGTGTTGGTCGCTACGGGCGACCAGGCGGTGATTTTGGTTTGAAGGCGGATTTGTCCTTCAGAATGGCGGCGCCTTGCCGGTGCGGGCCCTGGGACGCCTGGCTCGGACCTTATCGTCACGGGGAAATCCACCTCAACCCACCGATCCACCCGCAGGCGGCGCGGCGCTTCAAGCAATCTTTGGTGCCATCGGTTCATGCTGGTGGGATGCATAGGAACGTGTGTTGGTTCCCGGAAACCTGAAGACCATTGTCCCCCTCACCTCGCGATGGCCGGTTGTTTTCGGCGTCCCGGCACCTGCCGTGCCCCGGCCCCCGGCCAAATCCATTCGCCCTCCGTAATTATCCAGGCCGGGGACGACATTTAGCCGATGCTCGGGAACCAACCATAGGGCTCATGCGTCTTATTAGCAGGAACTGTTAGCAAGAGAACAAGAAAAACAGATTACACAATATGAAAGCGCACACCAATTGCCTACTCATGAGCCTCTGCCTTGGCGCCTTGTCCGGGCCGCTGAGCGGCCGCGCGGCCACCCTCTGGAGTGGCCCAACCTTATCAACCTTCACCAAAGCGCCGGCGCAATGTTCGACCCAACGCAGGCCAGCTAACCAGGACCGGCTGTACGTCCAACCTTTGGACTGCACGCCGCGGGCTCCAGTCACGGCGATCTACAACGCCGTGACACGGAAGCTTTCCTACACGCACGTTCGTCAGCCCGGCTGACACCGCGTGGGCCGCGCGGCACCACTGCGCCGACTATGCAGCGCTCGACCTACAGCGCGATCTGGGACAACTGCGTGTGGCGGGCTAGTGACGCAGCGAACCTTGCACTTCAACACTGTCGGTTGGACAACGCAACCTCGTGGTGCACCTCATTTCGGACGACATCTATCTCGATCCGTCAACGTTCTACTCTCGCTGGGACCGGTGCGGGTTTGCCGCAGCGGCGGGGTTTTTCCTACGCTGCGCTCGACACCGCCGCCGGCGGCGAACGTGCCGCCCACCGTCGCCATCGTTTCCCCCACCAACGGCGCCTCCTTCACCGCGCCAGCCAATGTCCCCATCACCGCCACCGCCAATGACTCAGACGGCAGCGTCACGAACGTGGCATTCTTCGACGGGGGCACGTTCCTTGGCGGGACCAACAACACACCCTACACCGTTACGGCCAGCCTCGCCACCGGCAGCCACGCGCTCACCGCGGTGGCCACGGACAACCTCGGACTCTCCACCACTTCCGCCGTCGTGAATGTGACGGTCAGTGTCGCCAACACGCCGCCCAGCGTGACCCTCACCAACCCGCCTGACAACTCCGTCTTCGGCAACACCGACAGCGTGACCATCGGGGCCTCCGCCAGCGATACGGATGGCAGCGTGACGAACGTCCAGCTCTTCAACGGGGCCGTGTTGCTGCGCAGTTTTTCCGCCAGCCCATACAGCTTCATGCGACCGCCCCGGGCACCTTCGCGCTTGGCACGAATACGCTTGACCGCGGTGGCCACGGACAACCTCGGCGCCACGGCGACCTCGGCACCCGTTCATGTGATCATGGCCCGGTACCTGCCGCCGATTACCAACGGGAACATCTCCCTTTTCCTGATACCCATCGCCACCAACATGGCCGCGCCCGACTATGGCATCAGCCCGCCGGGCGACACCCACCGCCTGTTCGTGGTGGAGCAGAACGGGTTGCTGCGAATCATCCAGGACGGGACCTTGCTGCCCGGCGCGGCCCTCAACATTACGAATCGCGTGCAGCCGCCGCTGAACGCGACCAACCCCAACGACGAGCGCGGCTTCCTCGGACTGGCCTTTCATCCCGGCTTCAACAACCCGGCCAGCCCCGGTTATCGAACGCTCTACACCTACAACAGCGAGTTGATCCCGACCGAACACTAGTCCCACCTACCCTGTGCCGACCACTGCCACTCAACCTACAAGAACGTCATCAACGAGTGGAAGATCTCGAGCACGAACGACAATGTCGTTGATCCCGCCTCTCGCCGGGAGGTCATCTCCTTTGGCAAGAACGCGGACAATCATAACGGCGGCACGTGCACCTTCGGACCGGACGGCTACATGTATCTGGCTTTGGGCGATGGCGGCGACGCCAACGATGTCGGAGCGAGCCACATCGTGCCGGGCGGCAACGCCCAGAACCTGAGCACACCGCTTGGGCAAATTGCTGCGGTTTGACCCGCTCAACCCAGCCCTGAACCCCACCAGCCCCGACCCGGTCAGCGCCAACGGCCAATACCGCATCCCGACCGACCAACCCGTTCCAGGGGCCGGGCCAGGTGCCGGAGATCTACGCCTACGGCCTGCGCAACCCCTATCGCTTTTGCTTCGACCCGCGTCACCGGCGACCTGATTCGACGCCGACGTCGGCCAGAACAACATCGAGGAGATCGACCGCATCATCAGCGGTGGCAACTACGGCTGGGCGATCAAAGAAGGGGACTTCCTTTTCAACCATGACCAACGGTCCCTACCGGGCCCGCCGGCACCATCGGGGCGCCCCCGGGAAATCGCAGCCCGGGAAGTCCGCCGGGGCTGATCGACCCGATTTCCGGCCCCATGGGCACCCTGGAATACGACCACAACGACGGCATCTCCATCACCGGCGGTTTCGTCTATCGCGGCACCGCGATGCCGGAGCTATACGGGAAGTACATCTTCGGCGACCTGGCTCTGAAAACAGCCCCGGTGCGGGCGGACGGCCGTCTCTTCTACGCCGACCTTCAGACCGGCGACGATCAACGCGTTTCCACTGCCCCAGTTTGGCGGCTCGGAGATTCTGCCGAACGGCCTTACCGTGCATGGTTTCGGCCAGGACGCCGACGGCGAGCTCTACGCGCTGGCGACCAACACCTCGGCCAATGGGACCGGCGGGGTCGTTTACAAGCTCGCTCTCTGTGCGCCTGACGGTCCAGGTGTCCGGCAACCTGCTGGACATCTCCTGGCCCGTCGCCGGTGGGCGCCTGCAAACGCAGACCAACAGCCCGGGTGTTGGTATTGGCACGAACTGGGTCACCGTGCCGGGCTCGACGGCGACCAATCATGTCGTCGTTCCCATTGACCCGGCCAACGGCAGCGTGTTCTACCGGCTGGCCGTGCCTTAACCGATGCTCCGGTTCTCAACCATATCATAGAGGATTTCCCCGTACGGCGCGTGGTGTCGACACGATCCCAGTGAGGTCGTGATCGACGCCTCGATCGCCGTCAGGAGCGAGGATCGCCTCCAGTCCGCAGCGCGCCTGGAAGCTCCGTTGCTGGGAAGCCCCCGCTTCTTTTCTGATTGGTCAACCGCCTACGCGCTTTTGCTTACCCTGCGCCGGGGCGGTTTCGTCTCGCTGGATCGCACCTGCGCCACAACTTGCGCGTTGCCACTCACCTCGCGCACCATGTTCTGCGACCCGAAGATGTTTGGCAGCCTGAGCGTACACTGCGGATCATCACACCATGCCCCGTCCACCAGAAACCGGTAGTGGTATGTGCCCGCGGCCAGGGTGACGGAGGTCCTCCAGACCCCGTTAGCCCCTTTCGCCAGGTTGATGGGTTGACGTTGCCAGTGAGTGAAATCGCCCACCAACTGGACGCTGTTCGCCTCAGGAGCACGGTAAAAGAACTCCTGAACCGATTTCGATTCGTCTGTTTTCGCCATGAAATTTCCTTTCTGCTATTGCTGTCTTCGTTTCCAACCCCTGCGACCAACTAACGCGACTCCACAAAAGGTAAACTCTGGAGCCCGGCTGTCAAATGCCGCCCAGCTTGGGTCGGCCGAACACAACGAATGAAATGGTCATTTGGTCCCGAACGCGCACCGTCCCCAACCCGGCGGTCACGGGGTGCATGCCGAACGTGGTCTGTTTGAACTGACTCTTTCCGGCGGCCTTCAACTGTGCTCCGCCCTGCTCCAAAGTCGCGTCCACCGTCACGGGGTGAGTTTGGTTCGGATGGTAAGATTGCCAGTGATCCGCAGGCGGTTCCCGTCCATCGATTCAACTTTCACGGACTTAAAGACGATTTTCGGATACTGCTTTATGCCCAGCACGCGGTCGCTTTGCATCGTCGCCTGGATCTCCTTCCGCTCCTTGGCCGGACGCTTCGGATCGAGCACCTGTAAAGCGCTGGCATCCACCACTAATTCCACGGAGCTTTTGCCAGGGTCGCTCGGATCATAAACGAAACTGCCCGCTGCGATGGGGGTCTGAATGAGATGAGGGTGACCCACGAAGCCCAGCGCCCCCGCGGTGTCCAGATGAATCTGAATCACGCTCGTGGCTGGATCCAGCCGGTAAGTTTCCTGGCCGCCGCACAACCGCAAGCCCAGGCTGAGCGCCACCAGAGCCCTCGAAACGCTTTTCATCCCCTGTTAAATTTCGTGTTGATCTTCTTTTGCCGTGCCGCCCCTTGGCATCGAGCCGGGACGCGCGCACCTGGTAACATCCCCGCGCTAACGCCGGCGAACACCTCTGGAGACTTGCCTAACATAACACGTTTAAACCCTTCTGCGATGGGGTGTTTACCTACCTTCTGCGAAATACGACCCCTTCAGGCTGTCGCAAGCGCGGTTTTCTTCTCGGGTTCCGTCCTTCTCTGTGCGCAGCCGTCTGTTTTCGGGCGGCCGCGTTAACCTCCCGCGCAGGCCGCCGCAACCCAGCCTTGACCCCCGCTGGCAAGCCTGGCCAGACTCCATCAGCCCGCCAGTTCACGAATTGAACTGGCGGGTATGATTTATGCGCTCCGTTAAACCAGGCTTGATGGCGGCCGGCGTCGGCATGGCCGTGAACATCGTGCTGGCCATCGTCAAGATTGTCACCGGCATCGTGGGCAATTCCTACGCCCTCATCGCCGATGGCATCGAATCCACCACCGACATCGTCAGCTCCCTCGTCGTCTGGACGGGCCTGAAGATCTCCTCCCTGCCCGCGGACGAGGACCATCCCTACGGACACGGCAAGGCCGAGTCCATCGCCGGCATGGTCGTCGCCGCTGGCCCTGCTGGCCGCCGCCGTGTTCATCGCCGTCCAGAGCGTCCGCGAAATCATCACCCCCCATCATGCGCCCGCCTGGTTCACCCTGCTGGTGCTCGCGCTGGTCATTGCGACCAAGGAAACGCTCTACCGCTTCGTCTTCAAAGTCGGAGCGCAGCTCACCAGCACCGCCGTCAAGGGCGACGCCTGGCATCACCGCTCCGATGCCATCACCTCGGCGGCGGCGTTCGTCGGCATCTCCATCGCCCTCATCGGCGGCAAGGGCTACGAAAGCGCCGACGACTGGGCCGCCTTGCTCGCCTGCGCCGTCATTCTCTTCAACGGCTATCGCATCTTCCGCGCCGCGCTGAACGAGATCATGGATGCCGCGGCACCCGACCCACTGCAAAAGGAAATCCGGGAGCTCTCATCCTCGGTGCCCGGCGTGGTGCGGATTGAGAAATGCCGCACCCGCAAGAGCGGCCTGGGGCTGTTTGTGGAAATCCACGTCGAAGTGGACGGCGATCTGACCGTGCGGCGCGGCCATGAAATTGCACACGACGTCAGCGACCGCCTGAAATCGTCCTCGCTTTCCATCCAGCACGTCGTGGTCCACATCGAGCCGGCGATGGAGGCCTTGCCGCCCAATATACCCCACTAGCGCCAGCGCCTCGCAAATCTCCGCCCCCAACGCCTTCCCCTGGCGCACCAGGCAACCGGGCTGGCCGGCTTAATTAGGGTCGCGCTGCACGATAATACCCCGCCGGGGCAAGGCCGGTCGCGTCCACGATATCAAACAACCCGTTCGTGCCCGCCGTCGGCGTGGCGAACAGGCTCCAGGCCGAGAGGTTGGTCGAGCTCAGCACCTGGTAGGCGCTGCCCGGCGTGCCGCGCCAGGTCGCGCGGATGCTGCCGAGCCCCTCACGCGCGATAGACACGCTCGTCGGCCGATCGGCCAAGGCCGTGAAACTTCCCTCGGCGGCGAAGGCCGAACCGGCGAAGGCCGTGTCCACCGCTTGCACGCTCCAGTAGTAGTTGGTTCCCGGCTTCAGTCGAGCGGAGGCGAGCGCCGAGGCGCGGCCCGCGTTGCCCAGCGCGGCCAGGCGGCGGTAGCCGGCGCTGGATGATTGCGGGGCGACGATTTGTGACCCGCCGGGCGTGGTGCCGACGCGCAAGTTGTAGCTCAGCCCGGCGGCGGGAGTCTGGGCGTCACTCGCGGCGCTCCAGGAAAAATCCACGCTCGTTCCAAGGACGTTCACGGCGAGGTTCGTCGGCGCGCTGGGGAGCGTATTTGGGGTCAGGGTGGTGTTGCGGTAGATGCGGAGGACATCGAGGCCATTCTCGTTGCCGGCGAGCGACAGGTCGAGATCGCCGTCATTGTCGTAGTCCATCCAGCTCACCGCGCCGAGGATGAGGTTGTGAAAGGTCGCGCCGCTATCCACGAAGGTGCCCGCGTCATTGCGGTAGAGGATCGAGCGGTTCACCTGCGCGACCGGATCGTAGCCGATGATCATGAGATCGAGGTCGCCGTCATTGTCGTAATCGCCCCACGCCGCCGAGGACCAGATCAAGCCCAGCAGCCCGGCATTCACATCGTGAACGTGCCGCCGTCGTTGCGATAGATGCGCGTGATCCAGCCATCGTTCGAGTTGCCGGCGAAGAGCAGATCGAGGTCGCCGTCGTTGTCGTAGTCGCCCCACGCCGCGCAGCCGAGATCCATGCCCGGCAGATTCGCCCCGGCGTCGGTGAAGGTGCCATCCCCGTCGTTGCGCCAGATCGCCGCGACCAGCGCGGAGGTGTCAGACACGCCGGTGATGACCACATCGAGCTTGCCGTCGTTGTTGTAATCGCCCCACGCCACCGCGCCGCGGTAGCAATTGGGAAAAGGATGCGCCACGGAGGTGAACACGCCTTGCCATCGTTGTGATACAGCCGGGTCGCCGCCACCCCGACCCTGCGACGGTGCTGGTCACGCCGGTCACCAGCAGGTCGAGCTCGCCGTCCCCGTCGTAGTCCCCCCAGGCGACGCTGCCCCCGAGCACGCCCAAGAGATTGTTGGTGCAGCGCCGTGAACACGCCGCCGTCGTTCCGGTAAATCCGCGTCGTGGGAACTCCCGCCGTCGTCAACCCGGTCATCGCGAGATCGAGATCGCCGTCCCCGTCGAAATCGCCCCACGCCGCCGTCGCCCGGGACAACCCGAGCAGAACGATGCCGCTGTCCGTAAAGGTGCCGCCCGTGTTCTTGTAGATCGTCGAGAACGCGATGTCGTGGTTGCCCGAGCCCGCCACCAGCACATCCAGATCGCCGTCGCCGTCATAATCCCCCCACACCACGCAAGGGAATGGCGGCTTCGCGAGGCCCGGATCGACCTCGGTGAATTGTGCCGCTGCCGGGCGTGGTGACACCAGCAGTGCTACCGTTCCCAATAGGGTCACGATCAAAGGAAGGTTCATTAAACTGCCCGCGTTGTGGTGGTCATGTTTCATAGTCGTCTCTTGGTAGAACAGTTCCCGTTGCGGCAAAGGTCATCAGGGTCACAGGACTGGTGGGTTCCTCGGTCACCGCACCACGCGGAGCCGGTATACGGCGCCGGAGTTGGTAGCCGTATCCACGAGCCATGTTCGTCGCCGCGGTGCAGGGCATGAAGCTGCCGAGTGGCTGCCAGGTCCGGAGGTCCCCGCTCTTCTCGACATAATTCATCGCGCCTGCCGTCAGGTTCGTCACGCCGAGAATGACCGCATTGGATTGGATAACGAGCGAAGTCAGTTGCGGCGGCGGCGTAACCAACGAGGTGAACCTGAAATTCGCCGCGAAGCTCGGCAGGATCTGGCTCTGCGCCACCCCGGGATAGGTCAGTCCGGAAGGCGTCGATCCGTGGGCGCTCACGAGGTATTGCGACGTCCCGAACGTCGGGTTAGCCACCGTTGGCAGCGGCACGTTGGCATAGGTGATTTCCGGAGCCATCGGCCAATTGGTGGCGGCCCCAATCCCGTCCGGGCTGGCACTCAACACATACGCCGCCACCACATAGGTCACACCCCCGGTCAGCCAGAGCGGCGAGGCGAGCGGCTCGTAACGGAAATTGCCTTCCAGCAGAGGCGTTGGTTCCCGCCGGCACCGTCACGCTCGCCAGCAGATTGCTATCCGAAACGCGGTAAATGCCCACATCATGCGATTGGCTCAGGCCCGCCCCCGTCCCACCCGGCAGGCTCGTCGTGTCAAAGAACCCCAGCTCGGAGACGTCAATGTCCCGGGTCGGTGTAAAGCGCCAGCCAAAGGCGTTGTTTCGATCAAACAAGAAGGACGCCGCAAAGCCCGGCGAAGCCCCCGCCACCACCGCCGGCCCGGCGCTGCTTGTCTCTACCGCGAAATTCTCCGCCGCCTGCCCTCCGCCCTCAAGGCCAACGGCGGCGATGTTCGTCGCGCCGTAAGCGAGGATCGGGGTCGGGACGCCGTTGATCGCGCCAAAGACTAGGCGCGCCGCCGGATCACACGTCAGTTCCAGCCGAAACCACCCGGAGGTGAAGGGCACTTCACCGCAGGCGGTTGGACCGCTGGTCCCGGCCGTGTGCAACTCCCAGCTCCGCGTGGCGAGATTCGTGCCGCCTCGCACGACGAGCCAGGCCTGGCCGAAGCTCGAGAAGTTGCTGTTCAAGACGGTCCGGCTGCTGCTCAGTCCAATCGCCGTGCCCACGGCAGGATCGGCTCCCGGCAGCACGTCGGCGGACACCTTGATCGCACCGGCAGGGGGAGTGAAGTCCAGCAGGGCATCAGGGAATGTAGGGGTGGTCCCACCCAGCACTGTCACCGTGCCGTTGTTGACGCTGTTGCTCGCCTGAGGTTCGAATGGTGAAAATGGCTCGTTGGGATCGGCGGAGGAAACCGTAAACGCCCAGCTCTGCGCCCCATGACCGCCGGGCGCCGTCCACACGGCCGCGCTCGTGTTTGGGATTTCAGCCCGAATTCCGCTGAGGTCAAATCCCAGAGCGATGTTAGTCACCGGCGAGCCCCCGCTGTCCAGGCGCGGGTTGTTTGTCGTGCCCAGCCCGAACGAGTCAAACAGCAAGACCGACCCGCGTCCCGGCTCCCCGGCGCTGAGAAAGAGAACAGCCACCGCCCCCGGTAACAGCCGTCGCACCACCGCCCCAAAGCATAATGGGTTTTCCTGCATAATCCGATTCCTGTGGTTAAGAGGCCCGAGGGAGCCTTTTGGTTCCCGGGCTTCTTGCATGAGCTTAAGCACTGTCGAAGGAACTCTTCCAGCGCTCGGCCGCGCCGCCGACCGGTAGAAGGCCTGCGGCTTCCCTTCAATTCGGCTGCGCCCGAATCCGGATGAATACGCTGGGGCCGCAGGGAGGGTCAAGGCGGTCAAAGCCCGTTGTGTTGGTGCCGTTGGCAAAGACATTCGTGAAGCTGGATACCGCCGTCCAGTTCGTCGGGGGCAGGCCGCAGCAATACTCAGGTACCGGGCTCCACCCGGCCGCCCCGGTAGAGGTGACGACCACAGCCTGGCCCACCTCGATCGAGACGATCCGCACCTCCGGCGGCGACGGTGGGTCGATGATGTTGAGCGTGCCTTTCATGCCGCTGTGAAACTGGCAGTTGTAGAAGAGTGTGCTCGGGGCGTTGGTGGCCACGGCAAAGGTAAGCGTGCCGACTTGGATGCCGTTGTTCGCCACGCCGGTGTTGTAGGCGTTGCCGGTGCCGATGCTGGACACGGTCTTGATCCAGAACGGGTGCCCGGAGGCGTTGACGTTGAACAGGTAGGTCACGCCCCGCATCAGAGTGAGGGTCGGGTTGTTGGTCCCGTTAATGCTGTAGGCGGATAGACCAACGTTGGTCACGGCGTTCATGGTCTGCGCAGAGCTGGAGATTGTCCCCAGCCCAAGCACGAAGACCGCGAGGCCGCAGTATGAAAGAGCAGACTCTTTGAGGGTCATAGGGTTTGATCCAGTACTGTTGTTCAGTCTCCCATTCGGCTGCCCACGCCGTGAGCCTGCAGAACTCCCAAGAGACCATGGCTCTCGTCGTTCGGACCGGCGGTGAAGTAGAGCGAACCGCCTTCCGATCGGAACGCCAGTCCCCAGAGTCCTTCAATCTGGATCACCGTTCCGTGAGAATCCGAGAGTTGTCCCAGGAACGCGCCGGTGTGCGGCTGGTACGCATTGATCGTCCCGTCGCCGAAGTTGCCGACCAGGAGCGCGCCGCCAAACCGGCCGAAGCTGCGCGGGGCCAGCGCCAATCCCCACGGCGCATTCAGCGTCCCCTGCGACGCGAAACGCCGCACGAAGGTGCCCTCACGGTCGAACACATCCACGTAGCCCAAGCCGGGGCCGGCGGTTTCATCGCCGTCTCCGGGGGCTGCCTTGAACGCATAGGTGACGAACAAGTTTCCGCCGATGACGCGGACGCCAAACGGGGCATAGCTGGCGCCCGCCAGGGCTGCATCCGTGAAGGACTTCACCAGGTGGAATCCGCCGTCATACATTTCGACGACACCTTGGCCAAAGTTGGCCGCATACAGTCGGGGTCCTTGAGGGGTTGCCGCCAGCGCCATGCTCTTGTAGATCGCGCCCACCGCTGAGTTGTCCACGGCAATCAATGCCTGGTCAGGGTGGACTTCATGGTTCCAGCCCGCAATCGTGCCATCCTCCGTGACGAATAGCAGAGTGCTTTCACCTTGGCGCTCACCGCTCCTGATAATGAAGCTCCTCCCGGACCGGTTCAATGCCAGGTCCGTCACCGCACCTCCCGGCGATCCATCAGGGGCGGGAATCGTGATGGTCATCGCCGCCGGATGCCCGGCGGGATTGTAAAAGGTGGCCACACCCGCATGGTTGTCAGCCACGACGAGATGGCCCCCAGCGCCTGTCAGAAGGCCCCAGGGATTGACCAGGTTCGCGTCCATAAAGCGGGCCATTCCAGTTTGGTCAGAAACGAGGTTGATCTGGCGGTAGCCGCCAGGGCTGGCCGCCATTGCTGTGAAGGCGAGTCCGGATGCCAGGCTGGCGATCGCCAGGGCAGTTGTGCTGTTGAATTTCAGTTGTCTTTTCGTATCTATCCTTTCGCGTTCTATTTGTTCTTGCTCTTGGTTTTTACGAGATGAAGGAGCTACTTCATAGATCGATTGCCGTTTGCACGAGGTTTGGAGGGCTGGTTTGGTGCCCGAGTTGATGGCAGGCTTCCCGGTCGCGCCACTGTTCGTTCGGGGTGATGCGGTCCTGGTTAGCGGGGAGCGCCTGCTCAGTCTAGCCGCAGGCTAGTGTTCGCCTCGTCGGTGACCCACCCTGTTGTCTCCGGCGGGGCCTTTGGCCACCCGGTAAACTTCATAAACGGCGCCGTCGCTGGTCGAAACAACGAACAGGTTCCCGCTCGGGCCGGTTTCGACATCTGTGCCGATGCCAAAACCACTACCAAACAGGAGAGATTCGCTCTCGGTGATTTCGAACTTGTTCGTGTTGTCGGCCACCAGGTCCGCCAGCCGTGGGTCGGACAGCGCGAAATGAAGCCGGTCCCGTGTGAATTTGAATCTAAACAAGTACCCGTTCTCCAGGAACGTCCGGGAGGCTCCGACGAACAGGTCGCCCTCGGTCCTGCTTGCCCAACGAGTCGTCGCCCATGAACCCGATGCCCGCGGGCGCCAACGCGTACTTCCAACTGAACTCAGGGTCGGCATAGTGCGAGCCCGGCAGCATGACCAGCCGCGCCAGGGCCTCGCTCGCCGTGTCGGCAATGTTGGTGGGAGACCAGCGAATCTGCTGTAGGCCGAAGAACTGGGGACTGGTTTCGATCGCTTTGAACTGGCTAACCCGCCCCGCCGGCCCCATGATCTGGATCCAGCCACCGTTATGTCCGGCCTCGATCCGGTTCATCTCGTCGAAAGCGTCGTCGCCGTTCTCGGACTCCCAGAGCCGCCCCGTCCAGGGATCTACCGCCAGCCCGAAGCTGTTGCGGATCCCATAGGCGAAGACCTTCTGGATGTTGGCGCCCTCCTCCCCGCCTAGTGCCGCCCCCAGGTCGAAGAAGGGGTTGTCTTCCGGAGTCGTGCCGTCGTCATTCAACCGCAGCACCACCCCCGTGAGGTGATTGTTGTCCGGTTCCGGGCCGCCGAACTGGTCGTCCGGGATGCCGGGACCAAACGGTCCGTTGATCAGGTTTTGCATCACGCCGCGCCGGCCGTTGTCGCCAATAATGATGAAGAGCCTGGCCGCGTCGTGGTCGTCGGCTCGACCGTGGTGCTTGCCCCGGTCGTTGTCCTTGTTCCAACCGCGGTGCTTGCCCTGACCGTTGTTATCGTTCCGGTCGCCATCTCTGTCACCGTCGTCCTGACGCTCCTGAAAGCGGATCAGGCCGCCGTTGTGGTTTCCGCGCAGCGGTTGACCGGCATCAGCCTGGTAGGCGTGCAGTCGGATGAGATTACCGTCGAAGGTCAGCGACTCCGTCGCCGCGTCCCAAACGAACCGGTCCACACGGTTTCCCAGCGGCTGCGGTGTGCCGGGCGGGTAAGGGGAGTCCGGGTTGCCGACCTCGGCCGCGACCGTCGAATCCCGGTTCGTGCTGCTCTCGGTCCAGTACAAATAGACCAGATGGTTGTGCTTGAACCGCGGATGCAGCGCAATCCCCAGCAGCCCGCGCTCCGAGAAGGAATTCACGTTCAGGTCGAGCGCGGTGGCGGTCACGACTCCATTAACGACATGCTTCACTTTGCCGCTTGCCTTCTCGGTCACCAGGAAGTCATCCGGCCCAAGGAAGGCCATCGCGATGGGCTGCTCCAGATTGGTCACGACCGTCCGGACGGCCAGGTTGGTATCGACCACCGAGGGATTCACGGCCTGGACGGCCGGCGGGCTGATGCCCAGACAAACGGCCAATACCGCGGCAAAAACTGCGCCTGCCGGGAGCCGATTGGATCCCGTCAAACCGGGCTGCTCCGGCCTGATCCGGGACATGCGGACGTGTCCGCCCGCAGAGCGGACGGGTTCTTGCTGTCTAGCTGCGCGCGATTCGGCGCGGAGGGGTGTTTTCGGAAAATGCGTTCTATTTCTCATATTCTATCCTTTCTCTCATAACGTGTGATGCGGTTTCTATTCTGTAGGCGTAGGCGCCGAGCTGTAGTCATCTGTCCACTCCCCAACGCCCCCGCGCCGGCAACGAGGTCTGC
Source organism: uncultured Coriobacteriia bacterium (assembly GCA_963789515.1). GTDB lineage: Bacteria > Actinomycetota > Coriobacteriia > Anaerosomatales > JAAXUF01 > JBAXEO01. The sequence goes on along the minus strand of CAWBKW010000001.1, from coordinate 5,761 downwards.
ACCCCAAACCACAAGCACCTCGCCCTGGCTTTCTTCCCGAGCCTTGATCGGTATGCGTCTCGGCCCGGGCTTGCCCGTTCCCGGTACCGCTCGCGCGTGCCATCGTTTCATGCTAATGGGATGCATAAGAAGCCTTAGGGGTTCCCGGAAACTCGAAGAGTGTTTTCCGCCGGCCAGAGTCTCACCCTTGCCTCGCGCCACCGGCTCCTGGGCGCACGATCTCAACGCGCCAACCCCCAATCAAACACAGTCACCGCGTCCAGGTCTTTCCATTTGCTCCCCGCCTGGATTTTGGGCGTCGTGCGCCCAAAATACTGCATACGCGGTGGGGTGCGGCCTTTTCGATCTTGAAAACCAGCGGGTCAACCAATGCCGCCACGAACGGGCTGCTGGCCTCCATTCTCACGGTGAGCGCGTCCCCGCCTTGGCCTGCGGGCTCTGAGGGTTTGACGAAGGTGAACCCCACAGTCTCCCTTCGCGGCACAACGATCAAGCGGCAATGAACCTCTTCCCCCCGCACAAGTTCATCCCAATGCGACTTCAGGAACGGCCCAACCATGTCACTGATCAGCGTATTCTCCCTCATGGCTTCGCTGCGCGCCCTCGGACGGTCGCCCGCCCGCTTGCGGTACTCAAACCGGATGCTGCCTTGGGCCGGGTTATCCGCGGCTCGCCGGATTCTCGCGCTGCCAACCGCGCCGGTTTGCAGGTCCTCCAGCTCATATGAGACCAGCGCGGCCCCCTCGTAAACGACCCGTTCTCGAACCGCCAGCCGCCCATCCGGATACGTGTAGTTGCGCTGCACCTTCAGCGTCGTGCCGGAGCGGCTCGCCACTCGCTTGAAGTTGAACAGGAGGTTCTTGCCGTCAAACGGCTGCACGTAAATTGCGCCGCTCAGATCTTTGGGCTCCTCGTAATTCAACTCCAAGCCGCCGGCCTTCGGTGGCTCGGCGCCAAACGATCGCCCGCGGCCGCCGTCGGCCGACAGCAGCATCGCCAGCGAGAACAGGCAAAGGCTGCCCGACACGAGTTGCTTCATCTGCCTCTTGGCCTCCGCCACAACCCCGGCGGCAGCAAGCGGCTCTCACCTCACGTCGGCCGGGGATGCGGCGGAGCCACTCTGAGCGCGAGTTCCTGGAGCGTGCCCTGCTCGCACCCCCGAAGCGTTCAATCTCTCCCTCGGCCGCGCCCGCCCTGGTCACCCTCATTTCGCGCCGCATCCGCTTCCCGTGCCAGTTCCCTCATAACCGCGAAGAACTCAGCCGACTGGCCGACAAATAGCCCGGTGTCCGTCAGGAACTTCACCGCACCCATCGCGGCACCCTCGGTCCCCGTCGGCCGCACGATGGAGCAGACCGGGAACTTCCGGTCCAGGAATATCGTCGGCTCAGGCATGATCAGGTTCGTCTGAAAGTCCTCGCCGCCAAAGGGCGGGGAATTCAGGTCGGGAAACACCAGCCCGTTGGTGGGGTCCGTCAGTGGCGGCGCATTGCCCGCCTTGTCCTGCCACGTCTGGAAGTGCATCGCCTCCGTCGGCCCGATGCTCAGCAGGACGCGCAGCACCTCCGTATCCGTCACCCGCTGCGCCAGCGACGGGTAAAGGCTGGTGCCGCCTTGCTCGATCATCGCGAAGTGAAATCCGGCCGTGTTCGCGATCGCTTGGAGATGGTCCATCGGCGCCAGGTCCGCATTGGTTCGGGGAATGGCCGGAAACTGCCCCATCACCAGGCCCGGAACCGCCTGTGGGAGGGTATCGCCGAAATCCGGATTCTTGGTCCGGCTCCGGTAACGCGTCCACCAGGTGGTGTCCACGCTGAGTTGCATGAGGTTGGTCAGCCGCCCGATCTGCTGCGCTCCGGTCGCCTTGCTGCTCGGTAACGTCCGATACTTGTCCAGGCTCACCGGCTTCCCGCCGTGCGCCACCAGGTAGGCGTTGATGAACGTGAAGTGAGTGAACTCATCCTCCGTGTTGTCGTGAACGTACTGGGCCATGTCCGAATCCAGCACGCTGAGGGCAGCCGTGAAGAGTACGTTCCCGGTCCCGCCCGGCACCTCGCTGTCCTGCACGCCACACAGTTCGTTGTACTGCTGCCATGCATCCGTCTCAAGGATCTCCGCGGCCGACAGGAACCGCAGGATCGCTTCGTCTCCCTTTGTCAGCCCGCCTCGACGGCCGTCGGCCCGGCTGGGTAACAACCCCACCGCGACCGTCCCGGCGCCGACGGCCAGGCCCGTGTGCAAAAACGAACGGCGGCTGAGCCTGCCCGCCGGACGTGTGCCGTTCTCTGCCGAGGTTCCGCTCCTGATTGAAAGCCGGTCTCGTCCCGGCCCTCTCGTTTCATTTCTAATCTTATCCATAATTTATTTTTCCTTTCTTCAATTTGAACCTCGCGGTTCACCACCTTGTACGAGGCGCCACTCGCACTTTTGTTCCCCTGGCCACCGACGCCGGTTCTGCGAACCCGCTCCCCAACCGATCCCAGCGATTCCCGCTTTAGAAAAGTTCCGGAAGGCATCATTCACGAATCATGGGCCAGGTGAGCCGTCAGACGATCACTCGTCCGATCAGTGGTTGAGTCGCCTACCTCGCCGCCCGCGCGATGGGCTCCGGGAACCCAAAGCCCCGTTCATCGCTCACATAGAGTACAAGAGCGGGTAGAATGGCAATGTGAGTCAAAGCAACCAAGAACCGAAAGGACAGATGATGAAGACCAATCGTTTCCGCAACGCAGGCCCCGCAAAGTCGCGCCGAGTGCGGGTGCCCAAACTTCGTGGGTGGAGCGGGTTCAAGTTCCGCGCGAGGCGGACCCCGCCGACTCCTTACTGGGACCGCCGCACCTGGTCGCCGGCACAGAACCGGCTCCGGTGGAAGCCCTGCGACTGAACCTGTCGCCGGCCCGGGTCGCGGACCAATGCAGCGCTTATCGCCTCTGTCTCGACCGCAGTTGTTTCGGCGATCGGCCGGTGACTTTCTTGAAGGTGCGGTTGAATTGAGAGACCGATTGGAAGCCGACTTCCAAAGCGATCGCGCTGACGCGCTGGTTCGGGTGTTGCAGAAGATTCTTCGCTTTCTCGACCCGGACACTCCCTGGGTAATCAATAAAGGTCATCCCAGTCGCCTCCTTGAAACGCTGTCCAGGCGCGGGTTGTTCGTGGTGCCCAGGCCAAACGAGTCAAACAGCAGAACCGACCCGCGTCCCACTTCCCCGGCGCTGAGAAGCAGAACAGCCACCGCCACCGGGACCAGCCGGCACACCACCGCCCCAAAGCATAACGGGTTTTCCCGCATAATCCGATTCCTGTATATAAGATGCTCGACGGAGCATTTTGGTTCCCGGGCTTATCGCATGCTCCCTAACGCGGCCTCCACCCTCCCATCCCTCTGGCTAGCTGAAAGGTCATCTTTCTCCCCCGAGCGCAACCTGCCTTTTCGACCCGCTAAACGCCGGGCCACTTCGGTAGGTTGCGATCGGTGAGATATCTTCCGCCGGCAGTATTTTACCCTCGCCTCGCACCGGCTCTCCGGTATATTCAAGTACGCCATCGGGTTTTTGGCCTGAAGCAGGTTTCCGGAAACCTTTGTGTCTGCTCGCACCTCATATGAACAAGCGCCGGGGCAGGGCCGCTTGGACTACCAGACGCTGGTGGACCAGTTTTACGGCCCCCTCTACCGGTTTGCCATGAGCTTGACGCGCGTAGAAGCCGATGCCGCCGACCTGGTGCAGGAGACCTACCTGACTTGGGCGACCAAAGGTCATCAGTTGCAGAACCCCTCCAAGGTGAAGTCGTGGCTGTTCACCGCGTTGCACCGGTCTTTCCTGCAATCCCAGCGCCACCTTGTCCGCTTCCCGCACCTGGAAATCAGCGAGGCGGAAGCCGACCTGCCCCCTGTGGAGCCGGAACTGGTGAACCACCTGGACGCGCAGGCGGTCCTCGAGTTGCTCGCCCAGGTGGATCCGCAATACCAGGCGGCGGTCGCCCTGTTCTACCTCGAAGATTACTCCTATAACGAAATCGCCAGAATCCTCGAGGTTCCCCTCGGGACGGTCAAATCTCGCATCGCACGCGGCTTGGCGCAGCTAAAGGAACTGGTCCGGCGCTCGGCCGCGCCGCCGACGGCCCTGAAACGGAAGGACACATGACCCCCAGCCAAGCCAAAGAGATTCTCCTCCTCTATCGGCCCGGAACGGCCGACGCGGAAGACCCGCAGGTGGCTCGCGGCTGTCGAGGTGGCCCGGCGAGACCCGGAGCTGGCTCGCTGGTTTGAGCGACATTGCGCCTTCCAAACGGCCATGCGCGCCAAACTCCGGCAGATTCATGTGCCTCTGCAGCTTAAGGCCACGTTGTTGGCGGAACAGAAAATCGTCCGCCCGTCAATCTGGTGGCAGCGGCCGGTTTTGCTGGTACCCGCAGCGTTGGTCTTGCTTCTCGGCCTGGCAGCCTTCTGGCTAAAGCCGGACAGGCCGCACCCATTCACTCATTTCCACGATTGGACCGTGAGAACGGCCTCGCTCCAGTACCCAATGGACCTGGTTACCAGGGACATGCGGCAGCTGCGTCAGTTTATCGCTAGCAAAGGTGCCCACGACGACTATGAATTGACCCTCGGGTTGGAGAAGCTGCAATTGACCGGCGGCAGCTGCTCCCAGTGGCGCAGCCATCCCATCGCCATCGTATGTTTCAATCGTGGCGACAACCAAAGGCTCTTCCTTTTCGTCATGGGGCGCTCGGCCCTGAAAGACCCTCCCGCCGAGACGCCGCAGCTTTCCAGCACCTCGGAACTCCACACAGTGAGTTGGACCCGGGGTGAACACACCTATGTCCCGGCTGGACCCGAAGAGCCGCAGTCCTTGCGCAAGTACTTTTGAGCCAGCGCGTCGGAGCCCGGTAATCGATCATCAGTAAGCCCGTAGGACCCGAGTCTCCGTGAGGGACCCGGCTTCTCACATCGTCCACTGCTTGGGATCGATCTCGATCAGCTCCCATTTCTGATCGGCCCCCTCGCGCCACGCCCGCGCCACGATCTTCACTCCGGACCCCGTCTCCTCCTTCACCGCCGTCAACGCCTTCCCGGACCTGGTATCCGTGATCTTATAGGTGCCATCGGCCAGCTTTGCCAGTTGCCACGTCGGCCGTTCCTCCGGCTTCTTTGAAAAAGGCACCTGCGTCACCGCCGCGTCGCTGTGTCGGCTCCGGCCTCGGCGGCGAACGTCTTGCCCGTGAAATGGTTTTGGAGCTGAAACTTCGAATCGCCGGTTCCATGCAGTTTCCACGTCACGCACTTCCACGGTTGCGCCGGATAAAGCACGATCCGTGTCCCGTCAGCGCTGTTGGCTTCCTCGGGCCGCAGCAGGTTGCCATATTTCTGGTTCCGAATCTGGAATGATCCCGGCTTGGCCTCTTTCCCGCCCGGAGGCTGGCTGGCCGAGTCCGCCGCCAACGCCCCCAGGGTGCTGATTGAGCCAGCCAGACATACACAGAATACCTTCAGCTTCGTCATAGTTGCCGTTAGCATCCGCTCCAACTGCCACTTGTCAAGACGCCTCAACACCCAACACGAGCCCCAAAAAGAATTGAGAAACACTCTCATTAAGGTACCTTCCTTTGTTTGTTTGCATGGCCACGCTTAAACCAGCCGCCGGTGTCAGCCTCAGCCATTTCAGCCAAGCCTTCCACGAAATGTTCGGCTGCTGCCCCGGCCCTTACCCTTTGCGCACGACGTCCCAGCAACCCCCGCCAACCTCACTCGCCGCCGACGCCT